>NZ_CP150682.1:0-2871546 GCF_039237145.1 Staphylococcus parequorum
AATTGCCTGGCAACGTCCTACTCTTGCGGAACGTAAGTCCGACTACCATCGGCGCTAAGGAGCTTAACTACTGTGTTCGGCATGGGAACAGGTGTGACCTCCTTGCCATTGTCACCAGACAATGAACTGTATAAAAATTATACATTCAAAACTAGATAGTAAGTAAAATTTGATAATGCCAAACAAAACACTTTTAAATTTGATTAAGTCTTCGATCGATTAGTATTCGTCAGCTCCACATATCGCTATGCTTCCACCTCGAACCTATTAACCTCATCATCTTTGAGGGATCTTATAACCGAAGTTGGGAAATCTCATCTTGAGGGGGCTTCATGCTTAGATGCTTTCAGCACTTATCCCGTCCATACATAGCTACCCGGCGATGCCGTTGGCACGACAACTGGTACACCAGAGGTATGTCCATCCCGGTCCTCTCGTACTAAGGACAGCTCCTCTCAAATTTCCTGCGCCCACGACGGATAGGGACCGAACTGTCTCACGACGTTCTGAACCCAGCTCGCGTACCGCTTTAATGGGCGAACAGCCCAACCCTTGGGACCGACTACAGCCCCAGGATGCGATGAGCCGACATCGAGGTGCCAAACCTCCCCGTCGATGTGAACTCTTGGGGGAGATAAGCCTGTTATCCCCGGGGTAGCTTTTATCCGTTGAGCGATGGCCCTTCCATGCGGAACCACCGGATCACTAAGTCCGTCTTTCGACCCTGCTCGACTTGTAAGTCTCGCAGTCAAGCTTCCTTATGCCTTTACACTCTATGAATGATTTCCAACCATTCTGAGGAAACCTTTGAGCGCCTCCGTTACTCTTTAGGAGGCGACCGCCCCAGTCAAACTGTCCATCTGACACTGTCTCCCACCATGATAAATGGTGCGGGTTAGAAATCCAACACAGCAAGGGTAGTATCCCACCAACGCCTCGACGTAAGCCGGCGCTCACGTTTCAAAGGCTCCTACCTATCCTGTACAAGTTGTACCGAATTTCAATATCAGACTACAGTAAAGCTCCACGGGGTCTTTCCGTCCTGTCGCGGGTAACCTGCATCTTCACAGGTACTATGATTTCACCGAGTCTCTCGTTGAGACAGTGCCCAAATCGTTACGCCTTTCGTGCGGGTCGGAACTTACCCGACAAGGAATTTCGCTACCTTAGGACCGTTATAGTTACGGCCGCCGTTTACTGGGGCTTCGATTCGTAGCTTCGCCGAAGCTAACCACTCCTCTTAACCTTCCGAGCACCGGGCAGGCGTCAGCCCCTATACATCACCTTACGGTTTAGCAGAGACCTGTGTTTTTGATAAACAGTCGCTTGGGCCTATTCACTGCGGCTCTCCTGGGCGTTAACCCTAAAGAGCACCCCTTCTCCCGAAGTTACGGGGTCATTTTGCCGAGTTCCTTAACGAGAGTTCGCTCGCTCACCTTAGAATTCTCATCTTGACTACCTGTGTCGGTTTGCGGTACGGGCACCAAAATTCTAGCTAGAGGCTTTTCTTGGCAGTGTGAAATCAACGACTCGAGGAAACAATTTCCTCTCCCCATCACAACTTGACCTTAAGAGTGCCGGATTTGCCTAACACTCAGTCTCATTGCTTGGACGTACAATCCAATAGTACGCTTCGCCTATCCTACTGCGTCCCCCCATCGCTTAAAACGAAATTTGGTGGTACAGGAATATCAACCTGTTATCCATCGCCTACGCCTATCGGCCTCAGCTTAGGACCCGACTAACCCAGAGCGGACGAGCCTTCCTCTGGAAACCTTAGTCAATCGGTGGACGGGATTCTCACCCGTCTTTCGCTACTCACACCGGCATTCTCACTTCTAAGCGCTCCACATGTCCTTGCGATCATGCTTCAACGCCCTTAGAACGCTCTCCTACCACTGTCCTTACGGACAATCCACAGCTTCGGTAATATGTTTAGCCCCGGTACATTTTCGGCGCAGTGTCACTCGACTAGTGAGCTATTACGCACTCTTTAAATGATGGCTGCTTCTAAGCCAACATACTAGTTGTCTGGGCAACGCCACATCCTTTTCCACTTAACATATATTTTGGGACCTTAGCTGGTGGTCTGGGCTGTTTCCCTTTCGAACACGGACCTTATCACCCGCGTTCTAACTCCTAAGATAAAATTGATTGGCATTCGGAGTTTGTCTGAATTCGGTAACCCGATAAGGGCCCCTCGTCCAAACAGTGCTCTACCTCCAATAATCATTACTTAAGGCTAGCCCTAAAGCTATTTCGGAGAGAACCAGCTATCTCCAGGTTCGATTGGAATTTCTCCGCTACCCACAACTCATCCGCTCACTTTTCAACGTAAGTCGGTTCGGCCCTCCATTCAGTGTTACCTGAACTTCAGCCTGGTCATGGGTAGATCACCTGGTTTCGGGTCTACGACCAAATACTCAACGCCCTATTCAGACTCGCTTTCGCTACGGCTCCACATTAACTGCTTAACCTTGCATCAAATCGTAACTCGCCGGTTCATTCTACAAAAGGCACGCCATCACCCATTAACGGGCTCTGACTACTTGTAAGCACACGGTTTCAAGTTCTATTTCACTCCCCTTCCGGGGTACTTTTCACCTTTCCCTCACGGTACTGGTTCACTATCGGTCACTAGAGAGTATTTAGCCTTGGGAGATGGTCCTCCCGGATTCCGACGGAATTTCTCGTGTTCCGTCGTACTCAGGATCCACTCAAGAGTGAACAAACTTTCGACTACAGGATTATTACCTTCTTTGATTCATCTTTCCAGATGATTCGTCTAATTTGTTCTTTTGTAACTCCGTATAGAGTGTCCTACAACCCCAACAAGCAAGCTCGTTGGTTTGGGCTCTTCCCGTTTCGCTCGCCGCTACTCAGGGAATCGATTTTTCTTTCTCTTCCCGCGGGTACTAAGATGTTTCAGTTCCCCGCGTCTGCCTTCAGATATGCTATGTATTCACATATCGATAACACGACATAACTCGTGTTGGGTTTCCCCATTCGGAAATCTCTGGATCAAAGCTTACTTACAGCTCCCCAAAGCATATCGTCGTTAGTAACGTCCTTCGTAGGCTTCTAGTGCCAAGGCATCCACCGTGCGCCCTTAATAACTTAATCTTTTCGACTTTCAACACGAAAAAAATCGGTTGAAAACCTAAAATGTTATTAATCTGTGAGTGTTCTTTCGAACACTAGCGATTATTTCTATTTTTTTGAATTCAAGCTTTTTAAAACTCTAATTCACTCGGTTTTGCTTGGTAAAATCATAAATTTTACTTACATATCTAGTTTTCAATGTACAAAATAACGCAATGAATACTCGTAATGAGCATTCAAAACTGAATGCAATATGTCAATGTCATTCCTCTTCATCTTCTCAAGGAAGATGTTCCGAATATATCCTTAGAAAGGAGGTGATCCGACCGCACCTTCCGATACGGCTACCTTGTTACGACTTCACCCCAATCATTTGTCCCACCTTCGACGGCTAGCTCCATAAATGGTTACTCCACCGGCTTCGGGTGTTACAAACTCTCGTGGTGTGACGGGCGGTGTGTACAAGACCCGGGAACGTATTCACCGTAGCATGCTGATCTACGATTACTAGCGATTCCAGCTTCATGTAGTCGAGTTGCAGACTACAATCCGAACTGAGAACAACTTTATGGGATTTGCATGACCTCGCGGTTTAGCTGCCCTTTGTATTGTCCATTGTAGCACGTGTGTAGCCCAAATCATAAGGGGCATGATGATTTGACGTCATCCCCACCTTCCTCCGGTTTGTCACCGGCAGTCAACCTAGAGTGCCCAACTAAATGCCGGCAACTAAGTTTAAGGGTTGCGCTCGTTGCGGGACTTAACCCAACATCTCACGACACGAGCTGACGACAACCATGCACCACCTGTCACTTTGTCCCCCGAAGGGGAAGGCTCTATCTCTAGAGTTTTCAAAGGATGTCAAGATTTGGTAAGGTTCTTCGCGTTGCTTCGAATTAAACCACATGCTCCACCGCTTGTGCGGGTCCCCGTCAATTCCTTTGAGTTTCAACCTTGCGGTCGTACTCCCCAGGCGGAGTGCTTAATGCGTTAGCTGCAGCACTAAGGGGCGGAAACCCCCTAACACTTAGCACTCATCGTTTACGGCGTGGACTACCAGGGTATCTAATCCTGTTTGATCCCCACGCTTTCGCACATCAGCGTCAGTTACAGACCAGAAAGTCGCCTTCGCCACTGGTGTTCCTCCATATCTCTGCGCATTTCACCGCTACACATGGAATTCCACTTTCCTCTTCTGTACTCAAGTTTCCCAGTTTCCAATGACCCTCCACGGTTGAGCCGTGGGCTTTCACATCAGACTTAAGAAACCGCCTACGCGCGCTTTACGCCCAATAATTCCGGATAACGCTTGCCACCTACGTATTACCGCGGCTGCTGGCACGTAGTTAGCCGTGGCTTTCTGATTAGGTACCGTCAAGATGCGCACAGTTACTTACGCATTTGTTCTTCCCTAATAACAGAGTTTTACGATCCGAAAACCTTCATCACTCACGCGGCGTTGCTCCGTCAGACTTTCGTCCATTGCGGAAGATTCCCTACTGCTGCCTCCCGTAGGAGTCTGGACCGTGTCTCAGTTCCAGTGTGGCCGATCACCCTCTCAGGTCGGCTACGTATCGTTGCCTTGGTAAGCCGTTACCTTACCAACTAGCTAATACGGCGCGGGTCCATCTATAAGTGATAGCAAAACCATCTTTTACTTTAGAACCATGCGGTTCCAAATGTTATCCGGCATTAGCTCCGGTTTCCCGAAGTTATTCCAGTCTTATAGGTAGGTTACCCACGTGTTACTCACCCGTCCGCCGCTAACTTCAAAGGAGCAAGCTCCTTATCCGTTCGCTCGACTTGCATGTATTAGGCACGCCGCCAGCGTTCATCCTGAGCCAGGATCAAACTCTCCATAAATGAATTATGATGTTTGATTAGCTCATAAAATACTAATTTGTGTGTTATCTCTAACACGTTTGAACCAACAATTTAATGTTGCGTTCGGAATTAACGTTGACATATTGCAATTCAGTTTTCAATGTTCATTTCTTAATCACAAGACTTAATTTTACAGGTTATGACTCAGAAAGTCAAGAACTTTTTAAAATTAATTTTCGTTGTGTTTCGTATTTCTTTTTGTGTTTGTCGTGTTGTTTAGCTCGACTAGTAATACTATACACGCATAAAAAGCTTTTAACAACAGTAAAATTTACACTATCGCTACAAAACTTACATTTATTAAACAAATCTAATTCATTAAGACTATATTATAGTCGAATCTCTAGTAACTACAGCTTTTTCAATGTAATAAATCCAAATACAAGGAAGGCTAATCCCTTTCTAAAATAACTATATATCACTCTATTTGGAAGATTATTCACTATTTTATTTCTCGTTGCTCACTATGTTTTTTTAAACTTTTTCTCTATTCATAATTTATATAATCTAATTCTTCCAAATAATAAAAGTGAAAATCTCGAAAATATTGCTCTAATTATTCTTCCAATAATTTTTATCTTTTAAAACATACTTAAAAATTTATAGATCAAGTAAAAAACAACCTATGTCTTTAATCTTATGAATATCAGAACTATTAAATAAATTTATATTAACACATTGAAAACTCACAAATGGAAATTCCATACATAAAAGAGATGATACTCTAATTCTTATATCAGTTGAAAAGTTATATATTGATAAGCCTTTTGGATAATATAAGCGAAAAAAATTTTTACTCTATGCAGTAGTAAATTAAGTGAATACTAAATGTTAACTAGAACTCTAGAATACTTTATTTACCTAACCCAAAAATAAATCACATTTAATATGGCCTTCAACTCTTATATTCCTATAAACTACCACTTTTTAATTTATAAAGAACCACTTTTTCGCTTGCGAAATTAGTAGTTCTTATACAAGAGCACCAGCTCTTGTAATCCTTAAATTATTCTCATATCTCTTAGGATGAGATTCACACTATTTTTCCACAAAAAAGAGACCTCTCAGTCTCGACTCCTCGTATCCTATAACACTGGCTGTAAAAACTTCTACTTCTCAATTTATTGAGGTTAGTAGTCCTTACACATGATCTCAGCTTATGTGTTCATGTTTTAAATCAAAATTTCAGTTCTTCGATAAAGACTGCCCCTCAGTTTATAGAGGTTAGTAATACTTATGCAATCGCTTCACTCTTGTAACCCTGGTAGTTAAGCTCTTTTTATCCATAAAAAAAAGACCCTTTCGGGTCCTTAATTGCCTGTAAAGTGCTCCTTATTCTAATAATTAGAGTTTAGGAGCACTTATACAAAAGACTTGTCTTTTGTATCCCTCTTACCCTACTCTTGCGGAACGTAAATCAGCTACCATCGGCGCTAAGGAGCTTTCCTGATATAAGCCAAGCGCTCGCATCTTTTCTCACTTGCGCTCTTTCCTTACTCACTTACCGCTTTTAAGCTCGTCGCGTCTTTCGCTGAGTTCGTCAGCTTCTAAAGAACTACTTCCCAATCTCATTGGGATTAGTAGTTCTTACACATGAGCTTCAGCTTATGTGCTCATATTTTAAACCAGTTGTTTTTGGTAGTTAAGCTCTTTTTCTCCATAAAAAAAAGACCCTTTCGGGTCCTTAATTGCCTGGCAACGTCCTACTCTTGCGGAACGTAAGTCCGACTACCATCGGCGCTAAGGAGCTTAACTACTGTGTTCGGCATGGGAACAGGTGTGACCTCCTTGCCATTGTCACCAGACAATGAACTGTATAAAAATTATACATTCAAAACTAGATAGTAAGTAAAATTTGATAATGCCAAACAAAACACTTTTAAATTTGATTAAGTCTTCGATCGATTAGTATTCGTCAGCTCCACATATCGCTATGCTTCCACCTCGAACCTATTAACCTCATCATCTTTGAGGGATCTTATAACCGAAGTTGGGAAATCTCATCTTGAGGGGGGCTTCATGCTTAGATGCTTTCAGCACTTATCCCGTCCATACATAGCTACCCAGCGATGCCGTTGGCACGACAACTGGTACACCAGAGGTATGTCCATCCCGGTCCTCTCGTACTAAGGACAGCTCCTCTCAAATTTCCTGCGCCCACGACGGATAGGGACCGAACTGTCTCACGACGTTCTGAACCCAGCTCGCGTACCGCTTTAATGGGCGAACAGCCCAACCCTTGGGACCGACTACAGCCCCAGGATGCGATGAGCCGACATCGAGGTGCCAAACCTCCCCGTCGATGTGAACTCTTGGGGGAGATAAGCCTGTTATCCCCGGGGTAGCTTTTATCCGTTGAGCGATGGCCCTTCCATGCGGAACCACCGGATCACTAAGTCCGTCTTTCGACCCTGCTCGACTTGTAAGTCTCGCAGTCAAGCTTCCTTATGCCTTTACACTCTATGAATGATTTCCAACCATTCTGAGGAAACCTTTGAGCGCCTCCGTTACTCTTTAGGAGGCGACCGCCCCAGTCAAACTGTCCATCTGACACTGTCTCCCACCATGATAAATGGTGCGGGTTAGAAATCCAACACAGCAAGGGTAGTATCCCACCAACGCCTCGACGTAAGCCGGCGCTCACGTTTCAAAGGCTCCTACCTATCCTGTACAAGTTGTACCGAATTTCAATATCAGACTACAGTAAAGCTCCACGGGGTCTTTCCGTCCTGTCGCGGGTAACCCGCATCTTCACAGGTACTATGATTTCACCGAGTCTCTCGTTGAGACAGTGCCCAAATCGTTACGCCTTTCGTGCGGGTCGGAACTTACCCGACAAGGAATTTCGCTACCTTAGGACCGTTATAGTTACGGCCGCCGTTTACTGGGGCTTCGATTCGTAGCTTCGCCGAAGCTAACCACTCCTCTTAACCTTCCGAGCACCGGGCAGGCGTCAGCCCCTATACATCACCTTACGGTTTAGCAGAGACCTGTGTTTTTGATAAACAGTCGCTTGGGCCTATTCACTGCGGCTCTCCTGGGCGTTAACCCTAAAGAGCACCCCTTCTCCCGAAGTTACGGGGTCATTTTGCCGAGTTCCTTAACGAGAGTTCGCTCGCTCACCTTAGAATTCTCATCTTGACTACCTGTGTCGGTTTGCGGTACGGGCACCAAAATTCTAGCTAGAGGCTTTTCTTGGCAGTGTGAAATCAACGACTCGAGGAAACAATTTCCTCTCCCCATCACAACTTGACCTTAAGAGTGCCGGATTTGCCTAACACTCAGTCTCATTGCTTGGACGTACAATCCAATAGTACGCTTCGCCTATCCTACTGCGTCCCCCCATCGCTTAAAACGAAATTTGGTGGTACAGGAATATCAACCTGTTATCCATCGCCTACGCCTATCGGCCTCAGCTTAGGACCCGACTAACCCAGAGCGGACGAGCCTTCCTCTGGAAACCTTAGTCAATCGGTGGACGGGATTCTCACCCGTCTTTCGCTACTCACACCGGCATTCTCACTTCTAAGCGCTCCACATGTCCTTGCGATCATGCTTCAACGCCCTTAGAACGCTCTCCTACCACTGTCCTTACGGACAATCCACAGCTTCGGTAATATGTTTAGCCCCGGTACATTTTCGGCGCAGTGTCACTCGACTAGTGAGCTATTACGCACTCTTTAAATGATGGCTGCTTCTAAGCCAACATACTAGTTGTCTGGGCAACGCCACATCCTTTTCCACTTAACATATATTTTGGGACCTTAGCTGGTGGTCTGGGCTGTTTCCCTTTCGAACACGGACCTTATCACCCGCGTTCTAACTCCTAAGATAAAATTGATTGGCATTCGGAGTTTGTCTGAATTCGGTAACCCGATAAGGGCCCCTCGTCCAAACAGTGCTCTACCTCCAATAATCATTACTTAAGGCTAGCCCTAAAGCTATTTCGGAGAGAACCAGCTATCTCCAGGTTCGATTGGAATTTCTCCGCTACCCACAACTCATCCGCTCACTTTTCAACGTAAGTCGGTTCGGCCCTCCATTCAGTGTTACCTGAACTTCAGCCTGGTCATGGGTAGATCACCTGGTTTCGGGTCTACGACCAAATACTCAACGCCCTATTCAGACTCGCTTTCGCTACGGCTCCACATTAACTGCTTAACCTTGCATCAAATCGTAACTCGCCGGTTCATTCTACAAAAGGCACGCCATCACCCATTAACGGGCTCTGACTACTTGTAAGCACACGGTTTCAAGTTCTATTTCACTCCCCTTCCGGGGTACTTTTCACCTTTCCCTCACGGTACTGGTTCACTATCGGTCACTAGAGAGTATTTAGCCTTGGGAGATGGTCCTCCCGGATTCCGACGGAATTTCTCGTGTTCCGTCGTACTCAGGATCCACTCAAGAGTGAACAAACTTTCGACTACAGGATTATTACCTTCTTTGATTCATCTTTCCAGATGATTCGTCTAATTTGTTCTTTTGTAACTCCGTATAGAGTGTCCTACAACCCCAACAAGCAAGCTCGTTGGTTTGGGCTCTTCCCGTTTCGCTCGCCGCTACTCAGGGAATCGATTTTTCTTTCTCTTCCTGCGGGTACTAAGATGTTTCAGTTCCCCGCGTCTGCCTTCAGATATGCTATGTATTCACATATCGATAACACGACATAACTCGTGTTGGGTTTCCCCATTCGGAAATCTCTGGATCAAAGCTTACTTACAGCTCCCCAAAGCATATCGTCGTTAGTAACGTCCTTCGTAGGCTTCTAGTGCCAAGGCATCCACCGTGCGCCCTTAATAACTTAATCTTTTCGACTTTCAACACGAAAAAAATCGGTTGAAAACCTAAAATGTTATTAATCTGTGAGTGTTCTTTCGAACACTAGCGATTATTTCTATTTTTTTGAATTCAAGCTTTTTAAAACTCTAATTCACTCGGTTTTGCTTGGTAAAATCATAAATTTTACTTACATATCTAGTTTTCAATGTACAAAATAACGCAATGAATACTCGTAATGAGCATTCAAAACTGAATGCAATATGTCAATGTCATTCCTCTTCATCTTCTCAAGGAAGATGTTCCGAATATATCCTTAGAAAGGAGGTGATCCAGCCGCACCTTCCGATACGGCTACCTTGTTACGACTTCACCCCAATCATTTGTCCCACCTTCGACGGCTAGCTCCATAAATGGTTACTCCACCGGCTTCGGGTGTTACAAACTCTCGTGGTGTGACGGGCGGTGTGTACAAGACCCGGGAACGTATTCACCGTAGCATGCTGATCTACGATTACTAGCGATTCCGGCTTCATGTAGTCGAGTTGCAGACTACAATCCGAACTGAGAACAACTTTATGGGATTTGCATGACCTCGCGGTTTAGCTGCCCTTTGTATTGTCCATTGTAGCACGTGTGTAGCCCAAATCATAAGGGGCATGATGATTTGACGTCATCCCCACCTTCCTCCGGTTTGTCACCGGCAGTCAACCTAGAGTGCCCAACTAAATGCTGGCAACTAAGTTTAAGGGTTGCGCTCGTTGCGGGACTTAACCCAACATCTCACGACACGAGCTGACGACAACCATGCACCACCTGTCACTTTGTCCCCCGAAGGGGAAGGCTCTATCTCTAGAGTTTTCAAAGGATGTCAAGATTTGGTAAGGTTCTTCGCGTTGCTTCGAATTAAACCACATGCTCCACCGCTTGTGCGGGTCCCCGTCAATTCCTTTGAGTTTCAACCTTGCGGTCGTACTCCCCAGGCGGAGTGCTTAATGCGTTAGCTGCAGCACTAAGGGGCGGAAACCCCCTAACACTTAGCACTCATCGTTTACGGCGTGGACTACCAGGGTATCTAATCCTGTTTGATCCCCACGCTTTCGCACATCAGCGTCAGTTACAGACCAGAAAGTCGCCTTCGCCACTGGTGTTCCTCCATATCTCTGCGCATTTCACCGCTACACATGGAATTCCACTTTCCTCTTCTGTACTCAAGTTTCCCAGTTTCCAATGACCCTCCACGGTTGAGCCGTGGGCTTTCACATCAGACTTAAGAAACCGCCTACGCGCGCTTTACGCCCAATAATTCCGGATAACGCTTGCCACCTACGTATTACCGCGGCTGCTGGCACGTAGTTAGCCGTGGCTTTCTGATTAGGTACCGTCAAGATGCGCACAGTTACTTACGCATTTGTTCTTCCCTAATAACAGAGTTTTACGATCCGAAAACCTTCATCACTCACGCGGCGTTGCTCCGTCAGACTTTCGTCCATTGCGGAAGATTCCCTACTGCTGCCTCCCGTAGGAGTCTGGACCGTGTCTCAGTTCCAGTGTGGCCGATCACCCTCTCAGGTCGGCTACGTATCGTTGCCTTGGTAAGCCGTTACCTTACCAACTAGCTAATACGGCGCGGGTCCATCTATAAGTGATAGCAAAACCATCTTTTACTTTAGAACCATGCGGTTCCAAATGTTATCCGGCATTAGCTCCGGTTTCCCGAAGTTATTCCAGTCTTATAGGTAGGTTACCCACGTGTTACTCACCCGTCCGCCGCTAACTTCAAAGGAGCAAGCTCCTTATCCGTTCGCTCGACTTGCATGTATTAGGCACGCCGCCAGCGTTCATCCTGAGCCAGGATCAAACTCTCCATAAATGAATTATGATGTTTGATTAGCTCATAAAATACTAATTTGTGTGTTATCTCTAACACGTTTGAACCAACAATTTAATGTTGCGTTCGGAATTAACGTTGACATATTGCAATTCAGTTTTCAATGTTCATTTCTTAATCACAAGACTTAATTCTACAGGTTATGACTCAGAAAGTCAAGAACTTTTTAAAATTAATTTTCGTTGTGTTTCGTATTTCTTTTTTGTGTTTGTTGTGTTTGACTTGTTGTTTCGCTCTACTAGTAATACTATACACGCATCAAAACCTTTTAACAACTATAAAATTTACACTTTAACCCGCTCACAACAGCCTTCGAACACCAATAAACATACTTTAATATCTCCTTCTTATTTAAAGTTCGCTTTGTAGATAATAAGCATCTAAAAACTACCTATAAACACTTGAAAAACGCTTATTACGCGTACTTTAAATTCTTTTACATCTTTTTAATTTTATTTACAAATAATTAAAGCTACCTATATAGGTAGCTTTAATCGTTCATATATATGTTTAATAGCGTACTACATCTCTGTTCGGCCCATAATCGCTTTCGACAATGTAACTTCATCAGCGTATTCTAAATCGCCACCTACAGAAAGACCTTGAGCTAATCTCGTTACAGTAACACCAATTGGTTTTACTAACCTCGAGATATACATCGCTGTAGATTCACCTTCTAGGTTTGGGTTCATCGCTAAGATAAGCTCTTTAACTTCTTCATCTTTCAAACGATTAATTAAACTCGGTATATTAATATCCTCTGGTCCAATACCATCCATTGGAGAAATAGAGCCATGTAAGACGTGATATAAACCTTTATATTCACGCATCTTCTCCATAGCAATGACATCTTTATCATCTTCAACTACACAAATAATTGTGCGATCTCTCTGTTTATCTTGGCAAATGTAACATGGATCTTGTTCAGTTATATGTCCGCATTCACTACAATAGGTAAGTTCTCGTTTAACATCCACTAAAGATTTGGCAAATTGGACAACATCGTCTTCTTTCATATCTAATACATGAAACGCCAGACGTTGAGCGGTCTTCGGCCCAATGCCTGGCAGTTTCATGAAACTGTCAATAAGTTTTGAAATCGGTTCAGGATAGTGCATATGATCACATTCCAGGAATGTTTAAGCCTTGAGTGTGCTTGCCTAAGCGTTCTTGTGTAAGTTCATCAGCTTTATTCATTGCTTCATTCGTTGCAGCAATCACTAAGTCTTGTAACATTTCAACGTCGTCTGGATCTACCGCTTCTTCTTTTATTTCTACATCTAGTACTTCTTTATGGCCTGATACTGTTACAGTTACCATGCCACCGCCAGCTGTACCTTGGACTTTCTCCTCTTTTAATTTCTCTTGCTCTTCGCCCATTTTCTTTTGCATTTTTTGCATTTGTTTCATCATCTGTTGCATATTTCCGCCACCGCGCATAAATTTTTCCTCCTTGAATCTTCTATATCATTTTTATGGTTATTCTTTCGTCTCATTATACATGCCTTTTTATTCATTGTCATGTATCACTCTTCATCTATTACATTTACAGTACTCTCACCAAATAAATCTTTAGCTTTTTGAACAACGTCAACTTCTTCCGCTACTTCTGGAGTAGAAGCTTGGTTATCACTTTCACCTTCTGTTGTGGTACTACTCTTTCTATTTTGTAGATACTCTGTTCTAACTCTCATCCATTGATCGGCAGGTACACCTACAACTTTGACTGTTTTATCGATGATTTTACAAACAACATTCTCAATATTTTCCCGTTTTTCATCATCTTTATTAACAATTTCGCAGTGTATTTCTTCTTCAAACTTAATCAGAACATGCGTTTCACTTGCAGCAACAGGTTCAGAATTTTGCAAGAGGCTCACTAATGATTTCATATCATTGCCTTTCGCATGATTAATAACCTCTTCCCAATGGTCTTTCAATTGCTTAATATCATCTTTATTGGCTTTGTCTAATACTTTAGCAATTTGTTGCATAGAAAAAGCATTCTTAGACTGTCCACCTTTGTTGGTAGTTCGTTTAGTCTGTTGAGGCGTGTTGCTAGTCGTCACACCTTGCGCTTTTATTGTCTTCAATTCACTTTCTAACTGTTCCATTCTTTGCAACAGCACATCATTATTAGGTTCAGTTGCAATACCTGTAGTCGCTACAGTTTGAACACTCTCGGGTTTTTCTTTTATCATTTCAGCGATTTTAACTAGTAATACTTCGAAATGAACACTTTGGTTTACACTGAATCGAATCGAAACGAGTGTATCATTGATGATATCAATCATTTTGTAAAGAACATCTAAATCAAAATGCATTAATGCATCATATTCAGTTTCTACATTAGAAGTCTTATTCATAATCGTATCTCTCACAAAGTAAATCATATCGTTAATCAAACGATTGACTTCTTTACCTTGTGATATGAATTGATGATAAGTTGAAAAAGCGCTTTTTACATCACCTTGAACTACTTCTTTAAGCAATTCATTTAAAGCACTGGCATCTACACTACCGGTTACGTTCAGCGCATCTTGTAACGTGAGATGCTCATCTCCAAAAGCAATGGCTTGATCCATAATACTTAACGCATCACGCATACCACCTTCTGATGCCTTCGCAATAAATTCTAACGCGGCTGTATCGTATTCTATTTCTTGTGAGTCCGCTACAAACTTTAAGCGTTCAACAATTTCATCTTCACTAATTGCTTTAAAATCAAACCTTTGTGATCTTGAAATAATTGTCGGAGGTATTTTGTGAGGTTCTGTCGTCGCTAATATAAATATTGCATGTGCGGTGGCTCTTCTAACGTTTTAAGTAACGCGTTAAAAGCACCTGTTGTTAGCATGTGTACCTCATCTATAATATATACTTTGAATTTCGATTCACTAGGTGCATATTTAACTTTATCTCTAATATTTCTTATCTCATCTACACCGTTATTACTTGCAGCATCAATTTCAATGACGTCTGAATTCGTTCCTCGCGTGATACCCTTACATATTGCACATTCATTACAAGGTTCACCATCGGTACGTTCAAGACAGTTTATGGCTTTTGCGAACACTTTAGCAATACTCGTTTTACCTGTCCCTCTAGGTCCGCTAAATATATAAGCATGGGATTGTTTACTTTTAGCAATCGCATTACGTAGTGTCTTAGTTACATGCTCCTGACCCACAACATCTTCAAAGCTTTGCGGTCGGAACATTCTATATAAAGCTTGATAATTCACTTTCGCACCTCCAATAGCATTCATCAACTATTATAGCATTGTACTTTATACTTTGAATATCAATTAAAAGATTCTGGATAAACCACTTTGCCATTAGGTTGCTCTGTTAGTTGTTCCCAAAGGAATTTGACCATAAAATTTTTTGAAGGTAAATCAAATGGACTATATATATTGTATTGCTCCGCTTCTTCATAACCTAATTTGCCATAATATCCCGAAGCTCCTAAAACAATAATGGTAGTATAACCTTGCGCTTTTGCTCGCTCTTCTGCTGCTTGCACTAGTGCTTTTCCCAACCCCATGTTTCTATATGCTGGTAAAACAGATAGTGGCGCTAATGCTAATGCAGTAAAACTTGTTTCTTCATTAAGGATGTGGATTTCTGATAACATAATATGACCAATCACTTCACCATCATCATTTTTCGCGACAACTTCTAGTTCATAGTTATATTCTAAAGTTTCTCTCAATTTCACAACTAACGCTTGCTCATCATGCTGTGACTCAGCGACATCTTCAAACGCAGATTTTATTGTTTCCAAACTTGTATCATAATCATTTTCAGTTAAAGTACTTAAGTATATTTGCATCGACATCCCCCTTATGACGTTTAAATTTCAACCTTTGACTTAACAACATCGGCTTTGTGACAAGTATTAAACGATACCAATATCCTATCAAAGTATTCCTTATATTTTAATATAAAAAAAGAGCGACTGCTATCAAAAGATACGTCGCTCAGTATTTATATAAGTTTATTTCATTATTTAAAAATTTAAAACCGTGCACCTTCACTTCGAATGTGTATCACAAACGTAACCAAAGTCGTTAGCTAAATCTCGGCAACCCTACGGCACATACGATAATCCACTTAATGCTGCTTCCGTCAGGACCTGACATGGTTCGTGGGTTCATATTGCATAGGACCGAGATCTTCAAACACTACGTGCTTTGGGCAGACTTCACAAAAACACACCCTTAGCAAAGGAATTCAGTCTCGCGTAAAGCGGATTTCGAGTACAGGGAACCGCTACCTCCCCACTTAGCACGGCAAAATATATCATACTATAATTTAACAACTGATTGCAAGTATAACCTATCCTAGATACTATATCTTCATTATATAATTCACATTATAGTCATTTTTACGATAAAGTATTTCACCTTTTATGGCGTCTAGAAAAATCATTGAATTTAAACTCTGTGGCTAAGTGTTTCGAAACATTATATTGGAATATTGTAGTATCTTTCAAATGTACAATGCCTCGAACTGTTGCTGTATATGGCGGAACTACATCGCCAAATATTTCTCGTTCTATTTCTCCGAAGGCCTCAAAAGTAATCGACTTATTAGAGTAACTAATTTCTAAACCTAATACATCTTCTATATACTCATATAGTGATGCTTTTGCAATCTCCGTAGTAAGGTTCGGAACAATTGCTTCTATTAAGTAGTCTTCATCTATAATCTTTACTCTATTTTCTATTTTCCTAATTCGAACAACATGCCACAATACTGTTCCGTGGCGAACATTCAATGCCTTTTGTACTTTCGGAACTTCACCTGCAGTTATCTTTTCAAACACTTTGACGTCAGTTTCATGTCGCAGCCCTAATCCTTGTTGAACTTCTCTGAAGCTGGTTAAATCTGCAAAAGGAAACTCTGTTAAGCCTTGATAGATTACAATCGAACCTTTACCGCGAATCTTTTGAATCATACCGTCTCTCACTAATAAGTTCAGTGCTTTACGTACTGTTTCACGAGAGGCACTATAGGTTTCTACTAACTCATGCTCTGATGGCAATTGAGTGCCATACGATATGCGTGACTCTATGATGTCTGTACGTATTGTTTCATATATCGTAATAAATTTTTTCTGTGTCATGCGCGCTCACTCACTGCCCTTTTCTAAATTATTGTGCAATTACTATTGCGCCAAATCCATAAATTAATTCATTTGTTGCTTCACCCTGTTGGATAATAATTTCTCCCTCAATAGCTAAATCTTCTGGAATCGCTACTTGTTCATTTGAAAAATTTGCAATAACAAGCCACGTTTCATCATTATAATGACGTTTATAAACAAATAACTCATTATGCTCCATATATAAAGGTTCTATACTCCCATACGTAATAATATCGTGTTCATGACGTAAGTGAATCAAATGTCTATAAGTGCGCAATATAGATGCTTCATCTTTAATCGCCGCTTCAACATTGATTTTATCAAAATTATTTGGAATATCAATCCATGGTGTGCCTGTAGTAAAGCCCGCATGCTCTGTATCAGTCCATTGAACTGGTGTTCTTGAAGTGTCGCGAGATTTTTGTCCTAATATCGTAATGATTTCTTCTTCTTTATAACCTGCACCTTTCATATTTTGATAAGCATTTAAAGATTCAACATCACGATACTGGTCAATTGTTTCAAAACCCGGATTTGTCATACCGATTTCTTCACCTTGGAAAATGTAAGGCGTGCCTTGTAACATATGCAGTACAGTAGCTAACATCTTAGCACTTTGTTTACGCATTGGTTCAGACGAGTCATCACCAAAACGCGAAACGACACGAGGCTGGTCATGGTTACACCAAAATATTGCGTTCCAACCGCCACCTTCATAAATACCGAGTTGCCATTCCATAAGTATATCTTTTAATTTATGGAAATCTAATTTAGCATTCGTCCATTTTTCACCATCAGCATAGTCTACTTTTAAATGATGGAAATTAAAGACACTACTTAATTCTTGGCGCTTAGTATTCGTATATTTAATACAATGATCTATTGTAGTTGAGGACATTTCACCAACTGTCATTATATCTTTGTCTCCAAACGTACGACGATTCATTTCATGTACGTATTCATGTACGCGTGGTCCATCTGTATAAAACTCTTTACCGATTTTTTCAGAGTCTTTAAACTCACCTTTAGAAATCAAATTAAGCACATCAAATCTAAAGCCATCTACACCAAAACTAATCCAGTGGTTAACAATGTCATATAAAGCGTCTCGCACCTCAGGATTATCCCAATTTAAATCAGCTTGTGTAACGTCGAATAGGTGCAAATAATATTCTTCTGTTTTTTCATCGTATTTCCACGCATTGCCGCCAAATTTTGACTCCCAGTTTGTTGGTGGTTGATTATCTGCTGATCGTCTAAAGAAGTAATAATCCCTATAGGCACTTTCTTTATCTGCATACGCTTGCTTAAACCATTCATGTTTTGTAGAGGTATGATTAATTACAATATCCATCATAACTTTTAAATCACGCTTATGTGCTTCACTTACTAATGTTTCAAGATCTTCTATTGTTCCAAATTTTTCATTGATTTTGTAATAGTTACTAATATCATAGCCGTTATCGTTCATTGGTGATTCATATACTGGCGTTAACCAAATGTAATCCACACCTAGATATTGTAAATAATCTAGTTTTTCAATAATACCTTGTAAATCACCTTCTCCACTGCCTGTTGTATCATTAAATGATTTTGGATAAATTTGATAAACAACTGATTTTCTCCAATCATTATGTGCCATAACAATTACCGCCTTTTCTTTTACTATTTTAAAAAGAAACTCGCTAATCAATTTTAGCGAGTTTAATTGTACTTATCTATATAACTTGAATTATTTTTCAACCATTTCTTTTGTTTCTTCTTTACTAAATCTTGATAGAACAACAGTTAAAATTGCTGGTACGACAATTGCTAAAAGGGTACAAATAGCATAAATTAACCAGAAATCCTTTTGGATAGAAATAATAGCTGGCACGCCGCCTACGCCTACACTACCAAGCACACGACTTGCACCTATAATACCACCTATCACACAAGATGTTGAAATTGCTGCTATAAATGGGTATTTTAGTGGTAAGTTTACCCCGAATAATGCTGGTTCTGTTACACCTAAGAAACCTGAAATACCTGAAGTCATAGCAAGACCCTGTTCTTTGCCCATTTTACGTCTTCTATAGACAAACCATGCGCCAAATGCTGCTGAACCTTGACAAATGTTTGAGATTGCAAGAATCGGCCATAGGTATGTGCCGCCAAGGCTACTTCCCATTAATTGGAAATCTACCGCTAAGAACATGTGATGCAAACCTGTAATAACGAGTGGTGCATAGAACAAACCATAAAGTGCGCCACCTAACCAGCCAGCATGTTCAAAGACAAATGTCACGCCTTCTGTAATTCCTGTACCAAGCCATAATGCAACCGGTCCAATAACTATAAATGCTAAGAAACCTGTAATTAGTAGTGCCACAGGCCCTACAACTAACATTTTAATTGAATCATGAATATATTTATTTAAGAATTTCTCGATTTGAGCTAATACATACGCAGCAAGTAAAATCGGCAATACTTGTCCTTCATAGTTCAATTGTTTAATTTCTAAACCGAAAATATCCCAAGTAGGAATATTACCACTAGCAATATCGTATTGTGAAGCTAGTTGTGGATTCATTAGAATTAAACCTAGCACTAGACCAAGTATTTGACTCCCACCAAACACACGCATACTACTCCAACCGATTAATGCTGGTAAGAATATGAATGCTGTACTTGCAATTACATTGATAATATTAGAGATATCTCCAAGTTGAGGAAATTGTTCTACTAACGGTTTAGGGCCAAATAGCCCTTCCATCGTAAGTAAATTATTAATCCCCATAAGTAAACCAGCAGTAACAATTGCCGGTAAGATTGGAATAAATATGTCTCCCAACAATTTAATCAATCTTTGAACCGGATTACCCTTTTTAGCCGCTGCAGCTTTCGCGTCGTCTTTTGACGCTTCACCTACACCTGTTTCTTCAATGAATTGTTTGTAAACTTCATCGACTGTACCTGGACCAATGACAATTTGATACTGATTATCAGCTTTGAATTGTCCTTTTACTAAATCGTTATCCCCCAATCGATCCTTATCTACTTTATCATCATCTTTCAAGACAAGTCGCAAACGTGTTACACAGTGCGTTGCTGTGTCCAAGTTGTCTTTGCCCCCAATAGCTTCGACTATATCTTGCACATCTTTCTTTTTAACTGCCATGATGATTCACTCCCTTTTTCTTTTAACATCACTGAAAGTATAACTTGTATAGACAAGTTTTGTAAAGGCTTTCATGTTAATTTAAAAAAATAATGTTATTTTCATGTTTTTGTATAATATTTTCAATAGATTCATTTAATTAATGCAAAACAACTTAAAAACGGCAAATAAAAAAGACAAGCACTCAATACATGATTGATTACTTGCCTACTCTATTTATTAGTCTTAGTTTTATAATATTATGGCGGAGGAAGAGGGATTCGAACCCCCGCGGGCCGTTAAGCCCCTGTCGGTTTTCAAGACCGATCCCTTCAGCCGGGCTTGGGTATTCCTCCAAATA
Organism: Staphylococcus parequorum; assembly: GCF_039237145.1. Classification (NCBI taxonomy): domain Bacteria; kingdom Bacillati; phylum Bacillota; class Bacilli; order Caryophanales; family Staphylococcaceae; genus Staphylococcus; species Staphylococcus parequorum. Next base: position 20,308 of record NZ_CP150682.1, read on the forward strand.
AATACATTATTTATAATATTATAGCCCGTTTCAAAAGTCAATTAAAATTTCAGCACTATACAAGTGCTTTTTCTTTTAAGTAAGCATCTACTGAATCTGCGACAGCCCTTCCTTCTTGAATAGCCCAGACCACAAGACTTTGACCTCTTCTCGCGTCGCCCGCTGCAAATATGTGTGGTTGATTCGTTCTAAAATCTTTATTATCAGCCACTATTTTATTACGTTTAGTTTGAATATCAAAAGCATGAGGGACGGTCGTTTCTGTACCGACAAAACCGATAGACAATAAGACTAGATCTGCTGGCCAGTGACGTTCTGTGCCATCCACCACGACCATTCCATCTTCTGTTTCTTCAAGTATTTGAGTATAAACGCCTTTTACATTGCCGATACGATCAACATCGTAACGCATCGTTTGTACACCATATGCACGTGGTTCAAAACCAAAACGCGCCTCATATTCTTTGTGTGCATAATCCATCTTGAACACAGGCATTGCTAATGGCCAGTACGTATTTTCATCAAATGTAATCTCTTCTGGCTGCTTTGTGTATTTATTAAATTGAACGATAGACTTACAATTTTCACGCAGTGCTGTCGCTACACAGTCAGCACCTGTATCACCAGCACCAATTACAATGACATTTTTTCCTTTAGCTGAAATCTCAGGTTCGTTAATTTCTCCATTTAAAAATTGGCCTTGTTCAATTAAGTAATCCATTGCAAAGTGAATTCCAAATCCCATGCGTCCTTCTAATGGTAAATCTCTCGCATTTTGTGAACCTGTACAAAGTATAATTGCATCGTGTCGTTCATTTAATTCATCACGACTTACGTCTACACCAATTTCTGTATCTGTCATAAATTCAATACCTGATTGTTTCATCACTTCAATTCTACGGCGCACGACATCCTTATCTAATTTCATATTAGGAATACCATACATTAGAAGCCCACCCGCTTCATGTGCACGTTCATATACTGTTACTTTGTATCCTAGTTTATTTAGTTCATCTGCCGCTGTTAACCCAGCTGGACCACTGCCGACGATTGCTACTGTTTCGGATTGGCGTTGCTCAGGCTTTGTTGGTTTGACCCAGCCATTTTCATAAGCTTCATCAATAATCGTACGTTCAATACCTTTGATAGCAACAGATTCACGATTAATTTTCATCACACACGATTGTTCACAAGGCGCAGGACAAACGCGACCCGTGAATTCTGGAAAGTTATTTGTCTCACTCAAGCGTTCATATGCTGTTTTAAAATCTTTTCTATAAACGAGATCGTTCCACTCCGGAATGTAGTTCCCAATTGGACAACCAATTGTTTCTTTTCCATGAGGTTCCCCCGTTTGGCAAAATGGTGTCCCACAATCCATACAACGTGCACCTTGTTCTGCTGCTTCATCCTTAGTAAACCTCTGTTGAAAGGCATCGTGATTACTTATACGTTCAACCAATGACAATTCATCTAATTGTTGTTTGTCATAATTCATAAATCCTTTGAATTCGCCCATGACAAATCCCCCTTTATGGTTAATATACGGCAGTCTGCTGTTCTTCTGATGCTAAGCTTGTACGTTTATCATTAAATGCATTCAACAACGCTTCATCTAATTCACTCGAATCACGTTTTTGTAATTCTATTTTTTGCATCATTAATTTATAGTCTTTCGGAACTACTTTGACTACTTTTTGTGCCACATTTTCAAAATCATTTAGAATAGCTTGTGCTTTTGTGCTCTGTGTATATTTAACATGAGCTTGTAGCATGTCTTTCAAAATTTCACGCTCTGCTTTTACACTAATCGTATCGAAATCTAGACTGTCTAATTTATGTTCTTTTCTAAAAGCTTCAACGTCTGATGGGAAAATGTAACTCACGCCGCCACTCATACCTTGGCCAAAGTTTTTACCTACATCTCCAAGTATAACGACGCGTCCGCCAGTCATATATTCAAGCCCGTGGTCGCCAATACCTTCGACAACTGCTTGTACACCACTATTTCGGATACAGAAACGTTCTCCTGCCTTACCATTAATATACGCTTTACCATGTGATGCACCGTAAAAACAAACATTACCAATAATAATTTCATTTTCACGATGTTTATTCGGCGCTTTCACAATAATCTTACCGCCAGATAATCCTTTACCAACGTAATCATTTGCGTCACCTGTATGATGAATCGTTAATCCACTAGGCGTATATGCTGCTAAACTTTGCCCACCATGACCCTGTGTTTGGGCATAAATCGTGTCTTCAGGTAAACCTTCAGAGCCATGAATTCTAGTAATTGCACTACCAGTGATTACACCTACGTCTCTTTGTTCATTTTTCAATTTATATTTACCTGTAAATGCTTCACCTTTTTCAATAGCTGTTTGTGCGTCAGGATACAATCTCGTTAAATCAAACCCTTCATCAAGATGATGATTTTGTTTTATTTTATTAAATCTGTCACCTTCATGTTGATACAACAACGCTTCAACATTCATAGTAGCTGCTTTAGAGCGACGTGATGATAACTGGCTACTTCGTTGTAATAAATCCGTTCTCCCTACTAATTCATCGACTGATTTCAAACCGAGTTCAGCTAATATTTCTCTTAATTCTTCCGCTACAAAATGCATGAAATTAACTACATGGTCTGCTCTACCATTGAATAACGCGCGTAAATCTTGATTTTGTGTAGCGATACCTACTGGACATGTATCTTTATGACATACGCGCATCATAATACATCCCATAACTACTAGCGGTGCAGTGGCAAAACCAAATTCTTCAGCACCTAATGCACATGCATAAGCGACATCTTTACCTGTAAGTAATTTGCCATCGGTTTCCACTTTCACTCTTGATCTTAAGCCGTTCATCATTAAGGTTTGATGCGTCTCTGATAGACCAATTTCCCATGGCACGCCTGCATGTTGAATGCTTGTTTTAGGTGATGCTCCTGTCCCACCATCATAACCACTGATTACGATTTTATCAGCGTATGCTTTCGCGACACCTGCCGCAATCGTACCGACACCTGTTTTAGAGACAAGTTTAACTGTAATATTTGCATCTTTATTGGCATTTTTTAAATCGTGAATTAATTGTGCTAAATCTTCTATTGAATAAATATCGTGATGTGGCGGTGGTGATATTAAGCCAATACCTGGTGTAGAACCCCTTACTTCCGCAATCCATGGATATACTTTCGTACCTGGTAGTTGTCCGCCTTCCCCTGGTTTAGCGCCTTGCGCAACTTTAATTTGTATTTCTTTTGCATGTTGTAAGTAATCACTTGTTACTCCAAAGCGACCTGAAGCAACTTGTTTAATAGCACTTGAACGATTTTTACCTTCTTCATCTATTACAAAACGTTCAGGATTTTCGCCGCCTTCACCACTATTACTTTTACCGCCCATTTGATTCATTGCTTCTGCAAGTGTCTGATGTGCCTCTTCTGAAATCGACCCATAACTCATCGCTCCAGTATTGAAACGTTGTACAATCTTACTCGCAGGTTCAACTTTATCGATATCTATTGATTTCTGCTTTTTAAATTCCATCAAATGACGAATATGGTCTGTTCGCTTATGATTAACTTCATTTGAAAATGCTTTGAATTTTTCATAATCGTTTAAGCGACATGCATGTTGCAATAAATGTATCGAAGTTGGATTAAAAGCGTGATGTTGTCCTTGTTTGCGCCATTGGAACGTACTACCTGACTCAATGTATTCACTCTCAGGTGTTTGTCTCGCTTTATTTTCTTTATCAATTAAATCCATCGTTATCCCAGATAACTTGGACTGTGTGCCAGTGAAATATTTGTCTACAATTTCATTTGAAAGTCCTACAGCTTCAAAAATCTGTGCCCCTTGATAACTTTGAACTGTAGAAATACCCATCTTAGCCATTACTTTGATGACACCTTCAGACAAGGTATGTGTATAGGTTTGAACATTTTCAGAAATATCCCCTTCTAAACGTTGGCTCAAGACCAATTGTTCAATCGTACGTTGTGCTAAATAAGGTACTACCGCGTTTGCACCGTAACCTAATAAGCATGCAACATGATGTACCTCTCTTGTTTCTCCTGACAAAGCAACAATACTCGTACGCATACGTAGGCCTTCTCGGATAAGCAATTGATGAATATGACTCACCGCAAGTAATATAGGCATTGCATAACCTTTTTCTGTTACAAGTGTACGATCATCTAATACTAAAATTTCACTGCCTTCTTTAACAGCACGTATCGCTTTACCCCCTAAAGCGTCTAATGCTGCTTCTAAATCGTCTTTATAAACAGTTGATAGATGTTTTACGTTAAATCTACTCTGTTCAATTTCCTCAAGTTGCGCTTCTGTCATCACAGGACGTTTAAGCTGAATTCTATTTAACACATCCTCATTAGGATTTAACAAATTCCCTTCGCTGCCTAAATAAGCTAACTCACTCGTGACAATTTTTTCACGATAAGCGTCAATAGGCGGGTTTGTTACTTGAGCGAATAATTGCTTGAAATAATTAAAAAGTGTTTCATTTTTTTCGTTTAATACTGCAATAGGTACGTCATAACCCATTGCCCCGATTGGATCTTTTTTATTATCAACCAGTTCTGTCATGTATTTATCCATTTCTTCTTTGGTATAGACAAATTGTTTTTGCAATCGATTCAATGTTGCACTATCCCACTCAGATGATTTATACGTCACATTTTCTAAATCCAAATCTACTTTAAACTGGTTTAACCAACTTTCATAAGGCAGTTCATCTGCGATATTTGCTTTTAACTCATTATTTTCAATCACTTTATGTTGGTTAAAATCAACAAGTAATAACTTCCCAGGGTTCAACTGACCTTTAAACGCAACGTTCTTTTCAGGTACATCAACAACACCAACTTCAGATGAAAAGACAATGTAATTATCTTTCGTTATAGTATAACGTCCTGGTCTTAAGCCATTTCTATCCGTTAAAGCACCAATCTTGTCTCCATTACAAAACGAAATCATCGTCGGTCCATCCCATGGTTCCATTAAATAACTATAATACTCATAGAAAGCACGTACATTCGCATCGTTAGCTTTGTTGTATAACCAAGGCTCTGGAATCATGAGCATCGCTGCTCTTTCAGGCTCCATAGCTAATGATAAAAATTCTAAAGCATTATCGACTATAGCCGAGTCACTGCCATCTTCATCAATAATTTCTTTTACCTTGTCCTTTTCGTCGCCAAAAATAGTTTCAATCAGCTCATCTTGTCTAGCGCGCATCCAGTTTACATTACCTTTAATCGTATTGATCTCACCGTTATGCATAAGTAATCTATTAGGATGTGCACGTTTCCAACTTGGAAAGGTATTTGTACTGAAACGCGAATGAACAAGTCCTAATTTCGAAACATAAGATTCGTGATTCAAATCTTGATATAAAGCCTTAATCTGATCCGAACGCAACCATCCTTTATATACAATCGTTCTATTCGACAGACTTGTAAAATATAAATCTAGTTGTTGCTGATTCGCATAATTTTCAATTTGTTTTCGCGCTAAAAATAATTTACGATCTACATGTGAAACATCATTTAATGCCACGAACACTTGTTGAATAAAAGGCATTGTATCGGCAACATGTGAAGCAATTGCATTAATGTCTACAGGTACATCTCTATAACCAATTACGCTTAATCCTTCCGCTTCAAAGTGTGCATTAAACTGTGCCTCGTGCTGAGAACCAGCAATCGATTCATTTGTAAAAAACATCCCAACGGCATATTGACCTTCTTCAGGCAAATTAAAGTCCGTTTGTTTTGAAAAATAATCGTATGGCACTTCGGTCATAATCCCTGCACCATCACCTGTCACACTGTCTGCACCAAGACCGCCACGGTGATCTAACCTACGCAGCATCTCCAATGATTTTTCGACAATAGCATGGTTCCTTTCGTTATCCATATTGGCATAAAAGCCAATACCACATGCATCATGTTCCTCACGACTATCATATAAGCCAATTTTCTTATTGTATTCGAGCATGATCTTCACCTCTTTTTCGAAAATTCTGAATATTAAATTAGTAAGTAAACTATATAGTAGTTGATCAATCTGTTCAATATATAAAATAGATGATATTATTCTAATTATTAGAATGTTTTTGAATTTGGGGGATACAATGGAAATCAAACAACTAAAATACTTTATAGAAGTCGCAAAAAGAGAGCATTTATCAGAAGCTGCACTTGAATTAGAAATCGCACAATCTGCAATAAGTCGTCAAATTACGCAACTCGAAAAAGAATTACAAGTTAAATTATTTAATAGAGAAGGCCGCAATATTTATCTTACCGATGAAGGGAAGCAATTATTTTCAGAAGCAACTAAAATTATAGATCAATTCGACGAAACTGTCCGTCTATTTCATAAACAATCAGAATCCAATCATTTTATTATTCGTATCGGTTATGTTGAAAGTTATATCTCACAAGTACTCACGCTATTAATACAATCTTTTGAAAATCAGAGCGATTCAATTGTCGAACCTATTCTAATGGAAGAAAGTGAAATTTTAAATGCTTTAACCACTGATCAAATCGATATTGCATTTACCGATTTATCAAATGACATCAAACAAAATCGCGAACTAAAAGTAAATGCTTTGTTCGAGGAAAACTACCACGTCTACGCCCCTAAAGACGCACCAATTACTATGGCAACTCACCCGCCTCTAGTACAGTTCTCAGACAAAATAATTTACGAACTTTATCCGTTACCTCCGCATATCAAGCAAATATTAGCCAATATTGTAGTAAAACCAATACGTACCATTACCCATCCACAACTCGCACAATACATTTTAAATAAAGAGCGTGGATATATTATCGCAGCTTCCTATCACCTACTAGAGAAGAACCCTGATAAATGGGTGGACATCTCTCTCGGACATACAGAGCTAAAACGCACAATTTGTAGTGTGATGCGCCAAGATAATCGTAAAAACGACATTCGCTTAATGCTTTCAATGATCGATCAATTGTTGAGTCGTAGTACAACGTATCACTAATTCAAAATTCATACGCAAACCTATAAATCGTTGAATTCAACATATGAGACGCGTATAATCGCATTGTCTATAAAGAGAGGATTGAATTAGAGCGATGCCAATCAAAACACTAATCAAACGCCCTTTCAATTGGGTATTATTGTTGTTTTGCATCATATTTATTGGGTTGTTTATTTTCACATTTGTAAACGCTAAGTTTTACGATACACCTATTGGTCAAATTACAAATATTGAAAATAAATCTACATCTAAAACCACAGATGACCATCATAATAAAGATATAAAACATACAGAAACATTGAAACTTACAATTTTAAACGGAAAATTTGAAGGTCAAACTGCAACGATTCCACATGAATATTATGAATCTCAAGCAGATAGTGAAAAATTTTCTAAAAATAATAAAGTCTTACTACATATCGATAAACATCCAAATGACGCATATATATTAGAGAAAAAGCGTGATAGCCTCGTAGTAGCCGTGACAGGTTTATTTTTATTAACGGTACTTCTTGTAGGCAGGAAAATCGGACTTCAATCCATTTTATCTTTGGCAATTAACACAGCCGTCGTCATTCTAGCGATTTATATTTATAACCAATTCCATATTATGACTTTATTCAGTCTAATGAGTATCGGAGTTATCATATCTACTACATTAACCTTATTGCTAGTTACGGGTTGGCAATGGCGCACACTCATTACTATTGTTAGTACCTTGCTTGGTACATTTATATGCGTTGGGTTAACACAATTAGTAATTCAAATGACTGGTGGCGAAGGATTAAAATTTGAAACGATGAGTTTCTTAACATTACCACCTAAAGAAGTCTTTCTCGCATCGGTAATGATTGGGTCACTTGGTGCAGTAATGGATGTCGCCATTACAATTGCAAGCGGGATGACTGAAATCCTACGTCGAACACCTCATATTAGTATGACGCGTTGGGCACTTGCCGGACGAAATATTGGCCAAGATATTATGGGGACGATGACCAACATTTTACTCTTCTCTTATTTATCTGGAAGCTTACCGATGTTACTTATTTATTTAAAAAATGCAAATACCATTACCTACACAATCTCTATGAATTGGTCATTAGAAATTTCCCGGGCAATTACAGGCGGTATTGGTATCGTCTTAACAATTCCTATTACAATATTATTGATGCAAGTATGGTTCAAAATGCGAGGTGCTAAACAATGAGTGCAATAACAATTTTAGGTATTATACTGTTCATACTCATGCTTATTTTTGGTGGTAAAAAAGGGCTCATCTCTTATCTGACATTATTCTTAAACTTTGTCATCCTATTAATAAGCTTGATTATCATTATGTTTGGCGCACCGGTTTATCTTGTAACCTTAATTTTTTGTATCGTTATCGCAGCGTGTAATCTATTTGTACTTAATAGTTATAATACCAAGACACAGGCAGCTTTTTACGCAACGATTCTAACAACAGTCATCTTGATTGCAGCCATCTACTTTTCTGTATCTATCGGTAACCTACAAGGTTTCACAACTGAGCAACAAGATGAAACGTACATTTTCTCTATGAATATCGGTATAGACATGGTTAAATTCATGGTCTTCACCATAGTCCTTGCAGTCATAGCTGCTGTCATTGATTTAGCTATTACAATTAGTTCACCCATGTATGAATTAAGTGAGACCAACCCTGATTTAACTCAAAAAGAACTATTTTATTCAGGAATGCGTGTAGGCAGAGAAATCTTAGCCACATCAGCTAATACAATTTATCTCGCTTATTTTGGAGGCCAACTCACATTATTTTTCTGGTTTTTCAAATTAAATTATTCCTTTGGTCATATCATTAATTCTAAAATATTCGCTCAAGAATTTATCTCTATTTTATTAGGCGGTATTGCGATTGCGATAAGCATCCCTATTACGGCTTGGCTGTCCTCGCTATTAATCAAAAAGGAACAAAAAATGAAATTACCTATAAAGCATACGTATAAATAAACAAAACCACTCATCTTGTATTAAATATTAGATGAGTGGTTTTGACTTATTTTTTCTTCAATCCATTAAGGCAGCTTATTAAATTTATTTAACTCTCCACTGAAATAAGCACGTTCTCCATGAACAACATAATCCAATCCATTTACTTCTTCAACTTTGTCTGTGCCTAAAGCACTAAATAATGTTATTCCTTTTGCAATTAAAAACGTTAAGCAACCGCTAAAAACAACTGTTACAAAAACTGCAATCAATTGTGCCCAAACAGTTTGTAAATTGCCACCAAAAAGTAATCCATTTACTATTTCATCATTCACTTTATGAGATTGAAAGACACCTGTTAAAATTGCACCGATAATACCACCGATACCATGTATACCAAAAGCATCCAATGCATCATTATATTTTAGTTTCACTTTAATATAATTAATTGCAAAATAACAACTAACGCCACCAATCAATGCAATCGCTATTGCACTCATATAGTCTACAAATCCGGCAGAAGGCGTAATTGCTACTAAACCGGCTAACATTCCTGATAACATACCAATCAAACTTGTTGTTTTTTTCATAATGTACTCTATAAGCAACCATCCCAACGAACCTGCACTTGCTGCTAAAACAGTATTTACAAAAGAAGTCATAGCAATATCATTGAATGTTAATGCGCTTCCCACGTTAAACCCATACCAACCAACCCATACTAATATGCCACCTACTAGCGTAATAATAAGATTATGAGGTGGTCGTTTATCAAAATTTTTCCCTGCACCTATCATCAAGGCCAATACTAGTCCTGATACTCCTGATGTAATATGAACTACTGTACCCCCTGCATAATCTATCGCACCTAATTTATGAATCCAGCCACCTCCCCATACCCAATGTGCAACTGGACTGTAAACTAAAAGAACCCATAAAAATACAAAAATTAAATAGGGTATAAACTTCATTTTTTCTGCAATTGATCCTGACAAAATCGATACAGCAATGGTACAAAACATTAATTGAAACAGCATAAAAAGCGCTATAGGAATATGCGTAGCAATATCATCTTGTGTATTAAAGCCAACTTGTTTTAACCCCAAGTATGTAAAGTCTCCTATAATAGTATTTCCTGGACCAAAGCTTAAGCTAAAACCTAAAATAACCCACGCGAATGTCACAACAACAATCGCAGACATACTTTGCATAACTGTATTCAACACATTTTTAGATTGTACAAGCCCACCATAAAACAAACTCAACCCTGGCGTCATTAACCATACAAGTAACGTACACAAAAATAAAAATAAAGTATCATTCATATTCATCTAAATCACTCCTTTGATCAAAATCATACCCCCGGTCAAAATGAATAGCAAAAATGCGTCATATAAATTAACATTGTATGTTAACTTACATGACGCATTTTTAAGTTGATTATATTTGTTGCTGTAAGATATAAACAGGTCTACCTTCTAATAAGGTTTCACCTACTTCGTTATAATGACACTGTCGATATAATTTTTGAGCTACTTCATTATTATCATTGACCGCCAGGCAAATTTCATCGATATTAGGAAAGTGGCGATGTATATATTCTGGCAACGCTTGAATAATTTGTTTTCCATAACCACGTCCTCGATAATGTGCATCTACACTAAAAGACCTAAAAAACATTGCATTTTTATTTAATGAATAAGGCGCTACACCTGCACCTTCATGGAGTGTAAAAAAGCCTATACATTGTTGCTCATCGTTATATACGAGTACAGGATGACGTTCCGAGTCGCGTTGCGCAAGTTCAATATTCACTTTTGGCGTTTTAGTAAATTGATGGTCTCCTGACGTAATTGTGATTTTTTCAATATCTGAAACAAGTTCTGCACGATATGGAATCATAAATATATTTTCTAATTGTTCATTTATCCAAGTCACTACTGCAGGTGCGATTTTATTGAACTCTAGCTTATGAATCCATTTTACATCTGTAATTTCTTGGTCAGTTGCAACATTAGACCAATCTATTTGTTCTGTTGTATAAAAACAATTCAGTTCTGTCTGCTCATTGTGCTGTGGATAAGCATCTCCAATAACTGTGTCCATATAAATGAGCGAGTTTTCCGATACATCAACTTGCAGTTCCTCTTTCAACTCTCTCTGTAATGCTTGCTTATAAGTTTCATCACCATCTATTTTACCGCCTGGAAAATAATATTTCTCTCTATCTCTAGCTTGTACTAGTAGTAATTCGTCATTTTCTTCAACAACTAAACAAACACATTTAATCATAACTACGCACTCCAAACGTATTTCAATTTTTTATTTATACGGAAATAATCGTACCATTTTCAAACTAACTGCGCTTATGTTATCATATTTTATTATTCGAGAACATCTCATTTAGAGCAACATCACAGTGTGGAACATAACAATCAACTCATAAAATGTTATAATATTGAACAATATATTCACTTTCAAAATGGAGGATACAATAAAAATGGCTAAAAAACCAAGCATTAATCGCATTTCTAATACAATCAATTTTGTAGGTATTGCCGTAGAAGGTTTCAACTGGTACGCCTATCAATCAAAAAACAAAAAATTACTTTACGCTAGCATGGCAATCACAAGTGCAGGTGCGGTACTCGATTTTTATACAGCATTAAAATCACCGCGTAAATTCGTTAAAGTTTTTTCAACTTTCACAGCAGCTAGCACATTATTCACGACTGCTAAACGTGTACAATCTATACGTAAAGAAGCATAATCTCTCATTTTCTTTAGGAAAAACCTTTTCACAACTAATTACTATAAAATCAATCTGCCAACAGGGACACGCGCTCTGTTGGCAATTTTTTTAAAAAACAACATAAAAATGCTTCTAACGTATTCGTTTTAAAATACATCAGAAGCACTTTTCAAATTAGTGAATATATTTATATGAACTTACTTGTGATGCAGGAATCGTTCTGTAAGTTACAATACCTGGTGATGCACCGTAATTCATTTCTGAAATAGTAATACTACCGTTAGAATTAACAGATTCTACGAATGCAACATGACCATAATAACCTTGATCAGATTGTAAAATAGAGCCCACTGTTGCCTTATGGTCAACTGTATAACCATCAGCTGCTGCGCCAGTATCCCAACTATTAGCATTCCACCAATATGTACTAATGCCTTTACCAATTTGTGCACGTTTGTTAAATACGTGCCATGTGCATTGGCCCCAGTCATACAAATTGGAATGATTAAATATCGGTGTGTTATAACCTGTAGACCCTGATGAACCTGATCCACCAGTTGAAGCTGTCCCTGAAACTTTCAACTTCTGTCCTGGATAAATATTAGTATTTGATAAACCATTTAAACTCATGATTTTTTGGTAAGTCGTGCCATATCTTGCAGCGATTGCTGATAAAGAATCGCCTGATTTCACTGTATATGTCGTTGTACTACCACTGCTCGTCCCACCTGATGAACTTGAACCACCAGTTGAAGCTGTTCCCGATACCTTCAACTTCTGTCCTGGATAAATGTTAGTATTTGATAAATTATTTAAGTTCATGATTTTTTGGTAAGTCGTACCGTGTTTAGCAGCGATACCTGATAACGTGTCTCCAGATTTTACTGTATATGTTGATCCTGATGATGTATTCGTTGATGTACTTGTTGAACCAGAAACTTTCAATGTTTGGTTAGGAAAAATAACGTTAGACGTCAAATTATTCAACGATTTCAATTTTGAAATTGAAATATCATATTTATTTGCTATTGACCACAGAGAGTCCCCACTCTTAACTTTATAAGTTGTTGCAGCATCAGCATTTACTGAAGTTACAGCCGCTATCGCGCTTGTACCTATTACAGTTGCAATTATTTTTTTACGCACTTATGTAAACCTCCCAATATTTCTTTTTACATTTTATCATTCATTGCTCACTATATTATTATACAGCTTAAAGTTGGGCGTGAGTATATTATTTGTATGACATTCATATTACAAACAAGAACTACTCGTAATATAAACGCCTTCATGATTATCAATTCATTTAATGCTGTTCAAATGTTTGAATCCGAATATCGTCTATCCCAAAGTAATCACTTAGTAAAGCTTGATAATTATTTTGGGTTACTGGAATTTTTTGAACTTCTCCATTTTTTGATATCGTTAAATGTGCATTAGACAATGTAACTCTGCCGTATGTTTTGGCTTTGCTAACCAATAATTTTCGAACAAAAATAGAGTCTGAATGATGCTGATTAAATTCAATTCCCGCTGCAAAATCTTTGAGCGTTTTAGATATATCAATTGCTCTATATTGTGTTTCCCAATCATCTGTTTTATACTTTTGCATTTCAATCGTATCCGCATCAATATGTATCACTTGAAATGTACCATTTACATCGCTCACTTCATTTTGATTCTTAATAAGTGGCATCGCTTTTTTAGGTACATCCGCATAACCAACATCGATCAGATATTTATGCTGATTTAAACGTACAATCAAAGCCATATGAGACCCTTCCATTGCCCATCCTTCACCTGTATTAATAGTTGCAGAAATCATATAAACGTCAAAACCTTTTTCCTTTAAAAAGCTATGAAACAATCTATTTTGTTCATAACAAAAACCACCTCTATGCGCTCGAATGATTTTATGAAGCATCGTTTCATCATCTAGTGCGATGGGTTGCTTATTTTGAACATTAATATTTTCAAACGGCACATGTAGTACATATTGGTGAATATAATGATTCAACGTCTCTAAATCGACTTTATTGTAATAATCAGAATTAATATTTAAGTACGTTTCCAATCGTTTAAAGTTTGTCATTTACCGTTACCCCTTCTAACACGATAGTCTATTGTTTATACAATACTATTTTAGCCGACTTAATCTACTTCAGACAAACAGACTGTTTTGTGGAAAGCGTCATGTAATTTGTGTCTCCACCTTAAAATGTTGTAGTTTCATAAATACTTAGTATTCACATGCTGCTTTCATATCATAGGTGTTATGATAATTTGTATAAATCATTTTAATATTGACATGAGGGAAATATACCGATACTGTGTATATTCAATACCACTTTTCAATTTACTTAGCATATATAGTATGATTTTAAAAAAAGTGCTTTACGAATGGCTCAACAGCCCTATGTAGCACTGTGATTTTAAATTCATAACTATTTTACACTTCTATGCAGGTTACATTAAAAAACGGATTAAATATTTTTAGTGAACAAAACATTTGATTATTTTAAATTTTCAGAGTATTCATACAATATAGACTTATTAATGGAGGTAATTTTTTGACTAAAGAAACAGAACATACAGAAGAGAAAAAAGATTTGCGTATCCGCAGCAAAGTCATTAGTGAAGGTGTAAGTCGTACACCTAACCGTTCCTATCTACGTGCACTTGGCTTTGAAGATGAAGATTTTAAAAAACCGATGATTGGTGTAGCAAGTACATGGAGTGAAGTAACACCATGTAACATGCACATTGATGGTTTAGCGCGTGCATCTAAACAAGGCATTAGTGAAGCTGGTGCCTCACCACTTATTTTCAACACCATCACTGTCTCTGACGGTATTTCCATGGGTACAGATGGCATGCGTTTCTCACTACCAAGTCGTGAAGTTATTGCTGATTCAATCGAATCTGTAGTAAGCGCCGAGAATTTAGATGGCGTTGTGGCAATCGGTGGCTGTGATAAGAATATGCCTGGTTGTATGATCGGCATTGCACGTCTTAACTTACCTGCTGTTTTCGTATTTGGTGGCACGATTATGCCTGGTAAATTAGATGGCAAAGATTTAGATGCCGTTTCAGCATTTGAAGGCGTAGGTCAGTACAATAATGGAGAAATCGACAAAGAAGCATTACATAAAGTAGAATGTGCAGCATGTCCTGGCGCAGGCGCTTGTGGTGGTATGTTCACTGCAAATACTATGTCTTCAGCTATAGAAGCGATGGGCATGAGTTTACCTGGAAGTGCCTCTCATCCAGCTGTATCGACAAACAAAATGAAAGATAGTAGAGCTGCCGGAAAAGCAGTTTATAAATTATTAGAACAAGATATTTATCCTAAAGACATCATGACAAAAGAAGCGTTTGAAAATGCAATCACAGTCGTTATGGCCCTAGGTGGTTCTACAAATGCTATTTTACATTTATTAGCTATTGCACATACGATTGAAGTAGATCTGACACTTGACGATTTTGAAAAAATTCGTAAACGCGTACCACACATTGCTGACTTAAGACCAAGCGGTAAATACGTTATGGCACATCTTGATGAAGCAGGTGGTATTCCTGGAGTAATGAAATTACTTTATGACAATGGCTTAATCCATGGCGACTGCTTAACAGTAACTGGTAAAACTGTTGCCGAAAACTTAGAAAACGAACCTGGCTTAACTGATAATAAAGAAATTATTAACTTTGATAAGCCTAAACATGCAACTGGACCACTTGTTATATTAAAAGGTAATCTTGCACCAGAAGGCGCAGTTGCTAAAATTTCAGGATTAAGTGTAACTTATATTAAAGGACCTGCACGTGTATTCGATTCTGAATCTAAAGCGACAAAAGCGATTCTTAATGACGATATTAAACCTGGCGACGTCGTAGTTATCCGTTATGCTGGCCCTAAAGGTGCACCTGGCATGCCTGAAATGTTATCCGCATCATCTATTTTAGTAGGTAAAGGATTAGGCGAATCTGTTGCTTTAGTCACAGATGGCCGCTTCTCAGGTGGTTCGCATGGTCTCGTAATCGGACATGCTGCTCCTGAATCAATGGTAGGTGGACCAATGGCCTTATTAGAAGAAAACGACACAGTTACAATCGATGCTGAAAATCTTGAAATAAGCTTTGATGTATCAGATGAAGAACTTGAACGTCGTAGTCAGCAATGGCAGGCGCCACCATCAAAAGCTACACGAGGCACACTCGCAAAATATGCTAAACTCGTGTCTTCTGCTTCTAAAGGCGCTATCACAGACTAATATATTAAAACGTTTCTATCCATTTTAACTAAAGCATTATCATAATGAACATTTATCCTGTTCTCTATGGTAATGCTTTTTATTTTCGGATATTTTTTAAAAAAGAATCGTGAAAAACACTTTTGCATGCGTTGTCGTTTTATTTTTCAAATTATTCACACTTACGAATAATTTGTTACTATTTAAGAAATTATAAACAAAATTAAGTACAATTATATTAAAGTGAAAATAACAAAACAAAGCGAGGTGAGTTATATGAGCTTTATCATTGATATCATCAAAAAAATTATCGGTTTATTCACTGGCAAATAATCTCTAAAATTGCTTTAAGGGCCTGATATTTAATTAAATATCAGGCCCTTATTGGTAGTGTTAACTGAGTCATATTAAATTTTTATATGAATTGCACTACAAAAATCAAAATAATTACTACAGGTAAAATAAATTTAATTAGGTAATACCAAGGTATAAATAATCTGAGTTTATCTTTACCAAAATGTGCTTTCAAATCATTTTTATCTAATAATTGACCAACAACTAGTGTTGTTCCTAATGCTCCCAGTGGCATTAATATATTCGAAACTAAAAAGTCCATATTATCAAAAATAGTACCTGCGGCAAATTGTATATGACCTAAACTTCCAAACGATAGTGTTGCTGGAATACTGATTGCGAACACTAATATACTTACATAAAATGCAACTGGCTTACGTTTTGCATTATCATTTTTTGTGAAGTTCGAAACGTTCAATTCTAATAGTGAAATTGAAGAAGTAAGTGCTGCAAATAAGAATAAGATTAAAAAGATTAGGTAAAATCCTTGTCCATATGCCATTTGATCAAATACTTTTGGTAATACTTTAAATAGTAACCCAGGCCCTTCTGTTGGGCTGTAGCCGAATGCTGAAATTGCAGGAAATATAGCTAAACCTGCCAAAATTGAAACCAGTATATTCATTGCTACAATAGAAATCGCCGAAGTCTTAATCGTCATCTCTTTTGAAGCATAACTCGCGTACGTAATCATGCCCGTCGTCCCTAATGATAATGTGAAGAAGGA
Organism: Staphylococcus parequorum; assembly: GCF_039237145.1. Taxonomy (NCBI): domain Bacteria; kingdom Bacillati; phylum Bacillota; class Bacilli; order Caryophanales; family Staphylococcaceae; genus Staphylococcus; species Staphylococcus parequorum. Next base: position 37,421 of record NZ_CP150682.1, read on the forward strand.
TTGCCCAAGTGCAAATAAGACACCCTCCATAGAAATTTCTTCTAGACGTGGTTGTAAAATATATTTTAAACCTTCAAATGACCCTTCAAGTGTTAACGATTTGATAACAATAACAATTAAAAAGATAAATAATAGTGGCATCATAAACTTAGAGGCTTTTTCTAAACCTTTTTCAACGCCCATCATCACAATAAACATCGTTAACAATATAAAGATGCCTTGCCCAGTAATCGTTAAGAAAGGATTACTAATAATAGATTCAAACTGTATATTTCCTAATTGACCACCGTTAAGGGTTAATATTTGAAGCGCAACATTAAATATATAGATGATAATCCAACCGCCTATCACACTATAAAACCCAAATAGTATGAATACAGCTAAATTACCGTTCCATCCGATAACGTTCAGCCATTTTTTCTTTGTTAACTTTTCATAAATTACAGTTGTATAAGTCTTCCCCATCTTACCAACAGTAAATTCCATCATTAATAAGGGCAGTCCGACAACTATCGTAAATATTAAAAACATTAATAAAAATGCGCCCCCGCCATATATACCAGCCATATATGGAAATTTCCACATTGCTCCTAGTCCTATAGCAGATCCCGCACTTGCTAAAATGAAGCCCGTCGACGACTTCCATTGTGATTGTTTACTCATAATTTTACATCCTTTGTGTTTTAGAAAACTTCATTGCGTTAAAGCGTTTTAGTAACATAGCAATTACTATAACATTTTTCAGTAATTGTCTCAATATAAATTTCATTGAATAGTGCGCACTATGTAACCTAAGACAAAACATGAAAGCGTTCTGTTACATTGAACATTTTATGACGTTTATAAAACACAATACTTTTAATATTGAAAATTATCTGACATCTCATTGAATTAACAAGTAATATATGTTAAAGTTGCTTGTGTTTTGTGCAAGTAAATTTCCTTTAAATCGAGGTATTAGAAATGAACAGCCTCATCTTAATTTCTGGTCTAATGTTATTCTCATTTTTCTTTGGAGCAGGAAATTTAATATTTCCACCTATGTTAGGTTATACAGCTCAAGAAAATATGTGGGTTGCTATGACTGGATTCGCTATAACAGGCATCTTATTGCCTTATCTTACAGTAATCGTCGTTGCTTATATGAATGGCGGCGTTGAAAGTATCGGGAACAAAGTCCACCCTATTTTCGGGACAATCTTTGCGATCTTCATTTATTTATCTATCGGGGCATTATATGGTATCCCACGTGCTGCAAATGTTGCGTACGAAATTGGAACAAATCATGTTTTACCAGTACATAACCATTTTACATTAATCGTATTTTCAGTCATATTTTTCCTAATTGTTTATTTTATCGCATTATATCCAAATCGTATTATAGATAATTTAGGTAAATATCTGACGCCAATTTTAATACTTATTATAGCTATTTTATGTATCCTAGTAATCATAAATCCAGAAGGTTCAATTGGCCAAGCAAGTGGTGATTATGCACAAACTCCACTCGTATCAGGTATTTTAGAGGGGTACTTTACAATGGATCTTGTGGCTGCGCTAGCCTTTTCTGTTGTGATTGTGCAAAGCTTCAAAATGAATGGCATCACCGATCAAAAAACACTCGTTAAAAACGTAATTAAAGCTGGTTTGATCTCTGCTATTTTATTATTAGTCATTTATTTTGCACTGGCTTATGTAGGTGCTACAACCACTCAAGCTGGCTTTAAAGATGGCACTGGCATCTTAACATTTAATTCGTTACGTGTATTCGGTTCATTCGGCAATCTGTTATTTGGGGTCATCGTTATATTAGCTTGCTTAACTACTTGTGTTGGATTAGTAAACGCATGTGCGGCCTTTGCGATGAAAAAATTACCGAAAATATCATATAAAATTTTCGTACTTATCTTTTCATTATTGGGCTTTTTAGTTTCAACGTTAGGTTTAGAACTGATATTACAAATTGCAGTACCGTTGTTAACGTTTATATATCCAACATCTATTGTATTGGTGCTTATTTCATTAGTAAGTATTTTCATTCCATTTGAAATGAAATTTGCGTTTATCATTCCTACTATCGTGACTTTAATTATTTCGGTGTTACAGATACTCAATGATTTCAAATTATTCCAACCACTGAATGCGTTATATCAAGTGTTACCACTCTCTGATATTCAATTAAGTTGGCTCATACCCTTTATAGTCTTACTTATCATTGGATTAATAATAGATTTTTTCTTAAAAAACAAACCAGCAAAATCGTTATAAATTTGATTTCGTTGTCTAGACTTTCCTTATTTCACTGTATAATGGCTTGTCATAAGTAGTTTTGCTAAAATGGATATTATGCAAAGAAATTTATTTTAGTTATATTTTTAAAAGGGGATGGGATGTTACATGGATAATTTCAATGAATTTTTACAAACTATAGATAATGATAAACACAAAAAAACAATGACTGAGATTTTTAATTGGATTTCAGAAACATTTTCTAATCTTGAGACAACCATAAAATGGAACCAGCCTATGTTCACAGATCACGGTACTTTTATTCTCGGCTTTAGTAAAGCAAAACAGCACTTTTCAATTGCACCTGAAGCGAAATGCATGACTGAATTTAGCGAACGTATCGATGCCGCTGGTTACTCACAAACGAACAATTTATTTCGAATAAAATGGACTCAAGAGGTCGATTACACATTGTTAAAAGACATGATTCAATTCAACATCGATGATAAAGCTGATTGCTCTACATTTTGGAGAACTTAACATTTATTTCATAGTCAAAGATATAAAATAATGGTTTCTACTATATTTCAGTAGAAACCATTATTTTAATTATCTGAAAGCTTATATCTCAAACATTTCTCATGCTTAAAAGTTAATAATCTTCGAAAAATGCAATCACATCTTGTTCTACTTCTATATGGCCTTCACCATAAGTCATTAAATGTTTGCATGGCGCATAACCTTGCACTTCTTTTTGTTCATGCGTAATATGATCATAGATATAGCGCGCACTCGTTTCATAAGCATCATCGTCTTGTTCACCATATTTGATAGTAATGGGAGCAGTGATTCGGTCTAATTTTGACATCACATCTTCAACTACGATTTGAAACTGATTAAGTCCTGCTCCATAACGCTCAATATTTTTAATTTGTTGTGCTACCTCCGATTGTTCTAAACCAACCAACTCTCCCATACGTTGACCATAATAGGTCAATCTACCTGAGAGACCAGCATCACTTTTTCTATATGGTGTAGACATAATAGCTATTGCATCTATAGGTTGATGCTCTGCCAATTTGAGTGATAATATACCACCTAATGAGATACCGCAGACACCAATACTTGAATACCCTTTATCCTGTAAAAATTGATAACCATCTAATACATCTTGCCACCAATCTTCAATATCATAGTCCATCAACGTGTCTAACATTAAACCATGACCTTTGTATGCGGGAACATAACATGTGAAACCCGCTTTATGTAATTTAGTAGCTAATAATTTTACATCTCTTACCGTACCCGTGAATGAATGTAATAATAATATAGCCCGTTCCGCTTCATTATTCTCCAAAAATATTGGGTTTGGTGCCTTAACATTTATCATCTTTTGTCACTCCAAAATTTAGATTCACCATTTATTGTAATTCAAATTCATAATGCGTACAAAGCATATAAACTATCACTCTTTTTAAAAATAAATATCCCCTTCAAAATCCAACACGCTTACGTGTTAATTTTGAAGGGGATATTTTAATGAATTATTAACATTTATAACTTCTCTTAGTTTTTAGTTATTCGTTCATGTTAAAGAATTGTAATTCATATATTGATTTTTCATCATACGCATTAAAAGTATCAATTTTACCGTTTAAATGTATTTCTTGTGTTTTTCTACTTACATTATGCTTGTAAGTTATCCTCACATTTAAATCAGATTCATAACCATTATTCTTAATTGTGCTTTCAATTTCTGAATAAACGTCTTTATTAATCGGTAACAAATAACCTTCTTTACTAGGTAAAATATTAACATATTTTGTTTGTAAGATGTCTTGATTACCAAGATAGATTTCGATTTTTATATTTTTAGCAGCACCGCCACCTAAGTTATATAATTTCAAAAAGTCTTGGTCTTCATCACTATCAATAGCAGTATTTCTTAAGTTTAATTCATCATGGTCTCTAGTAATCAGTATTTGATTAAAACCGAGCGCCGGTAAAAAACTGATTTTCATTTGGTACAGTTGCACACTGACTGAGATAAAGTAAAACAGTGCCATTATAAATGTACCAAGTGAGCCAATCGCTGAAATAATATTTATCATAATTGTAAACCTCCGTTATTCTATTTAAGAGGCAGGATTTGCATTGTAACATATTTTACACTCAAAAAAAATAACGAGCCACCAAAAGGCAGCTCGTAACTAAGAGGAAGTCTGTTAACATGCCCAAGGGCATGTTACAGACCTGCCTCTAGTTATCATGCCCGTGGGCACGAACAATTATTGTACAATGAACTTTTACTTTTTACAACCCAACATATATTTTTAATTTTATAAATGTTTTATAGCATTTACAATTGTATGCTAATATTATATTTATAAAATATGATTTAATATCAATAGGAGTTGTCGTATGTATAGTTCTAATCAAAGAGTCACCTCATTTTTAAAAATCACCACATTTTCTACTCTATGTTTTTTTACTTTTTGCTTTTTTCTAACTTTATCCCCTAAAGCAATTTATGCCGATGATTTATACACGTCAATGACTGAACTTATGGAGGACACTGAAGAAGGTGGCGACTGGGAGCTCAACTATAACAACAACCAAAGCAACGCACTTATTGCAGCAATACATGGCGGTAATATCGAACCTGGAACTACTGAAGTAGCAAAACTAACTGCTACCAAAGGGGCTTATAATTACTATAGCTTCCAAGGCATTCGTTCAACAAACAACGCAAGTTTACATGTAACTTCAGTTAACTTTGATGAACCTATAATAGAAGATATGCAACAACAAGTATCAAATTCCGTCATGATTCATGGTGCAAATGGCGAAGCGCCTATCGTTTATATTGGTGGCAAAGATGATGCTTTAAAAGCGTCTATTGAAGAACAATTAGAGCTTAAAGAATTTGATGTACAAACATCACCTAGTCATTTAGAAGGTGAAGCTGATGAAAATATAGCCAATAAAAATAATCAAGGTGCAGGTGTACAGTTAGAATTAACGACTGGACTACGACAATCCTTCTTTAACAACCAAGATCTAACCATGAATTCTAGGCAAGATCAAAGTAATTGGAGCTTTGCAATGTATGACTTTGCTCAAGCAATACAAACAGCAATACATGAACACGAATAATTTTTATTGAAAATGCTACTTTAAGCTAATATAAAAACGCAGTCGCTTTTTTAACTCAAACGACTGCGTTTTTTATCATTTATTTTCCGAATTTTATTACGTCTCATCTTCAACCACTTTATTTTTAGCGGCTGGATAGCCAAAAATAAAGATTAAAATCGACATAATGATTAATGCAACAATACCTGAATTCCAACTTCCAGTCGCATCATATAGATAACCAATTAGGAATGGTCCAATTGCAGCAATTAAATAACCGACAGATTGTCCAAACCCTGAGAGAGAAATACTACCCTCACTTGTATGTGCACGAATCGAGAAGAATGTCATACACAAACTGAAACATGCGCCCATCGCTAAACCTGCAATCACAATACCGATGATTAGCAACACGAGCGATTGTGTAAAGAACAGACTAAATCCGATTAAGAATAATACTGTAATAATCACGACTAAAATGCGTTGGTCTTTCAACTTAGAAGCAACAATCGGAAATATAAAAGTCATAGGAACTTGAGAGAATTGATTTAACATTAATAGATAGCCTGCTGTGGTTGGTTCTAACCCTCTATCTATGAGAATTGAAGGCACCCATGCCACCATCGTATAGAACACCATCGACTGAAATCCCATCGTCAATGCGACCATCCACGCTAATTTAGACTTTACAACATTCACTTTTTTAGAAGGCTCTAGTTTCGATTGGTCCACTGTCTCTTGCTCCAATTTGGCGCCAGTACGCGCTTTGGGTATCCACAGTAATAAAGCAATGACACCAAAGATAATCCAAAATGATAAGGACAATCTGAATCCTATAGGTGACATTTCAGATAAGGGGAAGCTTAGTCCCCCACCTAAACCCGCCGTGAAATTCATCGTTCCGCTATAAATACCTGTTGCTAATCCAATTTGCATTGGAAAATACCATTTAACATAACTTGGCAAGACGACATTTCCAAATGCAATCGCAATACCCAACAATAACGTTCCTATAATAAACAGATTAAAATCACCAGCGATACGTAAAAGCAGCGCAATAATCAATAATATCGTAGAATAAAATATCGTCCGCGACATCGTTAAGCGTGACGTAACTTTAGATACGAGTGGCGATACAATCGCAAAGATAATCAGTGGTATCGTAGTCAAAATACCCGTTACACTATTACCAATTTCCATCACCTGTTTAATCTCTTCGACTACAGGACCTACAGAAGTAAGTGGTGCTCTTAAGGTAGAGGCGATAAAAACAATAGCTATAATGACGCCCCAATGCTCATTAATTCTGTGTGTACGATAAAGTTCCGACATCTTATACCACCTTTCTACAATAAATTAATTTTAAAGTTTTATATATTCCATATCATTCAATTTACCTAATTAATAAAAAATATTATAGTGACCTATTTATACTATTGCTAATTACGTTACTACAATACTGAGTAAATTTAAAGATGCTAAATTTTTAATTGCAAAACTACTTTTGTAAAATTGATAGATACATGAGAAACTAATCTATAAGATACATGGAGTAATGATATGATTTCAAATTAAAAAAACTACAATAAAGGTTGATATCAATGACGGAAATTTGTTTTATCAGACACGGAGAAACAGATTGGAATACAGCAGGGAAATTACAAGGTCGTACAGACGTACCTTTAAACCATACAGGCATTAAACAAGCAGAAGCATGCAGCCAATTTCTAAATCATTCAGAATGGGATATTATCATCACGAGCCCATTAGCGAGAGCAAAAAAGACAGCTGAAATTATTCAGCAACAACTTACTATACCTTTAATAGAAATGGAGGCTTTTATTGAAATTTCATTCGGTGATGCTGAGGGATTATCAACAGAAGAACGTACAGCGTTATATCCCGATCGACTTTACCCAAACAAAGAACAAGCACACCTCGTAACAAATCGCTTTCTTAATGGGATAAATTCACTTATAGAACAATACAAAGATCAAAAAATCCTAATTGTTTCTCATGGCGCATTTATTAAAGCAGTATTTTCTTACTATTCTAATGGAGAAATTAGCACTGATTCGCCGAGATTGTCTAATGGCAGTCTAAGTACACTTAAACTAACGAACGAGCAAGCCACAATTTTAAATTATAATGAAGCGGCACACTTACCATCGCATTCTTCACTAGGGAAAAAGTAACGGTTAATTATAACTTTTTGTTATGATTAACCGTTTTTTTGTTATACAGCTCTATGACAATACTTTAGAGCAGTAAGTAGATTGAATAAATAGAGCGTTTTAAAAATAATCAGAAGAAACTTTGTAAAATGTGAACTCTATCTAAAAAGAAAACGTATATTTATTGAGTGAAATTAAAAAAGGGGGCTAGTTGTGTAAGCTTATTTGGGATTTAATTTGGTAGATAAAATCTCATAAGAATTAAGGTTAGACAACATGAATTACTTTAAAATTTTAAAATAGGGGTGAAGCATTATGAATAAAAAATTATTAGTATTATCATCAACAGTCGCAGCTACAGGATTTTTAGTAGGAGCAGGAAATGGCGTAATTGGAAATAACACTGCACATGCAGATACAATGAATCCTCAAGAAAATAACATGAACAACAATATGCAACAACAAGCCATGCCAATGGAAAACGATATGGCTATGGATCAAGGCATGAACGACATGCAAGGTAATATGAATCACAACGATATGGACATGGATCAAGGCATGAACGACATGCAAGGTAATATGAATCACAACGATATGGCTATGGATCAAGGCATGAACGACATGCAAGGCAATATGAATCACAACGATATGGCCATGGATCAAGGCATGAACGACATGCAAGGTAATATGAATCACAACGATATGGCCATGGATCAAGGCATGAACGACATGCAAGGCAATATGAATCACAACGATATGGCCATGGATCAAGGCATGAACGACATGCAAGGTAATATGATGAAGGGTAACATGGAAGAAGCTATGATGCCATATTATAATTACACAGGCTACACAACATATGATGGCCATTTTACTCAAGATTATGATTTTGTAAGAGCATTAAAATACGATAATGTAATGATTGACGGATACAAAGTTAACACTGCAACAAACGATAAAGATGTAGCTACAAGCAAAAAAGTGAATGACACAATGGTTGATATGAATAAAGATGGTCAAGTCGTTAATATCACTTTTAATACTAAAGCAGATACAGTAAGCAAAGCAATGTTCAAAAAAGCACATATGTCTAACCACATGTCTGACGAAGGACAAACAGAAAACGGCTCATATATAACTTATAAAACAAATCATGGTATGTATACAGCACACTTCGACGAACAAGGCTTTTTAATGAAAGTGATGATAAGTTAATAAGCAATAACAAAAAGGACCTGATTATAGGTCCTTTTTTGTGCTTTATATAATAAATTATAATGTGGTTATATTAATAATTACGAAATGATAGCAGTTTATAAGACCGACTCCAATGGAAAAAACACTCACCAAAGACTACAAGGTGAGGATGTGCCCATAGAAAGTGTACGCAACAACACAGCCAATTCAGTTAAATAACATCCATTTGTAGTATTTCCTCTATATATGATTGGTCATCGTGTTCATACTTACTCCCTTTAAAGTTCTGTGGTTCATTAATGCCAGTAAGTAGGATAACCTCATTATTGCTATCTGTGGCATATAGCAGCTCTCGTATACCTTCTTTTCTCGAACATCCATTTAAAACAACACGCTTTTTATAACAATCAGGTAAATGTTGATTCATAAATTTGATGATAAGTTTAGGATCTACATACCCTACTTGCTCTGCAGCCAACATCAACTTATGCACCCCATCAGGAAGCTCATCGACAGTCAAAGCAATTTTATCAAAACCTCTTAAGCCTATACCAGTAATCATCGTATTTAATTTTTTACCTATACTGTCTGTATAGTCTAAAGCATTGTTTACTGATTCTCTAACTGCTAAAGCTGTATGCGCAAAATCTAAAATAATCGTATATGCACCTATATTAATAATTTGAAAACGATGTAAAGGTGAACCAATTACATGAGCTGCTTGAATAATGTCTTCAATATCAAAACCTATTTTATGCAATGCAAACATACTCGTCGCTAAATTAATGTAGTTATGGCCTCCCTGAAAAGTAGGATGAACACGATACTTTACTCCATCGATGACAATATCAATATGATTATTTTTCGCATGATATTGATAATATGTTTCTTCTTGATTTGAAAAATATAAATCATCTTTTGCTATGGTTCTATATTCAAGCGTGTCCCAATTCACTAAATTCACCTTACTTAAATCATTCAATTTTAACTTAGCATTTAAATATTTTTCCATTGTGCCATGATATTCAAGATGTTCCGGACTAAAGTTAGTAAATACTGCTAACTCATTTTGAATGAAGTCTATGCGCCTTTGTTCTAAAGCAATAGAGGTTGCTTCATAAACAATATAATCATAATTTTCACGATAAAAATAATCTATGATTTCTCCCATTTCAAAATACATCGGCGTCGTTTGCGTCGTATGGTTAAATTTCATTTTGTTATAATGACTATCGAACACGCCCATCGTACCAATGATAGCTACTTTTTTACCTAACTGTGTTAATAAATTCCCAATCATATGACAGGTTGTTGTTTTACCGTTTGTGCCCGTCACTGCAATAAAATTTAAAGCGTCAATGGCGCCTTCATAGTATAACTTCACTAATTGATTAGCCACTTCAGGAAAATCATTGATATAAATAACGGGCATATTAAATTCGAAATCTTTAAATGTAGACGGAGACGCATCTGTAATCATTATCAATGGTTTCATTTCATTTGCACGTTCCGCATAATAAACCGTATTGTCCGAACGCTTCAACATAAATATTGTATCTTGCTGAATATCTTGATACATTGACGTAATTTTTTTACAGGTCTTATCTGTCTTCACTTTTACGCTTAATGAACGCTTAACTATATTTTCTCCAATTGTTAATAATATGTCTTCAACAGTTATTTTCATTATATTCACCCAACATTTATCGTTTATTTTATAATACTTAAATATGCATATTAAAAAAGTAATTATAAAGTATACGTATAAACCAAAGAAAAGGATCACATTAATTTGTGATCCTTTCAAAATCATTTTTTCTAAATTAAAACCTAGTTAAATTTCATTACTAGACATAATCATTTGTCCTTTAGGTTGCTTATTATTAGGTGATGGTTCTAGTGTAATTGCTATTTTATCTTCTTTATCAACATCTACATTACTTAAGTCAAAAACAACCATACCTTTATCATTCGCACTCGCAAACGTGCCTGCAGGGTGTGCTTGCTCGCCTTTTAATATCCACACTTGATAAACTTCATTACCTTTTGTTGCTTCAATATCATTGGCTTCAACCATTAATTTTCTATCTTTTGTACTACTAGAGTCAGACAGATAGGCTTGCCCTTGCACTTCGTCCCCAGACATGGACTTTAAGTTTATTGCTTTCGCATCATTCGTATTAATCATAGAAGCTGATTGGTTTTGAGATGCCTTATATCCAAAGTATTGCACGCCATTACCTATAATAGATAAGAACAATAGCGCTACTATAACGCCTATCGATACACGCTTGGTAATAACACTTTTAGATTTTTTCTTTTTGTGTTTTGAAAAATGCGCTATTTGTTGATTTTCATGATTATTATTTGCACTTGTTGTATCAAGTTCATCTTCTTGTTGTTCTTTTTCTGCTTCTTCGTTTGAATTGTTTTCTTCATCTAGCACTGACGTTAAAATTCTTTTCTTCATACCTGTTGGCGGTTCAATTTCTTTATTACTATAAGGAAGTGAATCGTGAAGAACGTTTAGGTCTTCTAAAGTCTCATGGCTTTCAGATGACAAATCTAATTCTTGTTCAACTTGCTCTTTTTCACTTTCGCTCAGATTGTCATTGAAATAATCATATAGTTTATCAACTTTATTATCTTTCATTTTCTCCACGCTCCCTTCTTAAATGTTTTTTGGAATAATCGTTCAAATGCTTAATTGACAGCCTCATTCTACTCTTAACAGTGCCCAGTGGAGTTTGTAGTTTATCAGCAATTTCTTGCTGACTCAAACCTTTATAATAAAACAAATAAATAATCTTTTGTTGGTCTTTATTTAAAAGTGAAATCATTTTTTTAATTTCTTCAGACACTTCCTTATCCAATAAGTCATATTCTGGTAGATGATCATTTTGTATTCCTTGAAAATCCTCATCAAACTCATTTTCAATATGTTTATTCTTTCTTAACATATCAATAGATTTATTACGGCATAACGTAATAAGCCAAGTCGACATTTTCCCTTTATTTGGTTTGAATATAGCTTTTTGATTCCAAATTTTCATGAAAACATCTTGCAAAACTTCTTCACTAGATTGAACATCTTTTGTGATTTTATAAGCCAAATTAAATAACAATGACTCATATCGATCATATAGGATTTCTAAACTCTCGCTGTCCTTTTTATCGATTATTGATCTATAAAGATCATTTTCATCTATCATGCCGTCCCCTCCTTAGTTTAAATTCAGTATCTAGAAATACCTATCCTATATGTATATTTACATATGTATTCAATAAACATACGAAAGTTATTCGTTAAAAGTTTAACTTTCAAGAATCTTTTTATAATATCGCTAAATAATTAGAGTTATTTCCTTTTCCCCTTTTATTTTTAACCTATTATTCACATTACCACTAATAGCTCAAGCATTTCATTACAAAAGTGGTTGTACACTTGTTAGTTAACTGACAAGTGTAATAATACTATAAGCCTTCGTACTAGATTGTCTATAAATAGGTGTTACACTGGACGTAAATCATAACCTACTGGAGGGATTTTGATGAGTATCATTCTTACACTAATCGTAGGTGCTATTGTAGGCATCAGTTTATCGCTTTGGTTAACGAGTAACTCAATTCCCACTGTCATTGTCAGTCTGATTTCAGGTGTGTTAGGCGCATTTATAGGCACATCTTTATTAATAGCACCAAGTATGTATTTCTTAATCACAGCATTTATAGGCGCATTTACGCTTACATTGCTTGTTCTATTCATCATCAATACAAGCATCGATGTTGTAAGAAACTAAGTTAAGTTCTAACTACAAGTCGATATTAAACTGCAAAAAACATTCCTTGTAATATGAATTTTTAAAAGGAATGTTTACATATAACTCATCTTAAGTTATTCATGATAGTAAGTGCTTTTCAGTTTTTGAAATGACTTATAGCTTCAAATAGCAAACTAGTGTATCTTGTTTTAATCATTTTTCGAAACATGCTTACCATCACAGTAGCCCTCTATATTATAATGAGTGATCAAGTTGAAAAATGTGTATATGATGTATATCAATTACTTCATTTTAAAAAATTCCACACTTTTTATTTTCCTCTTTCAAAATCATATTCACTATATATGCGTCAATTAAACGAAAAATAATTTGGTTCAAATCCTAATATGTTACTGACAAATTTCCGTCGCTTTTTCTAAAAAAAGTTGTGCTGCCTTAGAAAAAGTATGGTCTTTGCGCCATACCATATTATGTTTTGCTATTAATTTCGGTTTTAGAGGTACAAAGCTAAGTTTGTTTTCAATAGAAGTATTGATAATACTATCCAAAGTGATGACATACCCTATGCCAGATTTGACCATTAATCCAGCGTTATATGCTAAATTGAAAGTACCTACAATATTCAGTGCTTCAAAACTACTACCAAACCAATCTGCAAATTCATTTTTAGAAATCGTTGTATCTAAAACTTGTCTGGAACAAATTAACGGTTGCGTTAATAAATCCTCCTTAGTTACAAAATTTTGCTGTGCTAAGGTACTATCACTTTTAGCTACCACCCCCCAATGATCTGAAGACGGTAAATTTAATGCTTTATACTTATTTAAGTTTGCTGGTTGAATAAATACCCCAAAATCCAACAATCCTTTATCTAACCGACTCTCAATATCTTCTGCATTACCACTATATATATGAAAATGAATATCAGGATACATTGATTGAATATTTTTAAAAACATTAGCTATTACTTGCATTCCTTTAGTTTCACCACAACCTATATAGACATTACCTTCAATGTTTTTATCAATAAATTTAAATTCTTCTTGTATTTGTTGAGACATTTCTAATAATTCTTCAGCTCTCTTTTTTAGTAACAGCCCTTCATCTGTAATATAGATACTGTGGTTGCTTCTTTTAAAAAGTTTGACACCTAGTTCACTTTCCAAATCTTTAATTTGTCTAGATAAAGTTGGTTGTGTAATGTGCAATGTGTTAGCAGCACGTGTTATACTCTCTTCTTTTGCAATCGTGACAAAATAATATAGGGTTTTTAATTCCATTACATTTCTCCTCATTATGCATTTTAAGCATATCTAATAATTACAATTAAGTATTTGTTATAACTACTTATACCCTTTACACTTTTATTATAAAAGTTTTGTAGGAGGTACATAGTGAAAAACAATAAATTAATTATACTCATTTTAACTATTGGTGTTTTTGGTATCTTAAATACTGAGATGGGTTTCATAGGATTAATACCTCAAATTGCTGAACGTTTTGGTGTTAGCACTTCAACTGCAGGTTGGCTCGTCTCCATTTTTGCTATTGGCATAGCAATATCAGGTCCAATTATGCCTTTATTATTATCTAAATTGGAAAGAAAAAAAGTAATGATTATTGTGCTTTTAATTTTTATTATCAGTAATATCATTTCAGTATTCACTACAAGTTTTACTATTTTATTAATTGCTAGAGTAATTCCAGCCATTTTCCACCCAGTATATATCGCCTTAGCTTTTTCAGTCGCGTCTGATTCGGTCAATTCTAAAGATGCACCTAAGGCTGTAGCTCGCGTATTTATTGGTGTTTCTGCAGGCATGGTTGTAGGTGTACCTATCGTTAATTTCTTAGCAACTCAATTCAACTTGTCTATCGCTTTATCATTTTTTGCACTGGTTAATATAATCGTTTTGATTTTAACATTAATCTTTATACCTAAAATGCCAACAAAAAAATCTGTGACTTACGGCACACAACTTAGTGTATTAAAACGTCCTTTAACATGGATGTCCATCATCATTTCTATACTATTTAATGCTGCTATATTTGGTGTTTACAGTTACTTAACCGATTACTTAAATATTGTGACAGAAGCGCCTAGTCACTATGTATCCATAATTTTATTCCTATATGGTGTATCCAACATTTTAGGAAATATTATTGCGGGAAAACTATTAACTTCTATTCCACAAACAGCAATTTTTCTACTACCGTTTGCGTTAATTATTATATATATATCAATGTTTGGCTTAGGCTCTTTCCTTATCCCAATGGCTATCATTTCAATATTTTGGGGTACATTAGCTGGAATTTCTGCAAATATCACACAATACGTAATTACTTCATCTGCTCCTGATGCACCAGATCTTTCCAATGGTATATTTTTATCAGCTGTAAATTCAGGAACCACGATTGGTACATTTATTGGTGGTATATTTATCACTACACTAGGATCTAATTATGTCATTATGGTTGGTATCTTAGCCTGTGTCATTAATATCTTGTTTATCTTAATTAGAAATAAAAGTTTAAAAAAACAAGATAATATTTCATAATAAAATCCCTTAATCTATCTAGATTAAGGGATTTTATGTTGATACTTTCATTATTCATTTTGAAATTTAAATTTAGCCATAAAAAAAAAAGACGAGTTATACTCGTCTTTTAGCCGTTATTATAATTTAACAACGTTAGCTGCTTGAGGACCGCGGTCGCCTTCAACGATTTCGAATTCAACAGCTTGGCCTTCTTCTAATGATTTGTAGCCTTCTTGAGTGATTGCTGAGAAGTGTACGAATACGTCGTTTCCACCTTCAACCTCGATGAAACCAAAACCTTTTTCTGCATTAAACCATTTAACTGTACCGTTATTCATATTAAATTCCTCCATGTGCTTTTGCACTAATATTTGTAATCTGTCTTAAAAAATCAAAAGGAGTAAATTCAAAAGAATAAAACTACAAATCAATTTCACGAACTAAATTACTTAATACCTATTATAACGAGTTATACTCATTTTGTACACCCCTATTTCTAATTTAATTTTAATTTTTAATCTTTGATACGAATATATTGTGTTGCTCGACTCATTTTATTTTCAATTAAACCTGCGTACACTATGCCTCTCATTAATATGATCACTCATCACATCGCTGTTTAGAAAATAGATTCACTACAAAAAACAATGAAGACACGCTATTAAGTGTGCTCCATTGTTTCAAATGACTCTATTTTCAGACTTTATTATACTCTTTTACGTAATTGGTCCATTATTTTACTAACATATTTTGAATAATCTTTTCCAGTTTTCTTTTTAAGTTTATCACTTATTTTATACAAGCCTTGCTCTAATTTACCGTTTTTTACATATTTACTTAACGTACTTTTTACCTTCTTTATCAATTATAAAACTCCCTTTTGGCATTCTAAATGCATATTAGTATTTCAGTCACAAAATCTGCGTCGTAATTTTTAATCTAATGAATAGCGTTTCAATAAGTGTAAACAAAATATTAATACACCAATTGTCACTGCAAGAAGCAATGTTTCAATTGCATTATAATGCTCTACAATAATAAATCGAATCACTGCCGTAATTCCTACGTAAATAAAAAATTGTAATGAGAAATGATAATTCTTTCTGAAATATTGTATGATTAACAGTATGAATTCGATATGCATGAAAGCAATCAACATTTTCTCTACGACATAATTATACTTCACCGTTTTATTTTCTATAAAGGTATAAATCATACCCCAACATTCTTGAAATAAAAATACGACTAATATAACTCCTAATATTGCAATACAGAGGTTTAAACAAAAATAAAGTGCTTTAGTGAAATAATCTATCACTTTGTTCAATATTAATAAATCTCCTTAACTTGAGAATGTCCTCATACAAACACTTGTATGAGGACGTCTATTTTAACATTTATATCTTAAAATACATCATATAAAACCTTATAAATAAAATTTATAATTCGGCTAAGCAACTATAAATGTACCCACTAACAATATTACCGAAATAATCATTGTCCAACTCAATATTGGTGCTACTTTATCAATCATTTTTTTATATTCTTTATCTGGCGCATTATTTTTCTTTAAATGCCAGCACTTTGTTAATAAATACAATGCTTCTAGCAAATTAACGAACAAAACTATAATTAAGATTGTGATAATCATAGATATATCTCCCTTTTTATAATTATATGTAAGCTTAATTATTGTGTTTTTTTCTTATGTTCATAGCTTTATAAACGAGGTAACCTGCATTTAGAATGGTGATTATTACTAATATAATTAATAATGGCATACTTAATGAAGATGAACCAAAAGCTATGATTAATACAAGAAAGATATTTATAATACTAGAAATCATAAAACCCGTGTCTAGATTCTCTTCTTTCTTCATCAATACATCTCCTTGGTGTTTAATTCTTTTAACAATACACTAACATAAAATTTTTTTGTCATGTATATTTTATTGATAATATATTTAAAAGCAATACAAAATGGATTATACTTATATTGTTGATTAATTAATAAGGAGATCCTATTTTGAAATTACTTTTATTCTTCATTGCTATTTTGATATTTTCATCAATTTGGACTGTGATAACAGGCAAGTATTTACCAAGTGAAGTTGTGGATAATAACAAGAATAATAGCCGATATGACAAAAGACAAAAGAAAATATTCATTGAAATTTTAGCTAGAACTTGCGTTTGGCTAGTTTATATTTTAGTACTCATACTTATATTTCGACTTTTTGGTTTTTGGGATACCAAAGGCAGCCTTTTCATGAACTATCCTGAAATTATATTTTTAGCTGCAACTTTTATATTAATTGTCGTAAATTATTTAGGTGTTAGGAAAAAATACTCTACTGGCGAGTAATAAAATAAGAATACATAAAATAAAAAAAGGATTGATACAATTATGAAATTCATAAATTTTACTGCAATGACAGAAAAAGGATTAAATAAAAAGGTGAATGAATTTTTAACAGAAAATCCATATATTGAGATTATTAAATTCGATTATCAAATAGGTTATAGCGGCTTTGGCGTCGGCATACTTTATAGTAAAACGAAAGTTTCTAATTTATAAAAATTATCAGAAATTAAAATGAGCAATGCATTGTATATACAGGACAATTAACATTTTGATTATCCTATCCATATTAGATTTCACGAATATAGGTGAATCAACAGCTTTAATCGTATTAGCAATTGTCTTTGTTTGTAATACGATATTATTACTAAGCGCTAACAGTAAACATGTTAAGAAAGATGGCACTACTATAGAAAATTATGAGAAATAATACTACCAATTACACAGGAGGAATTTCATGAAATATAGCGATTCTCAATCAAATACTAAGGATGTTAGGACGATATTTTTAAAACCTTTTCCGGTACCTTTAATTTTCATTGTATTTGCAATATACACCATAATAACTAAAGATAATACAGCTTATATAGTTACATCTATAATCGCATTAATATTTTTCACATCATTGTTAACGTTAGATATTAATGCCTACATGAATTATAAAAAACAAAACAAGCAGAATAAACAAAATGGAAGATATGTATGAATTTTGGTAAATATAAATATGATTATAACTATTTACTCATGTCTACACCACTTTTAGTAGTATCACTATTTGTACCATCAGTATTTGTTGCCTTTTTCATATGTATATTTTGTGGATTTGAGAAAAAGAGTAGGAGTGATTAATGATGGTATTTTCGTTGATGAAGACAAACCGGGTACTATGATTAATACAAGAAAAACATTTATAAAACATAACGGTAACCACTTCATTAATTTACAAGGAAATTGAAACTGACTCTTATAAAAATTTACCTCACAAAGAACGAGGTTGGTTTGAATGGATAGTAGGAGCACATTGTGGAAGTGGTGGTGCTAGAGGCTGTTGGACTGCTGCTATTACTTTAGGTATTACCCTTTGGCATGGCAACAATATGTGGCTTAATTACTTCATTAGGGTGTATAGGCGCGACAAACTATATTTGTAGATGAAAGAAATGAGGTTTTACTATGGCGATGTTTATCATAATATTCCTATTTGTATACTCTATAGTCATAACGTTAATGTATTTTAAAAATCAAAAATAAATCAAAACACTTTTACTTTAAAAGGGCGACTCTAATAACAGTCGCCCTTTTGTTGCTTTTGGAATTATCTAAATCAGGCAATCCCTTTTTTCTTTAATGCTAAATATGCACCAAAACAAGCGAGAACTATGCCCACAATTAGTTTTAAACTGATTTATGTCTCTCGCTTAATAGTGATCAAATTACTCAAGCACGCTTCGATTAGCATGATGTTGATAAGTCTAAATTTATGATTTTATTTCCAACACCAAAATAATTGCTATCATGTGTCGCCATTATTATAGTTATGCCTTGCTTATTTAACGCTTTAAATATATTTATTACATTATCACTGTTATCTCTATCCAAATTACCTGTAGGTTCGTCCGCAATAATTAATTTCGGTTCTTTTAATATTGCTCTTGCGATAGCAATTCTTTGTTGTTCACCGCCGCTACATGTGTAAATTTTCGTTTTTAAAGATAGATCTTGCAAACCAACTTTTTTCATTACACTTTTTAATTTAGTTATCTCTTTTTTCGAAACATTTAATGGCAAAGTGAGATTTTTAAGGATTGTCTCATTTTCAAGCAGACCATAATTTTGATAAACGTATGATATATCTTTACGCTTATAGATTAATTTCGTTTTTTCATTTTTCACTACAACGCCGTTGTATAATACTTCTCCTGAGTCTGGAGCTTCAAGTAATCCAATAATATTTAATAAGCTTGATTTCCCTTTACCACTTGCTCCTCTAATGATTACAAAGTCTCCTGATTCAATAACGACGCTAAATTTTTCGAAAATTACTTTTCCATCAAAAGATTTATTAATATGATTAAGTTTTATCATTCTTTTTTCCCCTTCAATACTTGATTTATATTTTCTTTATTCAACTTTTTAAATGAATGCATTATCACAGTAGAGTGAACTATAAGTAAAATTATATAAAATAGTATTGCTATTTGATTTAAGCCTTTACTAAGGAATAGGCCTATAAAGAAATTAACCAAGCACAAAAAGAATAAAACCCATTTGTGAATTTCAAAATAACTATAGCCTAAATTTCGTTTAAGAAAAATAACATATTGATACGATTTAAAATAAAGGTTTATAAAAGTGATACTTACTATCATATAAATTAATGCTGTTAATCCCGATAAAAAAGTATATTTATACATTTTTGATTTCAGTTCATTTATAAATTCTATTTTAGAATCGAACACCGAACTTACTGTAGGAATATAGTTATCTAATTTATATTTTTTCAATCCCGATTCTATTGTTTTATATGGATGATCTAACATACTCTTAAACATATAAGATTGAGAAAAATATGGTTCAAAATTTTCTTCATGTGTTTTTCCACTTTCAACTATTGCAATAGGATCTATAATGGTATTTTTTTCTCCTCCTATTTGAGCGTCATAGGTAAAGTAAGAGGAATTATTTTTCGTCCAAATAATATTTACATCTAAACTTTCATTTGCTTCTCCTTTATATTTAAATAAATTTTTTCTGAAAGTGAACTCATCTTTGAAATTGTCTTTAATTTCACTTTCATAGCTTTTATACTTTACTGGAACTATGATATTCTGCGTATTATCTTTATATATCATTTTAGTTAATACATTTTTATTTTCCTGAGTATATTGTGGATGGTCTTTCAAAAATCGTTGGTCTATCGTAATTGTTTTGCCAGCTGGATCGATATTATAATTTTCTATTTCACCACTTACATATAATGGCTCTCCATCAACCTCAAGAAATTTAATAGTATCAATAATAAACCCTTTATTCTCGTTACTGTTATAGTAATTTTTAAACTTCTTATTAACTTCTATATCTAACTTTCTATTTTTCAGCTGACCTCTATCCATAACGTTGGTTTTATAGGTGTTCTCGGCTTGTGTCCAGTGTTCACAAGAAAGTTTTTGTCTTTGATATTCGCTATAATTATTAATTAAACTTTGAGTAGATAGCACTAAAAATACAACTATTACAATTGTTAATAGCATATAGGTGTACATCATAATTAATTTATTACTATGCTTTTTATTTTTAGCAAAATCCTTTCCAAATATATAAGTGATTATTACTATAATTATTAAAGACAGTAATAGTATGATTAAAGTAGTTAATAAAATAATACCTATCACATTTAACAACTGAAAATCTTTATAAATTAATATATACATCAATAGTGTAAGTAATATATTAAGGAGAATATAGTAGAGCATCTGTGTTCTAAATGATTTAATAATAGCCAAGATGATTCTATATCTTACATATCCTAAATCATATAATATTTTATAGTTAATTTTATTATTGTTTAAATAATGATGTAACACTGTCATATATATCAAAATTAAAAGTGAACATAGGGTTAAACTAAATTGGTCTATTTTTAAGTAAACTTCACTACTATTATCCATTTCTTCGATATGACCTACATTTTTTTCTATCAAATTTTTAACTTTTTCAGTATTATTTTTACTACCTGACAAATAATAAGTGCCATTCTCTGATAATTTTGTATCTTCTAGAGCATATATTTTAATATGTAACTTACTATCAAATATCATCATCTTATTATTGGTGTTTGCCATAGCTTTCAATTTTTCATCATTAGTATTTATAACGATTTCATCATTATTTATGTATGTGACTTTTGTAATTTTAGTGTTGTATTTTTTTGACAGTTTATTGAAATACTCTAACGCTTCGTCAGTATACTTTTTCTTTTCTTGAGTGAATAAAAACTCTATTTTCTCATTTCCTTTTGCTACAGTATTATAAAAAGAAAGTGACTTATAAGTGTCGATAATAATAAAATTTAAAGTGAGTGAAATCACTACTGCTAATATTATTAAAATCCTTTTCACAACATCTATCTCCTTATAAAGAAAGCCCACTAAGAATAATAATCTTAGTGGGCTAAACATTATTATTTGTGATCATAATATACTTTATTACCATATAAAGTTTTCACTATTCTGCCATATGAAAAATCCCCCGGTTTTTTCCATTTTAGTCCACCCTTCATTCATAATTTAGGCTGCATTCTAAGTTACACATTTCTCTATATTTAACTTAAATTATACTTATCCCTTAGAAAATATCTACAAATCTTTATGTTTATTTATTTTTTATTGCCTAAGATTAAATTTTCTTTATATTAGATGGAGATAAAAAGAAGTTCAATTAAAAATATGCTACTAATACCTTAAAATTTTTAAGATATTAGTAGCATAGGAATTATTATGAAGAAATATTTCTAGCACTTTATTTAAAATAAAAAACACCCCCTTAAGCCTATGGCCTAAGGGGGCATCATTCTATACTATTATTCCCACTCGATTGTGCTTGGTGGCTTAGATGTAATGTCATAGACGACGCGGTTGACGTGGTCTACTTCGTTTACAATACGACTTGAAATCTTTTGTAAGACTTCCCAGTCAATGCGTGCGAAGTCACTTGTCATGCCATCAATAGAAGTTACAGCACGGATGCCTACTGTGTGATCATACGTGCGGTAGTCTCCCATAACACCTACAGATTGGATGCCTGGTAATACCGTGAAGTATTGCCAAATCTCACGTTCAAGACCTTCTTCACGTACAACTTGTCTTAAAATCGCGTCAGATTCACGTACAATTTCTAGTTTATCTTCTGTGATTTCGCCAAGCACACGAATACCAAGTCCAGGACCTGGGAACGGTTGTCTCCATACTAAATGCTCTGGAATTCCTAATTCGATACCTAATTCACGTACTTCGTCTTTAAACAATGTATTGATTGGTTCGATTAATTGGAAATCCATATCTTCTGGTAATCCACCAACGTTATGGTGTGATTTAATTGTTTGTGCAGTCTTCGTACCTGATTCAATAACATCTGTATACAATGTACCTTGAGCTAGGAAGTCTACGCCTTCTAACTTAGATGATTCGTCATCAAATACATAGATGAATTCATTACCAATGATTTTACGTTTTTGTTCTGGGTCAGATACACCTTTTAGTTTACTCATGAAACGTTCTTGTGCATCCACACGAATAATGTTCATATTGAAACCTTCACCAAATTGTTCCATTACCATGTCGCCTTCACCTTTACGTAAAAGACCATGGTCTACGAAGATACATGTTAATTGGTCACCGATTGCTTTGTGTAGTAATACTGAAACTACTGATGAATCTACCCCACCACTCATTGCAGAAAGGACTTTACGATCGCCAACGAGGTTGCGGATTTTTTCAATTTCAATATCGATAAAGTTTTCCATTGACCATTCGCCTGTACAATCACAGACGCGACGTACAAAGTTACGTAATAAATCGTTACCGAATTCTGTATGACGTACTTCTGGGTGGAATTGCACGCCATAAATGCGGCGTTCTTTATCTTCGATAGCTGCATAACGTGTGCTTGGGCTATCTGCAATGACTTCAAAGCCTTCAGGAATTTCAATTACTTTGTCCGAATGACTCATCCAAACATTTTGTTCTTCTGGTAAACCAAAGAATAATTCATCCGTTTTAGCATTAATAACTGCTTTACCGTATTCGCGTTCATTAGCGCGCTCAACTTTTCCACCTAATAATTTAGTTGTAAGTTGCATACCATAGCAAATACCTAAAATAGGAATACCTAAATTATATATTTCTGGATCAATTGTAAATGAATCTTCTTCGTAAACTGAATTTGGTCCACCAGAAAGGATAATACCTTTAGGGTTCAAACTTTTAATTTCATCCATACTCATTTCATGGTCGTGTAATTCACTGTACACTCCCATTTCACGAATACGACGTGTAATTAATTGGTTGTATTGGCTACCAAAGTCTAAAACAAGTATGAGCTCTTGCTCTTTCGCCATTTCCATAACTTTTAAATCTCCTTTGACTTAGAATGAATAATTTGGTGATTCTTTTGTAATTTGAACATCATGTGGGTGACTTTCTGCTAGTCCAGCAGGTCCCATACGTGTAAACTGTGCTTCTTCTCTTAGTGCTTCTAAGTTTCTTGAACCAGTATAACCCATACCAGATCTTACGCCACCCATAAGTTGATAAATTGTATCTTGTAATGAACCTTTATAAGCAATACGGCCTTCAATACCTTCTGGAACGAATTTCTTAGGTGTTTTGTCCTCTTGGAAATAACGGTCATTTGAACCACTTTCCATAGCACCTAATGAACCCATGCCTCTGTATACTTTATATTGTCTACCTTGGAATACTTCTGTTGCGCCAGGGCTTTCTTCAGTACCAGCGAGTAAGCTTCCTAACATTACCGCATGTCCACCAGCAGCTAATGCTTTGATGATGTCACCAGAGAATTTAATACCGCCATCAGCAATAATTGATTTGCCTTGTCTACGTGCTTCTGTAGCACAATCATAGATAGCTGTAATTTGAGGTACACCAACACCTGCTACAACACGTGTTGTACAAATTGAACCTGGGCCAATACCTACTTTAACTACATCTGCACCTGCATCATATAACGCCTTTGTACCTGCAGTAGTAGCTACGTTACCAGCGATTAATGTTACTTGTGGGAATTGCTCTTTAATATGTGCAACTTGGTCTAATACGCCTTTAGAATGGCCATGCGCTGTGTCTATAACTAACGCATCTACACCAGCTTCAACTAATTTTTTAGCACGGATGTCTGTGTCTTTAGCAATACCAATTGCTGCACCAACTAATAATCTACCGTGTGCATCTTTAGCTGAATATGGGAATTCAAGTACTTTTTCAATATCTTTAATTGTGATTAAACCTTCTAAACGCCCTTCTTTTACTAGAGGTAGTTTTTCGATTTTATGTTTTTGTAATAATTTTTCAGCTTCGTCTAATGTTGTACCAACAGGTGCTGTAACAAGTCCATCTTTAGTCATCACATCAGAGATTTTAATTGAAAAATCTTCAATAAAACGTAAATCACGGTTTGTAATAATACCTACAAATTGTCTATCTTGTTTACTGTTAACAATTGGTACGCCTGAGATACGATATTTACCCATTAATGCTTCCGCTTCAAAAACACTTTCTTCAGGTGTTAAGAAAAATGGATTTGAAATAACACCATTTTCAGAGCGTTTTACTTTTTGAACTTCGTCTGCTTGATCTTCAATGTTCATGTTTTTATGGATTACACCAAGTCCACCTTGTCTAGCCATTGAAATCGCCATTTTCGATTCAGTTACTGTGTCCATACCCGCTGAAATCACAGGAATGTTCAATTTAACGCCTTCTGATAATTGAACACTTAAATCTACTTCTTTCGGTAAAACATCTGATTCTGCTGGTAACAATAACACATCGTCAAAAGTTAAAGATTCTTTTTCAAATTTATTTTCCCACATACTGGTACAGCCTCCTATTATTTGTTTTATAGTTATTATTTCATAACTTCCGTATTTTGTTGACTCTTTATACCATTAAAAAAGAAATTCAAAATAATTGCTGAAATCGCGCCAAGTACAATACCATTTTGAGTTAACCATGCAAACTGTTCACCTAATGCTTCAAATGCTTGAGGTACTGCACTTATACCCGTTCCTAGCCCAACTGATACAGCAATTACTAACAAATTGTTTTGATTCTTAAAATTAATATTACCTAATATACTAACACCATATGCCATAACCATGCCAAACATAGCTATCATGGCACCACCTAATACTGGAAGTGGGATCATATTCGCCAATGCACCTAATTTAGGAATACATCCGCAAATAATCAATAATATAACCATGCCATATATCACATTGTTCTTTTTAGCACCTGATAACGATACTAACCCAACATTTTGAGAATACGCTGTATATGGGAAGGCGTTAAAAATTGACCCTAATATAATCGCAATACCTTCTGCAGTATAGCCTTTACGGAAATCTTTACGTTCTAGTTTCTTACCTGTAATCTCACTTAATGCATGATACACACCTGTTGATTCTATCAAGCTGACTAATGCAACAATGAAAAATACAAGCGTCGCACCTAAGTCAAAGCTGAAAGTTGAAAACCTAAATGGTTGTGGTAACGCAAACCAATGCGCTGTTCCAACTTGCTTCACATCTACAATACCAAATATCGAAGCTAAAATCGTCCCTGCAACCAATCCTATTAAAATAGCAATAGATTTTAGAAAACCTGATGTAAATCGTTGAACTATCAAAATAATAATTAACGTCGTCGCACCAAGCATAATATTCGTAGCATCACCATAATCTTTTGCGTCTTCTCCGCCAGCTAAATAATTCATTGCAACTGGCATTAGGTTAATCCCTATTATCGTAACGACACTACCTGTTACAACAGGTGGGAATAACTTCACTAAATGCGAAAAGAATGGCGCAATAACAACAACTAAGATACCTGATAAAAATAGTGAACCATATAAGTCACCAATACCTTTTGTCTGACCAATCAAAATCATCGGTGCTACTGCAGTGAATGTACACCCCAATACAATAGGTAATCCTGTACCAGTACCTTTCCAAACTTGTAAAAATGTAGCTACACCACACATAAAAATATCTACTGTAACTAAGAATGCAATTTCTTCTGGAGAGAAGTCTAAACTTGTTCCAACGATAATAGGAACTAGGATGGCTCCTGCATACATTGCCAATAAATGTTGTAAGCTTAAGAAAAAGGTCTTCATGCTTCGTCCCCTAGAAACGTTACTTTGTTTCCACTTAAAGAAGCAACTTTACATAGTGATGAAACTGTAAGACCTGCTTGTTCTAATCGCTCTCTTCCGGGTTGGAAGCTTTTCTCTACTACAATGCCAACACCGACCGTAGTTGCATGCGCTTTTTCTACAATTTCGTTTAAACCAAGTGATGCATCGCCGTTCGCTAAAAAGTCATCTATGATTAATACGCGATCATGCTCACCTAAAAATTCATTTGAAACAATGACCGTACTTGTCGTGTTTTTTGTGAATGAATGGATATCTGCTTGATATACATCTTTCTTTAACGTACTCGGCATTGCTTTTTTCGCAAATAGACACGGTACATCAAAGTGCATTGCAGCCATGATAGCTGGTGCAATACCTGAAGCCTCTATTGTTAATATTTTAGTAATACCTTCGTCCTTAAACTGCTCATAAAACGTTTGTCCTACATCGTACATTAACCTTGCATCGATTTGATGATTTAAAAATCCGTCCACTTTCAAAATCTTCTCATCAATAACGACACCATCTGCTTCTACTTTCTGTTTCAACAAATCCACTCGAAAAAACCTCCTCATTTTGTGTACAAAAAAAGTCCTAAACTAACTTAGTTTCAGGATCTATGAGTGAACTTGCAATACGAGAAGAAGCCCTTCTTCAACTTATAACTCATGTTGCCCAAGTTGGTTGTTTCACATTCATTTCCCAAATTATATGTAAAAAGGTTAGATTTGTGACAACAGTAGCGATAAGTGTTCTAAAACGTGTACGTCTTCTTACGATTTAAAACATATGAATTCGAATTACTTATGTATTGTATTGGTTACCCATAGTCATATCGTTAATGGCGACATGGTAGAAACTTCTAAAGCCTTATCCTTTAGATTATATGAGTTAGATAAATTATTAACTGATGATAGCAAATTTTAGCTTTATTTTCAATACACATATTACAAGTAAGCGCTTCACAACGACCTTTTTATTACTTTTTTCTCGAATTTGTAAACGTTTTCTATGGCGATAAAATGATGTTTGTCAGAGTTATCATTCCGTTATATAATAAAGTTGTATTCGTTTTATCTATATGTGAACTGGGTAAATACTTAATAATCATTAAAACAATGGCTGGAGGGATTTTACATGACAGATTTTACAATTGTACAAAATGAAGAAGAATTATTACAAAAAGTTAAAGAAAAAGTTTCTGAAGGATACGATGAATCAGAGCTATCCGTTTTATCTAGAACAAAACTCCATATTGATGAATTACATAATTCCGAAGTGAGTTTAATAGCAACAAGCGGATCATTTAGTGATAAAGTCGCTAAGATTATGACTGGTGAAGACGGTGAAGAAGTTGTCTTATCTCACTATGATATTACAGATGATGAAAAAGAACATTATAAAAAGGAAATACTAAACGATAAATACATTATCGTAGCTGCGAGAGATACCTCTTCACATGAAGAAGTAGAAAAAACAAATGCTGCTTATGAAGATGAATCAGTTGTTGGGCATCATTATGCCGAAGAATCAAACGGCCCAAAATCGTAAAGATGCACTTACTATAATCATTTTGAGTCTGAAACATAATTGCATTTATTAATTTAGAGACTGCACAGTAGTTGACTAGATATTTAGTCAACTTAGTGGGGGCGGGAATACGAAATCAAAATTTGATTTCTGTCCCGCTCTTTTTCAATTACATAATAAGTATTAACAAGATTTAGATTATGTGTTAATAAATTACAAATATAACTATTATGTTATAATGAACGCAATAATTTTGGGGGTGAGTCTATGGAATTTAAAGCCGTAACATCAATTGATGATCCATTGTTCAAATCAGCTTTAAAGATATATGACGAAAAGTTTGATATCGGGTTAACAGAGGACGAACAAATATTTAAACAATCGTTAAAAAACGAACGTACTAAACATGATTATTTATTTTTAGTAGGTATCGAGTCAGAAAAACCAGTGAGTTTAGCTACTGCTCACTATGAAGCAACGACGAACTCAGCTTTTTTAATTTATTTAATAGCCCTCGATCAACCGAACCATGATGAATTAATCAATTTAACACTAAAACGTATGGAAAAAGAAATTAATAAATTATCTAATCAACTCCATGCTCATGATGTTAACTTCATCATGTTGGAAGTGCCAAAAGAACCTGAAGAAGCGTCTGAAGACGAAATAACTATTATGGATAACAGACGTCAGTTTTTATTCGAAAATGGTTTCGAAAGACAATATGACATCGATTATTTAGCACCCAGTCTGAAAGGTTTTTCTGAAGGACGACCTATGGATTTATTTATTAAATCTAATATCGAATTAACTAAAGATATTTATGGACCAAGTATTAAATCAAATTATATATTAAAGTATGTATTTGCTAACAGAATATCTAGAAGTGTTATTTATCCTTTACTCACGGAAATGGATTTGCGCAAATGATAGCAGGCACTACTTGAAATCACTGTTAAAACAGTTTAGACTAATATAGAGGTAAGACTGACGTTTCACTAACCGAAGACAAACGTCCGTATACATAAATCGCTTATATGAAAGGACTTATTACTATGTTAACTAAAGAATTTGCACTACGTGTAGAGCTAAGTGAAAAACAAGTCCGTAAAATCGTTCAACATTTAGAAGAACGCGGGTACCAACTTAGCAAAACCGAATACCGTGGCCGTGAAGCTACAGATTTCAAAGAAGAAGATATTGAGCTTTTCCAAGAAATTGCCGAAAAAGTTAAGCAAACCAATAGCTATGATTTAGCTTTCGAGGAATTAGAAAAAGAAAAAGACTTCCTACAAGTACTTGTTAAAGACAATGACAGTAATCTACCTACTGACCAAAATGTTTCTAAACTTGTGGATGACTTACGTTCTGAAATCCAAAAAATGCGTGACGAACGTCAAATGCTTGGCCAAATGATTAACCAAGTACACCAGCAACAACACGAATTACATGAAATGCAAAATCAAATCACATCAAAATTAGATGCTAACACGGAATCATTAAAAGCTATCCAAACATCAACGGATGAAATTAAGACAACTCAAAGTGTGATTCAAGATTCTCAAAAAGAACAATCAGAACTTGTGAAATCTAACGTTGAGACAGACAATATTACTGCTTCTACGGGTACAACTGCTGGTAAAGGTGATAATTTGACTGATAATACTACTGAACAAGCTTCATCTGCTACTGCACATCCAGCTAAAGACAGTAAAGTAAGTACGGAAAACACTTCAAACTCAGTTCAAGTCGAAGATAGCGAGATTACACAAGTTGGTGCTCAACCATCTACTGTAGCTAAACCAACAACTGATGATAGCAAAGTTGCTTCAACTTCTTCTACAAGTCAGACAGCTAAAGAAACTGACACAACGGGTGCTGCAACTACTGCATCATCAGAAGAAAAAGATACAACTTCAGTTGATAAAGCTAAAGATGATTCTATCCAAAAAACACCAGACAATGATCATGCTACAGACCTAGCATCGTCTAGTGAGCAAGAAGCATCTTCAGAGCAAACGCACGCTTATGAATCCCCACTTGCTAAAGAAGAACCAAAAGATGAACGCAAAGGATTTTTTGCTCGTTTATTCAATCTATAAAGAAAATCTAATTTATTTTAACCATCCCAACAATCAAGGGATGGTTTTTTTATATAATTATCCAGTATATCAATCTTCTCTCCTCACCCCTTTCTTCACCCACAAAAACATCTTCATAGCAGTCTCTCACTGCATTTCATTATTGTCAGAATATAAAGTCATTTTCATTTTCAAATTTTCTTGCAAAATAGACTTGAATATTATTAACTTTTCTAATATCCTTAGTATGCTTATCGGAATTAAAAAATTAAATTATGAAAGTGTAGGTCCTGCTTTATGTTATTAACAATTCTTAACATCGTCATTTTTGTGGCCTTCCTCATCGGATTATATGTAATGGCTAAACGACACGTATCATTTCCAAAACGTGTTTTCAGTGCTTTAGGCGTAGGTATCATTTATGGTATTTTCATTCATCTAATTTATGGTGTGGATTCTACGATTACTAAACAAACAACAGACTGGTTTAGTATTGTCGGAGATGGCTATATCTCATTATTACAAATGATAGTAATGCCCTTAATCTTTATTTCAATCGTTTCAGCTTTCACTAAAATTCAAATTGGAGAAAAATTTGCTAAAATAGGCATTTATATTTTCATGTTCTTAATCGGTACAGTAGCTATCGCAGCTATCGTTGGTATTGTCTCTGCCCTTGTTTTTGGCTTAGATGCTTCATCTATCGATTTAGGAAGTGCTGAAAGTTCAAGAGGTGGCGAACTCGCAAGTCAGGCTAAAGACATGACTGCCAATACATTGCCACAGCAAATCTTAGAGTTACTACCAAGTAATCCATTCTTAGATTTCACAGGTCAACGTACAACTTCTACTATTGCAGTCGTTATATTTGCTGCATTTATTGGTTTTGCATTCTTACGTGTAATGCGTAAACAACCTGAAAGTGGAAATATCTTAAAACGTGGTATCGATGCATTGTATAACCTAGTAATGGCGATTGTAACGTTCGTATTACGCTTAACACCTTATGGTATTTTAGCGATTATGACATCAACGATTGCCACAAGTGACTTCGGTGCTATATGGACATTAGGTAAATTTGTGCTCGCATCTTATGCAGCCCTTATCGTAATGTATATCATTCACTTACTTATTGTTACAGGATTAGGTTTAAACCCTGTTACTTTTGTTAAGAAAACGGGTGAAGTATTACTCTTCGCCTTTACGTCTCGTTCAAGTGCAGGTTCATTGCCACTTAACGTACAAACTCAAAAAAATCGTTTAGGTGTACCAGACGGTATCGCTAATTTCTCCGCCTCATTTGGTTTATCTATCGGACAAAATGGTTGTGCGGGTATTTATCCAGCTATGTTAGCTGTCATGGTGGCACCTGCTGCCGGTGTGGAAGTTAACTTACAATTTATATTGGCAGTTATCGGCGTTGTCATTATTAGTTCATTTGGTGTAGCTGGTGTTGGTGGTGGCGCAACGTTTGCTTCAATCATCGTATTGTCTACACTGAACTTACCTGTAGCACTTGCAGGTGTGTTAATTTCTGTAGAACCCTTAATTGATATGGGTCGTACTGCATTGAACGTCAATGACTCTTTACTTGCAGGTACAGGTACAGCTAAACTGACAGACAACTTAGATAAAGACGCATATAACTCAGAAGAATA
This sequence comes from Staphylococcus parequorum, assembly GCF_039237145.1. Lineage (NCBI taxonomy): Bacteria > Bacillati > Bacillota > Bacilli > Caryophanales > Staphylococcaceae > Staphylococcus > Staphylococcus parequorum. Next base: position 69,043 of record NZ_CP150682.1, read on the forward strand.
TGGTGAAATTACTGGCTAATCAGCCTTTAACCAGAACTATCCCTGCTCATTAATAGTTCTAACTATAATTAAAATTAAATATGTAAAAAACCTTCCCAAACCGTGTGATTTCACGTTGTTTAGGAAGGTTTTTATTTTATCTAGTATTCTGGTTTGAATGGCCCCCAAGTGATTCTTTCTTTACCATCTAGTGGAATTGCATCAATTTCTTTCGACACATCATCAAACCATTTTAAAAAAGCGGGATCTTTTTCCAAATATGCTTCGACACTTTCTTGAGTAACATCATGTAAATACCAAGCTTTACTTTCAAATTCATATTGAATTTGAGCATATGCTAACCTAACTTTGTCTACACTATCGTATAAACAATTCACTTGTTTCACTAAATTCGGTGCTTGAGAAACGATACTACCTGAAATAACCTTTTTATGTGTTTCATTATCCAAGTCATTCCACATTCTGAGTTGACCATCCATTTGAAAAAACAAATCGATTGTCGAATCTTTCTCATCAAAGGTGATTAAAATAAATATGCGCTCAGCTGTATGATCTACTGAATTGATTGCTGTGACAAGTACTTTTTGCGCCATTTTCGCCCAATACTTTTGCGCTTCTTCCGGGGTTAGTTTGCTCTCAGATGAATAAATATATTGATTATTTATGTCACGTCCATCAATTTCATCCGGTTTTTTTCTAAAAAATCTATTAAACATGCTCAACTTAACCAACCCCTTCCTTAATGTAATGAGTTTGTGAAAATGAAACACTTTAGCTATCTTGCTATACTATTATTTTCTAATAAAACCTGCTCTATTCAATTGATCTAACATATCTAATCTTTGTTTTGCGCTCATAAAATTCGCAATTTGATTAGACCATGTTTCACTACGTTCACCGTTTGTACGCGATTTGTAATAATCACTTACGGTTTGATCATATCTTTGTAATGCTTCTTTTTGCTCGTCCTTATCGCTATTATATCTATCACGATGAAAAACATGTTCAAACGGTAAACGCGGTTTCGGGCTACCATCTTCCTCATCTTCAGGTATACCAAGTGCCATACCAAATAGAGGGAAAGTATGCTCGGGTAGGTCTAATACTTCTTTAACTCGTTCAACATCATTTCTTAATGAGCCTAGATAAACAATTCCATAGCCCATATCCTCTGCTGTAGCAGCGATATTTTGTGCTACTAACGTTGCATCTATTGTACCAACAAGCAAGCCTTCCGCAGATTCAAATGATGTCTCCATTTGATGCTTGGAATCTTCATTCACTATTGAGTGTCTATAATAATCCATTACAAAAACAAACAAATAGCCATTTTCTACGACATAAGGCTGCCCAGATACTTCTTTTAAATCTTCTTTTATCTCAGGATCTTCTATACCTATAATGGAATAAGTTTGTAAATAACTAGAAGTCGAAGCGCTTTGCCCTGCCTCAACAAGTTGTTTAATATGCTCTTCTGGAATAGGTTCTTTCTTAAAATTTCTTACTGAATGGTGTTTTTTCAATAAGTTGTACACGTGATCAGACATGCTATCGCTCCTCTTTATGAAATATATCCATATCTTACCAAAAGCATATTTTGATTGCTTATATTATGTTTACCCATTTTTCACCTTTCTTAAAAGATTTGAAAGTAATTAAGTTTATGGTTAGTATAATAGTAACAATATTCTGAAAAAGGAGTGCTAATATTTCATGACACAAGCCAATACAACTGTCGCAGATGCATTGTTTGAAGCCTTTAAACAGCACGAACCCATAGATTTTGTTAGTCACACGTACAATATCAGTGAACGAGAAGCATACCAAACACAGGATTTACTTATCGATAAACTTAAAGACGTTGATCAATCCAATATCGCCGGCTATAAAGTAAGTATGACAAGTGCAGCAACACAAAGTATCGCTAATACTGATGAGCCAGCTTATGGCACAATACTTTCTTCTAAAATTGTAGAAAGCAATGGCTCTGTATCACTTTCAAGTCTATTTTCACCTTTAATTGAACCAGAAATTATGTTTATTCTAACGAAAGATTTATCTTCTAATCCAACAAATGAAGAAGTCCTATCTAGCGTTAAAGTTGCACCAGGTATTGAAATACCCGATGCACGCTACAAAAATTGGTTTCCTAATTTTACTTTAGGTGATTTATTAGCAGACAACACTGCGACAGGATTAATTGTTGTTGGTGAAACAATTGAGCCTCTGTCATATGAAGATTTTGCAAACATCCATATGAAACTATCGTATAACGGAATAGTAGAACATGAAGGCGATTCTACAGAAGTACTTGGCAACCCAATCGAGTCTGTTAAATGGCTTGCACAAAAACTCGCAACGCACGATAAAAAATTACACAAAGGTCATATCATTTCTTCAGGTACCTTTATATCGCCTATTCCAGTAGAACTAGGATCTTATAAAGTGGAATATAGCAATGTAGGACAAGTGGATGTCACATTTGTGGACTAGACTCCCCTTTCACTCATGTCACAGAATGTAGACAAACCAAGTGCTATAAAGGCATTTGGTTTTTTTATAGTATTTTTCTTTAAAAATGGTAGTGCTTGGGTCGACTCCTACAGAAAATGCAGTAGCCGAAGCCCACAGTCTAAGTCTGTACCAAGGAAAACGTGCACAAAAACTGCCAACAAAGTCGGAGTCTTGTCGACAATCTCTCACATATAATCTTCTCACTATGCATACTATAATTTATAAATCATTTAAAATAATTCATTTAACTCATAGATATGTTTCTCTTTATCGTAACGTGGAAAACACTAACTGTACGTAAAGATAGGGGGTATTTTAATGAGCAATAAAAAGAAAGATCAATTAAATGAAGTAGAAAAAAGCAATGACGATAAAGCAATGACGACTAATAATGGTGTCAAAGTAAGTGAAGATGAAAACACGCTAACTGTTGGTGAACGTGGTCCTAGCTTATTAGAAGATTTCCATTTCAGAGAAAAAATCATGCACTTCGATCATGAACGAATCCCAGAACGTGTTGTACATGCCCGTGGCTTTGGTGCACATGGAGAATTTCAAGTTTATGAAGATTTATCGAAATATACTTCAGCCGACTTTTTAACTCACCCCGAGAAAACAACGCCACTATTCGTTAGATTTTCCACAGTTCAAGGTTCTAAAGGCTCTCCTGATACAGTTAGAGACGTCCGTGGCTTTGCGACAAAATTTTATACAGATGAAGGTATTTTCGATCTAGTAGGTAACGATATACCAGTGTTTTTCATACAAGACGCAATCAAATTCCCAGATTTAATTCACGCAGTTAAACCTGAACCACATAACGAAATGCCTCAAGGTGGTACTGCACATGATACATTTTGGGATTTCTTTGCTCAAAACCCAGAATCTACACATACCGCTGTATGGGCTATGAGTGATCGCGGGATACCTAAAGATTTCAGACAAGTCGAAGGTTTCGGCGTGCATACGTTCCGCCTTGTTAATAGCGAGGGACAGTCTTATTTTGTTAAATTCCATTGGAAACCACTTCAAGGGCTAGAGTCTCTCGTATGGGATGAAGCACAAATTCTACATGGTAAAGACGTTGACTTTCATCGTAAAGACCTTTACGAATCTATCGAAAAAGGCGATTATCCTGAATGGGAATTAGGCCTACAAATTATTCGTCCCGAACAAGAATTTGACTTTGATTTTGATATTTTAGACCCGACAAAAATTTGGCCTGAAGATGACGTTCCAGTACAAAGAGTTGGTAAAATGACGTTAAACCAAAATGTTACGAATGTGTTTGATGAAACAGAACAAGCTGCATTCCATCCAGGTCATATTGTGCCAGGTATCGACTTTTCTAACGACCCATTATTACAAGGACGTTTATTCTCTTATACAGATACACAAATCACGAGATTAGGTGGTCCAAACTTTAATCAAATTCCAATTAACCGTCCTGTGAATGAAGTACACAACAACCAAAGAGAAGGTATGCACCAAACAAGTGTAAACAAGGGACAAGTTGCGTATCATAAAAATGCACTGAATAATAATGACCCTCATACAACGCCAAAAGAAGAAGGTGGTTATGAGCACTATCAAGAAAAAGTTGAAGGCCGCAAGATTCAAAAACGCAGTGAAAGTTTCAAAGATTATTATAGCCAAGCCAAACTTTATTTAAACAGTCTGACTCAGCCTGAATTTGATCATACCGTAGATGGCTTTTCATTTGAAATCGGTATGTGTAAATCGGTTATGGTTAAACAAAATGCTGTTAACCAATTGAACAAGGTTGACCGCACATTAGCCGAACGTGTAGCTAAAAATGTAGGTGTGGAAGTGCCCGCAGAAAATGAAGAAGTCCAATCAGACGCAAAAGATAGTAAACTAACAATGGAAAAATTCGACATCCCATTAGCTGGACATTCTGTAGCTGTTGCAGTAAATGGCGATATTAGTGCTGACACACTAAAATCATACGCTAAAACGTTCACTGAACATAAATTAAACTACGCATTTGTGGGACAACATCCTAAAGATATCTCAGAAGACTACGGTATCACTGAAACATTTGATACTGCTCATCCAACTTTATTTGATAGCTTAATTGTACTTTCAGATGGTAGCGACATACTTCCACCTGTCGAGGAGTTTGCAGAACTCACTTATAAACACAATAAACCATTAATTGTTAGCCAAACAGCTGCGACAAATTTAGCAGATGCCAAATTGAATTTAGCAGCACCTGGTGTTTTCGTATCGGATGATCCTAATACAATTGTGCAAGCTTTTGATAGAGCAAGATACTGGGATAGATAAAAAATTCAAAATTATTATTAACTGACTAAGTTATAACTTAGTCAGTTTTTTATTATAATAGAATGAAATGGGTATTATTACATTAAAGAGGTTGTTCATAAATCCCTGTGAACATAAATCAATCTTATACATATTTAATTTTCAAAAACTGATAATGATGATAAACACGCGATTGCAACCTGTCGTTGCGACAGACAATAACATTAAGTTCGTGACGCTGAACATGTAATAGATTAACTTTAAACAAAGGATGTGGTTGATATGGAAATTGGTAAAAAGATTAAAGAGCAAAGAGAACAAAAAAATTGGTCTCAAGATGATTTAGCCGAAATACTTAACATTTCACGCCAAAGTATTTCAAAATGGGAATTAAATAAAGTCTATCCGAGCATTGATATGTTAATTAAAATGAGCGATCTATTCGACATCTCATTAGATGAACTCATTAAAGAAGACAAGCAACTTAAACATACAATTATTGAAACATATCAGCAACCTGTTTCAGATGATAAAGAGAAACCTGCTATGAATGGTTGGGAATTCCTAGCAGGTTACTGGTGGTTGTTCTTTCCTGTTGCTGCAATGATTTGGTGGATAACACAATCATTCATGTAATTAAGTGCTAAAACCTTCTTTAGTAACTTTATACTTCTAAAAAATACGAGACCTATTTCAAACTGTAAATAGGTCTTTTTTTCATAAAAATCTCACACATTATCACTATAGCTTGTTATACTGTTTTATAAATACACTATAGGAGTATTATTTATGGTTAAACACATAGAATTATTTGTAAAAGATAATAGATTAGTTGAACTTCAAAATGATTTAGCTACTATTGTCACAGAAGATGAGTTTCAAAATTCGATTATAGAACTCAATCAAGATACGAGTGGATTCAAGACATACACGCTTAAAGCACCACTACCAGAGCGACTATCAGTAAAAGAAATCATTAAATTTTGGTGTAAGTGGTACGATTCAAAATTATCCTTAGATACAGTCCTTTATGAATGTAAGTTATTCTCCTTCAACCACAAGAAAATTAAAAAGCTCACAACATCTGAACTTAAACTCGTCCATTTAGCAAAATTATTCCTTGTACCTGAAACGAAATTTATTATTAAAGAACCTTTACAAAATGTCTCTATTGAAACAAAACACACCGTACTCAACTTACTCAATGAACTCAGCAAGTACAATTCAATTATTACATTAACAAATCACACAGAGGAAGCATTACTTATCAGCAACAATTGTTATCGCCTTACTGAAAAAACATTTAAACCTATAGAAATATCACAATATGAACCCAATCATCAGCAAGATATAAGCGACAGCAACCAATTAGAGCGTCAACAAATCAAACGTTTAACAGTTAAAACTAATGAAAAAACGTTATTTTTAGATCCTATCGACATTGATTACTTAGAAGGTCAAGATGGCAAAGTGGTTATACATGTAGGTAATGAACAATATACCCATGATACGACTTTACAATCTATTGAAACGATTATTGTTCCTTACGGTTTTTATAGATGTCATCGTTCTTATATCGTAAACTTACAAAAAGTCAGTGAAATTATTTCTTGGTCTAAAAACAACTATTCGATACGACTCAATAATACTAAGGAAATGCTAATCCCTTTATCTAGGCAGAAAGCAAAAGAAATAGAACGATTTTTCAATATTAATGAGTAACCATTCAACACTTATACGTTACATTTCACCTTCTTTTGAACGTCAGATTCGCGTGAACACGCTATGCTGAAGTTAATTCAAAAGGAGGTAATTTAATGGAACACATAATTGAAATGAATCATGTAACAAAGTCATTTAAAAACAAAATAGCAATTAAAGATATGAATTTCACTGTGAAAAAAGGGGAGATTTTTGGTTTCCTTGGTCCTAGTGGCTCTGGCAAGACGACAACAATTAAAATGTTAACTGGAACATACGATCCGTCTAAAGGTAGTCTAAATGTTCTTGGACACAATGGTTCTGAAATAGGCACGAGCAACTTTATGTCAAAAATTGGTATCCTTACAGATCACAGCACTGCTTATGAACGCCAAAGCATTTGGGATAACTTAAAGTTATTCGCAAAACTTAACAAACTACCATTACAAAAAATTGATGAAGCTTTAGAATTTGTTGGTCTAACACAGGATAAAAAATCATTATTTAAAAACTTGTCTGCTGGTATGAAGCAACGTGTACTACTTGCTAAAGCAATCTTACATCAACCTGAACTATTATTTTTAGATGAACCAACAGCATCTTTAGACCCTATGACAATTCAACATGTGCATAAAGGCCTTAAAGCATTAAACGAACGTGGCACAACGATATTTTTAACAACACATAATATGGAAGAAGCAAACGCCTTATGCGATCGCGTGGCTTTTATAGAGTCAGGTGTACTCAAAGAACTTGATACACCAGAGAACTTTCGCTTTAATCATGCAAATCATACAATTAAGGTCATTCATAATAATAATCGAGAAAAAACCTTACCCATGACTACCGAATCTGCACAGTATATTACAGATATGCTCGAAGCAAATGATTTAAAATACATTTCATCTGATTTACCTACGCTTGGCGATGTTTTCTTGAAAATCACTGGAAAGGAGCTTGTTTAGTATGAATATTACACGCTTGTCAGCACTGTTAGAGAAAGACTTTAAAGAATCTATACGAAATCCTTCCATTATTTTCATGCCGTTAATGATCATATTAATCAGTATATTTTACAGTATCATTCCAACTACAAATACAGTTCAAAGCGCACCGACTGTAATGCAGTTCATCATAATTAACATGGCATTTGTTTTTGTTGCTACATCACCTCTTATCACAATGATCTCTGAAGAAAATGAAAAAGGTACATTGAAAGGCTTAGTAGAGTCGCCAGCATCTAATATTGAAATATTGTTTTCTAAAGTCATCATCACGTTTATAATCACAATCATTACGACTATCATAAGCTTAATGATTGTGAACAGTAACGTGAATTTCGATTTTCAAACTTATTTAGGACTTGCAGTCATGCTATGCTTTTACCTTGTCCTTGGTTTAGTCTTTGGTTTGTTGTCTAATACTGTTGGTACTGCCACAACATTAATGATGGTGCCCTTCATTCTCTTCGGCATGACACCAATATTTAATACCTTAGAGGGTGTTATAAAATTAGGCTTTTTCGACAAAGTACTGGAAATATTACCTTTTGGCTTAATTTTAGAATTAGAAATCAATAATGCTAGCTTGAGCCTACTATATCTTCTGATTTGGTTTATTCTTATTATGGTTTCGTTGTTCATTACTTATAAGTATAAATTCCGTAAACGCTAGTCGTTCACAAAATTGTAAAAAATGCTCTGAAAAGCTGTGTAATTCATGTTTTTAAGCCAATTTAATAAATAACAAGCCTTTCTTCTCAGTTTCATATGTTTAGTTGAGAATTGAAAGGCTATTTAATATGTAGAAAGATTATATCAACTATGTAAACGCTCTCTTTTACGTGCATGTTTTCACTTGTCACTAATGGTTCAAAAGCACACACAGAGCGTTATTTTACACTTTTATATATAGCCTTTCATCGTTGACGAGAATATATGAGCGTGCAATAATAGTACGTGAAAGATTAGAATCATTACAATTAACAAACTATAATAATCTACTTAACTAATATTCTAATCAAAATTAGTTAATCAATCAGGAGGATGTTTTTTTATGTCTTTAATTAACAAAGAAATTTTACCATTCACAGCTAACGCTTATGATCCAAAGCAAGATGAGTTTTTCGAAGTTTCAGATGAAAACTTAAAAGGTTCATGGAGTGTTGTTTGCTTCTATCCAGCAGACTTCTCATTCGTATGTCCAACTGAATTAGAAGATTTACAAGGACAATATGATAAATTACAAGAATTAGGCGTAAACGTGTACTCAGTATCAACTGATACGCATTTCGTACACAAAGCTTGGCATGACCATTCAGAAGCCATTAACAAAATCCAATACACTATGATTGGTGACCCTTCTCAAACAATCACTCGTAGTTTTGATGTATTAGATGAAGAATTAGGTTTAGCTCAACGTGGTACTTTCATCGTAGACCCTGACGGTATTGTACAAGCAGCTGAAGTGAATGCTGACGGTATCGGCCGTGACGCAAGTACATTGGTACACAAAATCAAAGCAGCACAATATGTACGTCAACACCCAGGCGAAGTTTGCCCAGCTAAATGGGAAGAAGGTTCAGAAACATTACAACCTGGTCTTGACTTAGTAGGTAAAATCTAAGGAGGCATTGATTTAAATGCTTAATGATCAGCTAAAATCACAATTACAACAATTACTTCAATTAATGGAAGGTGACGTTGTACTAAGTGCAAGTTTTGGTACAGATGAAAAGTCTAAAGAATTAAAAGAATTATTAGACGAAGTAGCAGAGATGTCATCTCGCATTACTATAGAAGAAGTTGACCTTAAACGTACACCAAGCTTTTCTATTAATAGACCTGGTGAAGAAACAGGTATTACATTCGCTGGTTTACCAATGGGTCATGAGTTCAACTCTCTTGTTCTCGCTTTATTACAAGTAAGCGGTCGTGCACCAAAAGAAGAACAAGCAGTTATAGATCAAATCAAAGCTTTAGACCGTCCGTTACATTTTGAGACTTTTATTAGTCTAACTTGTCAAAAATGTCCCGACGTTGTTCAAGCTTTAAACTTAATGAGTTTGGTAAATCCAAATATCACACATTCTATGGTAGACGGATCTATCTTTAGAGAAGAGTCTGAAGACATTATGGCCGTTCCTGCAATTTTCCTAGATGGAGAAGAATTTGGTAACGGACGTATGACAGTTCAAGATATATTAGCAAACTTAGGCAGTCAAGCAGACCCAGCTGAATTTAACGACAAAGATCCATATGATGTACTAATTGTCGGAGGTGGACCTGCAAGTGGTAGTGCAGCAATTTATACTGCACGTAAAGGTTTACGTACAGGTATTGTTGCGGATCGCATCGGGGGTCAGGTCAACGATACCGCTACTATCGAAAACTTTGTCACTGTTAAAGAAACAGATGGACCAAAATTTACTTCAGCACTCGAAGATCATATTAAACAATACAATATTGATGTAATGACTGGTATTCGTGCCAGTGATATTGAAAAAACAGACGATGGTATCATTGTCACTTTAGATAATGGTGCACAATTAACAAGTAAAACTGTTATTATTTCAACAGGTGCGCGTTGGCGCAAGCTAGAAGTGCCTGGTGAGGAAGAATTAATCAATAAAGGCGTTGCATTCTGCCCACATTGTGATGGTCCATTATTTGAAAATAAAAATGTTGCTGTTGTAGGCGGCGGTAATTCTGGAGTCGAAGCTGCAATCGATCTTGCAGGTATCGTTAAACACGTAACGTTACTTGAACGTAACGCTACGCTGAAAGCAGACAACGTATTACAAGAACGTTTGGCTTCTTTGCCAAACGTAACTATAATTAAAAATGCTCAAACAACAGAAGTTTTAGGTGACAGTGCAGTAACTGGTATTAAATATCAGGATAAATCACTTGGCGAAGATCATACTTTAGAACTCGAAGGTATCTTTGTTCAAATTGGTTTATTACCAAACACTGAATGGCTTGATAATTATGTTGAATTAAACCAAGCTAAAGAAATAGTAATTGATCGTAAGAATGCTACAAGCATCCCTGGTATTTTTGCTGCTGGTGATGTTACCGATGATCGTAACAAACAAATTATTATTTCTATGGGTGCTGGTGCAAATGCAGCATTAAACGCTTTTGATTATATCATCAGACATTAATCGCACCCCTTTCATTTAACAATAAAGATTAAGGAGAACCCTTATGCGGTTCTTCTCTTAACATTGACAAACCACTTGCAAAAGCAAGTGGTTTGTTTTTTTATAGTTTTTTCCTTGAAACAGTTCTTATTTATTATCTAATAATGGATTATATTATTTGAACACTAGCAGTGATTTGGGCAAACTTATGCGGGAGAATCACTAGTCGAAGCATACAGGATTAGGCTGTGTTCCCGCGGAAAAAGTGCACACAAACTCCCAACAAAATCGCATACGCTTAACAAAATCTATATGTGCTTCTCTTTTTATTTGTATACTTTTCTCTTTTAAATCTGAGTTTAACCCTTATATGCTTATTCTTGTATCTATGCGATTAATTATTTAAATTAGCTAACATTTTATAATGAAAATCTAATGAATTTTTAAATTTATATAGCAATTATCCTCTTACACCATTCATTTGTTCAATAGATTGTGCGTTTATTATTTAATTCATCATACAAATAGATAGCACTACATGATACGCTTAAGTTATAATTTTCTAAGAACGTATGTAAACATACAATGGGACTGTTAAAATAGAACGACTTATTATTAAAGGAGCAATATTATTTATGAAGAAAAGTATACTTTTATCGTTAGTTTTGGTGCTAGCTGTCATACTCGCAGCATGTTCAAATGGTAATACAGAAGATGATGAACAAGAGGAACATAATGAACGCAATGCACCAAAAAATGTGAGCAAATTGGCTGAGAAAGATATCTTCCATTCAGATAAAAAGGGTGAAGATATTAGTGAAGATGAAATGAATAAAGCGATTAAAAAATATTTAGATGTTAACTCACTTATTATTGATAATAAATACCTCATGCAATATAAGTTAGACAAACAAATAGGTACAGATACAAAAATCACTGATGCACAAGAAAAACGTTTATCAGATTTATCGAATAATGCAATTAAAAATGACCTTCATTTTAAAAATTTCGTAGAAGATAACAACATGCCAAGCGGTTATAAAGATAATCTCGATGAAATTATCGCTTATTTTACATCCCTAAACACTACAATTAAAAACGTTGATAAAGAAATTGAAGAAATAGATTACCAACCTGACAATGACCTCAACGTTGTTGACGTTCCTGCTAAAGTTGCCGGAAATGTAAATCATAAAAAGCAAAAATCAATTAAGAAATTCCTTGATGAAAAAGGAATTGAAAGTGACGCAGTAGATAAATAGATGACAAATGGGAGTAGGACAATGAAATCTAATTTTTCCAACAAGATTTCGTCGTATAATTCTATCCCGGCAAAGCTGACTATATAATGAATGAGGCTAAGACATGTATTAACGCCCTAGCCTCATTTGTGTCAAAAGATTGTTGTTTTAGCGTCATGCTTTTCATTTATGTTTCACAATTTTAGCCAAGGTTACAAAATGATGACATGTCACCTTTCCATGATGGCAAAGGCGTTGAGCCTATTTTCTACTCATACATTGATACACTCTGACTTATTCTCGTAAAAAACCTTACATGATTGTAAGGTTTTTTAATATGATTATCCTGTTTTTCTCAAAGCTTAATTTGTTAAGCTATATACAAGTTAAGAAATACGTTATTAGAAGCACAGCCACTCATTAATAAATTTAAGGAGGCCACACTGTTATGATATTAACTATTTTAATAGGTGCCATGGCTGCTATTTTCATAGCTTTTAATCTCTTTGAGAAGAAAGAAAAATATGGCGTCGTTTCTTTTAGAACAATTGCGCTAAGTGTAACTTACGTCATACTGGCTGTTATTGTCGGAAGCTTTTTAGACAATATCAATACATTATTCCAAGGATTTCATGATAGCTTAACAGCAGCTAAAAAATATTAAACCTGAACCGGCAACGTCGCAGTTCAGGTTTTTTGTTTGTCTTACATTTCAAGTTCATAGGGTACACAATTTTCTATTTTTCTATCAATTACAGTTTCTTTCGTTTCATAGCGTAAGTAAACAAGAAAACATCTGATTACGACCTGATGCGCAACAATTGCGATAGACTCTAAAGACGGATCAAGTTCTTGGTCAAAAAATTGTTCAACACGCTGTAATACATCCGAATAGCTTTCTCCTTCAGGGGCTTTTTGTGTGAAACTATGACGAAAAGCAAGCAAATTTTCATCATTAAAATAAGCATGATATTCAGGATTTTGTTCAATTGCATCTATCATTTTACCTTCAAAGATGCCTAAAGAACGCTCTCTTAATAAAGGGGTCACACTCGCTGGAATGTGCTTATCAAATATCGCATTATATGTTTGTCTCGTGCGAGTCAAATCAGATATATACACGTGTTCAATATTCTTTTTTTCAAAATAGCTTTGCAGTAATTGAGCAGAATATACACCACTTTCTGTTAAAGGTACATCTAATTGACCACAAAAGTATTTTTTTCCTTGTTTTTTATCGTAATTTGACTGCGATTCTCCATGACGAACTAAATAAATTTTCATAGTGATTACCTCTTCTCTATTTATAATCCAATATTTCATTATTCTTTTAACGAAGCTCATATCTTACAATACTGTTAGATGAAGCAATATGTCTATATTTCAATGATTATTCTTGTTATTATCCAATTGAGGTGATACAAATGAGCGAAAAAATGTTACATCATGACACACAAAGTGGGCGTGTATTAGCAGCAGTCAGTTATTTCAGTATATTCTTTGCACCAATTATATTACCTATTATCCTTTGGATTTTTGCTGATAAACCCGCTTCAACGCATGCAGCAAAATCATTAGTCTATCATATTATAACGTATATTGGACCAATACTATTAGTTTTAAGCGTAGCGTTTGGAACTACAATAATTGATCAACAGAATACTACAATTGCAATCATAGCGATTGTGGTGGCCATCCTTTTATTAGTGGTAACCATTTGGTACACAATCAAAAATATATATCGTGGTATCAAGATATTGATTTCTGAAGATGCTTATTTCCGTCCATAAAGCATTGCAATTTTTTAGAAAATCTATTTAGAATATGATTGAGGCTGAGACAATTTTTTGTGTCCCAGCCTCCTTCTTTCATTATACTTTTAAGTTGAATCAACTGCTTTTACTAAATAATAAACTAATAGATAAACCAATGAGGATGGCACCTACTGCATAATCAAACACCGCTTTTATTTTTCTGTTTCCAAAAAGTAATTTAATATATTGGAATATGTATACACAAAAAATAAACCAGATAAGAATCACCGTTGTTACTACTGCCGATAATATTGCAATTTGAGATGACACACCTTCGCCAGCAGTTATAAACTGCGGTAAAATACTTATGTAATAAAGTAATGCTTTAGGGTTTAATATTGTGCTGATAAAACCTTGGCGATAAGAACTTAAATAACTAATCTGTTGTGTCTGCATTTGAGATGTTGAAAAATTCATGCTTTGACGTGCACAGATGATACTTTTAATGCCTAAATAAATCAGATAACACGCGCCTAAAATTTTAATCATCAGAAAGACATAATACATATTTGCCAAGATAAATATAATGCCAAATACTGCTAATAAAGAATAGATAACGTGTGCTGACGTAATACCTAACGCAGCCATCGCGCCATTACCTTTACCTGAAGTAATTGAATTTTTCATTACTACAAAAAAATCTGGACCAGGAACAATAATAATCATTAATGTAATCGTAATAAATGCTGCAAGACCTTCCATCACATGCACCTCCATCTTAACTACATGGTATCAATTACACTATGTCACCGCAATATACCTAGTCCATATTTCTTTTGGCAAACTGATTAGCAAAACCTTTTATCACTTCCACGTTAACTCAATAATTTTAAACCAACCGTACTAGCTAATATGACTGCAATACAAATTATTCTTTTGATATCGGTAGACTCTTTATAAAAAACCATACCCAATATCGCTCCGCCCACTGCACCAATACCTGTCCAAACCGCATACGCTGTACTCATAGGTAATTGAGTCATTGCCGTAGATAAAGCTAAGAAACTCAAACTAAAGAAGCCTATCAATCCCATGACAGCGGATTTTTTCCGTGTATGCGTATAAGCATTTAAAAAAGTAATACCTAACATTTCAAAAATACCTGCAATGATTAATAATATCCAAGCCATTATGCTTCTCCCCCTTTATCTGGTGTGACTAATTTCAAACAAATCACACCTAAAAGTAATGTTAAAATTAAAATGATTTTTCCAAAATTAACTTCCTGACCGAAGAAAGCAAAATCAAATAGAGTAACACCTGTTGTTCCTAGACCAACAAATACTGCATAAGATGTACCCACTGGTAACATTTTGGATGCATCTATAAGCAAATAAAAACTTAAAAATATAGCTATAATTGTTAACATCCATTCGAGACCTGTCGTTGCATGTGTTAACCCTACGACCCAACCAACTTCAAAGATTGATGCGATAATAATTTTTATCCAATTCATTTATATTCCCCCTGTTAAAATAAAAAAAGCCCGAGAGATAGTCATCACTACTATCTCCCAGGCTTTTATCCTTCCGTGTCACATTTAACATGTGGCTTCCTCTCGGACCAGGCCAACATTAAGTGTTGCGGAACCCTAGAAAGCTTTTATTTAATTCTCTGTATCATATCAATTTATCTTATAGACATCAAGCATAGCATTTTATTTTCACTCAATTTAAAATCATTATCATTTAAAAACGCTTACAAGAAACGCCTCGGTGTCTTTTTACATTTTTATTTTAAAAAGTTTTAATTATTTAAGTCATTCCCCTCTACATTTTATAGTATTTCATGTATACTGAATATCAGATTAGAACAATTATAATCTGAATGATTAATCAATGAAATGAATTCTCAATTAAAACAATCCGATTATTGGATTGAAATATAAAAAAAGTGAGGGATGACTATGCAATTATTAAATTACAAAATGCACAATGATGAACTCATCGCTACAGTGTTATCCGACAAGAAGCAAGTGTTCAAATACACATTTGATGTAAACACGCCGGAATACGAAATTTTAGACGTACTTGAAGAAATTAACGAATATGTAGACAATGGTCACCATCCATTAGGTTGTTCATTACTAAAAAATTACACATATGCGGATGTGAGCCACAATAGTTTATAATATTAATCACATACCAAAAAGATGAGTATACTGTTAACTTTAAAACAGCGTACTCATCTTTTATTTTTGCTTATATATGCTTCAAGAAAAACACTACCTATAATTGAACTGTGCATGGTATATTGAGTTAGTTCACATCATTTACCGGGTAAATACATAATAAAGATATTCAAACGTGATAAATATAGTTTAGGGGGGACGCAATATGTTCTATGGTTCAATATTACTCATAATCCTTGGTATTGTACTACTCGTTTTAAATAAACGCCTTTCAAAAAAAGGTGATACAAGTAAAAAACAAAGTTTGGTCAGTTTCGGTGTGATGTCATTGGTTTTTGGCCTCTTTGGTCTAATAGGTGTTATTATTATGGCAATGACCTAATTTACATGAAAAAAAGAGATAGATTCCCTATAAGGAATCTATCTCTTTTTAAATTTCTACACTCTTACATATCGAATAAATCATTAAATGATTCAACCATCGTTGGATGTGTATAGATATTATCTTTCAATACCTTATAATTTAATTTCTGATCTATTGCTAATTTTATTAGATTGATAATTTCTTCTGCTTCTAAGCCGTATAATGTTGCTCCAAGTATTGTTTCCGTATCTTTATTCACTACTACTTTAAACAAGCCTCTTGGATCATTATTCACTTTATGTCTAGGGATAGCGTTAACTGGTAGTGCGTTTTCTATTACATTATAGCCTTGATTTTCAGCTTCTTTACCAGTCAAACCTACACGTGCCATTGGTGGATCAATAAATACTGTATAAGGTACAGCGCCTCTATTTTCAGTAGAACGCACTCCTGTTCCAAAGAGTTGGTCTTTTACAATTCTAAAGTCATCTAAAGAAATATATGTGAATTGCATGCCACCTTTAACATCACCGATTGCATAAACATGTGGCGCATCCGTTTGGAGGTATTCATTGACCTTAATCTCTCCATGCTCACCTAGTGTTACATCTGTATTGTCTAAATCTAAATCCACATTAGGCTTACGACCAGTCGCTAATAGAACTGCATCCGCTTCATAATCTCCATTAGACGTATGCACAATAGTTCCAGAGTCAGTATCTTCAAAGCCCTCTGTATTCACATTGTATATGATATTTACACCTTTGTTAGCTAAATCTTTTTTAACTTCTGTAACAATGTCCTTATCTTCTTTAGTCATAATATCATTGCCACGTTCAAGTACGGTCACTTGTGTGCCAAAGTTAGCAAACATAGAAGCAAATTCTAAAGCAATATATCCACCACCAATGATGACTAATTGTTTAGGTTGAAAATCCAAACTCATTATCCCAGCTGAATCGTATAAATGTTGAGAACTTTCAACACCTGTGATTGGCGGAATCACTGACATTGCACCCGTATTAATAACGACATCTTCCGCATGCAATGTTTCCACTATCTCATCATTGTCATTTAATAAGTTCACTTCATTGTTAGATTTGAATTTCGCAGTATAATCCAACACTTCAATATTGTTATCATCTGCAAGATTATGATAATTTTTATTGTTTAATGCATCTACTACATCTTTTTTTCTAGAAAATGCTTTATTAAAATCATTATGAGTTAGACCTTCGTGAACAAGCGTTTTTGAAGGGATACAGCCAACATTGATACAAGTCCCACCATACATCGCTTTAGATTTTTCTACTACTGCTACTTTTTTACCTTGTGCTGAAGCAAACTTCGCTAATGTTTTACCACCTTTACCAAATCCTATAATCACTACATCAAATTGTCTCATGAATATCCTCCTTCAATACATCGTCTAATACATCAGTAATCTTGACGCTTTTATAATAATTAATTAATATATCATTTTCTTTTTGCTGAAACTTAGACATCGTGGTTCCTATTTCCCTGGAAATCTCACAATCGCTACCTTCATCACCTGTAAATATTCGTCCATCTGACCTTTCTTCATTAAATAATTCAAATAAGTCTGCCAGATTAACATCAGCGGTCACTTCATTAGCTTGATAACCACCATATTTCCCTCTACTAGCATCTAGGTAATGTTGATCATTTAACTTTCTTGTTACCCTGCGTAATTGCACTGGGTTAATACATATTCGTTCTGATAATGACCCACTACTATAACGCGCATCTGGATGCTTAACTAGAAATGTTAGCAGATGTACTGCTATATTAAACTCTAAATTCATTTACATCACCTTTAATCGTAACTTTTATAATTACATTAAAACATGTCTTGAAATTTCTCGAAAGTTTTTTGCTTATATTATTTACATTCCCTAATTACAGTGATAGGTATCAGCAAAGTTATTATTTTGCATTACTGAATATATTTAATATACTTATGTGCAAGACAAGATAAACAATAGAGGAGATGGCGAAATGATTAAAAAACTAGATGAAGTTATGATATACGTATATAATCACGATAAAGCAATTCAATTTTGGACAGAAAACTTAGACTTTGTAGTAGTAGCCGATGACGAAGAAATGGGTATGCGCGTAGTAAAACTGCTTCCAGAAGACGATGCTCAAACTGCTATTGTATTGCAGGACAAAGCGAAAGTTGACGAAATGGACATGGGTGTCAGTACAACTACACCATCACTGATTTTCGCAACAACACAATTCGACGATTTATATAATCGTTTGAAATCTAATCAAAATACAGTTGGAGATATTATGGATTTACCTATGGGTAGAGTGTTTAATTTTGCAGATGCAGAAAATAATTATTTCGCAGTTAAAGAAATATAATATTTCAGTATTGTAACTAAATTTGCCCCACGGCCTATGTCATAAATACATGTCCCGCCCTAAATTGTTAAAAGGTGCAGCATGCTTAAATTTTGTATCTCTTGCCCTAAACAATTGTAAAGGTCTGTTAAGTCGTAAGTAATGTATTTGTAATCAACACATAACCTGTATAACTTATTAAATTTGTTATACTTTTATAACCACTAAATATGTAATACAGGAGACAATTATGAAAAGAATTTTCCACTTATATTTATACTATTTTATTATGTTAGCTATCGTTGCCGCTGTTTTACTGTCTTTATATTTTTTATATGTGTGGAAAAACGACCAGCCACAAAATCAAGACTATTATAAGAATTTTGAAGAATTGAAAGCCGACACAAAAGAAGATCGTGATTGGCAAATCAATTCAAAAACGACAAATAACAAAGATATATTAGTTACTGCTATTCATGGTGGCGGTATTGAACCCGGCACTTCTGAATTGGCAAAAATCATTTCTAAAAAAGGTAACTTTAATCTATATAGTTTTGAAGGTTTATTAAAATCAAACAATACTAAATTGCATATTACTTCGACTCGTTTCGATGACCCCAAATTAAAAGACATGACGAGTAGATCAGATGAAACGGTGTCCATACACGGCATTCGAGAAGATAAAAAAGTTGTCTACATTGGTGGTAAAGATAAGGATATGGCCAAATCTATACGTAAGGAATTAGAAAAAGAGGATTTTAATGTTGAAAATAGTCCTAATTACGTAAATGGTGATTCTAGCCAAAATATCATTAATAAAAATGATACAGGATCAGGTGTTCAACTTGAGATTTCAACGGGATACCGCAAATCATTTTTTGAGGATGATGACCTTGGTCGCTCCACGAGAGAAAATCCAAATGATTACAGACAATCCATCCACGATTTTGCTGAAGCTGTTACAAAAGGTGTAAAAGAACAAACAACAAAAGACTAATAATAAAAAATCCAGAAGCCTACTTGATGAGCGTAGCTTTCTGGATTTTTCATTTTTTAAAATTCATTATTAGTAAATATCAAAGTACGTTTCTTTTAAATCTTTTTCATTAGGCTGGTTTAATAATTCTACTACTAAACTAAAATCATTAATAATATGACTAATCCTTTTGAAAATAGGTTCCATATCAACTGTTGTTTGTGATTTTAAACCTAAACAAAAAACAAGTTGAACATCTTTGTCCCCCCATTGAATAGGTTTGTCTAATTTAACTATATAAATAAAAGATTTTTTAGCAGAAGGTGTAACAGGATGAGGAACAGCGATAAGGTTACCATAAGCCGTAGTAGCTACTTCTTCTCGTTCTTTAACTTTTTCAAAAAAGTCTGATTTTATATAATGTAATGCTTTTAAATCACATTCAATTTTTGATAGTAATTCATCTTTACTTTCAACATTACTTTTAATAGCAAAAAGTTCGATTAACTTTTCTTTTTGGTCTACATTGTAGTTATCTATAAATTTTTTCAAGTTTAAAATATCCACATCAGTTAAAATGGTATTCACATAAATGACGGGCACAGAGAAATCTTTTTCCAGAGGGATTGTTGATATTATTAAATCTGTTCCCTGTAATTTATGTTCACTTAACTCATACAATTGTAATGAATTGGTTGTTGTGATTTCGTCACTAAAGTTTTCAATCAATTTGTATTTTATTAGCTGTGAACTAGCCAAACCAGATGCACAAACAATGGTTGTATTGATTTTGTTATCCAAATTATTAGGTTTCTTCAAAGCCAATTCAAAATGCAAAGCTAGGTAGCCAATTTCACTTTCAGAAATTCTTATTTTGTATACTTCTTCGATTACTTTACTTCCTACTAAAGCGATATCAAATGAAAATGGATAGTTCTTTTTAATTTCTGCTAATAATGGATTTCTGATATTCATTTTATATTTATATCTCGTAATAGAAGTAGATAAATGTAAACTTAGATTATTTCTCAATTCTTCTTCATCCGCTAAATCTATGTGAAATACTTGTTTTATTCTTCTTAAAATATGCTCTATCAACATATTTAGTTCTTTATTTTCATGAATATTAGCTTTTTCAGAAATAAGCCCTGATGTTAATATATGTGCCCAAATATATTGTTTTTCTTTAGTAGGTAATTGGATATTAAAATTGCATTCTATCATTTCTACTAACTGCTTAAAAAATTGATTAACATCATCACTCGTTTTCTTATAGCCATTAAATATATTACTTTCATCTTTAATAATGAGTTTATGCTCAACCCTAAATAGTGCTATATATATGTGAACAACCAAATTTTCTAATTTTACATCAGGTATTGTAATGTTAAATCGATTGATTATTCCGACAATTTTATTTTTAAGTAAATTTATTTCTTCGCTATCAAAAAACTCATCCATAGATAACGGATCTAATAAAAATTCGGCAATTGCATATCTTTTCTGAAATTCATGTCCATCTATTTTCAATCCATGATATGGGCTTGTTATCAGATTCAAATCATGTTTTTCTAACTGTCCTCGTATCATTTTCAAGTCTTTTTTAATAGTTGTATCACTTACAAACATTCGCTCACTTAAATCATCAATCTTTACATAGTTATCCAATATAAGTAATTGGCTAAATATATATCTAACCCTACTATCTTGATTATTAAAATTGAGAAGCTCATCTTTTAAATATTGGTCATTTAGGAATAAATTGAATTTCTCTTTGTTTTTTATTATCAATTTATATCCCACTGATTTTTTAGAAAAAATATAAAATCCAAATTCTTTTTCTGATTCATTTAATTCTTTCAAATCATTTCTAACAGTTCTAGGAGAAACACTCAAACTTTTACCTATAAACTCCCCAGAAATATAGGTGCTTGAATAATTATACATAAGCCGTATAATTTTTAAAGTTCTTTTGTTCATTCCCTCACTCCAATTACCTTACACTTTAGTATTGATTATATATTATAATTCAAACATGTTTTCCTCTGATAATTTTTTAAACCAATACCCACTCTTTTTAATTGTACGTGCTTGTGTATTAATGTCTACAGAAATAAATCCATATCTATTTTTATAGGCATTCATCCAAGACCAATTATCCATAAATGTCCACATATGGTAACCTTTACAATTTGCACCTTCTTTAATCGCTTTATTAAGCCAATACAAATGATCTTTCAAAAATTCAATTCTATAATCATCTTGTATTTGATTGTTTTCTATAAACCTTGCTTCATTTTCCACGCCCATTCCATTTTCAGAAATAAATGAAGTAATATTGCCATAGTTATTTTGTAAGTTTTTCATGATATCATAGATACCTTCGGGATAAATTTCCCAACCTCTATAAGGGTTCATTTTTCTGCCTGGCATTTCATAATTATCAAAATAAAATTCTGGAGTGAAGGGTGAATTAGGGTTAGGCATACTTTCTTTAGCTTTAACACGTCTAGGTAAATAATAATTTACACCTAATAAATCTACTGTATTATGTTTTATGATTTCCAAGTCTTCACTCTTATAAAAAGGCAGTAAATCCTGTGCTTTGATCATTTCTACTAATTCCTCTGGAAAAGTACCTTTTGTAGCAGGATCTAGAAAACTCTTATTAAAGAATAAATCTGCTATTAATGCAGCTTTTTTATCTTCCTTATTTTCACTTCTTGGGTAAGAAGGGGTTAAATTTAAGACTATTCCTATTTCCCCATCATAGTTCTGTTCTTTAAATAACTTAATTGTTTTAGCATTTGCTAATATTGTATTAAAAGCATATTGAAAACCTCTTTTAGCATCATTTATATCAGGGTAATGGAAATTATATAAATAACCTCCTTCAACAGGCACAATTGGCTCGTTAAACGTAAACCATTTTTTTACTCTATCCCCATACAAATCAAAGCATTTTTGTGCATAATCAACATAATTTTCGACGACTTCTCTTGATTCAAAACCGCCCTTGTTTTGTTGTTTCATAGGCATATCAAAGTGATATAAATTAACAAAAGGTTCAATGTCATTAGCTATTAATTCATCAATGACATTATTATAAAATTCAACTGCATTTTCGTTTGTATTTCCCGTATCTTGATTTATCATCCTAGTCCAAGAAATGGATAAACGAAACGAATTGTGCCCTGTTTCTTTCATCAGTTTAATATCCTCTTTATATGTGTTATAAAAATTCGACGTGACATCTGGTCCAACATTATCATAAAATCGATTCGGTTCTTGTTCATACCAATAATCCCATATAGATTGTTCAGTCATAGATTGCGTTCCTTCAGTTTGTGTCGCACTTGCCGCACTGCCCCACCAAAAGTCTTTTGGAAAAGTAATTTTCATAAAAGTTCTCTCCTATCTGTTTGCTTTAATTTCTTGATAAATATCGATGATTTCATTTGCCATATCTTTTATCGTTAGTGCATTCATCAAATGATCTTGTGAATGTATAAGTATTAAATTTAATTGGTAATCTTTGCCTCGTGCTTCTTCTTGCAATAAACTTGTTTGAAAATTATGTGCCTTATTTATTTCTTGTTCTGCTTCTTTCATTTTTTCCTTAGCAGTCTCGAAATCATTTTCTTTCACATATTGAATTGCTTCCATTGCACTTGATCTACCATTGCCAGCTAGCAAGATAATTTGGAATGCTATTTCTGTATTATCCATGATATATTACTCCTCACCCTTTGATTTTTCTTGTTCTTTTCTAAAATAGCCATTGTCCAATACTTTGAAGAATGGTAACCAAATTAAGAACGTAACAATTAAATTAAATAGCTGTAATACTGCACCTTGCCAAGCATTTCCTGTAGCTAAATATCCACTTATAAAAATAGGAGTTGTCCAAGGAACAATGACCCCAGAAGGCTTAGGTACCAATCCTAATCCCATAGAAAAATAAGTTATTATCGTTACTACTACTGGAGCAATAATCCATGGTACAAGTATAATTGGATTCATTATTACTGGTAATCCAAATAATATCGGTTCGTTTACATTGAAAATAGAAGCTGGGGCGCCTAACTTTCCAATTTCTTTGTTTTGCTGACTTCTGGAAACAATAAATATCAATATAATGACTACCATTGTGCCACCAGTACCGCCCATGCCTACTAAGAACGTATCTATAAATTGTTTGGTAATAATATTAGGCAACTCTTGATTTGCTTTAAATGCCTCTAAATTTTCGTTATTCAAAGAATACCAAATTGGGTCAAATACTGTATTTACAATAATTTGGCCATGTAATCCGAAAAACCAAAATATTTGTATTAGAAGTACTGCAATAATTGTAGCCGTCAATCCACTACCTAATTCTGTTAATGGTTGTTGCAAGATCGTATAAATAAAGTTTTGTAATGTATCGAAAGGCGTAAAAGAAATTAATATTCTAACAATTAATATCACCGAAAGTGTTACCGAAATAGGAATTAAAGCACTAAATGATTTTGCCACTTGAGTTGGTACACCATTAGGCATTTTAATTGTTATCTCTTTCCGACATAGATAACTGTAAATTTCACACGAAATAATAGATACAAAAATACCTAAGAACATACCTTTTGCTCCTAAAATCTCAACCGGTATGACGCCTTCCGTTTTT
The DNA here is from genome assembly GCF_039237145.1 of Staphylococcus parequorum. Lineage (NCBI taxonomy): Bacteria > Bacillati > Bacillota > Bacilli > Caryophanales > Staphylococcaceae > Staphylococcus > Staphylococcus parequorum. The sequence continues at coordinate 93,256 of NZ_CP150682.1, forward strand.
TCAAAAACTTGAGGTGTTAAAATCAAAACACTACTTAATGCTGTTACAGCACCATAAATACCTTCAAATCCATTTTTCTCTGTCAGCTTATAACCAATACCTATAATTACATATAGCCCCATTATCGAGAGCGTGGACTCTGAAGCTGGTCCAACCATAGCTTGCCAAGCCGAAAATTGTGATTCAGATAATATTTTGTCTAAAAATGGAAAATTGGCTATTACAATAAAAATCGAACCAAAAATAATTAAAGGTAAAGCAACCATAAATCCATCTCTTAAACTCGAAAGATACTTATTGTTATTCAAGTTATCTGCAATTGGCAATAATATATCTTCCAGTTTTTCCATAAATTTATTTTCCATATGGTTTCACTACTTTCCTATTAAATTTAGTGATTGCTTTAATACGCCATCACCATCAATACGCCCATATGCAACAGTATCAATAATATCAATAGGAATTTCGATATCGTTTTCTTTAGCGTATTTTTCAAATTTTCGCTTCATGAATCTCATTTGCGGACCAATTAATAACACGTCATAGTTATCTAATTTTGAAAAAGCATTATCACTTGATACTGCTTCAATGTTAACTTCAATATCAGCACTTTCTGCTGCCTCTTTCATCTTGGTAACTAATAAACTTGTAGACATCCCTGCGGAACATGATAATAAAATATTCTTCATATAAATCATCCCTTCTGTTTGTTTATCAAACTATACTATGTATGCGCTTACACATTAATGGACATTTTTTCCTTTACTATAGGAAAATGAGTTTAATCGGAGTATGAAGATAATATTATCTCGCTATTTATCTAACTTTAAAGAATAAAAGTATTATAAAAAACGCCTTACTATCTATGATAGTAAGGCGTTTAAAAATTTAAGTTTTTCATTATTTTATTTTTTTCAAAAGAAAGGATGCTAAAGCACTGATAATTGTCACCCAAAATAAGATACCACATACGATAGCGTTGCTCCCGCTTATTGTGATTCCCGCATTAAAATTTCCGTTAGGATCACTTTCTATGTAAAAATTAATCCCAAATACAAATACCAAGGTAATAAAAGATAATATACCAACTACATCAAACAATAATTTAACATAAGGATACTTAATATTTTTAGCTATCATGTGACCACTCCTTCTTTAATTATTAAAAACATTTGACTGCTTCTAAAACAAAGAGTAACTAAGAGATTATTCTTTATAATAACTATAGGCACACTTTGTATACATAGAACCTCATATAACTGTCATTTTAGCATTTCTGCAGTCTACAACATTTAGATAGTTGTACTTTAAATCAAAAAAGAGGTTACTCAAACAATAAAGGTGTAGTACAATAGAGTTAATTAATTATATATGATGTTAGTAGCTATAAAAATATAAATTAACGAAAATATTTTTAATAAGTATTGCAAACTTTAAATTAGAGGAGACTGTAATGGAAAAGAAAAAGAAAAACGGTTGTTTTGGTTGCCTAGGGTGCTTAGGACTCATCATTCTATTGATACTACTCATTAGTGGATGTAGTGCACTATTTGATTCAAATGATAATAACGAAAACAAGAAAAATGACGAACCAAAAAGTTCTACAAAGAATGAAAAGTCTAAGAATAATGATACTGAGAAAGATAAAAAACCTAAAAACAATGACGTGAACACTTCAAATGAAACTGATGATACTTCAAATCAAAACAATTCTAATCAAGAACAAACTACTTATGAAGAAACAAACGATACAGAAGATACAACTTCAGAATATAATCAAGATGAATCTACAAACACTGATAACTCTAATTATAATACAGACCAAAACCAGTCATCTAACAATAGTGGTCAAAGTAATGAAATAAACAGTGCCTCTCAAAATGATGAAACTAATTCAAAATCAAATACCACGTCACCTTCAACCGAGGTAACTGAAAGTAACAACAACTCTAGTTCTTCAGACATCGATGTAGCTAAGCCTGGAGAAATAACATCTGATATGCCGGGTTATGACCCATCAAAAGATAGAGATAAAGATGGCATAATTAATGAAAAATAAATAAAAACGCTCTATAGTATTTGTTACTATAGAGCGTTTTATTTAAATGTATATGTTCGCATGAACGTTACATGCCTATTTTATTTTTAAAATTTGTCCTGTTTTAATGCTATTTGAGTCTAGATTATTATCAGATTTGATTTTACTTACTGTTGTATCTTGTTTCTTAGCGATACTATACAATGTATCACCTTTTTCAACAGTATATGTTTTAACTAAGTAGAGTGTTTGCCCTTTACTGATATTATTCGTTTCAAGATTATTCCATTTTTTGAGATCTTCAATACTCACTTTGCTTCTTTTAGAAATATTATATAGAGTGTCACCTTCGACTACTTTATGTGTATCACCTGAAATACTGTCATCGTTACTATCAGGGTCCGTCAATTTCAATGTTTGACCGATGGATAATGTATTATCGTTTAAGTCATTCCATTTTTTAATATTATCAATTGTTACGCCACTTCTCTTAGATATACTATACAATGTATCGCCTTTAACTACTTTATAAGTAGAACCTGTAATGGCATCGTCATCTTCGCCACCTAATTCTTTATAGTGTTTCTGAACTAAACTATAAAATTGATTCATGTTATAGCCCCATTGGTTAAAATAACCTACAGGATCAGTATGGTTTGTCCCACCCCAATATTGACTAACTGCATTATGACTAATAATTGTTCCAGTTCCTTGATTGTTATCTGCAAGTGAAGGTTGTAGTCCGTTTTGTTTTAGCATTTTAGCAGTTAAATAAGCTTGGTTGTTCACAGATTTAGCAAAACCATCAAACGTGTTAGATCTTGTTAATTCTATTTGATAAAAATATGGGTTAGCATTCGCTCCGGCGCCCCATGCTAAATAGTCGCTTGGTGCCGTTTGTATAATTTTGTCACTACCTGCGTATGCGTGAACAAAGGCATTATTGTAGTTATTATACATGTAATTTACTTCACCATCGATTGTACTATTAGGGTTTGCAGTTTCGTGAATAACGACACCGATGAATTTCCCTGATTTATAATTATATTTTGGTAAATTATTCATACGAGAATCTTGCACTATTTCTGCAGGTTGTATGTTGTTATTGTCTATGTATGTATTAACGTCTTGGTACGCTCTATTTGCAAATGTACTCATTTCTACTGAATTATGTTCTGCAACTTTATCATGTAGCTTCAAATCCCCTGGTGTTAACTGATCTTTCAAAGCCTGTGGACTCATTTTTTGTGCTTTTTCAAAATCTATTGCCTTACTTGTATTTTCATTTTTAGTTTCTTCTGTATTCTTATTAGCATTATCTTCTTGTGCGGTTGCAACTGTACTACTTAACAATAAACTCGTTGCTAATACTAATGACAAACTAATCCTGTACTTCATAAAAAACATCTCCCATTTCAAATTTTTAAAAACACGACACTATATAAACATCCATTCCTTGCACAACACCTTATTGTCTCATCTTATAATATTATAAGATTATTTACAAAACATAGTTTTATTTTATGCTATTATTTTAAATATTTTTATATAAGCATAATCATTATTTTGAATTTTGCACAAAAAAGCTACTACCTCAAAAGGCAGTAGCTCATATTCAAATATCCATAACCACACTAGATAAAATAGCAACCAATGCGACTACAAGTACCAATACTAAAAGTGAATCAATTCGTTTTTGGTTACGTTCATTCATAGGTTTTCTAAATTCTTTTAATGCGAAAAATCCTGTAATTAATACAATGACTAAACACAATAAATGAAATACCAACGCTAATACTTCCATTATCATCACTCCAAACTTGAAATAATTAAGTTTGTTGCTTTAAATCTTCTTTTATTTAGGCTTTTCATGTACAAAGCCTTCCCGATTAGATATGTTACGATTTATATTTCACAGTTACAAAAAACAAAGATTAATTTATATTCTTTTTATTCAATTACCCCTTTTTCGACGATTAGAAACAAATATCAATCGTTCATCTAGCATATGTAATAATATTTTTATAAAGTATGCCTTTTCTTTTACCTTCTCAAAACAATTATTTCTATTTTAGAATACAAGCAACATATAAAGTTAATTAATAATCATTCCTATAAAATTGATTTGAGTGTATAATTAACTTATAAGTATCATATTTCTATCAAGTGTATTTTTGTTCTATTGTATAAAATAAGGAGTTTACCAACCTATATTTAGGTAGCTCACAATTTTTTAGGAGATGGTTAAATGAAAGAGTTCACTCAAAAGATAGAAGATCTTCAAAAAAGAGTTTCTAATTTAAAAGATAATATTAAAACTGAAGAAGCTACTAAGAACGCTTTAATTTTACCCTTTTTTCAGTTACTAGGTTATGATGTTTTTAATCCAATGGAATTCACACCTGAATTTATAGCTGATGTCGGTATTAAAAAAGGCGAAAAAGTTGATTATGCAATTATAACTGATGACTCTCCCTCTATATTAATAGAATGCAAATCTATTAATGAAAAATTGAATAACCATGATTCGCAGTTATTCAGATATTTCGGTACTAGTACTTCTAAATTCGGAATTTTAACAAATGGGATTGAATATAGGTTTTACACTGATTTAGAAATCCCAAATAAAATGGATACCAAGCCTTTTTTAGTAGTAAATATTGAAAAATTGAAAGAAAATAGTATTAAAGAACTATTTAAATTTAAGAAGGAAAATTTTGATATTGATAATATCTCAAGTTCTGCTTATGAGCTTAAATATATGAATTTAATTAAATCATTTTTCGAAAAACAATTAGAAGAACCTAAAGAGGATTTTGTTAAATATTTATTAACTGAAGTGTATGAAGGTGTTAAAACAAAAACAATTATTGATAAGTTTACTCCAACTGTAAAAAATACTTTGAATATATTTATCAATGAAAAAGTAACTGATCGCTTAAATGCAGCATTAAATTCTAGTTCTTCTAATAAAATTACAATTGAAGAAAACGAAGAAGAAGAAATCAAACCTATTAAAAAAGATGATATTATAACAACACAAGAAGAGCTCGAATCATATTCAATGACTAAAGTAATTGCTTCAGAAATTACAGACGCTGAGCGTATTTTTTTTAGAGATAATAGAAGTTACTTCAATATACTGTTAGATAATAATATAAGAAAATGGATTATGAGAATTTATATAACTAACACTAAATCAGAATTTGTTTTAAATGATGATGATAAAACAATTATAAAATTTGATAAACCTTTAGATATTCTAAAGTACAAAGAATCCATTGTAAAAGTTGTTGAAAAATTCTTATAGAATTACTTAAAATTCAATATAAAACCACAAAAATAACCCCGTAAGCCTAAGCTTACGGGGTTTTCAGATACAATATCTATTATTGTTCTTCTTTAACATATGGTAATAATGCCATATGACGAGAACGTTTAATAGCTAATGTCAACATACGTTGATATTTAGCTGAAGTACCTGTTACACGACGTGGTAAAATTTTACCGCGTTCTGAGATAAAACGTTTTAATAAGTCTGTGTCTTTATAGTCGATGTGTGTAATTCCGTTTGCTGTGAAATAACAAACTTTTTTACGACGACGTCCGCCTCTTCTTGGTCCACCTGCCATGGTAACTGCCTCCCTTTTTATGATATTTTCTTATTTATATACGCTATATAATTAGAATGGTAAGTCATCATCACTAATATCAATTGGTCCGTTTGCATTTGCAAATGGATTATCCGATTGGTTATTGTTGTTTGATGAATTGTTGTTATTATTATTATTGTTGTTTTGGTTTTGGTTATTGTTTTGATAAGATGACGTATTTTGACCTGATTGTTGTCCGCCAAAGTTTTGGAAATTGTTATTTCCTTCTTGGGCATGACGTTGATTTTGATTTTTAGGTTCAAGGAATTGAACACTATCACAAACCACTTCAGTTACAAAAATACGACGTCCTTCTTGGTTTTCGTAGCTACGTGATTGAATGCGACCGTCAACGCCAGCTAAACTACCTTTGAATAAGTAGTTATTCACATTATCTGCTTGTTTTCTAAAAACAACACAGTTAATGAAATCTGCTTCGCGTTCCCCTTGCGCATTTGTAAACGTACGGTTTACTGCTAGAGTAAAAGTCGCAACACTCACGCCTGAGGGTGTTGTTCTATATTCTGGATCTTTCGTTAAACGACCGACTAAAACAACTCTATTTATCATTTAAACGAACCCCCAATTATTATTTTTTAGTCTTATCTTCGTCTGCACGAATTACGATATAACGGATGATATCATCGTTGATTTTAGCTAAACGTTGGAATTCATCAGTAGCTTCATTGTCTTCAGCTTGGATACGTACTAAGTTGTAATAACCTTCACTGAAATCATTAATTTCATAAGCTAAACGACGTTTACCCCAATCTTTAACTTCTAAAGCCTCTGATCCGTTAGAAGATAAAATACCGTTGAAACGTTCAACAACAGCTTTTTTAGCATCTTCTTCAATGTTCGGACGAACGATGTACATAACTTCATATGTTCTCATTTATAATTGCACCTCCTTGTGGTCTATGCGGCTCATCATCATATGTGATAAGCAAGGAATAATTTTCATTACTCACAATCAAGAATTATAGCACAGCGCATTACATTTTACAATGGTTATTACACTGCTATAATCTAAAATTTATCAAAATGTTTCATATGAAACATGCTGTACAGTCACAATAAAATGCCTTTCAAAAGTTTCTTGCAAAACGCTTTATGCTGACTTTCATTTTTTAAATTCTAAATAAAATTAATCTTAATAAAAAATTGATTCCATAAAATATATGGTTGCTAAATCTTTTTAATTCTAATAGCATACAATCTGAGTTCGTTTTTTATAATTATAACCTTATTTAGCACCTAGCATTTTCAAAATATTAATTACATACAAAGGAGCATATTATGGTTTCAGTAATCAAAAAAGGTTTAGTCACTGCAAGTGTATTATTTGCATCAACGTTAGCAATGAACGCAGCACACGCCGCTGGAGATACATCAAACCAAAAAGGAACGATGGGGTATGGCTATCAACAATACATTGAAAAACACCCTGAAAAATCATCCAAACAAAGTTCAAATGAGGTACAGTCTGAAGCAAGCACAACACAATCTGGCGAACGTGTTCTAGATATTTCAGAATGGCAAGGTGACTTAACAGAACAAGAAGTTATAGACCTTAAAGCTAATTACGACTTCATCATTATTCGTGCTCAATATGGTTCTGAAAAAGTGGATGCATCATTAGAACACAATTCAGCTTTATTAGACAAACACGATTTGGACTTTGGCGTATATTCTTATAGTATGTATGAAAATCCTGAAGATGCACGCTACGAAGCGCAAACGTTATACAACCGTGCACCTAAAGCTAGCTTTTACATCAATGACTTTGAACAAGATACAGTCACTTCGGGTACTACAGAAGAAAGTACATCTGCATGGTATGATGAAATGAAAAGTTTAGCTGGCAACAAGAAAGTATTATTCTATTCATATGAAAATTTCATGAAGGAACATGCTTCAGAATCTGTCGGTGAATATGATGGTTATTGGATTGCCAATTACAATCCTGATCAACCCGCTAGTGAACACGTTTTATGGCAATATACTGATAGTTACGCATCACCAGAATTAGACCAAAATGTCGATGCAAACTATACTGGCCCAGGTGTCGATACATCATGGTTTACATCTTAAATTCATATACTTTCAAAATATATGAGGATCATTTAAATAACGTCAACGATTTGGGCCGCGACTCCTGGCTCTTTAATAAAGCACTAGTCGAAGATTACAGGTTGAGGCTGTGCCCGTGGAAATAATGCACAAATAAATGACAACAAAGGCAAAGAATTTGTTGGCACTCAAGGACAATCTCTATTACAGGGATTGTCTTTTTTAAAATGTTAACATCGTATGCCATAATTTTATGGTAAGAAAAAAGGCCAAACAACACGATTGGTTGTCCGGCCTCTTATATATTTATATTCAACGTTATAAGTCGTTAAATATAAATGTATTTTGATTGGGTGTTAAAGAATCATAATCTTTAATTAGGGTACTTCTAGGTAATTTTATACTGGTAAGATGCTTGATACTAAGTCTAATACTGTTTGTAATAATTCGCCTAACATAGTAACGCCTCCTAATTCTAAACATCGAATGTTGTTATTCTAACTGTTTAATTTAAGTGACACTTAAAATATAAATGTTACACAAAATACCTCGTATTATTTAAGTAATGCTTTAAAAATTAGTTCGACAATATTTTCTATCATAATCGAGCCCCTCCCATCACATAAACCTACTCACTGTATTTTTACTATTCAACTTGATCAAGGATTAATCCAAGAATTTGTTCAACTAGATCTGCTAACATATGATGCACCCCCTTGAAGTGTCTAAATACAGACTAACATAAAATAATTTTCAATAAAATCATTTTGTGGAGGAAAATAATATTTTTACTAAAAGTTAACTTTAATTTTACATAACATAATTATTTAATGCACAACTGAATTGATTGCATTTATATTTACTGAATAGTCCATCGCCCCGTTCTTTATTTTACATTTATACAATTGTGTAAAATTCTACATAAATACACATTGTAGTTTTAGCTAAAATAAAAAAGCCTTCTCATCACTATTCTGTAATGAGAAGGCTCCGTGCTTATCTTACACGTTAAATCTAAAGTGTACGACGTCGCCATCTTTCATAATATATTCTTTACCTTCTAAACGCTGTTTCCCAGCATCTTTGGCACCATTTTCACCATTGAATTCAACGTAATCATCGTAGCTTGTTACTTCGGCACGGATAAAACCACGCTCAAAGTCTGTATGAATAATACCCGCACACTGTGGCGCTGTCATACCAGAGATGAACGTCCATGCACGTACTTCTTGAACACCTGCAGTAAAGTAAGTTGCTAAACCAAGTAAGTCGTATGTTGTACGAATTAAACGATCTAAACCAGGCTCTTCAATACCTAAGTCTTCTAAGAACATTTCTCTATCTTCATCTTCAAGCGTTGCAATTTCTTCTTCGATCTTAGCGCTAATTACGATAACTTCTGAATCTTCTTTGCTCGCATACTCACGAATTAATTTAACTTTTTCATTATCTTCATCGCCAATTTCATCTTCGCCCACGTTTGCAATATATAACATTTCTTTAGAAGTTAATAACTGTGCTTGATTCACAAATTTTTGATCGTCGTCATTAAATTCAAGGCTACGAACAGGATTTCCTTCTTCTAATGCTTCCTTAATTCTTGCTAAAATGCGTGCTTCATTCACTGCATCTTTATCTTTTTGTTTCGCCATTTTTTCGGCTTTTGGCAAACGTTTTTCAACAGATTCTAAATCTGCCAATACTAATTCCATATTAATTACTTCGATATCATCAACTGGGTCTACGCGTCCTGAAACGTGTGTCACATTATCATCGTCAAATGCACGTACCACTTGGCAAATTGCATCTACTTCTCGAATATGTGATAAGAATTTATTACCAAGTCCTTCACCTTTAGAAGCCCCTTTAACGATTCCAGCGATATCTGTGAATTCAAATGTTGTTGGAATTGTTTTCTTTGGTTGTACCATTTCTGTTAATTTATCTAATCTGCTGTCTGGTACTTCTACGATACCTACGTTAGGATCGATTGTCGCGAAAGGATAATTCGCTGCCAGTGCACCTGCTTTTGTGATTGCATTGAAAAGTGTAGACTTACCTACGTTGGGCAAACCAACTATACCTGCTGTTAAAGCCATTATTCATTCTCCTTATTTTCAGTATCTTGATGAGACACTAAGATTTTTTTTAGTTTTTTATTAAAAGTTTGTCTTGGGATCATAATACTTCTTTGACAGTTTTCACATTTTATTCGGATGTCTGCACCTACACGAATGATTTTAAAACAATTCGTGCCACATGCATGTTGTTTTTTCATCTCTACAATATCATTTAAACCGTAATTTGATGTCATTCTGTCACACCTCCGAACATCTTATGCATTATTTTGTTGATTCGCATCGTATTGCACCATCATAGGTTTCGGTATTTGAATCTCATGCTGTTTAAATACTTTTAAAATCTCTTTTCTTAAAATACGTGCACCTGAAAATCCTTCTCCAGGTATCGTTTCAGCAGAAATCCACAATGTAATTTCATCTCTTGTAATGGAATTAATACCAACCACTTCTGGATTTGATATAAATAAGTAATATTTAGAACGCATTGTTTCAAAATGTTCGACTAATATCTCTTCTACTTTATCTATATCTTCTTCTACGGAAACTGGTATTTCTACCATTGACTCACCATTCGTTACTGAATAGTTTGTAATTTCACCAACACTACCATTAGGTAATGTTGTTAACTCACCTGTAATCGTATTAATTCGCATCGAACGCAAACCAATGGACTGTACTGTGCCTTCTGCAACGGTAGTACCACTACTATTGATTTTAACATAATCTCCTACATCAAATTGATTTTCAAAAATAATGAAGAAACCTGTGATAATATCTTTAACAATTGTTTGTGCGCCGAAACCAACTGCTAAACCAACAACACCAGCACTGGCAATAATGCCTCCAACGCTTATACCAAACTTACTTAAAATTGTAGTCAATACTATAAACCATACCACATATGCTACTACGTTTTGAACTAATGCTATTAAAGTTTTGGAACGTTTTTTATTCGCTTTTTTACCTCTATTTTGTATTTTAAAGAATTGTGCTATCGCTTTATTTATGAAACGTAGGACAATCCAAGCCACAATGATATAAACAAAAATCATAATAACATTCGATATCAACGTTTGATATGTCTCTGGCTTCGTTAACGGTTCAATTAACGAATAAAGGATACTTTTAATTTGATCCAACTACACTTCCTCCTTAGTCATACTCTATACCATTCTATTATAAGCAATTTTTCTATGAAATAAATCCAACTTCAGCTTTAATTTCATAAGCTATTTTATAATTAAGAACTATCTGAGTATATCCTTACAAATACATAACTATTTTCTCTCATTAAAATAATTATAGACTTATATAGTTTATTAAAAATGTATCTAGAAGGATAGTTTTAAACCTTATTCTGTAATTAAGATTTAAAATGAGGCGTTTAATGAAGCTTTATATCAATCATCACTAGATTCACGGAATATTTCTACAAATAGACTAGTGCTGCATAGATTGAAATTTTATTATTAATTTAACTTTTATGTATACCTTTAATCTTATTCTTAGGCGTAAGATAGCCTAAATAACTTAAAAAATGGCAAAAGAAAAAGAACCATAATTAAAAATTATGATTCTTTAACACCCAATTTAAAATTATACTACCAAATACTCACAAAATTCAAGTGTTTTTTAAGTTTTTTGTATAAATTTTTAAACAAGTCATATTCACTACCTCTCAAATGTATGTAGTACTATTTAAACATATTAAAAATTAATCAACATCTTTTTATAATATTTAAAATACAACTAAATTTATATAAAATTACAATAAATTTAACATATTAACACTTACGCATTAAATTTAGACACTTGGGGAATTTCCACCAAATTTAAATGTATTTATTATAATATTCAGATAAAGGGGGTGCATACAATGTTAGCAACTCTAGTAGAACAAATCCTAAACTTAGTATTAGACCAAGTAGAATAGTAATTACAAGATAGCATTTATGAAGGAGGGAATTGAAATGATCGAAAACATCGTTGAACTCATCTTCAAATCACTTTTAAAATAATCCTCGTAAATTTAGATTGAGACAATTTTACACTTTGTATAACGTCTTGAACTATGAGATTACATAACTTTTATAAGGAGGGGTATTATGCTAGGAGATATCGTACAAACAATTTTAGATTTAGTATCAAGTATTTTACCATTATAAGAACAAAACGTTAACGCTTAAGAACTCTAATTAAAGATTATGATTCTTTAACACCCAAATATATATATATATGATGATAGTCATTTTTAAGTAAACGGTTCTTCTGAATTCCTATAATTAACAAGCACTTACTGAGCCTTACATCGGTAAGTGCTTGTTTTGCCAAAAATACTTTAATTACAATATTAAAAAGCCTAATCAACTTCTATTCGGAAATTGATTAGGCTTTTTAAAATTCTAGAATTTAATTTTCATTAATAAATACTGTGAATTTTTCTATTCAGCAATTTGTTTTTCAAGGTCATTATGAAGTTTAAAAATCATCACACGTTCACCTGTACGAGAACTTAAATCAGTATGAAAGCCTTTGACTTCTTCACCAGTAATGGATAATACAATGTCATCGAGTGCTTCAATACCTGATTCCACGAGTTTTGAGCGTGTTCTTTTAATTGTTACTAGCCCTTCGTTCGTTTCACAAACTTTATACTCTGCTTGTGTTAATACACCTTGTAAACTCACAATAATCATATCGCGCAATATATCTGTTTTTACAGAAAGAGAGCCACGGCCAAGGAAGTCTTTTTCCCATTGTGTAATTGCTTTGCTGATTTCAGACTCGTAAGTGCCTTTGGTTGTTTTCATTTAGTATGCATCTCCTGTAGAACCAAAATGAGGTTAAGTTAGATTATTATTTGAATAAAGATAACATTATCATTTTTGCATACTTTTCTCCACAGTTCTACAATATCACCCGGGAAATCATTTATATTTTATTTAATAAATTAAGTACGATAAGATATCAATATGCTCATAGATTTTTAATGACATGACATTTAAATATAGCTTAATAATCCGTTGACCAGTCATGCCATTGGCCATCTTCATCAATCGTTGCTAATCTCACCCAACCGTTTTGTACTTTTTGTTGGAATGCTTTATCCGCTTCTAATCGTTCTTTCACAAAGTTTTCAGGAGCTTGGATCACTACAAGTAAACGTATAGGTGAATGGTACATTTTATCATCTGACGACATCACGGATTGCCAAGGTAAGCCTGTTAACAAGTCACTCGCATTCCCTTGCATAACACCAATGCCAGCTGTCACAGTTTGTGTTGTTTTACTACCACTACCATAATAATGTGGCGCAACTGTAGAAGCATAGTATTGTAAGTTAATCCATTGTGCTACAACTGCAGGCCCACCAATAATATTGGCTAATATACTACCATCTTGGTCGTTTTTCCAATCATAATTATGCAAAAATGCTCTGCCTTGTAAGTCACTGTGCTTTGTTAGCTCACGTTGTCCAATAATAAAGGCAGCATTTTTAGCTAATCCCCACTCTGGTCTTATCTCGCTCCAATCATTTGATAAGCGATGCGCTTCATTGACAGGATTTTTCTTCGTTACATTATTATTTGGTAATTGTTCTAAGCGTTGTTCATTAGCATAATAGCTGACGTTAGGCATTGCTGCTTCAATAGCATCATAAGCTTTTTGTGCCACTTCTGGTAATTCTGGTACATAAACCCACTCTAATGTATCCACAGAAGTCTGATGTTCTGCAGCTGCAAATACGGTCGTTTCCGGAATTTCAATACCATCGTGTGCTAGCCCTTGTCTCACTTCTGGCAAATTACACAACTGTGCTAATACTTTGCCATTAAAACCACTTGCTGCACCACCACATGCACCACAATCTAACGAGGCAGCATACGGATTATTCGCGCTTTGACTACCATGACCACACATAACAACTAAAGGTGAAAAGTCTGTCGTTAAATCCATTAAGCGTAGCGCTTGGCGTGTATAATTTAACTGCTCATCTTTTGTAAACCCTACAGGCAAACCATCTTCTCTACGATGATGATGATTAAGCGTAAGTGCTGTATCTTCTGGCTTTTGCAACCAACCTGCATAGAACTTGCGAATCACGTTGCCTACACGATTTGGTATAAAACTGCGTGTAAATGTTTGTAGTGTTAACCACGGACCACTGAGTTCTGGTAATAGTAAACTAGGCAACACGTTTTGTTTCATTTTCTTAAACGTATAAGTGACCGATTCAAGTACATGCTTACGTTGTCGGAAAATAGTTGGTTCTTTTTCCTGTGTATATTCTTTAATTTTATGCTGTGGCTTATTCATTACAGGTAAAGATGGATGGCTATGTTGATTTCCAAGTTCATTTTTGGCAATCGGCAAACCAAAGAACCCTGCAATACCTATCGTTTCAAAGGGACCTGCTGCTTCAATTTGTTTACGAAATGGCTCAGAACGTACATCTATACAAAATGCCATTTGTGCAAGTGGCGTGTCATTCTCCACCAACACTTGCTTTTCAGGCGCAATAATCTTTCTTAATTGCTGATTATAAGTTGCTTCCCAAGCCTCTAACAATAATTTACGACGTAATTGATCATTAAACTGAACGGCAAATAACACATGTTGCTGTTGTTCTTGCGTTGTTAATTTGTCCCATTGTTGTGCCGTAAAACCGCCCCATTGCATCCATGACAAAATGCAATCCGCTAATGAAATAGATTGATTCGCTGATGTATCATTTGTAGGTAAGTCTGATAAATACGGTTCCATGATTACCCACTCCATGCCTAAACGAAGCGCAAGGTAATCTAATAACAACGACTCCATTTTACTATTATTTTCATGCTGCCATAGCATCATACCTGCCCAACCTGGTAATGATAATAAATGATTCTCTAAATAATTTTGCGTGTCTGCCTCAGCAATACCTAATTTTAACAATGTGGCTCTAATTAATGACTCAGCATCATCAGGTAAAGTCTTTAACCGGGCACGTTGAGCTTTCGTTAACGCTGGATCATATTGGATTAAACGTTTCCAAGAATAGAATAATCCTTTTTCACGATGGGGCATTGTCCACCCTGATTGTGCATCATCAACAAATAACTTACACCACTTAATAACGTGATAATCCACTGTATCGATTAATTTTTTATTATTTTCATCCATTACATACGTAGACAATAACGGCGTTGAGCTTTTGACATCACTTGATAAATCTAAATCCTCTAACTGTTGTGCCAATGCATCGACTTGCCCTTGTACATGATGATTAGATTTTAAAGGATGTAATTTTAAAGCATTACGCCCATATTCCATTGCATTTTCTCTTGGTATTGCTAATGACGCTTGCTCCAACCACTGTTGGAATTGTTCCTCTATCTTACGCTCGTCTATTTCGCCCTGTTTCTTAGCTTCTAATATACTTGCTATCGCAGGATAAATATCTACTTCTCGCACTTGTTTAAGCCAATGTGCAACTTCATCAAATGTTTTATCCTCTAACCCAGACCACGGACTTCTTGCCGCAAACACTGAAATGGGCGATAACGGGACAATAACCTTACTTGCAGCATCAATTAATGTTCGAATATCATTAGGATTGTTTTGTGAAACATAGTCTGTCTCTCTATTTGCTTCCCCCATTTTAGTGTCCTCCTTTTGTTAAATATGTTTTAAGGTAGTTTGGATGACGTTCTACAGTGTCAGCTTTTGCATCCCCAATACGTACAAGCCACATATATAATATTGAAAATGCGACCGATGAACGATTACGTGCGACCCATGTACTCATTAAACTACCAATCAAGAGCATTAAAGCTACAATTACAACGACAAGCATAGGTGGTTGAACACTATTGAAAGTCATCGTATGTAAGGCGCTAGCGAAGAAGTGATGAACGATAAAGTATACTGAGCCAACGACAATGAGTATCAATAATCCCATGATACGTCCGAATTTCCCTTCTCCAAATGCAACAAGTTGTGTCCATGATACCGATAATGACCAAGCTAAGATGAGGCCACTCACTAAACGATAGCCTTCACCAGGAGATGTAAGCCAAAAACCTAAACCAATAGCCAAAGCTAATACACGACCTGATATAATCCATAAATATGACATTCTCTCACTAGCACGTCTTGGTACATTAAAGTGACGCACCGCCGAACCAGAGCGTAAGAAGAGCGTTGCTTTAAATAAACCATGTAAAATCAAATGGATAATCGCAGGAATGTATGCACCCATTGCGCACTGGATTAACATAAAGCCCATTTGTCCAATTGTAGATCCTACTAAAAGGCGTTTATAATCTACATGCACTAAACTTATACCTGCACCAATCAGTACAGAAATACTGGCAAACAATAACAATACGAATGTTGCAATGTCACCATTAAATATCGGTGAAAATCTCGCCAATATGATACTACCCGCATTCACAATACCTGCATGCATAATCGCCGACACCGGTGTTGGTGCTGCGACTGATTCTATTAACCATCTTTGAAATGGAAACTGTGCAGCTGGCACCATAACTGCTAATATAATGAGCATATTAATACCAAAACTTTCCCACGCATTAATTTGAGCTAAATTTGTAGCTGTGAAAATCGAGGTATATTGCCATTCACCAGTTAATAATGCAATCCACACTACCGCCAACAATAATGCTAGCCAACTTAACAAAAACAATTTACCGGTTACTTTTGCAGCAGCTCTTGTCACTTTCCAAGCGCTTGTTAAGCTAATTAATAGCGTTAAACCAAGTAACGTTACGCCCCAACTGATCACCATAATACGCAAATCACCTGTTAACCAAGCCATTGCGGCAAAACTAGTGGTAATTGTAAATAAAGTGAAGTACTTTCTATAACTTCGATCGCCCATTAGATACTGTACACAATAACGTTGAATGATTAAGCCTATGACTAAAACGAAAAAGGCCATTAACCATGCTAGAAAATCCGAATACCAAAATCCTACTTCTATATTTTTCGGTGCGCCTATAAGTCCGATAAATGCTACAAGTGGTGGTAAAGCCACTAAAAATATATGTATGCGCACATACGCCAATGGTATGCGTGAATTTAAAAACATGATGCCACTCAATACAGAAACAATAACAGTGATGAAAAATATTATTAACAGTATTGATACATTAAGCGATGTGAACATATTGGATTCTCCTTTCTTTTTACATTAATTTTAGTGTTACAAAATCAAGCTACTTTTATGTATAACTTAGTATGTTCAGTTATTTTCCCATTAAAAAAAGCCGACAATATACAATAAACCACGGACGGTTTATTACAATTGTCGGCTTCATTGCAACGCACTTTTTAACGAAGTGATTTGCTTTGCTACCTTATATGTATAAATGTTTATGAATTTTATAATCTAAAAATATTACATTTAATCTTATATGACGGATGATTTTAACTTTTCAACACTATTCGTACACTTTTTCAATTTGCCAATATGATTATTAACAGCTTGCTAAAGCTTTAATATCGTGAAAAAAGCAGTATTCAACGACTATATTTATTTTTATTTAATATTACAAACATATACTTATTATTCGTGATTGTCAAGAAACACAAACTTCTATAATGAATTTAACAATGCTTTTAATAATTATATATACAGCTTAAAACACGCTATTAATAATTAAAATAACATTCCTTCTTTGCTATATACTTTCTTAGTTTTTAACTTTCTCTTTTCTTATTTATCCATCCACTCAATTTAATTATAATTTTACACATTTTGTGTTATTATTTATTCAACATATGATACAGTCACATTTTATCTATTTAAATTAAGTAGGAGGATGCTTATTATGCCAAAAAAGTTATTCAATATTGATTTAAGTAAGAAAATGGACCAACAAGATCACCCTGGACATAACCGATGGCACCCAGATATTCCAGCAGCTTTTTCAGTAGAACTTGGTGAATCATTTCGTATGGAATGTTTAGATTGGACAGATGGACAAATTTCCAATAACGATGATGCAAGTGATATCAAACACGTTAATTTAAACCGTGTGCATGTATTAAGTGGACCTGTTCACATCAATGGTGTTGAACCTGGTGATTTATTAGTCGTAGATATACTAGACATAGGTACATTCCCAGAACACGAATGGGGTTTTAACGGTATTTTTGATAAAACGAATGGCGGAAGTTTTTTAGTAGATCATTATCCAAATGCTCAAAAATCAATTTGGGATTTCAATGGGATATACGCTACGAGTCGTCATATCCCTGGCGTTGAATTTGCTGGTATTATTCATCCAGGATTAATCGGTGTCGCACCTTCACAAGACATGCTTGATGAATGGAATCGACGTGAACAAGCGTTGGTCGATACTGACCCTAATCGTGAACCTGTATTAGCTAACTTACCCGAAACTGATGCAGTCGTACTAGGTGATCTTAAAGGAAATGATTTTGAACGTGTAGCAAAAGAAGGTGCAAGAACAGTGCCTCCAAGAGAAAATGGAGGCAATTGTGACATTAAAAATTTATCAAAAGGTTCTCGTATTTATTTTCCTGTATTCGTTGATGGCGCCAAACTGTCTGTAGGAGATTTACACTTCTCTCAAGGAGATGGTGAAATCACTTTTTGCGGTGGAATTGAAATGCCAGGTTGGATTGAATTACGCGTAAACGTAATTAAAAATGGGATGGAGAAATACCAAATCAAGAAAAATCCTGCATTTAAACCCGGCCCTGTTATGCCAAATTATACAGACTATATTGTTTTTGAAGGTATTTCAGTTAATGAATTTAACGGAGACCAAACATACTTAGATGCAAACACTGCTTATCGGAATGCTTGTTTAAATGCAATTGAATTCTTAAAAACGCGTGGTTTTACAGGTGAACAAGCCTATATGTTACTAGGATCAGCACCTGTTCAAGGCACCGTAGCCGGTATTGTCGATGTCCCTAATGCCTGTTGTACCATTGCCATTCCCCGGGAAATATTCAAGGGCGATATTTTACCCGAATTGGAGCCTGATGAATAATGCCAAACTACACATATGTATGTCCAAACTGTGATGAATTTACAATTCGTCAATCTATGAATGACACACACGATAACGTTTCATGTCCTGCATGTGGCCATTTATCTAAACGTGTATATACTGCTTTTCAAACTTATGGAATGGACTCAAAGTTAAAAAAACGCATCGAACAAGGACAAAAACCAAAAGTAGTCACTAAAGATAAATTACCACAAAAAAATCAAACAATCACAAACACTGCCAGACCTTGGATGGCCGGCCATTAATCTAAATATTTAATAGTATTACTAACACTCTAATCCATCATTGCTTATAATCATAAAGCAATGATGGATTTTTACACTTCAGCCTTCACTTCACCGACTCAATATATGACATTGCTTCCTTCCCTCTAATTTCATTAACCATCCTTAAAAAGCACAATGACAATAATCAACAAAAAAATATTAATTTAACTTTTAGTAGATAAAATTAATATTTTGTTAACAATTTTAATAAAACTAAAGAGAAGCTATTTTTTTAATAAAAGTATAATTTGTGATATATTTATAAAATAAGCAATATATTTATATTCAACTTACTTAATCTTTTTATTTAAAAAACAAAGGGGGCTGGTTTTAATGAAAGTTGCTATAGTCACAGGAGCAAGTAGCGGAATTGGTTTTGAAACAGCTAAAATGTTAGCTAAAAAAGACTATCGCGTTTATGCTCTTGCAAGAAACACAAAGAAAATGCAAGGTTTATCAGCATATAATGTCAAAATAATGAAGCTGGATATAACAGATTATGATGCGATTAAAGAAGTAGTTAACCATATTTTAAACCAAGAAGGGCATATAAACATTTTAATAAATAATGCTGGATATGGGTCATATGGTGCTATTGAGGACGTGTCTATTGAAGAAGCGAAAAGACAGTTCGATGTAAACCTATTCGGACTATCTGAGATAACAAGAGCTGTTATACCTTCCATGCGCGAACAAAAAGCAGGGAAAATTGTAAACATATCATCAATCGGTGGACGTATACCTAATTATCTAGGTACTTGGTACCATGCTTCTAAACATGCATTAGAGGGATACACCGAAAGCTTACGTTTAGAACTTTCTGATTTTGGCATAGACGTTATCGTTATCCAACCAGGTGGTATAAAAACAGAATGGTCTACGATTACAGCTCAAAATCTTAAATCATCTGCTAAAGGAGGAATCTATGAAGAAAAAGCTTTAACACTGGCAAATACAATGATCAAGTTAAATTCACTTAATTTATTTTATCCTCCTTCCGCTGTAGCTAAAGTTATCACTAATTCAATAGAAAGACGCATTGTAAAACCACGATATATTGTCGGTTTCCTTGCTAAGACCTCTATTTTTTTACATGCAGTTTTACCAGTTAAGCTATATAATTTTATTATCAAATAATAGATATCTAAATAATTTATGACAGGAGCGAATTTAAATGTCCACTGCAAATCTAACTTTTGCCCAAAATCATTATGCAATGTTGGAGTTATCACAACCTAATACAAGCATTTCTAATCTTTCTAATTTATTATATATCGAAAACACTTATTCTTATGATGCTATAAATAATGCATTAAATAAGCTTGTTGAAAATTTTGATGCATATAGAATTCATATAATTAATGAATCAGGTGAACTAAAACAATCTTTACAACCATTTAATTTCCAATACTTCCCAGTAGTTGAATTTACAGACGAAGCTCAATATAACGCTTGGATTGATCAACAAAAAAATAAATGCTTATTTGAATTAAATAGCGATTTATACGACTTTACAATTGTAAAAAACCCCGATGGAAAGCATTCTGTTTTCTTCACACACCACCATGCTATTACTGACGCATGGAGCATAACTCATTCTGTTAACTATGTCGCAAAAATTCTGATTGGTCATGATGTGGAACCTAATACTTATTCTTATTTAGATATCGCTAATGATGACCAAAAATACTTAAATTCTCGCCGTTTTGAAATCGATAAGAACTATTGGTTTAATACAATATCCAACTATGAAATGACTGATTTTTTAACAAAATTACAAAATTTAGATTATAAATCATTAAGAGAAACTTATTCTCTTAATGAATACGAATTTAAGTTGATTCATAAAATGTGTAGTGATTATTCTATTAGTATTAGTACACTATTTATGTCTTTGATGCATTTATATATTAGTAAATTATCAAATAAGAATCAAAATTCAATTGGTTTGATGGTACATAATAGAAGTAGTAACATCGAAAAAGAGACTTGTGGTTTGTTCACAAAAGCACTGCCATTAATCGTTGAATTAAATCCTGAGCAATCTGTTGAAAGTTTTATAAACTTAGTTAAAAAAGAAAACTTCAAATTACTAAAACATAGAAAATTACCTACAACAGTATTGATAGAACAAAACAAAGAGAAAGATGTACCGAGCTTGGCTGACTTTGCTATTTCATATCATAATATGCAATATGATAATGAAATTACAAAAGAAGGGTTTAAAGAGGAATGGTTATTAAATGAAGCAAACCTTTACAACAAATTAAATATGAATATTAGTAATAGAAATAATGATAATACATTGCATATCGATTATGACTTCAGTACATGCTACTTAACCGAGAAAGATATTGAACAAATCCATTATAGTTTAGTAGATATTTTAGTTCAATTTTATAATAACCCGCACGCACGTTTAAACGACATAGAAGTTGTTACTTTTAAAAGCGGTCGATAATTTATGATGAACGTTACTTTGTTTTGCATCCCATTTGCAGGAGGGAATAAATTTATATTTTACCCTCTAAAGAATAAGCTTCACAAGGATATTGATTTAAAATCCTTAGAACTTCCAGGTCATGGAGAAAGGTTAAATGAGCAACCTCTTCTCACAATTGAAGATATGGTCGATGATTTAACCAATCAAATTATTAAAGAAAAGCCTGAACAATATATAATATTAGGTTACAGTTTAGGAGCCATCTTGGCTTATGAAATTTACTTTAGATTACATAAATCTCATCATATTCTTCCTAGCCATATGATTCTTTGTGCTTGTGAACCTATTGGATATGCTAAGCATAATAATATAAATAATATGAGTGATTTTGAATTTAAAAAGTTTATAAAAGATAAAGGTGATACTCCTGAAGAAGTCTTGAATCACGAGGAATTATGGGAAATTGTTGAACCTGCTCTTAAAAACGATTTTCTCGCAATAGATAACTATCATAATAGTTATGAGAAGAAGAAAATGAATACTACACTTTCTATATTTGTAGGTGAAAATGACACTATAGCTAATCATACTTTGTACAAATGGTCGAATCTAACAAGTGAACATGTAGAATATAAATTCTTTCAAGGAAGTCACTTATTTATTACTGATGCTTACGACCAATTAAGCGAAGAAATAAAATTAGTTTTAAATTAAACCGCTTTTAATTTCCAAAGTTTATTCATACGTTAAAAATAAAAATGAGGTAGCAAAATAAAATTTGCTACCTCATTTTTTTAGAAATTATTTTTTGTATGATTAATCATTATATCTAATGTGTTTTCACTTGTTGGTTCCCACTGGAAATTTAATTTTTCCAGTATGAAATTAGTTTTATAATCTAAAATTTCGAAATGTACTTTATTAAATAATGTATTGTCTAAGATACCTGTGTGAAGTAAGAACGCATTGACTTCATCGCTCATTACTCCAAGGTCTATACATTCCATTAAGTGATCTAAAAAGGCATCCCAATAAACAGCTTCTATATAATGGTTATTCGCATTATATACTTCCATTAATTTCTGGAGTGATAAGCGCTTGTTGTTATAAATGTGATGGATTTCATTGCTTAATTGATCATTCAATATTAATTTATTACATGCTTGTGCAGCTTGGTCAACATGAGTGAATTCTAAGTCATCATCTTCGAGCCTTGGAAACTTCTGGAACATCTTAAATGATTTTATGACACTATAAAAAGCATTGTTTTCTTCATTTTTTTGAAAAATTCCTGTTCTAGAGTCACATTGTAAATTACCTAGTCTATAAATATTTGTCTCAATACCTTCTTCACGATAAGCAATAAGTAATTTTTCAGCTTCTATCTTACCATCAATATAGATATTATTTGGTTTTTGAGAAATATCTACATCATATTCAGAAAAAGTAATACTATTTTTATCCTCTACGCTACCTGAAGCTACGCTAATTGTAGACATATGGTGAATTTCTTTTTTCTTTTTGTCTTTCGCAAAAGATATTAAATTGTGGATTGATTTAACATTTGTGTTATAAGAAGATTCTTCTGTCGCAAAATGATTTACATTTGCTGCTGCATTTATAATAATATCTATATTATTTACTAAATAATCATAATTACTATTAGAAAAACCTAAATATTTTGATTCAATATCGCCCTCTACAAAATGAATACGGTTCAAATCTTCTGTTTTTAATTGAGAATTAAAGTAATAGGACCAATTGTTATTTAATTTGCTCTCACCGCTTATTTTTTTATTATTTCTCACTAACACATGAATAATTAAATCTTTACGTTCTAATAAATCTTTTAATATATGGATACCTAAGTAACCTGTAGCGCCTGTCAATAATATTTGTTTGTTAGATTTAACGACATCTTTATCAATGAATTTATAATTTTCGTTACTTTGCACTTTGTAATCATTGATTTCTGATATAAAATCACTATTTAAATGATGTTCATTCTTAACATTCGGAAATTTTAATGCATCTAATTTTGTCATTACATTCATTTCTTCACGTTCAATCAATGCTTTACTTATAGATTCCACTGTCTGTAATTCAAAGATATCTTTAATTGATATATTATATAATTTAGATATTAACGATGTTAACTTTATGGCTTTAAGTGAATCTCCGCCCATTTCGAAGAAATTATCATGGATACTAACTTGATTTACATGTAATACTGCTTCAAATGCTTTCGCCACAGCGCTTTCCATGTCGTTTGTCGGCGCTACATATACTTTACTTTCAACTTTGATTTTTGGTAAAGCTTTTTTATTCAGCTTTCCATTTGAAGTTACTGGTAGTTTATCAAGTTGTGTCATATATGCTGGTATCATATAATCTGGTAACTTTTGACCTAAAGATGTTTTTAGAGATCTAAAATCAAGTGTGTCATCTGATACTAAATACGCACAAATAGATAATTCATTTCCAACCATCGTTGTCGCAACAACCGCTACATCAATGATATGAGCCTGTTGTCTTAAAACACTTTCAATTTCGCCCAATTCAATACGATAACCACGTATTTTAACTTGTTCATCTATACGACCTATATAACTAATATTGCCGTCGGCATTCCATTTCGCTAAATCTCCCGTACGATATAATTTACCTTCCCCAAACGGGTTATCAATAAATTTCTCTTGTGTTAATTCAGGACGGTTTAAATAACCTGCTGTGACACCCACGCCCGCAATACAGAGTTCGCCAGGCACGCCGATACCCATTATATTATTATCTTCATTTAAAATATAAGCTTGAATATTTGAGATTGGTTTACCGATTGGAATTGAGTCATATGTCTTATGGTTTTCACAGTCAAAACTTGTTACGTCAACGGTTGTCTCAGTAGGACCATATAGATTTAGTAAGGCAGTATTGTTTTTATTCCCGATAAAATGATTAAAGTCATTAGCTTGTTCAGGTTTCAATGCTTCGCCACTAGCTAAAACATATTTTAATTTCGAAATGGACTGTGAGTTGTTCGTAGATTTAATAAAATTGACGAACATATTTAACATCGAAGGCACGAAGTGAACCATCGTTACCGCGTAATCTTCTAATAATGCAGTTATTTTTTCAGGGTTACCTTCTTCTCCAGATGGTAGTAAAACAATTTGACTACCGGCCATAGCCCAGCCAAATATTTCCCAAACTGAAACGTCGAAAGTATAAGGCGTTTTAAATAATATTGTATCGTCACCATCAACATTATATTTATTTATCACCCAGTTCAAACGGTTCATAACGCCTTCACTATGTGCCATAACGCCCTTCGGTTTTCCAGTTGTACCTGAAGTATAAATCACATACATTAAGTTAGACTTATCTGAAATTTGTTTTAAATTAGAAGTTGGAAATGTTTCTGATTTTGTCTCTTTAGTTAAATCAATTACTCTATTTTCATATTTTATAGATTCATCTAATACTCGATCTGTTAGTAAAACCTTCGGTTGACTATCTTCTAAAATATAATTAATGCGGTCAATTGGGTAATTAGGATCAATTGGAACATAAGCGCCACCTGCTTTTAAAATTCCATAAATACTAATAATCGTTTCAAGTTGTCGATCCATAATTAAACCAACTAGACTGTCAGCTTCCACGCCTTCATCTCTTAATTGATAAGCAAGCTGATTCGCACGGATATTTAACTCATTATAGCTTAAATGTTTGCCTTCATACGTAATCGCTGTTTGATGAGGCGTTTTTTTCACTTGCTTTTCAAAACGTTCAACAAACGTTTCCGTATTATTTAAACTCACCTCTGTATCATTAAAGTCATCAAAAATAACTGCATTTTCTTCTTCAGTTATCATCTCAATCTCACTCAGTTTTTGAGAGGAATCCTTTGTAATTTCAACTAAAACTTCCATAAAGTGTTTCAACATACGCTCTATCGTCGCTTCACTAAATAATTCACTTGCATATTCTAATGAAACTTTATATCCTTCATCTTCTTCAATTGTCATACTCAAATCAAATTTCGCATTTGTATGTGATGCTTCTTTAACTTCAACAGACCAATCATTAATTTCAAATGCTTGATTATCATTATTTTGTAACGTGAATAATACATCGAATAAAGGATTACGAGTTAAATCACGTCTTTCTACTACTTCTTCTACTAAATCTTCGAGTGGATATTCTTGATTATCAAAAGCTTTTATAGAAAGGTTCTTTACTTCTGACAATAATTGTTCAAACGTTTTATTTCGTTCTGGATAACCTCTCATTGCTAGTGTGTTAACAAACATACCTAATATACCTTCGGTATGTTTATGTGTTCTTCCGGAGACTGGACTACCAATAACTATATCTTCTTGTCTACTATATTTATGAAGTAATACCATAAATGATGCCGATAAAATCATGTAATCCGTACTACCAGTTTTTTGCGCAAGCTGACTAATCGCGTTCTTAGTTTCATTAGGCATGTGCATTGACGTTGTTCTACCTTTAAAACTTTGCTGTTTAAGTCTAGTATAATCATAAGGTAAATCTAAAACAGGTGCTTCCTCTTCAAATTGTGATAACCAAAATGCACGTTGTTGATTTAAATCACGTTCACACATCCACTCACTATAGTCTTTATAATGTATTTTCAATGCTTCTAATGTTTCGCTTTGATACAATCTCGAAAAATCTTTAATAATAATATTGATAGATAAACCATCAGAAATGATATGGTGCATATCAAATAATAAAAGATATTTTTGTTCGTCATACTTCACTACTTTTACTCTTAATAGAGGCGCCTGTGCTAAGTCAAATGGACTTACAAATTCACTTAAGAGATTATCATAATTAATATCCATTTTCTCTTCATAGTCTATATTAATAGATACACTATCTTTGATAATTTGAACAGGTTCTCCTTCAAACACTTCAAAATGTGTCCTTAAAATTTCATGATGGTTAATTAAACTCTGGAAAGCATAACGTACACGTTCAATATCTACGTCACCTTTAATTTCAAGTATTCCCGGCATATTGTAAGCCGTTTGCCCCTCCGTCATTTCATTTAAAACATATAATCTCTTCTGTTGTGAAGATACATAATAAGAGGGTTTATCTTCAGCTTGTGGAATATCTTGAATATTCTTATGGTCTTTACTATTTTTTATAAACTCAGCTAATTGAGCAACCGTTGGTTTCTCAAAGATAATTTTTAATGGTAATCTGATCCCAATACAATGTTCAATTTCATTGATTACACTAATGGCTTTAAGTGAGTGCCCTCCCATTTCGAAGAAATTATCATGGATACTAACTTGATTCACATGTAATACTGCTTCAAATGCTTTCGCCACAGCGCTTTCTATGTCGTTTGTCGGCGCTACATATACTTTACTTTCAACTTTGATTTTTGGTAAAGCTTTTTTATTCAGCTTTCCATTTGAAGTTACTGGCAGTTTATCAAGTTGTGTCATATATGCTGGTATCATATAATCTGGTAACTTTTGACCTAAAGATGTTTTTAGAGATCCAAAATCAAGTGCGTCATCTGATACTAAATACGCACAAATAGATAATTCATTTTCAACCATCGTTGTCGCAACAACCGCTACATCAATGATATGAGCCTGTTGTCTTAAAACACTTTCAATTTCGCCCAATTCAATACGATAACCACGTATTTTAACTTGTTCATCTATACGACCTATATAACTAATATTGCCGTCGGCATTCCATTTCGCTAAATCTCCCGTACGATATAATTTACCTTTCCCAAACGGATTATCAATAAATTTCTCTTGTGTTAATTCAGGACGGTTTAAATACCCTGCTGTGACACCCACGCCCGCAATACAGAGTTCGCCAGGCACGCCGATACCCATTATATTATTATCTTCATTTAGAATATAAGCTTGAATATTTGAGATTGGTTTACCGATTGGAATTGAGTCATATGTCTTATGGTTTTCACAGTCAAAACTTGTTACGTCAACGGTTGTCTCAGTAGGACCATATAGATTTAATAAGGCAGTATTGTTTTTATTCCCGATAAAATGATTAAAGTCATTAGCTTGTTCAGGTTTCAATGCTTCGCCACTAGCTAAAACATATTTTAATTTCGAAATGGACTGTGAGTTGTTCGTAGATTTAATAAAATTGACGAACATATTTAACATCGAAGGTACGAAGTGAACCATCGTTACTGCGTAATCTTCTAATAATGCAGTTATTTTTTCAGGATTACCTTCTTCTCCAGATGGTAGTAAAACAATTTGACTACCGGCCATAGCCCAGCCAAATATTTCCCAAACTGAAACGTCGAAAGTATAAGGTGTTTTAAATAATATTGTATCGTCACCATCAACATTATATTTATTTATCACCCAGTTCAAACGGTTCATAACGCCTTCACTATGTGCCATAACGCCCTTCGGTTTTCCAGTTGTACCTGAAGTATAAATCACATACATT
Source organism: Staphylococcus parequorum (assembly GCF_039237145.1). NCBI lineage: Bacteria > Bacillati > Bacillota > Bacilli > Caryophanales > Staphylococcaceae > Staphylococcus > Staphylococcus parequorum. The sequence continues at coordinate 121,343 of NZ_CP150682.1, forward strand.
AAGTTAGACTTATCTGAAATTTGTTTTAAATTAGAAGTTGGAAATGTTTCTGATTTTATCTCTTTAGTTAAATCAATTACTTTATTTTCATATTTTATAGATTCATCTAATACTCGATCTGTTAGTAAAACCTTCGGTTGACTATCTTCTAAAATATAATTAATACGGTCAATTGGATAATTAGGATCAATTGGAACATAAGCGCCACCTGCTTTTAAAATTCCATAAATACTAATAATCGTTTCAAGTTGTCGATCCATAATTAAACCAACTAGACTGTCAGCTTTCACACCTTCATCTCTTAATTGATAAGCAAGCTGATTCGCACGGATATTTAACTCATTATAGCTTAAACGTTTGCCTTCATACGTAATCGCTGTTTGATATGGCGTTTTTTTCACTTGCTTTTCAAAACGTTCAACAAACGTTTCCGTATTATTTAAACTAACCTCTGTATCATTAAAGTCGTTTAAGATGGTATCTTTTTCGTTTTCATCCAATAACTCTATATTTTTAATCTTTTTACTTGGATTTTCTATTATTTCTTCTATGACTTTTAATATTATCTTATGCAGGTCTATAATTTCTTTCTCATTCACAACAGCACTTTGATAATCATAATCTACAATTAAAGTATCTTCCCTATTCCTATTACTAATATTTACAGTTAATGGCGCGTTATTTGAGCCATTTTCTATCCATTCATCTGAATAACCATTTTTTATAATTTCATAATTGTGTTGAGTGTTTTGATAGGAAATCAAACAGTCTAATAGTCCTTTTTGCCCACCACTATCTTCTACTATATTTCTATACGGATATTTTCTATGTTTTAGTATATTGAAACTTTCATATTTTGTTTGGGTTAATAAATCAAATATAGAATAATCACTAGAGACATCAATTATAATTGGCAATGCCCTTGAAAACACGCCAGTAAGCCCTTTTTCTGCTTTTTTATTTCTATTATGCATTACTGACCCGACTGAAATTTTTTTCGATGCTGTTTTTTTATATTTTATAATAATCATAATGGAAGAGAATAAATTATTAATACTTATATTATTTTTTTCACAAAAGTCGTGTATTCTATGGGTTTCTATATCAGAGAAACTATAACTTTTTCTATTACTCAGACCATTATTTTCACTATTATTTTCGAATAATTCATTATCTTCTAAATTTTCAACCTTTTTTAACCAGAAATTTTTATCTTTTTCAAACCTTTTAGAATTTTTATATTCTAATTCTTCTTTGATGTAATTAAAATATGTAGACTCTATTTGCTTGTTATTAGTTCCATCAATTAAATATTTACATATTGTATTGATAGCTACTGTCACACTCCACGCATCTGAAATAACATGATGTTCCAGCAAAAGTATTCCGGTTTTCCCAGTAGGTAACCTCATTATTTTAAAGTCAAATAAGTCCTTATTTTCAAAAAATAGGTTTTTACGTGCCTGTTCATTAATCCATTCATCATACCCTACTTGATTATTCATAAAGTCAATAAAATCAAAATTTCTATCTTTGTGTTCAGTAATATATTGTTTATATTCACCTTTCACTTTTTTCATTTTAATTCTATAGCTCTCATGTGTTTTTATTAGATTATTTAATGCCTTTTCTATTTTTTCTATTTTAACTTCAGGTTTAATATAAATAATCCCCGGTATATTATTAATGCTATTATTTTCATAATATTCTTGTAACTGAATAATTTCGGTCTGTGCATCTGATAAAGTACTTGTTTCCATAATTAAACCCCCTTTTTTTATATCTTAAGATTAACATATTTTTTAAAAAAATAACCTTTTATAACTCTTATTATTATAATAATAAAAGTTATAAAAGGTTATAAATTGTAAATATTTTGTAATTTTTTTATTAAATCATAAATTATTATTAACTTATAGTAAATGAATGTAAAATTATTCCAAAACAGCTCTCCCACGATGATTTTATAAGTGTTTTTCTATATTTTTATACGTTACAAACTCAATTTTAGGTGTAACTATATTTTCACAACAAACAGCTAATTTATAATTTTCTATTACATCTAATAATAAAAAATGGTTTGTAATTATTTCGTTATTATATACCAACTCAATATTGTGTTTGATGTTAAAATCAAAAGATAATTGTTTAATATCAAAAGATAAGCCTTTTCCTATAAATTTGGTATAACTTTCTTTTAAACACCAAAAAGAAAAGAAATTCTCTTTATTATTGCTCATCATAGCGCGTTCATTAGCATGTGTAATATCACAAAACAGTTTCTTATCTATATCATCTATTTGCTCTATATCGACGCCTACTGGCGAATCAGAGATATAGCAAGCCGCCCATTCATTTGAATGAGATAAATTAAAATGTACGTTCTGTGATTTTAGTAAATATGGCTTGCCATACTCATTTTCCTCAAAAATGAGTCCTTCTAGAGAAAAACCATAATCTTTGATCAGCGCATAATATAATAACAATTCACTGATCAAAGTAAGCACCTTATCATTTGCAGCATGTAAGTTATGAATTCTATTCTGCTTGTCACATCTGATATGATTTAAAAACCGATTTTGTATAGCATCATAGTTTAAGTCACTTACATTTATTAAATATAACTTCATCTATTTGCTCCATTCTATATAGGTTCACGATATATCATTATAAAAAACTTTACTAATACATGGAAATTATTAAAAACATTATATTATTAGTGTTATGGTAACATATTAAAATATTTTTAATGTTAAAGTTTTTAATGATTTTTAAAAATCTAAGCCACTTATTATATTAGATATATTTGTTATTCAAGTCTAAATAGTCAAAACATTATGTATACCACCATTTATATTGTATAGTGCCTATAAAAGGTTCAGGAGATGGTTTAATGAAAGTTAACAAAATAATTTATATGCTATTAGCCTTCTTTCTAGGTGGATTAGGCGTCCATAAATTTTATTCAAACAAAAGAAAATTAGGGATATTATATTTTGTATTTTGTTGGACTGGTATTCCTGAAATCATTGGTATCGTAGAAGCGATTTTAACTGTTTTTAAAAAGTCGGATAGTAATGGAGATATAGCAGTATAAAGCAATTTGAAATTTAAGATACTGGATAATCTACTCATATAAAATAGCAGTGAAGGCCTCTATCATTATAGATTTCTTCACTGCTATTTTAGTATATTTTCTTATCTTCAGAAATTTTATATATTATCGTGCCGTATTATTTATCTATACGCTTTATTTTGATATTTTCGATAATATGAACGTTTCTCCTCTTTCATATATTTCTAAAAGTTTTTTAGTTAGCCTTATATGAGGAACGATCCAGAAAGAAAATACTGCCGAAAACGTACCTAAAATTGCGCCTACCAGTATATCTGCCGGATAATGTACACCAACCCAAATCCGTGAAATTCCTACAAGAAAAGCTAATACTAGCCAAAAATACCTTAAGTTTTTTTTGAAAAGCAGAAACATGATACATATAGCAAAATATTGTAGTGCATGATCACTTGGAAATGAATTATCTATTTCATGTCCAATAAGTTGATTAACATTTGATAATTCTGCAAATGGTTGGTTATTTGAATATACTTTCCCTATAATATCTCCTAATAACTCTGCGACTACAAAAGCAATGATTGCACTAATGACCATCATTCTATTTTGTTGTTTTCGAGTAAACCAATATATGATAATACTTAAAATTAAAAAATACTCCATGTATTTAGCTAAAAAAATCATTACTGGATTTAAAAACACCAGTTGTTTACTTAATTCGTTAAACACCCTAAATAGTTCAACATTTAATTCTGATAAATTGATTCAAATCATTCCTTAATTATTTAATTTTATTAAATATAGTTTATACTGACCTTCAACTATACCAAAATAAAATATTAAAACAATATCTATAAAATATTGTTGAAAATTACTTTAAAATATAAAGAAACGATTTTTGAATATATTCAAAAATATATAACAGACCTTTGGCTTGAGGCATTACAATATTTTAATTTTATAGCAATTTAAGCATTTATATTGTTAGGAATTCCGAGCGTTGTTTCTCACGCTTATCAATTACAATTTGTGATGTTTTCATACCTAACTCAAATAATTTTTCAATATTTTGAGTTACGAATTCATCGCTACCTACTATATAAAATAAAGCATTTTTATCCATTGCAATATTTTCTAATTGCTCATAATATGATGCTCTGCTATCCACAAATTGTGATGTGAATTTTTTATCTGGTACAGATTTAAATATATCTGTAAATAAGAATTCTTTAGATGAATCAACATTTATAGAATGTATTTTATTAACATTTTCAGCGTTCTCTAAATATTTAAGCACTATTGGTCTATATGTCGCTAAGCCAACACCCGAAGATAGTAAATACACATTTTTACTTTCTCTTTTTAGTGGAATATTTGAATGTGTTTTAAAAATCGCTACTTCTTGTCCAACTTCTAACTTATTTAAAATATTTTTAAATTCAGAACATTGTTTTCTTATTCTTGTAGTAATTCCAATTATATTCTCGTTAGGAACAGTAGAAATCGACATATGGCGAACTAAGCTTTTATTTGGTTTTTCGCCTTCATTAAAACCTTTTAATCCCATGTGCGTGTGAGAGCCCTCTTCCCAAGTAAAACCCTCTGGGCGATCAAGTAAATACGTTTTAATTTCAGACGTCTCATTAATAATCTTATTTATTTTAGTCCAATATATCTGCATTTATATATTCTCCTCATCATTTACAATTAAATCTATTTATATAATATACTTCAAATGATAATAATTATCAATTAAAGGATATTACTGTTTATTGAAAATCATTTTGCAGAAGTAATTTTCGCTATATTTAAAGCGTGAACAGAAAATAAATGTTTTCTGCTCACGCTTTTCCATTAATTAAGAGAATTTTTCAACCTCTTTTAATGTTTCTATACAATGATATTTTTCGTTACAGTTTGGACATTTTAATTTTCTAGTCTTCGATGTATGCGCAGCTAACATCCATTTTAATTTTTTAGGTTTGAATTTAAAATGGCAATTCGGGCACATGTATAATACTGAATTAAAGTATTTATTTGTTATTGTAATCGCACAAATAATAGCTAAAACAAAAGATATTACAAATGGTAAATAACTTTTTATAGCAAAACTTATTGATATACCTATTAACTGGACTAATGTCCCTAATCCACCCACCAAAAATAGTTTTCGATATAACTTACTAATATTTTCATTTTTATTCATAACATCTTCTATGTCTAATAATTTTTGTATCGGTGAGTTAGATGTTTCAGAAATCATACTTTTAACACGTTTCAAGTTATTAAGTCTTTGCTGATCTTCTTTTATGCGTTGTTCATCACCCTCTATCTTTTGATCTAATAATAAATATATTGACCTCAAATCTTCATCACTATTAATTAGTTTATTAATATCTTTTAAATTGAATTGCATATTTCTTAAAGTTATGACAATTTGTAATTTTTTTACTTCTTTTTCTGTATAAACTCTGTAGTTATTATCCTTAACATAGGATGGTTTGAGTATTCCTTTTTTATCATAATATTGAATGGTTCTAGTTGTGATAGAAAAAAGGGCAGCTAACTCTCCTGTTGAATATATAGACATATTTTTCACCTCCTACTTTATTTAATAAACTATTACCCTGAGTAACAGTCAATATAAATAAACACTCTCATTATGTTTTCTACCAAATTATTTATGAAAAGTCGAAATATTTATACCTCTATAGGGTATGTGTTATACTAAAATCATCTTATTACCAATTCTATAAATATAGGGGGTTTTATTATGGAACATAATGATCAACACCATAATCATGATGCTCATAGTCATCACGAACATGAGCATCATGACAGCCATAATGGTCATGCGCATCATCACGGCAATTTTAAAAATAAATTTTTTATTTCTTTAATTTTTGCAATACCTATTATTATTCTATCACCAATGATGGGTGTTACATTGCCATTCCAATTTTCATTTCCAGGTTCTGATTGGATTGTTTTAATCCTTGCTACAATTTTATTCTTTTACGGTGGCAAACCATTTTTAACAGGTGCTAAGGATGAGATTTCAACTAAAAAACCTGGCATGATGACGCTAGTTGCTTTAGGCATTTCAGTGGCTTATTTTTATAGTTTATATGCTTTTTACATGAATAATTTCACCGATTCCTCAACGCATACAATGGATTTTTTCTGGGAATTAGCGACTTTAATTTTAATTATGTTGTTAGGTCATTGGATTGAAATGAATGCTGTAGGTAAAGCAGGCAATGCATTGAAAAAAATGGCAGAACTGTTACCGAATACTGCAATTAAAGTGACAGAAGATGACCAACGTCATGAAGTTAAAATTGATAACATCAATATTGATGATATTGTTGAAGTTAAAGCTGGGGAAAGCATACCTACAGATGGCACAATCACTCAGGGCGAGACATCAATTGATGAATCATTAGTTACTGGTGAATCAAAAAAAGTTGCCAAAAAGTATAATGATGACGTTATTGGCGGCTCTATCAATGGTTCAGGCACAATACAAGTTAAAGTTACAGCCACTGGTGAAAATGGCTACCTATCTCAAGTTATGGGATTAGTTAATCAGGCGCAAAATGATAAGTCAAAAGCCGAGCTTCTCTCAGATCAAGTAGCAGGTTATTTATTTTATTTTGCAGTGAGCGTAGGGTTAATTTCATTTATTGTATGGATGCTTATTCAAAATGATATCGACTTCGCACTTGAAAGACTTGTTACTGTATTAGTTATTGCTTGTCCACACGCATTAGGACTGGCCATTCCATTAGTTACAGCACGCTCTACTTCTATAGGTGCACATAATGGCTTAATCATAAAAAACAGAGAATCTGTAGAAATTGCCCAACATATTGATTACGTTATGATGGATAAAACAGGAACACTTACTGAAGGTGATTTTACAGTAAATCACTATGAAAGTTTTACTGATGAATTCCATGAGGAGATAATATTGAGTCTATTTGCTTCATTAGAAAGTAGTTCTAATCATCCACTTGCTACTGGAATCGTTGATTTTACTAAAGGTAAAAATATCTCGTATGCTAATCCTAAAGAAGTTAATAATTTACCAGGCGTAGGATTAGAAGGCACAGTTGATAATAAAATACTCAAAATAACGAATGCTTCTTATCTCGATAATAACAATCTTAAGTATAATAAAGAACAATTCACTCATCTTGCTCAACAAGGTAATTCTATTAGTTATTTAATTCATAACCAACAAGTTATTGGCATGATTGCACAAGGCGATAAAATCAAAGAAAGCTCACAACAAATGATTTCAGACTTATTATCAAGAAACATTACACCAGTGATGCTTACTGGTGATAATAAAGAAGTTGCAGAAACAGTTGCTAAACAATTAGGAATTAACGATGTCCATGCACAATTAATGCCCGAAGATAAAGAAAGTATTATTAAAGCATATCAAAGCAGAGGTAGTAAAATTATGATGGTTGGCGATGGAATCAATGATGCTCCCAGTCTTATAAGAGCAGATATTGGAATGGCGATAGGCGCTGGAACAGATGTAGCAGTCGAATCAGGCGATGTCATACTTGTTAAAAGCAATCCATCCGATATTATCAATTTCTTTACACTTTCTAAAAACACTATGAGAAAAACAATTCAAAATTTATGGTGGGGTGCTGGATATAACGTTGTAGCCGTTCCTCTTGCAGCTGGTATATTAGCTTTTATAGGTTTAATATTATCGCCTGCTGTAGGTGCAATACTCATGTCCTTAAGTACAGTTATCGTAGCAATTAACGCTTTTACTTTAAAATTAAAATAAATGATAGGGGTTAAAATTATGATTAAAAAATTAAGCTTTATTATATTAGCATCAGGCCTCGTATTATCAGCTTGCTCAAATGGCAGTGGAGAGGAAAAAGATTCTAAAGATCAAAAACACGAGGAACATATGGAACATAAAAGTGAAAATAAAGTTCCAGAGGATATGGAGAGCACAGAAGAAAGTAAATTTAAAAAAGATGATGAAGTTACTATTACAGCAGGACACATGCCAGGTATGAAAAATGCGGAAGCTACTGTAAAAGGTGCTTATGAGACTTATGCTTATGTCGTAAGCTATACACCCACAAATGGGGATGAAAAGGTAAGTAATCATAAATGGGTTGTTAATGAAGAAGTTGCCGATGCCCCTGAAAATGGCTTTAAGAAAGGTGATACAGTTAAATTAGAAGCTGACCATATGCCAGGTATGAAGGGGGCAGAAGCAAAAATAGATGATGTAAATAAGACAACTGTTTATGTAGTTGATTATAGATCAACTGAAAATGACAAAATGGTTAAAAATCATAAATGGATGACAAGTAACGAACTAAAATCGAGATAAATTAAATTATCCTTTTAGACTTTTTAAAATCTAACCGCATTTAGCATTCCCATTACTTTCGATATTATAATACAGATGATATGACGTAATAAAAAGAGCAAACACTTTTCAATAAAAAAATAAACCTGGCACTATCATTAAAATTACTCAATGATATTGCCAGGTTTTTGTGTACTAAGCATTTTTAAGTTTAATCAATTACGATTGTTTCTTTTTCTCAGCGTCTCTTAATTCGATACGTCTAATTTTACCTGAGTTGGTCTTAGGTAAGTCTTCGACAAACTCGATGGCTCTTGGATATTTATATGGCGCAACGTCATGTTTGACGTAGTTTTGTAATTCTTTGATTGTGTCTTCATTACCAGTTACATCATCTTGTAAAATAATAAATGCTTTAACGATGTTCCCTCTAATTTCATGTGGGCTTGCAACAACAGCACATTCTTTTACGTAAGGATGTTTCGTAAGTGAATCTTCAACCTCGAATGGTCCTATTGTATAGCCAGAACTAATAATGATGTCATCTTTACGACCTTCAAACCAGAAATAACCATCTTCGTCTATTTTAGCTAAATCACCCGTCATAAAATAGTCACCATTTTGTGGTTCTGCTGTGCGTTCTGGGTCTTTATAATAACCTTTGAATAATGCAGGTAAGTCTAACGGCACTGCGATATTACCTACTTCGCCTACTTTAGAAAGTTCACCATCATCATTAATAACTGTTACATGACTACCAGGGATTGCTTTACCCATTGAACCGGGACGGCTCTCTGTATCTTTTAAAAATCCAATCAACAGTGTACTTTCTGTTTGGCCGTATCCATCTCTTACCATAAGATCAAAGTTTTCTTGGAATTTTTCAACGACTTCTCTATTTAATGGTTCGCCTGCAGACACTGCACTATGCAAATGTTCTAAATTATAATCTGTTAAATTAGACAGTTTTGCCATCAAGCGATACTCAGTCGGTGTACAACAAAGCGCATTAATTTTATTATCTTGTAATAACTGTAAATATTTTTCAGCATCAAATCTTCCATTATATACAAAGGCAGTTGCACCTGATCCCATAATTGATAACAATGGGCTCCATACCCATTTTTGCCACCCTGGTGCAGCAGTTGCCCAAACAATATCGTCTTCTTTAATACTCAACCAATGTTTTGGCGCCATCTGCATATGTGCATAGCCCCAACCGTGTGAATGGACAACAGCTTTAGGATTACCAGTTGTACCAGACGTATAAGATAATAAAGCAATATCTTCACGAGAAGTTTCAACAATCTCTAATTGATCCGTTGAATTTGCTTTTTCATCTTCAACTGACATCCATCCATCTTCTTGACCGCCAACAATAAATTTAGTTAAAGTGTCGTATTCTTTGACTGCTTTAAACTCATCAAGCGCATCTGAAATAACTACAATTCCTTTTACTTCACCATGTGTAATTCTGTATTGTAAATCTTTCGTACGTAACATTTCAGAACTAGGGATAATAATGATACCTAATTTTAAGGCAGCAAGATAAACCTCATATGTCTCAATACAACGTGGCATCATGACGAGCACTTTGTCACCTTTTTTAAAACCATATTTTAAAAACATATTACCAACTTTATTCGCATTTTTGATAAGGTTGGTATATGTAATTTCTCTATTTTCTCCTGTTTCATTTTCAAATATTACAGCTTTTTTAGATTGATCTACTGTAAATTTTTCGATTTCGCTCACTATGTTATAAGTTTCTGGAGCGATCAAATCTTGTTTATTCATTATTTACTCTCCTTTTATTTGAACATCTATAATCTGTACAATTGTACTTTAAATGTATAGATTACTGATTACTTATCCAAATACTTTCCAATAATTTAATGATAATTTTAAACTTATTACATGTAAATAGATACGATTATGACTTAAATGATTTATTTACTTATTTATTATAGCAAAAGTGACCCATAGATAGATATATTTTAAATTCAGAATAATTAAAATATTTTTGCAAAATCATTTTTTTATACACTTATTAATTCCACAAAAAGCTCTAGCAATCACTTTATAGAGTTCTGAAATTAATCTAAATAATTTATGTTAACTCCTGATTTTTCAACTTCATTTATATTTCCCTTCATATAAATAGAGTTTATTTTGACATTAGCTATAATAAAAGTGTAGTATTTCATACGTAGCATTATAAATGTGTAAATCACTACGAAAATTATACGCACCATTTCAAAATTATTAAAATAGATTGAGAAATGGTCCCTGTTCATCAATTATCGGATGTATTATTTATTTTTAAGCTCAATCACTAGATTGAAAATGAGCTTAGTGTTAAACTGTTTAGATGTGCAATTTTTATGAAAGAAGTGAGTCTATTGACTGAAACAGGAGCATTCCATGTAGAAAAAAGAATCCCCTTATTTATCGTATTATTATCAGGGGCCTTTATTACAATTTTAAACCAAACATTACTTGGTACAGCTTTACCCCCTATTATGAAAGACCTACAAGTATCTGAAAGTACGGTACAGTGGTTACAATCTATATTTATGTTAGTAAACGGTATAATGATACCTGTTACTGCATTTTTAATTCAACGTTATACATCGAGGCAGTTATTCTTAACCGCCATGAGCATTTTTGCATTAGGTACTTTAATCTGTGCTGTCGGACTAGATTTTTCAATGCTATTAATTGGACGTGTCTTACAAGCAGCAGGCGCAGGTATTATGATGCCATTAATGCAAACAATCTTATTCTTACTTTTCCCTGTAGAAAAACGTGGTACCGCAATGGGCTTATTCGGCTTAGTCATTGCATTCGCGCCAGCGATTGGACCTACGCTATCAGGTATTTTAGTAGAGCATCTCTCATGGAGAAGTGTCTTCTACGTCGTATTCCCAATTGCAGTTGTTATCATCGTTGCTTCAATTTTCCTATTGAAAAACGTTACAGAAACTTCAAACCCAAAACTAGATATCGCATCAGTAATTCTATCTACACTAGGTTTTGGTGGACTCTTATACAGTTTCAGTTCTGTTGGAGAAGCAGGATGGGGCAGTGTACAATTTATCTTACCACTTATCGTTGGTATCATTGCATTAGTTATATTTATTCGTCGCCAGTTAAACCTCAAAGAACCTATGCTTGAATTTAGAGTGTTTAGCTACAGCATTTATACGTTAGGTACAGCATTAAGCATGTTCGTATTTGGTGTATTAATCGCATCAAACATTATTTTACCATTATATATGCAAAATATGATTGGATTCTCTGCATTAGAATCTGGTTTAGTATTATTACCAGGCGCTGTTGTTATGGGAATAATGAACCCAATTACAGGTTATTTATTTGATAAATTTGGCGGTAAATGGCTCGCTCGTATTGGCTTGCTCGTATTAGTTGCTTCAACAATACCATTTACAATGCTCACAGCTGATACAACCTTTACTTATCTTGCCACGGCTAACGCAGTACGTATGGTATCACTAGCAATGGTTATGATGCCTATGACAACGCTAGCGATTAATCAATTACCGAATAGTCTCATTGCTCATGGTACTGCTATGAACAACACATTTAGACAAATGGCCGGTGCAATCGGTACAGCGTTATTCATTACGTTAATGTCTGTTTCAGCTATTCCTAGTGAAGGTCTAGAAGGTATGATTCATGGTGTGAATGTAACATTCATGGTCGCTACTGGTATATCAGTCATCGCATTATTATTATCAGCTAAACTTAAAGATGATAGTAAACCATCACGCAGAACAATTTAATTAGACAATCGATCAAAAAGCTTCATTATAATAGATAATAAAAAAACACTTTCGTTACATTCATATAAATAGAATGTTTTCGAAAGTGTTTTTTATATTTTAATATATTAACTTTGGTTGATAAAAATGCTTTATTAACTGTTCGATTTGTTAGCGTGCAGTGTTTTCATTGCAAATCTCGCTATTGGTTGAGCTATGAGTAGTTCAATCCAAAATGCAATAAAAAGTTACGAGGCCAATTATAAAAGAATATTTCAAAGATTAGTCTGTAGCAGAAAGTCTGTTAATTGCAATTTCACCCACTGCTTTCGCTGCAACTAATAATGCATCTTCATTCACTTCAAACTTAGGATGATGATTCATATATGGCGCTTCTATGTCTTCTGGTTTACAGCCAACGATGAAAAAGGCACCTGGTATTTCTTTTAAATAATACGCAAAATCTTCAGAACCTGAAACTGACGGTATTTCTACAAGATGTTCAAAATAATCACCCTTACTTGCTGTTAAAATATCTACCACTTGTTCTGTTTGTGCGGGATGATTGTATAGCACAGGATAACCAAATTGGTAATCTAAATCATACGTAACATCAAAACCGACCGCTACGCTTTTTGCGACTTTCTCAATCTCTTCATACATAAATTGCTCTAAGTCATCATTAAGATAACGTGCTGTTCCTTTGATTGTAACTTTGTCTTGTATAACATTGGCTCCACCAGGTGCATCAAACGCACCAACAGTAATCACACCCATTTCTGAAGGATCGATACGTCTAGACACTATTGTTTGGAGGGTGTTTACAAAGTTGGTACCTGCAATCAAAGCATCGTGTGTTTTATGAGGACTCGCAGCATGACCACCTAAACCATTAATCGTTAAAGTAAATGTAGAACTACCAGCGAAAGCATTGCCTTTATTATATCCAATCACGTCTGTACCAGCGACGGGTACTACATGAATACCATATATTTCATCTAAATCATTTAATGCACCTGATTGCATCACTTGTTGTGCACCACCTGGAGGCATTTCTTCAGCATGTTGATGAATAATTTTAACTGTACCTGAAAGTTCATCTTTTATTTCAATTAATGCGTCTGCTAATCCTAACAAATACGCGGTATGTGCATCATGGCCACACGCATGCATCACCCCTTCATTTGTTGACTTAAAGGGCACATCTATCTCTTCTTGTATTGGCAACGCATCAAAATCAGCGCGTAATCCTATTGTTTTACCAGGTTGTCCCCCTTTGATTTCTACAATAATTGCGTTACTACCTAGAACAGGTTGCGTAACTGTCACTTCTTTCGATTTGTAAAAATCTTTAATATATTGCGCCGTAGCATCCTCTTGGAATGACAACTCCGGATGTTGATGTAAATAACGACGATGCTGAATCATCTCAGATTCCTTCTCTTCCAACTTTTCAAATAATATCTCTTTTGTATTCATAACTGTTCACTTCTTTCGATTTGTTTATAAATAATTTAACCATTTTAAAATTTTAAATCTAAAAGAAGATTAATACAAAAATAAATTACTGTTTTATGGAATTTTACATTTTTAAATATTTAATGAAGTAATGTTAATCTCTCTTATTATGAAATTTTTATAGTATATCTACTTGTACTTCTGTCTCATTTTTATAAACGATATACATCATAATGCTAGCAATCACCACCATAATAAAGCCAAAATATGGTGTCATTGAAAGAGAAAAATGATTGAGCACATATCCTCCGATGACCGCTCCCAATGTGATGCCGATATTGAAGGCAGCAATGTTTAAACTAGAAGCAAAGTTAGTCGTTGCCTTATTTTTACGTTCTGCAAAAAGCACCACAATCAATTGCAGACCCGGAACGTTCATAAATGCGAACAACCCCATAATAAGTATGGCTATCGTACCTAAGAAATAATGTGTCACAGATAAGCCTAGAAGTAATAAAACAATAGCTTGAATTAAAAATATCCATATCAGTACTTTTGTTGGCTTATTGTTTGTTAATTTCCCACCAAGTGTATTGCCAATAGCAACCATTACACCATATATCACAAGTAGTAGTACCACCGCTTCGTCACTATAATTCAAAATATCTGTAAGTATACTAGTCAGGTATGTGTAGACTACAAAAGTGCCACCGTAACCGAGTGCAGTAATCAAATAAACCATCATTAATGACTTGTTTTTAAACACTTCTAATTGTTCCTTTATCGATGCCTGAGCATATTCTTTCAAATTACTTGGCACTGCAAATATATTAATGATTAAACTGATCAATCCAATCATAGCAATCGTAATAAACGACGCTTCCCAACCAAAGTGCTGACCAATCCACGTTCCTAATGGTACGCCTGTAATTGTAGCAACGGTTAAACCTGTAAACATCATTGCAATCGCGCTTGCACGCTTATCAGGCGTTACCAAATCACTTGCGATTGCTGTGGCTATAGACATAAACACTCCGTGCATTAATGCCGATAATACACGCATTGCTAGCAACATACTAAACGTGGTAGCAAAGGCAGCAAGTGTATTCGCAACAATGAAAATAAGCATAATCATTAATAGTAAATGCTTCCGTTTCATTTTATTTGTCAGTGGTGTTAGTACAGGTGCTCCTATTGTTACCCCCACAGCATACAAAGATACAGTTAATCCTGCTAATGAAATCGTAGTATCAAAATCATCTTTAATGAGTGGTAAGAGACCTACACTAATAAATTCAGTCATTCCAATTGCAAAGGCAGACATTGCTAACGCTAATATAGCGAATTTGTTTTTTCTCATAATGTTTTTTGACTCCTTCTTGTTTTATGTATGTGTTAATATAAACTACACATATCAAAAGCGGAAGTACGCACTTTAAAGTACTATAGGTACCTTTGAGTACCTATCAGGAGGTAATTAAATGAGCAAATCTTATAATATCGGCGTCGAAGCAACCATTGATGTCATCGGTGGAAAATGGAAACCTGTCATCTTATGTCATTTACAAAACAACGGGTTGATGCGTACATCTGCATTAAAACGTGCCATTCCAACGATTACTCAAAAAATGTTAACACAGCAATTACGCGAACTAGAAAAAGACGGTATTATCAACCGTATCGTATATGATCAAATCCCCCCTAAAGTTGAATACGAATTATCAAATTATGGTCAAACACTAGGAGATTTACTTTCTTCACTTTGTTATTGGGGAGAGTTCCATATTGAAAAAATGCATCAACAAGGGGAAACAGTATCATTAGCACAACAAGATTTTGTCGATATACCCAAACCGAGTTAATAACAAAAACGCCCTATTCTATAACTTTAGAATAGGGCGTTTTGTATACCAAATTGTTATGATTATTTCTGTTCTTAAATCTTGTTTTTTTGGATTCCTAAATCTTTAGGAACCATCGTTTCAAGTTGTAGTTCTTCATCTTCATAATACAGTTTCTTCAAATCAACATCGAAGAATTGTTTCATTCTTTGTTCGGTCATTACTTCAGTTGTTTCTCCAAAAACGATACCTTTTTCTTTTCCAGTAATAATCACATTATCTGAAAGATAAAACGCATGGTTTGGATAATGCGTATTAATAATGCATGATATCCCCTGTTCTTTTGACAGCTTACGTATCGTTTTTAAAATCGTAATTTGTTTTTGAATATCTAAATGAGATTCTGGTTCATCCAGTATTAATAATTCAGGGCCCGATACAAGTGTTCTTGCGATGAGTGCTAATTGTAATTCTCCGCCACTGACCTCGTTACATGACTGATTGGCCAAATGGCTAACACCCACTGTTTCCAGCGCTTCAATTGCAGCCGCTTCATCCTTTTTTGAAGGTTGTGCTAAAGTACTGATAAATGGCGCTCTTCCCATGATCACAAGTTCTAAGAGCGTGTAACCAAAAGTCATTTTTTGAGCTTGAGGCACATAACCAATCTTTTTCCACAATTCCTTTTTCTTCAGGTCATTTAACGGGACATCATCGATAAACGTTTCGCCATCCGTCCAATCTAGCAACCCAATAACACATTTTAACAATGTTGTTTTTCCAGCACCATTAGGCCCTAAAATCGATAAGACCTCGCCAGGAGCCAATTTAAAATTCACATCTTCTTTATATAAATAAGGTTTGTTTTTATAATGAAAGTTGCCTTCTTTTACTTCTAAGTGCATTACCACGAACCTCCCATACGGCGTAATAAGTATGCAAAAAATGGTGCGCCAATAATTGCAGTTAAGATAGATAATGGAATTTCAGTAGCTGTTAAACTTCTAGCCAAGTTATCAATGATTAACAAATATGTACTACCGATAGCAAGTGATACAGGTAACACATATTGATTATTGTTACCTACAAACATACGTGCAATATGTGGGATGATTAAACCAACCCATCCTACGATACCCGCTACCGCAACCGTAGCTGCTGTGATAATCGTTGCACCTGCAATGATTGCCCATTTTAAAGCTACAACAGGAATACCCATAGACTTAGCTTCATCTTCTGGTAATGTGAGTAAATTAAGTCTCCATCTTAGTGTATACAATATGAGCACGCCTATGATGATAATCGGTGCCGCAACATATAAATCTTTATAAGTTGCTGTTCCTAGACTTCCCATTAACCAATACGTGATTGCGGGTAATTTCTCTTCTGGATCAGCTACGAACTTCATTAATGAAATAAGTGCATTAAACAATGCTGATGTAATGACACCTGCGAGCACAAACATAAAGATTGGAGAATTTTTTTGATTTCCTGCTACAAAAAATGTGAACAGTATCGCCAATAGTCCAAATGCTAAAGCTAATATTTGTGCCCCAAAAGTGTTACCAAAAAACAATATACCTAGAGATGCTCCAAATCCAGCTCCTGCTGAAACACCCAGTATGTCTGGCGAAACTAAAGGGTTGCCAAACATGCCTTGAAAACTCGCACCAGAAATAGATAATCCACCCCCTATTAATAGGGCTAATAATATTCTTGGAAAACGAACATTCATCACTACCGTTTCTTGTACTGGTGCCCATGTTTCTTCTATAGGAATAATTTGTGATGTTAAAATTTTAATAATCGTAATAGGATCTATAAAAACTCTTCCTACTCCGAGTGAAATAATTGCTACCACAAGTGGTAAAACAATTAATAATAATATTTTTGATTTCTTCATTAGTTAACTCCTTAATACTTCGCAGCATCAGATGAAGGATGTAAAATAGACTCAACATCTTCGTCTGATAATTTATAGTCGTAAAAATCTTGGTAATATGATTTGATTTCATCTTTCATATCATAGTTGAATTTATCTGGGTGATTATGTTGTGCCATCCATTTAAGCATTAACGGTGCATCTCCGTTTGGTGGGAACCAACGATAGATACCTAAAGGCACCTTATAGACCGCTTTGTCTTTAACTGCTTTTACCTGACTCCAATCTTGACCAGACACTTTGTTTTTCAATAAATCATTAGGTTGGGTCTCAGTGAAGTTTGTAATATAGATTTTATCTGGATTCCATTTATAAATTTGCTCCATATTAACTTCTTTTTGACCATCGACACCATCATCGCCAACAACATCGATACCACCAGTTGCTTCTGTCCATTTTTCACTAAAGAAATTACCGCCACCAACAACAATAGAGTTGTCTGTATGTTGATGTAAGAATAGAACTTTGGGTTTGTCTGATTTTTTCGTGTCTTTTAGGCCATCATCAATCATTTTTTGAGATTTTTCTCCCTCTTTCATAAATTTCTCAGTTCTATCGCTCGTCTTGCCACCTTTAACATCTGAAGTAACTTTTAACCAGCTATTAAATGTAGCTAAAGGATCAGCGTCTTCAACCTTGATTGTTTCTAGTCCCATGGTTGGTATGCCACTCTCTGCAACTTTATCTAAGGTTTTCTCTTCAGTAGCATTTTCAAAGTAGACATCTGGGTTTATTTTAGATAGTTCTTCTATATTCACATCGCCATTTTTCACAAACTCTGTAGACGCTTTTTTTATATCAGGTGATATTTTAGAAAGTATAGAATTTTCTGCAGCGTTATACGCGTTAGGATGTATTCCTTTAATTTCTTTCGTAGAGTTCGTCCCTACAAACCAAGTAGAAAAATATGGCAAGATGCCTCCTACTACAATACTGTCTGGATCTTTTTTAATTTTCACTTCTCGATTTGTTTGATCTTTCACTATTTTTTCTTCTTTCGTTACTTCTTTATCTTCTGAATTCGTAGCTGTCGTATTTGAATTACATGCTGTAAGTAATGTAGCTGATAATACAATCCCAGCTAGGACACTATATTTTTTCTTCATTGATTATCTCCTGTTCTTAGCCATTGTCCTAAACCATGTAAAAATGGCTTAGCTTGATTAATAAATCCAAGTCCAATATGAAACATTGGGTCTAACGAAGTTACGATTAACTCGCCATTGAAATTGACATCATCAATATAAAAAATCGACCGTCCATCTGGTGTATTTAATAATGATTTCGCACCATTTGGTGGATCGAACGTGCCGTGATAATGCCACTTCATATCATCCACTTTTAAGTATTCATATAGACTATGCGTTTGATAATCAGGATTTAACGGTAGGTCACCGTTGGGTCGGACCCACCAACTGAAATTCACTTCAGAATCTTCCCAATGTACGTGAGGAAACCACTGATCCAATACTTCTCCAAAAATCACTAGCCGCTTACCTAGTTTTAAAAATTTTAAAAATAATTGTCTATGTTGTTTCAATAATTGAATATCTAAGCGACACGATAATAAAATCGTGTCATAGCAACTTAAGTCGTATGAACTTAATGTTCTAATATGTATTACGTCATTATATAAATACTTAAATTCCTGTTCTTCTAAAAATCTATTTTGGTATGGTGTCCCATTAACAATCAAAGCAATATTCAATGTTGATATTCCCCCCTAATGTTCGATGCTTCTGTGCGTATAGCATTCAACATCTGTAGCCCTACTTGATTTGAAGTGTTGTCTTCATGTGTATAGATACGGTACATATCAGTGCCTGCACCTGCATATATCGTGCCTTTATGTGTTCGATCTACATAAACAATAGGTTGTTGTTCTTGATCCGTAATTAATACTTTTGCTTGCTCTGGAACCGTTTCAAAATAACCTCTTGAAAAGAAACCACGCACACCTCGTCTATATTCCAAATCTTTTACTTTAATATTTTCAAAAAGCCCATTATCGGTTGCTTTCATTTCTAACGCTCGATCTTTTAATGGAATGGGAGACCTTTTCCAAGTCGATACACAATTCAACCAAGGTAAAGATTTCTCCACTAATGTGAAAATCACTCCACCTTGGTTGATATAGTCATTTAATATGTCGTCTTGTGCCAATAGATAAGGTTCATCGATATGGTTTGAAATAATCACGCCATCAAATGTATTTAAATTGGTGTTTGGTAAGTCATATACATTTAAAAACACGAGTCCTCTTTGACGATCTAATTCTGTAAGTCTCGAAAATTGGATGTCTATTGCTAAATATGCGATTTCATTCATTTTTCTACTTCCCTTGCTAAATTTTATATTTATGCGTATTTTATAATATATAAACCATTTTACCGATAATGATTCTCAATTTCAATTAAAACTTTGAAATTGAATTTAAATTTAAAAATTAATTATCATCAAAATGTTATTTCAAAAAACAAATTAATTATAAAAGGATGTTTTTAATGACTTATTTAATCGGTCACATCGACCCTGAGCATGCATTTGGCATTAACAAAGAAAGTGATATAGACAAAGAAATCATTGTAGAGTATATACCTCAATACGAATTTCATAAATTAGACATTTTTAAATTTGACGCAATTATCATTCCTAATTTTGTAGATCAAGAATATTTGTATCGTCATAAAGGTTTGATAAACGATTATTTGAACACTAAAAAAATCATTGTCTTTTTTGGACACTTATTTAAACCTTGTTTGCCGAAAACTGCTTTGTTTATGCCTGAGCACATTCATCATTTCAGTGATTATTCGCTAACTCCAAAGCATGACTCTTCTATATATGCCAATGTCAAAACTGACGATATGACATTTAATAAAGGGGTAGCTGGTTTCTTTGCAAGAGGCCATTACCAAACGCAACCTGAACATGAAATACACCTAACCTTTCAAAACGGACATGTTGTAACCTACGTAGATAGAATATCAACAGAAGGGACACTCTTTATGCACGCGGGCCGTTCACTTTTAGGATACAAAGCGCAAAATAAAACAACCGATTATATTTCTGGTCAATTTATAACTTGGTTAAAACAAGAAATAATATCATTACAAGGAGGAAAAATTAATGAATAAAATAGGTGTTATATACTCTGGAAATGAGTCACATTATCGTACATTTCATGAACCTAAGTTTCATCAATTTATAGACCAATTAATTTACCATCCAGGTTTTTTAGAAACAGACATTAGTCAGCTTGATATATTAATCGTGCCTTCACAGCTAAACCAGCCCTTATTATTAAAAAGTGTCGACAAAATTCATGATTTCGCACAATCTGGAGGCACTGTTGTCGCATTTGGACCACAACCCCACGACTGGTTACCAAATCAAAACTGGGAATTTAGACCTACTAATTTTTGGTGGTGGTTAGAAGAGAATGCTGATAGTGGTTTGCTTTTATCCGCACCGAATCATTCATTATTCGCACGTTACCTTACGCTAAATGATTGCACGTGGCATCAACATGGTGTGTTTTGGCCACCAGAAGATGCTGAAATATTAATTGCCTCAAAAAATGGCGGTGCTGTAATGTACGAACAAAAATCCAAGCAATATGGTCATTGGATTATTACAACGCTAGATCCGGATTATCATTTTGGCTCATATTTCATGCCAGCTACAGAAAAATTTCTTGAAGGCTTTTTTCCATACTTAGCTTATGAATAAATTTTTATAAATAAGAAATAAAACCATAATATTAATGACAATCACTTAGTTTATACAAAAATGATGGCTTCTACTTTATTTCACGTAGAAGCCATCATTTTTTTAGTTACAGTTGTTTTATATTTCCCAAGAAATAATGATGATAATGCTATGCATATTTATTCTAGAATGCTGCGGTCCATCCACCATCTGCTGTGACGATTGTCCCATTGATAAAACTCGAATCATCAGAAGCTAAAAATAATGCTACTTTAGCAATTTCCTCTGCTTGCCCTGTTTTAGGTATCGCACTTTGTGCAATTTTTGTACGTTCAGCTCCAAAATGGTTAATATTTTTCATTGAATCAGATATATTTGTTTCAATTGCTCCTGGCGCAATTCCATTACAACGTATACCTTTTTTAGCATACATAAATCCAGTGTTTTTGGTAAGTCCTACGAGTGCATGTTTAGAAGCACTATAAATAGCGCCCGCATGTGCACCATTTAATCCTCCTGTAGAAGTCGTATTGATTATAATACCTTTTCCTTTTTCCAAGAATATTGGTATCGCCTTGCGCATTGCTCTCATTGCACCTTTAGTATTAATATCAAATATTAAATCCCAACGTTCATCCAAAATATCTCCCACAGGTTCAAAACCATCCATAACACCCGCATTATTGACTAGTATATCTAAAGTACCATAGGATTCTATGGTTGTATCAATCATATTATCGATATCTTCTTGCTCAACTATGTTTACCTCAATGGCTTGAGCAACGCCATTATTTTCATTAATTTCTTTTGACACTGCTTCTGCTTTTTCTAAATTAAGATCAGCTACAATAACTTTAGCGCCTTCTTTAGCATATAATTCGGCAATTGCTTTACCCATGCCAGATGCTGCACCTGTGACAATCGCTACTTTATCTTTTAATTTCATAATATTCAGCCCCTTTATTCAAATGATTTCTTAATTTTATTGGTTTTTTAATCCAATAAGATAGAATTAAACTAATAACGACTATGATGATACGTATATGAATTGCATCAACTAGTGTAAATATACCATTTAAAAACCCTTTTAGCTCCAAAAATGAATCTGTTGCTTTCAATTGTCTTATAACAAATAGAACCAGTGACATGATGGTACGAATCTTCCGCCATAATTGATACAATTATATATTAGTTAGTTGAAAAAACAGCTAAACTTCATTTCAATAAATTTTAATTTTTCATATTACTCAGTACAATAGAAATATGAATCATTTAACACATTAAAGGAGAATACAATCATGAAACTAGATGAATTTCACATTGGCGAAACATTTACGACTAAGCCATATAAAATAAGCGAAGAAGCAATTACGGATTTTGCTAGTGAATTTGATCCACAATATATGCACCTAGATAAAGAAAAAGCACAACAAGGCAGATTTAATGGTGTCATCGCTTCCGGTATCCAGACACTAGCCATTTCTTTTAAACTATGGATTGAAACAGGCAAATACGGAGAAGATGTCATTGCAGGTACACATATGAATAATATTAAATTTATCAAACCAGTATTTCCGGATGATGAATTACATACTGTGATAAAAGTTATTGATAAAAAGGCTGGTAAAAGAGACCAAGGTTTACTTACGGTATTAATGACAACATTTAATCATGAAGATGTTAAAGTATTTGAAGGCGAACTCACGGCACTTATCAAACGTTAAAACGCTCTTGTTAATAAATTATTCTATTTCATCTCAATTGATACACAAGTACTTCGTTATGCTTGTAACATCATCAGTATAATTTAATACTACCGCCATCTACCATAACCGTTTGTCCCGTGATATATTGCGCGTCTTCACTCCCTAAAAATACTGCTACTGGACCAATATCTTTTTCAACATCTCCAAATTTTTGCAATGGAATGCCTTGGACCACCTTTTCATAATATTCAGGGTTATCTTTACGCCATTGATCAACGCCTTCAGAATAAGCGATTGGAGATATGATATTAGCATTAATGCCAAATTCGCCAAATTCATTAGCTATTACACGTGTAATACCACGTATCGCCTCTTTGGCTACAACATATGCACCTTGATGCTTATCCCCTTTTACAGCGGCGCCCGAACCAAAGTTTATAATATTACCTTTTGTTTCTTTCAAATAAGGTATAACCATTTGGCATAAATAAAATGTCGCATAAAATCCAGTATTCAATGATAAGTTCAAATCTTCTTCTGTAATATCTAAAAAAGACTTCATGCGAGATGCGTGTGCATTATTAACTAATATATCAATTTTTCCATAGTTTTCTAGCGTAGTATCTACACATGCTTGCAATGAATCTTTATCTGTTAAGTCTGTCTTAATAAATAACGTTTCATAACCCTGACTGTTTAGTGTTTCACTCAATAATCCCCCTTTTTCTTCAGCGATATCAGCGATAACCACTTTCGCATTTTCTTTAACATATGCCTTCACAATTCCAGAGCCAATACCTCCTGCGCCACCAGTCACAATTGCTACTTTACCATCTAATCTAGTCATTAAAATCACCTTTTCATTTTTTAATATTAGAATATTTTCGCTCTTTCTTTTGTACGTATAAAATCTTATTTATTCAATTGTTTGACATGACTATAAAGTTTTTTCTGAATGTTAAGTAATTCCGTCACTTCTTCATCATTTAATACTGAATAAATTTCATTTCTCATTTTTTGACCTTGTTTTTGAGCTTCTTCTAATAAATCCAGTCCTTTTGCAGTAATCGTAATTAAAATGGAACGTCTATCCTCTTCTTGATGTGCCCTTACTACGTAGCCTTCTTTAACGAGTCTGTTTGTTAAACCGGTAATTGCACCTGAAGTATAACCAAGCGACTGCGCAAGCGCGGATGGCTTCTGCGCACCATGCTCTTTAAGTTTAGATAAGGCAATAATTTGTGAAATATTAACATTCATATTAAATTGTTTCATAAAAAGTGTCATTGTCGCGTCATTAAATAACTCAGCATTATGAATCAGTTCGAAAAAGTTATTCTTTTCCATGATATGCCTCCTTAAATACGTTGATATAATAATAGTATATACAAAATTAGTTTAGCAGTAAAATACTTAATGCTAAACAGTTAACTTTTAATGTATTTACTGTTAAATTATATAATAATAGTGAATTGATCATGGGAGGAAGTTAAATTATGAAAAGATTAGACAATAAAGTTGTAATTATTACTGGCGCAGCACAAGGTATGGGGAAAATGCACGCTGAAAAAGTATTGCATGAAGGTGCAAAAGTTGTGATTACTGACATCAATGAAACACTCGGTCAAGAAGTTGCACAAGAACTTGGGGAAAATGCACTTTTTATTAAACATGATGTTTCTAATGAAGCAGATTGGCAAAATGTAGTAGATACAGTAATCAAAAAATGGGACAAAATAGACGTCTTAGTAAATAATGCTGGCATTACTTATAACACGCCTATAGAAGAACTCAGTTTAGAAAGTTATATGAAAATTGTAAACATCAATCAAGTGTCTGTATTTTTAGGTATGAAATCAGTTGCTTCAACTATGAAAGCGCAACAGCACGGTTCAATTATAAACATATCTTCTATGAATGGACTTGTTGGTGGTGCAATTGGCTACACAGATACGAAATTTGCAGTTCGCGGCATGACTAAGGCTGCTTCAAGAGATCTTTCACCCTATAATATACGTGTGAATTCAGTACATCCCGGTGTAATTCAGACACCTATGATTGAACAAGAAGGTGTTAAAGAAGCAGTCGAACAATTCGCGAAGACCATTCCAATGCGTCGTGTAGCTCTAACTGAAGAAGTATCTAATATGGTCATCTTTTTAGCTTCAGATGACGCCAGTTACTCTACAGGTTCTGAATTCGTCATCGATGGCGGTCTTACTGCGTTATAAACAACTTAAGCAAACCAAATATTTCAAACAACAAAACCCCCTTCGCAATACCATTTAAATGGTTGTGAAGGGGGTTTATAATAATTCATACTATCTATTGAAATCAAATTACTAATTATATTTTTTTAGGTTCTACGTAAGCGACAAAGTTTTCAGCATCTTCTTTATTTAAATCTGTTAAAGAAAATGTGCCAATGCTAAAGCGCATCGTTAATACATTACCGTCTAATTCGATATTTTCAATTTCGTCATATCTAATGTTTCTATAGTAAAACTGGCCGCCCATATCAACATTTAATATAAGACGTTCATTTGTTGCGACATAAGCCGCTTCGTATACTTTTATTTCTCCTTGAACAGGGTATTCCATATTTCCTAAAACGGAAGGCCCTTGTTTCTCAGTTGGAAATAAATCTTCTGGATTAATATTATCTAATATCATTCGATTACCTACCTTTTCAATTAGTCTGCAACTTCTAAGTCTACAGTATTAATATCAATACCTAAAGCATCTGCTACACCTTGACCGTAAGCTGGATCCGCTTTATAACAATGTCTAATATGACGGTGTTTTAGTGGGTCAGTAACTGGGCCCATTTCATTAGCCGTATTATTAAATAATATTTGTTGTTTATCAGGTGACATTCTACGGAACAATTCACCTGGTTGTTCAAAGTAATTATCATCATCTTCACGATAATCATATTCGAACGCTTGGCCTTGAATGTCTAAGCCTGGTTTTTTGTGTTGCGGTTGGTCTTCAAGCGCACCGTTACTATTTGGATAGTAGTGTGTTTTTGAACCTTGGTTATCATCTAAAATACGCATTTGTCCATCTCTACTAAATGGACAGATATTTTCTACACCTACACCTTTAGGTTGGTTAACAGGAATCTGCCAATGGTTTACACCTAAACGATATCTTTGTGTATCGCCATATGAGAATAGACGCCCTTGTAACATTTTATCTGGTGAAAAGTCTAGACCTGGAACGATGTTTGTTGGTGCAAATGCTGCTTGTTCAACATCTTGGAAATAGTTTTCAGGGTTTCTATTTAATTCAAACTCTCCTACTTCGATTAATGGGTATTCGTCTTTATACCAAACTTTTGTTAAATCAAATGGATTATCTTTATGATTGCGTGCTTGTTCTTCAGTCATTACTTGGATGTACATTTTCCATTTAGGGAAGTTACCTTCTTCAATGTTTCCAAATAAATCTCTTTGAGAAGACTCTCTGTCATTTGCTATAACTTGTGCTGCTTCTTCAGGTGAATAGTTTTCTATACCTTGTTGTGTTCTGTGGTGGAATTTAACCCAAACACGCTCACCTTTATCATTGTACATAGAGTATGTGTGAGAACCAAAGCCATGCATATTTCTGAAACCTTTAGGAATACCACGATCTGACATCACTATCGTAATTTGATGTAACGCTTCTGGTAATAATGTCCAGAAATCCCAGTTTGCTTGAGGGTCTCTCATGTTTGTTTTTGGATTACGTTTAACAACATGGTTTAAACTTGCGAATAATTTAGGGTCTCTGAAGAAGAATACTGGTGTATTGTTACCAACTAGATCCCAGTTACCTTCGTCTGTATAAAATTTCAATGCAAACCCACGAATATCACGTTCTGCATCAGCTGCACCACGTTCACCTGCTACTGTTGAAAAGCGAGCGAACATTTCTGTTTCTTTGCCAACTTCAGAAAAAATACTTGCACAAGTGTACTGTGTAATATCATTTGTTACTTTAAATGTACCAAACGCACCAGATCCTTTTGCATGCATACGACGTTCCGGAATAACTTCTCTATCGAAGTGTGCCATTTGTTCTAAGAAATATATATCTTGCATTAAAAGCGGACCTCTAGGGCCTGCCGTCATACTATTTTCTCTATCTCCTACTGGTGCACCAAATAATCCTGTTAGTTTTTTACTCATTATATTATCTCCTTTAATTTACCGCAGTTAAGTGATTCTTTTCTTTATAATTATTGATGACTGCATTTGCAATGCTTTCAATAAACAGTTGATTTGAGCCAGGCATTTCAGCTCTATAATAATTACAACCTAAATCATCGCAAACTTTTTTACATTCATAATCGTTATCATATAAGACTTCTAAGTGTTCACATGTAAAACCTAATGGAACGTATATAAAGTTTTGATAATCATATTGTTCATGTAATGTTTGAGTCAAATCTTGCACATCTGGTCCAATCCAAGGTTCCCCAGTGTTACCTTCAGATTGCCAACCGTTAAAAACATGGTTATGTCCAATTCGTGATTGGATTAACTGTGCTGTTTCTTCAAGTTGACTTGGATAAGGATCATTATGTTCCAATATTTTTTCTGGAAGACTATGCGCCGAAACGATAATTGCTGTTTTTTGATGCGCTTCCTCAGGTATTAAATTCAATTGTGTATTTACTGAATCAACCCAATACTGAATGAATTTCTCTTCTTTATAAAATTGATCCAATGTCGTTACTTTAATATTTTTCTCATTTGCATATTGAGATGCGCGCTGGTTATACATTTCTACTGAAAATGAAGAATAATGCGGCGTTAAAACTACGCTGACGATTTCGTCTATGCCTGCCGCACTAATGTCATCTATCGCATCTTCAATAAATGGATGTATATGTTTCAAACCTATATATAATTCATAGCTTATGTCACTCGTCATTGAGTTAAGTGTATGACATAATGTTTCAGCTTGTTTTTCAGTCGTTGTTGCTAAAGGTGATACGCCACCAATATATTCATATCTATCTTTCAAATCTATGTATGCTTCATGGCTTGGTTCGTGTCCATGTCTGATATGCGTATAGTAAGGTAAAATATCTTCTTCCTTATATGGCGTACCATAAGACATACATAATAATGCTACACGTTTCATGTTAAGTGCACCTCCACTAACTTGCTCTTCTTTACAATAATTATCTATTTGTAATTATTATAATCTATTATAACGTAAAAATGATTAAAGTCTATATTTAAATATTTAATATATCATTTGAATTGATAATACATACTTATAAGTGATAATGAATTATGCGTTTTCATTATTTTTTATTACTATTAAATAGTAAAATAACACTTCACTTTCTTGCAATAATCTATATTTTATATATTGGTAGTGTACATAATAAAGGCCTGCCTCACACCAAACAATTTAACACGAGTTGAACATCTGAAGACCGTGGCTATACCCTTGGCAAGCGAGTGTGAAATAGTATTTAATATGGCAAAAAAAGAGCTGCCAACAATTTGGCAACTCTTTTTAGTGATTATATTCAATTCACATCACGATTCATCATTATACAAAATCATTTTTATTATAGTCATTATATATCTTTTTCGTTAAATCCGACCGCACCTATGACACATAGTATAATAAAAATAAGCATAAGGCTGATTATCGGCCCACTTGTAAAATCATCTATAGGCAAACTTGGTATATGCTCAAATGGTGTGATATCTTTCATCCAATCTTTCACATTCAGTAAAGTACCTAAATAATTCACTAAAAAAGTATAAGCGAGATAAGCATAGACTAAAGTCGTTAACTTTATGCCCCATCCAATTACGACAGTTCCTATACCAACAAAACTCAGTATGGCTGGTATATAGACAATAGCCGATTGAATGACCATGTTAAAGTCGAGTGGTGTATCCATTGAATAGAATTGGCCAACATACAAACCGAGTCCTGCGACAAAAATCATCACTACCGCATTCACCACACTGATAATTAGAAAACTCAGTAAGTACTTGATACGCGAAAGCGGATTGGCTAATACAAGCATCGCGTACCCTCTATCTATCGCTTTCTTTATTTTAAATAAACCTAACAGCGTAGGCACCGTACTGATTATTGCCATCACCAACATTAATTGCGGTAAAAATTGTTTGACGTAATCTCCATTTGGATTTTCTAACATAGACAGTAATAATGGATTATCTTTAAAAAAGTCGTCTAAATTTCCAAAAATAGAGCCATATGATAATCCAAGTATAAATAATCCAATAGCAAAATATATAAAACTCATTTTTTGTAATCTGATTTGTAAACCTAGTGGAGACTTCATGTACCACTTCGCATGTTGGCTCCCTTTTTTCTGTGGTAATAATTTAGCATCGATATCACGCAAACCATTTAACACAAAGGCAAATATAGCAATGATAACTGTAAGGCCTAAAATGCACCACACCGGCCACCAATGATCTTCTGAAAATGCATACGTTCTAGACAACCAGCCCATCGGTGAAAACATAGATAGCGTCTCATTGGCTACATCTCCAAACGCTCTAATCAAATACATAATGAGCAATAAAGCGATACTCACACCAGTCGTCTCACTACTAGATGATACAAATTGGGCAACGAACATGGGCAACGCAGCAAACATCATACCAAATACACCTAAAGCTGAACTATATAAAAATGCACCTACTAAATCTATACCCTCAACGTTTAACGACGCTAGCCCTAAAGTGAGTAATATGATTAGGCTGACATTAAGTAATAAAGTCTGAATTAGATGCCCCATCAAAGGTGCTTGTTTACCAATTGGCAATGCAGTTAAAATGATTATTCTACCGTCTTCTTCATCGCCTCGTGTGTCTCGAGATACTATTAAAATATTCATAATTGCTACCATTATTGCTGTGAATAAAGTCATTTCATGCGTAAAAAGCACGCCAATATTTACATCATCAAAATCAGCCGGACCAAGCATCGCTTGCATCGCAGGATTTTTTGACATCTCGATGATAGGACTCATCTTAGATTGACTCGGGTACATCGACTCAAAAGCAGGTGGAATCATTAACGTTAAAGCAGTTAATAAAACCACCCATAAAATCATTTTTTTACTATTTCTTTTTACATAAAAATAAAATAACTTTGAGGTTTGGTAAAATGATTGCTTCATATCATTCACCTACTTCATCTGTGGTTTCATAATATCGTTTAAATATTGCTTCTAGTGTTGGTGGCGTAGATTCTAATTTTTTAATTTCAAAGCGGCTTAGATATTCAATGACAGCAGAAATTTTATCTGAATCAACTTCAAAATAATATGTGTTGTCTTCTTGCCTCACATTATGCACACCTGTCACTTGTGTTAACGCGCCTAATTGCTGTCCACTTTCTACGGTGAATTGCATGCGTGTAAGATGGCGCATCTCATCTAAAGTCCCAGAAGTTATCATCTTCCCTTTACGGATAATACCTACGCGATCGCACAATTTTTCTACTTCACTTAAAATATGACTTGAGAGTAATACACTTTTGTTATTATTTTTAATGTCTCTTATACATTCTTGAAAAACCTCTTCCATTAGAGGATCAAGACCAGAAGTAGGTTCATCTAAGATATATAATTTTGCATCAATACTAAACGCAGTAATTAACGCTACTTTCTGACGATTTCCTGTAGAATAAGCACTACATTTTTTAGTAGTATCTAATTCAAAGCGTTTAATTAATTCATTTTTTCTATCGTAATTTGCTTTAGGATGAAGACTAAGAAAGAAATCTATAATTTCTCCACCAGTTAAATTTGGCCAAAAATTGACATCGCCAGGCACAAAAGCAAGATCTTTATGCACGGCTACTGCATCTTTCAGCGCATTTTTGTCAAAAATTTCAATAGTACCTTGCGTTGGTTTCAACATACCTAATATTGCTTTGATTGTCGTTGATTTCCCAGCCCCGTTTGGTCCAATAAACCCATAAACTTCACCCTCATTGAGTTCTAAATCCACACCATCTAAAGCATAGAATTTACCAAAGCGTTTTGTTAAATTATGAATTTTAAGTAGGGTCATACACACCACCCTTTACATGATTTATAACAGTCCTTTAACTCTAAAATCAGTAACAATTAAAATGATATTGCCTTCTTTCATTTCTGCCTCACAATGATCTGCATCACTAGAAGGCACACCTAATATGCTAAGCTTTTCTCTTAATTCTTCAGCTTTCGAATCAAAATCTTCATCTATATCAACTTTATTGTAATCAACTGCTGTAACTTTTATATTTTCAGTGACCTCTGCAGTTCGATCTTTATCATCTGATAGCACGTATATATCTTGGCTACCAATACCTCGATCTTTTAAAGCCTTCACATCCGCTACTAAAGCCGCGTCATTTGTATAAGGTTTTACAACCGGTGCCATAAGAATCCTCCCTTTCCAATACTTCAACTTATTAATATATTAATTTTTTGTCTTAATCATTAAACTGTTATATCGATTTTCAGTTATATAAAAATAAGTATCCTCTAACATTAAATCGAACAATTCATCTCTGACCATGTCATCTGTCATTTCAAATTGCGTTTCAACCTTTTCTTGCGCTTCATCTTCAACAAAAATAACTTGATCTTTTCTTACATCTACTGTCTTACGTTTATAAATGAGTTCGAGATGCGCACGCCCTTGATGTATTGCTTCTAAGTTATCTATCTTATAGGCACTTTGTACAAATTCTTCAATTCGTCTTTCTCTGTGACGCTTATCTTTTGAAGCTTTAAAATCCTTTGTATACTTTAGCTTAACAAGTAAGTAAATGACTAATATGAAAAGTATCGTTACAAGAAATAGTAGCGTAGCCATACATACTCCCCCTTTATTCGTGTGAATTTTCAATTCAAGTTATCTTTTTCCAATATTATAGTTAATTTTCCCTTTGAAAACGCTTTTAAACACTTTTAAAATCTAAAAATTAACTTTTATTGTTGTAAAAAATTATTATTAAGATTTTATATTTATTTACTAATACGATCTGATAATATATCTAAAGTTTAACTTCTATAAAAAAGGCAAAATATATAGTATGTAAGAATTATGAAGGGTGATATATAATGCTTTTACAAGAAGAAATTAATAACTTGGAACAATTCGATGGTAAGTCACAAAATCAAAAAGTATTCTCAATTTATTTAGATACCAGTCCCGAACAAGGAACAAAGTGGAAAATTGAATTAAAAAATGCCTTGAAAGACTTATCAGACAAAACAAAAAGCAGTGACAATCACGAAGAAAAAAACCAAGCAAAAGATATTATCAATAAAGTAGAAACTGAAATACAAGGCGCTGAACCTAATTTAAAAAGAGGTCTTATTTTATTTATGACTGCCGACGAGTCATTAAGGTTCGAAAAACACGTTAACATTTCTATAAAAACAGAATTTAAATGGGACACAAAACCCAAATTAGATCAGCTCAAATCATTACAACAAAGCTATCCTTACACTGGTATTTTAGTTTTACAACAAGACAAAGCACGTGTGATTGAAACTGAAATTGGTACAATTGTAGACGAAGATTATTACACTCTAGATTTAGATACTAATGATTGGAGAGAACATTCCGGACCACAAGGCGATGATTTAACTCAAGGTGGCGCGCAAAGAGATGAATATAAAGAACGTGTGAAAGCTAATCAAGAGCGTTGGTTCAAAAGTTTAGTCGCTACTATTGAGAAAAATGCTAAGAAGAAAGGCTGGCACCAACTCTATTTAGCTGGTGAAAAAGAAGAAGTAGAAAAATTAAAAACGATGTTCAATCGTAACATTGACCAAGTCACACCAAGTAATATATTAAATTTAAATGCAACAGAAATTATAAACAAAGTAATGGAAGAATAAATTTCAAATCATGCTAGTCACAATATATCAAAACACCTGAATATGTACTGAATTTTAAAAGCTGTACTTTGCTTTAGCATATAATTTTAAAGGCTTGTTTCCTAATTTTTGTAGGAGACAAGCCTTTAAATTTTGTTTTGATTTGTTCATTGTTATTGCAAATTTATTAAATTAAAAATAGCAGTGATTTGAGCCGACTTCTAACTCGTTAATAAAGCACTAACCGAAGACTACAAGCTGAGACTGTGTCCGCGGAAAGCGTGCACAAAAGAACTGCTAACAAAGTAGAAGTCGTTGTCGACAACCTGATAAAGAGGTGTTTTTACACATGGCTAGTAATGTCACCTATCATTTTTAGTTGTAGTTGAAGTTGCATTACCCAATTTCAAAGCTTGAAGCATAATCCCTATAATGAGTATGCTACCTATTGTATCTGTAAAAAAGTGTGCACGTAGATATATTCTAGAAACGATAATCGAAATGATCAATAATACGCATATGAGCGTTAGCCATTGATTATTTTTCAACAATAATATGAGACTCACCAGTAGACAGACACTTAACACGTGCATACTTGGAAAACTATAGCCATCTATACTGATATCAGGTCTTGGTCGTTGAATAATATATTTAAAAAATGTACCTATCAACAAAACACTGAAACACCAAAATCCATACCACCAAAACTTAAATTGATTATAAAAAAATACGAGTGTTAAAATCATCAATATCATGATTAAACAGTGCAACGGCTCAAATATATTAGAAATTATTTCAAGATATACAACGACACTATTAGAGTTAATCGTTCCATGTAACCATTGATAAATAAAATTATCTAATGGATCAGTTAAATCTATATGTATACATATCATGAGTATCAATAAGCACAAACTTATTAAAATCATTTTCAAATAGTCTCTCACTTAGTTTAATTTCCTTTCATTATTAATTCTTCTAGCTACTGCTAATAGCGTTCCATAGGCAATGCTTATGCTCAATATAGATGATCCGCCATAGCTTAATAGCGGTAATGTTACCCCCGTTAAAGGAATGATGCCAGAGACTCCTGCTAAATTAATGAACACTTGCATAAATAAATAACTTACGACACCGACGCAAATTAATTTATAAAATTGATTTGTGGTTTTATTTGCATATATAAGTCCTTTAACTAATATAAAGCCATAAATCAGTAATATAAATAATACACCTAGTAAACCTAATTCCTCTGAAATAACCGTGAAAATAAAATCAGTATGCGGTTCTGGTAAATACCCTAATTTAGCAATACCATTACCTAGACCTTTGCCAGTAAATCCGCCATTTCCAATTGCTGTTAAAGCACTCGTAAGTTGATACCCATCATCTTTTTCGTATTTAAATGGGTCGATCATGACTTGAATACGTCTTAATCTGTAAAGGTTTTTAGCATCAAAAATCAATGTATAAATACTATAAAATACAATTGGAATCACTGCGATTGCCATGATTTGAATTTTTACCTTATTTTTTAAATCTGAATAAATCAGTATGCAAGCAATAATCGCTACTGTTAATAAAGTACCGCCCAAGTCCCCTTGCATTAAGACAAGTAATAAACTTATCCCGATGATGCCTAGTGGTGGAATGAGATGTTTCAACTGATAATCCCTTCGACTCGATACACGTTGGTTAATCACATAGGAAAGGTAAAAAATTGAGGTTAGCTTTAAAAATTCTGAAGATTGAATACTAAACAAACCTAAATTAATCCAGTTTTTGGAACCGTTGATTTCCTTACCAATTAACACAGTAATTAGCAATAGCAACAATGTACCTAACACCATCATTTTCTGTACATTGTTCTCTTTAAAAGCGTTAATGTTAACGAAACTACCAATAAATATAATAATAACTACACCCAATACCAAAAAGAGCAATTGTCTTTTCATAAAATAATTACTTTCGATAGGCACACCGCCTGTTAATGCGCCTTTAGATGCAGATACCATACTCGCACTGTAAACCATCATTACACCTATAATACCAAGTATGATAAAACAGAGAATCATACTAAAATCCAAACCTTCTAAACGCCTGCGCGCCAGTGTTAAAAATCGCTTCATGACTTCACCTCATTATGACTGATAGACTCCAGTAAAACATATTTTTAACATGTCCTCAATCATACTTTAGGCTCACCTAATACTTATTTGAACACATGTATTTTCATATTATTAAATATACTGTTTTAAATAATATACATTGTGCTACTTTTCATCTTGTGATAAACTCTATTAACGACTTAACATGTCTATAATAACCATTATATAAATGAATGATTTTTTTATAATAATTTCACTCAACAAAGGAGTTTTAACTTGAATAAAGACCGTTTTGATCAAATTGCTCAAAAGTACGATGGCCCGAGTAGAATATATCTTGCCGATACAATTGCAGCCGAAGTGAAAAAGGTGTTCGAAAACACTTCATATCAGTCACTATTAGATTATGGTGGCGGCACTGGTCTAGTAACATTAAATATAGAGCGTCATTTTGACGAAGTCACAATGATGGATGCTGCACCTCAAATGATCAAGGTGTTTGAAAGCAAAATTGCTGAACTAGGCAAAACACAGATTCACGCATATGTAGGTGATATTCTTTCAGATGAAACACAGATTAACGCTACCTATGATGTAGTTTTCCTTTCATTAGTACTACTTCACAGCGGTGATTACAAAGCATTATTAACAGCGTTACGTGCGAAATTAAATCCTGGTGGTCTGCTCGTTCTTGTTGATTTTAATAAGAATGAAAATGTATATCATCCAAAAGTCTATAATGGCTTTGAACAAACGGATATCCAGCAACTATTTACTGAATTAGGTTTAACACATGTCCAATCACACACATTTTATGAAGGTGAAAATATATTTATGAATAAAGATGCGAGTTTATTTATTGCAACTGGCCGTTCATAATTTGTTATACAAAAAAGAGAACTTCCAGCTATTGGAAGTTCTCTCAGAACGTAGACCATCTTTGTTGATTCATTTCTTTATTTAACACTTATTAGAAACGGAAGTTCTCTTTTTGTTAATTCAGTTATATCTTCGTTTTAGAAAATGGCAGTGATTTGGGCTGACTCCTGCGGGGAAAGCACTAGTCGAAGACTACAGGCTGAGGCTGTGCCCGCGGAAAGCATGTACAAAAACTGCCAATAAAGTCAGAGACTTTAAGAGCACTTCCAACTATTGGAAGTTCGTTTTTTTATGATTGCATCACTGCTTTTAAATTTTCTTTTTCAATATCTGACAAAAAGGCATATTCGATTGCTCTTAAGTTGATAAATTCAATCTGTTCGACTGAAATCAATTGATGTTTCATTAATAACGCATACTCTTCATTTAGTGAAGTTTGAGTGACCGTACGATTATCCGTGTTAATAATAAAAGGTATATCCTGCTCTAGCAAATAAGGTATGTTTAATTCTGTTAAATCTTTTATCGCTTTCGTTTGAACATTACTTTTCGGACACATTTCTAACATCACATTGTTTCGCTTTATTTCTTGTAACGCAGCTTCATTTTCATTAATGGCAACACCATGACCCACACGTTTTGCGCCTAATTTAATAGACTCCATAACATTATGCATACATCCACATTCACCGGCGTGTAAAGTGAGATTAAACCCTTTATCTAAACCGTATTGAATTGTGGTACGAATATCTTCCGGTGGAAATGCTGCTTCCGGACCTGCAAAATCAATCCCACGCACCACTTCACTATCTCTCTGCTCAAGATAATCGAAAAGCGCTTCATTCACTGTAGCTTCATGCTGTCTCATTGCACAAACCAATAAATTAATTTTGATATCCATCGTTTCTGTTGCAAGTTGGACGCCCGCTTCGACTGCTTTCAATACATCTGCTAACGACAAGTCGTGTTCAGTATGCAATAACGGTGCAAAGCGAATTTCTATATACTTTATATTATCTTTACTCGCTTGTTGCGCAACATCTAAGACAGCTCTTTTGAGACTATCTTTTGTCTGTAGCACTTTTAATATTTCATCAAAACACTGCAAATATTCATCTAGGCTTTCACAATTTTCACTTACGAGCAAACGGGGTTCTTTTAAAACTATATTTTGTTCAGAAGCAAGTTGCTTGATTAACGCTATACTTGTAGAACCATCGAGATGACAATGAAGTTCTACTTTAGATATATCTTGTATGGTTTTATTCATGTCCGAAACCTTCCTTACTTCCAATATGTCACTATAATTATATTTTACTGTAGACACAAAGAAAGATTTTATTAGAAATTAATTCATATACTATAACATGATTATTTTAACATGACCATAAAACCCTCTACATTAAAGACAGATGCTAATCAATTATAAATCGCTTATGCCCTTTAATTTATTATAGTTTTCCAAAATAACCCAAAATTGTTAATGTTATACCTAAGCCTATAAAGCATGTGAACAATATAACTACAATCACTTTGAACTCTAGCATAAAATAACTTCTATCTTGTCCTTTATTTACTAGGAAAACACCACAAAACACTACTAAGATCAATATAATAAGCAAACTATAAGCAATTATATTTAAGATTTCCATCCATATTCCCCTTTCGTGTTTTATCTTTATTTAATACTTAAATCAACACACCACAAGATTTAACTCATCTATCTAAATATATTGATACACTTTCAAATAGTTAACAATTTTATTTACAGATTGCTCGATACTATCTTTTTCTGTATCTATGACTATTTCTGGCGTTTCTGGTGTTTCATAAGGTGCACTAATACCTGTAAATCCAGCAATTTCTCCACTTCTAGCTTTCTGATACAATCCCTTAGGATCTCTCGCTTCACATTCCTCGAGACTGCATAATGTATGCACTTCTATAAATTCGTCCTTTTGTAATAAGCTACGTACCGTGTCACGATCCGCTTGATAAGGTGAAATAAATGCAGAAACAGTGATTAACCCTGCATCTACCATTAACTTTCCTACTTCGCCAATCCGTCTAATATTTTCTGTACGGTCTTCTGGACTAAACCCAAGATTATTGTTAAGTCCATGTCTGATATTATCTCCATCTAATCTATACGTATGTATCTGGCGTTGAAACAATGCTTTTTCTAACGCAACAGACACCGTCGATTTACCAGACCCTGATAATCCAGTAAACCAAATCAATACACTTTTGTGGTCGTTACGGCGTTGTCTTTCTTCTTTTTTAACTTCGGATTCATGCCATGTAATATGTTGAGATGTGTTCATTCACTTCACTCCTTTAAATTATTGCTCTTGCAAGCCTTTAATCAATACTTCTGCTACTTCTGGTCTTGAAAATGCCTTAGGTAGTGATTCTCCATTTTTAAGCTTTTCACGAACTTTTGTACCACTCAAATGTAAATGTGAGGAAGCGTCATGTGGACATGTTTTTGCAGTCGCCATATTTTCACAAGTTTTGCAGTAAAACGCATGTTCGAATTTCAAAATTTGTATTCCTAACTCTGCTTCATATTTAGAAATAAGCTCTTGTGCTTCATAAGTACCATAGTAGTTACCTACACCAGCATGATCGCGTCCAACAATAAAATGTGTACAGCCATAATTTTTTCTTACTGTCGCATGTAATATTGCCTCTCGTGGACCAGCATAGCGCATTGCCGCAGGATAAATGACTAAGCGTGCTTTATTTTCCGGGTAATAATTATTAAGAATGACTTCATAACTCTCCATGCGTACAGCAGCTGGAATATCGTCAGATTTTGTCTCTCCAACTAATGGATTCAATAATAGTCCATCAACAGATTCTAAAGCTGCTTTTTGTATGTACTCGTGTGCTCTATGTACTGGATTTCTTGTTTGGAATCCTACAACTGTCTTCCAATTCAAGTCATTAAATAATTGTCTCGTTTCAGCGGGATCTAAATGATAATCTACAAAATCGTCATGCTTTGGTCGATCTAGTAAATAGATTGGTCCAGCAAGATAGACATTCCCTTTTTCATATACTTTCTTCACACCAGGGTGGTCAATGTCTGTAGTACCATATACACGTTGTGCTTCTTTCTCTTTGTCGTACGTATATTTTTCCTCTAATTCAAGTACGCCATATAAATGCTCGTCTTCACCATATAATGCGACACGTGTTCCTATCTCTAGTTGCTTTGCTTTATCTTCAGTTACAGGTAAAGTGATGGGAATACTCCACACTAAGCCATTACTTAAATGTAAGTCTTCTACTACATTTGTATAGTCTGCTTCATTCATAAATCCTGTTAACGGACTGAACCCACCAATACCAATAAGCTCTAAATCTGACAAACTCCATGGATTCAGTGTAATAGTAGATAATGATTTCGACTCGGCCAATAATTCCTTTTTTAGTAAGTCACTCACTTCTCTGTTAATGAGTTTCCCACCATGTGCTTCAATCGTATTTGCAATTGATTCTGTTGTTAATGTCATACTTATACACTTCCTTTATGTTTTAATCTAGTTCATTCGTGTTTGCTTTATTTTTAGAAATTGAAAATGATAATTTTTTATTTTGATATAACGCATAAGTAATTAAAATAATCCAAATGACAATAAGCGATACTTTAATTGTTATGGATATTACTGGTGTTGGGTCAAAAACGCTGATTAAAGAACTACTATTAGTAAAGATAATCAAACCACTTACGCAAACCGCTAAGATATTCACCGGTAAAATTTTAACAAGCCAAGCTGCGAAAGGTGCTGCAATCAACCCTCCAATACTCAATGAAACCACTAAACCTAAATTAATCTGACTCCAACCTAAAAAGATAATAAAGCTAATTGATGCTGAGAGTGCCACGAAAAATTCACTCGCAGACACGGTACCAATTGCATATCTTGGCTCTAACTTTTTTTGAGCTAATAACAATGGTGTGTTGACTGGCCCCCAGCCCCCGCCACCAATTGAATCAAGGAAACCTGCAATTGCGCCTTGTGGAATCATAGCGTAACGCCCTATTTTACTTGCATCTTTTTGTACTTGGTTGTCTTTTTTAAATAAAAATTGGTATAAAATGTAAAAACCCATAGTTAATAAAAACACAGCAATAAAAGGCTTAATTAAATTACTATGTATATGACTTAAAAACGCCGCTCCAATAAATGCTGTAATTGCGCCTGGAATTGCTAATTTAATCATTGTCGGCTTGTGCACATTTTCAAACTTCCAGTGTGCTGTGCCAGAAGCAGCAGTTGTTGCAACTTCAGCAAAATGAATCGTTGCAGATGCGATTGCTGGCGCTATACCGAAAGTTAATAATATTGAGGAAGAAGATGCACCGAATCCCATACCAAGGGAACCATCTATCAATTGTGCGAGAAATCCTGCAAGTGCGAAGATAAATAACTTATACATGTGTCATACTCCTTCCGAATTGTGTTTAATTCAGTGAATCAAGCCATTTAACCACATCTCTTTGGTTATCTTTTTCCAAATAACGATCTGCTAAAATTGATTTCAAAAATCTTTGCTTTTCTAATGAAGATAACGAACTCCGTTTAACGC
This sequence comes from Staphylococcus parequorum, assembly GCF_039237145.1. NCBI lineage: Bacteria > Bacillati > Bacillota > Bacilli > Caryophanales > Staphylococcaceae > Staphylococcus > Staphylococcus parequorum. The sequence continues at coordinate 161,681 of NZ_CP150682.1, forward strand.
GTTGTCTACATTCATATAAGAAATCTACATACACTTCATAACGACTCGTAAACTGTTGTTGAAATTCAGCGAGAATTTGTGCTGTAAGCGCTGGGCTTGCACCGTTTGTAGAAATACTTAATGTCAACTTGCCACGTCGTAATATGCTTGGAAATACCACATCACCTGAGGTCGATGCTCCAGCCATATTTATCATTGCGTGACTTGGTTTATGTTGCAATACACATTGATTTGTAGATGCGCTATTTGTCGCTACAACAATGAAATCTGCCTGCTGGATATCGTTAATTTCAAATAATTTTTCACTCCATTTTATTGCTGAGTGTTGAACCATATCTTTCAAATTTTCAGTAATAGTGGGGCTAATCACATGAATGTCTTTGGCATAATTGACTAAAGTATTCACTCTTCGTTCTGCAACTTTACCCCCGCCAATTACAAAGACTTTCTTATTTGAAATATCAATCATGAGTGGAATCAATGGCATTATGTCACTCCTTACTATCTTGAGTACTTAAGACTGTTACTGGTTTACAGTTTCAAATGTTGCTTCTACACGTTCTTTTAATGCAATTTGTAAATGACTATGGTTGCCAAGTCGGTCACACAGTACAATGCCATGCTCTACTTGATAGTCATCTATAGTTGTTGCTATGTGACGTTCTAAAATACCTGTAAACCACAAATATGGAACTACAAATATTTGTGAATGTGCTTTATTGACTGCATCTTGAAGCGCTTCTTCAAATGAAGGCCCACACGCAGCCAAATAACACACTTCGATGTCTAAATGAATATTTTTATCTTGTAACTGCGCTTTGATTGTCGAGAGGTCTTTTTGTGTTTGAGGATTATAACTCCCCCTGCCCACGATCAATACTTTCGCATCCATATTAGGTGTCATATGTGTTTCTTCAATTCTTTGATGTAGTATTTCAGTTAACCGGCGTTGTACCCCTAATGGTTTTCCATAAGAAACTTTGACATGTGGGTACATTTGCTGATTTCGTTGAATTTCTGTCGGTATATCTTTGAAATAATGTCCTGCGCTTAGTAAAAGTACGGGTATCACAGAAATTTCAGTTGCTCCTTTATTAACTAATCGCTGAAAACCTTGTGACACATTAGGCAGTGTTAATTCTAAGAAGCATGTTTCTTGTAATGGCACATCGATTTGATTTTTAACTGATTCAATAAAGTTCACAGCTTCTGTAACAGCTTCATCTACCCTACTACCGTGACTGACATATAAGACGCCTCGCATACTAAGACCTCCCTCTATTGATATGTTAAATTCGCAAGTGACGCTTCTGATTGTCCCGCTTCAAACCAACTGATATGTTCTCTTAATTTGACCACTTCGCCTACGACAATCATTGCTGGGTTTTCAATATCTTTGGCAACTTCCACAATGTTCATCAAGTTACCAACCACTGTCTTTTGATTCTCTGATGTACCAAGCTGAACCAAAGCAACCGGTGTATCAATGGGACGTCCATGTTTAATCAATAGTTCACTAATTTCTGGTAATTTTTTGACACCCATATAAATGCACAGTGTTTCTGGACCGAGAGCAAGATGTTTCCAATACGAATCTTTATCTATATTCTTATTAATCACACCTGTAACAAAGGCAACAGATGAACTATAATCTCTATGTGTAACGGGGATACCTGCATATGCAGGTGCTGCGATACCTGATGTAATACCTGGCACAATTTCAAATGGAATTTGATGTTCTGCTAAAATTTCTGCTTCTTCTCCACCTCTTCCAAAAATAAAAGGATCTCCACCTTTTAATCTTGTAATGGTTTGACCTTTTTTCGCAAAATTCACTAACAACTTATTCGTATCTTCTTGTGATAAAGAATGACGATAAGGGTCTTTCCCACAATACATAAACTTCGCTTGCGGCGATGCATGACTTAATAACTTTTTGTTTACTAGTCGATCATATAAAATGATGTCTGCTTGTTGAATCGCTTTTAATCCCTTTACTGTGATTAAATCAGGATCGCCTGGACCCGCGCCTACTAAAAATACTTTGCCCATCTTGACACCACCTTCTCAATTTATTAGCTATGAAATACTTGACCGTCCTTAACCTCGGCTACGATGCCTGCACGTATGACGAAATCACCAAAATGTTCACCCTCGTTTCTTTCTTTCGCATATTGGATTAATATAGGTCTCAAGCTTTCTAAAATCTCAGCTTCTGCTATATTTTCTTTGAAAATTTTATTTAATCTATCGCCTGTAAAGCCGCCACCCAAGTACATGTTATATTTTCCTGGGCCCTTACCTATAAATGCAATTTCTGCTAATGCAGGTCTGGCACATCCGTTAGGGCAACCTGTCATTCGAATCGTAATTTCTTCGTCGTTTAATCCTGCTTCATCTAATAATTCTTCGATTTTTCCAATAAGTGATGGTAAATAACGTTCGGATTCAGCCATCGCTAAACCACAAGTCGGAAAAGCAACACACGCCATAGAGTTTCGTCTTAAGCCTGTATAATGTTCGCCATCTGTCAGACTATATTCTGAGATGATTTTTTCTATCTTTGGCTTTTCACTGTCAGAAACATGCGCAATAACTAAATTTTGGTTAGGGGTTAGTCTAAAATCACCTTTATGGATTTGAGCAATTTCTCTTAACGCTGTTTTTAATTTATAGTCATCCGTATCTTTGACTCGTCCATTTTGTATAAATAGCGTGAAGTGCCATTTACCGCTGCCTTCTGTCCAACCATAGCGATCTCCATTATGGTCAAAATGATATGGTCGTTCACTTTCTAATTGCCATCCAAGACGTGCGTTTAATTCATTTTTAACCCACTCTACGCCTTTGCGATCTACTGTATATTTAAAACGTGCGTTCGTACGGTCTTCACGATTACCATGGTCTCGTTGAATTGTTAATATTTTTTCACAAACGTCCACAACTTCTGCTTTAGGAAAATAGCCAATCAGCCGACCTACTTGAGGATAGGTAGCTGTATTGCCATGTTTCATTCCCATGCCACCACCAATCGTTACATTGAAACCGACGAGTTCGTCTTGTTCTATAATGGCAATCAAACCAACATCTTGTGAATAAACATCGATATCATTCGAAGGTGGCACTGCAATACCAATCTTAAATTTACGTGGAAGATATGTTTTACCGTACATTGGCTCAGGTTCTGCATCACTCGTATCTAATACTTTCTCACCATCTAACCAAATTTCGTGATAGGCTTGCGTCTTCGGTGACAAGTGTCGACTGATGTCATTCGCAATTTGATTAATTTCACCATGTACATGAGACTGATAAGGATTCGGATTACACATCACATTACGATTCACGTCACCACAGGCTGCTAAAGAATCTAGTAATGCCTGATTTATACTTTGCATAGAACTTTTTAAATTTTTCTTTAAAATGCCATGAAATTGAAATGCTTGTCTTGTCGTAAGTTTGATTGTTCCATTGGCATAAGTATTCGCAATATCGTCCATCGCAATCCACTGTTCAGCCGTTGAAGCACCGCCTGGCGCACGTACTCTGATCATGAAACTGTATGCCGGTTCTAATTTTTGCTTACGACGTTCATCTCTAATATCTCGGTCGTCCTGCATATAACTGCCATGAAACTTTAAAAGTTTTGTATCATCTTCTGTAATCGAACCAGTAATTCTATCTGCTAAACCTTCAACAATCGTGCCACGGAGATAATTACTATGCTCTTTGATACGTTCTAATTCATCGAGTTTGTCAGAAAAACTCACATTCGTTTCAGCCATACATCATCCCTACCTCTCTTTTAATAAACATCTCTTTGATAACGTTTTTCTTTTTTCATTTGTGTAAGATACGCTTCGGCATCTGTTTCAGACATGCCGCCTTCTTGTTCTAATACGTAGCGAATCGTTTCATGCACATCTTTAGCCATTTGTTTTTCATCACCACATATATATAATGCAGCGCCATTCATTATCCATTCGTAAAATGTTGCACTTTGTTCAGCAATACGATGTTGCACATAAATTTTTTCTTCTGAATCGCGTGAAAATGCTACATCTAATTTGCTTAATACATCATCTTTTAACCAAGTTTGCCATTCTGTTTGATATAAAAAATCTGTAGTAAAGTACTGTTCTCCGAAAAACAGCCATGTATTACCAGTTAATCCAAGTTCCTCTCGCTCTTGAAGATATGATCTAAATGGTGCAACTCCGGTACCTGGGCCAATCATTATTACAGGTATTTCTTCGTTAAATGGAAATTTAAAATTAGGATTCTTCTTCAAATAAATTGGTATACTATCTCCGGGTTGTAAGCGTTCGGCTAATTGTACGGAACAAACACCATCACGTTCACGTTCGTGAGCCTCATACCTTACTGCACCGACTGTAATATGCACTTCATCTGGATTTGCTTGAAAACTACTTGCGATAGAATACTCTCGCGGTGGTAACTTTCTTAACAATTGATGTAATGACTGTGAATTAAATTGACTCGGTGGAAAATCTGTTAATAAATCGATTAAATCTCGACCTTCTATGTAACTTTGTATCCATAACGTATCCTCTACTTGCTCGGTTAATGTCGTATTTTCAAATAACGTTGAGGCTTTTAGCACTAAGTTCTTTGTTAATTTAGTAATTTCAAAATGATCTCGTAATGCTTCTTCGAGCGTGAGCTTGTCACCATTCGAATTAATAGCAATTTCGTCTTGAGCATGCCAACCTAAAGTTTCAATAAGTAATGCCACAATATTCGGATTATTTTGTGGCACTACGACTAAGCAATCACCTGGTTCATATGTCTCACCATAGTCATCTAGTAAAAACTCAATATGCCTTACTTCCTTGTTAGATCCTCGGCCATTCAAATTAATGTTCTCCAATACTTCTGCTTCATATGGATTCGACTTGGAATAACGCTTTTCTTTTGTAGCCTGTGCTGTTTCTGCTAGTATTACTGATTCTTTGTGACTCGATGATTGGTTGAGTTGTTGAATATTTTCATTCATCCAGGCTTCAGCTTGCTCATCAAAATCTAAATCACAATCACGTCTTGCTACTAAACGTTCGCCGCCTAATTCTAAAAATCTAGCATCAAAGTCTTTCCCTGTTTGGCAAAAGAACTCATATGATTCATCTCCAAGAGCAAGTACTGAATAACGTACACCTTCTAATTTAGGCGCTTTTCTGCCATGTAAAAATTCATGAAATGTAAGTGCATTATCTGGTGGATCACCTTCACCATGCGTAGCTGAAATCACAAATAAATCTTCTACTTTTTTCAAGTCTTTAGGTTTAAACTCGTCCATTGCAGTCAATTTCACAGTGTAGTTATGTTCTACTAATCGATCTGCAAAAATTTCTGCCAAACTTTGCGCATTACCAGTTTCTGAGCCATAAAGTATTGTTATATTTCTATCAACATTGTCTTCTGACTCACTGTTTAATACATATTCTGCTACTTGCTGTGGGGCTTCAGCATCACTGACTAAAGTGTTTTGATATGCTGAAAGATAACCACTCAACCAAACTTTTTGTTCTGTGGTTAAAATGCTAACGACCTGATTGAGTTGGTCTGCTTGATGCTCATTAAATGGACTATTTGATACAGATAAATTCACCGCAAGTTCACCTCTTTTTTGTTTTTATGGGAGTGGGACAGAAATCTAATTTTTCTAATAAGATTTCGTTGTATGAGCCCAGACCGACAAGGATGACTAGAAAATGAAATACAAGGGCTGAAGCTCCTGCATAAGCATATTTTCAATTCAGTCAGCTATTGCCAATTTAATAATTGAGTTTGATATATATATTCATGTCCTAAGCTCATGTCTGAAAAACAGCTCTATATCTTACTCATAATATATTTATTGAATAAATAATGCTTTCATTCTATACATATCCGATGTGTATACTAAGGATTAATAGTAAAAAAAAGAATCTTAATCTAAATTATGGTTTTTCAGTAGTATGAAGACCACATTCTGTCTTGTTAGAATTACTCCATCTACCTTCCCTTGAGTCTCCGGAAGTTGAAACTGCTGATGTACAAGGTATGCAGCCAATACTCGGAAAATTAAAATCATGTAGTTCGTTATAATGTAAATCATGTTTTTTAATATAATGCCATACATCATCCCAGGTCCAATGAATAAGCGGGCACACTTTTACTGATTTAAATCTTTCATCTTTGTTTACATAATTTGTAAATTGACGACTTGGCGATTGTTCTCTACGCAATCCTGAAACCCAAGCTGTAGCACCTGATAGCACTTCTTCCAGTGGCTTAATTTTACGTATGTAACAACATTGATTAGGATCATTTTTCCAAAGTGCAGAATTGAATTGCTCTGACTGTTCATCTAGTGTTAATTCTGGCTTTTTAAGCTTGATATTCAGTTCTGGATAACGCGTTTTGACTCTATCGATTAAATCATAGGTTTGTTGAAAATGAAGATCTGTATCTAAAAATACGATTTCAGCATTTTTTCTAACACTATAAATCAAATCAATTAAAATCATGCCTTCCGCACCAAAGCTACATGCATAAACAATCGAATCACCATACGTTTCATATGCCCATGCGATAACCTGACGTGCACCTTTAGTTTCATCTGAAATATCTAAGTCACTAAAAGCGTCGGTTTTAAAGTGCTCATATGTTATTTTTTCCTCTGACATTAATGGGTTCATCCCCTTTTCTTTAATGTGCTGTGTTTAAAATTCATATCATTTTTAGTCTTTAGAATTATTCGAAAATAATTATGATACATACTTTACTCATTGTAATTTTTTATGTCAAGCGTACTTTTAAACTATAGTTTCTATTAAAAACAGTATAATTTCGTGAAATGTAAGCGCTTAACATAGCGTGTTCAAAATGTTTTTGATAATTATTTTTAAATAATAATTATAATAATGTAATTTTCATTAACAACGTTGTAAAACACGTTACATCAACATTTCTTATTTTTTAAAAATATTTTTCTTATTTTAATTTTTATAAGATCATAATTTATTTTTAATCAAATGACAAAAACGCCAATAACAATTAAATGTCATTGGCGCTAGTTCATAAAATAAATTCAATTTTATCTAATAATTATGCTGAAAAACTAAGTCTTGGAATAAATGTTTCGAAATGAATATTATCCATTGGCACGCCAATTGTTTGTAATTCAGAAATCATTGCTTTTAAGAATGAATCGCCACCACAAATATAAATTTCTGTTTCATTATCTACATATTGTTGTAGTTGTGCTACTTCAATAAAGCCGTCTTCATCACGGAAATGTGTGTCAAAACGTGCAAATGAAGCGCGATCAGAAATATCGTTTAATTTGTTTTCAAAAGCGACATTTTGCGCATTAGATGTTGATTGTAAGAATGTTGACTCTAAACCTGCGTCGACCGCTTCTTTATACATAGAGACAAGTGGCGTAACGCCCACACCTGAACCTAAGAATAATTGTTTATTTTCTTTATTCGCTAAAGCAAAACCACCTACTGGCGCAGATAAGCTTAACGTATCTCCAACTGACACTTCATCGTGTAGAATTGTTGATACTTCACCTTCATGCGCTTCAGTAACATCTTTTCTAACTCCAAATGTTAAGAAGTCTTTACCACCATCAACGATAGAGTAATGTCTCTTAGCTTGGTAAGGTAGTTTTTCACTCGTAATATCTACAGTAATATATTGACCAGGAACAAATTGACTTAAATCAATATCCTCTGATTGAATTGTAAATGCTTTAATAATCTCAGTTTCTTCAGTGATTTCAGTAACTTCAAATGGTTTGAAACCATCCCAAGCCATATTGCTGTAAACTTCTTTTTCTAAACCGATAAACGCATCAGCAATTTCTCCATAAGCTTTAATCCATGTTTGGATAATTGGATCTTCATCTTCAAGACCAGTCACTTCTTCAATCGCCCATATTAAATTTTCACCAACAATTGGGTAATGTTCGGGTTTAACTTGTAATGCACAGTGTTTGTATACAACAGGCATAATCGCTGGAACAATCGGTGACAAATCTTCGATGTTTTCAGCTGCTGCTAATACAGCCATTGCAAGTGCTGAAGATTGTAATCCTCTTTTTTGGTTAGTTTGATTAAATACATTTTTTAATTCTGGATGTTGTTCAAAGAGTCTCTTATAAAAAATTGATGTAATCGTTTGTCCTTTATCTTTTAGTAATGGCACTGTTTCTTTAATTGTTTGTATCTCTTCTTGAGTTAACATATTGGCCCTCCTAATATTTTGTATATATCCATTATTATACGAACTTCAATTACTTACAATAAATTGAAACTTATTTCACACAACATTCACATTCTATATTCATAAATTTGTAATTATTTTCCGTTTTTTAAAAATAAACAAATGCGCATAACATGAATTTAAAACTTATACTACTCAAAGACTTATATTTTAAACTAATAAATTCTCCTTTAAAATATGTTATTAATTGAATTTACTTTTTTTCAAGATTAGTATATGTAATGGATACAAAAGACAAGTAGGAGGCTTTACTTTGAAATTTTCAAAAATAGTAAATGCAATGATTTTGGATATGGAAGATAATGAACCATTTTTAGGCACGCTAATATTAAATGACGGTGTCATCTCTGACATTGTGCCACAAGAAGATATCGTAGAAGATGACAGTGCGCTAGACTTGGAACAACAATGGATTACACCTGGTTTTATAGATACGCACAGTCATCCGACAGGCTATGGTTCAACAAAATTAATGGTAGATTGTGCTGCTTCTGACATTCTAAACATCACAGACTTAATTAATAAATTTAATGACAATAAGCATAGCTTAACTAACAGCGGTTGGTTGATAGGTTACGGTTATAATGAAAAAGCTTTAACCGAACAACGTCATCCTAATCGCTTTGACTTAGACCAAATTTCTCAGGATACTGCAATTGCGATTATGCATTACTCTGGTCATATGGCTACTGTAAATACCAAGGCACTTGAAGTTATGGGTGTTAACCTAACAGACGATAATCCAGAAGGTGGTTATTACCAACGAGATTCAGAAGGCTATGTCAACGGTGTGCTTATTGAATTGCCAGCTACTGTTAAATTAAGAGCAGCACTACCTAAATCTACAGCAGATAGTTTCGCTTATAGTATGAATTTAGCAATTGATGATTATGTAAAAAATGGTATAACGAATACGTCTGATTTACTCATCGGCGGTAATGGCTACACAGACTATGAAGGCATATTAACATTTTTAAACGCACCTCAACGTATCCGCACACGCTGGGTGATTACGCATGAATTATTGGAAAAACATCCTGAATTTAAAGACGTCCATGCCGAAACACTTGATCGTACTTTTCAACAGCAAAGTGATCGTATGAGTCATTTAGGCGGCGTAAAATTCTTTAATGACGGATCTATTCAATTACAAACTGCTTCTATAAGAGGTACTTACTTAGATGGCGCAACACCACCTGAACCTTTAATGTCACAAGATGTGATGACAGAAAAATTCAAACATTTTCAGCAATTAGGCTTTAATATTATTACCCACGCAAATGGTGATTATGCAGCCCAAACTGTGATAGAAGCTTATAAGGATACAGCAGCGTATAAAACAAACGCTTTGCGCAATAGAGTTGAACATTTACAAACAGTAACGCGTTCAGATATTAAAGAAATGGCAGCGCATGATATTGGAGGTTCTTTCTTTATTAATCATGTGTATTATTTTGGTGACTTACACCGTGATGTCTTTTTAGGCAGCGATAAAGCGCAAAATTTAGACCCAGTTAAATGGGCAGAAGATGAAAACATGGTGTTTACTTTGCATACGGATGCGCCAGTGACACCAATTTCTCCTTTAGAATCTATTCAGATTGCTGTTGAAAGAAAAACTAAAAACGGTGAGATACTTGGTGCCCACCAACGTTTATCTCGCAGCTCCACATATAAAAAGATGACTGCAGATGCAGCGCGTTTAAATCATACAGAAGACTACGAAGGTACAATTAAAGTTGGACATGTTGCAGACTTTGTCATACTGAATCGTAATCCTCTCGAGGAAGATGTAACACTCGATAACAACTTAATTGAAGCAACGATTTGTAACGGTAAATTAGTCTATAAAAAATAGCAGCGCCCTATGGATGATGTGTATTGTTTGAAAGACTCCTTATGAGAATGGCATCCATCTCAATACCACAGTCTCAAACCATATCCACGGAAAGCGCGCACTACAATACGAAACATTGATATAAAAAAGGGCATGTTGAACTCAAAATTCAACATGTCCTTTTTTAGTGATGCTATATTTAACATTTATCAAAATGTTGACGAGTCGCATGAGGAACCAGCACGAGCCAAAGACTGCAAGCTGAGTCAGTGTCCTAGGCAAATCAGTCTAAAATTACAGTGTTTTATTCCTCACATATGAAGTAAGTTAATCATTATTATATTTCTCATTTAATTGATGGATTAATCTTTTAAATTCAGCTTCTGATTTAAATTCAAAAGTGATGTTTCCTTTTTTATTATGTGTAGAAATAGAAACGGTTGAACCATATTGTTCTTTAAGTTGTCTTTCTTGTTGTTGAATAAACTTAGGTTTTGAAGCTGCTTTCTGTGTTTTCGTCTTTGTATTTTTTTCATTATAATTCTCATTTACGTATTGCTCTAAATAACGAACACTCCAAGACTCCCGGGAGACTTGCTTGGCGATTTGACGCATTTTTTGTACATCTTTTACAATTAATAAGGTACGTCCATGCGCACCAGATAGTGTACCTTCTCTTATCATATTCGATACGTCTTTAGGTAATTGTAGTAAGCGTAGCATGTTCGCAATATAAGGTCTAGATTTACTTAAACGCTCTGCAACTTCTTGTTGGGTTAGCTTTAAATCATCCATTAATTGACGATAGCTTTCTGCTTCTTCAATGACATTGAGATCTTCGCGTTGTAAATTCTCAATAATGGCAAGTTCCATCATATCTTCATCAGTTAGTGCTTTAACAATTGCGGGCACTTCTGTTAACCCTGCTATTTTTGCCGCTCGGTAACGTCGTTCACCTACTACAATGTGATAACCCGTAATAGTCTTTCTTAATACGATAGGTTGTAAAATACCGTGAAGTTTAATCGATTTTGCTAAGTCATTTAAACGTTCCTCATCAAATGTTTTACGTGGTTGATAAGGGTTCGCTTTAATAGTCGTTACTTTAACTTGTTGAATTTGAGCATCTTCTTCTAATTGTAATCTATGATCTTTTGAATTTTCGATTATCATACACCTACTTTCCTCATCCAATATCTCTTTACGTATTTAATATATTCACAGTATATCATCACTCTCATGACAGTAAATATACATGGAAAATAATTTGTTTAATCTAAATTTTCAGATAAGTTGTTGACAAAAAGTATTTTGGTGTGTAATCTAAGGTATATCAAATACGAATTGCACATACGAAACACAGTAATAGGGAAAGTAAAACTTACACTGCTGACACAGAGAGTCTTTGTTCGCTGAAAGAAGACACGGAAAGAAAGTTTGAAAATGGCCTTTGAGTGTTGATACCAATATGAGGTGTCAACGGGATCGCCCGTTATAGCGATACAGTATTAACATTTTGTTAAATGGCGTACTGGATTAAATCCACGCGTCGTATATTTCGTTAATACTCATTTTATTCATATAAGATGAGTTTTTTAATTTCAACGAAGATACGATGTCACTATTCAGTCTCTGTTGCCTATTCAACAATTTGGCGTACTGGATAAGGTTACTTTAGTGATAGAGTAACAAACAAAGGTGGTACCGCGAGCTAAGCTTTCGTCCTTTATATCCGATTATTCGGGTGTAAAGGACGGAAGCTTTTTTTATTTTTAAAAGGAGGTTATCTATTATGAAAAATACTGAACTGGCACAAATTGCTTTGTCACAAGATCATACAGGCGCAGTTGCAAATCCAATATATTTATCAACAGCATACCAACACCCTCACTTAGGCGAATCAACTGGTTACGACTATACAAGAACGAAAAATCCAACTCGTTCAGCATTTGAGGAAGCTTTTGCAAAACTAGAACGAGGTACTGCTTCATTTGCAACTTCAAGTGGTATGTCAGCCATTCAACTTATTTGTAACTTATTCAAAACTGGTGACGAAATATTAGTATCTTTCGATTTATATGGTGGCACATTTAGACTTTTTGATTTTTACGAGCAACAGTATGGTATTCATTTCAAATATGTAGACTTCCTTAATTATGAAGAAGTAGAACAAAGTATTACTGAAAATACAAAAGCACTATTTATAGAACCAATTTCTAATCCACAAATGATAGATGTTGATATTGATCCGTACTATATCTTAAGTAAAAAATTCAATTTACTAACAATTATAGATAATACATTTTTAACACCTTATCTTTCAACGCCACTCGAGGATGGTGCAGACATCGTCTTACATTCTGCTACAAAATATATAGGTGGTCATAACGATGTACTTGCTGGTGTTGTTACAGTGAATGACGATGCGCTAGCAGAACAATTAGCACAGTTACACAATATGATTGGTGCTACACTATCACCTTTCGATAGTTATTTACTACAACGTGGTTTAAAAACACTACACATCAGAATGGATCGTTCAGAATATAACGCTAAACTACTCGCAGAACGATGTAGTAACTTAGACGCAATTGATAAAGTACTTTATAGCGGACGCACTGGCATGTTGAGCTTACGTTTAAACAAAGCTTATAAAGCTGATAAATTCTTAGAACATTTAAAAGTTTGTTTATTCGCCGAAAGTCTCGGCGGTACTGAAACATTCATAACATTTCCATATACCCAAACCCATGTAGATATGCCAGATGAGGAAAAAGACAAACGCGGCATTGATGAACATTTACTTAGACTATCTATCGGAATTGAAAATTATGAAGATATTGAGAAAGATATCATACAAGCATTACAAAAATCTAACCAAGGAGTGATTTCATGAGTTTATCAAAAGAGACAGAAGTAATATTCGATGCACATAGAGGTACTGATTATGATTCGGCGAACCCTCCTTTATATGATTCTTCTACGTTTCATCAAAAAGTGTTAGGTGGTAATGCAAAATACGACTACGCACGAAGTGGTAATCCTAATAGAGCATTATTAGAAGAAAAATTAGCCAAACTAGAAGGTGGTAGTCATGCATTTGCTTATGCTTCAGGTATCGCCGCAATTTCAGCAGTATTGCTTACGTTAAATGCTGGTGATCACGTTGTCCTACCTGATGATGTTTATGGTGGCACATTCAGACTAACTGAACAGATATTAACACGTTTTAACATTCAATTTTCAACAGTAGATACGACAAACTTAAATGAGATAGAAGATGCGATACAAGACAACACAAAACTAATTTATGTGGAAACACCATCTAATCCATTATTCAAAATTACAGATATTAAAGGTGTAGCGCACATCGCCAAGCAACATCAACTCTTACTCGCAGTGGATAACACATTTATGACACCACTTGGTCAATCACCATTAGCACTTGGTGCAGATATCGTTGTTCATAGTGCAACGAAGTTCTTAAGTGGTCATAGCGACATTATTGCCGGTGTAGCGATTACCAATAATCAAAACGTAGCAGATGCACTTTATTTATTACAAAATGGCACAGGCACAGCATTATCCGCCCACGATAGCTGGACTTTAGCCAAACATTTAAAAACGTTGCCAGTGAGATTCAATCAATCTGTGGAAAATGCGCAACAACTTTATGAATTCTTAGCTCAGCGCGATGAAATTGCTGAAGTATATTACCCGGGAAATGACGACTTACATTTATCACAAGCACGTCATGGCGGTGCAGTATTAGGATTTAGATTGAAAGACGAAACCAAAGCACAAGCATTTGTAGACGCATTATCATTACCACTCGTATCTGTAAGTTTAGGTGGCGTAGAAACAATCCTTTCGCACCCAGCTACAATGTCACACGCAGCAGTACCTAAAGAAGTACGCGAAGAACGTAACATTACATTTGGATTATTTAGATTAAGTGTTGGTTTAGAATCTGCAGATGAATTAATTTCAGATTTAAATTACGCAATTAAGGAGGCTTTCAATGAGTCAACTCATCGACAAACTGAAGAACAACATATTAGTAGCTGACGGCGCTATCGGCACAATTCTTTACTCTGAAGGCCTAGATACTTGTCCCGAAGCTTACAACTTAACACATCCTGAGAAAGTAGCACATATCCATCGTTCTTATATTGAAGCTGGCGCTGATATTATACAGACCAATACGTATGGCGCAAATTTTGAAAAGTTAAAAGACTTTGGCTTAGAACATAAAGTGAAAGAAATTCATCAATCTGCTGTAAAAATCGCAAAAGAAGCTGCAAAAGATGACACATTCATATTAGGTACTGTTGGAGGATTTAGAGGCGTTAAACAAGAAGATTTAGGTCTATCTGCGATTCAATATCACACAGAAATTCAAGTGGATACTTTAGTAGAATCTGGCGTAGATGGTTTACTCTTTGAAACTTATTACGACTTAGAAGAACTTACAAATATTATAAAAGCGACAAAACGTAAACACGATATACCGATTATTGCGCAACTCACTGCTTTGAATACAAATTATTTAAGAGATGGTACAAAGATTAATACCGCGTTACAACAAGTAGCAGCAAGTGGCGCTGATATTGTGGGGTTGAATTGTCATCATGGCCCCCACCATATGCAACAGTCATTCTCACATATTGAGTTACCAGAAGGCGCATACTTATCGTGCTATCCGAACGCAAGTTTGCTTGATATCGAAAATAGCCAATTCAAATACAGCGATAACGCCGAGTATTTTGGCAATGTAGCACAGAAACTTATTAACGAAGGTGTTCGCGTCATTGGTGGTTGTTGTGGTACAACACCTGAGCATATTCAATTCATTAAATCATCCATAGCTAATTTAAAACCCGTAACAGATAAAAATGTCATACCAATCACAAAATATACAAGTACTTCATCTAAAAAAACACAATCTCAGAGCCTAACATCAAAGGTAAAGCAACGACCGACGATTATAGTTGAATTAGATACACCGAAGCACTTAGACACAGACACATTTTTCAGAAATATCAAAAAACTTGATGATGCCCATATCGATGCGGTCACATTAGCAGACAATTCTTTAGCAACCGTAAGAATTAGTAATGTCGCTGCAGCAAGCATTATTAAACAACAATACGATATCGAACCATTAGTGCACATCACTTGTCGCGACCGCAACCTTATCGGATTGCAATCACACTTATTAGGGCTATCACTACTAGACATCAATGAAATATTAACTATTACAGGTGACCCCTCTAAGATAGGCAACTTACCAGGTGCCACGAACGTATACGATGTAAACTCCAAAGGTTTAACCGAAATTGCATTACGTTTCAACCAAGGTATCAACACAGATGGTGATGCGCTGAAGACAAAGACAAACTTCAACATCGCAGGTGCCTTTGATCCAAATGTAAGAAAATTAGACGGTGCAGTAAAACGCTTAGAGAAAAAATTAGAAAGCGGTACGCACTACTTTATTACACAACCAGTTTATAGCACTGAAAAAATTAAAGAAGTCTATGAAGCAACCAAACATTTAGATGTTCCCTTCTTTATCGGGGTTATGCCAGTGACAAGTTATAATAACGCAATATTTTTACACAACGAAGTGCCTGGCATTAAATTATCAGAAGAAGTGTTAGAACAATTTGAAGCCGTTAAAGATGATAAAACAAAAACAAAAGAATTAAGCTTGAAACTATCCAAAGAACTGATTGACACAGTACATGAATATTTTAATGGCTTGTATTTAATTACACCATTCCAAAAAGTAGATTACACATTAGAACTTGCAGCTTATTCAAAATCAATTACTTCAACTAAACAGGAGGCAATATTATGACTATTAAAACATCAAACTTAGGTTTTCCAAGATTAGGTAGAAAAAGAGAGTGGAAAAAAGCAATCGAAGGTTACTGGTCTAAAAAATTAGATTTAGATACATTACACCAGCAATTAACAGATTTGCATAAAGAAAATTTATTACTACAAAAAAATTACAATTTATCAAGTATTCCTGTCGGTGATTTTTCACTTTATGATCATATTCTTGATACGTCTTTACTCTTCAATATTATTCCTGAACGTTTCCAAGGTAGAGACATAGATGATGATTTATTATTCGATATTGCTAGAGGTAATAAAGAACATGTTGCAAGTGCCCTAATCAAATGGTTCAACACAAACTATCACTATATCGTTCCAGAATGGGATCATGCAGAACCGAAACTTAATCACAATGTATTATTAGAACGCTTTAACTATGCAAAATCTTTAAACGTAAATGCACATCCAGTCATTGTAGGTCCAATTACATTTGTTAAATTATCTAAAGGCGGCGACCAATCTTTCGAAGAAAAAGTAAACACACTACTACCTTTATATAAAGAAGTTCTACAATCATTAAAAGATGCTGGGGCTGAATATATTCAAATCGACGAACCTGCATTAGTGACAGATGATAGTGCAGATTATGAAAGTATTACACAAGCAGCATATGCGTATTTCGCTGATGCTGGTTTAGAAAATCATATCGTGATACAAACTTATTTCGAACGCGTTAATTTAAAGTTTTTAAACAGCCTACCAGTTAAAGGGCTCGGCCTAGATTTCGTTCATGACCATAACTTTAACCTTGAACAAATTAAAGCTGGCGATTTTGATAAAAACAAAACACTTTATGCAGGTATTATCGATGGCCGTAATGTTTGGGCTGCCGACATTGAAGCTAAAAAAGAACTCATCGACACTTTACAAAATTACACAAATGACCTTGTTATTCAACCATCAGCGTCGCTATTACACGTTCCTGTATCATTAGATGATGAAACACTTGAAGATTCAATTGCCGAGGGTTTAAGCTTCGCTACTGAAAAATTAGACGAATTAGATGCTTTGAGACGCCTATTTAATGACAATGATGCTGAAAAATATGATGAATTAAAAGCACGCTATAATCGTTTCCAAAACCAATCATTTAAAAATCTTGAATATGATTTTGATAGCGTGCGCACTTCAAGACAATCTGCTTTTAAAGTACGTAAACAAGCACAAGACAAACGTCTTAATTTACCAGATTTACCAACGACAACAATCGGTTCATTTCCACAATCTCAAGAAGTACGTAAATACCGTGCAGATTGGAAAAATGACCGCATCTCAGATGAAGATTACCAATCATTCTTAAAAAATGAGATTTCACGTTGGATTAAAATTCAAGAAGATATTGGTTTAGACGTCTTAGTCCATGGTGAATTTGAACGTAATGATATGGTTGAATTCTTTGGTGAAAAACTACAAGGTTTCTTAGTAACTAAATTCGGATGGGTACAATCATACGGATCACGTGCGGTGAAACCACCTATCATTTATGGCGATGTGAAATGGGCTGAACCACTTACAGTGAAAGAAACGCTATATGCACAAAGTTTAACAGACAAGCCTGTAAAAGGTATGCTCACTGGACCTGTCACAATTCTGAACTGGTCATTTGAACGCGTAGACTTACCGCGTGAAGAAGTACAAAATCAAATTGCACTCGCGATTAATGAAGAAGTATTGGCGCTTGAAAATGAAGGCATTCAAATTATTCAAGTAGACGAACCTGCTTTAAGAGAAGGTTTACCGCTTCGTTCAGAATATCACGAAGACTATTTAAACAAATCTGTACATTCGTTTAAACTTGCAACATCTTCCGTGGCTGATGAAACGCAAATTCATACGCATATGTGCTATTCGCAATTTGGACAAATCATACATGCAATCTACGACTTAGATGCAGACGTGATTTCTATTGAAACATCTCGTAGCCATGGTGACTTGATTAAAGACTTCGAAGATATTACTTACGATTTAGGTATTGGTTTAGGGGTATATGATATTCATAGTCCGCGTATTCCGACTGAATCAGAAGTTACAGAAGCAATCCATCGTGCCTTACAAGAAATTGACCGTTCGCTATTCTGGGTCAATCCAGATTGCGGCTTGAAGACACGTAAAGAAGATGAAGTAAAAGAAGCATTAAGTGTCTTAGTAAATGCCGTTGATAAGTTACGAAAATCAACAAACACAGCAATAGTATAACGATTAAAAATGGTGGTGATACACATGAGTTATCCATTATGGGAACAATTAGAGCAATTAAAATCATCAAAGTGGGTCGATTTGACTCACACATTTGATGAAACCATTCCATGTTTCAGTGAATTTGAACGCGCTAAAGTTTCTACCCTGTTTAACGTAGCAGACGATGGCTTTTATGTTCAAAATTGGAATATAGTAAGTCAGTACGGCACACATATCGATGCACCTATTCATTTTGTGGAAAACACACGCTATTTACATGAATTAGATTTAAAAGAACTCGCTCTACCACTTGTAGTTTTAGATTTTTCACAAGAAGTAGCAGCGCATGCAGATTTTATCTTAACTCGCACACATATCAAACAATGGGAAGCAACGCATGGAACAATAGAACCTGGTACATTTGTCGCTTTACGCAGTGATTGGTCGAAACGTTGGCCAGACATCGAACAGTTCGAGAATAAAGACAGCAATGGCGACCTTCATTTACCTGGTTGGGGCCTCGATGCTTTAAAATACTTACTCGAAGAACGACAAGTCAAAGCCATTGGTCACGAAACATTTGATACAGATGCTTCGATAGATGTAGCCAAAAATGGTGATATTGTTGGTGAACGTTACGTCCTAGCACAAGATACATTTCAAGTTGAATTGTTGACGAATTTAGATCAACTACCCACACGAGGCGCCATTATTTACACGATTAGCCCTAAACCTAAAGACGCGCCAGGATTTCCTGTACGCGCATTCGCTATTACACCCTAATGGCTAAATCTTTAAAATATCATTAGATATACACGAGCACCCCAAACTTAAAAGCCTAGCTATTATAATGTACAAAGATATTAAGAAATTGAGCCCTTCTGATATCTCAACATCTCCTTTTAAAACATATAAATTATACCCCCAAATCATTGCCTACCAAAAATGATTTGGGGGTATTTATATGTGCACCTTTAAAGTTCATCCGCTTAATGTGCATTTGTCACCACTTAGTTAGCAATACTGACCACTTAATTAAACTATATAGTATTTAATGCTCATATTTGTTTTACTTAACTTAACAGGAGGCGTTGCATATGAAGGTGAGAGTTAAATACAACAATGAATTATCAGAAGATGAAGTTATCATACAAGCTAACGAAAATGCAGAAAATTTGCCGGATATCGTGCAATACATCAAACAATTATCCAACCGAAAAACATTTACTGGGAAATATAATGATGAAATTCACTTTATAAAACAGCGAGATATTATATGTTTCAGGATGGAAAATAAAATACTAACTATATATACATCGAATCAACAATTTACGCTGAACGAAAGACTATATACCATCAAAAAACAATTAAGTTCAAACTTCCTACAAATATCTAAATCAGAAATCATCAATATCGATTATATCGACCATTTGAAACTCAATAAAAATGGAACTATAGAAATTCGTTTTTCAAATGATGACTTCACATATTCTTCCAGAAGATACTTATCTATAATAAAGGAGGCTTTAAAACTATGAAAAGGATAATACATGGGGCAACTATAGGCGTTTCCATAGGCACAATGATTTCGTTATTATTTTCTTTTATTTTTTCACATACGCAATTTATGCCCGTTTCTCCAATATCGACGATGGGACGATTTTACTATGAACACTTCACTGAGTTACAGATTATGCTGATATCCGTTCTAATTTGGGCATTCATCGGTGTCACATTTAGTTTTGGTGAACTAATATTTTCACATACCCGCCTCTCAATTTTTAAAAAGACGGTGATTCACTTTAGTGTCATGTTGATAGTCATGTTTCCTTTAGGCATATTAGCAGGTTGGTTTCCACTCCGAATCTCGGTCATCATCGTATTTATTCTCATATATACAATGATTTACTTTATTATTTGGTTTATTGAAAGTAGGAGAGCGCAAAGAGATGTAAATGAAATAAACCAAATCATTTCAGAGAATCAAAAACATTAATCCTATTTCAATTAATTAATAAAGTAATTCAATGATGTTATGATTTAAGGACATGATGTTTACGCAAACCTCATACAATAAAAAAACGAGGTGAATGATTTGCAACTTAATGAAAACAATACCCCTTTTAATAGAGAACAATTGGAACTTATAAATCAACTTCTGCCAACATTATCTTCAAGCCAGCAACAGTGGTTGGGTAGTTATTTGGTAAATCCTGAAGAACAAGATGATCATACGACGTCATCAGGAGCAACTGCTGATTCAATACCTGAATCAACAACGACGGCTGAACCTTTAGAAGTAAATATTCTATTTGGCACTGAAACAGGTAATGCTGAAGAAGTTGCCGAGCAATTTGAAGCAAAATTAAAGGAACACAATTTAAATGTTCATTTGTCGGAGATGGATGATTTTCCGCTAGATGAACTGACAAATATAGATTACTTGTTTATCATATGCTCTACACAAGGCGTGGGTGAGCCCCCAATCAATGCGATAGATTTCCATGAGTTTATGCACAGTGATAAAGCCCCACAATTAGATGGATTAAACTTCTCTGTACTCGCATTAGGAGATGAAAGCTACCCCGATTTTTGTCAGGCAGGAAGAGACTTTGATGAAATCTTTGGTAAACTTGGTGGCCATCGATTAGCTGAAAGGGTAGATTGTGATTTTGATTTTGAAGAAGTAGCAGAACAATGGATCGCAGATATGCTAGAGCTATTGACCAACGTTTCGCCAAACACAGATTCAAATGATGTGATAGACGACGAAGTCACAATTGAAGAACCTCATGGTCAGTATTCCAAATCAAACCCATTTCAAGCTGAAGTGATACAAAATAATGTACTGACTGAAGCCAATGCAACACGCGAAGTCAGACATCTTGAATTGTCTCTTGAGGGTTATAACGAATCATATGAGCCTGGAGATAGTTTAGTAGTGATCCCTGAAAATGATCCTGCCCTTGTTGAACACTTTATCGATACTTTAGGCTGGGACGCTGAAACACTTGTTTATGTTGATAAAGATGAACAGCAACTAACATTAAAAGATGCATTGACACATCACTTTGAAATTTCAAAAATAACACCTGCATTAATGAGCAGTGCCGCTGAATTATTCAGTAACCCAATGTTAAATGCAAATGTTCAAAATAGTGATTGGATTCAAGATTATATTTATGGTCGAGATGTCATCGATTTGATTAAAGACTTTTCACCCGTATCACTTCAACCAAAAATGTTACCGCAATTATTAAGAAAGTTACCACCTAGAGAATATTCAATCGCAAGCAGTAACAACGTTAATCCAAATCGTGTACAAATCACAGTACGTGTCGTGAAATATGAAGCACATCGCCGTGAACGTCTAGGCGTTTGTTCCGTTCAACTTGCTGAACGTATACAACCTGGTGATCATATACCTGTTTATCTTAAAAAGAATCCAAACTTCAAATTTCCTTATGAAGAAACAACACCTGTCATTATGATTGGTGCTGGCACAGGCATTGCACCTTACAGAGCCTATCTACAAGAACGTGCACATTTAGATCTTAAAGGCTCACAATGGCTTATTTTTGGCAACCAAAATTATGATACAGACTTCCTTTATCAGAGTGATCTAGAGGGCTGGCTGAGTGACGGTGTACTCAGTAAATTAGATTTAGCTTTTTCAAGAGATACTGAAACTAAAATTTATGTCCAACATCGTATTGAAGATAATAGTGCTGAATTTTATAAATGGATGACAGCGGGCGCTACGATTTATCTATGTGGAAATAAAGATGAGATGGCTTCAGGTGTCCATCAAGCATTAGTGAATGTACTGATTAAACATGGTAATTACAGTCAAGATAGTGCAGAAGACTATTTAAGAGATTTAATTAAAAATCAACGTTATCAACGAGACGTTTATTAGTATGTATCAAGTATAACTAAGCACAGAATAATGATTTGATTCATATCAAAACCCCTTAAGCATTTATCTTACGCTTAAGGGGTTATTTATTACATATTCAAACTGCGATTATCTTACATATTCAAAGATACCAGCAGCGCCCATGCCAACGCCAATACACATCGTAACCATGCCGTATTTCGTATCTGGCTGTTTCTTCATTTCAGAAAGTAATCTTCCTACTAACATCGCGCCTGTTGCGCCAAGCGGATGCCCTAGCGAAATTGCACCGCCGTTAACATTCGTTTTCTCAATATCTAAACCTGTTTCTCTAATAGAGGCTAACGTTTGAGATGCAAATGCTTCGTTTAACTCAACTAAATCAATATCTTTAACATCCAAGTTTGCTAATTTCAATGCTTCTGGAATTGCATAAGCTGGACCAATACCCATTAATTTAGGATCTACGCCCACGGCTTTAAAGCCAACGAAGCGTGCAATTGGTTTCACGCCTAATTCTTTCACTTTTTCACCAGACATGACCACGACAAATCCCGAGCCATCTGTCAAGGGGGCCGAGGAGCCTGCGGTCACTGTACCGTCAGCCTTAAACACTGTAGGTAATTTAGCTAAAGTTTCCTTATTTGTATCTGGTCTGATTAATTCATCGTCTTTAAATACTTCTTTCGAAACGACTGGACCATTTTGATCATAAGTGACTTTATTCACTTCAATCGGTATAATTTCGTCATCAAATTTACCTTCTTGTTGTGCTCTTGTAGCACGTTGATGACTCTGTACTGCATATGCATCCTGGTCTTCTCTAGATACATTATAAGTTTCTGCTACCATTTCTGCAGTCAGTCCCATTGGATAAGAAACACCTGAATCTTCGTCCTGTAGAATCGGATTGTTCGTTGGTTCATTACCACCCATTGGTACTGCACTCATTAATTCAATACCGCCTGCTACAAGGATGTCTGCTTGATTCGCGTTAATCTGGTTTGCTGCATGCGCAATCGTTTGAAGTCCTGATGAACAGTAACGGTTGACCGTTTGTCCTGGTACTTCGTTTGGCATGCCTGCAAGTAATGCAATCGTTCTTGCAATGTTCTGTCCTTGCAAACCTTCTGGGAACGAATTGCCGACGATAACGTCTTCTACCATGCTAGGGTCAAATGAACCTCCAACTCTTTCTAATACACCTTTTAATACTTTTGCTGCCACTTCATCTGGTCTTTCGTGAGCCATCGCTCCATTCTTTGCCTTACCAGCTGCTGAACGTCCATAAGCTACAATATATGCATCTCGCATTTAAGTTCACCCTTTCTTTTTACTCTCAATTATTAATTGCGTAGTGGTTTTCCTTTTTCTAACATGTGTGAAATTCTGTCATACGTTTTTTTATTTTGTAAAAGTTCTAAAAATCTTTCTTTTTCAAGCGTCTGTAAATATCTTTGATTCACGTATGTGTTACGAGGAATGTCACCGCCTGCTAAAACTTCTGCCACTTTTAACGTAATTTCATAATCGTAGTCACTGATAAAGTTACCCATACGTTGTGCATCTAACTGACCTTCAGCTAATGCCTTAAAGTCTTTGCCTAAAGCAATGTATTGTGATTTTGGTGTAGGTACGTAATTTGTTTCTGATTCGTAACGTGCTCTATTTAATGCAACTTCGACACGTCTTTCAGCATTCAAGATCACAGTATCTGTCTCTCTTAAATAACCATATTTCACTGCTTCATATGCATTTGTTGAGACTTTTGCAAAACCAACTTGCATTAATATTTTAGTAATTGAATCTTGTTTATCATTATTTTTATGATTTGTGCGCAATACTCTATCCGTTAATTCTGCGAGTCCACCACCAGCTGGTAGTAACCCTACGCCTGTCTCGACAAGACCAATATAAGATTCACTTGCAGCAACCACAAATGGTGAATGAAGTACAAGTTCACAACCGCCACCTAACGCTCTGCCTTGAACTGCAGTAACAACTGGTTTCAACGCATGTTTCAGTCTAGTGAAAATATAATGTAGTTTTCCGACCATGTCACCTACTTCAGAGACAACTTTATTTTCTTCGTGTGCTTTTTTCATTTGATACAAATTCGCACCGACACTAAAGTTGTTGCCGCCTGCATAGATGACCATGCTACTGTAGTCTTCATCTTCTAATTTGTTAATAGATTCTAATAAATCATCAAGGAATCCGCCAGTAATCACATTGTTTTTACTTTGTAATTTTAATAGTAATTGATCTTTATGCGCTACTGATAAGTTAGAATCTGCTCTTTCCCAAATCTCTTGGTCAATATACTCTGCTACTGGTGTAACACGTTCAATCGATTCACCTTCACTATAGAATGCTTCATTGCGTTGCTCTATCCAATCTGGAAGTGATCCTAATTCTTCTTTCATGCGTGACTTCACACGTTCAAAGCCCATTAAGTCCCACAATTGGAATGGCCCTTGTTTCCAGTTAAAGCCCCATACTAAGGCGCGATCAATATCTTTAAAATCTGTTGCCGCTTTAGGTACATTAATCGCTGAATAATAGAAGTTATTTCTCAATGTTTCCCATAAAAATACGCCGGCATCATCTTGTGCATTAAAGATAACGTCTAAGTTAGAAGCCAAGTCTTTACTAAACTTACCTAAAATCTCTAATTGTGGTGGTTGCGGTGGCACATAATCATTTTGTTCTGAATCAAAGACGAAACGTTTTTTATCTACTTTTTTATAAAACCCTTGTTTCGTTTTATTACCTAATGCACCTTTTGCTGCTAATTTTTCCGAAAGTTTTACATCGTGGAAAAATGGTTGTTCATCTGGTACGTTTTGCATGCCTTTAATTACTGTCATAGCAATATCAAGACCAACTAAATCTGATAAACCATACGTTCCCATTTTTGGTCGTCCAATACTACGCCCAGTCAAAGCATCCACTTCTGTAATAGAAAAGTCTTGGTTTTCTGCTCTGTACATAATGTCATTCATCGTTTGTGTACCAACGCGGTTTGCCACAAACCCTGGGACATCATTTGCAACGATGACACCTTTACCTAATACGTCTTCTGCAAATGCTTGTACGCATTCCACTACTGCTTCAGACGTTTT
The DNA here is from genome assembly GCF_039237145.1 of Staphylococcus parequorum. Classification (NCBI taxonomy): domain Bacteria; kingdom Bacillati; phylum Bacillota; class Bacilli; order Caryophanales; family Staphylococcaceae; genus Staphylococcus; species Staphylococcus parequorum. Next base: position 186,921 of record NZ_CP150682.1, read on the forward strand.
TTCATTTGGAATCACTTCGACTAACTTCATAATGCGTGGTGGATTAAAGAAATGCATTCCGAAAAATCGTGCTTTATCTTTTTCTTCAAATACATCTGCAATCGATTCAATTGGAATTCCTGATGTATTCGTTGCAAATATAGCGTCAGCTTTTGCTACTTTTTTTACTTTATCCCAAACTTGATGCTTAATATCTACTTCTTCTTTTACTGCTTCAATATAAATGTCCGCATCATCTTGCTCAACCAAATCTTCATTAAAGTTGCCATAAGATAAATTTGAGGCAAAGGCTAAATCAAATAGCTGTGGGCGCTTTGGATTTGTTATGATTTCATATGCTTTTTTGGAAATTTTATTAGGTTCATGCTCATCAATCACAATGTCTAATAATTTTACTTTTAAACCTGCGTTGACAAGGAGCGCAGCGATTTGACTACCCATCGTACCTGCACCTAACACAGTTGCTTTTCTAATCGTCATACTAAAACCTCCAAATTGTTTTTTCTATAGTTTCAATCGTTCATGCTTTATATTAAATAAATGCTGAGTCTCCTGTGATTGCTCTGCCAATTACGAGCGCATTGACTTCATGTGTACCTTCATATGTGTAAACCGCTTCAGCATCTGCAAAGAATCTTGCAATGTCATACTCTCCAGCTAAAATACCGTTACCACCATGTACGCCACGGCCCATTGCTACTGTTTCTCTTAATCTTAATGCATTCATCATCTTAGCTGTTGAAGTTGCCACTTCATCATATTCACCTTTCGCTTGCATGCGTGCAAGTTGCGCACATGTCGCCATTGCTTGCGCAAGATTGCCTTGCATCATGGCTAATTTCTCTTGAATTAATTGGAACTTACTAATTTCTTTACCAAACTGTTTACGTTGCGTTACGTAGTCTGTCGTAGCTTTTAATGCACCTGCCATCGCTCCTGTTGCCATATACGCCACGCCTGCACGAGTAGAATATAATACTTTCGCAATATCTTTAAAGCTATTAATATTTTGCAGCCTTTGTTCTTCTTTAACGACCACATTTTTCAAACGAATATTAGCATTCGGTATGATACGCAATGCGATTTTATTTTCAATAAGATCGATTTCCACGCCTTCTTGGTCTGGTTCGATAATAAACCCTTTAGGTTTTCCAGTATCCACGTCCACTGCATACAGTGGTATCACATCAGCGACATTCGCTCCACCGATCCATTTTTTCGTACCATTAATAATCCACTCATCGCCTTCTCTTTTAGCAGTTGTTTCTAAACCACCTGCGACATCAGAGCCATGTTCTGGTTCTGTTAAAGCAAAACACGTACGTAATTCGTGTGACTGTAATTTTGGTAAATAATAAGCTTGTTGCTCCTTACTACCACCAAACCAAAACGAATTATGACCTAAGCCTTGATGTACACCTAGCAGTGTCGCTAAAGATACATCAAATTTAGCTATTGTATATGACATGAAGAATTGGAACATCTGACTTGGCGTATGTTCACCTTCACGTCCTTCATATAATAATGGATTGTTGAAATAATCTAACTTTCCTAATTCATCAAAGTAGTCTTCGGGCTGTGTCGCGTTTATCCAATGCTCATTAATAGAGTCGCGGTACTTTTCTTCTAACATATCATTAAGCTGTTTTAATAATTTAACTTCTCCTTCAGTTAAATCTTTCGCAATACTTAAAATATCCTCTGGATATAATGCTTTGATTACTTCTTCTTTTGTTGGCATAATTAAAACCTCCACTTTAATGTTAACGCTTACAAAGATTGTCAAAAAATTTTATAGTTACTATTTTAAAATATTTATAAAAGCATAAGTTATTTAGGCTAATTCATCATCTTGTTGACGTGCTTTGTCAGCTTTACTATTCATCTTCTTCTGTAACTCTAACTTATCTGGTTTTGAAGTTGAGTTCAGCGGAATATTTGTTAATTTTAAATACATTCTCGGAATTTTATATCCAGCTATGTTTTCTCTCATGTGCGCGTCCAGTTTTTGTTCAAAGTCTGGATCATCTTCAGTCAATACCACTGCTGCTGAGACAGATTCTCCATATTTGGGACTTTCATAGCTCACTACCACACCTTGTGCTACTAAAGGATGTGTTGCTAAGACCGCTTCTACTTCTGAAGGCAACACATTTTCACCACCAGTGATAATCATTTCTTTACGTCTATCAACAATATAGATATCACCGTCTTCATCTATTTTTGCTAAATCTCCTGTTAAGAAATATCCATCTTTGAAGTTTTTCGCTGTTTCTTCAGGCTTCTTCCAATAACCCGGTGTGACATTATTACCTCTTACAGCTAATTCACCAATTTCTCCAGTTTGTATATCTTCAAATTCATCATTTAAAATACGGTAATCTACGAACATGACGGGTTGTCCAATACTACCAGGTTTTTCAGCACCATTTTCTGGCGTGTTAACCATTGTAAGTGGTGCTTCCGTTAAACCGTAACCATTAATGATAGATAAGCCCATGCTGTTAAATTTCTTTTGCACAGCTGGTAGCGGTGCTGACCCACCTTGAAGTAAGAATTCAATGTTATCGAAGTTTTTAAGGTCAAAATTCTCTGCAACTAACATTGCATAGTACATCGTTGGTATCTGTATTAAATAATCAGGCTTGTAATGTGCCATGAGATCATTCAATGCTTCACCATTGAAGTAACGTTGTATAATCAATGTGCCGCCTGCCATTAACAATGGTAACGTCAAATCATTAAAACCTAATACATGAAACATGGGTGTTGAAACAATGGTCTTATACGTAGAATTTATTTTATAAGTGAGTGCCGTGTTTATTGGATTACTGACGAAAGTTTCATACGTAAACATAACGCCCTTAGGTAATCCTGTGGTACCACTCGTGTACATTAACGCTGCTAAATCATCTTTTTCTACATTTACCGTTTTGAATGGACGGTGATTGTTAGGATTCACCATATCATCATATTGCTCGGAATCAACATCCATATGAATGAGTCCGTCTGCAATGCCTTCTAAACTTGATAAATGCTTTTGTGAATAAAAAATTAATTTCACATCAGAATCTTGGATCACACTTTCAATTTCCTGTGGTTTTAAACGCCAATTCATCGGTAAATATACTGCACCTATCTTGAATGTAGCGAATAGTAAATCTAGAATAGCTACATCGTTTGGTGAAAAAATACCAACGACGTCCCCACGTTCTATACCTTGATCTTGTAAATGGTTTGCTAAATTCTCTGCACGTTTATTTAAATCTTGATAAGTCCATTCAGTACCTTTAAATGGATCGATAACTGCTGGCTTTTCCTCATCAAATACTGCTCTCGTTTTAATCCAGTCGTAATTCATATTTTTCTCCCCCTTAATTTAAATACGATCTTCCGACTTAATTACCTGAGACAGACCTCCCCATGTGTTTTGATAAATATCACTCTGTATTACCTTAATCTCTTCAGAAATGATTGGTTGAAACTCCATATTTGCTAAAATATCTCGTTCTAAATCTAAGCCAGGTGCAATTTCAATTAATTTAATACCTTTGTCCGTTAGTTCAAATACTGCGCGTTCGGTAACAAAATAAACTTCCTGTGCTAATTTTTGTGCATTTTCAACATTAAAATCTATGTTGCCCACTTGTTTTACAAATTTAGGTGACTTACCTTGGGTTTCCACTTGAGCTTCACCATTAGCGAAATTTAGTTGACCCCCAACAACCATTGAAGCTGAAAAAACAATTTTTTTAACTGATTGGCTAATATCAATAAAACCGCCACAACCATTCATTTTGTCTCCAAACTTAGACACATTAACATTGCCATATTGGTCAACTTCAGCAAAGCTTAGAAATGCAACATCTATACCACCGTTATAGATAAAATCCCATGTTAACTCATGTCTGATACGTGCACTGAGATTATAGTTCATACCAAAGTAATTACCACTACTAATCAATCCACCAAAAACGCCTGTATCTATATTCGTTTGAACTAAATGATTGGCTTGCTCCTCTTCTAAAACATTCGACAATTCATTATTAATGCCAAAACCAATACTGATTACGTCTCCCTCAAGTAAAAATTGAGCTGCACGTCTCAAAATCACTTTACGGCTACCTAATGCTATATATGGCTCTCGCATCTCAGTAATCTGATAATGTCCTGAAAGTGCTGGGTCATATTGTGTTTGGACAACCTGTCTATGATATTTTGGGTTACTATTAACTACAACATAATCTACAAGTTTACCCGGAATAAATACATCACTCGGATTGAAACGCCCACTTTGGATGACTACTTTCACTTGCACAATCACTTTACCTTTATTCTTATGTGTAGCTGCTGCAACACTGTAACCCTCTCCAAGGTGTGCTTCATGCGTCATATAAATATTACCTTCTGTATCGGCATATGTACCTCGTAACAATGCGACATCAATTTCTGGAAAATCATAATTTAAATATGTTTCTCCGTTGATTTCAATTAAAGATACTAAATCCTCTGTCGTACGTGTATTTACTTTGCCACCAGAATATCTAGGATCGACATTAGTATTCAGCCCAATCTTAGTAATTGTCCCTGGTGAAGCAGGTGTTTGACTACGATAATGTGTCGTAATTACACCTTGAGGCACGTAATAGGCTTCAATATCATTATTGCGCATTGCATTGATTGTCTTAGGTGAACCAGTAATAATACTTGTGATTAATCGTTTGATCATACCCCTTGATACAAAAGAATCTAAATCATAACTGTCACCACGATAATCACTAATATCGTTTGCCAACATAAAGGTGAAGGCTTTAGGTGTTTGATGCTCATCATATTGATCGACTAATGTTTTGAGAATCTCAGCTGGTAAGTTAGCCGTTGATAATGCTGCTAGGGCTATCACATCACCTTCATTAATGATGTCTTTCAAATCTGAAAACGGAATAATTTTCATACTTGCGACTCCTATCTTTGTTTAATCCGGCTATTTTATCTATCATTTTCCCCTTGAATAATCTCTCCCCTTTATATAAATGTAAGCCCTTACATGTAATATACCATCATTATTGAAAATTATGCAAAAATTTTTTATTTTACATAGTAAATTAATAAACAAACGGGATAATGGCGGGCAGATATGAGTGAATTAAAAATCCCTTCAAAATCCACACTTTTTCAGCGGACACCTTGAAGGGAATATATCATTATAAGATTGTAGTACTTTTCAGGTCAGTATATATTAAAAATATTAGACATGATGGTTAGTTCAATAGAATTTCTATACTTTTTATCTTTATTTAACAATTAATACTGGGACAGAACTCCTTTTAGCAATCTTATGCGTAACATCTCCTAAAACGTGTTTAATATTCAAACTCACTCTATGATTACTCATAATTACTAAATCGTATTCACCTTTATCTGTATCGCCAGAAGTAATTTTGTCTAAGATTGTATCATTAACAGGTCCAAAATCAATATCTACTTTGTATTGAACCTTTTTTTCATCTAATTCATGTAAAAATGGAGCAAGATCGCTTTCTGTTTCTCTAATAATATCACTCTTATGTTCAATATAATTTTCTAAATTAGTTGCAAAATTAGCTTCTTCAACCACATGATAAACTGTAACAATTGAATCTGTATCAACCATTTTTGCTAAATGGTCAGGAATTGCACTAAAATCATTTTCAAAATCATAGGGTAATAATATATTTTTAAACATATACACTAACCTCCTAGTGGCAAGTATTTAGATACCTATTATTTATATAATACCCTCAAAAATATTTTTTAATTTAGCGACAACAGATGCCAACCAATTGGAGAGACAAATTCAAAGTAGTTGAAGTTAGAAACTTTATAATAACAGAGATGTGTCTAAAATCATTTTGCATTATGAAAGGATACAAGATTGTTTATCTCAAATATTCTAATTAATAAACTATAAAGGATTAAATTTAGTTGTTTAGCAATTTGGATTTTAGTATTTTTCTATTTTCTTCTAATGAGTATGGGTCATTATACCAATAGTTTTCAGCTTTAACGTGAAATACATGACCTTGTTTTACTGCCGGAATATTCTTCCAAACATTAGTTTTTTCAAATTCTGGAGAGGATTTTCCCTCACTCATTGTAATAATATAATCTCCAGCGTATTTAGGCATTGATTCTAATGATAAAGCTTTATACCCATCTTTTTTCACTACCTTTTCTAAAGGTTCTGGCATTTTTAAATTAAATGCCTGATACAAAATTTCTCCTCCTCTACCCCAATCTTTACCAAAAGCATAATATTCTTTATTAAAGTCATCAAAAATTGAAACTGTGGCATGAGTGCCAATGTGCTTTTTGATTTCATTAGCATCTTTAGCTGTCTGTTTCTTCCAATTATTCACCCATTGCTTTGCTTTTTCTTCTTTTCCTAATAATTTTCCTAATTGAAGCTGAGTATCTAAATAATTTCTTTTACCATATTCCATCGGGATTGTTTTTGTGATTTTTTGGAACTTCTTCAAGTTTTTGTCATCAGTATCTGCAACAATAAGATCTGGTTTTAGTTCAGCTATTTCTTCTACATTTTCAGCGTTTATTTTTTTAACCTTTTTGAATTTTTCATTTAATACATCACTTTGCTTTATGTCTTTGTTCACACCAACTACATGTCCGCCTAGTTGCTTTATACCTCCTGCGTATGTATCAGCTACAACAACTATACGTTGGGGATTTTTGGGTATACTTATCTTTTTACCAGAGTCTAAAGTATACTTTTTTTCATCTTTCGTCTTTTCATTATAATCATTATTGCTACATGCAGTCAGTAGCAATAATACTATTAAAAATGGTACTGTTAATTTTTTCATCTATGTTCCCCCATATATAATTGATATTGATATTCATTATCAATTATATAATTTTTTGTTACTTTAGCAACTACTATTTAAAAATAATTTAATTAATTTAAAAGAACAAAACATGTAATATAAGGGCGTCTTAATTCATAAAACGAAAATTTTCATAAGCTTATGAGTGTTACAAAAACGTATTAACTGAGGCAATAGAAAATAATAAAAATACCTCCGTATAAATTCATTTGGAAATGAACTTATACGGAGGTGTTTTATGAAAAGTGTAGCTTATTCTGTAAAGTAAGGTACTTTATTTATAATGGTACCTACATGAAACAACTAAACTTGCATCATCTCTTTCAAGTCCTTTCATAGTCCCTTTATCTCTACACGATATCATTTGATAACTCATTAATGGTTACAATCTTACCTTTTCCACGTTCTAAATTCTCAATAGCACTTGCAAGTCGTTTCGCATTGGCAGGATTCTGTTGAAGGTATAATGTTTCCATGATTGCCTCATAATCATCTTCTGACATCAAGACAGCATTATATTCTTTCGTTGTAATAGTGATCGTATCCCTATCCTCATTCACTTTATTAATCATATCTCGAAAATTATCTCGGACAAACTTATAGTTTTTTACTATCATAATCTCATTCCTCCTAAATCAACCATTCAAAAAATACAATTTTAATTTATTCTTTCTTGATGAAATTATATAATTTATACATGACAATGCCTATCATGGATTTATAAGTAATATCGGCTTCTCACCTGCTTCAAATGGTGCTTCAAATGGAACACCCAAGTTCTTAAATTAATTTCCTCTTTTTATCGAAATCAACAGTCATACCAATCATTGCGCCTATTGCAATGCTAGGTCCGATACCAAAAGGAAAACCTAATGTATAACACATTCCAATAGATATAATTGCCATATATGGAATCCAGCTAATAAATCTTTTTCATAACTATATCTCCTTTAAAATGACATAATTATTTCATTCGAATTCCTTTTCCTCATTTTACAATATTCAGCTGTTGTATATTTCTCTATTCGCCTTTTAATTTTTTAGATTTTTTCACCTTATCCAAAGAAGAAAAGCCTAAAATAAAAGCAATAAACCCTAGTATAAGTCCTAATACAATCATTCCGTTCAATTCTTTATCTTTAAAGATATTAATTAATTCCAAATTACCTAAACTACTCCAAACTCTATTATGACCCATATTCAAACCTGTTACATTTAAAATTATAGCAATGATAACGACACCTATAAATACGAAAAAGCCATCTTTCAGACCGCTCACAACTCTCTTTTTCACACTTAAAACTTCCTTTTCTTTTCTGAATATAAAACGATATTGGAGTATGAACGTTAACATCAGAACACTTAGCTATTACAAATCTTATCTAAATTATATATTCAACGTTTTTTATCACGATTATTCCAAAATAAAAAGAGAATAAAAAACAACAGATAAAAAGAAAACCAAGTGTCTAAGTGATTTTGATTCATTTGCTGATATGCAAAAACAGCTAATAAAATTGTCAAAATTGTTTGAATTAAAAATAAAAACCACTTCACAATATCACCTCTATACAGACAAAATTCAATGCAATGGTAATTGCTTTATATTTTGTTCTTCGTTGTGTCAATCTAACTCAATCCTTTTTATTCAAAAGCGTTTGTTTGGATATCATACTTGTTCAGAAATTGTTCTACTTCTTTTTGTTTCTTACCATTAACTTGCTTTTTATATTGAGCATTTATCTCTTTTATTTCGCCTACATTTTTTAATTTTGTTTGGTCCGTATTAGCATCGTCCGTTGTTGCATCTACTTTATCGTTGATTTGATTCATTAATTCATTTACTGAAGTTACATAATTACTTACTTTTAAACTTCCTTTTTCGTATTGCTTCGGTAGCTGGTTATTTTCTATAAACTGTTTAAAATTTTTATCATTTTTATTTGTAAGCTTAGTAAGTTTATTTAATTTATCCTGGTCTTTTTCATTTAATTCATCTTTATCTCTAATTTTCGAAGTATTTTCATCTAATGCATCAAATGTGTCTAAATACTTTTTGATACTTGAACCCATTTCATCTTCACTAATCTTTTCGTCACTTTTTTGACTTGAAAAGACCTTTTTGGGAATTTCTGTTGCTTTCGCTTCTTGATCAGAACTTTTGTTTTCGGATTCTCCATTGCTACAAGCAGCTAATAACAACGCTAATGTTATTAATGATATGTATTTTATAATTTTCATAATAGCCTCCTCTTTACTTTAGAATACCATTTTTATAAATATTATAAATACTTTTAATTAAAATTATATTCAATTGTTTTATTAAACCCAAAATTGTTTAAACGAATAAGGCATTTTTTTATAAAGAAGTATCATTAGTCTGACCGACTCTTGCAGGAGAATTACTAGTTGAAGACTACAAGCTGAGGCGGTACAAGTAGAAAATACACATAAAAAACCGCCAACAAAGTCGGAGAAAATGTCGATACGAGAAGACTTTATTTCAATAAAAATATTTTAATCTACTCATAATTAAATTCGAATGAATCAATTATGTTTCTTTAAATGTTGAACTTTGATATAGTCGGATATTGAATATAAAATATCAGAATTATATTAAAAAGAAGCGATTTTTATTTCTTTTAAATATTATTTCTATTCAAAAAAATATCGGCTTTAGCACTTCACATTTTAATGTGGGGTGTTTTTCTATGTTTTTAAATCAACGTTTAATAATAGATGTTGTGAAGACTATCTATTATATAAGCAAAAATTTTATAAGGAGCGTAATGTATGATTGTAAAGGATAGTATTACCAATCCATTTAATATAATTTGTAAAAATAAATATGAAGAAACAAATGCCTTCACATACAATAGATTAATCGATTATGGAAGTTCTTATTATTATTTGAAAAATACTTCATTTGATTACATTGCAACAAGTGTGATTAGTAGATGTGATGGTGAAGAAAATGAGGAATTCGAGTCCAGGTTCAAGCATTTTGGGGAAACCGAAAAATTTTGTATTGAAAAACTAGAAGTAACCTCTACATTTGAAAATAAAGGCGTCATGACCATCATGTTTTGTGACGTGATGCTGGCAATGTTAACTAGAGAATTATCACATCAACATCATATAGAGGTTAAATTTATAAATACATCAGATTTAATAAAAGATGGCAAAATAGTAAACGTGTATCATAGTGTGATACCTAATTATGAATTATCAACAACTAAACCTGATAGTACAAGAATATCTTTAGAAGGCCAACGTAATAAATCAAGTATTGAATTTTATCAAGATATTTATAACATATTTCCTTTAGAAACTAGAGAAGAAGATATAGAATATTATACAAATTTAAGAGCTGAAAAAATAAAAAACTTTAATGAAAAGTTAAAAGCTATTTAGATAGCTAACAATAACTATCCGTATGCTTTGTTATTAAAAGTAAATTTGATAATGAAACAATTAAGAGACTCCCTTTTTGAAAGGAAGTCTCTTTTAATATATATGCTTAGACTATTAGTCATTTTAGTGAGAATAACATTCAAAATTTTGTTGTTCTTCTATTGAAAAGTATTTGTGTATTGACATTTCGAATATTCTCGAATAGTATGTGTGTTATGAAAAATTTAGTTGAAACTTTTAAAGTATTAAGTAACTATGCCCGTGTTGATATCTTAGTTTGGCTGAAACATCCTAGTGAACATTTTGGACATATTTATACAGGTGAATATTTAAAAGAAAAAGGAGGCGTATGTGTAGGAGATATACAAGAAAAAGCCAATATGTCCCCCTCTACTGTCTCGCATTATTTAAAAATGATGCAGCAAGTAGGGCTATTAGAATCTGAAAGACATGGTCAATGGACTTATTATAGAAGAAACGAAGAAAGTATTAATGAATTAGCCAATCTAATAAAAGAAGATCTTTAAAGGTCTTTTTTTATTGATTATAATTCGATAATTCGCGAAATGAGGAAAAGAGGTAAATCATGAATAAATTTATATTTTATATCCTTGCTATAGTAGCAGGTATATTTTTGAGTATCGAAGGTGCCATGTATGCAGTATTAGGTGATTCTATTGGAGAATTAGAAAGTAGTTTATACAATTTTGCCATAGGAACAATCATATTAGGCATTGCATTATTGTTTTTAGGCAAAGGCAAACTATCTTACGCAATTAAAGCACCTAAATGGCAATTAACTGGCGGCATATTAGGTGTTATTTACTTAACTGTTTTAGTCTTCATCATTCCTATGATAGGTGTTGGCCTAGCAATGGGAAGCGTTGTGGTTGGCCAAATGATTATGAGTGCATTAATAGAACATTACGGCATACTAGGCAGTGAAAAACGACCATTAAGAATTGAAAAAGTAGTGGCAATTATACTAATGATAGTTGCATTAACACTTATTTATTAGGAGGAGTATAAAATGCAAGTAGCTTTAGTAGTCATAGCTTTAATAGCTGGTATCACTTTAAGTACACAATCATCAGTAAACGGGTCTTTTAGCAAAAAAGCAGGAACGTTAGAAAGTGCATTTTTAACATTTATAACAGGTGGTATGATTTTATTCATTATTACTTTGTTTTTTGGAGAAGGTAACTTCTTAGATTTCTTTAGTGCCCCTAAATGGCAATTGAGTGCCGTTTGGTTTGGTGTTGGTTATCTATTTTTAACAATTGTAGCAATTCCCAAAATAGGCGTTATAGCAACAAATATCTCTGCTGTTATCGGACAACTAACCATGGGTATGATCATCGACCATTTTGGTTTATTTGAAGGCATGGTCATTCACTTTGATGCAAAAAGAATTATCGCATTAATTTTAATGGTTATCGCACTAAGATTGATTTATAAAGCTGATATTAAAAATAGCTTACATGAAAAGTTAACTTAAACTATTTTTAATATGTTCAAAATCGCAATCAGCAATATCTATCACTTAATTACGACTTATTTATATTTTTCAAACTAAAAAACGCCCTTCAAAGATTTCACATTTTAAGTGTCACTTTGAAGGGCGTTTATCATGTAAATAGAACTGTAGAGCTCTATTTTATAATATCAATCAATTCTTTCTTAGCTGCGGATCTGGCTGGAATCCAACCGAATACGATGCCGATTAACATAGATACACCAACTGCTGTTAAAACGGAACCTAGACTGACAACACTCTTAATGTAGTCTGGCGTTAACGCATCGACGCCTGACGCTATTAAGATACCTATAATCAGACCGATGATGCCACCAATCACACAAAGCACGACACTTTCCACTAAGAATTGTATTTCGATATCTCGGGACTTCGCACCAAATGCGCGTCGAATCGCAATTTCCTCTGTACGTTCTGAAACAGAAATGTACATCACATTCATTACGCCAATTCCAGCAATAAACAATGAGATACCCGCGACAGCTGCCACAAAGTAAGTAATTGCATCAAAGACTTGATTGATGCCTTTCATCATTTCTTCAGTGTCATTGTAACTATAGCTACCGTCACTCATGCCAGAACCTTTTTTATTTAATTCATCTACGACCTTATTTGCTGTATCTTTTTTATCAGCTCCGTCTTCCAATGAAAGTTTTAATGACGGAAAATCTTGACTTAAACCACTCATATATTGCTCAAATGTTTTTGAAGGCATATTCACAGCTGATGGATTCATCGCGTCATTGGCAATACCCACGACTTCAAAACCTTGATCATCAATATATAATGTTTTACCAATGGCATCTTTATTAAAAACATCTTTGGCAATTTTATCATCAACGGTTACGACTTTCTTCCGTAATTCATTATCATCTTTATCAAAGCCTTGGCCCTTTTCAGGACTATCCATAGCTTCTTTTTTCACAATACTGATGTCGCCTTTTTTCTGCGCATTAGTCATTTTTGCAGAAAAACCTTGGTCATCCGTTTCTTTAATTTCAGCATCTGCTACGCCGTCAACTTGTTTTATAATACTCAAGTCTTGCTGGCTGAAAGGGTTCGTTTTCGCGCCTTCCATATCATTACTCATGAAATTAATATTTGCAGAATTTTTTCCAGCACCCGTATCTTCAAATTCTTCAGAAGCCGTTTTTTTAAAGCCGTTTCCTAAAGACATAATTGTAATAACAGCTGCAATACCAATAATAATACCAATCATCGTAAAAATATTACGTCGCTTATTTTTTAAAATAGATTTGAACGAAATGGCGATGATATTAGACAAATTCTTCATCCAACCACCTCTTCTCGTTGAACACGACCATCAAGAACATGAATAATACGATCTGCTTGATCTGCAACTTTACGATCATGCGTGACTAATATCATCGTCGTATTATGTTCTTTATTCAATTTTATAAATAATTCAATAATATCTTTAGACGTTTTCGAATCAAGTGCCCCCGTAGGCTCATCAGCAATAATAAACTTGGGTTGATTGATAATGGCACGTGCGATAGCAACACGTTGTTGTTGGCCCCCCGACAATTTGTTGGGCACTAAATTTTCTTTATCAAACAAACCTACATCATGTAATGTACGTGTTACACGTGATTTACGCGCTTGAGTGCCTAACCCTGCATAAACGAGCGGAATGCTGACATTTTCTAAAATTGTATTATTTTGAATTAATTTAAAGTTTTGAAAGACAAAGCCAACTGTTTTATTTCTGATATCTGCAAGTTGGTTATCTGAACTTTCTTGATAATTTTTACGATTAAAAAGGTAATCACCTTCATAACCACGATCAATAAATCCTAAAATGTTAATTAACGTACTTTTACCAGAACCTGAAGGACCCATAATCGCAATGAATTCACCTTCATTGATGTTGATATTAATGTCTTTCAAAATATGGTTTTGTTCATCCCCATTTTTGAAATATCGATTGATATCTACCAGTTCTATCATGATGACACCTCAACTTCATCTCCATCATTCATCGTTTTTTTAGGATTTTTAATGAGTTTATCCCCTTTTTCCAGACCTTCTTTTACGAAAATTTCACCGTTGATTTCGTCTGTTTTAATATCTCGTTTTTTAACTTTTCCTTCCTCATTTACCACAAAAACATTATTATCTTTTGTAAGGACTGATTTAGGCAATTTAATAGAATCTAATGGTACTTCCACTTCCATAGAATAACCCGCACGCACTGGGATATCTATATCGTCAATAACTACGGTATATTTGGATGATTCTGAATCATTTCCACCACTAGGATCACCTTCAACTGGGTTCGAGGCTTGCGGCGTAGCACCTCCATCCTCACTACCCGATACAGCCGAAGCACCACCAGCAGCCGATTCATTTAAATTTTCTTCATAACTCTTAGGTAATTCTGAAATTTTTTGGATTTTACCTTCACCCGTTTCACCCGTGCTTGTCACTTTCACATCTACTTTATTGCCTTCTTTGATTTTATTCAGGTCAAATTCAGAAACTGTCGTCTTAATCTGTGGTTCATTGGATACTAATTGAAGAATCTTTTCACCATCTGTTACATTATCTTCATTTTTAATATCCACTTTTCCATCAAAATCTGCATAGACACTGTCATTGACTTGTTTATCATGTGAATTCAGTTGTTGTTGTGCTTCACTTAATGCATTTTGATCTTGTGATAATCGCTTTTGCAAATCATTGTTGTTAGGACTTTGATTAATATTTTGATAATCTTTATTCACAGCATTTTGCGCTTCATCTACTTTATCTGCTAATTGTTCACGCTTACTATTATTAATATCGTAGTTAATTAACGGGTCTCCTTGTTTAACTGATTGACCATCATCAACTTGTGTACTGATATATGCCCCTAATTGACTGTTGTTGTTATATGTTTTAACTGAATTGGGTGATGCTTTTCCCTCTAAATTGAGTGGACTTTCTTTCTCCACTGTATATGTATCATAACCATCTTTCTCCGCCGAACTACTGTTGGTCTGTTTCAAAACCAATGCCACGACGACTAATCCAATTATCGCGACTATCCCTATAAGCCACATCCACTTTTTCTTCAATTGATAAACACTCCTTATATTTATTCACTTTACAAGACTACCATAGCCACACAATTAAAAATATATCTAATAACATATTTTTGAATGATTATTACTATTTGAATGTCATAAATACTTATTATTTACTCTATATATCTTTAAGTATTATAAATACTTATTATTTTTTTAATTTCTATAAAACTATTTTAATATTTTATGTGTAGTGTTATGCTTTGGTCATTATACATACAGGAGGAAAAATTCATATGGAAACATCAAAATTACCCTTAGTTTCACACTTTTCAGAACTACGTAATAAGCCTAAATGGGTTTTAAAATTAATTCTCGCAATTGTAGTCATGACATTATCAGCTGTTATTGGGTCGCTTGCAATTGACTATAACGAACTGTATAAAGATGCAGGTATGACAGGAGCGGAATTAGAACAAGCTAAAATGTTCGGACAAATCGGTGGTGCAATTGCTGGCATATTCGGTGCTATTGTTAGTATTGGTATTACATTTGTCATCTTTTTACTGATTTCCAAGATCATGAAATCTGATGCAAGTGGAAAATCAATTTTCTCTGCTACTTTAAGTTATACATTGATTACCGGAATTATTGCTTTAATCGTTATACTCATTCAGTGGATCGCTGGCTTATCACCAACAGATTATTCTATTACAAGTCTTAATATTTTTGATAAAGGAAATAACATATTAGGTGCATTTAATTTACAAACATTTATAGCTGCATATGTATTTGGCGTTATGCTATTCGCTACAAATCGTTTTTCAAAAAAATCAGCAATTATTTGGGCGATTGCATATCTTGTAGTGAATATAGGTTTTGTATTGTTAGGCGCATCTTTCTCATAAAAGAATTATGCGAAAGATTTAGGAGTTTGCTAAGCGCGCACAAAGAACAAGTAAAAATTGATTGTTTAATACATATACTTTCTAGATACCAGAGAAATTGTTATTAAGATGAAATTCTATATAAGAATACAATAAGGTTGGGACATATCACATGTGTCAGCCTTTTTTATATTGGCAGTGGCTGACTGAATTAGACTACTCATTTTAAAAATAACTTTGTTTTATCTGAATAAAAAGTTGTGTCTGTTATTTAGTTATTGTAAAGTTTAGTAATGTTAACAAATTATATAATAATAAATTATGAATATGATATTTATTTGGTTTTTTGCAAAAGTATCGTTACATTTAGAAAGAGTGATATGTTCAAATGAATTCAATATGGTTTGTATTAAAAGAACAACTAAAAAATTTATATTTAATAAGAAGATTAGCGGAATTTCAATTAAGAATTTCTAACAAAAAGAATTATCTAGGAATGGCGTGGGAGTTAATTAATCCTACTATGCAAATTGCAGTTTTTTGGTTTGTGTTTGGTTTAGCTCTAAGAAGCAATAAGGTTATGGAGGGCGTTCCATTTATATATTGGCTCATTGTTGGGATCAGTATGTGGTTTTTCGTAAATGAAGGTGTTCTAGAAGGTAGTAAGTCTATTACTTCTAAATTTAATCAAGTAGCTAAAATGAATTTCCCACTTTCTATTATTCCTAGTTATGTCGTTTTTAGTAAATTCTACGGTCATATTTTTCTACTAGTAATTATTATGGGTGTTTGTTTCATTGGAGGATACAAGCCCTCTATATATACTTTACAATTATTTATATATTTGTTTTATGCGTTAGTTTTAACCAACGCTATAGCACTATTAGCTTCAACATTAAGTATGTTAATTAGAGACATACATTTAATTCTACAAGCTTTAATGAGAATGATATTTTTCGTCTCTTCTATACTCTATTTACCAAATAATCAAATAGTTGGAACAGTCATGCAATTTAACCCGATATACTTTCTAGCTGGAGGATATAGGGCAGCTATATTACACCATGAATGGTATTTTATTACGCATTGGGAACTCGCAGTGTATAATATCTTACTTTGTCTTCTAATCTTTAGCTTAGGATCCATTTTGCATATGCGTTTTAGAGATAGATTTGCCGATTATATGTAATAAAAGGATTGAAAATTAATGTATTGATTCGAATTAGTGAAGTGAAAATTTAGAAATTAAATTTAAATAAAGTAAGTTGGTTAAATTATGAAAAACAAATATCTAAAAATAGTATCAACACTTGTCGTAGTTTCTTCAGCGGCATATTTAACGACGATGAATCCAGAGGCTCAAGTAGCAGAACAAGTTCAAAAATGGGGTCATGGTGAAAGTTGAGCTAGTGGTGCCAACACTGAAAGTAGTGCAAGTTTAAAAGCTGAAGCACCATGGTATAACCACGAAGGTTATACTACGTATGATCCCTCGTTTACACAAGATTATTATTTTTACGTGCATTAAAATATGACAATGCTTCAATCAACGGCTATAAAGTAGATCCCAAAGCTTATAAAAATTATGACCATACTAAAAACATTTATGATACATCAGTAGACTTTAACTATAATAATGAAATTATTCAAATTAGTTTTAATACAAAACCAGACACAGTATCTAAAGAAGCATTCAAAAAAGCACATGCACCTATCGACACGGACGATGAATCTAAACCAGATAGTAATGGTGTTACAATGATTCCTTATAATACAAATGATGGTTCATATAAAGCTTTCTTTGATATAAATGATAATTGCTCAATAGATTGAAATAACAACTATAATAAGTAGTAACCTTAAAAGTAAAGTGCGGATTTAAAAATTTGAGACATAACTCTTAAGGTAAAATAGTAAGCACATCACTCTACTGACTAAAATCAGGACGCAAAGTGATGTGCTTATTTTATATTATGCAATTTTCGATTTCAGATGTTCATGCTTATCTAGGAATATGATTCGAGTATGTAGTCTCTCATAAATATGATTCTTTCAGACGTCTGCACTTTTTAAAAAGCTATAAGTCCTTTTAAAGATTTGTGTATTAAACTTTCCAAATTCAAATAATATCTTAATAACGATTGTTTAGAAAAAAGTTCATCAACAATTATATAAAATTGTTTTTCTAATTTAAATGCTAAAGCGAAATCCTATTTATTATTTTCTGTCTTCCTTAAGTTTTTCATTATTTCACTCTTCAAGTGCTATTATTAATATTTAGTATTTAAAAAATCTTAATGAACTTTTCATTTAAATTATCCATAAAAATTTAATTTTACATTTTTTTGTTTATAAAAGTATATTATTACAAAAAAATTACATTTAAAACAAATTTCTTTTGTGGTAACGTAAAACTTATATCTTAGAAAGGAGCCAAATTTAATGACTTATAATAAATTAGATACCAATACTTTGAAATCAGTTAATGGCGGAGTAAAAGATTTTTTTGCAGATGCTTTCTATACTGCTTCAGGATGGGTAACCAAAGGTTTAGTAGCCCAAGGAAAAGCAACTGATGATACAGGAAAAGCAATGTACGGTAGAAAGTAACTGGAAATGAAGTATAAATTGGGTAATACTTATTAATTTAGGAGGAATTTATTATGACTTTTAGAAAACTTAGTGAAAATGAATTACATTCAACTAATGGTGGCGTATGGCCAATAGTAGCAGCGATAGGTTCAGCAGGTGTTGCTGTTTATAATTATCAAGACGAGATCAAAAAAGGATATAAAGATGCAATGAAAGAAACAGGCGGAGGAAAGAGATTATAATAATTAGTTGATACATAACTATTAGCACAAAACAATAAATACATATTGTTTTGTGCTTCCTTTATGCAAATTAAACTGTTTTCTTAATTTTTCTATTACCAACTTGAACAATATGAAAGTAATTGATATAGAAAAAAAGCAAGCGAAATCCTTATTATTATAAGAACTTCATCTGCTTTTAAAGTTAGTAAAACCTAATATTTTCCTTTTTTTATAGAGTCAAAGAATATGATTAATACCTTTAAAATAGTACATAACTTTATTGTGACTAGCTTGTAAATTAATTATCCTCATTTTAATAAAACAATGATAAAACGAGGATAATTAATCCGAAGATTACACAGACATAACCAATTTTTTCTTTGTTTAATAAATTAGGAATGAATGCAACAGTTACAGCTAACACACATAAGAAAGTAGAAAATTCTTTGTAGCTCATTAATAAAAATACAATACCTAAGGCCAATAAAACCCCTGATATAATTGAAAATAATTTGTATAAAGGCTTTTGATCCCTCATGTTTTCACCTCTAGTTTTATAAATATAAAATATTTTATATTTATAATATAACATATTAATCTTTATTATGCTAAAAATAATTCTCTAAAAAACATTACTATTATAGTTATTTTACAAAATATTGCGCGAGGGGATAAAATGAAATTTATTAATCAATATGATGAAAGTGATTGTGGTCCAGCTTGTTTAGCAATGCTAGCCCAACACTACGGAAAGAAACCGATGCTCTCAAGAATTAGAGAATGGTCAAAAACAGATAAAGAAGGTACATCACTATATGGTCTCATAAAGGCCGGAGGGCATTTAGGCATTGAATTAACAGGGGTCAGAGGAGAGAAAATAGAAGATATTGAAAATGACGATTTACCTGTAATCGCACATGTAGTAAATGAAGAAGGCTTTATGCATTTTATAATAATAGAAAAAAAGAAGAACAACAAATTACATATTTTGGATCCAGCAAGAGGAAAAAGAAAGTGCAATTTTTCTGAATTCGAAGAAAAATGGACAGGTATCCTATTGCTCGTAAAAAATAACCCTTCTTTTGAGCAATCCTATAGTATTCCTAAGAAGTCTCAATTATTTAGAAAAATATTAAAAAACAATAAGTTTGCTATCATGAATATTCTTATACTCTCAATAATTATAAATTTATTAGGAATTATTGGAGCTTTTTACTTTAAATACCTTATTGACACTATTATACCTTCGAGAATTTTAGGGAATTTACATATAATTTCTATAGCAGTCCTTTTTTTATATTTAATAAATTCATTTATTTCTTTAATTAGGTACCAAGCTTCTCTAAATTTAAGTTTGAAAATTGATATAAACTTTATGAAGGACTATTATTATCATGTTCTACATTTACCTGTTAAGTTTTATGAAACAAGAAAAAGTGGTGAAATTTTATCGAGATTTTCTGATCTGTCTCACATACGAGAAGCCCTTTCTTCAGTTACAATCACACTGATTGTAGATACATTAATGGTTGTAGTTGGAGGAACTATTTTATTTACTCAAAGTTCAACATTGTTCTACATTACTTTAGTTCTTGTACCATTATATTTAATAATAGGTTTATCATTCAGAAAAAGTTTAAAAAAATATAATAGACTCGTAATGGAACAAGATGCAACTTTAAGTGCATATCTTATTGAAAGCTTTTCTGGTTATCCTGTTATAAAAAGTTTTGGAGCAGAAAATGAAGTTTTTACAAAAGGTGTTCATTATTTTGAAAATTTAATAAAAAGACTTTATAAATTAAGTTTTTTTACAAACATTCAACTTACTATTAATGCCTTTATGAAAATGGTAGCAACCATAGTAATTCTATGGATCGGGTCTTCACTTATTATGAAAGATGAGTTGTCATTAGGTGCACTTTTAACATTTAATGCCCTAGTCATATACTACATTGATCCTATAGAACGTTTAATAAACCTACAGCCACAGATACAGTCAGCTCTTGTAGCCACTCAAAGATACTTAGACATTATGGATATCAAAACTGAAAATGAACAAAGAAATGATAACAAAACATCAGATTTGGCCACTAAGTTTAATAGTCAGTTAGAAATAAATAATCTTAATTTTCAATATACTTTCAAAGAAATGACTTTAAAAAATATAAATATGATAGTACCAAAAGGGCATAAAATAGCCATTATTGGTGAAAGTGGATCTGGTAAGTCAACTGTTGCTAAATTAATAGATAATTTTCACACGGATTATGAAGGAGTTATTAAAATAAATAATATTTCTATAAAATATATTCCTAAGACTTCATTAAGAAATATGATTAGTTATGTCACACAGCAAAATTTTATTTTCGGTGCTACAATCAAAGAAAATTTAAAAATTGGATTAAATAGAAATATTAGTGAGGAGGAAATATATAAAGTATGTAAAATAGTTTGCGCATACGATTTTATAAATGACCTCCCACTAAAATTAGACACTCAATTACACAATGGTGGATCTAATTTATCAGGTGGACAACTACAAAGAATAGCATTAGCAAGAGCTATTCTTAAAGACTCAGATATATTATTATTAGATGAAGCCACTAGTTCATTAGATGCCTCAACTGAAAAAAACATATTAAACAACATAGAAAATCATTGTATAAATAAAACTATTATATTAATTACACATAAATTGAATAACGTTAAAAATGCCGATAATATTTATTTACTTAAGCATGGTAAAATCATTGAACAAGGAAAGCATGAATCTTTAATAGATAATAAAGGTGAATATTACGAATTATGGTCAAATCAATTTTAAATTAATTACCATATGACTTTTCTTCACAAAATTTTTATAACATGTCTCACAATATTGATGCTTAAAACTCTAGATATCTTACAGTATAGTAAATATAAGTTCATCAATATCTGCTTAACATAATCCATGGTTATCAGAAGCCATAATTAAAAGGGACTCCTTATTCAATAGGGAGTTCCTTTAATTGTTGTTTCTTATTAGGAAACTTTGTTTATGTAAGTTGTCATATGGGAAATATACCCTCTATGGTTTTTCTAGTATCATTAAATACAAGAGGTGTTATGAATGATCCAAATAGCAAAGACAATTAAAAAAGAACGATTGAGACGCGGAATGACGCAGGAAGCATTAGCTGAATATCTTAATACGACGAAAACGACCATTTCAAAATGGGAAAATAGATCCCTTTATCCTGATATTACAATGCTCCCTAAATTAGCAAAAGTATTTAATATTTCAGTTGATGATTTACTCAATTATAGTACTACAATGACTGATGAAGAAATTAAAAAAATATCTATATCACTATCTAAAATGATTAATTACACAAGTTATCCTGAATATTTAGCTACTGTGAGAGAATATTATATTACGCATTGTAACGAATTTAAATTTCTAAATTCGTTATTAGGTATTTTATTAAACAATATTTTATATTGCGAAAACGAATTACAACTAAAGGAAACAGCCTCACTAACACATGAACTTATTAAGACTACAGAGGATAATTCAGACTCAATTCATTTGAAAAAACATGCACAAGGATACAAAACATTGCTATATATGTTTGAAGGTGATTACTCTTCTGTTATAGAAAACACACCAGATTTTGATTTGAAAATCGGAGAAAATGCGACATTAGCGATGGCTTATTTACAAAAAGATAATATTTCAAAAGCTAAAAATGTAATCCAAACGGATATGTATCAATCTTTAATGATTTTCATGCATGATTTTGCTTTGATGCTTTCACGTGACTTACATTCTGTTTCGATAGAATCATTAGAATCAAAGCTTTACCATTTAAATAAAGCTTTTAACGTGGATTACTTATACCCACATCTAAGTATTAATTGTTATTATCAATTTGCCTTATATTACGTCGAGAAGTCTGATAGTTGTGCTATTGATTATTTAAAAAATTACTGCAAATGCTTTGATTATTTAGTCAGTGATTTTGTATATCAAAAAGATGATTTCTTTAATGAAATTGATGAATGGTTAGATACACTACCCCTAGGAGAACGATTACCAGCTAATTACGAAAATACTTTGAGTGTTATG
Source organism: Staphylococcus parequorum (assembly GCF_039237145.1). Lineage (NCBI taxonomy): Bacteria > Bacillati > Bacillota > Bacilli > Caryophanales > Staphylococcaceae > Staphylococcus > Staphylococcus parequorum. The sequence goes on from NZ_CP150682.1 coordinate 209,596, forward strand.
TATTCACGAGTTTCGGAAAACGAGAACTTTAATACTTTAGAAAATTTTAAATATATAAAGAAAGATTTGCTTAGAATTTATAACAAAAAGGATGAATCTAATTGATACAAAAGAAAAAGATAATGCTATTACTATTAACGTCATTAATTACTTTATCCGGTTGTGATTATTCAAAATCAGAAAATAAAGATGGGTTTTTCTATAATACATTTGCAGTACCCATGGATAACCTTTTACATTGGTTAGATTTCAATATTTGATAATAACTATGGTTTAGCAATTATTGCAATCGTATTGATTGTTAGACTCATCATGTTGCCATTTATGTTAGCACAATCTAAAAATGAGCATTTCATGCGCAAAAAAATGGATATAGTTAAACCAGAAATGACTAAAATACAAGAAAAAATTAAAAATGCCAACACTCAAGAAGACAAAATGGCTGCCAATCAAGAAATGATGGAAAAATATAAAGCTTATGGCATGAATCCTATGAAAACTATGCTTGGATGCCTACCTTTACTTATACAAATGCCCGTCTTATTTGGGCTATATGTTTCACTAAAATGGCCCTCAAGTGGTGGTTTAACCGAACATGCCGATTTTCTTTGATTTAATTTAACACAGCCTGATATTTGGATTACTATAATCGCTGGCATCCTATACATCATCCAACCATTAATAAATCTTGAAAATATGCCAAAAGAGCAATGTTCTATGGGTTATATGATGGCAATCATTTCTCCAATATTTATCATGTATATATCAATCACATCAGCTTCCGCCTTGGGATTGTATTGGACCATTAATGCTGCATTTTTAATCGTTCAAATGTTCTTTTCGAATAAGTATTATTCAAAATTAGCGAGAGAAGAAGCTGATCAGTTAGAGAAAAAAATTCAAAGTAATCATAGTCAAAAGAATGAAAGTAAGCAAACTTTGTTTGAAAATACGTAGTTTGTTAAACGATCGTTATTAAGACGATATTAGATTTTGAAACGATTAAGGCAGTAATTTGTGCCGACTCCTGCGGGAAAAGCACTAGCCGAAGAATACAGGCTGAGGCTGTGCCCGCGGAAAGCGTGCACAAAAAAAAGTGCCAACAAAGTCGGAGACTTTGTCGACACTTTGTCGACACTCTGAGACTTCCTTTTGAAAGGAAGTCTCTTTTATTACATATACTTAGAGTGTTATTTATTTTAGAGAGAAGAATATTAAAAAATTTGCCACTCTTCTCTTAAAATCCCCATCTGTATGGCATCATAGAATTCACCTTCAACTACGCGCCCTTTACGTATACGTGCCTCTTCTATCATTCCAGTTTTATTTGCTACTTTCATCATTCTAATATTGCCAGACCATGTTGAAATACCTATTCTATTAGCATCAGTTTCTTTAAATAGATAATTAATCCATTCTTTGAATACTTGAGAACCTAATCCCTTTTCCCATTTATTATTTTTATATATAACAATACCACATTCTAACCATCTGGATTTCTTATCTTTCCAATATGATGTGACAACACCTAAAAAATCATTTTCATATTTTATTGCTAAAGTTGATAATGTATTTTTATAAAGATATTTACTTTCTCTATATTTCTTTTCGAATTCAGTAAATGTAAAATACTCTTCTTCGATATATGGACCGTTCCATTCCTTAGCTTTTTGTAATGGATCTAAATATTTCCAATAATAATAATCGTTTAAATCATCTTCATTTAGTTCTTCTAGAAGTGTCTTCTTATTTGTGTTTTCCAACTTTAATCTACTCCTACATTGTTCAGAATTTATTGATAGTATATACTTTTTACTGAATTAATTATACATAATAAATTCTATCACTCCCAAAACTTAAAACGTTCGTTATTTACACAAATCCTCTTAACTTAATAGTAAGAGATTTTCTTGGATATTTAAGTCTATAAACTTGTCTTATAATCAAAATGTATCACAAGCAACAAAAACATGAGTTTTAGATGATGAGAGACACGTTTATTTGCATCAAGAATTAGACTTCATTTACGAGGAATAAGTGTCCATAAACGATTAAATGAGATGATGTCCAAATAGTTAAAATTGTCACATGTATCGTTGGGATAGAAACTTTACTTTTTCAAACATTTAAATTTTTATCTAGTGGTTCTTAGTTTATTTTACATTCCCTATCCTATCATGGTAAAATATATGTAACGAAAATAAGTATTCACTTATACACCAATCCCCTCACTACTCGCAATAGTGAGGGGATTTTTGTTGGTGTGGCTTAATGTCACCTATTTTTTATTGCGCTTACTTAGCCAATAAGTAAAATACGCTATGGCACAGCCACTGATGATTGGCGCTAGGATGTGAACGAAAATAAGCGTCACTTTATACACCTCCTCTCTACGTCAACTTGACGCCTGAGAGATAGGCGACACCACTATTATACCACCTGAGAATCTGCAAACATATTGGCTTTCGATTAGTTGAAATGCATTAATTTAGTAATTATTATCTTACTATAAAAGTGGCTTAAATCTTGAACCTGGTGAGTACAAACTCATATACATTTATTTTTGATATTAACCTCCTAGATAAAGAATTGATGCCTCTTACCAGTTCATCAAAAGCTTTAGTTCCTTTCCTAAACTAAATAATAATGTTTACTATAAAATCATTCACGTTGTTATATATGTTAGCGTGAATACCTATCCTATTGCATTTTGTACAAAACAGTTTAATCTATATAATTTTGCTTCTTCAAATAGTTTTTGTTCAACATCTACTTTTGATTCCTTACTTCCAACTTATTTACTTAAAACTTAATAACGATGAATTAAATGTCTATCGTTTGAAAATGTTCAACAATTGGAAAGGGATCATAATAGTTATGCAATAAATCTTTCCAATTCTCATATTCAGGAGATTTCCGAAAACCAATCGTATGATCTTCTAATGTCTCCCACTTAACTAATAATAAATATTTTCCTGTTTCTTCGAAGCATTTATTCAAAGTATGACTTATATAACCGTCCATTGAACGAATAATTTTTGAAGCTTCTTTAAAAGACTGTTCAAAATCGTTTTCCAAACCTTTTTTAACTTGCAACATAGCGCCTTCAAGTATCATAGTTACAACACTCCCTTAATCTTTATTTAAAAGCATTAGTATTTATTTCATTATCATTTAATACGTCAAATATATCTAAATACTTTTTATACTTATATACATTAATTGTAAAATACTAGACGAAACTACTTATAAAACAGGGTATAAAGAACATAAAATGACTTGAACAAAATAACTATATCTGAACGTTCATTCAAATAAATAACTAAGTAATGTTGGTTTCACCTTTTTCCTTATCCTTTATCATTTCTGAAGGAACCGCAAAAACAAACATCAAAATAAACAATATAAGAGCCATATATGGAATATCCTCTAGAAAATACCATTTCAAATTCCAATCAAACACCATATTAGCCGAAATAACAGCATATTTTAAAAATAGCAAAGCGACACAAACATAAGCTAACCCATCCAAAATTTTAGTTAAAATTTTCAATACTACACCTCTTTTTCAAAAATACTATAACATATTTATCATAAGTTTTTTAAAAATAATGATATATATATAATATTAAAATATTAATTATTCTAAAAGTTCTATCAACAACCCATAATGTATTAAATAAAATCAAAAAATAAAACAATCATAATCAAAATAAATATCAAATCCCAAATAATACGTTTAATATTCTTTTCTAAAAAGTCTGGTACAGCATCAATAAACAAGCTAAGTATAAATCCACATTTTAAAATATTGGCGATATATTCCAAAAAAGACCATTCAAATATAATTTTTAATATTAGAGTAATAAACAAAAGAAACATAGATGTTACCATAACGATTCTAGATGATTTTTCATATTTTTCGTATTCTTTATCTTTTTGTATAAACAATTTAATTCCTCCTAAAAGCTATGTTAAAAACATAAATTAATATTGTCAAAAAACAATTTCAAAAGCAAATTGATTTTTGTTCTCTTTTATATTAAATTGCAAATATATCTTCTAAAAACTCTAAAAATAGATGGATAAACTATACATTGCCACTGTCTATAGCACTTAATTACGTTAAGTAAAAGAAGAGTTACCAATACCTCCAACAACAATTGGACGTGTAACAATTGTTGTTGAAGGTATTGGTATTAGCGTATTCATAAATGTTACATTAATGAATGCTATAAATTACTTCAGATAACATAATGTTATCTGAAAATACATATATGATCTATTTTGGTTCTATTTTGTTAATAGCATTTCTAATACAATTATTAAAAGAAAGGGTGCAAAAATATGATATTAGGAGAACAAATAAAAAAACACAGAGTATTGCTAGGAATGACTCAAGAAGATTTATCTCAACATTTACATACTACAAGACAGACTGTCTCAAAGTGGGAAAAGGACACAGTTGAACCAGATATAAATATGCTATTAAAATTATCTGGGTTATTCAAAATTTCATTGGACACATTGATAATAGGCGAAACAGTAAAAAAGGTTGAAGAAAAGCCAAACGTGATGAATGTGTGGGCATTTTTATCTGAAAAATGGTGGTTAGTCATTATTATAGTAGTTATCATTTGTGGTTCTGTAGCTCAAGTATTCTCTTAATGTAAAGGAGCCTTACTTACAAATAAGTTGCTTTGTTTTAGGATCAGTAGGAATAAGTACCCGTAAACAATTAAATGAGATGATATCCAAATAGTTAAAATGTCACATGTCTCGTAGGGCTAGGAACTTTACTTTTAAAAACATTTAAATTTAATCTAGTGGTTCTTAGTCTATTAATTCATTTTGTATATATATACACCAACCCCCTCACTATTTGCGGTAGCGAGGGGGTTGGTGTCTCTTATTGCCATCTATTTTTTATAAAATTTATACATTATACTAAATCCAATGCTAGCTAAAATTAATCCTCCAAGTATCATGAAAAACACACCCATAGTACCCCTCCTTTTTACCATCAATTTCTATAAGCCATTAAATTTTCACTTACCCTTGTTTATCGATAGCATTTGTTGTTTTTTACAACGCAGAGCATTATACTTTTCTTCAGAATTCATATCTGAGTTTAAAATATCAAACGACTCCTCGTATATTTTCTTTGCTTCCTTTATAAATTCTTTATCTTCCTTTTTAGAAAAATTCGAATAGATTAACCTTATTTCTTCAAATATATCTTCACTTTTTTGTAAATATATTAACTTATCTTTGCTAGCTTCACATTCAATGATAGCGTCTCTTATTGCGTACCTTAAAGAAAGATATAGTACTACGCCTGAAGCAACTATGTATAAGAAAACCATGTAGACCTCCTTTCTTGTAAGCCTATTCTAAATATAAAGTTACTCAAAAAATTCTATATAACTATATGCATTACTCCAATGGTTTGGTTGCAATTCTACAAGTAATTTATATTTAACTTCATTATTATCGTTAGTAATCATTAATACTAACGTTTTTTACTTATTCATACTATGTCATTAATTTAAATAAAAAGTCAGCAACATAAGTCTCAGTAAATGCTGCAATAATAAATACAGGTAACGCTATACATACAAAGATCTTACAAAAGTTCAGCACTACATTTCTGAAAGATATATCAATTTTCTTTTCTTTTCTAAATATATTTGTGATTTTTCTTCTAATGCATTTATTTATCATATAAAGTCCTGAAAGAACTAAACAGTGACCACCAACTTCAAGTGTATAATGCGGGATATACGAAATAATTCCTATAAACCCTTTATATGTATCAAAATTCACTATAAATCCTAACATCAAACCAGGTATTATAGAAGTAGCGAGTATATGGATGCTATACAAATAAGGAATAGGAATAATGGATAAAATAACTGCTTTATACGTAACAGAAAAAGCGTTACTGACTATAAATCCCCAAACCTTTTCTAAACCTTCAGTTCCTGAGACTCTATCTGGAGATTTTTCCCCCGCTTGTTTAATCGTTTCAATAGATGGGCTAAAGAAATAAGCTAAAACGATAGTGATAACTAATATGACTGTGGCAAATATAAAAAAATTAAAAGCTCGTTTATAATACGATGAATCTGTTAAATTTAGCATATACATCCTTCCATACTTACAATTTATTGCGTTTTTAAATATATACTTTATTCAAAAACTTTCGTGTTAACATCAATTTTTTTAAAACCACTAACCTCTATTCTTTTTTGATATTTAAAATTATCTTTTTTTAATGGTTTTTAACTTTTAATATTATTTATTGAAATTTTTTAAAATCATCAGAATCAAGTTCATTATTTAATTCATCTAATTTTTCTTCAGAACTTGGCATAGATATTTCTTCTGTAGTGTCGTCTTTAACAAGTCTATTGTCTTCTAATTTATAATTTTCATAACCTTCATAACTGTATTTAACGTTTGGTTCTGAATATTTACCTGTTTTTGTAACCTTAATAGCTGTAACAAGTATTATGTTTGTAGGTTCTATTTCTGAAACAGGTGACACCTTTTCACTTTGTTTTTCTTCGTCTTCATTAGTAAATCCACTATATTCTGATGTGCCATACTGTACTTTGTAGTAATTATTTAAGTTCTCAGTAGTGTACTTAGTATATTTATCGCTATCATACGCTTTCTTAATTAACTTATTATTTCTTTCTAATGTTTCAGTAATGTTATCTAATTTGCTAATGTCCTTTAAATCTTTCACTTTCACTTTATAAGATTTAGACCCACTAAATGTATTTGATCCACTCTTATTTATATCATCAACTAAACTTTGAGGGATTTTAAGCTCTAGCTCATCACCATTATTTAAATCACCATTATTTGTCACCGTAAATTCATAATTAGAAAGCGGTAAGTCTTTCATTGCTTTAGGCGCATCCTTGCTGATTAAATTTAAGGATCCTGATCCATTTATTCCTGTAAAAGTGGGCTTTAAACCTTCAAATAAGTCTTTAGCCTTTAAATTTTTAGGTTCTTTTAACCCTTTCACTTTAAATTCTTTTGTGAACTCTTTAGCTTTCAACTTATATTCCTTTGAAATACCCTTTTCAATATTTAATTTTACTTTTACTTTATCTCCATTTTTCAAATCATTTTCATTATGTATATCAAAATCTACGTTATCCATAATCTGTGCTGCTTGTCTTGCTTGTTGTTGCTCTTCATAATTTAAGTCTTCTTCTTCAATCTCTTCTCCATTGTTGTCCTCAATCATCTCAATGACTTCTTTATTTTTGAAGTTAGCTTGTTTTAACGCACGTACAGTGAGTTGATTGATTACTTTTTCGTAAGAATCGTCTGTAATCTCGGCTGATCCAGACTTATTGTAACCACTAAAATCAACCTTTACGTCATCTTCAACATCCACCTTATGATTTTTCACTATCAAAGTTGCTATAAAAATGATAATGATAATCGAAACTACCAAAGCAATAATAATCCATTTAAATTTATTTAAATAGTTTTTAAACATTCCCATAATAAACCTCCAACATATTTTATATTAAGTTTATACTTTATCATCTAAATTATAAATTATTTTATTAATAAATTGTAAAGTAAATTGTTACTCATTATAAATACTCTTTTAATATATGCTTCACTATTTTTATAACAATTATTTTCATCACTGTTTTTATAAACATGTAAATCATTGTCCGTATATAGTTTTTTCAACTTCATTTCTTTCCAAAAAAGATGGATATAAAATTGTTTTAAACAATTTTTAAAATATAAATCTTACTATTCCAATAAAAATAGTATTTCATTGAAATATTAATTTTGTTAAGATTAATTAGTGTGAAAAATTAGGAGGTTACATATTGGAACTTTTAGCTATGGAGAATATTAATAAGAAAATCAAGCGAAAACATGTTTTGAAAGACATCACATTTTCACTTGAAGAAGGCCACATTATAGGCCTAGTCGGGGGCAATGGTGCAGGTAAAACCACACTCATGAAAGTAATTTTGGGGCTTTCCAGTTATCAATCAGGTCAATTTAAAAAACATCCAAGTTCGAACCATAATGACATAGGTGCATTGATTGAAAGTCCTGGTTTATATCCGTTTTTAACAGGTTATGACAACATGAAACTCATCGACGAAGACCCAGACAATAAGAATATAAACTTGATTATTAAAGAATTAAAAATGGAGAAATTTATACATACGAAAGTCAAAACTTATTCTTTAGGGATGAAACAAAAACTAGGTATCGCACTTGCCTTCTTAAATCATCCACAACTTGTGATTTTAGATGAGCCTATGAATGGTTTAGATCCAAAAGCTGTAAAAAATGTTAGAGAAGCAATCATCAGCTTAAGAGAACAAGGCGTTACTTTCCTTATATCAAGTCACATATTAAGTGAACTCGTTAAAGTTACAGATTCAATACTGATCATCGATGACGGAGAAATCATTAAAGAAACGACGATGGATGAATTAAATCAATCAGGTGAAAGTGACCTTGAAAATGTTCTCCTTAATATTATTGATCGCAAGGAGGAAGCGTAAATATGGTAACACTCGTCAAACAAGAACTATTTAAAATGTTCAAGAAAAAATCATCAATCATCATACCTATTCTCATTTTTATACTAATGATTGGTTTAGCTATATTAAGTAAAAGTTATCCTGATATCATGGGTTCAAAATCGTTGTTTAAACAAGGTTTTAGTTCCTTCTCATGGATCTTTTTCCTCATGATTATACAAGCCAGCACGATTATAGCGATGGAATTTCATTATGGAACAATTAAAAACTTATTATACAGAAATTATTCTAGAACAAGCATTGTTATCAGTAAGTTCATTGCTTTATTTATCTACTCTGTCATTATATTTGCGCTTAGCATGATTATTACTGTCATAATCAATTTAGCAATGTTCTCTGATGTAAATATCCTAAAACAAACGGGTGATAATCTTTCACTTTTACAAGAAATGTTGCTAACAGGCTTAGGTAACTATGTAGGTATGTGGTTATTATTAAGCTTAACGCTCCTCATCTCTTGTATCTTCAAAAGTCCTGGCGTTTCTATCGCAATCGGCATCATCTTTTATTTCGCTATTTCTATTGTTTCAGGCATATTATTCGCATTGATTGATCAATGGGAATGGCTAAAATGGTTACCGATTAATATGTTGAATTTAAGTTCTCAAATTATCGATAACGACATGATGAAACCTTTCACTAAATTGGAATTACATGAACTCTTTATCGGTAACATTGTTTATATTGTGATTTTCTTAGTACTCGTTATTTTTGTTTTCAAAAAGAAAAACGTTTAAGATTAACCCCAAAAATTCGTAACAAGTGATTTAACTAAACACGCGTTTATAATGTTAAGCGCGTGTTTTTAAATAGGAAAGTTAGAAAATGAATATGATGGAGAGAGCTTCTAATGTATTTATTTAAATATTTTATACTCATGCTAGCCATATTTTTTATACTAGAAAGCATAGTTTTATGGATTTTCAAAAGCGATTTCGCCATTATCAAAATAGTATTATTGTCATTTATATTTGCAGCTATAATGACCGTTTTCAATTACTTTACTAACGGATTTATAAAGAGGTGAAATTACGTTATAGAGAAAGTTCCATTGAAATATGGCAACAACTCAATTAAGTAGAAAAGTATCAAAATAAGTAGTTTTATAAAGGGGCACTTTAAATGATTACTTTATGTATCACAATAATCGCCACATGGCTGATTATAAGCATGTGTTATTTTGTTGTATTTTTAAACAAAAACAGCAATAAATAAACGATATTTTATGAGAAGAAAGGAATACATATATATGTTAACTAAAAACATTCAATATCCTTATACTAAATTAGCTTTTGATTTACTGGGCATTATTGCTTTTATAGGAGCAATAATCATTGTAATTTTGAATTTTTATTTAAATGCAGACGCTAATGGTAATTTCGAAATGGGCTTTACTGTCAGTGGTACGAGTTCAATTATCATGAGTGTATTAATTTTAATTACTTTTCTAAGTGCTTTGATGTCAGCTGTTCTAAAAAAATGGAATAAAAAATACTAAATATGTATAAAAACGAGGTATGAAGTATGAAGCATAGATTTTTAGACGCAATAAAAGATTTCATTTTCATTGTTATGTTCACTTTTATATTAGCGACTTTATTAAATTATATAAATCCTAATCTAAGTCTTAATAAATATTGGAATAAGTTAGGTCATCTGGATTGGGTTAATATATACGATAGTCAAAATTTAAATGGATTAATTGTTCTTGGCTTTATACTTGGCGTTATTTCATTTATTTACGATATGTTTTTCAATACTGAAAAAGAAACTGATTCTAACTAGCCAATTATTAAATTTTCACTATACGTTTGATTTAATTCTAACCTTATGTATTTTGATGCGCTTGCTTCTTAGTTATGTAATGAAATATTTAATAATAAAAGGATGATAATATGAAATTTTCATGGATTTTTTGGTGGATTGTCAGCGTACTCGAATTTTCAGCGTTTTTAATCCTATCATTTATGGTTTGGTTCAGAGAAGTCGATGCTACTGGTGCTATTCAAACAATTGAACTTAAATGGATTAACATAGCAATATTAGCTGTTTTTTTCTTGCTACCTTTCGTAATGCAACTCATATGGTTAATCATAAATTTAATTTATTCAAAAAACAAAAATGTAGTTCATTAACAATAACGAAGTCACTCCAAAATCAATAAAAACAAGATAAATCATATCGAAATTCGTTAAAAGATGTGTAACGTTTATTAAATTCAAAAAGAATTAGGAGAATACCCATATGAATATATTTATATTAATTACAATTGCTACCATAATTGGACTTGTAGTATTTGGAGGTCTAATTTGGTACCTATACATGAAAGCAAGATTTAAGACAGTTCCATCAAATGAAGCTTTAATCATTACAGGACCTAACATCGGCGATCCAAAATCTGAGTCCAATGTTTATCAAGATGATGAAGGACGTCACATGAGAGTAGTACGTGGTGGTGGTTATAGAATGAAAATGTTCCAATCATCAACGCGAGTTTCACTAAAATCATTTCAGTTAGAAATCAAAACACCTGTTGTTTGGACTAAAGCTGGTGTTGGCATCGAAGCTGAGGCGGTGGCTACAGTTAAAGTTGCCGATCAATTACAAGGTATTGTTAAATATGCTGAACAATTCTTAGGCAAGTCAAAAGATGAAGTATCTGATGAAATATCGCAAGTTTTGAATACAAATTTACGAGCTATCTTATCTAAAATGACAGTTGAAGAAATCAACTCAGACAGAGAAGCATTCAATAATAAAGTAACCGAGGTTGCTCAAGGGCAACTCAACAATATGGGCTTTAGTATTACTTCATTAGGACTATCTGACATTAGTGACAACGAAGGCTACTTAGAAAACTTAGGTAAACCTGAGATTGCTAAGATTAAGAAAAAGGCAGATATTGCTGAAAGTGATGCTTCACGAGAAACTGAAATGAAAATAGCAGAAAATACGGAATTAACCGAGAAGGAAAAGATTTCTCGCCAAATGAACGTAGCTGATTCTCGTAGAGAGAAAGATTTAAAAGAACAATCAATCTTGAGTGAAACAAATAAAGCTCAAGCGCAAGCCGAAGCTTCTGGTCAATTAGAGAAAGAATCTAGAGCTTTAGAAATTAAAGAAAAACAATTGCATGTTGAACGTACTGAGAAAGAAAACGAATTACACTTAATCCAAATGGAGCGTGAGAATGACGTTCATATTCAACGTCAAAAAGATGACGTACGCCGCCAACAATCCGAAACAGATGCAGCAATTATGATTAAACAATCCGAAGCATCTTACGAATCACGTATCAAGGAAGGTAAAGCTGAAGCTGAAGTTATTAGAGAACAAGAAAAAGCAAAAGCAGATGGCTTAAGAGAAAGAGCAAATGCGCTTGCGAAAAATAAAGACGTTATGTTAGCTGAATTGATGATTAAAACAATGCCTGAGTTTGCTAGAGCAATTGCTGAACCATTATCTAACGTTGAGAATATCCGTATTCTTGATGGGGGAAACGGTGATGGTGTTAATTCTTTATCAAACGGTATTATTGCTCAAATGGCTAACGCTGAAGAAGGTTTAAACCAAATGACTGGTTTTAATTTAACTAAGATGCTTGAGAACGTCTCAGATCAAAAGAAAACTTATGCTTTTGAACAAAATGAGATGTCTAAGAATAATGATCTAGAAAATGAAGAAGCTGCGCTTAAAAATGATATCGATCAAACACAAGATGTAAGTAGCAACGAAAAACAATAATTGAACTTATAAGTGCAAATGGAGGATTATTATGAAACTTTCTTGGATATTGTGGTCGGTAGCAACTTTATTTTGGCTTCTAGTGATATTGGGATTGTCACTATATTCTTGGTCCAACGGATTATCCGACGCTAATAACAAAGAAGTGTACTCATTTTTCTGGCTACTTATTGGATTATTAGTAATACCATTTATTGTACAATTCATATGGCTGTTAATTAATGTATCTTTAAAATTAGTTAAATAGAAAACCATTTAATACACACGATCAAAACACATACATATTTTGTATGTGTTTTTGTTTTTCATAAAAACATGATATATAAAAAGTAAATAACCTTTTACTTAACTATCTCTAAAATACAATGACTTTTAAGATACATATGCAGGTAATATTAGCACTTATTAAATGATCAGAATGTTTACTATAAAATCATTATTTTTAAATTCACAACTTTGATAGCTTAGTCAGAATACATAATCCCATGCCCCTGCCCTGTAGCAATCGCTTGCGTATAAACACGAGAAGCAAAATTACTTACCTCTTAATTCGACTTTTTCGAACTCTATTCTTTTATCAATAACATCTATTATTTTCATTTTATCCTGAGACGGGATATTAACTTTATATTCTCACTTCAAACGCTTTTCATGTTCATTCCATGCATAGCCGTTTATATCCATCTTTTCCCGCTTCAATCACACGTATAGCTCCAACTAACCACTGCCGGTTCACCTTACATAGACTGCTTTACGATCCCAATAGTTCCTACAGTCACAATATTATAGAAATGCTGAACAAATTCTTCTTTTGTAATTCTGTGCTCATCTTCAACCCAATGTTTTAATATTGAAATTCCTGCGCCTGACACATAACTCATAAAATAATCAAATGGCATATTACCAATTTTGTTGTCTTCCCCTTTATATGCACTTAAATGATTATAAATAAGTCTATATATTTTTTCTTGCAGCATAGACGCTTTACCAATCGCAAACATCGTTTGATAGAAATTTATATTGTCATCTATGTGCTCAACGAGATAAGACATAATACTTTCAACCACACTTGATGGTGCCTCTTCTGCACCCTTTTTGTGTTGATTTTCAATAAATGTTTGAAGGGCATCTATTTTTTCATTTTCCATACTTTCTAATAAATCATATTTATCTACATAATACGCATAAAATGTGCCACGGTTAATATCTGCTAAATCTGCAAGTTGTTGCACCGTGATAGCTTCAAAACGTACTTCTTTCAATAATTGTAAAAATGATGATTTTATCGCTTGCTGTGATTTTCTTACTCTACGATCTTGAGTCATTTACGTATCACACCTCCATTTGTTTCTCTTTAATAGACAATCCTACAAAGACTGTTGAGTTTCGTACACAAAGCACATCCCTGCTTGTTGTTTATCGATTATTTTAAGTTTAGGGTAAGCGTGTATTCAAAAACAAGTATTACCTTATACAAGAAAGGATATGATGATTTATGACTAAACAAATGTTAGGTAATCCAAAATTAACAGCTACACCTATGGAAGATATTACAGAAGGTACAAACCATATCGTAGTCGATAGCATCCAATATGGTAATCAAGAAATGATTATGGAAAAAGATATCATCGTTCCAATGTCAGACGGTGCAGAGCTATATGTTAATGTCATCCGTCCTAATAAATCAGGTCAATTTCCTGTAGTAATGTCCGCAGACACATACGGTAAAGATAACAAACCTAAAATTACGAACATGGGTGCATTATGGCCAACACTAGGTCCCATTCCAACTTCAAGTATAACGCCGGAAGAGTCCCCTGACCCTGGTTTCTGGGTACCAAATGATTACGTCGTGGTGAAAGTTGCATTACGTGGCAGTGCGAAATCTAAGGGTGCTTTATATCCTTGGGGTCTAGCAGAAGCAAAAGACTATGCCGAAGTAATCGAATGGGCTGGCCGACAATCATGGAGTAATGGCAATGTAGGTACAAATGGTGTTTCTTATTTAGCTGTTACACAATGGTGGGTCGCTTCATTAAATCCAACACATTTAAAAGCGATGATTCCTTGGGAGGGCTTAAACGATATGTATCGTGAAATAGCGTTCCATGGTGGTATGCCTGATACTGGTTTTTATAGATTTTGGTATGAAGGTATTATCGCAAGATGGCCAGACACAGATATTGAAGATTTAAAAACTGTACAGCAAGACCATCCATGGTTTGATGATTATTGGAAAGGAAAGCAAGCCAATTTATCAGCGATTCAAGTACCTATGTTTGTTTGTGCAAGTTGGTCTACACAAGGATTGCATAACAGAGGTACATTCGAAGGATTTAAACAAGCAAGTTCCAAAGACAAATGGCTTAAAATTCATGGACGTAAAGAATGGGAAACATATTATGCACGTGAATCACTTGAACAACAAAAAGACTTCTTTGATTACTATTTAAAAGGTATTAAAAATGATTGGCAAGATACACCAACTGTATCTTATGAAGTCAGAGATAAATTTTATCAAGGCCAAATCAAATCAGCATCCAACTACCCGCTTCCAAATACAGAAGCAACGCCTTTATATTTAGATGGACATAATATGACATTAAATACGTCAAAAGTTAAAGACGTTGCAAAAATTTCATATAATAGTGAAGTAGCAGACAACGACGAAGTAAGATTCAGCAAAATATTTGAAGAAGATACTGAACTTACAGGTAATATGAAATTAAAATTATGGGTATCTGCAGATAACGCAGATGATATGGATCTATTTGCTAGGATTAAAAAAGTGAATCGTCAAGGCGAAGAAGTTAACTTCCCAGACTTTAATCATATCGAACATGGTCAAGTCGCAACGGGTTGGCTACGTGTTTCTCATCGTGAACGAGATAATACCAAATCTACACCACTACAACCTTGGCATACACATGAAAGCGAACGTAAACTTAATGGCGATGAAATTGTGTCAGTAGAAATTGAAATATTGCCATCCGGTACATTGTTCAAAAAAGGCGAAAGTATTCAAGTTGTCATCAAAGCAAGTGAAGTCGTTAAAGGGAATAGCACACCTGGCCTTAAAACACGTTATGAACATACCGAAACAGTCAATCAAGGTACACACAACATTTATACAGGTGGCGACTATGATTCACATCTACTTGTACCAATAATACCAAATCACTAATATTTCATTTCAATGTTAGTAACGCTCATTTTTCTATGCTCTTGAGTCTATAAACTTACATTGATATCACTGGGTCATAAACACGTACTATTAAGCTTTTTATATGGAACTATATTTCAATTTACAAGTCCATAAAGTTTAGTCATATAGGCGACGGGAATATATTGAAAGAAACAGATTATATTTATGCCACTTGATCACGAGAAATTCTATAAAAATTGTGAGGCGTTATTTATGAAAGCTGTTACTTTTCAAGGTCAAAAACAAATGGAAGTTAAGCAAGTCAGCGACCCAAAGATTGAAGATTCAACAGACGCTATTATTAAAATAACGGCATCCGGCATCTGTGGTTCTGATTTACACTTATATCATCAAGGTGATTTAATGATGGACCCAGGATTTGTCATTGGTCATGAACCTATGGGTATCGTTGAAGAAGTTGGTAAAGACGTTAAAAAACTCAAAAAAGGTGATCGTGTAGTGATTCCTTTTAATATAGGCTGTGGTGATTGTTACTATTGCAATCACGAAATGGAATCGCAGTGTGATAATTCAAATCAAGAGCAAGCCAATTGGCAAATGGATAATGGTGGTTTGTTTGGTTTCGGCAGTATGCATGGTAACCATTGGGGCGGCCAAGCTGAGTATTTAAGAGTCCCTTACGCAGACTTTTCTTCTTTTATTGTTCCAGACAATGATATGAAAGATGAAGATGTTTTATTTTTATCTGATGTCGCACCTACTGCATATTGGAGTGTAGAGCATTCTGGCGTTAAATCAGGTGATACAGTTGTCATCTTAGGTTGTGGTCCAATTGGCCTTATGGCACAAAAATTCGCAAAACTTAAAGGTGCAAAACGTGTCATCGCTGTAGATAATATTGAGCACAGACTGCAACATGCCAAGGAATATAACCAAGTCGAAACCTATAATTTTGATAAAGAAAAAGAAATCGGTAAATTACTGCGTGATACTACACATGGTGGTGCGGATATTGTGATCGATTGCGTAGGCATGGATGGCCAAGTCAAAGCATCTGAACGTGACTTGAGTCCAGATTCTGCACAACGCGGCACAATCAGTCCCATTGATACTGCGGCAGAAGCTGTAAGTAAATTCGGTACAATTCAATTAACAGGTATCTACGCAACACCAGCCGATGATTTCCCACTAAATCTGATTTTTAACCGTAATGTCCAAGTTAAGACCGGTCAAGCACCTGTGATTCACCTTATGCCGAAATTATATGAGATGATTCGTGAAGGTACATTTGATCCAACTGACATTCTTA
The DNA here is from genome assembly GCF_039237145.1 of Staphylococcus parequorum. Classification (NCBI taxonomy): domain Bacteria; kingdom Bacillati; phylum Bacillota; class Bacilli; order Caryophanales; family Staphylococcaceae; genus Staphylococcus; species Staphylococcus parequorum. The sequence continues at coordinate 226,421 of NZ_CP150682.1, forward strand.
CACATACGATGCCATTAGATAAAGCGGCAGAAGCTTATGAAATATTCGACCAGAAAAAAGATAATAATATTAAAGTGATTTTAAAACCTTAAACAAAATAAAAAATTAATACGACTATGAATGTCTCCTCAATTCAAATAGAATTGGGGAGATATTTTTATTTGTTACACAAAACAATAAATATAATACATAATTATTGTAAAAAGTTTAATATATTAATTTTGTGGAATATATACACCATAGCAGTAATTTTTCTCAATCTTCAATATAACTTTTTAAATTCATGTCTAATACACAAACGACTTAATATATTATTTTGTATAAACGCCCTTTTTTAACCTTTTTAACAATTTCCATTACAGTTTTAAATTTTCAATTCCAAAGCTAAGATATAAAATTCAAAGTTTAGGTGTGATAATTATGAAAATAGAACAATGTATAGAAGATTTTATAAAAAGTATTATTAAAAAAGACCCAGAGTTATTTTGTAGTTTATTATGCCCTAAAGATTTATCTCTTTTAAGAAAAAAACTATATATAAAAACAGGTCACCTTGGTGTAAATCGTTATATAAAAGATAAATACTTAAAAAAACTCACACGTTTAGTAACTACTTTTTACAAATACGAGTATTTTAAAGATGGCGATAAATATATAGTGAAATATTCTTTTGCTCAAAATAATTCTTATCTTAAGACAGAATTCAAAATTGTTGGTAATCAAACTACGCCATTATTTAATTTGAATATAAATAAAATGCAAGTGAAATTTTTCAACCACCCTTCTACTGTAGGTGATGTACATGCCACTTAATTCAGATTTACATTCCGAAACACAACGTCTACCACGCATTGGAGAAAAAGCCCCATTTTTTAAAGGTCAATCCACACAAGGGGAAATAACTTTAGATGATTATAAAAATGACTGGGTGCTTTTATTTGCTCATCCAGCTGATTTTACGCCAGTTTGTACTTCGGAGTTTGTAGCGTTACAAAATCAATATTCGGAATTTCAAGATTTAGGTGTGAAACTGGTTGGTTTAAGTGTAGATAGTCTTGCGTCACATGTGGCATGGTTAAACAGTATCGAAGAGTCTTTTGATGTGCAAATTGAGTTCCCACTTATTTCAGATTCCAACAAGGTAATATCAGAAACCTATGGTATGTTGGCGCCTGAATCGCATAATACCGAAAGCTCAAGAGCAGTATTTATTATCGATGACGATGCTGTGGTCCGTGCTATGATTTACTATCCAATGACTACCGGTCGTAATATCGATGAACTCTTACGTGTTACTAGAGCGATTAAGATTTCTGATGAAACAGGAGATAACACACCTGCTAATTGGAAAAAGGGAGATAATTTATTAGCTGCCCCACCAGAAACGCTTGAAGATGCTAAAAAACGAATGAAAGATTCCAATTATGACTGTAAAAATTGGTATTATTGTGAAAAAGATGCTGAACAAAGCTCTAAAAAATTTTATAACCCATTTTTATATAACAATTAGTCCTACTCCAAGAAAATGTGTTATTACTTCTAGCTCATGTTCAAGACGAAAATATAAAAATGGAGGCTAAGTTATGACCTTGAAAGCAATTATTTTAAATGCATCTCTAAAACATGGTGATGAACTATCCAATACAGAAGGGTTAGCGCAAGAAGTCACTGACATCTATCATAAAGAAAATGTAACGAGTGAGATGATTCGATTAAGTGATTATAATATTTCTTATGGCATTTCTGATGATATGGGCAACGGAGACGAATGGCCTCTCATTTTAGAAAAAATTAAAAATGCAGATATTTTAATTATTGGTACGCCTTTATGGCTAGGTGAAAAAAGTAGTATCGCAACGCTTGCCATTGAACGCCTTTATGGTAGCACAAGTTTAACCAACGAGCGTGGTCAATCCTTTTTTTATAATAAAGTGGGTGGTGCCATTGTTACTGGTAACGAAGATGGCGCAAAAAATGCAGCTGCCTCAATCCTATACGCCCTATCTCATATTGGCTTAACAGTACCTCCAAATGTTGACGCTTATTGGGTTGGCGAAGCTGGTCCAGGCCCTTCTTATTTAGACATCGAGCACGTAAATGAATTTACCAAAAAACACGTTGAAATGCTCGCCTATAATACAATGCACTTAGCCAAAATTTTCAAGGATTACCCTATTCCTAATGAAGGTAACCAATTATAAAATACAATGTCAAAAGCCAGTTGCATAGCAGCAACTGGCTTTTTCTCGTAGTGTTTAAGCTTTTATATTTTTTGGTATAATGATCTGCGCTAAAATCACACCAATAATCATTAACATGATACTAGCCATGAAAGACCAAGTCGCTGCCACGCTTGCACTATGTGTCACTTGTACCGCAGCAAATATTGTCGTATTCATTGCAATGCCAAACGCCCCACCAAGTGAAGAAGTCATTTTATACAGACCTGAAGCTAGGCCAATTTTTTCATCTGGAATCGTTAAAATAGCTACAGTTAAACCAGGTGTCGCACATAAACCGTTGCCAATAGCAAAAATAACAAAACCAAATGTTACAGATGCAATATACCAGTCAGATGGCAATACGGTTAAACTGGCGAAAATAATGCCTATTGCAGGAAATAATGGTCCTACAAGTAACATTGGTTTACCGCCATGACGCAGTGATATTTTTTCCCCTAAGCGAACCATTAACACTGCCATGATGACATACGGCACTGTCACTAAACCTGATTGAAACGGCGTTAAGCCCAATTCTGTCTGAGCATACATATTAAATACTGTTGTTACCCCTATACCTGTATTAAGTACAAAGTTAACCAAAGAAGACCCAACGAGCCCACGGTTACGGAATAATGCAAAATCAATAAATGGGGCGCGCTTTCGACGTTCAAAAAAGTAAAATACAATTATAGAAATAATAAATACACTACCACAAATAATTGAAAAAGGACTCGTCCAGCCTTGTTCAAAGCCTTGCGTTGCAAATAAGGTGATACTTCCTATTAAAACAGCAAAGATTAACATACCTATATAGTCGAATGGTCGATTATCGATAACTTCCTTAGCTTCTTCTTTCGTGCCAAGTAATAGCACAAATGCTAGGATAGCGATGATAATAGACAAGATGAAGTTAGACTGCCAATTGATATATGTAGCGATAAATCCACCAACCAATGAAGCAATACCTACGCCTCCAACAGTCCCGATCATTAAGTAACTAATCGCTTTACGTAAATCCTTGCCTTCAAATTGATCTTTCAGCACACCTACTGTTGCAGGTAAGAGTATGGCTGCTGATATACCTTGAATGATTCTTCCTATAATAAGTAGTGCCGTAATATCCGAAATAATGATTAATAACGAGGCGATAATACTTAAAATGATACCCAAATAGGTCATTTTGAGTCTTCCTATTTTGTCTGACACATCACCTGCGCCTACCATAAAGATACCAGTTGCGAAAGATGTAATACTCACTGACAAATTAATAATACCAGACGTTGTTTGATATGTTTGTTGCACTGGGGTAGATATATTTATAAACGATTGAGCAAACAGCCAATACGTTAATACACTTAATACAATAGCTAAAATTAATTTGTTGCCCGATTGTTGCTTCGTACTCATGATGTTCTATGCCTCCATCTTATATAATTCATATGTTTAAAAAAACATATGCACTAGATAGATAATATCACAGAATTAACTACTTAATGTTAAAAACTATTATATATTTTTATTATTTAAAATTTAATAATAAATTCAATGTTTGTACTACGCCATCAGCATTATTATTTATTGCTATTAAATTGGCCTCTGCTTTCAACTCTGGGTAAGCATTATCCATGGCCACTTTATATTTCGCTGCTTTAAATAAATCAATATCATTTAATCCATCGCCAAATGCAATAGTTTCTGAAGGGCTGATTTGCAGTAAACTTTGAATTCGGTTAATTGTCGTTCCCTTGTTAACTCCCAAATCTGCAATATCAATCCATTCTTCATCAGATGCGATGATATAAACCTCCGACTCATAGTGTTTAATTTGATTAGCAGTCTCTTTACACTTACCTGTTGCATCATGCACAGAAATTTTTAAAATATCTTCTTCAATTTCGTCATAATTATTAATATAAATTACATTTTGGAACGATCCATGTACCAATTTCTTCTCTGATTCTAGTGTGTCTTGTAAGACATACGCGCCTGATGCGGTGCATGCAAGTACCGTTTGCGTTGGATCAATATCTTTGATCACTTGTATAATTTCTTTAGCTTTCTTATTTTCAATCGTGGCATTATAAATAAAATCACCGTTAAATTTAATTCTTGTTGCGCTATCTCCTACGATAAACGTATTTTGTGCTAAATCCCCAATAATACTCTCGACACGCTCACACTGTTTCCCCGTACAAAATACAAACCGAATATTGTGTTTCTCGCAATTCTCTTTTAATAATTGGAACGATTCACTATTAAATTGACTATCATTATTTAAAAATGTGCCATCCATGTCCGCAACAACCAGTTTAATATCCATTATAAATTCCCCTTTAACCATAATTAAGATAATTGTATCGGTTTATAAATGAAAACGATAATATTTATATCGACTTGTTCATATTTTTCGTGGGTAGAATCTTTTTCGTCACATTAAAACTTTATTTTTTAGATATATATTCAAAATAAAGTATAAAGTTGAAATAATATGTGTTAATTTAAATATAAAGTGTTTTAAACAGTCATTTACTGGGATACTAAATTACATAGCATATTGTGGAGAGGTTTTAACATATGAATAAAAATAAATTAAGGTTTTACATACATATAGGGCTAATTATATACGCCATCGTTTACGGCATATTATTACTGTCGACTGACTGGATTTCTTCTGGTTGGTCACTAGCATTCGTATTAAGCTTTGCTGCTATCGGTATCTTAAGTGATATCGTCGCTCCAAAAAAGCGTAATAATTCGGAGAATAGTTAAAAGCGTCAAAGATATTATATAAAATGAAAATAGTAACTATTACTGTGCCCAAATTTATTACTGATAAAGACTATATAATACTTATATTTGTAAGTATTTCCTGGGTAATTTCTGTCTATAATTGCTTTGTCTTTTTAAAAACAAAAAAGAATGATGATGGATAACATAATAAATGTAGCTAAGGAGATTAAAAATATGATAGCAATACTTTCACTGGTTTATGGTATTGCCATAAGTTTGTGGTTTTTATTCATAGATCGTAACGAGTCAGAAGGATTAAAGAAGAAAATAACTGCTATGTTTTTAATGTTAAATAGTGTTTTATTAATTATATTTGCAGTCATAGGGCTTTTAAAAATTATTGAACTGTCAAATTTTGAAGGAACTTTAATATTATTAGGAATAGCAATGATTCAACTTTCTCTATTAGGTAAAAATAAAGTTAAACCGATTTATATTTACTTTGGTCTAGCTATGCTTATCATAAATGTATTTATTAGTTAAGAATTTTTGTATATTACATGAAATCAAAGGAGGAAGTCACACATGTTACCTAAAATGTTAGTCATTTTTTTATTACTTTTTTATCCTATTTTTGTTAAAGCTATGAATAAGAAAAAGAAAGATAACTATGAATCATTAAAATAAAAAAGTTAAAAGCGCCTAACAGAGAACAAACTGTTAAGCGCTTTTTATTGGGTATTGTTATGAAAATATGTTTTTTATCACAGTAATTATACCTCTAATTATTGAGAGTAATACATCTAAGATAATAGTCATAATGCTAAATTTATCTTCTTTATCAAATTTTCTTTTTTTGTCTTTATTAGTCATATAAATGCATACCCTCCGTCTTTAACCTTATTAAATTTAAAGTTGGTTATATATGCTGCAAACACCACTTCAAAACAAAAGAAACATATCATTTAGCATAAATATTTTTAAATACATAAAATGCAATTAAATATCTGTATAACTTTTTATTTCAAAATCAGATATATCATCATCATAATCTAAAACGTATTGAGATTTAATATTTTTTCCATTCTTATCTTGTTTTTCAACTTCAATCGTTACAGTATTACCATCCTTATTATATTTTGTAACTTTAGGATCAGAATATTCTGCCTCACTTCCTGATGTTACAACTTCTTCCATGTGGTCAGCTGTATCACTGTCACTTTTAATATAACTAGATATATACATATACTCTTCTTCTTCATAAGCTTCGTTTAAGGCATCTGTGTAATCTTCTATAAATGTTTGTACTTCTTCTTTAACTTCTGCATTTTCTTGTCGTTCTTTTATTTCGTTATCATCAAATACTAAATCTATATTAATTGGATCAGTAGTATCTTTCATTTTTGGTACTTTAACTACATTTGATTTGAATTTTTTATTATCTACCTCAGCTTGAGCATATACTTCTTGTTTTTTATCCGGTAAAAGTGGACCAAATAAATATTCATTTACCTCATCATAAGATGCTTTTTTCTCATCATTAACATAAACTTCAATAGTTGAAGTATCATCAACATCTTCGGCATCAATACTCACATCTAAATATTTTGCGTTAAAATCTTCAGTAACTTCATTATCATCAGACATATTGATAATGAGGTGGCCCTCAAACTTTTTATCATCGATATTTTTATCTGCTTTTAGCTTATAATTACCAATTGGTAGTGTAGCAAATACTTTTTCATTTTCTTCAGACAGTTTGATTTTATGCTTTTTATCATTATACTGATATGCAATAGTACCATCAGAATCAGGATAAATGGAAACCGTTTCTTTAGCTACTTCAAAATCATAATTATCAAAAATGCCATATTTTTTGCCATTTTTTTTAACATGTATTACTTCAGAATCATTAATGTCAATAGAAGTATATTCCGTATTATTTTTTTGCATCTCTTTAACATTACTTTCAATTTCGTTTGCAACTCTATCTGGGCTATCAGATTCTACAATATAATCATAAAAAGCTTTGGACTCTTCTTTACTTAAATTGCGATCATTAAACACTAAATTATTAGATAAATTTTTATGTTTTCCTTTTTTGATATCTTCAGAAATTGTCTTAGCTTCATTTACAGGCGATATAGTTGATTCAATTATTTTGTATAATGTAAATAACAGAATAAATATTATTACAATAATACTTATAATCATTATTAACTTTTTATTATTTTTTGGTGTTTTTGTTTCCTGTTTAATTTGTTCTCCACACTTTGTACAGTTCTTTTGATTTTCATTTAAAGGAGCTCCACATTTTTTACAATACTTCATATATTACCCTCCTACCAATGTTTGAATAAGATTTAAAGAGCCTGATATACTACTTTCAACGATTATTCGAGTTATTATAGCTAATATAATAAAATAAACAATAATACCATAAATTGTAGGTATACGAAGTTTATTATAATTACTATATTTACTAATCAAATAAATTGGCGAAACAACAAATAATAGTATTCCAATTACAATTAGGAATGCTGCAAAACTTGCCACTTTTATAAGGATAAATAAAAGTCCTAAAAGTATAAATATTACAGCGTATGTATTAAAAGCTATAAAATCTGAGAGTATTTTATGTACATCTTCTTTTATATTTAAAATCTTCATAATTCCAATAGTAATTCCAAACAGTATTAATAAAGCAATCAATGAATAGATTAGAATTTTAAATATAATACTACTTTTAGTTATCCCCAAATATGCTACTTCACCAGGTACTAGAAAAAGTGAAAATAACAATAGTATAATCAATCCTCCACCAACTAATGACATTAAGAGCTTATAAGAATAAACATATTTAGAAGCTATTTCGTTATCTAAACCAGTGAAAACATTCCCAAAAAATCTTTTACTTTCGCTTAAAGTGTCACTCGTATAATCATTCATACTTTTTTTGAAATTTTGAATTTTGTCATCATTATCATTTTGACTAGAATTTTTATTTGTAGGTTCAGTGAAATCATTTTGTAATTTTGTTCCACATTCTCCACAAAATAAGTCTTCATTTTGAGCAGTTGCACCACAATTAGGACAATTCATATCAAACACCCCTTATTTATGTATTTAAATTAAATTTTATCATATTTCTATATATAATTTCTGTTTATTTTTGAAAAATATTTTAATTTATGTACGAAATTAAATTAATCTAAAAATTTTAAAATAAAAATAATGATTATGAACTATTTAAAAAAATTATAGAAGTGTTTTTGAGGTTTTGTCTAAATAAAGTTTAAACATGTAAGGTAAAACTAAGTTAATTCGTCACTCTATATGTTTTTTACTTTTACTTATAGATTATCTATTTCTGCACAAAAATAACTCCGAATCTAATCATCTAGATCCGGAGTCTTTTCATTAAAAGTAATTTTTAAACTATAAGCTATCTATTTCTGCTGACCATTCATCTTAATGGCATAAAATAAATAATATACAATACCAATAATAAACCAAATCAATGTATAGAATTTAGCTTGTCCGCTTAATCCCCAAAACACTGCAAATACACAGATAAATATAAAAATCGGCATAACAGGGTAAAATGGTAATTTAAATGCTGGTTCTGGTAAATCTTTACCTTCTCTTTTGCGTAATGCATAAATTCCAATTGTCACAAACATGAATGCGACGAGCGCACCTGCTGAAATCAATTCCGCTAAAAATCCAAATGGAAATACAGATCCGATAATGACTGCCACAATTGTTAGTATGACTAAAGAACGATTAGGTTGATTCTTGGTATTTAACTTCCCTAACCAAGACGGAAGAATGCCATCACGGCCAAATGAATAAAGTAAACGTGAACCGGCAAGCATCATACCAATAAGTGCCGTAAACATACCTATAACTGAGACAGCCTGTACGATAACAGCAACTGTGCCGTGTCCACTCATACGTAATGCCCAACCTACTGGTTCTGCGTTATCTTTGTATGCTGAGTAATCAAACATACCTACTAATACGAGTGATACAGCAACAAATAATCCAACTGCAATAAGTAGTGATCCTAAGATACCTCGAGGCATTGTTTTCTGTGGGTTAATTGCTTCTCCAGAATTAGCTGCAATAGAATCAAAACCGATATAAGCAATGAAAATAACCGAACTTCCTGCGTAAATACCTTGCCAACCACCAAAGGCACCTGCTGCTGTTTCTTTATATTCAGGAATAAACGGTATGTAGTTTCCAAGATTAATAACTGATAAACCTACAATAAGAAATAAGAAAATCGCTAATATTTTTAACACAACAAGTATATTTTGTACGCGTGCTGTTTCTGATGCACCTCTCGCTAACAAGAGTGCTGTGATAATAATTACAATTGCTGCAATAATATCCATTATGCCACCGTTAGTTCCAAGTGAATTGGATAATGCGTTTGGCAATGATATATCGAAGGGGTCTAAAAGCCCTCTTAAATTGGCTGAAAAACCTGACGCTACAAAAGAAACTGCAATAATATACTCTGCAATGAGCGCCCATCCTACTATCCAACCAAAAAACTCTCCGAATAATATACTAATCCAAGTATAAGCCGAACCTGCAAATGGCATCACTGAAGCCATCTCTGCATATACAAAAGCAACGAGTGCCGCTACTATTGCTGATACTAAAAATGAAAGTGTTACAGCTGGTCCTGTATGATCTGCAGCAACAACACCTGGTAATGTAAAAATAGCAGTCGATACAATCGTTCCGACACCTAATGCTAAAAAGTCTCTCACACGAAGTGTACGTTCTAAATTTGAATCTTTATTTTGATAACGGGATAAATCTTCTTTCCGAAATACTCTTTTAATGATACTCATTTTGTCTAACTCCTTGTTGTTTTAAAAATAAACATGTTCTTAAGTATAATGATTTTCGAATACAATGTACATGTTGTTTTAAGAAGAAATTAAATAAATTGATAATGATATTTGTGGTAATTTGTATAATTGAGGAAATATTTGAAGATAAAGTGACAAGCTCAAACATATGATAAAAGCACAGCATTTCTAGTATATAATATGGATGTCGCCTATCTCTCAGGCGTCAATTTAGACGTTGAGAGGAGGTGAGCTGAATAATGGTAGCATTTTTTATAAATGTCTTAGCCACAATCATCAGTGGTTGCATCATTGCCATGTTTACGCAATGGCTTCGTAATCGTGGCGAAAAACAATAGGCGATAACGTAAGCCACACCATAAAAAGCCCTCACTATTATAGGCAATAGTGAGGGCTTGGTGAACTAAATGGTAACATTTTTTATACCTATATTATAATCACAGCAATCTTAAAAATCAATTAAAAATATGATTATTCATAAAATAGATACCTAGGTTACTTTAAAGTGCGTACTTACATTTTTACTTAATCATCGGTAATATAACTAATATAAACATTGTTTGAAAATATTTTGAAATCAAACACAGTAAAAGGAGAATAACTATGCAATATATTGATTTTCATAATGGTAATACTATGCCTCAACTTGGTTTAGGTGTTTTTAGAGTAGAAAATGATGACACTGCAAAAGATGCAGTGAAGCATGCAATTATCAACGGTTATCGCAGTATTGATGCCGCATTAGTTTACGGAAACGAAGAAATGGTCGGCCGTGGTATACAAGAAGGTATGGCTGCAGCCGGTATTCAAAGAAAAGATTTATTTATTACATCAAAACTTTGGTTTGATAACTTTGGCAAAGACAATGTAGAACAAGGATATCAAACTTCTATAGATAACTTAGGTCTAGACTACTTAGATCTTTACCTTATTCATTGGCCGGGTACAGATGAGTCTGTCATGATTGAAACTTGGAAAGGTATGGAAGCTCTATACGAATCAGGCAAAGTTAAAAATATTGGTGTAAGTAACTTCAATATGGAGCATTTAGAAGTGTTAAAATCACAAACTTCTATTAAACCTGTCATCAATCAAGTCGAATTTCATCCCTACTTCACACAACAAGAATTGAGAACTTACTTAGATACTGAATCTATATACATGGAGTCATGGTCTCCACTAATGAACGCGGAGATTTTAACAGATGAAACAATCAATGCGATTGCAGAAGAAATTGGAAAATCTCCAGCACAAGTTGTTATTAGATGGAATATTGAACATGGTGTCGTAACAATTCCAAAATCAATTACACCTCATAGAATAGAAGAAAACATTAATATCTTTGATTTCTCATTATCAACTAATCAAATGGAACGTATTGATGCATTAAACGAAAATAAGAGAATTGGACCTAATCCATTAGAATTAAATGGTTAACAAAAATACAAATATATGATGTTGTAACAGAACGTAAACAAACCCAATGTGTAAAGAACTCAAAAAGTTGTACTTTGGGTTACTATATAACTTTAAATGTTTGTTCATTGTTTTAAAATGCCAGTGATTTGGACCGCCTCCTGTGAGGAAAGCATCAGCCGAAGACTACAGGCTAAGGCTGTGCCCTCGGAAAGCGTGCACAAAAAGTACCAACTAACAATTACACAGTAGCAGTCTGATAGGAGCGATAATACGAAATCAAATTTCAACTTTTGATTTCGTATTCCCGTTCCTTTTTTATGTTCTCATTGGTATTTCTAATCATTTTTAATATTCTAGACGTACTTTAGACAGCCTAACATACTAAAAAGGCTACTGATATAGTTCTAATTACCCCCTATCAATAGCCTTCATATGCTCATTTTATTATTCAATTGTATGAATTTAATCACTATTTCATGCGATCCAGTATCTCTTCTTGAATTACTTGCAACGCTTCATTATAATCTGTATTTGTATTTTCTTTTGCATTTACAACTAATAAATCTATAAGTTCAATGTCACTCTTTTCACGAACTTCATTTTCAAATTGGTGTAAATGCTCTTCTGAAGTTTCCGTGTTTTGCTTTTCTATTTGATAATATTGATCGGCTCCCAATCCGCCTTCCTCAATCATCACAGAAATACCACTAGAACGTGTTTCATTCAATCTTTTGACTTTGATACGTTTATTTTCACGAATAACCATTTGAATCCCTCCTACATTATGCGCATTTTACAAACCCTTAATGCATATAAACTATTTACATATTGCTACTGATGGATTGAAAACAAATCGTCTTGGTGTCTTTATTTTTATGTATTAAAAACTATATTTACAAATCAAAATATCTAAAAAACTGGACCGCTTCATTTCAAGTTTGATTCGAGTGTAATACCTATCGTGTAAATATACAATATTTTTGCTCACTTATCTATACCCTTAATTCAAGGTTAATATATATTTCAGATAGATTTTATTACAAGTTTAATGAAATCTATGAGCATTGCAATGTCTTTTAACAAAATGTCCACAAAATTAATATTTAAAACGCTTTTATCGTACAAAACTTAGTTGTATAATTGACAATGATTATTATTTACAATTAAGAAAGAGTGATGACTATGCTAAATATCGAGACAGCCACTTTGGAAAAACGTTATAAAATTAAAGCTCTACATATTAAAAACCAACATATGTTACAACGTTTAAATGCGCTAGGCTTAAATAACGGAACGAACGTGAAAATTAAGCAAAAATGTTTATTCAAAGGGCCTTGTATTTTAGAAGTTAATGACCAATGTTTAAGTATACGTGGTTGTGATGCATGTCAGATTTTTTTAGAGGAAGCACATGAATAATAGCTATTGTATCCTAGGAAATCCTAATGTAGGTAAGACCTCATTATTTAATGCATTAACTGGCACTTACGAATATGTAGGCAACTGGAGCGGCGTTACCGTTGAGAAGAAGGTCGGCCGTCTAAAAGAGAACGCTGGAAGCCTTATAGATTTACCTGGTATATACGAACTGTCACCTATTTCTAAAGATGAAACTGTAGTGACCGACTACTTATTAAACAATGACTTCTCAGGTATGATCAATATCATAGATGCAAGCCAACTCAAACGAAATTTACAATTAACAGTTCAATTAATGGAATTAGGGGCACCCATTATTATCGGCTTAAATATGATAGATGTAGCCACAAAACGTGGTATTCGTATTAATCAGACTGCTCTAATGAAGAAATTAAAACTACCCTTATTACCTATCCTAGCGAGAAGTGGTAAAGGTACGACTCATTTATTACATGCGCTTAAAGACCATTCATTATCAAAATCTAGACCTTTACGAATAAATTATGGCGAAAAATTTGAAGATACAATATCTTGTATTGAAAAATATTTATCTGAACACACTTCTTTCGATAAACAGCTTTTCAGATTTATCGCTATACAATTCCTTTAGACAATCCTAAAATTCATGAATTACTCGATGAAGTCGTGTTAGAAAAAATCATCCCTTTACGTGAAACATTATCTGATTTACTAGACTGTTCTATTCGTGAATTAGTACAACGTAAACGTAGCGACTACATAGCTCAATTATTAGACGGGGTGATTGAATATCCTGATGAAGAACAACAATATCTTTCTAATCGTATAGATAAATTGCTAACACATAGAATATTAGGTATCCCTATCTTTTTAGGTATCATGTGGCTCATATTCCACATTACATTTACATGGGTAGGTACACCATTATCTGATCAGCTTGATGAATTTCTTGGTGGCACATTTACCGATACCGTTAAGTCAGTCATGGATAACCTTGGTGTTGTAGCTTTCTTACAAGATTTAATTACTGACGGAGTGATTGCAGGTGTTGGGGGTGTATTAGTATTCGTCCCTCAGATTATCGTACTCTTCTTCTTTATTTCTTTACTAGAAGATTCAGGTTACATGGCACGTATAGCTATATTGATGGATAGAATTATGGAAACCTTTGGCTTAAGTGGTAAATCCTTTATTCCTATGATTATTGGTTTCGGGTGTAACGTGCCTAGTATTATGGCTGCACGTAGTATTGAAAGTGAGAAAGAACGTCTTACAACAATTTTAATTGCACCGTTTATGTCATGTTCTGCAAGACTACCTGTGTATGCATTATTTGTTGGTGTTTTCTTCGAGCAAAATCAAGCGCTCATTGTGTTAAGTCTTTATGTGCTTGGCATTGTCATCGCATTATTAACAAGTGTCTTACTGACTAAAACTGTGCTGAAAAATGATGATTCAGTATTTATCGTGGAATTACCGACATATCGTTTACCTTCTATCAAAACACTTTGGAGAAGTACTTGGGAAAAAGCAAAAGGATTTGTTAAAAAAGCAGGAACTTTCATCTTTGCAGGTTCAGTAGTTATTTGGCTTTTAAATTATACAGGACCAGGTGGTTTCAACGTAGATGTAAACGACAGCTTTTTACATTTTATAGGAAGTTTCTTTGCAGTTTTAGTTGCACCTTTAGGATTCGGAACTTGGCAAGCAGGCGCAACGCTTGTTCCAGGGTTCTTAGCTAAAGAAGTCATAGTTAGTTCGATGGCTATTATTTACGCTTCAGATGAAGCCGGATTAGTAAATATCGTTCAAGATCAATTTACGCCATTATCAGCCTATGCCTTTATGATATTTATCCTATTGTACATACCTTGTTTATCGACTGTAGCAACCATTCGTAAGGAAACCTATGCCTTAAAATGGACAATATTCGCAGTAGCCTATCCTTTAATTGCTGCCTATATACTGACATTCATCTTCTACCAAGTTAGCCAATTTTTTATTTGAGGACGTGATTTTATGTCGATTATCATTAACATCGTTATCTTTTTAGCAATTTTTGGCTACACTATATTTACATTAACTAAATTTATGAAAAAATCTAAAGAAGGAAAATGCAGCTCTTGCGGTTCTAAAGAAGGTTGTAATACAAAAGAATAACAGTGAACTAAATAGATCTTATCAATTCAATCACTAAAATAGATAAAATGAGAGGCTGAGACACATATTTTGTCTCAGCCTCTCATTTAAATTTTACGCTTTAGCATTCAAAATGTTCTTACATATCTATTTACTTATTTTCTCTATTTGTAGATGGATAAGTCTGTCGTCCTGAAAGCTTGTTCTTTCTAATACCTTAATGCTCATATTACAGCTTCACTATGTCTTCTCATTTCGTACACGCTTATTAATAATAGTTTTTTTAGCTGGAATCGGTACAATATAACTTGAAAAAGGCAATTTACTTATTAAATAAATGGATATTACAGAAAGACATAATATAACGATATAAGAAATAACAAATGTAGATGGATTATTAACAATATCTGCATAAGGGTACTGTCTATATATCATAATTAATAAAACATGAATCAAGTATATCCCCATAGAATAATTTCCTATAACTGTTAAAGATTTCATTAAATACTTATAATTTTTAACATGATTATAAAATATAATTAATAGCGCAAGAAAGAATGGTATATAAATGATGTTAGCTATACTGCTTGAACCATATAAATTTGTAATATCAATGCTGATTATTAAATCAACAAATAATATCATCCCTATTATTTTGAAATAAATTTTATATTCTAATATTGTTCTATTAATTTCTTTATAAAACTTCGCATAACAAATGCCAAGGAAAAAGAAAGAAAGCCAATTCAATATAAATGCTTTACTATTAACAAAAGCGTTTAATAAGTCACTTTGGAATGTGATTTCACCTCTACCATAATTCAACCAAATTACATTTATTATTGTCGCAATGATATATGCTACTATTAATGGTAACCCCTTTTTAAGTTTGTGTACGAATGGAAATAGTAAATAAAATTGAATTACTACTAAAATGAAATATAAATGTATTTCAGCTGTACCAAGTATATAGTATTTTATTAAAGGCGTCCCTGGAGGATAATATGTATTAGTAAAAAGATACCTCAATACTATATATAAAGTTGTCCATAGTATATAAGGTATAAAGATTTTAGTGAATCTTGATTTGATAAAGTATAATAAACTAAATTTTCTATTCAAAGTCGAACTTGTAAGCAAAAATGCACTGATTACGGCGAAAATTGGTGTTCCTAATCTCGCTATTTGATTAAAATATGACAAAATAGGATCTGTTATGACGCCATTTGAATTATACAATTGAGCTGTTAAATGTATACATAGAACTAACATCGTGGCTATAGCTCTTATAACAGGTATTTCTTCATAATATTTCATAAACTAATATCTCCTATGGTTTTAATAAAAAGTTTTTAAATAAATTAAATAAAAAAACAATTATTCTATATTATCATAAATCAACCGTTAAAGCACATTGCTTCTGTATGAAACAATAATAAAAATAGATTGATAGTATTTTGACATAAAAAAACATCCCTAAAAGTTGAATTTTTATGTCCAACTTTTGGGATGCACCTCAATTTTTAAAAATTGAGGCTGTTTTTCATTTGTGAATGTTATAGCGGTCTAATTATTTTGTGCATTTTATCTGTATAATAATGACTTAGTCCTACAGATAGTCACCGTTTTCATTGTGTTTCCAAATTAGCACTTTATTTTCACCAGCTTGTAAATTTTCAATCGGTCCTAATAGAGTAGTATCCGTTCTCATATTTTCTACTAAATCAGTATTAATACTGATTGGCTTTTCATTTGGACTTTCAAAGTCTGCATCTGCTAGTCTTACTTTAGGTAAAGTATCACTTGATTGGGTTTCTCCTTTAATTTCAAAAAATGATGCTGGTAATGAAATGTTAAGATATAAACCTTCTGATTCTTCTTCTAAAGATAACGCAGGATTGAAGTTCTCATCTATTAAATTATTTTCTTCTTTTTCAAAGTGTTTGGCTTTATTGAAATAAGCATTATTGTTAATAAAAACAGGTTGTTTTATTTTATGATAAGCTTGGTGATCTCCTTCTTCTTGAGAGACCAAATACTTATATTCTTCTAAAGATGTTGTATAACCATTATACAGTTCAGTTCCAATATTATTTACAGCATTTTTCCCTATAAATATATTATTGTAGAATCTATCGTCTCCTCCATAAACTGGAGCAAATCCAGCGACTAATGTACTATGTGGCACATGGTAAGGCGTTGATCTATCTAGCATCAATCTATGAACCATTTCACCGTTAATAATATTATTAACATAAGCGCCACCTTGAGCATGATTATCTAAAGCGTAATCAGCAGTTAGTATATTATTATCGACGAGATAAGGTCCGCTTGTCACTTCTACAAAAAGATCCCTTGTATTTTCATTGAATATATTTTTACTAATTCTTGTTCCTTGAGTTTGCCAATCAAACCACATACCTAAAGAGCAGTTATGAACGTAATTATTATAAACTTGTGTATCTAAAGCCGCATGTAGTTTAATACCAGCAATTTCATATCCAAAAAACGCTCTTCTATTACCAATATTAAAGATATGGTTATTATATATTTCACTAAAAGCGCACCCTAAATGACCCACAATAGCATTTTGTCCACAATCGCTAATTTTATTATTTCTAATAATGTGTGATCCTATCGTTTCTTTATTCCAATCAGCATTAACAGCACTAAAAACTGTTTCTATTTGGTATTGATAACCAGGTTTATCTTTTCTAATTGAACTAAAGTTTTGTCCGGTAGATATCTCTTTACC
The DNA here is from genome assembly GCF_039237145.1 of Staphylococcus parequorum. Classification (NCBI taxonomy): domain Bacteria; kingdom Bacillati; phylum Bacillota; class Bacilli; order Caryophanales; family Staphylococcaceae; genus Staphylococcus; species Staphylococcus parequorum. Next base: position 243,976 of record NZ_CP150682.1, read on the forward strand.
AATTGAAACACCACTACACATCGAATCATGTATATAATTATTTTCTACGATCCATTTTTTACTCCAATTCGTATCAATCAAACCAGTCTGTTTAGCTGTAGGTGGAGACCATTGTGTTGCCGCATGCGCTAATTCAAAATTACGAATTGTTATATAATTAGTATGTGTTTGACTTGGCGAAAATACGTGTTCTCTGACATTGATTTCTATTAATTCTTCATTTGGATTATAGTTTTGAAAATTAGCGTAAATCGTAGTACTATTTTCATCTACTTCCGCATACCATAAAAATGTCGATAAATCAGCGTAATCAAAATCAACTTCTTTTTCAGTCCAATGATCAAATACTTTTTCGACGCTTTGTGGATTTTTCAATCTATCAAAAGCATTTACTTCAAATAGTGCATGACCATTTAAATATACTTGCCCTAAAGTCTGATCATTATCAACCTCAAGCCAATCACCAAATAATTTCACTGAAAAAGGATTAAATGTTTTGAATAATTGATTAGGAACTTCTACTTTCCATATATTTCCTTCTACAAGATGCCAATCATTTATTTCTTCAGAGCCTTTTACAGTCACTTTTTCATTTTTTGCACTTTCAAATGTAATTCTGCGAGACTCGCTTAATCCTGAATTTATGTCGTTTATTTCTTCTCTATATATGCCTTCATGAACGATTACAGTGTCCCCAGGTAACGCAAGCGAAGCTGCTTTATTAATTGTTAATAACGGCTCATCCTCAGACCCCTTAGCAAAATCTGATCCTGTTTTAGCTACATATAATTTTTTTGACATAATATAACCTCCGCTTATTTATATATTTGTTTATTTCTCAGTTCTCCCACTTCATTATTTCTTATTTGGTCCTTAACCTTACCTATGAATTTTTCATAATTTAAAAAGAACGTAACAATCATTATCATTATAACCATTAAAAACGGAAAGTATATTTGCATCGATTTTATGGCAAATATAGTACTTTCAGATTGTATTGAAGCTCCTGCGACATAACCACCGATGGACAATGACCACCCTACAATAGCTGACTGTAGACCTGATCCAATTTTCATTCCAGCACTAGCCAAACTAAACACTGACCCTTGTACTGGTACCCCTGTTTTCCAATATATAATATCGCCAATATCTGCAACAATACCACTGAGTGCAGCAGTAAATGGTACGATTCCTATACCATGTATAACTAAACCTATAACTAACATAGTTAAGTTTTCCGAAAACAAACTCATAATGATATAAGAAATTATTGATATTACTAAACCAATAATGATACTTTTCTTAATTCCAACCTTTTCTGAAAATTTAGCTGCAAGTAGTAAACCTAAAATTGTTGGGATTAAAGTAGCAAAACTTAAAAGCGCCATAACATTTTCATCGTTAAAAATATACGTAGCATAATATATTCTCATGCTATTATCTGTTTGACGTAAATACCATAGTAAATATAAAACAATAGTAATAAGAAAGTATTTTTCTGTCATTAATGTTTTTATAATTAATGTAAAAGGTATGCGGTTTTTTTGTTTTTTGACACCTTTTTTATCAATGTGGTCATATTTCTTAGTTGCAACGTTTCTTTCTTTTACAAAATATCCTGCAATCATTAACGGTATAGCACATAATGCGCCATAAATAATAGATGTAACAGTCCAACCTTGCTGATTACCACCAAATCCATTAACTAAAAATGTGGTAAATGTCGTAATACACAAAACACTTAAGTTAGCAAAAATAAAACGGATACTTCCCAATGAAACACGGTCAGTTTCATTTTTAGTCATAAATGAAATAAGAGAAGAATATGCAACATTATTGGCAGTATAAAACACTACTGATATCAAAAAGTATATTGAAAAGATATAAATAATCTTTTCAGTATCACCAAAAGATTGTGGCACATTAAATAATAAAATAGTTAAGATTCCCAAAATAGGAGCGGTCCAAAAGACCCATGGCTTAGCCTTGCCCATCTTTGTATTTGTATTATCAATGATACTTCCCATAAACAAATCCGAAAAACCATCTGCAAACCGACAAATCAATATAATAGTACCTATTACTGAACCAGCAACACCCACTACATCAGTCATATAAATTATTATAAAAGATGCAATAAAGGTCCAACTATAATTCGCTCCAAAATCCCCGATACCAAAAGTAATCTTCTCTGGCATACCTAATCGTTCATTCTTATCACTTTGTTTAGAATCATAACTAACGGACATAATCCCCACCCCATTAATTTTTAATGTATGCCTGCTCATAGATGATTAACAAAACAACTATTCATAAATTAGAATGTCCAAACCAGTAATATGTATAGTTATCTTTACGCGTTAACTTTTAGCGATGCCCCCTTATTTTTGGTTGGTTTGTTAATTTAACTAACCAAATTAACGTTAATATATCACCTTATTTCTTATTTGTAAACGCTTTCTTATATTGGAGTAGTTTTTTACTCCTTAAAATTAAATACAATTTAAGGATAATAATTCACTTAATATTAGCTATATTCTTTATTTTTTTATTTTGAAATGAATGCCGATGAGCATGCACGTGTCTTGATTTTTAAGGTATTTCATTATCTACATTATCTACAAATAAATTTATTAAATTGTAGGGAGTTGATTACTACTAAACTGCTTGCTCAAACATTTACTGTGATATTTTTTAATAAAAGTTTTAAAAATAATAAAAAGTTCATTCAGTCCCATTTACATAAAAAAGCATCTTTCAAAATTTGAAAGATGCTTTTTACTATATTTTCTATTTGAAAAAATACATACTTAATAGCAAAATGATTAAAAAACCGCCTACGATTAATATGAAGCTATATATAAATGTCAGGGTATTTCTTAGTTTTGTAGTATTAACCTCATTAGGATCTTCACCCTTCATAAATGCTACGATTCGATCGTAAGTTTGCATATTATTAGACTTCTTAATTAAATCTACTTTAATAGAAGCGTACATCGCAATAATAAATAGTACAACCTCAATGACAATGCCAACCGTTCCCCAATAATAAAGCGCTGGACCAAATAAAATTGCTACTAATAACATCGGCCACACCATTAAATGTGACCACAAGTTAAAGTTTGTTTGCTTTAATTTCTGTTCCATAATCTCCACATCTCCTTTGACTAAATCGTCTAAAGAAACATCGAACAATGAACTGAGCATAAGTAAATTATGAACATCTGGATAACTCTTATCATTCTCCCAATTAGAAATTGTTTGACGTGAAACATATAATTTCTCTGCTAAATCTTCTTGAGATAAATAATCGAGTTGTCTGAAATACTTAATTTGAGAACCTAAATTCATTTGTCGTGCTCCTTTGACTAGAGATTAATATGGAAATCATTATTAGACTACCAAAGTTCTTTGACATATGCACCTTTTCAATTGTCAAAATGCTTTTACACCCTATGATACCAACGTTTTTTAGACTGCCTTTAGACAGCACAAAAAAGGGCAAGATAGAAATCATAATTTGATTTCATATCCACCCCACAAGTTTAACTAGCTATCGGCCAAGTACTGCCAATATAAAAACTTAAGTCGTTTGTTGCTGATATTGAATTTGGTGATCTAATTCAAACTCTTCACCTTCAGTGATTTTCTTATATTGATAACCAAAGTACAGAACCCATAGTATTGTCAGACCAAATGCTATCACATAGCTTAATGTAAGATCTAATCCTAAACCGATTGGCTGACTGAGAATGTATGTAAATATATTCCATGTCATGAACACGGCTGGTATTGCTGCCACCCAGAAATTCTTTTTAGCCATGAGTAAGTACATAGCCCCGACCCACAAAGCAACAGTTGCAGTGGTTTGGTTAGCCCAAGAGAAATAACGCCAAAGTATTGTGAAGTCTACTTGAGTCAAAGCGAAACTAATTACAAATAATGGTGCAGCTACGATAATTCTTTTTACAACACTACGTTGACCATAATTTAAGTAATCAGCAATAATCATTCTGGCACTACGGAAAGATGTATCCCCGCTCGTAATCGGTAAGACGATTACGCCTAACACTGCGATGGTCCCTAAGACAGAACCTAATAATAAATGAGAAGCTTCACTTACCACTAAAGCTGCTTCGCCACGCGCTAATACATCACTAAGTCCATTGTAACCATTAAATAGACTCATACCTGCTGCTGCCCAAATCATAGCTATAATTCCTTCAGCAATCATCATACCGTAAAAGATAAAACGACCATTATTTTCTTTTTTCGTTGTTCTAGAAATAATTGGCGTTTGTGTCGCATGGAAACCAGATAACGCCCCACAAGTAATCGTGAAGAATAATAATGGGAAAATAGATGCCCCATCAGGATGCATATTTTTTAAATTAATCTCTGGAATCGGTGCGCCTGTTTGAATAAGACGGAAACCAATACCAACCGCACTAATTAATAATAATGCCCCAAATATTGGATAAATACGGCCAATAATTTTATCAATAGGTAAAATCGTAGAAAGAATGTAATAAATAAAGATAACAAGAATAATGATGCCTAATGCAATACGTCCGTCTAATAAATCATGTAATAATAATGCCGGACTTGTCACAAATACTGTTCCTGTTAAGAGTAATAATAAAATAGAGAAAATATTAACAAAGTGTTTCATCACTTTTCCTAAAAACTTACCAGCAAGCTCAGGTAAATGAGCCCCTTTATTTCTGATTGAAATCATCCCAGTTAAATAGTCATGAACCGCCCCTGCAAAAATACAACCCACAACAATCCAAATAAATGCGACAGGTCCATAAAGTGCTCCCATAATTGGTCCGAAAATTGGACCAACACCTGCAATATTTAATAATTGAATCAGTGAATTAGATGATGTCTTCATCGGTAAGTAATCGACATCGTCCCTCTGATGAAATGCTGGCGTCGGACGTTCCTCTTTCGTTCCAAACATCTTATCGATATATTTACCATAAGTGAAATAACCTACAACTAATAAAATAATAGACACGATAAACGTAATCATATTATCATCCCCCCTTTAGATAATGTGTAAGCGTTTTCTTAATTTAATCACAGTTTTTGATTTATCACAATATTACAATGGAATTTTTATATTAACTTAATAAAATTTAAACATTAAAAAAGACTGTTAGATTTCCAATGAGGATTCTAACAGTCAGTGATTTAATCTAGGATCTATTTCCCAGATTGTTTCATTTTGGTTATATTAACGTTTGTATAATTTAATCTTTATTTCATAATAGTCGTCATGATCTTTAGCTTGATGTTCATATTTAATGCCGCTTTTTTCAATGCTTTCAAGACTTTTACCAACTGCATCACGTGCGTCAGTTAAGTCTTTTTCAAAGCCAAATGTTTGAGCCGTCACCTTTTCAGGGCCAACTTTTTGTTTCACTCGTGCTTCTGTTTGTTTTACATTTAGCTTCTGGCTAATAACAGTTTCAACCATTATTTCTTGATCTTCTTCTGATAAACTTAACATTGCACGAGCGTGACGTTCAGTAATCTTACCTTCACGTAAACGTTCGATGACTTTAGGTGCTAATTTTAATAAACGCAATTTATTAGCTATGAAACTTTGGCTTTTACCAACACTTTTAGCTAATTCACTTTGTGTGGTATCCCCGATTTCCAATAACTTTTTATATGCTTCCGCTTCTTCAACGACGGATAGGTTTTCACGTTGAATGTTTTCAATAAGTGCAACCACAGCAGTCTCTTCATCATCTAAATATCTAATAATGACTTCTGCGTGTGTTTTACCAAGTGATTGAAACGCTCTAAATCTACGTTCACCTGCAATGATTTCAAACATATCTTCTTCAATTGGACGTACGACGATAGGCTGTAACAAACCATGTTCTTCTATTGATTCTGCGAGTTCTTTTATCTTATTTGGCTCAAATACTTGTCTTGGTTGATAACGGTTTGGCACAATACGTTCGATATGAATAGATTCAACGCTATTATTATGATCTTCTTCAATATAACCAACAATGTCATCTTTGTTCTTTAAACCAAATAATTTAGAAAAAGGTTTCTTCATTTTCCATGCGCTCCCTCTAAATTAATTGTATTGATTTGCATTTACTTGTTAAGCAATGGAGACTTATTCGGTGTTCCTGGTTTTCTAGGATACTTCTTAGGTGTCTGACTTCTCTTGTCTATAATCATCATTTGTCTCTCGCCTGCTTCTTCTGGCAATTCATATGAAATTGTTTCTCGCACTTTACCACCCAAAATACCTAAACCGAAACGTGCTTCTTCTAATTCTTCTTCACCTTTAGAAGATTTTAAAGCAATGAATTGACCGCCTTTTTTAACTAAAGGCAGACACAATTCACTTAATACTGAAAGTCTAGCAACAGCACGTGCAGTTACGATATCATAAGACTCCCTGTAGACTCCTTTGCCAAACGTTTCGGCACGATCGTGCACGAAATTTACGTTTTCAAGGTCTAGCGCCTCTGCTAATTGATTTAAAAAGTTTATACGTTTATTTAACGAATCTACAATTGTAACTTTTAAATTCGGAAAAATAATTTTTAAAGGAATGCTTGGGAAACCAGCACCAGCACCTACATCACAAATTGTTAATTCTTTAGTCAAATCCGTATAAAAACTTGGCGCAATTGAATCATAAAAATGTTTCAAATACACTTCATGTTCTTCAGTGATACTTGTTAAATTTATTTTTTCATTCCATTCAACAAGCATTTGATAATACGTTTGAAATTGTCGTTGTTGTTCTTCAGAAAGTTCTATACCTTGTGTACTGAGTTGCTTAGTTAACCATTCTACACTCATCTTAATTTTTCACCCTTTGGATTTTTCCTTGTTCAAGAAAAACAAGTAAAATTGAGATATCAGCTGGATTCACACCAGAAATACGAGAAGCTTGCGCAATGTTTAATGGCTTAACTTCTGCTAATTTTTCACGCGCTTCAGTCGCTAAACTATCTACCTTACTATAATCTAAGTCTTCTGGAATTTTTTTCTCTTCCATACGTTTTACTTTTTCAACTTGTTGTAATGACTTGTTGATGTAGCCTTCGTATTTCGTTTGAATTTCCACTTGTTCTTCAACATCAGATGGAAGTACATGTGATTCATCCAGAATTTCAAGAATTAAATCGTAAGTCATTTCAGGACGACGTAACAGCTCTAATGCTAAAATACCATCTTTCAAGCGAGAACCGCCTTGGGCTTCAATAATTTCTTGAACGCGATCATGTGGTTTCACTCGGATACTACCTAATCGTTCTTGTTCTGATTTTATCATGTCTCGTTTTGCATTAAAACGTGCATAACGCTCTTCAGAAATCATTCCTAATTCGTGACCTAAATCAGTGAGACGTAAATCAGCGTTATCATGTCTTATCAATAGACGATACTCTGCACGAGATGTTAATAAACGGTAAGGTTCATTTGTGCCTTTCGTAACAAGATCATCAATTAATACACCGATATATGCATCAGAACGACTTAAGACAACTTCATCTTTATCTTGTACTCTAGCTGCTGCATTAATACCAGCCATAATACCTTGTCCAGCCGCTTCTTCATAACCTGATGTACCGTTGATTTGACCAGCAGTATATAAGTTTTTGATTTTTTTAGTTTCAAGTGTTGGCCATAATTGTGTAGGTACGAGTGCATCGTATTCAATTGCATAACCTGCACGCATCATGTCTGCTTTTTCTAGACCAGGAATTGTTTCTACCATTTGTCTTTGTACATGTTCTGGAAGACTTGTAGATAATCCTTGTACGTATACTTCATTCGTATTACGTCCTTCTGGTTCTAAGAATAATTGGTGACGTGGTTTATCGTTGAAACGCACAAATTTATCTTCAATTGATGGACAATATCTTGGACCTGTACCTTTAATCATCCCTGAATACATTGCTGAAAGATGTAAATTATCATCAATTACTTGGTGTGTATCAGCATTTGTATATGTTAACCAACATGGTAATTGATCTAAGATATATTCAGTAGTTTCAAAACTAAACGCTCTACCTACCTCATCACCTGGTTGGATTTCAGTTTTAGAATAATCAATTGTTTTCGCATTTACACGAGGTGGTGTACCTGTCTTAAATCTAACAACTTCAAAGCCAAGATTTCTTAAATTATCGGCTAATGAAATAGATGGTAATTGGTGGTTAGGGCCACTTGAATATTTCATGTTTCCTAAGATAATCTCACCGCGTAAAAATGTACCTGTTGTAATAATAACTGCCTCTGCCCAGTATTCTGTTCCAATGTTAGTACGTACGCCTTTAATCACATCATCTTCAATCATTAAGTCGTCTACCATGCCTTGCATAATATCAAGGTTATCTTCATCTTCAATTACTTTTTTCATTTCTTGTTGATACAATACTTTATCTGCTTGTGCACGTAATGCTCTCACTGCTGGGCCTTTGCCCGTATTCAACATACGCATTTGAATGTGGGTCTTATCAATCGTTTTGGCCATTTGTCCACCTAAAGCATCAATTTCACGCACGACGATTCCTTTTGCCGGTCCACCAACTGATGGATTACATGGCATAAACGCAATATTATCTAAGTTAATTGTTAACATAAGCGTTTTTGCACCACGTCGAGCTGAAGCAAGTCCTGCTTCAATACCAGCATGCCCGGCTCCTATTACTATTACATCATATTCTTGAGCCATACTATTTTCCTCCTTATTATTTTCCTAAACAGAACTGACTAAATAATTGATCTATCAATTCGTCGCTTGCGGATTCTCCGATGATTTCACCTAATATTTCCCAAGTTCTCGTCAAGTCAATTTGAATCATATCCATTGGTATATCTGATTTTGCAGCATCTATTGCGTCTTGAATTGTATTTCTAGCCTCTTTTAATAATGAAATATGCCTTGAATTAGATACATACGTCATATCTTGATTTTGAACATCGCCACCAAAGAATAAATCTCTAATTTGTATTTCTAATTGATCTATTCCTTCTTGCTTCAACATAGAAGTTTGGATTAACGGCATATCTCCAATCATTGCTTTAACTTCATCTATATCTAATTGTTTATCTAAATCCATTTTATTTACAATAACAATCGCATCTTCGTTTTTAATCACTTCATAAAGTTTACGGTCTTCTTCAGAAAGTGCTTCGTTATAATTTAGTACAAATAAGATTAAGTCTGCTTCGCCTAATGCTTTTCGGGAACGTTCAACACCTATGCGCTCTACAATATCTTCAGTTTCACGAATACCTGCTGTGTCTACTAATCTTAGTGGTACGCCTCGAACGTTAACGTATTCTTCTAATGTATCTCGTGTCGTTCCTGGCACTTCTGTAACAATAGCTTTATTATCTTGGATCAGATTATTGAGCATTGATGATTTACCAACATTCGGTCTACCGACAATTACTGTAGATAAGCCTTCCCTCATAATCTTACCTTGCGTACCAGTTTCTAATAATTTATTAATCTCTTCTTTAATTTCATTTGATTTACCTAATAAAAATTCTGTAGTAGCGTCCTCTACGTCATCATATTCTGGGTAATCTATATTAACTTCGACTTGTGCAAGGATTTCGAGAATGGATTGTCGCTGTCGTTTAATCATATCACTCAAACGGCCTTCTATTTGATTCATTGCAACTTTTGATGCACGATCGGTTTTAGAACGAATAAAATCCATCACTGCTTCTGCTTGGGACAAATCAATACGTCCATTTAAGAATGCACGTTTTGTAAATTCTCCCGGTTCAGCCATACGTGCGCCATTACTCATTGTTAATTCAAGCACTCTATTAATTGTTAAAATACCACCGTGACAGTTGATTTCAACAATATCTTCACGCGTAAACGTCTTCGGTGCACGTAGCACAGAAACCATTACTTCTTCTATAACTTCTTCTGATTCTGGATCAATAATATGACCATAATTAATTGTATGAGATGTTACATCTGCAAGTTTTTGTTTTCCTTTAAATAACTTGTCAGCAACGTTAACTGCATCAGCACCAGATAAACGTACAATACCTATCGCACCTTCGCCCATTGGCGTGGATATACTCGTTATTGTATCTAAATCCATCATCCATCTCGCCTCCTTTATTGTCTAAATTTTATCATTATAATATTGTAAAGAGTTTCCTATCAAAAAGCGAATATCTTGATCGAAAAAATACACAGTAAGTCTTAGGGTTGTCTGAAGTTAGACTAACGGTAGTCTAATCAACCACTTCCCCTACCCTACTTAGATGCGCTTATTAAAAGCCTTTGCTATTTTAAGTACATGTTCAAGGCTCGCTTGAATTTGTAGCGTATCCATATCTTTAGCTGGCTGCCTCGCTATTACCACAATATCTAATGGTAGCATATCTTCTTTGTGTATCTTGAAGTTTTCACGAATAGCTCTTTTAATACGGGTTCTAACCACAGCATTACCTATTTTTTTAGAAACACTTATTCCTAAGCGGAAATGCTCTAAATTTTTGTTGGGTTTTGTGTATACTACAAATTGTCTGTTAGCGACTGATTTCCCTTTTTTATAAATAAATTGAAAATCACCATTCTTTTTAATTCGATACGCTTTTTCCACCAACCATCACTCACTTATCTCTTCATTAGATGTATTATGTTATATATATGTTTAATCTATATCATTAATTTTCTTAAATTACTAACGAAAATTAACGTAATTTCCTGTCATTTTCCTTCATTAAAACCAAAAAAAGACCACTGATGAGTCAGTGATCTTATGCTGATAGTACTTTACGGCCTTTACGACGACGACGCGCCAAAACTTTACGACCATTTTTTGTGCTCATGCGTTTTCTGAAACCATGAACTTTACTATGTTTACGTTTATTTGGTTGATAAGTACGTTTTACCATGCAAAAACACCTCCATCTTTATTCGGTTATCTAACTATTATAATAGATAAATTAATATACGCTTCTGCTCTTAAGTCTTGATTTAACTGTTATTAATTTCTAGTCATAATTCAAGCAACTTCTACAATATAACAAAATATATTTTATAAAGCAAGCATCAATTTGAGTCTTTGCAATTTTATAGGCAATTTAAAAATACTTCCCAATTTAATTACATATAAGGAAGTGTTGGATTATAAATTGCCTAACCTCCCCTATTATAGTAGAAACATTACTATCTAAAAAACAATCCGCATTATCCTTCATTTTTCATTATACATTTTCCATACAATCTTTATAAATTATTTCCCAAGCTCACAAATGGTTCGATTTTTGTTATACTGTTTATTCCTCAAAGTTATCCACTTATGCACAGTTACGGTTTCTATTTTTGTGGATAATATATATGTTATTAACAAGTTCATCTACGTTTTAACAACATATTCACAGTCATTTGACATTGGTCATTGTTAAAAAGTATAATTGTGTGGATAAGTCATGTAAATATTGATAGATACAGGGTTTACTTTATTGAATTATATACTAAACAGCTGTGTATAAATCATAGCGAGTAAATAGTTATCCACCGATTGTGTGTAACTTGTGGATAATTATCAACATGCTGTGATTAGTCTCATTTATACCTGTTGTTTTTGTGTATAACTTTTAAAATTTATGAAAGTTGGAGTTTATTCATATGTCAGAAAAAGAAATTTGGGAAAAAGTCCTAACCTTGGCTCAAGAGAAAGTAAGTTATCCTAGCTATCAAACTTTCCTTAAAGATACTAAGCTTTACTCATTGCAAAATGATGAAGCCATTGTTGTTATCGATGATCCATTTGTTGCCAATTGGTTAAAAACGCATTATGTTGAAATTATTCAAACTGCATTATATGAGGCAATCGGTCATGAAATTATGCCAGTTTTCTATTCTGAAGATCAATTAGAGAGTTTAAAATCAGGTGAGAATCAACACACGAATCCAGACGTTCCACAAAAGAAAAAGTATACACCGGGTGTAGATGAAGCTGTCATTGGCGGCGAACAATTCAATACACACAACACTTTTGATACATTTGTGATCGGACCTGGCAATAGATTTCCTCATGCAGCAAGTCTCGCTGTTGCCGAAGCACCTGCTCAAGCCTATAACCCGCTTTTCATTTATGGTGGCGTTGGTTTAGGAAAAACGCATCTAATGCATGCGATTGGTCATTATGTATTAGAAAACAATCCTGATGCTAAAGTTATTTACACGTCTAGTGAAAAATTTACTAATGAATTTATTAAATCTATTCGTGATAATAAAACTGAGCGTTTTAGAGAAAAATACCGTAATATTGACGTTTTATTAATAGATGATATTCAATTCATCCAAAATAAAGAGCAAACACAAGAAGAATTCTTCCATACTTTTAATGAATTACATCAAGCAAACAAACAAATTGTTATTTCGAGTGATAGACCGCCGAAAGAAATTGCTAAATTAGAAGATCGTTTGCGTTCTCGCTTTGAATGGGGATTAATCGTTGATATTACGCCTCCTGATTACGAAACAAGAATGGCTATTTTGCAGAAAAAAATTGGAGAAGAAAATTTAAATATTCCAACTGAAGCATTAACTTATATTGCTAATCAAATCCAGTCTAATATTCGTGAACTTGAAGGTGCACTCACTCGTGTATTAGCATTTTCTAAACTTCAAGGCCAACCGATTACAACTGAATTAACTGCTGCAGCGTTAAAAGATATTATCCAAGCGCCAAAATCGAAAAAAATTACGATTCAGGATATTCAAAAGATAGTTGGACAATACTATAACGTGAGAATTGAAGATTTTAGTGCTAAAAAACGTACAAAATCCATTGCCTATCCGCGCCAAATTGCAATGTACTTATCACGTGAGCTAACTGATTTCTCATTACCTAAAATTGGTGAAGAGTTTGGTGGCCGTGATCATACTACTGTTATTCATGCGCATGAGAAAATAGCTAAAGAAGTAAGTAGTGATTCAACTTTTAAACAAGAACTTGAAAACTTGGAAAAAGAAATTAGAAATCAATAAAAAACTGTACTATAACAGATTAATTGTAGGAAAATTGAGGAATAACGTAGTAACGATAAATTTTGGAGAATTGTGGATAATGTGTAAAAGTCATACACACTGTGCACAAGTTATCCACAGTCGTTAAATAATGCCATACCTGAATTCATATAAGTTATCCCGTAATCCACAAGCCCTACTACTATTACTACTGATTTAAAACCTATATAATTTATATATAAACGACTGGAAGGAGTTTGAAAATTAGATGGAATTCACAATAAGAAGAGATTATTTTATTGCTCAATTAAATGACACATTAAAAGCCATCTCACCAAGAACTACATTACCAATATTAACTGGTATAAAAATTGAAGTTAAAAATAACGAAGTGATACTTACTGGTTCTGACTCAGAAATATCTATCGAAATCACTATACCTAAACAAGTTGATGGTGAAGACATTATAGAAGTTGCAGAAACTGGATCAGTCGTACTCCCTGGTCGTTTCTTCGTAGACATCATTAAAAAGTTACCTGGTAAAGAAGTAAAACTTTCTACAAATGAACAATTTCAAACATTAATTACTTCAGGTCATTCTGAATTTAACTTAAGTGGTTTAGATCCAGATCAATACCCATTGTTACCACAAGTTTCTCGCGATGATGCAATTCAATTATCTGTAAAAGTACTTAAAAACGTGATAGCACAGACGAATTTCGCAGTGTCCACCTCAGAAACACGCCCAGTACTCACTGGTGTTAACTGGCTTATACAAGATAGTGAATTAATATGCACGGCTACTGATTCACACCGCTTGGCTGTAAGAAAAGTGGCATTAGAAGACGAGTCTGAAAATAAAAATGTCATCATTCCAGGCAAGGCATTATCAGAGTTAAATAAAATAATGACAGATAGTGAAGAAGAGATTGATATCTTCTTTGCATCAAACCAAGTACTATTCAAAGTTGGCAATGTGAACTTTATTTCACGTTTATTAGAAGGTCATTATCCTGATACATCTCGTTTATTCCCAGAGAATTACGAAATTAAATTAGGCATTAATAACGGTGAATTCTATCATGCAATCGATCGTGCATCATTATTAGCACGTGAAGGCGGCAATAACGTTATTAAATTAAGTACTGGTAATGAATTAGTAGAATTATCTTCAACATCTCCTGAAATTGGTACCGTAAATGAAGACGTTAAAGCAAGTAACGTTGATGGTGGTAACTTGAAGATTTCATTCAACTCGAAATATATGATGGATGCATTAAAAGCAATCGATAATGACGAAGTCGAAATAGAATTCTTTGGCACAATGAAACCATTTATTTTAAAACCCAAAGACGATGATTCAGTAACACAATTAATTCTGCCAATCAGAACATATTAGAACTTAATAACTTATCCCTAGACAATTTATTTTGTCTGGGGTTTTTTCTTTTAATTTTTAAATTCAAAAGTAATCGCTTGTCTATATACGTGTATATAAATAAAGCAGGGGACACTTTTTACGAAAAAAATAAATTTCAGAAGTATTTTAAGAGGTATATTTCATTTTTAAAGGCACTGAGCGATTAAATATAAGCATTTATTGTTAATTGTTAGGGTATTTCAATAAAATTTTATAACGCGTCTAAAACACGCTTTAAATGTCATTTTAAATCGCACATATTAAAAATGCTGCTCTAATTTCATATTAAATTTGGAACTTATTGATAGAGAATCAAAAAAACAGAATAAAATCACTCGAAATTTGATATAATATTACATGTAAAACAACCGCTATAACGGGCTTTGTACATAATTATTAAAAAGAAGTGAAAATTAGTTATAAGAATACGCTTACATGCTGTATTTTACATGAAATTTTTCGTGAAAAAAGGTATAATATATTAGTGAGCTTAAAAGAAACGGAGTGATTGATTTGGTTGAAGAGGTAATCGTTGATGGAGACATTACTTTAGGGCAATTTCTAAAGACAGAAGGTATTATCGAATCTGGCGGACAAGCAAAATGGTTCTTACAAGATTTTGATGTCTTGATAAATGACGAACGTGAAACACGTCGCGGTAAAAAGTTAAACCATCAAGATAGCATTGTCATACCAGAAGTCGGTTCATTTGTTATTTTACATCAAGGTGAAGAATGAGATTAAAGACACTCCAGATAGAAAATTATCGTAACTATGATTCAGTTACCCTTGATTGTCATCCAGAGGTCAATATATTGATTGGCGAGAATGCACAAGGGAAGACAAACCTCCTTGAATCTATTTATACATTAGCATTGGCTAAAAGTCATAGAACGTCCAATGACAAGGAACTTATACGTTTCGGTATGGACTATGCTAAAATAGAAGGTGAACTTAGTTATAGATACGGTGAAATGCCTTTAACGATGTTTATAACCAAAAAAGGTAAGCAAGTTAAAATTAATCACTTGGAACAAAGTAGACTGACTCAATATATTGGTCACTTGAACGTCGTATTGTTTGCGCCTGAAGATTTAAATATTGTCAAAGGATCACCACAAATTAGACGCAGATTTATAGATATGGAGCTTGGACAAATTTCTGCAGTATACTTAAATGATTTGTCCCAGTACCAGCGAATTTTAAAACAAAAAAATAATTATTTGAAGCAACTGCAATATGGTCAAAAGACAGACAGCACAATGCTAGATGTCTTAAATCAACAATTTGCAGCGTATGCACTCAAAATTACGCTCAGACGTGAACATTTTATTAAAGAACTTGAATCACTAGCTAAGCCTATCCATTCTGGAATAACGGACGAGCGTGAGACGTTGTCATTAAAATATTTGCCTAGTATAAAACTCGACAATGAAGAGAAAAGTGAGACGGAACGCTTAGAAGAAGTCTTAACTTTACTCAATGACAATATGGAACGTGAGAAAGATAGAGGCGTTTGTTTATACGGCCCTCACAGAGATGATTTAGGTTTCAATGTAAATGATATGGATGCTCAGACGTATGGCTCTCAAGGCCAACAACGGACTACTGCTTTATCGATAAAACTCGCAGAAATCGAGTTAATGAATATCGAAGTAGGAGAGTACCCTATCTTATTGCTAGATGATGTATTAAGTGAATTAGATGATTCACGTCAATCGCATTTATTAAGCACAATTCAACATAAAGTGCAGACTTTTGTAACTACAACATCAGTCGACGGTATAGAGCATGAAATTATGAAGAACGCTAAACTTTATCGCATTAACCAAGGCGAAATTATAAAGTAATAGAAAGTGAAGGTGGAAGCATTGTCAGATGTGAACAACACGGAAGATTATGGTGCTGGTCAGATTCAAGTATTAGAAGGTCTAGAAGCGGTTCGTAAACGACCAGGTATGTATATAGGTTCAACTTCAGCAAGAGGTTTGCATCATCTTGTATGGGAAATCGTCGATAATAGTATCGATGAGGCACTTGCTGGATATGCCGACGAAGTTGAAATTGTTATAGAAAAAGATAATTGGATAAAAGTTACTGATAACGGACGAGGCATTCCAGTAGGTATTCAAGAAAAAATGGGACGTCCTGCTGTAGAAGTTATTTTGACAGTGCTTCATGCCGGCGGTAAATTTGGCGGCGGCGGATACAAAGTATCTGGTGGCTTACATGGTGTAGGTTCATCAGTAGTTAACGCGTTGTCTGAAGATCTTGAAGTGTACGTTTACAAAGATAACCAAATTTATCATCAGGCCTATAAAAAAGGGATACCGCAATTCGATTTGAAAGTTATCGGAGAAACTGATGAGGCTTCTGGTACGGTAATTCGTTTTAAAGCGGATTCTGAAATATTCACTGAAACTACAGAATATCACTATGAAACGTTACAACAACGTACAAGAGAGCTTGCTTTCTTGAATAAAGGTATTTCAATTACGTTAAGAGATGAACGTGAAGAGGAAGTTAGAGAAGACTCTTATCGCTATGAAGGTGGTATTAAATCTTACGTAGAAATGTTGAATGAAACGAAAGAACCACTTCATGATGAACCGATTTATGTACATGAATCAAAAGATGATATTGAGGTTGAAATCGCATTACAGTATAACAAAGGTTATGCAACTAACTTATTAACATATGCGAATAACATCCACACATACGAAGGTGGTACACATGAAGAAGGATTCAAACGTGCCCTTTCTCGTGTGCTAAACAGCTATGGTATAAACAGTAAAATAATCAAAGAAGATAAAGAGCGACTTTCAGGTGAGGATACACGTGAAGGTTTAACAGCGGTCGTGTCTATCAAACATAGTGATCCACAATTTGAGGGACAAACTAAGACGAAACTTGGTAACTCAGAAGTGCGTCAAGTCGTTGATAAATTATTCTCTGAACTATTTGAAAGATTCTTATACGAAAATCCACAAGTCGGACGTATTGTCGTTGAGAAAAGTATTATGGCATCACATGCACGTCTTGCAGCTAAAAAAGCACGTGAAGTGACACGTCGTAAATCTGCTTTGGAAATCTCAAGTCTACCTGGTAAACTTGCAGACTGTTCTAGTAAAGATCCGTCTCGAAGTGAAATTTTTATCGTCGAGGGTGACTCTGCCGGAGGGTCTACAAAATCAGG
Organism: Staphylococcus parequorum; assembly: GCF_039237145.1. NCBI lineage: Bacteria > Bacillati > Bacillota > Bacilli > Caryophanales > Staphylococcaceae > Staphylococcus > Staphylococcus parequorum. The sequence goes on from NZ_CP150682.1 coordinate 261,595, forward strand.
CCGTGATTCAGAAACACAAGCGATTTTACCGTTACGTGGTAAGATTTTAAACGTTGAGAAAGCACGATTAGATAGAATACTAAATAACAATGAAATTCGTTCAATGATTACTGCTTTTGGTACAGGAATTGGCGGAGAATTTGATTTAAGTAAAGCACGTTATCACAAGATTGTCCTTATGACAGATGCCGATGTCGATGGCGCGCACATTAGAACATTGCTTTTAACATTCTTCTATCGCTTTATGAGACCGTTATTAGAAGCGGGATACGTGTATATTGCGCAACCACCACTTTTCAAATTGACGCAAGGTAAACAAAAATATTACGTGTTTAACGAACGTGAATTAGATAAGCTTAAAGAAGAACTAGACCCAAGTCCAAAATGGTCGATTTCACGTTACAAAGGTCTCGGTGAAATGAATGCGGATCAATTGTGGGAAACTACAATGAATCCTGAACACAGAGCGTTACTACAAGTATCACTAGATGATGCGATAGAAGCAGACCAAGTATTTGAAATGTTGATGGGCGATGTTGTTGAGAATCGTAGACAGTTTATTGAAGATAACGCAGTCTATGCGAACTTAGATTTCTAATACAATGAACTGAATTTTTGAAGGAGGATATCTTGATGGCTGAACTACCTGAATCAAGAATTAATGAACGAAATATAACCAATGAAATGCGCGAATCGTTCTTAGATTATGCGATGAGCGTTATTGTCTCACGTGCTTTGCCAGACGTTAGAGATGGATTAAAACCAGTACATCGACGTATATTATACGGATTACATGAACAAGGTATGACACCTGACAAATCATATAAAAAATCTGCACGTATCGTTGGGGACGTAATGGGTAAATATCACCCACACGGTGACTCATCGATTTATGAAGCAATGGTAAGAATGGCGCAGGACTTCAGCTATCGATATCCTTTAATTGATGGTCAAGGTAACTTTGGTTCAATGGATGGTGATGGTGCTGCTGCGATGCGTTATACAGAAGCACGTATGTCTAAAATCACGCTTGAAATGTTGAGAGACCTTAACAAAAATACAATTGATTTCATAGATAACTATGATGGTAATGAAAGAGAGCCGTCAGTCTTACCATCAAGGTTCCCGAACTTATTAGTTAACGGTGCTTCGGGTATTGCTGTTGGTATGGCTACTAATATTCCACCGCATAACTTAACAGAAGTTATTAACGGCGTATTAAGTTTAAGTTATAACCCTGACATCACTATTTCTGAATTAATGGAAGATGTCCAAGGTCCTGATTTCCCTACAGGCGCTTTAATTCTTGGTAAAAGTGGCATCCGTCGTGCATTTGAAACTGGACGTGGTTCAGTTATAATGCGTTCTCGTGCTGAAATAGAAGAGCGCGGTGGCGGACGTCAACGTATCGTAGTGACTGAAGTACCTTATCAAGTCAATAAAGCGCGTATGATAGAAAAAATCGCTGAATTAGCTCGAGATAAAAAGATAGAAGGTATTACAGATTTACGTGATGAAACAAGTTTACGTACAGGTGTACGTGTCGTAATTGATGTTCGTAAAGACGCAAACGCAAGTGTTGTTCTAAATAACTTGTATAAACAAACGCCATTACAAACATCATTTGGTGTAAACATGATTGCATTGGTAAATGGTAGACCGAGACTTATCACGCTTAAAGAAGCATTGGTTGAATACTTAGATCATCAAAAAATAGTTGTAAGAAGACGTACTGAATACAACTTGAAAAAAGCATTAGACCGTGCACATATTTTAGAAGGTTTAAGAATTGCACTGGATCATATTGATGAAATCATTAGAGTAATACGTGAATCAGATAACGACAAAATTGCGATGGCAAGCTTGCAAGAGCAATTTAAGTTAACTGAACGCCAAGCGCAAGCAATATTAGATATGCGTTTAAGACGTTTAACTGGTTTAGAACGCGATAAGATTGAATCAGAATACAATGATTTAATTGCTTATATTGAAGAGTTAAAAGCAATTCTTGCAGATGAAGAAAAGCTTTTACAAATCGTGCGTGATGAACTCATTGATGTTCGTGATCGTTTTGGTGACGAACGTAAAACTGAAATTCAACTTGGTGGCCTTGATAATATTGAGGATGAAGACTTAATCCCTGAAGAACAAATTGTTATTACATTAAGTCATAATAACTATATTAAACGTCTACCTGTTTCAACATATAGATCACAACACCGTGGTGGTCGTGGTGTACAAGGTATGAATACGCTCGAAGAAGACTTCGTTAGCCAACTTGTAACGTTAAGCACGCATGATCACGTTTTATTCTTTACGAATAAAGGTCGTGTTTATAAACTTAAAGGTTATGAAGTACCAGAACTCTCACGTCAGTCTAAAGGTATTCCAGTAGTCAATGCCATAGAGTTAGATAGTGATGAATCTATCAGTACAATGATTGCCGTTAAAGATTTAGAAAGTGAAGAAGATTACCTTGTATTTGCAACACTGAAAGGTAGAGTTAAACGTTCTGCGTTAAGCAACTTCTCACGCATAAACAGAAACGGTAAGATTGCTATCAACTTTAAAGATGATGATGAATTGATTGCAGTACGTCTTACAGACGGTGAAACTGATATTCTTATCGGTACTGCGCATGCGTCATTAATTCGCTTCCACGAAACTGCATTACGTCCACTTGGTCGTACAGCAGCAGGTGTGAAAGGTATTACGCTTAGAGAAGGCGATAAAGTTGTCGGCTTAGATGTTACTAAAGCGGAACAAGATGATGAAATCCTAGTCGTTACTGAAAATGGTTACGGTAAACGTACACCTGTAGGAGATTACAGATTATCAAACCGTGGTGGTAAAGGTATTAAGACTGCTACGATTACTGAGCGTAATGGTAATATTGTTTGTATAACATCAGTCACAGGAGAAGAAGACTTGATGGTTGTCACAAACTCTGGTGTTATTATTCGTATTGATGTAAATGACATTTCACAAAATGGTCGTGCAGCCCAAGGTGTGAGATTAATCAAATTAGATGATAATCAATTTGTATCTACTGTAGCTATAGTAAACGAAGAAGATGAAGAAGAAGTTGAAGCAACTGAAGAATCTGGAACAACTGAATCAGGTTTAACAAATGCCCAAACAACGGATTCTGAATCACAAGATGCGTCATCAAGTGATGAAGCGGTTGTAGAAGATAACACACCAGGTAATGGTATCCATACAGAAGTTGAAGATGACAACTCTGAAGAAGATGGCCGTAAAGAAGTAAGAGAAGACTTTATGGATCGTGTTAACGAAGATATCGATAATGCAGATAGCGACGACAACGAAGAAGAATAATCTTTGATTAAAGATAAATACACATATAAAAAGACCTACCTCACTAAGGTAGGTCTTTTTTCGTTATAAGTTAACTTTCTAATGATTTCATTGCATGTGGAATCTCGCTTATAAGTCTTGATGGTGGAACGACATACATTTTCTCTGCTAACTGTTCACCAATGAAGCTATGTGCGTATGTTGCACTTGTGACAGCTTCCTGAGTGTCATCAAATTGCCCGACGAAACTCGTAATCATTCCAGCTAGGGTGTCACCCATGCCTCCAGTCGCCATAGCAGGCGTACCGATTGGTAATTTATAATCTTTATCTTTGAAATAAATCTCCGTACCATGCATTTTCAGGACAATAGTTGCTCCGATACGATCTACCGCTTCACGATTGCGTTCATATGTTTGTTCCTCAATAGGAATACCACTTAAACGTTCCCATTCTTTTTGATGTGGTGTGAAAATGACATGACAAGCAGGTATTTCAGGTTTCAATTTACTGAAAATCGTTATAGCATCTCCATCTACGATTAGCGTTTGATGCGGTTGGATATTTTGTAGTAAGAATGTAATTGCGTTATTACCTTTGAAATCACAACCTAAGCCAGGACCGATTAAGATACAATCTGTGTTTTCAATCATTTTTGTTAACATTTTTGTATCATTAATATCAATAACCATTGCTTCAGGACAACGAGAATATAGTGCAGCATGGTTCGTTGGATGTGTAGCTACTGTTATTAGTCCACTGCCACTATAAACACATGCACGCGCTGCAAGCATAATCGCGCCACCTAAGTTAGCATTACCTCCAATTAAAAGGATTCTGCCATAATCACCTTTATGTGTATCATCTTCACGTTTAGGAATGCTTACCGATGATAAAGTTTCCATATTGAAACCTCCTTTTAAAATTCATGATAATTTAACGCTATTGATTTTTGAATAATATGCGTAAAAGTCAGAGTTTAAAATTACCAAAGTAATTATAAATCTACTTTAAAATCTTCAATTATGTGTGCAAAATATTGCTATCTATTGAAGTGTTTTTATTTTCGAAATTTTTAAACTGTTTTTTAATACAATAGAAAATAATAAACCCGCATTGCATTTAAGTCAATAGGTAAACCTGTTAAGAAATTATTAACTTTTCTAAAATGAAGATTAATGCTCCTTTACCCTATTAAAACAGTGATTTGATACCATGTTACGGATGTGTCAAAAGCTATTGTTCTGCTGAAAATGTAAGCGTATACTCGAATTAATCGAATTAAATTCATAAGTAGGGAGATGGAGAAATGACATTACAATTAAATGGAGAAATGCTTACAATTGAAGATATCAAGAAATTTTTATACGAGAAAGATACGGTGGAAGTGACTGAAGAAGCTTTTGAACGTGTAAAGCAGAGCCGTCAAACAGTAGAGAATATTATAGCGAATAAAGAGACAGTCTATGGTATTACAACAGGTTTTGGTTTGTTCAGTGATGTGCGTATTGATGAAGGGGAATATAATCAATTACAAGTGAATCTTATCCGTTCTCATGCGTGTGGTATGGGGGACCCATTTTCAGAGGAAGTGTCATTAGTGATGATGGTATTAAGATTAAATACCCTACTTAAAGGACATTCTGGTACTACAGTAGATTTAGTAGAACAGCTCGTATACTTCATTAATAATAGAATTGTGCCAGTAGTTCCTCAACAAGGCTCACTTGGTGCTTCTGGAGATTTAGCACCATTATCTCACTTAGCATTGGCCTTGATTGGAGAAGGTAACGTGTTTTACCAAGGTGAAGAGGTAGACAGTCGGTATGTCTTAAATAACTTGAAACGTAAACCACTAGAATTACAAGCAAAAGAAGGGCTAGCACTAATTAACGGTACACAGGCGATGACTGCCCAGGGTGTAATTAACTATATAGAAGCAGAGAGTCTAGGCTATCAAGCAGAATGGATTGCTTCACTTACACATCAAGCACTCAATGGTATTACAGATGCTTACAATGAAAAGGTACATAAAGCACGTAACTTCCAAGAACAAATTGATGTAGCTGCGCGTATGCTAGATTGGTTAGAAGGTTCTGAGTTAACAACGACACAAGGTGAAGTACGCGTGCAAGATGCTTATACTTTACGCTGTATCCCACAAATTCATGGGGCAAGTTTCCAAGTGTTCAATTATGTTAAAGAAAAACTAGAATTTGAAATGAATGCTGCAAATGATAATCCACTTATATTTGATGAAGATGATGAAACACTAGTGATATCAGGTGGTAATTTCCACGGACAACCGATTGCTTTTGCCTTAGATTTCTTAAAATTAGGAGTCAGCGAACTGGCTAATGTTTCAGAACGTCGACTAGAAAGACTTGTGAATCCACAATTGAATAATGGCTTACCTGCATTTTTAAGTCCACAACCAGGTTTACAAAGTGGTGCAATGATTATGCAATATGCGGCAGCAAGTTTAGTTTCAGAAAATAAAACACTTGCACATCCAGCCAGTGTCGATTCTATACCGTCGTCAGCGAATCAAGAAGATCATGTATCTATGGGAACGATCGCTTCTCGTCACGGTTATATGATGGTTGAGAATGCACGACGTGTCTTAGCGATAGAGACGATTATTGCATTACAAGCTGTAGAATATAAAGATATTGATAAGCTATCACCAAAAACGTATGAAAAATATCAAACGTTACGCCAAATCATACCTTCAATCACAGAAGATAGACAATTTCATAAAGATATCGCAGCGGTATCGCAATATTTACACGATACTGCGTATATGAATGAGATATAATAGACGTCAGCACTGTCACTCTTGAAAAATATAAGGTTATTTGCTATATTTAAAACAAGTTAATAAGTTATTGTTCGTAGGCTAAGTAGTATTAATTGTTTGGTTTCAGAGAACTTGTGGTTGGTGTGAACAAGTAATCAACGTTAGTGTGAATCTACCTACTATTAGAAGAACAATCGGCTTTGGCCGTTATTTATGGAGAGTGCAGCCTCATTAGGCTGTTAAATAGGGTGGCAACACGTAGACCACGTCCCTTGTAGAGGGGATGTGGTCTTTTTTGTGTTATTATCCAAACATTTTTAAAAATTGAAAGGATGAATGCGATATGTTAGACATTAAATTATTCCGTAACGAACCTGATTTAGTTAGAGAAAAAGTAACAAAGCGTGGTATGGATGTCCAAGTAGTTGACGATATTTTAGCATTAGATGAAAAACGTCGCCAATTAATTAGCCAAGCTGAAGAAATGAAAGCGCAACGTAACAAAGTAAGTGGAGAGATTGCTCAGAAAAAACGTAATAAAGAAAATGCAGATGACGTTATTGCAGAGATGCGTAAACTTGGAGATGAAATTAAAGTCTTAGATGACGATTTAAACCAAACAGACAGAGATCTTAATGATAAATTATCTCGTATTCCGAATATAATTCAAGATGATGTTCCTGTAGGCGCGTCAGATGAAGAAAACGTAGAACTTAAACGTTGGGGCACACCAAGAAACTTTGATTTTGAAGAAAAAGCACATTGGGATCTTGTAGAAGATTTAAAAATGGCTAACTTTGAACGTGGTGCTAAAGTATCAGGTGCTAGATTTGTCTTCTTAACTGGTGAAGGTGCACAATTAGAAAGAGCGTTAATGAACTATATGGTAACGAAACATACAACACAGCATGGTTATACAGAAATGATGGTACCACAATTAGTAAACGCTGATTCAATGTATGGAACAGGTCAATTACCTAAATTTGAAGAAGATTTATTCAAAATTGAAAAAGAAGGGCTGTACACAATTCCAACAGCTGAAGTACCGTTAACGAATTATTACCGTAATGAAATTATAGGTCCTGATGTCTTACCAGCTAAATTCACAGCACAATCAGCATGTTATCGTAGTGAAGCGGGTTCAGCCGGACGTGATACAAGAGGTCTGATTCGATTACATCAATTCGATAAAGTTGAAATGGTTCGTTTTGAAAAACCAGAAGATTCTTGGGATGCGCTTGAAGAAATGACAAATCATGCAGAAGCGATTTTAGAAGAACTTGTGCTACCTTATCGTCGTGTGAATCTGTGTACAGGTGACATTGGATTTGGAGCTAGTAAAACATATGACTTAGAAGTTTGGTTACCAAGCTATAATGATTATAAGGAAATTAGTTCATGTTCAAATATAACTGACTTCCAAGCGCGTCGTGCGAATATCCGTTTCAAACGTGATAAAAATGCTAAACCAGAATTAGTGCATACACTAAATGGTAGTGGGTTAGCAGTGGGACGTACATTTGCAGCAATCGTTGAAAACTATCAAAACGCAGATGGTTCTATTACAATACCTGATGCTTTAGTTCCATTTATGGGCGGTAAAACAGAGATCCGTCCTGTAAAATAAAATTAAATAAGTATGGCTAAAAGAGCGTAGCAAAGACCTTTGTTGCGCTCTTTATTTATATCGAGGTGGGGTAGGGGAGGGGTAAAATTAAGTGGATTTATAAAATTATGTAAGTAACATCAATGGTTTTTCATGTGAAAAATAACAGGTAAGTCTAAAATATTTCATAAGATTCAGAAAAGTTTAAAACGTTGATAAATAAGATTTTTAAAACAGAGGGTTGTCTTCCGTCACACAAACGGAATGCTAAAGTGATTGAATATAACGCCTAATTTATATTAAACTTAAGCTATTGTTTTTTAAAATTAAAAATGAAAGGAGTGAGGTAATGGAAGCGCATGTAACTTTTAAGCAAGGTGTGAAAGAATGTGTTCCTACATTATTAGGATACGCTGGGGTAGGGCTGTCTTTTGGAATTGTTGCTGTAGCCTCAGGATTTAGTTTGCTTGAAATTATCTTACTCTGCTTACTTGTATATGCTGGTGCTGCACAATTCATCATTTGTGCATTAGTCATCGCAGGTACACCGATTTCTGCGATTGTGTTAACAGCATTTATCGTAAATTCCAGAATGTTTCTACTAAGTATGACGCTTGCACCGAGTTACCAATCATACGGCTTATTAAATCGAATAGGACTTTCAACGCTTATTACAGATGAAACGTTTGGTGTAGCAATTACGCCACATCTTAAAGGAGAAAAAATTAACGATCGTTGGTTATATGGTTTAAATATCACAGCTTATTTGTTTTGGACATTTGCATGTGTTATTGGTGCTATATTTGGAAAATACATAAACAACCCAGAGACGTTAGGTTTAGATTTCGCTATTGCTGCGATGTTTATCTTTTTAGCTGTGTCACAGTTTGAATCAGTTCAACGCTCTCGCATCAAGACGTATTTTGTATTGATCATTACTGTAATTGTGATGATGCTTCTTCTAAGTCTCTTTATGCCGTCTTACGTGGCAATTATTCTTGCTTCTACGGTAGCAGCTGGACTCGGGGTGGTGATGGAACGATGACAACAACGACGCATATGCTTATTATTATTTTGCTTTGTGGTATTGTGACATGGTTTACACGGATTATACCGTTTTTACTTATATCTAAAATTAAACTATCTGAAAGAGTTGTAAAATGGTTGTCGTTTATACCAATCACGTTATTTACTGCTTTAGTTATTGATGGTTTGATTGAACAACAAGATGGCATGATGGGTTATAGCATTAATGTGCCGTTTCTAATTACGATGGTCCCGACAATAGTGATTGCAGTTATCACACGTAGTTTAACAATTACAATCATAGGTGGCATTATTATTATGGCTGCATTAAGATGGGTATTTTAATTATTTCATTGATGTAAATCATTTTATCCGTTAGAATGACAATAATTAGAAAATTCCGACATTTTTTAAAAATGAATGGATTGTTGGAACATCAATAGTAGTAATGTAGTGCAATACAATTAAAATAAATCTTATTTCGAGAAGCTAAGGGATTTGGCCCAATGATGCTTCAGCAACCGGCTAAATAAAGTACGGTGCTAAAACCAACGATATAGTCGAATGATAAGTAATTTTCAACTTCTTACTTATTGAATAGTGAGGAGTTTTTTTACTAAGTAGGAGGTAAGTCATGACGAATTATACGGTTGATACATTAGAATTAGGACCATTTACAACAGAGTCAGGAGAAACGATCTCAAACTTAAAATTACGTTACGAACATGTTGGATTGAAAGGTCAACCTCTTGTGGTCGTGTGTCATGCTTTGACAGGAAATCACTTAACATATGGCACAAATGAACAACCTGGATGGTGGAGAGGTATTATTGATGGTGGTTATATGCCGATTAATGATTATCAGTTTTTAACTTTCAATGTAATTGGTAGTCCATTTGGCTCTAGTTCTGCGCTTACGGATGAAGACTTCCCAGAACAACTGACTTTGCGTGATATTGTGCGTGCAATTGAATTAGGTATTGAGCATTTAGGCTTTGAACGTATTAATATACTTATAGGTGGCTCTTTAGGTGGCATGCAAGCAGTAGAGTTATTATATAACCGTAAATTTGAGGTTGATAAAGCAGTTATACTTGCTGCTACACAGAGAACATCTTCATATAGTCGTGCATTTAATGAAATTGCGAGACAAGCGATTCATTTAGACCATGAACAAGGTATGAGTATCGCAAGACAACTCGGCTTCTTAACATACCGTTCGTCTAAAAGTTATGAACAACGCTTCTCGCCAGATCAAGTGGTTGCATATCAAAGGCACCAAGGCGATAAGTTTATGAAACACTTTAGTTATGCATGTTATTTAACACTGCTTGACGTCTTAGACAGCCACGATGTGGATAGAGGGCGTGATGACGTGGACGAAGTGTTCAGCAGACTGGATACTAAGATTATGACAATGGGCTTTGCGGATGACTTACTTTATCCTGATGATCTTGTTTATGCAGTTGGCCAACGATTCAAATACCATAAACATTTCTTTGTACCTGACAATGTAGGGCATGATGGGTTTTTAGTTAATTTTAATGATTGGGCACCTAATTTATACCATTTCTTAAAGGTTTATAAAATCAAGCGTAAATGAGCGTGACTGTACTATAGAATGTTAAATTTAGGACGACACAGCAGAATCAGAATAACCAATAGGACCTACAAAGTAGACTGACTGCTTTGTAGGTCCTATTTTTTCTGGGAAAACACATGGAAATAGCTGTGATCTTGTGAAGTAATAGGGGATTTAGCTGTCTCAATATCAACTGAAAGGATGAATATTAGTTTATCTTCGAATAGTTGAATGTGTAGCGTATGTTTAACTTCTATAGAAATGAGTTGGCAATAATTGTATAAAAGTTTTAAAGAGGTTAAAATAAAAGTTATAGTCAAAAATAGTATGGGAGTGGCGAATTTGTTTTCAAAAATATATCCTAAGGCAACTATACTTAGTATAATCACGCTAGTCGTAGTAGCTTTAGCTTTACATATATTACCACCGCTTGGGCTTGTATTGAGTTTGTTTGCGACAATTCCAGGCATTATTTTATGGCATAAGTCTGTAGAATCATTTGGTTTAACAGCAGTCGTAACAGTTGTTTTAACAACTTTATTAGGTAATATATTCGTATTAAGTATCATGGTCCTCGTACTCTTAGTGAGTTTCGTTGTTGGCCAATTATTAAAAGAACGTACATCTAAAGAGCGTATACTTTATATTACAACTACATACGTGAGTATGATCTCGTTAATTGCATTTATGGCATTACAAACATTTGATAAAATACCAACATCAACAACATTAATGAAACCTGTGAAAGATCAAATACATTATTATATTTCTAATGCAGGTGTTGGTGCAGATTATAAACAAATGTTTGAAGAAACATTCCGTCAATTATCAGTTCAATTACCAAGTTATGTAATCATTGCAGTATTTATACTTATATTAATCAATTTACTAGTTACTTTTCCAATTTTACGTAAATTCAAAATTGCTACACCAATATTCAAACCATTATATGCGTGGCAAATGAAGCGTTCATTGCTATGGATGTATATGATTGTCCTACTTTGTGTTATGTTTACTGCCGAACCGAGTGCGTTCCAAAGTATCGTATTAAACTTCGAAATTGTGTTATCATTATGTATGTATATTCAGGGGTTAAGTGTGATTCACTTTTTCGGAAAGGCAAAATCAATGCCGCTCACACTTACTGTGATTTTAATGGCAATAGGGACAATTCTAATGCCACTTACACATATTGTAAGCCTCCTGGGTGTTATAGATTTATGTATTAACTTAAAACGTATCATTAAAAAATGATTTGAGGTGGAAAAATGAATCGTCAATCCACTAAAAAAGCCTTGCTCTTGCCATTTATCATAATGGCGCTCACAGCAATTGCGCTTGTTGTAATATGGTTCGTTTTCAACCAAATTATGGCAGGCATCGCTGCGATTGTCTTAGTGGTTATAATTATAGGGACAGTATTTTTGGTAAGACAAGCTTTACAAAAACTAGATAGCTATGTAGATGATCTGAGTGGTCATATTTCTGAAGGTAGCAACATCGCAATTAAGAATTTACCTATTGGGATGATTATCTTAGACGAAAATGAAAACATAGAGTGGATGAACCATTTTATGTCGGAACGATTAGATCGTAATGTCATTTCCGACCCAGTAAACGAAGTATATCCTAATATCTTAAAGCAATTAGAAAAAACACAAGAAATTGAAATTAAAGAAAATGAATACCATTATCGTGTTCGCTATTCTGAAAAAGAACATGTTTTATACTTCTTTGATATTACAGAAGAAATTCAGACGCAAGAATTATATGAAGAATCTAAACCGATTATCATGACACTATTCTTAGATAACTACGATGAAATCACTCAAAATATGAACGATACACAAAAATCAGAAATCAACTCTATGGTTACACGTGTAATCAGTAGATGGGCAACAGAATATAACATTTATTTCAAACGTTATAGTTCTGATCAATTTGTGGCGTACTTGAATCAACGTATTTTAAGTCAGCTCCGTGAAAAGAGTGTTGGTTACCGTGCCCAACTTACATTAAGTGTTGGTGTCGGTGAAGGTTCTGAAAATCTCGTCGACCTGGGTGAACTTTCTCAGTCAGGCTTAGATTTAGCGCTCGGTCGTGGTGGCGACCAAGTAGCGATTAAGAGCATGAATGGTAATGTACGCTTCTATGGCGGTAAGACTGACCCAATGGAGAAACGCACACGTGTAAGAGCACGAGTGATTTCACATGCTTTAAAAGATATCTTGATGGAAGGCGACAAAGTAATCATTATGGGACATACACGTCCTGATTTAGATGCAATCGGTGCAGCAATTGGTGTATCCCGTTTTGCAATGATGAATAATTTAGATGCCTACATTGTATTAAATGAATCAGATATCGATCCAACGTTACGTCGTGTCATGGATGCAGTAAATGAAAAGCCAGAACTAAAAGATCGTTTCATTACTTCAGATGAAGCATGGGATATTATGACATCTAAGACTACATTAGTCATCGTAGATACGCATAAACCTGAAATGGTCATTGATGAAAATATTTTAAATAAAGCAAACCGTAAAGTCGTGATTGATCATCATAGACGTGGTGAAAGCTTTATCTCTAGTCCATTGCTTATATATATGGAACCTTATGCAAGTTCGACAGCTGAACTTGTTACAGAATTACTAGAGTATCAACCGACAGAACAACGTCTGACACGTTTAGAATCAACAGTTATGTTTGCTGGTATCATCGTAGATACACGTAACTTTACATTGCGTACAGGGTCTAGAACATTTGATGCCGCAAGTTATTTACGTGCACATGGTGCCGATACGATATTGACTCAGCATTTCTTGAAAGATGATCTTGATACGTATATCAATCGTACTGAGTTGATTCAAACGGTGAAACTGCAAGAGAATGGGGTAGCAATTGCCCATGGCTCTAATGACAAAATCTATCATCCTGTTACAGTTGCACAAGCTGCCGATGAACTGTTAAGTTTAGATGGTGTAGAGGCTTCATATGTAATAGCGAGACGAGAAGATAATCTCATAGGTATGTCTGCCCGCTCACTTGGTGCAGTTAATGTGCAATTAACGATGGAAGCACTTGGCGGTGGCGGTCATTTAACAAATGCAGCTACACAAATGAAAGATGTGACTGTCGATGAAGCAATCGAAAAATTACAACAAGCTATAACAGAACAAATGAGTAGGAGTGAAAATTCATGAAAGTAATATTCACACAAGATGTAAAAGGTAAAGGTAAAAAAGGCGAAGTTAAAGATGTACCAGTAGGTTATGCAAATAACTTCTTAATAAAGAAAAATTATGCGGTGGAAGCAACACCAGGTAACTTAAAACAATTAGAACAAAAAAATAAAGCAGTTGAAGCTGAGCGTCAACAACAAATTGAAGACGCTAAACAATTGAAAGAACAATTAAGTAATATTGAAGTCGAAGTATCTGCTAAAACAGGTGAAGGCGGCAAATTATTTGGTTCAGTAAGTACAAAGCAAATCACGCAAGCATTACAAAAACAACACGACATCAAGATTGATAAACGTAAAATGGACTTACCAAATGGTATCCATGCATTGGGTTACACAAACGTGCCAGTTAAATTAGACAAAGAAGTCGAAGGTACTATTCGTGTACACACAGTTGAACAATAATAACGGATTGAGATATGAGGTGTAATCGTAATGGATGGAATGTATGAACAAAATCAAATGCCACACAGTAATGAGGCTGAGCAGTCTGTCTTAGGTGCCATTATCATAGATCCAGAATTGATCAACACAACTCAGGAAGTATTACTTCCTGAGTCCTTTTATAGAGGTGCACATCAACACATCTTTAGAGCCATGATGAACCTCAACGAAGACAACAAAGATATTGACGTGGTAACAATCATGGATCAATTGTCACAAGAAGGACGATTGAATGAAGCGGGTGGTCCACAATATCTAGCTGAACTATCTAGTAATGTGCCAACCACACGTAATATTCAGTACTATACAGAAATCGTGTTTAAACACGCAACCAAGCGTAAATTAATACAAACAGCTGATAGTATTGCGAATGATGGTTACAATGATGAACTGGAACTAGATGTAATACTAAACGACGCGGAACGTCGCATATTAGAATTATCATCCACACGTGAAAGTGATGGATTCAAAGACATTAGAGACGTACTTGGTGAAGTATACGAGACGGCAGAATTATTAGATCAAAACAGTGGTCAGACACCAGGTATTCCTTCAGGTTATCGTGATTTAGACCAGATGACAGCAGGGTTTAACCGTAATGATTTGATTATTTTAGCTGCTCGTCCTTCTGTAGGTAAGACTGCCTTCGCGCTTAATATTGCGCAGAAAGTAGCTACAAATGAACGTAATTATTCAGTTGGTATCTTCTCGCTTGAGATGGGTGCTGACCAATTAGCGACACGTATGATTTGTAGTTCGGGCAACGTCGATTCCAACCGATTAAGAACAGGTGCAATGACTGAAGAAGACTGGAATCGTTTTACAATTGCAGTAGGTAAATTATCGCGTACGAAGATATTTATTGATGATACACCAGGTATCCGTATTACAGATATTCGTTCGAAATGTCGCCGCTTGAAACAAGAGCACGGCCTAGACATGATAGTGATCGACTATCTACAATTAATTTCAGGTAGTGGTTCACGTTTTTCAGACAACAGACAACAAGAAGTTTCTGAGATTTCTCGTACATTAAAAGCAATTGCCAGAGAACTTGAGTGTCCCGTAATCGCACTAAGTCAGCTATCACGTGGCGTTGAACAACGTCAGGACAAACGACCAATGATGAGTGATATACGTGAATCTGGTTCGATTGAGCAAGATGCCGATATCGTTGCCTTCCTTTATCGTGATGATTATTACAATCAAGGCGAAGATGAAGAAGACGATGATGACACGAACTATGAACCACAAACGAATGATGATAATGGTGATATCGAAATTATTATTGCCAAACAACGTAACGGTCCTACAGGAACTGTGAAGCTTCACTTTATGAAACAATATAATAAGTTTACAGATATAGATTATGCCCATGCAGATATGATGGGTTAGAAAAAAGATAAAATTAATTTTTCCGTACAATAATACAAACTTTTGTTTTATTGTACGGTTTTTGTTTGTATTTTATT
The DNA here is from genome assembly GCF_039237145.1 of Staphylococcus parequorum. Classification (NCBI taxonomy): domain Bacteria; kingdom Bacillati; phylum Bacillota; class Bacilli; order Caryophanales; family Staphylococcaceae; genus Staphylococcus; species Staphylococcus parequorum. The sequence continues at coordinate 277,083 of NZ_CP150682.1, forward strand.
CTTGAATCATAATGTAAGTATGTATCTTTTTTTAATGTAAAATACAATGAAAACATTGGTGTTACTATGTTTATCACATTTATTGGAGCGTTTGAATATTGATGAGAATTAGAAAAATGACGAAAAATCAATGTTCGATTTTTGTTTGCAATATCGTTGTGGTATTGGTAGAATACTCATTGGTTAATTGAGAAAAACTTGGAGGTGCTCATATGTCATCAATAGTAGTCGTTGGGACACAATGGGGAGACGAAGGTAAAGGTAAAATTACGGATTTTCTAGCAGAACAAGCAGATGTTATTGCACGTTTTTCAGGCGGTAATAATGCGGGCCACACAATTATATTTGGTGGAGAAACTTATAAATTGCACTTAGTACCATCTGGTATTTTTTATAAAGAAAAATTATCAGTGATTGGTAATGGTGTAGTCGTAGATCCAGTTGCACTATTAAAAGAATTAGATGCTTTAAATGAACGAGGTATTTCAACAGATAATTTACGTATTTCTAATCGTGCACAAGTTATTTTACCTTATCACTTAAAACAAGATGAATATGAAGAAGAACGCCGTGGAGACAATAAAATTGGCACAACGAAAAAAGGTATCGGCCCAGCTTATGTAGATAAAGCGCAACGTATCGGTATCCGTGTGGCAGATTTATTGGACAAAGAAACATTTGCACAATTATTAAAAAATAACATTGAATATAAAAATGATTACTTCAAAGGTATGTTTGGTAAAGCATGCCCAACTTTTGATGAAATCTTTGAAACATATTACGCTGCAGGGCAACGTATCGCACCTTTCGTAGTAGACACTGCTAAAGTATTAGATGATGCCTTTGTAGCAGAAGAAAAAGTATTATTTGAAGGTGCTCAAGGCGTTATGTTAGACCTTGATCACGGTACATACCCATATGTAACTTCAAGTAACCCAGTAGCAGGTAACGTTACTGTAGGTGGCGGTGTTGGTCCAACATTCGTATCTAAAGTTATCGGTGTATGTAAAGCATATACATCTCGTGTAGGTGATGGTCCTTTCCCAACAGAACTATTCGATGAAGATGGTCACCATATCCGTGAAGTTGGCCGTGAATACGGTACAACAACTGGTCGTCCACGCCGCATCGGTTGGTTTGACTCAGTCGTATTACGTCATTCTCGTCGTGCAAGTGGTATCACAGACTTATCAATCAACTCTATTGATGTATTGACTGGTCTTAAAGAAGTGAAAATTTGTACAGCTTATGAATTAGACGGCGTAGAAATTACTGAATACCCAGCAAACTTGAAAGACTTAAATCGTTGTAAACCAATCTTTGAAACACTACCAGGTTGGACTGAAGATATTACAGGTTGTCGTTCATTAGAAGAATTACCTTCAAATGCACGTAGATATTTAGAACGTATTTCTGAGCTATGTGATGTGAAGATTTCAATCTTCTCAGTAGGTCCAGACCGTAATCAAACAAACTTATTAAAATCTTTATGGTAGGAAAGTAATACCAAGTTAGGCTGCTAATCTAATGATGAAAAAATACCTTGTAGCGTTCACCATTAAGGGTGCGTCTACAAGGTATTTTTATTTATAAATAATTGTTATTTAATTGAATTGGCAAACTTTATTGCGAAAAGCGAGTATTTGATCTACTGCATATGCATAACCCGCTTCATCGACAGATTGCACGTTTTTTACTTTTTCGATATGTCTTTGATAATACATTTGATTTTCTAACATTTCTGATACAGCACAGTTTAATTGTTCAGGCGTAATGGTCTCAGCATCAATGTGATGACCTAAATTTAAGTCTGCAATCTGTTTAGCTACCATAGGTTGGTCTGCGCTCTGTGGGAAGGCTAGCATTGGCACATTCATCATCATAGCCTCGTTCGTGCTATTCATGCCCGCATGTGTTAAGAATAACGCTGTATGCTGTAATAACTCAGTTTGTGGTACATAATTTTTAATTATAAAATTATCCGGTACTTCATCGAAATCGTTGAGATGGTTTGTTTCACCGATAGAAACAACGACTGATGCGTTGATGTCTGCTAATGCTTTAAAACATTTATTGAAAAAAGCGATATTTTGATTAAAAATAGTTCCTAAAGAAATGTAAATGATTGGTCGTGTTTGATCAATGTCATCCATAAATCCAGAGGGTTGCGGTTGAATGACTGAAGGACCAGTAAAGACATAACGTTGCGCATCAAACAGGTCATAATTCATTTGGAAACCTTTCATTACATAACATAAGTTAAAATCTCCAGGATTATTCATCACTTCAAAGCGTGAGGGCACCTCAACGTTATATGTAGATTCAAGATGTTGTTTCAATTCATTAAATGTTTCATCTGCTTGTTTAATTTCATTGGCATCAACCATTGTTGTTAATTTTTCTGTAAATGCATTAAAACTTTGTTTACTATGTGCAAATGATGTAATAGAAGATATTGAAGGGATATTTAATTTTTGCGCAATGATATGACCACAACTAAACATAGAATCGTGAATCATATAATCATAATGCTCATCTTTCGTTTCTTCTAAAATTTGAGGCACAATGATATCCGCAGTTTTCAATAAACCGTTCATTACATTATATAAATGATGTTGACCATAAGATCTAAAACGATCGAGTATAGCATCAGTAGGTAACGTGCGTACTTCTACACCTGTACCAGCTAATTTCTCTTTATATTTATCGCATATATAATAAACGACGTTTTCACCGCGTTCAACGAGTTCTTTACATACTGCAATAGTTGGATTAAAATGTCCGGGTGATCCTGAGTTGATAAATAATACGTTTGCCAAGGATAAGCCTCCTAATATATTTTATTACACAAGTTTAGCAAAAAGTTTTGAAAACAAAAAAGATTTTAAGTTGAATAGTTTTGTTTTAAAATATAAATTATTTACATGGCATTGAATCAATTTGAAGTTTTTTGCATTTTCATTAATGGCTTTATAGCAGTTTTTTCAAAATAAATCTTTAAATACTAACTTTATACAATTAATATAGAAAATTATACTAATAAAATTAAAAAAAGAGCTTGTCTTCCTTCTAGAGACTTGGTATAATTTAACTTGTGCTTAAGACAGGCTCCTTGGTCAAGCGGTTAAGACACCGCCCTTTCACGGCGGTAACACGGGTTCGAGTCCCGTAGGAGTCACCATTTTTTAGGTCTCGTAGTGTAGCGGTTAACACGCCTGCCTGTCACGCAGGAGATCGCGGGTTCGATTCCCGTCGAGACCGTATAATGCCCATCCAATAGGATGGGCATTTTTTGTTATCATTATCATTTGATTATACTAGTGTTATTACATATAGAAGCTATAAAATGAGCTTAATTTGAATTTGATAAAAAAATTGCTTATGATAAATGAGCATATGGTAGACCAATATCAATATTCAGCATAAACATAACGAGATGTCCCAGTGACGATGAGCATTTATTGGCATAGCATCATATGAAATTAATGTGAGGAGTGTAAGTATGGCAAATGATAAAAGTATAGAGGGATTGGATCTCATAGATTTAATTAGTGAACGTCACAGTGCGCTTAGACAAACCTTGGAATCCACAACTTCAGAGCAAATACAAGATGTTCACTTCAGCAGCTCAGAATGGTATCTGATTGATAAAATCAATTATGAGAAACCAACTTTTGCCGAACTTACTAGAAAAATTCATCTTACACGCCAAGCTATTCATAAAGCGATTAAACAATTAGAGCACAAAGGTGTCGTTCAAGTTGAAGCTGTGCCCAACAATAAAAAAGAAAAATGCGTAAACTTAACTACATTAGGTCTGCAGTGTTTTGAACAGTATGTAGAACATAAATTACAACTCGTTGCGCATATAGAAACAATGATTGGTAGTACACAGTTAGAGCAACTTAAACAAGTACTAAAGCAAGATTGGCGTTTAGAAGATATTGAATAAATAGATACTTAGGTGTCAGACAACAGAAGCAATTGTTTGATGCTTAATTTTTTCGAAAATAAATTTGTCAACTGGGTTGACATTTTTTCAGAAAATTTGGTACAGTAAGTAAGTTCATATTGAGCGGACGTTGTTTGTTGTCATCATGATTTAAATTATTTCCTGGGTGATACTAAACCGATGTTCAATTTATATAGACTAAAATGAAATGGAAATATAGGAATAAGTAGTAAAGCGTGGAGATGAATTTAATAAAATGAGCGACAAAGCACGATTGCTATACACTTGAATATGTACTTCAAGGTAACACTCACTTTATTATCTCTTAATTATACTTATACTTCGTTTACCATAAAAAGGAGTATATCAAATGGCAACACAAGTAATAGTGAAAAATCCAAAAATGTACGCACTCGTATTAATGATTGGTGGATTTATGGGTCTGTTTAGTGAAACAGCATTAAATATGGCTTTAACAGATATCATGGCTGATTTTCAAGTTTCAGCAGCAACTGTACAATGGTTAACAACAGGTTATTTACTCGTCATGGCTTGTTTAGTTCCTGCATCTTCGTATTTAATCAAATGGTTTAATACAAAGTCTCTAGTCATTACAGGCATATTATTATCTTTATTAGGCGTCATCGTAGGCGCACTTGCACCTAACTTTGGTTTGTTATTATTAGGACGTATTATACAAGCATTAGGTACAGGTATTTTGTTACCGATTATGATGACCGTACTGATGTTAATCTTCCCAATTGAAAAACGTGGTGCAGTGATGGGTATTATGGGACTTGTTATCACAGCAGGTCCAGCACTTGGGCCGACGTTATCAGGTATTATTATTTCAGCATCAAGTTGGCACTTCATCTTCTGGATTAGCGCAATTTTATATATTGTCGTATTATTGATGGCATTTTCACATGTTGAAAATGTTGGTGAAATTACGAAACCTAGAATTGATATTTTATCGATTTTCTTATCGACGATTGGTTTTGCAGGTCTTGTATTCTCACTAAGTTCAATGGCAGAAGCGGCGTTTACAGATGTAATCGTTTGGTTACCATTATTGATTGGTCTCATTGGATTAGCAATCTTCATCGTGCGTCAGTTTAAAATCGATTCACCGATGCTTAACCTAAGCGTATTTAAGTACCCAATGTTTATATTAGGTGCGGCAATGGTGTTCATAACGATTTTATGTATATTATCTACAGGTATTTTATTACCACTCTATCTAAAAGGTGCGCTATTATTTAGTTCTGCTGTCGCTGGTTTAATCTTATTACCAGGTAACGCCGTGAACTTAGTATTGTCACCAGTTATAGGCTCGTTATTTGATCGCTTCGGCGCGAGATACTTTGGTATTATAGGCTTCGTACTTATGTTTATCTCAGCAATCTCATTTGCGTTCATGATTTCAGCGTCTACACCTGTATGGGCAATCATTCTCGCATTCATGGTGCTATTCTTTGGTATATCCATGGTTATGATGCCAGCACAAACCAACGCTTTAAATCAGTTGCCACATCAACTTTATGCAGATGGTTCAGCAACGATTACGACATTAATTCAAGTAGGCGGTTCTGCTGGTACAGCGATTGCCATTACAATTTATACAACGGCAATGAAGTCATTCGGTTCAACTAACCCAAATGCTGCACAAGAAGTTGTACTAGCACATGGTGTCCAATATACCTTCTTCTTTATAGTAGGTTTAACGATAATTGGATTTATACTGTCTCTATTTGTTAAAAAAACGAAAACAATCTAAAAATAATAAGTGATACATATAAATAAGCGACGCATACATGTAGAAATTAGAGCGAATGAATCATTATTCGCTGTAATCTGAATACATGACCCGTTACTTCATATATGTATCACTTTTTTTGATTTTGGTATGGATGATGTATGCGTATTACATGCTTCTTAAAATGGAGCTTAAATGTAGGCTGTATATGGGTTATAGGCAAGAAGTTCGATTGATACGCTGATATTGTTTACACTTGATGCATCTATGATTTATCGATAAGTACCCATTTAATACGAACAATGTTATAATTTTACAATATACAAATATAATTTTCTATTTAGAAAAATAGAATTAATAGGTTATAAATGGTAAATTATACTAGAGAGAAAGACGTAGAATTTTTAAAAATGAACGTACTACAATTTAGAAATGAGGTTTATAAATATGGCTAGAAAAGTTGTTGTAGTCGATGATGAAAAACCAATTGCTGATATTTTAGAATTTAACCTAAAAAAAGAAGGTTACGAAGTATTTTGTGCTTACGACGGTGACGATGCAGTTGATTTAATATATGAAGAAGAACCCGACATCGTGTTATTAGACATTATGTTACCAGGACGTGACGGCATGGAAGTATGTCGTGAAGTACGTAAAAAATTCGAAATGCCGATTATTATGCTTACAGCAAAAGACTCAGAAATTGATAAAGTATTAGGTCTTGAGCTTGGCGCAGATGATTATGTAACAAAACCGTTTAGTACACGCGAATTAATTGCACGTGTGAAAGCAAACTTACGTCGTCATTATTCACAACCAGCACAAGAAGTAGATAATGCATCCAATGAAATTTCTATTAAAGACATTGTTATTTATCCAGATGCATACTCTATCAAAAAACGTGGTGGGGAAATTGACTTAACACACCGTGAATTCGAATTATTCCATTACTTATCTAAACATATGGGTCAAGTAATGACACGTGAACATTTATTGCAAACTGTTTGGGGTTATGACTATTTTGGTGACGTGCGTACAGTAGACGTAACAATTCGACGCTTACGTGAAAAAATCGAAGATGATCCATCTCATCCAGAATATATAGTAACTCGTCGTGGCGTTGGATATTTCCTCCAACAACATGACTAGGGGACGCTTATAAATGAAATGGCTTAAATATTTTCAGTCTTTACACACGAAACTTGTTATTGTCTATGTGTTGCTCATTGTAATCGGTATGCAAATTATCGGTTTATATTTTACCAATAGTCTAGAAAAAGAATTAACACAAACATTTAAAAATAATATTTCGCAATACGCGAAACAAATCGAAATTAATATAGAAAAAGTCTATGACGAAGACAATTCGGTTAATGCTCAAAAAGAAGTTCAAAACTTATTAAATGAGTATGCGAATAGACAAGAAATAGAAGAAATCCGCTTTATTGATAAAGATCAGATTATTATGGCCACTTCAAAGCAGTCTACGCGTAGTCTAATAAATCAAAAAGCAAACGATAACTCTATCCAAAAAGCTTTATCTTTAGGCGAAATTAATAGCCATACCGTGTTAAAAGATTACGGTAACGGCAAACAACGTGTATGGGTATATAACTTACCAGTTAAAACATCGAACGACGGAACAATAGGTAACGTCTATATCGAAGCGGATATTAACGATGTATTTAAACAACTTAGCAGCATCAACCAAATCTTTATCGTGGGTACAGGGATTTCCTTATTAATTACTGTCATCCTTGGTTTCTTCATTGCGCGTACGATTACGAAACCTATTACAGATATGCGTAACCAAGCCGCAGAGATGTCTAAAGGTAACTATACGCAACGCGTAAAAATATACGGTAACGATGAGATTGGTGAGCTGGCACTTGCCTTTAATAATCTATCGAAACGTGTACAAGAAGCACAAGCGAATACCGAAAGTGAGAAACGTCGTTTAGACTCAGTTATCACACATATGAGTGATGGTATTATTGCGACCGATCGCCGTGGTCGTGTACGTATTGTTAACGATATGGCATTGACGATGATGGGCTCACTAAAAGAAGATATTATCGGAGACTACATGTTAAACGTCCTTAAATTAGAGGAAGAATTCTCTTTAGATGAAATTCAAGAGAATAATGATAGTTTCTTATTAGATATTAATGAAAACGAAGGTATTATTGCACGTGTGAACTTTAGTACAATCGTTCAAGAAACAGGATTTGTGACAGGTTACATTGCCGTACTACATGACGTTACAGAGCAACAACAAGTAGAACGTGAACGTCGTGAGTTCGTAGCAAATGTTTCACATGAATTACGTACACCACTGACATCTATGAACAGCTACATCGAAGCGTTAGAAAGCGGTGCTTGGGAAGATAAAGAACTTGCACCACAATTCCTATCCGTAACACGTGAAGAAACAGAACGTATGATACGTCTCGTAAATGACCTCTTACAATTATCTAAAATGGATAACGAATCCGATCAAATTACGAAAGAAATCATAGACTTTAATATGTTTATTAACAAAATTATTAACCGTCACGAAATGTCCGATAAAGAAACGACATTTGTCCGTGAAATTCCTAATAATACGATTTTCACAGAAATCGATCCAGACAAAATGACACAAGTATTTGATAATGTCATTACCAATGCGATGAAGTATTCTCGCGGCGATAAACGTGTAGAGTTTCACGTGAAACAGAACGCGTTATACAATCGTATGACGATACGTGTGAAAGATAATGGTATTGGTATTCCAATCAATAAAGTAGATAAAATCTTTGACCGTTTCTACCGTGTGGATAAAGCACGTACGCGTAAAATGGGTGGTACAGGTTTAGGCTTAGCCATTTCCAAAGAAATTGTTGAAGCACATAATGGTCGCATTTGGGCAAACAGTGTAGAAGGACAAGGCACATCAATCTTCATTACACTGCCATGTGAAGTACTAGAAGATGGTGATTGGGATGCGGAGTAAAGAGTTAATCAAATCCATCATCCTATACCTTTTAGTATTAATGAGTGTTGTGCTGACATACATGACGTGGAACTTTTCACCAGACTTAGCGAGCGTAGATCAACAAGATAGTAGCAATAAAGATGCAAAAGCAAATACGATAGGTAAACCGCTCGAGCAAGGCATGAGTAAAGTTGTTGCCCCTTATCAAGTCATTCACTCTAATGGTGAAGATACAGAAGGTATGGAAGCAACACGTGGCAACGTCGAAGAGACGATTAGTCCCTTGAAAAACCAACGTGTATTACATGCCGAACAAATGCATAGTAATCATAATTTGATTATTCCAGACTTAAGCGATGAATTTTTAGTACTGGATTTCAGTTATGACATGCCACTAGCAACCTATTTAGGCCAAGTATTAAACATCGATGCCAAAGTACCAAATAACTTTAAATTCGACCGTTTATTAATTGATGACAATCAAGATGGCAAAGTTAAACTCTATGCTGTTAGTAAAGATCGTCATAATGTCGTACGTATGACGACGACGGCGAAGATCAGTTCATTGGCTAAACAAATGAAAGAACAACAGAAAAGTATGAAGCCATATACAGAGATTATTACCAATAAAGATACCATCGATAAGGCTACGCATATCTTTGCACCGAAGGCACCTAAAGGTTTAAAATCATACCACACGATTTATAATCGCATTAGTGTCGATACGATGAATTCTATACTCTTCAATGACTCTGTAGTCGTACGTAGCACGAAAAGCGGTACAGCGACATACAATAACAACACCGGCGTCGCCAACTACAGTGAAGATAATGAAAAATATCGTTACACGAATCTCTCAGAAGATGAGGATCGTTCAACAAACATGCAAGACAGTATTCCAAGTACTTATGATTACATCAACAATCATGGTGGCTTTACAGACGATTACAGACTGTTCAGCACAGATAATAAAGGCGGCGAACTAACATATCAAATGTTCTTAAACGGCCGTCCAACCTTCAATGATGACGACTTGAATAATATTAAAGTCTCATGGAGCGACAAAGGCGTCTTCAGCTATGCACGTGCATTGTTAAAATCAAATGTCACGATAGATAGCGGGGAAGATGAAATAGATTTACCAGGTGCTGAAACAGTCCGTTCAGAACTGGCAAATAATCCTGAAATCGACTTTGAAGAAGTAACAAACATGACGATTGGATACAACATGGAACATAAAGATGATGGTAGCGACATCGAAATTCAACGTAATAGTGAATTCAAACCACAATGGCATGTAGAGTATAAAGGCGAATGGCATGCATACAACGATGGGGGGCTAGAATAAATGAACTGGAAACGCGCAAAAACATTATTTATTATCGTATTTATTCTAGTCAACATTAGCCTGATTATTATCTACGTGGATAAAGTGAATAAATCACAAATTAGCGATAGTGAAGACGAAAATGCAGTGAATTTTAAACAAGAAGAAATTAAAATTCCAGAAAACCTCCCAAGTGTGAATGGTTTGAAAATGCAATTACTGACAGCAAGATCGAATGACTTCTCATCTTATGCGAAGACACGTCCAAGTATTACGAGCGAGCATTCAGGCGCAGTAGCCAAAGGCGATATTAGTGACCCAATTAACATCAGTAATGATCAATTCACCGACCTTAAATCGTATGTCAAAGGCAGCGTCTATAAAGGTGAAGACTACGAAATGAGCCATATTGATGATGAAAAAGTTACATTTGAACAAACATATAATGATTATCCAATTATGAATAATAGTAGAGCGAAATTGGAATTTAACGTTGAAAATGGCAAAGCTTCAAGTTATGAACAAACTGCTATGAAATCTATCGAGCCTTCAGAAGGTACGAATAACGATAAAAAGCAAGTGAACACAGCGCGAAGTGCCATCGAGGACCTTTACTATAATCGTTATCTCAAACGCAATGACGAAGTAACCAATGCAAGACTGGGCTACTATACTGTTGTTAAAGAGCCGAACGTTCAAGTGCTTGAAGCCAATTGGGAAATCAAAGTAAAACACGGCGACAAGATTAAAACATATTATGTCGAAGCCGTAGCAGACAGTCCGAAAATTATTGAAGAATAATCTTGTGGATAACTGTGGATAAGTTGAGAATGAAATTAAAACGCACACCCTTTTGAGTAAGGTGTGCTCAAACTGCCAACAAAGTCTCCGACTTTGTTGGCAGTTTTTTTATGCACGCTTTCCGCGGAAACTGCCTTAGCCTGTAGCTTCGACTCGTGTTGTTTCCTCAGGTGTCTCGCCAAAAATTTTTACAAGTCACGCATCATTATTAAATAACTTTTTAGAACGTGATTAATGGAATTTAAAAGATAGATTAGTATCTAAATAAACAATTTGGACATGCTGAAAGCTAAAAGTATGTTAAAATTAAATACTGTTAATGAGAGTTATTAAAGAAGTATGAAATGGTTCATAAGCGTATCATATACTTAGAATTTTGCAGATAGCTTAAGCTAATTTTTGAAAAAGAGCTCGTTTCATATTCTCAAAAACTTAAATAAATTAGTTTATTATAATAAATAATTAGACAGAGGGCATGTTGATGGCACATAAACCGGAGACTGCCCCATAAGTAATAGAAGCAATAGATTAGAAAGGGTGAATCGCTTGATACGTATGAGCGCATTGGCGAGTGGCAGTACAGGGAACGCCACTTATGTGGAAAGTGATAAAGGTAGTATTCTTGTCGACGCGGGTTTGACAGGGAAAAAAATGGAAGAGCTATTTGGACAAATAGACAAACAAATTAAAGATTTAAACGGCATCTTAGTTACACATGAACACACAGATCATATTAAAGGTCTAGGTGTGTTAGCACGTAAATATGGTTTGCCGATTTATGCGAATGAGAAAACGTGGACAGCCATTGAAAAGAAAGATAGTAAGATTCCAATGGATCAGAAATTCATTTTTAATCCATATGAAACGAAATCAATTGCTGGATTTGATATCGAATCGTTTAATGTTTCACATGATGCGATAGATCCGCAATTCTACATTTTCCATAATAATTATAAGAAATTTACGATTTTAACAGATACAGGTTACGTTTCGGACCGCATGAAAGGTATGATTCAAGGTAGTGATGCTTTTATCTTCGAAAGTAATCACGATGTGGATATGTTACGCATGTGCGGTTATCCATGGAAGACGAAACAACGAATACTTAGTGATATGGGACACGTTTCAAACGAAGATGCAGGCTTAGCAATGACAGACGTCATCACAGGCAGCACAAAACGCATTTACCTGTCTCACTTATCACAAGACAACAACATGAAAGACTTGGCACGCATGAGCGTTGGACAAGTGCTCAATGATCATGACATCGACACAGAAAAAGAAGTATTGCTATGCGATACCGATAAAGCCAAAGCAACACCGATATATACATTATAGAAAATCTTAACTTCTTTGAAATTTAGATTTTCTTAATGCAGTAGTGGAAGCTACTGTAATCCATGATCAATATCAAAGCGAATTAGCCGACATCTCAATAGGAGGTATCGGTTTTTTTTTTACATTTTTCTAGCATACATGTTAGATGAAAAACATTTAATGAGAGTATTTTTATAGGAAAATTTACTCGATAAAAGAAGGAATATATGGGCATACAACCCTATGTCTTAACTGAAAATAACTATATGCAATTGACGGATAATTATAACAATTGGTGGAATGGTTATGTAGTAAGGATTCAGCAAAGATAGTATGAAGATAATGTAAATCCTGTGAATAAGTATGTAAGACAACCTCGAACTTATCCACGGAATTATACATAGTTATCCAGAGATGTGCACAATTCACAGGGAAGTACCCACATTGTACACAGAGTTATCCACAAATAAACAGGTTATTCACTCATTTTTGTGTAGAAACCGTAAACATTATTAAAAAACAGTATGCATTCCTGTTATAATAAGAGGGAATAGTGTGAATAAGTGTATAACTTGTGGATAAGTATAATAACTATCAACTACTACACAATTTTTTGGAGGATAACTATGAAGATTACGATACTCACAGTAGGTAAACTAAAAGAGAAATACTGGAAACAAGCTATAGCAGAATATGAAAAAAGATTAGGAGCTTATTCTAAAATAGAAATCATTGAAGTACCTGATGAAAAAGCACCCGAAAATATGAGTGATAAAGAGATAGAGCAAGTTAAAGAGAAAGAAGGTCAGCGCTTACTAGCAAAAGTAAAACCACAATCCACAGTGATTACTTTAGAGATTAAAGGAAACATGCTGACGTCAGAAGGATTAGCCAAAGAAATAGAAAGCCGCATGACGCGTGGCCAAAGCGACTTTACATTTATTATAGGTGGATCAAACGGTCTACACCAAGAGGTTTTAGACCGCAGCAACTACGCCCTGTCATTCAGTAAAATGACTTTTCCACATCAAATGATGCGTGTCATTCTAATCGAGCAAGTCTACCGCGCGTTTAAGATCATGAGGGGAGAAGCGTATCACAAATAAAACTAAAAAATAGATTGTGTAATATTTAAAAAGGAGATGCTTACTATTAAACCATTTAATCTTAAGTACTTTAGTACTATTTATGAAACAGAAAATGAAAATTTATTAAAGTCATTTCTTAAAATGTATCACTATTGTTACTATACAAAAAATGGAATTAGTAGAGATGATAGAGAGCTAAAAGCTTTGTATAATTTAGTTGAAATATTAAAAGGGAAAAATGAGTACCTTAAATTATCTGGTTTCTTTTTAGGTTACAAAATTAACAATAATATTGATGAAGAATTTGATTTGCTAAGATTTAATGAAAGGTCTGTATTGAATATAGAATTAAAAAGTGAAATACCAAAAAATGGAATGAAAAAAGTTGAGGAGCAACTTAAAAGACATAGGTATGTATTAAAAGCTTTAGGCAAGGAAATATTCTCTTTTGTTTACATATTGGATTGTAACGAAATTTATAAATTAAGCAGTAAAGGGATTTTAGAAATAACTAACGAAAATGAAATATCAAGTTTATTAGATGAGAGTTTTTGTCAGTCTAATGAATTAGAAAATATAGATTTATCAAAGTTAATAATTTCTCCATACAGTCAACCAGATGAATTTTCTAATCATAAATACTATTTAAATCAATTACAATCAAAAGTTAAAGAGGATATATTAAATTCTGCATTTAATAAGATATGTATTGAAGGAGAATCAGGAACAGGTAAATCATTACTTCTATTTGATATTGCAAAACATTATAATACAAATAAAAAAGTTATATTGTTTATATGTGCTAAATTAAGTAATTCTAAAATCTTATCTGATATTATAGGTTTTGAAATTAGGTCAATAAGGGATTTTTATAATGTAAGTTTAGATGATTATGATGTTGTATTAATAGATGAAGCACAAAGGCTATATCAGAAGCAATACATTGAAGTGTTAGAAAAAGATGATATTAATGTAATATTTGCTATAGATAAAAAGCAAGTATTATCCCTTTTTTTAGACAATTGTGATAATTTCGTAGAGTTATTTCATAATTCGTGCTAATAAAGATTGAAAAGTTTTAAAAAGGGTACAACATTAAGTAAGAGACTTGGAGCTCTTGTCAATTAAGATAATGAGCAAGTGAGCTCGTTACGTAAAAGATGAGCTGAGGTAAAGTTTACCTGCTCATCTTTTTCTATTTGGAGGCTAAATATATGAAAAAAATATTATTAACAGGCGCTTCGGGATATATCGGTAGTCACTTAATGAATAAATTAAAAGATAACTATGAAATTATAGCTATTTCTAGAAATATAGAAAATAAATCAAATGAACACAATGTTACTTGGAAGGCAGCTGACTTGTTTGATTTAAATGAAATCACTGGGGTAATGGAGGACATTGATATCGCTATATATCTTGTCCATTCTATGATGCCTTCAGCTAAGTTGACGCAGGCGAGCTTTGAAGATATGGATGCATTATTAGCTGATAATTTTGCTAAAGCCGCAAGTTATAACAAAGTTCAGCATATTGTATTTATGAGTGGTTTGATACCTAATACAAGTGAATTATCACCACATTTAAGAAGCCGTTTAGAGTGCGAACAGATTTTAGGATCATATGGTGTACCAGTAAGTACTTTAAGAGCTGGTTTGATTATAGGATCTAAAGGAAGTTCTTACCCTATATTAAAAAAATTAGTAGAAAGATTACCTGGCCTGTTGTTGCCAAAATGGGCTTATAATACAACATTGCCAGTTGCAATAGACGACGTGATTGACGGTTTATATAAAATTGTAGAGCGTAATCCAAATGAGAACGAATCGATAGATATTGGTGGACCTAGTCATATGACTTATAAAGATTTATTCAAGCAAACTGCAGAGGTACTAGATAAACGATTACCTACGATAGATTTGCCTATTATTCCCATTTGGTTAAGTAAATATTGGGTGAAACTTATTTCTGGGGTACCAAAAGAAATGGTTTATCCGTTAATGGATAGCTTAATTCATGATATGATTAGAAATGATGAAAATATTGTGAAAGACATTTCTATAGGCAAGATTGATTATAAGGAAAGTGTGCGTAATGCCTTGGAAGAAGAAACTAAGACACAAAAGAAAGGGAAGCCATCACGTAAGGGCGATATTAAAGATGTTAGAGCAATATCGAGGGTAGTCTTACCTAAAGATGTAAATATGATTCAATTGGCAGAATCCTATGCAAATTTTTTAAATAAAATCACATTAAATGTCGTTAATAGTGATTTTAATGAAGATAACTTTACGATTAGTGTGCCGTGTTTAAATAAGGACTTACTATTATTAATTAAAGATTTTAAAGCTTCTGATAATGAGAGAATTTTATATCGAATTGTTGGTGGAGATTTCGCTTTAGATTCAGATGGTGGTAATGCGAGATTAGAGTTTAGAAGATTACCTAATAGTGACGCATGTATCATAGCGTTACAAGAATATGAACCGACGTTACCTTGGTGGGTATATAAGTATACCCAAGCAAAAGTTCATAAAAGTGTAATGAATCTTTTTAAATTCAAGATTAATAGCCAAAAAACTAATAAAGGAGAATACTTTAATATGAAGAAGTTTATTTTGCCAATTGTTATTACAGGTGCAATTGTTTTGAAAGTATATGGATTGAAAAAGTATTTAGCTAGAAAAAATAACATGTCCAATGCCGAATTGTAAAGGCTAAAATAAAGGCTAGTTACTTTTACAAAAAGAGGAGATTGACTATGAAAACAAATGAAATAATTAAATCAATCATAAAAGTTATAACACCAATTACAGGCGGTAAATTTATAGGGAAATTTGCAGTGAAAAACGCGAGAAAAGATTATAAAAATAATGTTAAACCACCTTTTTCACCACCCGGCTATGTCTTTCCAATTGTGTGGCCAATACTTTATACAACGATGGGCGTAGCTTATGCATTAGTGACTAATAAATCTACTAGTAAGGATTTGAAAGGTGCTTATTACACGCAATTAAGCCTGAATTATCTATGGTCGATATTATACTTCAAATATAAATTACGCTTTAGTGCGTTGATAGAGAGTGTTGTATTACTGGGCGCGGTAGTTACAACAACTGTAAAATTTTTCAATGTAAAAAAAGTTGCTGGCATTTTACTAGTTCCATATATGCTTTGGAGCGCTTTTGCTACTTATTTAACAGCTGGTAATTGGTATTTAAATAAAGATAACCCAAGCTATACAGCGAAATCTGAGCATTAAATTGATGAAAAAGATTATATATATTGCGCTATATTGGTTTATAGTTCAAATGATTATTGCTCAACTTGGTACTCGTATTAGTTATAAGTTCTTAGAAAAAGATAATAAGTATTTTCGAAGTTGGAATATTGAGCAAGAGGGTCAATTATGGCAACAATTAGTTAAAGTGCAATATTGGAAAGATCATTTGCCAGACGGTCAAAATCTTAACCCTAATATCAGTAGTAAAGCGATTTTCGATTTATCTAAAAATATGAATGATATACAGCGATTTATATTAGAAACTAGACGTGCAGAGGTGGTTCATCTGCTATCCATATTTCCTGTTATTGCGTTTTTTAAAGCGTCAAAAAGCGTTAAAATAATTAATTTTATATATGTCATTATAGCTAATGTGCCTTGTATGATTGTTCAGCGCTATAATCGCCCTAAGTTAATACGTATTTATAATAAATTACAAAAAAGAAAAGGTGATTAAATGGGAAATAAGAAAGTGGTTGTCATAGGGGGTGGCTTGGGAGGGATTGCTAGCGCAATTTGTATGGCTCAAGCAGGCTATCAAGTGGATTTATATGAACAAAATAAGCATATCGGTGGAAAGGTAAATAGGTTAGACATAGATGACTATGGATTTGATCTCGGTCCATCAATTTTAACCATGCCTAAAGTATTTCAACGCCTATTTCAACGATGTGATGAAAGGCTAGAAGATTATGTTAGCATTCGTAAGTTAAGTTTACAGATTAGAAACGTTTATCCAGATGGCCAAATTTTAGATTTATATGAATCCATGGAAGATATGTTAACAAATAATGAATCGTTAACAAATAAAGATATAGAGCAACTTTCTTCGTTTTTTAGTTACGCACAAAAGATACATCAAGTTGCTGAAAAAAGCTACTTTGGTAAGGGATTAGATACGATGTTTGCAATTATTCGTTATCATGGTCCGTTTTCAGCTTTAAAGCAATTCGATTATTTTCGTACAATGCAACAAGCCATTAATAAAAGGGTGGATAACCCATATTTAAGAGAAATGCTAGGTTATTTCATAAAATATGTAGGCTCCTCATCTTATGATGCTCCGGCTGTATTGAGTTTATTACCTCAAATGCAACATGAGGAAGGTTTGTGGTACGTAGATGGTGGCATTCATAAGTTAGCGGAAGCGATGGAACAATTAGCGAGAAAATTAGGTGTGGGCATACATTTTAACACCCCCGTAAAACATATCAATTATAATAGTCAAAATAAGGTGACAGGGATAACAATAGAAAGTAATGAGGAAATATATGCAGATTACATTATATCTAATATGGAAGTAATCCCTGTTTATAAATATTTATTGAATTTTGATGCAAAGCAAATAAACAAATTGGAACGTAAATTTGAGCCAGCTAGTTCAGGTTATGTCATGCATCTTGGTGTGGACAAAAGTTATCCAGAGCTTCAACATCATAACTTTTTCTTTTCAAGTAATTCTAAAGTTAATTATGATCAAGTTTTTCACCAGTATGTTTTGCCTGAAGATCCGACTATTTATGTAGTGAATACAAATAAAACAGATAAGACACAGGCGCCAGAAGGACACGAGAATATAAAAATATTGCCACACATACCATACATTCAGAATAAGTCATTTAGTGAAGCAGAATATCTGCAATTCCGAGAACGTATATTGAATAAATTAGAGTCTATGGGCTTAAAAGATTTGAGAAGGCACATTGTATATGAAGATATATGGACGCCACTTGACATTGAAAATACATACAATTCTAATAAAGGAGCTATATATGGCGTAGTTTCTAATAAGAAGAAAAATAAAGGTTTCAAGTTTCCTAAAAAAAGTCAGTACTTCAAAAATTTGTACTTTGTAGGTGGTTCTGTAAATCCTGGCGCTGGTATGCCTATGGTCACTTTGAGTGGTATGCAAGTAGCAGAAGCTATTATTAATGGAGAAAGTAGTTGAGGCTGAATGATACTTTATATAATAGCAATAGTATTGACGATACTATCACTAATAAGTGGAATGTGTATGTATGCGCGTCGAGCGATTATAAATAACTCCGGAAAAGAAAGAGGTCAGACAGCCGTCAGTGTTATTGTACCTGCTAGAAATGAAGCGGAGAACTTACCTAAATTACTTAACAGTATAAGTAAAGAGCAAGAAATAGAAGTAATTGTTATGGATGATGGTTCAACTGATGAGACACAAGTTGTTGCTAGATATTATGGTGCGAGCGTATATACTGTTGAAAATGATACTACATGGCAAGGTAAGTCACATGCTTGTTGGCAAGGTAGCAAATATGCAACGCATGATTTATTGATGTTTGTTGATGCTGATGTTCAGTTTGCTTGTGATGATAGTATTCAAAATATAGCCAATCAATATGATTTACAAGGTGGTAAAGGTTTGTTATCAATACAACCTTATCACAAGATAAAAAAGCTATATGAAAATATATCGGCGATTTTTAATTTAATGACAATCGTAGGTATGAATCAATTTTCAATCACGAAATCAGCAAATAATGAGCAAGGCGCGTTTGGACCAGTCCTTGTGACAAATAAGCAAGATTATAAATTGACACAAGGACATTTGAAAGCTAAAAATCAAATCATTGAAGGCTTTGCAATAAGTAAAGCATATAATCAGCAAGGTTTGCCAGTTAGTTTGCATGAAGGCCAAGGTGTAGTGAATTTTAGAATGTATTCTCAAGGATATAAAGCGCTATTAGAGGGTTGGAGTAAACACTTTGCACTTGGCTCTCAAGTAACTAAAAAGTCTACGCTTACGTTTGTATTTTTATGGCTATTTGGTTCACTTACAACAGTTTTAGCGATAATTTTTTCAATTAATTTAGGCTCGTTATATATATTATTAGCTATTACTCTATATTTTATATATGCGATACAATTTCATATATTTATTCGAAGAACAGGAAATTTTAATATCGTTGCGAGTTTATGTCATCCACTGCTCTTCATATGCTTTGTCGTGATATTTTTTAAATCATGGTTAGATATCAATGTATTCAAACGTATATATTGGAAAGGCCGTAGAATAGATTTATAGCTTAGTTTTTTATACAAATGTCAAGAAGTTCTAGGCTTACTGAGGAGGCCAATAAATGAATCAATTAGAGAGAGATTATAACCATTGTCACAATATAATGAAAGAACATTCAAAAACGTTCTCATATGCCTTTGATTTTTTGGATTTAAAAAGGAAAAAAGCAATTTGGGCTATTTATGCAGTTTGCAGAATTATAGATGACAGTATTGATAAATACAAAGACCTTGAGCAATTAAACGGCATAGCTAGAGATTTAGATGTGATTTATAGCGATTGTGATTATATTCAAGCGTATCAAAGTGATGCAGCTATTATGAATGCTTTAAGTAATACATTGAATACATATTCAATACCTAAAAAACCTTTTGAATCTTTAATTCAATATGTGAAGGAAGATTTAGTTTTAAAAGAAATGAAAACTGATTCAGATTTATATGAGTATTGCTATGGTGTGGCAGGTACTGTCGGTGAATTGTTAACTCCTATATTAACTTCATCAAATGAAAATAATTTCGAGCAAGCTGAAGAAGCTGCGATTGCTTTAGGCAAGGCAATGCAAATAACTAATATTTTAAGAGATGTCGGCGAAGATTTTCAAAATGGAAGAATTTATCTAAGTGTAGAAAAATTAGCTCAATATCGAGTTAATCTATATTCTATATATTATGAAGGAGTTACGCCAAATTATATAGAACTGTGGGAAAGTTACGCTACAGAGGCAGTTAGGTTATATGATATTGCATTAAACGGTATTAATTATTTTGACGAAGAGGTACGTTACATTATCGAATTAGCTGCGATAGCTTATCATGAAATACTTGTGGAAGTAAGGAAGGCAAACTATACGTTGCATAAGAAAGTATATGTAAGCAAATTGAAAAAAATGAAAATTTATCGTGAACTTAGTGCGAAATATAATAGGAGTGAAACATTATGAAGATTGCAGTTATAGGCGGCGGTGTTTCAGGTTTAGCTGCAGCTTCAAGATTAGCAGCAAACGGTCACCAAGTAGATTTATATGAAAAGAACCAACAAATAGGTGGCAGGATGAATCAGATCAAGCAAGATGGATTTACATTTGATATGGGACCAACCATCGTAATGATGCCTGAGATTTATCGAGACGTTTTTAATTACGCTCAAAAAAATATGAATGATTACTTGGAAATTAAACAATTATCACATATATATGATGTTTATTTTAGTGAAACAGATCAAATTCGCGTTCCTACAGATCTTGCTCAATTAAGAGATATGCTTGAAAGTATTGAACCTAACTCTACACATGGTTTTATGTCCTTTTTAACAGATATATACGAAAGATACGAAATAGCACGAAAATATTTTCTAGAACGTACGTTTAGGAAACCTACGGATTTTTATAATCCTTTTACTATATATCAAGGTATGAAACTCAAAACATTTGATAAAGCAGATAATTTAATTGAAAAATATGTTGATAATGAAAAAATCCAAAAGATTTTAGCGTTTCAAACATTATATATAGGTATCGACCCTAAACGAAGCCCGTCATTGTATTCAATTATACCCATGATAGAGTTAATGTTTGGCGTTCACTTTATAAAAGGTGGTATGTATAGCTTTGTCAGAGCGCTTCAAACGCTAAATGAAGAATTAGGTACTCAAATTTATACCAACGCAAACGTTGAAGAAATTATCATTGATAGTAGGTATAAGCGTGCGGAGGGACTAAAAGTAAACGGACATATAGAAAAGTATGACAAAATGATTTGTACTGCTGATTTTCCATAAGCTACTTCATCTTTAATTAAAAATGAACATCATCCTAAGAAGTATACGACACAGAAAATTGATAATATGGACTATTCTTGTTCTGCCTTTTTAATGTATATAGGGGTTGATAAAGATTTATCCGAAGAAATTTTGTTACATAATGTTATATTTTCAAAGGATTTTGATAGTAATATCAATGAAATATTTTCCGGGGAAATATCCCAAGATCCATCAATATATGTATACGCTCCTAGTGTGGAAGATCAGTCGTTAGCGCCAGAAGGTCAAACAGGTATTTATGTGCTGATGCCCGTTTCAGAATTGAAAACAGGTGATACGGATTGGTCTGATGAGTCAACAATCACACAAGTGAAAGATATTATTTACAATAAGCTTTCTACGATTAAAGCGTTAAAAGATTTGAAAAAGCAAGTTGTGACAGAAATTATTTATACGCCTAAGGATTTTGAAGGAGATTATAATGCTAAATTTGGAGCAGCCTTTGGTTTAATGCCTACTTTAGCGCAAAGTAACTATTACAGACCGCCTAATGTGAGCAGAGATTACAAAAATTTGTATTTTGCTGGAGCTAGTGTTCATCCAGGGGCAGGAGTGCCAATTGTACTGACGAGTGCTAAAATTACAGTTGATGCTATGTTAGAAGATATTAATAATGGTATATAAAAAACGCTTAAAATTACTTTTTGATAAAGTGATTTTAAGCGCCTTTTTAACTAATCGAACGTAATGGTTTGTGGTGTGTCTATTTTTTTATCGTTCATAATTTTTATGGATTTTGGTATTACTTTAATTACACACAAGTTTGGATCATCCTTAGAGTCAAAAAAGGACTTATCTTGTTTGTTCCAAATCCAATCAATAGTCTCTTGATCTTTCAGTATTTCAACATTAGCATCAATTTCTAGAAAACTACGATTATTCGTTTCATCGTAACCTATAAGTACATGAGCTTTGGGATTATCTTTAAATTCAGCAATTTTTTTAGACTCAATGCTTGTCTTAGTATAAAGTGTGTGTCCATCATTATAAAATACCATGTATCTACTATTAGGTGTATTGTTATGTGCAGTAGATAGGACACCTATTTTTGATGTATTTAATATATTTTCAATTTCATTTTGTAATTGTTCGTTATTCATAATTTAATCACCTCTGATAATAATATACCCTGAAGTTGCCTATAATATGTAAGGTATTAAAATTTATTTTATTTTTTAGTGAATTATACAAAAGTTAAAACGGGTATATGATTGAAAACACAATCTTAAGTTAAAGGACAATTATAAAGTGAATTTGTATGAAACAAGCTGGGAGGCAATAAAATGCATTTAGGAGTCATACTTAACAGAGTTTTTAGAACGAAAGATAATCCACTTTTTCAATATATAGTGAAGCATCAAAATGAGATAAATAAATTGTATTTTATCTTACCTTTAGAAGATTTAACTGACGCATCAGAAGTAAAACGTGACTATTACCATAAAGTTGTAAAAGGATTTGTAAATGCTTTAGATAAGCATGATATACAACCTTATATTGTCACATATGAAAAGCTAGGTGAATTAGCAGAAACATTGGCGTTATCTCACGTATTAGTAGCAAAAGATATTATGAGTTATCACAAAGAAATATATGACTATCCTCATGTAAAAAAGGCTTTTGAAAATCACCAAGTTACAGTAATTGGACAGCGCGTGAATCATTATTTTGAGCCAACAAAGACTTTTAATAAACAGCAACAGCCTTATAAAGTATTTACTAGTTTTTATAAAGCAAATCGTCAGGACTTAGTACACACCCCTAAAAAAAGTTATCAATTTAAGCAGTTGTCTCAAATTGCGGAAAAGGGTTCAAATCAAAGTGACTTAAAATTTGAAAATAATAAAGATATAGAAAAGTTAGCGCGTAAAGCTTGGGATGATTTTTTAAATGGTGACATAGCTCATTATGATAAATTGACTGACGATGTGTCTCAGGATTTTGTAAGTGGATTAGGTAAAAATTTAGCATATGGACTACTCGATATTCGTGAAATTATAAATGATTTACTTGAAGATTATGAGAGCGATGAAAAAAATTATGAAGCTTTTATAAGAGAGGTTCTATTCCGTGAATTTTATTATGTGTTAATGACACAGTATCCAGAAACGGCAACTAAATCTTTTTCTGAAAAATATCGAAACATGCAATGGTCGTATAATAAAACACATTTTGAAGTATGGAAAAAAGGTCAAACTGGTTACCCAATCGTTGATGCTGCAATGAAGAAGCTGAATCGTACAGGATATATGCATAATCGCTTACGAATGGTCGTATCACAATTTTTAACGAAAAATTTATTTATTGATTGGACTTGGGGGGAGGAGTACTTTAGACAGTATTTGATAGATTATGATAATGCATCTAATGTACATGGATGGCAGTGGTCAGCATCAACTGGAACAGATGCAGTGCCTTATTTCAGAATGTTTAATCCTATACGTCAAAGTGAGCGTTTTGATGCGCAAGGGTATTTTATTAAAACACAGCTAGAAATATTTAATGATGTGAGCAGTAAATACATTCATGATCCAACTAAATATAAAGACAAGTTACAAGAAATTTATCATATTGAAATTGGAAAAGATTATCCACAGACTATCGTGAATCATAAAAATAGTAGAGATTATGTTATGGATAAATTTAAGCAATTTTGACATATCATCCAATAAAAAGGAGTGATTCATTTGTTGAAAAATGAAATACATCGTATTTATTTAGACAAAAATAATAATGAGGTAACTATTAATAGATTTAATGTGACATATCACTATACTATATTAGAACAAATTAATGATTTGCCACAATATGGTTATGCAGTTTTAAACCATTTATATGCTAATCCTGGTTTAGAGGCAGACTTCGAGCGTGTGTTCTTAAATAGAGATAAACATCTAGAGAATACTGAAGGGTTTGAAAATCTATTATTTCTAAAGCCACATAGTACACATGAACATCATGTTATCATTACGTTTTGGCAAGACGAAGCAGCTTACAAACATTGGCAAGAGTCTCAGGAATATAAAGCATCCCATAAAAATAGAGGAACCAAGCAAGGTGCTGATAAATCTATTGTAAACAGAAACCTATCATTTAATATTAGTTTAGAATTTAAATAACATAATTTTTGAATTAAATGATATTTCTGCAAACATATAGGCGAGTTATTTAAATACTAACTTGCCTATTTTTTAAGCGATATAAAAATTTTAGCAAAATCACTGATAAGGGGAAGCGTATCATAAGTGATGCAGTTTATTAAGTCGGACCATTATATTTAGTTGAGGTTTTTATCATAAAAGGTTTAATTAATATTACATTCTCTGTGTATTTATATTACAAAGTCTATTATCATAATGATATATATTAAAATTCGATGTATGGAGAGATAACATAAGTACAAACATATTAGATGAAATCAATAAGATACTAAATGGAATGGAAGATTTACAAAATAAATACGAGGAAGTTTATTTAATACGTAATGAACGTAAAATTAAGTATAGAGAAATAGATGGTGTAAGAGGCTTTATGCCAGACTTTTTATTGTACTTAAAAGACAATGAAAATACTTACCAAGTGTTTTTAGAACCTAAAGGTAAACATTTATTATCAAATGATAAATTGAAAGAGCAATTTATGTTATCAATCAATGAAAGAAATGATATTGGAGTACTTGCTGAAAATGAAGATGTTAGATTAGTAGGATTATGTTTCTATTCAGATGATTCGGCGAAAAGAAAAGAATTCAAAAATCATTTTAATGACAAGTTATTAAAATTATAAAAGGGTGAAATTTATGGTCAATAAACCAAAAATCTTTGAAGAATTTTTTTATAATGTAGATAATGAAACAGTTGATATTGAAGAATTAAATACATATATTGAAAAAAATAATAGGAATATAAATAAATATAGAGGGAAGATGTTCTGCCCAGAATGTAAAGTTGCTAAATTGACTTATGTTAGTAAAACAACTACTAGGCGAGCACATTTAAAAAAAATTCCATCAGCAAATCATTATGAAAATTGTACTTATAATTATGAATACGCAAATCAAAAATTACTAATAAAATATATTGAAAGCTTAAACTATAATCAAGTTCAAGATAAATTAAATGCTATTATGAATATGTTGTTTAATAATAAAGATAATGAAAATATTGAAAACAATGCTTATATTAAAAAGAATAATAAATTTTTTAATCCTAATTTAATCTCGGATATAACAAAAAAACAAAGAGATTTAAAAGCAATTAGAAGAAAGAAACTACAAGGATGGATTGATAAATCATATGAAGCAGATTTATATTTATTCTATGGTGAAGCAAAATTATCAGTTGAAGAAAAAATCAGCAAAAATAACAAAAACTACAAATTCTACATTTTAACGATTTTTACAAAAGACAAAGTTGGAGAATGGAAGTTTCGTGCAACCGTATATAGACATAATATAAAAGATAAAGTAAACGAAGATAGTATATATCAAATAGCATTAATAGGAAGATTAAACTTAGATTTCAAATATCCAGGGATTAACTTGTTAAATAAAAATGCCATAAAGTATGAATTGATTTAGCTATAATGTGGAATATATTATAGGCTAGTTAATATATAATATAATTCAAAATCACCTATATTTCATAGATAACACTTTTGAATAGTTCTATATATTCCATTCAAAGTAGACGCAAGATTGCGGAACTTTGAATGGATGTTTTTGAATACTTACTTCAATGAGGTGAGAAAAGGATAAGTATATAAAAAAACTGAGTAAGATAGAACAAAATAATAATTAAAAATATAGGGAGAAAAATATGGTGAACCAATATACAATTGATTTTCATGAGAAATATCAAAAATGCTTAAAAGATATAAATTTTCAAAATTACGTTTGTCATAAAAATAATTCAATAGAAGTACTTAATAATATTATTTCAAAAAATTCACATTTAAAAAAACCAAACAGTATATTTCTTCACTTAAAGAACTTAATTATAGAAGAGAAAGTATACTTGATTATTAATGAAAATAAAAATGTTTTTGAGTTTTTAGTAATAGATAGGAATTTTAATTCTGTTAGTCTTTTTATAGTAGTCGGAACCGGTACAGAAGAGGTTAGTAATACTTTGATAGGAAAATATGAATATTTTATTGAAATAGATCAATTACACTCCTATAAAAAAGGATATGGCAAATTATTATTAGAGTATTTAAAAGGGATTGCGGATAATTGTCAAATCCCTCTGGCTCTGTATGATGGTATAGAATATATAGAAGGATATTACGAAAAACTAGGTTTTATTCCAACAAAGCGTCTGAGTGAAATTAATGAAGTTTATAAGGTTTATTATCCCAGTAAATTGAAGTGGTGGAAGAATTTTTTAATAAATAAACTAGTACTTATACAGTTAGATAAGTAATTTGAGAATTAATTGATCAAATAAATAAATGGTATCCCATGAAAAAATCTCATCACCAGTCGATAAACAGAAACTTATCCTAGGTGGTTTGAATTATTAAAAAAGTAAAATCTAATGGATTAGCATCAAAAGTAGTTAAGTAAAGTTTCATCTTTCTAAATCGAGTAATAGCAACAGCAGCTAATTGAGACATAAAAAAACTCCTCAATATTCATCAAATATTGAGGAGAACTATTTTCATCCAATTTAAGACGCTTTTTTAAAATTTTTAGCGAGAAATTTAATTATCTATTGTGTAACTTTAAATGTAAAGTGTGTACTTTTTCTGCCAATGCTTGAACTGGACCATCGACATCAGCATTTTCAATAACGTGATGGATAGGTAAACTTTTTACTGGTGATTGTGGTGCGCCTATCTCACTTAGCCACGTATTTAATTGTTCAGTAGAACTGGCATAAACGATTCTTCCAAGACCTACCCAACCATGTGCGGCGGCACACATCGGGCAGTGTTCACCAGAAGTATAAACAGTTGCTGACTTGCGCTCTTCTGGTGTTAAATGATTAGCAGCCCATTTCGCTATTTCAAACTCAGGGTGTCTAGTGTGGTCACCACCACTAACATGGTTGTGATCTTCAAATAAAACGTTGCCATTAGAGCTCACTAATATAGATCCAAATGGTTCGTCTCCTTTATTCAGTGCCTGTTCTGCTAATTCGACACATCGTTCTAAATAAGTAATATCAGATTGACTAACCATCTAATAGCCTCCTTAGTAATTACAAATGAATATTATTCATTCAAAAATATTACATAGTACTTGTATCAATTACAAAACGATATTTAACATCTGAAGCTAAGACTCTCTTATAAGCATCATCAATTTGATCAGCTGAAATTAATTCGATTTGAGGTTCAATGTTGTGTTTTGAACAGAAATCTAACATTTCTTGAGTCTCTTTTATACCACCAATAGCTGAACCAGCAAATGATCTACGATGACCAATTAAATTTGCTACATGTAATGATATAGGCTCTGCGGGTGCCCCAACATTAACGATTGTGCCATCTAGTGTTAATAATCTAAGGTAATCATCTAATTTCAGATTAGCACTCACTGTATTAATAATTAAATCAAATGAGCTTGCAAGTGTTTCAAACGTTGCTTCATCACTTGTTGCATAATAATGTGAAGCACCTAATTTCAAACCGTCTTCTTCTTTGTTTAATGTTCTTGATAATACAGTTACTTCAGCACCCATAGCATGTGCAATTTGAACAGCCATGTGTCCAAGTCCGCCCATACCTATAACTGCTACCTTTTTATCTTCATTTGCATTCCAATGATTTAAAGGTGAATAAGTCGTAATGCCAGCACAAAGTAAAGGTGCAGCAGCATCTAAACCAATATTATCAGGAATACGTAATACAAAATCTTCATGTACTACGATATGTGTTGAGTATCCACCTTGAGTTGGTTCACCATATCTGTCTGTACCTGCATATGTACCGACGTTTCCTTTTAGACAGTATTGTTCTTCGCCATTTTGACAATGAACACATTCTCCACAAGAGTCTACCATGCAACCTACACCGACACGGTCATCTATTTGATATTTACTGACTTCAGAACCGACTTCTTTAACAATTCCTGCGATTTCATGACCTGGCACTAATGGATAATTAACAGGTCCCCATTCTCCATGTGCAGTATGAATATCAGAATGGCATATGCCTGCATATTTAATTTCTATCAAAACATCGTTTGTATCAAGATCACGTCTTTTAATTTCCGTAGCATAAAAATCAGAATCTGGACTATTTACAGCTCTAGCTTTAACATTTAACATATATTAATTCCTCCATTATTCGTACTTCAGAATATTTTTATTGATATTCTTCATTGTTCATAATAGACCTTAAAGTATACTTTAGGTCAATGAATATGACTTCCCATGTAATTAGGACTGAACAAAAACAATATCTGGAGTAAATAATATGTGCATTCATTTATAAAACAGTGAAACCATCGATAAGGTTGTTTCCAGTATTTTAAAACTATTTAATATTGATTCAAAAATTACCAAATAAAAAAAGAGCGCGTCTTATAAAACGCGTTCTCCTTTTTTATAAATGCTTTAACTTCACTACATAACTCACTCTACATATTCTAGTTCATTAACCACTTTGACCATGTCGTCGTGAATGACTAAAGTTGCGTGGTTATCATAAGGTGTAGGGTCATTATTAATGATAATTAGATTTTGTCCTTTAAAGTTCGAAATAAGCCCTGCTGCTGGTTGGACTACGAGTGACGAACCTAGGACGACTAAAGTATCAGCTTTATTTATTTTATCCAGTGCATTATATATCGTATTTTGATTTAATAATTCCCCATAAAGTACAATATCAGGTCTAATGGGGCTACCGCACACTTCACAATCACGTAAATGTTGTTCCATAATATAATTTTTGAAATATGCCTTATGGCAATCAATACAATAGAATTGATTTAACGTACCATGCAGTTCGTCAACGTTAAGACTCCCCGCATCAGAATGCAGACCGTCGATATTTTGAGTAATGACACCTAATGAACGTTTGTCTTGTTCTAGTTGAGCAATCCATTGATGAACAAGGTTCGGTTGCTTATCAGCTATAAGTAAACGTTTATGATAAAAATCTACAAAGCCTACTGGGTCATCTTGAAGATAATCCGTACTTAATAAATATTCAGGTGCGTAGCCATCTTTTGAAATTTCATCAAATAGCCCGCCCATAGAACGAAAATCTGGGACACCGCTTGCGACAGATACACCTGCCCCTGTAAAAAACGTGATTTTATTAGAATTATTAATGATGTTCTTGAATTGTTCAATCCTGTCATTCATGCATTTCACTCCATTAAAATTTTAAAAATCATACTCCTAACCTTTAAATTAATTTTAAGTTGTAAAAAGTAATTTAGCAAACAAAACATATACTTAAGCACTAACATGCGACCGTATATTATCTCTTGTTTAAGGGTATATTTACGGTCTTTTTTCAAATTGTATTATTATTCTATTAAATTTCACATTTAAAACTTATACTAATTAATTCTAAAAAGTATGATATATTTCTAATAATTATATGTATAAATTTTAATAACTAAAGGCGGTTTGGGGCTTTGAAGAAACAGAGACTAAAGTTAAGCACACTGATCATTATTGTAGTATGTATTGTAGTGTTATTTTCATTACTTATTACGAGTGTATTGATTAGTAAGACCATTAAAGATACGATACATAAAACAACTGAAGAGAAGGCCGAAGTAATTGGTAAGACCGTTGCTCAGTCTGAGATTGTTCAATCTACTTTGAAAAAAGGTGACAATGATAACAGTATACAAACGTATGTGTCTGAAATACAACAATCAACGGATGTGAGTTTTATTGTTGTGATGGATATGAACGGGATACGAAAATCGCACCCTAATGAAAAACGCATTGGTAAGCATTTTAAAGGTGGCGATGAAACAAATGCGCTGCACGGTAAAGAGAGTGCTTCGATTTCTAAAGGGACGCTCGGTGAATCATTAAGGTCATTTACCCCTGTTTATGCTGATGGTAAGCAAGTTGGAGTAGTTGCCGTTGGTGTACCGATGAAAAGTGTTTCTGAAGCACTTGCAGATGGGAATAAGCAAATTATCATTGGGTCAATTGTTGGACTTATTGTCGGTGCCATTGGTGCATATTTACTGTCTAGATATATTAAGAAAATTTTACTTGGTTTAGAACCATCGAATATCGCTAAGATACTTGGAGAAAGGAACACGATGTTGCAATCTGTTCATGAGGGTATCGTTGCTGTTGATAAAGAAGGTAAGATTAATTTAGTGAATAAATCAGCGATGGATATATTTAATAAGGCAAATTTAAAAGGCAATCCAATTGGCATGAAGATTGATGATTATATGGAGTCTACACAACTACCAAAAGTACTCGAGTTAGGTAAACCAGAATTGGACAAGGAACAAAATATTAATGGAGTGAAGATCTTGGTTAATAGAGTGCCACTGGTTGTAAATAATGAAATTGTTGGTGCAATTTCAACATTTAGAGACAAGACAGAGGTGAACAAACTTTCGGAACAGTTAGTAGGTGTGAAGACATATGCTGATACATTACGTGCGCAGTCACACGAGTTTAGTAACAGGTTGCACGTGATTTCTGGCCTGCTACAAATGGAACATTATGAGGATTTAAAACAGTATATACATGAGATTGTTGAACTAGGCAGCCAAGAGAATGGTAGTATTACGTCGAAGATTAAAGATCCTGTGTTAGCTGGATTCTTAATTGGCAAATTAAGTTTGGCGAGAGAACAGAATATTAAATTGTCTATTATCAGCCATACAATGATTCCAGAACCGAAGCATTCATATATTACTCATGAAATGATTACGATTATAGGTAATTTAATAGATAATAGTATAGATTCTTTAAGCGCATCTGCTGTTAGCGAGAAAACAATTGACGTACATTTGAAATATATAAATAACGCATTAATCATAGATATTGTAGATTCAGGCTTAGGTCTAAAAGGTGATTTAGCCCATCAAATTTTTGAAAAGGGCTACTCTTCTAAAGGGGAGCACAGAGGCTATGGGCTGCATCTTGTTCAACAAAGCGTAGAGAAACTTAACGGGGAAATAAATGTAGCTTCTAATGTAGAAGGCAATGTGACATTTTCAGTCGTTATAAATTATTCAAAAAAGGAGGGACTATAAATGTTAAATATCTTAATTGTTGAAGATGATCCAATGGTTGCACAAATAAATCAACAATTTATTAAAAAAATAGATGACCAAACCTCAGTTGATATTGCCTCAAATGTTAAAGAAGCTATAAAACATATAGAAAATAAAGAAATTGATTTACTATTGCTGGATATATACATGCCTGAGGAAAATGGACTCACATTTCTTAAATATATAAGAGAGCAAGGTTATAAAATAGACGCAATTCTCATCACAGCAGCTACGGATGTCGAGGATATTCAAACTGCATTTCGTTACGGCGCTGTAGATTATTTAATTAAGCCCTTCGACTTTGAGCGTTTTCAACAATCATTGTTGAGATATAAAAAAGGACTCACATTCTTTAATAAAACGAGTAGTATTAATCAAACTGATATTGATGCTGAGTTTCTTAACAAGGAAATTGTTGACCGTGATTCAGAGTTGAAATTACCAAAAGGTGTGACGGAAGCAACGTTACAAGTGATTATTGATAAAATGAAATACTTTGAAGAAAATGAATTCTCTACAGATGACATCTCAAAGCACGTCAATATTTCGAGAGTTTCTGTAAGAAAATATTTAAAGTTTTTAACGGATATAGAGGTTTTAGAAGAATCTTTAAATTATGGTATAGGGCGGCCCATTAATTTCTATAAGGTTAAAAAGGATAATCTTCAGTATTTAAAGGGTTATATAGAATTATAGTGAAGTGTTACCGAATCAAAAGGATTAAATTCCTTTTGATTCGGTTTTTTTAATTACAAAAAGATAATTAAAATTTCATAAGCTATAAATTTATATCGTCTATGAATAGAATAGATTTATACGTAACAAGGGGGTTAATAATGAATACGAAAGCAAATTTGAAAGCGCTTACTAATGAAGGGGTGCCAATAGAGCGCAGCTTTAAAAGTTTAGGGAAAAGGCTGATTCATATTAAAGTGGGCGTGTTACCATTACCACTTTACTTAATACTAGCTGCAATTATATTAGCTGCGTCCGTATATAATACGTTACCGGCAGACATGATCGGTGGATTCGCAGTAATCATGATTTTGGGTATCTTGCTAGGCGATCTTGGTCAAAAATTGCCGGTTTTAAAAGATATCGGTGGACCTGCTATTTTAGCATTACTTGTACCATCTGTTTTAGTGTTTTTAGATGTTATTAACACATCTTCTATGGAAGCGGTAACAAGTTTGATGAAGACATCGAACTTTTTATATTTCTATATTTCTTGTTTGGTTGTTGGAAGTATTTTAGGCATGAATAGTAAAGTGTTAATTCAAGGATTTACACGTATGTTTGTGCCTTTACTAGTGGGAACTATTCTGGCAGTATCTGCTGGTTTATTAGTCGGCCTACTATTTGGCTATGATATTAAGCATACATTGTTTTATATTGTTGTACCTATTATTGGAGGAGGTATTGGTGAAGGTATTCTCCCATTATCCATTGCATACTCAGCTATATTGGGAGGCACAGCTGAATCGTTCGTTTCTCAAATGATTCCAGCAGCAGTAATTGGTAATATATTTGCGGTTGTTACTGCAGGAGTCATGATGCGTGTAGGTGAAAAACATACAAAGCTTTCAGGAAATGGAAAATTAATTAAATCTGAAAACATAGATGAAACGAGTGAGGATAAAGAAGATAAAGAAAAAGTAATTGATTTCTCACTTATGGGAGCAGGTTTACTCATTGCTTGTAGTTTCTTTATTGTTGGTACACTTGGTCAAAAATTCATAGGTATGCCGGGGCCAGTTATTATGATTCTATTTGCAACGATTATTAAATGTTTGAAAGTAATGCCACACAAAATGGAAGATGGCGCACATAATTTATATAAATTTGTATCTACAAGTTTAACTTGGCCATTAATGGTAGGTCTTGGAATGTTGTACATACCTTTAGAAGATGTCGTTAAAATTGTTACACCAGCATATGTTGTCATATGTGCATCAGTCGTATTAACCATGATTCTTTCTGGTTATTTTGTAGGTAAATTGATGAAAATGTATCCAGTAGATGCCGCTATCGTGACGGGATGTCATAGTGGCTTAGGTGGTACAGGAGATGTAGCTATATTGTCAGCATCTAAACGTATGGCACTTATGCCATTTGCACAAGTTGCTACCAGAATAGGCGGCGTATCAACAGTCATCATGGCAACATTTTTGTTGAAAATGCTAAGTTAAATCACAATACTAAATAAGGGGTAATAAATATGTCAGTAAGAAATGAAACTACAGATTCAATCAGTTTACACCATGAACGTTCAGGAAAAATAGAAATTACGAGTAAAGTAGAGGTTAAGGATGAACAGGATTTGAGTGTCGTATACACGCCTGGTGTATCTGAAGTATGTAAGGCGATTACAGAAGATGAATCAAAAGTAAATTCGTTAACAGCGCGAGGTAATATGATTGCTGTAGTTACGGATGGTACGGCTGTACTTGGACTAGGTGATATTGGACCCAAAGCGGCTATACCAGTTATGGAAGGGAAAAGTATTTTATTTAAAAAACTGGCAAATGTAGATGCATTTCCAATTTCATTAAATACAAAAGATACTGAAGAAATTATATCTATTATAAAAGCGTTAGAACCTAATTTTTCTGGAATTAATCTAGAAGATATATCTGCACCACGTTGTTTTGAAATTGAGAAAAGATTAATTGAAGAACTTGATATTCCAGTATTTCATGATGATCAACATGGAACGGCAATAGTTGTGCTTGCAGCATTAATCAATGCACTTAAATTTGTTCGAAAAGAAAACTATTCTACAAAAATCATTATTAATGGTGCAGGCTCTGCAGGTATTGCGATTGCTAAGTTATTATTAGAAGCAGGATATAATAATATTACGCTGGTCAGTCTAGAAGGTGTCTTAAATAAATCAGAAACGTGGATGAACGGCGCTCAACAAGACATTGCAACATATACAAATCCTGAAGAATCTAGAGGCACATTGGATGATGTCATTCAAAATGCAGATGTATTTATTGGTGTATCAGGTCCCAAAGCGTTAACAAAAGATCATGTACAGTCAATGAATGATAACCCAGTTGTTTTTGCATTAGCCAATCCTACCCCAGAAATATACCCAGAAGAAGCAATAGAAGCTGGAGCTACCATCATTGGCACAGGACGTTCGGACTATCCTAATCAAATCAATAATTTATTAGCGTTTCCTGGAATATTTAGAGGCGTGTTAGATGCACAATCAAGTGATATTACTACAGAAATGAAAATAACGGCAGCTAAAGCAATTGCTAGCTCAATAAGAGAAGATCAGTTAGCAGCGGATTTCATTATTCCCAATGCGCTAGATAAAAACGTCGCTCATCAAGTCGCCGAAGCGGTTAAGCATATTGCGAAAAAAGAAGGGGAAATATTAGTTTAGAGTGAAAAAAGGAACAATAAATGAAACAGTTAATAGATTTATAATGCTACGATTTTAATAAGTAACTAAGATGCTAAATATATATTAAAAGTGCTGACAACAAAATGTAATGTTGTCAGCACTTTTAATTTTATACTTTTATTCTGGTTCTCCATCTTCATCATATTTCGTTACATTACCGTCTTGATCAACAATGTAGGAGCCAGCTAAGTTATCATCTTTATCAATAAAGGAGAAGCCCCAATCCCCATTATTACTTTGTTCAGGCTCTTTGTACGTATATTGAGAAGTGTCTAAACTATGACCCTCGTATGACTCAACCTTATCTATTACATTTTCTCGTGTTACTTCGCCAG
Organism: Staphylococcus parequorum; assembly: GCF_039237145.1. Classification (NCBI taxonomy): domain Bacteria; kingdom Bacillati; phylum Bacillota; class Bacilli; order Caryophanales; family Staphylococcaceae; genus Staphylococcus; species Staphylococcus parequorum. Next base: position 312,429 of record NZ_CP150682.1, read on the forward strand.
TACTATCATCACTACTTTCGCTACTATCATTAGAATCATTAGATTCAGAAATGACAGGTGTCCAATTATCTATTTCACTTTGAGAAAAATCTTTTAGTTTTACAGTTTTAGGATTATTAAGTATGCGTGTAGATTCATTTTGCGAATAATCATCTTCGTCCCAACGTTTATCTTGGAAATGACTAGGCACATCATAAACATCTACTGTACCATCATGATTGTCTTTATAAATAACTTGTCCCGCAGCAGTTGGTGTACCGTATAATGCTTGCGTGCCATTTGGGAATGTCGCGGAAGCACTCTTGTTATATGGATTTAAGACCTCATCCGAAACATCTGCATGCGTGATTTCAGTACTTGAAGGATCTACATTGCCGCCATTATCTTCAAGTACAGAAATCCATACTTTGGCATAGTGTTCAGGTGAATTTGTATTTTCATCATTGTTGTTACTGTCAGATGATGAATTATCATTTTGGTTTTCGTTTTCATCGTTGCTATTATTACTACTGTTTTGATCTTGTTTGTTTGAGTCATTAGAATCTCCACCAGATCCTGTATTAATGTTGATATCACAAGCCGATAAACCAATAGAAGCTACAATAATACCAGTAGCTATATATTTAAATTTCATAAAAATCCCCCTTATATCATAAATAAGTATGCTTAATATTTATTATACCCAATAAGTTGTCGAAAATCTTTTCCAAGATAGAGTGATTAACACGTCTTAAAAATATAATATTGACTTTACTTATAATTCACGTTACATTATAAAACGTAATTATTACGATTTATAAAAGGGGAGTTAATCTAATGAGTAAAATTCCGGTAACTGTTTTAAGTGGCTATTTAGGTTCAGGGAAGACTACGTTGCTCAATCACATTTTAAAAAATCGAGAGGGACGTAAAATAGCAGTTATTGTAAATGATATGAGTGAAGTCAATATTGATAAAGATTTAGTTGCAGAAGGTGGCGGCTTATCCAGAACTGATGAGAAACTAGTTGAATTATCGAATGGCTGTATCTGTTGTACATTGAGAGATGATTTATTAAAAGAAGTAGAACGTCTCGTACACAAAGGAAATATAGATTACATTGTTATTGAATCAACAGGTATTTCAGAACCTGTACCAGTTGCCCAAACATTTTCATACATAGATGACGAACTCGACATTGATTTAACGTCAATATGCCAATTAGACACAATGGTGACAGTAGTAGACGCGAATCGATTCACCAATGATATTAACTCGGAAGATTTATTAGTCGATCGAGACCAAGGTGCTGATGTTACGGATGAACGCACGCTTGCAGATTTACTAATCGATCAGGTCGAATTCTGTGATGTCCTAGTATTGAATAAAATAGATTTAGTTACTGACGATGAATTACAGAAACTTGAAAATGTACTGAGACAGTTACAACCTGAAGCGAAATTAATTAAAACAGTGAATGCAGAAGTAGAATTAAACGAAATTTTAAATACGGGGCGCTTTGATTTTGAAAAAGCGAGTGATTCTGCAGGATGGATTAAAGAATTAACTGAAGGTGGCCATGCGACACATACACCAGAAACTGAAGAATACGGTATAAGTTCCTTTGTTTATTCAAGAAGATTACCGTTTCACGCGGAACGTTTTAATACATGGTTAGAAAATATGTCGGATAACATCGTTCGTTCCAAAGGTATCGTGTGGCTCGCGCAATATAATGAAGTTGCTTGTTTATTATCACAAGCTGGGTCATCTTGTAACATTAGTCCAGTGACCTATTGGGTAGCTGCGATGTCATCAGAACAACAAAGACAGATTTTGCATGAAAGAACAGATATTGCAGAAACGTGGGATATTGAATATGGTGACCGAAATACACAATTTGTCATTATCGGAACGGATTTAGATACTGAAAAAATTGAACGTGAACTCGATGCATGTTTATTAAATCGTCATGAAATAGAGCAAGATTGGAGCAATTTACCAGACCCTTATCAATGGGAGATAAGTAAACAGCAATAAATCAAAATAGGAAGCATTTGATTATAATGCTTCCTATTTTGGTATTTAATTATTTTGCGATAGGTGAATATTATTTATTTCTCTTTTTGTTTTCTGCCAATCAATAGTAGGCAAGCGCCTAAGATTAATGATGACCATAGTGGTACTTGGCTTTGGCTTTGACCTGTATTTGGTAATTGTTGTGTTTCAGTTGAATGACTATGCTCATTTGTCATGTTTTGCTTATCGAGATGAATGTCTTCTTTATCAAGTTTAGTGTTTGTTGTACCTGTTTTAGTAATGTTTGTATTATATTGATGATTATTTTGGTTATGTGTTTCTGTAGCTAGCTGATGTATAGGCTGTTCTGATTGTGAAACTGATTTTTGATTTTTCACCGTATTATGATATTGTGCAGCGATAGGTGTTGTAGAAAGAGCAGTTGATTTAGCTGTCGAGTTGTTATTTAACTGAGTCGAGTCATTTTGAGTATTTGATGGATTTTCTGAAATTAATGCGTCAGGGTTCTCAATAACTGCATTTTGGTCGACAAGAGGACCTTCTGAATTATGTTCAATTTCAGGATTTTCGTCATTTAAATCAATCGTATCATTATCTTCACCATCGTTGACAGGCGGGTTGTCATTTTCAGTGTTGTCTTGGTCGTTAGGTGGTACTTGTTCAGTTCCACTAATCTGATTTAACTCAAATGTAGATGTAGTGCCTGACAATTCAAAGGATACGATTAACATTGCTTTGCCTGTTGGGCTGTCTTCTTCAGAGACAAAAGTAATACCCTCAGGTGAGATATCTTTATTTTGTTCATCATAAAGGTATTGCGTGAATGCAGGAGCAGTAGGATTCGTAATATTATATATCATGATGCCTCCTACACGTTCTAAGCCGACGAATGCGTATGTTTGATTGCCGACAGTACCAACTTCTATAGACTCGACTTCAGGACCTTTATCGTCACTTCTACCATCTACTTCTAGTTCATTAAAATCTTCATAATTAGCATTAAAGCGTTCTGGTAAAATATCTTTGATACGCTGTTCAATATCATTGCCACTGTCGTAAACCATAGATAGGTCAGAACCTTTTAATATTGAAAATGAACGACCACTGAACGTTACGAGTGCATTATATTTTCCATTTTCATCTCTGAATTTGTGAGAAGTTGTCACTTTTAATCTGCCTAATTGATCATCATCAAATAGCCCGTTAGCCACAAGTGCATCTAATTCTTCTTGCGTATAACCTTCATAGTATTTAGCGTCTAATTCAATATCATCTTTAATATCTTTGACACGGATTTCCTCTGAATAACCCTCATAATCTTGTGAATCACCTTCATTGGCTATTAATAAATATGTTTCTCCATTATATTCGTATGAATCAATACCATCTGGTTGTAACATACCGAGTACTGGTACAGGGCGTAATTCTTTTTTACCGTCTTTGTCTGAAGGATCAATAGCATTTTCAGGTAAGGAATGATCTTTATAAGGTAATCCTTGGACTTGTACGAATTTACCTTTTTCAATGTCTAGCTTAGCAATAGCACTTGATTCTTGAATCGTCACGTAAGCATATTTTCCACTTTCATCGGTCACGATATACTCTGGCTCTAAATTTAGATAAGCTTGCGATTTATTAGGACCTAATGCACGAATAGATTCATTCATATGATCTTGTGTTAGTGAAGTAGTGCGAACGTGTGAGTTGTTTAATTCGGTTGGTGCACCTGATGTGTCGATAATTGACACAGAACCTTCTGGATTCACTTTGTAATCGTCAGAGGGTTCACCTTCATTGGCTACAAGTAAACGAGAACCATCTTTTGTGAAAGTTACCATGTCGGGTAGACTGCCTACCGTCAAATCATTTAAGTATTTTCCTGTATCACTATAGAAGACCACGTGACCGGGCTTTGTTTTATCTTTGGCAGGTGCAGAAAGAGCAATATAATTACCATCAGGATGAACAGCTACACTAGTTAGGTCACCTGCTTCAATGCCAGCATCTTGTAGATAAATTCGATTTACGAGCTGAATTTCTTTGTTTTTAGTGTTTTTAATATCTAAAATATCTAATGCTTCTTTATCTCCATTTATTGAATAGGCATAACCATTTTTAGGGTTATATTTTACAATTTCTGTACCACCTTTATCAAAGCCAGCACCGCTATCATAACGCCCTGTGTGATTAATGTTGAGGGATGTTGAATCTTTAGAAGCATTACGTGTATTTCTAATTGTTGGATTTTGAGCAGATGCCATTTGTAAGACTGCTTGTGGCTGTTTGTCTTGTTTTTGGGTATTATGTTGAATCGCTTTTAAAAGTGTTGTGCGTTCTGCATTGGTTAAATTTTCTAAGTCTTTAGTAGATGTGCTGTTAGATGAAATAGCATCACTATGAATATGATTATTGTTCAATGGTTCTGAAGCGGATTGCGATGCCGATGATGCGTCTTCTATTTTATGTGGTGGGTTTATATTAGTCTCTGTTTTGTTGAGCGATTTGTTTGTTGAGTCATGTTGCTTCTGTGCAGTTGAGTTTGAATTATCTGATGAAGCATTTGAATGTTTTGTGGATTTGTCTGATTCATTTGGAGTGTTCGAATTATCTGTTGTTGCATCTGATTCATTTAATGGCACCTTTGAATGCCCTGTTGATGTATTTGAATCCTTTGTTTGTTCTATAGTTTGCTTGGATTCGGCGTCATTTTGAACTTGTTCTTGTGTAGCGTCACTAGATGACGGTTTTGGTAGTTGATCAGATTTTGAATTTTCAACATTTGAATCATTTTGCTTATCTTCTTCTTTAAGAAGCTCTTGTTGTTGAGATTTTTGTGTATTCTGCTCTGTTAATTCTTCTTTATTTGAAGCATTTCTTGTTAATGATTTCCTTGAATCTTTAGTGATGTTCTCAATAGTTTGTTCTTCGTTAGCATCACTTTCAGACGGCTGTTCAGGTTTTTGTGTGTCTGAAGCATCATTTAATGCACTTTGTGTGCTCGGTGACTGATTTTCTTTCTTTATGTCATTTTCGTCGATAGTTTCTTCTTTAGGTTCTTCTGTAGTGCCTTCATTTTGATTATGTATATTTGTTGCTTGATTATTGTTCGAATTATGATTATCTGTAGATGTTGATTTAGATGATGATTCTAATGTATGATCCTGACTACTAGTTTGAACTTGAGCAGTTGTAGTTTCAGTATCATTTTTAATTTGACTATGATCAGCGGCGGAAGCTTGATTACTCATCCCAAGTAATAGACATGTCCCAATTGTAACTGAAGCAGTTCCCATCATACTTTTTCTAATAGAATAAATTGTGTTTCTTTTCATATTGTTAAACATAAAATCCCCCTAGATAGATAAATACGTACTTATTAATTATCTCACTAGTATGTTTGTGTATTATTTTTAAAAAATAAAGAATTAGTAAATATGCTTTGCCATAAAATAAATAAAACTATTAATACATAGCGCTACCTATATAAATCACGCAATTTAGAAATATATTTAATTCAATCATATTTGGGAATAGAGTAATCATACATATATATTGATGTTGCTACGCTGCTTTGCGGGTTTTATTGTCAGAGATAGTGTTACTACAAAAAATAAATATTGTACACAGTTAATCTAATGTTTTAGACTGGGTAAATATTAGAAAGAGCGTCTAAAGTATTATAATAAAAAATGAAACAAGAAGAATCACTTGAGGAGGTACGCTATTGAAACAAGCTACAGAATTCGCGCAGTTATTAAGATCATTAGATGGACAGAAGTATGGTGCATATAAGCGCCTAAAGGGAGTGTATCAATTTAAGCAGTTCCGTTTTGCGATTGATCATGCGCAAGTGGACCCGTATGCGCCACCTTCAAAAATGAGGGTTATCATGAATCGTGAAACAGCAAATATTCCGGACGATATGCTAGATTCAAAAAATAAAATTATTGCAGTATCTGACTTTCTGACTCGAGCGTTTAAAGAAAACATAGAATCGTTGAAACATAGCGATAAACACGCAAAAAGTGCTAGCAATATTTTTATTGATCGTTGTGGTCAAGAGATTTTAGAGCGAACTGCTGTTGTGATCAATAAACAGGACATTGAAGTGAGACTTGAAATTAGTTTGCCAGCCGCAGGTAGAAAAATTTTAGGAAAAGTTGCAGCAAATATATTAACTGACACGTTACCAGAAATTGTAGAGCACGCATTACTTTATAAAAATATTGATCAAGCTGCATTAAAGACACAAGTTACATTAATGTTGGACCAAGCGTTTATTCGTGAAGAACTCGACCGAAGACAGCTTGTATCATTTGTGGCAAATGGTTCTATATTGCCACGTAAAAGTGGGGTTTCTGATAAACAATTATCGGGTGCTGTAGCGTTTAATAGTCCGAAAAATGTAGAAGTTGAATTGTCTTTACCGAGTGGAAAAACCATCACTGGCATGGGCGTTCCGAAAGGGATTACTTTAATCGTAGGCGGCGGTTTTCATGGTAAGTCAACGATACTTGAAGCATTAGAACGTGGTGTCTATAATCATATTGCCAGTGACGGTAGAGAATATGTGATTACTTGTCATGATGCTATGAAAATACGTGCAGAAGATGGACGAAATATAGAAAAAGTGAACATCAGTCCTTTTATAAATAATTTACCGGGAAATAAAGATACACGACAATTCTCAACTGAAAATGCGAGCGGTAGTACGTCACAAGCAACGAATGTGATGGAAGCATTAGAAGCAAATACATCGTTATTGCTGATTGACGAGGACACTTCTGCAACAAACTTCATGATTCGAGATAGCCGTATGCAACAGCTGATTGCGCCTGAGAAAGAACCTATCACACCATTTGCGAGTAAGGTAACATCACTTTATAAAGATTATGATGTTTCTACAATTTTAATTGTGGGTGGCTCGGGTGACTATTTTGAGGCAGCAGATCAAGTGTTGATGATGGATGAGTATGTATTGAAAGATGTAACAGTACAAGCTAAATCCATTGCGGCGTCAAACGATAGTATTAAAAGCATGAACATAGATAAAAAATTCGGTGACATTCCTACGCGAATTCCGTTAAAATCTAGTTTTTCTAAAAAAGGAAAGGAAAATCGTTTTAAAGTCAAAGGACGGTATTCCATTTTATATGGTAAGGAACTTATTGATATATCAGGTTTGGAACAGTTGGTAGATAACAGCCAAACACAGTGTTTAGCGGACATGATTGATTATTACCAGAACCATCTATTAAATGAGCAAGACACTTTAGCTCAAGCGGCTGACAAGCTCTATGATTTTATAGAGCAAAACGGTCTAGATGCACTCTCACAATTTCATGGACATCCAGGAAATTTAGCTTTACCGAGAAAGCAGGAATTCTGTGCAACGCTTAATCGTTACCGTGGATTAAAAGTGAAAAGCACATAAGAAGACGACAAAGTGCTTAATCAAAAGTTATATTATATAGTTTAAAAGGTTTGTTTTTTATATTTTTAGGAAACAAACCTTTTAATTTAACTATGTTTTTAAAGTAGAAATAGTCTTTTGAAAGATTTTCTAAATTTATCCCATGCTGCTATATCAAGGTAGTATTTATCACCAGTTTTTTTAATCACTTCTTTTTTTAATAAGTTTTTAAACGTCCTATTGTATTTAATATTTAAACTTTCGTAAGTCCTAGCATGTTCGGGCGAAGTGGCATGCGCTTCGATAAGTTTCTTAGCGACTTTATTCTGTTTCCATATTAAAACTTCTGATCCGTTAGTCATATTAGCCTCCTTTTTTAAATAATTATAGCATAATATAAAATAATAATTGTACTCATTATAATCTAATTAATATTGTGGTTATAATTAACGCAATTAAATAGTGGGAAATGGCAATGAGAGGATAACATTTGCTTAATAAAATACTAATTATTATGAATAAGGGAGACTGATTAAAATAAGAAAAACCCTCTTAAGGTTTTGTATATAAACGCGTTAAGAGGGTTATTGTCTTTCAATATTTATTATAGAAGTCCTGATGATACATAGTAGATAAATATGATTAAATTTAAGATAAATAATACGGTTGCTGGCATTGCCTTCTTAATAGGATCGTTTCCTAAAAAGACGAGAGATAACGCGCCTACTAACATTGTCGCACCGAGTAATATGCTGGCTAAGAAAGCGAGCATGCCATAGAAAATGCCGACAAGCATTGCTAAACCACCAAGCAACTCAAATATGCCAGTGATTTGATTGAAAATGGGCGGATAACCAAGTCGCGAAAAATCAGCTTTCATGGCTCCGGATAATATTTTAGAACCTGTCATTATGAAAAATATGCCTAAAATAATTTGTAATATAATAATTATAATTTCCATCTAAAGCGCCTCGTTTCATTTATTCTTTGTCACGAGATATTAATCCAGAAAGAATGAACGGAATTACACGATTGATATATGTTTCAGCAGGGATATCGCTATAACTTTGACACCATTTTTCAGAAGTTCGATATATACTTGCACTTAGCATCGTTGCAGCTAAGTGTCGTGTATCGTCATCCTCGAAATTCACCTCTAGCAACAATTTATAAAGTACTCTTTCAACGTGTTCTTGTATAATGTTGCCGATTGTTTCAGGATAACTCCTATGACATCTTCTATTTAACGATAATTGAAACTCTGCGATTGTTTTAAAAATATTAGAAATAGTAGCCTCATCTAATTGACGTTGTTCATAATTGGCGTAGTTCAAATTAATCAATAATTCTTCGGCAAGGACTTTATCTAGTAAATCGTAAATATCACTAAAGTGATAATAGAACGTAGCTCTATTAATGAGTGCTTCTTCCGTAATATCTTTTACAGTTATATTTTTAAAATCTTTTTCATCTGAAAGCTTAATAAATGCTTGCATAATTGACTTTCTGATTTTAATAACTCGTAAGTCTGATTTTGATTTTAGCATTCGACTCCCTCATTTTCTCCCAACACTTTGTCATTAGTGTTGAATATCCAACATTAATATATCTTTGTTGCTACTTATTATCGCTATGAATACTTATTATAAAGCTATATTAGTTATATTTAAACTTTGGAGGTTATCTCAATGGAAAAAAACATGGTATGTGATATGTATTCTGGTATATGTAAACCAAGTGAGGAAAATGAAATTGAAACGATAAATTTTGATGTGAGCGCACCGAATTTAACTTTGTATTATGTAACAGATCCTATGTGTTCACACTGCTGGGCATTTGAACCAACTCTAAATAAATTACTTGTACAATATGGTCATTTATTTAATTTCCAAATGGTTATGGGGGGATTATTAGAAGCATGGGGAGACGGCCCGATAGATCCAGCGAATGGTATCTACAAGCCTGCAGATGTTACCCCACACTGGCAAGAAGTAGGGAATTATTCACGCATGCCTATTGATGGCACAATAATGGAAATAGATCCTGTTCAATCTTCATTTCCTGCATCTAGACTCTATAAAGCAATTCAACATGTAGATTCACCTACAGCTGCAATTAAATTTACGAGATTAGTTAGAGAAGCTGTTTTTGTTTTTAATAAAAATATTTCAGATAAAGCAGTGCTTAAGCATATTGTTGAAGATTTATATAAAGGTGACAATACCATAGATGTTGACTCAATTTTAAACATCGCAGACAGCGACATAGGACAAAATCTACTTGCGGAAGATTTTAATTTAGTGAGTCAATTGGGCGTACGTGGATTCCCAACAATAGTAATCGTTAATATAGATAACCAAGGAACAAAAATTGTAGGGGCTCGCTCATTAGAAACATATATAGATGCATTAGAAAAATTAGATACTTCTATAACTATAGAGCCAAATCGATTGCCAAAATTATCATTATATTTAAATGAACAATCAAGTTTATTTTCCAAAGAAATTGAAGTAATGTACGATATCGAAGAAAAGGATGTTCCAAATTTCATAGAGAAAGACTTGGACAAATCGAAATACACTATCTCGAACATACTTGGAGAAAACTATTACGAAGTAAAATAAACTGAGATTTTATTAGTGAATTATAAAATTTAAAAAGATGAAAACACTGTGAAAAGTAGTGTTCTCATCTTTTTTATTTCCCGAGAAATAATTAAATAACAGAACCCCTTTAATTTTAATAATAAAGAATGCTATTTACATCGTTGCATTGAATATTTAGACGCTATAAACAGTAAATTATCTTTATATCGCCTGGTGTTTTATGATGGAATAAGCAGAGGATTTTTTTAATTGTGTGATGCCCATATACGTTTTAAGTATAAAAGTGTAGGCGTTATATCAAATTATAAAACCATCCATATTCAATAAGGTTTATAAAGGAGTACTAATTAAATGACAAAACATATACCATTAAGTGTCCTCGAACTTGTAGGCATTTCGGAAAATCAGACAGTCAAAGAAGCACTTGAAGCATCTATGGATAATGCAGAGCTTGTAGATCATCTTGGGTTCAAAAGACTTTGGTTTGCTGAGCATCATAATACAAAAAATCTTGCATCCAGTGCTACATCACAACTGATTGCGATGGCAGCAGCACGAACAGAAAATATTCGTGTAGGCTCGGGCGGTATTATGTTGCCAAACCATTCACCATTGCAGTTAGCTGAAAATTTCGGCACGACTGCCCAACTTTATCCAGGTAGAATTGACCTTGGACTTGGAAGAGCGCCTGGCACTGATCAAAAGACATCTCAACTCATTACACGTTCTGATAGTGATGCACAGACTTTTGCAAATTCTATTTTTGACCTCATGGGATGGTTCAGTGATGAAGGTCTCGGTAACAGTGTTCCTGTGACTTCGACAGTAGGTACAGGTACGAATATACCAATTTGGGTATTAGGCTCAAGTATAAATGGTGCATCTATTGCTGGACAGCTTGGACTGCCGTATTCTATTGCGACACATTTTGCACCTGATGACTATAAACAAAAAATTGATATGTACCGTTCTACGTTCAAGACAGATGCGCCAACTTCACAGATTGATGAGCCGTATGTCATGGCCGGAATTAATGTCATTGTGGCACCAACTGACGAAGAAGCAGAAAAAATTTGGACAACGACGATTCAAATGATGAGAGACATGCATACTGGTCAGCGCCGTAAGCTACAGCCACCTGTTGATCCTGAAGAATTAGGCTCAGAAGAACAAAGAAAAATGATGGAATCAATGTTCAGTATTAAAGCGGTTGGTTCACCTGAAACAGTCCGTAATAAATTAGAAGCATTCACAGAAGAGACTGGGGCGGATGAACTTATTATTGTGACTTATACGTATGATCCAGAAAAAAGAAAACAATCGATGGAACTGCTCGCAGACCTGTGGTTCTAAATGATTGATCTTCAAGGAAGATTTTTCATGGTTGGTCAAAGTGAAAAACAAAAATCGTCTGATTAGATTTAAGATAATAGGAACTGTATGTCATTTATGATGTACAGTTCTTTTTTGATTTTATAAAATTTTATTTTGAAATATGACATCGAAATAGCTATTTGATCAATAGCAGAAACATTCTGTATTTTACATATAAATAAAAAGTGAATAAAACTTATTTTGAAATTGAAATTAAGGATTTAATACATCTTTTTTAAAAGCTATTTGCTATATGCATCTTTAGTTTCGTATACTATTACTATTAAACTAAAGGAGAAATTATATGAACAATTCACAAAATCAAGTTATTCAAAGTTATAAAGAATTTTGGACGCGTTTTTTGGACATTAATGGCAGATCTACTCGTCCTAACTTTTGGCATCCTTTTTGGATTAACTTCGTAATATCTTCGCTTTTAGGAATAGTATCAGCAGGTTTACTAAGCAGTGTATTCGCAATTGCAATTATTATTCCTTCATTTACCGTTATGGCCAGACGTTTACATGATACAAATCGTACGATGGTTCTTGCAATCGTTTCGCACATCAGTGGTTTCATAGCGATGGTGGCAACTATTGTATTTATTGTAGGTGTTTTAGCAGTAGCAAGCTCAGGTAGTGGTGGTATGATTGGTGCTACATTATTAGCTGGTGCATTTGGTGCAGTTGTTGCTGGAGTAATAGCACTATATACTTTATATGTATTAGTTATCACTGGTAATAGAGAACTTAATAATTATGGTTCAGGGGGAAGTTGTGAAATTGACCCTCAAGCTCATACTCATTAGTTAAATAAATGCTTTACCTACAGTCTCAGAATGTAGACAAACCCTTCACTGATGTGAACCCCAAAAGTTGGACTTAAAAATCTAACTTTTAGGGGTTTCTTTTATGTCAAAATATTATCAAGACAATATCTCCTCCGCAAGTTCATATACAAAATTTAAATCTAATATCGAATCGACCTTACGTAATAAATGATTATTAGGAACTAATTCAGAGATAGAAATCATTTCATATTGATCTCTTCTATCAATTGATTTATTCAACATAATAAAGACCACCACTGTTTAATTTATATATTATAATATTTTTTGTGTAATATGAGCAGTGATTTATGCCGACTCCTGCGGGAATAGCACTAGCCGAAGACTACAGGCTAAGGCAGTGCCCGCGGAAAGCGTGCATAAAAAAATGCCAACAAAGTCGGAGACTTTGTCTACAGTCTTATTTTGTGTTTTCTTTTAAGATACTGTGAAAATTATTTATGTGCTTTTCCTTTCTTGCGTAAATACCTATCGTTCGCAAGGCATTTGGAAGTTTAATGTGCGTATACATATCACTGTTCACCTTTTCCATATATGACTGCGGACAGATGGCTACACTTTCACTTGTAGCTATAAAATTTAAAATGGATTCTCTATCTTTGACGTAGGATAAATCCATTTTTTGTGGATTAATATTATTATTTTTAAAATCAAATGTATCACCTGGTGGTTCTAATAAATAGTAATGTTGTTGAGCTAAGACTTCTTCATCAATATGAGTTATTTCATTTAATGCGTGCTGCTTAGAGAATACAATTTCATAGGGCTCTTCAAACCAATATTCATAATAAACACCTTCTTGTAACTCAATTTGTTCTCCTATGACCAAGTCTAATTTATGTTGTTGAAGCTTATTTACTAATTCCTCGGTGCTGTTGGCGGGAAACAATCTGATGCGTTCATTTTGATTGTTCATTTTATGCAATTTGTCTAATGGAAAATTTGAAATAATACCTACTTTTAAAACTTCAGTATCATGATTTTTTAAATAATCAATTTGCTGTTTTACTGATTTAAGTCCTTCATATAGCTTTAAACCTTCATTCGTTAAACTGACGCCTCTAGGGGTTGCATCGAATATTTTATAACCAAAATATTGTTCTATTTGAGCAATTCTTTTCTTAATGCCGGGTGTACTTATATTTCTTTCAAGTGCAGCTTTGTTATAACTTTTAGCTTCAACTACAGAAAACAAATCTTCTATATAATCTATTTCCATACAATCGCCTCTTTTAACTCCTAGTTTATACTCATTATACTAAGCGCTTATTCCATAAAGCACAATACCTTGCTAACATTTAGTTAATGAAGGAGTGATAATTTGTCTAAGAAATTAAACGTATTGAAAAGGATGCAACGATGAAAGCATTAATCCAGTTCATAGCATCAATGGTCATCTTTGGAACGATAGGCCTTATCATTAAACAAATAAATTTAACTTCCATAGAAATAGCGATGCTTAGCAGTTTTATTGGTTGTAGTTTTTTATTATTGTTTTACATTATGCGTAAGCAAAGACTAAATTTTACTTTTTTGAAGCATTATAAATGGCTCATCATTATTTCTAGTTTTGCATTAGCAGGTAACTGGGTATTTTTATTTCAATCATATCAATATACGAGTATTGCAAATGCAACTTTAGGCTATTATTTTGGTCCGATTATTGTATTACTGCTATCTCCATTCATTTTAAAAGAAGCATTGAGTAAAAAAAGTGTGTTATGTATTATCGCTTCACTTATAGGCTTGATATTTATTTTAAGTAATGGTTTTCTACAGCCTGGATCAAATGATGTGTTAGGAATTCTAATTAGTATGCTTGCGGGGAGTTGTTACGCCTGTTTAATGCTTACTAATAAGTTTATTAAACAGGGTAGCCGTATGGATTTAACTATTTTTCAATTAGGCATAACAGCTTTGATTTTGCTTCCTTTCGTCTTTGGCGTTGGTGGTGGATTTGAAATTCATACACAAATTTCTGCGATACCGTTCATTCTTATTTTAGGCGTTGTTAATACTGGTATTGGTTTTTGGTTATTCTTTTCTGGTATGGAAAAATTAAACGGTCAAAATATTGCATTATTAAGCTATATCGATCCATTAGTCGCAATTTTTATATCGGGCCTTATTTTACGTGAACAATTTACGATGTTACAAATAATTGGAGGAATAATACTGATTGCGTCAACATTCTTTAGTGAATTTTCATTTAATAAATTAAAAATACGACGAAAACAAGGGTTTTAAATAATAAGCATTTAAAAGGGGCGTTTAAATATGAAAATAGGAATTATTGGTGCAGGCAGTATGGGTTCAGCGATGGTAAAAGGGTTTTATAAATCAAATCACTTAAATATGAATAATATTTATATCAAATCTGGTAAAAGCAATAAAGCTAAAGTACTTGCAGAGCGTGTCAATGCTAATGTAATCGACACATATAATGACTTAGAGCAAAGTGACATGATTATTTTAATGGTTAACGAGAGTGACGCTAGAGGAATTTTGGAAAAATTGAGTGATGTAATGAGTGAAAATACGGTTATCGTTTCTGTCGTACCATCGCTTTCTATCGAAGAACTGGAAGGTATTTTACCGCAAGCACAACCTATTGTTAGTTTATTACCTAATACTGTCGTCGAAATAAATCAAGGTATTTTAGGTTATGCGCATAACCAATATGTTGATGAAGAAACGATTAATTTTGTCTTTAAACCTTTAGGTAATCTGATTAAGGTGAACGAAAGTGAATTAGATATATTTAGCACACTTTCAGGATGTGGACCGGCTATTGTCGATGTTTTCATTGAAGGCTTATCAGATGGGGCTGTATTAAATGGTATGAATAGGGCGTTGTCTTATAAAGTCATAACTGAAATGCTAATTGGTGCTGCAAAATTAGCCCAAGCGTCTGAAAAACATCCAGCTAAATTGAAAGATGATGTAACTTCTCCTGGAGGGAGTACAATTAAAGCAATCGCTACACTGGAAAAACACGCTTTTAGATATACACTTGTTGATGCAATAAATGCTGTTAATCGTAAAAATTAAGAAAACATCTGACCTGAAATTTTCGCTATCTTCTAAAAATAAACGCAATCCACTTAATAATAGTGAGATTGCGTTTTGTCATCTTAAATATAATTAATTTAAAGCATTAACAAATTTTTCATTTGCTGTTAAATAATAGCCATCAGCAGTTTTTAATCTCGGTGTAAGTTTGTCAGTGAATGCAAGATCAACAATATCTAATGTGGCTCCAACTTTTAAATTTTTAATTGGCGCGTCGTTAAAAGCAATACTTTCGTATAGTTTGCATTTTTTTATAACTTCTACTGATTTTGGAATATGAGATACATAACCTTCAATTTTATTAAGATTAATTGGTGTTACCAACGTTTTATCAGCTGTGATGTAGAAATCATCATTTGTGATTAATATAGGCATTTGATCAGTGCTTTTTCCAGTTGCTTTAATTTTAATAAGCTGACCTTTAGCAATTGAGTCTATTGGATCATTGAAATCAGTATTTTTATATCTGTTAATTTCCTGTTTCGCAACAATATGGTCAGGCGCATCCATTAGGTAATGATTTGTATTTGATGAAACATGGTCTTTTTTATCTGAAATAAATTCAATATCAAGATTCTGACGTTTTAATATGCTATGGCCATTAACATTTGGATAAGTTGCACGAACTAATACTTGGTCAAAGCCGTTATATTGAATTGAAATATTAAAATCAATAGCTTTAAATTTCAAATCGTCTGTTTTAATATAAATAGAGTCATTTTCTAATATGAAATCCAATTGTTTACTAAAACGGTCATCTTGAATTTTGACTAATTTTACTGCATCAATGGATACACTAGGTTGTTTAAACACTTCAATGACATCATAAAATGTATTGTTATTTAATTTTGTACCATTGTATACGGCAGTACATTTTGTCTTAAGTTCAAGCAAGTTACTGAATTTTTCAGGATATTTAAAATAAACCATGTGATCTTTAATATATTTGTGAGTATTTTCTTCAAAAAGCATATATTCAATATAATCTACAAAGTTTTCTTTATTATGATGGTATGTGTTATAAACATTTTTATACTTATCATTTATTAATAATTTTTCCATATCGTAGCCTGCATCTGTGATAACAGACTCAACTTTATTGAACTGTTGATAAAAGAAAGCTTTGTCATTTGAATTTAAGAATGTTTTTGTAACTAAGAAACGAGACATAAAATCCATTTCTATAATACGACATAGGATTTGCTCCTTAGCATATTTAGGTAGTTCCATTTGAATTATTTCTTTAAGTACATCAAAATTAAAATGAGATTTTTCAATCATGTCAGTGGCTTTTATTAATGAAATATTATCAGCATAACGATTTACATGATAGACAGGTTCTGGCGTCATAGAGGCGCTTTGAGATTTACTAATTAATTCAGAATAAAATAGTTTATCTTCGCCATATTTTAAATTTTTGAACTTCATATTATTATCAATAACAGTTGACCGCTTGAATACTTTACCCCAAGGGCCAACAGCTCTGAAGATATTATAAATTTCATGAGGAACGAGTCCATTATCTTCTTTATAAGAAGCGAAGTTAGCTACTTTTCTTATTTCATTATTCATATGTTTGTAACATTGACCAAACCCAATATCTGAATGGTGTGTTTGCATCTGACGAATTAATTTAGGAAAACCTTCTGCTTCCAACCAATCATCAGCGTCTAGTATAGTTATATATTCTCCATTGGCTTCTTGCATACCAACGTTACGTGGGATTGCAGGGCCGCCTGAATTTTCATCTAATTGAATAGATCGAATAAATTCATATTGTTCAGCGTAACGATTTAATATTGCGTACGAAGCATCTGTAGAAACATCATCCACAAAAATAGCTTCAATTTGAGACTTATCAATATTTAGATTAATTAAGGATTGAATACAATTTTCTAAAAAAGATTCTTTGTTATATACTGTTACCACTATTGAAATTAATTTCTGAATTATAATCGCCTCCATATTGCTTGTGATTAAAAGTATTTATCGCTGTTATATATTATTTTCATGTAATGTGCATTGAAATATTAATAAAAGGAAATTAAGTGCTTTTTTGAAAATTCATAAATGGAATACTATACTCTTATTGATTATAGTTCAAGTTTTAGTATCTTATATGTAGAAATGCATCAAACATGACGCTAAAAATAATTCGCTTAGAATGTTACTAAATTCATTTAACAGGTTAGCGTATTCGTTTCTATGTCCCTTGTAATGTTATAGTTTAAGAAACTCGATAACTTTATTAACAGCTACTGTGTTAAATATTTTAAAGACACATAATCTTGCTAAGAAATAACATAAGTATTATGATGTCAAAGCTATGGATATGAAGATAAAAAGGATTTATATAATTGGAGAAAACAGTGATGAAAAATCCTCCTTATATATCATTTCATTGGTTGTAAGTTATACGCTATAAGTATTGGAGAATGTTGTCTATGAATCGTTTTAAAAAGATATTTACGAGTAGCACGAAAACGGCAAATAAAAAAGTAATCACTATATATGTTATTTTACGCTTAATTGTTATTTTAAATCTTATGAATGAAATGATATTTATCCATAGATGGGATGTCATTTTCACTCTTGTCTTGACGCTTGTGCTATTTACCATTCCACAACTTACTGAACGCTTATTAAAAATTGAAATTCCTAACTTGCTTGAATTTATTATTATACTGTTTATTTTTAGTTCTACAATTTTAGGTGAACTTGGAGATTTTTACAGTTATTTCAGGTTATGGGACACAATGCTCCATTCGATTAATGGATTTTTAGCTGCAGGTATTGGATTTTCACTAGTATTTTTACTTAATAAAAATGTGAAAGGAATCAATTTAAATCCATTGTTTCTTGCAATCGTTACATTTTGTTTTTCTATGACGATCGGTGTGATGTGGGAGTTTTTTGAATATACTGTTGACCAGAGTATGGGTATGGATATGCAAAAAGACCATGTTGTTCAAAAAGTGAATAGTGCAACGATGGCTAATGAGCACAATACTGTACACCACATTGATAATATTGAGAAAACCGTTATAGAGAGTAGAGATGCGTCGGGAAATCATGTGGAAAATGTGGTTGATGGTGGCTATCTTGATGTCGGCATACATGACACAATGAAAGATTTATTTGTGAACTTGCTAGGCGCCGCTGCATTTAGTGTGCTAAGTTACTCATACGCGAAATACGACCGGAAAAAATATAAATTTGTGAAGAATTTTATTCTAAAAAGAGAAAAACCATAATTGTTCACTGTCGATATTACGAAGTTAACTACACCTGAAATTAAGCTCAAATAGTTAAACCTGAGGTCCTTTTTATTCAATATAATCACTTTTATAATTTAACTATTTGAGTGTTCATCTACAGAGCTACTTTTTGGTATTGAATTTTAAGTAAAATAAGTAATATAGTTAATAAAATGAATGAGGGTAACCAAACAAAATCCAAATTCAACATGCCTAGATAAATACAAACAGAAAGAATGGGTAGGCCGAGTGCATTTCCCAGGGAATAAACGCTTTTTACAGTGTGACTCGCGTATGCTGTTACGATTATTTTTCTGAATATGATTCTTGCACCACCAAAAGATAGACCAAAGCATAGCATTAATAGCAGTTTTATTATTATTGTATCCTCGAAGTAATACCATAGAAGTGATATTGATATACTTATAATTAAAAAGATATTCATCCATTTATAAGACAGATACTTACTAAGTAAAATACCAATAAGTGCCATACCAAAACCTAAGGCACTATCTAATAATGCTACTTCATGTATCTCTCTATTTTTATATGCTGTAAATGTAGGTAACATAAAATTGATAGTTCCTAATATTGGCCACATAAGCATGCCAATTAGGTAATGAACTATTTTCACTGGTTCCTTTGAAGCATTTGTATTTTCACAGGTAACTTCATGTGTCATCAATTTCACTTTTTTAATTCCTAAGTGAAGTAAGAGGTAGACTATTCCGTATATCAAAAAAATCCAAAATAAAGTAATGAATTTCATAATTACTGTAATAAACAAAGGACCTATCATTAAAGCGACTTGATTGACTGTCATTGAAAGAGAACTATATTTATTAATAAATTCTTCATTTTCATTCGCTACTAATTCAGAAAACCACAATTCTAAACTTGTTTCTAGTAGGAAAAACACAATCCATAAAACAAAATTCAAAAGTATTAATAGTAGCGTATTTTGGTAAAGCATCGTGATAGCGATAACTATAAAAAATATTCCTAAAAAAGATAACTTTGTAAGGTTACTGCCTGAATAATTTTTAAAAAATAGACTGATTAAAAATGGAGTGAATATTGCAGGAACGAATGAGAGAATAGTTGAAATCGCTAAATCACTTGTAGATTCAGGACTGGCTAATTCCCAGTTAATCGCTAGAATTAATCCACCACAGATAAATCTATATAAAGCAGTAATGAGTAAGTAATTATTCATTATTATCATCACTACTATCAAAAATTTTATTTGCTAAATCTTTGGCTTTATTTATATGTCTATATATTTTAGTAGTTGGTAGCTCAGACCAGCTAAATTGCACTAAACCATCGCGACTGCTCCAATTTTCAGGATCACTTACCATATCACCGATATTTTTTAATAAACTGATACGCTTAATTTCAGTATCTTTTGATATATCTGGGAAATTGATATTTGTTATTTTTCCTTTTTGTGCTTTCATGAAAGCTATTGCTGATGTTTTGTTTGGTCTAAATGTGAATGGAGGTTTGAGTTTGTTGTTTATATACATTGAAATATGTAGTTGATAGGGGTTAATGCTGTAAGAAGATTCAACTAAATCCATAATAGCATCTCCACCCGGTCTAGCTGCAGCTTCAATGACGTATAGATTGTTGTCTTTGATTTTTATTTCTATGTGAGCTACCCCACGATTAATGCCTAAAGATTTACATGATTGTATTGCTAGTTTTTTAATATTCTCATCTTTATATCTGTGACTAGGAACTAAATGTCCCATTTCAGTAAACCAAGGCCTTGGAGATAAATATTTTTCTGTGACAGTGATTACTTCATAGAAATTTTCACCACATAAGACTTCTACAGATACTTCTTCGTTACTATCTATAAATGCTTCAATTAAAAATGTATTTTTAGAAACTTTGAAAGAATCAGCATAAGCAGCCATAACTTTTTGAGATTTCATGTAAGCTTCCTTACATTCTGCTTCATTATGAGCTAAGTAAACGCCGCCACTACCACCAAAATCTACAGGTTTTATAATAACGGGAAATTCAAATGTTTGTATCAATTCTTTCAATTGTTCAATAGTTTCGAAAAGTTCCGACTTTGGAGTAGGGATATCAGCTTTTTCAAACAATCCCTTCATTAGGTATTTATTTCTACATGCTTCTACGACTTCATCATCAAGGTAAGGCAGCCCGTAGTCTTTATTTAATTTATTAGCTACTTTAAGTGTCCAATCATTTAAAGGAACTATAGATCTTGGTTCATAGCCTTGCGTTTTATAATAGTCGATTTCATTTTTTATATCCTCATAACTTAAGGGGTCTGCATCAATACAAAAATCAAAATAAGCATTGTACTTATACTTCGAATCTTTTATTGCTGTCCATATCTGAAAATCTCCTATTGATTTCCCGCCTGCATATGATCGTTCTCTAAGGAATTGATCAGCTCCTAATAACAGTAAATATTCTTCCATATTAGCCTCCTTAATTTTTATACATATTTTATTACATAAAAATAATACCATATTAATGTAAATTTAAACAATTGAGAAAACGATTATTTTGTTATAGTATTTTGGTTTCTTTTATATAGTGTTACCTTTGTCTTGATTAGAGGTTTTGTAAAAATTTATTGAACTGATTGGTTAAGAAGTAGCATGATCTAGTTTAACGTACAGATTTGAGGTTAATATATTAAAGAATTTTAAAGTTATAGATTGGGGTTGAAATCAAATTTCATATTTTTGATTTCAGCCCCAAGCCCATCTTTTCAAGAAAATAAAACTTACTCCTTCTTTTCTCACTACAAAATTGATAAATTATTTGATTAATGGAACATTCAATTTCCTTTCAATTCATTGTATCCAAAGTCAATTTCAAAACCTAAATCTTGAATCATTTTATAGTCTAGTTGATTAGGCTGTCCTCCAGTAATTAAATAGTCTCCTACAAATATTGAATTTGCAGCTTTCAAAGCTAAAGGTTGTAGTGACCGTAAATTAACCTCTCTACCGCCAGCAATTCTAATTTCTTTAGATGGATTAACGAGTCTAAATAAGGCGATAAGTCTTAAGCATTTTATAGGAGTCAATTTATCCATTTCCCCGAACTTTGTGCCTTGAATGGGATGTAAAAAATTAATAGGAATACTATCGGCATCGATTTCTTTTAAGGCAAACGCCATATCAATAATATCTTGATTTGATTCCCCCATACCACAAATGACACCAGAACATGGTGAAATATTGTTTGCTTTCATAATTTCTAAAGTATTGGTTCTATCCTTATAAGTATGTGTGGTTACAACTGCTTCGTGATAGTTTTCGCTCGTATTTATATTATGGTTATATCTATCAACACCAGCTGCTTTGAGTTTTTTAGCTTGTTCCTCATTGGTTAACCCAAGACACGCACATACTTTCAACTGAGGATGATTTGATTTTATTTCTTCTACAGTTCTACTTATATGGTCAATTTCTTTATTACTTGGCCCTCTGCCGCTCATAACAATACAATAAGTGCCTATATTGTTTTCATGCGCTACTTTGGCACCACTAACAATTTGTTCTTCTGGTACTAAACTATACCGCTGTTTTTGCTTCATATCCCTAGATTGACCACAATAACCACAATCTTCAGGACAAATGCCACTTTTTGCGTTTAAAATCATGTTTAATTTAACTTTTTTGCCGTAATAGTGTTTTCTTAATATATAAGCTTCGTTTAATAAATCTAATGTGTCTACGTTAGGATCTTCATAAATTTTTAGCAACGTATCTTTAGTTAATGTTTCCCCTTGTAAAATGTTTTCAGCTAATTTCATATTAATTCTCCTCATTTCATTAGGCTTTAATAGTTTCTCCTTTTTATAATAAAGCTATTTCTATATGAATGTAAACTAAAATAAATGAATGGTTTACATTAACTCCGTACTAGCTGAAAATTCTGATCAGGGAATAACGTTTTATATTCAACTGTTTAAGGAAGTCTAATGACGTCAACAAAAACTAAAAATTTAGTTTGATTCATGTAAGGAGTCACGATAAACTAAAGGCATTGTGAAAAATATATTTACGAGGGGATAATGTAGTGTTTAATAGTAGCGAACAATTAATTTTAGGATTTACGATCATTATTTATTTTATTTTTCTATTACTAATGTCTGTATACATACAACGAAAAATTAAAACTTATGATGACTATAATATGGCAAGCAGAACGGTAACACTATGGCCACTGATTTTAACATTTGTGAGTACAGGCGTAGGCGGCGCGACACTGTTAGGTTATATGGAAAATGGCTATACATTAGGTATGGGACAACAGTGGATTCATATAACTATGATGGTTGCTGTTATTGTACTTGCATTCTTTTTATTAAAACGTATTAGATTATTAGGTGAAAAGCATAATATGGTGACAATCGGTGATTATACTGCGCTTCGTTATGGCGAATCAGCACGTATTCCTACTGTTATCAGTTTCTTATTTGCTTATTGTGCGATGACAGGTATGCAATTTGTCGCGATTGCTTCTATTTTGAATTTAACAATAGGGTTAAATATGACAGCGGGTATTATTATAGGATGTATCTTACTGACTATAAAAACTTACCTAGGCGGCTTAAAAGCTGTCGTTTGGCAAGACGTTGTTCAAGGAACAATACTTACAATCGGCGTTATTGTGTTATTCTTTGTGGTTATCTATTACTCAGGTAGTTGGAGTGATATTCAAGCCAATGCAAGCAGTCAAAATCAAAGCGATATGTTAAATTACCTTAACATCACACCGAATGAAATCTTAATTTATCTGCTAACATTAGCGTTCTATCAATTTATCAGACAAGATGTGTGGCAACGTATTTGGGCTGCTAAAGATTTGAAGACTGCAAGAAATGGTTATGGTATTTCTATGATTATTGCAGTAGCGTTAGGCGCAATGACAGTGTTTATAGGTGTCTATGCTAAGTTTGGTTTGAATTTGGACATAGCAGAAACCCCATTAGTTTATTATAATGTCATACAAGAAGTGTTCCCATTTCCATTAGTACTCATAATGATTATCGTCTTATTAGCAGCGGTAATATCTAGCGCGGATTCCTTCTTTATTGCAGGGTCTTCATCTATAGCAAATGATATTATAAAACCAAATGTGAAAAGTCATAATCAACATAAAATGCTATTATATAGTAAACTTTCAGTATTAATCGTAGCTGTTATTTCTTTAGTATTAGCACTTATGATTCCAGAATTAGTAAATCTGATGGTAACAGGCACTGCGATGACAGTTTCAGGATTGCTTGCGCCAGTGATTTTCGGTCTGTTTTGGCAAAAACCTACCAAACTTGCGGGTAACATCGCAATGTGGAGTGGACTTGGCTCAGCAGTAATATGGCAAATACTAGGTCATCCGTTTGGTCTACATCCAATCTTAATTGGGTTACCACTATCAATAATTATGTTATTACTTGTAACATGCTTTGGTAAAAAAGATTACGAAACAGTTTAAGCAAACAGTTCACCAAAAACTTTATAATAAAAAATCTCACTCATCTTATTTGATGAGTGAGATTTTTATTATAAGCTAATTGTGTTTTTTATCTCATATACTTTCATATTAGATGATATCTCAAGTTATTCTTCTGATATTTTAACCACTTGTTTACCGAAGTTTTCACCAGAAAATAGTTTTCTAAATGCATTAGGCAATTGATCAAAACCTTCATCGATTGTTACTTGTGATTTTATTTTATCTTCAGCTACCCATTTGGCAAGTTGTTCGCTTGCTTCTTTAAAATGCTCTGCAAACTGTCCTACTACAAAACCTTGCATTAGGGCTTGGCTTTTAACTAGTGTTTCCTGAATTCTTGGTCCCATTTCAGTTTGCGTATTATTGTAAGTTGAGATTGCACCACAAACAGGTACACGTGCAAATGTATTTAAATGTTTGAAAACTTCATCTGATAATTTTCCACCGACGTTTTCGTAATATACATCAATACCATTTGGTACAGATGCGGCAAGTTGTGCTTCAAAATCATCACCTTTATAATCAACAGCCGCATCAAAGCCTAATGTGTCTGTTAAATATTGTGTTTTTTCTTTTCCACCGGCAATGCCAACTACTTTTGCACCTTTTATTTTAGCAATTTGTCCTACTACAGACCCCACAGCGCCTGAAGCAGCAGATACAACAACTGTTTCTCCTTCTTTTGGTTTACCTATTTCCAACAAACCAGTATATGCTGTCATACCTGGCATTCCTAAAATACTTAAGTATAAATGTAGAGGAACTTCTGTGGAAGGTATTTTAGTCACTTGATTAGCATCAGTAGTGATTATTCTTTGCCAAGGTAAGACACCCGTAACATAATCTCCTTCTTCCAAGTATTCTACTTCGGATTTTATAACTTTCGCTAAAACATGCCCATCAATTGGTTTGTCGATTCCGTAAGGTTTAACGTAACTTTTTGAATCATTCATTCTTCCACGCATATAAGGATCCACAGAAATATAAATAGATTTTAATTGTACTTCACCCGTACTAGGTTCCGCTGTTTGGATTGCTTCGTATTTAAAAGTGTCATCTTTAGGTAATCCTTCTGGTCTTTCGTTTAATACAATTTGTTCATTTTGCATAATAATCCTCCGTTTTAATGTTTTTTAATTAGTGTTTAAACTGACTTGCTTAAATAAAATGATTTCTTTTGAACTATAAAAATCAAATCTTTTTAATTGTTTTTCCTCCTCTTGCGTGGTTATATAATAAGATACCAGTTAAACCTTAGTTTAAGAGAAGGGATGTGCTTACATTGGAAAAAATTTATATTGATCAAGTAGCAAGCATATGTGATATAAGTAAAAGTAAATTAAGATTTTATGAAAAAAAGGAGATATTAAAATTTATAGAAAGAGACACTAATAATAAAAGGCTCTATAGTAAAGATGATATTGAAATGATAAAATTCATCAAATGTTTAAGTAATTTGAATATGAGTTTAAAAGAAATCAAAAAAAATACAGGTATGTTATATGATAATGAAATAGATATAAAAACAATATTAGAAGTACATTTAGGGGTTTTAAATAACCAAAAAGAAGTATTGAATAAAAGAATTGGAGTTATTGAAGGAGAGTTAATTCAAATCACTTAATTTATTACTCTCCAGTTAAAGTTGTGATATTAATATATGGAAAGTTCATTTGAAAAAGAGGTGTATTCATTTATGAGTATTGTTACAGTAATTTTAGTTTTATTAGTTGCTATTGAATTTATATATATAATGATATTACAAACAATTAAAACGACTTCCCTTAGAACTAGTAAAATATTCAATATTAAGCAGGAAGAATTAAAACAGCCCAATTTAAAGGTTCTTATGAAAAACCAAGGTATATACAATGGACTTCTTGGTGTGATGTTATTATATACGCTGTTCTTTTCCCATAATCCTAGAGAATTAATTACTTGTATTTTAATTTATATTATCTTAGTTGCCGTATATGGGGCAATTACTAGTCAAAAATCTATAATTTTGAAACAAGGCGGGCTCCCTATAATCGCACTTATTTCATTGCTTTTTTAGTTTGGATTTAATTTATTGCCGTAATGATGAACTTTAAAACCCCCCTACTTTTATAAAAGTAGGGGGGTTAATATTATTCATCGACATCTGCAACAACTGTTTGTTGGTAATCAATTAATATGACAGATCTAAGACCTGTACCTTGTTCTGAACCTTTTTTCACGGGACTCACATAATGACTGACATTAGGATCGTAAACGCCATATGACTCTAAAGGGTTCTCCATTTCAAAAACTTCTATTATATTGTTTTCATCTGTATCTTCCGGGTTATTTCCAGCAGCTTCTGGTACAGCGATAGCATTCGTTCCACCAACAATATTCTTTCTTTCAATTAAATGAGCAAAAGTAAACGGCTCTCCATCCTGGTGCAAACAGTTCGGTGAGGAAACGGCTTTATCTCCGTCATTTTCTACATACAATTTAACGAAATGCACGCCCACATGAATCGGTAAGATTTTATCCTCTTCGTTCCAAAACGTTTCATGATAATTGGCTATAATAATATCGTTTAACAATTTATTACTTCTTATATTTTCATCAATAGAGTGGAATGCTCTATATGAGCCCGAATGTTCTGGATTGAACTTTCCTTGAAAATAAGCAGAATAATCAACGCCATTTCTTTCAATTGTAGGAAGCCAAAAAACATCTTCTGTGCCAGGTAAAACGATTGCTCGAGAGTATCTTCTATATCTATTAAGGTTAGGGGCATAATCATCTTCAGGCAGATCAGCAAAGTACGCTAATATTTCATTATAATCCTGTTCAATACCCTCATAATTTAAACTTTTCATTAAATCATATCTTGAATAACCATCTTTTTGTAATTTATTCATTATTCAATACGTATCCTTTCTATTTTTAAATCTAATAATGTGTTAATATCCGTACTAATTGCGTCCAATTGTTCATGCTTCTTATATATGTGACTTAATAATCTCTTTTATATTTTATACCATTGTAAGTAGCAAACACAAATGTCGATAAATTTTTTATTTTTTAAATTAGTAAGAAAAAAGCTCATCTATCTTATTGGATGAATGAGCTTCTTTGATTAAAAAAAGGGGTGAGTAATTGCACTTTTTACACATGTTTTCAAAATCTAAGTTAATTTAACCGACGAATATTATAATTATGAATCATACTTTTTATAGGGTCTAAATTTTGGAGGTCTGTAGCTACGGATACGTAACTATCTGGACGTACTAGAAATACTGAATTTTCTTTAATGCCTTTCGCATTGATTGCTCTGTGCCAAGTTAGATCATATAGTGGGACACCAGTTTTAAAAGCGAGCTGTTTGAGTTCTTGAGTAACTTTACCATATGCATGAAGTTGCCAATCATAAGATTTTAATGGTTCAAAGTTATCAAAAGTATTTGTATACACCCATGGTAAGCGATCTCCACCTTTAATGTCACCATATTCTCCGCTACTTAATTCACTATGTCGATAATTTAAATTAGTTTGAGAAATTGTTTTAAACATTAATTGTTTTAAAGTGTTAAAACGTAATAATTTAGGAGCAAAGAAAGGAATGACAAAATTTTTTACCATCCGACTATTGGCCATAATTTGAAAAGCTTTGTCTGTTGTCTTCACTAACCTTTGAGCGAATTGGATACGTTCAGGCTCGTAAGTATCTAGTAATTTTGGTGAGGCTTTTTCTTTTAGAACTGCTCCAAGTTTCCAAGCTAAATTAAGCGCATCGCTTATGCCAGTGTTCATACCTTGACCGCCAGCAGGGCTATGAATATGACCAGCATCTCCACATAAGAAAGCACGACCTAGTCTGAATTTTTCAGCAACACGATGGTGGGAACGGTAGGATGAGTACCAGTTCACTTTATTTACTTGTATTGGTAATATACGTTCAACATGTGGAATTAGAGGAGTGAGTGATTGAGGACCCTCCCCGTCTACTACAAGGTCATCAGGTATTAAACCAATAAGACGTAGTTGTCCTGTAGTTCTAATTGGGAATCCTAAACAAAAGTAGTTATTATGGAAGCCCATGGATGCTGTTTTTAATGCAGTATCATTTTCTACATCAGCGACGAAGAACATTTGACGGTATGTTCCACCTGGAAAATCAATATTTAGTGCTTTCCTAACAACACTACTGGCACCGTCACAACCACAAATGTAGGCAAATGTTTTTGTCATTTCTCCCTCAGATGTATTTATGGTAGCTGTCACAGCGTCACCATCATCCTCAAATCTTAATAGCTCGTGATTCCAATCAATTTGACCACCTCGTTGTTCTAGTTCATCAACAAGTATGCTTTCGTGGATGTCTTGAGGTAGTGTTAAAACATAGGGATAAGGGCTGATGCCTTTACCTATTTTACCTACAGGTAATTTAGCAACATCTTTATTATCTTTATATAAAGTTATAGTATCTACTAAAATTCCTTTTTTCACAATCTTATCTGCAAAACCTAATTGCTGATAAAATTCAAGTACTCTTGCCTGGACAGCCATTGCCCGTGAAGCAGTTCCAGGACCTTCATTTTGATCAATGATTTTATATGGTACCCCTTGGTTACTTAATGAAATTGCCATAGCTAAACCACTAGGACCAGCTCCAACTATTAATACGTCACTACTCATATTTATCTAACTCCCATCCACTGTAATTGCTTATCGTAAGTTAAACATATGATAATTAAACACAATGTTCAATTACTGTAATTTATAAAATAGACACTTAGCGTCATATGTTTACTAAAATTATGAAATAGGTGAATTATCTTTTCTCTGGATTTTACTATACATATATCTATTATATTCGCATCTCATTCTTTCATACCCGAATGAATGAGTTTTACTTGGTTTTATACACTTTCATAAACTGTTTCAACTGAATAAAAGTAATTTACCAATTTAATCCGACTATTCTTATATCAATTACTGTTTTGGTGTTGACGAAGTATGTAATATTCGCTATATTAACTAGCATAGATATTATCTGAAAATTCTATATATTGAGAATTTTCGTCTTAGGAAATGAGTAAAGTAATTCAAAAAATATTAAATTAAATTTTAAAATTTCCTCAACAGTCACTATTAAGCACAACGAAACTACATTTAGGAGGAAAAACATATGCCGAAAAAGCAGATACATTTTAATGGATTTGTTCAAAATTCACCATCCCCACATTCATCTGGATTATGGAAACATGACAAAGATCAAGGTGCACATCACAATCAATTAGATTACTGGATCAATATCGCGCAGACATTAGAGAAAGGTAAGTTTGATTCTATATTTATTGCAGACGTTTTAGGAACATATAGCGTTTATAATCAATCGAGTGATGCGCAATTAAGCATGCAGTCCAACTACCTTGCGCACGATCCTATACCGATTATTTCTGCTATGGCTGCAGTCACAAAGCATATTGGTTTTGCCCCAACAATCTCTACTACATATGCACAACCGTATAGTCTAGCTAGACAATTATCTACATTAGATCATTTAACTAATGGTCGTTTAGGTTGGAATGTTGTCACTTCTTATTTAGAAAGTGAAGCGATTAACTTAGGACTGAAAGAACGATTACCAAAAGATTTAAGATACAACAGAGCAGATGAATTTCTCCAAGTCGTTTATAAACTTTGGGAAGACAGCTGGGAAGACGGCTCTGTAGTTAATGATAAAGATACTGATACATATGCAGACCCTGATAAAGTGCATGAAATTAACCACGAAGGTGAATTCTTTAGTGTGCCTGGTCCTCATTTAGTTGAACCATCACCGCAAAGAACACCTGTATTATTTCAAGCAGGCGCTTCAGAAAAAGGTAAAACGTTTGCTGCGAAACATGCAGAAGCGGTGTTTACGAAACATACTTCAGTAGAATCATTGAAAAGTTATGTAGATGATATACACACAAGAGCTGAACAGCATGGCAGAAGTAAGGATGATATTTTAGTATTTCCTATGGTACTCCCAATTATCGGAGAAACAGAAGAAGAAGCCTATCAAAAATATGAAGCATTAACAGAACATATCAGCTATGAAGGTTCCGCATCATTGTTAAGTGGACATACAGGTATTGATTTTTCAGAGTACGACCCAGACCAGTATATAGAAGATATTGAGACGGAAGCGATGCAAGGCAATCTGAATATGTATACCAAAGACCCACACCATAAATGGACACTCAGAGAAGCTGTGAAAAATCATGGTTTAGGCAATGGCACAGCTAAATTTATTGGAACGAAAGAGCAAGTCGCTGATAAATTTGAAGCATGGGCAGTTGAAGGTGGGGCAGCTGGGTTTAATATCGCTCAAAGTTATTCACCTGGTACATTTGAAGAATTTGTTGATCATGTTATCCCTGAATTACAAAAAAGAGGTCTATATAGAACAGAATACGAAGGCACAACACTTCGTGAAAATATGTTCGGTAAAGATCAAAAAACAATAAAGGAAAATCATCCAGCAAAAAACAAGAGTGCAGCGAATACTCTTATATAAATTAATAATAAAGGAGTAAAGAACAATGGATGAAATTTCTCTCTATACATGGATAGGCTTCATATTATTTATGATAGTCATGGTTATTGTCGGATACATGAGTTCACGCAAGATGAAAAATATTGCTGATTTTGCCACTGGTGGCGGCAATATCGGGCCTAGGGTGCTGGGACTATCATTTGCAGCAACATACTTAAGTGCAGCCACCTTTTTAGGCTATCCCGGTTGGTCATATGAATGGGGTCTTAACAACTTATGGTTATTTCTAGCCATGTTTATTGGTGGGCCCACGGGTGTCTTAATGGTTGCTAAAAAGGTAAGGAAATTAAATACAACACAAAAATCTTTATCCCTCCCAGATTGGTTAGGAGATTTCTACGATAGTGACATTATGCGCGTAGGTACTGGCATTATTCTCCTTTTTAATATTTTTTATATAGCCAGTCAGTTTGTTGCAGGCGCAAGGATTTTTGAATATTTACTTGGTATGTCTTATTTTAGCGGACTCGTCTTTATAGCCGTTATTGTTGTACTATACGTGTACGTTGGTGGTGCACTTGCAGATATTTATACTGATGCGATACAAGTTGTCATTATGGCCATTGCAGGTCTTGGTGTATTTATCTCAGGTATCGTTATTTTTTGGAAAGGGAGTATTACAAGTACATTTACTGGTATCGCAAATAATTTATCTAACCAAAATGAAAACTTAGTTAAAGTATTTAATCCAGAATCTGTACATTTCAACTCTTTCGCCATGGTTTTAGGTGCAATCGTTATACAGTGGGCGTTTGCTTCTGCACCGCATTTATTCAATAAAATATTAGGTTTGAAAAACGAAAAAGATTTAGGGAAAATGATCAATACTTATATTATTGTCACGGGGCTTTGTCTACTCGTGTTATTCGGTGGTATATTCGCTCGTGTCGCATTAGGTAATAGCGTTGAAACATCAGATTTAGCACTGCTTGACTATATTATTTGGGCATTTCCTGCAGTGATTGTAGCACTTTTCGGCGTGGTCATTTTAGCTGCAGCGATGTCGACAACAGATGGATTATTTGTATCTATTTCTACAGTATTTGCGAATGATATATTCTTAAAATTCTTAGTTAAACGAAAAATAATTAATATTAGTGATGAAAAAGCCAATAAAATCGCATTTCAAATAAGTAAGATTAGTGTGCCAATTGTAGGTTTATTATCATTTTTACTTGTCTTACAACCTCCAAAACATATGAGCGACATTATGTGGATTGGAATATCAGGCATCGCAGCGGGTACATTAGGCCCTATCCTACATGCCATATACGCCAAGAAGAAAGCACCAGCGAGAGCTGCAGAAATATCTATGTTTGTAGGATTGGGTTCCTATTTAGTCATTTACTTCGGTGGTATTATTCCAAGTACAATGTCAGCAGGTGCAGTAGCAACATTTATCGGTATCGCAACAATTACAATTGCTGCATTTATCATCAAGCCAAAAGATAATCAAAAATATAATGTAGAAGAAGGTAATAATTAATGTTTGTTAATGAGATGTTATCGATATGGTTATATGGTTTTCTGGGAATGTTTGTTGTAGTATTTATTTCGTTAAAAGTCGGATATTCAAATAAAGATAAATAATTAATTTTAAAAGGAGAATTTACATGCCATTAATTAAATTAGACATGATCAAAGGTAGAGAAAAAGAGGAAATTAAAAGTATTTTAGATATCACATATAACGTGATGTTAGATGCATTTCAAGCACCAAAAGGTGATAAATATTTAATTGTGAATCAACATGAAGACTATGAAATGGAAATATTAGATACAGGTTTAGGCATTGAAAGAACAGACGATGTGATAGTATTTACTATTGTTTCAAGACCGAGAACCAAAGAACAAAAAACGACATTCTACAAAAATTTAGTGAATACGCTACATGACAAAGTAGGCATTCGTAAAGAAGATATTATGATTAGTTTAGTAGAAAATACCGATGAAAACTGGAGTTTCTTTAACGGTGAAGCACAATTTTTAACAGGTGATTTATAATCTAACTAAAGGACATATTATTTTGTTAGGTGACAACACTTATATAAAGCATAAAAAATACACTTCCACTTAATAGCGGAAGTGTTTTTCTGTTTTTATTAAAAATTAGAATTTATCTTTTAAGTCTTTAGCTTTATCTGTTGCTTGGTCTTTCAATTCGTCTTTTTTCTCGTCGTCATTTTTAATTTCGTTGGCTTTATCTTTTGCTTTGTCTGTTGCTTGATCTTTATACTCGTCAAACTTACTCATAAATAAACGCCTCCTTTAAAATGTTATATTACTGTGATTCCACATATCATAGAACTTAAACATATTTATTTTTATAGTTAAGGAATAGTGAGAAAACCCTGATACACCCAATTTAACAATAAAATTTGTCTAATTAAGTGTATCCGGGTTCGCATTAATAAGCCTAGTATCTTAAAAAGTTATAGCCCTAATTTTAACCACCGTTTTTTAGCAAAAATTAAAAGCATGAAGTTGACTACAAATAATATCAGGAAGAATATAAATATAGTTAAAATTTGGTTTGCAGGTAAAAACGCTTTATTACCATTTAATACTTGCTCAACTAAAGGATATATACTGTTACTAGCTTCAAATGGAGCAATTATTCCAAAAATAGTTTTATTTACTGCAACTAGTATAATTGACCCTATCCAATAAATAATACTTATACCTATACTTATAAGTACATTGGGCGATAGTACACTTATAGTTCCAATAATCAATATATACTGTAAGAGTACTAAAGAAAATAAAGTGAGTAATAGTAAAAAGTGCGAAAAATTTGAGAAAACAACAGAAATGATTGTTAAACCAATTGTTAAAAATACAAAGCTTTCAATAAATAAAATAGCAGCTTTTTTATAAAAGAATTTAAATACATTATCTCCAAGTAACTTATAAAACAAAGTATTTTTATTACTATATTCTTTGTTTATGAAATAAGCAATTATGAAAGAGAATAATAAAAAACCAAATTCAGTAGCTACCGTGTATGTACTGAAAAAATATTGTCCATATGTCAAATTGCTAACTTTATCTATACCAACTGGTAAAAAATAGCCTAATAAGAATACAAAAATAAACAATATACCTAATGTCAAAATTATTTTATTTGAAATATTCTTTTTAAATTCTAATAACATTTTTACACCTCTTTATCTTTATAAGTTAATATAATCATTTATTAAATGATCTTTTGACGTATATTCTTCAATTCGTTTATCTTTAAATAAAAATTGCGCGCCGTTTATACTACTTAAATCTGATAAATTATGTGTTATATTTATAATTACTTTTGAAGGGTTATCTGAGATGAATTTATTTAGGAAATTATAAATATCATTAACGGTTTTTTAATCCAGAGCATTTGTAATTTCATCTAGGATTATTATTGATTTATCCTCTAGTAAAAAACTCAATAATTTTAATTTTTGTTTTTGTCCATCACTTAAATTTTTAATGAGAATTTTGCTAGGAATTGACTCTAGATTAAGCATCTTACTAATCTCTTTAAATTTACTATTATTATTAAACTTAGATTTTAGTAAATGAAATAGAAATTCCTTACTTATATCATTAGGGACATTTGATGAACTAGAAATAAGAGTTGTGTTTTGTGACACCACTTTTGGTATACAACCATTTCTATTTAATATGAAATCCTTTGCTAGCTGTGATTTACCAACACCATTTTTTCCAACAATATGATTTATTTTCCCCTCATAAAAATATAAATCTGAATTTGAAACTAATTCTTTATTCTTTAATTTTAAAAAATAGTTTTTAATCTCCATAGTATTTAGCTCCTATTAAAAAATATGATTTCCCCAATAAAATAGCCAATGTATTAAAGTATTAACAGCAATTATTATCCCTATTCCTTGTATTAATAGAACCAACCAATGGTTTTTCGTAAAATTATGAAATTCATCTAAAGAGATGTGGGGTTTTATTTGAAAATATTATAACACGCAATCTAATTTTATTTTATAGTAACCATGAAATTTTTCGAGAATATATTTATTGAATTGCTTAAATACATAATTTTGTCAAAATTGATTTTCTATAGTAAAAAAACGCTACTATATATAGAAAAATATAATTGAACTGTTTCCAAATTGTGGAAAGAAAACCAAATATTATCACCAATTAAAACCATTAAAAGAACCGCCAATAATGAGCCATCTCATCATTGGCGGTTCTTTTAATTTAACTATATTTCAAAAATTAAAATTTATCTTTTAAGTCTTTAGCTTTATCTGTTGCTTGGTCTTTTACTTCTTCTTTCTTCTCGTCGTCATTTTTAATTTCGTTGGCTTTATCTTTAGTTTTGTCTGTTGCTTGATCTTTATACTCGTCAAACTTACTCATAAATAAACGCCTCCTTTAAATATTGTATTACTTTGATTCCACATCTCAAAGAACTTAAACATATTTATTTTTAACTTTTGTCATAATATAGAAAATGTTTTAAAACCTAGACAAACCCTCTGCTATAAGGCACTGAACCCTTAGAATGGGAACTTAATAAAAACACTTTGTTCTAGGCTGCTAATTCCTTATATTTTATGGGAGCTAAGTAGCCTAGTTTTTGTTGAATTCGATTATTATTATAGTTTTTAATGTAATTTTCGACAATATCTATTACAATTTGGTTAGAGCTATTGAGCTCATTGTTTATGTAGAAAGCTTCACACTTTAGCGAGGAATGGAAACTTTCTATAGGGGCGTTATCAGCTGGTGTTCCCTTTCGGGACATACTTCTGATAATGCCTTTTTCTTTGCATAATTGATAGTAAGCGTACGAGGTGTAAACACTGCCTTGGTCACTATGTAGTATGCAATTCTCAGGTATATCTATTTGATTCAATGTATCATTTACTAAGCTTTGATCTTGTTTGTTATCTATTTTATACGCCACAATTTCTCCGTTATAAACATCCATAATTGAAGATAAATACAACATAGAGTTACCGAAAGGTAAATAAGTAATATCAGTTGTTAATACTTCCATTGGTTGGTTAGCTTTAAACTGTCTTTGTAATAAATTCTCTGTTTTATAATAAGGTTTGCCAATTTTTTTAGATTTTTTAGGCCTAACTCGGCAGTTCAGATTATACTCTCGCATGATTCGCTGAACTCTTTTATGATTAATTGATGCTGAATACAATTGATTAATCAACGCTGTAATTTTGCGATAACCGTAGGTGAAATTATTTTCTTCACATAATTCAATAATCTTTTGAGTCACTTTATCTTTTTCATTGTTCTTGTGTTTCCATCTATAGTATGTCGATTTAGGTATTTCTAAAACATCAAGTATCATTTTGATTGAATACTTATGCTTTAATTGATTAACTAATTCTACAATTACTTTTGGTACCACTTCCTTTCTAATTCCTTGTACTTTTTTAAAATATCTAATTCAATATCTTTTTTCTTATTATCTAACTTTAATTGTTCTATTTCTGATAATTCTTTCACTCCTTTGCCATAAGTATATTGCTTGCCTCTTTGTTGATAAAATCTATAAGTTTCACCATTTCGATACCATCGCCACCAAGTTTTTACCTGTGTGCTGTTTTTGATATTTAATACTTCCATAATTTCTTTTACAGTATATCCAGCTTCTTTCATTTCAATAGTCTTATATTTTGTTTCTATTGAATAAGACATTATTTTCATAGAAAAAACACCTCCGTATGATTCATTTTAAATGAATTCAACGAAAGTGTTTTTATTTCCTTCCCACTATTTGGGGTCAGTTCAATAAAGCATTAGGTTTGTCTTTTGATTTTATTATATAGCCATAAAATTTAATTGTAAAACGTTTTCAAATATCATATTTTTCAACTGTAAAAAGTATTAAAAATCAATCTTTATTAAGTTGAATTCTAATTAAAATATAAAAATAAACGTGAATAACACGAAAATAAAAATAATTTTTTAATAAAGAAATAGTATTTATTATGAATACAATGTAATATGTAATCATACCTAATATTAGAGGGGGAATTTGTGCAGTGAGAGAGAGACAGAGGTTTTCTATAAGGAAATTGGGAGTTGGCGTTGGATCCGTATTGATTGGTCTTACGATTTTTGCAACAAGTGGGAACGTTGCATCGGCTGACGAGAGACAAAATAATGGAGAAAATTTTGAATCCGTCGTATCAGATAAAAGTGTAGGCGATATTGGGAGACCTATACAAAATGGTACAGAAATAGCAAGTGAAGATGAAAAAGGTACGGTTGAATCTGCTCAACAAGAAATTGAAGATGTGAAAGCTGAGGATACACCAGAAGTTTCACAAGAAAAGTCAGAATTATCAAACGAAAGTAAAGAAGAAGTAACACAAGAAGAGTCAGCAACATCAACAGAAGATGTGAAAAGTGCGGAAAAAGTTTCACAAGAAACACCGAAAGCATCACCTGAAGATGATAAAAACATAGATGAGTTAACACCAGAAGAGCCAGCAACATCAACAGAAGATATGAAAAGTACGGAAGAAGTTTCACAAGAAAAATCAGAATTATCAAACGAAAGTAAAGAAGACGTATCAGAAGTAGCACAAGAAGAGTCAGCAACATCAACAAAAGATGAAAAAGACACAGAAAAAGTGACACAAGAAGATTCAAAAACATCAGCTAAAGATGAAACAGATACAGAAGAAGTAACACAAGAAAAGCCAGAACTATCAACAGAAGATGGTAAAGATAAAGAAGAAGCGACACAAGAAGACTCAAAAGCATCGACTGAGGACGAAAAAGATTCAGAAGAAGTAGCAAAAGATGATAAAGACAAAGAAGAAGTGACACAAGAAGATACAGAAACATCACCTGAGGACGAGAAAGACAAAGAAGAAGTAACACAAGAAGATACAGAGGCATCGCCTGAGGACGAAAAAAAACCAGGAGAAGTAAAAGAAGAACTAACGACACCAACTGAAACTGATAAAAATGCAGAAGAATTGGGTCAAGAAGGCTCAGAAATATCACCTGAAGATGAAAAGGAAATAATCGAACCAGTTGAAGAAGGATCAGAATCAGAAGATGAGGATTTAGCAGAAGCTAATGCGACACTTCAACGAAGATCAGATGTAAATAATCAAGCTACAGGAGGCATGCAAACCTATGCTGCACTTGCAGATGTTACACTTTTAGACAATATGGAGTTAACAGCTACTCATGATAATGGCATATTAAATCTACAATTAGAGGGAAGACCTTTAGTTGGTTTAGGTGTAGGAAATACGTATCCAACATTCCAATTGTCTCAACAATTCCGTGATTTAATGGCAGATCCTAATTTTATAAATGCTATAGAATTAGACTATGATTTACCAGGATTACTTGGTTTAGTGAGAAACACTGGTACTTTAGAGGGTAGCGAATTGACTATTGATCCTAATACAGGTGTAGTTTATGGGACTGTTGAAAATTTAGTGAATTTAGGTGTTGCTAGTAAAGTTACCTATAATTTGACTATTGATTTAAACCAATTGACAGAAAATGGTATGTTACCTGAATCTGATCAACCGGGTAGACAAGAATATAATTTTTCATCAGCTGCGGGTAGTGGTTTAATAAATCTTGATCTTCTCGCAAATAGCGGAAATGAAACATCTATTGTTATAGAAAACGAAGAGGATTCAGAGTCTATTAGTGAAAGTGAATCATTGAGTACATCAGAGTCACTAAGCGAGAGCGAATCGTTAAGCACATCAGAGTCATTAAGCGAGAGTGAATCACTAAGCACGTCGGAATCACTAAGTGAAAGTGAATCATTGAGTACGTCAGAATCGCTAAGTGAAGTTGAAAGTGAATCATTGAGTACATCAGAATCATTAAGTGAAAGCGAATCATTGAGCACGTCAGAATCATTAAGCGAAAGTGAATCATTAAGTACGTCAGAATCGTTAAGTACATCAGAATCACTAAGCGAAGTTGAAAGTGAGTCATTGAGTGCGTCAGAATCACTGAGTGAAAGCGAATCATTGAGCACTTCTGAATCACTAAGTGAAAGCGAATCATTAAGCACGTCAGAATCGTTAAGTGAAAGCGAGTCGTTGAGTACGTCGGAGTCGATCAGCGAAAGCGAGTCATTGAGCACGTCAGAATCACTAAGTGAAAGCGAATCATTGAGTACGTCAGAATCATTAAGTGAAAGTGAATCATTGAGCACTTCTGAATCACTAAGTGAAAGCGAGTCGTTGAGTACATCAGAGTCACTAAGCGAGAGTGAATCATTAAGTACATCAGAATCACTAAGCGAGAGTGAATCATTAAGCACGTCCGAATCATTAAGCGAAAGTGAATCATTAAGTACGTCAGAATCGTTAAGTGAAAGCGAATCATTGAGCGCATCAGAATCACTAAGCGAGAGTGAATCGTTAAGCACATCAGAATCACTAAGTGAAAGCGAATCGCTAAGTACATCAGAATCACTAAGCGAAAGCGAATCATTGAGTACGTCGGAATCACTAAGCGAGAGTGAATCATTAAGCACGTCCGAATCATTAAGTGAAAGCGAATCGTTGAGTACATCAGAATCATTAAGTGAAAGCGAATCGTTGAGTACATCAGAGTCACTAAGTGAGAGCGAGTCGTTGAGTACGTCAGAATCACTCAGCGAAGTAGAAAGTGAGTCGTTAAGCACTTCTGAATCATTAAGTGAAAGCGAATCATTGAGCACGTCAGAATCACTGAGTGAAAGCGAATCATTGAGCACATCAGAGTCCCTAAGTGAAAGTGAGTCGCTAAGTACATCAGAGTCACTAAGTGAAGTTGAAAGTGAATCGTTGAGTACGTCGGAATCACTAAGTGAAAGTGAGTCGTTAAGCACGTCAGAATCACTAAGTGAAAGTGAATCGTTAAGTACATCAGAATCACTAAGCGAAAGCGAATCGTTGAGTACATCAGAGTCACTAAGTGAGAGTGAATCGTTGAGTACGTCGGAATCACTAAGTGAAAGTGAGTCGTTAAGCACGTCAGAATCACTAAGTGAAAGTGAGTCGTTGAGTACATCGGAATCATTAAGCGAGAGTGAATCGTTAAGTACATCAGAATCACTAAGCGAAAGCGAATCGCTAAGCACATCAGAGTCACTAAGTGAAAGTGAATCATTGAGTACATCAGAATCACTAAGTGAAAGCGAATCGTTGAGTACGTCGGAATCACTAAGTGAGAGCGAATCATTAAGCACGTCAGAATCACTAAGTGAGAGCGAATCGTTAAGTACGTCGGAATCATTAAGCGAAAGCGAATCGCTAAGCACATCAGAATCACTAAGCGAAAGTGAATCATTGAGCGCATCAGAATCACTA
This sequence comes from Staphylococcus parequorum, assembly GCF_039237145.1. Classification (NCBI taxonomy): domain Bacteria; kingdom Bacillati; phylum Bacillota; class Bacilli; order Caryophanales; family Staphylococcaceae; genus Staphylococcus; species Staphylococcus parequorum. The sequence goes on from NZ_CP150682.1 coordinate 352,451, forward strand.
AGCGAGAGTGAATCGTTAAGTACATCAGAATCACTAAGCGAAAGCGAATCACTAAGTACATCAGAATCATTAAGCGAAAGTGAATCATTAAGCACTTCTGAATCATTAAGTGAAATAGAAAGTGAATCAATGAGTACATCCGAATCACTAAGTGAAAGCGAATCGCTAAGCACATCAGAATCATTGAGTGAAAGCGAATCGTTGAGTACATCAGAGTCATTAAGTGAAAGCGAATCATTAAGCACATCAGAGTCACTAAGTGAAAGCGAATCCTTAAGCACGTCAGAATCACTAAGCGAAAGCGAATCATTGAGCACATCGGAATCACTAAGCGAGAGTGAATCATTAAGCACGTCAGAATCACTAAGCGAAAGTGAATCAATGAGCACATCGGAATCACTAAGCGAAAGTGAATCATTAAGTACGTCAGAATCATTAAGTGAAAGTGAATCATTAAGTACGTCAGAATCGTTAAGCGGGAGTGAATCGTTAAGCACGTCAGAATCACTAAGCGAAAGTGAATCAATGAACACGTCGGAATCACTAAGTGAAAGTGAATCCCTCAGCGATGTAGAAAGTGAATCGTTAAGCACATCGGAATCATTAAGCGAAAGCGAGTCACTAAGTGAAGTAGAAAGCGAATCAATGAGTACATCGGAATCATTAAGTGAAAGTGATTCATTAAGCGAAGTAGAAAGTGAATCAATGAACACATCGGAATCACTAAGTGAAAGTGAGTCATTAAGTACATCAGAGTCATTAAGCGAGAGCGAATCAATGATTTCATCTGATCCAAACAATTCATTAGATTCTACAAACACAGCAGAAGCAACAAACAATGCATCAGGTTCTACAGGAACATCAGAAGCAACAAACAATGCATCAGGTTCTACAGGAACATCGGAAGCAACAAACAATGCATCAGGTTCTACAGGAACATCAGAAGCAACAAACAATGCATCAGGTTCTACAGGAACATCAGAAGCAACAAACAATGCATCAGGTTCTACAGGAACATCAGAAGCAACAAACAATGCATCAGATTCTACAAACACATTAGAATCATCAAATGATTCAGATTCTGAGAATGAAGCGAACCAAAATGAAAAAGATAAAGACAAAGATTCAGAGTTACCAAATACAGGTGACGATACAACGAAAAACGGATTGTTAGCGGGTATTCTTGGACTAGGTGGTTTGGCACTACTGAGAAGACGTCGTAAAAAAGAAACTGAGAATAATTAATCACATTTGATTTAAATATCAATACAAAATACAGCTGAGGATATTTTCCTTGGCTTATTTTGTTATAATAAGTTAATAAATATTTCTTTAGTTATAGGAAGTGTAATATATGAGTGAAAATATAAATGAAAAAGAAGAATTAGATCAAATAAATAAACAAATTGAAGAAGAATTAAATGAATATGATGCTGAAAAAGATCAACAAAAAGCAAAAAAAGAATTTCTGACACTTAAGTTTTTTGGCACGTTTATTATATTGACCTTTATGATTTTTAGCATTGTTAAATTGTTTGTTTGATAAGTAAAATTGTAATTTTAACTTTAGTTATTGAGGTGTAATACATGACGATATATAACATGAACTATGGTATTGGATGGGCGAGTAGTGGTGTAGAGTATGCGCAATTATACAGAGCTCAAGCTTTAAGAGGAAGAGCAGAAACATTAAAGTTCGTGTTTTTAGAATTTATAAAAACTGAAAATATACAAACCCTAACAAAAAATTTAGGGTTTAATGATGATGAAGTGGTATGGTTATACCAATTTTTCACAGATATAAAAATAGCACCTTCAAGTGTTAAATTAGATGAGATTATTCAATCACTCAATGACGACATCACTAAAACAGAAGATGAAGGAAAAATCAAAAAATATTTCTTTAATAAAAACAGTAATTATATCGTGTGTCATTTGAAAGAAGAAGATAGCGATATTGTTGATAGAGTAGAATATGTATCAAGAGGGAAGTTACTACGCAAAGATTATTATTCCTATGTACGTGTCTTTTCAGAGTATTACGCCCCTGAAGATAATATGGCTAAATTATATATGAGAGTCTTTTACAATGAAGACGGTTCTACAGCATACAATGAATATGTAAATGGTGATAATAGTATGTTTGTCTTTAAAGATAGAATACTATATTCGAAGCAAAGTTTTATTGCATATTTCATGGAAAAACTTCAGTTGTCGCAGGAAGATATGATTTTATTAGATCGCTCAAAAGATGTTGGTCAAGTTATGATAGAAAATAAACATCAAGCTAAATTAGGTGTAGTGATTCATGCAGAACACTATAATGCGTCGACAACGAACGATGATTATATACTTTGGAATAATCATTATGAATATGTATTCACTAACGCGCAGGAAATTGATTTCTTTATCACAGCAACGGAAATCCAAAATAAACTGCTGACAGAGCAATTTGAAAAGTATAATCATATCAAGCCTAATATATATACAATTCCTGTAGGAAATTTAAAAACTTTAACACAACCTTCTTTAAACAGAAAGCCTTATTCTATCATTACTGCTTCAAGATTAGCAGCTGAAAAACGTGTAGATTGGTTAGTTAAAGCAGTCGCAATTGCGAAACAACAAAGACCTGAAATAACATTTGATATATATGGAGAAGGTGCTCAAAAGCAGGCATTGCATAACCTTATTCGTGAAAATAACGCAGAAAGTTATATCACATTGCATGGCCATGTAAATTCAAACCAAGTATATAAGGATTATGAATTGTTTCTATCAGGATCAACGAGTGAAGGTTTTGGATTAACATTGATGGAAGCGATTGGCTCAGGATTAGGACTTATTGGATTTGATGTTAATTATGGAAATCCGACTTTTATTGAGGACAAAGAAAATGGCTATCTCATACCTATTAAATTAAATGTAGAATCAGAGTCTGAAATAGTAGGAAAAATTGCTGAAGCTATAATTCTATTTTTTGAAAATGATACAAATAATTTCCATGAGGCATCTTATAAAGTTGCTGAACAATTTACACAAGATGCTGTAAAAATCCAATGGAATAATTTAATTGATGAGGTGCTTTATGATTAATTTATTTGAAGCTTTCGATAAACAAACAATAGTCCTTTATAATTCATTTAAATTTTCGGGTATGAATAGACAAACAATCGTTATTGAAGCAGATGGCTTTCTTCCTGCAGATGTTAAAACACCATATGAATTCTTTGCGGAAAATGAAAATTTGCCAGTTAAACCATTATTTTTTAACCAAGTTAAAACACCGAAATTTTGGTTGATTGAAGGCAATAATAACGATGCTGTAATTAAAGATACAGGAGATATTAAAGCGAGAATTATTTATAAAAAGAATTATAAACATAGAATCGTAGAACGTATTGAGTGGTTAAATAAACAAGGACATACGCAGTTTATTGATTATTATAATAAATATGGATACAGTTATGCACAAGTAGTATTGGATCCTAATACCCATAAAAGAATATTAAAACGCTACTATAACGCTAAAGGTGAAGTGTTTATGGTTGAGAACTTCATCACAAATGATGTTATTTTGAATTGGCAAGGCAAAGAATACTTCTTCCATTCTAAAATACAATTTGTTAATTTCTATATTCAAGTTGCAGGGTTAGAATCCGAACAATTTTTAATTAACTCATTTTCAGTACCAGCCGCAGTGATGAACGGTTTAAGTGACTCTAGCAATGATTATTTTTATTGGCAAGGTGATATTACGAGCGATATTATTCGTCATATGGAAAATATATTATCTAAAGAACGTAGATCATTCAGTATTATTGTGCCGAGCGATGAAGCCTACGAACAACTTAAATCGTCCATTAGTGATAAATGGAAAAATAGAATATATAAATCTGGATATGTATATAAATTCCTGAAGTCTAATAATCATTCTAACCAAGTGCTAACACTAACAAATTCTGATCAAATACCGCATTTAGAACAAATTGTACAAGCACATCCGCATTTAGATTTTCATATTGCAGCTATGACTGAAATGTCTAAGGTGTTAATGAACTTGAATAAATATGCCAATGTTAAATTATATCCAAATGCCAAAAAGACCGAATTTAAAGCACTTTATAAAAAATGCGATATCTATTTAGATATTAATAAAGGAAACGAAATATTAGATGCAGTTAGGGCAGCCTTTGACTACAAATTATTAATTTTAGGTTATGATGCCACTGCGCACAATAGAGTAGTAACAGCACCAACTCATTTATTCGATGTAGCGTATCCTGATACGCTAATCAGTGCCCTAGAGGAAGTTACGCAACACAAAGACACATTCGATAATTACTTAGAATTACAATTACAACAAGCCAATGCTATCGATAAAACAACATTTATTGAATCAGTAAATTAATAAATCACACAATAATAAAAAATCCCAATGACTTTGTAATTAAGTCACTGGGATTTTTTGCTATAGTTCTTGTTTATTAAATATTTTAATTGATGAAATGTAGGAAACTACTAATAAAATAACACCTAAAAGTGCATAGGTACTAACTACGAGTAAATTACTTGTTACGTTAGCTATATCTTCAATTGATCCAGATGAAGCAATATTTGGCATGATAAATCCAAAGAATACTAGGAAAAATAAAGCTATTACTATAAAGGATGTTGTGATTAAAATAACATTTGAATTTTCTGGTCCAAATTTAAATGTTAAAGGGAACATTATTGCGTATGAACCAGCGCCACCTATGCCTATTAATATAGATACTAACGTGAGATTTAAATTTTGTGTTATGAGTGCTAATGGTATAATACCGATGATAAGTCCTATTAAAATTAGAACGCCGTAGAAGCTGAAATAACTGTTTACGTATGCACTTCTACCTTTAGGTAAAGTGGACACATAATACATCCATTTTGAATCTTTCTCATGTTTAATGTTATCCGTTACAGGTGAAATAAGAAAAATCATTGGTAAAAAACATGTCATGATAGGGTTCATAAATGTGAATAGTATACTAGCGACAATACCTACAATTAAATAAGTGAAGAGTGATTTTTTTGATGAGTAATAACTGCTAAGTGTTAAGCCCTTCATTATTTATCACCTCTCATAATTAATTTTGTTGCGTCATCAATACTTTGCAATGGTCTCGCATTTGTTACTTGGTTACGATTATTGATTAAAGTAGTTCTTATGTGATTACGAGCTCTTGAAGCTATGATAAGGTCAGTTGGAATATTGAAATCTTCTTCAGGTTGCTCAATAATGCCATAATTATCCAATAAGTTTTGTTTGTTTTCTTCAAAAATAATTTTGCCATCTCGCATAAACACAAGTTTAGTTGCAAGCTGCTCAATATCTTCTGAAATATGAGATGAAATCAAAATCCCATTGCCTTCTTCTATGTAATCCTCTAACATTTCAATAACTTCTTCACGACTTGAGACATCCATACCAGCAGTAGCTTCATCAAGAATGAGAAGTTTACTTTCGTGTGCTAACGATATTGTCAAAGCAGCTTTCATACGCATACCACGTGAAAAGGATTTAATTGCATTATTAGTAGGTAACTCAAATTTATCGATAATTGAAAAGAATTTTTCGCTATTCCATGATTGATAAATATTAGAAAACACTTTATCAATTTCTTTAATTGTTAGTTTGTTTGGTACACGTAAATCATCAAATACAACACCGATATTTTCTTTATAATTGGAATCATTTTCTGTTACAGTTTCATCGAAAAAAATGATTTTTCCACTGTCTTTAAAGCGATTTCCGACCAATGTATTAATCAATGTAGATTTACCTGAACCATTTTTTCCAATTAAACCTACAACTTCACTAGGTTTGATTGATAGTGAAATATCGGAAAGGTGAAAGTCAGATTTTGTGTAAGACTTATTTAAATTTTGAACTTTTAAAAGGTGTTCCATAGATACACTCTCTTTCTTCATACTATATTTATAAATAAAATTTACGTACTTTTAACATATAACCAAATGCATTATAGATAAAAAGAATAATAATAAGGAGCAATCCTAAAAGTTGGTTGATGCCAGTAATTAATGAGAATAAACCTAATATCATTCCACCAATAATCAATAAAGTAAGATTGATATGATAAATTTTGAACATAGAGACGAGCGTTATATGACGTTCTCCTTCATCCATGATGTCTAGAATTTTCTCCGTATACTGAGCTTCACCTTGTTTTGGATAACGACTATCAAATTTTCTTACAAAGAAACCGATCATCAGAGAAGGAACAATTGTGATTAAGTAAGGAATGATAGGATAAAAAATGTCTCCCTCAGAAGCATTTACCATCACTATAATAAACATACAAATTAAACTAATTAAAATCTGAACATAATAAATAAAGCTCGTTCTCATAAACATCATATTTGCTTTCTCTTCAAATTCATCAGCTTGTTGACCCTCTATATCATGGTTCATTTTTGATTTGAATGTGAGTGCATTTTGTTGAACTTTATATAACACTAGAGTAAGGATTATATTAATGAGGGATGCAATGAGACAAACAATGATTGTAATTTCGTGGCTTGCGAAACTTATGCTTGAAAAATGGCTGTTATTTTCAAATAAGCCAAAGGATAGGCCAATAATACCACCAATGATTCCTCCTACTAAAACAAGCAATAAAAAGCGTCCTACTTTCATAAATCTTCCTCCTCAATTATGAAGATGTTTTCAACGGGTTCATTAAATATGCGAGCAATTTTAACAGCTGTCAGAATTGATGGCATAAAATCATTACGTTCTATTAAGGAAACAGTTTGTCTAGAAATTCCTGCGTTTTTAGCAAGTTGTGTTTGATTATAGCCATCACGTGCACGTAATTCTTTAAGTCGATTGCGCATTATTGATCAACTCCTTAAGGTTAATATATATTACTTTTGTCATTTTGACAACTATATTTGTCAAAATGACATGTATCGTATATGTTATATGTGAGAATTTTATAATATGAAGAGGAGATTATCATTATGAAAAAAATTGATATTATAGGTAATGATTCATTAATAAAGGCATTTTCTAAATATCAAATTGCCTTATGTATTGTTTTTGGTGGGTTGTTTTTTGTTATGGTAAAGATGTCTGATACTATTGATATTTTCGATTCAATGTTAGCTAATATATTTATTGGAATAGGGTTATTTATAGGGACGTTTATTGTACATGAATTAATTCACGCTTTGTTTTTCAAACTGTTCTCGCCATTGAATAAGGTGAATTTTGGAATGGCTAACGGAATGATTTATTGTGCAATACCAGGGGGAAGCTTTACGCCATTAACTTTTGCTATAAGTGCAATAGCACCATTTGTTATTATTACTTCAACTTTCATCATAACTTTTTATATGGGGGTTTTACCCAAAGTGTTCTTTTTATCATTTGCTACCATGCATACAATGTCATGTGTTGGAGACTTTTATTGGGTGATTAAAATGATACAAACACCAAAGAATTCTCATATTAAAACTACAGATAGTGGCATTGTTATAAGTTGAAAATTTAAAGCTACGAAAAATTATTTCGATATTCAGACGCACTAATTTCAAAGTGTTTTGTAAAATTTTTAGAAAATAATAAAGGATCTTTATATCCAACTTTACTTGAAACTTCACATATCATATTATTCGTATGTATAAGTAATTGAGATGCATGATACATACGGATATATGTTAAGTATGCTTTGGGAGAACAATTTAAATTCTTCTTAAACAGCTTGAATAAATGACTGCGAGTGACATTAACATATTGCGCAACATCAACGACACTAATATTCTTGTGATAGTTTGAATTGATAAATTCGACTGCTCTTTGGATATCTTCGTTAACAATATTGACGTTAACTGAGAAATTTTTAGGAAACTGTTCTTGAAGCATATAAACTAATTGGTATATATGTTGCATGATTAAAATGTCATGTGAGTTGCTAGACGCAATGGTTTTTGAAAGATCACATATATTATGAATCGTTTTTTTAATTTCAGAAGTGTCTTTACCTATAATGATATGGTCATCTACGATATAACTACGTGCTAAATAATCTAGAATTTGTTTGCCACTAATACCTACCCAATAATAAGTCCAAGGTTTTGAAAAAGAAGGCTTATATTCAACTTCCATGCCTTTTTCTAATAAAAACATATCCCCTTTTTTTAAGTTGAAACTCTGCCCATTATATTTAAAAATACCTTCACCATGAGTTACGATATGTATTACAGATGTTTGGAAAACTGTATAATTATAACCTACATTTGGTACACCAACTTCAATACCACATTCTACTAAATTAGCATCAATTAACTTTTTACTAAATTTCTTCCATAAAACTTGCATAACACACCTCTCAATTTATCATATTGAACTTCTTTAGATTTATATAATCACATTATAATAACAAAATGCAACATTTTGCCATACAACATCATCATTATGCTATTCATAACATGCACTTTAAATTGATAAAATGATATTAACATATATGTAAGCGCTTTAAAAAGTGAGATTTTAGAGGTGGATAAAATGGATAGATATTTAACTGGAAAGCAAAAATTAGCATTTGGCTTTGGTGCAATAGGGAAGGATGCCATATTTAATATTGTTGGGCTCTTCTTAATGTTTTATATCACAGATATTGTAGGTTTATCTCCTGCATTTGTCGGAGTTATGCTTTTTGTTGCACGTATTTGGGATGCAATTAATGACCCGATTATGGGTATGATCGTTGATAATACGCGGAATAACTTTGGTAAGTTCAAGACGTGGCTCGTTATCGGTACGCTTGCTAATGCTATTGTTACAGTCTTGCTATTTACGAATTTAGATTTATCACAAACGTCTATGTATATTTATATATCGATTATGTATATTTCCTGGGGAATGACATATACGATGATGGATATTCCGTACTGGTCTTGGTTACCGAACTTGACGCATAACCCTAGAGAACGTGAAGAGATTTCAGTCATTCCTAGATTTTTCGCAAGTTTAGCCGCATTTATTGTAGGTACTTTTGGTTTGTTCTTTATACATAAATTAGGAGACGTCTTTGGTAGTGGTAGTGACTCGGTAGGCATTTTTGTTTTTGCCGTAATCTGTAGTGTTGTTTTTATCTTTACGATAGGTGTAACAGTCTTCAAAGTACCTGAAGATCATGAAATGGAAAAACAAATAGGTATTAAAGTTAATTTTAAAGATATTGGTCGTATTTTATTTAAAAACAAAGAATTACTTGCCATCATGGGTGTTTTATTAACTTTTAATTTATGCTTACAAACGCTCAATGGTTCTATCATTTATTACTTTAAATATGTAGTGAATGCGGAACATTTATTTTCAATTTTTAATGCAATGATTCTGTGTGAAATGCTTGGTTTATTACTTTTGCCACGTTTTATTAAATGGGTTGGTAGAACTAGAGCGTTTAATACAGCTATTACGCTTATCATAACTGGTTTAGTTATTATTTTAATATCAGGTTTCGTGGCGCCACAAAGTACGATCTTAGTCATTATAGGTGCAGGTATGTTACGAGTTGGTTCAGGATTTATGATTGGTATAACAACAGTATCGCTTGCAGATGTGATTGATTACGGTGAAGTGAAGTTTGGGCAACGTAATGAGAGTGTGATCACTTCCACAAACACGTTTTTAACTAAAGCATCACAAGCAGTTGCCGCTTTAATTGTCGGTGTCGGCTTATCTGTATTAGGTTATACACCGAATGAGGCACAATCAGCGGTCACGGTTAATGGTCTGCGTATCATGATTATTGTCGCACCGTTGATTTTCGTTAGTTTAACAGCATTTTTATATCATAAAGCATTCCATTTAAAAGGTGACTTTTTAAATGATATTGAGAAAACACTCCGATATAAACGTCAGAGGGAACATAGAGAGAATATTAAATAGAGGGGATGTCATTTTATGTTAGAAGAACAATTTCATGAAAATATGGAGATTCAGCATGTGAACTTGATGCCAAGACGCGCATTTTATATACCTTATCAAGGAGGGGAGTCTGACTACCGTTTAGAAACACGTTATAATACAAAAAATGTGACATTATTAAATGGTGATTGGCACTTTGAATATTTCAATTCTCTAGAAGCATGTTTAAACCAACCTCAACAGATTAAAAAGGATATATTGCCAGTACCGTCTGTATGGAATTTATATGGCTACGATCAAATACAGTACCTTAACACACAATATCCAATTCCATTTGATCCGCCGTATGTCCCGAAGAACAATCCATGCGGACGTTATACACGTTCTTTTGAGTTAAGTTCATATGATACGCAAAGTGATTATCATTTGAATTTTGAAGGTGTAGATAGCGCATTTTATGTATGGGTAAATAATCAATTTGTAGGTTATAGTCAGATATCTCATGCTATTTCAGAATTTGATATTTCAAAATTTGTGCGTGATGGAGAGAATACGATACAAGTGCTTGTATTAAAATACTCAGATGGCACTTATTTTGAAGACCAAGATATGTTCAGACATTCAGGTATTTTTAGAGATGTTTATATTTTAAAACGAGCGCAATCACGTGTAGATGATTTTAAAATTGAAACACATTTAAATGATGATTTGAATAAGGCTACTATAGATGTGAACTTAGCACGTAAACAAGCGTTAGACCAAGCTGAACTACACTTATATGATCCAGACAGCAAATTGGTAAGCAGTATTCAAGCTTCTGAACAGTATAGCTTTACAGTTAACAAACCACAATTATGGTCAGCAGAAAGTCCTGTACTTTATACGTTAGTCATTACTACTGGTCAAGAAGTTATTACACAAAAAATTGGTATTCGAGAAGTTAAAATCAGAGATAATCAATTTTTTATTAATGGACAATCTATTAAATTACGTGGTACCAATCATCATGATAGTGATCCTAAAACAGGCTATACGATAAATGAAGCTCAATTTATGAGAGATTTAGAGCTTATGAAGCAAGGTAATTTTAACGCAATCCGTACGGCACATTATCCGAAATCACCTTTATTTTATGAATTAACAGACCAATATGGTTTTTATGTGATGAGTGAAGCGGATTTAGAAACGCATGGTGTAGTTCGTTTATATGGTGAAGAGAACACTGAGCACTTTAATATCATTACGGATGACCCTAAATATCAAACTGCAATTATCGAGCGTATTGAAGCGTCTATAATCCCTTTGAAAAACTATAGTTCAATTGTTTCATGGTCAATGGGTAATGAATCAGGATTTGGCGTTAATGTGGTTAAAGGCTTGGCACGTGCGAAAGAATTAGATGCTACACGACCACTTCATTATGAAGGCACATTACATCGTGATAAATCAAAAGACTATGATTTATCTAACGTTGAAATGATTAGTAGAATGTATCCATCTCCTGAAGAAATTGAAATGACATATTTGAAGAATCCGAATCTAGATAAACCCTTTATTTTGTGTGAATATGCGCATGCCATGGGGAATTCACCAGGCGATCTTCATGCTTATCAAAAGCTTGTTGAGGCATACGATAGCTTTATTGGAGGATTCGTATGGGAATGGTGTGACCACGGTATTCAGACAGGTTTGAAAGATGGTAAGCCAATATTTAGGTATGGTGGGGATTTCGGCGAATGTCTACATGATGGTAATTTCTGTGTGGATGGTATTGTTTCTCCTGACCGTGTGCCTCACGAAGGATACTATGAATTTAAACATGAACATAGACCTTTAAAAGTAATAAAGCGGGATGACTATAAACTATCATTACGTAATCAACTTGATTTCACGCATATAGAAGATTATTTAAGTGTTGAAGCAACTGCTACTTTTTTAGATGGCACGCGTCAGACGTTTGAAGTTCCTTTTGCTCAATTTGCACCCCATACAACACAAAAGATTGATTTAAGTGACTATATTAATATAAATGAACTCAGTGATGTGATGTTACACTATAAATTGAAATATGCAGATAAGTTACGTTCGGCTCATTTTGAATTAGGATATGATCAAATCGTATATCAGCGACAATCGATGACGCATCAGAATATGAAACCATTATCAATAGCATGCAGAGACAAGGCTCGTACAATTCACGTTGCTATTGATAATTGGACATACATTTTTGATAAAACAGACGCGAGTTTAAAAGCAGTTGTGCATGATGGCATAATTATTATGAATCAGAAAACACAAAATAACTTATGGCGTGCACCAACAGATAATGATATTAATGTTAAGCAAGATTGGGCATACGCTGGATATAAAGATATTACTACGCGTGTGCATGGTTACCGAATCGATAAAAATAAGAGTGACGTCAGTCTTATTTTTGATATTGCACTGGTTAATGAAGCGGTTCCTCCTGTACTTTCGGGTACAATTACGTGGACAATTCAAAGCGATGGTACGCTTAACGTAAACTATGATTTAGAGAAAGATACATTAGCGCCATTTCTTCCACGTTTCGGTTTAGCCATGACATTACCAAGTGACTATGAGCAAGTCGAATATTATGGGAACGGTCCTTATAGCAGTTATCAAGATAAAGGTGTGGCAACATATTTAGATTATTTCGAAACGACAGTGACAGATAATGTAAGTAACGATATCAAACCTCAAGAATCAGGAAGTCATAATCAGACTACATTTGTTAAAGTTTCAAATGGTCGAAATGCTATGGTTGTAACAAGTGGAGACACATTCAGTTTTAATACAACACATTATTCATTAAATCAGTTAACGCATAAGACACATAAAGACCAATTAGAGCTCGAAGATTATACGTATTTTTATATTGATTATGCTCAAAGTGGCATTGGTTCTAATAGCTGCGGTCCAGAATTAAATGAAGCTTATCGACTCAATGATACACAAATCAAATTGAATTTTAAATTGAATTTTGAGTAGTTAGTGTTTAAGGTATTTCACTCATATTAATCAGCAATTCAGAAATTTATTTTATATTTGAAAAGGCCGTTATCACGAAATGTGGTAACGGCCTTTTTTGAATTAAATCTTCATGACAAATAGTGATTTAACTATTTTATTGGAAATAATAAGGTGACATAAAAATAAACCTTGGTGTTATATTTCCAATACATGCTAATATTAATATTAACAAGAACGTTAAAAATTTCAGGATTATAAAATATAAAAATGATTGAACTATAGAACGCTACACTCATAATATAAAAAGAAGGTGTGATTTTATTGGAACTTAGACATATGCAGTATTTTGTTGAAGTCGTAAAACAAAAAAGTATGACGAAAGCAGCAGCTAAACTTTTCATTACACAGCCAACAATTAGTAATACGATTAGATTACTAGAAAAAGAATTAGAAGTAACATTATTTAATAGATATAAAAACCAAATATACCTAACTGATGCGGGGGAGGCATTCTTTTTTCAGTGTAAAGAAATGCTGAAAATGTATGAAAATATCCCTAATGAATTAAGTAATCTTTTAGAATTGAAAAGCGGACATTTAAAAATAGGAATTCCTACAATTATTAATATTCGAAGACTAATAAAACTCATCTCTCAGTTCCATGATTCTTATCCTAATGTAACGTTTCAACTTTTTGAAAATGGAAGTAAAAAAATTGAAAATGATATATACTATGGTGATTTGGATATGGGGATTACTGTCCTACCAACGAATCATAAAATTTTCAGTACATTCACTTTCTTAGAAGAAAAGTTAAAACTTGTAGTTCATAAAGATCATCCATTATCTAATAGTGATACGATTGATATTGAAGATTTAGAACATCAAGAATTTATTTTATTTAATTCTGATTTCTATTTAAACGATAAAATCAAAAATACGTGTAGAAACTATGGATTTAATCCTAATATTATTTTTGAAACGACCCAGTGGAGCTTTATAGAAGAAATGTTAATAAATAATATGGGCATTTGTATATTACCTGAGGGGATACTTGATTTATTGGATAAAGATTTGAAAGCTATTAGTATTAATGAACCTTCAATGAAATGGGAACTCGCCATTATTTGGAGAAAAGATATCATAGTTGATTCATTAACAAAAAATTGGATTAAATTTATACAAGAAAATTACTTATTACATCATTAAACGTAGAGGTCATTCACATAATTTATGGCCTTATAAAAAAAGGATATTTTCTATTTATATGCTCCCGTTCTATAATTTGTGACATAAACATTATAGAACGGGAGTTTTTCATGGAAAATTATAAATATCCGAGCGATAGTAAAATTGTCAGTACCGATCAAGTTTTAATTAATGACTTGAATAATTACAACACACTATTTGGTGGCGTATTGATGAAAAAAATTGATAATAATGCAACTTTGTCTGCTAGAAGACATGCAAGAGTTAAAGAATGTGTCACAGCATCTACAGATAGTGTGGAATTTTTACATCCTATTACTCAGTCAGATTCAGTTTGCATAGAATCTTCTGTAGTTTATACAGGAGAAAAATCTATGGAGATATTTTGTAAGGTAATTTCGGAAGATATGATTACAGCAAAAAGAAAAATTGCTGCTATCGCTTTTCTTACTTTTGTAGCCTTAGATGAAAATAAAAAATCAATTAAAGTACCTAAAATTACAGCTCAGACTAAAGACGAAAAAACATTATTTATGTATGGTGAAGAAAGAGCAAAAGTGCGTAAAACGAGAAGGTTACAAAGTAAAACATTACTTAAGTCTCTTGATTTAAGTAAACCATGGGAATTGGAGAAGTGATAAAAATGGTTAATGAAATGGATGAACTAACACAATTCAAATTAGATTTAAAAGCTTTGAGAGAAGAATCACCTCGCTTATATGAGCAATTAGAATATATAGCAAGTTTAACAAGACAACTAAGTATTCATTATAAATATTTAGGACTACTTATGTTTTCAAACAATAATGAAGTTATTCAAAACAACAGACCTATTTTAATTAGAGATTCTGTTTTAGAGTTATATGAACGAGAAGTTGAAAAAGTAAAAGAAAATAATGAATTCGAATATGTGAATGAAATGATATTAAAATTCCAATTTGTAGCTTACTCACAAATATTCCTTATCGTTTTAGGTGCAGAACCTAGTTTTGTATTTAATAACACGATTATTAAATAATACAGAGCTACTTCGATCTTGAAATGAGGCAACAATAAATGAGCATATCAGAATGTAGATATTTATGTATCAAACAAGACAAATCCTTTGAAAAGGGTAAGCTGTATTGGCTGTTCCCGACGGAGGTGTCTACACTTGATGAAAAATATTTTTACGTATCAAACGATGGACAACTTTTAACAGAAGCATACAAAAGTAGTAACTTTATTAAAAGTGTCTCGCAGTAATGTAATATAGCATTTTCGAATACGACAAGAATCCTAAACTACTATTATTTAAAAACTCGATTTTGAACGTGTCTGGTTACTTTTTTATAGTATGCATCCTCAATCATACTATGCTTTGGAGCTAAACTTTTCAAAATCTGACAAGTATAGATGAATTTTAAAAGCAGTCACAAATTTAATGATTTGTGACTGCTTTTTATAATTTTATTCTTTTTCAATATTTGATGCACATGTAAAGCAATATAAATGATTGTCATTATATTCACCATTCAAGAAACCATTTAAACAATAAATATCTTTTTGGCAGACAGAACATTTTCCTACTAATTCTCTCATTTTAAAACCCCCTTGAATATTCATGCATTCGTCTTAAGTTAATCATATTATAACTGAAATAGATATTTAGCTTTTAAAGTTAATTTTATTTTGTATAATTAAAGTAATGTTTTCAATAAATAATTCCTGAAAATGTATAAAAATTTAAAATGGAGGTGATTTGATGAAACTTCAAAAGAGTTTGAAGTTTTCACTTATCTTTTTCGTAATAATCACATTCATAGTAATTATTTTTAGACCAACCGATACCGGATTGACTCAAATTATGACTGCTGACTTTATAAAAGCGATTGGTTTAGTGATTAAAGAACTTGTAACAACATTATCAATTAGTTTACCACCTTCAATCATCATTTTTTTAGTTTATTATTTTTATATTTTAAAGCCATCAAGTAACTAATACTATGATAATAGGCTTTGCTAATTAGCTGAATAGTTGCCATTATTTTTATAAAGGAGACACTTCGTTTTAAAGTTATGTCAAAGTAATTTTATTATACGAGGATGTCTTTTTTATTGTTTATATAATTGTATCGATTTTGTAACGTGCTGACGCCCAGGGGAATAGTATGAGGGAGAGACTACAGGCTCGAGCCATACCCCTAGGCAAGCATGCACTTTCAAAATCGTAAGATTTTAGTATAGAAAAAAGAACTAATCCATAATTTAATAGATTAGTTCTTTGCATTTGAGAATATATAATCATATCAGAGTTTTTTCACAGTCAGTAATAAATAGATAAAGAATGGGGCGCCGAATGCAGCGATGAAAACACCAGCCGGTACTTCTTTTGGTAAAAATACCGTTCTGCCTATAAGATCCGCAATAACAATGGAAAGTGCGCCAAAAATGGCTGACATCAATATACGTTTTAGATAATTCCCTTTAATCAAAGCTTTAGCAATATGCGGTGAGATTAAACCCACAAAGCCAATGTTCCCTACAAAACTAATCGCTGCACCAGCAAGTATCGTTGTGATCACCATTTGAATGAGGCGTGTTTGATTAACCTTTACGCCTAAACCAGTGGCCACATTATCATGCATAACGGATACTTTCATTCTCGGAAGTACAATAACCAACAATGGCAAAGTACACACTATAAATAACCCTAATATCAAACTGTTTTCAAATGTGACACCAGATAAACTACCGACAAGCCAAGTATACGCTTTAGACGCAGCAAGTTGTTTTGTAAGGACAAGCGTGCCATTCACGAGTGCCATAAATAACGTTTGTAGTGCGATACCAATAATAACTAGAGTAGTGGGCTGTATATTGCCTTTTTTCTGGAAACTCATCAAGATGAACATCACAACAGCTGCACCAGTGAGCGAAAATGCCGGCAGCCAATGGACACCAATATCTCCTAAAAACGCAATAAATGCCACTGCACCAAATGTTGCACCACCTGTTACACCTATAATATCTGGAGAAGCGATAGGATTTTTAAGTACATTTTGTAAAATTAAACCACTTACACCAAGTGCTGCACCAGCTACAATCGCTAATATAATTCTTGGCAAACGCAACACTTCGATGGTGAATTGATCAGGACTTGAAATAGGATCAATCATATAAGAAAGGATACTATTTAACGATATAAAAGTAGACCCCAGCATTAAACTCAAGATTGAAAAAATAATCAATATGAGAACGGCAATGACTAAACGTTTGGTATCTTTTTTATGGAGTGTTTCATTCATATACCTTGAATTCCTTTCCTAATAATATAAATAAGTGTAATTGAGCCGATGACTGCTGTGATAACACCTATAGGAAGTTCGAGTGGTTGGATTATTGTTCTGGCTAAAATATCGGATAATGTCATTAACATAGCACCACTCATTGCAGTGAAAGGTATCAAATATTTATAGTTAGCTGGCATTAACTTTTTACTAATATTCGGTACGATTAATCCGATAAACATAATAGATCCTGCAAGTGAGACCGAAATACCTGCAAGCGCACTAATAGTTAATACCATAATCATTTTTGTTAATTTAACTTTTTGACCAAGTGAAGAAGCAATTTCATCACTCGTCATTAAAATGTTGATGTGTGACGACATCGCAAAGGCAATGAGTAGAAATATAATAATAATTGGAATGACCCAAGGCACTTCCCACACATTACGCATTGCAACAGAACCACTTAGCCAAAAGAGAAAACTTTGTAAATTGCTTTGGTTCATAATTAAAATGCCTTGTGTAAATGCTCCGAATAATGCTGAAATCGCTGCGCCAGCCAATATCACACGTTTAGGTGAAAATTGCGCTTGCTTAAACATGCCAAGTGTAATAACAAGAACAGTAACAATGATTGCCCCGATAAATGAAATCGCTATGAGTGCTTCAAATGATTGCACTTTAAAAAATGTTAAGCCACAAATCACAAAGAACACGGCACCTGAATTGACACCAAACAGGCCAGGTGAAGCGATTGGATTACGTGTTAACACTTGCATAAGCAGACCAGATACAGAGAATGCAGCGCCAGTAAGTATAGCAATAATTGTTCTGGATGCACGGGATTCGGCAAGTAGAATATGTATATCGTTATTACTATTAAAGTGGAACAACGCTTGTACCAACTGTGAAAGTGATACAAGCGTGTTTCCAATGATTAAACTTAAAATCGTTACAACGATAAGGCATAAACCAGAAAGCATTAATTTATACCACGGTTTAAGTAACATGAGGTAACTCCTTATTGATTAAGATTGTTTTTCAATATCTAATTTTTTGTATAAATCGTCAATGAGCTTAAGTGATGAAGTGTAACCACCAGCCATGTTCCATGTGATTTCGTCCACATTTTTTGATACTTTATCATTTTTTACTGCATTTAAGTTTTGCCATTGATTACTTGATGTCCATTCTTTTTCTGTTTTCTTAGTTAATTCTACGTCCTTAGCACTTTTATCAGACTTGAACATAAAGATATGGTCAGCATCCATAAGTGGAATGCTTTCTTTAGATGTTAATTGAATGATGTCTTTACCTTTATCAACTTGTTTTTGTTGTCCTTCTGGGCGTTTAAATCCTAAGTCATGTAAGATGTCTCCAGCGTAACCACTTGCATAAATACGTGCATGATCTGGTCTGAAGTTGATAACTGAAGCTGACATTGGCCATTGATCTCCATACTTAGCTTTTGCATCTTTTTTAAATTGTGCAACTTTATCATCATAATTCTTTAATAACTCATCAGCTTTTTCTTCTTTACCGAGTGCTTTACCCATCATTTTCGTTGTATCTTGAAATTTATACACTGTATCGTGCGTAATGGTTGGTGCGATTTTAGAAAGTTGTTCATATTGTTTTTCATTTCTGACTTTAGAACCGATGATTAAATCTGGTTTTAACTTAGATATTTCTTCTAAGTTTGGTGAAGGTTCTTGACCTACTATTTTTGTATCTTTTAGGTCGTCTTTTATGTAATCATATTTAGGTTGTTGCGTCCAAGATTCTACAGCACCGACGGGTTTGACGCCTAATGCGACAGAGACATCAGTCGCGCCTTGATATAATGTTACGACACGTCTTGGTTTCCCTTTAATTTCAGTGGTCCCCATAGCATGTTTAATCTTCGTTGTTTTACTATCTTCCTTTGACTCCGATGACTTTTCGGACTCCCCATTTCCACAAGCTGCTAACACCATAACGGCTACTAAAACAGTAATGAATACTTTTGTTAAATGTTTCATTTCTCTAAAACCTCCAACCTGGATTGATAATCATTATCAATTCTAATATCTTATAAAGTAAACGATATGTCAACAAAAATTTTAAATTTTTTTAAAAATTAAATAAAGATTTGACATTTTTAATAAGGATACCTAGAATACAGTTTACTGATAATGATAATCGTTATCAGTATCGTAGTGTTATCGATAATCCATATTTTTTAGGAGGAATTTAAGTGAGACAAGAACCTAAGCATTGTCATGATTCTTTACTTTCATGTATAGGTGGAACGCCTATGATACAGCTCAAGCAACTGTTTCCGGAACATAATGTTTTCGCAAAATTAGAATATATGAATCCAGGCGGCAGTATGAAAGATAGACCAGCTCAATACATCATTGAAGATGGTTTTAACAAAGGAACAATTACTAAAGGTACACATTTAATTGAGAGTACTTCAGGAAATTTAGGTATTGCTCTAGCAATGATCGCTAAGATAAGAGGATTAACACTAACATGTGTGGTAGACCCGAAGATTTCAGAAACAAATTTAAAAATTATTAAAAGTTATGGTGCAAATATAGATATGGTAAACGAAGCGGATGAAAATGGTGGGTATTTAATGACGCGCATTCAACGTGTTCGTGAATTACTTGATTCAACTGACAACGCATATTGGATCAATCAATACGCAAATGAATTAAATTGGCAAGCACATTATCATGGCGCTGGTGCAGAAATCGTAGAGCAAATAGAAAACCCAATTGATTATTTTATAGCGCCAGTGAGTACGACAGGCAGCATTATGGGCATGAGTAGAAAAATCAAAGAACATCACCCGAATGCACATATTATTGCGGTGGATGCGAAAGGGTCAGTTATTTTTGGTGACGCACCTACAGATAGAGAATTACCAGGTATTGGCGCGAGTAGAGTGCCTGAAATTTTAAATAAAGAAGAAATAGACCAAGTTGTCCATGTCGATGACTACCAATCAGCACTTGGATGTAAACGCTTAGTTGATTATGAAGGTATTTTTGCTGGTGGATCGACAGGATCAATTATATCAGCGATTGAAAAAGTCATTCATTCTATCGATAAAGATAAAACAATTGTGACGATTTTACCTGATAGAGGCGATCGCTATTTAGATTTAGTTTATTCAGATGCATGGTTTGATGATGTAAAAAATAAAAAAGGAGCACTAACACGATGAACAAAGACATGTTGTATTTAAATAGATCAGATATTGAACAAGCAGGAGGTAATCATTCAACAGTTTATGTAAATGCATTAACAGAGGCATTAAAAGCCCACGCGAATCAAGATTTTGTGCAACCATTAAAGCCATATTTACGCGCAAATGGTAAAGAAGGGCATATTGCGGATCGTATTATTGCCATGCCAAGTCATATTGGCGGTCAAGATCCAGTATCAGGTATTAAATGGATAGGTAGTAAACATGATAATCCTTCAGAACGAAAGATTGAACGCGCAAGTGGCGTTATTATTTTGAATGATCCCGAAACAAACTATCCCATTGCAGTGATGGAAGCGAGCTTAATCAGTAGTATGAGAACGGCTGCTGTTTCAGTCATTGCTGCTCAGAAATTAGCGAAAAAAGGCTTTGAAAGATTAACAATTATCGGCTGTGGTCTAATTGGTGATAGACAATTGCAAAGTATGTTAGAGCAATTTGATCATATTAAACAAGTATACGTATTTGATCAATTTGAAAAAGCCAGCGCTAATTTTATTGGAAAATGGGCTGAAGCACGTCCAGATATTGACTTTGTTCAAGTGACGACAGCGAAAGAAGCAGTTGAAAATGGAGAGGTAGTCATTACTTGCACAGTTACGGACAAACCATACATTGAATATGACTGGATTCAAAAAGGCACATTTATTAGCAATATTTCAATTATGGATATTAAAAAAGAAGTCTTTACACAAGCAGATAAAGTCTTGGTAGACGATTGGTCACAAGCAAATCGCGAGAAAAAGACAATTAATCAACTTGTATTAGAAGGGCGCTTTAGTAGGGAAGCCTTACATGCTGAATTAGGAGAATTATTAACGGGTGCTAAACCAGGAAGAGAAAATGATGAAGAAATTATTTTATTAAATCCAATGGGTATGGCAATCGAAGATATTTCAAGTGCTTATTATATTTATAAAGAAGCGAAGCAACAGCAAATCGGAACAACATTAAGTCTATATTAAGGAGTGTCGTTCAGTGATAGAAGTCACAGCGAATCATCAACAAAATCATGCGCACACTACTGTTTTAAGAAATCTAGTGGATGGTCTATTATTTGAAGATGTCTTTGGTCTTTTGACAAAAAGTGAAGCATTGCAAATCGCTTCAGATACGCTATTGAAATATGGCAATGAAGATAAGGCGCTCTATATACCTGTTTATCATAGTGGTTTAAATATTTATAGATTAAAAGGAACGACCGTCTTTGTAAAAGACAATGACGAACAACATGAAATAAATGCTTTAGCGTTATGGGACACACTAGTTGAAATGAATGCACCGTCGAGCCGTGAATTGAATACAGCACGTTTTCGAGAAGGGCTTGAAGTTGCGATGGATCAGTTAACAGCCCAATTAGAAGGATTAACCTTATCAGAACATCCTTTTATCAAATCAGAACAGATTGCGAGCTTAAAGGATCGTCCATTTCATCCTTTAGCTAAAGAAAAACGTGGTTTAGTTACAGCAGATTATCAACAATATCAACCAGAATATTTTAAAACGTTCTCTTTAAAAACGGTTGCGATACATCGTGATTACATTCTTAAGAGTGAGTATTTAAACGAAAGTTTATTCAATGAAGCCTTAGCAATTGAAGACGAGGGCACATTAGCACACACGCTTGAGGCGGCAAGCTTATCTTCAGAGTCGTATATGGTATTTCCTGTACATCCTTGGCAAATGACACATGTGATTCCCGAAATGTTTCAAGCAGAAATCGCAGCGCACATCATTGTGCCACTAGATTATGAGTTTGGCGCGTTTTTGCCATCATCATCTATGCGTTCGCTCATTGATATTCATCGCCCGTTTCAACATATTAAAGTACCGTTTTCAATGCAGTCGTTAGGTGCACTGAGATTAACACCGACACGCTACTTATTAAATGGTGAAAAGGCAGAACAATTATTAAGTGAAATTATAGCTCAAGACAGCACTTTAGAAAATAAGGTAGCGCTGTGTAATGAAAAACAGTGGCTATCGTTTATTAATGCAGACAAAGATATATTCCAAGATCAAATAGGCCATCTGACAACACAGATTAGAAGTTATCCTAAGCAAGTGACAGCGTCATCGTCACAACTCGTATCGATGGCTGCATTAGCGGCCCATGATGCCACATTATATGAAGATATTCTAGGCATAGCGCAGGCTCAAATGAAGAGTCAGCAATTAGAATCATTATTTGATGAGATGATAGACCAATTTCTTCATATTATGCTCAAATTTATGAAAAATGGTGTCTTACCAGAAGTGCATGGACAAAATATTTTGATTTTATTTAAAGAAGGGCACGTGGATCAATTCATATTGAGAGATCACGATACAGTACGTATTTATCCACAGTGGATGCATGAAAATAACATTGATATGCCACAATATGCGATAAGCAAAAATTCTCCGAATACGTTAATTAATGAAGATATAGAAACGTTTTTTACATATTTTCAAACATTAGCAGTATCAGTGAATTTGTATGCAATTGTAGATATGATGCATCACGTTTTTGGATTGGATGAAATCGTGTTAATGAATAAAATAAAAGCATCACTTTCAAAGCATGTGCAACAGATGGATTGTTCGGAAGCGGATAAAGCACAAGTGCAACATATTTTATTCGAGAAACAAACATGGCCTTTTAAACGCGTACTTTTACCACTTTTACATCAACAAGAATCAGGTGGCGGTAGTATGCCATCCAGTATTGGGACGATACCAAACCCCATGATGCGTCATGAACAGTGAAGCGATTTGGTATAGGAACTTTCGCATCTTATGGTTGAGCCAGTTTATTTCGATAGCTGGACTGACTGTACTCGTTCCTTTGTTGCCAATCTATATTGCATCGCTCAAGAATTTATCTGTTACAGAAATTCAAATGTGGAGTGGAGTTGCGATTGCAGCGCCCGCTATCACAACGATGATTTCATCACCGTTGTGGGGCAAACTTGGCGATAGAATCAGCCGGAAATGGATGGTACTCCGTGCATTATTAGGTTTAGCAGTTTGTTTATTATTGATGTCACTCTGTACGACGCCACTGCAGTTTGTGTTAGTCAGATTGTTACAAGGATTATTTGGCGGTGTTGTAGATGCTTCTAATGCATTTGCGACGAGTGAAGCACCGGAAAAAATGCGTGGTAAAGTACTTGGGAAATTGCAAAGTTCTATTAGTGCGGGTTCTCTCGTGGGACCACTTATCGGAGGCGTTGCAGCAAGTATTGTTGGATTTCAATCGTTGCTGTTAGTGATTGCTATTTTGACATTTATTGTCTGTGCAGTAGGCATTAAGTTACTTATAGAAACCACACATCAGTATAACCGTAGCGAAGCAGAACCTATGCGTTGTAGTGTAAGACAATCATTTAAATGTTTACTGTGTTCTCAAGTGACATGTCGCTTCATTATCGTTGGTATGCTTGCTAATCTTGCGATGTATGGCATGATGACTGCGCTCGCCCCTTTAACAACTGGCGCCAACCAGACATTTTTAGATGATAAAGCAGCGGTAGGTCTTGTTCAATCTGCATTTTGGACTGCCTCTATTTTAAGTGCCCCATTATGGGGAAGCTTAAATGATAAAAACTATGTCAAATATGTCTATTTAATCACTGCACTCATTTGTGGCTTAAGTGTCATATTTCAAGGTCTGTCGAGCACACTGTGGATGCTAATCATCTTTAGAGTGATACAAGGATTCACGTATAGTGCATTAATTCAAAGTGTGATGTATGTCGTTGTTAAAGCATGTCACCAAGATTTAAAAGGCACCTTCGTTGGTTCCACTAACAGCATGTTAGTTATAGGACAAGTTGCTGGCAGTATGCTAGGCGCTGTGATTACAAGTAGCTATAACCCTACGATTACATTTATCGTGATGGGCGGCATATTTATAAGCAGTTGTGTTGTCTTATTATCATCGCAATTAAACGCTGTGAAAGATTATAAATTAACAATGAATGTATGGGAGTTGAATAATAAACGTGCAAAGTAATCAGAATATGGAAATAGCTGAACATGCAGCTGTAGAACGTATATTGAATGTATATTTTAGAGAACAAAATTTGTACAATGCGCAACCAGAGCAGAACATGTGGTTCATCACGCTCTGGCCATCTAAAACGTTAATAGGTAAATTTAATTATTGGTCAGAAATGGGTCATCACTCA
Organism: Staphylococcus parequorum; assembly: GCF_039237145.1. Classification (NCBI taxonomy): domain Bacteria; kingdom Bacillati; phylum Bacillota; class Bacilli; order Caryophanales; family Staphylococcaceae; genus Staphylococcus; species Staphylococcus parequorum. Next base: position 377,291 of record NZ_CP150682.1, read on the forward strand.
TACCACCCAGTGATGTGTGCACAAGACAATGGCACATCTTCACAGTTAGCACCAATGGAAGTGATTGAACACTTGTTTGAGATGCTCGCGCAACAAACTGAAGATGAAGAGACAAGCGAATTAAGAGCAATACTACACAATATTTACCTAGATATTAACAATAGTGTAAAACGCACCGCACTCTATTTAACACGTGCGCAACAACAACAAACTGAAGATGAGTATATTATTTCGGAACAATCCCTTTATTTGGGTCACCCGTTTCATCCAACTCCCAAGAGTTCAGTCGGATTTAGCGAAGGAGATTTATTGAATTATGCACCAGAGTGCCAGACACAATTTCAACTGTATTATATACAAGTTGAGCGTTCTATCATGCTTGAACGATATGTGGAAGGCAGAGCCGCCGCAGTAAATGAATTGGCATTACAGTTGGCACAGTTAGATACTGATGACATAGAAGCCGGTTATACATTATTACCTGTGCACCCATATCAAATAGCTGTATTAAAAGACAACGCTAAGTTTAAACAATGGATGGATGACGGCTTTATTAAAGATATCGGTATCAGCGGACATTACGTCTATCCGACGTCTTCTGTTCGCACGGTATTTTCAAAAGAGCTTAACGTTTACCTGAAATTACCGATATATGTCAAAATCACAAACTTCGTAAGAACGAATGATCATGAACAAGTAGAACGTACAATTGATGCCGCAAGTGTCATCGCATCGATAAAACCAGATTATGAAACAAAGCATTTTAAGCTGATGTTCGAAGAAGGTTATCGTGCATTGAAAGATTCGCCTGAAGCAGGCGCTTTCGATTTATTAGCAAACACCGCAATGATTGTGCGTGAAGGTATTGAAGATTATCACTCGGAGAAACAAATTCACGTGTTAGCAAGTCTATTTGAAACCATGCCACATGAGCCGGATTCTATGTTAGGAGAGATGATTACTCAAAGCGGCTTGTCGGATGAGGAATGGTTAAGTGCATACTTAGACATCACCTTATATCCAATGCTTGAATTATTATCTGAAACTGGCATTAGTCTAGAAGGTCATGTACAAAATACTTTGATTGAATTTAAAGATGGCCATCCGCAAGTGTGTTATGTCAGAGATTTGGAAGGCGTATGCATCGCAGAAGATATCGCAAAGCGTGCGCAAATTATTCCAAATATAATACAAAGCGAAAGTCCAGTTGTCTACAGTAATGAAGCAGCGTGGCATCGTTTTAAATACTACATTATTGTAAATCATTTGGGGCATTTGGTGGCTACAATGGGCAAACGCGTTGGTAGTGAAACGACATTATGGCAAACGGTTCGCAATAAATTATTGGATTGGTCTCAAGACGCAAGTATATCAACACAAATGAAAGTCTATGTGGATGACCTATACGAAAGTCCAACATTTTCAGCAAAAGCAAACTTTTTGAGCAAAATAAAAGCGTGTGGCGATAACCCAATTTATACCAATATACCAAACCCAATGTTTATGGAAGAGGAGGTACGACAACATGATGCACAATATTGAACAACAAGTAAAACACCGCATTATGAATCAACTTGTAACTTCTATTATATATGAAGATGTCGTGCAATATGAGGTGACACAACAAGGTGCTACTACGACAGTAACAATTGAAGCGGAAGACGCAACGTATCGTGCTGAAGTAAGAGAATTAGATAGCTTTCAAAGGTTAGAACTTACATCACCTGTATGGCGAATCACAGGTGAAGGCGATACAGCAGTAACGATTGATTACGCCACAATGTTACGAGAAGTCATCTATACATTTGATAAAAATAGTGAAAAAGTAGAGGCGTTTATCAATGAATTACTACAAACGGAACTGAAAGATACACAAGCCATGCGATATAAAGAGATGACTGCGGGTAGTGTTAAATTAACGTTCGATGCAATTGAATCTTATGCGATGGAAGGTCATCCGTATCACCCAAGTTATAAATCACGTCTCGGCTTTACCCTTGTAGATAATTTGGAATATGGTCCTGATTTTCAGCCGACATTTACATTGAAATGGCTCGCAATTCCAAAACAATATATTGAACAGACTGTCTCTCAAAATATTGAATCGCAAGAATTATTTCAACAACAATTAGGTAATGAAGTTGTGCAGCAGTTTAAAGAAGTGCTTATAGCATTAGATAAATCATTAGCGGACTATGAATGGTTGCCTGTACATCCTTGGCAATTTGATCACATTATTGCGAATGAACTTGCTGAACAATGGATTAATGGTGAAATTATATTATTAGGTGAATCGGAAGAATACTATACACCACAACAATCGATTCGTACATTATCACCTGTGGACACGTCTAAATATTATATTAAAGTGCCCTTAAGTATTACGAATACATCCACTAAACGTGTATTAGCGCCACATACGATTGAAAATGCAGCGCAGATTACAGATTGGTTAAAGCATATTCATGAACAAGACAGCTATCTAAATAAAGAATTAAAAACGGTCTTCTTAGGTGAAATATTAGGAATGTCTTATATTAATGATAATTTAGCTGAATCAAAGCGTGAAGCCATTTATGGTTCAGTATCTGTCATATGGCGAGAGAACTTACACAGTTACTTAACTGAAACAGAAGATGCGATACCATTTAATGCGATTTATAGTTTAGACCAACAACAGAATCCAATTATTCAACAATGGATTGCACAATATGGCGTAGCAGCTTGGGTTAAACAATTTATCAAAGTCGCAGTGCAACCGATTATCCATATGCTTTATTACCATGGGATTGCACTTGAATCACATGCGCAAAATATGATGCTCATTCATGAAGACGGTTGGCCAACGCGTGTAGCAATTAAAGATTTTCATGATGGTGTGCGTTTTAAACGTGGATTACTAAGTATAGAAGCACAAAACCCTCAATTAAAAGATACACCAGAAGAACATAAGAAAATTAATCGTAATTCATTTATCGAAACAGAAGATGTGGAACTCGTTAGAGACTTTGCTCTAGATGCATTTTTCTTTATTAATATTTCTGAAATCATTATGTTCTTTGAACGTCACTACAATTTGAGTGAACGTCAACAATGGATGTATGTATACGATGAAATCGAGCAGTATCGTCAAACCCATCCTGACCTGCCTAATTATGAGCATTTTGATCTATTTGAAAAAACGATACAAGTAGAAAAATTAACAACAAGAAGATTATTAGAGGATACAGAAATAAGAATCCATCACGTAAGTAACCCGTTAGGAGTGATTCATCATGATGACGTTATCCCTCAAAGATAAATTGGCACAAGACACTGAAGTCTATGGCATTTTCAATTCGATTCCGAACCCACTTGTTATTGAAATCATTGCAGCAAGTGGTTATGATTTTGTAATTATAGATACTGAACATGCTGCCATTAATGATGAAACGTTAGAACATTTAATTCGTGCAGCTGAATCAGCGCAAATCACACCAATTGTCAGGGTCACTCAAGTCATTGAGCGAGATATTATCAAAGTGTTGGACATGGGCGCAAGAGGTATTATTATCCCTCATGTTAAAGATAAAGCGACCGTAGAACATATTGTGGAATTAAGTCGTTATTATCCTCAAGGTATGCGCAGTTTAAATGGTGGACGCATGGCCAAGTTTGGTGAAATTCCATTAACAAATTATATGGCAGATGCGAACAATAAAATTATTGTCATGGCGATGATTGAAGATCAAGAGGGCATCAGTGCGATAGAAGACATTGTACAAGTTGACGGCTTAGACATGATTATTGAAGGTGCTGCCGATTTATCTCAGTCGTTTGGCATGCCATGGGAAACAAGCAGTGAAGTCATACAATCAGCATTACGTTACATGCATGACGTGACAAGTGATTACAATAAACACTTTTGTGCATTACCAAGAAATAAAGAACAACAAGATATATGGGCACAACGTGGTGTTAATACGTTTGTACTCGGAGACGATCGTGGCAAAATCTACCGTAATTTAAAATCAGAATTAACCTCATTTAAAGGAGGGGCAAAACGTGACACAAATATTCGACAAAATTAAAGAAATCAAGCAAAGTGGCACTCCTGTTTGTCATTATATATATGATTTAAACGCATTACGTCAACATGTGCACAAAATCGTTTCGTCCTTACCAGAGAACTGTGAGATGTATTATGCGATGAAAGCCAATAGTGAAGAAGACATTTTAGCGATGATGAGTGAATCTGTTGCTGGATTTGAAGTAGCATCTCAAGGTGAAATACAAAAAGGTTTAGCACATAAAAAAGCGAACCGCATTATTTTTGGTGGTCCAGGCAAAACAGATGAAGAATTAGCATTTGCCATAGATAAAGGCATTCAACGCGTTCACGTAGAAAGTATATACGAGTTAAAAAGGTTAAATGCTATCCTTGATACCAAAAATGAACAGATGGATGTCTTATTACGTGTGAATTTATCAGGACCCTTTCCAAACGCGACGCTACACATGGCGGGACGACCAACCCAATTTGGTATATCAGAAAATGAAGTCGAACAAGCAATCAAACTTGCACTTGAACTACCGCATATCAACTTAGAAGGATTTCATTTTCATTCTATTTCAAATAACTTAGATGCAGCGTTACATCTAGATGTTATGCGACTCTATTTTCATAAAGCCAAAGTGTGGGCAGAGGCCTTTCAATTTCCACTGAAACATATCAACATCGGTGGAGGTATTGGAGTCAATTACGCAGATTTAAATCAACAATTCGAATGGCAACAATTTGTTGAAGGCTTTCAAGACGTGATTAATGAAGAAGCGATGAATGATGTTACGTTGAACTTTGAGTGTGGCCGTTACTTAGTTGCGCATATCGGTTACTATGCGACTGAAGTCATTGATATCAAGCAAGTGCATCATGCGTATTACGCTATTTTAAAAGGGGGCACGCAACAATTTAGACTACCAGTGTCATGGCAACACAATCATCCTTTTGAAATATGTCATATTGATCATAATCCCTATCGCTTTGAACGCATGGAAGTCGCTAATGAAAAGGTGACATTCGTCGGTCAACTCTGCACGCCGAAAGATGTTTTCTCAAAAGAAACACCAGTAAAATCTGTAAGAACTGGGGATGTCGTAATATTTAATTACGCTGGCGCTTATGGTTGGTCTATTTCTCACCATGATTTTTTAAGTCATCCACATCCGACATTTATCTATTTATCTGATCAATAAGGAGGACTAAAATGGAACAAATGTATAATGCATTAAAACTTGTACCAGTGGAACATATAGACTTACATGAAACATTTGAGCCGAAGCGTTTAGAAAAGACAAAGCAAAGTATTGAAGCGGAACAAATTATGAGACATCCAGTATTAGTTACACAAACACAATCAGGTAGATATATGGTCATTGACGGTGTGCATCGTTTCACGAGTCTCAAGGCACTTGGATGCCGCGTTGTACCAGTTCAAGATATTAATGAGACACAATATTCCATTAGTACATGGAATCATAAAGTGCCTGTTGGTCAGTGGTGGGAAAATTTACGACAAGATGATAGTTTGCCATGGACGACAGAAATTAAAAATACCATGCCATTTATTACAATGTGCAAAGGCTATGACGAACAATATTTATATGTAGAAGATTTAGGAGAACAGAAATTAGAAGCGTGGGCAAAGGTTGTTACCAGTTATAGTCAAACCTATGATGTGGAACGTATGGCACAGAGTGATAATACTTGTGTATCTAACCAACATATTTTGATGAAATATCAGTCGCTTGGTTTTCAAGAAATCGAAACAATCGTTAATAGAGGAGAAACTGTCCCAACCGGTGTCACACGTTTTAATATTTCTGGTCGCTGTCTTAACTTACAAGTGCCGTTAGCAATTTTAAAAGAACAAAATGAGCTAAATAGAGATGTAAAATGGAATAAATTCTTAGAGAAAAAAATGGATAGCGTACGTTGTTACTCTGAAAAAGTCTATTTAGTTGAGCAATGACGTCTTAATTATAAATAGAAAAACAGCCTGGGACATAGAACATGTCTCAGGATCATTTTTATATTGGCAGTGGCTGACTGAATTGAAAATGCGCTTATATCAAGCTTTTTTTAGTTCTAGTCAGCTGTGCCGGGGTGGGACGACGAAATTTTATTAGAAAAATTAGATTTCTGTCCCACTCCCCATTCTGTCGACAAAGTCTTATGATTTTGTCGATTTTTTGTACCTATTTAGTTTTTTCATCTTTACGGGCCTGTTTTAAATCAATTTGAGCTAATAGTGGATCATGATCACTCGCACGGCCTGACATATCAGTGAAATCACTGTTTACATGAATTGGATCTAATTCTGTATGGTTTTTCAAATTATTTGAAACGAATATATGATCGAGTGCTTGTGAATTACCTTGATAGTTGTATGAATAACGTTCGCTTTCAGGTAAATCATAAATCATATTGCTCATATTAAAGCTTTCAAATGTTTTTAACGGTTTTGACCATTGGAAATCATTATAATCGCCAACGGATACGATATTGGCATTAGGGTTGTCTTTTTGGACTTGTTCTACAAAGTGTCCAACTGATTTGGCAATTTCAACACGCTGATTTTCACTTTCTAATACTGGAGGTTGTTGACTACCGAATAGTGGTGTATCACCATTTTTAGAGTTCCAATGATTCGCTAATACAATGACTTGTTCTCCATGAAATTTAAATTGAGCAGCCAATGGTTTTCTAGAATCATCAAAGGCCGGATTATTCGGGTCGATGCGACCTGGATTTAATGTTAAGTCGCCATCTTTATATGATACTGCTGTGTCTGCATCTCCAGATTCAATAGATTTATCAAATTGAACACGTTTAGGATTATATAAGAAACCAACACGGATATTCGCATCAGGCTGTCCGCCGTCTTCATTCATTGAAGGATCGATATTTAAATATTTATACTTTGGTCCACCAGCTTCTTCAATATCTTTAATTAAACGTTCGTAAGATTTATTAGCTTCTGGTCCGCCTTCTTTTGGACCGTCATTATCTTGTACTTCAGTCACGCCGATAATATCAGGGTTCTTCATATGTTCTGTGATACCATTCGCAATTTTATCCGCTTTATCCTCTGTTGTAGATGATGAATTGTTAGAGAAATTTTCTAAATTATAAGATGCAACATTGAGCTTTTGATTACTCGGTTCAATGGAAGTTGGTTGTGGCTCAGTGTCACCCTCGACATGTGCTTGTTTCATGTCATCTAAATCTACATTTAATTTGTAGTTTTGGAATCCATAATTCACATGACCAATAATTGGACCTTTAAATTTATCGCCTGTTGCTACATCAAAATCACGTGCTTTATGATTATCATACATTTTAAAAGGAATACGTTCACCATGCTGATCATTTTCTTTTAAACGTACACCGCCATTGTCCGTTTCAGCTGGTTGGTCGTCTAAAACAGTGAAAAGGTCACCGTGTTCTTGTGGGCCAACACTTCTGACGTCGCCAACTTCAACACGCATGCCTTCTAGCGATTCCCAGTAGTCAATTGCGTATTGCTCACGATCAAAGGTCTGAAAGTTATCATTTGCAGAAATTTTACTTGGTACTTTTTCAATCACATAGGGCTCAGGCAATTGTTGGTTACTTTCTTCAATAGCCACGTTGCCACCTTTATCGTCACGTGCATTAATTTGAGTTACTGGTAAGTCTGTTTCCTGTTTATCATCATAACCATCAATATAATATTCATCAACAGTGCCTGTAACGTTAACTAAGTCACCTTTTTGAGCGTCATAATTTTGATTACCCGTATAAATGATAAGACCCTCAGATGTATTCGGGTTATTATCCTGTTTATCGTCAGGTGTTTCAATATGTAAGTACTTGCCACCATTTAATTCATATTGATATGTGACAATCCCTTTTATGTTGTTCACTTTTTTACCATCGTAAGGTGATTGATGACCTTCGCCTTGGATATCGTGAATTTCTATACTTTTTGTCGAACTATCTTTTGTATCTTGCGCATCTTTCTCTGTTGTTGTTGCGTGAAGTGTAGTAGGTGCTATGACAGTAGTTGCTAATGCCATAGACGTGATAAATGACCAAGTTAATTTCTTCAAAACCATTCCCCTTTAAATTTCAAATTTAATTATATTGTAACAAAGCTAATTCAAAGGAATTGTTAAGCTAAGGTAAATTAATATTAAGTTTGGTTTATGGTAGTGGAAATAAAAGTGAATAAATTGGTTTTTTTAAATATACCTAAATAAAATTAAATAGTAATTTGAAATTTACAAAATCCATATAGCATTAACTTTAAATTAATACTACATTGCTAGAATAGTGAATGAAACATTAAAAATTCCTATTGGGGGGTACGTGTGATGGCATATAAGTATCGTTCTATTGCTGTAAGTACTGTAATGAGTCTAGCTATAGTATTTACTACAGTTTCAGCACCAACAGCTGATGCAAGTGGTTCAGGTAGTGCAACAGAAGGCGAAAAAAACGGTGATATTGAATTACTGGATAAAAAACCTAAAGTAGCTGAGGTTCCAGAGAACAACAATCCTAACCGTGTAATTACAAATTTTAAAGGTGACACTAAATCGGAAATGGGTTTTAGTTGGTATACCACAGACAAATTTAAAGATTCTAAAGTATGGGTTTCAGAATCTAAAGATTTTTCAGACGCAAAATCATTTGATGCTAAACCTAAAAAAGTAGACTCTAAGTATCTTGAGAGGGATAAAGAGGGCAATATCATCTATAAAGATGTAGCCAAAGATGATGAAGGCGAACCTATTGAAAAAAATGGCAAACCTAAAGTAAATGGTTTTTATACCGATGAAAATGCAGGTGGCCCTGAATGGACGAGCGGCGACAAGCATGGTAAAACAGATTTAATCAAAGAAAAAGAATATACATACAAAGCACAAGCTAAAGATTTAAAACCGAATACACAATATTACTACAAAGTGGGTAGTGAAAGTGGGAAGAAAAGTGAAATAGGTAAGTTCAAGACTTCCGGTGATAAAGGCGATCCATTTAGCTTTGTACAATACACAGATACGCAAAATGCTTTTTGGAATGAGAATGTAAGAAATGAAGCAGCATTTGGTGCTGATACATTGAAAAATGCAATTCAAACAGCAGGCGATCCTAACTTCGCACTACATACAGGGGACTTTGTAGAAACTGCTGAAGTTGAAGATGAATGGAAAGATTTATATAAACAATCTAGACCATCATTTATGTCTTTACCAGTTGCCTCAGCACCAGGTAACCATGATGAGTATGCATTAAACGAAGAAGACGAAAAATTATTGAATAAATTCAATGAGCACATGAACGTACCAAAAGAAAATGACGCTGTTAATGGCGGTTCGTACTATTCATTTGATTATAATGGGGCACACATGGTAGTAGCGAATACAAACGACAATAAGAAATCAAAAGACAATCCAGATGAAAAAGCCATTGGTGATGAACAGATGGAATGGATTAAGAAAGATATTAAACAGGCGCGAGACAATGGGGCAAAATGGGTTGTTTTAAACTTACACAAACCAATGTATTCTAAATCATATCATGCACTTTCAGATGAAGATGTGAAGAAAGTAAGAGATGAATTAACAAAAGAAATTGATGACCTTGACGTTGACTTAGTATTACAAGGTCACGACCACGTGTTATCACGTACACATCCTCTAGAACACACATCAACGAAAAATAGTTTTGTGAATGCGAAGAAAGAAGATACGGAACAATTCGTTGGCGAAGATGGCGTGAAATATTATGACGACCCAGAAGGTTCAGTCTATGTATTACCTAACACTGGTGGTACGAAAGAATATGACAGTATTTATGACCGTTCATTAGAGCACATTAAAAAGGTTAGACCAGAATTAAGCTGGTTAACTCAGAAAGATTTAGATCATTACAATAGTTTATTCAAACTAGGTGCGCAGCCACAAGAAACAGACGCATTTAAAGATAAACACGAAAATAACAGAGATTCATCAGCTCAAAACTTCTCAGTATATGAAGTTGAAGGCGATCAATTGAAAGTTAAAATTTATCAACTACGCGGTGACATCAGTAAAGGTGAGCAACGTAGCGTAGAACTAGTAGATGAATTTGGTATTCAAAAAGATTAAATATAATTAAAACTGATACCTAAGCTGTAATTTATTTTATAGCTTAGGTATATCGGTTTTCCTTTGAAAAAGGAGACTTTGTTTTATGAAACAATATATTAAAGCATTATCAATGATATCCATTTGTACAGCGTTACTTATGGGTTGTAGTAATGAAGAAACTGAGACAAATAATCATTCTGGAAAAGAAGCAGTAGCGCAAGAGTCCAGTAAAGAAGAAACATCACATAAAACTCAAATTTCTGATGAAGAGCAGAAGAAAATAAAAGAAGAAATGATAGATTGGTTAGCTGAAGATAAAAAAGAAGACGGTAAGGCAGTCTCCAATCGTTATTTTAGTACAAGTAGTATTTCTGATGGTGATTGGTATGCAGGTACGGAAAAGGGAGAAATTCAAATCAATAATACAGGCAAACCTGGGCCTGAAGCATTCGATTTGCATGCTGTTACTGGTGCCGTTATATACACACCTAAAGATGGCGAGGTAGGCTTTGATAAAGAAGCGGAAGATCTTTCTAATGTAGAAGGTTATAAGGAAGTTGCAGACTTAAGTAAACCAGTGACAAAATACATTTTCACAGAAGAGGGCAAGGTCTATGAATACCAATTTGAAGGTAAGGAAGATGTGACTTTAGCATCAGGATTTGCACCGAAAGACCATACTGGTAAAGATCCCAACCTACGCCCAGATCAACAATTTAAAGAAACCGAAAACAAAGCGTTGAGTAAGTTTTATAAAGAATTGGTTGAAGAATATAAATAATATATCAAAAAGAGCTGGAATTTTAAAATTCCAGCTCTTTTTGATGAGTCTAAAATAATTAATAAGATAATAATATTTTATGTAAAAATTATTATTTGAAGCAATATAATGAATTGTTAAGTTGGAGCTATTCATTATAAAATGATAACTTTAAAATGAATATTAAATAATTATCATTTTTGTATTGTTCTAATTTAATAAGGCTATAAATGAATGCCAATATAAATAAAGATATATTAAAAAAGATCACTAAAAGATGTGAATTAGGGATATAATAACTTACAATAGTATTGTATATACATTTTATGACAATCACTTCAATAAAGATAAAAAGGGGTTAATAAATATGAGCTTTGCAAATGATAAATATGAGTTACATAAAGTGGCAATTGATAAACATAAAAATAGCGGTTTAACATGGGATGAGATACTAAATTTAGAATTTTTAAATGATGATACTAAAAGTAAAACGAATTTTTTGGAAACACTTGCGTTAGCTAGTGGACAAGAGCCAATTACCATTGAAGAGTGGGAACTACTTGTTATTTATTTGAAAAACTTAGATAGAAAAGTAGAGTTAAATAAGCTCGGAAGAAAAATAAAAAACAATGCAAAAATAGCGTCAGATAAGTATTCTGCATGGCAACTTTATAAAAGAAATTTAAATGATAAAGGTTTTTCTAGCAAATCTATTGATGAAATTGAAAGATCCTCTATAAATATATTGCAAAGTTTATCTACTGATACTAAAGAAGATAGGCCGATTAAAGGACTTGTTGTTGGTAATGTTCAATCGGGGAAAACAGCCAATATGGCGGGATTGATGGCAATGGCAGCTGATAATGGTTTTAACTACTTTATTGTGCTTTCTGGTGTTATTGAAAACTTACGTAAACAAACTGCTAATAGATTGTTTGATGACATGAATGCATATGGAAGTGGTAAGTGGAACTGGAGGCACATTGATAATCCTAAAGTTAGATCAACTATGCCAGAACATAAAATTAGCAATTTCAACTTATCACCTAAAAGTAGAGATAGGTACTTTACAGTATCTTTAAAAAATAAAAGTCGTTTAAAAGAATTATCTAAATGGTTGCTACTAGATATGAATAAATCGCGACAATTGAAAATTTTAATTATTGATGATGAAGCAGATCAAGCGAGTATAAATACTAAAGATACAAATGACGGAGAATATACTGCAATTAATGAATTGATTCGAAATTTAGTGAATAATAATAATTTTTCTGGGATGAATTACATTTCATATACGGCAACACCATATGCTAACGTATTAAATGAAACTTCAGAAGATTCACTATATCCTAGAGATTTTATATCTTTATTAGAACCATCAGAAGATTATATAGGTCCAAGACAGTTATTTGGCATGGAAGAGCCAGAGAAAAGTCCAGGTTTGGATATAGTACTGCAAATAAATGAAAGGGATGCAGAAATAGTACGTGAGATCCAAAAGGGTGAATTTAATCAACCACTTCCGATAAGTTTTACTGAGTCCATTCAATGGTTTTTAATCACTGTAGCTTGTATGAGAAAGTTACGATATAGAAAACCTATTAGTATGTTAGTGCATACTAGTTTTAAAATAGACCACCATAATATAATCGCTGATAAGATCAAGCAGTACTTAATTCATATGAAGGATAACTCTGAAGATATATTAGGCAACATGAAAGACTTGTATGAAAGAGAAAAATACACACTTACTTTTGAACATTTCAAAGAAAATATGAATGGTTATTCAAGTCTCAATAAAGTACCAAATTATCCAGATTGGTCAGATATATCAATAGAACTAAATAAAATTTTTAATTTAAATTCAGATGATTTTGTTTCGCACGTTAATCTAGATGAAAATGATAGCCCAATTTATCATAAAGGAATACATATGGCTATTGATAATAGTAGAGCAAATTCTAAAGACCAACACGTGCGATTAATCTATCCAGAAAAAAATAATATGCCTGAAGAAGCGCCTGCTTTTATTGTTGTTGGTGGGAATACATTATCGCGTGGGTTAACTTTAGAAGGATTAACTACTACTTATTTCTTAAGATCAACAAACCAAGCAGACACTTTGATGCAAATGGGAAGATGGTTTGGATATCGTAAAGGATATGAATTATTTCCACGAGTTTGGATGGATGGTTTAGCACAAGAAAGATTTACCTTTTTGAGTCAAATGAATGAGGAATTGAGAGATGAAATTAGAGATTATGCAGAAAATGGTAATACTCCGTTAGATTATGCACCTAGAATTAAAAACTCACCAAATTATAAATTAATAAGAATTACTGCTAAAAATAAAAGTCAGGCAGCAGAACCTTCAGAGTTCGATTTTGCTGGCTTTAATAGCCAGACAGTATATTTTGAAAATGATATTAATATATTGAGGGGTAATATAAATGCTACTGAGAACTTCCTTAATAATTTAGAATCTCCAAGAATTAAAGGTAGTAAGATGGTTTGGAATAATATAGAAACACAGAAAGTTAATGCATTTTTAGAGGAATATAAAGTTTCAGAGGTAGATACAAAAATGTCGACACTTCCTGCACTAATAGAATGGTTAGAAAAAAAGGGTGGAGAATTTGAAAATTGGAATGTTATTTTATCTAGTGTAGGTGATATAAATAATACCCTAGAACAAAATAAAGAATGGAATATTCATGGTTACTCACCTTCTAGTGTTAATCGTTCTAAGTTGAGAGGTAAAAGTAACGGTGAAATTACAAGTATTGGTGTTTTAAGAACTCCTTCAGATCTTTTGGCAGATATAGAAGAAAATATTAAGTTGAATAATGCTAAAGTAGCAGAGGTACAAAAAATTCGTAATAATTATGGGCTTAATAAAGTCCCACAATTAATTATTTACAAAGTTGATAAGGACTCTAAACCTAATCAATCTAGAAGCAAATCAAGGGAACCACTTAACTTTAAAGAAGATATAATTGGGATAAATATTATGATTCCTAGTGTTCAAAATCAAACTAATAAAAATTTGACAACATATATTAAAGCTAATATAGACACTTCAACTAGGATGATAGATGAAGATGAATTTATTGATGATTGGGAGGAAGAATAGATTATGAAGATAAAAAATGCTGTGAATGATGTTCAAAGTATGTCTCAAGATGGCGATGCGATATTACGTTCACTTCAAAATAAAAGTTTGCCAGTTTTAGACTTACTTGTTCGCGAATCTTTACAAAATAGTTTAGATGCTACATTGCCTGATATGGAAGAAACTAAAGTGAATTTCAAACTAGGAAATTTCAATTCTCCTAGTTTAGCTAGGTATTTTGAAGGTATATCTGAAACATTAAATGAGAGGTACAGTGGTAATGAAGAATTTATTGCTATCAAAGATAGTAACACTAGTGGTTTAACTGGTGACTATAGAGCAACTGATGCTTCAATCGCAAATAAAAGTAATTTTTTTAAACTTGTATTTGGTATTGGTAAAAATCAAGAGGCAGAAGGTGCTGGAGGTAGTTGGGGGTTAGGAAAAACAAGCTATTTTAGATTAGGTGTAGGCATAGTTATCTATTATACTCGTGTAAAACACGAGGAAAGATATGAAGAAAGATTAATCGCATCTTTAATTGAAAGCCCAAAACAAGAAAAACGTTTATTGCCAGAAAATGGACGAGGAATCGCTTGGTGGGGGCAATTTGATGAAAACGATCAAAATCAATTATTGCCTATTACAAATGCTGCTGAAATTGAAAGTTTCTTAGAAATTTTTGGTATGGAAAGATATATTGAAAATGAAACTGGTACAACTATAATTGTTCCTTATTTAGGTAGGAATGAAATGTTTTCAGAAGTAAAAGATGAGAAAAAATATCCGTGGGAAAACTCTAGAGAAGATGCAGTTAGAATAGCAGTTCAAAGATGGTATATGCCAAGGTTAATGAATGAAAATTATAAAAATATTAATGGTAATTCAATGTTGAATTGTACTGTAAATGATTCTGGATTTATTAAAGAATACAATACGGAACCAACTTTTGATATTTTCCAAAATTTATATACATCAGCTGCTATGGGTAAAGCAATGGAAGAAAATATTATTGTAGAACCTGTGCATTTACAACGAAATGCTATGAAAGACCCGAGTAAAGTACCAGTAGGACATGTTGCATTTATAGAGGTTGATAGAAAATATATGCAGATGATACCTCCAAACAATAAATATTCTCCCTTAGAATATATCGGAGTTAAAGATGAAATGAAAATCGAACTAAACAATTCGAAAATAATTGCATATACACGAAAACCAGGAATGGTTATAGAATATAGTGTGGATGGTGAATGGTCCCCTAAAGCTAATATTCTGAAAGAAGATCATAATTTATTGGGATTTTTTGTTCCTAATTCCAGTAAAGAATTGATAGATAAATATCAAGAACTAGGATATAAAGATTTGGAGCAATATTTGAGAGCTACAGAAAATGCAGACCATGCTAATTGGGTTGATGAAGATGGTATTGGAATCGTACGCAGAATTAAAGAATATACAGCTAAGAAGATTAATGATTACTTTTTAGGTGAAACGATAGAGAAGAAATCATCTGCTACATCAGGCTTATCAAGGAAGTTTGGAAAAATGTTATTACCTCCTAAAAATTATGGGAAAACATCATCAAGTAAAAAAGATATCAATAAAGATAAACGAACTGTTGGTAAGCGTAATAGGATTTCTGATATTAAAGTCGTTAGATCTAACCCTATCGATGAGCATACAGTTGAAGTGGAATTTAATACTAGTATTCAAAAAGAGTCAACTAATCGTATTTTTATTCAAATTTTATCTCAAGATAAAAAAATAGAAAAAGATGAGTGGATAAACAAAGTTAGTAATAATGATTTCCCTTTTGAAATTGAGGATTTAATTATTCAAAATATTGAAGAAGAATATTTTGGATTAAATTATAAAGAATTTAAAGACCCAAATATATATTTTGATATTTTAGAAGACAAAAGCGAAATTCGTATTAAATCAACAGTTAGTAATCCAATAATTATAGAAGGAAAACTAATTTTAAAAATGAAGACAAGTGAATTCATACCAAATCTTGCTATTTCTTCACAAATAAATGAAGGGGATGAATGATTATGAAACAATCAACAAATCAAGTGGCTTTATATCGAAAAATAGATGAAGCTAAAATTGAAGAAGCACAAATTCACTTTTCTCCATTAGAATTATTTTATGATGATTCAAATGAAGATGACCCAAAACCTATAGATATGACTTCACTAGAAGATGTTGATATTCAAATAAATGAATTTGATTCTATGTGGTCCCCGCATGAAAATAATTTAAATATAAAACAAACTTTGTTAGTAGATAATCACAAGGTTTTATTTGGAGGTGAGGGAGTGACTTGTAAAGAAAATACAATAGGTTATGCAGTACATATCCATTCTAGAAATTCAGGTTTTCAAAAAATTCTTCAAATTGGTAGTTTTAGATATAACGATGAAAACGTTCAAATAAATTTTGATTATAATTTTAAAGCTCAATCGATCAGAGGAACAGTAAATCTAGATTTCTTCTTATTTGTCAAACAAGTTAATGAAACTAAACCATTTTTCGCCAATAAACCAGGAATGAAATTAACATTAGAAGATTTAAATTCATTTTCTATTATTGTGGATGGATCAGGATCGAGTTTCCCTATAACTGAGTTCAGTGATAAAGATGCTCCTTTGTGGAAGGTGAATAAAAACTGGACTGAGGCAAGTGAAGACAATTTTGATAGTTCACAATTAAGTTTAATGTTTAATACTAAGCATTCAATGTTTAATAAAATAAACAAGGGCGAAGGTCAAGCTAACAAGATGTTAACAGGTACAATTACGCTTCAGGCTATGGCAATGATCATAAATGAAGTTATCAACGTAGAGAAAAATAACATAGAAGATGAAGATAGTTTGATACCCGGAACAATTTTGGCAGTAGTATCTTATTGGGTAGAAACATTTAATATAACGACAAATGATATGTTTACTATACAAAGTTCGCTATTTGAAACAATGGAAAAAGAAATGGTACAGGGGTGATTGAATGATTAACTGGGATAATATAAATTATGATCTTGGCAAAGCTACCAAGGACTTTGCTTATTTATCAGTTGAAAGTAAAGGTATTGTACCGATTAAACCTTTTGATGAATTTTTATCATTAAGAGAAGAACTTATAGCTATTCGCGATGAGGTATTTGATGAATTAGGATTAGATAATGTAAATAAATTGGGTTATACGTTTGATTTAGCTTTTGGAATTAAAATCTATAAACTATTGAATAGTGAAATCGGATTTAATAATAGGGTAGCTGTTAATGATGATGTGTGGAGATATCTATCAATAAAAGTAATACCTGACATAGTACATGCTAGATGGGAATTTAATGATTCACATTTTTATAAAGATACCCGGAGAATATGGTTGAAAACAATATGGTGGTACATACATTTATCTTGGCAAGGTAATGAAGAAGATACTTTGAAAATATTGGAAAATAATAGTACAGATACAATTATGCAACTTGTTGATAGATCAGGAATTGGTTATAATATTGAACTTTACCGTGAAATTATGAAAGAATATCAAAATTATAATGACAGAAAGTTATTCAGAAGATTACTTATATTAAACGTTGCTAGAATCCTAACCATGTCGCCAGACCTAGTTGAAGGTGGTATTGAAAGGTATGTAAAAGACTTATATGAATCGGTGAAATAAAATATGATATTCGAAGAAGACTTATATAAAAAAATAATTTTAAAAAATAGTAAAAAGTATAGTAAGTTGAAAATTATAAGTGGATACGCATCTAGTACTTTTCTTAAAAGAGTTTTAGATGATGTTGGGAAAATAATTGTTGACTTATATATTGGTATGTCGCAGGAAGGCATTTCATATACTAATCATCAAAATTTTCAGAAGTTATCTTGTAGTAATGAAAATGTGAACGTTTATTATCAATATTCAGGTTATCCTACACATATTAAACTTTATGAGTTTTATGGTGTTTCTAATTCAATCAGTTTTGTGGGTTCAGCAAACTTTAGTGAAAATGGTTTTTCTCATAACAATGAGCTTTTAATTGAGGCTAAAGAAGATTTTTCAACTCTTTTTCAGAGACAGCATGAAAAATCAATATCATGTACAGATACTAAAGTAGAAGACTTCATTAACTTTTATGATGATGACGATTTAGAATTAATAGCAAATAAAAATAAAAAATCAATAAAAGATAATATGAATCGAATAAGAAATTATAAAAATAATGATTCTAATGATAATAAAGATCCGATTAGAAGAAAAATATTTAATTTTAATAAAAGTTTTAAGGTGAGACCACATAATAGTGGGATTATTTTACCTATCGTTACCGATAAGATTGCTAATGCTTCATGGAAGACTACAGGTATTAATAGTGTTTTGATAAATAAGGATTCAAACTTAATAAAATCTAATAAACACTCTTTAAAAGATCTATTTCCGAATGATGGATTTAATATCATAGCATTTGATGGAAAAACCTACAATGCAAAATTAAAAGGTAAATTTAATAGAGAGTTACATCTTGAAAATTGGAGTTTTTATGATGAAATTGCTAAAATGATAGAGTTGGAAGAAAGTCGTCCGATAAAGCATGAAGATTTAAATAAACTTGGATTCACAAGTTTTTATTTCGAAAAAAAAGAAGAGAATGTTTATATCATGACTATGATAAATGATTTTTAAGGGAGGGTAACAAATGTTTAAAGTCATTGAGACATTTAGTGGTATAGGTAGCCAATCCCAAGCCCTTAAAAATATCGGTGTAGATTATTCAATAGAAGCAACAGTTGAATGGGAAATAGCTGCAATATATGCTTACGATATCATTCATAATGGTGCACAAAATTTAAAAGATTATAGACATCATACAAAGCAGTCGATAATAGAAGAATTATCAAAGTATAGTATTTCTAATGATGGCAAAGAACCAATAACCACTAGAGGTATTAATTCAATGAGTATGTCACATTTAAAAGGTGTTCTTGCAGCTATAGATAGAAATAATAACTTGGTTGATATCACTAAAGTAGATGCTGAGGACCTACCTGAAGCTGATTTACTTACTTACTCTTTTCCTTGTCAAGATTTATCAATTAGCGGTAATTGGCATAAAAATGAAGGCGGTATAGATCGTGATGCTAACAACCGAAGTACACTATTATGGCAAATAGAACGCATTTTGATTGCTTTAGAAAATAGTAATAAACCATTACCTAAATTTTTACTGATGGAAAATGTTAGCAATATACTATCAAATAAGCATATCAAAAACTTTGAAGAATGGTGTTCTTTTTTAGAAAGCTTAGGCTATATTAACCAAGTATATACATTAGATGCAAGAGATTTTGGTGTACCGCAAAGTCGAGTTAGAACTTATATGATAAGTGTATTAGCAACTGATCACGAAGTGGTCGAAGAGCTACAAGATTATTTTTTCTACAATAATCTTGAAAATTACCAAGTAGATTATTCTAAAATGAAATCATTAGAAAATTATTTGAGGTTAGATTATAGCAATGATATATATAGAAATGAGGCAATAGAAAGTACTCCACAATTCACTCAGTCTCGTGAGAAAATCTATATGTTGAATAAAAAACTTGCTAAAGGACAAAATGAAATTTTAAGTACTTTCGCAAGAACAGTAACAACAAAACAAGACAGACATCCTAACTCAGGTATTATATTATATGATGATCAAAATCCATTGACGTCTATTAACAGTAAGTATAGAAATTTAACTCCGCGAGAGTGCTTTTTGCTGATGGGTTTTAATGAAGATTCATTTAACTTATTAATGAAAAATAATATTTTTGCAGAATCAAGTAAAAAATTATTAACTACTTCAAAATTAATAAAACTTGCGGGTAACAGTATTGTTGTACAAGTTTTGGAAGTAATATTTGAACAGTTGATGGAAATTAATGAGACAATAATTAAAAAGCATGATCGTAAACTAGAAAGTGTTGAAGAAACAATATATTTAACGTGAGTTTATTCTTTTCAAAAGTAGAATTAATGTATTATAGAAAACCACCTTCATCATCAAGATGAAAGTGGTTTATTTTTATTAAGCAGAAAAAGGTGTAGGTGAATTTTCAGTCTATCCCAACCCATTTTTACTTTATAATTTCAATCGTTAATGGCACTACAAAGTCTTCACCTTTATTTACTGTAACTATTCCAATAATTGTATAAATGAAGGCTGCAATAGTTAGTACAAACAATGGGATATAGCCAATAATTATAATCGTAAGAATTAATGAAATAATGAAATAAGATGTATAACTAATTGCGAAATTCAAGTAATTTTTGCCTTGCTGATTAATGAAAGCTGATTCGTCTTTTTTCATTAACCAAATTATAAGTGGACCAACAAATCCTGTTAAAATATTTAAGATCCAAAGCAACATAGCCATACTTTTCTCGTTTTGTGTAACATTTTGGAAAACGTGTGGGTTTCTAGATTGGTTTTGTAAATTCATATTCTCACCTTTATTTTCAAATTTTCAATCGGTTAAAGCAATTTACTTTTACAAGACATATGTTACATGGATTGATAGTCAAAATATGTCTATGATCAACAAACACTTTTATAAACGGAACTATAACTAACTTAGGCTTGTGCTATAATGCTCATATCGATAAATAAGGCGGTATTTTTATGGCGAAATCTACAGAGATATTAGAATTGTATTTAAAGTTTATGGACGGGGAAAGAATATCTAAACAAGAGATAAGAGGCTTTTTTGATAATAAATCAGCACGAACTGTACAACGTTATATTTCGAATTTAAATGCATTTTTAGATAGTAAAGAAGAGACTGCGCATTTAAAAATTGAATATGATACTCAGAATAATGTTTATTATATGTTGAATAATGGAGAAAATCATTTTGATAAGAAACAGATCCTTGCAATACTAAAAATTTTAATTTCTACTAGAGGTCTAACAGAAGAAGAATTGTATATGATTGTCGA
Source organism: Staphylococcus parequorum (assembly GCF_039237145.1). Lineage (NCBI taxonomy): Bacteria > Bacillati > Bacillota > Bacilli > Caryophanales > Staphylococcaceae > Staphylococcus > Staphylococcus parequorum. The sequence goes on from NZ_CP150682.1 coordinate 398,314, forward strand.
TAATTTAAATTCTAAGTTAAGTGACACAGATAAAACTATAATTAATAAAACGATACAATCGGAGTTAACAAATTATATATCAATGAATAACGGGGAACCATTATTAGATAAAATTTGGTATATTAATGAAATCATTTTAAAAGGTAAAGCTATCACATTTGAATATTTTAATGCTTTGAACAAAGGTAGACAACATACGATTAAGCCAATGTATATAACATATTCAGAACTGTATTTTTATTTAGTCGGTATTAACACTAAAGGAACTGTTTTAGTTTTTCGATTAGATCGAATTCAAGAATATAATGAAATAACTAAGCAAATAGAATTACCCAAATCACCTTACTATAGAGAAGGTGAATTAAAAAAACGCATTTACTTTATGTACGGTGGTGATTGGAAGAGAGTTAAATTTGAATTTAACGGTGGAATTATTGAATCTGTACTAGATCGCTTTCCAACAGCACAATTACTTAAAAAAGATTATGTGAATAACAGATTTTTAGTAGAGATTGAAGTCATTGGCGATGGTGTGATGATGTGGTTACTTTCTCAAGGGAGTAGAGTGAAAATTATATCGCCACAATCTATTAAAGCATCATATTTAGAGGAAATTAACAAAATAAATCAATTATATAAAGATTAAAACATAACAATAGCCCTAATCATTTCGAGATGATTAGGGCTATTGTACTTTCCGTATAACTTTAAGGTTTTTGGTTAATTTTTTGAGCGGTGTATCTTTAATTGAGGCATAGAATAAGTGTCTACCTACAGCGCTAATTACTTTACCAGAGTAAACTTTATTATTTAACACGATGTGATAAGAATCGAATGTCTTCACATATATCGGCTCCTTTTCAATTTAGGACAATTATACATAAGGTAGGCAGCCAATTTTTGACTACTCAAATTGATATTATAGCTTTAATAAATAAGGAGTTGATTACATGTTTAAGTTAGATGATAAAACGAAACAAAAAATAGTTGAAATGATTTTTGTTATTGAAGATGATAATAGTGGGAAAAAGGATCGATTTAAAGAAATAAAATTAAAATATAATGACAAATCAATATTTAATAAATTGAAGTTATGTTTGAAAAACTAGACAGTTAATAGCTGTCTTTTTTGAGTTATTGAATGTTTAAAATAAAAAAAGCGTAATAATTTTAAAAGATAAAATATTTTTATAGTAATCTTTAACATAGTTGTGCTAAACTCAAAATAAGGGGGGGTAGTTGTGAAGTTAATACCAAAATATACACGAGCTGAAATTATAAAATTAGTAAAACAAAAGGTACTAGATTCAAATGAAGACTTACAAAAAAATTCAGAAAAATTTAATGTTCCTTATAGTGATTTGCAAAAGGTTTTATCGTTAAATGCTGTATGGACACCTAAAGAATATCAACTAGCTTCAAAAATTCTCGAGATCAGTGTTGAGACACTATTAGAAAATTTAGAACAAGAAGATTTAAGTAATGTTTCTTTCAGAGCACTTGAAAACAATGAAGCAATTAATAATAAAGTAAGTCAGTTAAACGATATTTTTGAAGAGCTTACATACCAGTTGAAAATCGGAAGTGATATAGATGGAAGAAAAGTATAAAGAGACGATTAAACGAATTCAACCTATTGCGCAATCTTTGATAAAGAAGAATAAATTACAGTATCCACTAAATGATTCTTTAACTCTGTTATCCAATATGGGCTATTATATTATAAAAGCAAAAGCGCCAAGCAATTTGTCTGGATTTTACATGAAAAAAGACAGTTTTCCATTTATTTTTGTAAATGCAAATCATAGTCTAGGACGGCAAAATTTTTCATTATGGCATGAGGTATATCATCATTATATGGAACACCAAAATGGTATAAGTGATTTTGCATCAAATTCAATTGAGGAACGAGAAGCAGAAATATTTGCTGGATTAGTGTTATTGCCAGATGAAGAAATCAAAAAATGGTCAGAAAAATTTAATATTGAAGATGCAAGTATAATCGCTCAAATGAGTGTTTATTATCAAATGAGTTTTAACGCAGTGGTTATCAGGGGGATGCAGTTAGGCAAAATAGAGTTTAATACATATAAAGCGTTGAAAAAATTATCTTCACTAGAAAAGCAGCAAGAACTATTAGCAATATATGAACAAAACAATCTTTCAACATCAGTCATTCAACCGACCAATCATATCAAAATATCCTCTAATATTATGTCCATACTCCAAAAGAATCATCAACAAAATTTAATAAACAGTCATAAAATTAATAGCATAATAGAGAAAATCGAGGTGCTAAATGAGACATAACAATATAACGACTCCGATCGTAGACACAGACATATGGGTCTTTTTAGTAATGTCAGGCTATTACAAGCGGTTAATTAAATATTATGGTTACTTACAATTTTCAGATGTAGTTGAAAAGGAAATTATGCGGTGGGGAAAGAGTTCTGATAAATCGAAAGAAATAGCGATGAATTTCCAAATATTAAAAGAAGCAGGAAAGCTAAAAGTTATTTTATTTGAAAATTTTGAAATTTTAGAACAAAAAAGCATTAATCATCAATTAAATGAATACGGTCTTAAAGCAGTATGTATTCAAGAAAAAAACAAAGGCGAATTCACAAGTTTGTTATATGCATTACACAAAGGCATTGAGAAATTTAAGACTAACGATCGCAAATTTGTATCAGAGATTAGTGAAGATAATTACGAAGACATCAATATCATAAATTGGGACGAGATTTTGGATAAATATAGTGTGAATCCAAAGGAAAAATTCGAGACAAGTAAATTGATTACGAGTAAAGAAATCAAAATGAGCAATAATAAACAAGAATATAAAAAACAAAATCAAGATCCCAGATGGGATAAATTGAAGTTATTAATGGGATAATATTTGAAGTGTTAGTGACAGTGAATTTCTAATATCATTTTATTTAATAGTGGAAATAGTAAATAAAAAGGAGAAGTAAAATGTCGATACTAGTTTTAATATTTATTATAGGATTAAGTACTTTATTCTATAAAAAATTTAATTTTTCTGCATTGTTATCAGTTGGAGTATCTATTGGAATGATACTCTTCTTTTATGTTTTTATAGTTTTTATCTTTATAGTTGGTATTAAAGTTACACTAGTAGGTGGTCTATTAATAAGCGTGGGTCTAATTTCATTCTATATAAAGCAAATTAATGACTGGAAGAAAAGTATCATTAATACTGAAAGTACAATAAAATTTAGTGAAGATTTAATTGATTTTATTATGCCATCTGATATGGTGGGTGAAAACATTCCAATTAATCGAACTGAATACTTTAATATGGGAACTGAAAATAATATATCTGATGATGTCTATCCTGTTATTTATAATGCAAGACCATTGAAAAATGAAATGAAATTTATGGAATATGGATATTTAGTAAACACAAATGAAATTGTAATTAATAACCAAATTCGAAACAAAAATAAGGAAGATAAAAAGGATAAATATGTAAATGAAAAAATAAATATATCATTTCAAGATTTATATAAGCAAATTAGGATAGGACATTTATCTATACTATTATATTATAAGAAGAAGCCTCTAGTTATTAGATCATTGCCATCTAATTTAGCTTTAATAATTGATTATACTATCAATTCTGGTTGGAGTAAGGCTGTAAACGATGTTTTGAGTGAAAAAGCTTTTGTTGATGAAACAAAAGAACAAGATATAAGCCAAATAGAAGACATTGAAAAGATATTTGAACAAAAAACTAAAGAATTGAAAAATGAAACCTTAATAAATAATTCAATTAATTCACAATTTGCAAGTATTTCTCCTGGAGTTATGGATGATTTAAATAAATCTCAAATAAATGCTAGGTTTAGCGAAACTAATTACAAAGTGAACAATGAATTTACTGGAGATAAAGTTAAAGCTAAGGGGCATGGTGTAGCTGGAGAGCATGCTGGTAATGCATTAGACAAAATGAAATTGAGAAATGCAAAAGGATTAGGACATGATAATTCAAAAAATGGGGCAGATAGAATAGTTAATGGTAAACTGATTCAAACAAAATATTGTAAATCTGCTAAGGATAGTATTAATAGCGTTTTTCATACAATTGATAATAGACAAACTGCTAAATATACTTATAATAGTAAAAGTAAAAAAACAATGATGATTATTGAAGTTCCTAAGGACCAATACAATGAAGCATTAAGAGAGATTGCAAGAAAAATTAATGGTAAAGCAGTACCAAATGAAACAGATCCACGAAATGCTCATAAGTATGTAAAAAAAGGAACTTTAACCTATAATCAATCACAAATTGCACAAACTAGTATTTTTGATAAAAAAGCACATTCTCAGTTTATAAATGCAAAAGGAGAAAAACAAACAGCAACTTTTTTACAAAAATTAAAATATTCAGCAGGTATAGATTTTATGGAAGGTGCTGGTACTGCAATTCCTGGTAGTGTAATTTCAAGTGTCTGGGTTTATTGGTCATGTAGGACTAATGGTCAAGATATGAAACAGTCATTTAAGAAGGCAAGTATTGCTTTTGTAAGACCAGTAGCATATAGTGGTTTTACATATATGCTTGCTTCACAATTTGCTGGGAGTAAAGCAGGTAAAAAAATAGGACAATCAGTTATTAATACACAAATTGCATCGAAGTTTTTTAAGAATTCTCAAAAAAATGCTACAAAATTTGTAGCTGGTGGAACTTTGGTAGTAATAAATGCTGCAGTAACATTTGGACCTGATGTGTATAATGTGTTAAAAGGTAGGATTTCGCATAAACAACTTGTGAAAAATACAGTAACTACAAGCTTAGGTGCAGCAGGTGGGATGGCCTTAGGTTCCATTTTTGCACCAGGTATAGGAACAATTATTGGTGGAACTATCGGAGGGACAATTTCTTCATATAGCGCCAAGAAAATTATGGATAGTTTCATTGAAGATGATGCAGTAGAAATGATTAGAATTGCAAAAGAAGAGTTTATTGATAATGTAATTATGAATGGGGTTAACCAAGAGGAATTTGAATATATATTAAATGAAACGTTTTTACACAAAAACTTTAATAAAATGTTGAAAGTTATGTTTGTTGCTGAATCATCTAGAGAATTTATTAGAAAAGTATTTAATGATTTAGTAATAACGGTGTTTAAAGAAAGAAAAGGTCCTGAAGAGAGTGAAATCATAGCCTTTATTGAGAGTGTTTATGATGAGTCTCAAGAGGTAGCGTAAATATATAGGTATAAATTTCATCACCTTTTTTCAAAAATCAAGTAATGTTCTAATGAATTTATAAGAACCAATAATTTAAAAGATGTTGAAAACCTGAAGTATAAAAGCATGTAAAATATTTATAAATGTTTTACATGAAACATTCCTTCCACCCCATCACACCAACAAGGTCAGTCATCGGGTTGTCTGGCCGGACAATGCCGGATGTCTCGAAACAACAATAAAGCACGCGCTTCTTAGCTAAAAGGAGTGCGTGCTTTTCATATCTTAAAAAGTAACTACTAACCTAGATATTTCTGCATTTTATATACTTTAATATCGCCTTCGCCAGTTTCACCCACGTAATCGTAACCTTGTTTCTGGTACAAGCGCTGGGCAGAAGCGTTATTGATTTCTACTGTCAGTGAAATAGTATTATAGCCTTTATGTAAAGCAAGTAGTTCAGCATAAGTAAGTAGTTTTTTAGCTATACCCATACCTCTAAATTGAGAAAGTGTGGCAAGCATGCTTACATGATATTCTCCAGAACTACCTTCATCTAAATTAATCAAAGCGACTATAGCTTTAAAGTTATTGATGAACTGAGGCACAATTTGGAGTTTCTGTATTTTCACTATTTGTTCGACAGTGGATAGTGTCTGACTTTCAAGCGTATCGTAAGGTAGATAAGAGATAGCGCCAGCGGGTTGACCATCTACGAAAGAAATCATCGTATTGTTATAGCTAAAGCGATTGCCATTTTGACGCCATAAACTTTGCATGCCTTGTTCAAGTTTAGATTCATCATCTGTATTGAAAAAGACTTTGGCCATATCATCAATTGCTAGTAGGTTAAAATACCCACCTTCTTGTAATTCAGGGTAGGCAGGTTTAATTGTTATATGTGACAAAAGCATCCTCCTTTTCTGACTCACGAATATTTTATATTAACATTTACCCTTAAAATGATATAAATAAATTGAATATCAAATTATTTCACAAGGAATTATTTAATTCTACGATTGCTAAATATATAAAGTGTCCAATTATTTTGTTATAACAAAAAATGACTTAATAATAAACAATAACTTTTATAATTAAACGTTTGCAACATAAGTGCATTGTGCTAAACTTAAAATCAAGGCATTCGAACGTGAAGGGATACCTAAGTTTATGTTAAGGGGTAAATTAATAATGAAAGAAAAACTGATTTTATCAACGATACTTGCAGGGACGCTTGTATTAACGGGGTGTGCGAATGATTCATCACAAAAGGGTTCCGAAGAAGATAAGCATAAAAATCATGCAAGTGAATCAAAAGATAAAGAAAATGGTAAACCTTATAGTGACGTTGCGTATCCTAAAGATGGCGTGAAAGGTATTTATGTTACTGCAAATTCAACAAATGGAGAAAAATTTAAAGAATTAACGAAATTTATTAATGAGACTGACTTAAATGCGATGGTCATTGATGTTAAAGATGACACTGGTAATGTGACAATCAATTTCAATACTGGTAATAAGCAGATTGATGATAATACGATAGACATCGTGGATGCAAAGCCATTGCTTAAGCAAATGGAAGCAAAGAATATTTATCCTATTGCCAGAATAGTTACTTTTAAAGACTCAAAATTAGCTGAAGACCACCCAGAATGGTCATTTAGAGAAGAAGACGGCTCAGTTTGGGAAAATGATGGTGGCGATAAGTTTGTTAACCCATTTAATAAAAATGTATGGGATTATAATATCGATATTTCTAAAGAGGCGGCTAAGGCTGGATTTAAAGATATTCAATACGATTACGTGCGTTTCCCTGAAGGTTTTGAAAATGTGGAAAGTAGTTTGCAGTACAACAAAGGTGCATATAAAAATAGTAAGTTAAGTGATGTAGATCAACGTGTAGATACAATTACTCAATTTTTAGGTACAGCTAGAAAAGAATTGAAAGATTATGATGTGAAAGTATCAGCAGATGTATTTGGTTATGCTGCGATGGTCGAAGAAGCACCTGGTATAGGTCAAAGCTTCCCTAAAATTGCGAAAAATACAGACGCAATTTCATCTATGATTTATCCTTCGCATTGGAGTCCAGGAGATTTCGGTCTTGCAGCACCAGATAAAGAACCGTACAAAGCAATAGATAATTATTTAGATAAAGAAACGTCAGTGTTAAATGCATTAGGCAAAGATAAACCAAAATCACGTCCATGGTTACAAGATTTTACTGCTCAATATTTGGGTGAAGGAAATTATAAAGCGTACGATAGTCAAGCTATTGAAGACCAAGTCCGAGCACTTAAAGATCATGGTGTAAATGAATTTTTATTATGGAATGCTGCGAATGATTATACAACAGGCGTAGACTATACACCTGAAGCAGATAAGGAAAAATTAAAAGAAAACAAACAAGAGTTAAAGAACGAATCAAAAGAAAACAAAGATAAAGAAAAGTAATATTTAACTAAATTAAATTGCCGACAAAGACTCAGACTTTGTCGGCAATTTTTTTGTGTGTTGTATTTGACTCAATATTAAAGCTTCAAATAATTTTAACAAACTTTAAATGTGAAGGCGTATCTGTATTAATAAAATAATGCTTAAATAGTATTATAGATATTTATAAAGTGGAGGATAAAATGAAAGACAATAGAGTAGTGATTGCATCTGTGACAAATGAAAAACAGTTAGAAACTGTTCTAAAATATAAAGATAATATAAAAGCAGTGTTTATTTTAACGGGCAACTTTATAAACATAAAAGAGTATGTGAAGCTGTATCAATCATATGGCATTGATGTTTATATTCATGTAGAGATGATTAAAGGATTAAAATTAGATGATTTTGGTTTTAAATATATAAAACAAATGATCCAACCCCAGGGTGTTGTAACCACAAAAACGAGCCATGTTAAATTAGCTAAGAAAAATGGCATCTTTGTGATACAACGTTTCTTCTTAGCGGATCATGATATGAAAGAAAATATCATTAATACCGCTCGTGTAAGCCAACCTGATATGTTAGAAATGATGCCAACAATTACATCGTTTTTAATCAACTCGATTCAGTCACAAGTGAAGATACCAATTATTATGGGGGGTTTAGTAGATAGAGCAAGTTACTTAACTCAAGCACTTGAAGATGGTGCGTTAGGCGTATCGACAGCGAATGAAGAGATGTGGAGCAGAGAATTTACTGAATTTTTACATGAGCATTGATGAAACTCAATATTGATTTGTTACATTGAATATGACAAGTAAACGATAGGCAATTGGAGAGCCAAATAAGCGTGTATTTACACGTTTATTTGGCTATTTTTTTGGGAGGTTTTAAGGCAAATGAAAAAAATTGGTTTTCTATTGTGTATTGGATTGTTAATTTTAGCCGGTTGTAGCGCTGAAGGAAACAGCAATAAGACAAAGGATGGCAAGGTCAAAATAGAATATTGGCATGTCAATGCTGAGACGCAAGGTGGTAAAACAGTAAAAGAGCTTGTGAAAGATTTTAATGCGCAAAGTGATGATGTTTACGTGCAATCTAAATATAATCCGGACATGTATAAAGGATTAATACAGAATATGATGTCTGAAGCCGCGGGAGGAAGGACACCAGATGTTGTTCAAATTGGTTGGTCATTTAAAAACTATTACAAGGATAACTTTGAATATACATCACCTGAAGCAATCATCAACGAATCATTTCCAGAAGACAAGGAATTTATAGAGAAAAAATTCGACGATAAAATGTTGAGTATTGCACAGGATGAAAAAGGCGAACAATTAGGCTTGCCATATTCTGTCAGTAGCCCCGTAATGTTTATAAATAAAGATATTTTACGTAAGGCAAATTTAGATGAAAGTGGTCCGAAAACATGGGAAGAAGTTAAAACATACGCTGAAACGATTAGAAATAAATCAAATCAATATGGCGTGTTTATACAAGAACCGGCTGATAGCTGGGCACAACAAGCAATCGTTGATAGTAACGGTGGCAATATTGTTAAAGATGGAAAAGCATCATTTGCGAGTGAAGAGGGCGTAGAAGCGTATCAATTGATGCAAGATATGGTGAAAAATAAATCAGCATTACATACAAATGATGAACAAGGTCAACAAAGCTTTATTAACGGTGAAGTTGGTATGTTATTTACAACCAATGCGAAACAAACACATATTAAAGATAATGCCAAGTTTGATGTGGAAGCGATAGAAATGCCTGGATGGGAAGGAAAAGAGAAAAAAGTCCCAGCTGGTGGATCAATGCTAGGTATTACTTCAGATACAAAAGAAGAACAAGAAGCATCGTGGAAGTTTATGAAGTATCTATATAAAGTAGAGAACATGGCGAAATGGACAAAAGGTACAGGCTATGTGCCGCCAAGTAACGATGTTGTAGATGATCCGAATGGCTTGAAAGCATATGTTGCAGAAAATGAAATGATGCAACCCGCAATTAAACAGATGAGCAATGTTGTACCATGGGCTGCTTTCCCTGGTAATAGTGGTTTAGAAGCTGAACAACAGATCATTGATATGCGAGATAAGATACTCGGTGAAGATGCAGATGTAAACCAAACAATGAAAGAAACACAAAATAGAATTAATCAGGAATTAGATTAACGAGTTGAGGAGGACGCGTAATGAATAAAAAATGGTTACCTTACGCACTGTTATTACCATCTGTAATCATCATTTTAATATTTAACATTATTCCTTTAATTTATACCGTATATTTAAGCTTTTTTGATTGGAATATGGTTAAAACACATAAAGAATTTGTGGGATTGAATAATTATATTGATCTTTTTACAGATCCTAAATTTTATATGATTATCGTTCAGACATTTGCTTATATTGCACTACTTATAGCATTTAATACAGTGATGACCTACATTTTTGCATTTATTGTAGATTACTTTGTAGGCAAAGGTAAACGGATTTATCAAACGGTATTATTTATACCTTCCGTAATTTCTTTAGTGGTAGGAGCGATGGTGTTCCTTTGGATACTGAATCCTGTATCAGGGCCTGTAGCACAAATACTTGGTGTATTTGGATTATCGATACCGAACTGGACGACAACAAATGGCTGGGTCATATTCGTGATTAGTTTAATCGTTGCTTGGAAAGTATTTGGTTATAACTTCCTAGTACTATATTCAAGTATTATCGGTATTCCAAGAGAGATGATTGAAGCGGCAAAAATAGATAATGTAAAACCATCGCGTATTTTTATCGATATTATTTTACCGATGAGTTCGGCGACAGGGTTTTATATTTTAATTATGACGATTGTCCAAGGGTTACAGTATGTCTTTACGCCCATTAGCGTCATTACTAAAGGCGGCCCAAATTATCAGAGTAGTAACTTAATCTATCACGCTTACCACGAAGGTTTCACCTTATATAAGACAGGAATGTCAGCTGCAGTATCAACAATTACGCTAGTTATTTTCTTTTTACTATTACTGGTTCAGTTTTTAGTGGTTGAGAGGAGGGTTAAGTATGAAAACTAAATCTTATATTGCGCATATTGTATTAATTACGTGTATATTATTGGCAATTTATCCGATTATTTTTGCGGTAAGTAATTCATTCAAAAAGTTAAGTTATGCGTATGACTCCATGCTTAATTTAATTCCGATACCATTTACGATGGAAAATTTCGATAAGTTAGTTAACGATATTCCGTTACTACAAATTACAACGAATACATTTGTAATTGCGAGTGTGATTACGATTGTTAAAGTGGCAATCTCATTTTTAGCAGCGTTTGCCATTGTCTTTTACCAATTTAAATTTAAAAAAGTGACATATATGGTACTTGTAGCAACGATTTTCGTGCCATTTACAGTAACAATGGTTCCGAACTACATTATTATGGCACGTTTAGGATTTGTGGATTCAGTTTGGGGCGTCATTTTACCGCAGCTTGCAGACGCAATTGGCATATTCATGTTAACGCAGTCTATGCGTAATATTCCAAGAGCTTTATTAGACTCGCTTCAAGTAGATAATATTTCAGTGTGGCACACGATGAAAGATGTGATTGTGCCGATTACTAAGCCTGCACTAACATCTACAAGTATTTGGTTTTTCATATTGTCATGGAATGAGTATATCTGGCCGAATTTAATGTTGAAAAATGAAGAAAATTATACGTTACCTTTAGCATTACAACTGTTTGTAAGTTCAGAAGGAGGAACAAACTTTACTGTGGCGATGGCCTTAAGTGTCTTAACAATGGCGATTCCACTCATTATATATTTAGTGTTCCAACGTTTTATTATCGATACCTTTACTACTAGTGGAATTAAATAGGAGGATGACAATGGGTACTTTAGAATTAAAAAATTTAAGTAAATCATTTGGTGATACCAAAGTAATTGAGAATTTAACTTTAAAAATAAATGACGGTGAACGTGTTGTGTTTTTAGGTCCTTCTGGGTGTGGAAAGTCTACGATACTCAGAATGATTTCAGGTATTGAAAGTGTTTCAGACGGTCAAATTCTTTTTGATGATAAAGATGTAACAAGTTATGAACCGGGGGAACGAGATATTGCGATGGTCTTTCAAAACTATGCACTGTATCCGCATATGAGTGTAGAGAAAAATATTACTTATGCATTGAAACGGAATAAAGTCCCACAAGAAGAGATTAGCAAGAGACTGGATCAAGCACTTTCTATACTTGATTTAAATCATTTAAAGGAGCGTAAACCGAGTGAATTATCAGGCGGACAACGTCAAAGGGTTGCCTTAGGGCGTGCAGTTGTTAAAAATGCTTCATATTTCTTGTTAGACGAACCGTTGTCTAATTTAGATGCCTTATTACGTGTTTCTGCAAGAAGAGAGTTGTTGCATTTACATGACATGTACCAACATACCTTTATTTTTGTTACGCATGATCAGTTAGAAGCGATGGCATTGGCAGATCGTATTGCATTGTTTAATAAGGGTGAAATACAAATGTTCGATACACCTGAAAATATTTATAATCATCCACGTAATGTCTTTACGGCGCGTTTTATTGGTGCACCTCCGATGAATATTTTGGATGCAACATATGAAAAGCATCGACTTAAATTTGATGACCAACTTTCAATTAATGCAGAAAGTTTAAAACAACAACATCTAAATCAGTATGAGGGGCATCAACTTTTAGTTGGTATTCGTCCTGAAGCAGTTCATATTATAGACGAACCAACGGAGCTGAAATTTGAAATAGAAGATATTGAAAATTTAGGTGAATGCTACAGTCTCATTGGTAAGTTAAACCAACAGACACTGACTGTGAAAAGTTATGACAAGCCTGAACAATTAGTTGTAAATATAAAGTTTGATATGAATAAAGTAACATTGTTTGACCCAAATACAGAAATAAATATTGAGGAGCGATAATCATGGCATTAATCTTAAGTACAAACGCATATATTAGAAGCGGGTTAGCACCAATTTATAGTCTATTAGAAGTAAATCCCAATTTAGGCATAGAACTTTTTGGTAACAATCAAGATGAAGCTTATACGAAGGAATTACTTGAGATAGGTAAAGATTCACAACGTTTCTTAACATATCACGAACAAATTTTTGATGTAGAGCATTCGCGTCCTAGAGAAGCAGACCCATATAGCTTAAAACAAATTAGATTGGCAATTGAACACTGCGTGGCATTAGGGATTAAAGATATTGTTTACCATGTAAATAATGTAGCTATTAACAATAAACAGCAAATGATTGCTGAGACAGCAAATAATTTAGACAATATTACATCAGAAGCGAAAGTACAAGGTGTAAACATTTTAGTAGAAAATGTAGGGGTAGATACTAAGCAAAATAAACTGTTAACAGAATCAGAATTTATTGACTTCTGTAAAGAAAGAGAGAACAGTGTATTAATTGATGTGGGACATGCTAACGCTAATAATTGGGATTTAGAACATGTGGTTCAACAACTTAAGCATAAGATTAAATTCTATCATTTACACAACAATGATGGTAAGCATGATGACCACAATTTATTGCATGAAGGAACATTAGATATGGATGCATTTTTTGAAATTTATCATCAATATACGCCGAACGCACATCTGACTCTAGAATATAATTATGATATAGGGGAACAACCAGAAAACATCCAACGTGATATTAATTATGTAGTAAGTAAAATGGGAAGTAAATAAAGCAAAATAAAATAGACATAGTGCACACGATAAATCAGAATGTACAAAATATATGGTACATTCTGGTTTTTTATATTGTATAATACTGTATATAATACATTTTATATAATTATAATTCAAAGAGGTGCGCCGTTTTAATGATTAGAATATTGATTCCATGCTTTAATGAAGCGTTTGTAATTAAACAAACGTATGATAAATTAACAGAAATTATGCAACATGATAGTTATATTAACGGTTATACATATGAATTACTTTTCGTGGATGATGGTAGTAGAGACCAAACATTAACAATAATTCAACAATTATCTGAATTAGATAGTAGGGTGAAATACATTTCGTTTTCACGTAATTTTGGTAAAGAGTCTGCGATGTATGCAGGGTTGAAAGCGAGTACGGAAGCTGAGGCGTTGATCATCATAGACGGAGATTTACAGCACCCGCCGTCATTAATTCCACAAATGATTGTAGATTTTAGAAATGGTGAAGATCAAGTGGTGGCTAAAAGAGATCGAACTGGAGAACGTTGGTTACGTAAGCATCTGTCTAAAATGTATTATTTAATGATTAATAAAATGGTAGATGTTACCTTAGAGGATGGCATAGGAGATTTTAGGTTACTGAGTCAGCGTGCCGTTAAAGAAGTTGTGAAATTAGGAGAATACAATCGATTTTCAAAAGGATTATTTGCATGGATCGGCTTTGAGCCAAAAGTCATTGAATATCAAAATGTACAACGCGAAGAAGGAGAGTCTAAATGGTCATTTAGTTCATTGTTAAATTATGGTATAGATGGACTGATTTCCTTTAACAATAGACCGTTACGTATTATTATTTATTTAGGATTATTTAGTTGTTTGATGAGCTTTCTCTATATTATATTCAATTTAATTTATACACTGAGTTATGGTGTATCTACGCCTGGTTATTTCACTACTATTTTTGCAGTATTGTTCCTAGGCGGCGTGCAGCTGACTTCTTTAGGTATTATTGGAGAATATATAGGTAGAATTTATTATGAAGTGAAACAGAGACCGTTATTTATTATACATAAGACGAATTTAAATAAACATGAGGTAAATTAATATGAAATCACTAAATTTGGACAAGATGTACCTGACACTTACCGCACTATTTTTATTTTACTATTTTATGGCGTTCTTTTTACCATTAACCCATGATGATTGGGATTGGTATAGTCAGTATGGCGTGCAAATGTGGCAGGAAAAATATGCGAATTTAAATGGGCGTTATTTGGGTAATATTTTAGAAACTGTAGCAGTTCGTTTGGATTGGTTTAGGTGGATATCTTACGCGTTAATTAGCATGGCTATGATATATATTATTGTTCGTTTTACTCACAATACGAAACAGCCACTATATTATTTAATAGCTTTTATACTTATGGTTACGATACCAAGTGAGATATACAAACAAACTTATGGATGGTTTGCAGGTTTTTATAATTATGTCCCAGCCACGTTGTGTGTGCTGTTCATTTTATGGTTTATCGTTACAGTTTTATTTGAACGAAAAGGGCTTACACCTGTAATCAATATTGTCTTTTATATTATTTGTTTTATTGGGCAGTTTTTTATGGAAAATACGACGCTCTTTAATAGTATGATTTTGGTGTTAGCTATCGCCCTGAACTTATTACTTTATCGACAAATTAACCCTAAATTTATTGTTGGTTTATTATTATCTGTGGCTGGCACAGTAATCATGTTTTTAAACCCCAATTATCGTAAAATATTTTTTGAAGGCAGCAGTTACCAGAATGTATCTAGTGAAACAGGATTATTCGATAAAATATTCCATACGGTGACTACGACAATTCCAGATTGGGTCTTTTTCAATCAAATTGTGATTTTATCTATGATTATTGCTGTGGTGCTAGTTATGCTTTATCGCAGTACTGTGCTGTACAGCTTATCCAAGGTGAAAATAGGGCTGACTGTTAGTGGATTATTGATATTGCCTATTTATTACTTTTTCATATATAAACAATTCGAATTACAAAATTTCCATTCAATCACTATAGCAAATCTGCTTAATACTGTGATTTGTATTATATTTTTAGGTGCAATGATTTATGCAATACATTTAGTGATCGGGCAAAAGGAAGTACGTTATACATTATATTTACTCCTAGCCTCAACTTTACTTGTATGTGCACCTTTAGTCATTGTATCACCACTCGGTCCAAGGAATTTTTATACAGTATATGTAATCTATAGCATCATTCTACTGATATTACTTGTTCAACTCAACGTCATGCATGCGTTGTGGCGTAATATGATTGTGGGAATTGCAATTATGTTTGGTGTTGTTTATTTGAGTGGTTTTTACTATATCCACTATCAAAATGAAACGCGAATCGCGAATTTGAAACAAGAAGTAAAAGAGCATCCAGATAAGGATTTCTATACGATGGAGAAACTGCCATTTGAACATTATTTACATCATGCAACGCCAACCAGCGAGAAATATCAAACACTATTCAATAAATATGAAGGTTTACCAGCAGATACAAAAGTTAAGTATGTGCCTTTTGGTAGCGAAGAAAAGAAGAGTGATTGATGAAATAATGTGTTAATTATTATAAATTATTACTAGTTTTCGAATTACTCGAAACAGATAAAAGCTCCGGGATAGTAAATTTACTAACTACCTCGGAGTTTTTATTTAAATATTTGTAAAGTGATTTATTAATCATCGCCATCTTCATAATCATCATAATCGTCGCCGTCGTCATCACTGTCATCGTCGCCGTCATCATTACCGTCATCATCACCTGAATAAATACGTTGTTTTTGATTTGTAGGCGGTGGTTGTGTAGGTTGGGTTTCAGTTGATGCTGCATCATTATTTTTATTGAACCAAGCTACTGAGGATACTTTACCTGTAACATGATTGATAATGATATTAGCACCTTTTTGACTACTTATATCTTGAGTCACCAAATAGTATTTAATACCTTTATCTTCTTTTAAAGTAATAGATTTAAAGGTACCGCCGACGTGTTCTTTTGCTATATCTTTGGCTGATGCTTCACTGATTTTTTTATCTTCCTTTTTCTGTTCCTTTTTGGGTTCAGGTTTCTTTGGTTTTAAATCCTTTGTTTGTTTTATATTAGAAATTGTTTTCTTTTCTCTATCTACTTTAATGTGATATATACCTTCACTTGATTTTAATTTTACTAAAAATTCATTTTTATTATCAGTGAGCTTGATAGATTCAATATCACCGTTGTAACGTTTCTCAACCATTGCTTTTGCATCTGTCTCTGCCATAAGTTGCTGATTCGCTTTTAAAAATATAATTACACATAGGGCGACAGATAATCCAATACATGTCATTATTAAAATTAATTTAACGAGCAGTTTCATTTTTTGACTCCTTTAGGCACAGTTAAAATAAAGGATGATCCTTTATTTACTTCGCTTTTTACATCAATCACTATATTTTGTTGTGTGGCAATTTCTTGCGCAATGGACAATCCTAAACCTGAACCGCCAGTGCTACGTGACCGTGCTTTATCTACACGATAAAAGCGAGTGAAAATATGAGGCAAGTCAGATTCTGGAATACCTATACCGTCATCCATAATTTCAATATTGAATGAATCTTTATTATCAGAAATTCTGACAATAATAAGTGATTCACCATATTTGTGTGCATTATCTAAAAATATGTGTATTAATTGCTTGAATAAAGAAATATTTAGCCAAGCTTCATAAGATTCACAAGCTACTTCTACTTTTATATCTTGTTTATATACATGCTTTAAGCGATGTGTGATTTCTTCAATTAATTCCACTATATTTTCATATTCAAGACTACTTTCCGTCTTATTTTTCGTTATTTGAGCATAATATAACAATTGTTCTGTTAAATATTTCATTTTTTTAGCTTCATCACCAATAGCATGGATACTTTCATCTAATGTTTTTTGATCTTTCTTTCCAAATCGCTGCAACATTTGACTATAAGAGTTTATAACTGTAATTGGTGTTTTTAATTCATGTGACGCATTCATAATAAATGCTTGTTGTCTCTCGTCGTGTTCTTTCAATTTGTTCATCATGTCATTAAAGGAAGTAGATAATTCCTGCAATTCATACGAATCATTTTGTTGTACTTCTACAGGTAAATAATCTTTGGTTTCTTGTGTTTCTTTGATGTGCTTACTTAATTTCAAAATCGGTTGCGTGATAATATTGGTGATTACTCTATTCAAGTAAAAAATTACTATTAGTAATAATATAACTGAGCCGATTAAAATCCATTTTAAAATTTGAAAGGATTCATACTTAAAGTCTACATTTTCATAAAGCTGTAAATTGACGACTTCACCATGTTCCCAAACGATAGGCAAGGAAATCATTGCAAAATGATGACCTTTATAAGCAACGGTTTTTTTATATTGCTTACTTTGAAAGGGTTGTTGGATATTATTATAATCTACATTAGTCGTGAAATTCACTTTGGCTTTATCGTTCTTATCAATAACACTGATGTAGCCATCAGAAAGTATGTAACTGTTATTCATAATTTCTTGATTCGTTCTATTATCCGATTTTTTAATTTCTTCTATAATATTAATACTACGTGCTTCAAGTTGATTTAGCTCAGAAGCTATTGAAAAATGTTTGAAAATAACATACACAAAGATGTTCACACAAATAATCAAAATTACGGTCATCACGGTGATATACAACTGGATTCTAGTACCTAATCTCATATAAATTAATCCTTAATCATATAACCATACCCACGGACACTATCGATAATGGATGGTTTGTTTTTGTCTAACTTTTTACGTAAGTGACGTACATACACATCGACTACGTTAGTATCGCCTTGGTAATCAAATTGCCATACGTGTTTGATTATTTGCTCACGCTCTAAAGCCTGATTTTTATTTTCCAGGAAATAAACAAGCATTTCATATTCTTTTGGCGTAGTACTCACTATAGTATCGTCCATATAGACTTCACGTGACTTTGTATCTACAGAAATATGTCTATGTACGAGAATGTCATCATCTTCTTCTGTGTCAGCATGTAGCATTTTTAAATGCGCACGGATTCTAGCTAATAATTCTTCTATTTCGAAAGGCTTAGTAACATAATCATTTGCGCCAGAATCAAGGCCGCCGACTTTATCCATTAATGCGTCACGAGCGGTTAACATGATGACCTTTATTGAATTATCTTTCGTTCTAATACGTCTCAACACTTCCAAACCATTTAATTCTGGCAACATAACATCAAGCAAGATGAGATCAAAGGAATTATCTTGAAATGCTTGTATTCCTTGCTTGCCTGTATATGCTAAAGTCACATCGTATTCTGCAAACTCTAGTTCTAATTGCAATACACGTGCAATTTTTTCATCATCTTCCACAATTAAAATCTTTTCCATTATTCAATACACCTACTTTAGTTTTAAACCTATAAATTGCCAATAAAATAAATACATTAAGACCATAAATACTACATAAATAGGGAGTAACCACATATTTAATTTTAAAAGTTGTGAAGTATTAAATGGTCGATCATCTAACTCATAAAATATTAATAATGCTTTTGAACTTACTGGTAATGTTAAGCAATAGTTTATGCCAATTAATGTTATAAATACAACTGACATAGGATTTAATTCAAAGGTTTCCGCGAAAATAAGTACCGTTGGAACAAGTACCACAGCTCTTGTTGTATGGCTTGTAATGAGTAAATGTGAACCTACACTAATGATGCTTAGTATAATCACAAATACAATTGCAGGCATTACTGGTAATCCGTTAAGTAATGATAAAATTTGGTCTTGTATGTACTTAACGACACCGTATTTTATTAATAATTCTCCAAGTGCAGTTGCACTCGCTACGAAAAATATTAAACTCCATGACACTTCGGACAAAGCTTTTTTCCAAGTTATGAGTCCTAATTGAGGAATCAACATGCAAAAAGCCATTAAAATTGTTACAAAAGCAATATCAAGTCCATGTAAACTTTCAGTAACCCACAGTACAATAGTTATGCCAATTAAAATAATTGCTTTACGTTCCTTTGACGAAAGTGGTGTTTGTTCAACGTCAACTTCAATATCGACAGGTTCTTTATCTGAAACTTCCTTCATAGGTTGTTGTTTAATAGGACTGTACATTAATATGACAGCAGCAATCAAACTAATTAGTAAACCAAAGGGTAAGCCCCATAACACGAAATCAATATAAGAAATCGATTTATCTGTTTGACCTTCTAAAATACCTATACCTATTAAATGACTTCCCGCACCAATTAAGGTCGTATTCGTCATAGTTAAAATAAGTATAGGTATCATTAAACCATACATCGTGGCACGCTTTGGAAACTGTGTTTTTATCGCTTGATAAATAGGTAACATTGCTGCTGCACGACTTGAAGTTGAAGGTATAAAGAAAGTCATGAGTTGAATCGTTGCCAAAATGAATAAACTTGCACGCTTTTCAGTATGGCATTTTCGGCTAAACCAATTGACGAGCCTTGTTAATAAACCACTTTCTTCTATGACACTACTGATGATAAATGCGCCAATCATTAACCAAACGATATGTTGATTTAATGATTCAAATAATATTGAATCTGGAACACCCAGCAACACTGCACCGATCAAACATAGCATCCCAGCTAATCCTGCAGGTAAATTTGAAAATATAAATAATATAATAGCTAAAATAAAAATCATTATACTTACTTTGCCTAAGTAACTTAAATCTAATACCAAAAAGATATAAAAACTTAAACAAAGAAAAGATATCCAAATCCATAGATGTGAAAATGAAACATTAGCTAGCATCTGTAACGACTTCCTTCAGTTTATGCTTTTGTTGTTCTCTTGCTTTAAAAAGGTTCATACCAATCATAATATAACGAATCGCACTTTCTACACTGCCCTCTAACCATTTATCTGCGTCGTTGATTGCATTTTCTAAAGTAGCTGGCTCAGGTATAATACTAGAAAATGCATCAATACCACTTTGATAATTTATTTTTGCGCCTTTACCAATCGTTCCTGCAAAAGCTATTACAGGTTTATTGTGATTTTTAGCAATACGTGCAACTTCAGCAGGCACTTTTCCATTCGGTGTTTGATAGTCAATACAACCTTCTGCAGTAATGACAATATCCGTTGATTCAAGATTGCTTTCGATTTGAATATAATTTTTAATCAAATCAAACCTTGGATGCAATGTTGCATTAGCGAAAGCGATGAGACCGGCTCCAAGACCACCTGATGCCCCTGTACCTTCTGCATAACGTAAATCCTTATTTGTATGTTGCTTAATTAAAGCAGCTAAATGATATAAATTATTTGATAAATGTTCTACGTCCTCTTGTGACGCCCCTTTTTGAGGACCAAATACTCGTGCAACGCCTTTATCACCACATAATATATTAGACCAATTTACAGCAACATCAATTGGTGTTGTTGATACTCGGCTGTCTATATTGCTTAAATCTAAGTCATGAATTTTATCAATATCAACGCCACCATCAATGTAAACTGCCTCGCCATGCTTATTATAGAATTTAACGCCAATAGCTTGAGCCATACCTACGCCACCATCAGATGTACCAGAATCGCCACAACCTATAATTATTCTATCTACACCGTAATCAAGTGCTTTAATAATCATTTGACCTACGCCATAAGTTGTTGTGTATAATGGGTTTCTTTGTGTCTTAGGGACATGTCTTAATCCTGCAATTGCAGCCATTTCAATCACAGCTACAGTTTCTTTTCCTTCTTTAAATACGCCAAAGTAAGATTGGATGCGTTGTCCGACAGGGCCAGTGACATGAGTCATTATTTTATAGCCATTTCTAATTTTAATAATAGATTCTACGAAACCTTCGCCACCATCAACCATAGGTATAACATTTACTTCATAATTTGAATTGACACGTTTAATACCTTTTTCAATTGCATAACCAACTTCTTCTGCACTTAAACTTTCCTTAAAACCTGATGGAATAACTGTAAATTTCATAATCTTCATCTCCCCGTATATAGTCTTAATTAATTGATACTCTTAGACTATGGTATGGGGGTTTACAATTGCTTAAAGAATTATTAAAAAATGATTAAAAAATTTAATAAAACATGATACCCAGTGCTAATCCTAAAATTACAATTAGCCATGACGGGGCTTTACAGTATGCTAGCAATACAAATAATATGGCAGCAAATGCGAAATCCATGTGTGAATTGACGGATGATGTAAAAATAGGATCATACAGTGCTGCGATTAGAATACCAACTACACCAGCACTGACCGCTTTTAACATTGCTTTAGCATAGCGATTCGACTGCACGTGTTCCCAAAATGGTAAAACGCCAATTAATAGTAAAAAGGCAGGTAAAAAAATAGCGATTGTTGCGACAATGCCACCTGGAATGCCAGACATAACGGTACCGATATATGCTGCAAAGGTAAATAATGGACCCGGCACTGCCTGTGTTAATGCGTAACCTGTTAAAAAGTCGTTCGCACTGATCATATCTGTTGCGACAAATGCTTGTTCTAATAATGGTAGAACAACATGGCCGCCACCGAAAACAAGTGCACCTGAGCGATAAAAATGATCAATCATACTCACCCATGAATTGGTTGTGAAGAAATTAATAATAGGTAAAATTAATAAAAAACTGAAAAAGAGTGTAAGTGCAATAACACCAACCAATTTAGGAATATTGAATATCTTTATTGATGGTTTACTTTCATCATTTTCTTTAAAGAGTATTAATCCAGCAAGCGCCACGATAATCAATGCACCCAATTGTGACATAGGGTGAATCACTGTGACTGCCATAACTAAGGTAAATAGTGCAAGAAGCTTTGTTTTCACATCAGGCAAAAGCTTCTTGCCCATGCCAATAATGGCATTAAGCACGATGGCAACTGCAACTAATTTCAAACCATGCGTCCAACCTAAATCACTGCTGTAAGCAAGGAGCAGCGTCGCACAAAACATTAATACAATGACTGAAGGCAATGTAAAACCAATAAATGAAATAACACCACCAAGTAAACCTGCCTTCGTTATGCCGATACCAAAACCGACCTGGCTACTTGCAGGACCAGGTAAAAACTGACATAACGCGACTAAATTTGTATATTGCTGTTCTGTGAGCCACTTCCTACGTTTAACGTATTCATCATAGAAGTAACCGAGATGTGCTGTTGGACCACCAAAAGATGTACAACCTAATCTTAGCGCGACCAAAAAGACTTCAAGATATTTCATTAGCATAACCTCCCAATTTATAAATTATACTTCGCCAACAAGTTCTTTTAATTTTTGTTGGCTTTTGGCTAACATTTCTTTACCAAATGAAGTGATGATATAGTTCTTGCGTTGTTTACCTGCAACCACATTTTTCTCACTAACAAGTAATCCTTCGTCTTCCATACTATGTAAGAGGGGATACAACGTACCAGCACTCATTGTATAACCGTGTTCTTGAAGTTCCTCAATCATCCAACTACCATAGATAGGATGTTCACTTGCATGATGCAAAATGTGAATATAAATAAACCCTAAAAACATACGTCTTTCTAATTTTGATTCCACATACATTCATCCTCTCTAATTAATATATCGAAAAGCGATATCGTATTTCGATTTCAATGTAACATTTATACTTTTGTCTGAGGTTGAATTTACATAAAATTTAAGAATTTATCATATTTTGTAATATAGATAGTGGATAACTCTTGTTAATGAAAAAGACCTATTTCAAAACAACTTTAAATAATTGTTTTGAAATAAGTCTTATATAATGGGGAGGATATTTTTTAACTGCGACGTGAATGTTTGTAGTGACTCATGAATATTAACATTAAATTGATAAGTCCTACGATGAGACCGCCTATCAACGCATACAATCCAAGGGGTACGAGGAACCAAGGCTCATGCAGTATGCCGTCTTGTGAAACGTAAGAGGGTATGACTAAGAAAAGTATCGCACAGGTGATACCAATTAAAATTAAAATCATACTTACAATGCTTAGACGTATGCGTTTGATACTTTTCCCATCATTAACGAGCTTATCTTTAATAACATCATCGCCTAAGATTAAATCATCGAGTGACAAGTGGAACGTTTTAGCGATATGGACAATCATTTCTATATCTGGTAAATATCTATTATTTTCCCAAGCTGATACTGTTTGTCTGGATACATTAAGCTGTTCGGAAAGTTGTTCTTGTGTGAGTTGATGCTCTTTTCTAATCGATTTAATTTGATTTCCAAAATCCATACGATCTTTCCTCCAATCTCTATAGCGTTAGATTCTTCGTAAAAAGCTGTTGTTATGCGATTGCAAGCAACACTTTACACCTCCCGCAAGACATACTGTCGCTTAAAACAGCTATGTCTTGTGATGCTTTCTTTTATTAATTAATTCTATGTTTGATAATAAAAACTTGAAAGCAGCCAGCTAATTGGCTAATAAATTTAGGAGGTTATATACAGATTATGAGTAAAAAATTATTTTTTTCAAGTATTTTTTGCATGATTTTTGGAATTTTAATGGGAGGGCTATTTATTGTTTTACCTAGTCATGTTGATCAAGATGGCACCTTACGTGAACCATGGTTTTTAGTGGAATTTGGTTTTATATTTGTGGCATTGGGGTTATTATTAATGTTCGTAACTGCCGGAAAATATTTATATCATCGTTTTTTACAGCATAAACAATAATATTTTAAGCATCTAGGTCATAAATAAAACATGTTATGTTGTAAATTTTAATATCTAGTAATCCTTGTAGAGCGAGAAAGAAACCAAATTTCTAAGCTTGGTTTCTTTCTTACTTTTTTCAATTTAATAGCAATCTTTTTAAAAACTAAAATAAGATGATTTACTAAAAAAGTAAAATTAATGTACAATAATATGTAAGCGCTTACTAATTTATTTGAATCATATTAAATCAAGCTTTTAAAAGGAGAATGTAAATGAAGGACAAAGTGATGATGATAACGGGCGGTAGTAGTGGCATGGGCAAAGCAATGGCGAAACGATTTGCTGAAGAAGGTGCCAAAGTAGTTATAACAGGTCGCTCATTAGAACGACTTGAAGTTGCTAAAGCGGAAATTGAACAATATGAAGGTCAAGTGCTGTGTATAGATATGGATGTACGTGATCCAGAGCGTGTGCAGTATACAGTAGATGAGACTGTAAAAACATTTGGACAGATAGATGGTCTTGTGAATAATGCAGCAGGTAATTTTATTTGCCCTGCAGAAGATTTATCGATTAATGCGTGGAATTCAGTTGTAGATATTGTATTAAATGGTACATGGTATTGTACACAAGCAGTAGGTAAAGAATGGATTAAAAATGGTCAGAAAGGTCGTATTTTGAACATGGTTGCGACGTATGCTTGGAGATCTGGTCCGGGCGTTATTCATTCGGCAAGTGCCAAAGCTGGCGTCCTTGCAATGACGAGAACACTTGCAGTGGAATGGGGTTCTAAATATGGTATTACAGTGAATGCCATTGCACCTGGACCAATCGAAAATACGGGTGGAGCAGGAAAATTAAGTCTATCTGAAGAAGCACGTCAACAGACACTAGATAGTGTGCCAGTAGGTAGAATGGGTCAACCTGAAGAAATTGCAGGCTTGGCTAAATTCTTGTTCTCAGGTGATGCAGACTATATTAATGGCGCTTGCATGACTATGGATGGCGGACAATGGCTCAATCAGAATGCGTTTTAAGCAATTCGCAATTTATATATTAGACAAATTGGACGCGTCATATCGTTTAATTTGTCTTTTAAATTCAACACTATTGCTAATATATAATAAAAACAACGGATTCAATTACAATTTATAAAACAAATTAACCTAATTCAATTGAAATAAATGACTATTTCTACTATCATATATACTTGTGCTAAAAAAATAACAAAAATTATATCTTTCGAAACTTTTTGGTTAATAACTGAAAAGTTTCTTTTTATGTCGGTCTTTCTAGCCGATCAATATAAATGAAATAAAACAGTAGAATTGAGTGATTTTCAAATAAAAGAAATGAGGTGTTATTGGGATGTTGTACAAAATTCATTTTAAAAATATATGTTTCTGTATTTTAGGGACATTTCTTATAGGTATAGGTATTAATGTGTTTGTAATTCCTGCTAATTTTGGGGAGGGTGGTACGGTTGGTGTTTCGTTAAATCTAAAATATACACTAGGCTTATCACCGGCAATTACCTCTCTAATTATAAATATGATATTAATTGCGGTAGGTTGGAAATATTTAAGTAAAACGACAGCAGTTTACACATTGATTACAGTAATTTCGAGCTCAATGTTTTTAGGACTAACTGAATCATTTAATATGCAGATTGAATCTGATTTTATAAATACAGTGTTTGGCGGCTTACTACTTGGTGTCGGTACTGGACTTGTAATCTCAGCACGCAGTACATTAGGTGGCACATCTGTTATTGCTAAAATTATAAATAAATATACTGAAATCAAAACTTCTCAAGCGTTGTTTATGCTTGATTCAATCATTGTGCTATCTTTCTTAATCATCCTTCCCGCGCAAAATGTTTTATATACCATTGTTATGCTTTTTATAGTTGAGAAAAGTATGTCATTTGTAATAGAAGGTTTTAATCCTAAAAAGGCAATTACAATTATTTCAAATTATAATAATGAAATTAGTAAGGGGATTAATAAAGAAACTGGTAGAGGTTCAACATTATTGAATGGAGTCGGTGGCTATGAACGAAAAGAGACGAATGTGCTTTATGTTGTCGTACCACAAAACCAATTATCAAGAATTAAGAAAATCGTTAATGCTCACGATGAAAATGCTTTTCTTGTTATTCATGATGTGCGAGATGTCTTGGGGAATGGCTTTATGAAAGTACAGTAATGTAAAATATGTGTGGGTATCAATACGCATTGAAAAAGTCCTAATACTGTCAGCAGTGTTAGGACTTTTTTATAATAATTATGGCAATGTTAGATTTTAATTATGGGTGGAAGATTACTTTATCAAAATGTTTCTTTTTATTAACTAATGCATCAAATGTTTCAGGACCTTTTGCTAAATCTAAGCGATCTGAAATCATCGGATCCACTTGAATCTCTCCTGTAGACATGTAATGAAGGGACGCATGCCATTCTTCGCCTGGAAATGGGGCGGATAAGCCGTTCCAAGATCCAATAACATTAAGTTCATTGCGTAATATTTTTTCAAAATGAACACGATCCATTTCAATATCGGAGTAAGGTATGCCTAGCAGTAAGACTTCCCCGCCCTTAGCTGGTAACGTTAAGACTTGTCCAATCGTAAATGGTGAGCCTGCTGATTCAACAGCGACATCTATGTTATGAGGAATAGTAGCGATGACGTCATCTAAATTTTCTGTTTTAGAATTAATCGTATAATCTGCACCGAGCGTCTTAGCAATTGCTAGTTTATCTGGGTCGATATCAATCGCAATCGTTTTAGCAGCACCAAATATTTTAGCCCATTGAATGGCTAGTAAACCGATACTGCCACACCCTATAACAGCTACCGTTGCACCAGGTTTCATGCTTGTTCTATAAAACCCATGTGCTACTACTGCAGAAGGCTCGACCATAGCAGCTGTATCAAAGTCTACATTAGCTGGCAATTTTAAGACGTTATTTGCAGGTAGTTTAACGAATTCTGCAAAACAGCCAGGTTCATAAGAGCCAATAACATATAAATGTTCACATCTAGAGTATTCACCTTTCTCACATTGTTCACAGGCGTGACAAGCGATAGCTGGACAACCCGTGACTGCATCGCCAACTGCCACATGATTTACGTTACTGCCTATACTTTCCACAACTCCTGAAAATTCATGCCCAAAAGTCATGCCCTCACGATAAGGTCCTAACTTTTTATAGCGGGAATTATCCGAACCGCATATACCAGTTGCAATCACTTTAATAATGACATCATTACTGTCTTCAATTTCAGGAGATTTTGTTTCTTCGTACCTTAAATCTTCAATGCCGTATAGGTTCAAAGCTTTCAAAGTATTTCACCTCTTATCTTCTGAATAATAAGCGCATTAATTTTGTTCAGAAGTAACTTTTTTCTTTTTAAAAAATTTTGCGCCGAAGTAACCAAGAAAAACGACTATATTACAATAAAGTAAGTTATCCATATATAAATCTGTAATACCTCTCAATGGCCCAAGCATGAAATCTAACATATGTTCTACCATAATAATTATCTCCTTATATCATTTAAGTGCTAAATGATGATTATTTAAAACAAGTTAATCGATAGGGCGAAGGAGTACTTTGATGCCTTCTCCACCTTTGATATGGTTGTAGCCTTCTTCCCATTGCGTAATATCAAGTTCATTTGTGACTAATGCTTCAGCATTGACATCACCACTGCTTAACAGTTGTAAAGAAGGTTCCCAGTCGGCTGGTTTTTGACTTCTCGTACCGACCATTCGTATTTCTTTTTGTATGATTTTTTCTAAATCAAAAGAAATTTCTGGATCTTTAAAGATACCAACTTGGACATATTGTCCTTTTTTACGTAAGATATCTAAACCTTGTTTGGCGGCAGGTACTGCACCAGAGCATTCTAAAACTACGTTTGCACCATAACCATTGGTAATACTGTTTACATAGTCTTTTAAATCAGTATTTTGAATATTGACGACATGATCTAATTTAAGTTCTGTTGCCTTATCTAATCTTGTTTGATCATTATCTAATCCAGTGATTACGACTTCTGCACCTTTACTTTTAACGACTTGCGCGACAAGTAATCCAATAGGTCCAGGCCCCATAACAACTACGACATCGTCAGGCTGTATTTCAATTTTAGAAACGGCATGGTGGGCACAAGCTAATGGCTCCGTCATAGATGCTGCTTTATATGAAACATTGTCAGGAATACGGTGGACACTCGCTGCACGTGCAACTAAGTATTGTGTGAAGCCACCGTTTTGTTGTGTGCCTAAACCTTTACGATGATTACATAAGTTATAATCACCACTTTGACAATATTCACATTCACCACAAATGTAATATGTTGTTTCAGAAGTGACGCGATCACCAATTTTAAAATCGGTGACATTAGCGCCTGTCTCTACAACCTCTCCTGAAAATTCATGGCCAAGTGTTACTGGAAAGTTCACTTTATAATGACCTTCATACGTGTGCACATCCGTACCACAAATACCTGCATAATGGACTTTTATTTTTACTTCATCTGCGTTCGGTGAAGGTATCTCTCTATCTAAGACTTCTAGATTCCCGAATCCTGGTTCAGTTTTAACGAGTGCTTTCATGTAATGTCAGCTCCTATCTGTTAATTAAATAAACTAAAGAATTTGAAAATAATGTAATTTAAGATGTTACCACCTTGGTCAAGACTTGAAATTTGAGATGAGCCAGATGGCATGTTTACGTTAGTGCCTTCTGCCATGCTTGTGAATATCGGTGCAACATCTGTTGCGATATATAAAGAGATGGCAATCATAATTGTGCCGACAATAACCGAGTGTATGATATTACCTCGTGCAGCACCTACGATAAATGCGACAATAAATGGAATTGTTGCTAAGTCACCAAATGGTAAGACTTGGTTACCAGGTAAAATAACTGCTAATAATACTGTGATCGGAACTAAAATTAAAGCTGTTGAGATAACTGCTGGGTGGCCTAATGCAACCGCAGCGTCTAAACCAATATAGATTTCACGATCCCCAAAGCGTTTGTTTAACCAAGTACGTGCAGATTCGGAAACAGGCATTAAACCTTCCATCAAAATCTTAACCATACGAGGCATTAACACCATAACGGCAGCCATTGACATACCAAGGTTGATAACATCGCCAGCGTTGTAACCAGCTAACAAACCAATGATTAAACCAAGTACTAAACCGACGAATATGGATTCACCAAATGCACCGAAACGTTTTTGAATCGTTTCTGGGTCTGCATGTAGTTTGTTGATACCAGGCACTTTTTGTAAACCTTTTACTAAGAAAATACCTGGAGCATATGAAATTGTACTACCTGTGGCAATCGATACCCCAGGTAAATCGTAGAACTCACTCATCATTGGTGCAGTCCAGTCAGCCACTTTTAGACAGACGATTTGGAATATTGCTGCAGCCACTAATGATTGCCAAATGCTATCAGATACGGCGTAAACCATGGCACCCATAAATGTATAATGCCAGAAGTTCCAAATATCTACGTTCATTGTTCGAGTAGTCTTTGTCAGTAACATAACAATGTTAATTACAATACCTAAAGGAATAATAAATGCTGCGATAACAGATGCCCATGCAATAGAAGATGTTGCTGGCCAACCCACATCAATAACATTTAAGCTTACACCTAAGTTCTTAACCATCGCTTGGGCAGCGGGCCCCAAGTTGTTTACAAGTAAATCAATAACTAAGAAAATCCCTACGAATGCGACACCAATCGTCAAACCTGATCTAAATGCTGCACCGACTTTTTGCCTAAAGAATAATCCTAGTAAAAATATAACGATTGGAAGGATTACTGTTGCCCCTAAATCTAGAAAAGCTTGAATAAAATCTACAAATCCACTCATCCCTTACACCATCCTCTTTAATATAAAGTGATGTTGGTATAAATTAAGACGCCATTTTGATATAACCATGAACTTCTCTTTTGATATTTATCCCAACGGTTGATTCGGTATGTTAAATTAAATGACTCATTATTCTTGTAATGCGTCTAAGATTTCTTTTTTAGTATCTTCAACGCCAATTCCAGTTAAGAAATTACGTGCGTTAATGACAGGGAAGTCGTATTCTTTTTGCGTCATTGCAGTTGTAACTAATAAATCTGCTGAATCTGCGTAAACGCCAACTTCTGAAATTTTAATTTGTTTTAAATCTACTTTGATATTGTGCTCTTTTGCCATTTCTTCGATTGCACTATTTACTACCGTTGAAGTTGCGATACCTGCGCCACATGCTACTAATACTTGTTTCATAATAATTTCCTCCTAATTTGAGAACTTAATATTTAAATTCTCTTCCTGTTATATTTTTTATTAATAAATTGAATGATTATGCGTCTGCTAATTCTTGCTCAATAACTTCTACGACTTGATTGCTATCTGTTGCGTTGGCAATGGTTTCAAGTATTTGATCATTTTGGAAAATGCCCATCAATTTTTGTAGTAATGATAACTGTGCATCCTCTTTATCCATTGCGAGCATAAAGATTAATTTCACATCCGTTGTTTCTTCAACTTCGCCCATAATGACGAAAGGAACTGTTTCTTTAAGGACAGCCACACCGATTGATTTTGAATTCACGTGCTGGATATCTGTGTGCGGGATGGCTACAGAACAATATACTGTAGGTAACCCTGTAGCAAATGATTGTTCTCTTTCGATGACTGCATCTTTGTATGATGCTTTGACGTAACCATTGTCATGCATTAAATCGGCTAATTGACTTAAGACGTCTTCCTTTGTTGTGGCCTCTAAACCAATGACAACATTCGAGGCATCAACTGTTAAACCTTCCATATGACGCAACCCCTTTGCTTTAGTCTATTTTTGAAAATTGTTTAATCGTTTCAAATATTTGTGATTTTGAATCTGTTTGTATGATGCTTTGCATACTTTCATTGTCTTGTGCTAAATCTCGTAACTGTAATAGGGGTCTTAAATGTTTGAATTTATCTGTTGCTGCGATAACTACAAAGACATGTACATTACGTCCTGTACTTAGCGTCAATGGTTCGTCTAATACCAACATACTCATAGACGTACGGTTTACATTTTGTTCGTTCTCAGCGTGTGGTATGGCGATGTTTTGATTGATAACCATATAAGTATCGTCGAAAGATTGAATCATCGAATCGATGTAATTTACATCTATATAGCTTTGACTAGAAAGTGGTTCAGCTGTAAGCCGAATTGCTTCTTCCAAATTTGAAACACGAGATGCAAATTGAATATGGTGTACTGGCAACAAATCTTGTAAATTCAAATGACCATTTAACGAAATTGAAGACGATTTGATTGAAGCGTATGCATGAATATCATCAAATTGGTTTTTAATTTCATTAAGTAAAGCATCTTCGTTATGAATATCTGCATGCTCACGTATCATGGCGAGCATCTTTTCAGCGTGTATGTCTGTCTCAAAATTATTGTTGAGTTGACCGAATACGTACTGACGAAGATCGTGTTTTTCTTTGGCAGTTAATATTGCCTTTGTGATATATAATCTTTTGTGTGTCATCACGTGCATTGGTGAAAAGACAATATCAAAGTCTAGCGTATACTGATTAAATTCACGTAGTGATAAGGCATCTAAAAATATGAATTCTGGAAACACACTCCGTAATTCTTGTAACATGAGTTGAGAAATTGACGTACCTTGTGTACAAACCACCACAGCTTTTACTTTTTTGTCGATGTCTTCATCTTGTCTTCTTAAAATACCGCCAATGAGTATGGTTAGATATGCGATTTCATTATCAGGTAATGGTTGGTTAAAGAACTTTTCCATAGGTTTGGAAGAGAGTTTAACAAGATGAAATAATTCCTTGTAATCATCTTTCAGATTATTCTGTAAACTATCGACATCAGATAACTCATATCTAATTCTGTAAAAGGCGGGCTTCATATGAAACAACAATTGGTTGACCAATGTTTCACGATCTTCAAAAGTGATAAAAGTAATTTTCTCAAATTGATCAAGCATGCTTTGTAGTGCAGTTTTTAATTCCGGTAAAACTTTCACATCATCTAATTCCGACCATTGCACACTTGTTGATAAGAGCTGCAATGTTATAAATAATTTCTCTTGCCGAGGAATATCAGGATAGTTTGAAGTTAGTATTTCGGTCGCTTGATACTCCTCAGTGTCGGAAAGGTCATCGTATCCAATTGAAAAAGGTGAGACGATCTTATCGTGTTGAATTCTTCTCAAGATGAAATAGAGTTTATAACGTAATGTCTCAGTACTTTGATCAATAAAATTATTCTCTAAATATTGTTCTATTTTGTTAATTTGAAGATCGATGATTTGAAGTTTATCTTCTTGCAAAGCTAAACTTGTTAAAATATCATCTTTTGAAATATTTAAAGTGAATACTTTATCAATTAAGCGTGTTAAAAGTCTTCTAATTTCAAACTCATTACCGACTAAATAATAACCCTCCTGTCGTGAATATTTCAGAGTGACATCATATGGTTCTAGTAATAATTTTAATTTTTTTAAATCATTTAACACTGTGTTCTTACTTACTTTTAAATCGATTGCAAAGTGATTTAATGACAATGTTTCATCTTCTCTAAACAACATCAGTAAAATGAGATGCGCGCGTTGGTAAGCAGTATATACTTGCTCATCTTCCTGTGGAATAGGTTCAAGTGATACATTAAGAAAATTTTTGATTATATCATCAACGATGAAGAATCCTTGGCTTGTGCGTTCAATTGTTGGGCAATCTTGTTCAGTTAACCATTCATTGATTTTTTGGATTCGATAGCCAAGTTGTCTGCGAGACATGTTGAACATTACTTCTAAGTCTTTGCCTTTAATTTTCGGATTTTTAATCATTTCGGTAATGATATTAAAGTTTTCTGCTTGTATTTTGAATCCCTCCCTTGTTGTTGACTCTAATTTAGCACAGGTCATCAAAGAGTTGTACACTCATTAGACACAAATGCATTTCCGTTTTATGTACATCATTGTGATTAGAACGAGAAAAAGCACTTACCATCGCATTTGGAATGATAAGTGCTTATCGTATAATATGTTTATTATTTTAATAATTTCATTCTTAATTCATTGATTATAAGATATGAAAGTTAAAAAGAGAAATTATATTATCTTTACTGAATGATTTTCTAGGATGCTTTTCCATTCGTCATCAAATTCAGTATCTGTTACGATATAGTCGATATTGGATAGGTGACCAAAGCTTATTAAACTATTGCCATCAAATTTAGAAGCATCAATTGCCAAAATAACTTGTTTGGCTTTATTGATCATGAGTTCTTTAATGTGAGATTCGTATTCATTAGAGTCGGTGATGATGCCATCTTTAGACAAGGCTTTACAGCTTAAAATCGCATAATCAGTATGGAATTTATTAATTGATTCTGTCGTTTGAGGACCAACTAATGCAGAAGAATGTTTTAATAATTTGCCACCTGTTGAGTTGATTTCCATAGATGTTTGATTAAGTTCATATAGTGCGTTTACAGCATTTGTTATGATATGAATTCTTTTATTGGAAATAGCAAAACGCTTTAATGCTTCATTTATTGTAGAACTGGAATCAGCAAATAAACTTGTATCATTTTGTATAAATTGATCAATTTTTTTAGCAATAATGACTTTGCTATCTTTATTGCGCGTATGTCTTACAGAATAAGGCAGTTCTTCAGTTTTGATTAGTTTCGCGCCACCATAATTCCGTTCTACGATACCTTCTTTTTCCAATTTTTCTAAATCTCGACGAATTGTTTCTTCTGAAACATTAAATTCAGAAGCTAATTTATTCACATAAACAACATTGTTTAAATAGAGATGATTTAGTAGTGACTTTCTTCTTTCAAATGGCTTCATAATAAATTTCTCCTAAATATATATTGTCATCATTATAGCATAAAACCGCTTTTAATCTCACAAAAAAAGACTGAAACCAACATATAAACCACATTAATTATCAAAATATTTTGTTTTATGTTGATTTATGTGGATTGTTTGATTATAATCATAACCAAAGAGGTGATAAGTTGAAGCATTATATAGCTGTTGATATTGGGGCGTCTAGTGGTAGAGCCATCTTAGCAAATATCGACAATAACCAGATTAAAACACAAGAAATCAATCGTTTCGCCAATGGTTTTACAACACAGAATCAACAGGAAGTGTGGGATGTTGACTATTTATTTGAAGAAATTATTGTTTCTTTGAAAAAAGCTAAAGCTATGGGCATCACAGAGTGTTATTTAAGTATAGATACGTGGGGCGTAGACTATCTTTTTTTAGACCACAAAGGGAAGCGCTTACAAAACGCCGTCTCATATAGAGATTCAAGAACGGATACAACGATGGATAAATTATTCACTGAAGTTTCCAAATATGATATTTTTCAAAAAACTGGAATTCAATTTTTAACTTTTAATACAATTTATCAGTTGTTTGAAGAGACACACGCATTAAAAGATCAAGCACATGATATTTTGCTTATTCCTGATTATTTGAATTATTTACTTACCAATGAGAAAAGAAATGAAATTACCAATTTAAGTACGACACAATTACTCTCAGTGCATGATCATTCATTAGATCAAGCGTTACTAACATCAATAGGAATAGATAAGGCACAATTTCCAAACACGATTGAACCTGGCACATACATAGGCGAAATCAATGCAGACTTAAACATCCAGGATGATTTACCTGTGACACATGTTTATGCCACAGCATCGCATGATACCGCATCAGCTGTTTTAGGTTCTGTTGGAGATGCATTTAAAAAATGGGCTTTTTTATCAAGTGGGACTTGGTCATTAATAGGTAAAGAATTAGAAAGCCCAATCGTAACTGAAAAAGCATTAGAACTTGGATATTCTAATGAACGCGGTATGAATCACACCTATCGCTTCTTAAAAAATATTATAGGTATGTGGATTATACAGCGGATACGCAAAGATTGGCCTGAAAATTATACATTTCCTGAAATGGTAGAGGAAGCAAAGCAACATCAAGACTTTAAAGTTTATATCGATTTTAACGATCAACGCTTTATTAATCCTGACTGTATGGTGGATGAAATTAAAAATTACTGTATTCAGACAAACCAAACAGTGCCACAAACGTTAGGTGAAATTGTGCAAAGCGTCTATATGAATCTGGCAATAATTTATGCAATTTCCATAGAAGAGTTAAACGAAATAACAAGAGAACCAATCGAAGTAATCAATATTGTTGGCGGTGGTTCCAACAATGACTATTTAAATGAACTTACGGCCTTGTATACAAATTGTGACGTCATTGTGGGGCCAACAGAAGCGACAATTTATGGGAATTTGGCAGCAACAATGATTGGCACAGGTGAGTTTGAAAATATTCAAGAAGCTAGAGCGGTAATTAAGCGTTCTACAGATACGACAAAGATAGACAAACCGGAGTTAAAGCATATAGCAAATCAAGATATTAAGACATTCAAGGGGGTTACTCATTATGAGTACGTATAATAAGCAAGCATTTGAAGCAGCAAAAACACAATATGAGACATTAGGCGTTGATGTAGAGAAAGCATTAACTAAATTAAAAGATATTAAAATCTCTATCCATTGTTGGCAAGGAGACGATGTAGAAGGTTTCCTTTTCAATCAAGAATTATCAGGAGGCATATCAGTTACTGGTAATCATCCAGGTAAAGCAAGTAATGGAGCAGAACTTAGAAGTGATTTAGAAGAAGCTTTAAAGCATATTCCAGGAAAACATAAAATTAATCTACATGGTATTTATGCCGAATCTGAAGAAGCAATCGATTTAGATGAAATCGAGCCAAAGCATTTTGAAAAGTGGGTGCATTGGGCAAAAGAGAATGAATTGGGATTAGATTTTAACCCAACATGCTTCAGTCATGAGAAGTCAGAAGATGGCTTTACATTAGCGCATCCGGATAAATCAATTAGAGACTTTTGGATACAACATTGTAAACAATCTAGAAAAATCGGTGAATATTTTGGTAAAGAGCTCGGTCAACCTTCAACAACAAATATTTGGGTGCCAGACGGTTATAAAGACACACCGGTAGATCGTTTAACACCTCGCAAACGTTTGATGGAGAGTTTGGATGAAATTTTTAAAGAAGAAATAGACGAAAGCTACAATATCGATACATTAGAAAGTAAATTATTTGGTATTGGTTCTGAAAGTTATGTTGTGGGATCTCATGAATTTTATATGGGTTATGCCTTAACAAGAAATAAACAAATATTACTAGACGCCGGACATTATCATCCAACAGAAGTGGTGTCTAACAAATTATCGGCACTCAATTTATTTACAAAAGGTTTAAGTTTACATGTTTCTAGACCAGTAAGATGGGATAGCGATCATGTGGTTACATTGGATGACGAATTGAATGAGATAGCCAAAGAACTCATTTATAACGATTTACTTAAGAGTACAACAGTTGGTTTAGATTTCTTTGACGCATCTATTAATAGAGTGGCTGCATGGGTTATTGGTACTAGAAATATGCAAAAAGCATTGCTTAAAGCATTATTAGATCCTATTAATGAATTAAAAGAAGTTGAACAAAGCGGTGATTTTACGAGACGTTTAGCGTTACAAGAAGAAATGAAGATGTATCCGTTTGGCGCGATATGGAATGAATTTTGTAGCAGAAACGATGCTGAACCAGGATTGGATTGGTATGAGCCAATTAAAAAATACGAAGAAAATATTTTACAGGAAAGAGGAATTTAATTGGAAAACTTTGTAGATTCTCCCGCGGTTAAAGAATTATCTAAGATTACACATTTAATGTATCACAAAGGTTGGGACGAACGTAACGGAGGCAACATATCTTGGATATTAGATGCTGCCAAGGTTCAACCGTATTTATCAGAAGATGGCAGAAATATAAGAAACGTAAGTCTGCCATTTGAGGTGCGTCCATTAGCGAATAAATATATTCTTGTCACTGGTACAGGAAAATACTTCAAAAATATTATAGACGATCCACAAGATGCATTAGGTTTAATTAAAATTGCAGCAGACGGTAAAAGCTATAACATTTTATGGGGTTTTGTGAACGATGCAGTAGCAACAAGTGAATTGCCAACGCATTTAATGAATCATATCCAACGTTTAGAAGTCGATGCTACACACCGCGTTATTATGCATTGTCACGCCACACATACGATTGCGATGACGTATACGCACGAATTAGATGAAAAGGCATTTACGAAAACATTATGGAAAATGTGTACAGAATGTCTCGTTGTATTTCCAGATGCAATTGGTATTATTCCGTGGGTGGTACCTGGCACAGAACAAATAGGACAACTCACTTCAGAAAAAATGAAACAGCAAAGATCTGTGATTTGGCCATTTCATGGTGTATTTGGAGCAGGGCATGATTTAGACGAAGTGTTTGGTCTGATTGAAACCATTGAAAAAGCAGCTGAAGTATATACGTATGCGCAAGCACAAGGTGGTATTAAACAAACGATTTCGGATGAGAATTTATGGGAGTTAGCTCAAGGATTTAATGTAGAACCTAAAGAAGGTTACTTAGAGGTTGAGGTGAGATAGATGACGCGAATTGCAACGGTGATGTATGTCAATGAAGGTTCTTATGATGCATATAAACGAAGACATGATGAACTATGGCCTGAAATGAAACAGTTATTAAAAGAGAGCGGCGTGCATGACTACAGTATTTTTCTAAATGAAGCCACTGGAGAATTATTTGCAGTACTTGATGTTACCGATAAAACAGCATATGACAATATGGAGAAAAATCCGATTTGTCGGAAATGGTGGGACTACATGGCCGATATCATGCAAGTGAATGAAGATAACAGTCCTAAATCAACTGAATTGAGAGAGATGTTCTATTTGAAATAAACGAAAAATGGGGATGAGGTTATGAGTTTAAAACCTAAAAAGACAAATGGCTGGCTGGCAACAATTGCAGTTGCGATGGCCAATTATATAGAAGCGGGTTCAATTATTGCAGCAGCGAGTAGTTTATCACTCTGGCAAGCATATTTAAATATTGATAATTGGCAGATGGGCTTACTGAGTGCATTAAGTGCGAACGCGTTAGGTGCAGCAATTGGTGCATTAATCGGTGGTCCATTAACAGATAAATTAGGTAGAAAATTTATCTTTAAATACGATCTATTATTATACATGGTAGGTATTTTAATTATCATGCTATCTGTTAATTTATCAATGTTACTCACAGGTACAATCATTGTTGGTATAGCTGTAGGTATAGGGGTACCTGTAGCTTGGACATATATTGCAGAAGAAGCACCAGAAAAAGAAAGAGCAAAACGTGTAGGAACTGCACAATTAGCTTGGTCTATTGGACCAGCAATTACTTTTACTTTAGCAGTTATGTTAGCGCCATTAGGATTATTAGGCTCAAGATTAATTTTTCTACATTTGTTTATCATCGCAGGTGTTACGTGGTGGATTAGACAAGGTATGGAAGAATCTAAAATCTGGGAGGAAGAGAAGGAAAAAGAACAAAGAGAAGCTTCGTTTAATGTTAAAAAGACATCAGCTTTTAAAGAATTATTTACTAACCCAGTGAATTTAAAAGCAATGTTATTACTTATAGGAATTTATTTATTTTGGAATTTAACGTCTGGCGCCATGGGGTACTTTATGCCCTTTATTTATGAAAGCGTCGGTGGTCTGAGTGGTGCACAAGCCAACATTTTACAAGCGATTTTATGGCTGTGTACAGTGATTACGACTTACTTTGGATTTATGAAATTAGGAGACCGTATCAGTCAAAGATTACTATTTAGTATTGGTGCAACGATGGGTATTGTTGCTTGGATTATATTGACCTTTGCACCTATGAATTGGATATCACTGATTTTATTTGTTTTATTATGGGGGTCAGCAGCAGGTATAGGTGCCCAAGTCTTTTATGCATTATGGACAAGTGAACTATTCCCAACCCGTTATCGTGCCGGTGCGCAAGGCTTGATGTACTTTATAGTACGAGCAGGAATATCAGTATATACATTTGTATTACCTACCATTTTAGCATCACTTGGATTCAAAATTACTGGAATCATTATGATTTCATTTTTAGTTATTCATGCAGTCATTGGCATTGTCCTAACTCCTAAGACACAAGGTAAGACGTTAGAACAGATTGAACGTGAAAGATATGGAGAAAGGGCAAATAGTAGCGTAAGCATTACACCAGAAACAAATACCATGATTCAAGAAGGGGAGAGTAAAATATGATAAATATTAAAGATTATATTAACGGTTCATTTGTTGAAAGAAACATGGAAGATGCAATTGATGTGAAAAATCCTGCAACTGAAGAAACAATTGCAAAGTTATACAGAGGTTCAGAACAAGACACTAAAGAAGCTATCGACTACGCAGATAAAGCCCAAACGAAATGGAGCGAACTGCCAGCAATTGAGCGAGGCAACTACCTTAAAAAAATTGCAGCAGGTATTCGAGAACGTAGTGAAGAAATTACCAAAGTCATTATGCAAGAAGGTGGTAAAACATATGATTTAGCGAACACGGAAGCCTTTTTTACAGCAGATTATATAGATTATATGGCAGAGTGGGCAAGAAGATATGAAGGAGAAATCATACAGAGTGATCGTAAGAAGGAACATATTCTAATGTACAAAAAAGCTCTGGGTGTTACTACAGGTATTTTGCCATGGAACTTCCCGTTCTTCTTAATCGCACGCAAAACAGCGCCAGCACTTATTACTGGAAATACAATTGTAGTTAAACCTTCAGAAGAAACACCTATAAATGTGCAAATATTCACTGAGATTTTAGATACAGTTGACTTACCACCTGGTGTGTTTAATTTAGTGAACGGTGAAGGTAGCGTGGTGGGTAATGAGCTTGCGAGTAATAGTAAAGTCGCACTCGTATCTATTACTGGTAGTGTCTCAGCAGGTAAAAAAGTAATGGAAGCTGCAAGTAAAAATGTAACTAAAGTTAATTTAGAATTAGGTGGTAAAGCACCGGCAATTGTCTTAGAAGATGCTAATTTAGATAAAGCAGTTCAATATATTATAGATTCACGTATTATTAATACGGGTCAAGTGTGTAACTGTGCTGAACGAGTGTATGTACATTCCAGTATAAGTGAAAAATTCACACAACGATTAGTTCAAAAAATGAGCGAAGTTCGTTTTGGTAATACATTAGAACATAATTACGACATGGGTCCTTTAATTAATAAGCAGGCTCAAGAGCGTGTGCATAATCATGTTAAAAAAGCTGAAGCACAAGGTGGCGTAATTAAATGTGGCGGAGAAATACCTGAGCAACAAGGTTACTTCTATCCAGCTACAATCATCACAAATTGTAAAAATAGTATGGATATTGTTCAAGAAGAAGTCTTTGGACCTGTCTTGCCAATTGTTGAATTTGATACTTTTGAAGAAGCAATTGAATTAGCAAATGACAGTAAGTACGGCTTAACATCTTCTATCTATACAGAGAGTATCCAAAAAGCATTTACAGCAGTAGAAAAATTAGAATTCGGTGAAACATATATAAATAGAGAAAACTTTGAAGCAATTCAAGGTTTCCATGCAGGCGTAAAACAATCAGGTGTTGGTGGAGCAGACGGTAAGCATGGCTTAGAAGAATATTTAAGAACACATATCGTATATATGCAGTTAGATGAATAAATAATTTACAACCGAGCTTGTTTATAGAGAGTCTTGTGGGGGCGGGATAGGAAATCAAATTTTGATTTCTATTCTGCTCTCGTTTTAATTATAAGAAGCGTAGAGCAACACATATATGAGCCATATAAAAATGCGATGTAGAATAAGCGAGAGCACGCAATAATGATGAAAAATTACTATAAATTTTTAGATTTATCTCATTTTACATTGACATATAATCGTCAAAATTTCATAATGGTAGTTATATATATGAGAAATCTAAAAATTCGCACAACTATGTTTGGAATGATGACTATCAACGAAGTGAAAAATTTATGTAAAACGCATACAAGTTTAACACCACAGGCTACACAACATATCGTAGAAGTATCTGATCATTTACAAATGATTGCTGATTTAAATAGGGCGAATGTGTTTATTGATTGTCCTACTAAAAAAGATGGAGAAGTTATAGTAGTAGCGGAAGCCATACCTACAAATGACGAAGGTTTATATCAAGGTTCAGTCATTGGTGAAAATGTGTATGAAAAATTTGAACCCGCTGTATTCCAAGTGTTGGAAGGAGATGATTTTGCACAACATCGTGCAATCACTCAAGAAGGTAAAGTCGTAGAACAAAGTGTTACACCAATTAAATTGGAAAATGCCATTGTTGGCACGCTGATTATGGAAATAGATGTAAGCAACAAAGTAATGGAAGAAAAACGATTAAGAGCTTTGACACAGGCGACTACAACATTAAGTGATATCGTCTCGCAAAATAGTGATAACCCAATTTTTGTACCGGATATGATTGAAGAAAGTTTATTTGATTTAGATAACTCATTAGACATCCGCTACTATAATTTAGCCGGTGAGACAATGGTTAGAGATTTAGTGGGTGTCGATTGTGAAGCGGGATTGAATTTCGTAGCATTGTTTCCGAGCATTAAAGACATGCTTACAGATGGTCGTGTTATTACAATTGAAGAACGCGAGCTTAAAGGACACTACTTTCAAGTGAAATGTATTCAGTTACTTGAAGAAGGCGTAATGACAGGTCATTTAATTCTACTGAAAGATATTACAGATTTGAAAGAAAAGGAACGCGAACTTATTTCTAAATCTGTAGCAATTAGAGAAGTACATCATCGTGTGAAGAATAATTTACAGACCGTAGCCAGTTTACTGCGCTTACAGATGAGACGCGGTTTGCCAAATGGCAGTGAAAAATATTTCCAAGAAAGTTTAAATCGCATTCTAAGTATCGCATCTGTGTATGAAGTCATTCTAGATGAATCATCGACAGATACGGTGAATATCGATAAATTGATTAAAAAGATAGGTAATATGGTCGTTTATAACGAATCATCGAATAAAACCTTACATATTACATATCAGACAGATGAACATATTAATTTAGTATCTAATATTGCAGTCTCTGTAGCGTTGATTGCGAATGAATTAATTACGAATTGTCTAACACATGCTTTCAACAATCAGACTGAGGGTATAATAAGCGTAACGCTAGCTTACGATACAGAATCGGATACCGTAAAGCTTGAAGTTCAAGATACGGGCGAAGAAGAGAGTGCTTTTCTACCATCATTTGGATTGAAAATTGTTACTACTATAGCAGAAAATGATTTAGAAGGTACATTTAACATTGACCGTAATTCAATTGGAACAATAGGTAAAGTTGAATTTCAACACAAAGGGGTGGATTGAAATGAAATCTATTATGGTAGTTGAAGATGAAGCGATTGTCCGAATGGATATAGTAGAAATGCTTGGGGAAGCAAACTACAATGTCGTCGCAGAAGTAGGTAATGGAGAAAAAGCAATTGAAGCCGCAGATCAATTTCGGCCAGATTTGATTGTCATGGATATTAAAATGCCGAAGTTGAATGGTTTAAAAGCCAGTAAAATTATTGGTAAGAAACATGATATTCCGATACTTATCCTGACAGCATATAGTCATTGTGAGTACGTTGAAGAAGCTAAGCAACAAAATGTCGTAGGTTATATCGTTAAACCTATATCTGAGTCACAATTGCTACCAGCTATTGAAATTGCAATGTCGCAATCAGATAGTATGGGTAAACTCAAGCAAGAAGTGAGTGATACACGTTTGCAAATGGAACATCGGAAACGTATAGAAAAGGCAAAAGGCTTATTAATGAAACAACTTGATTTAACGGAAGAAGCAGCTTATCAAAAGCTTAGGAGAAACAGTATGGATAACCAAATAGCTATTGAAAAAGAAGCTTCAGCAATCATTAAACAATTGGGGTAATAGCTTTACAATACAAGTGAATATAATCAAGCAAAGGTGCTTATTTGAATTAATCAAATAGGCACCTTTTTGTTTTTTTATAGCTCATAAAAATGGGGGAAACTATCATGGAACATATTGGTACAGTGATTATTTACATTATTATGGTATGTGCAGTGTTAGGTGCTTTTGGTGCAATTCGGAATGCGAATGAAGGGATAGGGAAGGAATTTATGGAAGGTATTTATACCATCGGACCTATCTTTGCTAACTCAGCAGGTATTATGGCTTCTATTCCATTCATATCGCAATTTATAGAAAAATTCTTTGGACCGCTTTTTGATAAAATTGGTGCGGATCCCGCTATAGCTGCAACATCAATACTCGCGACAGATATGGGGGGATATCAACTTGCAGATGTATTAAAGGATAGCTATGAAGGTTGGATTATGGCAATGATTGTTGGTTTTATGGCTGGTGCCACAATCGTGTTCACAATACCGCTTGGTCTACCAATGCTTGATAAACGAGATCATAAATACATGGCTTTGGGTATTCTATCAGGATTGTTGGCCATTCCTTTTGGTGTATTTATTTCTACGGTAACTATTTTATTTAGTCATACAAAAATCCGTACAGTGATTGATACAACGAGTGCAGCCACACACGTTTTTCAAATCAGTTTATCCACTGTATTTATCAACTTATTACCATTAATTATTTTTGTAGTAGTAACAGCCATTGGACTGTATTTCTTCTCGGATATTATGATTAAAACCTTTATTGTCTTTGGTAAAATACTAGATTCCTGTATTAAATTGGTCTTTGTATTTTCAGTAGTAGAAATATTTACAGGATTATTTACAACAGTTTTTGGTGTCTGGGGCTTCGATCCAATTATGGCGGATAGTGAAGATAACTTTAGGGCATTAGAGAACGCAGGGAATATTGCTATTATGTTATCGGGTGCATTCCCAATGGTTTATTTAATACGTAAGTACTTCTCTAAAGGTTTGCATACTGTTGGTAGTAAAGTGGGACTCAGTGAAGTAGGTAGTGCTGGGTTTATCGCTACAATTGCTAATATTCTAGCTATGCTCAAGTTAGTAAGAGATATGCCACCTAAAGATAAAGTGTTAAATATCGCATTCGGTGTCTGTGGTGCGTTCTTATTAGGAGATCATTTGTCATATACGGCAAATTTTCAGCCAACGCTCATACCAGCTGTATTAATTGGTAAATTGAGTGCGGGTATTATAGCAATATGCTTTGCTTACATTCTATGTATCCCGAAAGCGAGAAAATTGGAAGAAATTGATAGACGTGCCGGCATCATTGGAGAGCATGAATATTTAGATAAATAAACTGAAAAACAGGGACGGGTCATAAATACCTCAGTCTCAATTTTAAAACACCAATCTATTATTTTCTAATGGATTGGTGTTTTAAAGTTAAAATAATCCGGTTTTAAAAGCGCATGCTTGCCTGGGGAATAGTATGGCTCGAGCCTATAGTCTCTCACTCATACTATTTCCCTAGGCGTCAGCGCTTTACAAAAATGGTTCAATTATATAACTATATATAATAGAAGAAACACGTCATGAAATTTATTTAGAACACAGTAAAAGGAAGCGGGAATATGAAATCAAAATGTAGAATTTGATTTCGTGTTCCTGCTTCCTTAAAGGCTGTTTCTATAGAGAGGTATTAGAAGTAGTTTGCAGTGATACCGCCGTCTACGTTCATGTTT
The DNA here is from genome assembly GCF_039237145.1 of Staphylococcus parequorum. Taxonomy (NCBI): domain Bacteria; kingdom Bacillati; phylum Bacillota; class Bacilli; order Caryophanales; family Staphylococcaceae; genus Staphylococcus; species Staphylococcus parequorum. The sequence goes on from NZ_CP150682.1 coordinate 443,208, forward strand.
GCACCGTTTGTCCAATCCGATTCATCTGACGCTAAGTATAACGCGGCGTTGACAATATCTTCTGGTTTGCCAAATCTTCCAGTAGGTTGTCTGTTTAATCTCGCATTTTTAGCTTCTTCATCTGCAACTAACCATTCCATTAATAAGGGTGTTTCAATCGGACCAGGGCTGATTGCATTTGTACGAATGCCTTTAGGACGGAATTGAATTGCTAATGATTTCGTTAAAGATACGACTGCACCTTTTGAAGCGGTGTACGCATCTTGAGGCACTGAACAACCCATTTCAGCAACAAATGAAGCTATATTAATGATAGATCCAGAGTTATTTTTTTCCATTTCTGGAATAACATATTTCGTCATAAAGAAAATACCTTTAACATTAATATTCATAACTAAGTCCCATACGTCTTCGCTTGTATTGACGACAGAGTTATCTGCTTCTGGCATGACACCAGCATTATTATATAGCACATCAATTTTTCCATAAGCTTCAACTGTATCGGCGACCGCATTTTTAACATTGGCTTCATTAGCAATATCCACTTTGAAAAAAGAAGCTTCTCCGCCATTATCTGTGATTGCCTTCACAGTCGCTTGACCGGCTTGTTCATCTCTTTCGAATACTGCGATTTTACCGCCTTCATTTGCAAACATTTGTGAAGCTACTTTACCCATGCCACCGCCAGCACCTGTAATAATACATACTTTGTCTTGTAATCTCATAATCGTTTTCCTCCTCAGTAGTATATTTAGCTTTGTTCAAAGTAACGCGAACGTTCCCAAGTTGTTACGAAAGAATCGAAGTCATTCTGTTCTGATTGTGCAGCTTCTAAATAATGATTCGCGACATCTTCACCAAGGACTTTTGTCACAACATCACTATTTTTCCAAGTTAAGATAGCCTCGTGTAACGATGATGGGATACGGTCGATATTATCTTGTTCATAAGCATTACCAACTAGTTCATCAGTAAGTTCGATTTTATTTTCTATACCATATAAACCAGCACCAATTAAAGCAGAGTAAGCTAAGTATGGATTCATATCTGCACCTGAAATACGTGATTCAAAGCGTAATGCATTTTGTTCTCCTACAACACGGTAGCCAGCAGAACGATTGTCTTGGCTCCATGCAATACTTACCGGTGCCCATGAGTTAGGCGCAAAACGTTTATAAGAGTTTACGTAAGGCGCAAACATTAATGAAAAATCTCTCGTAAATTTAATGATACCTGCTAAGAAATGTTTCATCGTTTCAGATTTTGGTTCTTCTGCGTCATCACCTGCATAGAAAGCATTCGTTTTCGTGCCTTTTTTCATCATACTTAAATGAATATGACCGCTTGAACCTGTCCATGCTTCGTAAGGTTTAGCCATGAATGTTACGGATTTATCATTTTGGATACAGATTTCTTTCATACCATGTTTGAACATAATATGTTGATCAGCAGCATCTAAGGCGTCTGAGTATTTTAAGTTGATTTCGTGCTGTCCTTTATACGCTTCACCTTTTGAAGATTCGATAGTAATGCCCATTAAGTGCATTTGATTTCTAATTTCTTGATAAATTGGTTCATTCTTACTACCTTGCAATAAGTTATAATCTTCATTTAAGTGACCGGCAGCTTCTAAATTGTCGTATCCTTGTTTCGAAATATCTTCAAATGAATTATTGAATAAATAGAATTCAAGTTCACTTGCCATATGTGGTGACAAGCCTTGTGCTTCTGCTTTATCAATTTGTTGTTTTAGAATGTTACGTGGCGCAATCGCAATCGGTTCACTACCATCTACGGTATATACATCACAAAAGACCATCGCAGTGTGTTCTAACCACGGTACAACTTTTAACGTATTCAAGTCAGGTACGGCTAAGTAATCACCGTAACCTTTGTCCCAGTTCATAAATTCAAAATTATCGTTCGTATCCATTTCAAAGTTTGTACCTAACAAGTAGTTACAGAAATGTGTACCATCAGATATATCATTTTCTAAAATGAAATCACCCGTGATTCGTTTCCCCATCAAACGGCCTTGCATGTCACAAAAGCCCATGATAAGTGTATCGATATCATCAGATTTAACTAATTCAAGTAATTGTTCCTTTGTAATATCGCCAGTTACTTTTTTGCCTTTAATATTGTTATTCATATATGACAACCCCTTATTAGTTTATTTAAGTAAAGATAATGAAATATATTTCAATTCTAAGAACCCATCTAATCCAAAGTGACTGCCTTCACGACCCATTCCACTTTCTTTAATACCGCCAAATGGTGCTTGAGGGACACTTAATTGAGTACCGTTAACACCAATCATGCCAAATTCTAATTTTTCACTGATTTTATAAACCGTATTAATATTATTAGAAAAGAAGTAAGCAGCTAAACCATATGGTGAAGCATTTGCAATATCAATCGCTTCATCTTCGTCGTCGAATGTAATGATTGGTGCGACAGGGCCAAATATTTCTTCCTGTGCAATAGCCATTGTTCGTTCAACTCCTGTTATGACAGTAGGTTGATAGAAAAGACTTGATGTAGAAATGTCAGCTTTATCTCCGCCAGTTTCAACTTGTGCACCTTGTTTTTTAGCATCTGCGACTAAGTGTTCAACTTTATCAATCGCTTTTTGATTAATGAGCGGTCCTACTTGCGTATCCTCTTGATCACCTGGGCCGACTTTGATGGTTTTTACACGGTCGATAATTTTCTGTGTCATCTCTGCTTTAACATCTTTGTGTACAAGTACAACGTTGATGCCATTGCACATTTGACCGCTATTTTCGAACTTGTTATCAACGATTGCGTCTGCAGCGTTATCTAAATCGGCATCGGGTAACACAATTGCTGGTGCATTGCCTCCGAGTTCGAGTGAGATGCGTTTGACTTGATCAGAAGCTTTGCTCATTAGCTTCTTGCCAATTGGCGTTGAACCTGTGAATGACATTTTTCTAACACGCTTGTCCTCAAATAGTTTGTCTGAAATGACTGAAGAACTACCAGTAACAATATTTGCGACTCCTTTATCAATGCCGGTTGCCATTAATTCATCGAAAATCGCAATTGCAATTCTTGGTGTTTCACTTGATGGTTTGACGATTACAGTACATCCAGCAGCTAATGCAGGTGCCACTTTACGTGCAACCATTGCGCCAGGGAAATTCCATGGTGTAATCAATCCACAAACGCCTACAGGTTGTTTCGTGACTGAAATGCGTTGATTCTCTGATGAAGGTGGAATGACTTCACCATAAATACGTTTCCCTTCTTCAGCAAACCAACGAATGAATTTAGCACAAACTCCGACTTCACCAAAAGCTTCTGCGTAAGGTTTGCCTTGTTCTTCACTCATAATCGTTGCGAGTGCTTCTTGTTTATTTAATAAATTGACTGCCCATTGTTCTAAATAACCTTGCCTTGTTTCAGCAGTATAATTCGACCATGTTTCAAAAGCAGTGGACGCACTATCAATTGCTTGTTGCACGATGTCCTCAGTTACACTTGGTACTTTGCCAATTGAGTTTCCATTTGCTGGGTTAACGACGGCGATGGTATTGTCTGTTTCAACTTTTTCACCGTTTACCCAGTTATAATTTAAATTACGTGTCATATAATCTCCCCTTAATACGCAAAAAGACGCCTATATACTCAATTTTTGTTAATTGAGATATAAGCGCCTTTGCTTAGTTGTTATTCACTTGGAAAAAACTAAAATCATATTATTGAAACCCTTTTCAATTTCGTGTTAACCAAATGTTACTAAAATTTTTAAATCTTGTCAATATTCAGATAATATACTATACTTTGCACAAATAAGCATAGGGGGTAGATTGAATGGGCAAAACGTTGGATTTATTACAAAAATTAATTACTTTTGATAGTTCTAATCAAGAAGTTGCAAATGAAACCATTGATTATTGTAAGCAGTGGTTAGAAGAACAGGGACTAAAACCTGAAATTATAACGAACAATGATTATAAGATGCTTATATGTAATGTAGGCGAAGGTAGTAAGCGACTCATTCTAAATGGACATGTTGATGTGGTGAGTGGTAAAGAAGCACAATTTGACCCTGAAATTCAAGATGGCAAAATTTATGGACGCGGTTCTGCTGATATGAAAGCAGGCGTCGCTTCATTTATGGTTGCAATGACTGAACTTCAAGATGCTGATTTAGGTGATGCCAGCGTTCAACTTCAATTAGTTACAGACGAGGAAATTGGTGGCCATAATTGTTCTGCGTATTTAACTGACCAAGGCTATTTAGGTGATTTCGTGATTTGTGCTGAACCAACTCAAATTGGAATTGGCTATCAATCTAAAGGCCTTTTACAATTTGATGTTCAATTAAACGGTAAGTCAGCACATGGTAGTAGACCCTGGGAAGGTGACAATGCCATTATAAAAGCGTATGAAGTATACGAAAAAATAATTGATTTACCGTTTGCAAAACAATCTACAGATATTTTTGATGGCCCCTCAATCAATCTCGCTAAAATTTCTGGTGGTGAGGTTTATAACAAAGTACCAGATGCATGTACGCTTTCAATTGATATTCGTTATTTACCTAACCAAGATAAAGATGACATTCTAGAACAAATTAAAGGTGTTACAGATGATGAAATAGCTGTGCATATGTCAGGTCCTAGTGTGAAAAATGAAATTGACAATCCTTATATTCAACACCTTGTAAAAGAAATCAAATCTGTAACTGGCAATCAAGAAGCTAATATTTTTGGACAGCATGGCTTTGCAGATACAAGATACTTTTCAAGATTTGATGTGCCAGCAATTGAATTCGGACCTTCTGGTGATGCGTGGCATGGAGATGGTGAATATGCCGTAGTAGACTCATTAGATCAATATAAAGATATCATTGTAGGTTTTGGAAAAACGTTTAATTAGAAACAGGCAAGTGGTTGAAATAGATATGAAAATATAAGCGAACGCTCAATTTTAATCATTGTGCGTTCGCTTTTTTAGATAACTAAAAGTGTTTAAATGAAACCTATCCATTGCCAGTAAGTAAAACTAAATAATACGATAAGTAAGTAACCAATAACGGTGATTGGAATACCTGTTTTCAAGAAATCTTTAACGGTAAATGTTTCTGTACCATATGCCAACATAGATTGTGGTGAACTAACAGGAAGTAAGAAGCCAAAGCTAATTACAAATTGTTGTATGAGCACAAAGGCCATAGACTGCGCTCCTAAATCTAATGTCATCGTGAGTGAAATAAACACTGGAATTAATGCAGATGCCAAGCTTGTGGCACTTGCAAAACCTAAATGAATTAATATATTAAACAAAGAAATTAAAGCAATCGTCATCACTAATGGATAGTGTTCAAGGCCAATCAGCCCAAAGGTTTGATCACTTAGCCATTGCGCAGCAGTTGTTTTTAATAACACATTACCCAAGGAGATACCCACACCAAATACAATAATCGTACCCCATGGAATGCGAGACTCAGCTTCTTTCCATGTCATAATACCAATTTTAGGGGTTAACATGATTGCTAGCGCTAATAAAATAATAGAAGATGAATCAATCGGATGTAGCACTTTTTCTGTAGACCAAAGTAAAAGTAATGCAATTGAAATAGCAATGAGACGCCATTCTTTAGCAGTGACAGGTCCCATTTCATGTAATTGTTTTTTGATCAGTTGTTTGCCTCCAGATATTTCGTGTACTTCTGGTGGCATTACTTTTAGCATAATGAAATAAAGTGCAATAGACATCAAGATAGACCACGGACCAGCATAAAGAAACCATTGCCCCCATGAAATATCTATTCCTAATTGATCATTAATAAAATTGATGGCAACGATATTTTGAGCGGCTGCCGTTTTAATACCTACGTTCCAAATAGACACAGCTTGGACCGCCGTAATGACAAGTAAAGCGGCAAGTTTACTATTTTTAGAAATGCCAAAAGCAGTAACCATACCTAACAAAATAGGAATAACTGCCCCAGCACGCGCAGTTGCTGAAGGTACAAAGAAAGCTAGAAAAATGGCAACAATAATTGTGCCAATAACGATGCGGTTGGTCTTATTACCTACCATAGAAAGAACGATGAGTGCGAGACGTTTATGTAGATTTGTAATTTGCATTGCAGTAGCTAAAAATAGTGCAGCAGCTACTAGTGCAATAGCAGTAGATGAGAAGCCACTAAAAGCAAGCTTCAATGCGTTAGTCGTACCGAATAAGCTACTGCCTTCTAAAACTTTACCGCCTGTTTGTGGATTGCCTAGCGACTCAGTTAAATTTTGTACGGGGCTAAATCCTAAGAGCAAGATAATCAAACCGACAATCATCGCTGCAGATACAGGATAAGTGACTGCTTCAGTTACCCATAAGATAACGGCGAATATTAAGATAGCTAATGCACTTTTAGCCATGAAAGGTAAGGTATCTGGCGTTGGTAATACCATGATAACCACAAGCGCAATGACGCTAATGATTAACCAAAGCGGTTTAAATGTAGTGTTTTTCTTCTTAGTTGAATGCTGTTTCATCTTTAAAGTGCTCCTTTTCTTATTTTTTCAATTTTATAATATCAAATACCTAAAACGTGCTCACTATAATATTAAAAAGTTCATAAAAATGCCTTTAGTTAAGCAGAAAATAAAAAGAAGAGGATGAGAACCTACATTACAATGACTGAAAAGTTTGTGTGTATTTTATAAAATGTTTAATTATACAGAAACAGAGAATAATAATGATGTAGAGTAATGTGCGGGATTTAAATAAATGATAATAAGGTGATTAAATGGATGTAAGGTTTCCAATAGGAGAATTAGAAATACCAGATAAAGTAACATTAGATGATATTCAAAAATGGGCGAAAGAAATAGAAGGTTATACTGAACGCTTAAGAGAGACTGTAGATTCATTAGATGATGAAGCGTTGAATGCAAAGTATCGTGCAGGGAGTTGGACAGTGCGTCAACTTGTACATCATATTGCTGACTCTCAATTAAATATGTATCAGCGTTTGAAGTTAGCGCTCACAGATAATAATCCGACAGTACCAGCATTTATTCAAGATGAATGGGTGATGTTGCCGGATAACGACTTACCCATCGAAAGCTCGATTAAGATGCTAGAAGGTATGAACGAACGTATTGTAGCAATTGCTAACAATTTAAATGAAGATCAATTAGTACAAACATTTACGTTAAAAGATAGTGGCGAGATAACCGTAGCTGAAAAAGTTGCAAAATTATCTTGGCACGAAGAACATCACTTAGCGCATATTAAAATAGCACTATCTAAATAGTAGAATCTAGAAGGCCGTTCAAATTATGAAAATTTGAACGGTTTTTTTAATTTGTTATCTAATTGATTTGTATGATTTATATAGAACTACAGTAAAATAACTCTTAAAAAGACTGCAAGTAGGATTTTCAATAAATTGCAAATGGAAAAATAAGGTGGAATTGTACACAATTGACAAACAAATTACATAAATATTACGTGCTTATATTCTAAATTAATCTGTTTACAGACGTTCATCAAAGCTTTTCTTCACTTTTTAGTCATAATGAGTCACTTTTTCACTGTAATTTAGATGTAATGAACATACGTATATTTTAATTTGACTGTAACCTACAAACATTTTATGGATGTTATAGTATTATTTGTGAGTTGGTTGAAGCAGTAAATTATTTTTTAATTAAATAATTGAAATTCAACCGCATAAAATAAAAAATGAAAATTATCTTTCTGGGAGGATTTATTAATAATGAAAAAAACAGTAATCGCATCAACTTTAGCAGTAGGATTAGGCGTAACAGGAGCAGCAGCAGGAAATTCAGCTGACGCTTCAGAACAAAACGTAGACCAAGCACAATTAGCGCAACAAGCTCAATCAAATCCAGAGCAATTAAATGAAGCACCTGTTCAAGATGGTTCATATGACATAGACTTTAATCATAACGGTACAGACTATAGCTTCGAATCAGATGGTACAAACTTTAGCTGGAGCTTTGGTGGAGGATCAACTGAAGCACCAGCTCAACAAGAAGCACCAGCTGAACAAGCAGCTGAGCCAGCACAACAATCAGCACCAGCTGAACCAGCTCAACAAGAAGCTCCAAAAACTGAAACAACTCAACAACCACAACAAGAATCTACTTCAAAAGAATCTAGCTCAAGTGAAGCTTCAAGTGGTTCATCAGTAAATGTTAACTCTCATTTACAAACAATTGCTCAACGTGAATCAGGTGGCGACATTACAGCTATCAATGCTTCATCAGGTGCAGCAGGTAAATACCAATTCCTACAAAGCACTTGGGATTCAGTAGCTCCAGCAGCATACCAAGGTGTATCTCCAGCAGAAGCACCTGAGTCAGTACAAGATGCAGCAGCAGTTGAACTTTACAACACTGCAGGCGCTTCACAATGGGTTACTGCATAATTTAAACAGTAATTAATTATTTTAAATAAAGTATTCAAAACCTGCTTCTATAATATAGAGGCAGGTTTTTTGATTTAATAAATAATTTGAGATAAATAAAACAAGGGAGTGGGACAGAAATCTAATTTTTCTAATAAAATTTCGTCGTCCCACCCCGGCTCAGCTGACTAGAAAATGGAATACAAGAGCTGAAGCTCTTGCATAAGAACTACTTGTCTTCATAAATGAAGTAGTAGTATTATAAAAGATTGATATAAGCGCATTTTCAATTCAGTCAGCCACTGCCAATATAAAAAACTGAGGCTAAGACATGTGATATGTCCCAGCCTATTGTTTTTGTTATTAAAATATTTCCGAGGAAATGCAAGCGTAGTATGAATGCAATGCAAGTATTACAAATAACGTGACCAGATGCCTTCGCTTGGGATCGATTCTACAGATATAATTTCATCTTTAGTCGGATGTTTTACGCTAAGGTGCGATGCCCATAAAGCAATTTGTTGACCAGGTTTATTTATATGTTGTCCATATTTTTGGTCACCATATAATGGTAGGTTTTGATTCGCAAATTGCACTCTAATTTGATGTGAGCGTCCAGTTCGTAATTGTACTTCGACTAAACTTTTCTTTTCAGCATTATGAATCATCTTATAGTCTAAGATGGCTTGCTTTGCTTCTTTTTTTCTTGAATCTACCACATGTACGATGTTTTTATTCCGATCTTTCCAGAGATAATTTTTAAGTTCACCTTGTTTTTTTGCAGGTGCACCATGAACAACCGCTAAATATGTTCTATCAAAGTTTTGTTTTCTTAGTTCATTTGATAAGCGAGATGCAGCTTTAGATGTTTTGGCAAAAACCATAGCACCACCGACGGGTCTGTCGAGACGATGTACTAAACCAAGGTAAACCTTTCCTGGTTTATTATATTTTTCTTTAATGTAATCTTTTAACATAGATAATAAATCTTCATCTTTTGAGTCATCAGCCTGTACTGGTATATTAATAGGTTTTTCGACCATAAGTAAATGATTATCCTCATAAAGGACATTGATCAACATTGAACTCCTCCAAATCGATATAATGCTTTACATAGTTAGTACGCAATATTAAAAAATAATTAAAAATATATCAACATATTATATTATCATATTGTAGAATAAATTCAATGACATAAATATATTGTAGAAATAAAAAATAATGTATTTTAAATAACGTGAAATAAAAATAAATCGAAGTAAAAAGCAACTATATACTATTGGTGTAAAGATACACCGTTGTCACACTAATTACATAGAGATTACATAGAGGTAAAGCCAAGTATTCTATTTATGAACTATCATGAGAGGATTTTGGTTGAATTTTCTGGAAATTATTAAGATTTTTAGTGTAATGGGAGTGTAAAAAGTCGATTGTTTTTTTAACTTCACTGTAACCCACGGGCTATTTATAGATGTTACAGTAGGTCTTGTAAATTAATTGAGGAAAGTAAATCGTCTTAGCGATGATTGAAATTACGAATTAATTTTAAAACTATAAAATAGAAATTATCTCTTAGGAGGATTATTAATAATGAAAAAAACAGTAATTGCATCAACTTTAGCAGTAGGATTAGGCGTAACAGGAGCAGCAGCAGGAAATTCAGCTGACGCTTCAGAACAAAACGTAGACCAAGCACAATTAGCGCAACAAGCTCAATCAAACTCTGAACAATTAAATCAAGCACCCGTACAAGAGGGTTCATATAATCATAACTTTACTCAAGATGGCGTAAATTATAACTTCCAATCAGATGGTACAAACTTTACTTGGAGCTATGGTGAAGGTTCAAATGGTTCATCAGAGCAAGCTTCAACTAATAGTGGTCAACAACAAGCTCAACCACAACAAGAGCAAGCACAACAAGCAACTGCTGAGCAACCAACTGAACAATCAGCTCCACAAACTGAAGAAACTCAACAACCACAACAAGAAGCAGCTTCAACTCAATCTTCAGAAAGTTCAAATGAGTCTAGCTCAAGTGAGGCTTCAAGTGGTTCATCTGTAGAAGTTAATGATCACTTAAAAGGAATTGCTGAACGTGAATCAGGTGGGGACCTTAAAGCTGTTAACCCTTCATCAGGTGCAGCAGGTAAATACCAATTCTTACAAAGTACTTGGGATTCAGTAGCACCTGAAGAATACCAAGGTCAATCACCAACTGAAGCTCCAGAATCAGTACAAGATCAAGCAGCAATGGATCTTTACGAATCTGAAGGTGCTTCACAATGGGTTACTGCATAATATAAGCAGTAATGTCTAATTAAAATTAAATATAGTTAAGTGAATAAACTAATCCCTGTTTCTACACATGTAGAGGCAGGGATTTTTATATGTAAGTAAATTTATTTTAAAAGCTGATTAACTAGTGGGTGTAAGGGAATAACATGATATTATGAAAAAACTTTTAGCACATTTAATCATAGCTTTGACGTTAGCAATTATATTATTTTTGACTACTTTATTATTCGATTTATTTAAATCGATGCACTTAACGGCATTATTACTGAATATAGATTTTTTAATAGATGACAATGCTTCAAATGTTATTTTGGAATTTCTAATTCATGTAGGTATTACAATTTCACTTTATGCTTCACTCTATTTTATTTATAAAAAGTGGGGAAATTATTATTATATGGCATTAATTTGTGCCATGATTTCATTTTTAGCACTGTATCCATTATTAATTTATATGGCAGTTAGCCCAATTTTTCAATTTCATTATACAGGTTATATCTGTTGGACTATTGCACATATAATATTTTTAGTTTGCACGCATAAAGGAATTAAATTTATGGAGAGCAAGCTTTAAAATTCATAATTTTGTTAAAAAGTTATCATAGTAAAAGTGAAAATGCGGTTTATAATTATTATGTAACGACGTTAATTACTCTTAAGGAGGGGTTTTTAATTAAAAATGCAGAATTAGTATTATTTGATTTAGATAATACTTTATTTCCTTTCAATGATTTATGGTTAATTGCGAATAAACAAATTTTCAACCATTCATCATATGCAGAAGATATTGCATATGATGAATTCCTGAAAATTTATACTTATTACGATAAAAAATTTTGGTCGGAACATAGTCGTGGAGAGATAACTTTAGATGAACTTAGGCAACTACGATTAATTGAAAGCTTAAAATATTTTAAGAAAAATATTACAACGAAAGAAGCTCATGAATATTTCTTAGCATTTTTTGACATTATTATTCAACATATTAAACCTAATATAATATTAAATGATCACCTTAATAAATTAAAAAAATGGGTGAATATAGGTATATTAACTAACGGGAAAAATTTAGAACAAATGACTAAGATAGCGCGTTTAGAATTAAATAAGGTTTTTGAAAGTAATATATTTATATCTGAAGATATTGGAAGTGAAAATCCTGATAGTGCTGCTTTTTTAAAAGTGACTCATATGCTAAATATCAAACCTGAACATACAATATTTGTAGGAGATTCTTGGGAAAATGATGTTTCTGGTTCACTTAATGTAGGCATGAAACCAATTTGGTTTAATGGTGACAAAAACATAATTGACAAAAATATAGAAGTTATTAATAGTAGTATTGAAGGGTTAGTAGAAAGTTTGATAACACGAGTGAAACGATAAATAAAACACTGTTATGCATCATGCATAACAGTGTTTTATATTATTTATTGGCTTACAAGATTTTTGAAGTTTTCCAAGCGTGCTGCTTTTTCTTCTTCGCTAATGTCATGTTTTTTTACATAACGATTATTTTCGTGAGTTGCACATTCGTATGTACAAGCACCTAAATAACGTTCTTCATTTTCTTCAGAAACAAGAATTTGTTTGTTACATTCTGGATTGCTACAGTTGATATAACGTTCGCATGGCGTACCATCGAACCATTCTTTGCCCACAACTGTTTTATCTACTTGGTTAACTTCTACACTAATACGTTCATCAAAGACATACATTTTACCGTCCCATAATTCACCTTTTACTTCCGGATCTTTACCATAAGTAGCAATGCCGCCTTCAAGTTGACCAACATCCTCAAAGCCTTCTTTTAATAAGTAACCAGAGAATTTTTCACAGCGGATACCGCCAGTACAATAAGTGACAATTTTTTTGTCCATGAATTGCTCTTTATTTTCTTTAATCCAATCAGGGAGGTCTCTAAATCTCGTGATATCAGGGCGAACCGAACCACGGAAATGACCTAAATCGTATTCGTAATCATTTCTTGCATCAATGACTACAGTATCATCAGCTAATAAAGCTTCTCTAAATTCTTGTGGTGATAAGTAATTTCCTGTTAATTCTCTTGGGTCAACGTCATCTTCTAAATCTAGTGCAACAATTTCTTCTCTTGGACGTACATGCATTTTTTTGAAAGCATGTCCTTCAGCTTCATCAACTTTAAAAGTAATCCCTTTAAATCTTTCATCTGATTTCAACTGTTCCATATATTTATCAGTAGCTTCGACTGTTCCAGATACAGTACCATTGATACCTTCTGTAGATACTAAAATACGACCCTTAAGTTCTAAATCCTTACAAAATTCTAAATGCTCCGTGGCAAAAGTTTCGGGGTCATCAAGTGTTGTATATTTATAATACAATAATACTCTATAATCCATAATTCGATTCTCCTCTAATCTATTCTTTTCATTATTATTAATATAAAATTTATGGTTGAAGTGGTTGGTTGTGTTGAAGCAGTGTGATGCTTCATTTATAATTTACTTACTCATTATTTCGAGTAAAAGAACAAAATTCTCCTTATTGCATTATAACAAAAAAAGGATAATATTCAATTTATTAATTTAAATTAGTGCAATATTTTTATTATATATGAAAAGTACATTCTAAGAAATAGAAAAGTAAATATGCTCTTCTCAAAGCCGTCACTTTAAAAGTGATAACCATGAAAAGAGCATAGGTGTATAGCATTTATTTTATACTTCTTAAAATTTAGAAGTAGCTATGATGAACTTATTTCTTTTTGTTTGTGCAAACAAGTGCAACCACTAAGCCAATTGTACTTATAGCAAAAATGATGTTCATAATTGCTAAAGTTTCGATGATTACGACGTCTTTGCCTAATCTTTCAAAGGCATTTTGCTGCATTTCTTTTTCAGAGCTTAAATCGCTTTGTGATCTTGAAGGTTTTTCTTCGATATCTTCTAACATTCTTTCTTCAACTTTAGGCATGTAATTCCTCCTTGTGTACTACTTTAATGTTTTCCCTTTTGACAAAAAATCAATCATATACCTTTGAAAGCGCTAAACTATAAGTAATTGCAAATAGATGTGGTTATTACTATACTGAATTGATAATTGTTAGTAGAAAAAGGAGAGATGTAAATGGAAACGGTATACTTGGCAGGCGGATGTCTATGGGGTGTACAAGCCTTTGTTAAAACTTTGCCTGGCGTCGCAGATACAGAAGGCGGTAGGGCAAACGGTATTACAGATACACTCGATGGAGAATATGATGGTTATGTAGAAGTCATTAAGACAACATTTGATCCAGAAAAAGTAACAGTTACAGACTTAATGGGATACCTATTTGAAATTATTGATCCTTATAGTGTAAACAAGCAAGGTGAAGATGTTGGCTTAAGATATAGAACAGGATTATACAGCGAAGACGCCAAACATTTAAAAGAGGCGCAAGCGTTTATAGACGCAATTGAAGACCATCATCTGATTGCAACAGAAGTATTACCACTGACAAATTACGTGAAAAGTGCAGAAGAAAATCAAGATAGACTAACAAGATTCCCTGATGATTACTGTCATCTTCCTAAAGCACTTGTAAATAAATATAAATAAATGAACAAGGCGGCTCTCAGAATAATGAGAACCGCCTTTATTTATGTGCAATGATTATGAACTATCTGATGATGCATAAAATAAGTAGTATATCTTTAAGCTTTCAATACATCTTGTTCTAATGGAATTGATTTTTGAGCGCCTTCAACTTGGACTGTAAGCGAAGCTGCTTTATTTGCGTAAGTAATACTTTCTTCTATATTAAAGTCTGTCATATTGAGACGACTTGCTAGTGCACCGATAAAAGTATCACCTGCTGCTGTTGTATCAACTGCTTTCACTTTAAACGAAGGTATTAAACCAGCAGAATTTGCTGTTGCGTAATAAGTCCCTTGCTCGCCAAGTGTGATAATGACAACTTTCATACCTAAAGATAAAAAGTATTCTGCGTTTTGATGCATTGATGAACGATCTGTAACTGGGATACCACTTAATAATTCAGCTTCTGTTTCGTTTGGCACAATAATATCAGTTAAAGTAAGTAAATCCTTAGACAATTCACTTGCTGGAGCTGGATTTAAAATGGTAGTGACATTGTTTTCACGAGCAATTTTAAAAGCACTAATAATCGCAGGTACAGGCACTTCAAGTTGAGCAATAATGTAATCTGCTTCTGCAATCGCATCAGCTGCTTTATTTACATCTGTGTCATTTAATTCCATATTTGCGCCACCATAAACTAAAATTGTATTCTGTCCATTAGCATCAATTGTTATGAATGCTTGACCTGTTTGAGCAGTATCTGTTGTCATGATGTAGTCTGTATTAATATGCGCTTGTTCAAAATCTTCTAACATGAAATCTGCATCGTCTTCAGTTCCAATCTTAGAAATAAAAGTTGTTTGGGCATTTGAGCGTGCAGTTGCAAGTGCTTGATTTGCGCCTTTACCGCCACCATAAATTTTTTGAGCATTTTGAAGATGTAACGTTTCTCCCGGTTTAACAAAACGATCTACGTTTAAAATTTTATCTACATTGGTAGAACCAATAATTACAACTTTATTTGTCATAGTATATTCTCCTTTTTTCTTTAAAATGTCACGTTAGATTCAAGTGCAATATTTGAAAATGGTGTCGTTTCCCCTGTACGAATATTAGCTTTTGTTAGTGAATGATTTAAATTTTGTTTCATTTCTACGTGTGGAATAAATGAAATTTCTACATTGTCACCAATTAATGATTTGATTTGTTTAAGTTGGTCAGCGTTTTGCGTTTTAATTTCTTCTGCAAGAAATATTTTTTGAACTTCAACTTCGGATAACACGTTTTCTAAAACATCGATAAAACGTGGTAAATCTTTAGTAATCGCTAAATCAATTCGACGTTCGTCATTTGGAATCGGCATGCCCGCATCATTAATTGTTATTACATCAAAATGCCCCAATGTTGCAATTGCATGTGATACATGACTATTTAATACCTTTGTTTTTTTCATAATTAAATCTCCCATCTTATACTTTATTTAATAAATACTGTAACTGCTGCTGCTATTAATATGATTACAAGTCCAATAATAGTAACGATAAGTTCTTTTGGTGTTTTTCTCTGATTCAAGAAATAAATACCTGTTAACGTAGCTAACACTACTGATGTTTGTGACAGTATAAATCCTGTCGCTAAACCATTCATATCTGACTGTGCAGAAATTAAGTATGTTAATGCACCAAATGCAAAGAATAATCCTGAAATAATTTGTTTCCAGCTGACTTTCTCTAAGAAAGCATTGCCTTGTTTCATATTCATAAATGCATAAATGACTGCAGCAAGCACCATACCCATTGCTTGTGGTAAGAATGCTTCCATGCCACTGATATTAGTTGCTTGAGGTGCTGCAGAGTAGGCCCAATAACCTATTTCACCTATAAGTAGTAAAATAACTGCATTTCTTAATTTTTTATTATGCTGTTGTCCTGATTTTTCACTCCAAACTGTCATATATGCACCAATGAGTACAACAAGTAGAGCAGCGAATCCGATAATTTTATTTGTTACTCCTGGCCAATCACCTAATGCGAAAACGCCCCACAGGGATGCACCTAAAAGTTGAAACGCTGTTGTGATTGGCATAGCTCTAGAAGAACCGACTAGACCAAATGCTTTAAAAGTAATTATTTGTCCAAAGCCCCAACCAACACCTGAGATTAATGAAAATATAAGGTTCATTCCTGTTGGGAAATCGACACCTTGAATGAATGCGAAACATAATGCGAAAATCAATGTTCCTACTGTTGCACCAAATATTTGGTTAACTGGTCGACCACCAAATTTAGATGCGATGGTAGGGAATAGCCCCCAACCCAGTAATGGTCCAAGACCAATTAAAATTGCTATAATATCCATAAGACACCTCTATATATATTTATGTAGTGATAATTTTTAGGTAAAACGATTTAGTAAAACGTTTTACTACGTCATAATAACACCAATTTCTATTTTTGTACACGCTTTCATTCATGCAAAAAAATATAAGACCTAAATGATAAACTGAAAATTGATTACTGCTAACTCGAATTAAGCATCAATGACATATCATTTGGTCTTATATTATGTGTGTTTTATTTTTTTAAATATTGCGTTGTTTCTCTAATAATTAACTCATTATGTAAAGCAACATTATGTAAAGTTGCATCATTTTGTTTTAGCTTATGCGTGATTAAAGCTAATGCTGACTCGCCTATTTCTTTAATTGGCTGTGCAACTGTTGTAAGGGCAGGAACAAGATACTTTGCAATGTCTATATCATCAAATCCAATTACTGAAATATCGTGTGGCACGCGAACCCCTTTATCAGCGAGACCACGCATAATACCAATAGCCATCTCATCATTCGTTGCAAAAATAGCACTGGATTTGGATTTTATAATCTCATCGATGACTGCAAATCCACCTTCTTTATTTAAAAGGGTTTCGATAATTATAGGCGATGGTATCTCATGCATTTCACAATATTTGATGAAACCATCTGTTCTTGCTTTCATATTACTCGTTAAATTATAAGGTTGAATGATTGAAATGTGCGTGTGGCCGTAATCAATAAGATGTGCGGCCGCAAGTTCACCACCATTGCGTTCATTTGTTTTTACGATATCCGTAAATCCATGGTCATCACTTTGATCTAGTACGATATATGGAATGTTATGATTTAATAAATATTGATTTAAACGAGACGGGTTTTTAATCATCTGCGCAATAATCAGACCATCCATGCCTCGTTCGACAAGATGCATAATACCTTCTTCGATTTTATCTTCCTTTGTGGTTAAGAAGAATAGATCGACATCATCTGGTTTATGATCATCCATAGTTTGCATCATCGTGGAAAAGAATGGATTAGTTAAATTTGGTAATAGCACACCGATTAATTTTGTATTGCTACCACGTAATTGTTGCGCATTTTTATTAGGGAAGTAGCCTAATCGCTCTTTAGCAGCAATGACTTTGTTTACTGTTTCCTCTGAAAAACGGTTACTTTTTTTATTTAAAATTTGCGAGACCGTAGTCAAAGACACGTCTGCTGCTTTAGCTACATCTTTGATAGAAACTTTTTTCATCCAAGTTCACTCCTTATACAATCTATCCATTTAATATAATAAGTAATATTTTTATTAATTATAGCGTACCATGTACAAAGTAAAATGTATCAATTTCTTATTAATAAAATGAAAACGTTTTATATTTTGAGGTGAATTTTTCAAAAAGTGAAGAAAAGATAGGAGTGAAGCAGATCGTGTAGTAAAATATTTTTACAGACAAGTTGGAATAAAGGTGGCTAATCTCATTGAAAATGGGGTGATACCTATGGTTTTGGTCTCTACTCCAAGAAAGAATAGAATATGACTGATTATGAAATCATAATGGTTGTGTTAACAATCATTGGACTCATATTAGTTTGTAATAACCAAAAAAAATAACGTTCCAACTTTAGGCAGATAAATGTTGGGACGTTGTTTTCACTTTGTCTAGCGACCGTCTTTTTAACGGGTCTGTGAGGGAGGTATGTTAGCGCATATCTCCTTCTTAATTTTAATATAACAACGGTTAATTCATAAGTCAAAACATTTTATTATATTTTTAAAAGCTTACATAGAGACGTTTTAAGACTTCGTTAGAATAATTCATATAGGGATAGCTAAATTTTTCAAAAAGTGAAGAAAAGATAGGAGTGAAGCAGTTCATGTAGTAAAATATTTTTACAGACAAGTTGGAATAAAGGTGGCTAATCTCATAAAAAATGGGGTGATGCCTATGATTTTGGTCTCTCCTCCTAGAAAGGATAGAAGATGACTGATTATGAAATCTTAATGGTTATATTAACAATCATTGGACTCATATTAGTTTGTAATAGCCAAAAAAAATAACGTTCCAACTTTAGGCTAATAAGTGTTGGAACGTTGTTTTCAACTAAAAAGCCACCGTATTTTAACGGGTCTGTGAAGGAGGTATGTTAGCGCATATCTCCTTCTTAATTTTAATATAACAACGGTTAATTCATAAGTCAAAAGATTTTATTATATATTTTAATTCTCACATGGAGGGTTTTGTAGAGGGACCAGAGCCTTTAAAACACTATTTTATTTTTACTCATAAAAAGGGGATAAATGACTGATTATGAAATCTTAATGGTTGTGTTAACAATCATTGGACTCATATTAGTTTGTAATAGCCAAAAAAAATAACCTTCCAACTTTGGACAAGTTAAGGTTATTTTAACCAAAAGCCACCGTCTTTTTAACGGGTCTGTGAGGGAGGTATGTTCACGCATATCTCCTTCTTAATTTTAATATAACAACAGTTAATTCATAAGTCAAAAGATTTTAGTGAGTGAGGTTTCAATGGTGTTACAGTAGTTTTTAAAGAGAGAATGTAGTATAAAATACGACGTTTAAATAAGTATGTAAATGCTTAAGATTATATGATGAATTTAGCGTTGAAATTCAATTTTTCTTAAAATTTGATTCATTGAATAAATATGACGTATGCTATAATATGCGGTATTAAGACAAATTGGTGAGACTAGGAGATTTTCGATTATGAATAAGCCAAAATATCAAATTGTAGCGGACGAAATTAAAGAAAAAATAATTAACAAAAGCTATCAAGTTGGAATGCTCTTACCTACAGAAAAGCAATTTCAGGATAGATATAATTTAAGTCGCTATACAATCAGACAAGCAATGGATTTATTAGTCAAAGAAGGATACATTAAAAAGAAAAAAGGTTCTGGATCATATGTGAGTTACAATTACTTAAATACAAATCAGAACAATGAAACTAAAAAAATAGGCGTAATCGTGACTTACTTATCGGATTATATTTTCCCGAGTATTATTCGAGGCATTGAGAATGTATTAAAAAAACATGGCTATTCTTTAATATTAGCAAGTACGAATAATAATCATGAGGAAGAACGTAAATGTTTAGAGATGATGCTGAATCAAGGTGTGACGGGACTTATTATAGAACCTACTAAGAGTAATGTCTATAACCCGAACTTGTCCTATTATTCATTATTCAAACAGCGAGATATTCCGATTTTAATGATTAATGCTAAGTATGATGAGTTGAATTTACCTTATATCGCAATCGATGATGTGAAATCTGGCTATTTAGCAACAAAATATTTAATAGATCAAGGACATGAAAATATTGCTTTAATCACAAAAATAGACGATAACCAAGGTAAATTAAGAATGAAGGGTTATTTTAATGCTTTTGAAAGTAATCATATTCTTTTTAAAGGTGAACATATTTATACATTCGATACCGAAAGTAAGCCACAAGTCATCGAACAAATTGTTCAGCATGTTTGTGATAAAAAGATTAATATCACTGGCTTAGTTTGTTATAACGATGAAATTGCTTACGAGATTATCCAAAGATTGAAACAGCGAAACGTGCAGATACCAAACGATTTATCTGTGGTTGGCGAAGATAACTCAGTACTAAGTAAATTGAGTGAGATGGATTTGACTACAACGTCACATCCCCAAGAATTACTTGGTAGAAAAGCAGCAGAATGGATGATTAACGCGATAGATACAGAAAAAAACCAAACGTCACAACTTATCGATACATATATTATCGAACGTAATTCTGTAAAAAAAATATAAAAACAGGCTCAAATCAATCACGCTATTGGTTTGAGTCTTTTTATTCCTAGAAACATGTACGGACATAAAATAATAAATGTTGACATGTACGGACAAATATTATAAAGTATACTTGAAAACGGTTTCAATAGGAGTGTTGGAAATGGATGGTTTGAAGAAAGCATTAAGTAGTGAAGATATATCGATTGGTATTGAACTTGGTTCTACAAGAATTAAAACCGTAGCAATTGATCAGCATTTGAATACAGTAGCATCTGGACATTTTGAATGGGAAAACCAATTCGTAGATGGATATTGGACATATTCAATTAATGATATCTGGGTCGGTTTACAGAAAAGTTATAATGCAATGACAACAGAAATGAAAGAAAAACATAATTTAACATTAAAACAAGTGAAGTCGATTGGTATCAGCGGTATGATGCATGGTTATCTAGCGTTTGATCATAATGAAGATTTACTTGTACCATTTAGAACTTGGAGAAATGGTAATACAGCAAAGGCAGCTACGTTACTTAGCGAAGCGTTTCAATTTAATATTCCAGAACGTTGGAGTATTGCGCATGTATATCAAGCCATATTAGATAAAGAAGCCCATGTGAATCAAATTGAATATTTAACAACGTTAGCTGGATATGTACATTGGTACTTAACTGGTGAAAAGGTTGTCGGTATTGGCGAGGCTTCAGGCATGTTCCCAATAGATGTTAACAACAAAACGTATAGATCAGATTTATTAAATACAGCTAATGACTTATTTGAAAGTAAAGGATTTGCAAAGTCAGTAGAAACTATATTACCTGAAATTAAATTGGCAGGTGAAAATGGTGGTCGTCTTACAAGTGATGGTGCAACATTATTAGATCCTTCAGGAAATCTTGAAGCTGGTAGCGTGATGTGCCCTCCAGAAGGTGATGCTGGTACTGGTATGGTAGCAACGAATACAGTAGCGCAGAATACAGGTAATATATCAGCCGGTACTAGTGCGTTTGCAATGGTTGTATTATCTGATGCATTAAAAGGTATGTACCCGGAAATTGATGTAGTAACAACGCCCGATGGTAGTGAAGTAGCAATGATTCACACCAATAACTGTACTTCTGATATTAATGATTGGATGAACATATTTGGCGAAGTATTAAGTGTCATGGGTGTTGATTTTTCATCAGATGAGTTGTACGGACAAATATTCGAGCGTTCATTGGAAAGTGATGACAACATTGGTGGCTTACTTTCATACAACTATGTTTCAGGCGAAAACATAACAGACGTAGAGACAGGTTATCCATTATTTGTACGTGAACCAAACTATAATTTCAATTTAGCTAATTTTATGAAAATGCATTTATATAGTGCATTCAGTACTTTGAAAATTGGAATGGATTTATTGAAAAATAATGAATCGATTAACATAGATAAATTAATAGCACATGGCGGTATTTTTAAAACGAAAGGTGTCGCACAGCAAGTATTATCATCAGCACTTGAAAATAAAATTACCGTAATGGATACGGCAAGTGAAGGTGGCGCTTGGGGTGTCAGTGTTTTAGCTTACTATAGCGCACAAGAATCTCAACAACCTTTAGCTACATTTTTAAATGAAGTTGTATTTTTAAACACAGAAGAAGTAACAGTGGAGCCAGCAGAACAAGAAGTGATTAACTTTAATAACTATGTAGAAAAAGTTAAAAAAGGTTTACCTATAGAACAATCGATAGCTAAGTATTTAGGAGGCAAATAACATGTTAGAAGCGTTAAAAGCTGAAGTTTATAAAGCAAATTTAGAGTTGCCAAACCGAGGATTGATTAAATATACATGGGGTAACGTGAGTGCCTTTGATGCAGAATCACAATTATTTGTTATCAAGCCGAGTGGCGTAGATTACGATGTCATGAAACCAGAAGATATGGTGGTTTGTAATTTAGATTGTGAAGTGGTTGAAGGAGATTTAAAACCTTCTTCAGACATGCCAACGCATGCTGTCCTTTATAAAGAATTTGGTGATATTGGCAGTGTTGTACATACGCATTCACCATGGGCAACAACGTGGGCGCAATCAGGATTAAACGTGCAAGCTATGGGAACAACACATGCTGATACATTCTACGGCGAAATTCCGTGTGCTAGATTTTTAACGACTGAAGAAATCAATAAAGATTATGAGTATGAAACAGGCAATGTCATTGTTGAAACATTTAAAGAAAAAAATATTAACCCACATGAAGTACCTGCAGTATTATTGCATGGTCATGCACCATTTATTTGGGGGGGGAATTGCGAAAAAGCTGTGATGAACGCAGTAGTGTTAGAAGAAGTATGTAAGATGAATATCTTCACAAGACAATTAAATCCATTCGCAGAAACATTACCTAAAGCAGTACTTGATAAACACTTTGAAAGAAAACACGGCGCTAATGCCTATTACGGACAAAACTAAGGAGGAAATAAAATGGCTACAACAAAAAAATTCTGGTTTGTGATTGGATCACAAGAACTCTATGGTGATGATGCACTCGCACAAGTTAAACAAAATGCACAAAATATTACGGACGAATTAAACGCGCAAGCACAATTACCGTTTGAAATAGAATTACAAACGAAATTAGCAATTTCTGCAGATATTATTACAGATATTATGAAAGAAGCGAATTATCGTGATGATATTTTAGGCGTGATTACATGGATGCATACATTTTCACCAGCGAAAATGTGGATTAGAGGTACTAAATTATTACAAAAACCATTGTTACATTTAGCAACGCAATACAACAATGATATTTCATGGGAAAACATTGATATGGATTATATGAATTTACATCAATCAGCGCATGGAGATAGAGAGTACGGTTATATTAACCGCCGTCTTAATAAGAAAAATGAAATCATTTTTGGACATTGGAAAAATGAAAGTGTACAAAAACAATTAAGCGAATGGATGGTTGTAGCCAATGCTTATAATGAAAGCTTTAACTTAAAAGTTGCAAGATTTGGTGACAACATGCGTAATGTAGCTGTTACTGAAGGAGATAAAATCGAAGCACAAATCCAATACGGTTGGACTGTAGATTACTTTGGTATAGGTGATTTAGTAGAATATGTGAATCAAGTAACAGATTCTGAAGTAAATCAATTATTTAAATCATATGAAGATTTATATGACTTTGATTACAGAGAGTACAGTGAAGACGCATTTAATGCTTCTGTTAAAGAACAAATCAAATATGAAATTGCGATTAAACGCTTTTTAGATGACGGTGGATATACTGCTTTTACTTCTAACTTTGAAGATTTACATGGCATGAAACAATTACCAGGTTTAGCAGTACAAAGACTTAACGAACAAGGTTACGGCTTTGCAGGTGAAGGCGATTGGAAGACTGCTGCTTTAGACCGCTTACTTAAAATTGCTGCAGAAAATGAAGCAACAGGATTCATGGAAGATTATACGTACGACTTAAGAAGTCATCAATCACATATTCTAGGCGCACATATGTTGGAAGTTGATCCAACACTAGCAGATACGAAACCTAAAATCGTTGTAAATCCCCTAGGTATAGGTGGTAAAGAAGATCCAGCAAGATTAGTATTCGATGGAAAAGCAGGCGACGGCGTAGTTGTCACAATGATGGATCTTGGTACACACTTCAAGTTTATTGTGAATGAAATTACTGCTAAACAATTAGATGAACCTGCACCTAACTTACCAGTAGCTAGAGTGTTATGGGATGTTAAACCATCATTAGAACAAGGCGTGAAACGTTGGATTGAAGAAGGCGGCGGTCATCACACAGTACTGTCACTTAAATTGAATACATCGCAAATAGAAATATTATTAAACATGTTTGATTCAGAATATACATTAATAAATTAAATTACAGTAGATTTGTCGTTAATCAAATGACGTAATGTAAGGCATATTTTGTTTTAAAAAAGGGTGAATGGGATGAAAATAAACAGTAAAGTTTCGAATCGCTTTATCTATTTCTTCGGCGCTTTTGGTGGGATACTTTTTGGTTATGACATAGGTGTTATGACCGGAGCGTTACCATTTTTAAGAGAAGACTGGAATATTAATAGTGGATTTATAATTGGCTTAATTACTTCGTCAGTAATGCTAGGCGCAATATTTGGTGGTATTTTAGCAGGTAAATTATCTGATACGCTTGGTAGAAGGAAAATGATTTTAATTTCTGCAATCATTTTCGTAATTGGTTCTGTTTTGTCAGGTATCGCACCACATGATGGTAGTTATTTCTTAATTATATCAAGGGTAATTCTGGGGTTAGCAGTTGGTGCTGCATCAGCATTAGTACCAGCTTACATGTCAGAAATGGCTCCTGCCAAGTACCGTGGCCAATTGTCTGGTATGAACCAAACAATGATTGTATCTGGGATGTTGTTATCATACATCGTAGACTATTTCTTAAGAGGTTTACCTGTTGAAATGGGTTGGAGATTAATGTTAGGAGCAGCAGCAGTTCCGGCAATCATTTTATTCTGGGGCGTATTAAAATTACCAGAGTCTCCAAGATTTTTAATTAAAAATAATAAATTTAAAGAAGCTAAAATGGTTTTAAGCAACCTTAGAAATAACCAAAATGTAGATAAAGAATTTGAAGAAATAAACAAGACAATTCAAATAGAAAGTAAGAATAAAGTAAACCAATCATTAGCAACATTATTTAGTGGCAAATATAAATATTTAGTTATCGCTGGATTGGGTGTAGCTGCGTTCCAACAATTCCAAGGGGCAAATGCAATATTCTATTATATTCCATTAATTGTTGAACAAGCTACTGGTAGCTCAGCAAGTACAGCTTTAATGTGGCCAATTATTCAAGGTGTAATTTTAGTATTAGGATCATTACTCTTCATTTGGATAGCGGATAAATTTAACAGAAGAACATTGCTTATGTTAGGTGGTACTGTGATGGGATTATCCTTCATATTACCGGCAATCATCCATTTGTTCTTACCAAATGCGAATCCGATACTCATCGTGGTATTTTTAAGTATCTATGTAGCATTCTATTCATTTACATGGGCACCATTAACATGGGTGATCGTAGGAGAAATCTTCCCGTTAGCAATTAGAGGATTTGCTTCTGGTGCTGCATCTTCATTAAATTGGATTGGTTCTTTCTTAGTTGGATTACTATTCCCAATTATGACAGTGTATTTCCCTCAACAAATCGTATTTGCGATATTCGGCATTATTTGTATACTCGGCGTACTATTTGTGAAAAAATTCGTTCCAGAATCTAGAGGACGCACACTAGAAGAAATCGAAGCAATCGGTGCTACACATGCGTCAAACAATGAAAAAGCACAAGCACAAACTGAAAAAGTATAGTTAAAATATTACTTTGAGGCTGAGACATATACTTATGTCTCAGCCATTTTTTTATTTTCAAAAATTACAAATGTTTAGAAGTTAAATTTAAGACCTTCTCTAAAAATATCACACGTGATTTTAGAGAAGGTCCTGTTTGTGAGGAAAATGACTTTATTTTAAGAAACCTAAAACAAAGTCTACACCGCTAGCTAATGCACTTGCAATGCTTGTACCCATAGTTACCCAATCATGAGCGATACCTGCTTGGATGGCATTATTTAGTGCTTCTATGATTGCTGACATATAAAACACCCCTTTCCAAGTATTTAAAATTAAAACAAAGTTTTAATTTATCAACTACAATATAAAATATTTCACTGTTAATTTGTACGAAATTGCCTAACTAGAGGATTTTTATGCCTAAGTGTAATATTACTTATTTTATTGGATTTGTAAGAATTAGTATTTTTTAGTGCTAAATTGATTTTACAAATGAGAGGTATATACTCGTTTTATAAACAATAATATACATGGGAGAGGGAACTCTATGGCTGACCTTGTAGCAAAGTTAACAAACGCAGTAAAATATTATGATCAAAAGAAAGTCTTAGATGGCATTAATATAGAATTAATTGAGGGAGAAATTTTAGGATTGATTGGTCCTAGTGGTTCAGGAAAAACTACGACAATAAAATGTTTAATGGGTATGGAAAGTTTAGATGAAGGACAGGCTCAAATTTTCAATAAACAAATACCAAATCGTAAAGTACTGAATGAAGTAGGCTATATGGGGCAAAGTGATGCGTTATATGAGTCATTAACAGCTCGAGAAAATTTAGTGTTTTTCGGTAATTTGATGGGGTTAAAAGGTAAGAAATTAGAAGAAGCAATTGCTGAAAATACAAAAATAGTAAATTTAGAACCTGAATTAGGAAAGGTCGTTTCTCATTTTTCAGGTGGTATGAAACGTAGACTTTCTTTGGCTATAACACTGTTAGCTAATCCCAACCTTATTATTTTAGATGAGCCTACGGTTGGTATTGATCCTAAACTCAGAAAAGATGTTTGGAAGCAATTGAATGGTTTAGCAAATGAGGGTAAATCGGTGATTGTTACGACCCATGTTATGGGAGAGGCGGAACGTTGTGATTGTATAGGCTTAATTGTTGAAGGGAAACTATTTACGATTGGAACCCCTCAAGAATTAAAAGATAAATTTGACGCTGATTCTATAGAAGAAGTGTTTATAAAAGCAGAAGCGGAGGTGCAATAATGAGATTTAAGGCGATTTTTATCAGAGTTATTAAAGAATTATTACGAGATAAAAGAACGTTAGCTTTAATGTTATTTGCACCTATTTTGGTTTTAACACTGATGTATTTTATATTTGATACTAATAATAAAACAAATATAAAAATAGGTATGAATGCTTCAGTACCAGATGAAATTGTGAACGCTTTGCCCTCAGATAAAGTAGATATTGAAAAATATGATGCGTCTAGCTCAATTAAAGATACAATTGTGGATTCAGAGTTGGATGCATATATTGAACAAAAAGGGTCTAATCTAGAAGTCACTTATAAAAATGAAGATCCAAGTCTTACAGGGTCAACGAAACAATTGTTAGCGAGTGCAATCCAAAAGAATAAGATGCAAGATATGACTAAAATTGTTGAAAAGATACCGGACAATATGAAACAAAGCAATGGACAAGAGACAGAGGCATTGAGCATAGATAGTCACTATCTTTATGGTGATGCTGACAGTACATTTTTTGATAAAATATTTCCAATTCTCATTGGTTTCTTTGTCTTTTTCTTTGTATTTTTAGTTTCTGGTATAGCACTTTTAAGAGAACGTACGAGAGGGACTTTAGAACGTGTACTTGCAACGTCTGTTAAAAGAAGTGAAATTGTCTTTGGTTATTTAGCAGGTTATGGTTTGTTTGCGGTATTACAAACATTAATTATTGTATTTTATTCCATATACTTACTGAAAGTTGAGGTTGTAGGAAGTATATGGTGGGTATTATTAATTAATATACTTATTGCATTATCTGCTTTAGCTATAGGTTTGTTTGTTTCAACTTTTGCAAATTCAGAATTTCAAATGGTTCAATTTATACCGTTAGTTGTTATACCTCAAGTCTTTTTCTCTGGTCTTATCCCTTTAGATAGCATTGCTAATTGGGTTAGTGCTATTGGCTATGTATTTCCGTTAAGATATGCCGGTGATGCGCTGACTAATGTAATGATTAAGGGACAGGGATTTGAATTTATTTGGTTCGATATTGTTATACTGTTGCTATTTATTTTGATATTTACAATACTAAATATTATTGGACTTAAACGTTACAGAAAAGTATAAAGAATGATATTGAAATTTTATACACATTAAGATAAAAATCTAAAAACACTTTCGTGTAAATTCATATGTTATGGATGCTTACGGAAGTGTTTTTACTATTAAAATAGTGCAACATTTGAAATTCTTATTCTATAATGTAATATAAAGAGTTATAAAATATAGTGTGCTACATACAAATATGAAGACGTATAGATGAGGTGGTAAAGTTGAAAAAGAAGAATGTTTCAGCAGAATTGGTAGCTAAAAAAGCGAATGTATCACAATCTACAGTTTCCAGAGTTTTTACACCTGGTAAAAGTGTGTCAGAAGAAACAAAACAAAAAGTGTTAAAAGTTGCCAATGAATTAAATTATAAACCGAATGCTTTAGCTAGAGGTTTAATCACTAACAAATCTAAACTCATTGGTTTAGCTATGAAAAATAAACAGAACCCATTCTATCATGAAGTTTTAGCATTATTTACACAAAAGCTGAAACAATTTGGCTATTCTGTACTATTTGTATATACAGAAAATGAAGAAATTCAACAAGAAGAAATTAACCAATTTATTGAGTTTAATGTTGAAGCAATTATTATCACGGATGCAGTTTTATCGTCAGATTTGGTGAAAAAGTTAAAAAGCTCAAATATTCCAGTCATGTTATTTAATAGATATGATGAAACTTTAAATTGTAATTCAGTTTCAAGTGATAATATTTTTGCAGCAAGATCGGTAGCCGAATATTTTTATAATCAAGGATACAAGCACAACTTGTACGTGTCAGGTCAACATAACACCTCTACAAATAGAGATAGATTATATGGCTTTAGGCAGTATTTTAGTGAAAAAAAACAAGATATAGATGTGGTTGAGGGAGATTTCACCTTTGAGACAGCGTATAAAGCTACATTGAAATATCTAAAGGATGGCAACAGACCTCGAGGTATATTTGGCGCAAATGATATTACAGCACTCGGTGTATTAGAGGCAGTGAAGAAAATGAATATTGAGGTACCTAATGAAATTGAAGTGATAGGATTCGATGATATACGAATGGCTTCATGGCCCAATCATCAGTTGTCTACTTGGTCACAGCCACTGAATGAGATGATCGATGAAACAATTGAAATCCTATTAAAAGATAACTTAGATGAGATAGAACAAAGGAAGTTAAAAGGGAAGTTTAAATTCAGAAAAACAACGAAAACAATTTGACATTTGAAAGCGCTTACTATAACATAAAGTGAAATATTTGCATACGTATGCAAAGTTCTTTTTTTGTGTTTAATTGCATGCGCACGCACTGGGAGAGGGGATTTTTAAATGTCTTACAAACTAAAAAATGGTAAAAGCCAAGAAGAAATAAAACAATCTGATGAGAAGGTTAGTCAAATTGTAAGTGATACGATTAAAACGATTGAAGCTGAAGGGGATAAAGCTTTACGCGATTTGTCAGTGAAATTTGATAACTGGAGTCCAGAAAGTTTTAAATTAAGTGACGAAGAAATTGAAAGTATTGTTAATGATATTCCACAACAAGTTAAAGATGATATCGCATTCGCGCAAAATAACATTCAAAGATTTGCTGAAGCTCAAAAAGCTTCCTTACAAGACTTCGAAACAGAAAATTCACCTGGTGTCATACTTGGTCAAAAGAATATACCGGTTGATAGTGTAGGATGTTATATTCCAGGTGGTAGATACCCGATGATTGCTTCTTCGCATATGAGTATTTTAACTGCCAAAGTTGCTGGGGTGAAACGTGTTATCGCTTGTACACCGCCAATAGATGGTAAAATTCCCGAAACAACTGTATACGCAATGTACAAAGCAGGTGCCGATGAAATTTATATTCTCGGTGGTATTCAAGCCATGGGTGGTATGGCGATAGGTACAGAAACGATAGATTCTGTAGACATGATTGTTGGGCCAGGTAATGCTTTTGTGGCAGAAACGAAACGCCAACTATTTGGCAGAGTTGGTATCGATTTACTCGCGGGACCTACAGAAACATTAGTAATCGCAGATGAAACATCAGAACCTGAAATGATTGCTACAGATATACTGGGTCAAGGGGAACATGGGCCCACATCTCCAGGTGCGATTATTTCTACTTCTGAAGCAATTGCTGAAGCAGCTTTAAAAGAGATAGAAAGACAATTACAAACGTTATCAACAGCTGATATTGCAAGTGAATCTTGGAAAAATTATGGGCAAGTGATTATTGTAAAAGATGAAGCAGAAGCTGTAATAGAAGCGAATAAACTCGCTTTTGAACATGTTGAAGTATTAACTAAAGAACCAGACTACTTTTTAAATCATTTAACAAATTATGGCGCGCTATTCCTGGGTCCAGAAACAAACGTAGCTTATGGCGATAAAGTCATTGGTACGAATCACACACTACCTACTAAAAAAGCAGCACGTTATACAGGGGGCTTATGGGTAGGTAAATTTATTAAAACAGTGACTTATCAACGTATCACATCTGAAGAACAAAGTGCAGCTATGGGTGAGTATGCAGCGAGACTATGTGGTTATGAGAATTTTGCGGGACACGCAGAACAAGCATTATTACGTGTAAGAAAGTATGGAGATAAAGGAAATAAATAAAACCGTTTATGTTCTAAAGGGGGACATACTTATATGTTAGGTGTTATAGGATTAGTTGGTGGGTTAGTTATTTTAACTATTCTAGTAATGAGAGGCGTAAATCTATTAATCGCAGCGCCTTTATCTGCGTTGTTTGTTGGCGTTTTAAATGGTTTACCTTTATTTTCTCAACTTGCTACAGGTAAGGAAATGGATTTTGTTACAAGTTATATGGATGGGTTTTCTGGTTTTGTGACATCTTGGTATTTAATGTTTTTAACTGGAGCAATTTTTGGAAAAGTCATGGAAGACAGTGGTGCAGCAGAAAGTGTATCACATTGGATTATTAAAAAAATAGGCATGAAAAGAGCCGTTTTAGCAATTGTACTAGCCTGTGGTGTCTTGACTTATGGCGGGGTTAGTCTATTTGTAGTCGCATTCGCCGTTTATCCGATGGCTGTAAATTTATTTAAGGAATCTGATTTTCCAAGAAGATTTATTCCGGCTACTTTAGCTTTAGGTTCCACTACATTTACAATGACTTCAGCTGGGTCTCCAGAAATACAAAACTGGATACCGATACCGTACTTACATACAAGTCCATATGCAGGATGGACTGTTAGTATCATCACTGCATTGTTTATGTTAGTTGCAGGTTATCTATGGTTGATGCATATGATTAAAAAAGCAAAACGAAAAGGTGAATATTTTATTAGTAGAACTGGGGATCAAATGGAAGATAGGAATAAACTACCTAATCCATTTTTAAGTATGATTCCGTTATTTATTGTGTTGTTAGTATCATTTTTCTTACATGATGCATTAGAGCAATCCGCACTCATAGTCGCTTTAACGAGTGGTATCATCGCAACGTGGTTATTGAATAAAAGTTATTTTAAAGATTTTTGGAAAGCAGTCGGAAATGGTACTGAAGGTGCATTGATTGCGTTAGGTAATACGTCAGCAGTTGTAGGTTTTGGAGGCGTCGCTAAAGTGACACCAGCTTTTAATGACGCTATTGATTATGTTACGAACTTGCCAGGTTCTCCATTAATTACAGGTGCATTTGCGGTAATGGTTATCGCTGGTTTAACCGGTTCGTCATCTGGTGGACAATCAATTGCCTTACCTATCTTAGCACCACACTATTTAGATATGGGTGTAAATGCTGATGCGATGCATAGGACAATTTCGATGTCTTCAGGCACGTTAGATTCATTGCCACATGGTGGATATACCGTAACGACGATTCGTTCTATTGCAGGTGAAACACATAAAGATGCATACGGGGCGTTTGGAGCTATGACAGTCGTTGTTCCACTCGTAGCAGTGATTATCGCAATCGGTCTATTTATGTTAGGTCTATAAAATACTTGGAAATTTACTGCGATAAATAAATTGAAATAGTTTAGCCAAAAGGGGTGTAATGATGGAGAATATTGCTGTATTAGGTAGTGGAACGATGGGACATTCAATCGCTCTATCTGTTGCTTGGGCAAATTATAAAGTTAAAGTTTACAGTATCAACTTGGAAGATTTAAAAAGAGCTGAAACAGAAATTGATAAAAAGGTACTGCTATTATATAAAAATGATTTAATTAGTGACGTTCAAATGCAAAATATCAAAAATAATATTACCTTAGACACAGATATTGAAGCGGTAGTGGAAGACACTACATTTATCATAGAGGCTGTGCCAGAAGATTTAACTATTAAAAGTGAACTATATGAAAAATTAAATACTTTATTAGATGAAAAAACCATATTAGCTAGCAATACATCTGGTTTTACATTACAACAATTAACTAAAAATTATAAATTTCCCAATCATTTTATCATCACACATTTTTGGAATCCCGCACATTTAGTTCCATTAGTAGAAATTGTGAAAAATGAAGACACAGATATTGAAACTGTTGCACGTACTGAAAATGTAATTAATGCTATAGGCAAAAAGCCGATATTAATACAAAAAGAAATATCAGGATTTATCGGTAATAGATTACAGTATGCGCTTTTTAGAGAAGCACAATCATTACTTGATCAAGGTGTAGCGTCTAAGGAAGATATTGATGCTGCAGTAACTTATAGTGTAGGTAGAAGATACCCTGTCGTTGGTCCACTCATGACAGCGGATTTAGGAGGATTGGATGTTTTTAGTGCTATATCTGATTATTTATTTGAAGATTTAAGTACTGAAAAAGCATCTGGTAAAACTTTGAATAAACATGTTGGTGAAGGCAACCTTGGATATAAAACGGGGAAAGGGTTTTATGATTGGGGTGCAAGCGAGTCTCAAGAAATTATTGATAAGCGTGACGAAGTATTGATGTATTTTTTGAAGAAAGATCAAGAAAATAAATAGGATGATTTATAGTGCAAAAAAACTTTAATGATTTAGAAGGTAAGAATGTTATTGTAACTGGTGGCAACCGAGGTATTGGTCAAGAAATTGCAATCGATTTCGCTCAGCTAGGTGCAAATGTAATCGTTATAGCTAGAGATAAAGATTCATTAGATAAAACCTTAGATATACTGAATGAATCTAGTGGGCAACATTCGGTTTATGCGTTGGATATGACACAAATTGATCAACTTTCAAAAGTAAT
Source organism: Staphylococcus parequorum (assembly GCF_039237145.1). Classification (NCBI taxonomy): domain Bacteria; kingdom Bacillati; phylum Bacillota; class Bacilli; order Caryophanales; family Staphylococcaceae; genus Staphylococcus; species Staphylococcus parequorum. The sequence continues at coordinate 476,496 of NZ_CP150682.1, forward strand.
AGACGATATTGTTTCAAAATATGGAAAAATTGATGTACTTGTGAATAATGCTGGAATAAATATAAGTAAACCTGCATTTGAAATTGAGGAAAATGATTGGGAAAACGTATTAGATATTAATTTAAAATCATTGTTTTTTATCTCTAAGTTTGTTGGAAAATACATGGCACAAGAACAGCGTGGAAAAATTGTGAATATGGCATCACAAGTTGGTTTTGTTGGTTATTTTGATAGAGCGCCATATGCTTCAAGCAAAGGTGGCGTGATTCAACTAACAAAAGCACTTGCTGTTGAGTGGGCACAATACAATATCAACGTTAACGCAATTGCTCCAACATTTGTAGAAACAGAATTAACAGAGAAGATGTTCAAGAATGAAGCGTTTAAAGAAGACGTATTGGATCGTATCTTATTTCATAAAATGCCAAAACCTACAGATATTTCAGGCGCAGTCATATATTTAAGTTCACAACTATCAAATTTTGTTACAGGTGAAACGATTAAAATAGACGGCGGTTGGACAGCGATTTAGTTATCTTTTATCATAAATAGACTTCTATAATAAACCATTATTATGTTAAATAAAGTAACACAAAATACATTCAGTAACTTTTCATAGAAAAACACTTTCGCGTAAATTCATTTAAATGAATCTAGCGAAAGTGTTTTTTAATTAATTTTTACGATTTAGGTTAGTTCGTATAAATATATGATTGTTTTTTAAGTTTAAATCTGGTGGAAATATCTTCACATTAACTTCGAATTTTAATGTGCTGAGTTATTACTTTGAACTTCTTCTGCATGATTAGAAACTTGTTTATCTTTATCTTTAATCCAAACTTTTTCTAATTCTTCTAGTGTTTTACCTTTTGTTTCTGGAATGAATTTCCATACGAACAGGCCAGCTAGAATACTCATCAGTGCGTAAAATCCGTAAGTCATTGTACCGCTAATTTCCATCATAGATGGGTAAGTAGAAGTGATTGTAAAGTTTGCTAACCATTGTACTGCGACAGCTATTGCCATTGCGCCACTTCTAATTCTGTTAGGGAATATTTCTGATAATAGCACCCAGATAATTGGACCCCAACTCATCATAAATGATGCAGTATATATAACTAAGAATATTAAAGTTGTAATGCCAAACGCGCCATTAGCAGCGAGTGCACTCATTCCGATCATTCCAACTGCCATGCCAGTAGAGCCGATAATTAATAAAGGCTTACGACCAAATTTATCGACATATAATATAGCGATAACGGTGAAGATTACGTTTACTAATCCCATCACAACAGTTTGTATCATTGAGGTATTCTCACCTGCACCTAAATTTTCAAAAATACGAGGTGCATAATATAAAGCCACGTTGATACCGATGAATTGTTGGAAGATAGATAATAGAATACCGATAATAATCACAGTTTTACCAAAACTAAATAATGGTGCTTTTACATCTGTTAATTTATTTTTAGTTGATAAGATATCGTTTAAAACGTTTTGTGCATGATTCTTAGAAGAGTATATTCTATTTAATACTGTAAGTGCTTCAGTATTTCTATTATTTAAAGATAAATACCTTGGTGTTTCAGGTACTAAAAATAATAAAAAGAAAAATGCAATTGCTGGAATTGCTTCAGTCATAAACATGTAACGCCATCCGATTAGTTCAATCCAACTTTGAGATTGACCAAAAGTAATACCGTAGTTCACAAAATAAACGACTAACATACCAAATATAATAGCGAATTGGTTCCATGAAACAAGTCTTCCTCTTATAGAAGAAGGGGCAATTTCACTAATATACATTGGAGATATTGCAGAGGCTAATCCTACACCAATACCACCGATGACACGATATAGATTAAATGTTATCAGTAAACCAAGACTAGATTCACCCGGTTCAAAAAATAAAAACTCAGGATAGCCTGATAAAAGTGCAGAAACTATAAATAAAATAGCTGCTACTTGTAATGATTTTTTACGACCGAGCCGACTTGAGAAAATTGAAGATAACAAGCCACCAATAATACAGCCGATTAAGGCACTAGAAACTGTAATACCATGGACAAAGCTACCGTAATCTTTAGTTAAATATTTCTGGAGGGATTGTTCAGCCCCAGAAATAACTGCAGTGTCATAGCCGAATAACAACCCGCCAAGCGTTGCGATTAAAGCTATTTTAAAGATAAACTTCTTATTATTATAAGTTGACATATATCCATCCCCTTGATAAATCACTTAAATTTACTTAGTTTTTGAGTTACTGGTTGTGTAGCGTCATAGATTGTTTTATAAATATCAAATAAGTTGTGGTATGATTTACTATTTTCTTCAATAGGAGATACTTTTTGATTATATGTAATCCATGATTGACTCATTTCATTGAAAGTATCAAACCACGATTCACCCATGGCGGCTAACATCGCTGCACCATAAGCTGGACCTTGTTCTTCAGTTCTTGTGGTAATTGCTGCATCGAAAACATCTGCTTGGATTTGGAGCCACTCATGATTTTTTGCGCCGCCCCCGATAGAAACAATTTCCTTAATGTTAATACCGTTGTTTTTCATAATTTGAATGCTTTCATTTATAGAATATGTGATACCTTCGATAACAGAACGTTTCATATCGAGTTGTGTGGTATTCGCATCCAAGCCGATAAAGCTGCCTCTAACTGCCGCGTCATTATGTGGTGTACGTTCACCGAGTAAATAAGGTGTGTACATTAATCCATTAGATCCAACCTCAGAATCAGAAATCGCTTTTAAGAATGCACTAAAATCTTCATCAGGGTCTAGTAGTTGTTTTAACCATTCCAGACTATAACCAGCGGATAAAGTTACCCCCATAATGTATTTTTGGTCAGGTACACAGTGATTAAAGTAATGCACATTGCCATCATTTTCATAGTCAGCATTATTTTCAATAGATAGTGCGACGCCAGAAGTACCAATACTTACCAATTGTTTTTGTTCATCTGTGATACCAGAGCCTAAAGCGCCACATGCGTTATCTGCGCCCCCTTGATAGACATTGATATCCCAATCGATATTTAAAGATTTTTTCACATCTTCAGTTAATTGACCACTTTTTTGATGAGAAGCAATGATATCTGGACAAATAGATGCGTCAATATCTAAACTATTTAGTAGTTCAGTAGACCAATTTTCTTCTTTCAAGCTAAACATAATTGTACCTGCCGCGTCTGAAGGTTCTGTAAAAATGTTGCCAGTTAATTTATAAACGATATAATCTTTTGGCAACATAAATTTATGGATTTTGTTGTAATTATCAATTTCATTATTTTTCAGCCACATTAGTTTAGGTAATGTAAATCCTTCTAACACAGTGTTTTGTGTGAATTTCAGTAGTGCGTCGAGACCTAATTTATTTTTGATTTCCTCAACTTCATTAGAAGTACGTGTATCATTCCATAAAATGGCAGGTCTAATGATTGCACCAGCTTGATCAATAACCACTAGGCCATGCATTTGACCTGAAAAACTAATACCAGTGATTTCTTTTTGTGCATATTTGTTTAATAAATGTTTTAAACTCTCAATTGTTGCGTCATACCAGATATCTGGATTCATTTCGCTGTATCCAGATTTAGGATGCAGCGTATGATAAGAGACGCTGTATGAATCTACAACGTCTCCATTTTTATTAACAACAATAGACTTTAAGGAACTTGTACCAATATCTATACCGATTACATAAGTCATTTTTATCAGTCTCCATTATTAATGTTTAAAATATATTGATTCATTTGAGCTTTAATTACTTCTAAACGATCAGAAGTGTTATCAATCTCATTAATGTTGAAAGCATATTCCTCTAATTCTTTAAATGAAGTATTACCTTCAACTATTTTTTTACCAATACCTTCAGCAAAAGATTTATATTTTTCATCTACAATGTTTTCAAAGAAATTATCTTCAATCATTTTGTGTGCTACTTTTAAACCAAGTGCAAATGTATCCATACCAGCGATATGCGTTAAAACTAAATCTTCTTGTTTGAATGAAGTTCTTCTTGGTTTAGCATCAAAGTTTAAACCACCTGGATTTAATCCACCATTTTTTAAGATTTCGTACATTGCTAATGTTGTATCGTAGACGTCAGTAGGGAATTCGTCTGTGTCCCAACCTAATAGTGGGTGACCTTGGTTTGCATCTACTGAACCTAATAAATCATTATCACGTGCATATCTTAATTCATGTTGGAAAGTGTGCCCAGCTAATGTTGCGTGGTTTGCTTCAATATTGAATTTGAATGTTTTATCTAAGTCATATTTTTGTAAGAAAGCATGTGAAGTCGCAACATCAGTATCATATTGGTGTGTTGTAGGTTCTTTTGGCTTAGGTTCAATTAAGAATTGTCCTGTATAACCAATTTCTTCTGCATAGCTTTTAGCCAATTTTAAGAAATTAGCTAAGTTGTCTAACTCTAATTTCATGTCTGTGTTTAATAAACTTTCATAACCTTCACGTCCGCCCCAGAAAACAAAGTTTTCAGCGCCTAACTTTTTAGCGATTTCTAATGATTTCTTAACTTTTGCAGCGGCATATGCGAAAACTTCAGCGTTAGAAGAAGTTGCTGCACCATGTACAAAACGTTCGTGTGTAAAGTTGTTTGTCGTATTCCAAAGTAATTTTTTACCAGTTTGATCCATTTTTTCTTTAATAAGGTCTACAATGATATCTAAATTTTCATTAGATTCTTTTAATGTTGCACCTTCTGGAGCGATATCTATATCGTGGAAACAGAAATAATCAATACGTGTTTTTTCCATAAATTCGAAAATCGCATCAACTCTTGCTTTAGCTTTGTCCATGTCGTTTAAGTTATCCCAATCACGTTCAGCCGTACCAACGCCGAATGGGTCAGATAAGTCAGCTGTAAATGTATGCCAATAAGCCACACCAAATCTTAGGTGTTCTGCCATTGTTTTGTCGCCTACTTTTTCTTCGGGATTATAATATTTAAAACTAAAAACATTATTTGATTTAGGTCCTTCGTAATTTACTTTATCAATATTGAAATATGTCATGATAATCCTCCTATAACTAGTTGGTTAGTTTATTAAACAAACTAACTTTAGAGATAATATAGCACGGAAAATTATTTTTGTAAACGCTTTCTAAAATATTTCAAAAAATAACCCTTCTACAAAAATGTAAAAGGGTGTGTTTGTTTAGTTAGATTTTAATTGAATATCATCAATGTTTAATAATTTCTGCATAATTGCGATTGAGCCACCTAATAAGGTTGCGTGTTTCACATTCGTAGTAAGGTTGAGTTGTACGGAGTGAGTCGAATATTGATCTAGCTGTGTTTTAATCGAATCTAAAATAACAGGTAATTCATTGATTAATGTGCAGTTAACATAAATCATATCCGGATTAAATTGTGTATTTAAATTGTGAACTAATACTGCAATTTTGGTCGTAAAATATTCGATTTCTTGAATAACAATATCGTTATGTTGATGGTAAAGTTCAATAAGTTCTGGAAGTGATATATTTCGTTCAAATTGATTACTAATACTTTGAATTAATGCTTCTTGGGAGCAAATATTTTCAATTGTGTTGTATGTTTCACCGCTTTGAAGTACGAGCGTTTTACCGATTTCTCCAGCTTCGCCATTAGAGCCACGATATAATTTTTTATCGATGATTAAACCTGCACCAATGCCTTTGTGAATACTTAGAGCAATTAAATTTCTCATTTCTGAATTACTATGGATGCTTCTTTCATAAATTGCTGATAAGTTTGCTTCGTTTTCAATAATTACTGGAACTTGAGTCAGTGATCTTAACTCATCTGTAATGGAAATACCTTCACTTTCATGGAAGGGAAGGTGAATAATAGCTTGATTGTGATCTACAATACCGTGAATTGAGACAGACATACCCAACAAGCCATAGGAAGTATCATAACTTTCAGAAGTAGGTATATTTGTTTTTAATATAGCCAAGATACTACTCACTTTTTTGTCAGGTAAGTTATATGATTCATGTTTTAACACGGTACCATCAAAATAATTGTACATTAATTCTACAGAGCTATATGTTAAATCCATAGAAATATAATAACCATAATTTTTATTGATTTTTAGGAGGATTGGTTTGCGTCCGCCGCTTTTCGTACTATTACCTTCGCCCACTTCAATGACTAAGGATTTCTTTTTCAAAGCGTTTAATATATTAGAAATAGTAGCTTTATTGATTTCTAAATTCTTAGATATTTGAGTGCGTGAAATATTATGATTGTTGAAGATTTGTTTTAATACGCGTCTTTCGTTCATACTGATTTTTAAATTATTTTCCATTTTTTATTACCTCATATAAGTTTAAACAGGGTTTAAATGCGATTTTTGTCTAATATTACAACAGTGTAACACATTGCTCCAAAGTTATAGATTATAGATAAAGTTATGTTAGCGAGTAATATTAGTGATACATGTCTTATATTATATATTATAGTAGAGAGATTTAAAAAATGGTAATTGAAGATAAGATAAAACACAAAAATCATCTAAACATTTAAATGTTTAGATGATTTTATAGTGTCGACAAGATCTCCGACTTTGTTGGCAATCATTATATGCACTGCACGCTTTCCACAGGCACAGTCTGTAGTATCCAGTTAGTGATTTGAGCCGGCCCAAATCACTGTCATTCTTTAAAATATATTATAACCAATTATTCATTGTGATGTTTTAAGTTAATATTCTAAGCGTTTGAACAGTTTTAAACCTGCGAGATAACATACGATAGAGTAAACGAGTGTTATTAAAATAATAATTACGAGTTTAGTAAAGAATTCATTGATATTATTTGCTTCTTCATAGCTGTTAGGAAAGAAGTATTTAAATCCATGAATGAGCGGGGCAGCAGACATTATCATTAATAATATCACCACGCCAAGTATGTTAAAACCTGTTGAGAGTTTCATAGATAACATGATTCCAAAGAAAACAGCTATTAATGTAATCCCATAGATACCTATAATGCCTAAAATATCACTGTAGTTAATACTCGCAGAAGATGATAAAAAATCTCCCGAAGCATAATTGAATTTAATAATGTATGTAAAATATAAAACTTGAGAAGCAATGAACAATAGGATGAAATAAATAACATACATAGATAATAAAGCAGCTATTTTAGAGTTATAGAGATATGTACGGCTAATATCTTTATAAAAAATTAAACGACCAGATTCATATTCTTCATAAAAAAGAAAACTAATAAAATATGTAACTAAAATTAATGGTACAGCAAATTGTGATTGAGCAGCTAAAACGCCATAATAGAAATCTAGTCCGGTGAGTCCATTTGTTTCTCCATTAATTTGCATAAAGTTAGTAGGGAGGATGAGTGTAATTAAATATAAAAATGGATAAAGTGCAATTAAGTAAAAAATTAAAGCTGAATTGCGAGTGGATATATTACAAAATATATGTTTAGTAAGCATTTTCTCACTGCCTTTCAAATTCATCATAATGGTGATACAAATTATCTTGTTCGCTGACTGTATTTACTAATGTGTAATGATTAACTACATATTTCATAATATCGTTATACTCCGCAGAATCGATTTCAATAGAAATTTCATTCATAGAAATATTTTTGATTGTTGTAAATAGGTCTAATAATTCTTGTCTATGCTCAGGATAAATTTGTTCCTTAACTACAATTTTTAAAGCTTGGTCTTTGTTGTAATCAATATGATGAAGTTTGCCATTTTTTATAATCACGAATTTATCACAAACCTCGGATAATTCATTTAACTGGTGACTTGAAATAAGAAGCGCAATGTTTCTTTCTTCCACCCATGTTCTTAAAGCGCTAATGAGCGTTTTAACACCGTCAGGATCGAGACCAACAAATGGCTCATCCATAATTGCTAATTCAGGTTCATCTAGTAAACACATCGCCAAAGATAACCTTTGTTTCATACCAAAGGAAAAGTCTTTCACTTTTTTATTTTTAGTATGTGCAAGTCCAACAAGTTCTAGAACATTATCGATATTATCAAGATATTTTTCCTTATTATTTACTTTTAAGTAGTAAATCAAATTTTTTTTAGCGGAAAAGTGTTTGAAATAAACTGTATCAATCATAATGCCTACGTTTTTCATAACGTTATTATTTTTAAAAATATCTATACCATTTAAAGTGATAGATCCTGAAGTTGGTTTTTTAGACTTAGCAATAATTTTCATTAATGTAGTCTTACCAGCGCCATTTTTACCGATTAATCCAATAATATCGCCTTTATTAATCGTTAAAGAAATACCATCAAGCACATTAAATTCAGAATCTTTAAAGCGTTTATAAAGATTATCTATTTCAAGCATAATTACTACCTCCCTTTGTATAATAAAAATATCAGGTTTCATGATATTGAGAATAAAAGATAAAATTAAGTTTACTTAACTAGTATTAATCTATAAATAACACGTTTAAGGTTTATATTATATTTAATATAATGAATATATAAGGGGTGGTCAATATATATAAATACATATTTTATGAACAAATTATGTATGATGAATGCAATTAATTTACCAAATTTATATATTTTTCAGAATAAAACGCAACCTAGAAATATCAATATGTACTTCTATTAAACTGAGCTAAGTTACCATAGAGATATTTTTATATTTCGCTAATATTTTATGATTGACAAGTTATTTTCAAGAGCGTATTATATAAAAATGTACATGGGGTGTACTGTATAAATAAAAACACGCCACATATTGAAAAAATGGACGAATTCAAGGATTAACACGCTCCATAACGTAATATTTATAGCGTTTGGGATTATTTTCAAACTAATAGTACATGGGGTGTACATTTTTAAAAAAGAAAGGTAGATAGTAAATGTTTAATGAATTTAAATTTATATTTAGAAATAAAATGTTGATTGTATCTCTTATAGCCATAGCGCTTATCCCTCTAATTTATGTGGCACTATTTGTAGGCTCAATTTGGGACCCTTATGATAAGACAGATCAATTGGAAATATCTATTGTAAATCAAGACGAATCAGCCAAATTAAATGGTGAAAAAATAACAATTGGCGATGATTTGGTAGATGAATTAAAAGATAATGAGGATTTTAAATTCCAAACAGTTTCCGAGAAAAAAGCTGCACATGAATTGGAAAAAGGTAATAGTGTCGGAACAATTATTGTACCTAAAGACGCATCTAAAAATGCAACGACATTATTAGATGAAAATCCTAAAAAAATTAATTTAGAAACGCAAGTTAATCCGGGATCAAGTTACACGGGTAGTCAAACTGCTCAGAAAGCAATTGATACAGTAACAGACACAATTAAAGATGACATTCGTGAAAATTACTTAACTGAAATATTTGAGAGTACGAAAAAATCACAAGATGGTTATCAAGATACATCTGACGCACTTGGCGAAATGTCTAATGCAGAGTCACAATTAATTGATGGTAATCAGCAAGTCAGTGATGGCTTACAACAATTAGTCCCAGCCGTAGGTCAACCTGCACAGCAATTATTATCAGGTAATGACCAAGTTACTGATGGTTTAAATCAATTACAGGAAAATAATAATCAATTACAAGCTAAGTTAGATGAAGCAATCACGAGTCAGCAAGATGTTTCACTTGAAGATGACAATGAAAAAGCATTAAATAATGTGACAAAAACAAATGAAAATAATCCTACTGAGGCTGGCAATTATGGCGAAACAATTGTACCTTATATGGCGAGTGTAAGTTTATTTGTTGGAGCAGTGTCATTTAGTGCGATTTATCCTTTGAGAAAAACATTAAACAAAGGTGTTTCCTCAACTAAACAAGCGCTTGGTAAGCTATTACTTTATCTACTACAAGGTAGTTTATCAGCATTGTTTATGAGTAGCTGGGTTATATTTGCATTCAACATGTCGATTGACAACGTAGGACATTTCCTATTAGTGAGCTTCTTATGGGCTATTGCTGCAATAACGATTACGTCATTCTTAGCGTTATTCTTGGATAGAATTGGATTATTCTTATCCATGTTATTACTCATATTACAATTGAGTTCAAGTGAAGGTATGTTCCCAATTGAACTTTCAGACAGTTTCTTTAGATGGATTCATCCATTTTCTCCAATGTCCTATGCGATTCAAGGATATAGAGAAGCAATCTTTACCAATGCTGGACACTTTGACTTTAGTTTCATTGTAATACTATTAAGTGCTATTATTATTGGAATGATATTATTACAATTCTTAGTGCTATTATGGTTTAACAAGAGAGAAAAAGTTCCGTTTTCAGTGGAATTTAAGTAAAGCTAAAGCAATATAGGGGTGAAAAGTATGGAAAATGAAAACATCAATCAAACGATAGAAGAAGCCATTACCAAATTTCAGTTTGTTATGTTGCATTTAAATAAAGAAATTGTAGAAATGATAAAGGAAACAGGTTTAGGTAATTTTCTATCAAGAGAACAAATTGAAGCAATGAGAATAATACAAACTGAAGGTAAAGTGACGATTAATGAACTTGCAATGTTGCAAAATATATTTAAAACGGCAGCTTCTAAACGTATCGTTAAATTAGAAGAAATGGGCTACGTTGAAAGAGCCTATACAGATAATAAACGTATTAAATTAGTTAAACTCAGTACAGAAGGGGAGACTTTTTTAAAAAAGGCAAATTCAGTTATGATTGAAGCTGTTAAAGAACGTATAGGTGACAAATTCACAACAGATGAAGTACATGAGTTTGTAGACCAATTGGCAAGACTTAATGACGCATTTAAAGCACATAAAAACTGATGAAAAAGGCTCGTATACAATGCGAGCCTTTTTTGTTATTTTATTATTTATCATTTCAAACATATTTTGTTTAGAATGAATAGACTTAAATATTAACAATTAGTATAATTAGCATTGTAATTGAAGCGAATAAATAGAAATAGGAGGCGCACGATTATGATAAAAAGAACAACTGAACGCGTACTCACATGGATAGGTATTGCATTGCAATTAATTGGTGTAGTACTTATCGCAGTTTTCATACCAATGATAGGTAACAATGAGGTAAAAGAAACAGTCATTCAACAAATGATGGCAGATGATCCAAGCTTCTCATATGAAGATGGTACAAATATCTTCGGTATGTTGAGTAGTTTATTAACAGCAGGTTTGGTTTTATCTATAGTAATTTTAATCATTGCAATCATTGGAGCTATTCTAATAAATAAAAAAGCTAAAGCAGCAGGCATCTTACTTATTCTAGTAGGTGTTATTTCATTCTTAGGAAACTGGATAAATGCGGTATTATGGATTGTTGCAGGTGTTATGTTATTAGTAAGAAAACCAAAACAACCGATTCATGGCGATGGTGAAATGTATAATGACAATAAGCAAGACGCAGTGAATGAGCCATATGAAAGATCTAACTCTAATCAAGATCAAGATTTAAAAGACTTTGATGATTTAGATGGAAAACCGAAACAAGAGCAAAATGATCCATACAAATACTAATTAAACTCGATAATTAAATAAACCAAAAACAAACTAGGTTTCCATATGATTGGAAATCTAGTTTTTCAAATTACAAATATTATAGTCATATTCACATTCATAAAACCGTAAAAAATATGTTATATTTTAATAAAGAACTATTCTATTAAATTAATTGTTATCAGGGCTATTTTCTGATATTAAAATGGGGTGAAAAATATGATGATGGTAATTGGAATGCTATTACCTATTTTGGTAGTTGGATTTATAGTGATGTCAGTGTTAGAAGAGAAAAAAAGAAATCGCAAAAAATAATATATTAAGTATTGGAAAGAAACACTAATCTTAGAATGCTTAATTACAAAATAGAGCTAATTTCTTCGTGAAATCAGCAATTTAATTGAAGGTTAGGCTTACCTCTGAGTGAAGGAAGACTAGTGGAAGTCTAATTCTCGACTCAATATGTGGAAATTATAGCGTTTTAGCTATTCAAAGTTCCAGATGACCAAGTTAAAAAGAGTCTGGATTTCAGAAGCCTAAAAATGAAATTCCATACATAAAATATTTATAAAACAACGGATTGTTTAACGTGAAACAATTTGTTGTTTTATTTTTTTACGTAAATGTAAGGATGAAAAAAGATTTTATTAGTCAGACAAACGGTAAATTAATTAATATTCTGCTATGATAAACTATAATAATTAATTTATATAAGTCTAATTCATATATGATTTTGAACAAAGGGGGGCATATAATGAGTGAAATGTTGTATATTTTACAAACTGTACTTTTACCTATTTTTATCATGATTTTTTTAGGATTTATTTTACAAAAGAAATTCACTTTAGATTTAAAAACACTAGCTAAATTAAATATATATGTGTTTGTTCCAGGTTTTATATTTGTGAAGTTTTATAAAACAGACTTTGCTATAAAGCTTTTATTTTACATAGTTATTTTCTTTATTTTGTATATGATCGTCCTATATGTCATTGGTAAACTGTTGTCTACTATTCGTAAAACAGATAAAGGGGAAGCTACAACGCTGACGAATAGTATTCTGTTTTTCAATTCAGGTAATTACGGCGTTCCAGTTAATGATTTAGTTTTTAAGGGCGATCCATTGGCTATGTCTGTGCAGGTTATTGTGTTGTCATTACAAAATATATTCACTTTTTCATACGGGATTTTTGCGATTCAGTCATTGCAAATTGGGAAATTAAAGGCGCTACTTGGATATTTTAAAATGCCAGTTTTATACGCTTTGGTGTTAGCTATTATTTTAAATTATAATAATGTGCCAATCCCAGAATTTATTTGGACGCCAGCAAATTACGTAGCGGATGCAATGATTGCTATTGCGTTATTATTGCTAGGTGCTCAAATTGCGAATATTAAATTCAGCTTTAAATGGTCAATTTCTTATATTTATATATTTGTGAGATTAGTTATTGGCCCACTCATTGCTTTAGTGATTATTAAGTTACTTGGTTTAGAAGGCGTGATTGCACAAACATTATTTATTGCTTCTGCTATGCCAACATCGGTAAATAGTTCAGTTATTGCACAAGAATATGATAACCATCCAGAACTTGCTGCACAATTGGTCTTTTTATCAACATTACTAAGTGCAGTAACAGTAGTCATCGTCATCTATTTTTCTAGAATTCTATTTTAAATATCTAGTCAACATTTTGGGGGCCGGAATACGAAATCAAATTTTGATTTCTGTTCCGTTCCCTTTTTTTTTTAGAATTTTGATTTTTTTATCGAACGTGTTATAAATAGGTCGTATATCACATATTACGAAATAAAAATTTAAAATCTATTTATAAAGGACCGATTAAATTGACTGATGCAGTGTTAGGTATCGATATTGGAACAAGCTCCGTTAAAGTAATAGCAGTAAATAGACAAGGTAAAGTTTTACAGAGTGCAAGCGAATCTCTAGATATCATACAGCCACAAAATGGGTTTAATGAGCAACATCCAGAAGCGTGGTTTGAAGCAACTAAACAATGTATTAAGCGATTAATGGTGACAGATGAAGTTAAGTATATGCATATTAGCGGACTATCACTTTCAGGACAAATGCATAGTTTAGTGATATTGGACGATAATGACGAACCACTAAGAAATGCCATTCTTTGGAACGATACAAGGACTACACCGCAATGTGAAGTTATTAAAGAAAAACTAGGTGATTATGTGTTAGATAATCCTGTATTAGAAGGTTTTACACTTACGAAATTATTATGGATAAAGGAAAATGAACCTGAACATTGGCGCAATACTAAAGTATTTTTATTACCTAAGGATTATGTTCGATTCAAATTAACTGGCAAGTTAAATATGGAATATTCAGATGCCTCGAGTACATTATTATTTGATCATAAGTGCAAAGCTTGGGATGAAAATATTGGTAAACAATTTGGTGTTCATAATATTTACCCTGAACTTGTAGCTTCACATAAATTAGTAGGCTATATGGACGACAAGATAGCAAAAGAACTCGGACTAAATGCGCAAGTGGCTGTTATAGCAGGCGGTGGTGATAATGCATGTGGAGCGCTTGGTGCGGGAATGATTAAAACGAATGAAACACTCTGCAGTATTGGCACTTCAGGCGTGGTTTTATCATGTGAAAGTGAAAAACATACGGAATATCGCCGAAATATGCATTACTTTAATCATGCATTAGAAGATATGTCTTATGTTATGGGCGTGACACTTGCTGCAGGAGACAGTTTGCAGTGGTTACGCCGAAATATATTAGGACATTTAAGCTATGATGAAATTATTACTGTGGCAAGCCAATCACAGGTTGGCAGTAATGGATTATTATTCACACCCTATCTATCGGGAGAACGTACGCCACATGGGGACTCCAACATTAGAGGGAGCTTTATAGGTTTAAGCGCCTTACACAGTAGAGGTGACATGGCACGGGCAGTTATTGAAGGTATAACTTTTTCTTTATTCGAGTCGATAAAGTATTTACGCGATTGTGGTAAAGATATTCAACATATCGTGTCTATCGGTGGCGGTGCAAAAAGCGACTTTTGGTTGCAATTACAAGCGGATATATTTAATACTGAAATTAGTAAATTGAAATATGAAGAAGGACCTTGTATGGGTGCAGCAATCTTGGCTGTATATGGTCTAGGATGGTATGAAAGTATCGAAGCGGCTACAAAGCAATTTATACGTTATGAAAAATCTTTTAAACCAGATAGTGAGAAGCACAAACAATATATGCTGTATTTTGATTTATATCAAAGTGTATACCGACAAACTCAAAGCCTTACAGCTGGTTTACTAAAAATTTCTAAAGCTAAAACATAGTTACAAGTTGAATTATTTAAAAATAAGTAATAGTATCGACTTTAACACTTAGAAATCAACTTAAATTATAATACCACTTGAAATAATCAATGGAATAGGTTAAGTTGTATGTAATAATTCTTCAACACATATTTAATAATTATTATAAAAAATCAAATAGCTTAAATAACCACTGGAAGTGCCTTGCATAAGGCTGAGACCGAAGTAGTAACTTGGGAATTCCTTGAACCTGATCCAGTTTGTACTGGCGTAGGAAAGTGGCGTTATAAACATGCGAATTCGTTAATCCAACGTCATTTTTCTTACCAGAAAAATGACGTTTTTTATTTGGAGTGAAAACATTGTTTATAGCAATTACACAGTATAAGTATTTAAATTCAGTAGACATTAAGCAGTATATCAATATAGCGCAGTTTATAGACTATTTAATTATCAGAACACCAATGGAGACGACTGAATTGATTGATTGGGTTAATTTGCTTAGCCAATCCGGCTTTCCTAAAAGTAAAATAATTATTCATGACAATTTAACTGTATTAACACGATGCAAGTTACGTGCGATTCATTTTAAAGAAAAAGATGAACGCATAGCGGATTTTAAATGTAATCATCCTGACATCCAAGTCAGTATGTCTACACACGACACAAAACATATAGCGCAAGCAGAAGCATTACAGTTAGCTTTTGTCTTATATGGACATATTTTTAAAACCAGTTCTAAACCGAATCAACATCCAAGAACAGAAAATGAAATAAATAAAGCGTTAAAATTCAATATCCCAATTATCGCGTTAGGTGGTATCAATACACAAACTTTAAAAGAGCTACCTAATGGATTCAAAGGCATTGCAGGGATTTCCATTTTTGCGCAACAAAACATAAATGAAATCAAACAGCTGAAGGAGGCTTGGAAGACGTATGTATGATGTCATAATCATTGGCTCCGGTGTAATGGGTATGTCAATCGCAAGAGAATTAAGTAAATCAGATATCAAAATTGCTGTGATAGATCGTGATATACCAGGGAAACATGCTTCATTTAAAGCTGGAGGAATGCTTGGTGCTCAAAATGAATTTACTGAAGACAGTGATTTGTTTCATATAGCGCGAGAGGCTCAAGAAATGTTCGAGCCACTGAGGGATAGTTTGCTAGATGAAGTAGGCCTAGATATTGAATATCTGGATAGTGGTTTAATTAAACTCGCAAGTAGTATTGATGATAACCCAAGTGTTGAAAAGCAATACAAATTTCTGCATCAATACAACCGAGCTGTGGAATTATTGCCTGCAAAGTCACTGAAACAAAGAACGAATGGCAACGTAATATCAGACAATTTATCCGCGATGTATATACCGAATGATAATCAAATCAATGCCAATAAGTACACGAAAGCATTATTAAAATCGTTAGAACAACGAGGCATTCATCGTATTTACAACACAGAAGTTAGTGAAATAACACCATTAAATCCGGGCTATCGTGTGGTAACGCATACAGATGTGTTAACTGCGGAAAAGGTAATGGTCGCTGGAGGAGCTTGGAGTGGGAAATTATTGAGCCACTACATGCCAAACAGTAGTGTTACAGGAGTTAAAGGTGAAGTGTTACTTGTAGAGCATCCCAATCTGTCTTTAGAAACAACGTTATTTACTACAAATGGTTGTTACGTTGTTCCGAAAATGAAAAATCGTTATTTAATTGGAGCTACAAGTTACTTTGATGATTATTCAGTAGGCGTCTCGCAATTAGGGAAAAAATGGTTGTTACAACAGGCTACGACGCATATTCCTAAATTAAGAGCAGGTAAATTAATCAATCAATGGTCAGGCGTTAGACCTTATACCTCAGGTGAAAAACCCATTATGGATGAAGTAGCTAAACATTTATTTATTATTTCAGGACATTATCGCAATGGCATTTTATTATCACCTTACGTTGGAAAATGGATGAGCAATTGGATTCAGTATGATCGTAAGCCGGAACAATTTGCAGATTTTATAATTGAAAGGGGTAAGACCAATGAAGTGCATTATAAATGGTGACAACTTTACTTTTGATAAGACATTAAGTATTCAGGAAGTGATTCAAGAACTAGATTTGGATGAAACACGTATGATTGTGGAACATAATGACCAATTAATTCAGCGAGAACAGTTTTCAAAGCATAAGGTTACGGATGAAGATCGTTTGGAATTATTAGAATTTGTAGGAGGCGGATAACATGTTCAATATAGGAGAATTTAAGTTGAATTCAAGATTATTATTAGGTACAGGGAAATTTGATAGTGAAGCAATACAAACGGAAGCAATCGAGGCTTCCGGGACAGAGGTTTTGACCTTTGCAGTACGTCGAATGAATTTATACGATAAAAATTTACCCAATCCATTAGCGAAAGTAGACTTAACTAAATTCATTACTTTTCCTAATACTGCAGGTGCCAAATCAGCAGAAGAAGCAGTCCGCATAGCTGAAATCGCAAATCATGCAGGTGTCTGTGACATGATTAAAGTAGAAGTTATAGGAGACGATGAAACATTATTGCCCGACCCTTTAGAAACGTATAAAGCTTGTGAAATCTTGTTAGATAAAGGTTATACAGTTTGTCCTTATATTTCTAATGATGTGGTATTAGCAAAACGATTAGAAGATTTAGGTGTGCATGCCATTATGCCACTCGCATCACCGATAGGCACGGGCAGAGGTATTAATAATCCTTTGAATTTACGTTATATTATCGAAAAAGTAAATGTTCCTGTCATAGTTGATGCGGGTATCGGTTCTCCTAAAGATGTCTGTCATGCAATGGAACTCGGTGCAGATGGTATCCTACTTAATACGGCAATATCTAGTGCACAAAATCCAGTGAAAATGGCCGAAGCAATGAAATTAGGTATTAATGCAGGTAGGTTGAGTTATGAAGCGGGAAGAATACCAGTGAAATACACAGCACAAGCTTCGAGTCCTACTGAAGGTATAGGATTCCTATGACACAACGCTATGATCGACAAATGCGTTATGAAGCATTTGGTAAATATGGACAAGCACAATTGCAACAGACACATGTCATGATCATGGGCGCAGGTGCGCTTGGAAGCCAATGTGCAGAGTTGCTAACTCGAATGGGTGTTGGTCAGCTCACCATTATCGATATGGATATTGTAGAACAATCCAATTTACACAGACAGGCTACTTATGTTGAAGCAGATGCCACGCAAATGCTGCCTAAAGTAGAAGCGTTAAAAGTGCATCTTGGACAAATTAATAGTGAAGTTCAAGTACAGGCGTTATATCAAGAGATTACAAATACAAATATTGAAGTATTACTCTGTCAACATCAACCTGACATTGTTCTAGATGGAATGGATCATTTTGCGATTAGATATTTGATTAATGAAGTTTGTCATAAATTAGGTGTGCCATGGATTTATGGTGCAGCTGTAGGCAGTAAGGGCACAGTATATGCTATTGATTATCAGGGGCCATGCTTAAAATGTATGCTTGGTACAACGCCATCTACAGGGGAAAGTTGCGCAATAAATGGTGTGCTTCCTCCAGTAATTCACCAAGTGGCAAGCATGGAAGTCTCAGAGTTATTAAGGTGGCTGTCTGGAAAAGGTTTTTCTAAAAAATTAACAACGATGGATTGCTTTACGATGCAATATAAAACACTCAATATAGATTCATTAAAAAATAGTAACTGCCCTATCTGTAACGAAGGAAATTATGAATATCTCAACATGGCTCAACCAAATTCTATTGAAAAACAGTGCGGTAATGTATTTCTACTGAGATTTACTCCTCAAATATTTAAATATACAGATTTACTTCCAGTGAAAGTTATGAAAAGTAATCATTTCGCTAAAATGATAGCTTATCGAGATTATCAAATAACGCTATTTAAAGACGGCAGAATGAACGTGTATGGTATTGAAAATGAAGACCAAGCAGTAGCATTATATGAAGAATTTCTAAAATGCTTAAAGTGATAAATGAGTTAATGCATTTATTGCAAAAACAAACTAAAGTTCATGAAATGTTTAAAAATATATGACAAATTCGTTAACGTAGATGTTCATATTTGAATCACTATATATAGTGTTATAAATTAAAATAAAACGCAATATATAGTAAAGAGGGATAACGTGAATAAACTTGAAACGAATTTAAAAAATCTTATTACTAAAGATCCTACAGTAGTTAATGAAAATGCCAATAAAGATAGTTCTACTTTTTCAACAATGAGAGATTTAACAGCGGGGGTCGTTTCTAAATCATATGCACTGGACTATTTACTTCCAAAGCATGTGGCTGAAGCACATAAACAGGGAGATATTCATTTTCATGATCTAGATTATCATCCTTTTCAACCGCTAACGAATTGTTGCTTAATTGATGCTGAAAGTATGCTAGAAGATGGTTTTCAAATAGGTAACGCAACAGTGACTTCACCGAAATCGATTCAAACAGCATCTGCGCAGTTAGTACAGATTATTGCGAATGTATCGAGTAGTCAGTATGGTGGTTGCACGATTGATAGAGTAGATGAATTGTTAAGTAAGTACGCTCAATTTAATGAGCAAAAACACCGCAAAGTTGCAGAAAAATTTGTGCATGCAGCGGATATTGATACATATGTGGATAATCAAGTGACACAAGATATAGGTGATGCTATTGAGAGCTTAGAGTATGAAATAAATACTTTATATACATCTAATGGACAGACACCGTTTGTAACACTTGGTTTTGGACTCGGTTTAGATAAATATAGCCGTAAAATTCAGCAAGCAATTTTTCAAACGCGTATTAAAGGCTTAGGTAAAGACCGCATTACCGCAATTTTTCCTAAATTAGTATTTTCCATTAAAAAAGGCGTGAATTTCAGCGAATCAGATCCTAATTATGACATTAAACAACTTGCTTTAAAATGTTCTACAAAGCGTATGTACCCAGATATTTTAAATTATGATAAAACTGTTGAATTACTAGGTGATTTCAAAGCGCCGATGGGATGTCGTTCATTTTTACCAGCATGGAAAAATGAAGCAGGTGAATATGAAAATAATGGTAGATGTAATCTTGGAGTAGTAACACTCAATGTACCACGTATTGCATTAGAATCTGATGGTGATATAGAACTATTTTGGAAATTATTCCATGAACGTATGAATATCATGCATGATGCGTTAGTGTATCGTTTAGAGCGAATAGCAGAAGCAACACCTGATAATGCTCCTATTTTATATAAAAATGGCGCATTTAAGCATCGCTTAACAGACAATGATAATGTGATGGACCTATTTAAAGGTCAACGTGCAACATTATCTATGGGTTATATCGGTTTATATGAAGCGGCTACAGTATTCTTTGGTCCGAATTGGGAAAGTAAATCCAAAGGTAAAGCATTTACGTTAGCTATTTTAAAAGCTATGAAAATTTATCAACTGCGTTGGACAGAAAAATACGATGTGTGGTTCAGCATCTATAGTACACCGAGCGAATCTTTAACAGATAGATTTTGCAGATTAGATCGAGAAAAATTTGGGGATGTTGCTGATATTACAGATAAAGGTTACTACCAAAATTCATTCCATTATGATGTACGTAAAGACATTACACCATTTAAGAAAATTGATTTTGAAAAAGATTATCCTGTATATGCAAGCGGTGGGTATATTCACTATTGCGAATATCCAAAGCTCAATCATAATTTGAAAGCTTTGGAAGCGGTGTGGGATTATTCCTATGACAAGGTGAGTTATCTAGGGACGAATATTCCTATAGACCATTGTCGTAAATGTGATTTTAAAGGAGATTTCAAAACAACGGCTAAAGGTTATCAATGCCCTGAATGTGGTAATGATGACCCAACAACTGTAGATGTCGTTAAACGAACTTGCGGTTATTTAGGCAATCCTGTACAACGGCCGACAATTGAAGGTCGACATAAAGAAATGTGTGCACGCGTTAAGCACTTGAAAGATACGACATTATGAAAATCTTAGAAATCACTAAGGGACAAGGTTATATTGCCAAAATAGAAGCGCAGAGTTTTGTTGATGGCGAAGGGGTGAGATGCAGTATGTATGTTTCTGGTTGTCCTTTTGCCTGTGAAAATTGCTATAACAAAGCTGCTCAAAATTTTAGATACGGAGAGCGTTTTAATGACCCGATTTTAGAAGAAATTATGAATTATTGCGAACCAGATTATTTTTCAGGTTTAAGCATTTTAGGTGGCGAACCTTTCTGTAATGTAGATATTACTTTAAAATGTGCCCAAGTATTGAGGCAACGTTTTGGTAATTCCAAATCGTTATGGGTATGGACAGGATTTTTATATGAATATTTAGTTCAAGATACTGCTGAGAGAAGGGCATTACTTGAGCTCATTGATGTATTAGTAGATGGGCCTTTTATCAATCATTTGTTTCAACCGAACTTACCTTATAAAGGTTCATTAAATCAACGCATTATTGATGTACCAACTTCATTGAGCACAGGCAAACGATGCGAATATATTACGAATTAAAAAAGAACTTAGTTTTTAATATTTTAACTCGGTTACGCAAGCGAATTAGTATTAATATAGTAAGAAGTTTCCTAATATGGAGAGGAACAAGAAACTGAATGTAATCACTATAGATAGAGATTGAGCATAGCGTAAAGGAGTAGATTATGAATGTGTACAGGATTTTCATTCTTATCAAAAAGTAACCAGGCGATTTTAGGACGTACAATGGATTTTGTTTATCATTTGGACGGACAACCCGCAGTACAACCACGTCATTTTTATTGGGAATCGCGTGTTGGATATAAAGGTGAGACGTTGTATGGTTTTATCGGAGCAGGCAGTGATATGGCAGGCTTTGTATTTGGAGACGGCGTGAATGAACACGGCGTGGGTGCTTCCGTACAGTACTTTAGAGGTTATGCATCGTATGCCTCTGAAGTACGAGAAGGCTTTATAAATATTAGCCAAAATGAAATTATTACATGGATACTTGGCTATAATAAAGATATTGAGGATTTAATCGAAAATGCTAAATCAGTCAATGTAGTAGCGCATGTAGTAAACGAAATTGCAGAAGTTCCACCACTGCATTACCACATTTCTGATGATACAGGCAGATCTGTCGAACTTACCTTTCAAGATGGTCGTGTCATCATAAATGAAAATCCAATCGGTGTATTAACGAATAACCCAGATTTAAATTGGCACTATGAAAATTTAAGAAATTATACAAATATTACGCCTCATAAACCACAGGAAAGTACATTTATGGGGCAACCGCTAAAATCCTTAGGAAATGAAGGGGGCACTTATGGGTTGCCAGGTGGCTATACAGCACCAGAGCGATTCGTGCGTACTGCATTTTTTAAAAATTATCTTATAAACAGTGACAAACCTGAGTATGATGTATTAGATGCTTTCAAATTATTAGATGGCATTAGTATTCCTAAAGGTGCTGTGCTTGATGAAAATGGAGAATTGCATTATACCCTTTACCAAACTGTGTTCAATTTAACAACACGCACAATGTATGTTAAATGGTACGATACAAACCAAATAACTGAATTGCAATTAACTGAAGACCTCATCACAAAAAAAGATATTACAGTTTTTGAAACAGCTAAAGGTTTAGTTACCAATAAATTGAATTAATAACACATTGATTATAATGATGAAAGATTAAAAAATACGGAGAGACGATGATATTTATCGTTTCTCCGTATTTTTATAAAAACACAACAATTTTATAATTAAAAATTAGCGTACTTAAGTTTAATTCGTGAAATTCACACATTAAAAGTCATACTGGTCATTTTCTTCTTCTATTATTTGTGAATACACTTTGGCGACGCGTAATGTTGATGTTGCTAATTCATCTATTCTAAATAAGATATCATCATTTACAATCGTACCTTGTGAGAAATCACGTTCTTCTATAAAGACATAAGTTTGAATAATGTGTGCCTTCATATAACCTAATATTGGTTTTAATTGTGTTTCAGGAATTAAATAATGCTTAGGCGAACCGGCCGTGGCTATGATTCCGATAACTTTATCTCTAAAAGCGTTAACAGGAAGTAGATCAAATACGTTTTTTAAAGTGCCAGGAATGGAAGCTTGGAATATTGGGAAACCAATAAAAATAATATCGGCTTGCATTAAGGCAGTAGTGAATTCTAAAGTATCGCCTGAATAATCTAAATAATTGCGACCATCACTAAATGACAAATTCAAATTTTTTAAATCAAAGAATTGAATTTCATGTTCTTCATATTGATGAGAAATTGCTTCGTTTAAATATGTCATAGCTGTACTTGTTTTTGAACCGACAGTTGAACCGGATAGAATTACGATCTTCATACTAAGTCACCTACTTTTTCAGATGTTTTTTGACTCCAGGTATAATTTCATTACCGATAAGTTCGATATTTTTCATGATTTTATCGAAAGGTACACCACCAAAATCAATTTGGGCCATAAACCTTTGATGATTATATAGTTCATGTTGGTAAAGTATTTTTTCAATGATTTGCTGAGGGCTTCCTACCATTAGAGCATCTCTATAATCAGGTGTATTTGCAAATTGTTGTTTTGGATAACCAGTACCTCTTATAAACGACATACCGACATTAATATGAGGGTAAAATTCACGTAAAGCTGCTTGGGTTGTATCAGCAGTATAGAATAAACTTGCTGTAGAAACAGGTAATGCTTCTGCAGAATTGTCAAAGCCATATTCTTTGGCAGTTAAACGGTATTCGTCTATAGCATTTTTAAATGCCATTGCTGGACCACCTAAAGTTGTAATCATCATTGGAATACCTTGACGACCAGCCTTGATGGCACTAGCAGCAGGGCCACCTACCGCTCTCCAAATGGGTAACACATTATCAACAGGCCTTGGATAAATTTCTATGTTATTTAAGTCAGGTCTGAACTTACCAGACCAAGTAATTTTATTTGTTTTATTAAGCTCTAAAAGTAAATTTAATTTCTCTTCATAAAGTTCGTCGTAGTCATTTAAATCTAAACCAAATAAATCAAATATACCAGTGCGTGATGCTCTTCCCGCTACGATTTCTGCGCGACCGTGAGAAATAAGGTCTAGTGTTGCAAAGTCTTCAAAAACTCTAACTGGATCAGCAGCACTAATAATAGAGGATGAACTAGAGATTTTAATCGTATTTGTTGCTTGTGCGATTGCACCTAAAATAACAGTGTGTGCTTGTGTAGTAAAATGTTCTTGATGGCTTTCACCAACGCCGAAAACATTGATACCTGCTTGTTCAGCTAATTGACTCGCTTCGATTAATTCTTGTATACGTTTTTCAGAACTTACTTTTTCACCTTTATGAGGATTAAGTAAGTGGTCTCCAAGTGAATAAAGACCAAATTCTAATGGGGTGTTTTCATTCATTTTTAATTTAGCCATATCGTATCATCCTTTATAAATCATGTAGTTTAGACTCTATTTCTGTTCTTTGGTTTTCCATAAAATCTGGCAAATTGAGTTGTTTTCCTAGGTTTTCAATATCTGTATCAACCGTGAATCCAGGTGAGGCAGTTGCAAATTCATACATAATACTATTATGTCGATAATAAAGAGATTTGAAAAAGTAGCGGTCTATAATACCACTATTATTTCCTGGGTTATGATTGATTGTATTTAATACGGCTTCTAAATTTGAATCTTTTGGTGTGTTCACGGCGATATGATGTACATATCCTTGACCAGGACGCGCACGTTCCCCTTGTTGTTCAATAACTACAAAATCAGTATACAAACCTTCTTGATCTAATGTCATAACTGTTTCGTCAGTGTCTTGACGAAGTGCGTAATTTAATTCGTTTTTTAAAAAATCGATGGTTGGTTGAGCTTTACGTACTCTAAGCTCAACGGGTCCCATACCTAATATTTGATGTTGTACAGGAACATCCGTATAAGGATTTTTTCTCCAAGTTGTGGGGATTTTATAATCATCGTTAACAAGCAATACGATTTCTAGATTATCGACATCTTTAAATAATAGTGCTGGCTGATTTAAATATGTCATATCAGTTGTCGTAATATTAGCATCTGTGAGACGTGACTTGAAATAAGATAGTGCAGCTTCATTTGGAACAAGTAGTGATAAACGATGTATAGAATTTGTACCAGGACGATTCTTACCTACATTTGGAATTTCAAAAAAACTTAGTAACGTACCGACAGAGCCAATTTCATCACCGAAAAATAAGTGATACATAGTTGGATTATCTTGGTTCACAGATTTTTCAACCAAGCGTAATCCTAATATTTGAGTGTAGAAGTCTTTGTTTATTTGAGCATCTTTTGTATACATTGAAATGTGATGATGACCGACAATATTCATATGTGTACCCCCGCATTATGATAATTTCTAGTTTTAATACTCATTACCTATTTAAAAGAAAATAAACCGATGTAGTATAAAAAGTATACTAGTTATCTATAATATATGTCGAAAGTGGAAAAAAAGCAATAACTGTGAACTATTATAAGTATACATAGTTTTCATTTAGTTATATTAGTTCTAGAAATCTATAATTAGTCGAAATAAAAATAGGCATGGATACATTGAATTACTATGTATCTATGCCTATTTGATGTTATTCAGTTTTTTTAAAATCTAAATAATAGAGACTGAATTCTAAATCATTTTTAAGATGTGTTTCTAATAATTCAACAGCTAAATCTATGTCTCTGTTAAATAGTGCCGCAACAATTTCCTTATGTTCTTCGATTAATCCAGGACGGCGTTGATTAATCACAGTTTGACTAAATAGATAGATAAAACTTTTATATTTTTGATACGTATCGAGTATAAATTGATTATTTGTAGCTGCAATAATCTTTTGATGGAACTTGTCATTCGTTTCAATAATTTGAGATTCAGATTCTTTATCGATATTTATTTCGGCATACTTATTTAATTCTTCTAAATCTTCTTTTGTGTATACTACTGCTGCTTTTCTTAATGCATAGGTTTCTAATAAAATACGCATTTCAAAAATTTGTCTATATTCTTCACTTGTTGGCATGAAAATATAAGAGTTTTTAATAAAATATTCTAATTCTAGTTGTTTCAAAGCCTCGCGTATAGGTGTTCTGCTTACATCATACTTCTTAGCAAGTTTAGCTTCTGTAATCTTTTCATCTTTTTTTAATTCACCAGAAATAATATCATTTCTAATCTTTTGATAAACAGTTAATTCATTAGTGTTCAATTTCTTCACCTCATTATAATAAGTGTACTATAAATAATTCTTTGAATAAATGTATACATTTTAACCGTTCTAGTATACAATAATGTTTGTAAACGTTTTCAGGAGGGTGTAATTTATGAAAATAGGATTTATTGGTCTCGGTATAATGGGAAAACCAATGGTTAAGCATTACTTGAAAGAGAATGTAACGGTTCTCGTTAATGATTTAAATAAAGAAGCAGAAGCAGAAGTTATTAATGAGGGGGCACAAGCAGTATCTGTAAAACAAATGGCTCAAGAAGTAGATCACATTATTACTTCATTACCTAATGGTGAAATTGTAAAAGCAGTTTTATATAGTGGAAAAGATGCAATTTTAAATCAGTCAGATATTAGTGTTCAGACAGTTGTTGATACAAGTTCGTTAACGCCAAATGAGTCGTTAGAGATAAGTAAAGTTTTGAAAGAAAAGCAAATTAAATATATAGACGCACCTGTAAGTGGCGGTGAGCCATTAGCAATTACTGGTGAACTCTCAGTCATGATTGGTTGTGATGAATCAGATTTAGAAATCGTTCAGAGCGTTCTAAAACCAATTGCAAAATCTGTGATAAGAGTCGGTGATGTTGGTGCGGGAAGTGTTGTTAAATTAGCGAATCAAATTATAGTAAATACAAATATCGCAGCACTTTCTGAAGCAGTTGTACTTGCGAAAAAATTTGATATTGACTTAGAAAGTATGCATGAGGCAATTAAAGGCGGCCTTGCAGGTTCAAATGTTATGGAAGCAAAATTTCCTAAGATGATTGAAGAAGATTATCAACCTGGTGGCACACTTAATATAAACCTGAAAGATATGAAGAATGTAAGTTCGACAGCAGATACAGTTGGACTTACATTACCTTTAGCAAACCAAGTCAAAGAAATATATAAATCAGAAGTAGCCCAAGGGAATGGCGCAAATGATCATTCTGGTATTATAAAATATTTTGAAAAAATTAATAATATATAAATGAGGTGAGAAAGTGCTAACTGAAGATATAATTAACCAAAAAAACAATGACGAGATTGATAAGCAGTTAGATGACTTTAAATATAAAATCATAGTTTTGGATGATGATCCAACTGGTACACAAACAGTTAAAGACTTACCTGTGTATACAGATTGGTCGGAAGATTTAATTGAAGATGGATTTAAGCAAGAGAATCATATGTTTTATATATTAACTAATTCTAGAGCATTGAATGAACAAGAAACGACAAAATTGCATCAGGAGATTAGTCGAAATATAGAATTGGTTTCTCGACGTTTAGACTACCCGTTTATTGTAATTAGTAGGGGTGATTCCACTCTAAGAGGTCACTTTTACCTAGAACCTAAGGTCTTAAGTGAAGCTTCAGAACAAGCATTTGATGCGGTGTTTTATTTACCGGAATTTTTTGAAGGTGAGAGGTATACATATAACGGCGTCCATTATCTTAAAGAAGATGGGAGATATACCCCTGTTTCTGAAAGTGAATTTGCCAATGATACTACATTTGGTTTTGAATCCCAAACGATG
Source organism: Staphylococcus parequorum (assembly GCF_039237145.1). NCBI lineage: Bacteria > Bacillati > Bacillota > Bacilli > Caryophanales > Staphylococcaceae > Staphylococcus > Staphylococcus parequorum. Next base: position 504,145 of record NZ_CP150682.1, read on the forward strand.
GCAGATTTTATAGAAGAGAAGAGTTCTGGTGACGTTAAAGCTGAAAATGTACACCACATTACACTATCTCAAATAAGAGAAAGAAATAAGGAAAGTATATTACAAACATTTCACGAAGTATCAAACTTTGATGCAGTAGTGGTAGATGCATTGAATGATGAAGATATGGATTATTTTGTCTCTTGTTTAACTGCATTTTTAGCGAATGATGATAAGAAATTTATGTTTAGAACAGCAGCGTCCTTTGTGAAATCGATGTGTCAGACTCCAGGTGAAATCATTAACCTAAATCAATTTAGTAATAATAACCATGGTGGTTTGATTATCGTTGGATCACATGTGAAGAAAACATCATTACAATTACATCATTTACTAAATAATACGCATATCAATCCAATTGAATTTGATGTTAAGTCAGTTACTAAAGCAGATTTAAACATATATATAGATAAAAGAATTCAAGAAGTAGAAGATTTAATTAAAAATAGTAAAGATGTGGTTGTGTATACTTCTAGAGATGTTATAAAAACTGAAGATTTAACAAATAATTTAGGGATTTCTACAAACATTTCAAATGCTTTGGTAGAAATTGTAAGGGGCTTAAGCATAAAACCAAAGTTTATTATTGCAAAAGGCGGAATAACTTCTAGTGATGTTGCAACTAAAGGCTTGGAAATTAAAAAAGCACAAGTAATTGGGCAAATAACACAGGGCGTACCTGTGTGGATGACTGGTGAAGAAGCAAAATATTCTAATATGCCTTATGTTATTTTCCCGGGAAATATTGGTAGTACTAATACGTTAACCAATGTATACAAAATGAACAGTAGTATAAAAGAGAATTAGAAGGTAGGGAGATAAAATGATGGGAGAAATGTGGCCATTAATTGCTGTAGTAATAGGGGTACTTATATTATTAATGTTAATTATTTGGCTTAAATTAAATACATTTATTGCATTAATCATTACTTCAATGGTAACAGGTATATTGCTAGGTATGCCTTTAGACACGATTGTCACAACTATTGAAAAAGGTATGGGCGATACTTTAGGGCATATTGCCATTATCTTTGGTCTAGGGTCCATTTTAGGAAAACTGTTATCTGACGGTGGTGGTGCAACACGTATTGCAGACACACTTATAAACGTTTTTGGTGAAAAATATGTGACATGGGCTATGATTATTGCTTCATTTATTATTGGTATTTCATTATTTTTAGAAGTAGCATTTGTATTATTAATTCCATTAGTATTTACATTAGCAAAAAGAATGGAAATCTCAAATTTAAAAGTCGGATTACCAATGGCAACATCAATTGCTATAACACATGGATTTTTACCACCTCATCCAGGTCCTGTAGCGATTTCTGAAGCTGTTAATGCAAATATTGGTTATGTGTTAATGTATGGAATTATTATTGGAATTCCATTAGCAATTATTGTTGGCGGAACATTTCCTATAATTGCACATAAGCTGACACCAGAAGCTTTTAAAAGAGAAGGAAATCAAGTAGCAGTTGGAGAAATGAAGGAATACGATCAAGATCAATTACCTAGTTTTGGTATTAGTCTACTAACAGCACTTGCGCCAGTTATATTGATGTTATTGGCGACAGTGGTACAACTCATTACGGGTAATGATGATGGTAATGCCAAAGGATTTGAAGGTTTTATTTACTTTATTGGTACTTCTGTAACTGCAATGCTTATCGCTGTGTTGTTTGCGATATATACAATGGGAATTAGACGTAATCAAACAATGAAGGAAATTATGGACACTGTTTCTAACGCAATTACACCAATTGCTATGTTAATACTTATCATTGGTGGTGGTGGGACGTTCAAACAAATATTAATTGATGGTGGCGTTGGTGACACTATATCAGAAATATTTAAAGGCACAGAAATGTCACCAATCGTTCTTGCATGGCTAGCTGCTGCTTTATTACGTACAGCATTAGGCTCCACGACAGTAGCAGCGATATCTTCAGTAGGAATTGTATTACCTTTATTACAAACTGCAGATGTGAATATCTCTTTAGTAGTATTAGCAATTGGAGCAGGGAGTATTTTCTGTTCACATGTTAATGATGCAGGTTTCTGGATGTTCAAAGAATACTTTGGCTTAACTATGAAAGAAACATTTTTAACATGGACACTACTAGAGTCTATATTATCTGTGGTAGGTCTTATTTTAATATTAATCACAAATTTAATTATATGATTTTAATTATTAATTAAAATAAAAATATCCCTTCATAAATATGCACTTAAATGTGAATACTATGAAGGGATTTTATTATGCTTTGTTGTCCTGAGTGAGCGTAAGCATACCATCTTCCATGTGATATACACTATCACAATACTCAGTTAGTCGTTCATCATGCGTAACAACGATGCAAGTTTTGTTTTGTTCCATCGTTTGTTCTTTTAAAATTTTCATTACTTCCATTGCATTGTTCGTGTCTAATGAAGCGGTTGGTTCGTCAGCTAAAATAATTGATGGTTTTGTATAAAGTGCTTTAGCAATCGCAACGCGTTGCTTTTGTCCGCCAGATATTTCACTTGGGAGTTTATTCTCAAGCACCGCAATATCAAGTTGCTTAACAAGTTGGTTATAACTTGCTTCGTCTAGCACATCTTTTTTCTGTTTTTGTAGTAACTTAAATTGCTGTTTTACATTTAGAAATGGCACAAGATTCGTAGCTTGAAGAATAAAACCGATTTCTTGCATCCTCGTTTTGGCTAATTCTTTCAGCGAAAGTTGAGATACTTGTTTATCATTGATGATAATTTCACCAGATGTGGGCGTCTGTAATGCGCCGGCCATTGTTAGGAATGTACTTTTTCCAGAACCAGAGGGTCCGATAATGGCAATCAGTTCATTTTTATTAAATTTCAAAGATGTAGGTTTTACAGCTTCAATTGTTTGATTCCCATCTTTAAAGCTTTTAGTGACGTTTTTAAATTCTAGCATTTATTTATACACTCCTATTTATCCTATTGCCTTGAGTGGATCTACTTTTCTAATCGTCAATATCGAGAAGAGGCTACCTAATAGAGAAACTATGATAAGGACGACGCCGTATACTAATAACGTAGTAACATCAAATTTAACTGGGACCACACTTGGTAAAAAGGCACCAGTAAGTAAAGTTAGCGCAAGACCAATCACTGTACCAATCATCGCAATGATGAACGTTTGTGATAATACAACTTTTGCTAAATATCCATTTGTGAAACCTTGTGCTTTTAACACACCGAATAAATTAGTTTTTTGTAACGTAATGACATATAAAAAGATGCCAATCACTGTTGCAGAAATAATAAATAAGAATGTAATCATAAAGTTTAACGTTAAGTTTTGAGCTTGATAACCTGGTAAGTTTTCAACGAAACTTTCAATTTCTATAGCTTCTAAATCACTATTTAAATCTTGTTTATTCCAATCTTTATCTCTGACCACGACCGCATTGGTTTTATCTTCATTTAATGAAGGATTAATTTTTTGTATTGTACTATTATTAGAAAACAGCACTGGAGAGGCATTGTATTTAGCACTTTCACTAAAGCCTACAATTTTCAATTTTTCATCTGATTGTGATAACGATAATTTATCTCCTATTTTAAATCCTTTATCTTTTAGAGTTTCATCGGCTACTACTTCATTGTCAGATTTAACTTTTTTGCCTTCTATCATATCAGGTACTAGGAAAGAATCAGAAGTGACACCAAATAGTAAGGCATTTTCTTCTGCATTACCATTAGAAGCGATAACACCTGTCTGTTTTAAAGTCGTTTGTTTATCATATGTATTTCCGACATCATCTTTATTGAACGAAGACTGCTCTACAGTTTCATTTGCATCTTTATTTAATACAATAGCATCGGCTTGCCATTTATCGATACCTTCCCTATTCATATTCATCAGTCCGCTTGCTAAGCCAGATAAAAGGAAGAGTAGGTAACTAATCATAATTAAGACACCGATAATCAAGCTGAATTTCAACTTGTTACGTTTAATTTCATTCCATGCTAAAAACATAAATTACCTCCTATATGTAAATTGTCACTAGATTTATATAAATTAAAAAATTCATTTTCAACTTATTTTATAAAGCTTACTTCTATAATAACCTATTTAAATATAGAATGTATTCATTTTCTATGTGAAAAAGACAGTGTATCTTGAATCGTAGATTATTTAACGAAAGACAAAACACTTGTATAAGTTATTACTTATACAAGTGTTTTGAAAATTAACCTTCAAAATTTATAGTTTGTGGTTCGTCTAATGTTTTATCATTCATTATCTTAAGAGATTTTGGATGAGCTTTAACTACACATAGTTCTGGGTCAGTTTTGTTATCGAAAAATGATTTGTCTTGGTTTTTCCATAACCAATCAATTGTTTCTTGATCTTGAACAATTGATAATGTGGCATCAATTTCTAGAAAACTACGATTATTTGTATCATCGTAACCAATTAAAATATGTGCACGTGGGTTTGACTCAATTTCTTCAATTTTTATTGAGTTAACATTTGTTTTTGTATAAAGCGTGTTACCGTCATTATAAAAAATCATATATCTACTGTTAGGTATATGATTATATGCGGTAGATAACACCCCGACACGTGATGTGTTGAGTATTTCGTTAATCTTGTTAGTTAAATTAGTATTATCCATATATGAATCACCTCTATATATTTTATTCCCTAATAGTGAGAATTAAAAAGTAAATTCAAAGGAAATTTAATAAAGTTCAATTTGATAATAATCATTCTAAAATCATCATAAATGCTAAAACTACAAGACATGCAGACATACTAACTTTATAGATGAATTCATATTTTAATAGAATTTTTTTAAAACAAAGGCCCATAACGGCCCAGGCGACTGCACCTGAAACACCGATAAGTGCAATGATAATTGTATAACTCAGTGTAGCAAGAAAACTTATATTTTGAGTAGTGACATAGGTCACGATAGCAGTAAGTACATAAACGATTGTTTTAGGATTCATATATTGAAGAAGCAAACCATCTCTCATACGATACGTATTGCTTTGTTGAGCGTCTTTACTATCATGTTTAAATACAGAATAAGCAAGATACAATAAGTAAATAAATCCCACTATTTTAATTACAAATATAAAACTTGAAAAGTAAGCAGCCATATATTCACTAAATAACAAGCAAAACATGGAAAGCGTTAAAAAACCTAATCCAATACCAATTAAGAATTTCGCAGTGCCTTTAAGACCTAATTTTAAAACGCCGTCTAATGCTAATAAATTGTTAGGGCCAGGGGTATAACTCATAAAAAACGTATAAAAAATAAATGATATAAACAAATTGCATTCTCCCTTCATTATCCTGTATTATGGAAATATAATCACAAAACTTCCGCTCAATAGGATATTTCCTTTTAAAAGGATTTTATATCCATTGAACAGGAAAGTCAATATAAAAGGGGTCAAATAATGGAATTTCATAAAATAGTAGCTAAGAATATTTACTTATATAGAAAGAAAAATAAGATTAGCTTGGACAAATTATCAAAACTCACAGGGGTGAGCACATCTTCATTAAATGAAATTGAAAAAGGTAATACGATTCCTTCAATAAATACCGTTTGGAAAATTAGTAATGGTTTAAAATTATCGTTTAGTAGTTTAATGAATGAGGCAGAGTCAGATTATACACAGTTAAAAAAAGAAGATGTTGTACCTGTGACTGAAGATGAGGGAAAATATCGTGTTTATCCATATTTCCCATTTGAAAAGAGTAAGTCCTTTGAATTCTTTTATGTAGAGCTCGATCCAGGAGCAACATTAGATGCAGAACCCCATTTATCCGGTTCAGAGGAATCGATTATTGTAATTGATGGGCAATTAGAAATGCATTTAGAACATGAAACGCTTCATTTAGGCGAAGGCGATGCCTTGAGGTTCAAATCAGACATCTCTCATAGTTATATTAATAATGGAGAAAATATGACTCTAATATCTATGGTTATTGACTATCAATAAATTAAAACCCATGTTCCTCGATGTAGTTGAGGGCATGGGTTTTGTTATATAATTCATACTATAAAATAAGTTTATAAAGTTTTGCTCTGAATATTTATTATTCTTGTTTATGAGCATCTTCATTATTTTTTTCTCTGTTAAACCAAAAATATGCATTAGGAGCATCTTGTTGAGTGGGTTTATAAACAGCCAAGCTGCCAGAGCCTTTCGATTTTTTCTGATTTTCAAAATCTTTTAAAGCACGAAAGGCGGGTTTACATAAAATCCATATAGCTATAATATTTAGCCATGCCATCATACCAACACCTACATCGCCCATGGCCCACGCAGCATCAGCGGTTTTAATAGTGCCGTATGCAGTGGCAAAAATAAGTAGGAAACGAGTCAATGTAATATAAAAATTTGATTTTTTAGTACTCATATTTCTAGTGAGATACGCAATATTTGTTTCAGTAATGTACGAATAAGCTAATATGGTAGTAAATGCAAAGAAAAACAATGCAATAGCTATAAAATAAGAGCCGAACCCAGCAAAATTTGGATCAAATTGGTAGCTATCACCTTGAAATGCTTTATCGATACCAGATTGTACATACATGGCAGTCCCAGAAAAATCTTTAGAGCCATCTGCATTCAATACATAAACACCATTATCTTCAATTAAATTAGGCTGTCCCTGTGTATTCTCTGTGCCATCTGTTGTATTATAAGTTCCTGAAATTAAAATAATTAATGCGGTAGCTGTACAGACGAAAATAGTATCTATATAAGCTGAGAAAGCTTGTACAAGCCCTTGTTTTGCTGGGTGAGATACTTCTGCTGCTGAAGCTGCATGGGGCCCTGTCCCTTGACCTGCTTCATTTGAATATAATCCACGTTTTACACCAATTTCAATCATTGCGCCAATAATGCCACCAAAAGTAGATTGCAACCCTAGTGCAGATTTAAAAATAAGTGCGAACAATGCAGGAACTTCTTCAATATTTAAAAAAATTACAATAACAGCTAATAAAATGTAAGCTATAGCCATAAAAGGGACAATTGCTGTTGCCATACTGGCAATGCGTTTAATTCCACCAAAAATGATAAGCGATAGTAATATTACGAGAAAAATAGTGACTGCCCATTTTGGAACGCTAAAAGCACTATGTAATGAAGTTGCAATTGCATTGGACTGTACGCCTGGCATTAAAAGTCCGATTGAAATAATAGTCACTATGGCAAATATCAACGCAAATATTTTTCCGAACTTTCCTCCAATACCATTTTCAATGTAATAAGCAGGGCCGCCTCTGTATTCCCCATTTTCCTTTTGTTTATATATTTGTCCCAATGTAGACTCTACAAATGCAGTGCTTGCGCCTAGTAAAGCTGTCACCCACATCCAGAAGACTGCACCGGGGCCGCCAATAAATATGGCTGCTGACACACCAACGATATTCCCTGTGCCAACTCTGCCTGCTAAAGATAATGAAATAGCTTGAAAACTAGAGATACCTTGTGGAGATTTTTCTCCTTTGAATAATAAACGTATCATTTCTTTAAATTGTCTCACTTGTGCGAAGCGAGTAATAAGTGAAAATATCAGTCCTGTTATTAATAAACCAAAAACTAACGGAGGACTCCATATAATTTTATCTAAGAAATCAATGAATTCTGTAATCAAATTAATTCTCCTAACATAAAATGGATTTTATACTGACTTATGTAAGCGCTTGCTCGCAATTGTACACGTCTGAAATCTGTGAGCAAGAGTGTCAATTAATTCATTAACATTTTAATGAATTAAAATATGGAATTAATTTTTAATAATTTTATATATGGAGGGAATTGAAAAAATACAAAAAAATCTGTTCAAGTTTCTATTATTGAGACTTGAACAGATTTTTTGTTATGCTATTTTCTTTTTTCTGCAGTGGCGTTAATTCTTTTGTTTAATAACACAAAGAATAATATGAATGCGATAGAAATAAAGATGTGACCTAAACCAGCAATGCCCGCGATTGCAGGACTTACACTGAATCCTTTGATAGTAGCAATACCATTCACAAATTGCATTGCTACAGTTACTAATACGCCTAAGTGGAAAATATAAAAGAAACTATTAAATAATTTACTATTACGAGTCAATTTAAGTTGATGTTCGATAACCATGAAAATCAAGAACATAATTGTACCTAAAACTAATAAATGTGTGTGCGTTACATTTAATTGCGAATAATCGCTGAAATTTTCTCCTTTTGACATTTCTCTATAAAACAAACCACTAAGTAATCCTAATAAAGTATAAAAGGCAGAGCTGAACATTAATTTTTTCATTTTTTCTTCCTCCAAATTGTTAATAACTATAATATAAAGTGATTTTATGAACTGTTTATGAACAGCATAAAAATAAATTAACAGTTTATAGCAATATGAAAGAAAAGCATGATAACGAATGAAATATAAATTTTAATATTGGCATATCAAGTAGAATAAATTTTAAAAAATAACATATTAATATTTTTGTTGTGCCAATAATAGTGGATAAATAGTATCGAGTACAGGTGTAACCAATTGATGTTCTCTTGCTTTTTTGAATAGAAAGCCTTGGATGCCTGCTATTTCTAATGGATTAGCTGAGATGATGTCATAATACATACTTGTGCCCATTTGATTGGGATAACCTTTGTAAATTGTCATAATATCATCGACAATGTCATCATCAAAGTACACATTTTCAGCTTGTGCAATGGCTACACCTTCAACTAATAGTTGCTTGCAAAGGTGTTTGATACCCGGAACTTGAAGTACTTCGGCAGTACGACGACTTAATGCAGTGACACTATTAATGGCTAAATTAACAAGCAGTTTATACCAAATGGCATAATCAATATCGTTTGTGAGTTCAACTTCTAAAGAAGAGCCCGCTACAATATCACGGAATGCACGCGTTTCTGGACAATCTTCTAAAATGAGTTTGTGATCACGATAATGCGTTACGGTAGAATCAGATTTTTGTCCGCTAATATAAACAACAGCTTGAAATACGTGAGGATGTTCAAAGCGTGACAACTGACCGTGCCCATTTTGAGCGAGTATAATAATGGTTTGCTCATGGATTAAATGTTCCATTTCTCTTAATACATCATCAAGTTGAGGTATTTTAACAGCAATAATTAAAACATCAACTGGGTTTTGATCAGTTATTAATGGCGTAACCTGTAAAGTGCGTTCATGTTCAGTATTATTATTGGCATAGTAGGTGAGCGTTTGAGGTCGGCGACCGAGTAAGCGTAAATCAGGATGTGTTGCTAAAAGATCAATTGCAATCGTGCTACCTACTGCGCCAGGTCCAATTATTGCAATTTTGTTCATGTTTTTAATTTCCTTTTCTAAGTAGATTGGTTAGTATATGGATAACAATACAAATATAACAAACTGCGGAGATGATTTTAATTGAAAACATTAAATCAGTTAATAGATATGAAACAGAGTAACGATAAGATATCAATGGTGACAGCATATGATTATCCTAGTGCGAAGCAAGTTGAAGCAGCACAGATAGATACAATATTAGTTGGTGATTCATTAGGGATGACGGTCTTAGGTTATGACAGCACAGTACAAGTAACAGTAGACGATATGATTCATCATGCCAAAGCTGTACGACGAGGTGCGCCAGACACATTTGTAATTGTAGATGTGCCTTTTGGTGCGGTAGGTGTAAACGAACAGTCGGATTTAGAAACAGCTGTAAAGTTATATCAACAAACTCAAGCGAATGCGATTAAGGCTGAAGGTGCGCATTTAACTCAATATATTGAAAGTTGTAGCAATATGGGTATCCCAGTTGTTTCACATCTTGGGTTAACACCCCAAAGTGTTGGTATAACAGGGTATAAAATGCAGGCAAATACCAAAGAAGCAGCGCAACAACTTATAAATGATGCGTATGCTGTACAACAAGCAGGTGCTGTTATGTTAGTGTTAGAAGCTATTCCAAGCGATTTAGCTGCTAAAATCACTGAAAATTTAGATATCCCAGTTATTGGAATTGGCGCTGGTAAAGGCACAGATGGACAAGTATTGGTGTATCACGATTTACTAAATTATGAAGTGAATCATCAAGCGAAATTTGTTAAACAATATGGTGATTTTTCAAAAGGTGTTCAAGCATTATCTCAATATGATACTGAAGTTAAGTCACAACAATTTCCGAGTGATGCGTACACTTACAAAAAGCAGGTCATGAATGAGGTGTCTGAATGACTGAGTTAATTACTACTATAGAAGAAATGACTGAGATGTCTAAGCAATGGAGAAAATCAAATAAATCAGTGGGCTTTGTACCTACGATGGGCGCCTTACATGAGGGCCATTTAAAAATGATGTCACAATCTATTTCTGAAAATGATATGACAGTTATTAGTGTATTTGTAAATCCACTGCAATTTGGGCCTGATGAAGATTTAGATGCGTATCCTCGAGACATTGAAAGTGACACAGCAAAAGCAGCGTCAGTAGGCGTAGATTATATTTTTTATCCGAGTGAAAAAGAAATGTATCCGGAACAACCTACAATTGAAGTGAAGGCTGGACGTCTAGCGTCAGTATTAGAAGGCGCACAGCGTCCGGGTCATTTTGACGGCGTAGTGACAGTAGTAAATAAACTGTTCAATATTATACAACCACAGCGTGCTTATTTTGGAAAAAAAAGATGCACAGCAGTTAGCTATAGTGGAAAAAATGGTTGAAGACTTTAATCATGCAATTGATATTGTAGGCGTAGACATTGTTCGTGAAGCGGATGGTCTAGCTAAAAGTTCACGTAATATTTATTTAACACCAGATGAAAGAGCAGAAGCGCCTCACCTCTATAAAAGTTTGCAGTTAGCACAATCATTATATAATCAAGGTGAACGCAGCAGTTTGAAAATCATTGAAGCTACCCGTGATTATATACAACAATATACGAGCGGGGATATCGAAACAGTAGCAATTTATAGCTATCCTCAACTTGTCGAGCAACATGAAATTACAGATAGAATTTTTATATCGCTGGCAGTCAAATTTAGCCAGGCACGTCTAATAGATAATATTATTATCGGTGATTAATTTGTCTTAATGTATTTACATGTTTAGTGAACAATTCAGTTAGATACAATATTCTCTCAATATACAATTTACATTTTCTTAGTGTTGATTTATCATATATAGAGAGAGATATTTATCGAGAAAACGATTATATGATAATTAAATAGTTTTAAGGGTATAAATACAGTAGTGAAAATGATGTATGTGTTATCTCAAGAACGAAACAACTATGTTTTATCTTATATAATTAATTAAAAAGTGATCACGAGAGGTGGTAAAAAAATGAGTGAATCTAACTCAAAAGATGTCATTTTAATTGGTGCTGGTGTTTTAAGTACAACATTCGGTACGATGTTAAAAGATCTTGCACCAGAATGGAATATAAAACTTTTTGAAAGACTCGAAAAACCTGCAATTGAAAGTTCTAACGAACGCCACAATGCTGGTACTGGACATGCCGCATTATGTGAATTGAACTATACAGTTGAACAAAAAGACGGTTCAATCGATATCGAAAAAGCAAAAGAAATTAACGAACAATTTGAGATTTCAAAACAATTTTGGTCTCACTTAGTAAAAAGTAATCAAATTCAAGATCCACAAGAATTTATACGCCCATTACCGCATATTAGTTTTGTGCAAGGCGATAAAAATGTGAATTTCTTGAAGAGACGTTATGAAGCACTTGCGCCTTTATCAATGTTTAAAGGTATAGAATATACAGAAGACCATAAAAAACTACAAGAGTGGATGCCATTAATGATGGAAGGCCGCGATCCAGAAGAAGTAGTTGCAGCTAGTAAAATAAACGAAGGTACAGATGTGAACTTCGGTGAACTTACAAGAAAAATGGCTAAAAACTTAAACGAACATGAAAATGCAGAACTTTTCTACAAACATGAAGTTCAAGACTTCAGCCGTCGTAAAGATGGTAAATGGGAAGTTAAAATTAAAGACCTTAAAACTAATAAAGTAGAACATCACATTACTGACTATCTATTTATTGGTGCAGGTGGTGCTGCAATTCCAATGCTACAAAAAACTGGTATTCCAGAAAGTAAGCATTTAGGTGGTTTCCCAATTACAGGAGAATTCTTAGTATGTAATAATCCTGATGTTGTAGCTAAGCACGAAGTTAAAGCTTATGGTAAAGAACCTGAAGGTACACCGCCAATGACGGTGCCTCACTTAGATAGACGCTATATCCAAGATGAAAACTCATTATTATTTGGACCATTCGCAGCGATTGGCCCTAAATTCTTGAAAAATGGTTCTAATTTAGATTTATTTAAATCAATTAACCCTAGCAACATAATCACTATGTTAGCTGCAGCGGCGAAAAACTTCCCGTTAATTAAATATTCTATTCAAGAAGTATTAGCTAAAAAAGAAGATCGAATGAAAGAATTACGTCGATTTGTTCCTGATGCTAAAGATAAAGATTGGGATATTATGCAAGCTGGTAAACGTGTTCAAGTTATCAAAGATACAAAAGAACACGGTAGAGGATTTATTCAATTCGGTACAGAAGTTGTAAATTCAAAAGACCATTCTGTAATTGCATTATTAGGTGAATCTCCAGGTGCTTCTACTTCAGTTTCAGTTGCATTAGAAGTAATCGAGAAAAACTTCCCAGATTATATGGCTGAATGGGAACCTAAGTTGAAAGAAATCATTCCATCTTATGGTAAATCATTAATTGAAGATTACGCATTATTAAAAGAAATACGACAAGCAAATAATGCTGAACTTGAATTAAACAATAAATAATAAGTAATAAACTATCCCTTGAAGTATCATGCTTCAAGGGATTTTTGTATCTAATTTTAATTTTTTTAAATACTACAAACATGTCAAAATTAATTAATGACATTTCTTACTATTTTAACTATTAAACTTCTATTTTTTTATTTACATTGATGTCAACTGTATTTATAATATTTAAGAACTCAAGTTACAAATGCTACTTTTAAGATACAATAAGAAGTTTATTTTGAATTTTCAATACTAATTAATAATAATATAAAGTTCATGTATACGCATAACATCTAATAGTAAAACCCTACAATTAACCTTCAGTATAATCCTACACGAACTTAATCGTTAACTTTCAAGTTTAAAAGCAGAACTTTTTTAATGCTATTCATTTTAAATTATTATCTAATGCATTTTACATTTAATAAGGTAAACGCATAAAATCATTATTTGTTTTATTATTTATTAAAGGAATTCAACTTTTCTATTTTAGATGATATTAAAAATTAAAAAACTTCTTGTGTTTTAAAACTAATTGTGTAATATTGAGTTGTACAAATCTATTTTGAGGTGGAAATATTATGAAAAACAAACAAGGGTTTTTACCTAATAAAATGAATAAATATTCTATTAGGAAATTTACAGTTGGGACGGCGTCACTTTTAATTGGAGCTACATTAGTCTTCGGTGTGGGAAGCGAAGCACAAGCAGCTGAGTTAGACGCGATTACAACCAATGATAGTAGAATTAATAAAGGGGAAGCATTGGATATAAGTGATATAAAAAGCATTGAAACAGAAACGCAAAATGTAGAAAAAGAATCAATTACTAATTCAACTGAAATTATAGATACAGAGAAAAATGCAGAAAAGACTGAACCTAATACATCACAAATAGAAACGGATACTACAGAAAATGTTCAAGATACGAATAATACTGTAGAAACAGCAAAAGAAAATACAGCTAGCGAGACTTCTATAGACAACAAAAATCAAGAAGTTAACGATACGGATACTACAGAAAATAATGTTATTAAAGAAGAAACATCAACGAATGAAACAACAGAAACTGAAGAACCAAAAGCTGAAAATTCACAAACTACTAACGTAAATGAAAAGACATTAACAACTGAAGAATCATTAAATTCTGGAGAAAAAGCGACTACAAATGATGAAGTAAATATGGATGAGTCAAAAACAACTGATGAAAACCAGTCGGAAATTACTGAACAGAAAATAGAAATTGAGAAAACACCTCAGAAACCAACAGAGTCAATTAACGAAGAAATACAAAAAGAAGAAACAGAAGCAATATAACGAACAGAAATAGCTAGCGACAGCAATGTGAATAATAAAACTGAAAAGACAGATTCGGAAAACACAATAATTGAATCAGATTTGACACAACAACTATCAACTACTACAGATAAAGAAGCAGAAGTTAAATCCTATTTAAGTACTGAATTGTCAGATGAAGATACGACAGCAATTATAGATCAAGCAAATATTAATTTTGAAGAAGCATCTGATGAAGAAATCAATAATGAAATCCTAAAAGCACTAGCGATTCAATTAGCTAATGAACAAGATGCGAATACAATTTTAGCTACGCCAAAAAGAACTATGCTTCGTACTATGGTAGCACCAACAGCATTGGTAACAGCCAGTGAACCAAATGAACAAATAGATAAATCACTTGACTATATGGACAACTATACATTCGCTAGTTTAATCTTTGATCCAGTAGCATTATCTTCTCAAGCTGTTTTAGATGGTAAAGAAATCAATTTTAATATTGAAAGTTATATGTCAGGAGCAAACTCTGGGGATAGATATAAGATTGATTTGAAACTAGATCCAATTATTGCTAAGCATGTTACTAAAATATCGGTGAATCCAGCCAATCGTAGCAATCCAGTAGAATTAGTACGTCTAACTGATGACCAAGGTAATCCAACAAATACATGGGAAGTTAATTTTATCAGAGCAAATGATGGATTGTTTGGTGGTGCTGAATTGTTAGGACAATATACAGCTGAAAACGGTAAGATTTATTTGGATGATACAGTAAGAAATATACTTAAAGAAGCAGGTGATTTAAGTAACAATAAATTAAATTACCAAATGTTTGTGAGAGATTCTAGAGATAATAAAATTGTACGTACTACAGAAAGTAGTGGCTATTTCTTAACAAATGCAGACTCAGATTTAATACAGTTACAA
Organism: Staphylococcus parequorum; assembly: GCF_039237145.1. NCBI lineage: Bacteria > Bacillati > Bacillota > Bacilli > Caryophanales > Staphylococcaceae > Staphylococcus > Staphylococcus parequorum. The sequence continues at coordinate 519,231 of NZ_CP150682.1, forward strand.
GATAAGATATCCACTGCAAATAGTAAATCATTTACCTCAAGTAGTGGCTCTGCGGTGTTTAATACAGATATTGGTAATAATGGTGGCATTATAATAGACCAACAAGTTATGAAAGATGGCATTTTCAATTATAATATGGCTGGAAATAAGCAATGGTCATACAATTATCAAATTGATAAAGATTTGTTACCTTATATCGAAGGCGCTGAATTACACATGTATGATTATGCTGGCTTAGGTGGATTTGATAAAACGTATTATCCTGCTAACAAAGTAGCTGATTTAACGTTAGATTCGATTGGTAATGGCAAAATCACAAGTGAGAATTTAAACAACTTGATATCATTCAATAATGGTTTGCCAGAAACTGTAGGTATGAGAATCGTTTTAAAATTAAATCAAAGTGTAAATAATATCTTAACTAAAGAAGCATTGTATGATTCTGCAGGTAATTTAATTAGTGAAACAACTAAGCAAAAAGAAGATTTTACATTTGCAGGCTATTTAACTGATAACGCCGGTCTACTTATCAATAATACAATGGGTACTTCAACATTAGCATTACAAGATTATGATAAAGATGGTCTGTTAGATAGATATGAACGTCAAGTATCATTTAGTGATGCTGAGGTTGTAGATACTGATGGTGATGGGAAAAATGATGGAGATGAAGTAGTCAAATATAAAACATCTCCACTTGTAGGTTTACCAATAGCTGCAGATATTAATATGTCAGATACTGTAGTAAGTGGTTCAGTCCCATTAAAAGAAGGAGCAGTTTCGCAAACTGCAAAAGTAATTAATGCCAATAACCAAGTCATTGGTACTGCATCAGTAAATAGTGATGGAACATTTAGCGTTGTTATACCTAAGTCACCTTCAGGTGTATATACAATAGCTATTGATTCACCAAATTATGATAACGATGAAGTAAGCAAATTTAATATTATTGATAATACGATAGTTCCTACACCGACGATAGATCCAGTAGATGATAATGATACAGTACTTGTTGTTCATGGTGCTACAGGGTCAACAATCACTGTTACTGACAGCGACCGCAATGTAATAGGAACAGTGAAAATAGCAAGTGACACTACTTTTGGGAACATTATATTATCTAATCCACTTAAAGCAGGTACAGTACTGACTTCAACTGCTAGTGAAAATGGTAAGACAAGTTCTCCATCTAAAGCAATAACGGTTACTGATGCAACCGCACCTGACGCTCCAATAATTAATCCTGTTACAAGTGAAGATACACAAGTGAGTGGGACGGCAGAGCCAGGAACGTCAGTTAGAATTAATTTTCCTGGTGGAGGATATACTGCGATAACTACAGATAGCAATGGCAATTATACGATTGATATACCTCATGGTGTAATACTTGATGGTGGCGAATCAATCACAGCAACTTCAAAAGACGACGCAGGTAATATATCCGAAACATCGACAATAACAGTAATTGATATAACAGCGCCAGAAGCACCAACGGTGGAAGAAGTAACGAGTGAAGATACACAAGTTAGTGGTACTGCTGAACCAAATTCAGAAGTAACTGTAACATTCCCAGACGGAACAACAGTAACAGGTACAACAGATGAGCAAGGCAACTACACAGTAAAAATTCCAGAGAAAGTTGAGCTTGAAGGCGGCGAATCAATCACAGCGACTTCAAAAGACGACGCGGGTAATATATCTGAAACAGCAACAACAACAGTTATTGATATCACAGCACCCGAGACACCAACGGTGGAAGAGTTAACAAGTGAAGATACACAAGTCAGTGGCACAGCAGAACCAAATTCAGAAGTAACAGTAACATTCCCAGACGGAACAACAGTAACAGGTACAACAGATGAAGACGGTAACTATACAATAGACATTCCATCAAACGTAGATTTAGAAGGTGGAGAAGAAGTAAAAGTTGTAGCTACTGATAAAGACGGCAATGTATCTGAAGAAGCAACAACAACAGTTATTGATATCACAGCACCCGAGACACCAACGGTGGAAGAGTTAACAAGTGAAGATACAGAAGTAAGTGGCACAGCAGAGCCAAATTCAGAAGTAACAGTAACGTTCCCAGACGGAACAACAGCGACTGGCACAACGGATGAGCAAGGCAATTACACAGTAGAGATTCCTTCGAACATTGATTTAGAAGGTGGAGAAGAAGTAAAAGTTGTAGCTACTGATAAAGACGGCAATGTATCTGAAGAAGGATCAACAACTGTAACTGATATCACAGCGCCAGAAGCACCAACGGTGAAAGAAGTAACAAGTGAAGATACACAAGTCAGTGGCACAGCCGAACCGAATTCAGAAGTAACCGTAACATTCCCAGACGGAACAACAGCAACAGGCACAACAGATGAAGACGGTAACTATACAATAGATATTCCATCAAACATTGATTTAGAAGGTGGAGAAGAAGTAAAAGTTGTAACTACTGATAAAGATGGCAATGTATCTGAAGAAGGATCAACAACAGTAACTGATGTGACAGCACCAGAAGCGCCAACGGTGGAAGAGTTAACAAGTGAAGCTACACAAGTCAGTGGTACTGCTGAACCAAATTCAGAAGTAACAGTAACGTTCCCAGACGGAACAACAGCGACTGGCACAACGGATGAGCAAGGCAATTACACAGTAGAGATTCCTTCGAACATTGATTTAGAAGGTGGAGAAGAAGTAAAAGTTGTAGCTACTGATAAAGATGGCAATGTATCCGAAGAAGGATCAACAACAGTAACTGATGTGACAGCGCCAGAAGCACCAACGGTGGAAGAAGTAACGAGTGAAGATACACAAGTTAGTGGTACTGCTGAACCAAATTCAGAAGTAACTGTAACATTCCCAGATGGAACAACAGCAACAGGTACAACAGATGAAGAAGGAAACTACACAGTAAAAATTCCAGAGAATGTTGAGCTTGAAGGCGGAGAAGAAGTGAAAGTTGTAGCTACTGATAAAGATGGCAATGTATCCGAAGAAGGATCAACAACAGTAACTGATATCACAGCGCCAGAAGCACCAACGGTGAAAGAAGTAACGAGTGAAGATACACAAGTCAGTGGCACAGCAGAGCCAAATTCAGAAGTAACCGTAACATTCCCAGATGGTACAACAGCAACAGGTACAACAGATGAGCAAGGCAATTACACAGTAGAGATTCCTTCGAACATTGATTTAATAGGTGAAGAAGAAGTAAAAGTTGTAGCTACTGATAAAGATGGCAATGTATCTGAAGAAGGATCAACAACAGTAACTGATGTGACAGCACCAGAAGCACCAACGGTGAAAGAAGTAACGAGTGAAGCTACACAAGTCAGTGGCACAGCCGAACCAAATTCAGAAGTAACAGTAACGTTCCCAGACGGAACAACAGCGACTGGCACAACGGATGAGCAAGGCAATTACACAGTAGAGATTCCTTCGAACATTGATTTAATAGGTGAAGAAGAAGTAAAAGTTGTAGCTACTGATAAAGATGGCAATGTATCCGAAGAAGGATCAACAACAGTAACTGATATCACAGCGCCAGAAGCACCAACGGTGAAAGAAGTAACGAGTGAAGCTACACAAGTCAGTGGCACAGCAGAGCCAAATTCAGAAGTAACCGTAACATTCCCAGATGGAACAACAGCAACAGGTACAACAGATGAGCAAGGCAATTACACAGTAGAGATTCCTTCGAACATTGATTTAATAGGTGAAGAAGAAGTAAAAGTTGTAGCTACTGATAAAGATGGCAATGTATCCGAAGAAGGATCAACAACAGTAACTGATGTGACAGCACCAGAAGCACCAACGGTGAAAGAAGTAACGAGTGAAGCTACACAAGTCAGTGGCACAGCAGAACCGAATTCAGAAGTAACAGTAACGTTCCCAGACGGAACAACAGCGACTGGCACAACGGATGAGCAAGGCAATTACACAGTAGAGATTCCTTCGAACATTGATTTAGAAGGTGGAGAAGAAGTAAAAGTTGTAGCTACTGATAAAGACGGCAATGTATCTGAAGAAGGATCAACAACTGTAACTGATATCACAGCGCCAGAAGCACCAACGGTGGAAGAGTTAACAAGTGAAGATACACAAGTCAGTGGTATTGCTGAACCAAATTCAGAAGTAACCGTAACATTCCCAGATGGAACAACAGTAACAGGCACAACAGATGAAGACGGAAACTATACAATAGATATTCCATCAAACATTGATTTAGTAGGTGGAGAAGAAATCGCCGTTACTTCAACCGATAAAGATGGAAATATTTCTGAAAGTACTAAAGTTATAGTTATTAATAAAGAAGAAACGCCAAATACAGGAGAAACACCAAGTACAGGCGAGGCACCAAGTACAGGCGAAACGCCAAGTACAGGCGAGGCACCAAGTACAGGCGAGAGACCAAGTACAGGCGAAACGCCAAATACAGGCGAAACACCAAATACAGACGAGACACCAAGTACAGGCGAAACGCCAAATACAGGAGAAACACTAAATACAAGTGAAACTGTAATTAAAAAAGGAAAGCTAAGCAAGTCACAAAATATAAGTACAAACGAAAATTCAGAAATTAAAAAAACAAGCGACAATCGTATTTTGAATAACAATACATTGGATTCAAATATTAATGACAAATCAAAACGCGCCAATAGCAACAAACTTAATTCAGAAAATGAATTGCCGGAAACAGGTCAAGATGAAACACGTAATAGCACTTTATTCGGCACATTAATTGCAGGATTAGGCGGCTTAATATTGCTTGTGATGCGTCGTAGAAAAAAAGAAGAAGACGAAAACAAATTGTCATAATAAAATAATATTGTAAAGGCTTTTCATCCATTAAGGGTGGAGAGCCTTTTCTTATAAAATTCAAATATTATATAAGAAAGCGCTTACTTTATTTTGGTGAGGGTATAAGACCCAATAAAGGAGGTTTTACAATGATATATACAAATCCAAATCAAGAAGATGCAAAATACAAAGTGAAATCGAAATATGCTAATTTTATAGGTGGAAAATGGGTTGAACCCCAAGAAGGAAATTATTTTGATAATATTTCACCAGTTACAGGTGAAAGTTATGCCAAGATACCAAAGTCCACACAAAAAGATGTTGATTTAGCTGTTGAAGCTGCCCAGAAAGCACAAGTTGAATGGGGTAAAAAATCATTATCTGAAAGATCACAGTTATTGTTAGATATAGCTGATCGCATTGAAGAAAATTTAGAATATTTAGCAGTAATAGAAACTTTTGATAATGGAAAGCCAGTGAGAGAAACACTTACTGCAGATTTACCATTAGTAGTAGATCATTTTAGGTATTTTGCAGGTGTGATTCGAGCCGAAGAAGGTGGCATTTCACAAATAGATAATGATACAGTTGCATATCATTACAAAGAACCATTAGGTGTAATTGGACAAATTATCCCTTGGAACTTCCCTTTACTTATGGCAACTTGGAAGATTGCTCCAGCGATTGTAACAGGTAATACAGTGGTACTTAAGCCTGCAGAACAAACACCAGTATCGATTTTACATTTTATTGAACTGATAGAAGATATTTTACCAGAAGGTGTGCTTAATATAGTAAATGGCTTCGGCAATGAAACTGGTGAAGCACTAGCCACGCATAAAAACATAAATAAAGTTGCGTTTACAGGTGAAACAACAACTGGAAAAATTATTATGAAGAATGCTAGTGACAATGTCATACCGGTTACACTTGAACTGGGTGGTAAATCACCGAATGTATTTTTCAAAGATATCATGGATAAAGATGACGAATTTTTAGAAAAAGCTGTTGAAGGCTTAGTCATGTTTGCACTAAATCAAGGTGAGGTATGTACATGTCCTTCAAGAGCACTTATTCATGAAGACATCTATGAAAAATTTATAGCTTTATGTATAGAAAAAGTGAATAAAATAAAATTAGGAAATCCTTTAGATGAAACAACAATGGTTGGTGCGCAAACTTCAAATGAGCAACAAGAAAAAATCAAAAAATACTTAGATATTGGTAAAGAAGAAGGTGCTGAAATTCTTGTAGGTGGAAATGTTAGACAAGAAAACGAGAATTTAGAAAATGGATTTTATATTGAGCCAACGATATTCAAAGGTGACCAAAGTATGCGTATTTTCCAAGAAGAAATATTTGGTCCGGTATTATCTGTCGCAACTTTTAAAACAAATGAAGAAGCTCTAGAAATGGCGAATGATACGATTTATGGTCTTGGGGCAGGTATTTGGACGAGAAATCAAAATACTGCGTATCGCATAGGCAGAGGAATTCAAGCAGGACGTGTATGGGTTAATAATTATCATACTTATCCAGCGCATGCTGCTTTTGGCGGGTATAAAATGAGTGGTATTGGTCGAGAAAATCATTTAATGATGTTAGACCATTATCAACAAACTAAAAATTTACTTGTAAGTTATGATACAAAACCAACAGGTCTATTTTAATGAAAAAGAAATAAATATAATGAGAAATTTAAAACTATTGCGCTAATGCGTGATAGTTTTTTTGTTGTTACTAAAATTATTTCCAATTGTATATTTTCGTGAACCTAATAAATAATTTTCTAACTTAATTTTTATATTTAAATCCATATAAAACTCTTAAAAAAATAATACAATTGTGATATTGTATTATCGACTAAGAATAATGGAGGAAAATAATGAAAAACAATCATGATTTAACACCCAATAGAAAGAATAAATATTCTATTAGAAAACTTTCAGTTGGCACAGCGTCATTATTAGTAGGAAGCGTATTAGTATTCGGATTATCTAACGATGCGAATGCAGCAGAAAACGATCTTCCAAAAGATTCCAAAGCACTCAGTACTAATGTGAATGAAGATGATAACCACTTAGTTAATACAGAAAAAGCAAATAGCAACAAACAAGAGCCAGTCAATGACTTTTCAGAAAGCCATGATATTCAGAAGGACAATTTAAAAGCAAGTCATAGTGCTTCAGAGCAAAGTATTGTTCAAAGTAAGCCAACAGCAAATAACACAAATGAAATTGACACTAGCAATAAAGAACCAGAAGTAGCTGTAAATACTAATGAAAGTAAAGTTACTGACAATAAAGAGAATAATAACAACGCGACGAATGTAATTGAAAAAGAAAATGCAGCGTCAAAATCTAATAAAACTAATGAAGAGAATAGTGAAATTGTAAAAATCGAGAATAAACTAAAAGCTGATAATAAAGCAAATGGTGAAAAAGAAACTAATGTAATTGAAAAAGAAAACAAAGAAAATAGTGAAATTATAAAAAACGAAAATAAAAAAGTTAATAATGTTGATGACACATCTCCAAATTACGAGGATAGACAAACAAGTGATGTAGCAGAGGAAACTACAATAAACCAAAGCGAGGCACAATCTAAACAAACAAGAGATGTTAATAGTTATATAGCAAATAATACTAGTAATAAAATAAAAGCAAAAGATGAAGTAAATACACAAAGAGAAAATACTAATTCAGCTAATGCGAACACTGCCGCAGATAGAAGTGGAAGTGAAAGAGCAAGAGCGAGAGCGCTGAATACAAATGAATCCAATAATAATGTTGCTAAAGTGAGAAGAACTCGTTCAGTCATAATCAGAAAAAAATCACCCAGAGCAATGACAGAAGATAGTTCTTTGGAAACATTAGATTACTCAGATAACTATACATTCCAAACCTTGATTTTTGATCCTAGTATATTAACAAGTAACGAAGTTTTAAACGGTAAAACGATTCCATTTGAAATCCATAGTTATTTGACTGGGGCAAATTCTGGAGATAGATATAAAATAAATTTACAACTAGACCCAGTGATAGCTAACCATGTGACAAGAATTACTGTTAATCCTGTTGGTAGTACATCACCAGTAGAGTTAGTTAGATTATCTAATAAGCAAGGTAAATTGACTAACATTTGGCAAGTTAATTTCATTAGAGCAAATGGTGGTTTATTTGGTGGTGCAGAAATATTATCGCAATATACAGCCACTGGAGGACGTATGGAACTTGACACTACCGTTAAAAATATCTTGAACAGTATGAAAAATAAAAAAGATAAGTTAAATTATCTAATATATGTGAAAGACGATTTTGAAAATAAAAAAATACAAACCTCAGAAACCAGTGGTTATTTTTTAACACCATCAGATACAGAAATAAATAACATTACCCCATCACAATCTAATAATGCCAATAATGCATTTAAAGCAAGTAGTGGAACAGTACAATTTGATTCTACAATCGGTAATTTCGGTGGTGCAATCATAGATCATCAAATATTAAAGAATGGAATATTTAACTATGGTGGAAAAATACTTGATCTTGGGTTAAATAAACAATGGGCATACCATTATCAAATTGATCCAGCTTTATTACCATATATTTCTTCAATAGAATTACATAAATTAGATTTTAATGGTGTAAGTGGTTTTGATAAGAAATATTATAAAGGAAATAGAGTAGCAACGCTTGCAGTTGATGCAAATGGTAGAGGTACTATTACAGATACTGACTTAAATCAACTCATAGAATTTAATAATTCATTACCAGAAACTGTAGGTATTAGAATTGTACTTGTATATAATCAAAGCCCTAATAATATATTAACTAGGGGTGCTTCTTATGATGCGAACGGTAATTTAATACCTAGTACAACCCGAGTAAAAGAAGACTTTGCATTTAATGGATACTTAACAGATAGAAATGGAGGAATGATCGCTAATACTTTTGGTTCTTCAACGTACTACATTCAAGATATAGATAAAGATGGTTTGACGGATAATTTTGAAATTCATAAATCTCATTCTGACCCATTTAATGGTGATACAGATAGAGATGGTAAAAATGATGGAGACGAAGTTTTAAGATATCAGACCTCTCCATTAGTAGGCAAACCTATTGTAAATGATATCACGACAGAGGATACCATCATTAACGGTGATGTCCCATTAGATCAATATGCAGCAAATCAAAAAGTGAAAATTTTGAACGCAAATGGCACGGTAGTAAGTCAAGGTACGGTGAATAGTAACGGTACATTTAGATTAAACGTATCGAAATTAACGCCTGGTACTTATAAGGTGGCTATAGACTCACCTAACTATCGAAATGATGAGGTAAATACATTTAAGGTAATTGATATAAAATCATTATTAAAACCAAGTATTGCCCCGGTTAACGATCAAAGTACAAGCCTTCAAGTCAATGGTGTTGGAGGATCTACTATTGTGGTCAAAGATAATAATAACAAGGTTATTGGAAAAGTGGTGTTAGGAAACAGCGAGACAACGAAAACATTGCAGTTGACCCAACCACTTAAAGGCGGAACAATTTTGACTGCTACTGCTACAAAGAATGGAAAAACGAGCTATGCATCAGATCCAGTAACTGTGACAGATATAACAGCACCAAACGCACCAGTGGTGAATGAAGTCACAAGTGAAGGTACACAAGTAACAGGAACAGGTGAAGCAGGATCGACGATTACAGTTCAATTCCCAGATGGAAGTGTGGCAACAGGCACAGTAGATAATCAAGGCAACTACGCAATCGATGTTCCAACGAACGTAGATTTAGTAGGAAATGAAGAGTTAGTTGTCACATCAACAGATGGTGCGGGCAATGTATCAGCAGAAACAAGACTAACAGTCACAGATGCGACAGCACCAAACGCACCAACGGTGAATGAAGTAACAAGCGAAGGAACACAAATTACGGGAACAGGTGAAGCAGGATCGACGATTACAGTTCAATTCCCAGATGGAAGTGTGGCAACAGGCACAGCAGATAGTCAAGGCAACTACGCAATCGATGTTCCAACGAACGTAGATTTAGTAGGGAACGAAGAATTGTTAGTTACATCAACAGATGGTGCTGGCAATGTATCACCGGAAACAAGATTGACTGTTACTGATGTGACGGCACCAGACGCACCAACGGTGGATGAGGTTACAAGTGAAGGCACGCAAGTAAGTGGAACAGGTGAAGCAAATTCAACAATTACAGTGAAGTTTCCGGATGGAAGTGTGGCAACTGGTACAGTCGATAATCAAGGAAATTACATGATCGATTTACCATTAGATAAGCAATTGAATGGCAATGAAGGGTTGGTTATCACATCAACAGATGGATCAGGAAACGTATCACCAAAAACAAGATTAACAGTTACAGATGCGACAGCACCAGACGCACCAACGGTGAATGAAGTTACAAGTGAAGGTACGCAAGTTACGGGAACAGGTGAACCAGGCTCAACGATTACGGTTAAATTCCCAGATGGAAGTGTGGCAACTGGTACAGTCGATAATCAAGGAAATTACATGATCGATTTACCATTAGATAAGCAATTGAATGGCAATGAAGAGTTGGTTATCACATCAACAGATGGATCAGGAAACGTATCACCAGAAACAAGATTAACAGTTACAGATGCGACAGCGCCAGTAGCCCCAACGGTAAATGAAGTTACAAGTGAAGGTACACAAGTAACAGGAACAGGTGAAGCAGGATCGACGATTACAGTTCAATTCCCAGATGGAAGTACAGTTACAGGTACAGTCGATAATCAAGGCAACTATGTAATAGATATCCCGACAAACATAGATTTAGTAGGCAATGAAGAGTTAGTAGTTACGGCTACTGATGGATCAGGAAACGTATCGTCAGAAACAAGATTAACAGTTAAAGATACAACAGTACCTACAGCCCCAATGGTGAATGAGGTTACAAGCGAAGGTACACAAGTAACAGGAACAGGTGAAGCAGGTTCAACAATTACAGTTCAATTCCCAGATGGAAGTGTGGCAACAGGCACAGCAGATAATCAAGGCAATTACGCAATCGATGTTCCGACAAACCTAGATTTAGTAGGCAACGAAGAATTGGTAGTTACATCAACAGATGGTGCGGGCAATGTATCAGCAGAAACAAGACTAACAGTCACAGATGCGACAGCACCAAACGCACCAACGGTGAATGAAGTAACAAGTGAGGTCACACAAGTAAGTGGAACAGGCGAAGCAGGCTCAACAATTACAGTTCAATTCCCAGATGGAAGTACAGTTACAGGTACAGTCGATAATCAAGGGAATTACGCGATCGATTTACCATTAGATAAGCAATTGAATGGAAACGAAGAGTTAGTTATCACATCAACAGACGCATCAGGCAATGTATCGCCAGAAACAAGACTAACAGTTACAGACGTAACGGCACCAGTAACTCCAACGGTGAATGAAGTCACAAGTGAAGGCACGCAAGTAAGTGGAACAGGCGAACCAAGCTCAACGATTACGGTTCAATTCCCAGATGGAAGTGTATTAACAGGTAAAGTAGATGATCAAGGAAATTACGTGATTGATTTACCAGTAGACAAGCAAATAAATGGAAACGAAGAGTTAGTTATCATATCAACAGATCCATCAGGAAATGTATCGCCAGAAACACGATTGACTGTTACTGATGTGACGGCGCCGGTAGAACCGATGGTGAATGAAGTTACAAGTGAAGGCACGCAAGTCACAGGAACAGGTGAACCAGGATCAACAATTACAGTTAAATTCCCAGATGGAAGTGTGGCAACAGGTACAGCAGATAATCAAGGGAATTACGTGATTGATGTTCCAACAAACGTAGATTTAGTAGGCAATGAAGAGCTCGTAGTGACATCAACAGATGGTGCGGGCAATGTATCACCGGAAACAAGACTAACAGTCACAGATGCGACAGCACCAAACGCACCAATGGTAAATGAAGTTACAAGTGAAGGCACGCAAGTAAGTGGAACAGGTGAACCAAATTCAACAATTACAGTGAAGTTCCCAGACGGAAGTGTTGTAACTGGTGTGGTGGATAATCAAGGAAACTACGTAATAGATATCCCGACAAACTTAGATTTAGTAGGGAACGAAGAATTGGTAGTTACATCAACAGATAGTGTGGGCAATGTATCGTCAGAAACACGATTAACTGTTACAGATGTGACCGCACACAAGTAACAGGAACAGGTGAAGCAGGATCGACGATTATAGTTCAATTCCCAGATGGAAGTAGAGTTACAGGAACAGTCGATAATCAAGGGAATTACGTAATCGATTTACCAGTAGATAAGGAATTGAATGGCAATGAAGATTTGGTTATCACATCAACAGATAGTGTGGGCAATGTATCGTCAGAAACACGATTAACTGTTACAGATGTGACCGCACCAGTAACACCAACGGTGAATGAAGTAACAAGTGAAGGCACGCAAGTAAGTGGAACAGGTGAAGCAGGATCGACGATTACAGTTCAATTCCCAGATGGAAGTACAGTTACAGGTACAGTCGATAATCAAGGCAACTACGTAATTGATATTCCGACAAATGTAGATTTAGTAGGCAATGAAGAGTTAGTAGTTACGGCTACTGATGAATCAGGAAATGTATCTTCAGAAACAAGATTAACTGTTGAAGATACAACAGTACCAAACGCACCGATGGTGGATGAGGTTACAAGCGAAGGTACACAAATTACGGGAACAGGTGAAGCAGGTTCAACAATTACGGTTAAATTCCCAGATGGAAGTGTGTTAACAGGTAAAGTAGATGATCAAGGAAATTACGTGATTGATTTACCATTAGATAAGCAATTGAATGGAAACGAAGACTTGGTTATCACATCAACAGATGCATCAGGAAACGTATCGCCAGAAACAAGGTTAACGGTTAAAGATACGACAGCACCAGACGCACCAACGGTGAATGAAGTGACAAGTGAAGGTACGCAAGTAACAGGAACAGGCGAACTAGGCTCAACAATCACAGTTAAATTCCCAGATGGAAGTGTGTTAACAGGTTCAGTAGATGACCAAGGAAATTACGCGATTGATTTACCATTAGATAAGCAATTGAATGGAAACGAAGAGTTAGTTGTCACATCAACAGATGGATCAGGAAACGTATCACCAGAAACAAGAATGACTGTTACAGATGTGACGGCACCGGCAGCACCAACGGTGAATGAAGTTACAAGTGAAGGTACACAAGTAACAGGAACAGGTGAAGCAGGATCGACGATTACAGTTCAATTCCCAGATGGAAGTACAGTTACAGGTACAGTCGATAATCAAGGCAACTATGCAATAGATATCCTAGCAAACATAGATTTAGTAGGCAATGAAGAGTTAGTAGTTACGGCTACTGATGGATCAGGAAACGTATCGTCAGAAACACGATTAACAGTTAAAGATGCGACAGTACCAAACGCACCGATGGTGAATGAAGTTACAAGTGTAAGTACGCAAGTAACGGGAACAGGCGAACCAAATTCAACGATTACGGTTAAATTCCCGGATGGAAGTGTAGTAACGGGAACAGCAGATAATCAAGGCAACTACGCAATAGATATCCCAACAAACGTAGATTTAGTAGGCAACGAAGAGTTAGTTGTCACATCAACAGATGTTTCTGGCAATGTATCAGCAGAAACACGATTAACGGTTAAAGATGCGACAGTACCAAATGCACCAACGGTGAATGAAGTGACAAGTGAAGGCACGCAAGTCACAGGAACAGGTGAACCAGGATCAACAATTACAGTTCAATTCCCAGATGGAAGTGTGGTTACAGGAACAGTCGATAATCAAGGCAACTACGCAATAGATATTCCAACCAATGTAGATTTGACAGGTAACGAAGAGTTAGTTATCACATCAACAGACGCATCAGGTAACGTATCGCCAGAAACACGATTAACGGTTAAAGATACGACAGCGCCTGTAGCACCGATGGTGAATGAAGTAACAAGTGAAAGTACGCAAGTCACAGGAACAGGCGAACCAGGATCAACAATCACAGTTAAATTCCCAGACGGAAGTGTGGCAACAGGTACAGTAGATGATCAAGGAAATTACGTGATAGATTTACCATTAGATAAGCAATTAAATGGTAACGAAGATTTGGTTATCACATCAACAGATGGATCAGGAAACGTATCGTCAGAAACAAGATTGACTGTTAAAGATACGACAGTACCAAACGCACCGATGGTGAATGAAGTGACAAGTGAAAGTACGCAAGTCACAGGAACAGGCGAACCAGGATCAACAATCACAGTTAAATTCCCAGACGGAAGTGTGGCAACAGGTACAGTAGATGATCAAGGAAATTACGTGATAGATTTACCATTAGATAAGCAATTAAATGGTAACGAAGATTTGGTTATCACATCAACAGATGGATCAGGAAACGTATCGTCAGAAACAAGATTGACTGTTAAAGATACGACAGTACCAAACGCACCGATGGTGAATGAAGTTACAAGTGAAGGTACGCAAGTAACAGGAACAGGCGAACCAGGATCAACAATCACAGTTAAATTCCCAGACGGAAGTGTGGCAACGGGTACAGTCGATAAACAAGGAAATTACGCGATCGATTTACCATTAGATAAGCAATTGAATGGCAACGAAGAGTTAGTTATCACATCAACAGATGGATCAGGAAATGTATCTTCAGAAACAAGATTGACTATTAAAGATGCGACAGCACCAAATGCACCAACGGTGAATGAAGTGACAAGTGAAGGCACGCAAGTCACAGGAACAGGCGAACCAGGATCAACAATCACAGTTAAATTCCCAGACGGAAGTGTGGCAACGGGTACAGTCGATAAACAAGGAAATTACGCGATCGATTTACCATTAGATAAGCAATTGAATGGCAACGAAGAGTTAGTTATCACATCAACAGATGGATCAGGAAATGTATCTTCAGAAACAAGATTGACTATTAAAGATGCGACAGCACCAAATGCACCAACGGTGAATGAAGTGACAAGTGAAGGCACGCAAGTCACAGGAACAGGTGAACCAGGATCAACAATTACAGTTCAATTCCCAGATGGAAGTGTGGTTACAGGAACAGTCGATAATCAAGGAAACTACGCAATTGATATTCCAACCAATGTAGATTTGACAGGTAACGAAGAGTTAGTTATCACATCAACAGACGCATCAGGTAACGTATCGCCAGAAATAAGATTAACGGTTAAAGATACGACAGCGCCTGTAGCACCGATGGTGAATGAAGTGACAAGTGAAAGTACGCAAGTCACAGGAACAGGCGAACCAGGATCAACAATCACAGTTAAATTTCCAGACGGAAGTGTGGCAACAGGTACAGTAGATGATCAAGGAAATTACGTGATAGATTTACCATTAGATAAGCAATTAAATGGTAACGAAGATTTGGTTATCACATCAACAGATGGATCAGGAAACGTATCGTCAGAAACAAGATTGACTGTTAAAGATACGACAGTACCAAACGCACCGATGGTGAATGAAGTTACAAGTGAAGGTACGCAAGTGACAGGAACAGGCGAACCAGGATCAACAATCACAGTTAAATTCCCAGACGGAAGTGTGGCAACGGGTACAGTCGATAATCAAGGAAATTACGCGATCGATTTACCATTAGATAAGCAATTGAATGGCAACGAAGAGTTAGTTATCACATCAACAGATGTTTCTGGCAATGTATCAGCAGAAACAAGATTAACAGTCACAGATGCGACAGCACCTGTAGCACCAACGGTGAATGAAGTTACAAGTGAAGGCACGCAAGTGACAGGGACAGGTGAACCAGGCTCAACAATCACAGTTCAATTCCCAGATGGAAGTGTGGCAACAGGCACAGCAGACAATCAAGGTAACTACGCAATAGATATCCCAACAAACGTGGACTTAGTAGGTAATGAAGAACTCATAGTGACATCGACAGATGTTTCTGGCAATGTATCACCGGAAACAAGATTGACTGTTACTGATGTGACGGCACCGGTAGCACCAACGGTGAATGAAGTGACAAGTGAAGGCACACAAGTTAGGGGAACAAGTGAACCAGGCTCAACGATTACGGTTCAATTCCCAGATGGAAGTGTAGTAACGGGAACAGCAGATAATCAAGGAAACTACGCAATAGATATTCCGACAAACGTAGATTTAGTAGGCAACGAAGAATTGGTAGTTACATCAACAGATGTTTCTGGCAATGTATCAGCAGAAACAAGATTAACAGTTACAGATGCGACGGCACCGGTAGCACCAATGGTAAATGAAGTTACAAGTGAAGGCACACAAGTTACGGGAACAAGTGAACCAGGCTCAACGATTACGATCCAATTCCCAGATGGAAGCGTGGCAACAGGCAGAGCAGACAGTCAAGGCAACTACGCAATAGATGTTCCAACGAACGTAGATTTAGTAGGGAACGAAGAATTGATAGTTACATCAACAGATGGTGCGGGCAATGTATCACCGGAAACAAGATTGACTGTTACTGATGTGACGGCACCGGCAGCACCGACGGTGAATGAAGTAACGAGTGGAGACATGAAAGTAACAGGAACAGGCGAACCAGGCTCAACAATTACAGTTAAATTCCCAGATGGAAGTGTAGTAACGGGAACAGCAGATAATCAAGGAAACTACGCAATAGATATCCCAACAAACGTAGATTTAGTAGGGAACGAAGAATTGGTAGTTACATCAACAGATGGATCAAGAAACATATCGTCAGAAATGCGATTGACTGTTAAAGATACGACAGCACCGGCAGCACCAACGGTGAATGAAGTGACAAGTGAAGGTACACAAGTAACAGGAACAGGCGAACCAGGCTCCACAATAACAGTGAAGTTCCCAGATGGAAGTGTGTTAACAGGTACAGTAGATGACCAAGGAAATTACGTTATTGATTTACCAGCTGATAAGCAATTGAATGGCAACAAAGAGTTAATTGTTACGGCTACTGACTCATCAGGAAACGTATCGTCAGAAACGCGATTAACGGTTAAAGATACGACAGCACCTGTAGCCCCAACGGTGAATGAAGTGACAAGTGATGGCACGCAAGTAACAGGAACAGGCGAACCAGGATCAATAATCACAGTTAAATTCCCAGATGGAAGCACATTAACAGGCACAGTCGATAATCAAGGAAATTACGTGATCAATTTACCAGCTGATAAGCAATTGAATGGCAACGAAGAGTTAGTTATCACCTCAACAGATCCATCGGGTAATGTATCACCAGAAACAAGATTGACTGTTAAAGATACGACAGCACCTGTAGCTCCAACGGTGAATGAGGTAACGAGTGGAGACATGAAAGTAACAGGAACGGGCGAACCAGGCTCAACAATCACAGTGAAGTTTCCAGATGGAAGTACAGTTACAGGTACAGTCGATAATCAAGGCAAATACGTAATTAATATACCTACTAATGTCAATGTAAAACCTGGGGATAAAATACAAGTGTCAGCGATTGATAAGAAAGGCAATACATCTAGAACAACAATTATCGTGAGTAGCAATAGTAATTCAACCTCTAACCAATCGAATGTTCACGATAATACTAGCAATAATTATGATTCAAGCAATAAATTAGGTTTGAATGGAAATAAAGCGAAAGATGGAAAATTAAATAGAAATATAAATAGTAGCAACAAACTTTCGAATACTTCAATTAACGATAAAGCTGAAACAGCAGAAGGTTCGAAAGGCGATGTTTTACAAATTAAAGATAAGAAAGGTATTATTTCAAATCTGAATAATGACAAAAATAAACTTGGTAACTCAGATAATAAAAAGGTAGATAAATTACCTGACACGGGTGAAAGTGAGAACCAAGCCAATGGATTATTAAGTTCATTATTAGCTATGATTGGTGCGTTCTTATTAATTGGAAGACGTCGAAAAAATAAAGAAGATCACCAATAAAAATTAATATTATAATGAGAAAGATATTATAGTATTACAAAATCAATAAGACGGAATGCTCTTTAGATAGAGCTTCCGTCTTATTTTTACTATATAACTTATTAATGATATGCCATTTCTAAAAATATAGCTTAGGCGTATAATGGAATAATTACTAAGGAAGGGTGTGGGAAAATGCAAAAAGCTTATCGGCAACTCGTATTAGGGATGATTTGTTTGTTTATTGTGATGGCAATTGGTCGTTTTGCATACACACCTATTATGCCATTTATGCAACAAACGGGACATATGGATAATCAGAGCGCAGGATTACTGGCAACTATTAATTACTTAGGTTATTTAATTGGAGCAATTATTCCTATATGGATAGTTGTATTTAGCAAGGTTACAGATTTGAAAGTTTACTTACTGATCAATATAGTTTCAACAATATTGATGGGACTGTTTGATAATTTTACACTGTGGATTATTTTTCGTTTAATTGCAGGTATCACGAGTGGAACCGTTTTTGTCTTAGCCTCAAATGTGGCCCTCGAAGCATTGAGAGCAGCGAACAAAGGTCGTATCTCAGGTATGCTTTATAGTGGTGTGGGTCTAGGCATTTTCACAAGTAGTATATTTATATTTTTATTCACTACAGAAAATAATTGGAAGACAACGTGGGTTTTACTTGGTATTTTTGCTTTAGTTATGGGAAGTTTTGTAATTTTTGGTATGCGTCAAAATTCAAATATTGAAAATGAAACACAAAACTTAAATGAAAAAGAAGATAAACCAAAAGTTAAGTTGAATAAAAAATTTATTTGGGGATTTTCAATAGCGTATTTTTGTGAAGGTGCGGGTTACATAATTACAGGAACATTCTTAGTAGCAATCGTTAAATCTATACCTGAGTTTGCAGATTATGCAGCGTTAAGTTGGATGTTTGTAGGGTTGGGAGCTATTCCATCTACGATTTTATGGTCTATGATGGCTGAAAAATTAGGACACGGTAAAGCAACTAATTTAGCATTTATTTTACAAATTATTGCCGTGATATTGCCTGTTTTTTCAGAAAGCATGACGAGTTTAGTGATAAGTTCTATTTTATTTGGTGCTACGTTTCTTGGTTTAACGACATTGTTTATGTCTAAAGCACAAACGTTAATGTTTCAAAGTAATAGTAAAATAAATTTAGTTGCTTCATTAACTGTTATTTACAGTTTGGGACAAATGATTGCACCAGCACTTTCTGGTGTATTAATTGGTGAATCAGGAAATTATAATGCAGCATTAATTTTTGCGGCGACTATACTTTGCGTTGGACTATTAAGCAGTATGTATAGTTATAGAGTCAGAAATTAAATGATATATTCAAAAGAGAAAACTGGTTTAAAGAAATAAAAAAGTTAGAAGAGTTATATACACGTGTAGAAGCACTCTATGCAGGCTTTTTAGCAGTCATAATACTTTTGTGTAAATTGACTTTTTGTGGTAATATCGTCATGGATAAAAATTCGAGATAATAATAGATAAGAAGGTTTAAATATATATGAAAGAAAATTTTTGGCGTGAATTACCGCGTCCATTTTTTGTTTTGGCACCAATGGAAGATGTTACAGATGTTGTTTTTCGTCATGTTGTCAGTGAAGCAGGCAGACCTGACGTTTTCTTCACTGAGTTTACAAATACAGAAAGCTTTTGCCACCCTGAAGGTGTACACAGTGTACGCGGACGCTTAACATTTACTGAAGATGAACAGCCTATTGTCGCTCATATTTGGGGAGATAAGCCAGAGCACTTCCGTGAAATGAGTATCGGTATGGCAGAAATGGGCTTTAAAGGCATAGATTTAAATATGGGCTGTCCAGTGCCGAACGTTGCAACGAAAGGTAAAGGTTCAGGTCTAATTCAACGTCCTGAAACTGCAGCTGAAATTATTCAGGCAGCTAAAGCAGGAGGTCTGCCAGTAAGTGTTAAAACTCGACTTGGCTATTCTGATATTGATGAGTGGAGAGACTGGCTGACACATGTGTTCGAACAGGATATTGCGAACCTGTCGATTCACCTTCGGACGCGCAAAGAGATGAGTAAAGTAGATGCGCATTGGGAATTAATTGGAGAAATTAAAAAGGTTCGTGATGAAATTGCACCAGAGACATTGTTAACGATTAATGGAGATATACCGGATAGAAAAACAGGCCTTGAACTGGCAGAGAAGTATGGTATTGACGGTGTAATGATTGGACGTGGGATTTTCCAAAACCCGCATGCATTTGAAAAAGAACCGAGAGAACATACGAGTGAAGAGCTTTTAGGGCTGTTAAGACTTCATCTTGACCTATTCGACAAATATACAAAAGAAGAAACGCGTCAGTTTAAACCATTACGCAGATTCTTTAAAGTATACGTACGCGGTATCAAAGGAGCAAGTGAACTGAGACATCAGTTAATGAGCACAAGTACAACGGATGAGGTTCGGATACTCCTTGATGAATTTGAAGCACAAATGACACCTATGGAATAACATTCATAAACTTGGACGAAAATGGTGAAGAAGTATAAAGAAACGACTTAAAAATCTTGATTTTAAGATTTTTAAGTCGTTTTTTGTTTGATTGTTAATGAAATAATGAATGCAATAAGCATGAAAGCTGTGATCATAAATACAACACCTGGCCATTGTATCAACCCATAGAAGATACCTGCTAATGTACCCCCAATAGATGAACCCATGTAATAAAATAATAAATATAAACTAGATGCTTGCGCTTTATGATGTTCAGCACGACTTGCAACTACACCACTTGCTATCGCGTGACCACTGAAAAATGCATAAACACTGAATGCCAATCCGAGTATTTTAAAAACTAAAAAAGGTAAAAGTGTAATCCAAATACCAACGATTAATAGTAAGATGCTAAATTTTAAGGCATTTAATGTACCTAATTTAGTACGTAATTTTGCATTTAATATAGAAGATATCATACCAATTAAGAATAATAAGTAAACAAAGCTAATAATACTGTCATGCAATTGATAAGGTTTAGCTGCCAACACAAAGCCAATATAGTTAAAAGCAGCGATGTTACAGCCTAATAATAGAAATCCAATCATAAAAGGTTTTAGTAAACGAATGTTTTTCAAATGTTGACTATAGCTCAATACTAAAGCTTTAACAGAAAAACGTTGCTTCTCAAAATGTCGAGATGCTGGTAGTAAGAAAGCAAATAATATTGCTGCGACAACACTAATAACTGCAATGGAGAATAAGCCGACTTGATAACCATAAATACTTGAAATAAATCCAGTGAATATTCTACCAAACGCACCACCAAAGGCATTGCCACTTATATAAATACCCATTGCCTCGGGTAAACTATGCGCAGAAATTTCTTCACCGATATATGCCATGGCTATAGAGGGTAAGCCTGCTAAACAGATACCTTGTATAAGCCTAACAATTAAGAAGGTATTGAAATCTGTAATAAAGGGTTGCACTAGTGCTAATAATGACACCGAAATTACAGAAAAAATCATAATAGGTTTACGTCCAATTACTTCTGATATTGCACCAAAAAATAACATAGCAAAAGCTAATGTCAAGGTTGCAGCCGACAATGCCAAACTTGCAACAGTTTCACTCACATTAAATGATTGTGTGAAATGGGGGATCAATGGTTGAACGCTATATAGTATTGAAAAAATAGTGAATCCTGAAATGAAAAGCGCAACGATAATTTTAATATATGCTTTTGAACCTCTATTTACATAGCTGTTTTTCAAATCCTCCATTATATGCCCCCTTCATTCTTAATATATCTATAGTATCACGTAACAAATAATATAAAAAAGGCATTAGTTCTTTTAAAAGGTGTAATGCTATAATTTTTTATGTCATTGAGAAGTGGTTATGTTTAAAATTTATACCAAGCATATTTTAATATATATTATAGATAGAATTTTCAAAATAATTACAGGTGTCTCAAATCAATTACCAAAAAATTAAAAATCAGTTTCTGCTATTCTCTTAATATAATTTCTTTGCTATTGTTAGCTAAGGAAAAATTTTGGGAGGATTTATTAATTATGAAAAAAATCGTTACAGCAACAATTGCTACATTGTCATTGGGAGCAGTGGGCATAGCACAGTCAGACGCAGAAGCATCAGAGAATAATCAATCAGGTACGCAATATTCAAGTAACCAATCTACAAATGATATCTTTGAATATGGTTATATTGATGAAGATAATAGTGGGAATTATCACCATACATTAGATGGAAACTGGGATCAATCAATGTTTGATCAACAACAATATTATTTCTATTTAATTGATGAAGAAGGAAATTACCATTATTACTATTTCCCTATGAATGATCAAGGCACAAACTCAACAAATACGAATGCAACAAATGCATATAATGATAACAACTATAGTGCTGATAAAAGTCATGAAGCTGTTCAACAGAGTGGCTACGATGTAAATGAAGCACCAGCGCAATCACAAGAAGCACCACAAAGTTCTAATAATGAAGTTTCTGCTCAAACTTCATCACAAGAACAAAGCACAACAACTAACGACAACGCATCTTATACACAAAATAATACATCATCAAACGAAAACTATGAAAGTAGTTATACACGCAATGACGGTAATGGTGTTGAAGATGTGAAACAAAATGCAACGTCAAATAACGTAGAGAACACAACAAATACACCTGCTACAGAATCAACAAACACAAATAGTTCTAATGAAGGACAAGCTACGCAACAAGAAGCGGCACCTTCATCAGAAGCTTCAAACAACAATAACAGCACGAACACATCAGAAGCTTCAAACAATAATACATCATCAAACAATAATAACAGCACAAGTTCATCAAATTGGTTAACAAGTAATAGTCAAATGCAACCATATGGTCAATATCATGGTGGCGGGGCACATTACGGTGTCGACTATGCAATGGATGAAAACACGCCAGTATATTCATTAGCAGATGGTACTGTTGTACAAAGTGGTTGGAGTAATTATGGTGGCGGAAACCAAGTTACAATCCAAGAACAAAATAGTGACAACTATCAATGGTATATGCACATGAATTCATTAAACGTTCAAAAAGGTGACCAAGTTAAAGAAGGACAACAAATCGGTGAATCAGGTAGCACTGGTAACTCTACTGCACCACATTTACACTTCCAACGCATGGAAGGCGGAATTGGTAACGGTTATTCAGTAGACCCAACTTCATACGTAAACTCAAAAGCATAAATTAAGATGATAAAATAAAACGTTCTTGAAATTCTGTTATAGAATTCAAGGGCGTTTTTTTATATTAATATGCAGAATTAATAAAGAATATTTGAAATATCTTTGAGACCATATCATAATTGCATTAAATTTAAATTGAAGAGGATGATGGTATGTTTACTGTTTATGGACATAGAGGTTTACCAAGTAAAGCGCCAGAAAATACGCTCGCATCTTATAAAGAAGCTGGAAATACGCCTGGATTAAAATGGATTGAGTTAGATGTAGCGATTACCAAAGATGAACAGTTGATTTTAATTCATGATGATTTTTTAGATAGAACAACGAATATGGTAGGAGAAGTGACACAATTAAATTATGACGACATCAAAGATACATCAGCAGGTAGCTGGTTTGGAACAGAATTTGAAGCAGAAAAACTACCTACGTTTGATGAAGTAATTGAATTGGCAAATGCCTATAATATGAACTTGAATATTGAATTGAAGGGCGTTACAGGTCCGAATGGCACAGTACTGTCAGAAAGTATGATTAAACAAGTTGCAGATAAATTAAAAGATTTAGATGTGGAATTAAAAGTATTGATATCAAGCTTTAATTTGGTTTTAGTGAAATTAGCAGAGCAGTTCATGCCAGACTATGAGAGAGCTGTCATATTTAAATCTGCAGCTTTTGGTGATGATTGGAGAACGCTATTAGATTATTGTGGTTCGAAAATAGTGAATATTGAAGATGCTAAATTGACGCAAGCACGTGTTAAAAAAATCAAAAATGCTGGATATGTGTTAAATGTGTGGACAGTAAATAAGCAATTGCGTGCAAATCAATTAGCGAATTGGGGCGTTGATGGCATTTTTACAGACAAAGCAGATGAAATGATTCATTTAGAAAGATTATAGAATCGTACTTGTGAGGTGGGTAGAGGAAATCAAATGTCGAATTTTGATTTCCTTCCACTTCTTTTTATCAATATAATTTAAAATCAGAGGTCCTTTGTCTTAATTATACATTAAATAATAATATTATTATAGACTACTTCTTTATTGTTTAGCAGTTTATACTGGTGAATAGCTTAGATGAAGAAGGAGTGTTGAACAATGGTAGAACAAAAAGAAGTGTTGGATCAAGGACCATTTTTTCATGGGACAAAGGCTGAATTACAAATAGGTGATTTACTACAAACACAGCGAATTTCTAATTATCAAAACCGTAAAATGAACCATATTTATTTTACTGGCGCTCTAGACACAGCTAAGTGGGGGGCAGAACTTTCGGCTGCATTAGCTGACGAACCGGCACAAGAATACATTTATATTATTGAACCTATTGGGCCATTTGAAAATGATCCTAATGTCACAGATAAAAAATTTCCTGGTAATCCAACTCGCTCATATCGCTCGAAGGAACCTTTGAGAATTGTAGCAAAATTAGCTACATGGGAACGACACTCGAATCATGATATTGAACAAATGTTAAAAGGGTTAGCACAATTACGTAAAGATGGATTAGACATTATTGAAGATTAATATACAACTGTAATGAAAATAATGTAAAGCAGTCTATAATTAATAACAGTGGGCTGCTTGTTTATATAAAAAAAGATTATTCTCAGTGAGGTATTATCTGTCACATATTAGTGTTAAAATTCATTTGATAAATGAGATGGATCATATCGATTTTCAAAGCAATATAAACAGATGTAACGCTTGGAATTCGATAAAATAGTATAGTTATTATGTATGTAATATTCAAATATAAATAAAAAGGATTAATAAATGATATGTTTCGAAAATTTATAAGTGTAATACCGACTGCTATTTGTGGCTTAGCATTGGGTATTTCAGCATTAAGTAATCTTTTGTACATTATGGATAGGAATGTTTTAGCTACAATATTTTTAATTATTAGTGTTATTGTGGTTGGATTATTTATACTAAAATGTATACAATTTCCTAGCATTGTATTGAAAGAATTATCTGACCGTAATATATGTGCGACTTTTCCCACGTTTACAATGACGTTTCTGACATTACTTTATATCTTATACCACCAACTGAATATTACCTGGGGAATCATAATTTGGTTGTGGTGGTTCGTTGTGATACTGCAGTTTGTTATTATTGGGTTATTTATTTATTACCATATTTATTTACATGAAAATGAACGTATCGTTCCGAGTACCAGTTGGTTTGTTACATTTGTGGGAATTGGCGTTATTTCAGAAACTGCTGAAGATTTTTCACCATTCTTTGGGGAATTGATCGTGTATATAGCGACGCTATGCTTTTTAGTATTAATATGTATCGTACTGTTTAAAAAGACATGGCGATTATATAACGAAAATCAATTTCCTATGACAATCATCATAGCAGCACCAGCTTCACTTTGTTTAAACGGTTATTTATTAAGTGTAGTACATACACAAATGTTTTACATTATAACGATGTTGATTATCTCTCAACTCATATTTATATACTCATTAACATTTATACCGAAATTATATAAATTGAATTTTAGATTTTCATTCTCAGCATTAACCTTCCCGTGGGTGACAACAGCGACATCACTCTATAACTTACTTGAAATTGAATCTTTACCTCATAAAGTACAAAGTGTGTTGTATTTTGTAATGATATTTGAAGTGATATTTGCAATCGTGACTGTGATTTACGTGATTTTAGGATATGCTTCATTTCTAAAGAAACGTACAATTGAAATAAAATAACCTAAATTAAAGAACGAACCTATCATCTAGTCAGCATAGTGGGAGTGGGTATACGAAATTAAATTTTGATTTCGTATACCCACTCCTTTTTAACTGCAATGAATTGAGTCGTTTTAACTGACGGATTTGCTTGCTTCAAATAGAGCATCTAGATGACTTGTAGTTAGTGCTGTATTTTGATTGAGTGCTTTAACATCGTTATAAAGTGCTTCAAGCTCTTTAAAAGAACCTTGTGTTTGATTGATGAGGCCAATGTTCATAACTGTTTTTAATACTATATTGGATAATCCTTTGAAATTTTTAAATATAACAGACTGTGCTTTTGGTTTTATAGTATGGCCTTTGTGTTCTAACAATTGATGTAGTTCAGTAAAAGCAGCTATCGTTTCTTTGGTTATCGTATGCGCACTAGTGTCTTGGTTTTGTTTTAGAATAAATAACATGTTTAAAGGTAAGACTAAAGCAGCGTGTGACATCAACCAATCTTCAAAGTTCTGCTCATAAGTTAGTTTGATTTTCGCATTTTTAAATATTGAATTTAGTTTGTCTGAGAACGTAATTTCTCCATGCATGTTTCCTACTTTGAGCTCTCCAGCATTAAATCTTAAAATATTAGTATGGCTTGCTTCTCTTGAACCACCAGTCATTAAAAAGCCGAAAGTGATATGCTTAAGGTGATTACTCTGTTGTGTCAATGTGCTTTGTAGTAATTTAGGATCCATGTTATTTCCAATGAAAATAATGTTTTCACTTTTGTTTTGAGCTAATGTTGGTACGACATTGTAAAAATCTGAATATTTCATAGTTACAAAAATAACGTCATATATATCATCTTTTGAAAGTGTGCTTGTCGTTGTTATATGTTCATTTGTCGTTTTTCTTTGCAATGAATGCTTAAGTTTCAAACCTTTTTGATTCAAGTGCTCTAAAGTTTTTCCACGTGCAAACATTGTAATGTCATTATCTTTGGTATTTAGTGCGTGAGCTAAAAATTGCCCCTGTACACCTGCACCATATATTAAAATTTTCATATCATTATCACTCCAATTTAGTTATTGAACAATTGTTTAATAACTTGAAGTTATCATCAATAAGATTTAAACTCAATGAACAATACAACCTTGTTGATGTTTAATGAACAAATATTGAAAATTGTTGATATTAAAAGGAGTTAAAATGGATAAACGAAAAGAAAAATCCCAAAAACTTATTATTCGTAGCTTTGTTGAACTGATTAGAGAAAAAGACTTTGATAAAATATCAATGAATGATATTGCTCAACATTCCAATATAAATAGAGGTACGATTTATTTGAATTTTATAGATAAGTACGACATTTTAGATCATGCAATTGATTATATTTTGGGCGCAGCAGTTGATAAATGCAATATTTATCTTGCAGAATCAGGAGATAATAAAGAAACGTTGCGTGAAGTCATGTACGTGATTGACGATCAGTACGATATTTTGAAAACTTTGGTTAAAAAGTCAGATCTTAATATGCTTAAGCAAACATTATCAAAGAAAATGCGCGACACCATAAATAAACAAAACAGTGAAATTACTGCCCAGTTTTTATCCTCTGCTGTAGTAGGCATTATTATATGGTGGATTGAAGAATCAAAACCATGTGATATAGATACTTTAGTAGGAGAGCTTTCCGGATTATTGGAGCCACATTTAAAGCACTTGTAGAGTTCGACTGAAGTGTTATCAATACATTAATTAGTAACCCCCCACTGATGCGCTAAAAATTACAAAAAAGGAATGTGAATAATGGAAGGTAATAATAATGATTATGAGAATTTGTTATTTTATTTTGCTTACAAAACGTTTATAAATACAGCAGATGAAATTATTGAAGCATATGGCTTAAATAGACAACATCATAGGTTCTTGTTTTTTATCGAAAAAGTACCTGGAATTACAATAAAAGATTTATTGAAAAGTTTAGAGATTTCTAAACAAGGCAGTCATGCAACGTTGAAAAAATTAAAAGATGAGGCATATATCACTGAACAACCCACTGAAGCGGATAAACGTATTAAAGCTTTGTACCCCACAGAAAAAGGAAAAAAATTAGTACAAGAACTTAATAAAACGCAAAATGATTTATTTCAAGATATACAGAAAAAAGTAGGCAATGATTGGTATGCGATAATGGAAGAATTTGCTTCTTATCGTACAGGATTCCAAGAAGTGAAATATTTAAAAGACGAGAATAAGAAAGACTAAATTATAAAAATCACTTTATGCCATTTAAATATTAAACATTTTCTAACCACAAATGGTGTAATTAACTTGTTGAATTACTATTATGAAATAAAGAAGAGGATGATTATATGGTTAAGATAGCAATTGCAGGGGCCGGAGCAATGGGTGGTCGTGTTGGAACGCAAATTGCCGAAGCAGGATATGATGTAACTTTAATAGATTATTGGACAGAACACATTACGAATATTCAGCAACATGGCTTGAATATACAAACAGAAAATGAAACATATCATATTAATATCAAAGCGCAGTTGCCAGAACAAATCGATGAACAATATGATTTGATTATCATTTTAACCAAAGCGATGGATTCAGAAGCAATGATCGAGGCGTTGAATGAAGCTAATGCGATTAAAGAAACGACGGCGGTATTAACAATGATGAATGGCTTAGGACATGAAGAACGTTTTGCCAAAATTATACCGAAATCACAAATATTTTTAGCAGTCACGATGTGGACAGCAGGATTAAGAGGCCCTGGACAAATACTATTAGAAGGTACAGGAACAATAGAACTGCAACGTGCAGACGGTGGCGAAGACTATCGTACAGAAGCGATAAATACAATTTTTAATAATGCAAAATTAAATTCTACGATCAGTGACAACGTCTTTGAATCTATATGGTCAAAAGCTACATTGAACAGTGTATTGAATCCATTATGTACGATTTTAGATAAAACAATAAACCAATTTTCACAATATGAACAAGCACGACAAATGGTTATTCCTATTATTGAAGAAATTGTAGCTGTAGCAAAAGCCCGTGGATTAGAACTCAATTTTGAAAATTTAATTAACAAAATTGAAGCTGCTTATCCAATTGAATCACAAGGCTTACATTATCCATCGATGCATCAAGATTTATATAAAGGGCGTCTAACAGAAATAGATTATTTAAATGGACAAATTGTTACATACGGTAAAGCCTGTGGTGTGGCGACGCCGAATAATGAAATGCTGACACATATGATTCATCAGTTAGAATTAACATATAAAAAATAGCGAAAAATAAAGTCAACATCATTGACCTTTCATCTTAATTAAGTTAAGTTTGTAGTGTAATAGAGATGGATAAAAAAGGGGAAATGATGAATGAAAAAACGTATAGGACAATATTTAATGGACTGTATCAGTGCTGTTGGCGTTGATAAAGTGTTTGGTGTGCCAGGTGACTTTAACCTTACTTTTCTAGATGATATTATTCGTCGTGATGACATAGAGTGGGTTGGTAACACAAATGAATTAAATGCTAGTTATGCGGCTGATGGCTATGCGCGCTTAAAAGGGATGAGCGCAATGGTAACAACATTTGGTGTAGGAGAACTCAGTGCTGTTAACGGTATTGCTGGCGCATATGCTGAACGTGTTCCGGTTATTCAAATTACCGGTGCGCCTACAAGAGCAGTAGAAAATGCAGGGAAATATGTCCATCATTCCTTAGGAGAAGGGAATTTTGATGACTATAGAAAAATGTATGAGCCGATTACAACGACACAAGCGTATCTTACGCCTGAAAATGCCCTAGTAGAAATACCTAGAGTAATTGAAGCAGCACTAACTGAAAAACGTCCAGTGCATATACATTTACCAATTGACGTAGCAAGCGTAGAAATTGAAGTAGACCAACCGTTTGAATTGCCGCAACATCAGGAGATGGATGTTGCTAAGTATGTGAACATGATTAAAGAAAAGTTACAAAGTGCAGATAAACCAGTCATAATTACCGGCCACGAGATTAATAGTTTTGATTTACATGAAAAGCTTGAGCAATTTGTGAATCAAACGCATATTCCTGTAGCACAACTATCACTAGGCAAAGGTGCTTTTAATGAGGAAAATCCATATTACATGGGTATTTATGATGGCTCATTAGCAGAAGAAGATATTAGAAATTACGTGGATCAAAGTGATGCAATTTTGAATATTGGAGCGAAATTAACAGATTCAGCAACTGCAGGATATTCATATCAATTTGATATTGATGATGTCGTTATGATTAATCATCGTCATTTCAAAATGAATGAAACGAAAGATATGGGAGTCGCACTGATCGATTTATTGGATGGCTTAAATACAATTAATTACGTTAATGACACAACGTTCCCTCAATTTCAACGTCCTGAGGAAAACCAATACGATTTGAATGGAGATCCTTTATCTCAAGCAACTTATTTTAAAATGATGCAAGATTTTATTAAGCAAGATGACGTGATATTAGCTGAACAAGGCACATCATTCTTTGGTGCTTATGATTTAGCGTTATATAGTAACAATACATTTATAGGACAGCCTTTATGGGGTTCAATCGGCTATACACTACCAGCGACACTGGGCACACAAATGGCAAATACACAGCGCAGAAATTTATTGTTAATTGGAGATGGATCTCTACAATTAACAGTACAAGAAATGTCTTCGATGATCAGAGCGCAAATCAAACCGATTATTTTTGTTATTAATAATGATGGTTATACAGTTGAACGTAAAATTCACGGAGAAAATGAGCCATACAATGATATTAAAATGTGGGATTATAAATTATTACCAACAGTCTTCGGTGGGAAAGATGAAGTCATCGTACACGATGTGACAACAAGTGAGACACTACAAAATACATTCTTCGAAATAGAGGCACAACCAGACATGATGCACCTAGTTGAAGTGAAGATGGCAGTACATGATGCACCACATAAATTAAATGCAATTGGCCAAGCATTTGCCAAACAAAATGGTTAAATTCACATAAAACCTAACAAGAAAGCATTGGACATGATACGGTCCAATGCTTTTTACATATTTTGAGATATTAATTCATTTTTACAAAGCAATCACGTGATATAAAAAAGACAAACAAAGCTGTTTTATCTGCTCAGTTTGTCAGTATTTTAAATTAATCTTTTTCTATTGCTTTATAATCTACTTGATCATAGTTTGTTTCAAGCTTACGTAACTCGTCACGGGTTTCTTTTTTTAACCCTTCGCCGTAGTCCATCATTTTAACGATATCTTTAAAAGCTGCGTATGGAATCGCGAGTTCATCAATATCGTCGATTGTTACATGTAAATCAATATCCTCTGGACGATCTTCTTGTAATTTTAAGACAAAATCTGGCTCTGTCACAAATGGAGACGACATCCCTACCATATCTGCATGTTGTAAGGCATCGAGCGCACTTTCAGGTGAATTAATACCACCACTAGCAATGACAGGAATTCTACCATCAAGGTAATCATGGACGACAGCATTGACATATTGTCCTGTGTGCTTGCCGTCAGAACGGACTTTATTTTGATAAATTTGACGTCCCCAACTTGCGATTGCTAAATATTGCACATTCGCTGTATCTAATACCCACTCTAGATGTTCGTTGAATTCGTCTATTGTATAACCGACATCACTACCTCGTGTTTCCTCAGGTGTAGCGCGATAGCCTAAAATAAATTGTGGTGGTGCTTCTTTATCAATGACATCTTGTACAGCAGCTAGTATTTCCAACCCGATACGTGCACGATTTTCCAAATTTTGATTTCCATATTGATCTGTTCGTTGGTTAGAAAAAGTAGAGAAAAATGTTTGTATAAGTAAGCGTTGGGCAGCTGAAACTTCTACACCATCAAAGCCAGCTTGTATAGCACGAGAAGTTGCCTCGGCATATTGACGCGTTACAGAGGTAATTTTATCTACAGACATAGCTAGAACGTCATGTTGAATAGGGACATTTAAAGACATAGGGCTTGGGCCATAAACTTGTCCATAATTTAAGATGGCTTGATTTGAAAATCGGCCTGCATGTGTCAGTTGTAAAATGGCTTTATTGCCATTTTTTTTCATTGCAGTTGCTAATTTTTTCAAACCAGGTATACAACTGTCATCAGTGATGCTAAAACCATATTCAAATAATTGACCATAAGGTTCAATATAGGCTGCACCTGTTACTTGTAGGGGCGCAGCGTGTGCCCGACGTTGTGCATAAAGTAGGTCTTGCTCGGTAATATGACCGTCTTGTGTTGAGGAATTCGTAGTCATAGGTGATAGCACAAAACGGTTATTGAAGACGACGCCATTGGGTAATGTTAATGGTTCGAATAATGCTTGATAATGAGTTTTCATAACTATAACCTCTATCTTCGTTGTAATATGTAATTTCAAATTAACACTAATAGGATATAGTGGTCAATTAAATAAAAATTATGGTGATTTTTTCAAGCAAAATGTAACAAAAATTTTCTATATCAGTTATCCTAGAGAGTGAGGGTAATTTAAAATGGGGAACATGTTTTGCAGTAACGTGTGCAAAGCTTTGTACATGGAATTTAGCATAACGGAGTTACGATATACACTCAAGCGAAAGTGCTTACATGATAAGCCCAAATAAAGTATATAAGGTCAGTACCGGTGGAGGTGGTCACACACGTGGTTCAATTGAATATTTTAGACTATGCTGTGATAGATGAAGGCAAGTCAGCACAAGATGCCTTACAAGACACAGTACGCTTAGCACAATTAGCAGACAATCTTGGTTATAAGCGCTTTTGGATGACGGAACATCATAATGTACCAGCATTTGCATGTAGCAGCCCAGAATTATTGATGATGCAATTACTGGCAAAGACGAAGCAAATTCGACTCGGTTCAGGTGGAGTAATGTTACCGCATTACAGCCCGTTTAAAGTGGCAGAAAATTTTCGATTATTAGAAGCATTTTACCCAGGCCGTGTAGACTTAGGTATCGGTAATAATTCTGGTACACCCAGTGTAAAACAAGCTATGAATGAAACGAAAACACATTTCTTAGACTACGAGCAGTCTATTACGGATGTGCGACACTATCTAACGGAGCATGAACCAGAGCAACGTTTTAAACAAGTATTCGCACAACCTCGTGTGACGACGATGCCTCAAATGTGGCTGTTAAGTACGAGTGTATCATCAGCACAAATGGCAGGACGTCAAGGCATAGGCTACACACTAGGGACTTTTTTATTACCTAATGAAAAAGCAATTAAAAAAGCTGAAAGTAGTGTGCAAGCTTATAGAGAAGCCTTTAAACCTACGGCATTAAATATGAAGCCTACTGTTATGCTCACTACATTTGTTGCAGTTGCTGATACAGCATCAGAAGCCGAAGCACTGGCACAAGCGTTAGACGTATGGCTATTAGGTAAACAACAATTTGCCGAATTTGAGCACCTGCCTTCTATCGAAACTGCAAGATTGTATCAACGTTCTGAAAGAGATGAACGTTTGATTACTCAAAGCCGTGCTCGTATAATTGTAGGTACAAAAGAAAGTGCAAAAAAACAAATAGACACAATGATTCAAACATTTAATGCTGACGAAGTGATGGTTGTACCCTTGATTCCAGACATAGCGCAACGCTGTCGTACAATCGAATTACTCGCGCAAATATATTTATAACAAGTTGGAGAAAGGAAGATATTTTATGAAAAAATTAGCGAATTATTTATGGGTAGAAAAAGTTGGAGAACAGTATGTATACAGTATGACACCTGAATTACAAGATGATGTAGGAACAGTAGGTTATGTTGAATTTATGGGTGGAGACGATATTAAAGTGGACGACGAAATCGTTAGTATTGAAGCTTCTAAAACAGTATTAGACGTTCAATCACCATTAGCAGGTAAAATTGTTGCACGTAATACAAAAGCTGAAGATGAACCAACACTTTTAAATTCTGAAAAAGCTGAAGAAAATTGGTTGGTTAAATTAGAAAATGTTGACGAAGCAGCATTTAATGCACTTCCTGAGGCATAAAATATGCAACAAACAGAACGTTTGGCGTATTTGATTGAGTATTTGTGGCAAGAGACACATGACGGTGCCATTGCAGACTTACCTGATACGGAAGCAGAACGTTTCGAAATGTTTCGAAGGTTAGTAAATGTAAGGCCAGCAACACCGATTGCAGCAGATTTTATTGAGATGCAGGATGTATTTTTAAAAAATTACAATGCGCAACAAGTTACGTCTCTAACATCATTAACCCCATATCTCAATGACGATATATATTTATGGCAAGGTGATATCACGCAGCTTGAGGTAGACGCCATTGTAAATGCGGCTAACAGTAAGCTGTTAGGCTGTTTTGAGCCGAATCATAACTGTATCGATAATATCATCCATACTAAAGCAGGCGTCCAGTTACGTTTAGCTTGTGCAGATTTAATAGATAAACAAGGTAGACGTGAAGGTGTTGGTAAAGCAAAAATCACCCCTGGTTATAACTTGCCTGCTCAATATGTCATTCATACAGTGGGACCACAAATTCGTAAGACACCGGTGTCACAAATGAACCGTGATTTACTTGCGCGCTCGTATCGAAGTTGTCTCGAACTTGCGGATCAGCAAAACTTATCAAGTATTGCTTTTTGTTGTATTTCAACAGGCGTATTTGGTTTCCCTCAAGATGAGGCAACACAGATAGCAATTTCGACTGTAATGCATTATAAACAAGAACATCATTCTGATATAAGTGTGATTTTCAATGTATTTACAGATAAAGATGCTGCATTGTATAAGGAAGGACTGAAACATTATGACTGAATCAACTTGGGATGTCTTAACTACAAATTATGATCGACAATCCGATATATTAGCAGATGCTTTAAATGAAGCGGAAGCAGTTGTAGTTGGGATAGGCGCCGGTATGTCAGCATCAGACGGGTTTACGTATATAGGTGAGCGTTTCACACAAAATTTCCCAGATTTTATTAAAAAATACGGTTTCTTTGATATGTTACAAGCAAGTCTTCATACATTCGAAAGTTGGCAGGAGTATTGGGCATTTCAAAGTCGATTTGTTGCGCTGAATTATTTAGACCAACCTGTAGGCGCATCTTATACTGCGCTTAATCAAATTTTAAGTCATAAAGATTATCATATCATCACGACGAATGCAGATAATGCATTTGCAGTGGCAGATTTTGATTTGGATAAAGTTTTTCATATTCAAGGAGAGTACATCTTGTGGCAATGTAGTCAACATTGTCATGCGCAGACTTATCGTGATGATGCTGCAATACGTCAAATGATTGCAGAACAAGAGCATATGGAAGTGCCACGAGAACTCTTGCCGCATTGCCCTAAATGTGATGCGCCGATGGAAATTAATAAGCGAAAAGCACAGGTTGGTATGGTAGAGGATGCAGATTTTCATGCGCAGTTATCTCGCTACAATCAGTTCCTTGAGGCACATAAAGAAGATAAAGTATTATATCTAGAAATAGGTATCGGTTATACGACACCACAATATGTGAAACAACCTTTTCAACGCATGACACGACATAATCCAAATGCCTTATTTATGACAATGAATAAGAAAGCATATCGTATTCCAGAGAATATTCGAGATAGAACAATACATCTAACTGAAGATATTTCAACACTCATGATAGAAGCCAACAAAAAATTAACTATATAGGAGAACAATATGTATTTAATTGAACCTATTCGCAATGGCGAATATATAACAGATGGTGCAGTTGCATTAGCGATGCAAATTCACGTTAGCCAAAATATATTTTTAAATGAGGATATCTTATTTCCGTATATCTGTGATCCAAAAGTGGAGATAGGTCGTTTTCAAAATACTGCGGTAGAAATTAACCAAGATTATTTAGACGAACATGGTATTCAAGTCGTTCGTCGTGATACAGGTGGTGGCGCAGTTTATGTAGACAGTGGTGCAGTGAATATGTGTTGTATTTTAGAAAAA
This sequence comes from Staphylococcus parequorum, assembly GCF_039237145.1. NCBI lineage: Bacteria > Bacillati > Bacillota > Bacilli > Caryophanales > Staphylococcaceae > Staphylococcus > Staphylococcus parequorum. The sequence continues at coordinate 555,006 of NZ_CP150682.1, forward strand.
GACGATACAATTTATGGTAATTTCAAACGCTTTTACGAACCAGGTATACAGGCTTTACATCAACTGGGTGCAACAGAAGTTGTGCAAAGTGGACGTAATGATTTAGCCATTCACGATAAAAAAGTATCTGGGGCGGCAATGACTTTGATTAAGGGACGTATCTATGGTGGCTATTCTTTATTATTGGATGTAGATTATGAACCTATGGTTAAAGTATTGAAGCCGAATCGTAAAAAGATAGAATCTAAAGGTATTAAATCTGTAAGATCACGTGTAGGCAATATTCGTGAATATTTGGCACCAGAATATCAAAATGTAACGATCCATGAATTTAAAGATTTGATGGTTAAAGAGATTTTAGGCATTGATGATATGAATGACGCAAAGCGTTATGAATTAACTGATGCTGATTGGGAAGCCGTTGATGAAATGCTAGCCTCAAAATATAAAAATTGGGAATGGAATTTTGGTGGTTCTCCACGCTATGAATATAATAGAGACGCGAGATTAGCGGCAGGCACGATTGATATCTCTCTTTCTGTAGAAAAAGGACGTATTTCAGCATGTCGTATTTATGGAGATTTCTTTGGTCAAGGCGACATTAAAGATGTTGAAGAACAACTCAAAGACGTACGTGTAGTCAAAGAGGATTTGTTAAAAGCTTTAAGTGAAATAGACATTACATATTATTTCGGTAAAGCCACTGCAGAAGAATTAGTAGATGTAATATTAAGTTAATGAACATTGATTATCAAGGCTGGGACATAAATACATGTCTCAGCTTTAATTATTATATACAAGTTGGTCATCATGCCATTTACTGATTTTACAAATGAATGTATTAAAAAGGAAAAGCAGTTTATTATGTTTTCTTTGATTTGAAAAATAGCTTAAGGGTAAAAGATGAAGAGATTCGAAATACAATTAGCTTTTACTTAAGGAGGTTGTAGCATGGATAAGCAACATATTAAAGAAGCGCTAGATAAGCATTCAGAAATAATTATCGAAACTATAGAACATGACCGCATTACTGTAAAGAAAATTGAAGATAACGACGATGCACAGTATTTACATGTATTGGAGCCTAAAGACCAAAAAGTAGAAATTGCTAAAATTACAGATCTCCAAGAAAATAACTTTAATCAATTATAATCAATATGTATAAAAGATATAATGTACCCCGCATCCTAATTAAAAGAATGCGGGGTACATTGATTTAGCTAATTAATTTAAATTTAGAGTACGTTTGCTGCGCGTTGATCTGTAACAATGAGTAGTACATTACCCTGATCCATAAGTTCTTCGTAATCTTGTGCATCACTTTCAGAAACGCCAAGAATTTGTAACTTATCTCTTAGTTGATCACCTTGTTTTGGTTCTTTTTCGCCAACATTGGAACGATTGTAATCAATGCCAGAGACTTCTGTATTTTTCACGATACGTGCTGTATGATCGGCATCATGAGATAGAACATAAATGTCTTTTGCATTAATTTTTTGATCTTTCAATGTGTTGATATTAATTTCAATATCTTCGTCATTTGAATAAGCTTTAACAATTGGTGTCATATACATACTCCTTTAATAATTGAATTATTTTATAATGCCACTATTTGTTTTTTCATTTTCATCGACCGTTTTAAGACGTTCATAACGATCATGTGCGATATAAAATTTAGTGTGTTTAAGAGAAAAGTCATATAGTTCTTCTCTTTTAATACCTTCAGGCATTTCAAATTCTGTCACGACTTTTTCTTCACTTTGATTTTCTACTTGTACGACTTGTTCAGGTTCAACATCTAATGTTTCTTTAGGATAAACCAAAGCAATTGTTGTTTTACTTTCTTTAACATCTTCTAAATTTTCTATTTGAAAAGCTTCGTTAATATAGTTTTCTACTCTTTTTTCGCGTTTACGTTTTCTTTTATTAACTGCAGCTTCCTTTTTATAATTTTTTCGGAAAATGAAATAGATAATTAAAACGATTACTATAAATATTAAAAAATAAAATATGGACACAAAAATGCCTCCTTTATTTAAAGAATATAAAATGATTTTATGTTATACCTTTATACTAATTGTATACCACTAGTGAGATTTTCAAAACAAAATACGAATTGTATCAAGGCTGTAGTTTTTGAATTGCATGATGAATTCAAATATAATGGTATATTGAATGGATTTTAAAATAGCTATCAATAATTTAATATTGCACCAAGTGATAATACATCATCATTTAGATTAAGTGAGAAGGAGAGACAAACATGAAATTAGGTATCGTAGGGGCGGGCAAGATTGTCAAAGAAGCATTACCAGTGATGGAAGAAATTTCAGACATTGAGTTTCATAGCATTGTTTCAACAGGAAGAAATCCAGAAAATGTAGAAAGTTTACAAAAACAATTTAATATTAAAACAATTTTTACAGACTATAATCAGTTTCTTCAAGATGAAGATATGGATACGATTTATTTAGCTGTACCAAATCATCTGCACTTTGATTATGCACGCAAAGCAATTGAGCAACAGAAGCATGTAATATGTGAAAAACCATTTACTTTAACTAAAGAAGAATTAACAACATTAAAAGCATTGGCTGAAGCGCATAACGTTATTATTATCGAAGCTATTACTAACCTTTATTTGAGTAATTATGATGTATTGAAACAATCTGTGAGTGAAATAGGGACTTGTAAAATAGCCCAATTTAATTATTCACAGTACTCTTCAAGATATGATAATTTCAAAAAAGGCATCATTCAACCTGCTTTCGATCCTGAGAAGGGTGGAGGCGCACTCATGGATATCAATGTATACAATATCCATTTAGCAGTTGGGCTCTTCGGTATGCCTAAAGGTGTTGCTTATTTTGCTAACGTTAAAAACGATATTGATACATCTGGTATCTTAAATCTTGATTATGATGAAATGAAAGTTGTTTGTATTGGTGCAAAAGACTCTAGTTCTGACAATCAGTCGTACATACAAGGTGAAAATGCAACAATTCATATTAAAGGTCCAACAAATGAACTAAAAGCGTTTGATCTAACATTTAACCAAGGTGGTACGCAATCATATCAAGTTAATCAACAAAAACATCGTATGTACGAAGAATTTGTGAAGATGGTTCAGATTATTAATGATAAAAACTTCGATTTAGCAGAAGAAAAATTAGAACATAGTATTCAAGTTGTTGAAGTACTTGAACTTGCATTAGATAGTGCAAATATTAAAGTAGGTCCTTCTCTAAAATAATTTAAGCAATAAAAAATCCAGTACTTCACTTAAGTGTGAGTGCTGGATTTTATGCTGTCTCTTGAGTTTTTAATTTTGAAGCAGTCTTTTGTGCACGCTTTCCGCGGGCACAGCCTCAGCCTGTAGTCTTTGGCTCGTGCTAGGTTATTTTATTCGTCTATTTTAATGTGGTTATAAACTTCATGCTGTATTTCATTGTAAACAGTTGAGAAAGACTTGCCAGATTGAATTGCTGCATTTTTTACATCTTCAAATTCTGGTTTCGCTTTGATAATTTTATTATGCATCATGCCTATTTTCACTAATATAGCACCATACTTTGTGTGAATTGTTTGAAACTGGCGATGGAGAATTTTGCGATTGACTGCATAACTTCTTACACCTAAAGAGGTTGTATTTTTAAGTATATAGTCTTCAAAGTATTGTGCGTCGTCAATTTTACTAATCACTGTAAGTTGTGTGGCGGGCCTACTTTTCTTCATCGTAATTGGAGTAAAGTAAGCATCTAACGCACCGTCATCCAGTACTTGTTCTATAAAGAAACCAAGCATCTCTGGTGTCATATCATCAATCTGGCACACTATCACTTGGACTTGTGTCGGCGTGTTTTCTTTTACTGTATATTGAATTGTTCGTAAAACATTGGGAAAATCGAAATCTTTTGTGCCACAACCATAACCGATTTGCTCCATGGTTACTGCAGGTAAAGGGCCGATTTCCGAAACCAATGCTTTAATAAAACCAGCGCCAGTCGGTGTTGTCAATTCACTGTTAACATCAAATGAAGCAAGCGGGATGCCTTTGAGTATTTCAGCAGTAGCTGGGGCAGGCACTGGATAGACACCGTGTGCGATATTGATTTTCCCGTTACCAGTTGGAATAGGCGAGGCATAGAGTTCATCTATAGCTAAATCTTCTAGTGCAAGACATCCGCCAATAATATCAATGATAGAGTCCATAGCACCAACTTCATGAAAGTGAACATCTTCAACAGACATACCGTGAATTTTAGCTTCTGCGTGTGCGATCACGTCAAATACCCTGAGGCTTCGATCCTTTACTCTGCTTGGCAAGCTACTCTCTTTGATCATCTTAAAGATATCTGATGCTTTTCTATGATGGTGCGCTTCTTCGAAATCAATGTTAAGTGACATGGCTTGAATGCCTTGTTTGTTTTGAGTTGAGAAGTCGAGTTTGAAATGATTGAGCGGTAATGTTTTTAATTGTGATTCAATAAAGGTGACATCCGCACCTAAATCTACAAGTGAAGACAATAACATATCTCCAGCAATACCAGCGTGACAATCAAGATAAATCGCTTTGGACATAATGTTTCACTCCGTTCTAAGCATTTTCAATCATTTTTATAATCATTGCGGCATTATAGCCACCGCCAAATCCATTATCAATGTTGAGCACACTCGTACCAGGTGCACAAGAATTAACCATAGATAATAGTGTGGTAACGCCATCTAAATTGGCGCCGTAACCAACGCTCGTAGGTATTGAAAAGACTGGGTGATCAACTAAACCGGCAACAACACTAGATAGCGCGCCCTCCATACCAGCGATAACTACGGACACCTTACTTTGACGAATTGTTTCGATATGTGCAAAAAGACGATGGATGCCTGAAACACCTACGTCATAAAAACGTTGTACTGAAATACCCATAACTTCAGCTGTAATAGCCGCTTCTTCGGCTACTGGTAGATCAGACGTACCGGCGCAAATAATCGCTGCAAAATGTTCCGTTTTATTAATTTTATTAACAGGTGTACAAACGATACGTGCTGTCTCATGGTATTCAAGTTGTGGATATTTAGCGATGATATCATCTGCTTTAATTTGATCAATTCTAGTAATTAAAATGACTTCATCATGCTTTATTAATGTGTGTACGATTTCGTCTAATTGCGTTACAGTTTTTCCTTCCCCAAATATAACTTCTGGAAAGCCTTGTCGTTTTGTTCTGTGTAAATCAATTTTTGCAAAACCTAATTCATCATAATGACTCAATTTATCTTTTGCTTCTGTAATGGAAAGCGCATTCTCTTTTACCGCTAGAAGTAATGACTCTATTGGGTCTTGGTTTTCAGTCATAGTTATGCCACCTTTATTTTGTTAAATCTCATCTTGTGTATTGATGACTTCATTCATGCTGCCTGTACGATAGCCCTCTAAATCAATAGTTACATAATCAAAACCAAGTTCTTTCAAGCGAAGTGTGATTTGATTTTTATATTGAAGCACTGCAGGGATAGCTGTGTCGTCTACTTCTATTCTTGCGATATTATTATGATAGCGTACTCTGACATGATTAATGTTTAAGCTTAAAATGAATTTTTCAGCTTCATTTACTTTGTTAACCTTTGTGAAATTTAAAGGTTCACCATAAGGAATTCGAGATGCCAAGCTACATAATGCAGGCTTATTCCATACAGGTAGATCATTGGATTTACTTAGTTCTCTAATTTCAGATTTATACAATTCAACTTCTTGTAGCACACTTCTAACACCGAATTCAGTTCTTGCTTTGAGCCCAGGTCTGAAGTCATCTAAATCATCCATAATCATGCCATCGAGAACATAGTCGAAATTGTAGTTTACTCTTAAGTCTTCAAGTTTTGAATATAATAAGCGTTTACTGTAATACCAACTGCTTGGTGTGTTTTCAACTATATTTGGATCTTTTAATTCTTCAATTTCAGTTTCTATCACATTGGCATTTAGTGATTCAGCTAAACGAAGGGCTTGGTCAAATTCTTCATTTCTAAATAATTCGGATTTTACAATAACTGCTTTTACATTGTCAGTGCCGAGTACATCGATAGCTTTCTTTAATACAAAGCTACTATCTACACCTCCTGAAAAAGCGACGATTACACGATTCATATTTTTTAATACACGTTCTAATTGTTGTTCTTTAGTTAATACTTCAGTTAACATAATGATTCCTCCTAAATTATGATTCTACGTATGGGATAGTAAGTGGACCGAGTGGCATAACACCTATCGTCATATCTTTTCCATATTTATCTTCTAATGCTTTAAGTGTCTCATTAATATTATGCACCGGATGCAACATGGCATCTTGGGTTTGTTGGTCACTGAGTTTAGAATATAAATAAACATCAGCGAAAGTTTGAATCACAGCCTGTTTTTGTACTTGCCATTGGTCAAGCATCGCGAAGTTAGGGTCACTGATCATGTCGACAAGCCCTTGAGGGGAGTCAGCCATTTTTAGTATCTCTGCATAATTGCCATGATTAGGATAGCCATCGCTACATTCAGATAACATGATAATGCTGCCACCTTCTTTAACTACTTTATGTGCTGCACTCATGCCTTTAACTGTTTGATATAAGTTTTGATCTAAAGGATAGCCTGAGTTAGAAGCAATCACGACATCAAAACGCTCATCACACTTGAACATCGCATGTGCTTTTGCATATTCACATCCTTTATCATGTGCTTCGTATAATTCACCAGCGAATACTTCGGTAATCGCTTTTTCTTTATTCAACGTGACGTTGAGCATAAAGTCTGGTTTGCACATTGCATTGATTTCCCGGGTCATATTTTGCACAGGATTATCTTGCATATTGCCCCAAGTTGAACGTATATCGCCAATCATTTTAGCGTTATGAAATGTCATAATTGTTTCTATGCCAGCAATGCCAGGCATAATCCCTTTAGGACCACCAGAGAAGCCAGCGAAGAAGTGAGGCTCGATAAAACCGGTGACAATTTTAAAGTCAGATTCAACATAATCTTTGTTCAGGTAGACATCACAACCATATTGACTATGGCCTACTTTTTTAAGTGTATCCTTATCATTACAATGATTATGTACAATTTTCACTTTGCTTACTATGTCTTCACCAAGCATTTGTACAAGTTCTTCTCGTGTTTGATCGCGATGTGTACCTGTACCATTGATAATTACAAAATTTTCTAAAGGTACGTGGGCTAATGTTTCTATTAGTAATGGTACAAGAATGTGATTAGGTGTTGGTCGTGTGATGTCACTAATAACAATAGATACAGTTTGGTCAGCACTCACCATGTCTTGCAATGGTTCGGAGCCAATTGGATTATTTAATGCTGTGCGTATCGCAGTTACATGGTCTTCGAGTGGCTCAATGTTTTTGGGTTCAATTAATACACTTTGTTCTGGCAAGTCAACTTCAACGTTTGATTTGCCGTATAAAATCGTAGTTTTCAAAGTTAGTCCTCCTTCTTATTTAAAGCGCTTTCATAATCGGCCGTATTTGTGACTTGTTTTACCTTAGAAAATGCTTTGTGATTGGTTTTGAAATGTTCTTGGGTGCCATCAATGCCTTTGCGCTTCTGGTATTTATCTACCATGATAACAGCAATTGGACATAAAATCGCCGTAGTAATAGCAGAAACTGAAATTTGAGCTGTCGCGATAGGTGCTACTTTTTCTATCATAGCAAATTCACTTTGACTCAAATTACCACTAGCTAAAGCAGTTGAGGCAGCTGCGACAACCGCAGCAGGTGTGGAAACGGCGTTACCTGCAGTAGAAGATTCTGAAATAGGGCCTATGACACTTTTTTCTTTAAAGAGTTTGAAAGCAATGACGCCAGTCACAGTAGTACAGACAAATGTAAGCAATGCTAATGTGAGGCCACCAGATAATACTGAGAAATTAAAGAATTCGGCTAAATTCATTCCTGCTCCTAATGAAAAGGCGAAGAAAGGAATGAGTAATGATTCTCCCGGTCGTAAAAATTCTGCGATTTTAGGATCTAAGTTACCTAAGAGCATGCCTATTGCGAGTGGTAATAACACAGAAACGAAAGAAATGACTGGAAAATTTGTACCGATAAAGCCTAAAGAAATTAATGTAAGTAAAGGGCCATCATTGATAGCTAATATAGATAAACCACCAATATCAGAGCGGTTGCCATAGGCACTTGTTAGAGCAGCATACATACCGCTGTTACTATTGGTCATTGCTGCAATAATTGCGATTGTAGATAAACCAAATAACCCTGTCCATGGATCGAAAATAGCTCCAAGTAAAAGACCAACGCCTAAACCTGAAAAATATTTCGTTGATGTTAATATCATACCTTTTTTCAATGCTTTGCCACCAATTTTTAAGTTCATTTGGCTTCCCACACAAAAGATAAATAGTGCTATTAACACGAGTGCGCTATCTTTAAATAAATCCTGAGAAAATCCCCCAATTTGCAACATCTCATAATGTCCTTCTTCAGTCTTTGGAGCGCCTAAAAATTTTAAACCATTCGTAATAAAATTCAAATGTAATTGATCAATCGTGTTGATTGCAGCGCCTAATAATAATGGAACAACCATCAAGCCACCAGGTACTTTTTCAATCGTATCTTTAATTCTCATAACGAAACATCCCCTTAATTATGCTAGTGGTTATGGAAAAATGTTCTTATGATGTTCTTCGTTGTTTTTTTTATTAATTTTTCCGAATTTGCTATTGTTTCTGCTAGTGACAAAGGACCATCGGTTAAACTAAAAGCACTTACTACACCTACCTCATCAAATTGTTCTATGTCAATTTCAACAGAACCTCCAATAAAGATGACAGGGACATCAAATTGTTTCGCACATTTTGCGATGCCCATAGGTGTCTTACCATAAAAAGTTTGGAAATCAATTTTGCCTTCTCCAGTAATAACTAAATCTGCATTTGGTAAAAGCTGTTCTAATTGCGTATGTTTTATTACTACTTGAATACCATCTTCAAAATGACTAGGTAAAAATGCTTTGAAGGCGCCACCTAGTCCGCCAGCTGCACCAGCTCCTGGCAAATCATGAAGGCTAATATGCGTACTAGCTTCTACAAGATTTGCCCAATGCGTGAGATTGGCATCAAGTTGTTTAATATTATCTTCTGTGGCACCTTTTTGTTCACCAAAAACATATGAAGCGCCATCAGGACCTATTAAAGGATTTTGAACATCCGTCGCAATAATAAATTCACACTGTTTAATTCTAGCGTCAAAATGGGTTAAGTCTATTTGCTTAATATGTTGCAACGCACCTCCTCCAAAGGCGATAGCTTCGCCATTTTCATCTAATAATCTGACGCCTAATGCTTGCAACATACCAGCACCAGCATCATTTGTCGCAGAGCCGCCAATAGCTAAAATGAATTTTTTGTAACCTTTATTTAAGGCGTTATAAATTAATTCACCTGTACCATAAGTCGTTGTTGTCATTGCATTTAAAGTATCGTCAGTTAAGTGTCTTAGTCCAGAAGCTTCCGCCATTTCAATCACGCATGTGTCATCATCGAGTACACCATATTGCGCAGTTACATGATTTCCAAGAGGACCTGTTACTGAAACGGTATGAAAGCTTCCGTTAGTGGCATTCACTAGTGCTTCCATCGTACCTTCACCGCCATCACCAACGGGTAAAGCGTGTATGTCAGCTTGTGGATATGCTTCTGTAATGCTGTCTGCCATATATTTTGAGACTTGGGTTGCTGTCATACTCCCTTTAAATGAATCTGGTGCTAAAATGATTTTCACTTGAGGTTCCTCCTTTGTAAACGCTTTCTTTTGATTGTTATTTCATTGTATCGATTTTATTTTATTGAAAATAGAGTTAAACTATACAAATATAAATCTATAATTTTGTATAAAAATGATAAGTGGTGAAATTATGAATATACTTACAGAAGAAATGGCAACATTAATTGTAGAAGAAACAGCTAAAAGAACACAGAGTAATATTAATATCATGAATTTTAACGGGGAAATCATAGCCTCATTTGATAAAAAACGTGTAGGGACAATTCATGAAGGCGCACGTAAAGTGTTAGAACGAGAAGAGACAGTCATATTATCAAAGGAAGATAGTGCGACATTAGAAGGAACACAACCAGGCGTGAATTTACCGATTATTTTTCAAGATAATATCGTTGGTGTGATTGGTATAACAGGTGATCCTGAAAAACTTACACATGTATCGGATTTAGTGAAAATGTCTACGGAATTATTGCTATATCAAAATTATTTTACATATGAATTAGAAGGAAATATACGTAGTCAGGAGTTATTTATTGAAGAATTGCTGAAAAGTGAACCGTCTAAATCTTTTATTCAACATTTGGGCAATCAGCTTAATACGCATTTATTAACATTTGGCAAATGCATTATCATCAATATAGAAAAACAAATATTTTCTAGGAACAGCATTGTGCGTACATTAGCAAGTAAGATTGACCCTAGTTCTTTTGTCATTGCGTTTACAAATCATAACCGTATCGTAATTCTTGCTACTGATGAAGAACAGTGCGCATTAGATGTGAAAATAAATAGAATTCACCAAATGTTTAAAAGCTTACAATTGGAAGTGCATATGACCTCAAGCCTTATATTTACAAATTTAAACGATTTTAAAAAAGCGTATGAAGAATGTGAGCTTGTATTTATGTTAAATGAGCAATCAGCACCACTCGTATCATTTGAAGAAGTAGAAGAAAAAACGTTGTTATATCAAATAGACAGGGAAATTAGAGAAAGATTCAAAAAAAGAATATTAGGGGATTTAGATGAGCAAAGTATTGCAACATTGAAAATATTTTTTAACAACAATTTGAATATTTCTCAAACAGCAAAGCACTTATATATTCATAGAAATACGCTGTTGTATAGATTAGAAAAATGTAAAACAGTTACAGGCTTGAACCCTAAAAAGTATTCTGAGGCATTGAAATTGCAAATTGCGATGTGGTGTTAAAGCGAGAATAGATAGGTGTGATTTGAAAAACAAATGATTATAAAATTTAGAATTTTGATATTTGTCATGATTGAATTTTCAAATTGTAACGGGTATAAAATATTAGAACTTCAATTTTTAGAAAATTATTAAAAACTACTTTACAAATTACACGAACGACAATATAATAAAATTAAGTTATTGCTAAATAATTCTATAAAATAAATAACGAAAATCTTTATAGATGCAAAACGTTTTGTTTTCAGTTTGAAATTTTGTTTGGAAATGGTGCCATTATTGAGTTGTTAAGTAATAACTCACATCAATGTGTCATTGGTGTATTTCGAGATGAAGGAGCGTGAACAAGATGTAAGCGAAATAAAAGTTATTGTTTAGAAAAGTATTTGCAAAGCACGAAGTTATAAAATAAGTATTACACTACAGAGGAAGTAGCACCTTATTTTCAACTTAAAAGTTGAGCATATTCAAAACTAATAATTTCCACCTTTGTTACTCGCGACATAATTCAATTGCAAGTATACCTCTTTATCACTTTATCAAATGATTATATATTAAATATTCACCTACTTTAAAGCAGACCTTTGTTCTGTAACATGTCATTTTGAATGATTGTAAATGCCACAAGTTATAAATGTTATATTGTTTATATAGCACAAATCTATCTATTTAACTCACTTAATCTTTTAACATTTATCAATGAATAGAACCAGTTTATATCAAATGAAAATATTAAATAGATTAACTGTGCGTTTTATGATTGATAGAAATATAACATTTCATTGATGGTGATATGAAAACTACCTATGAAGCGGGTACCTTATATTGTAGCATCATAGTTGCATAGTAAATTAAATGATATCTTACATTCAAATATGACGATAAACTGGTGAACATAAGAAGCTCCAAGCAATGCATTAATAATGATTGCTTGGGCTTTTTTTATGTTTTAAGCAGCTAGCATGCGTTTAAATTGGATGAATTTGTAATAAAGAAAAAATAAATATATTTTCCAAATTTTCAAATATTATAGTTGTTTTTTGGGTTTTAATATGACATACTCAATAACAATTAGTATAACGTATTTAAAAATAGGGGTGATTTAGTATGACAAAATATATTTATGCATTTGACGAAGGTCAAAAATCAATGAAAGATTTACTAGGTGGCAAAGGGGCCAATTTAGCTGAAATGAAACGCTTAGGGCTACCTGTTCCAGATGGTTTCACACTTACAACTGAAGCTTGTATTGAATACTTGAAACATGGTTCTAAAGTGCCTGAAGCATTATCAGAACAATTAAATAGTCAATTGGAAGCATTTTCTCAACGTACAGAAAAATCATTTTCATCTGAGGAGCAATTATTACTTGTTTCAGTACGTAGTGGAGCAAAAATATCTATGCCCGGTATGATGGACACAATTTTAAACTTAGGGCTAAATGATGATAATGTGAAAAAATTGGCAGCGAAAACAAATGATGCTCGTTTTGCTTATGACTGTTATCGTAGATTGTTACAAATGTTTGGTGAGGTTGTATATGGCATACCAATGAATGCATTTGATACATATTTTAATGCTTATAAAACGCAACATGATTATCAAAATGATGCTGATATTCCAGCAGAAGGGTTACAAGAAATTTGTGAACATTTTAAAGGTGTATATTTAGATGAAGTATACAAACCATTTCCACAAGCACCATTTGATCAACTAACAGAAGCAATTGAAGCAGTGTTCAAATCGTGGGATAACGACCGTGCTCGAGTTTATCGTGAATTAAATGAAATTCCACATGATATAGGTACTGCAGTTAATATTCAAGAAATGGTATTTGGCAATAGTGGCGAACGCAGTGGAACAGGTGTTGCGTTTACACGTAATCCTGTCACTGGAGAAGCGAAATTATTTGGAGAATATTTATTAAATGCACAAGGTGAAGATGTAGTAGCCGGTATACGTACACCTAAAGATATTGAATCGTTAAAAGATCAAATGCCACATGTACATCAACAATTTGTAGATGTATCGCAACGCTTAGAGACACATTATAAAGATATGCAAGATATAGAATTCACGATTGAGAATGAACAACTCTATATTTTACAAACGCGTAATGGTAAACGTACAGCAAATGCAGCAATTCACATTGCAGTAGATTTAGTTGAAGAAGGTGTAATTACAAAAGAAGAAGCTGTGATGAATGTCGAAGTAAAATCGATTGATCAATTATTGCATCCAAATTTTGATAAAACAGCACTCGAACACGCTTCAGTTATTTCTAAATTAGGATTGCCAGCCAGTCCGGGTGCAGCGAGTGGAAAAATTGTCTTTTCAGCAGAAACAGCTAAAATGCAATTTGAACAAGGTGAAAGGGTTATTTTAATGCGCCCTGAAACCTCCCCTGAAGACATTGAAGGTATGGTCGCAAGTGAAGCAATTGTAACGACGCATGGCGGAATGACTTCTCATGCAGCAGTTGTTGCACGTGGTATGGGTAAATGCTGTGTTACAGGTTGCTCAGATTTAGAAATTAATGTTGTCGATAAAGTTGTAAATTATCCTGGTGGCACATTGCATGAAGGCGATATGATATCTGTTGATGGCGCTCAAGGAGATATCTATGTTGGAGAAGTTGAAACAATGAAAGCAGAAAGAAGTGAGGCTTTCGAACAGTTTATGGAATGGTCTGATGGTGTAGCAAGATTAGATGTACGTATGAATGCGGAAACACCTCAAGATATTCAAGCTGGCTATCAATTTGGGTCAAAAGGCATTGGGCTTGTACGTACAGAGCATATGTTCTTTGGACCTGAACGTCTCATTGAAATGCGCCGTTTCATTCTCTCAGATACACAAGATAAACGTATCGCAGCTTTAAATGAAATTAAACAATATCAAACAGCAGATTTTGAAGAAATATTAAAACTATCTGGAGAACGTCCGACAATTATTCGTTTGTTGGATCCACCACTACATGAATTTTTACCAAAATCAACGGAAGAAAAATCATCTGTTGCTGGGCAATTAAATGTATCAGTAAAAACATTAGAACAATATATAGAAAATTTAAACGAAGTGAATCCAATGCTCGGTCATAGAGGTTGTCGTTTAGCTATTACTTACCCTGAACTCTATGTGATGCAAGTAGAAGCGATTATGGAAAGTGCATTAAGATTAAAAGCACAAGGTATTGATTGCCAACCAGAAATCATGATACCGCTTGTTTCAACAGTTGCAGAATTTACGACATTAAAGACACAAATTACTGAACGTATTGAATCATTACAGCAAGAAGCGGGAGAATCTGTAAATTACCTCATAGGTACAATGATTGAAACACCGCGTGCTTGTCTAATTGCAGGAGACTTAGCAAAAGAATGTGATTTCTTTAGCTTTGGTACGAATGATTTAACACAGTTAACATTTGGTTTTTCACGTGATGATGCTGGGAAATTTATTGGTGCATATTCTGAACAAGGCATCTTAGATATTGATCCTTTCCAAACATTAGATGTAGAAGGGGTAGGACAATTAGTTAAAGTAGCAACGGAACAAGCGAAAGCTGCAAATCCAACACTTAAGATTGGAGTGTGTGGTGAACTTGGCGGTGACCATAAATCAATACAATACTTTAATAATTTAGATATCGATTATGTCTCATGCTCTCCATATAGAGTTCCAGGCGCATTGCTTTCTACTGCACAAAGTGAAGTTGAAGGTGGTCGATTACGTGTTTAATGATACACAGACACCACAACTCACTTTGTTCGTGGTATCAGATTCAATTGGTGAAACTGCACAACGCATGATTCATGCCACGTTAACTCAGTTTCCAGAAGTATCACAAATAGAGATTAAGAAATTTCCATTTATTAAAAGTGAAACAGAATTAATCAATGTTTTGAAACGAGCAAAAGAACGTAGGGCAGTCGTCGTTACGACGTTAGTGAACCCAGAATTTAATATAGTAGGTCAAAAGTATGCACAAAATGAACAAATACCTTATGTCGACTATATGTCAGATTTAATAGGGATTATTCAGCAACTTACGAATTGTTCACCTAGTCATGAAAGTGGCGCTTTACGCAAATTGGATGAAAACTATTTTAAAAGAATTGAAGCGATGGAATACTCAGTGAAATACGATGATGGTAAACATTTTACTGATATCGGCGAAGCAGATGCGCTCATCGTTGGGGTTTCTCGAACATCAAAGACACCTTTGAGCATGTATTTAGCGAATAAGGGTTATAAAGTAGCGAATATTCCTTTAGTGCCAGAAGTTGATATACCAGATGAAGTCTTTAAATATAAGAAGTTGAAAGTATTTGGTCTAACTGCTAGTCCTAATTACATTTTGAATATTCGTAATGAACGTGTAAAAGTTTTAGGATTACATGGACCTACAAATTACAATAGTATTGAACGTATCAGACAAGAACTCGTATATGCGGAAGAAATTTTTGAAAAATTAAACGCGACGGTGATTAATACAGAATATAAATCTATTGAAGAATCTGCATTTTATATTGAAAAATTCTTGTAATAATATCTAATATTCTAGATTTTATAATCGTGTTTCAAAGATCATGAAATATTTAAGACCTAAGGCAGTGTCTGTTTATAAAAAGTGGCGACTAGTTATGTGCGAGAATGGGTACAGTTAAAGTGATATAAAATTTTAATAAGGAGTGTCACTATGCTCAAAACAGTAATACCTTACTTGTTTTTTAACGGCACGTGTAAAGAGGCGTTAGGTTTTTACAGTGAAATATTAGGCGGAACAGCTAAAGGAATGATGACTTATGGTGAAGCGAATGAGGCAGTTGCAGATGATCCAAATAGAATTATTCATAGTCAACTAGAGGTAGATGGTCAATTATTTATGCTGTCTGATATACCTAAAGATGATGAGGCTATGTTACAAGATCGCAATGTTTATATCGTGTTAGAATTTGAAAATGAATCGGACATTGAAGATGCTTATAACAGTCTTAAAGAGGGTGGAGAGGTACAGATGGAACTAGCAGATATGTTCTGGGGTGCCAAGTACGCTAAACTTGTAGATAAATATGATATTGGTTGGGATTTAAGTTATACATTTCCATCATAATAAAACTAAAGAACCACGTGCTCAATTATGAGTACGTGGTCCTTTAGTTTTATTTATCCATATAAGCACGTGTAACCTTTCTACGACCAAGGGTATAAACAAATAAACCAGCTATAATGCCACATCCAATAGAAATGAATAGGTTAATCAGCATATCGGATTTCTCAGGAACACCACTATGTATAATAAAGGGTAGAATATATTGATTAAAGTTTGCAATCAAGAACATCATAACAGCAAAAATATAACTCCCATTACGCACTTTCTTCATTTCTTTTGTCCATGCTTCCTCTGAATAAGCCTCTACTTCATCTATTTTTTTGCTTCTAATAGCGATGGTCATAATTAGAGATAGTATCATAATTAAAGCAAAACCTAACATGCCTATGATAGGTATACGGTGTAAGTAAAATTCTATCCATATATCTGCTATAGAAATAATCATGATGCCCCAAAATAACCACATGAAATATTTGGCATATTCATGAAGTAATTGTTGTCTTTCATATTCATCAGTAAACCTGAAGTTAGGAATTAAATGAAGTAACTTGTTATTTTCCATCATACGTCTCCTTTTGATCAATAAGTTTTACACGTGAATCTTTAGCAATCGTGAATACTGCAATAACGATTACAGGGAAAAATGTATTTAAGTCAGTTAGACGTTCCATATTTAATGCATTTCCTGCAAGCATTGGAGCAATGACTGAGTTAACGAGTAATATATAAGTTATTGCTACAATAAGAAATATAATTCTCTTGTTACGTGAATTTTTTAATGTTCGATGGTACGTTTCTTTGTCAGTTACTTCTATTGAAATAGCATCTGCTGCAAAATGACTCATAGACATTCTGCATGCCAATATAATTATAAATATGATACCGCCTATACTAAAAGGTGAAATAAACGAACGCTCAATATCAAAAAATATAGATAAGTAAAGTAAAGCTAAGAATATGTATAGTGAAATAATTGAAAGTTTAGCAAGCAATTTGTCAATTTCATGTCTTTGATATTCATCAGGAGCGTTCATTGTTCCTGCAAAGCTTTGATAGAGGCTTTTATCTTTGTTATTCATTATTATCATCCTCCCAAAACAAGTCGTTTAAGGTGACACCTAACGCTTTAGCAATCTTTATACATAAATTAAGCGAGGGATTATATTTATCGTTTTCAATCATATTAATGGTTTGGCGTGATACTTCTACTGAACGTGCAAGCGTGAGTTGTGAAATATCTTTAGCAGTACGAAAGCTTTTAACTTTATTCATAATAGATTTACTACCCTTCTTTAGTGTCAAATATATATTACATGTACAATATATCTGACATAAAAGTATGTGTCAAATATACACGACACTTCAAGTTATTTAAGATTATGAAATCTTTATGATGAAACGCCTAAGGAATCAACACGAGTCTAAAATATTTTGAATACAAAATGAGCCATTAGATTTCTGCTAGGAGATTAATGGCTCATAATATTATGATGATTAAAGTGAATGGTTTATTGATAATGAATCGTTGCGGTAAATACAACAGGTTCATCAGTTAGATTAAAGTAACGATGAGGCACGTCACTATTGAAGCGGAAGGCTTGATTACTATTGATTGTATACATTGTTGTATCGACTTCTATTTTTAACTGGCCTTTGTTAACAATAATATATTCTTCAGACTCAGTATGGTGAGGTTCAGAAAGCATCTTGCCTCCTGCTTGTATCTCCATTTTAAACATTTCAAATTTTTTATTATCGTCGTAAGGAAAATAAGGATAAATAGCTATTTGTTCATCGATGATAGGGATGATATCTGATTCATCAATAAAGTCAACGCTATCATTATTCATCGCGGTTAATTGAGACAACGATAAATGTAACCCATTTGCGATTTTCCATAACGTTGTAATCGTTGGATTAGAAGTGCCTTTTTCAATTTGGCTCAGCATGTTTTTACTCACACCAGTTGCAGTTGCAACCTTATCTAAACTGAGGTTGTGTTTTTTTCGGTAGTCAGATAAATTTCTGGCTACTATATTCTGAATATTATACAAGTGAATCCTCCTATTTACAATATAACGTACATATCGTACCATATATTGTGTTGTTTTAAAATAAAGTGAGCAAGGCGGTACAATATGGAAAAGTATAGAACCACAAAACCATTTAATTGGTTATTATTTATAGGAATCTTATTGGTAGGGGCTAACTTAAGAGCGCCGATCACATCTATTGGTGTTGCGTTACCTGACATTAAGATGGATTTAGCGATGTCTAATAGTGCGGTCAGTGTCATAACAGTTGTGCCATTATTGGCATTCTCTGTGATTTCATTATTTGCTGCTCGAACAAGTAATAAAATGGGATTAGAAAAAACAATTTTCTTAGCACTTTGTTTAATCTTTATTGGTGTCCTTGTCAGATCAATTACGGACATTTCATGGTTATATATAGGAACAGTGCTGATAGGTATTGGTATCGGGTTTGGTAATGTACTGGCACCAGCAATGATTAAGGCGAAATTCCCACTACATATCGGTATTATGACAGGTTACTATACCGTTGTAATGAATGTGTTTGGTGGCTTATCCTCATATGGAACAGCGCCTTTAGTAAAGGCATTTAACTATAATATTGCTATCAGTGTTATAGGAATCATCACACTGATAACAATCATTATATGGTCATTTCAATTAAAAGGAACACAAGAAACTGCAACAGCTTTACCTCGGAAAAGTGTAAATGTGTGGAAATCTCCATTAGCATGGCAAATTACGATACTCATGGGAGGACAATCACTTATATTCTATTCATTGATTAATTGGCTGCCAGCTTATTTATCTCATAGTGGCATGTCTATTAATGAGGCAGGCGCATATTTATCTATAATGCAGATAGCCATTATTCCATTTACTTTCATTACACCTATATTTGCAACTAAAATGAAATCGCAATTCTTATTAACCTTTATTACAGGGATATGTTTTATTGTGGGTGTGACAATTATGCTAGTTGTGCCACATCTAGCAATCATTTCTACTATTTTAATTGGCGTTGCGGGTGGTCTCGCGTTTGGCTTAGTGAATACATTCTTTAGTTTAAGAACGGAGCATATTCAAACATCAGCAAAGCTTTCTGGGATGGCTCAGGCAGTAGGCTATCTTGTTGCAGCAATAGGTCCGTTATTATTTGGTATCTTGCATGATATGACCGGTGAATGGACTGCTTCTCTAAGTATTTTATTAATTACTGCGATTGTTATAACATTGTTCGGCTCACAAGCGGGACGTAACCGTACAATTGAACAATCAAGCACAATCAAAAATAAATAGTTCGAAAATAAGGTGGCATATATTTCATAAATTAAATGAAATATATTTAAAATGGTAAAAATACTCATAATAGAATATAATTGAAATGATTATATCTATTGAAATATTCTTTGTTGAACGTTATTATTTATGACATTCAATTTATATGAGAATAAAATGAAAAGTTTAATACAACAGTTAATTTTTAAATAACAATTTTTATAAAAGTGAAGTAGTGGGGTGATTTTATGCAATTAATGTTTGATACAGGTATAAGTCCAATATTTAGAGGCGTGCTAATCTTCTTCTATCTGATTAATATTGTGTTAGCTTTCCTTATCGTATTTTTAGACAGAGATAGAAGAGATGCGACTGCAACTTGGGCATGGCTATTCTTATTATTCGTTATGCCGATTTTAGGATTTATTGTATATATATTTTTTGGGCGTGCAGTTAGGAAAAAACGCGAACGTGGGTTTGAACATAATCAAATTGAAGACGGTTTGAAAAGGTTACAGTCTCAACTTCAAGATGATACAAACAGAATTAGTGATTCGAAAAATGCTATTGTAAGAAAGCACGCAGACCTTGCTAATGCGTTGTTAACTAAAGAACAATCTTTTTTAAGTAATAATAATAATATCGATATTTATACAGATGGTCATGATTTGTATGACCAAATGAAAAAAGATTTACGCAATGCTAAGCGCTATATTCATATGGAATATTACGTTTTGAAATTAGACGGCTTAGGTACTGAAATTATTGAAATATTAGAAGAAAAAGCTGCAGAAGGTTTAGAGGTCAAACTACTTTATGATGCGGTGGGTTCTAAATCGGTACATAATTCTAATTTTAAAAAGTTTCAGTCAGAGGGCGGACAAGTCGAAGCATTTTTCAAATCTAAAGTCCCTTTTATAAATTTTAGAGTAAATAACCGAAATCACCGTAAAATTGTAATTATTGATGGACAGACAGGTTATGTAGGTGGTTTCAACATAGGTGACGAATATTTAGGTTTAAACAAGAAGTTTGGCTATTGGAGAGATACGCACTTAAGAGTGAGAGGCGACGGTGTGGATGCGTTGCAATTGAGTTTTATACATGATTGGAACTCGCAAGCTAAACGTGAACAGCTAGAGTATAACGAAAAATATTTCCCAGACAATGCCTATCAAGGTGGCAACGTGTCTATGCAACTGGCTGCCAGTGCGCCGAGTGATAATTGGCATCAAATTGAATTTGGATATATGAAGATGATTATGAATGCTAAAAAATCTATTTATATGCACACTCCTTATTTTATACCGGATAAAGGTTTTATTAATGCCTTGCGTATTGCCGCGAAATCAGGCGTCGAGGTTCATTTGATTATACCATGTAAACCTGATCATATATTTGTATATTGGGCGACAATCACAAGCGTGGCACAGCTAATTAAAGATGGTGTGAAAGTGTACACATATGAAGATGGGTTTATCCATTCTAAAATGATCATGATTGATGAAGAAGTATCGAGCGTGGGTACTGCAAATATGGACGTCCGTAGCTTTGAATTAAACTTTGAAATTAATGCGTTTATGTATGACACACAAATCGCGGAACAATTAAAAGCAGCATTCATTGAAGATCTTAAAGTTTCAAAAGAACTCACAGAAGAACGTTACGAACAGCGTTCACATTGGATTAAGTTTAAGCAGTCTATTGCTAAATTAGCATCTCCAATTTTATAAGATTTGATTCTAATGTTTGATAATTCCTTACGTAAAATCAATACCAACAGCGGTAGTTAACCTAATGGTGGCTACCGTTGTTTTTTAAATCAAAATAGAAAAATGATTTCATTAGTATAGTAGACTGAATCACGTGTATAATAAACGAATTATAATATAGCGAAGGGGTGTAATTATGCAACGGGACACAGAACAATATATCTATAGACAGTTATATAATCGCTTAAAAGATGATATACTCGCATTCAAATATGAAAGTCATGAAAAAATCCCTTCAAAAAGAGATATGGCAAAGCATCTTAATGTGAGTGTGAACAGTGTGAAATCAGCCTACGAGCAGTTATTAGCTGAAGGTTACATTTATACAAAGGAACGAAAAGGTTATTTTATAGAACCGTTAGATAAATTAATTATAGACCCTGACGCTCAGATTTCATTAGATGGTCACGAGCAAACAACTCGAACTACATTTGATTACTCTTTTTCCCATATGAGTACAGATATATCAGAATTTCCAGTGGATACATGGGCAAAGTTAACAAAGCGTGTATTCCAAGATTATGATTATTATTTATCGACCATTCCGCATGTGAAAGGCCCAATAGAACTTAGACAATCTATTGCGAAACTCGTGTCATATCAAAGAGGAATCCAATGTCATCCTGAACAAATCGTTATAGGATCAGGAACGAATACTTTATTGATGCAGTTAATTCAATTAATGGAAAAAAACGTAACGATTGCTGTAGAAAATCCTGGTTATTCCCGTTTTAGAACATTACTTAATCAAACCAATACATCAACCACAGCAATAGAATTAGATCATAAAGGTATATCTATAGACCAACTCAAACAAGCGCAACCTAATGCTGTTATCGTAACACCATCTCATCAGTTTCCTATGGGTACTATTATGCCTGTCTCAAGACGAATCGATTTATTAAACTGGGCAAGCCAAACGCATAGTTATGTTATAGAAGATGACTACGATAGTGAGTTTAAGTATGAAACAGACAATATACCGTCATTGTTTAGTTTTGATAAAAATGACAGTGTGATTTACTTGGGCACTTTTTCCAAAACATTAATGCCAGGTTTACGTATGAGTTATATGATTTTACCATCAAAATTGATTAAGCAGTTTGAATTACAAAATGACAATATGATACCAGACTTTTCTATGTTGAATGCATTAACACTCAATTTAATGATTAAAGAAGGGCATTACGAAAAATATATTAAAAAAATGCATCAACTATATGGAAAAAGAAGATCTCTATTAATCGAACATTTAGAAAATGTTTTTAAAGATGATATTCAAATAAAAGATACACGTGCAGGTTTACACTTCATCATAGAAGTAACTTCTCCTTATACATATGCAGAAATTGAAACACGTGCAAAAGTACAAAAATTAGAACTCTATACCATAAAACGCTTTTCCGTAAAAACATTTCAAAAGAATGAAGCAGTTAAAATATTAATAATTGGTTTCTCGAAAATTGAACAATCACAGATACCTGAAGCTGTAAATCGTTTGAAACAAGTTCTTTCTGACTAAACTGGTACCATTAGTTTGTTCAAACTGGGTCTTTACATAAGACCAATAATGACTTAAATTTCTAGACAACCATAAATCTTTTTTAATAAGCATGAGGAGGTTTTTTTTATGTCAGATCAATTTGAGTATTTTAAAGAAAAAAGAGAAAAATATGTAGCACGTGGTGTGAGTAACGGAAATTTGCATGTTGCAGATAAAGCACAAGGCGCAACAATTACTGATGTAGAGGGTCGTACATTTATTGATTTTGCTGGTGCTATTGGTACGCTTAATGTCGGTCATACGCATCCAGAAATTACTAAACATTTAAAAGAAAAGCTAGATAAATTCATACATCCTGGCTTTAATGTCATGATGTATGAAAGTTACCTTAACCTAGCACAGAAATTAACAGAGATTACGCCAGGTGAATTTGCTAAAAAAGCTATTTTACTAAACTCTGGTGCTGAAGCAGTAGAAAATGCAGTGAAAATTGCTCGGAAATATACAGGAAGACAAGCAGTTGTATCATTTGTACGTGGTTTTCACGGTCGTACAAATTTAACAATGTCTATGACAAGTAAAGTGAAACCTTATAAATATGGATTCGGTCCATTTGCGCCTGAAGTTTATCAAGCACCTTATCCTAATATTTCTGAAAAATCTGAAGAATTAACGGAAGAGGCATATGTAGATCAAGTGATTCATAAATTACATGACTTCTTCATTGAAACTGTAGATCCAAGTGATGTTGCATGTATTGTCATGGAACCCGTACAAGGTGAAGGCGGATTTATTATTCCTGATCAAAAGTTTGTTGATACAGTAAAACAAATTTGTGAAGACAATGGTATCGTTTTTGTTGTAGATGAAATACAAACGGGTTTTGCAAGAACAGGTAAAACCTTTGCAATTGAACATTTTGGTATTGAACCAGACTTAATCACAGTTTCTAAATCACTTGCTGCTGGATTTCCTTTAAGTGGCGTAGTAGGTAAAGCAGAAATTATTGATAGTGCAGCACCAGGAGAATTAGGGGGCACGTATGCAGGTAATCCATTAGCTTGTGAAGCTGCGTTAAAAGTAATCGATATTATAGAGCAAGAGCAATTAAATGATAAAGCAGAACAGCTTGGCCATAACATTGAAGAATATTTGGAAGAACTCAGTCAGTCACACAAGCAGATCGCACAGATTCGTCGACTAGGTGCTATGGTCGCTTTTGAAGTTGTAGATGCTGAAACAGGTTTACCGGATAAAGCACTAACAGGTAAAATCACACAAATTGCAAATGACAAAGGCTTATTGTTATTATCTGCAGGAATTAAAGGTAATGTTATACGCTTCTTACCGCCATTGGTAATAACCGATGCAGAACTTAACCAAGGCTTAAACATTTTAACGCATGTATTTGATGAAGTGACTTCAAATTATAGCGTCTCTTAACGAATGAAGTTCATTTTCAAAATATTAAAGGGTATAAGTTAATGATAGACATGGAGTATAAAACGTTTTTTATAAGGAGTGAAGGATATGGAACAGTTAGAAGTATATAATCCAGCAACGAATGAAGTAGTTAAACGTTTAGATTACACGACGCATGAGGAGATTGATGCGCAGATAGGCCGCGCTCATCAAGCCTTTCAAGAATGGAAAAATGTAGATGCACATGAACGTGCTGGTAAATTAAACCAATGGGCTACACTTATAGATGAACACCAAGATGAACTTGCACGTCTGATCACCCTTGAGGGTGGTAAACCTTTGGCTGAAGCTCAAGGGGAAGTAGCTTATGCAAATTCTTATGTGAAATGGTATGCGGAAGAAGCGAAACGTGTCTATGGGCGTACAATTCCAGCTCATACACCTTCAAAGAAAATGGTTATAGATAAATTTCCAGTTGGTGTGGTTGGAGCAATTACACCTTGGAATTTTCCGGCAGCAATGATTACGCGTAAAATGGCACCAGCTTTAGCAGCAGGATGTACAATTATTTGTAAACCAGCAGTGAAGACACCATTAACTACAATCAAATTAGTAGAACTTGCACATGAAGCGGGTATTCCGAAAGATGCGATATCTTATATTATTGCATCAGGTAAAGATGCTGGTGATATATTTACTGGCCATGGCCAAATTAATAAAATAACGTTTACTGGATCAACAGCTGTTGGTAAAACATTAATTGAACAATCAGCACAAACGGTTAAAAATGTAACGATGGAACTTGGAGGTCTTGCACCGTTTATTGTACATAATGATGCAGATATTGAAGCAGCCGTTGATGGGACGATTGCTTCTAAGTTCAGAAATGCTGGACAAACATGTATATGTGCAAACCGTATCTTTGTACATAAAGATATAGCGGAACAATATACAGCAAGACTAACTGAAAAAGTACATGCACTCACAGTAGGTGATGGTTTAGAGGAGAAAGTTAAAATAGGTCCACTAATAGATCACAATGCTGTCGAGAAAGTGTTAACACATATTACGGATGCACAAGACAAAGGTGGTAAATTATCTCGTAGTTTAGAAGAAATCCAAGCATTAGGTGGTAATTTCTTAAAACCAGTAGTAATTTCTAATGTAGATTTGAACATGAAAGTGATGCATGAAGAAACATTTGGACCTGTGGCACCAATCATGACGTATGAAGATTTAGATGAAGTGATAGACATTGCAAATGATACTGAATTTGGGTTGGCTTCATATTTCTTCACAAATAATTATCGTACTGGATTGAAACTATTTAATGAATTAGAGTACGGCGTCATTGGATGGAACGACGGTGGTCCTTCTGCAGCACATGCACCTTTTGGTGGTTTGAAAGAAAGTGGCTATGGTCGAGAAGGCGGCACAGAAGGAATTGAACCATATTTAGAAACTAAATATCTATCAATAGAAACTTAGCAGATGAGTTTGATTTTCAACAATTACAATATGAAATGATTTAAAAGTAAACAAAGTGCGGAAATAAAGTGATTGCAAGGTTGGAATTATCGTAATTAATTAGATGTTATTTCAGCCTTGATATATCACTTTTTGAAATTTGATGAATGATATGGGGTATGTTCAATGAAATCAGAATTTAATAAATCTATGAGTATTGTTGATGTCTTGTTTCTTGCTATCGGCGCCATGCTTGGATGGGGATGGGTCGTATTATCAGGAGAATGGGTTTCAACAGCAGGTTTTGTAGGAAGTATTATTGCATTTTTAATAGGTGGATTTTTAGTTATCGTGATAGGACTTACATATGCAGAGTTAGCTGCAGCAATTCCTGAAACAGGGGGAGGATTTGTTTTTGTGAAAAAAGCCTTTTCTCCGGGAATTGCTTTTATATCCGGCTGGTCGGTACTTTTTGGCTATGTCTCTGTAATAACATTCGAAGCGGTTGCTTTGCCAACTGTGATAGATTATGTGATTCCGTTTCAGCATCAAGGGTTATTGTGGAATATCGCAGGATGGGATGTTTATCTAACATGGGTACTCATCGGTTCTGTAGGAAGCATCATCTTAACATCACTTAATTACTTCGGCGTTAAGCCAGCAGCGATTATGCAAACAGTATTTACGATATTTATCGTTGGAGTAGGGTTGCTACTTGTGTTTGGTGCAGGGTTTAATGGTAACTTTAATAATTTACAACCATTTGAAAATGGTGTTGGTGGTACAATGTCTGTCTTAATGATGATTCCCTTCTTGTTTGTGGGATTTGACGTCATACCGCAAATAGCTGAAGAAGTAAAAGCACCGGCTAAAAAAATTGGTGGTATTTTAATATTTTCTATTATTGCGTCAGTCATATTTTATTTATTAATTGTTTTTGGTGTATCCACAGGATTATCTCCACAAGCGCTGACGACAAGTAGCTTAGCAACAGCTGATGCGATGGTCAATTTATTCGGTCATAGTGGTTTCGGTATCTTACTCGTGCTTGGTGGGGTAGCCGGTATTATTACGAGCTGGAATGCTTTCATTATTGGTGGTAGTAGAATCTTATATGCTATGGCAAAAAATAAGATGATTCCTCAATGGTTTGCTTTTATTCATCCGAAGTTTAAAACACCTACACACGGTATTTTATTCTTAGGTGTACTTGCATTTGTTGCACCATTATTAGGTAGACCAGCACTTCAGTGGATTGTTAATGCAGGTGGCATAGGTGTTGTATTAGGTTATTTACTCGTGGCTATTTCATTCCTTAAGTTACGAAAAACACAGCCAGAGTTAGAACGCCCTTACCGTATTAAGAATGGTAAAGCAGTCGGCATAATTGCAATTGTATTAAGTGTGTTATTCTTAATCATATACTTGCCTGGCATGCCATCATCATTGGCTTGGCCATCAGAATGGTTGATTGTCTTAGTTTGGTATTTCATTGCATTTGTGCTCTATTTTACGCAAAAGAAAAATGTTGTGAGTAGTGAGCAAGTACCAGTACAAGAAGATAGGTAATATTATTTTAATATATGATAAATACAAATAAGCAGCCCAAATATAAAATTTGGGCTGCTTATTTGTGCACGCTTTTCCCGTAAGATTTGGACAAAACCACTGCTATTTAAAAATTAACTAGCGATATGGATAAGTTGATCCCCAGGTTTAATCCATTGCTTATTGAAACATAGTTTATAAAGTGAAAAACTGATTGCTGCGGGTAAGAGGATGTGGAATACAAGGATTAACAACCAGACTTGCAGCGAACCGCCCATTGTATTGATTGTCATAATTTGTCCGATGAATCCACTTGTTCCCATACCTGCGCCAGCAGCATTATTCGTCATAGGGAACAATGTTGTCATGATAGGCGCAACAATTGCACTCGCAAGCGTTGGCGGTAAGAGTATCATAGGGTGCTTAATAATATTTGGAACTTGTAACATGCTTGTACCAATCCCCATAGATAATATACCTCCCCAGCCATTGTCTTTAAAGCCATTGACTGCAAACCCAACCATTTGAGCTGCGCAACCAATTGTCGCCGCGCCAGCAGCTAAACCACTTAAATCAAGCATCAGCGCAAGTGCAGCGCTAGAAATAGGTGCTGTTAAAGCTAAACCAAAGATGACTGCTACGAGAATCCCCATTATAAATGGTTGTTGGTCAGTAGCAGCGTTAATGATTTTGCCCAATCCAGTCATAAATTGATTGAGCGCTGGACCAAAACTTTTCGCAATGAAACCCCCAATAATAATTGTTAGTAAGGGTGTTACAATAATATCGATTTTTGTTTTGCCTGCATATAATCTACTCAGTTCAACTACGATTAAAGTAGCAATATATGCCCCCACAGGACCACCTTCAAAAGTGGTATAACCCAATGTTCCTACAATAACACATGAAAAAATAACGAGTGGTTTTGCACCTAATCCATATGCAATTGCAACACCTATCGCCGCACCTGTCACAGACATGGCGACCTTACCAATTTCAGTTAAAAATGATAGATCTAATTGAGGCAGTAATGTTTGACTACCTATTGTATCCAAAATTAACCCGATAATTAATGACCCAAATAACCCTAAAGCCATAAAACTGAGTGCTTCTATGACCCACCTATGTAAATAATTCTTCATTTTAGTCCCCTTAATCTTTAAATAAAGTTATTTTATAAATTAAATTTAGTATATAGATATTTTTCAATGATGGCTAGTATATTTTAAGAATTAGTTTATAGTCAATATACCTTAAAATTAAATAAATGAGATTATAAAAATTCAATTAGGTTATATAGTATAAATACAGGATGTATCAACGGTAAGGGGGATTAGAATGTCGAAAATATATACGATAGGTCACGCGAATCACTCAGAACAACAATTTATAGATATGCTTCAACAATTTAATATAGAGGTCATTGTGGATATACGTGCATTTAGAGGCAGTAAACGCAATCCTCAATTTAATGAAGACAATATAAGACAATGGCTTACTGAAGCAAATATTGAATATCAGTATAATACGTTGTTAGGTGGTAGAAGAAAAGCCTCTGAAAGTGTAGGTAGAACAATTAATCAAGCTTGGAATAATGAGTCTTTCCATAATTATGCTGATTATACTTTGACAGTGGATTTTCAAGAAGGAATCAAAGCATTAGAAGTATTAGGGCATTCAAAACGTGTAGCTTACATGTGTTCTGAACCACATCCAGCGCGATGTCACAGATTAATTGTGAGTAATTGGCTAGCTGCTCACGAATGGTCTGTACATCATATTATGCTTGATAACCAACAACAAATTATTCAGCAACAACATGAATTAGGACAATGGGGTGCTTTGCCTATTATAGAAGATGATGGATATATTGTTTATCCTGAAGTTGAAAAAGGTAATTAGGATGTTATTGGTTATTACATACCATAGGCACTGCTTGAACTTATAATCTCAAATCACCTCACATTTTAGTAAGAGTATGACATAAAAAAGCAGTTCTCTACATTTTGAGTAGAAAACTGCTTTTATTAGTTCACTGAGGTATTCAAATCTCAAGCGCTTTGCTTTTCCTGGGAAATAAATAATGTGTAGGAATTATTTATTTAGGCTTTATTGACTGAAGCGTCATAAATAGATTCGATTGTTTCACCTAAGATTTTATCAAATTCTTCATCTGATTGGTTTACATTTAAATCATTAATAAGTGCACGAGAGAAGCTAGCAATTAAATCTTTGTTTTGTTTAAGGACTTCATTTGCATGTTCTCTACTGTATCCGCCTGATAGTGCAACAACACGTACAACATTAGCATGGTCAATAAGTGTTTGATATTGGTTAGCTTTTGTAGGGATAGATAATTTTAACATTACAAGTTGATCATCGTTTAATTTGTTTAGTTCTTCTAAGATTGAGTCAGTTAAATATGCTTCAATTTCTTCTTTGTTTTCAGCATTAATATTAACTTCTGGTTCAATGATTGGAACTAATCCAGCAGAGATAATTTGTTTAGCAACATCAAATTGTTGTTTTACAACTAAATCAATACCATCTTTATTAAGTTCTAAAATATTAGAACGCATTTTTGTACCAAAAATTTTGTGTTCGTTGGCACGACTTAATAAAGCATCTAAATCTGGCATAGGTTTCATTAATTGAACGCCATCTTTTTGTTCGTCTAAGCCTTTATCAACTTTTAAGAAGGGAACAACGCCTTTATCAGCTAAGTAATCTCCAGTATGTTTACCGTCTACTTCGCGATCCATCGTTTGTTCGAAAAGAATTGCACCAATAATTTTATCAGCGCTGAATGAAGGTGATGATACAATACGTGTACGCATGTCATGAACGAGTTTGAACATTTCATCTTCGCTATCGTATTGATCTTCAGTAACGCCGTAATCTTTAAGCGCTTTTGGTGTACTACCACCACTTTGATCTAATGCAGCAATGAAACCTTTACCATTTTTCACTTTATCAAATTGTTCTTTATTCATTCTTACCACTCCTTTTACTGTATTCTCTTTTAGTATGATAAAAATTGAAGCATAACGCAAGTTCAAGGCACTTAAGATATTAAAATATAATAAATATTCTATCTAATATAAAAAAATGTACATTAAACTAGGTCATAGGTTTAGTAACTGATATTAAAAATATAGGTGTTGGATTATAAAAAGCATCTTGTTCTTTATATATTCGAGTATATACGCCAGTATCAAGATGAATGGCCTCATATCCTAGTTGTTTTAAGATATTCATGTCATATTGTGGTCTTGATTGGTGATTAATAGGTATGCTTTGTTTGATGGCTTCGCTTTCCTGCAACATTTCATCTCCCAGTGTATTATGTGCGTGATCCGTTGAGATATCTCCGTAATTAATAAAGGAATCTTTGCCATAGTTTCCATCTATATTAATAAGATGACCACTTGGTTTTAACACACGTAACCACTCTTTGTAAGTAGCTTGTGTGTGGGGCAATAGCCATGTCACATTTCGAGCGATAACGACATCAAAAGTTTCATTTTCATAATTTAGATGTTCTGCATCCATGACTTTAAATTGTATACTTTGATTTAATTGTTGTGCATTCTGTTTTGCAGATTGAATCATATCAGGAGCAAGATCAATACCTGAAACTTCAGCACCTTGTTGCGCACATAGGATTGCTAGAAAACCAGCACCTGTACCTATGTCTAAGACTTTTAAACCATCTCTTAATGGAATAATTGCTTCTATTTCTTTCAGCCAAGCTTTTGCATGACTACTTTCTAATTCTGCCTGTTTATCTTTACTAAAAGACTCGGCACGCTTATCCCAATAATTTACAATTTGTTTTTTATCCATTTTTAAAACCTCTTTATTCAATACTTTAGTATTCCTTCTATATTATAGAATACTTTTAACTAAAAGTAAGATAATTTAAAAATACATTGAAATTGATTATCATTATCACTATAATGATTTATATATAGGGAAATATGCATAAATATAAACTTCTAATGGTATTGGAGGTAATTAATCAAGTTTTGAGGGCGTATATATAGCTCTAGGTCTTACAAATTAAACTAAGTTATTCTGACTTAGTTTAGAAAAATGGATATGAACAGGAGATCAGCAATGAATAGAAAATATAGTATCCTAGTTGGGATTGTATTGTCAGCTACATTACTTACTGCATGCAGTTCAAACAGCACAGCGAGTAATTCAGAAGATAAAGAATTAACGAAAGAGGAAAAGCTTGTTACGGATCAAACCAATCGTGAAGTGAAGGTTAAAAAAGATCCGGATAGTATTGTAGTAGGCGGCATACTGCCTTATTTCTCTGCTTGGTTTGTAGGGACGAATTCTACTAAAGAAATTAAGGGATTACATCCTAATGCATATAATGCTGCAGAAAATTCAATGCTAGCTAAAATATCACCTGATGTTAAAAAAGCATCTACTGAATTTGTGAAAAATGGTGATATAAATATAGAAGAATTATCTAAAATCAATCCAGATGTCTACTTTGAACTTGCATCTGAAGAGAAAACCTTAGATAAAGTTGCAGAAAGTGGTATACCTACAATTGGTCTTGAAACTGTAAATGATGAAGATGACGATCCATTGACTACATTTAATAGCTGGTTGGAAGTAACTTCAGACATCAAAGGTGGTAAAACAAGTGAGAGAACTGATAAGTTTATGCAAGAGGGCGAAAAATCTCAAAAAATGATTGATGAAAGCTTGAAAGACACAAAAAAATCAGAGAAACCCAAAGTTTTATTTCTACATCAGCACACAGATAATTCTATCGTTGTAGCTGGATCAAATTTCCATAGTGAAAAATGGATTAAAGCAACGGGTGGCGTTGATGTAGTTGGAGAAGATGGCGTAGAAGGACAAAAAGAAGTTAATATGGAACAAATTTATAAATGGAATCCGGATAAAATCTACATTACGAATTTCACTGAAACACAACCAGAAGATTTAATTGAAAATAAAACAGATGGCCAAGATTGGAGCCAAGTGAAAGCAGTGAAAGATAAAGAGGTATATAAAGTACCATTAGGTATTTATCGTTGGTTCCCACCAAATGGCGATGCCCCATTAATGTTGAAATGGATGGCACAACATAACCATCCAGATAAATTTAAATATAATATGGAAGATGAAATTAAAACATATTATCAAAAATTTTATGATTATGAATTATCGGACAAAGATGTAAAATCAATCTTACATCCATCATCTGATGCTGCAAAATATTAATATTCGATAACAGTAAATGCAATATAAGATGGCAAAAACAAAATTATAAAAATAGATTATGCGTGTCGACAAAATCTCTGACTTTGTTGGCACTTTTTTGTGCACACGTACCTCTCCTTTTTTAGTTTTGAACGCCATTAATTTAAACTCGAAGTTAGTTTAATCTGAAGCAATTTCAAGGCATTTATATTTATAATTATTTTATGCTTTTTAGTAATATTAACAAAAAGCAAGAAATGTAAAAATTAAACGAAATATTTTTTAAAAAACACCGAATACATAAAGAAAATAAAAAAATAAAATAGAATATATATTCATCTTTATTGTATAAAAATACAGTTAGTTAAGTTTGTAAGATTCATTAATTTCGTTAAGTTTAAACTTAACACTGTGATTGTAGCGATTTCCGTATTCAAATTAATTGTTGTTTTTATATAATTATTCATCTTTTACAAATAACTCGTTTGAATGCAATTTGCATTATTATTTAAAATTCGTTAGGCTCATGTTTGTGAATAATTAAATAGTTCTTGCTAATTTATTAAATTTATTAGCGGTAATTTTACATACAAATCTACTATGAGGGGTGTTCAACAATTGAAAAAGAATAAAGTAATGGATTGGACGACCTTTATAGGGTCTTCCGTAATTTTATTAATTGCAGTAATTCCTATGATGGTTTTTCCAAAGGCCAGTCAAGATATTATTACGAAAATGAATGAAGCAGTTGTAAGTACAATTGGTTCAGTATACTTATTTATTGGCTTAGCAATTTTAATATTTGTTTTGTACATTGCATTTGGAAAATATGGAAATGTGACATTAGGTAAATCTACAGATAAACCTGAATTCAATAATTTTAGTTGGGCAGCAATGCTGTTCTGTGCTGGTATTGCTTCAGATATTTTATATTGGGGCGTTATTGAATGGGCTTTTTACTATCAAGATCCGCCACACGGTGGTAAAGGAATGACAGATAGTGCTTTAAACTACGCTACAATGTATGGCATGTTCCACTGGGGTCCTATCGCATGGGCAACATTTGTATTGCCAGCACTATGTATTGGTTATCTTATATTCGTGAAGAAAAAACCAGTCTTTAAAATCAGCCAAACGTTGAGACCTATTTTAAAAAGCCAAACAGATGGCTTTATTGGACAAGTTACTGATATTATATTTATCTTCGGTTTACTTGGAGGCGCTGCAACATCACTCGCACTTGGCGTACCGATGATTACAGCAGGTATAGAAAGATTGACCGGTTTAGACGGAGATAGTATGGTCATGCGTGGTGCGATTCTATTTATCATAACTGCACTTTTTGCATACAGTTCTTATTCTGGATTGAAAAAAGGCATAAAAGTGTTAAGTGATTGGAACGTTATTCTTTCATTTGTTTTACTTGGTTTTGTGCTGATTGTTGGCCCAACTGTGTTTATTATGGAAACAACCATAACAGGTATGGGTAATATGGTGAAAAACTTCTTCCAAATGGCGACATGGATAGAACCATTCGGAGGTATCGGTGGACGTAAGGAAACGAACTTCCCACAAGATTGGACAATATTCTATTGGTCATGGTGGATTGTATATGCACCGTTTATTGGATTGTTTATTGCACGAATTTCTAAGGGACGAACTATGAAAGAAGTCGTTCTAGGTACGATAATATACGGTACTTTAGGCTGTATGTTATTCTTTGGTATTTTCGGTAACTATGCAGTTTATTTACAATTAACTGGAGCGTTTGATGTTGTTCAGAATTTAAACACGCATGGTACAGAAGCAACTATAATTGAAGTGTTGCATCAATTACCATTCCCTAACTTAGTTATTATTTTATTCTTACTTTCTGCGGTACTGTTCTTAGCAACGACTTTTGATTCTGGGTCTTATATTTTAGCAGCAGCATCTCAGAAAAAAGTGGTTGGAGAACCTTTGAAAGCAAACCGTTTATATTGGGCATTCGCTTTATGTTTATTACCATTTGCATTAATGCTTGTTGGTGGTGAGCGATCATTGGAAGTGTTGAAAACAGCTTCCTTACTTGCTAGTGTGCCAGTACTCATTGTCTTCGTCATGATGATGATCTCGTTCTTACGGACATTAAATGAGGATCGACTCAAACTTGAGCGCCGTGCGGATAAATATAAAGAAGTAGAACGACGCTCACTGAGAATTACACAGGTGAGAGAAAAGAAAAATGACGACAACTTATAGATAAAAATATATAAAAAGCAGTGGAGCATCTATGACGATAGATTGCTTTACTGCTTTTTTGTAGTGGAGATGGAAGTGGATTGTGACGTATCAAGAATTTTAAATGCGTATTTTTACATCGTTTTTTCACTAAATATAGTGAACTCAATAATGAAAGTGTATCTGGAAATGAAAAAATGACAGCTAGATATCTAAAGAGAAATCTAACTGCCATTTTTCGATTGTATAATTACTCTGAAATAATGAAATAAGTGTTATTTCTTATTTTCTGGAATAGGGAAGTATTTAAATATTTCGCCACTTTCGATTGCTTGGCCCAAATTATCTAACCAATCATAGTAAGGCAATGTATCAATTAATTGTGCTTTGACTTCGCTAGCTTCTGTCTTTGTAGCTGCATCAGCATTTTTGTCATTGATGACCTTATCAAGGATAGCTACTGATTCATGAACAGCCTCAGAGTTAATTACAATTTCTCTTTTCCATTTGCGGGTAAAGAAGTTACTAAAGAAATTGAAAAAGTCTTTTTCAGCAATGAAATGTTGTTTTCTACTGCCACGTGTAAACTGTTGTTTGACAAGATCGAATTCTTGGAGTCTTTTAACTCCAGCGCTCATACTAGGTTTGCTCATTTGTAGTTGTTCACGCATTTCATCTAACGTCATGCTGTCTTCAAAGAGCATAGTACCAAATAAATTACCTACACTTCTGTTAATCCCGTATAGGTCCATCGTTTCACCAATTGCGTTGATGACAATGTCTTTAGCTTCATCCAATTGCTTATCAGGGTTGTTTGAATGTACCACGATGTACACCTCCGATAAATTTTTATACAAATTCAAGCTATTGATGATTAAGGAATTCAAAATAACTATATTTTTATAATTATACAAATCCATAACCAGCTTATAACTAAACTCGTTTGACACCCTTTCGATTACTATGCTAACATAAAGCTTGTAAAATTCGTTAAATAAAAATTTAACAAACTTAACGGAGGTAATTTTCATGGAACTTTTAAATCAATTATCTCGTCGTCAATATATTGATGGTGAGTGGGTAAATAGCTCGAACGAAGAAACAAGAAAAATTATTAATCCATATAACCAAGAAGTCATTTTTGAAGTCGCAGAAGGTACTTCAGAAGATAGTGAACGTGCCATTTTAGCTGCAAGAAATGCATTTGAAGGCAGTGAATGGTCTCAAGAAACAAGTGAATCTAGAGGTAAAAAAGTAGGCGCAATTGCTGACTTAATCGTAGAACACCGTGAAGAATTAGCAAGACTTGAGACATTGGATACAGGTAAAACATTAGAAGAATCATATGCGGACATGGACGACATTGCGAATGTATTTCATTATTTTGCTGGTTTAGCTGATAAAGATGGTGGCGAAATGATAGATTCACCAATTCCTAATACTGAAAGTAAAGTGATAAAAGAACCAGTAGGTGTTGTCACACAAATCACACCATGGAACTACCCTTTACTACAAGCTTCATGGAAGATTGCTCCAGCATTAGTTACAGGCTGTACGCTAGTTATGAAGCCAAGTGAAATCACACCGCTAACAACAATTCGTGTATTTGAATTGATGGAGGAAGTTGGCTTCCCTAAAGGTGTTATTAACTTAGTCTTAGGTAAAGGTTCTGAAGTAGGAGAGCCGTTATCATCTCATAAAGAAGTAGACCTAGTATCTTTTACAGGTGGTATTCAAACAGGGAAACATATTATGAAACAAGCTGCTAACCACGTAACGAATGTTGCATTAGAGCTTGGTGGTAAAAATCCTAATATTATTTTTGATGATGCTGATTTTGATCTTGCAGTCGATCAAGCTTTGAATGGTGGTTTTTTCCATGCAGGCCAAGTATGTTCTGCAGGCGCAAGAATCTTAGTACACAACGATATCAAAGATAAATTCGAAACAGCTTTAGTTGAAAGAATTAAAAATATTAAATTAGGTGATGGATTTAATCCAGAAACTGAAATGGGTCCAGTTATATCAGCTGAACACAGAGAAAAAATAGAAAAATATATGGAAGTTGCAAAATCAGAAAACGCAACGATTGCTATTGGTGGTAAAAGACCAGAACGTGAAGACTTACAAGATGGCTTCTTCTTTGAACCAACTGTCATTACAGATTGTGATACTTCAATGCGTATTGTACAAGAAGAAGTATTTGGTCCAGTGGTAACAATTGAAGGCTTTTCAACAGAAGCAGAAGCAATCGAACTAGCAAATGATTCAATTTATGGTCTAGCAGGTGGCGTATTCACTTCAGATATCGGTAAAGCTGAACGTGTTGTAAATAAATTGAAGATGGGTACAGTTTGGATTAATGACTTCCACCCATACTTTGCACAAGCACCATGGGGTGGTTACAAACAATCAGGTATTGGTAGAGAACTTGGTAAAGAAGGCTTAGCAGAATATCAAGTTGAGAAACATATTCTACGTAATACGAACCCAGAGCCAGTAAATTGGTTTGGTAAACAATAGGTGATTTACACACAAATATAAAATATTAATAATTAAAAATTTAGGAGGTTTTATCAAAAATGAAAAAATCATATGATTATATCATTATTGGTGGTGGGAGTGCCGGTTCGGTACTTGGTGGCCGTTTAAGTGAAGATGCGTCTAATGAAGTACTTGTATTAGAAGCTGGACGTAGTGACTATTCATGGGATTTATTAATCCAAATGCCAGCAGCATTAATGTATCCAGCAGGAAATAAACTATATGACTGGATTTATGAAACAAATGCAGAACCACATATGGGTGGCCGTAAAGTTGGACATGCGCGTGGTAAAGTATTAGGTGGTTCAAGTTCAATTAACGGTATGATTTATCAACGTGGTAACCCATTAGACTATGAAAAATGGGCGCAACCAGAAGGCATGGAATCATGGGACTATGCCCATTGTTTACCATACTTTAAACGTTTGGAAACAACATTCGGTTCTACTAAAGATGATCAGTATCGTGGTCACCACGGTCCAATTAAATTGAGACGTGGACCTGCTAAAAACCCGTTATTCCAAGCATTTTTCAATGCTGGTGTTGACGCAGGTTATAATAAAACACCAGACGTTAATGGTTTCCGTCAAGAAGGCTTTGGACCTTTTGATAGTCAAGTGCATAATGGTAGACGTGTATCAGCGTCAAGAGCTTACTTGCATCCAGCTATGAAACGTAAAAACTTAGACGTACAAACGCGTGCATTTGTAACTAAATTAAATTTTGAAGGTAATAAAGTAAATGGTGTAACATTCAAGAAGAATGGTAAAGAACATACAGTGAATGCGAAAGAAGTTATTTTATCAGGTGGCGCAATTAACTCTCCACAATTATTACAATTATCTGGTATTGGTGATTCAGAACACTTACGTTCAGTTGGTGTTGAACCTCGTTTACATTTACCAGGCGTAGGAGAAAACTTTGAAGACCATTTAGAAGTATACGTGCAACATGCATGTAAACAACCAGTTTCAATGCAACCTAGCCTTAATAAGTTGAAGATGCCATTCATTGGCTTGCAATGGATTTTAGGTCGTAAAGGTGCAGCAGCATCTAACCACTTCGAAGGTGGTGGATTTGTACGTTCAAATGACGAAGTAGATTATCCAAACTTAATGTTCCACTTCTTACCAATTGCAGTAAGATACGATGGGACTAAAGCGCCACATGCTCATGGTTACCAAGTACACGTAGGTCCAATGTATTCTAACTCTCGTGGTTACTTGAAGATTAAATCTAAAGATCCATTTGAAAAACCAGATTTCGTATTTAACTACTTATCTACTGAAGAAGATAAACGCGAATGGGTTGAAGCCATCAAAGTAGCTAGAAACATCTTGTCTCAAAAATCTTTAGATCCATTTAATGGTGGAGAAATTTCTCCAGGACCTGAAGTACAAACAGATGAAGAAATTATTGAATGGGTTAAACGTGATGGCGAAACAGCATTACACCCATCATGTAGCTGTAGAATGGGACCAGCATCAGACGAAATGTCAGTTGTTGATCCTGAGACATTCAAAGTACATGGTATGGAAAACTTACGTGTTGTAGATGCATCTGTAATGCCGCGCACTACAAACGGAAATATCCACTCACCTGTATTAATGATGGCAGAAAAAGCATCAGACATTATCCGTGGTAAAAAACCTATGGAACCAGAAAACGTTGATTTCTATCGTCATGGTGTACATGACAAAGATGCAGGAACAGTAAAATAAAAGCAATGAACCAATCTATATAATTTAAAAACAGCAACTGGTGAAGTCATAAATTTAATGATTTTCACCAGTTGCTTATTATTTGTAGCTGTTAAAATGATACTGCTTTAGAGTTGTAAATTACAAAGAGAACTATTGATCCAATAGTTAAATAGGACTTTGATATTGATTAAATGGAAGTAGCGTGATTGGTAAAAGCGTTAATATAAAAACGATTAACTTTCCAAGTGCTTCGATTTAGGGAAGGAGTATTATGGCTTATTTATATTTATTGATTGCTATTATTACTGAAGTAACAGGCACTGTTTCACTTAAGGCTTCTGAAGGTTTTAGTAAATTATACCCAAGTTTATCAGCAATCATCTCATTTATGATTTGTTTTTATTTTTTTAGTTTAGCTATGAAATATCTACCGTTAGGCTTAAGTTACGCCACTTGGGCTGGTTTGGGATTAGTACTAAGTACAGTACTCGCAGTCGTTTTATTTAATGAAAACCTAAATCTCACAGGCATCATAGCAATCGTGTTTATACTCATAGGTATTGTATTGTTGAACACGATAGGTGTTTCAAAATAAGGAAGTATAGATTTGAATATCATCCTAGATAAGCATAGATATTTTCACTGTCACCAAAAGTGTATAACTTTTTGGTTGGCAGTTTTTTTATATTTTTCATAAATTTATAATGTGCATAATTGATAAGTTTTTATTTGAAGTTGTAATAGGTGTTTTTATGATGAGAATAAGGCTATTATAAACATAAGTTGATATAACAAATTTAAAGATGTGGGGTGTGGCAGAATGGAAAATATTAAAGTACAAATGGTGAGAACACAGTTAGATGACATACCACAGTATGATGTGCCTAAAGGTTTTGTCATTAGGAAATTTCGTAAAGGCGATGAAAAATTATGGGCTTATATAGAAACGCTAGCAGGTGAGTTTACAACTGAGGACATGGCATTAGAAAGGTTTGATAAAGAGTTTGGAGATCATGTAACAGAGATGGAACAACGTTGTATCTTCATTGAAAATGAAGAGCAGGAAGTTGTAGGCACGACTACTGCATGGTATGGCTATTTAGGTGATGATAGTCAAATGATGGGGAGAATTCATTGGGTTGGTATCATACCAGCATATCAAGGCAAAAAGTTATCTAAGCCATTACTTAGTGCAGCAATGAATATTTTAGCGTTACATCATAATAAAGCTTATTTAACTTCACAAACGATAAGTTATAAAGCCATCAATATGTATCTTGAGTTTGGTTTTAAACCTGTACAATTAGACGATAATTATCACAGAGCTTGGCAGTTATTAGCTCAAAAATTAAATGAAAATAGGGGTGGAAACAAGCAATCAAAATTTGAAATTTGATTGCTTGTTTCCACCCCATAAGGCTAATTTAATAAAGGAATACAAGCGCTGAAACGCTTGTATAAAAACTACTCGTCTTGTTGACCAGTAATTAAATCAGAAATTGCTTTAGACGATTTACCATCTTCTAATGAACAAAAGTCATTATAGAAAGTGTCGATTTTATCTTTGTAATCTACTTTTACCTGGTCTAAGTTTTTCAAATCATCAGCTAATTTATAAGCATCTTGATAAATTGGACCTGGTAAATCTTTATGATAATCAAGATAGAAACCACGTAAATCTTGACCGTATTTATCTAAATCATAAGCGAAAAAGAACTGTGGTCTTTTTAGTACGCCGTAATCAAACATGACTGACGAATAATCTGTGATTAAACAATCTGAAATCAAGTATAATTCAGAGATGTCACTGTAATTTGAAACGTCAATTGCAAACTCTTCATAACCTCTTAAATCGAGGGCATTAGAAATTAGGTAATGCATTCTTAATAAAATCACATATTCGTCACCTAATTGTTCATGTAAGTTATCTAAGTCTATTTTCAAATCAAACAAGTATTTACCTTTTTTAACAAATTCATCATCTCTCCATGTAGGAGCGTACATAATCACTTTCTTATCTTCAGGTAAATTTAAGTTTTCTTTGATTTCTTGAAGATAGGCTTCGTCTTGTGAACGATTAACTAAAACGTCATTTCTAGGATAACCAATTTCTAGAATTTGTTCTGGGTTCATCCAGAATGCTGTTTCAAATATTTTTGATGAATAAGCATTTGGTGAAACGAGATAATCCCAACGATTTGTTTCTTCTCTGAAGTTGCGTTTATAACGATCTGTTGTTGTTCCAGGCATACGAATGACTTTCATATCGTTTGCCAAGCGTTTTAATGGCGTACCGTGCCAAGTTTGGATATAGACTTGGTTAGGCTTTTTATTTAGAAACAGTGGGAGCCTAGCATTTGATACCCAATATTTTGCTCTAGAATAAGCATCATAGTATGCTTTAGAATTTTTTCGAACCTTTTTTGCTGGGCCTGGTATTTGTATGCTGTCAGGCTTTTTTAATACCCATATAAATTCATAATTCGGATGATGTTTCATCATATATTCATAAACATATTTAGGACTATCGCTGTAATTTTTACCACCAAAAGCTTCAAATACAATTGTTTTTGGATTAACTTTATTTTCAGAATCTGTCAATTGGTAAAGTGCACGATGTTTATTTTTTCTGCGTAAAACAACATTTTTAGCTAATCTTGCTTTATTTCTAAGCTGATTAATTTTAAATGCTGATTTTCTCTTATTAAACATAAGCATGAGTGCTTCAGCGATAAATAAAGGTTTTTCATTTTTGAAAATTGTAGGAAAGAGTTGTCTTGTAACGCTTGGTAATAACTCACTATTTTGTTCATATCTTTCAGGTGTTTTTCTCAACGAAGGCTCAAACGAATATTTAAATAAATTTTTCATTTTATTTTTTATGAAACGTTTGTTTTCTTTTAAAGGTGCGCGTTGGATAGAATCTGAAAAACTATAAACATAATCGTTGAAGACGATGCCGAAATCTTGTTTAGATAACCTTGGTTTTAAGAATGGGTCATAAACTTCGCCTTTGATATAAAATGGGAAGCGACTCACACGTACAAAACCGTTTGAGTATTTTATGAAATCTAATATGAAAGACCAGTCAATAAAGACATCTAAGGCTTCATTAAATTGTAAATTATGTCCACGTGCGATAGCCGTTTTAAAGACAATATTACATGCTGAATTTTTGCGTAAAAATTGATTTGATTTAGTTTTCGTATCTAAATAGTCTACACGCACTAAGTCTTGGTCTATATATTGTGGTATATCAAGTGTAAATGAATGTATTGGTGAAATAAGTGCGTCAAATTGATTTATTTTTTTCATATAAAATGCAAGTGCATAAGAAGCTAAATAATCATCTGAATCAATGAATATAAAATATGGTGCATCTACTTCTTGCATGGCAATATTTCTTGCATGTGCATGACCTGTATTTTGTTGTAAATCAATTTCTTTTATTGGTATATCCCAATTTGCAATACTTTGTGTTGCGATTGTTTTTGAATTATCAGTTGAACCATCATTAACTAAAATTAACTCAAAATCTTGAAATCTTTGTTTTTTAAGACTAGTTAAACATCTTTCTATATAGTCTTCTGAGTTGTAATAAGTCACTATGACAGATATAGACTTCATTATTTATTCCCTCTTTTTAAAAAATTTTCTCTTT
Organism: Staphylococcus parequorum; assembly: GCF_039237145.1. Lineage (NCBI taxonomy): Bacteria > Bacillati > Bacillota > Bacilli > Caryophanales > Staphylococcaceae > Staphylococcus > Staphylococcus parequorum. The sequence continues at coordinate 597,517 of NZ_CP150682.1, forward strand.
ATATTTTGATATAAGGTAGAATATATCGAACTTTTTATAATATTTTCAACTATTGATAATAGCGTTGTAAGTTATTGAAATGCTCTATTAAAAAAACAATGGTTGTCAATCATCGGATGATCTGTTGATTGTAAAGCATCCATTGTATCATGTACAGTATTCACATTTGAAAAATAGGTATTTGTATATTACAAAAACCATCTTAATAATATAGTGAAGCCGCCTGTAATTAATGGTATATAGATAAAGTCACTATCCTATTTTACTATAAAAATACAATATATCCAGTAGTTAATAAGAATTCTATTGATATTAAAGTTGTCAGACGATAAAGTTTTTATTGTGCAAAGTCTTGAAATTAATTTCTTTTGATTTAGGGTATTGTCAAAGTAATAAAAATTATTTGAAATGTAAAGTGATATAACAATGATTGTAAGTATTTACAATGAAAGTGTGTTGAAGAAAGGGTGCATAATAATGACAATTAGAAAAGCAAACCAAGAAGAATTGAAAATAATCAATGAGACGATACCGACTGTATTTAAAGAAGCAATAACAGCAGACTTTGACTTATCAGATCATGCGATGAGATCAGTGTCAAAACAGTTAATAAGCGAAGGTGCTGAATATTATGTATTAATAGAAGAATCACACATGAAAGGTTTCGTACTTATAGATGACAAAACAGATTATTTTATTCAAGAAGAGTATGGATTTATATATGAGTTGTATGTATTTGATGAATATAGAAGACACGGGGTCGCTGAAGAATTAATACAATTTGTCGGCGAGTATTTTAAAGCGAAAAATATCAAAGAAGTAAGGCTGAATGTTTTTGCGAATAACTTTGCTAAAAAATTATACGAAAAAATGGGTTTTTGTGATAGAAATATAACGATGTCTATGCAAATAACAGATTAGAACAACTTGTGATTTTGCACTCGTGAAGTTTAAGTGAATGAATTGTATTTAATTAAAAAGAGTATAATAGATTTTTTGAAAAACGTATCCTTATATTAAGTTTCTGATGAAGTATTGTTCATGATTATTTAAGTTCTCGTTACTATTTATTTCATTCTCAAACAGATGATTTGTAAATATAAATAAATTGAGTATAATTTGATTTTGTTAAAAATAGTTAAGGAGAAATGAATAATGATTAATAACGACTTTGAAGATATAGTAATGAATAGAAAATCTGTAAAACTTTTTGATGAGCAAGTTAAAATACCAACTTCAGAAATGGATGAAATGATTCAAAAAGCAACAAAAGCACCGTCATCAGTGAATATGCAACCATGGCGCTTTTTAGTTGTAGAAAGTGATGAAGGTAAAGATAAATTACGTCCACTTATACGTTTTAATACACGTCAAAATGATACTTCGTCCGCAATGGTAGTTATCTTTGGGGATATGCAAAGTCATGAATACGGTGAAGAAATCTATAGTAACGCTGTTAAGCAAGGGTTAATGCCCGAAGATGTGAAAGATGAATTGCTTGGGAAAGTATTACCTTTCTATAGAAGTTTAGAAAAAAGTGAAATGAACGATATTATAAAAATTGATGGTAGTCTAGCTGCTATGCAATTCATGTTAGTTGCCAGAGCTTATGGTTATGATACGAATCCAATAGGTGGATTTGAAAGTGATCAAATAGCAACAACCTTTGATATAGATTCAGAACGTTATGAACCTGTCATGATTATAGCGATAGGAAAAGCAAAAAATCCTGCTCATGGTTCATATCGTTTACCAGCAGAAACAATTACTAAGCACGTATAATATTATAAGCTGAATCCAATTGGGGCTGAGACATAAATTTATGTCTGAGCCCCAATTATTATATTGTTAAAGAAGTTTGAGTTTATTGTAAATACTCTATAATAAATTGAGATATTTAATTATAATAGAATTAATATATGTAATATGAATGTTTTTTGAAATGGTCAAAGGGGGAAAGCTATGTGGAAATATAAAATAATGATGACACTGTTATTTACTGTTTTTATATTTTTTAGTGGACTATGCTTGCAAGACCAAAAGCAATTAGTAGATAAAATTTCATTTTATGCAGTTGGAGATAATTTAATCCATCCAGTAGTTTATCAGGATGCATTACAAGATGATAATAGTTTCGACTTTAAACCTATGTATGAATACTTACAAGAAGACATTAAATCTGCGGATATTTCGTATATAAATCAAGAATCACCAATTGGTGGAGATGAAAAAGGATTTTCAGGCTTCAAACAATTTAATACGCCGACGGATATAGCGGATGATATCGTTGATGTGGGGTTTGACATCGTTAATGGTTCGAATAACCATGCGCTTGATCAAGGGACCGATGGATTGCTGAATGAGATAAATTTATGGGGAAAATTTGACGATATTTTATATACTGGCGCGTTTAATTCACAAAAAGAGAGAAACCATATACCCGTTGTTGAGAGGAATGGAATCAAAGTTGCACTATTAAGTTATACATATGGCACAAATGATATTTCTCCTGAAAAACCGTATCATATCAACTATTTTGATGAAGCTCAGATTAAAAAAGATGTAGCGAAAGCTAAAACACAAAGTGATGCGGTTATTGTGTCGGCACATTGGGGAAGTGAAGGTAAACATAAACCAACGCGCAAACAGAAAAAATATGCTGAAGTATTTGCAAATGCAGGAGTAGATGTTGTAATTGGGACACATCCTCACGTCATCCAACCTATAGAATGGGTAGAAGGTAAAGACAATCATAAGACACTTGTAGCTTATTCCCTGGGAAATTTTTTGAATGGGCAAACTACTGGTGATGAAAGTAATGTATTAGGGGGTAATATTCGTTTTAATATTGAGAAATTGCCCAAGGGTGTAACGATTAAAGATGTTAAATGGCAATCTTTAATTACGCATTATGAAATAGCTCATCCGCTAGATGACAACACAAGACATAGTTTTAAAATGTATCCACTCAAAAGATACGATGATAAGTTAGCAAAACGACACGCATTAAGCTATGATCACGAAAATGACGTTACGAAACAGCGTTTAGAAACAATTACTAAAGATGTCATCGATAAACAATATTTAACTCCGGATAGTTACTAATATATGTGTCTGTTAATAATATTTAATGAGTAGAGGGATCTTCCAAAAATTGGAGATCCCTCTTTTTTATATTAGTAAAACTAGTATTTACTTTTTAACGTATGACTTTTTTAGCTAAATCAGTGATGTATTTGAAGAAAGCATCATGTTCAACGTGGTCAACAACTGAAATAGCTCTACCATTTAAGTTGTCAATATACGTTTGGCCTTGGCTGGCACCTTCAGTATGTACAGATACATTTACGCTATGTTGGTGAACGAGTTCAGGCATGCCAATGTAAGCTGTTGTTAATACATCCCATAAGAAGTAAGTAGAATTCGTTTGGAAATGTGTTAATGGTGGGACAGCAGCATAGCTTACACCTAAGAAATCTACACCAGGATAATGACGTTCGTTAGCCCATGCTTGTCTAACATCCCATGTCATAGGCACTTGATTCGTGCTTTCTAAAGCTACCATTTCTATTTTGATATCCGTATCAAACACAATTTGAACAGCTTCAGGATCCCAAAAAGCATTCCATTCAGCTGTACCATCATGTTCAGGTTCTTCTACATTACCTTTATCTAAAAATGTACCACCCATCCACACAAGGCGGTCGATATTCTGAACAATAGTAGGCTCTACTGTGATAGCTTTGGCTAAATCTGTTAAGGGTCCTGTAAAAAGTAAAGTGACTTTTTGAGAATGGTCTTGTAATTTATCTATAATATCTCGGTAAGCAGGCTGTTTTAATAACAAAGATTGTTGGTTTGATGATTCGTTTAAAATAGGTAATGCATCCATAAAAAATGCATGCATTCGCCAATCTTTTGGAAAAGGATGTTTACCACGTTCTTTTGAAGCGGCCACATGTATTGGTTGGTCGGAGAAGCGGTTAATTATTTTTTGAGATGCACTTACTGCTGGTTCGATATAACTATCTGCGCCAATTGCGCTTACACCAATAAGCTCTACATCATCCATTTGTATTAAAAGAAATAAAGAGATGAGGTGATCTACGCCGCCATCATGGTTAAAATAAATTTGTTTCATAACTTGAGTGCCTCCATATGTTCATTTTTATGAGGCTATTATACCAAAGAAATCAATATGTTTCGTTCTGAATAATTAATTTAAGAATGATTTTTGAGTTGTAAAAAGTATTTATATAACATAATGTGATTTAAAATGAATTAATTTTATCTAATTGATCTTATTTTTTAATCCATGAAGTCCAATGCTATGGTAATTATAATAAATATAGAGAATAAAGTAGGGTGCTGTATCGTTTTGATATATAAGTATTTATGCATTTTAAACGCAAAATACATGGAACATTAAATTTAAATTGTTTAAAAATTTGTGCACAGGTTATGTTATGTTATATTGATAGACAAAAATTAAGGGGTGTTTTTTTTGTGAAGTTTAAAAAAGAAAAAGTTAATAGGGTAGATTCCGATCAAGCTAAAAAAAGTGTGGTTGCCACAGGTATTGGTAACGCAATTGAGTGGTTTGACTTCGGGCTATATGCGCAATTAGCGGTAGTTATAAGTGCCAATTTCTTTGGTAATTTACCGCAAGAGATGCAAATTGTATCTACATTTGCTGTATTTGCTTTTGCATTTATAGTACGACCGATTGGTGGTATCTTCTTCAGTCATATAGGGGATAAATATGGACGGAAAGTTGTATTATCATCAACAATATTACTTATGGCAGCTTCAACATTGATGCTTGGGTTACTACCAACGCAAGATCAAATCGGTATATGGGCGCCAATTCTATTACTTGTAGTACGTATGATTCAGTCATTTTCAACTGGTGGAGAGTACGCTGGTGCGATGACGTACATAGCAGAATCATCACCAGATAAAGCACGTGGTAAGTTAGGTAGTGGACTAGAAATTGGTACACTCGCAGGTAGTATTATGGCGGCAGTTCTAGCTGGTCTTATGTATGCATTGTTAAGCGATCAACAAATGGCAGACTGGGGTTGGAGAATTCCATTTATCCTTGCTGCGCCATTAGGTATTGTAGGTATCTTCTTGCGTACAGGATTAGACGAAAGTCCTGCTTATGAATCGACATTAGAAGAACAAGAAGAATTAGAATATTCTTATTTAGATATATTTAAATATTATTGGAAAGATATCATCGTTTGTTTCGCTGGTGTAGCATTCTTAAATGTGGCTAACTACATGGTGCTATCCTTTATGCCATCGTACTTAAACTCAACCATTAACTTAGGGGGCACCATGAGTTCTATACTGAGTACAGTCACGATGTTAGTAATGATACCAGCCGTATTTTTCTTTGGTTGGTACAGTGATAAAGTTGGTAATAAGAAGACGATTTTATTTGGTTTAATTGGCTTTAGTTTATTCTCTGTGCTTGCTTTCTGGCTCATGAGTATTCCAATGATACCAGTCGTTATCTTAGGATTATTTATCATCGCACTATTCATGTCTACATTTGAAGGCGTAATGCCATCAGTGTTACCAAGTATGTTCCATACAAAAGTGAGATTACGTACCTTGTCACTTGTTTATAATATCGGTGCTGCAATATTTGGTGGTTTGACACCATTTATTCTATCAATGTTAGTACAAACGACAGGTCAAGAAATTTCACCTTCATATTATTTGATGTTTATTAACGTCATCGGACTTATTATTTTCTTAACAATGTTTAAATCAACATCAAATAAATCATTGAGAGGAAATTATCCAAACGTTGAAAACCAAGAAGATTATGAAGACGTCATTCAAAATCCTAAAGATGCACTTTGGTGGGAAGATGAAGTTAAAAAAGATTAATAAAGTGAATTATAAGAATTAAATAATTTCGAAAGGACGCAATGCTTATTCATGGGCATTGCGTCTTTTTTATGTGATGAATCTATAAGAGTGATTTGTAATAATTTGTACAATCGTTAATTAAGCACAATATATTGCACTTAATTAAATAATATCATTGGTATAAAAAGTATAAATATATAATTTAAAAATATGTAAAAAATTATAAAAATTATCAAATTAATTAATTAATATTATAAGTTTTGTGATATTATAAAAGAAATAAAAGTTTATGGGAGGTTGGACGATATGTCAAAGACAGTGAAGATTGTCATAGCAGTCGTTATTGGGGTGTTACTCGTTGTTGGGATAGGTGGTGCAGCTACTTATTATTTCATGAAAAATTCACCGAAGAACACATATTTATTAAGTGAGCAAGAAACCGCTAAGCAAATGCAAGAATACGCTGAGGACCGTTTTGAAAATGAATTTAAATTTCAAGACAAAATGAAAGATGAGTCATATTTAATTAGTTTAGATGCAAGTGCAGATGTACCAGAGAAATTACTTAAATCATCTGATATACCAAAATCTGCAATAGATGCTTCTGGGTTAGGATTTAAAATGGGACATGATCCAGAGAACGAAAAGTCAGTACTAGCATTAAACCCTACTGTAGCCGACAATGAAATTGGGGAGTTTCAATGGGCAGCAGATAAGGACAATCAATATTACTCAGCACCAATTTTAGATGATGTTTACAAAGCTAAAAATGATGAACTCGTAGATGTTTATGAAAAATTAACGGGTGAAACAGTGGATAGTTCATCAACTAGTTCGTCAAGCAGTTTTTCAAGTAGTTCATCAAGTATGAACAGCAACAATTCAGCAATCACGAATGATACATTGAATTTAAATTCTCTATTATCTGGTACACAAATTTCACAAGAAAAAGTTGAGAAAATTAGTGAACGCTATAGTGAATTAATTATCGATAAACTTGATGATGATAATTTTGAAAAAGAAGACGATAAGATCGATGTGGATGGCGAAGAGAAAGATACGAATAAAGTAACAATGAATATTAGCAAAGCTGAAACGAAATCAATTTTGACAGCAGTTTTAGAAAAAGCTAAAGAAGATAAAGATATTAAAGGCATTGCAGAAGACCAATTTAATGCTGAAGAATATGATGATTCAATTGATGAAGCTTTAGAAGAAGTGAAAGATGCTGATAAAGATGAATTCCCAAGTATTAAATCTGTAATATGGGAAGATGATAATCAAATTCTTAAACGTGATTTAAGATTGAAAGATAACAGCGGTGCTGAAATTAAATTAGAGGGTACAAGTCTAATCGAGGATGACAAGTTAGTTATGGATTATAACGTATCTGCTGATGAGGCTAAGATTTCGCTTAAAGGTGAGTCAACAAAAGATGATGATAAGTATGAAGATAAATATACTTTAGGTTTTGATGATGGTATTAAAGAATCAGATATCAAAGTTACAAATAAAGAAACAGTGGACGGTAACAAACGTACTGATAAAGGCGATGTCGAAATCAGTGCAAACTACGATGAAACTACAATTGAATATGAAAATAAATTAGAGACTGATGTGAAGAATAATTCACAGAAACAAGATCTCGACATTACTACAGAAGTTCAATATGAACCTGTTACAGTTAACATCAAAGGCGAAACTAAACTTAAAGAAGACATTAAGTTTGATAAAGCTGGTGCGAAAGACTTAAATACAATGTCTAAAAGTGACTTCAGTAAATTACAAAAAGAAATTTCTGATAATGCTGGAGACATCTTGAAAGATGTTGTGAAAGATCTTGAAGATAAATAAGCATTGCAAGAATTTAAACTAAACTAAAATATTAATGAAAGGAGTGGTTAAATGAGAACATTACAATTGTTTCGCATTTACCACTCTTTTTTATTGAAAAAATGGCATTTATTTTTATATTTAGTGTTAATTATCATTGGTTTGTTTTCAACCTTACTTGTCATACAACAATTTAATCAAGATGATTCCAAATTTAGAATTGGTGTTGTAGATCGCGATCAATCGACAGAAACTGCATTAATACTTAAATCGATGGGCGATGGGACAAACTTAGGCAAAGATATTAGTATCAAGCGCTATAATAAACACGAAGCACACCAATTGTTAAAAGCTCAGAAGTTAGAAGGATACTATGTGTTTGAAAAAGGAATGACTAAGTCATTTTATAAAAATGGTAACTTGCCTATTTCAGTTTATACATATGATAAACAATCGACTAAAAGTTTAGTTATTAATCAATTAACAGGTTCAGTGTACAATCGACTCATGTTGTCTATGGGTGGGGGACTCGCTTATACATCACTTGCAGAGGATGCAGGAAAAGAAGACACGATGCTTTTATTAACAGACTTATTGTTTACAGGGTTAAATCGTACAGGTGGATTTGATTATAAACCTGTACAAATATACGATACTGCGAGCTATTATGTGATAACCGGCTATTTAGCGTCTATTTTTATCTTCGCTTTATCATTATTTTCAATTTTAAAAATGAATCAAGTAACAGCACTGAAATCTAGGTTAAGTATGTATCATTTTTCATTTGAGAAACTGACGCTTATTCGAAGTTTATTTACATTATTTTATACAAGTATCTGGGCTGTAGTTGGCTTGTTTTGGATGCTCAATGTATTGCCGAATGATTTTGAAAGCTACAATTGGTCTACTGTAGTGATTCAACTCATATATTATATCTTGATGTTGATAATCTGGCTGACGATTATTGATTTAATATCATCTAAATGGATGAATTATATTTTGAAAAGTATATTCAGCATTATCATATTGTTACTATCAGGTCTAATCATACCTACTATATATTTCAAGCATTTATTCAATGGTATTTTCACGGTACAACCATTTAGTTTTGTAACAAATCAAATGTTGGAAATCATATTAAATAATTACATTTTAGAAACGCCGCTCATGTTTTATATTAGCTTTCTATTATCATTTGTTGTATTAATATTTGTCATTGTTGGGAGGTATCGTAAATGATTCAACCTTACCTTTTTATCGTAATTGTAAAACAGTGGAAACAATACGTGTTACTAGCGCTACTATTATTATGTACCTTATTAGCGGTGTGGGGCGTATATAAGACACTCAATCAATCGTTTCAAATACCAGTGGCAGTCCAAGATCAAGAACGTTCGTCAGCATCTAAAAATTTGATTGAAGCTATAGATGGCAATGAATTTGTGCAAGTAGAGCATGTGCCGCTTGAGGAAGCATACATTGAGGAACGCGTTACTAGAAAAGAAGCGGTAGTCAGTTTGCAAATACCAGAAAATTATAGTGACAAGTTGCATAGTAATCATTTAAAAGATGCACTAACCCTATATGGCAGAGATGACTTTATTGGAGATATTACGTTAGAAATGATTAGTCGTTCTTTGTATGAACAGCAAATACCTAATATAGTGAAGTCGCACTTAGAAGATAATGATCAAGATACTTCGTTAAAAGCAGTTAATAGAAAATTAAATCAAGAAACACCAGAATCAAAGATTGCGCATTATGTTATTAATCACAGTTCTAATACTTCTATATCATTAAGTATTGTCTTTGCAATTTTATTATGCGTCAGCAGTGTTCAAATTGTGTTACATCAAAGATTGAAACAAAATGGTGCGCTGGCAAGACTGTTTATGTTCCGCTATAGTCGCCTTAAATTGTTTGGCACATATGTTATTGCACATACTATGATATTAATGGTTTTATTAAGTGTGACAGCAGTCGTGTTTCAGCAAAATTTATCGTTGATGTTTTATGTGAAATCGCTATGGGTTATTTTAATTTATGAATTAGGCGTAGCTTGGCTATTATTTAAAGTAAATACATTAAGTCATAGACTATTTATGACACTTATATATGCACTGGTGATGGGTTTAATTTATATCTTCATACAATTATAGGAGTGATAAGATGATAGAATTACAAAATATCAAAAAACATTACCGTAGTAAAAGCATCTTTGAATCGCTAGATATGACATTTGAAGATAAACAGTTAACTATTTTACTTGGTGAAAATGGGGCTGGAAAATCCACTTTGTTAAGAATGGTTTCAGGATTAGAGGAAGCGGATTATGGCAATATTACTTACTTTGGTGACCAAGTTGCAAAAAAGCAACTTCAAGATATGATCGGTTATGTACCTCAAGATATTGCGTTATTTGAACACATGACAGTAAATGAAAATATCAATTGCTTTAAGGCATTATGCAAAAATCCTATAACCGAAGACACGATAAACCAGTATGCTTCCCAACTTCATTTAACAGATAGAACAGTTGCTGTGTCGAAACTATCAGGTGGCACGAAAAGAAAAGTGAATGTATTAATAGGACTTTTAAGCAACCCGCAAATATTAATATTAGATGAACCAACTGTAGGTATAGATTTGAAATCAAGATATGATATTCATAGCTTGCTCAATAAAATGAAAGCACAATGTCTGATTATATTAACCACACATCATTTAGACGAAGTAGAAGCGTTAGCAGATCGCATTAAAGTGATCGGCACTGATCCGTTCTATAGAGATATTCTGAAAGATAAGCAATGGCATTTTGATACGTATCATAAATAAAATTAAAAAGCATATCCGTTATTGTTATAAAGCGACTTATATACAGTGACGGGTATGCTTTTATTTTTATATTAATATGTTGAATACCTTTTGAGAAATTAAATTAAATGCAATTTTTAAATAACAACGTTGTTATTTTTAATTAAATCTATTATAATTAGGAATTGTGAATTCGCTTTCATAAGTTATTAAGGGATGGGAGGACATGAAATTGTCATTTTTAAGCGAACATCTACCACTCATTTCACTCGTAATAGGGGTTGCCTTACTATTATTCTTAAATATTAAGCTCAAAATCAATAGTATTCTAGCACTCATTTTTTCAGCAATAGTGGTTGGTTTTATAAACGGGATGAAACCTGTTGCAATATTAGACACGATTAAAGAAGGATTAGGATCAACGTTAGGAAGTCTTGCACTTATTATTGGATTTGGTGCAGTACTTGGTAAATTAATGGTGGATTCAGGTGCAGCACAACGCATTGCATCAACACTTATAAATAAATTTGGTGCTAAACATGTGCATTGGGCATTAATTATTGTAGGTGCTGTATTTGGGATTTCTGTATTTTATGAAGTGGCATTTATGATTTTAGCACCATTAGTAATTAGTATTGCTGTGGAAGCAAAAACACCATTTATGAAGTTAGCTATTACTATGGTTGCTGCCACGACACTATCTCATAGTATATTCCCACCTCAAGCAGGGCCAACTGCACTTGTAGATGCTTACAATGCAGATATGGGTATGGTTTATATATTAGGCATTATTGTCTTTGTACCTAGTGTAATTATGGCTGGTGTTGTATTGCCTAAGTTTATGAAGAAAATGGATTACCCAGTACCTCCGTTATTAAAAAAGAACAAGGTTTTTTCTGAAAGTGAAATGCCAAGTTTTGGAATGAGTTTATTTATACCACTTATTCCTGCTATTTTAATTTCTATTTCAACAATTCTAAGTTTATTTATAACTGAAGATACATTATTACATGAAGCTGTGACATTTATAGGAAGTGCAGAAATCAGTCTTATTATTGCTATTTTAACTGCTATTGTTATCTTCGGTCTTAGAAAAGGTAAAAATATGGATGACATGATGAAGACATTTGAAACTGGCTTGAAAGGTGTTGCAACGATTATATTCATAGTCGGTGCAGGTGGTGCGTTCAAAGAAGTTATATTAGAAGCTAATGTTGGGAACTATATAGCAGACATTATGAAAGATACTAATATTTCACCACTTATCATGGCTTGGCTCATTACAGCGTTAATTCGTATTGCTACTGGGCAAGGTGTAGTTTCAGCGATTACTGCAGCAGGTATTGTAGGACCACTGATCCCTACATTTAACGTAAGTCCAGTGCTTATGGTTCTTGCTACTGCGGTAGGTAGTAATACCATTACACACGTAAATGATGCTTCATTTTGGCTATTTAAAGAATACTTTAATATTTCAATAAAAGACACTTTTAAAACATGGGGCGTCTTATTATTGACGACATCAATTACTGGATTAATTGTTGTTCTAATACTAGATTTATTTATGTAATCACCTTACTAAAAGCATAATTATATATTTGAGTAACATCATAAAAAGCAGTATCTGAATGGATTAAACACAATTCCTTGTAGATACTGCTTCATTTGTGTATAAATACAATAAAAAAGTAAAATAAGGGTAAATTTGTGATTTGAAAGGCGATGAATTGGCTGAAAGTGTTGGTGTTACAACGTTTGAAGGCCATTAAGCGTAAAAGTGATATTTAATGTGAATATACTTTTAATGAATAAATGAGTAACATCGTAAAATGACACGCTATGGACTTTATCTATAGGACTGAAGGCGAATGAATTGTGCCATATCTTTATACATTAAGTAAGCCTAATTTGTATAAAGATACTTTTATATACAGTTATTACCGATTGAAAAGTCGATTTGACTTGAGTTTTTATATGCGTATAATAACTTCGTATACAAGAGTTTGTATAAAAAGTGCATTCGCCTTGTTTTGAACGTAAAATAAATTAGCAAGCACGCAAATAAAATGGTAGCAGTTTATGAATTATTTTATACTTTGTAAGCGTTGCTTTCTTATTGTTAACAAGTAACGTTAAATATTGTATTAACGAGATTTATTCCCCGCATGATTTCATATCTAATTATTAAAATTTGATACAGCATTTTACGGCGAAGTTTATCTTTTTAAATGTACTAAGCAAATCAATAAAGATTAAAGCTAAAATTTACGTAAAAAACATAATTCTAAAATAGTAAATGAAAAATCTTAGATAGTGATAATTAATATTAAGCAAACTAAGTGAAAAGTAAACTTAGTTTGCCTTTTTATGAAAATAATAGAGCGGTACTACCATGAAATAATTACATAACAAATTTTTTACAAGCCAACAGGCACCAAGTCATACAACATATATACATTCTGTAGTTTGACATCGCAGTATTTAAAGAAATGTTAAATCTGTATATAATTTGTAAAAAGGCTTTAAAACAATCGTTTATTTAATTATTATTTTAATTAGTCTTTGACTAATTGTAAAATTACGTGTATGATTTATGGATATTAATTCAAAATTTAGAATATTTATAGAAAAGGGATGAGGGTTTCGATGAATGATTTATTTGCACTAACAGATCAATACAGTTCGAACAATTATAGCCCACTTAAACTGGCTTTAACGAAAGGTCTAGGTGCTAAAGTTTGGGATGTTGAAGATAATAGCTACATTGATTGTATTTCAGGTTTTTCAGTCGTCAATCAAGGGCATTGTCATCCGAAAATTATAAAAGCATTTCAAGAGCAAAGCGAAAAAATAACTATGGTGTCACGTGCATTATATAGCGACAATTTAGGCAAATGGGAAGAGAAAATATGTTCCCTTGCCAATAAGGAAAAAGTGTTGCCTATGAATACAGGCACTGAAGCCATTGAAACGGCAATTAAGATTGCACGTAAATGGGGATCTGATGTTAAAGGTATAGCGGAAAACCAAGGCGAAATTATTGCAATGAATGGTAATTTCCATGGTCGTACACTAGGTGCCTTATCGCTATCTTCGCAAGAAAGTTATAAAAAAGGTTTTGGACCTTTGCTAGATAATATGCAATATATGGATTTCGGAGATATCACTCGCTTGAAATCACTCATTAACGAAAATACAACAGCAATTGTACTTGAGCCAATCCAAGGTGAAGGTGGCGTCAACGTACCGCCAGATTATTTCATCCAAGAGGTTCGAAACTTATGTGATGAACATAACGTTCTATTTATTGCAGATGAAATACAAGTTGGTCTTGGTAGAACAGGTAAGATGTTTGCAATGGAATGGGAAGGTGTAGAACCAGATATCTACTTATTAGGTAAGTCACTTGGTGGTGGTCTTTATCCGATCTCAGCAGTGTTAGCTAATGATGACGTGATGAAAGTACTTACACCTGGCACACATGGTTCGACATTTGGAGGTAATCCACTTGCATGTGCAGTATCAATGGCAGCATTAGATGTGTTAATTGATGAAAACTTAATCGAACGTTCTGCTGAACAAGGACAAAAATTACTTAACCATTTACAGCTGATAGACAGCAACATCATAAAAGATGTGAGAGGCAGAGGATTATTTATCGGCATTGAATTAACTGAACCAGCACAATCTTATTGTCAAGAGATGATTGAACAAGGTGTGCTATGTAAAGAAACACAAGGAAATATTATTAGACTTGCACCACCACTTGTTATTGAAGATGAAGACATTGATAAAGTTATAAAAGTAATAACAGAAGTTTTAGAAAAAAAGTAACGCATAACACTTAAAAAAGTTCGAATATTCAGAAAGGAATGAACGTCATGATAGAAGTTGGGATAGTAGGAGGAAGTGGTTATGGTGCGGTCGAATTAATTCGATTATTACAGCACCATCCAGATGTAAAAATTAAATATATCTTTTCACATTCTAAAGCGGATGAACCAATAAAAGAAACATTTCCTCACTTAACTCATTTAACGCATCGCTACGAGGCTTTAGACACTGAAACAGTTGACTGTGATGTGATGTTCTTTGCTACACCTTCAAATGTAAGTAAACATATAGCGCCTGATTTGGTAGAGAAAAATATAAAAGTCATCGATTTATCAGGTGATTTCAGATTAACTAATAGAGATGTCTATCAACAGTTTTATGGTGAAGCAGCTGCGACACAACAACAATTAGATGATGCAAATTATAGTATTGCAGAATGGTCTGAAGTAGATCAAAACAATACACAACTTGTAGCTAATCCAGGTTGTTTTCCTACTGCTACATTATTAGCGTTACATCCGTTAATAGATCAAAAAATAATTCAACAAGACTCAATTATTATAGATGCCAAAACAGGTGTTTCAGGGGCTGGAAGGTCACTGGCACAACACGTCCATTACGCTGAAATGAATGAGAACTTGAGTGCTTATGCGATTGGTAAACATAAGCATAAGCCTGAAATAGAACAGTATATCTCGCATTTAGCAGATGAAGATATCAAAGTAGTATTTACCCCACATTTAGTACCAATGACACGTGGCATACTTTCTACGATATATGTGAAGTTAAACAAGCAAACTACTAGCGAAGATTTACATGCAACTTTCAAGCAATATTATGATAGTAAACCCTTTGTACGCATTAGAGATTTAGGTAATTACCCTAAAACTAAAGAAGTATATGGTAGTAATTACTGTGATATTGGTATGTATGTTGACGAAGAAACACAAACAGCAGTGATTGTCTCTGTTATTGATAACTTAGTCAAAGGTGCAAGTGGCCAAGCGATACAAAATTTAAACTTAATGTATGGATTAAATGAAGCAACAGGGTTAATACAACTACCTGTATATCCGTAATATAAAAGAAAGGTGAGATGGGATGAAAGATATTGAAACGTTAGATACACTCAACCAATTGAAAATAGATTTACAAGGTGATGTAAGTTCTCCATTAGGTTTTATAGCTGGAGGCATGCATGTTGGATTAAGAAGAAAGAAAAAAGACTTTGGATGGATATACTCTACGACAGCAGCTGCAGCAGCAGGTACTTATACACTGAACCGTTTTAAAGCAGCGCCGTTAAAAGTTACTGAAGAAACGATTAAAAATAATCAATCGTTACAAGCCATTGTAGTGAATTCAGCAAATGCTAATTCATGTACTGGTGAAAAAGGTATTCAAGATGCCAAAGACACTCAAGCATGGGTAGCAGAGCATTTGAATTTATCCAAAGAGAGCGTAGGCGTTGCATCTACGGGCGTTATAGGATCGTTTTTACCTATGGATAAGATACAACATGGTACACAAAATGTCTTAAAAGAACAATATAATCAAAGCGAGTTTTTCAATCAAGCGATTTTAACAACGGATACATTTACTAAACATTTATCTGTGCAAGTTGAAATTGATGATATAACTGTAACAATTGGAGGAACAGCTAAAGGTTCAGGCATGATTCATCCGAATATGGCAACAATGCTGTCATTTATTACGACAGATGCCAAAATTGATGCGGACACGCTAGACAATTGTTTGAAACAAACGATTGATAACTCTTTTAATATGATTACAGTTGATGGAGATTCTAGTACAAACGATATGGTGCTTGGCTTAGCAAATGGACAAGCGAACCATAATAAACTCGATACGTTACACCCTGATTGGGAAAAGTTTGAATATGCATTAAATTTCGTGAGTCAGTATCTTGCTAAATCAATAGCTAAAGATGGTGAAGGTGCAACGAAATTAGTTACGGCTAAAGTTAAAGGTGCAAATGATGTTGCAGAAGCAAGAAAAATTGCTAAAAGTATTGTATCATCAAGCCTTGTGAAAACAGCAATTCATGGCGAAGATGCCAACTTTGGAAGAATCGTTACAGCAATGGGCTATGCTTCTGAAGACATAGAACCAAGTCAGACGAATGTTTCTTTATGTAATGTGCCTGTTGTTGAAGAAGGCATGTCAGTTGAATTTGATGAGTTACATTTAAAAAAACAATTAGAAGCAGATAACATTTATATTGAAGCATCAGTCGGTAATGGTGAAGGCGCAGCTTCGGCATATGGTTGTGACCTATCATATGAATATGTACGTATCAATGCTTCATATAGAACCTAAGGAGTGTGACCAATGAGCTATATTGTAATTAAAATAGGTGGCAGCACTCTGACAAATCTACATGATTCAACAATAGAAGACATTGCACTTTTAAGACAACAAGGATTTAAACCCATTATTGTACACGGCGGTGGACCTTTTATTAATGAAGCTTTGGAGCAACAAGGCGTGTCTACACAATTTAAAGATGGTTTGAGAGTAACAACGCGTGAAGTACTTGCAGTGACAAGTCAGACATTAATTGGATCAGTGAATCCAACGCTTGTTAGCAAAATTAATAAATCAGATATTCAAAGTATTGGTATAAATGGCGTAGATGCAAAATTATTTGATGTCATCCCATTAGACGATAAATATGGTTATGTCGGTGAACCTACAGATGTCGATACTTCTGTACTTGCTTCGTTAACAGAACAATTTGTACCAGTCATTGCATCTATAGGTCAACATAGAAGTACAGGGCAATTGTATAACATTAATGCAGATACATTAGCATATAAAATCGCACAATTTTTACAGGCGCCAATTTATCTATTAAGTGATATTCCTGGCGTCATCATTGATGAAAAAGTGCAAGCTACACTGAATGCTGAACGTATCAATCACTATATTGATCAAGCGTCAATATATGGTGGTATGATTCCTAAAGTTCAAGATGCGATTCAAGCGATTGAATCAGGCTGTGAAAAAGTAGTCATTGCTGCAGGTAATGAATCACATATTATTAAGAAATTACAAAGTGGTCAAAACGTTGGTACAACCATCCAACAATAGTACGACCAATCATATATTTAAAAAAAGGCTAACTATTTATTAACAATAAATAGTTAGTCTTTTTTAGCTTGGGAATCACCTCAAATCACTGCAATTTTTAAAAATACAAGTTCAATCATTCATTACAATGCTATATAATCGCCTATTATCCTCAGTTTCCCTAAATAAACCAAATACATCCATGAGTCTCAAATATCTTCTCAAAAGACCTCTATATCCCTTGAGGTGTTAATACCATATTTATCCTCGTCAATTATAAAATTTAAGCTAGCGTGATAATTATTTTTCTTATCAATTCTCACACCAAAGCTATCATAATCAAATGAATAATAAATATCATTTAAGTTATAATAATTTAAAATGAAATTGTAGGACAATTGAAAAAGTTTAAAATTATTTGTAAAACTGCTAAGATATGTGGCTCTAGGTTTCAAAGATTTAAATCATACTAAATATCTCGGAATTATTAAATAATAGGTTGAATATTCAGAAAGTTCCATCTATAATGATTTTTAAATCTTTATAGGAGGCATACACATGACAACTGAAATTTTAAAAGGTGAAAAAGGAAACTTTAATCTTCAAGATTATGAACATACATATAATAACTTTGATTGGAAAGAAGCGGAAAAAGCATTTTCTTGGTATGAAACAGGAAAAGTAAATATGGCATATGAATGTATAGACCGTCACGTAGATAACGGTAAAGGGCAAAAAATTGCCTTGAATTATAAAGACAGTGCACAAGAAGCATCTTTTACTTTCGAAGAATTAAAGCTAGCTTCAAATAAAGTAGCGAATCTATTAAAGACAGAAGCTAACGTAGAAAAAGGCGATAGAGTGTTTGTGTATATGCCTAGAATGCCAGAACTGTATTTTTCATTTTTAGGTATTTTAAAAACTGGAGCAATATGTGGTCCATTATTCGAAGCATTTATGGATCAAGCAGTAGAAGAACGTTTAAGCAATGCAGATGCTAAAGTCTTAGTTACAACAGAAGATTTATTACCCCGTGTGCCTTACTCAAAATTACCAGACTTAGAAACTATTATAGTTGTGGGTGACAATGTATCACCAGAACATATTGATTTTCATACAGCGTTCAAGCATGCGAGTGATAGTTTCGACATTGAATGGCTAAATCGTGAAGACCCACTTGTATTGCATTACACGTCTGGGTCAACTGGCCAACCTAAAGGCGTCTTACATGCACAGGATGCGATGATTGTGCATTACATTACAGGAAAATATGTATTAGATTTACAAGAAGATGATATTTATTGGTGTACTGGAGATCCAGCTTGGGTAACAGGATCGTCCTACGGCATATTCAGTCCTTGGCTTCACGGCGTAACAAATTGTGTCATAGGTGGAAGATTCTCTCCAGAATTATGGTATGAAATGATAGAAAAATATAAAGTTACATTATGGTATACCGCACCTACAGCATTACGTATGTTGATGAGTAAAGGTGAGACATTCACTAAGCAATATGATTTATCAACTTTAAGAAGTATTTTGTCAGTCGGTGAACCTTTAAACCCAGAAGTGATTCGTTGGGGCAATGAAGTATATGGCAGACGTATACTAGATACTTGGTGGATGACAGAAACCGGTGGATTAATGATTGTGAATTATCCAAGTCAGACTATTAAATTGGGTTCTATGGGTAAACCATTACCAGGTATTACAGCAAGTATTGTCGATGACGAAGGTAATGAATTACCTCCGAATACATTAGGTAATTTAGCGTTAAAAGCAGGATGGCCTTCCATGATGAGGAAAATATGGAAAAATGAAGAAAAATTCAATTCATATTTTGTGAATGGTTGGTATATTTCTGGAGATTCAGCATATCGAGATGAAGACAATTACTTTTTCTTCAAAAGTAGAGTAGATGATGTGATTATGACATCAGGCGAAAGAGTAGGCCCGTTTGAAGTTGAGTCTAAACTTGTAGAACATCCAGCGATTGCAGAGGCAGGAGTTATTGGTATCCCTGATGACGTAAGAGGTGAAATTATCAAAGCATATGTCACATTGCGTGAAGGCGTAGAAAAAACGGATGAACTTAAAGTTGAAATAAGACAATTTGTTAAGACTGGTTTAGCTGCACATGCTGCACCAAGAGAAATTGATTTTATGGATAAATTACCGAAAACAAGTTTTGGTAAAATTATGCGTCGTGTCTTAAAAGCTTGGGAATTAGATTTGCCAGCTGGAGATTTAAGTACGATTGAAAAATAATTTTCAACTAATATCCGATTAAATTTATCTGATTAATATAAAAATATTTTACAAAATAAATGAAAAAATAAAATCACAACCATGAAATATAAGCATAAGCGTGACTTAAACTCATAGGAGGTAATACAATGGGAAAAAAACAAATACATTTTAATGGCTTTATTCAGAACTCACCAGCACCACATGCAATTGGTCTTTGGAAACATGACAAACATGAAGGCGCACAACATGGCACCATCGATTATTGGGTGAAGCTTGCAAAGCTTTTTGAAAAAGGGAAGTTCGATTCACTATTTATCGCTGATGTATTAGGAACGTATAGTGAATATGGCAATGATTATAAAACAGCTGTACAACATGCCGTACAAGTTCCAGATCATGATCCATTATTAGTGATATCTGCTATGGCGCAAGCAACAGAACACGTAGGATTTGCACCAACTGTATCTACGACTTATTTTCAACCATATGATATTGCGAGAAAATTTTCTACATTAGATCATTTAACACATGGCCGAATTGGTTGGAACGTTGTGACATCTTATTTAGGAAGTGAAGCGGAAAATTTAGGATTAACAGAACGTATGCCTAAAGAAACAAGATACGATCGTGCAGACGAATTTTTAGATGTAACATATAAATTGTGGGAAAGTAGTTGGGAAGATGACGCCGTTGTAAAAGATAAAGCAACCAACACGTATGCAGATCCAGATAAAGTACATTTAATTAATCACAGTGGGCGTTTCTTTAATGTCCCTGGGCCACATATTGTAGAGCCATCTCCACAGCGTACACCAGTATTATTTCAAGCAGGAGCTTCGGATAAAGGACGTAACTTTGCAGGTAAACATGCAGAAGCAATCTTTGTCGTGAATCACTCACTTCAAGGCCTAGCTAATGATGTAAATGACATTCGTTCTAGAGCAACACAACAAGGCAGAAATAAAGAAGATTTAAAGGTGTTTACTATGATTGTTCCCGTTATTGGTGATACGGTAGAAGAAGCAGAACAATTACATCAAGAGTTAATCGAACATATCACTTATGAAGGAACTGCTGCTTTATTAAGTGGACACACAGGCATAGACTTTTCTCAATTTGACCCAGATCAATATTTA
Organism: Staphylococcus parequorum; assembly: GCF_039237145.1. Lineage (NCBI taxonomy): Bacteria > Bacillati > Bacillota > Bacilli > Caryophanales > Staphylococcaceae > Staphylococcus > Staphylococcus parequorum. Next base: position 618,363 of record NZ_CP150682.1, read on the forward strand.
GAAGATATTGAAACAGATGCGATTCAAAGCTTGTTAGATATTTATGCGAAAGATCCAACACGTAAATGGACGTTGAAAGAAGCTATTAAGCATCATGGCTTAGGTATTGGCTCAGTTCGCTTTGTCGGCACACCTACGCAAATTGCTGATGAAATAGAGCACTGGGTTGAAGTTGCTGATGTAGATGGGTTTAATATTGCGTATGGAACGATACCAAATTCATATGAAGATTTCATAGAAAAAGTGGTTCCAATATTACAAGAACGTGGCGTTTATCGTAAAGATTATGATGAAGAAAATACAACTCTTAGAGAAAATTTATTCGGTAAAGGTGAAAAGTATTTAAGATCTACGCATCCAGGATCACAATATAAACCGCAATTTAATAAGCAATATAGTTATAGTACAGCAGAAATTTAAATTCAATAGAAACAACATGCATAACAATAAAATGTTTAGTTTTTAAAAATTGAGATCCTGTCAGGTGTCTGAGAAAGTATAAGCAGTTTGAATAAATAAAGGAGGACATTAAAGATGGCAAGTGTAGCAATCATTGCAGGTGGAAATAAATTACAATCTCGTTTAACAGGTATTGTCGAGTATGCTGAAAAATATCTAGAAGATGAAGGTATTGATACAGATGTTGTACATGTTCATCAATTAGACGCAGAAGCGTTGATTACAGCGGATTTTTCTAATGCATCTATTAATGAAACGCATCAAAAAATAGAAAACGCAGATGGTATCATTATCGTATCTCCTGTATTTAAAGCAGCTTATTCAGGTATTGTTAAAACGTATTTAGATTTATTGCCAAGAGGCGCTTTCACAGGTAAGACAGTATTGCCATTAGCATTAGGCGGAACCTTTGCGCATGTATTAGCAATTCAATATAGTTTGGATCCAGTGATTAAAGAACTAGGTGCAGACACAATTCACAAAGGCAGATTTATATTAGATAAACACATCACTTCAAATGAAGACGGCACTTATGATTATGATCAAGAAGCCAAAGATGGATTAGATAAAACATTAAAAAAGTTTGTCAGTGACAAATCACAAGTCAGAGAATAATATGTTGAATATAAAAAGGATGGAAGCGAGACATTATTTATGTCACGCACCCATCCTTTTTTATGTATAAATTTATAAAGATACTAAAGACCATTGATGTTTGTCATCATAAGTTAATTTGAAGTCTTGTGTTTCAATAGCTATCGGAAATGCAGTAGATGCTTTATCGGAAAAAATCCATTTTTTATTTTCAGGTGTTAACAAAATATAACTCTCATCCTCTGAATCACACATAAAATTTAAAGCTTCTGGAGAAAATGAATGCCCTTCATGTGTTGTAAGATGGTGATTGGTTAAAGCTTGATACACATCATCCAGCTCATTACAGACAAATCCAACTTCACTAATTCTTGAAAATTCAGGTTCATCCGTCATATTAGATACTCTTGCAATGAGTTCGACAATATTACCTGAAGGATCATTAAAATAAACTGAATGTGCAACGAAAGATTCAAAATAAGTTGTATGTTGGCCATCTTCCATCAATAAAAATAAAATATTTTGATAGTGTTGTTTCATATCGTAAAAATGATTGTAAGGAATATCTATTGCAAAGTGGTAAAACGGTTGATTGATTTCTTCGGATTTTTGAAAATTTAATTGAGTTTCCCCAATTTGAACAATAAAAGAATCGTGATCAAGAACTTGAACAGGACATTCTAATGTTTCTTCGTAAAACTGCAAAGTTTCTTCCAACTCAGAGGTTAATAACGTAACGTTTTTAAATTTCATTTGTAGATCCCCATCCAATCCATTGTTTAGTTTGGCAAATAAATTTAATTAATAAGTTAATTGTACTTTATCAAAATATTAAGGAGTATGATAATATAACGAAGTTATAAAGTAAAAATACACTTTAATCTATTGAATATCCCAGGTGTTTTGTAGTATTAATAAATAAATAAAACAGACTAAATGCTAATCAAAGCACTTAGTCTGTTTTATTTATTTATTAAGTTTCAACTAAATTAGAAGAAAAACAGTGTGAAGATATATGCACTAATACCTGCGAGTGCACAATATATGAGGGCAGGCGCTAGTGTTTTTCTAATTACGCCACCTTCTTCACCCGGCATATTTACCACGGCACACACTGCAACAACATTATGAACACAAATCATATTACCTGCAGCGCCACCAATAACTTGTGCAGCTAATACAGTAAATGAATCAGCACCAATTGCGTTTGCGATGTTCATTTGAATTGGTGAGAATGTAAGTGTTGATACTGTTGCGCTTCCTGTAATAAAGGAACCTAAAGCACCTAAGAACGGAGCAACAAATAACCAAACTGGGCCTAAATATTCGGACATAGCATTAGCTATATATTCAGGCATACTAATTAAGTCATTAGCATTAATACCAGAGTTAATGAATACGTGAACCATTGCGAGTGTCGCAATAAGTGTAATACCAGTTATTTTAATCGTTTTTAAGGATTCTACACTAGCTTCAGCCATATCCTTAAATGGTTTTTTCTGAATAATGATAGCAAATATTGCGGATAGTAATAAGATGGTTCCTGGTGAATACAATACTTCCCAATCTGATGAAATACTTTCAAAATTCATAATGTTAGTCCAAGTTAAATCTAAAACACTTGTTGTGAATTCTTTAATAAATGGTACTGTTCTAGTAAGTAATAATAAGACAACTACCATTAAATATGGTGCCCAAGCAGTAAGTAAACTCATTGATTCTTCTGATTTTTGCACTTCTGCAGATTCATCTAATGCGTCTTTCCACTCAGTCTTAGGTAATAGCCAACCTTTGCTTGCAGTTACAACTGCTACAACAAGTCCAGTCAACGAACCTAATATTGCTACGAACTCCGGACCAAATAAAAATGCATAAGCAAATGCTGAAACCGCGTAAACAATACCGATTAAAGCGAGCCATGGTATCATTTCAAGTATAGATTTCATTTTATTTTTCTTACCAAAGAAGACAACCATAGTAATGATTAAAATAATTGGTATAAAAATACCGCTTAATAAATCTAATGTAGCAATGCGTTCAGCTGTTGATTGGAAAAATCCACTGTCAGCATCTTGCAATGTACTAAGTCCAACTATGACAGGTGTGCCAACCGCACCGAATGATACGGCAACACTATCTGCAATTAATGCAGTAGCCACAGCGACCATTGGTCTAAAACCTAAAGCTACCATTAATGGTGCTGTCACCATAGCAGGAGTACCAAAACCTGATGCGCCTTCAATGAGTGACCCAAATAAGAATGCCACGATAATGACTTGAACACGCATATCCCCAGATATTTTTTCAAAACCTGCGTTAATACGATCTACAGCTCCTGTTTGTCGTAATGTATTAAGTAGTACAAGTGCACCGAATAAGATATATAGAATCGTAAACGTTTTATGTGTACCTTGTAATAATGAGGCAATTATAACATTACCTTTCATACCCCAAACAAATATTCCCAATAATGTAACAACAATTGCACTGATTATCATACCTTTTAAAGCTGACATACGAAGTAGCACTAAAAAGATAAACGGTACAATTACTGCACTTAAAGCAATTAATAACAGCATATATTTTAACCCCTAACTTACAAAATTAATATCATCTAGTCATATGATGATTAAATCATAATTATTGTAAACGTTTTCAAAATAAAAATCAATCTTCTGTAATTAATATATAACTTAAATAAATTATTAAACGTATCAAAAAAATAGCTATGTAGAATTAATAAAGTGCTATAGAAGTGCTGATTATATCAAAAGTATCTAAAAATAATCATTAATCGAAAGAAAACGAAAGAAAACGAAAATAAATTTGCATTATTAGAAAAAATACAATAATATAAAGACAATATATGAAAGCGTTTTCTATACGATGAAATATGAAAGGCAGCAATTAAAATTTATTTTTATCACTTAGGATTTTAGTATGTTTTGTAATTGTATAAGTAGCCACAAGTTATCAATTTAATTACATAGGGGTGTGTTAAATATGAATAAAAAATTATCGAAAATGGGTATGCCACCAACTTTATTATGGGGGTATATTGGCGTATTAATCTTTATGATGGGTGATGGATTAGAACTTGCTTGGATAAGTCCTTATCTTCATGATCACGGCTTATCCGTTCAACAAACTGCAATTTTAACGACTTGTTATGGTGTGACCATTGCAATTGGATCTTGGTTCTCAGGCGTCTTGGTCGAAATTATTGGACCGCGTAAAGTTATGTTGTTAGGCACAGGGCTGTATATTGTTGGTCATATTATATTTGTAGGATTTGCAATACCTACGATGAATTATGAACTAATGATTCCGTCGTATGCCATTCGAGGATTTGGTTATCCGTTGTTTGCTTATTCATTTTTAGTGTGGGTGGCTTACCGTTCACCTCAAAAACGATTAGGTGCGGCAGTAGGTTGGTTCTGGTTTGTATTTACAGGTGGTTTAAGTGTGCTTGGATCATTCTATTCATCATTCGCAATTCAATGGTTTGGTCATGTGTTCACTTTATGGACAGCTATTATATGGGTTCTTATTGGAACGTTTTTAGCTGTATTTGTAAACAGAGATCAATTTGAAATAGAAGATAAAGGCCATGGTGTGAAAGAACATGTAAAAGAAATGGGTGCTGGAATTACGATATTAAAAAGAGAACCACGTGTCGCAGTGGCATGTATTGTAAGAATTATTAATCAAGCATCACAATATGCATTCCCGTTGTTCTTGCCTATATATTTAGCATCAAAGGGTATTGAAACAACAACTTGGCTTAATATTTGGGGAACAATTTTTTTCGCGAATATTATATTTAATATAATATTCGGTGCATTGAGTGACAAGATTGGTTGGAAAAATACAATCTCATACATCGGCGGTATTGGTTGTGCTGTGTTCACATTAGGATTGTATTTTGTACCAGAATTATTTACAGGTAATGTATTTGTCATCGGCACTGTAGGGTTTTTATGGGGTATGTGTCTAGCAGGATTTGTTCCAATTTCTGCGCTCGTACCTTCGCTTGTAGGTGATGGCGACAAAGGGCCAGCGATGGCTATACTAAACTTAGGTGCAGGGTTATGTGTATTTGCTGGGCCTGGATTAGTAGCGTTATTCTACGATAGTATTGGCGTAAAAGGCATGATGTACTTAATCTTTGGATTATATGTAGCAAGTGCAATTATGACACGTTTCTTAAAAACGCCTGAAGAGCGTGCAAAGCTTAGTAAGAAAGAAGCAACGTAATCGTAAAAATTATGTATTAAAAAATAAATATTTACCATTAAAAAAGTCTCATTCTAGTTTTAAAACTAGAATGGGACTCTTTTATTTTTAAAAGCTGATTATGCAATCGTTTTGAAATGGGGTGGAAATGAATGACTTATTTTTCTTGGAAGCCACCAGAAATAAATTGAGCAACGATCTGTTTGATTACAGTCACAATTTTAGTTAACAGAATCAATCACCTCCGTCAATTAAGTATTTCAGCGTCATTGTAGTACAAAAAAGTAGTACAATGCGTATTCATACATAACTCAAAAAATAAATTTCACAAGTGTTATTTATTGAAAATTCACAGTGCATAAATGCTTTGAAAAACTGCATAAATGTTAAATTCATTAGTTAAAATGAGTGCTGTTTATCAAATAATTAAAGATAACATTCTAAACTAAAATTCAACAATATACATAATAAAGCATATTTATACTTGTTTTATATGTGAATTACGTATATTATGTATATAAATCTTATAAAAATATTGGAGTGATGAAAATGGGGTTGAACACAACAGCTTTAAATAAGTTACAAGTTTTTAAAGGAGAACACTTTTTGAAAACATGCGATTTTTCAGCAGAAGAATTGAATACATTAATAGATTTTACTGGAGAGTTAAAGGAAAAGAAAAAACGTGGGATCCCTCATCCTTATCTGAAAGGAAAGAATTTAGCGTTACTCTTTGAAAAACCCTCTACAAGAACACGTTCGGCATTTAGTGTTGCTGCGTATGATTTGGGCGCTTATCCAGAGTATTTTGGCCAAGGTGATATTCACTTAGGTGTGAAAGAATCTACAGCTGATACTGCAAAAGTATTAGGTCGTATGTATGACGGCATTGAATTTAGAGGTTATCATCAAAAAGATATAGAATCTTTAGCTAAAAATGCCAATGTGCCAGTTTGGAATGGCTTGACGAATGAGTGGCATCCAACGCAAATGATTGCGGATTTCTTTACATTAAAAGAAAATTGGGGAACTTTAGAAGGTAAAACATTAACATATGTAGGTGATGCTAGAAATAATGTAGCACATGATTTACTTATCACTGGAGCTATATTAGGCGTTAACGTACATATTGCTGCACCTAAATCTTTACAACCTGATGAAGCAATTCAAAAGATGGCTAAGGATTATGCTGCACAATCTCAGAGTGAAATTTTAATTACGGATGACGTGAATCAAGCAATTTATCAAACAGATGCTATCTATACAGATGTATGGTTATCAATGGGTGAGGATCAATCTGTTTTAGAAACCCGTATTAATGAATTATTACCTTACCAAGTAAATGAATCAATGTTATTGAATACGATGAATCCTAATGCAATCGTCTTACATTGTTTACCAGCATTTCACGATTTAAACACTGAAGTAGGACAACAGATTTATGAAAAATATGGTTTGTCTGAAATGGAAATTACGGATGACGTATTTCAAGGTGAGCACGCTGTGATATTTGATCAAGCTGAAAATAGATTACATTCTATAAAAGCAATTATGTCAGTGACACTAGGCGATATATTTTAAGCGAAGCAATAGTCGTAGGGGAGGGAATACGAAATCAAATTTCAAATTTTGGTTTCTGTCCCTCCCCATTTTTTTGCACACCTTACGAAGTCATAGCTTGTAGTCTTCAGCACTATTATTTACCGAAAATGTTGGCTCAAAACACTGCCGTGAAACTTTTAATATGACGATGTAGATTGTGAAGTGTCCTAATGGGTGAAACAGATTATTTAATGTATAAAGAAAACTGTTATTTAAGTGAACTAAACGAGGTTTATAATAAAGGGCTTACATAAAAAGCGTTATATCCTTTTGAAAATGTTTTTCATAATGACGAATTGTATTGATTATCATTTTCTTTGCTTGTATATTTATGGTAATTAGGAGGTTAATCAATTATGAGTAAGCTATTTGAGAAAGCACAACAATTCGGTAAGTCCTTTATGTTACCTATAGCAATTTTACCAGCAGCCGGTTTATTGTTAGGTATTGGTGGCGCATTAAGTAATCCAAATACAATCAAAGCATATCCTTTATTGGATATTGAACTATTACAAAATATATTTATATTAATGTCATCTGCAGGTGATATTGTCTTCCAAAATTTACCTGTCATTTTTGCAGTAGGTGTTGCGATTGGTTTAGCCAAAAGTGATAAAGGAACAGCAGGTTTAGCTGCCATGTTAGGGTTCCTCATTATGAATGCTTCAATGAATGGTTTGTTAATTATTACAGATACATTAGCAGACGGTAATTTAGCTAAAGAAGGTCAAAGTACAGTCCTTGGAATACAAACAGTGGAAACAGGCGTATTTGGCGGTATTATAACCGGCATCATGACAGCGCTTTTACATAATAAGTTCCATAAAATATCCTTGCCAACCTATTTAGGATTCTTTGGCGGTTCACGTTTTGTGCCTATTATCACAGCATTAGGTTCTATTATATTAGGTGTCGTGATGTTCTTTATTTGGCCAACTGTGCAAGGTTGGATATTTGGTGTTGGAGGACTTGTAGATAAAACAGGAGTTATTGGTACTTTTTTCTTTGGTTTTATTTTAAGGCTTTTGGGACCATTTGGTTTACATCATATTTTTTACTTACCATTTTGGCAGACAGCGCTGGGTGGTACTTTAGAAGTGAAAGGACAAATTGTACAAGGTACACAAAATATCTTTTTTGCTCAATTGGGTGATCCTGATGTTACTAAATATTATTCAGGTGTATCAAGATATATGTCAGGTAGATTCATTACTATGATGTTTGGTTTATGTGGTGCTGCATTGGCAATCTACCATACTGCAAAGCCAGAACGTAAAAAAGTCGTTGGCGGATTAATGTTATCTGCAGCGTTAACATCATTTTTAACAGGAATTACAGAACCATTAGAATTCAGTTTCTTATTTGTAGCACCGGTTCTTTATGTCATACATGCCTTTTTAGATGGTTTAGCGTTTATGCTCGCAGACATATTTAATATTACGATTGGTCAAACATTTAGTGGTGGTTTCATTGATTATCTATTATTTGGTATATTGCAGGGCAATGCTAAGACGAATTTCTTGTGGGTAATTCCAATAGGTATCGTTTGGTTTATGCTTTATTATATTATATTCAGATTTTGCATCACGAAATTTAATTTCAAAACACCTGGACGTGAAGAAGGCGAAGCGGCTGAAACTGTAGAAGCAACTGATCGTGCTAAAACGATTATTCAAGGTCTTGGTGGTAAAGAGAATATTGATATCGTTGATTGTTGCGCAACAAGATTAAGAGTTACCTTAAAGACTGATAAAGATGTTGATAGAAAAATATTAGAGTCGACCGAAGCGAGAGGCGTGATTCAGAAGGGGAACGGCGTTCAAATTGTTTATGGTCCCCATGTAACTACGATAAAAAATGAAGTAGAAGAACTATTAGATAGTGAACAGTCATAAACAAGCGTATAATAGTATTGTATGCATGATTCATTTTATATTAATTTGATAAAAAACAGATAATTATGTAATATAGGTTATTAAATGTTAATTATGAAAATATATAGTGATATTAGAAAGAATGGGGTAGAAATATGAACGTTATAAATTTGAAAGACCGCACAACGGCGAGTCAATATGTTGCTATAGAGCTTTTGAAACAAATAAAGTCGCAACCTAATGCTGTGTTAGGACTTGCTACGGGAAGTACAATGATTGATATCTATAAATACTTAGCGGAATTAATTAATGTTAATCACACAGAATTAACTGATGTGGTGACATTTAATTTAGATGAGTATATTGGGTTAGCGGCAGATCATGAACAAAGTTACCATGCTTATATGAAAGAGCACTTATTCAATCATAATAGCACTTGGAACGAAGATAATATTTATTTACCTAAAGGTGATGCAGAAGATGTAGAAAAAGAATGTATTGCCTATGAGCAATGTATACACAATGCAGGGCCAGCAGACATTCAAATCTTAGGTATCGGTGAAAATGGACATATTGGTTTTAATGAGCCATTTTCATCATTTGAAAGTGAAACACGCGTAGTAGATTTAACGGATTCAACAATCAAAGCAAACAGTCAACACTTCGATAATATTGAAGATGTACCTAAACAAGCTATTTCAATGGGCTTAGCATCTATTATGAGTGCGAAACGCATCATTCTAATAGCGTTTGGAAGTAATAAGCAAGATGCAATCCAACAATTAATGGATGGTAAAGTGTCAGAATCACTTCCTGCTTCAATATTGCATCAACATCCGAATGTAGAAGTTATCGTTGATGATTCAGCTTTAAATTAAATAAATATACAAAAGCGATACAAGTTTGTATTGGTTTAGAATGTCGACAAAGTTTCCGACTTTGTTGGCATTTTTTTGTGCGCGCTGTCCGCGGGCGCAACCTCAGCCTATAGTATTCGGCTAGTACATTATTAACTAATGAGGAATTGGACCAAATCGCCGACATTTTCAAGTGGTATTGAGTAATGAATGAACAAAAAATAGATTCAAAAACCAAATACATTTACAGCATTTGGTTTTGAATCTAATTTACGTAACATGTCTATTTTTATTTAATAAATATAGTTTGTATAAAAATTTTCTAATTGGAATTATAAAATCACCAATATATTCTTCTACGTGTGCATTAAAGCCTTTTTTAAATTGCTGTACACCATAATCATCAGAATTTTCACTGAAGTCTCCAGTAATGCCATAAAAATTATATCTTGGAATGTCGTTCTCTATGGCAAATTTAATCATATCCCATTGTAAACGATAAGACCCCATAAATTGGTTGTATTTAGGATTAGAACCACTAGATAGGTAATAAACTTCATCTTTCGTGTATATATAAAATGCAGCAGCTAAATTCAAGATATTTCCTTCTGTTGAAATTAATTCAATCGTCTCATTAATTTTTCTTTCGTAACTGTTTTGTTGTTGCGTTAACTGGTTCAATTTCGTTTTTGTTTTTTTAGAATTAGTGTTTTCTTGTAATTTATTCTCTAAATTTTTAATTTCTAAAAGAAGGTTATCGTTTTTCTTTTGCAATTGCTGCTTATAATTTTCTAAATTGATATACGCGAGTTTTAACATAGAATGATTAGCATAAATTTTTTGCATTTCCTCAAAATAAGCTTTATCTCTAAATTTAAAATTATGCTTTTCTTCTGCCATTTGAAATAGTTCAAAGAATACATCGGTTTCTGAAATATCCAATGTTTTTATTTCCACACCCATTTCAAAAGTTTTTTTAATATTACGACGTGTCTGATAATCCATTTCTTTTAATATGGTACTTTCACTTTTATCTTTTAAATTTAAAACAGATAACCATCTAATTTGGCTAGTAGTAGAGTAACCAATACTATAACCTTGATGGGCATAACCTAATTTTGATAATGCATTTTTAAGCTTTTCATTATCATAGTGTTCAATTATTTTTCCATCAGTATCTCTAATATTTTCTAAAATATATGGATCTATTAAAGCGAATAATGCTTTTTGAGTTTTTAAATATACTTTTAAATTTTCAAAAAAGAATTTAATTAATATTGGATTACTATAATCTAAAACAGGACCTCTGTGAGAATAAAAGTATTTAAAAAACCTTAATGCCCTAGCTTCTGTTAATAGACAAGCTGCTATCACTTTATCATCTTCTTTAACGCCTACTAAATGTACATCGTTCTTATTCTGATTTCTATAATGAAAATGAGAATAAGACTGGGTATAATGCACAAAATGTTGATTAATAAAATCAGTGAATTCTTTTGCTGTTAATTCTACGAAGTTCATTTTTTCACCTATTTCTTAAATAATAAGAAACCTGGATCAGCAGTCCAGATCCCTAGGATCTAGTGGATTTATAGATATTTATAGATAAATATTACGAGTTTAATTCAATAAAATTCTAACATGTAATATTACATCAGTATAGATTTACATATAAAAGTTACTAAAATTGTGACAATTAAAAAAGATAAATGAAAGTGGCGTAGAGTGATTAGAAAAAAGGGGAAGTGAAGATGTTCGAATAACGTGAATAACTACATATTATTAAAATTATTTTGAAAAGAAGCAAGAAAGATTTATTTAAATAAAAAACAGCCTGGGACATAGCACATGTCTCAGGCTTATTTTTTATATTGGCAGTGGCTGACTGAATTGAAAATGCGCTTATATCAAGCTTTTAAAGAACTACTACTTCATTTATGAAGACAAGTAGTTCTTTAAAAGCGCTGAAGCACTTGTTTACAGTAGCTGTGCCGGGCTGGGTTCATACGACGAAATTTATTAGAAAAATTAGATTTCTGTCCCACTCCCTATAAAATAATATTAATATCCAGAATTGACTTTTTTACCGTCTTCATCATATTCTGTGACATAACCGTCATCATCTATAGTATATGATCCAGCTAAATTACCGTCTTTATCGGTAAATGAAAATCCCCAACCATCATCTGTTTCTTCAGGTTCTTTATAAGTATAAGTATCAGTGTCTAAACTTTCGCCTTCATATGATTCGACTTTGTCTATAACATTATCATGTGTGACATCCTCCTCATCTGAACTGGATGCGTCTTCGTCATCTTCAGATTGAGTTTCTTTTTCAAATACTTTGTCTTCATGGTCGCTAATAGCATCATCATCAAAGGTTAAAGTAACGTCAACTTCTTCTTCGTCGTTTTCAGGGCTTGAAACATTCTCGACATTTGATGTGAATTGTTTATCTTCAACTTCAGTTGTAGCATATACTTCTACTTTTTCGTCAGGTGAGTATGGACCAAATGTTTCGCTAGCGTATTCATCAAAGTCTTGTTGTTTTTCACCATTGATATAAAGCTTTAGTGAATCTGAATCGATATATGCTGAGTCAGTACTTACAGTAAAACGCTTTTGTTTGAATTGAGGATCAGCATCGTTACTTTCAGACATATCGATATGAACGACACCATCAAACTTTTTACCATCTACTTTTTGAGTAGCTTTTAAATCGTATATTCCAATAGGGAAGTCATCAAGTGTTTTTGTCTTACCTTGTTTTAGTTTCACTTGTTTCGTATCGTCGTTATGTTTGTAAGATAACGTACTATCTTCTTCAGGAAGAATGGTAACAGACGCTTCATTTACATTAAAATTATAGTTTTTAAATATGCCCCATTTTTTACCATCTTGAGAGATGTTTATGAGTTCGTTATCGCCAACCGTAACAGAAGTGCCACCCATTGTATTATCTTTCATACCTTGTGCAGCGCTTTGAATTTCATCACCAACACGTTCAGGGCTATCTGTTTCATTAATATATTTATAGACAGCTTTGGCTTCGTCTTTAGACAGAGACCCGCCGTTTGCTTTTAAATTATGAGTTAAGTTACTGGGCTTATTATTTTTTAAATCATTTGAAATAGCTTCAGCTTGTTTTGTCGGTGAAAGCTGACTTTCAATTATCTTATAAGCTGTAAATAATGCAATAATGATAACTACAATGACAGCAATTGTAATATAAAGTGGTAATTTTGATTTTTTATTATGATTGTCGTTGTTATTTGTACTACGTTGTTGATGTACAGGTGTGCCACACTGTGTACATACTTTTTGGTTTGGTTTAATTTCGGCTCCACAATTACTACAGTATTTCATTAATTAACTCTCTCCTTAATAATCTGTATTAAAATATGAATCTAAAGCACTTAAAGAATTTGAAACTGTTCCTTCAATAAGAATGCGAAGGAGGACACCTAAAATAAGAATATAAATTAAAATAGCATAAATCACGGGCATACGAAGTTGGTGCATATGACTGTGCTTTGTTGTGAGATAAATTGGTGACACTAATGTAAATAGCATAGAAATTAAAACAAGCATTGATCCAAAGCTTGGCACATTAATAGCTAGAAATAATAAGCCTAATAAGAACGCAATTACAGAAAAAGTATTAATTAATACAAAATCGGAAAGTGCTTTATGTACACTGATTTTAATGTTTAGCAGTTTAATCAATAATAATGTAATGGCAAAAATTATTGAAATAGATATTAGTATGTAAAAGGTAATGTTAAAAACGATATTAGCCTTACTTGTCGCAAAAAATGCTACCTCTGCTGGTATAACTAAAGATAATAAAATAAGTGTAATTATAAACCCTGCAATAATGAGACTGAAAAGCGTTTTAAATGTAAATTGATGTTTACTTATAACTGCCTCATCTGTCCTAGAAAATGAGCTGGAGAAAAATAATTTTGCCTCATTAAAAATATCATCAGAATGTTTGGTAATGTTTTTGTTTGATTGACTTGGTTGTTTTGGCTGATGAGAGGTATGAGATGGTTCATGATTCTGTGATGCATCAGACTGAGATGTATGTTGATTAGTAGTTGGATTGTCAGTAGATGATTGATCTTGAAGTGTTAATTTGGTACCACACTCGCCACAAAATAAATCTTTTTTTGTAACTGACTCCCCGCAATTTGGGCAATGCATAAAAATCCCCCTTATAATATGTTTATTAAAATAGAATATCACAGTTATATCTAGTGCGCACCGCTTTTTCAAAAAAGGAAAAAATTAATAATTTAAAAAGTTATTTTTATTTAATTTTTGTGAGGGATAAAAATTTTTATAGATAATACTTGTCATTAAGAAGTGTTAGAAATCAAAAAAGAAGGCGGAAGACAAAAAATCCTCCGCTATCTCTTTTATCGAACTATTATATTTTGACATAACCTATAATTCTGACCAAATTAAATGTTGGTGGATGGCAAGGGCACAGGCACCTTTGGCCCCATTAATGGGGTGATAAACTTTCATTTGAAAATCAATTTCACCTAATCCACCGTATAAGTTTTGATAACTTAAATATTCTTTTAAAATGACATCTGTAATATCATTGTTAAATAATGGACCATGCAAATAAATTTTATTAGTATCTACTAACATGGTTAAATTATTGAGCGTAATTGCGACTGCACGCATAGCATCTTTGATAATTTGTACGATGCCACTATCGCCTAAACGATACGCTTCTATAACAGTATCTAAAGTTATATCATTTGAGTCTGCTACTAAACTTGTGAGATATGTGCTTTGAGCACTTCTATAAATAACTTTAGCTTTATTTATAATATTCATACCACCTAAATAGTTTTGTAAGCACCCTCTACGACCACATTCACAGCGTTCACCGTCTGGATGGATGATGGTATGTCCGACTTCCCCTACAGAAAAATTGGAAACTCCATATAAATTACCACGGTACATACTAGATGAAAAAATCCCTTTTACAGCATGGAAGAAGATGAAATTTTCGCCATCATTTTCTGATGTAAGTAAATGTTCATATAGACTCATACAATGTACGTTATTTTCTAAAAATACAGGCAGGTCAATACGAGAAAGTAAATTTTTCAAATCAAAACCGGACCAATCACTATTCGAAGCAATTTGTTGATCTATTTCATCAAAGTGACCTGGTAAAGCAATGCCAACTGCTTGAATATTATAAGCTGCATGTTGTTTTAAGAAATGATTAAGTTCTTCCAATATAAAGTTTGGAGTGATTTTTTTTAAGAATTGTGTTGTAGTAATATCAATCATATTCTGATCAACGATATTGCCAAGATTGTCAGTTAAACATAACGTTACAAAATCTCTGGCTAATTCAATACCAACATAGTAATTATATTTATTACAAATTGTAAGTAATATTTTTTTGCGTCCTGATGTTTTTTTAGTGTCAATATCGTAATGATCAACTTCAATATCCGTAGATTTAATGAGATTATCTTGTATTAGTTCTGCGGTTACTGCAGTTGTTGTTGCTGGTGTAATTCCTGTATTTCTTGCTATGTCAACTCTTGATATAGGGCCACGTACGTATATTTCATTTAAAATTTGGCCACGTATCATCCGCTGTTTATTTGTCATGTTTGCTTTCATTTTTATCACCATAATTTCTTAATACTCTTATTATTATATTAAAAATAAAAAGTTGCAACTATATTGACACATAATTGATTATAAATTATAATTAATCAAAAACATTGAAAGCGTTTTCAAAATCGAATCTACGATGGGGTGTTGATGTGAGTAAATTTAATGACGCATTAGAAAAACATTTGTTACCAGTCGCTTCTAAATTGGGATCAAATAAAATTTTGATTTCAATGAGGGATGGCATTATCGTTGCAATGCCTTTGATTATTATTGGTTCATTATTTTTAGTAATCAGTGGTATTGCGATACCAGGCTGGATAGAGTGGCTAGAAGCACAGGGGATTCAACCATATTTAATGAAAGCAGTGAATGGGACATTCGGATTAATGGGACTAGTTGCAAGTTTTGGTGTCGCCCATAGTATTGCCCGGCAATATAATACAGATGGGGTTTCAGCCGGTATTATTGCGATGTCAGCATTTTTAGTTGTCACACCGAATGTAATGACTGGAGATAAAGTACCTGAAGAAGCAATACCTCAAATATATATGGGAAGTCAGGGTTTATTTGTAGCACTTATTATTGGTATTATTTCAGGGTTAATTTTTCAGTGGTTTATCAATAGAAACATTAGAATCAAAATGCCAGATCAAGTGCCGCCAGCAGTCGCACAAAGTTTTAGTGCATTAATACCTGGGGCAGCGATTATCATATTATGGCTTGCTGTATATATCGCATTGGATAATTTACCGTTTGGCAACATCCATGAATTAATTGTTAATACATTAGGCGTACCGTTAAGTCTGATGGGAGGAAGCTTGATCGGTACCATTATCTTAGTTGGTCTTAATAGTGCTTTTTGGTTTGTTGGTATCCATGGTGCAAACGTAGTAAATGCAGTTATGCAACCAATTTGGTTGAAAAATATTGATGAAAACCGTCTAGCATATCAAGCCAATCCACACGGAGACTTACCGCATATCATAACGCAGCCATTTATTGATAATTTTGTATTTATGGGTGGTGGCGGCTCAACAATAGGTCTAGTCATCGTAATTGCGATATTAGCTTTTAAAAAACGTTCCAGTAAAATCACAAAAACGATGGCACCACTTACTTTAATGCCGGGAATATTTAATATTAATGAACCAACATTGTTTGGTTTGCCTGTTGTACTTAATGTGAGATTAATTATTCCATTTGTATTAGCACCAATGATTAATGCGACGATAACGTATTTCGCAATGTCGAGCGGGATTGTGCATCTCACCAATGGGACGGCGATGCCATGGACGATACCACCTATCATCAGTGGATTTTTAGCGACAGGGCATTATAGTGGTTCATTGGTTCAAATTGTATGTATCATTATCGATATTTTACTCTATTACCCATTTTATAGAGCAATGGAGAAATATAATTTATATTTAGAAGATAAAGAAGTAAACGGAAAAAAAGAAACGGAAGAACCAAAATAAAGGAGTAGATAATATGGTTAAGAGATTATTAAGTGCTAATGCCTCAGAAATAGTGAAAATGACGGCCGAAGAATTAAAACAAAGTATCAAAGCAAGTGATGGTCGCGTTGTTTTAGCAGAGAATGTTGTTACGCGTACACCAGTCATACCAGACATAACAAATGCAGAACTATCACGTGCATTCGGAGCAGATTTGATTTTATTAAATGGATTAGACGCGTTCAATCCTAAAGTAGAAAATATAGATGAGAAAAAACATGTCATTAAAGAATTAAGACGTCTTGTTGCAAGACCTATAGGTGTCAATTTAGAACCAGTAGATGAGCAAGCGAGCATGGCAGAAGAAAAATTAAATATTGCTAAAGGACGACAAGCAAGTTCGAAAACAGTAAAAGCTTTAGAAAAATTAGGCATAAACTTTATTTGCATGACAGGTAATCCAGGTACTGGCGTATCTAATGAAAAAATTGTTGGTGCAATTGCTGAGACAAGAGCAAATTTTTCAGGATTGATTATAGCCGGAAAAATGCACAGTGCAGGTGTAGATGAACCTGTAATTACTAAAGCATATGTTGAAAAATTTATTGATGCAGGTGCTGATATTATTTTAGTACCATCTATTGGAACAGTTCCAGGATTTGATGAAGCACAATTAAAAGACATAGTGAAAGCAGTCCATCATCATGGTGGTTTAGTCATGTCAGCAATAGGGACAAGTCAAGAGAGTTCTGACGCCAGTACAATTAGGGACTTCGCAATTCGAAATAAAATATGCGGTGTGGATATTCAACATATTGGTGACGCAGGCTATGGCGGTTTAGCTCCTGTAGAAAATATTTTTGAATTAAGTAAAGCGATACGTGGACAACGCCACACATTATCCATGATAGCGAGATCAATTAACAGATAGGGTATAGTAATAATAAATGGAGGGAATTATATGGCAGAAAAAACAATAATGCTTGTATGTGCAGCTGGAATGAGTACAAGTATGTTAGTTCAGAAAATGCAAAAAGAAGCTGAAAAACAAGATTTAGACCGTGAAATATTTGCAGTCTCAACGACAGAAGCGGATCAAAAAATTGAAGATGCTCAAGTAGATGTTTTGTTATTAGGTCCACAAGTCCGTTTTAAAAAAGATGAATATACTAAAAAATGTACAGACAAAAACATACCTGTAGAAGTCATTGAAATGACAGATTACGGTACGATGAACGGCGCAAACGTATTAAGTGCAGCGGAACGTTTAATGAGCGAATAGGGGTGGAACAATGACTGAAGAAGAGAAGAATTTGGAATTTGCAATGTCGCTCATTGCTTATAGTGGTGATGCTAAAAGTCATGCGATGGAAGCCATATTTGCAGCTAAAAAAAGTGCGTTTGATGAAGCGGAAACGAAACTGAAACAAGCTGAAGCTGCTTTGCTTGAAGCACATCATGTACAAACGAATATGTTAACAAAGGAAGCACAAGGTGAACATATCAATTTGACGCTGTTAACAGTGCATAGTCAAGACCATTTAATGACAGCAATCACTTTTAAGGATATTGCCCAGGAAATGATAGATTTATATAAAGAAGTAAAAAATAATAAATAATTGTATGATTTGTTATGGTATTGAATCAATGTCAGCAAAAGATGTAAAAGTTTAATTACTTTTACATCTTTTTTGTTTTGAAAAATAAACAAAGAAGTATCAAATTAGGTCTATGCATTTTATAATTTAAAAATAGTATTTTTTATTTAGATGTGCAACTTTTCGTATTGTGAGACGAAATAGATTACACATCCACACGTACAAGAAAGCGATTACAATATAACTGTAAGGAGGTTGCTGATGTGTTAAGCAAGAGACAACATCATATATTAACGTACTTACTTGAACGTGAAGCCTTTGTTCAAATTCATAATTTAGCAACACAGTTCAATGTATCTGAAAGAACAATACAATATGACCTTGAATACATTGAAACTATGGAAGATAAATTAGATTTAACGATTCATCGGAATAAATATGAGGGGATAAAGATTACAACGACAGCGCTTCAGTTGGCAACATTAGAGCCAAAATATACGGGAACATCGATGCATTATTCAAAGAAAGAACGCATATTATATATCACTTTGAAGTTGTTTGAATCGATTGAACCCACATCATCCCAAGTATTAGCAACATTGGTTTCAGTAACACGTCGTACAATTGTTGAAGATTTAAAAAATGTTCAATCTTGGTTAGAAGAAAACGATTTGTTTCTTGAGTACAAGAAAAATAAAGGGTTTGTAATTCAGGGTGAGGAAAATGCTTATCGTAAAGCCTATGCCACACGTGTACATGAATATTTTCAAACGCACACACATCACATGGGTCATCAACTTTTTTCGAATAAAGAGTTAGAACAAATTCGTTTAACAGTAACTTCTATATTATTAGATGCAAAATATCAATTAGTTCAAAGTGCAATTGATGGATTGATTTATCACATTTTGATTGCGCTTCATCGTACAAATGAACATTTTGCCTTCGATATACCTGATAAAGAGTATGAAAAGCTCGCTAAAACAGAGCAATTTCATATTGCACTTAAAATTAAAGAAAAATTAGAAGCTATTTTTCAGATTGAATTTCCAAAAAGTGAAGCAGCTTTTATTACTTTACATTTATTGGGTGCTAAAACGTCAGAAGTGAATGAACTCAATCAACAAATAGGCGATTTAGAGATATTAACAGAACAATTGATTGAACGTATGAGTGGTGAGTTAGGACTAGATTTAATGTCTGATAGCAAATTAGCAAATGGTTTAATCGTACATTTGAGACCTGCAATTCATCGATTGAAGTTTGATATGACGCATGCGAACCCTTTAAATAAGGAAATCCATACGCAGTATCACCATATTATAGAAGGAATTAAAAGGCATGTATGGGGCATTGAAGAAAATTACCAAATACACTTTACTGATGATGAATTATCGTATATCACATTGCATTTTGCTTCTGCGATTGAACGGATTTCAGCAGTGACCACAAATGCCATTAAAGTCGTGTTACTTTGTGGATCAGGTATAGGAACATCTCAATTATTAAAAAGTAGGATGGATCATATTTATCCAGAATTAGAAATTGTAGATGCTTATTCTATATATGAAATAGATGAAGTAATGCTAAAACATGAAGGTATTGATTATATCATTTCTACGGTTCCTTTTGAACAAGCAAGCGTACCAGTAATTAGGGTTTCGCCATTTTTAAATAAAGACGATCGAAAGCAATTAAATGAAATTATTAACCATTCAAGAGAGCGATATGTAAATGATGTTAAAGGGTTAGGGCCAACGTTACAAGAAGTATTACCACAATCTCGAATATTGACACAACAGCAAACACTTTTAAGAAATGATGCAATTAGACAATGTGTATCACCGCTTGTAAATGATCAAATCGTAGATGAGGCCTATGCTGCTGACATTATTGAACAATTAGATGCATTTGGACCTTATATGGTAATTAGTCCTCATATTGCATTGATTCATGCTAACCATAAACATGTTAAACAACCTGTGGGATTTAGTTTAGTTCATTTTAAAACGGGTGTGATCTTTAATCATCAGCAATATGATCCAGTGCATATCATTATTACATTAGCTACGGAGCAGCCGCAGATACATTTAAATGCTTTGCGACAATTTAGCGAGCTAATCATGGAGGAAGCAACGAGAGCAACACTGTTTTCTGGAAATATAGCAGATATCATGTCATGTATTCGTGATGTAAGTCAACATTAATAAGGGGGATATAAATGAGTCCGGAAATTTTATCATCGGATAAAGTACAGATACGAGATCGAGTGGATGATTGGAAACATGCAATTCGTGTTGCATCTGAACCTCTGCTAGAACAAGGGTACTTTAAACAACAATACATTGAAAAGATGATTTATAGCGTAGAAGAATTAGGGCCCTATATTGTAATAGCACCTGAAATTGCAATAGCGCATGCTAGACCGAGTGATGATGTTAAAAAAATAGGATTAAGTTTATTGAAATTGAATCACCATATTAACTTTTCTGAGAACGGACATCATGCGTCTCTCGTGTTTGTATTAAGCGCTGTTGATAACGAGGGACATTTAGAAATTTTAAGAAATTTAGCAACAATCTTAGGGGATTCGAACACAGTTAATAAATTATTAGCAGCAACAGACATTGATGAAATAATAAATATATTTAAAGGAGAATGATGAAAATGAAAATTTTAGTTGTATGTGGTCACGGTTTAGGAAGTAGCTTTATGGTGGAAATGAATGCACAGGAAGCTTTAAAAAATTTAAATGCACCATCAGACTTTAAAGTTGAACACAGTGATGTCATGTCTGCAAGCCCTGATATGGCAGATTTATTTATTTGCGGTAGAGATTTAGAAGAAAATACAAAGCACTTAGGGGACGTTATTGTTTTAGATAACATTCTAGATAAAGAAGAGTTACAAAATAAATTGAATGAGAAATTAAGTGATTTGAACATTTTATAAATTAGAAGTAAGGGGGCAACGTTATGAAACCTATCCTAGATTTTATCGTTGATATTTTGAGTCAACCTGCTATATTAGTTGCTTTAATTGCTTTAATAGGTCTAATTATGCAGAAAAAATCAGCCACTGACATCACGTCCGGTACGATTAAAACGATACTTGGATTTTTAGTGTTAAGTGCAGGGGCGAATGTTGTAACACAATCATTAGAACCATTTGGAAAAATATTCCAACACGCTTTTGGCGTGCAAGGTGTCGTACCTAATAACGAAGCGATTATTTCAATTGCTTTAGAACAATATGGCACAACAGCAGCATTAATTATGGTATTTGGGATGATTGTTAATATCATTATCGCACGTATTACGAATTTGAAATATATCTTTTTAACAGGTCATCATACATTTTATATGGCAGCCTTTTTAGCTATATTACTGTCAGTAGGTAATATCACTGGGACATTGACAGTAATCACAGGATCTATTATTTTAGGATTGATTATGGCTAT
The DNA here is from genome assembly GCF_039237145.1 of Staphylococcus parequorum. Lineage (NCBI taxonomy): Bacteria > Bacillati > Bacillota > Bacilli > Caryophanales > Staphylococcaceae > Staphylococcus > Staphylococcus parequorum. Next base: position 640,158 of record NZ_CP150682.1, read on the forward strand.
ATTACCAGCGTTAGCACAACCAACAATGAAGAAAATAACTGGGACTAACCAAGTCGCTTTAGGTCACTTTGGTACGATCAGTTATTGGGCAGCTGGAGAGATTGGAAAGTTATTTAAAGGAAAGTCTAAATCAACAGAAGAAATTAATTTTCCTAAAGGCTTGAGCTTTTTAAGAGAAAGTACAATCAGTATTTCATTAACAATGACATTACTCTATTTTGTGGCAGCGTTATTTGCGGGTCCAACCTTCGTACATACAGAAATTAGTGACGGTCAAAACTTTATTGTATTTTCACTGATTCAAGGGGTTACTTTTGCAGCTGGTGTGTTTATCATATTAACGGGTGTACGTTTAATATTGGCTGAAATCGTGCCGGCGTTTAAAGGTATTTCTGAAAAATTAGTACCTAACACAAAACCAGCATTAGACTGTCCTATAGTCTTCCCTTATGCACAAAATGCTGTATTAATTGGCTTTTTTGTCAGTTTTATAGTTGGGGTCTTGGGCATGTTCGTCTTATTCTTATTTGGTGGGGTAGTTATACTTCCAGGTGTAGTAGCTCACTTCTTCCTTGGGGCAACGGCTGGCGTATTTGGTAACGCGCGTGGTGGTATTAGAGGTGCAATAGCAGGTTCAGCATTAAATGGCTTGTTAATTACATTCTTACCACTGCTGTTCTTGCCATTCCTAGGTGAACTTGGTGGCGCAGCAACGACATTCTCAGATACAGATTTCTTAGTTGTAGGTATCGTCTTTGGTAATATTGCGAAATATCTAGGGCTTATCGGTATCGCCGTTTTAGTCTTAATCTTAGCAGCGGCAGCAATTTTATTACAAAAACGTACGAATCAAAAAGAAGCAGAGGAACAGTAAAATTAAATAATTAAAATAAAACAGGTGAGCATCTTATAAATTAAGGATGCTTACCTGTTTTTTTATGTCAATTTAGTATGAAGTCTTATTAAAAATAATCAATGAAACTGTAAAAGTTAATTTGTTAGCTCATAACTTTCTGCTATTAAATCTTTAATATGATTTATAGAGTTAATCTCATTTAAATTGATACTTATCCAATTGGATTTATCCATGTGATAGGCTTTGTAAAATCCTTCTTTTTTTCTTAAAGGTCCAATAAATTCTTGTCTGATTTTCAAATTTAATACATCTATTTCATCAGAGCCATTTAACCCTAATTTGTCTTGAGCAATATTCATCACTAAAGCAAACCATTTTTTGTTAGCTTTATGTCTTAAAGCTGCAAAATTCGAATAAGTTTTCCAAGGGTAATCTGGTTTCACATCATACTTACGATTTACATAATTAAAAACTTCTTCCCTATCTAACATCATTTCACCTTCTTAATCATTATCTTCCCGATTTGTTTTAATTTAATCTCTAGCAAAATTCATTTTTGTTAGTTTACAATATAATTGTTCATTATATTAAATTGTAAAATGAAATTAAATAACAATTTAAATACATATGATTTATGTGGTACAATATTGATATTGCAAGTGAAGATATCGGGGGAATGTTATAAATGTTGTACACAATTACATCAACATTACCACCAGTTCATGGTGGAAGAACGAAAGCGTTATTAAATAGAATTCAATTAATGCATAATGATTTAAATGAAACAAACACAATATTAACGACAAATTATAATCCTAACTATTATGACGTTATTAAATCATTTGTGGAAAATAATAAATTAAATGCTCAAATTAGAGTAGAAAATATTTATGATTGGCTATCTGATTTTAAGTTATTATATAATCCACACGCTAATAGTGACACAATAGAATATCATGAAGTTGAACGGGATATTGAAGGATTAACAAGTGAAATCAGAAAGAATAATAGGGATGTCGTTCGTTATTATGACGGCGATACATATGTTCTATATAGAAAATTCAGAACAGGAAGTAATATTTTAGAATTCGAAGATTTTATGACGCCTTATTGTAAAAAAAGAGTAGAGAGACATCAATATAATACTTATGGAGAATTGCATAAAAAAGTTTATTTTTCCACTAAAAATTATGGGAAAATTGCAGAAAAGTTCTACGATAGAGAAGGTTATAAATATTGTGAAAAGTTTTTTGCTGATGATGAGAACACAACACTATTATTAGTTCAATTATATAAAGAGGGTAAACATTTTAAAGCATTTGAAAATGAAAAACAGCTTTTTCAATATTATTTCCAAAACCGTTTAAAGGATGGAGATATTGTCTTTAATGACGCCAGACTTTTAGACGGAGCATTACTACAACAAACGAATAATACTAAAAATGTGTTGGTTTTTCACAACTCACATTTAGACGGCAGTAATGTAAAAAATTCCTATAAATATGCACTTACAAATTCAGAACGTGTCACTAAATATTTAGTGTTAACGAACCATCAAAAAAAAGATATACAAAATTTATATTCTATTGATGATGACCGTTTTGCTGTAATTCCCCACTTTATTGAAGTAGCGGAGCCTTCTCGTGAACCTTCAAGTTTTAAAGATCAATTTATCTATATAGGTAGATTTGGATTACAAAAACAATTAGACCATCTTATAAAGGCGTATAAATTATTTCGTGAAGCAGGTTACACAAGTAAATTAGTATTATATGGAAAAGATGAAGCGGATCAATTAAAAATGATTAAAGATTTAATAAATGAATATGCTTTAAATGAGTACGTTGAGATTAATGATTATACATCCAATCCATTAGCAGAATTTAAAGCTTCAAGAGCATCATTATTAACAAGTGATTTTGAAGGATTTGGCTTAACAATTATGGAAAGTATAGCAGTTGGATGCCCTGTTATTTCGTATGATGTTAAATATGGCCCCCGAGAAATAATTGAAAATGGACAGAACGGATACTTAGTCGAACCTAATAATATTTCATATTTTGCAAAAAGCATGATGAAAATTGTTGATGAACCACTTAACAACGTAAAAAATAATGAACGATTAAAACATCAAACAGCAATTGATAATTATGCTGAATTATTGGAGCAACTTAGACGATAGAAATTAAGCAAATATTAAAATTACAAAACGCAAAATGTGGATCTGTGTTTAGATATAGAGGAGAAAATTTATGCAAATTAAAAAAGCGATTATACCCGCAGCAGGTTTAGGTACGAGATTTTTACCAGCAACAAAGGCCATGCCGAAAGAAATGTTGCCAATATTAGATAAACCTACGATTCAATATATAGTTGAAGAAGCAGTGAATGCTGGTATAGAAGATATTATTATAGTTACAGGTAAACATAAAAGAGCAATAGAAGATCATTTTGATAATCAAAACGAACTTGAAATGATACTTAAATCTAAGGGCAAAACAGACTTATTAAATGCAGTACAATATTCAAGTAATTTAGCTAATATGTTCTATGTAAGGCAAAAAGAACAAAAAGGTCTAGGTCACGCGATATGGTCGGCGAAACAATTCATTGGTAATGAACCTTTTGCGGTATTATTGGGTGATGATATTGTGAAGTCAAATACACCAGCAATTAAACAATTAATGAATCAATATGACAAAACTGGTAAACCAATCATTGGTGTGCAAACAGTGAATGAAAGTGAAACACACAGATATGGTATTGTGGATCCATTAGAATCAAATGATCGATTATTTGGTGTTCGACAATTTGTAGAAAAACCTGAAAAAGGCACGGCACCATCAAACTTAGCGATTATGGGACGTTATGTATTAACACCAGAGATATTTGATTATTTAGAAAGCCAAGAAATAGGTACAGGTGGGGAAATACAATTAACAGATGCAATTGAACGGTTAAATAGTGACGATTGCGTTTATGCTTTCGATTTCGAAGGAAATCGCTATGATGTTGGTGAGAAATCAGGATTTGTCAAAACAACAATACAGTTTGCTTTAGATAATGAAGAAATGTCTGAAGATATAATTGATTTTATTAAATCACTAAATATATAATATGAATAAAGCATAAAAAAAATCTCAACCAACATTGGTTGAGATTTTTTGGTTATTAAGTTATTTAACTTCGTTTGGTACGTCTTTCGGCACGTTTTTGGCCTGATATGTTTTTTTATATTCTTCACTTGCATGCTGCATTGGTATTAAATAAAGTGCTAAGGCAGCTATTAAACCTGGAATAGCAAAAGCGATAAAGTACAACGGCATAGGTAATGCAAATGTGAGTAAAAAGCCACCCATTAGTGGTCCAATCATTCCGCCGACTCTCCCAATACCAGAAGCTGTACCTAGCGCTGTGGATCTAATATAAGCTGGGAAATATTGCGATACGAAAGCTTGAACGAGATTTTGTGAACCTATGGTAGCAGCGCCTGCGATTGCAATTAAGATATAAATAACAAATATATTAACATCTTTACCTAAAGACAATAGAGATAAAGAGATAGCGCCAGCAATGTATAATGGCACAAGTAGTTTTTTGGAACCAAATTTGTCGCATAGTCTTCCGATTATAAGTGTTCCAATGATTGCTCCAACTTGTAATACGATTAAAAATACTAAACTAGAATTTAATTCATATCCAGCACGCATCATTAAATTTGGTAGCCATGTATTTAAACCAAAAATCATTAACAAACAGCAAAAGAAAGTTAACCAAAATAAGACTGTACTGAGCGCCCGATTTTCTTTAAATAGGTCCATTAAAGGCACTTTAGTAGTAGAAACTTCGATATCTTTTATCGTATCGTTCATAGATATGTTAAGTTTTGGATCAATTTTTCTTAATGTATTTACTGCTTCTTTTTTCCTATTAGTACGATTTAAATAACTAAAAGTCTCAGGTAATTGTTTAAGTAAAAAAGGTAGTGCAAATATAGGTAAAATTGCTACCCAAAAGATTGAACGCCAACCTCCGATAGGCATTAATGTTAACCCTAATACTGGTGCAAGAATACCACCAATTGAGTAGCCACATAACACAATTGAAACTACAAGATTTTTCATTCTTTCAGGTGCAAAATCAGTTGCTAGTGCAATGACATTAGGCATGATACCCCCCAAACCTAAACCTGCTAAAAAGCGATAGATGCCAAACTGTGTTGTATTTGCAGCAAACCCACAAAGACATGTAAATAAGCTGAATAAAATCAATGTGATTGCTATGACATTTTTTCTACCAATACGATCAGCTAAAATGCCAAAACCTATAGCCCCAAACATCATACCGAATAGGCCATAGCTACTTAAAGTACCTGCTTCAATTTCGGAGAGCCCCCAATCCTCAATTAACATAGGTACTGCTGTCCCGTACAAAACTAAATCATAGCCGTCGAAAATAATAAGAAAAAAGCTCCAAAAAATTAATTTGAAATGAAATTTGTTGAACTTACTTTTATTAACTACTTTGGTTGTATTGATTTCCCCCATAAATATACCCTCCATGAAATTAAACACTAATAATAAAATATAATAATAAAACAGTATATTTATCATATTAGTGTCCTTTGTTCTTTAGTGGTGATTATATAGGTGTTTTTTTACAATTACAATGAAAAATGTGAAAATTAAGAATATTTAACTGTTATGGAGTGGTAATTCAAACTGTTAGAAAACTAAGTAGAAAAGGGGTGAGTAGCGAAATCAATATGACATTTAAAGCTTAAAAAAATCACCCATTAAAATAATTTAATGGGTGATTATATATTCAATTATTAGACTAAGCTACAGAAAATAATTTAAATTATCTTGAATATTAAAGGTGTAATCCTAATAATTTAGAAATTTCTTTTTGTTTTTCTAATAAATAATATGTATCTGGTGAGTCTACCGAATCTGGTAAATTGTCTTTTACTCCTATAACAGAAATGATTCCTTCTAATTCTTTATTAAATGTAAACACAGGGAAAGAAACAGAAGAAATTGCAGGGATCAACGGTTCTTCAGCAAAAGCAATTTGTTGATTGTGAATTTTATTTAATTCTTCATCTTCGTACTCTTTTTGAGTTTCATCAAAAAAGGTTGCAAATATTTTACCGGAAGAAGATTTCGGGGGGAGTACTGTACCAATTTGTGCACCAATATTTAAAATACCTTCTGCATGCCAAATTTTTGTAACGACTGGGCCTCGTCTAGTGATTACTGAATACAGCACTGTATTATTATTGTGACGGCCAATTTCTTGTAAGTATGGTGTCACAATAGCTAGAGAGTCTAAATTACCCATTGCCGACATACCCAGTTGTATGAGTTGGTTCCCTAAATGATATTCACCTGTAGCTGGATTACGATAGACTAATTCATTATTAGCTAAAGTATTCATATACTTATATAAGTTACTTTTCGTAATAGAAGTAATTTGTTGAATCTCACTAAATTTCATAGGAGATTTAGATTTCTGTAAAACATTCAATATTTTAATACCTGTATCTAAAGATTGGATATAGTCTTTACTCTTTTTATCCGCCATTTATTACTCACGCTCCTTCATGCAACCAAATTATAGCACAATATTCTACCACTATACATTTCCTAAATTTTAGTTTGAAATAATAACTTTTTATACTAATAGAAATGAATTACTACGAAAAGGAAGATTGACAATTTTCTGACAATTAATTATAATTGTTTACAAATGGTGAACTCATTATCACATGAGTGGAAAATCATTAGAAAAAATAAGTTTTTATTGATAAAGAAAACTTAAATTTTAAAACAAAGGGAGATATTTTATGAAACTGATTACTTTTAAAACAAATGGTTATTCTAGGTTAGGTACATTAACAGAAAAAAATGAAGTAGTAGATTTAAACTACGCATTTCAAGCTTTATTACAAAGCAAGGAGAAATATCGTAGTGAAACGATTGCTGAAGCATATGTTCCATCTGATGCGAAGGGGTTCATTGAAGGTGGAGAAGAAAGTTTAAACTATGCTAAAGAAGCAATCGAGTTTGCACAAGCTAAACCAGATGTATTTAATCATCAATTAATTTATAAAAAAGAAGACGTGAAAATAGAGGCGCCTATTCAAAATCCAGGAAAAATGTTTTGCGTAGGACATAATTATGAAGAACACATTAAAGAAATGGGTCGTGACTTACCTGAAAATCCAGTAGTATTTGCTAAATTTGATAATACAATCGTTGGTCCAGAAGACGATATTGTTCATTATCCTATCTCAGATAAATTAGATTATGACGCAGAACTTGCTTTTGTAATAGGTAAAGAAGCAAAAAACGTACCTGAAGCAGACGCACTTAATTATGTAGCAGGATACACAATCGTTAACGATGTGACTTATCGTGATATTCAACAAAGAACATTACAATGGCTACAAGGAAAAACAGTAGATGGCACAGCGCCAATGGGGCCATGGATTATGACTTCTGATGAATTACAAGATCCAGACGGATTAGAGTTGGTACTCACTTTAAATGGTGAAGAAATGCAACGTTCAAATACATCTAATCATGTATTCACAGTTCAAAAATTAGTTGCTTTCTTATCTGGATTAGCAACATTGAAACCAGGAGATATCGTTTTAACAGGTACACCAGGTGGCGTAGGTTCAGCACGTGATCCACAAGTATTTATGAAAGATGGCGATGTCGTAAAAATAGAAATCGATAAAATAGGTGCTTTAGAAAATAAAGTAGTTGCAGAAAATAAACAAAAATAAATTTGAAGGAGGCATATAAAATGTCGAAAATAGAAACGTATATCGAATCAATTCAAAGTACTTTAGATAATATTTTAGAAGTAGTAGATGGTTTGCCAGAAGAAACGATACGTTGGAATCCAACAGAAGATGAATGGTCTATTTTACAAATTTTAAATCATGTTAAAGAAGCGACTTCATATTGGTTAAGCGAAACTGAAACAGTATTATCAGAACCAGGTTCAAAATGGGGAAGAGGTTTGAAAGATGAAGCTAGATTAGAAGCAGTGTCTAACCCAGAAGCATTAAATGTTGAAAATGTTATACAATCAATTTCAAATTTGAAAGACGAAGTAAATGAAAGACTTTCAAAAATTGACGAAAGCCGTTTAACAGAAGAAAATCCACATCGAAATTTCGAAAAATTTGGTAATAAACCTGTTTCATTTATTATTGAACATTTTATTGACGAGCATATTGAAAAGCATCTTGGACAAATTAAAAGAAATTTAAGTAAAGTAACTGAATAAAATCATATTATAAAGGGGAGATTTTTTTATGGCAGATAAAGGAAGTTTCTTACAAGACAATGACGTAAAAGATTTCACACGAGATATTCAACAATATAATTTAGGACCACTTTGGGAAGCTATTCCTGAAGTAATGAATAAGACACCACAATCACAGGCACAGGCTTATTTATGGAGTGGGGAATTGTTGAAGAAGAAATTATCAGAGGCAGCGGAAATATTTACGCCTGACAGAGGTGGCGAGCGTCGTGCTATCTATTTTCAAAACCCAGGTTTAACTTATCGTCAACCATGGGGACATGTATCAACAACTCAGACGCTTTATGCAGCAGTGCAATTATTACAACCAGGAGAAGAAGCTCCTTCACATCGACATACGCAAAGTGCACTCAGATTTATAACTGAAGGAGAAGGCGCATATACAATTGTTCAAGGTGAACGTATATTTATGGAAGAAGGGGACTTTTTAACAACGCCTAAAAATTTATGGCATGGTCATGGTCATTTAGGTGATGAACCAATGATATGGATGGATGCGTTAGATATTCCTACTATTTATAATCTAGGTGGTACTTTCTTTGAACCATACGAAGATGGATTGCAACAACCTGATGTTCCAGATAACTTCTCTGAAAAAAGATATCGAGGTGGAATGGTACGTCCAATTGGTGATGACAAATTTGATGTAGCACCACTGGCTAACTATAAATGGGATCGTACTGTAGATGCAATCAACGGTCTTATGAACTTTGAACCTGATCCATATGATGGATTTACAGTTGAATATATTAATCCGTCAACAGGAAAATCTGCTAACCCAACGGTCGGCTCTAGAATGACACATTTACCTAAAGGCCATCATACAAAAGCACATAGACATACACACTCAGTTATATATTGTGTGCATAGAGGATCTGGTTATACCGTTATTAATGGTATGAAATTTAATTGGAAAAAAGGGGATTACTTTGTAGTTCCAAACTGGAATTGGCATGAACATGTAGCAAGTGAAGATTCATATTTATTCTCAGTTAATGATATTCCAATTATGGATCGCTTTGAGTTAGAAAGAGGAAATAGTTTAGAAGAAAACAAGGGGCATCAAAAAATAATTAGCGAATTTACAGACGATTTTCGTTAATAACATTACATGATATAAAATAACTTAATCATAATAATTTTTTAAAGTTGATTTTTAAAACAAGGGGGTAAACATCATGAGTAATGAAAATAAAAAAATGATCATTATTGGCGGCGGTATTGGAGGTTTAGCAACAGCTTTGGGTGCTGCTCAGAATGGAAATGATGTTAAAGTTTTAGAAAAGGCACCAGAAATCAAAGAAATTGGCGCGGGTATTCAACTTGCAGCGAATGGTACAAATGTATTACAAAAATTAGGCGTAATGGATAAGATTAATGAAGTAGCTGTTTTTCCAAAACGGTTAGTATTAATGAACGCATTTACGGGTGAAGAATTATCTGCGCTAGATATCGATTCAAACTATCGTGAGAGATATGGTGCACCTTATATCGTACTTCATCGTTCTGATTTGCATCGTATTTTATTAGAAGCATGTGAAGAACATCCTGGTATTGAATTATCTACAAATCAATACATCAAAAACATAGAAACAAAAAACAACGGAGATGTAAAAGTTATAGCTAAAAATGGTGATAGCCATGAAGCAAATGCTGTTATCGGCGCAGATGGTTTATGGTCTACTACACGCGGTTATTTAATTGATGACGAACCTATTTGTTCAGGATATGTTGCATATAGAGGTGCAATTCCAATGGAAGAAGTTACTAATATTGGTAATCTGGACGACGTCTATATGTGGATTGGTCCTGATATGCATGTTGTACAATATCCAGTACGTAAAGGTGAACTTTATAACCAAGTTGTTGTATTTAAAAGTAAAAACTATCAACCAGGTAATGAACTCGCAGATGACTGGGGTACACCAGAAGAAATGGATGAAGTATTCTCAGGAACATGTGATAAAGTGCAAACTGCAGTTTCCTATATTTCAAGACAAAAAAGATGGCCAATGTTTGATCGCAAGCCAATTGATAAATGGTCAGAAGGCAACTTCACATTGATGGGCGACGCGGCGCACCCAATGCTACAGTATCTTGCTCAAGGCGCATGCCAAGCTTTAGAAGATGCATCATTCATGGCTGATATGTTAGAAAAACATGAAACAAATTATGAACAAGCATTTAAAGAATTTGAAGAAGAGCGTAAACCACGCACCACATTTGTACAAGAAAATGCACGTGTATGGGGCGAAATCATACATGGTAAAAATAAAGTGAATAATCTATTAAGAAACGCAATTTTGAAAGCGCGTACAGAACATGATTATCAATATGTAGATCAATATCATGGTGGGCATTTTCAAAATGAAGAAGTAAGTCATTAAAATATTTCATAAATTGAGCTATAAAGCATCTATGTCGTAGATGCTTTATAGCTTTTTTTAATTCTTATGAAATTTAAGATAGTTATTCTTTATAATAAACAAATTGGCTCGTCGTCGCGAGTAAAATTCCATCATAGCTCCATATTTCTCCAGTTTGATCAAAGAAGCCATCATAGAATTTTAGCGCACGCGTATGACCTAAGACTTCTCGATCGCCATGTGTTTTAAGTGTTTCTGAATCAGCATGAAAATAAATGGTAAGTGAAACTGTTCCAATCGGTACCATTTTTTCACGACGCACCCAAATACGTGGAAAGAAAGCATCACATATTGAAGTAAGTGAGAGAAAATCGAGGTTTCTCTTTGGATTGTCTTGTATCCATTGAAGCGTCGTTGAATCATGAGCATTGTTAGATTGTGTTTGTGATAACGCGAGTGGTGCCCCTTTAATAATTCGTATATCATAATTCTGTAACCAAGGTGGTGCGCCCTCTATAGAAGGAAGTGCAACTTTTTCAGCAGCTGGTACATTAGGGAAAGCTATCTCGGTAGTAGACCAAGTATCTCGTCGTTGAGCAGTAACAGCCGTTCCAGTAATGACAGTTTTATCATTTTGAGAAAGCACAATATACCAATGCTGAGTGGATCTATTTGTTCGAGTTGGTGTTGCTATAATATTAAAATCGCCATCAGCTACAGGTGCTGCGTAGTTGATAGTTAATGATGCGGTTCTCCTAATCGTTCTGGATGTTCTAAGACGGCACGAAGTAACGTAGATGCAATAACACCACCAAACGGCCCAATCATATTGGCATACTTTTCGGACGTATGGCCACTATAAACACCTGGCGTTTCTTCAGTTAGTTGTGTAGCTTTATCAAATGGATGATTCTGTCCCATAGTAAATCCCCCCCCCAAAAATTATGCGTTTAATCCTTATTAATACATATTTGATTAAAATAGAATTTTAAAGAAAGCATTATACTTAATATATCCTGTTTCTACTGTGATTAAGCATTTATTTTAACTACTAGATAAAGTATTATAACGAAGATTATTGATTCCCTTTTTAAATAATACTTAGCACTTTTATTAATATTTTAATATAACTTTTAAAATGTTAACTTTCAAATAAGAAAAACATAAAAAGCATAAATTAATGTTTTAATAGACTGAATTATCTGATAATATAAAGTTAGTTTGTAAACGCTTTCAACAAAAGGGGGATTAGGATGAAAAGATGGGGGATTTTAATTGTCATTTTTTCAATTGTGCTAGCAAGTTGTGGCAAAGATAATAATTCGAATGCGTCAAATAAGGAATTTCCCAATGAAACGGTAGAAATTGTTGCACCGGCTTCTCCAGGAGGCGGGTGGGATACAACAGCTCGTGCCATTCAAAAAATTATGATTGATGAAAACTTAACCAAGCAAAATGTCAATGTTATTAATAAACCTGGAGGTGGTGGAGAGGTAGGTTGGCAATATTTAAAATCACGTTCACCGAACACCATATCTATTAATTCTAGTTTATTATTATCTAATAATGAATTAGGGCTAAGTGATTTAAGTACAGATGATTTCACTCCTATTGCTATTTTAGCAACTGAATGGATTAGTTTAACAGCATCTAATCAATCTAATTTAAGCTCTGGTAAAGAAGTGATGGAAAAACTAAAAGAAGATCCAGAATCCTTAACTATAGGTGTTGCACCAGGTTTAGGAAACAATGATCATTTAGCATTTGTTCAAGCAGCAAAAGAACAAGGTGTTGATGTAGAAAAAATAGATTTCCTTGTGTATAAGAGTGGAGGAGATTTACAAACGGCTTTATTAGGTGGTCACGTAGATGTTGCATCTACTGCAGTCTCTGAAGTTAAAGAACAACACCAAACTGGGAAATTAAAAATGTTGGCAGTCACTGCAGATAAACCAGTTGAAGGTATTGAAGAAGTGCCTACTTGGGAAGAACAAGGTGTTGATGTCGTATTTCCACATTGGCGTGGGGTCATGGGACCGAAAGATATGACACCACAACAACGTGAATATTGGGATACTACAATGAAAAAAGTAGTTGAATCTGACAGATGGCAAGAAATAAGAAAAAACAATGATTGGGAAAACTTTTACAAAGATAGCGAAGAAAGTGAAGCGTTCTTAAAAGAACAACGCAAGAAATATAAAAAATTAGTCGAAGATTCAGGTCTGAAATAAGGGGGAGTATAAATGTCACGACTTGTCTTTCCAGTATTATTAATATTATTTGGTGTAGTTTATTTAGTATTAACAATTAATATACCAAAATCAAACATTGGAGACCCTAATAGTCCGATGTATTTTCCAATGTTAGTTGGTTTATTACTTCTTATAATGAGCATTGTTTATTTTTATCAAGAGTTTAAAAAACGTCACGAAGAATTCACAGCTTTTTCACAATTACTAGAAAGAAAAACATTTATACGTATCGTTTTAACAATTATCTTAACAGTGATATACGCTTTAATATTCGAACGTCTTGGTTTTTTAATTTCAACAATTATATTCTTAGGTGCGATTATGTTCTTAATTAATGGATATAAAAGATGGTTACAAAATATTTTAGTTACGGTGATTTTTTCTGGCATTGCATGGTACACATTCGCACAATTATTGAATGTCAGTTTACCTTAAGGAGGGTGATTTAAATGGGGATTGATGCAGGTAGTTTTTTAGAAGGATTATCAACTGCGTTTCATCCGATGAACCTTTTATGGGTACTTATCGGTGGTTTTCTAGGTACAGTGGTAGGTATGTTACCTGGATTAGGACCTGCGACTGCGGTTGCAGTACTGATACCTGTGACATTCGGTATGGAACCAGTAAGTGCACTGATTTTGATGGTTTCAATTTATTATGGCGCCATGTACGGTGGCTCGAGAAGTTCGATTTTATTAAATACGCCAGGTGATGGTTCAGCGATTGCAGCTACATTTGATGGTTACCCGATGACCAAAAATGGAGAGGCTGGTAAAGCACTAACTATCTCAGCTATAGCTTCATTAATAGGTGGTATTACTGCAGTGTTTGGTTTTATCATTTTAGCTAAGCCATTGTCTGCCTTCGCTTTAAAATTTGGTCCACAAGAATATTTTTTACTATTCTTATTTACACTTTCAGCTATTGTAACTTTATCATCTGGAAAGATGGTTAAGGGGTTTATTGCCACGAGTATCGGTTTAATCGTTAGTACAGTAGGTGTTGATTTACAAACAAGTATTTATCGTTTCACTTTTGACATACCTCATCTAAGTGAAGGTATCAACTTCTTAGTAGTTATCATTGGTGTATATGCAGTAGCAGAAGTGTTATATAATTATTTACATTTAGATGCATTGAAACCACCTAAAGCTGATGTAGGATCAATGAAATTATCAAAAGAAGATTGGAAACGAACAAGAGGTGCTATGTTTCGACAAAGCCCTATTGGATTTCTAATAGGTGTTTTACCAGGAGCTGGTGGCTCTATTGCGGCAATGTTAAGCTATTCAACCGAAAAACAAATTTCTAAAAATGGTAAGAATTTTGGGAAAGGTCAAATAGAAGGTGTAGCTGCGCCAGAAGCTTCTAATAATGCTGCATCAGTAGGTGCTTTAATACCATTATTAACGATGGGCGTTCCAGGCTCAGGGACAACAGCTGTGATTTTAGGTGCGGTAGTTATGCTAGGCTTACAACCAGGGCCTTTATTATTTGCAAACGAACCTGAAACGATATGGACACTCGTTAATAGCATGTTTATCGGTAATATATTTTTAGTGATTTTAAACATTGCTTTAATAGGATTGTTATTAAAGATATTACGTACACCGCCAAAAGTTTTATATCCACTTATTTTGGTGCTAGCGTTTATCGGTACATATACATTAGGTTATAGTATAACTGATTTCTATATTTTAATTATTTTCGGTATTATTGGATTAGTTATGAAATTATTAGATTTTCCACTTGCACCTTTGATTTTGGCAGCAATTATAGGTTCAGATATGGAACAGAATTTCCGTAAAAGCTTAATAGTTAGTAATAACAATGTAGGAGATATATTTTTGGGATCCCCAATTAGTATCGTTTTATCATTGATGACTATTTTAGCGTTGTTCTATCCGCTGATTATAAATGGTTTCAAAAAATTAATGATAAAAAAATAACATAATGAAACTTTTCAATATGTTTTATTATGAATACTTTCAAAACATAAATAAACCAAGTGCTTTTATAGCACTTGGTTTATTTTTTATAGGTATTTTTCCTTGAGACAATCTTTCTTTAATAATAAAATTATTTTTGTTTAAATAAAGTCAGTGATTTGTGCCGACTCCGGCGGGAAAAGCACTAGCCGAAGACTACAGGCTGAGGTGTGCCCGCGGAAAGCGTGCACAAAAAAATGCCAACAAAACAATAGATTTTGTCGACACTCTGAAATCAATAATAAATAGTTATTATTGAAGCATTTCTTTATATACTTTTTGGTTTTGATAAACAGTAGTTAGTAGAGGCGCATCTATTTGGTATGATGCGCCAAATGTAACAAATAACCTTGTAAATGATCTGCTTCAATATTTAATCCTTTTTCCATATCTCGTTGCATAGAAGTCTTGAAGTGATAAGATAATTTCGGCAGTGATTTCATATATTGATCGACGATATTATCCGAAATGGGCGCATTATGTGCACGCATAATTGAAGCGGCTTCGTTGTATAGTGACTCAATAAAATCTACGCCTCCCACGCTATCACGAATTGGTCCAATTGGCGCATGCATGAGTGTAGTAAGACTTGATAGTACAGTGATCATTAAATATTTATGCCACATACCTTGCTGGATATTTGAACTTAAAATAAATTCAGCCTTAGTATTTGAAAAAGCTTGAGCAATTTGTTCAGCACGTTCACTTTGGTCGCCATTCAATTCACCAAAAAAGAGTTTGTCAAAAGGACTTGTATGAACGATTTCACCTACGGGGTTTATCGTCGTTTCAATGACACAATAGCCACCCATGACTTTATTGTCGCCAAAAGTTGACTGTAACTTCGGTAGATGTGCGATTCCATTAAGTAATGGAATAATCACCGTATTGCCATTAACAAATGGTGTTAAATCTTCAAGGGCATGTTCTAAATGATAAGACTTAGAAGACAAGAGTACTACATCAAATGGTTTCACGCGGTCTTTTCTTGTAATAAGTTGAGGGTTAAAATGATAGTCACCTTTTTCGCTATGAATAGATAGACCATTTCGTTCTAGATATGCTTTTCTTTTTGAACGTACTAGAAATGTAACGTTTTGACCACCTTCAGCTAGGCGACCACCAAAGTAACCACCGATACCACCTGCTCCTAAGACTAAAATTCTCATTATTATGCAACTCCTCATGTTATGTATTGTTTCTATCTCGTTAATGTATATATACCACTTCATAAAATTATTACGCATACTTTTATATATATTTTATATTATTATTGTAGATGTATATATTAAATTAAGGTATTATTCTTTCTTTAAACTCCTCAAATTATAAAGTTATTTATCAGAATGATTATTGTTTCACATGGAACGAAAGTGAAAATATTTATGAAAGCAAATGATTTAGAATTTTCTAAAAACTCATTGACTAATCATGATCGCGATGCTAGGATTAAAACAATCAATTGCATATGATTTACTCTTATCTAGAGTGGTGGAGGGATGTGCCCTATGAAGCCCAGCAACCGTCGTTTTTGAAATGGTGCTAATTCACAGAAAGTAATTTTACTTTCAAAGATGAGAGAAGGTGGATACTTTCTCTTGAAAATGAAGAGAAAGTATTTTTTTATACATAGCTTTAGTCGTAAAGTAAAACAAATTATAAGGAGAGATTTGATGAAAAGGGTTATAAGTTTAGTTTCATTATTAGTATTAGTAGTTATATTGGCAGCATGCGGAAATTCAAAGGGCGAAGGTGAAGATAAAAAAATCACGATAGCAACATCTCCAGCACCACATGGCGAAGTGCTTAAACATGCTAAAAAAGCAATGAAAGAAGAAGGTTATGATTTAGAAATTAAGACGGTGAATGACTATAAAGTACCTAATAAATTATTGGATAAAGGCGATGTAGATGCAAACTTTTTCCAACATGTACCTTATCTAAAAGCTGAAAAAGAAGATCATAACTATAATATTGAAGAAGTAGGAAAAGTCTTAACTACGCCAATGGGTGTTTACAGTAAAAAATATAAAGATATTAAAGATATCCCTAAAGGATCAACGATTTATGTATCGAACAACCCTGCTGAAGAAGGACGCTTCTTATCATTTTTTGTTGATAAAGGCTTAATTAAAATTAAAAAAGGTGTAAATATTGAAGATGCAAAATTTGAGGATATTGTAGAAAATAAAAAAGATTTAAAATTTAATAACAAACAAGGCGCTGAATTTCTACCTAAAACATATAACAGTAAAGAAGGCGCGGCAGTTATTATGAATTCTAACTATGCTATCGATAACGGTCTAACACCACATAAAGATTCGATTGCAGTTGAGGATAAATCATCACCATTTGCAAATATAGTTGCCGTTCAAAAAGGACATAAAAATGATAAAAAATACCAAACGTTAATTAAAGTACTACAATCAAAAGATACACAAGACTTTATTAAAAAAGAATACGGTCAAGATGTCATTCCATATGAAAAATAAGATATAACACAATGCGTTTGTTACATTTTATATAGTAGTTAAAAGTATCATATATTAATATTCTATAGATAAGGTAGGGATAAAATGTCCAAAATAGGAATCATTGGACTTGGTAAAGTAGGAAGCCAAGTACTCACAGACGTCCAAAATTTAAATTTATTCTCAGATATTGTATTAATTGATACAGATACAGAAAGAGCAAGTGGTGAAGCACTGGATCATTTGCACACGCAAGGTTTACCGAATTCAACACACATCAATATTCGAGAAAGTAGTTATGAAGATTTAGCTGATGCATCATTCATTGTGATTACAGCGAGTGTGCCAACAGATCCTAATGAGGGCGATCGTGTATTGCTTGCGAAAGGTAACCGAATTATGATTGAGGAAGTCATGAAACAAATTAATCAAGTGACACAAGATGCGATTGTTATTTTAGTTTCCAATCCAGTAGATACAATTACTTATATGAGCAATGCATCTCAATATCCTTCTCATAAAATAATGGGTACTGGAACAGCTTTGGAAACATCTCGCTTTAAAACATTGATTGCGAAATATTACCAAGTTGACCCTAAGAATGTTGAAGCATTTGTGATTGGAGAACATGGACAACATGCAGTGCCAGTATGGAGTAAAGTTAGAATTTATGGCATGACATTAGATGAATTTGAACAATTGACGCATACGTCACCAATCGATAAAACACGTATAACTTCAGAAATTGATCAGGTATCTATGGATGTGTTTTATAAAAAAGGATGGACAAATGTAGCGATATCGAAAGTAGTTAATTATTTAATACAAGCAATTGCATTAAACCAACAGACCATCATGCCGTTAACTTCAATAAGTAATGAATATGGTTTGAATGAGAGTGCCTTTAGTCTACCTACATTAGTGGCACGTGAGGGTATTAAACAGAGGTTTGAAATTCAACTCAGCCAAACAGAAATTGAACAGCTTAAAGTGGCACATCAATATATACAACAAACAATTAGTAAAGTAACAAACTAATAATTGAGAGATAGTAACGAATGATAATTTCAGTTGCTATCTCTTTTTTATTTAAAACAATAATTTACAGCAGAAATTAATGCAACGTTATGCAAACAGTGAACTCCTTGCTTATATAATGAGTTATAGCTACAATGTATTTGATATTATAGGAAGCGCTTACTAATAAGGCGTGTAATAATGTGGAAAGTGCGGTGCAGCTATGCAAGAAAGACATGCTAAACTTATTCGTTTAATATTAAATAATAACAATGATTATTTAAGTGCAAACGAAATAGCGAACTACTTGAATGTTTCCAACAGAACTGTACGAAGTGATATTAAGTATATTAATAGCGAGTTAGTGGAAGAACTTATTGTTAGTGTAAAAGGTAGAGGATATAAAATGAATCGTACCTTATATAGTGTGGAACAATTGACAGAAATCGTTACAGCATTTACGAATAAAGAAAGTGAAATACTGTTGAAATTAGGCTATCAGTTGCTAATGCATCAACAACCTATGACCATTGATCAATTGGAAAACGACTTTGATTTAACAAAATCAGAAGTAAATGACTATTTAAATAGAATACAATCATGGTGTACATCATTTGATATTAGTGTAAACATTACTAAGAAAAAAGGTATCACAGTTAATGGTAACGAAATGAATATAAGAAATGCGATTCTGCATTTAAATCAGCTCTCGACAAAAGACCAGACCGTAGAGCAATTCATTCTAAATGAAATACCGGAAGCACATATTCAAATGATATTTCAAATTATTAAAAGTAACTTAAGTGATTACCAAATACAAACTTCCGATATTCGAATTCGACAATTGCTTATACATCTTATTATTATATTTAAAAGAAACAATGACGATGATGCTTCGTGGGTTATAGATGAAGAATCACAAATTATAGCCCAACATTGTATAGACGAAATAAATCAAAAATTAGCATATGGGTTAAGTGATGAAACTGCAAAATTGTTTTCATTTTTTATTAGTTACTATTTTAATAAATACGATTTAGGCTTAGAAAAAGTGTTCGTTAAAAGTTACATCGATAGAATGATATATCAAATGGAAAAAAGTGTAGGAGTGAATTTCACCCAAGATAAAGCATTGCGAGACAATGTTTATTCACATTTTAGTAGAACCTATTTACGCATTGCTAAAAATGTCTACATTAACAATCCATTAACGGAAGATATTAAAAAACATTATCCTTTTGTTTTTAACACCTTATATGAAACTGTAAATCATCTGTCTAAAGACGCAAAAATAAATCTAGTAGAAGATGAAATTGCATTTTTAGCATTACATTTTCAATCATCCATAGATCGTAATGAGAAAAATCGTTTTAATATCGTAATTACTTGCTATTATGGTTTGGGTATTTCAAGTTTATTGGAAGCTAAGATAGCAAATTTAGATGATAGGATATACGTGATAGATACATTGAAGTTAGAAGATGTGTCACAGTATGATTTTTCAGGTGTCGATTCTTTAATTACGACACACTTTGTAGATAAATCTCAGGTGCCAGATACATTGCAAGTAATGGAAGTTTCGCCACTATTTTCCAACGAAGATGCTAATAAAATTCAATCCTTTATACGCCATAAGCAAAATCCTGTGCTAAATCAGGATGAATTAGCAGCCATTCAATTTGATGTACACTCAGACAAACAAGAGCTAACAGAAGCATCCTATGTATTTGAACAGGCGCAAATTATTTTCAGAGACAACCATTCAGTTACCGAAAAATATATTCAAAGTGCTTTAGAAAGAGAAAAATTTTCTTCTACTTTTATAGGAAAGGGTATTAGTATTCCCCATGGCGACCCTGAAAAGGTGCTGAAATCACACGTGGTCATTTTTAAAAATATGCAGGGTTTTGGCTGGAAACAAAATAGGGCGAAATTAGTCTTTTTCTTAGCAATAGCAGAACAAGATATTCCAGCCATGAAAAAAATCATTCATACGATAGCTAATTTAACTGAAAATGATGTAGATCAGTTGCTAGTGCTTGAAGATCAAATTTTAAAAGATAAAGTAATTCAGTTAGTGAAAGAATAATTGCCACTACCAACGGCAATTATTCTTTTTTATATGCTTATGAATGCGTTTACAATTATAAGTAAGGAGGATGAACGTTATGAAAATTTTAGCGATAACATCGTGTCCAAATGGGATAGCACACACGTATATGGCTCAAGAGAAATTAGAGCAAGCAGGTAAAGAAATGGGTGTAGACATTAAAGTAGAGACGCAGGGAGGCGTCGGTGCTGAAAATGTTTTAACAGCGAAAGAAATTAGAGAAGCGGATGGGATTATCATTGCCGCAGACCGCCAAGTAGATTTATCTCGATTTGATGGGAAATTATTAATTAATGAAAGTGTTCGAGAAGGTATTCATAAACCACAAGAACTCATTCAACGTATTATCGATAAAGATGCGCACATACATCATGACGCTAATGCGACAGGCACTTCTAATCAAGATGATGAAGAGCAAAAAAGCGGCGTGCAAATGATATATCAACATTTGATGAATGGTGTTTCATTTATGGTTCCATTTATCGTTGTTGGTGGACTATTAATGGCGATTGCATTGACTTTAGGGGGCAAAGCTACACCTGAAGGTTTAGTAATACCAGAAGATTCATTTTGGAAATCAATTGAAAATATTGGGAATTTAGCATTTAGCTTTATGGTCCCTATCTTGGCAGGTTATATTGCTGTAAGTATTGCAGATAAACCGGGACTTGTGCCAGGGATGATCGGTGGTGCGATTGCTGCTGATGGTAGTTTTTATGGTAGTGACGCAGGTGCAGGATTTTTAGGTGGTATCGTAGCAGGTTTCATAGCGGGTTATATTGCAAAATGGATAAAAAATATTAAAATACCAAAAGCAATGGCTCCAATTATGCCGATTATCATTATACCGATAATATCTTCACTTATCGTAGGGCTCATTTTTATTTTCTTAATTGGCGCACCGATTGCTAGTATTTTTGAAGGCTTAACGACATGGCTGAAAGGTATGCAAGGAACAAATATCGTGATTTTAGCGTTGATTATTGGCGCAATGATTGCTTTTGATATGGGTGGACCAGTAAATAAAGTTGCATTTCTATTTGGTTCAGCACTGATTGCTGAAGGAAACTATGCGGTAATGGGTATGGTTGCTGTTGCGGTATGTACACCACCTATTGGTCTAGGTCTTGCAACATTTATCAACAAACGCAAGTTTAATAAAGGTGAAGTAGAAATGGGTAAAGCTTCATTTACAATGGGATTATTTGGTATAACGGAAGGTGCGATTCCTTTTGCTGCCCAAGATCCTTTACGTATTATACCTTCTAATATGGTAGGAGCCATGATTGCTGCGGCGATTGCAGCAATTGGTGGTGTAGGTGATAGAGTAGCGCATGGTGGACCTATCGTAGCTGTGCTTGGTGGTATTGATCAAGTGCTCTGGTTCTTTATAGCAGTAATTGTAGGTAGTGTTGTGACAATGTTCTCAGTATTGACACTAAGAAGAAAAACACCAGCAATAGCTGGAGATGCAGCGCATACAGACGCAGGAATGGCTGCGCAAACTCAGAATGATACAGAAGTAGCAACGCAAAATAGCGCTGAAATAAGCGAAGATAAACAAGCAACAACAGATGACGAAATTGAAGTGTTTCAGCAAGAGGTAATTGAAATATCAGAGAAGAAATTGACAAGAGACGAAGCAATTGAACATCTTGTAGGTCAATTAAATAAATATGATTATATTACAGATATGGAAAGACTGAAAGCAGACGTCTTAAAACGAGAAATGGAGTCGACAACGGCTATAGGCATGAATGTGGCAATTCCTCATGCTAAATCAGACGCAGTGAAAAAACCAATCGTAGCAGTTATGAATAATAAACAAGGCGTGAATTGGGATAGTTTAGATGGCACATTACCAAAAATTGTTTTCTTAATTGCAGTACCAAGTGATAGTAGTGATACTCACTTGAAATTGTTACAGCGTTTATCTAGAGCGCTAATGGATGATGATATCCGTCAAAGTTTAATCGATGCAACACATACAGAACAAATATACGATATACTAAAAGAAATATAAGTGGAGGTATGCGCATATGCCATTATTCTTACAACCCGTTTTTCAAGAACGTATATGGGGCGGTACGGCTTTAAAATCATTCAATTATGACATCCCTAATGAATATACAGGTGAATGTTGGGGGATTTCAGCACATCCCAATGGACCGAATATAATTGAGAATGGTAAACATAAAGGTAAAACACTAGAAACAGTATGGAATGAAGATAAAGCATTATTTGGTGAAACTGGTGATGCTAAATTTCCTTTATTAACGAAAATATTAGATGCAAACGATAAATTATCAGTTCAAGTCCATCCAAATGATGAATATGCACAAAAATATGAAGGTGAATATGGCAAAACAGAGTGTTGGTATATTCTAGATGCACAAGAAGATGCAGAGATTATTTATGATGTAAACGCTAAAAATCAGGATGAATTAAATGAAATGATTGATCAACAACAATTTGATACCCTTTTTAAAACAGTAAAAGTACAAGCAGGAGATTTCTTCTATGTACCAGCTGGAACAGTACACGCTATTGGAAAAGGTATTATGATTTTAGAAACACAACAATCTTCGGATACGACATATAGAATATATGATTATGATCGTGTAGATAAAGATGGAAACAAACGTGATTTGCACTTAGAACAGAGTAAAGCAGTAATTCATCTTTCAGAAGACTCACCTAATACAACGCCAATATATGAAAATATCCAAGGACAGCAGTACACACAATTTGTGTCCAATGATTTTTTCACAGTTGAACGTTGGGTAATCGATGGTAACTTAAATTATAGAAAACCGCAGGACTATTGTCTTGTTTCAATTGTTGAAGGCAGCGGACAAATCATTGTAGACGGAAGCGACTACAGTTTAAACAAAGGTGCGCACTTTATACTGACAACAGAAGACGATGAGATTCAATTTAATGGTGACATGACGATGATTGTCAGCCATGTATAAATAAGGAGAGGCGAGATGAATTTGATTTGTCACAAGGCAAATTGGTTTTGTCTGTGCCTCTTTTTATACATAATTAAGATAAAATAATAAATGATGGAGTTGGTGCTTGATGTTGAAAATTTGTGTTGATATTGGAGGAACTAAAACGATTGTTGGGCTTATCAATGAAGACTTAGAAATCGTAGCGAGTCAAAAATTTAAAACGAATAAAGATGTGCCAGAAAAGGAATTCAATGAAATTATAAGTCTGGCGAATGACTATATAACAAATTATAAGGACGTCGATAAGACTGTTTTAAATATTGCGATGCCAGGGCCGTGTGATTATACTCAAGGCGTATTTTTAAACCCACCTAATTTGCAAAAATATAATGGATTTAATGCGGGTGCTTATATAACGCAGAATAGTGAATTTAAGCCACAATTTGTTAATGATACGGATGCTGCAATTTTAGCAGAACATCAGTATATAAAAGCACAAACTGAGGATTTTATTTATTTAACGATTAGTACAGGTGTTGGCATGGCCTATATGAAACAAGGACAATTAGTTTCTGGCGTTGACGGGAATTTTGGTGAGATTGGCCATACAGTAATTAAAAGTGATAGCAGTTACCAATGTCCTGTCTGTAAGCAATATGGCTGTGTTGAAAATGAAATTTCCGGTTTAGCGATTAGCAGAAAAGCGAGTGATATTTCACAAAGAGAAGTGAGTACGAAAGAAGCTATTGAAATGTACGTCCAAGGGGAAGATGAAACAATAATTCAAATGATTGAAGAAGTGTTAAAACTAACTCAACAACTGTGTACAAATTTATTTAGTGTATTTAATATTTATCATATTGTATTAGGTGGTGGCGTGACACAAAGTGCATTGCCTTATAAAGAAAGTATAGAAACATATGTAAAAGCACATCATTTAATACGCAATAGTCCGATTAGTATTAAAATAAGTGATTTAGAAGCCAATGTATTAACGGGTTTATATTTTGTGAATGAATCCTAATAAAAGACTACACATGTATTGTATTACTATCAAATAACGTTTTTATAAACCTATTTGAAGTGTATAACAATAGTGTGTAGTCTTTTTAAAGTTTATTTCTTTTAATAGCTAAGTATTTTCGTATATTCAATGTTTTAGATAATTGATCTGAAATCAACAAACCTAAAGCAATTGCACCTGCTATCAAAATAGCGCGAATGAATGTGTTAGTCGCGTCAGTAAAATTAAGCGTAACGAGCTGTTGTGTCGCACTGAAAGCAATACTACCTGGAACAAGTGGAATAATGCCAGGGATCATAAATAGCACAACAGGCGCTTTATATATTCGACTCATAGTATGGCTGATTAAACCTAGTGTTAAACTACCCAATAAACTTGTATATATTGTATCCATTTGTCCGTGCTCGCTTAAAATAAAATGGACGATATAACCCATGGCTCCAGCAAATCCAGCAGGAAGAAATACCTTTTTATGCGAATCGTAAATCACGTTGAAGAAATAGGAGGCGCTGAAACTGCATAAGAATGTAATTAAAATAGTCATGAAGAATCCTCCTTAAAATAGTGAATACGCAATTGCTATGCCTGAACCAATCGCAAAAGCAATAACTAATGCTTCCAAAAATTTTGCTGTAAACATAAGCATGTGACGGCCAAATAAATCTTGTATTGCGGTTGTTATTAATACGCCAGGAACGATTGGCATAACTGAAGCAAGCATGGCAGGTCCAAACATATTATCAACATTGAATAATTTAGACCCAAAGATAACGATTGTTCCTATTACAAAAGAGGCTACAAATTCAGGGATAAACATAGTCAGTGACTTGCTATGCATAAATTCTACAATTAAAAATCCTGTAGCACCAGCTATGATTGCGGTAATCGCATCTGGCCATGTACCATTTTGTAAATATAAAAAGCTCAGCGAGATAATGCCAGCTGCTATCCCTTTCTTCCACAGTGGAATTGTTACTGATGTGCGATCTATATTTTTTAAAAGGTCGTAAGCTTCTTCTATAGATAATTGATTACTTGTGAGTTTCCGTGAAATTGCGTTAACTTGAAATATTTTCAATAAGTTGGTGGTATTTTTATTAATACGCAAAATGCGTGTATCGTGTTCTTCACTTAGTGAAAAGTTGATGAACACATTTATGACATATCCTTGGCTATTGTAATAGCCCATACAAATTGCTATACGACGCATAGTATCTTCAACACGTGATACTTCAGCGCCAGAGGACAAAAGTATTTTACCGGTAAGTAATATGACATTCATGGTTATTTTATCTTTTTGATTATCCAAACATGCACCTCCCACTTATTGGCTAATTATTGTTATTATCCCAATATTAATTAACAAACACAAAGGTAAATCTCTTTATGATATAGAATAAAGGCGTTAAAATATAAAAATTACACATACAGGAGACTTCGGTTTGTGTGGTAGGATAATAGCGCGCAGTCTAAAAACGCCCAAACAAATCAAAGTTGGGCGTTTTTGATGTTATATATTTTTAGAGTGTGAACTAGATTCTTAGCATCACTAAGGAAATTTTTTTCATTAATTTCCAAGTGATGCTTTAAAACCTTTATCAAGATCTGAAATGATGTCTTCTACTTTTTCTGTTCCAACTGATAATCTTACAAGTTCTGGAAGTACACCTGAAGCTTTTTGTTCTTCTGGTGACAATTGTAAGTGTGTTGTGCTTGCAGGATGAATAATTAATGATTTAGAATCACCAACGTTTGCAACGTGTGAGAATAAATCTAATCCTTCAACAAAATTAGCAATATCGTCTACTGAACCATCAACGCCAAATGTAAGTATAGCGCCTTGGCCATCTGGTAAATATTTTTGAGCTAATTCATTGTAAGCATTGTTTTCTAAACCTGGATAGTTCACCCATGTTACATTTGGATGTTTTTCTAAGTATTGTGCGATACGTAAAGCATTTTCTGAATGACGTTCCATACGTAGGTGTAATGTTTCTAAACCAATCAAGAATTCATGAACATTGAAAGGTGATACAGATGCACCTAAATCACGTAATAATTGAACACGTGCTTTAGTGATATATGCAGCTTCTCCTACATCTTTCGCATAAGACACGCCATGATAACTAGGGTCTGGTTCTACTAAGCCAGGGAATTTACCGTTATCCCAATTGAATTTACCACTATCAACAATGACACCACCGATTGAAGTACCATGTCCACCAATAAATTTAGTAGCTGAATGAACAATAATGTCAGCACCGTACTCAAACGGACGTAATAAATAAGGCGTTGGGAATGTATTGTCAACAATTAATGGAACACCATTATCATGTGCAATATCTGCAACAGCTTCTATATCTAGAACATCAATACGAGGGTTGCCAATTGTTTCTGCATAAACAACTTTCGTTTTATCTGTAATAGCATTTTTAAAGTTTTCAGGATTGCTAGGATCTACAAAATGGACTTTAATGCCTAATTTTTTGAATGTCACTTTTAATAAATTATATGTACCACCGTACAAGTTTGAAGAAGCAACAATTTCATCACCTGTCTCAACAATGTTTAATAATGCGAGATGTATTGCAGCTTGTCCTGAAGCAGTAGCTAAAGCGCCAACGCCTCCTTCTAGAGCCGTGATGCGTTCTTCAAAGACATTTTGTGTTGGATTCATAATTCTCGTGTAAATATTACCGTCTTCTTGTAGCGAAAATAATTTTTGTGCATGGTCTGTACTATCAAAT
The DNA here is from genome assembly GCF_039237145.1 of Staphylococcus parequorum. Lineage (NCBI taxonomy): Bacteria > Bacillati > Bacillota > Bacilli > Caryophanales > Staphylococcaceae > Staphylococcus > Staphylococcus parequorum. Next base: position 667,293 of record NZ_CP150682.1, read on the forward strand.
ACATAACTCGTTGTTTGGTGGATAGGTACTGCACGTGATTTTGAATCATCCACTTGTTGACCGCCATGAATTGATAATGTGTCTAAATGCCATGAATTCTGACTCATAATGTAAATCCTCCTATAAATTTGAATTTTCTGATAACTAACACTATACAAGAGCTATATAGTGAATTCAAGTATTCTTATTAAAAAAGTAAGGATTTATTTTAAGTGTTTTGCAATATTTTAATTATAAAATTTGCAAAAAGGGATGAAACTATTTATAATTCATATCAGTATAGTAGGGAATAAACAAAAACATTAAAAACACCTGTGTGTGGAGGACTATAATGATTGCATATGATTTAATCGGCAATACACCTATGGTATTATTAAAATCTTTTAGTAATGAAGATGTTCAAATTTATGCTAAATTAGAACAATTCAATCCTGGCGGCAGTATTAAAGATAGACTTGGAAAGTATTTAATTGAAAAAGCTTTAGAGAACAACTTAATACAAAAAGGTGGAACTGTAGTAGAGGCATCAGCAGGCAATACGGGTATTGGCGTAGCTATTGCAGCTAACCATCATAATATAAATGCAGTGATTTTTGCACCTGAAGGTTTTGCAGAAGAAAAAATATCCATTATTAAAGCTTTAGGTGCTGAGGTTAGAAGAACTGAGAAAGCATTAGGCATGCAAGGTGCTCAAGAAGCAGCAAAGCAATTTGAATTGCAAACGGGCGCACTTTATTTAAATCAATTTGAATCTGCGAACAACCCCAAAGCATATTTAGAAACGTTGGGTAAAGAAATTACAGGAAAGTTGCCTGAAGTAGATTATTTTGTAGCAGGTATAGGTTCAGGCGGTACATTTACAGGTGTGGCAGAACATTTAACTTCATTTAATGTAGAGAATGTCATTGTTGAGCCAGAAGGTTCTATATTAAGTGGAGGAGCTCAACACGCCCATGATATTGAAGGCATCGGTTCTGAAAAGTGGCCTCAGTTTTTACCTGAATCCTTAGTTTCTGATATTGTGAAAGTGTCTGATAAAGACGCTTTTGAAAATGTAGCATTATTGGCAAAACGAGAAGGCTTACTTGTAGGAAGTTCCTCTGGTGCAGTCTTACAAGGTGCATTAGAAGTAAAAAAACATATCAATAGTGGCATTATAGTAACGATTTTTCCTGATGGTAGTGATCGATACATGTCACAAAAAATCTTTAATTATAAGGAGAATCATTAATGAATAAAAAAACACAATTAATTCACGGCGGATCTACTACTGATCCATATACAGGTGCAGTAACTACACCAATTTATCAAACAAGTACATTTATGCAAGATGACATCGGTGATATGAGACAGGGATATGAATATTCTCGTTCAGCTAATCCAACACGTAGTTCATTAGAAGGCCTTATTGCTGATTTAGAGCATGGTCAATATGGTTATGCATTTGGTTCTGGTATGGCAGCCATATCTGCAGTAATCATGTTATTAGACGAAGGTGATCATTTATTAATAAATTCCGACGTTTATGGCGGCACATACAGAGCACTAACAAAAGTATTTTCACGTTTTGGAATAAAAGCAGATTTCATAGATACAACACATATAGATGAAGTGGAACAATATATTAAACCAGAAACAAAAATGTTATATATTGAAACACCATCAAACCCATTGTTACGAGTAACAGATATTAAAAAATCAGCTGAAATTGCGCAGAAACATAATTTGATATCAGTTGTTGATAATACATTTATGACACCCTATTTCCAAAACCCATTAACATTGGGTATTGATATCGTATTGCATTCAGCTACAAAATACATTGGTGGTCATAGTGATGTTGTTTCTGGTCTAGTTGCTACAAATGATGAGGACCTAGCTGAGCGTATTGGATTTATTCAAAATTCAACAGGTGGCGTGTTGGGACCACAAGATAGTTATTTATTAATTCGTGGTATTAAAACATTAGGGCTAAGAATGGAACAAGTACAACGTAATGCACTTTCAATTATTGAAATGTTGCAACAACATCCAAATGTTAAACAAGTATTCCATCCAAGTATCGCTGAACATTTAAACCATGATATCCACGAAGCACAATCAGAAGGACATACTGGGGTTGTTGCTTTTGAAGTTGAGGATATAGAAAGCGCCAAAGCAGTTATTCGAGAATCACAATATTTCACATTAGCTGAAAGTTTAGGCGCAGTAGAAAGTTTAATTTCTGTACCAGCATTAATGACACATGCATCTATTCCTAAAGACATTCGTGCCAAAGAAGGTATTGCAGATGGTCTAATTCGTCTCTCAGTTGGAATTGAAGACACTGAAGATTTAGTAACAGATTTAAAACAAGCTTTAGATCACTTAAACTAATTAATAAGAGAGCCTCTAATCATTTAGAGGCTCTCTTTGTTATATAAGATAATATTTTGTGTGTTATCAATATGTTACTGTTTGGAGCCTTTGCCTGCTATATTGAGAAATGCTTACTGAATCTAAATTTAGATTCAATAAAAGTCTTCTAAGTATCGCATAGTTATTTTCTAGGTATACTAATCACATGACCGAGTTGTTTAGGTACCTCGAAAGATTGTTGACGATCAAAATAAGCTTTGATTTTATCATAAACAGGTTGAGGAAAATTCATGCTACGGCGTGTTTGATTACTTACACCCATCATAATAACTTCATATGTAGCGTTACGTTCGTCTTGCTGATTATACATTGTTAAGAAGAGGTGAACTCTTTTGGCATCATAATCATAAATGCGAACTTTAATATAAAACGAATCATCTAGTAGTAATTCTTTTAAAAATGAAATATGTGCTTCCATACTAAATATCGTTACTTCTTGATTAGGACGATATGAAATTGATAAATCTACAGATTCAAAGAAACCAACAACTGCATCGCTGAATATTGAATAATATTGTGCGTCGTGCATATGGTTGTTACGGTCAATCCAAGATGGTTGTACAGTATTTCTATATATGTATTCTTCTACCATGAGACCACTCCTATAATTATCTATTAATATTGGACTACATAATTGTATCAGTTTTATAGTGAAAAGTTTAAAAATTTGTTTTCTCTATAATGATATTATTATTAGTTGAAAAGTGCGTATTATATAATGTAAATACCATCAAGGATAAGTGTTTTTAGCGGTTTGAAAATTAAAGCCAAGTGAGTTACTATGAATATGTAAACGTTTACATTGCTGTGGGAGACAATACGAAGTTACATTGATAGATGTGTACAAAGGGGTTATATAATGTAATGCGATCTATTTCACAATGATGATTTTACGTTTTTAACAAAAATTACTACTAACAAAGGGGATTACTATGAAGAAGGTATTTTTAATAGGTAGTGCCTTAATTGGTATCATTGTAGGCGCCGGATTTGCTTCAGGACAAGAAATTCTACAATATTTTACTAGTTTCGGTATGATGGGCATATTTGCAGCAATTGTTTCAACAATGCTATTTTCATATATTGGTATGGTGCTTGTATGGCTAGGTAGTAAGTTTAAAGCTCAGAGTCATAATGATGTAATACATAAATTAACAGGCGGTACATTGTTTGGTAAAGTGCTTGCATGGGTGATAGATATTGTACTCATCATCGCCTTGTTTGGATTTGGTGTCGTAATGCTCGCTGGTGGTGGCTCGAACTTTGAGCAACAGTTTGGTATACCGGCAGTCATTGGAACGCTATTAATGGTTCTTTTAGTATTTTTATTCGGTATGTTACGTGTAGATAATGTGGTTAAAGTTATCGGTAATATTACACCGTTATTGATTATAGCTATTCTAGTTGTTGCTGTGTATTGCTTGTTTACAATGTCAGGTACGTTTACTGAACTTACTGACATAGCTAAGGAACATACATCAGCGGTGCCGAATTGGTTTATTTCAGGCGTTAATTACGTTTCGTTAAATATCAGTTTAGGAGCAACTATGGCAATCGTTATGGGTGGTAGTGAGAAAAATCCTAAGATAGCTGCATGGGGCGGTTTCATCGGAGGATTCGTTTTAGGTGTGATGATCATGATAAGTCATTTTGCGATACTTTCTAAAATTGAAACGGTAGGAGATTTACCAATGCCGATGTTAGGGCTTGTCAATGATATCTCACCAATTTTAGGTGTCCTTATGTCTATCATTATCTATTTAATGATATTTAATACGTGTTTAGGTATGTTCTATTCACTTGCTACACGTTTTACTACTCCTGAAACAATACAGTTTAAAGTATTTTATATCGTATCTATTTTAATTGGCTTTGCAGTAAGCTTTGCAGGATTTACAGACTTAATGTCGTTCTTTTATCCATTTATTGGTTATTTAGGATTAGTATTAATTGTGGTATTAATTTACGCACCATTTAAAGTTAAACGATTAGAGAAAAAAGGACAATTACCATAATATAATAGAAATAAAATCACTATGATCATTTATATAGGCTTTATTTTACAAATTTGAATATTAAGATAGAATGAATAGGCATAGAACTAAGAAAAACAGATTGTATTGTGAGAGGAGTACTATTATGGTATTTGTTGCATTAATATTATTTATTTTATCTTTAGTCTTACTTATTTATTCTATTGCATTATTAATGGGCAAAGATGGTTCGTTATTTAGTTTGTTTACGGACGGTGAAAAAACTTTAACTAAAGGGCAAAAGTTATTGATTTATATCGTTACGATTGTTTTATTAGTGATAAGTTTAGTCTGGTTACTTAATTTAATTTAAAAGTTGTGTCTGTAGTTAAAAATTTATATATATTTAAAAAGCCTTTAAGAATATTTTGAGTTCTTAAAGGCTTTTTTACTATCGATAGAACGTTATGAACTTTGATTTTATGCATGCTTCCCTTAGAATCGGGCAAAATCGTAAATTTTTAAATATAAAAAGGACTAATCCATTATTAAATGGATTAGTCCTTTTATTTTGAGGCTAGGTGTTTATGTCCAACCTCGAGAACAACTAATATTTTCTTAAAAAGTCAACGTCACGATTGAAGATTTCTTTAACAACGTAAGTTTGTAATGTCGTTAAAATCTTTTCAATTACTTGCGTTTTGTTAGATAAAATACGAATGCTAAAACCATGTGTTGGTAAGTGTGTAATACCAAAGCGACAATCATATGCTTGTTGCAAGTGTTTAATTTGATCGAATACGTTATCTATGAATTTTTGGTTAACATTTGGGTGGATAAAATAACAAGAACCCAAGTGACTATAATGCTCCATATAACCGATATCATCAACTTTATTTTTAGTTGGATCAAGTAACATATTATCAAATACAACGAGATCATCATCTACATAAATTTCATTTAATAAATGCATATATGTGTAGCTAAAGGCTTTACCTTCTTTAGAATATCCAGGTGTTAAAATATCTGTATAAAATAAAGCTGCTGTTGAACTCAAGTTAAATGTATTATGTTGGTAGAATTTGGCATTTTCAAAAGCGATAATTGGGTCGCCTACATATTCCGCATAAGCGTTATCTTTAATATTGAAATTTTGATATTGTTCCACATGGTCATTCAACGTTTTATAAATCTTTGTTGCACCTTGCGAAGTTAATATGACTTTCGCATTAGTGTCTATATTGAAGTTCATGTTATAGCGATCACCATCTAAATAACCGCCACCTACGTTTACAATATAAAATGTAGGAATATCAGAGCCGTTTAAGTAAACTGGACGCATTACTTTTAATGCTCTTTCAAAAAAGATATCACGCGCAACAGATTTTTTTCCGTTATTAAAAACAGTTAGATCTAATTGGCCGGTCCATTGTGGATTTGATTCAGACATTAAGCTAATCCTTTAAGAAATACATCTTGTTCAATCCACTCAAGTACATTGTCTAAGCCTTCATCGGTTTTAAGGTTTGTAAAAGTGAATGGGCGGTTACCGCGGAATGCTTTTGTATCTTCTGCCATGCGTTCTAATGATGCATCAACATAAGGCGCTAAGTCAGTCTTATTGATTACAAAGTAGTCAGATTTAATCATACCTTGTCCACCTTTGCGTGGAATTTTTTCGCCTTGTGCCACATCAATAATATAAATTGAAAAATCAACGAGTTCCGGACTGAAAGTTGCAGCTAAGTTATCGCCACCAGATTCAATGAAAATAAGTTCTATATCTTCATTGCGTTCTTTTAATTCATCAATTGCTGCAAAGTTCATTGACGCATCTTCACGAATTGCTGTGTGTGGGCATCCACCTGTTTCAACACCGATAATTCTATCTTCAGGTAATACACCTGAGTTAACTAATATTTTTTCATCTTCTTTTGTATATATATCATTAGTGATAACACCAATGCTTAAGTCTTTTGCTAAACGTTTAACAATTTTCTCGATAAGTTGGGTTTTACCTGCACCGACAGGGCCCCCGATACCTATTTTAACTGTCTCTGTCATAAAAATTGTCCTCCTAAGATATAAAAATTCTTACATTGACGTTCTCGTGTTCCATCTGGTTGATTTCTAATCCTGGCGCAGTAATGCCTAATTGGGATTCATCCAATGTCATGATATGGTCTCTTGTCTCTTTCATAAGTGGAATCATATGATGGACAATACGTTGACCAGCAGTTTGCCCTAAAGGAATTGCACGTACAGCATTTTGAGTTAAACTAGACACGTTTTGATATAAATAATAATCAATAATTGTTTCGATATCGACCCCTAAATGATGTCCGAGCATCGTAAAACAAATGGCAGGATGCAACTTGGCTTTCTTCTCTTTTAGTTGTGCATTGTACCAGTCAATCCAGTCACTATCATAAAGTTCTGAAGCGAGTTTGACCATGCGGTTACCCATTTGTTTTGAACCTTGTCGTGTTTCTTTTGGTAAGTTTTGCACGAAAAGAATTTTATCTAATCGCAATATAGATTCTGAATCATTTTGATTGAGCGCATCATAGACAAGGCGCATGGCTAAGCCATCTGCGTATGTCAATTGTTCGTTTAAGAATAGCGTGAGCCATTGTTGGAAGCTTTCTTCGTCATGTACTGTGTCCCGCTGAATATAAGTTTCAAGTCCAAATGAATGACTAAATGCACCTGTCGGAAATTGGGAATCACAAAATTGAAACAGACGTAGGTGTGCATGATCAGTCATGTGAATGACCTATATGTCTAAATGCTTTATTTACTTTACGATCTTCATGTTCGTATGGAATCCCTAAATCTTTTAATAAAGATTCTACTAAGTAGTCGTATTGTACAAGCATTTCAGTTTCTGTAAATTGTGCTGGCAAATGTCTGTTTCCAAGTTGATGCGCGATCTCTCCCATTTCTTGGAGCGTACGTGGTTTAATAACGAGTAAATCTTCAGAATTCACATCTACGATAATCATATTCGTATCGTCTTTATATAAAATATCACCATATTGTAAATCAATAGGTTGTTTTAAACGTATACCAATTTCATTACCATGGTCTGTCGTTACACGCTGAATACGTTTAACTAAATCAGAGTTTTCCAAGTATACTTTTTCTGTATGCTTACCTTTTTCACTATCAGCAATGTTAGCGATATTTCCTACAATTTCTTCGATGATCATTTTTTACCTCCTAGAATAAGAAATAGCGTTGAGTTAACGGTAGTTCAGTAGCTGGTTCACTTGTGATTTTTTCACCGTCTACGAATACTTCATATGTTTGTGGATCAACATCTATTTTTGGTGTTGCATTGTTGTTTTTCATATCTGCTTTACTTAACTTACGAATATTGCGAACAGGTCTCACTTTACGTTTTAAGCCGAGTACTTTATCAATATCATTTTCGTATGCTGTTGAAGATACGAAAGTCATTGAAGTACTTTGCATATTGCCACCTAGTTGTCCGTACATTTTACGGTACTTCAATGGTTCGGAAGTAGGGATAGAACCGTTAGCATCTCCATTAATGGCTGTATTAATGAGTCCGCCTTTAAGGATAACGTCTGGTTTTACGCCAAAGAAAGCAGGTTCCCACATGATAATATCGGCGAGTTTGCCTTCTTCAATAGAACCAACGTAATCTGAAATACCATGTGTAATTGCAGGGTTAATCGTATATTTCGCTATATAACGTTTGATACGATTATTGTCATTATGTTTACTGTCACCTTCTAATGCGCCGCGTTGTTCTTTCATACGGTGCGCAACTTGCCAAGTACGTGTGATAACTTCACCGACACGTCCCATAGCTTGAGAATCAGAACTTACCATACTAAATACGCCAATATCATGTAATACATCTTCTGCTGCAATTGTTTCTTTACGAATACGTGAATCAGCAAATGCGATATCTTCAGGGATTGCAGCGTTTAAGTGATGGGTAATCATGACCATATCTAAATGTTCGTCTACAGTATTTACTGTGTATGGAAGCGTTGGGTTTGTAGAAGAAGGTAAGATGTTTGGATAGGCAGCAGATTTAATTAAATCTGGCGCGTGGCCACCACCAGCACCTTCTGTATGGTACATGTGTAATACGCGGTTTTTTACTGCGGCCATCGTTTCTTCCATGAAACCAGCTTCATTTAATGTATCGGCGTGTAATGCGATTTGAACATCATAGTCATCTGCGACTTGTAAAGCATGGTCTAATGCTGAGGGCGTTGCGCCCCAGTCTTCATGTACTTTTAAGCCAATCGCACCAGCATGTACTTGTTCTACTAATGCAGTGTGATTTACTGCTTGTCCTTTACCAGTGAAACCGATATTTAATGGCAATGATTCCGCTGCTTCTAACATGCGGTGTAGGTGCCATGGTCCTGGAGTAACTGTAGTTGCTTTTGCACCTTCAGATGCACCAGTACCGCCACCAATATGTGTAGTTATACCACTTTCAAGTGCAACTTGTGACTGTTCAGGGTTAATAAAGTGAACGTGTGTATCGATACCACCCGCAGTTACGATTTTGCCTTCTGCAGAAATGATATCCGTCGTAGCACCAATGATAATATCTACGTTATCCATAATATCAGGGTTACCAGCTTTGCCGACTGCCATAATATAGCCATTTTTGATACCTATATCAGCTTTAATGATTTTATCGTAGTCGATAATCATTGCATTTGTCATAACTAAATCTGCAACTTGTTTATCATCACGCGTGACATTAGGGTTTTGAGCCATGCCATCTCTGATAGATTTACCGCCACCAAATGTTGCTTCGTCGCCATACGTAGCGTAATCTTTTTCTACTCTTGCAAATAAATTTGTATCTCCAAGTCTTACAGAGTCACCAACAGTTGGACCATAAAGACTTGTATATTGTGATTGCGTCATTTTAAAACTCATGCTTTATACCCACTTTCTTTATTCGCATTTTCGTTTTCTTCATTAACTTCTTCTGTTGATAAATCTTCATCTCGATAGACACGAGATTCATCAATTGGCCCGTTTACTGCACCATGAAAACCATAAATTTTTCGTTTGCCAGAATATTCAACGAGTTGAATTTCTTTCTCATCACCTGGTTCAAAACGAACGGCTGCACCTGCCGGAATATCTAGTCGTTTACCATAGGCTTTTTCGTGGTCAAAATCTAGCGCTGGATTTGCTTCAAAAAAGTGATAATGTGAGCCAACTTGTATTGGTCGATCTCCAGTATTTTTCACATTAAGTATTGTGGATTTATGACCTTTATTTACTTCTATTTCTGTACGTTTAACTATAATTTCACCAGGTTTCATAATATAAATCCTCCTTTAAACGATTGGGTGATGGACGGTAATCAATTTAGTTCCGTCAGGGAAAGTCGCTTCAATTTCCATTTCTGTTAGCATGTCGGCAACGCCTTCCATTACATCATCTTCACTTAATATTTGTTTTCCGTAACTCATCAGTTCAGCCACGGTTTTCCCATCTCTAGCACCTTCAAGCAGTTCAAAACTAATTATGGCTACTGCCTCAGGATAATTTAATTTTAAACCGCGTTGTTGACGTCTACGTGCTAAATCTGATGCTACGACTAACATCAACTTATCTTGTTCACGTTGTGTAAAATGCACGAGCTTCACTACCTTTCCATTATTTATATCGTGTACGTTAATTATGTCCGCTATATAATGATATTCCGAATACTATTTAACTACAAGAATAACCCCTTGAGAGTGTGAAAAAATAAAAAAATGAATTTTATTACGGGCGATATGTATCTCTTTAAATTTAGTGGATATTAATATATTATTATTTAAGTCAAAGTATATAGAAATCAGGTGACGATGTGGACGCTATTCGGATAATATTGAAGAATATTGCGCAAGTATTATTATTGAACAATCCATGGACAGGGTTGTTTGTTTTAGTAGGTATTTTTGTAGGTAATTGGAAAGTGGGGCTAATGGCTTTGAGTGCAAGTGTCATTTCCTTATTACTTGCAAAACGAACGAATTATTCCGAAGAGGAAATCAATACAGGATTGGCCGGATTTAATCCCGTACTTACTGCCATTGCATTAACATTATTTTTAGTACCAGAATGGTATAGTGTGGTTATTGTATTAGTGGCAATTATTATAACAATGCCTATTGGTTCGGCATTTAGAGAGTTTTTCAAACCATTTGGTGTGCCAATGTTAACAATGCCGTATGTATTTGTAAGTTGGATTGTATTACTCATGTCATTCCAATTTAAATTTGTGAATGCAGATGTAAATATTTTACCGAATACTGTTCAGGAAATTGAGTTTTCTGGTCATAGTATCGACTTTATAAGTGCATTTTTAACGGGCTTCAGTGAAATCTTTTTACTCAAAAATATGATTGCAGGTATATTAATTCTTATTGGTATTTTTATTGCTTCTCGAAAAGCTGGTATATTTGCAATAATTGCAAATATTATAGGTTTTGCAGCAGTCACGGTACTTGGTGGCAATCACGACCAAATTAATGATGGTCTGTTTGGCTATAATGTCATACTTACAGTGTTAGCTTTAGGTGTCGCGTTTAGTACTAGAATTCCGCGTTATATAAGTATTGTGTTAGGCATTCTGCTAACTGTCGTTTTACATGCAGGCATGACTACGCTATTAACGCCATTTGGCTTGCCGGTATTTACATTGCCATTTATTATTGCTACGTGGATTATGCTATTTGCGGGTAATCAAATGAAAGAACAACAAATAGAGTGATATAATATTTAAACTTAAAACAATAGGGCTGAAAGGATAGTAAGCCTTATTGTATGAGTTTTAAACTATAAATTTCTAATTGATTTTAAGAGTGATTTTTTAGAAAGAAGGAATATAAATGAAAAAAATAGTTGTATTGTTTGCAACCGCGGCAATTACTTTAGCAGGTTGCAGTGGATCTGGAAGTCAATCTAAAGGAAACACTTTAGACATTGAATTACCTTTAAAAACAACTTCAATCGCCCCTTATGAAACAGATGTACCAGTGAAAATTGGCGCAGCAGAATCTTTGTTTAAAGCCTCCGCAGAAGGAAAAGTTCAAAAATTATTAGTTGAATCATATAATCAAAAGTCACCAACTCAACTAGATCTAAAATTAAAAGATGATATTAAATTCCAAAATGGTAAAAAAGTGACTGGTAAAGCAGTGAAATCTAGTTTAGAAGAAAGTATTGAGAAAAGTGACTTAGTAAAAGGTTCACTTCCTATCAAAGACATTAAAGTAGATGGACAAAATGTTACGATTACGACAAAAGAAGCATATCCTGAGTTAGTTTCAGAGCTTGCTAGTCCATTTTCTGCAATCTATGATACGGAAGCAGAAGGCGATGTAAATAAAACCCCTGTTGGTACTGGGCCATATCAAATTAAAGACTATAAGCAATCTCAAAAAATTAAGTTAGATCAAAATAAAGACTACTGGCAAGGTAAACCGAAACTAGATCATATCAATGTTACATATCAAGAGGATGGTAACGCACGGACAAGTGATTTAGAATCAGGTAAAGCAGATGTCATTACAGATGTACCTGTTGAAAAAGTAAAAACACTAAAAGAGAGTGATAAAACAAAAGTATCAAATGTCTCAGGATTTAGAACAGGCTTACTCTTGTATAACCATACAAGCGATAAGATGACGCAACCTGTACGCGAAGCACTTGATAAAGTCATAGATCGTGAAAGTATTGCTGAAAATGTGTCTAAAGGTCACGCTAAACCAGCGACTGGGCCTTTTAATACCAAATTAGATTTCATAGAGAATCAACAAGTACAGAAACAAGATATAGATAAAGCCAAGCAAATCATGGAAAAAGAAGGCTATACAAAAGAACATCCATTACAATTAACAGTTTCAACATATAATGGACGTCCAGAGCTTCCAAAAATTGCACAAGTCATCCAATCAGATGCTAAAAAAGCAAATATTGATATTAAATTACGTAATGTCGATGATATTCAAGGTTATCTCAAAGATAAAAGTCAGTGGGATGCGTCACTTTATAGCTTTGGTACGATTCCAAGAGGAGACACAGGTTATTTCTTCAACCAAGCGTACAAACCAGAAGGTGCGATTAACGCAGGTGATTATGACAATGACAAAGTGACTGAACTAATAAATCAATTTAATAAAACAGTAGATACAAATGAACGTCATCATTTAACGAATGAAATTATTGATATAACGAACAAAGACTTAGCAAATAGTTATATTTCATATAATGATAATATCGTCGGTATGAGTAAAGATGTAGAAAACTTAAAAGCAACACCTGAAGGCGTCTACCTTATCGATTATAAAGTAGATAAAAAACAATGATATTAAAAAATATACTTTCTAGAATTGGACAAATGATCATTGTATTGTTTGTCCTTTCTACTATCACGTTTATATTAATGAAACTTACGCCAGGAGACCCAGTCGACAAAATCTTACATTTAGATGTAGCTAATGTTTCAAGTGAACAAATTGAAGCCACTAAACAAAAATTAGGTTTAGATCAACCCGTAGTCATCCAATATATTCAATGGTTAGGACAAATTGTACAATTGAACTTTGGTACGAGTTATCAAACCGGTGAACCTGTAATCAATGAATTGATTTATTATACGCCACCTACAGCATTCATAGCTGTTTTGACTATTATTATTGTTTTTATTGTAGCAGTGCCATTAGGTATTATTGCAGCGAAATACTATCATACTTGGATTGATACATTGATCCGTATAGTAACATCTTTTACTGTTAGTATACCGTCTTTCTTTTTGGGAACATTATTGATTTATGTGTTTGCTCAAAAACTCAACTTACTCCCATCATCCGGATTAGATTCGTTAGCGGGGTACGTCTTACCTGTGATAGCACTTAGCATAGGTATGAGTGCCTATTATGTCAGGTTAATGCGTTCTAATTTAGTAGAATTGTATCAATCAAAAGAAGTAGAAGCGGCTCGTCTCAGAGGGATGTCTGAACGTTATATTTTATGGAAAGACTTGTTTAAACCTGCTATTTTACCGGTCGTTACAGTCTTGGGTATGTCTATAGGCAGTCTTATTGGAGGCACAGTGGTTATTGAAAACTTATTTGGCATACCAGGTATTGGCCATTTCTTAGTCGATAGTATTCGAGCAAGGGATTATCCTGTCGTGCAAGGAGCAGTCCTTATGATCGGGTTCCTTGTAGTTCTAGCTAACACAATCAGTGACTTACTGCTATTATGGCTAGATCCAAAACGGCGATACAATAAAAAACGTAAAAAGACTAAAGTAGCGCGTCAGGATGGTGAGATGTAATGAAACATATGAATAAACACAATCTCATTTTCTATGTTTTTGCCTTCTATCTCATCATAATTATCATAGCGCAATTTTTTGTTTCAACTCATAGTGCATTAGAAGTACATTTAGGTAATGCTTTGGAAACGCCAAGTTTGGTCCATTGGTTAGGCACAGATGATTATGGTAGAGATTTATTATCGAGAGTTATTGTTGGAGCAAGATACACTTTACTCATTAGTTTGGTTACATTACTTGTTACAGTAATTATTGGTGTACCACTTGGACTTTTAGCAGGCTACAAAAAAGGCATCGTTGATACAGTGATTATGCGTTTAATTGACATTGGACTAAGTATTCCAGAATTTGTATTGATGATTGCATTTGCCAGCTTTTTTAAACCAAGTATTTGGAATTTAGTCATCGCCATTACAATAATTAAATGGATGACATATACAAGACTTACGCGTTCTGTAGTAAGCAGTGAAATGATGAAACCTTATATACAAATGGCTAAGCTTTTTAATGTGCCAACGCGTACAATTATTTGGAAGCATTTTTTACCACAAGTTACGCCATCTATTATTGTGCTGATGACTGTGGATTTTGGTAAAATCATACTTTATATTTCATCACTATCCTTTTTAGGATTAGGTGCGCAACCACCTTCACCTGAATGGGGTGCAATGCTTAATGCTGGACGTGACTATATTAGTTCTTATCCATTATTATTAATTGTGCCAGCAACTTTAATTACACTAACAATATTATTATTCAATTTAGCTGGTGATGCGTTACGAGATAAATTATTAAAAGGGAAGCGTGATTTGGATGACTAATATACTCGAGATATCCAATCTATCAATCAAAGATAATTCAGGAACTGAACTCATCCATAATATCAATCTAGGACTAAAGCAATTTAAAGTGAATGTCCTAGTTGGTGAAAGTGGTTCTGGTAAAAGTTTAACTGCTAAAGCACTTGTTCAACGTGTACCACGCGCATTAGATATGGAATTCGATGCACTACATTACAAAAATCAAGTTGTCAGAGATATGCATACTTTATTAGGCAAAGAAATAGGCTTTATTTCTCAGGACTACACACACAGCTTTAATGATCATACAAAACTTGGTAAGCAACTTATGGCTATTTATAGAATGCACTATAAAGTGAAAAAAACAGTGGCAAAGCAATTTGTCACAAAAGCATTACAATGGGTAGATTTAGCACCTGATCAAGTTATGGAACGATACTGTTTTAGCTTATCTGGAGGCCAACTTGCCAGGGTACAAATTGCGAGTGTTTTGATGTTAAACCCAGAAGTCATTATCGCTGATGAACCAACCTCATCATTAGATGCGATAACGGGTTATAATGTAATGAATTTAATTAAACATTTAGCAGAAGTGCATCAAGTGACGTTATTAATCATCACACATAATTTATCCCACGTTTTAGATTTTAGTGACTGGATTCATGTAATTCGTCACGGAGAAGTGATAGATTCTAATCATGTTACAGCCTTTAAAAATCACAATGTAAAACCCTATAGCTTGGAGCTATTTAATTCCCGTAGCCAGCTAAGAAGGGAGAATGTTTATGATTGAATTAACAGGAATAAACTTTAAATATGATCAAGCGCCTATTTTAACTCATATTGACCTGACTATAAAAGCGGATGAAATTATTGGTATCGTAGGTGAAAGTGGTTCAGGAAAGACCACTTTAGCGCATCTCATGCTAGGTTTACTTCAACCGACCGAGGGACAAATCAACACACATGGATTAACATTATTACCTATATTTCAGCATGCATATGATAGTTTTAATCCGAAGTTTAATATAGGAAAATCCTTAGCAGAACCTATACAGTATTATAAAGGCACGGATACGAGTGATGTAAATCGAAGAATGAAAGCATTGATGACATTTATGGAATTAGATGCTAAGTTGTTAGATAGGTTACCTGATGAATTAAGTGGCGGCCAATTACAGCGATTTAATACAATACGTACACTGATGTTGGAACCAGATATGCTCTTATGTGATGAAATCACAGCTAGCTTAGATGTTATTGCAGAGCAAAAAATGATTGAAGTACTAAAAGATTATCATCACAGAACACAAAAAGGCATGTTGATGATTTCGCATGATATGGCCTTTTTAAATCATTTGGTTGAAAGAGTTATTGTAATGAAAAATGGTCACATTGTAGACGATTTTAGTATAGAAGATTTATTTAGTGATCAACGGCATGAATATACAAAACAGTTACTTTCTATATATTAAGAAAGTAACTGTTTATTTATATAACATTCACAATCATTTAGAATTTCAAATAGTAATTCTTTATATATGATTGTGTTTAATACAACTTCCTGTATAATTTAAAATACTATAAAAAAGGGGGACATAAACAATGAAGAAACTATTATTACCTTTGTTAGTGTTGGTGCTTGTACTTGCAGCGTGTAGCAATGGCTCAGAAGGTAAGTCGTCTAAAAAAGATAGCGAAAAAACAACTTACAAACAAGACTCAGGAGATAAAGTGAAAATACCTAAAGATCCTAAGCGTATTGTCGTTTTAGGGGCAACATATGCAGGTGGTTTAAAACAACTTGATGCAAATGTTGTAGGTGTTGCGAATATCGTTGATGACAGTAAAGTATTAAAAGAAAAATTTAAAGATGTTGAGAAGGTAGATGCTGAAAATGTAGAAAGCGTCGCGAAACTCAAACCAGATTTAATCATTACTTATAATACAGATAAAAACTTAAAAAAAATGAAAAAAATAGCGCCTACTGTTGCCTTTGATTATGCAAAACATGACTATAAAGAACAACACTTAGAACTTGGGAAAATTGTTGGCAAAGAAGATAAAGCAAAAAAATGGGTTGAAGACTGGGAGCAAAAAACAAAAGATGATGGTAAAGCAATTAAAGATGCCATTGGCGCAGATACAACAGTGTCTATCATCAAAGACTTTGATAAAAAAATCTATGCACTAGGTAAGACATATGGTCATGGTAGTGAGATTTTATATGACTCATTTGGTCTGAAAATGCCAGAGACAGTAGAAAAAGCAACGAAGAAAAATGATTTAGCTGATATCTCAGAAGAAGAGCTTCCTGAAATGGCTGGCGATTATGTTGTGACTCCTGTAGCAAAAGGGTCAGACTTATCATTTGAAAATAAAGAAATTTGGAAAAATACTGAAGCGGTACAAAACAATCATACATTTAAAGTAGATGAAGGTATTTATTGGTTGAATGATCCATATTCATTAGAATATGAACGTAAAGATCTAAAAGAGAAATTATTAAATAGCAATTCATAGTGAGCTGAACATACTGAGAGGACTTTTTATTTATAAAGCCTTCCAGTATGTTTTTTTATTAAAAAGTAAGTTGCTAGTTGTATTTAGGCGTACTTTTTTATTTAATAATGAATGTGTTAATCTTAAGTGAATGCGCTCACTTTTTAATGGTAAATTATGGGATTAACAGTTGAATCAAGCTTAGACGTAATTTAAATCGATAAATTCAAATAAGAATAAATAGAGATGTTAGATAAGTATTGGGGGATGTTATATGGAACAACAGCAAAAAATAAATAATTGGATTGAAATGACAAAATATGTGCACTATACAGAATCATTAATAGAAAAAACGTTAAAACAACAATATCATTTAAGCTTAAAAGAATTTTATGTACTATACGAAATTTATAAAGCAACAGGAAAAAAATATAAAATGAATGATTTAATCAAAATTGTAGATTTGAGTCAAAGTGCAATGTCGCGTTTAATCGTTAGGATAGAAAGAATGGATTGTCCGCTCGTTTATAGACAAGAATGTGTTGAAGATCAGCGTGCTATGTATATCTATCTAACTGAAGAAGGATTAACAATGACTAAAAAGGCATTAAACACATATGAACAATTGATTGAAAAGATCGACCTATCGCAAATTCGTAAACTCACTCAAATTAATGATGATTAATTCGTTAGATTTTAGCTTTTATAGTATAACCTAGGAAATAATTACTTGAACTATAAGTATAATCACAATGTAAGTGGATAAGGATTATGTAGTTTAAAGCAGATGATTAATGCCCCATATAGAGTGAGATATGGTATGGTGAGTAAAAATAGGGGGCATGTTAAAATGGATATACAATCAGCGTGGCTAAATTTACCAGTAAAAGACCTTAAAGCAAGCGAAGCATTTTATAGCGCAATTGGCTTTAAAATTCAGCAAAATGACGCTGTTTTGGATAAAATGAGAGGAATTCAAACGATTGATAATAAAATTATCATGCTTATTGAGCATAGCCAATTTAAAAAAGCAGCTCACCTTTCTAATATAGGCTCAAATGAAGCATTAGTTTCTATTTCCGTATCCCAGTTCCAAGAGGTTGATGCATTATTGAATAAAGTTGAAGAAGCAGGCGGTAAAGTATTGCAGAGCGGTACGATGCTAGAAGGGTTTTATGGTGGTTTGTTTAGTGACATAGATGGTCATTTATTTAATATTATTGTGATGTAAAGTAAGTAGTAACATATATTGTTAGGGTTGATAACGAATTTGGAAGGATGTATACCGATGATAAAAGCAATTGCAGTAGACAAAGATGGAACGTTATTTAAATCCAATCATACGTTTGATGAAATATATTTTGAAAAAATATTTGAAGAAGTAACGAAACGTAATATAAAATTTATTGTAGCAAGTGGAAACCAATATGCGCAATTACGATCATATTTCCCAGGCAAGGAATCACAAATTACGTATGTAGCAGAAAATGGTGCTGTTACATATGTTAATGATACGTTAGTATCTTCCTCACATTTTGACCAGCAACTTACTTTTGACATTTTACAGACAATTATGGTGGATTATAATATCTCTGACGTTATAGTAAGTGGGATTAAATCAGCATATGTTAAAAGTAATTGTAGCGATGAGTTTATGAATTTTATTACCAACTATTACTATGATATTGAAAAAGTTGAAAACTTTAGTGATATCAAAGATGACCAGTTTGTTAAAGTGGCGATGAGAATCAAAGATGACGATATCGTAAAGCAAGTTAAAGCTGGTTTGGAAAGTGAATATGCACACGAAATACGTGCCGTGACAAGCGGTGCTGAGAGTGTGGATCTTATTTTACCTGGTGTGAATAAAGGTGTGGCGATTCAAGCACTTTTAAACCAATGGGGAATAGATAAAGACGAATTATTAGCTTTTGGAGATGCTAATAATGACTTAGAAATGCTTGCACTGACGACCCATAGTTATGCTATGGCAAAATGTAGTCCAGAACTTGAAAAAATAGCCCAACATCGTGCACCATCTAATGATGACTCTGGTGTATTACAAGTGATTGAAAGATACTTGAATCAAGAGGATCAAGAATAAATAGAAGTCGAAAATAATCGACGATAATGCTAAAAAAATAAGGAAGCTTCCAAGATTTAGATGGAGGCTTCCTTATTTATATACCTATTATTTTATAATTAATACAGGAAGATTCGCGCTGTTAGCAATTTTATGAGTGACATTGCCTAGGACATTTTTAATGTCTGATTTTGCACGTTTATTACTCATGACGATAATGTCATAATGATTTTCTTCTACTTCTTGTAGAATAGATTGCTTGATGTACCCTGTACTAAATCTCACGCGAACATTTAAACCAAGATCTTCTAATTTTTGAACAAATGGATCAAGTTCTTTGCCCTTTTCGTTTGCTAATTCTTCAAAATGTTTACCATCATAGCGTACTGAGGTTTGCAATTCTCCTTCAGAAATAACATTGAAAATTGTAATTTCTGCGTCATCTACGCCAGCAGTTAAGTTTTGTAGTTCTTTCGGAACGTTATCGAATGTGTTGCCAAAGTCATAAGCTAATAGTATTTTCTTGTACATAATAGCGCCTCCTTTATTATTTACATACCCTAATAAAAATAATGTAATATGATTTTAAATTAAATAATTGCTGAATTTTATACGTCTAATCCTATAATATCACTTATATGCGCATAACCTTCTGTTTTAAGATATTTTGCCAAGTTCTTATTTAATTTTTTAGTAAGACCTGGACCTTCAAATACTAATGCACTATAGAGTTGTACCAGTGAAGCACCATGGCGCATCATTGTAATAACGTCATTTGTATTAAATATACCACCAGTACCAATAATTAAAAACTGACCATTTGTTTGTTTGTAAGCATAAGAAATGAGTTCTAGATTACGCTCAAATAGTGGTCTACCACTTAAACCACCAGTTTCATGTTGATTGTCAGAATGTAACTGTTCACGTTTTTGAGTGGTATTAGCTAAAATAATGCCATCAAAAGTTTCAACGATAAGGTCCAACATACGACCTAAACTATCTAAATCAAGATCTGAAGTCAGCTTGATAAAAATAGGAACGTTGATATCGTGACTGTCTTTATATGATTGAATTGCAGAACAAAGCTGTGAGAATTCATCTTTGTCATGGAAGCTTTGTAAATTTTTAGTGTTAGGTGAGCTAATATTCACAGTAAAGAAAGTTACATCATTTCTAAATGTATCAATTACTTTTATATAATCTTGATAACGTGATTCATAATCAGTAAATTTATTCACGCCCACATTCAAACCTACAGGTATTTGATAGCTATATTTACGTAAGTTACTAAGTGCCTTATTCATACCTAAATTGTTGAAGCCCATACGGTTAATTAAAGCATTATCCTCAACTAATCGGTACATACGTGGTTTTGGATTACCAGGCTGTGGTTTAGGTGTAACACCACCGAGTTCTATTGCACCAAATCCTGCTTTTTCTAAAGCTTTAGGAACTTCACAAGATTTATCAAAGCCTGCTGCAAGACCAATTGGATTGTCAAAATGAATACCATGAATTTTTTGATGTAGGGCCGCATGCTCATAATGAAATAATTGTTCGATGACTGGTAATAATTTAGAATGTTTTTGTACGAATTTCAGTGCGTCGATCGTCATACCATGTGCTTTTTCAGGATCATATTGAAATAAAATAGGTTTGATTAGTTTATACATGAGATTATCACTCCGTTAATCGAATTTTATTAGTATTGAAAATATGTATTTAAGCCAAAAGTTAATTTATATTGTTGGCCATATTGAAAATGATGTCTTTAATAGACTAGCATTTTACTGAATATATGCCTAGAGTAAATCAAGATAATTTTAAGAAGTGTCACATAAAATGTATGACAATAAGCATTATTGATTAATATATGTTGAAAACGGTAATAATAATGAAGTAACGATATTATAGTTGAAAAGTTATGGAGGGGTTACAAATGAAACAAGAATGGCAAGCACAACTTCCATTAAATCATATAGAATCTATATCATCTGTTGGTGGTGGAGATGTGAATGAAGCATTTCAAGTGAAAACGCCCGATGAAACTTATTTTTTACTCGTGCAACGTGATCGTAATGAAGCGTTCTTTGCAGCAGAGATTGCAGGTTTAAACCTTTTTGAGCAAGCTCAAATTACTGCGCCTAAAGTAATTGGGAGTGGAGAAATTAATGGCGATGCTTATTTATTATTAACCTTTTTAGATGAAGGTACGACCGGTAGTCAAAAAGAATTAGGACAGCTTGTTGCGAAAATGCATAGCCAACAATCAGCTGGAAAATTTGGCTTTGATTTACCTTATGAAGGCGGAGATATTTCATTTGATAATAGCTGGACAGATTCATGGACAACATTATTCGTGGAACGCCGTCTGGATCATTTAAAAGATGAATTATTGCGATTAAAACGCTGGACAGATGATGATGCTCAAACATATGCACATGTACGTAAGGTCATTATAGAGGCGTTGAATCAACATACAAGCAAACCATCCTTGTTGCATGGAGACTTATGGGGAGGCAACTACATGTTCTTGGAAGATGGTTCGCCTGCGCTATTTGATCCGGCACCCTTATATGGTGATAGAGAATTTGATTTAGGTATTACTACTGTGTTTGGTGGTTTTACTCAAGCATTTTATGATGAATATAATAAGCATTATCCATTGAGCGATGGCGCAGAGGCACGCTTAGAATTTTATCGACTTTATTTATTAATGGTGCACTTAGTAAAATTTGGAAATATGTATGCGAATAGTGTTGATCGCTCAATGCAACAAATTTTAAATGATTGATATAAGTAACTGCATATTGTGAAACTTAGAAATAACAAACGGCTGTGCGCTTTGATATGAAAGCGCACAGCCGTTTTTTGTGAATATTTATTATATAGTTATAAATTTAATTTAAATCTAAAGTGCCCATATTTTCACGTAATTCATAGACTTTATCTGGCGTAATGTCTTCACCTAAAGGGTCAACGACTTTCAAAGTTGAGAATGTGTTAACAACTTGTCCACGAATCATTTGTAAATATTCTTGTCTTAACACATGTTGTTCTTGTTTTTCTTCAATGCTCAATGTTTCAACTTTTTCTTTATTTGCGAGTATATTAATTCTATCTAATAGTGTCATAATTTTTTTCCTCCTGTAATTCATGAGGTGGAAAGTGTGGAATAATATAATTTCCTACCTCTGTTAATATATTTTTATAAGTTCTTTCATTTTCAACTAAATGTAGCATGATATGATTCGTACCTATACGTTCATATGATTTTAATATTTTTATTAAAGTATTTCTACCTAAGCGATAGCCACCTTTAATAGGTTTAACCAACTCATTTGGATTCATCGACAAATCGATAACAAGTGGATGCATAAAAGGTTTGAATACATCGTTTTGATGCCAATCTTGTAATAATTTCTTTTGCTTTTGAAAATCTTGTGGGTAAAACATCCAACCATCCATGTGCGCTTTTAACCAAGATATATCTTGGTTTGAATACCCAGTAGCAAACATTGGAATATGCTTATGTTTTGGTAATATTTGTAAACCGGCATCCTCATATAATTCAAATATAGAATTTGAGATTTGTGGCGAATGTGTTTTCCATAAATCATTTATAGAGGTTATCGCTGTTTGAAATTGCTCAGTTAAATGGTCTGTATTTACTTTAAAAGCTGGAAATTCGAATGATCGATCTCCTGTAGCAACACCTAACAATAATCGCTCATTTGAAATCAAGTCAAGAGAAGTAGTAGCTTTCGCTATATGAATTGGATGACGTAATGTAGCAACAATACTAGATGTTCCGAGAGCGATTTTCGATGTCTTGGCGCTGAGATAAGTTAAAAATACAAACGGATCGTAGTTTGTCGTTACATTTCCTAAATGTGGGCTATAAAGCGGACTGTCCCGTACAAAAAGGCTTGTAAATCCAAGTGTTTCAGCGTATTGTGCTAAATCAACTTGATGTTCCAACGACAATGCGATGTGTTCAGAATTATCAAAAGGTAACGTTAAGCCTAACGTCAAATGATCCTGTTGAAAAGTCCGTTTGAAACCATTGTGTTTTTGAATTGTTGTCACGTCTATCCCTCCTAACTTTACTTAAACAACAAGTATTAACTAACTAACACCTGTTGCTTAAATGTATTGTATTACGTTATGAAATATAATGCAAACAACATGTTTATCGATTTATTGTTTAAACGACATAAGGAGAAATGTGTTGTTTTGAAAGTGATACTATTTTCGAAGATAGGGTATAAGCTAAGAATATACTATTAAAAAAACTTATAAATTAAGGTGATATATTTTCAAAAGCTAATATTAACATTTGATTATTTTTGAAAATTTCTTTAAATTTTAATAGTATAATATATTTTGATGGAGGGTTATTTATGTTTACAAGAAAAATGATAGGTAGTATAGCTTTTTCTTTAGTAATGTTATTCGCAATTGCACCATTTAGTAGTTTTGCAGCTACGGATACGCAAAATAACGATACAACAACTCAGCCAACACAAACGCAACAAAATGATAATACAACTAATAATCAATCATCAGAAGTTATGCCAAGGGTCATATTACCTGATGAAGATAGAACACAAATTGAAAATACCACTACAGGTCATTATCAATCAGTAGGGTACATGAATATGGGATCAAATATAGCGACAGGTGTAGTCATCGATAAAAATACTGTATTAACAAATAAGCATGTTGCTAATCTTTCAAACGGCGATATGACATTTGCACCTGCAGCTAAAAATGAAGGTTCATTTCCGTATGGTGAATTTACGGAAAAAGATGTCCAACCTTATCCTGGTCAAGAAGATTTAGTACTTGTACATTTCAATACCAATGATGAAGGGCAGTCTGTAGGTGATGTAGTACAACCTGCAACAATCCAAGATGCATCAAGTGTTAGTAAAGGTGATCCTGTGACAGTAACTGGCTACCCGGGTGATAAATCATTAGCTACAATGTGGGAAAGTAAGGGGGAAGTACTGACAAATAATGGTACGCAACTTACATATGGTGCGAGTACATTTGGCGGCAACTCTGGTTCTCCAATCTTTAATGCGAATAATGAAGTAGTAGGATTACATTACGGTGGCGTAGAAGGCGAAAGTAACAATGGCGTCGCGTTAACTGGTGATGTACTAGACTTTATTAATGAAAACAAAAAATAGTTTTTTGAAAAATATTAAGCCTCTAGAGCAAATATGCATTGCTTTAGAGGCTTTTTTGTATAATTTATTTTAATACTTGGCTCATAAACAAAGGTAGTGCTTTTTCGATATAGTTACGTGCAGAAGTATTACTCGTATGAAACCAATGTTTAGCTGTGCCATATAGCCCCCAAGATAAAAAGCGAGCACTCGTAGCTAATGCTTCTCTGTCTTCATTTGGATGTTTTTGTACAATTAACGTTAAGAAAATATCTTCCAGTTCTTCTTTCACTCTCTTTTCAACTACTTCACCATATGCAGCACTATTTAATTTACATTCATTATGTGTTTCTTCAATATAACTCGTAATTGTGATGAACGTTTTGCATAATGTTTCATCATTAAGTTCAGAAGATAAGGTTAAGTTATCGTTTAAATTTTTAAGAATGGTTTCTGACAATGTGTAGTCCATAATGTCATATTTATCATAAAAGTGAGCATAGAACGTAGCACGGTTAACAGTTGCGCGTTCAGTTATATCCTTCACTGTAATGGTTTGTAACTTTTTTTCTTTAGCAATGTCACGAAAGGCATCCATCAATAATTTTTTTGTTCTAGTAATTCGTGGATCAATATGTGTTGTCGTCATTGACTTCGCACCTCCTTAAATAAGTTGCAAATAATATAATTTATACAAATTATCTGGCTTTAGTTCATGAATGTCAATGTGCTTGATTTGTAATGAGTAAAAATAAATATAAAATTGAACATTAAAAATAAGGGAGTGGGACAGAAATCTAATTTTTCTAATAAAATTTCGTCGTCCCACCCCGGCACAGCTGACTAGAATTGAAAAAAGCTTGATATAAGCGCATTTTCAATTCAGTCAGCCACTGCCAATATAAAAAACTGAGGCTAAGACATGTGATATGTCCCAGCCTCTTATTTATGGCTAGATAAAGTATATATCTAAATATATTATTATTTATATTTATTGAGCAATTCTTTCCCATTTTGGTATAATATGGCTTCTAAAGTTGAACTTGAGACAATGTCATTTTCTTCTAGTTGCTCTGAAAGTACATGAACTGCTTTATGTGGCGTGTATGGCGAATCAGAGCCATATATAATTTTGTTTTCATCGGCCCAAGGTAAAAGGTTAGCCAACTGATAAGGAATCACAATACCAGCCAAATCGAAATGAAGGTGTTTCATTACTTGCTCCAAATCATCAGTGTTGTTGCTATGATTAAACGTTTCATTACCTATCTTCACACGTTGCGCTATGATTGGTAATACAGCCCCACCATGAGGGACAATCCATTGAATATGAGGATACTTACTAAAAACGTTTTGCTGACTCATATAAATAATTGTACGGGTCGTATCAAAAATAAATTCCATTAAAGGTGGCAAGATCACATCTTTCATGACCGCTACACTTGGCTTTGGTTCATTTGGATGGATTGCAACAATCGCATGTCTAGCATTTAATTTAGCTAGTACATCGTCAATCACTGGCTCACCTAGATAAATACCTCTCGCATTTGTAGGTAATGTGAAACCTAAAGCGTTGTGTTTATCTAGTGCATGGTCAATGGTTTCAATACTTTCTTCCACAAATGGTAATGGTAATGTTGCGAGAAATCCTAACTTATCAGGATGTTCTGCCACAATTTGAGCGCCATATTGGTTCACTTCTTCTGTAAGTGGCAAGATATCTTCATCAAGTGCAGCACTAATATGTGGGCTAGAAATAGATAACACGCCAAATTCAATATCTAAAGCACGCATTAGTTTCAGATATGCATCCACTGAAAAAGTGGGCGTGGATATGCCATCGCCTTTACCTTTAAAACATTCATCTAAATAATCATTGTAACCAGGTGAAATATAATGCGCATGCCAATCTATTTTTTTCATTGATAACACTTCCTTTAATTTTTATAATTAGCACATGTTCTATAAATTTAATTACAGGTTTTTAGTAACACGTTAGCAAATTCATTAGCTTTTTAAACGTAGCCTAAACGATCAAGCTTATGTTTGTATCATTTAAATAAAAAATTTCATAATAACTCTTCAAATTTTTAATTACTATTGTAATTGTTCCCTGTTTTTTATTATTTTAAATATTTCATATTTGAATTATTAATATGGTTTTTGGTGTGAATATGGGTTAGTTATTGTTATTAATACCATGTTAAAAAGTAGTATGATAGTAATGTAGCAAGATTTCGAAATAAAGAATTGGAAATATCGCAAAGTTTAAGAGGAATATTTTGTTATAGCAAATTTTAGTATTAGTTATAATTTTAAGGTTTGAAATGAGCAGCACGTCTAAAATATTTTGATTGGAGTGAAGCATATGAGTAAAAAGATTATTATGGATTGTGATCCAGGACATGATGACGCAATTGCTTTAATTTTAGCTGGTGCAAAAAACAGCTCACTTGATGTCTTAGCAGTAACTACAGTGGCAGGTAATCAATCTGTTGAAAAAAACACAAAGAACGCATTGAATGTGCTTGAAGTTATGGGGAGAGGAGATATCAATGTCTCAGTTGGTGCAACACGTCCGTTAATTAAGCCAGCTTCATTTGCCTCGCAAATTCATGGCAACACTGGTTTGGATGGTCCAAAATTACCTGAAGTACCGTCTCTTAAACCTACGCCTGATCATGCTGCTGATGTCATTATTAAAACATTAAAGCAAAGTGAAGCACCAGTTACCATTGTTGCGACAGGCCCATTAACTAACATAGCAACTGCATTAATTAAAGATCCAAGTATCACGCAATATATCGATTCTATAACAATCATGGGAGGCGGTACGTTTGGTAGCTACCACCCACAACCCCCATCTAAATTTTATAGTCAATGTGCGTGACGTTCATTGAGTTAGGGGTGCGATTTTTACCGTGGCCATGTCCTCGATAGAAATTATATTCAATATTAGATATTGAGGCGTTTATCAAATCTTCTTTATCGTTGCTGGCCATCTTGTCCCATACATTGAGTATGAGGTCGTGGGTGGCCTCTATTTGTTTGTGATTGTCTCTCTTTTCCTTTTTCCTTAGTTGCTGTCTGTTGTGCTGGTCGAGCAGGTCGTCAGTTTCTTTGATTAGAGACTGAAACTCTTCATCACTCATTAAGTCCATAGCCCATGCTTGCTGGTACTTCTTACGCTGTCTCTTAATCTTGTCTACATCAATGACGCTTTGCTCTTCCTGCTCTTCTGTGTCCTCGACATTGACCTCTATTTCGCCGTGCTGAATAAAATCAATGAAAGCTCTCTCTACTTCTTTTGATTGTATCGTGATGTTCTCGGCTGACTTATCGCTCCGACAACGGTCACAAATGTAGCGTTCGTCATAATCAACTGAGCCGTCCCTTTTTGTCCGTTTGCTGGTGTTGAGTGTGAGTGAGTGGGCACAATTAGGGCAGGTCAGCTTGCCTCTGAAAATAGCAGTGTGCTTAATACCTCGTGAGTGTGTGCGTTGTGAAATGCTTTGCATGTAGATTGTATAATCCTCTTCACTGATGACAGGCTCGTGCGTATTCTCGACGTACACATCGCCTATATGCGTGTGGCCACGAGACACTGGTGCTGTCAGGACGTAACTAATCATTGACTTGTCCCAGCGTTGGCCTTTAGGTGGATTGTATATAGAGTTGTTGAGCTCTTCTGTAATGCCTCGTATGCTGACGCCAGCTTTTGCCCTCCTGACGATATAATGCACGATTTCTTTTTTGTCATTAGGGTAGAGTTTACCCTCAATCTTGTCATAGAAGAATGGGGGCACTGTTGTGTACACCCCTTTTTCTGTTGCTACTCGACGGCCTTGCGTAGTTCTCTCGGTAATTGTTGACCGTTCCCATTCGGCCATAGCACCTACCAGCGTTATGAACAATTTGCCGATTGCACTTGTAGTGTCGAATACCTCGGTTGCTGAACGGAATTTAACATCTTTTTCTTCAAAAGTATCAAGTAGACTCATAAGGTCACGCACTGAGCGTGTGAGCCTATCAAGTTTGTATACTAGCACGAGGTCAAACTCGTTTAATCTGTTGAGCAAGTTTTGCAGTCCTGCTCTGTTGATATTGCTGGCAGATTGCCCAGCGTCCACAAAGAACTCGAAATCTTCCCAATCATGAACTTGACAGTATGCTTTTAAGCGTTGCTCTTGTCCCTCGATAGAGTAACCCTCATTGGCCTGCTCTAAAGTCGAGACTCTTGTATAAATTGCAACTTTTTTCATAATATCGAAACCCTTTCTAAAATATAACTTAATTTAATTATCACAGAACACTGTTGAATTCAACCCTTTAAATCTGAAATAGTATTTGCTAAAGTGTTACATGCTTGACTAAAAATTCTGAAAAGAGGGATTGAATTTATGAAAAAGGGATTATTTGGGTGTTTAGGCTGTCTCGGTGTTGTGGTTGTAATTGTCATCATAATTGCTGTGATTGCAACCGTTTTTGGTGGTGGCGATAGCTCCAGCTCTAACAAAGATGAAACGAAAGACGCCAAAATAGGCGAAAAAGTAAAAGTTGATGACCTTGAGTACACAGTTAACAGTGTTGAAACGGCAGACTCAGTAGGTAATCAATACGTTTCAAGTAACGCTGACGGCAAATACATAGTTGCAGATGTTACAGTTAAAAATAATGGCGATAAAGCTATTACTATTGATACAGAATTGTTTAAAATAATTGATGGCGACGCAACAAATGGTGCAGATGCCTCAGCATCTACTGACGCCAACACGTCAGCCTCAGACCCGAGTGACATTGGTTTCTTTTTAGAAAAACTTAACCCTGGTAATGAAAAAACAGGTAAAGTAGTGTTTGATGTATCTGAGTCAACTGCTCAATCAGATAAGACAAAAATGCAAGTCAAATCAGGCATGTTCGGAAATCAAAAAGCTAACATAAAACTGAATTAATACATTTTGACCTCACATACTATGTGGGGTTTTTTGTTGTTTAAAAATCACAAGCTCTTAAAAAATTAATATAGCCGTCAGGTGTTCTCAGTTGTGGCTCTGTGAGATATTGGTCAATGCCACTAGCAAGACAATCCTCGAGCTGGTACATAGAGACACGGACGGCTTTAAAACTTATATTGAAAGTATTTGCTATTTCATACGAGCTTTTCCTCCTATATTCGTAGCGTTTATGCAATGGAAACAGCAAATTTCCTGCAAATGTATCGGCCTCAAATTCTTCTTTTGTGTACTCAATGTCAGACTTATCAGGGTCATATATAGACTTTCCTGTATGGTTTAGTTTGACGTGACCGTATTCGTGAGCAAGCGTAAAACGTAATCTCTTTGAGTATCTCAAGGCATTATATACAATTATAGATTTTCTCCCTTTTCTAAAATGAAATGCCTCATAAGATTGGCCAATTTTGGAAACATCTGACCTGCTGATACCTGACAATTTAGCAAATTCGCCGAAAGTAAATAATTCGACATCAGGGTCGCTGTTAATAATCCCTTTTATATCTATTGGAAATTTATTCTCATATCCAAGTATCAGATTTGCAGTTTCTATTGCACGCGTAAACGCCTCATTTTCTTCATAATTCAAATGTAAAACTCCCTTAACGATTAGTTACTTATCATCTTTTGTCATTTCTTCCCAATTTTCAAAGAACGCCTCAAATACTTTGATAGCTTTTTTCCTATCTTCTTCGCTCATGTTTTGAGCAGCACGTTGCATGATACGAATATCCTGAGACATTTCAATGTCAGATGGTTCTGTTGTATCGTCGGCTAAAAATTCCAAAGAAACATTGAAGTAGTTTGCGACTTTCTTTAAGTTCTCTACGCTAGGGCTACTTTTAGCCCAACGCTTAATTTGCCCGTTAGAAATACCAGTTTCACGTTCTAAGTGAGCTATAGAAATTCCTTCTTTATCACACATGTTTTTTATTTTCTCATATAAATTCAAAATTTTTTGCTCCCTTTAAAACACTGTCATATCAACGGTTAGTTAATTCTCTAACTACTCCAATAGCGAAAAAGCTAAAATTAATTGTTGCATTATAGCTAATTCTCTATTATAGTATGACATGTGCTATTGATTAGCTTACAAACACAGCAAATAGATATTTAGTTCTCCAAAACGTAAATTTCAATTATAAGGCTGTTGTTGTAAGGTTTTAACACGTAGCAACTAAAAAGCAATACTCAAAAAATGCAACCCCATCCAACGGGATAAGTATGTCTAATTAGCTAATTACTACATTTTTAATATTAGCATATTAGCTAATTCGGTGTAAAGAGTTTTCAGTAACATTTTAGAGTATACGCTAAAAAGGAGGTAAAAAATGAGCAGTTTCGGTTCAGATGTATTTGAAGAGCTTGAACGTAAAGGCATAACACAAAGACAGTTAGCTCAAGCGTTAGGCATATCAGCGCCATACTTAAACGACATATTAAATGGGCGTCGAGAGGCTACATTGCAGAAAGAACGAATTAGAGCGTATCTAAAAGAAAAAGAGGAGGCTAAGCATGGCCAACGATAAGAAAAGTCCTGAAGAATACATGCCTCAAAGAGTAGCTCAGTTTTGGTATGAGTTTATGAAAGCGAGGGGCTATGTATAGTGAAAACTCTAACAACAAGTTTTTATACAGTAACTTTGTCAGTGGCTATCGGTTTAGCAGTTGCGATGATGTTCGATGTTTATATCGGGACAGTTGTCTCATTTGCAGTCGGGGCTATGACAGAGCTCACATTCTCAGAAATGGAAGAAAACAAAAAAGGCCTCACTCGCTCCAACGAGTAAGACCAGCATTAAGAAAATTAATTGTACGAACATTGTAAATCAAATTAGGAGGTAGCGCAAATGCTAACTAAAGAAATCAAGGACATGTCAGAGAACGAAATCACAGAATTATTAAGCGATAAAACTAAAGAGTTGTATGAACTTGTAAACCAAATCAATAAAGAAACAGAACACACAGCTGTGACCTTAGCACATGCTGGGCTTGCCCAAGACCTTGAAGAGGGTACGCAAATAATCGGACAAGGGACAATGGTCGGAAGTTCTCAACACCTAACAGCTCTACTAAGCAATGATGAAGATATGGAGCATATAGCCTATATGCTAACAATGAAAAGTATCGTATCAGAAATGCAAGAGGAGGCTGACGAGTAATGTTAGAAACTATCCTACAAGAAATCAGAGACGAGCTAAGACGCTCTAACGATTTGAAATCTAAACAGTTGCAGGACTTCACTAACACAGCAGAAGAGCCAGCAGGCTGGACGCAGTTGCCACAAGAAGAGCCTAAACAAGAGGCGCCAGCTAAGGAAGAGCCTAAGCGAGAAGAGGCACCAGCAACAGCTGAGGCACCTGACGAGGCTACATTCAAGAAAGCTATTGCTCAAATCATCAAAAGTGGTACTAAAGAGGAAAAAGACAAAGTTAAGGCTCTAATCAAAGAGTCAGGCGCCTCTAAGGTAAGCGACGTTCAAACTGACAAGCGTCAAAGCATTATGGACGCTATTGAGGCGATGTAATGACTTCACAAAACCACTCAAGCAGAAAGCACGCATATTTGTCAGCGAGTAGTGCCAATCAGTGGTTGAATTGTCCTCCCAGCATTAAAGCAAGTGAGGGCATAGGCGATAAGACAACAACATTTGCAGAAGAGGGAACATTCGCTCATGAGCTGTCAGAGCTGTATTTCGTAAGGCTCTACGATGGTATGACTGAGGATAAGTTCCAGCAAGAACTAGAACGGTACAAGCAAAATGAATATTACTCAGAAGAGTTAAGAGAATACGTTGAGCAGTATGTCGATATCGTAGAGGAAAAAGTCAACGAGGCAAGAGCTCAAGACGAGCCTATCCTGTTTTTTGAACACAGACTTGACCTCACGAGATATGTACCCGAGTCATTCGGTACAGGCGACGTAATTATCTACTACAACGGCACAGTTGAGATTGTAGACCTCAAATTCGGCAAAGGCGTCGAAGTGTCAGCCCTTAACAATCCGCAGTTAAGGCTGTACGGGCTAGGTGCCTATGAGCTACTCAAAGACTTTGAGGACGTTCACACAGTCAAGACAACAATCATACAGCCGAGGTTGCACAATGTATCATCTGAGAGCATGACAGCTGACGACTTAGTCAGTTGGGGGCTTAACGTAGTTAGGCCTCAAGCCTTGAAAGCCATCGAGGGCAAGGGCGAATTTAAACCAGGCAATCATTGCCGTTTTTGTAAGATACGCCACTCGTGCAGAGCTAGAGCAGAGGCAAACTTGAACGCCAGCAAAGAGCAGACGACCCCAACGACGCTCACTGACGACGAGCTTGCTGAGCTACTTCACAAACTACCTGATATTAAACGCTGGGCTAGTGATGTTGAAGAGTATTGCAGAGAGCAGGCGCTTGAAAACAATCGCAATTTTGACGGCTGGAAAGTGGTCGAGGGCAGAGCAAGTAGAAAATATGTTGATAACGAACAGGTTTTTGAAAGGCTCAAGGAGCACTACGACCCTGATGAAGTATCAGAAACAAAAGTGTTAAGCATATCTAAACTAGAGAAACAAATCGGCAAGAAGAAAGTCGCTGAGCTATTAAGTGACCTAGTAGAAAAGCCCCAGGGCAAACCGACTCTAGTGACTGAGGACGACAAACGTCAACCTATCACTAACAGTGCTGAAAGTGATTTTACTGAGTTTATTAATAAATAAAAGGCTACGGCCATTAATACTATATTATGCAACAAATCAAACTATATTATAAATCAAATTTAAAGGAGTTTTTCACAATGGCAGAACAATTAAAAACAAGAGTAATGGTATACGCAAGAGCGAGCTACGCACACATTTTTGAACCTCAAGCAATCAACGAGGGCGATGAACCTAAGTACAACGTGAGCTTAATTATCGACAAAAATGACGAAAAATCAATAAACAATATCAACAAAGCAATTGAGAACGCTAAGCAAAACGGTAAGGAAAAATTCGGTGGTAAGATACCAGCTAACCTTTCAACACCTTTACGTGATGGCGACACAGACAGAGAGGACGATGAGGCTTATCAAAACGCTTATTTCTTAAATGCTAAAACGAAACGTAAACCTCAAGTATTAGACATGGACGGTCAACGCACTGACGACCCTGACGAGGTTTACAGTGGTTGCTATATCCGAGTAACAGTCAATTTCTATCCTTATGCAGTATCAGGAAGTAAAGGCATTGCGTGTGGATTAGGTAATATCATGAAAGCTAAAGACGGCGAACCACTTGCTGGTGGAGGCGCTAAAGCAGAGGACGAGTTCGCAGAGTTTATCGACCTTGATAACGACAACCTAGATGAACTGTTTGACTAATCAATCAAGGGAGGCAACGTCATGACAGTAATGCACATTGATATTGAAACCTACAGTAGTTATAACTTGAAAGATACAGGGGCTTATCGGTACGCCGAGGCTCCTGACTTTGAAATATTAATCATTGCTTTTTCTATTGATGGCCAGCAAGTACAGGCTATTGATATGCACGACATAGATGACAGATTGTACAAACAATTTAAATGGCATTTACTCGACCCCGAAGTCGAGAAACGAGCTTTTAATGCGTCATTTGAGCGTGTTTGTTTAGCAAAGCATTTCAGAACAGCAATGCCACCTGACGAGTGGGCTTGTGACATGGTCGACGCAACTCGTGTTGGCCTACCAGCCTCACTTGAAAAATGTGCAGAGGTGCTGGAAGTAGATGCACAAAAAGACAAAGCAGGTAAGGCCTTAATCAGATATTTTTCAGTTCCTTGCAAACCAACAAAAGTGAACGGTGGCCGAACTCGAAATCTACCTGAACATGACACAGAGAAATGGAAACAGTTTATTGATTACTGTATCAAAGACGTTGAGGCTGAAATGGCCATCGGCGAAGAGATATCAGACTTTGAGGTGCTACCTAGTGAGCAGGAATTGTGGACGATTGACCAACACATAAATGACAGAGGCGTTCACATTGACCGTCAGCTCATGCTGGGGGCTTATGAACTAGATAAAATCAGCCAGGCACAACTCGCAGAACAAGCTCAAAAGCTGACAGGGCTCGACAATCCTAATAGCCAGCAACAACTCATGGCATGGTTTCGTGAGCAGGGCGTTGAGATTGAGAACTTGCAAAAGAAAACAGTCGGCGAGTACCTAGAGAAAACGTCAGGCAGAGCTCACAAGATGTTAGAGCTACGACAGCAAATGAGCAAGACCAGCGTAAAGAAATACAACAAAATGTATGACATGGCATGTGAGGACGACCGTATTAGAGGCATGTTCCAATTCTTCGGAGCTGGCACAGGCCGATGGGCAGGCAGGGGGGTTCAAATGCAGAACCTCACTAAGCACAAAATGACTGATGAAGAGCTAGACATAGCAAGAGAGTCAATCAAACAGCAGGACTTCGATTGGTTAGACCTGACACTCGAGTACAGCTATCAGGATATACTCAGCCAGCTTGTAAGAACGACATTTACAGCAGAACAAGGCTATCAGCTAGCTGTCAGTGACTTCTCAGCCATTGAGGCTCGAGTCATTGCATGGTATGCAGGCGAGCAGTGGCGATTAGATGTGTTCAATACACACGGCAAGATATACGAGGCGTCAGCGTCTCAAATGTTCGATGTTCCTGTAGAGAGTATCGGCAAGGACAGCCCTTTGAGGCAAAAAGGTAAAGTAGCCGAGCTTGCACTCGGTTATCAAGGAGGAGCAGGCGCCCTCAAATCAATGGGAGCCCTAGACATGGGCATTGCTGAGGACGAGCTCAAGCCCTTAGTTGATAGCTGGCGAGAGGCAAACCCGAATATCAAGTCATTTTGGTATAACTGTCAGAACTCAGCAATCAAAGCTATTCGTAGTGGTAAACCACAAATGGCAAACGGGGTTAAGTTCTACACTTATCGAGGCCACCTAATACTAGAGTTGCCAAACGGTCGCTGTATTGTCTACAGAGACGCAAAGACAACGCAAAACAGCTGGGGCTCGACAGTCGTTGAGTTTCAAGGCTTAGACATAAATCGTAAATGGACGACAGTTAAAACATATGGAGGCAAGCTGGTCGAGAACATTGTACAAGCTACAGCACGAGACCTGTTAGGCGTATCAATGGCCAGGCTCGAGAAACAAGGCTACAAGATAGTGGCTCATGTGCACGATGAACTAATTCTCGAAGTACCTGACGACCAGCACGACCATTTGAAAGATATAGAGGATATTATGAGCCTGCCTGTTGATTGGTCTGAGGGCTTGAACTTAAACAGCGACGGCTTTGTGAGTCCGTTCTACATGAAAGATTAAAAAGAGCTAACTAATGACTAAATTTTTAGAGATAGTTTCCCAAATAACATTTTACCTATTAGTCGGTTTGGTATACGGAACAGCTCTTGTGGCGTTTCTTTTTGGGATTATCTTACTTATATTGCTAGTTATCCTATAGGAGGTAAAACATGAGCGCACTAGATGGCGTGAGCGAGTGGGGCACTTACAAGGTGCCTGTCAAGCTCACTATTGAATATGACGCAGAGGTTACTGTTACAGCGAATAACTGGGACGATGTCTCAGAGAAAATAGACGAATATGTAAGCGAATATTATGACGACATGGCAAGTGAAGTTATGGCCATGACTGGAAAATCAGAGTTGAAGAAATGGGAGGAACGAATGTAATGCACTTTGAGGGAAGAACCAAATACCCAACAACACCGAACGGCGAGATTATATGGCTAGATGACGCAGACAGAATGAAATTAAAATCGTTATTCGTGTCATTAGACGATGTTCAGACAAGACTCGACAACGGCTGGAAACCTTACGAGGCTATCAATTTCAGTAATAAATATAAAATACATGACGGGGGAATTTGCTATTCGCACAATACAGGCGAGCGCACAGTCTACATTCCTGCTGATGAAATGGAAAAGGCAGAAATTGAGGTCGGGCTTGACCCAAGAACAATTGCTAAACGTTTGAACAGAGGTTTTTCAGTACAAGAGGCACTGACAAAAGCACCTGTGACCAACGACTTTAATGAAGTGAAAAAGGACATTGAAGAGCAGAAAATCAAACAGCGTAAACAAGAAGAGCGCAGACGTAGAAAAATGGAAGAGTACAAAGCTCGTAAGTACAGAGAGCGTAAACCTCATTTATTCGATGGCACACCCCAACAGCACACGCTGGGCGAGTATACACAGCATTTAATGGAAAATAACATATTCCCAAAGGTGGTTAAATAATGACAACAATAAACATGTTAAATAAAGGCGATATAGTTTCTTTCGAGTACCCTATCGACTCAGGTTTTGAGGTTACAGCAGAAGTAACTGAGCTACACCATGATGTTATGAGAGCAACGGTCTACGATGGAACAGAAACGTATCAAATAGACGACTCATTGAAAATTACAGTTATACAGCCATCTGAGACAGTTGAAGAGCAACACTATCAGAGCAATACTGATGACGGCATAGACCTCATTGACTTTTGGTACATGCAAATGACACCCGAAGAGTTTCAAGGTGCTATGAAGTCAAATCTGCAAAGATATTCAACTCGTTTAGGTCGTAAAGATGACCGTATAAAAGAGCTCAAGAAAATTGAGGATTACGCAAGACGCTACAGAGAGAAACTCGAGCAGGAGGCTAAATAATGGATATCGAAAACATTGAACTCGGCGACGTTCACAGAAAGCTAGCAGACATTATGGAACAAGCCGAGAACTTAATCCAGGAAAAGAACGAGCTCAAGAGACACAACGAGCACCTCAGAGAGCTGGCGCGAGCTCAGCAGGACAAACTCAACAATATCTATGAGGCGTCAGCTAGGGCGCAACATGAGGCTAAGTTGTGGGAATATCGCTATCGCCACATTGAGCGCTGGGTGCAGGGGCGACTTGAAATCACACCAGCAAGCATACATTACGACAGCATGAGACTAGCCCTAATTAGATTTAAGAAACTCGACTTGCATGAACTATATTAAACAAGCCTTAAAGGTTAAGGGCGTGAGAGCGTCAATCATAAGGAGGAATAGCAAAATGGAAAACATGCAAACATTAGTAGAAAGCATAGAAGATTGGTCAGTAGATAAAGGGTTAAACAACTCAGACCCTAACAAGCAAATGCTTAAAGTAGTCGAAGAAATCGGCGAGTTAAGTCAAGGCCTAGTGAAAGACGACAGAGACCAGGTCGTAGACAGCATAGGCGACGCAGTTGTGACCCTTGTCATCTTATCTCAACAGCTAGGGTTATCTATCGAAGATTGTACGGCCTACGCTTATGACGAAATTAAAGACCGTAAAGGCGAAATGCGCAACGGTTCATTTATCAAGGAGGCTGACCTTAATGACTGATTTAATAAATGCAACTTTTCACGGCGTAACTATTGCTACTAGCACTGCAAAGTATATTTTCTTTGTTGATGTACAAAAGTAAATAAGCCTCAAAGCGGTTTTAGGTAGGCGAAATCTTATTTTTTGAGCGACATGTATACAGTGAAACAAAAGGCTATAGATGCTCCGATTGCTGACAAAATACTAAAAATAATAGTAGTATCTGAGGGTTTAGTTGATAGTAAAACTATAGTGAAAATAAAAACAATAATAGGCACGCCAACATAACAAAAAAATAATAATTTTAAGAATAGAGGCTTAGTTAGCAACTTTGTTACTGATCCCCAAAAAAATATAACTGCTAATGAAAGAAGAACTAAAGTAAAGGATACCTGCACCCCGATTAACCAATTATTTTGTAGAGCAGTTACTATTATTCCTAAATTCGTATTACTAGCTTCTTTATTTATGTTAAGGATTGTAAGTTTTGCGTATTTAAAAAAATTGTAAAAAATACATACAGCTACTGTAAAGCAGATTATACGAGAAATAACTACTGTTAAAGGTTTATTTACTACAGATAAAATTTTATTCCAATAGGATTTAACATTATTTATTTTCAAAATATTACTTCCCCTTTTCACTCCGTTTATTTAGACATAATTATGCAAGAAAATTTTGAATTTAGCAAAACAATTTTAAAAAATATAAACATTACATTAGGAGGACGTGTAAATAATGGCTAGTAAAACAATACAGCAAATTGAAGATGAATACGAATTATCAAGACATTATGAAATTAAGGTCGATGGCGACGCAGTATTAAGAGATAACAAGAATGTCTATGAGGCTTTACAACATCTTGAGGCAATAGAGAAATACTTAGTCGTTGAGCCTGACAATTGGGCAGGCCACATCTATATAGATATAAACGATTAGAAAGGAGCAAAACAGCTATGCACGAATTAGACAATATCACTCCATTAGAGCAGCTACAATATAATGGCAAAATGACATACGCACAAGCGACTAGCAGGCTATCAAGCTATTGGCGTAACACTGAGAAGAGTTGGAGCGAATTATTGCAAAAGCTCTCAGTGACTACTAGAACACAGGAAACTATCGCAGAATACAACACAATGAAAAAAGCTGAGCAATCAGAAATTAAAGACGTGGGAGGCTTTGTCGGAGGATATCTCAAAGAGGGCAAACGCCGTAAAGGCTATGTGATGAACCGTTCAATGCTGACGCTAGACATTGACTTTGCTGACGAGAACATGGACGAAATCATCGAAATGTTTTTCGGTTACGCCTACGCTGTGTACTCAACGCATAAGCATAGAGCTACGACGCCACGCCTGCGCTTTGTTGTTCCACTTAAAAGGCACGTCAACGGCGACGAGTATGAGGCTGTAGCTCGTAAGGTTGCAGAGTCAATCGGCATTGATTACTTTGACGATACGACCTATCAGCCACACAGGCTCATGTATTGGCCAAGTACAAGCGCCGACGCTGAATATCTGTTCACGTATCAGGACGCACCTTTTATCGACCCTGACGACGTGCTGGCTGAGTACAAAGACTGGAAAGACCCTCTTGAATGGCCGTACTCAGAACGTGAAACAGCAAGCTACAAACGACTAGCTGACAAGCAAGGCGACCCACACAATAAACCTGGTATCGTTGGTGCGTTCTGTAGAGCCTACGACATACACGACGTAATAGAGCATTACTTGTCTGACGTCTACGAGCAATACGACGACACACGCTACACATATGTAGGAGGCTCAACAGCTGGGGGCTTAGTAATCTATGAAAATGGCAAGTTCGCCTATTCTCATCATGGTACAGACCCAGCAGGAGGCGAGCTATGCAACAGCTTTGACCTATTACGTGTACACAAGTTCGGCATACAAGACGAAGAGACGCCCGAAGATACGCCAATTAATCGCCTACCATCTTACATTTCAATGCAGAAACTCGCACAGAACGACGGCGAAGTTAAAATAAATATGATGATGGAAACATACGAGGCTGAGGACGATTTCAGCGATTACATTGATAAGGCTGAACGTGACGAGCGTCGTGAGCACTACAAATGGGCGACACAGCTCGACGTGGATAAGCAAGGTAATGTGCTGGCCACAACGCCTAACATTGGCTTAATCCTACGCCATGATGACAAGCTCAAGGGCAAGATTGCCTACGACGAGTTTAACAATCGCCTTAGTGTCCTGGGCTCAACGCCGTGGCGCAAAGAGGACACAGTGAGCTATTGGCGTGACGCTGATGACGCAGGACTGCGCATTTACTTAGAGCAGGAGCACGGTATCTACAATAGAAGTAAAACAGATGACGCTGTGAACGAAATCGCTACAGAGAACAAGTTCCACCCTGTCAGAGATTACCTTGACGGGCTAGAGTGGGACGGTGTCGAAAGATTAGACACGTTATTCATTGATTATTTAGGCGTGGAAGATACAGAGCTCAACAGAGCTGTGACGAGAAAAGCCTTTACGGCTGGTGTAGCTCGTATTTACCAGCCTGGTATTAAGTTCGACTACATGACAACGCTATACGGTGGTCAAGGTCAGTATAAATCAACGGTATTGCGCAAAATGGGTGGTGCATGGTTCAGTGAGTCTCTTACAAGCGTGACAGGCAAAGAGGCCTATGAGGCATTGCAGGGAACGTGGCTTATTGAAATGGCTGAGCTGGCTGCTACCAAAAAAGCAGAGGTAGAGGCTATTAAGCACTTTATCAGTAAACAGGTCGACTCATTCCGTGTAGCTTACGGGCGACATGCTGAGGACTTCCCTCGTCAATGCGTATTCTTCGGAACAACGAACAAAATAGATTTCTTACGTGATGAAACAGGAGGGCGTCGCTTTTGGGCGTTAGCCGTAGATAAGCGCAACGCTAGCAAGAACATTAATGAGCTAGATGACCCAGCACTCACTAAGCAGTTATGGGCAGAGGCAAAACAACGCTACAACGACGGCGAAAAACTGTACTTGCCTAGTCACTTAGAGGACAAAATGGGCGAACGTCAAGCCGTGCATACCGAAGAAAGTGTTTATCAAGGTATCGTTGAGGAGTTCATCGACACGCCTGTTCCTTACACACAGGACTACAGCTGGCGTGACTTAGACCTAGACACGAAACGTGCGTATATTCAGTCAGGCAATCCTGACGTGTTACCTCAAGAGCCAGCAGGTTATGAGTACAGAGACCGTATTTGTGTATCTGAGGTGTGGTGTGAATGTTTAGGAAAAGACAAAGGTAATTTCCCTAGAATGATACAAACTGAATTGAAATCAGTGCTAAAAAGTTTAAAAGGTTGGGAACCTTATACGGGAAATAATCGAGGCAGATTGAAATTTGGTATAGGATATGGAGCCCAAAAAGCGTTTTCAAGGGTCGAAAATGAGTAAATTGTCAGACTTCTTGCGTTGCCCATGCGTTGCCCTGCTTTTTGGAGCTGGGACACGGGGCAAGCCCTTGAGCCTGTAAGGCTGGGAGGCTAACGTTGCCCTGGTTCCATAAAAGTTGCCATCTTCTCAAAAACCACTCACAGGCAATTTATTGCGTTGCCCTACTTTTGGGACACGCAGAAAAACCTGCGTTGCCCTGGTTCCACTTGGTTGCCCTAAAATTTTAAGCAGGGCAACGGCCTCAGCCCTTATA
Organism: Staphylococcus parequorum; assembly: GCF_039237145.1. Lineage (NCBI taxonomy): Bacteria > Bacillati > Bacillota > Bacilli > Caryophanales > Staphylococcaceae > Staphylococcus > Staphylococcus parequorum. The sequence goes on from NZ_CP150682.1 coordinate 708,633, forward strand.
TATCAAGTGATTGAGCCCTATCGTTGCCCTGGTTCCATAAAAACTCCCTCTGAGTTAAAGAATAGAGTATAGGGAATATAGAGAGTGTAATAATATACCCTGTACTCCCTAACACGTATTTTTATAAGTTTGGCGAAAAAATTTAGAGATTTTTGGGCAACGCAAGGGTTTAGCCTTACGGGCAGTAGGCGTGAGGGTAGTTGCCATGTAAAATTACATTAAAAATGGGTATAAAACTACATTTTAGCAAGGAAATGATGAAAAAATGAGAGAAAGCAAAATCGAAGAATATCTCAAAAATGAAGTTGGGAAATATTCAGGGTTATGTCTGAAATTTACTTCATCTGTTTCAGGTGTTCCTGACAGAATTGTGATACTTCCTGAAAATAGAATTTATTTTGTTGAGTTGAAACAAGAAAAGGGTCGACTCTCAAAAATACAAAAATATATGCACAGACAATTTGAGAAAAGAGGCGTACCTGTTTATGTTCCTTACTCAAAAAGTGATGTTGATAAATTTATAAATGAGGTGGTCAAGAATGGCAATTGATTTTAAGCCATATGACTATCAGGCTTATGCGATAGATAAAATCATAGATAACAAAAGGTTCGGACTCTTCTTAGATATGGGACTCGGTAAGACAGTTTCAACTCTAACAGCAATAGAGCAACTCAAATATGATTATCTCGATGTAGACAAAGTGCTGGTCATAGCTCCTAAGCGTGTAGCAGAGGACACATGGGCACAAGAAGTTGATAAATGGACGCACTTAACTCATTTAGATGTTTCGCTTGTGCTGGGCACACCTAAGCAACGAGAGCAGGCACTAGAGAGAAACGCAGACATATATGTCACGAACAAAGAAAACACGAAATGGATATGTGAAAGATTTAAAAAAGATTGGCCGTTCGATATGGTCGTGATTGATGAACTATCCACATTCAAGAACTCAGACAGCCAACGCTTTAAGATACTTAAAAAGAAATGGCCATTGTTTGATAGGTTCGTAGGACTTACAGGAACGCCAGCACCTAAAAATATTATGGACTTATGGGCTCAGATATATTTGATTGATGGAGGCGAGCGTTTAGGAAAGTTCAAAACACATTTTAGACAAAGATACTTTTATCCAACGCACCAAATATCAGATAACGTTTTTAATTGGGAATTGAAAAATGGCTCGAAAGATGAAATCTACAAAATGATTAGTGATGTTACAGTCAGCATGGAAAGTAAAGACTATTTGAAAATGCCTGAACGTGTCGACACAGTCAAAGAGTCTAAGCTAAGTAAAAAAGAGAGAGCCTTGTATGACGAATTAGAGCAGAACATGGTCATAGAGAACGACATAGACGACGATAAAGATATAGTGGCATTAAACTCAGCCAGCTTGAGTAATAAGCTGTTACAAATGTCTAACGGTGCCGTTTATGCTGACGATGGTTCTATTACTCACATACATGATAAGAAATTAGAGTTGTTAGACGAGATAGTCGAAGAGTCACAAGGCCAGCCAATACTTGTTATGTATAACTACAAACATGATAAAGAGAGATTGCTAGAACGCTATAGCTTTGCTGAGACCTTAGACAGTGACGACTATATGGAGCGCTGGAACAATGGCGAAATACAAATGCTTATCACACACCCAGCAAGTGCAGGACACGGGCTCAATTTACAGTATGGAGGTTCAATCATGGTTTGGTTTGGCCTAACTTGGAACCTTGAATATTATGAGCAGGCCAATGCTCGACTGTACAGACAGGGTCAAAAGAAAACAACTGTTATTCATCATCTACTTACTGAGAACAGCATTGACCAAAAAGTCTATGAGTCACTCAAAAATAAGAAACTTGGTCAGAATGAACTTATGAACGCAGTAAAAGCACGTTTACTTTAATTCTGAGGCCTCTCAGCCTCCACACATTGAACATAAATACAAAATAGGATAAATACCCTAAAAATAGATTAAAAGCTAAAATAAGGCTTTTAAATTAGTTTATACGCTATGGAGGTTAAAACATGAAAATATTTCAAAAGTTGATTGAGATTTTAATATACACAGTTTTTACAGCAATTATTCTAGGAATAGCATTGATAATACTAGGGTTGTTGCTTGCAGGAATACAAAGCATTTACACATTCTTATTTTAGGAGGTCACATCATGCAAGAATTGAAAAAGGTTGATTATGCAAAATTAGAGGATTACATCGAGAACTTAGACAGATACAGAGAAGAATTGAAGTTCAGAGAATATGAGCTCATGAGTAATCATGAACCTGACAACCCCGAGGGTGGCAAAGCAAATTTTGTTAGCAATCCTATTGAGCAACATGTCATTAAATGTAACCAGGACGCACAATATAGACGCTTGCAGGACGTTGTGAACGGTACTGAAAAATACTTAAATCAATGTGACGATGAAACGATAGAGATATTTAGGCTCAAGTTTTGGGACAAGCCCTTTGATTGCAACACATGGAACGCTATTGCTGATAGATACTACATAAGCCACTCAGGAATGAGACGATACAAGACAGCACAACTTGAAAAATTAGCAAAATTTATTGGTTATATTTAAATTTGGTTTTTATACCTATGGAAAACCAGGAATTACGGGGTTATTATGGTAATGTGTTCAAATTTGATGGACACTAGCAGTGATTACGGATAATCTTGGCTTGTTTATTCGACTTCTTCTAATTTTATATTGCGACACAGACCTAATTTTTCTTTTATAGTACATTCTTATTTTACTCCTTTAAGTCGGCTGAGAGCACCTCAGTCGGCTATTTTAATGCTATAATTTAATTAGTATATTGTAAAAGGGGTTTTTAAATGGATAATGAAAAATTTAGAGCAGGATTAGGGAAATCGTTTGACCATACTAAGAAACCAAAAGCACTTGGTGCCTTTTTTGAAAGTGCGAGTCATATAGAACCATCAAGTGAGACTATGAAAGAAAAGATGAAACCAGCAAATCATTCAACATTAATGTCTACTCCCGAACCAGTTATATTTGATAGAATTAGCGAGCTTAGAGAACATTTGAATGAAACATATTATATAGAGATGGCAGACAAAGCTGAGACGAAACAACTACAAATCAAGCAAACCCAGTATCTAAAAAGTATAGCAGAAAATATGGATTTCATAGCAAACCAATTTAAAATGACTTCAACGGCTTTAATTACATTGAACGCTACTATGGATAAAATGGGAGTAACATTTTCTGATATACAAAAAGACGTAGAAGAAAATAAAGCAATAAATGCTGAAATCTTTGAAGTATTAGAAAAGACCCGTATATCTAATGAAGAAGAGAGACTAAAAGCGACTGAAAGTCTGTTAACTAAAATAAACGACAAGGCTAAACTTGCAGAAATACCAGCCAATATAATAAGTCTTATAAATTTTATAATGCAGTTTTACAAATAGATTTCCCACAGCACCCGTTGAGGTGCTATTTTTATGGTAAACTTACTGTATAAAATAAAGGGAGGCAATAAAATATGAATAACGAAATTAATTCTGAAAATGAAAACAATATCGCTTTAGTGAATGGGACTATAGGAAATGAGATAAGCCCTACTTTAACCAAATTAATTAAACAATATTACAACGATATCGAAAAAATCATGACAAGCGCCTATGAAAATTTCTTTATTCTAAAAGGTTTTATCGAAACTGAAAATGGTGAAATTACAGACGAACTTTATTCAAGAGTGTTCGTTAAGGAAAAAGAAAGAATTAATATTTTTACTGAGCGAGATAACAGCTCGGAAACAGTCGTTACAACTATTCCAACAAAGCGAGTTGATAATACAGAGGCTCACTATAAGGTTATAGATGATGAACACGTAATGGCAGGCTTTACTGTTTACTATGAAAACGGCCAATCGTACGAACTTCATATACAGCCTGATAGTACAAGAGTTGAGGTTGTAGCTGACTTGTTCCAATTTTTAACAGACGATTCTCGTTACGTTTAAAATAAATAGATTTCCCCAGCACCCGTTGAGGTGCTTTTTTTATACATAAATTTAACAAGTTATTAACGTGAAAGAGGTGGTATTTGGCATGGCACGTCAAACATTATACGAAAAACTAGATATTAAAGATAAACTGACATTAGTTGAGGGCTGGAAAAGAGACGGCCTTACAGACGAGCAGATTGCTCACAATTTAGGAGTGTCTAAGCACTCAGTTATCAAGTGGAAAAAAGAGAAACCCGACTTTATGGACGCCATAAAAAAGGGCAAAGAAACGTCAGACTATGAGCTAGAGAACGCTCTACACAAGAGGGCAACAGGCTATTATTACAAAGAGGAAACAGTGACAAATAAAGGCGATGTAGTCGAGATTGAGAAATACGAACACGCAAACCCTACCAGCCTAATATTCGCACTGAAAAACAGGCTCCCAGCTAAATATAGAGATAAGGTTGAGCAAGAAATTACTCAGCGTAACATTGATTTGAATATCGGAGCTTATGACGATGACGACGGCGACAATTAATCTTAACTTTCCTAAGCCAGCAAAAGTGTTTAACAGAAATATTTTCAATATCCTAACAGACTACAGCCATTTCACAGAGGTGCATTATGGAGGTGGTTCGTCAGGTAAGTCGCACGGCGTAGTTCAGAAAGTCGTGCTCAAAGCCTTACAGGATTGGAAATATCCACGCAAGATACTTTGGCTCAGGAAAGTCGGGGCAACGATTGCAGACAGCCTATTCCAGGACGTGAAAGGTTGCCTGGTTGACTTTGCAATTTGGGACTTTTGCGAGTGGAACAAAACAGATAATCGTATCACATTGCCTAATGGGGCTGTGTTCCTGTTCAAGGGTATGGATAATAGCGAGAAAATCAAATCAATTAAAGGTATCAGTGATGTAGTTATGGAAGAGGCCTCAGAGTTTCACTTGAACGACTACACACAGCTCACTTTAAGGCTGAGAGAACGTAAGCATTTAAACAAACAAATATTCTTGATGTTCAACCCTGTGAGCAAGCTCAATTGGGTATATAAATATTTCTTTACAGGCGAGCCACACAAGAACACGCTTATACAGCAATCAAGCTACAAGGATAATAAGTTTCTTGATGAAATGACTCGTCAGAACTTGGAGGACTTGGCCAGCAGGAACCCAGCCTATTATAAAATATATGCGCTGGGCGAATTTGCTACGCTCGATAAGCTGGTGTTTCCTAAACATACTGAAAGGCTCATAAGCCCTGATGAAGTTAAGCACCTACCGTCATACTTCGGCTTAGACTTTGGTTACATTAATGACCCTAGTGCTTTGATACACGTCAAAATGGACACTAGGAACAAACAGCTATATATCGTTGATGAATACGTCAAAACAGGCATGTTAAACGATGAAATAGCAAACGTAATCAAGCAGTTAGGCTATGCAAAAGAACGCATAACAGCAGACAGTGCTGAGAAGAAATCAATTGCAGAGATAAAGCGTAAAGGCATTGAGCGTATTAAGCCAGCAATGAAAGGCGCTGACAGTATCATGTCAGGCATACAGTTTATAAGCCAGTTCGACATTATAGTCGACGAGCGCTGTACTAAGACGATTGAAGAGCTTAATAACTATACTTGGAAAAAAGACAAGAACACAGATGAATATTACAACGAACCAGTTGATACATACAATCACAGCATAGACGCCCTACGCTACAGCGTTGAAGAGCTTATGTTGAGAGATAAAAAGGGCAAGAAATCAGCCAATCAGTTAAGACGAATAAAAAACCATTTCTAGGAGGTGCGACGTTTGGGCTCACACTATCACGTAACTAACAAACATAAATACAATTTGAAGTTTGGCAGAGAGGCAAACAGAGACATTCTTGCTAACTCGGCCGAAGAGCTAGAGAACATTGACGTGCTTAACAGCATTGTCAGTGAGCACAAGAACAACCAAGTGCCCCGTTTGCAGGTGCGGAGGATTACTTCCTAAGCCAAAACACAGGCATACTTGAGGGACAGCGCAGAAAAGACTCAGAGAAAGCTGACCATCGTGCAGTTCATAACTTTGCTAAATACATATCGCAGTTTATTGTTGGGTACCTGACAGGCAATCCGATAACGTTCACTCACAAAGATGAAGAGACGCAACAGGCAATCTATGACCTGAACGACCAAAACGACGGCGACGCTGTGAACAGTGATGTCGCATTAGACTTGAGCATATACGGCCGTGCATATGAGATTGTGTTCAGAGACGAATACGGGCTCGATAGGTTCATGACCTTAGACCCTAAGAGCACATTTGTCGTATACAACCACGACATTGATAAGAAAGTCATTGCAGGCGTTCGCTACTATGACACAGTAGACAAGGAAAACCTCAAGACAAATCACATTGATGTGTACACAGATACGCACATTCACCACTATGTAATCAAGGACGGCGCAACTCAGACAGTTGAGAGCTACCAGCACTTTTATAACGATGTACCAATTGTTGAGTATCTGAACAATAAATTTAAGCAGGGCGACTTTGAGAACGTGCTCAGCTTGATTGACTTGTACGACTCAGCACAGTCAGACACAGCAAACTACATGAGTGACACTAATGACGCAATGCTGGCACTAATCGGCAACGCTGAACTTGATGGCGAGGACGCTAAGGCGTTCAAAGACGCCAACATGATACATATTAGACCTGAAATCAATGCAAACGGTGGCGAGGGCAAAGCTGACGCTAAGTACATATACAAGCAGTATGACGTGCAGGGCTCAGAGGCCTACAAGACTAGATTGCAAGATGACATTCACAAGTTCACGAATACGCCTGACATGAACGACGAGAAATTCTCAGGCCAGCAGTCAGGCGAGTCAATGAAATACAAACTATTTGGCTTAGAGCAATCAAGAGCCACTAAAGAGCGACTGTTCAAAAAAGGCTTAATGAAACGCTACAAGTTGCTACTCAACAACAAGAACATTGAGGGCACTAAGACACATGACCATGAAATAATTGACATAGCGTTCACGCCTAACTTACCGAAGTCTATGAAAGACAACGTGGAAATGGTCAACATGCTTGCTGGTACCGTATCAGAGAAAACTCGACTTGGCCTCTTAGACTTTATCGACGACCCTAGTGCAGAGCTAGAGAAGATACAAGATGAAGAGGACGAACAAATCGACAGAGCTGACAAACGTGAGTATAGTTTCGAGGCACCAGCAACGAGTGACGACCCACTGAAAGAGTGATAAGCTATGACAGAAAGTAAAAAGTATTGGCGTGAGAGAGCAGAGCGAATAATGGCCATTGAGGCTAAAAAAGATGACGAGGTTATCGAAGAAGTTCGCAAGATTACCAGCTCGACAATGAGCCACTTAGCCAATGAGATATACAGCTTTTATGCTAAGTATGCAAATGCTGAGGGCATAACAGTCGACGAGGCTAAGAAGAAAATACAAAAGACTGATATCAGAGAGTTCGAGGACAGAGTCGCTCAATACGTTAAGAATAAAGATTTCAGCGAGAAAGCCAATGCTGAGCTGAGACAATACAACACTAAAATGTATGTCAGCAGAGAGCGTATGCTCTTGCAACAGCTATCAGTAATCATGGCCAATGGCACAGCCCTCACAGAGGTTGAGCTTGAGAAATACCTGACTGAGTCAGTAGACAGAGAAGTCGAAAGGCAATCAGGTATCTTAGGCCAATCAGTGAGGATAAAGCCGAACCATGTCAGAGCGATTGTAAACTCTGATTTCTACGGGCAAACGTGGAGCGAGAGACTTTGGGGCAACATGGACGAGACACGCAAGCAGGTGCTCAAGACCGTGCAGAACTCATTGCTACGAGGTCGACACCCCAACGAGTTTGTTCCTGAACTTAAAAAGAAAATGGGCGTATCTACCTCAGACGCTAAGCGATTGCTTATCACTGAAACGTCAAGAGTTCAGTCAGAGGCTCAAAAGCTACACTATCAAGCTACGATGGACGGCGACTCTGAAATCGAGTTCGTTGCTAAGCTAGATGAGAGAACCTCAGACGAGTGCAGGCACCACAACGGCGACAGAATAAAAGTAAAAGACATTGTGGTCGGTGTGAACGTTCCACCACTACACGCTCATTGCAGGTCGACAACGATACCAGCTAAGACAAATTGGCGTGACGAGTTCTTCAAAGAACGTGAGGGACGCTATAACCTTGATGACTTCGAGCTCATAGACGATGAGGACGAAAAGGACGACGTTATCGACTTAGGCATGGATTGGGACGAAGAGGACAACGAGCCTGACGAGCACAAGTTCAACGACAACCTATCAGACGCATTAGGCGAAGAGCAAACAGCAGAGCTTAAACGCAAGCTAGATATTAATATGAACGCTGACGGTGCTCAAGAGTATCGCAAAATATGGAACCACTTCGCAGATGATATGGTTATCGAGCGACCTAATGGACGCAAAGGTGCCCACTTCAACCCAATGAGTGAAAAGGTTGTAATGAGTACGGACAACCTAGCTGAGCGTGATGTAATCGGTATAGGCAACAATAAACGTGAGGGCGATGACAACTACAGCACAGTAATTCACGAGTTCTCACATATGATTGACCACGCAGTTATCAGAGACCTGAAAGGCTCTAAGAACTTGTTGAGTGGTGCTTTCTCAGCAGACCCTACCAACTATGAGGCAGATGAAAAAGGGAACGTTGAGACGCTAGCAGAGGTAATCAAAAAAGAGCTAGACGCTAAGGCAAAAGCAGAGCTCAAAGTGCTTAAAGACGCACACAAGAACGGCGACACTGAGACCTGGAACCATGCTTATAAGCCACGTTTAAATAATGGCCGTACAGTCATGGTCAGAAAGCTCAGAGAACAGTATCATGTAGGACATTCAAGTGGTTTGTCAGACATGATTGAGGCAGCGACAAATGGCATATTCAATATTGAATACGGTCACGGTAAATCTTACTGGAAGAAACACCCAGCATACAAAACACCTCTACAAGCGAACCTCGAGGCCTTTGCAGAAATGTCAGAGGCGTTTATGGACGAAAACAAGAGGGAAATATATGAAAAAGAATTACCTAAATCGTACGCTCTCTATATTCAAATGATTAAAACAATTGTTGAAAGGTTGGGGCTGTAAATGGAAGAGCTAGAACAAGCAAAAAAAGATTACAAGGATAAGTTCGGCGAGTTGCCACCTATGATGTTTTTAAGAGGCATGACACCAGCAGAGCAAGTCAGTGCTATCAATGAACGTATTGCAGATGGTAAGGACTTCGGGGAACACGCCAATGAGGAGGACGAGCTATCATGAACGGACAAGGCATAGGCTATTTGAAACTGATAGCACAGAGCCTACACGGCATACACAAAGAGCTTATCAAGCTAAACAACACGCACCCAGCCAACAGAGCTGAGGGCAATGCAGAGAAACCAAAAAGCACAAGAGAGTTAGACCCTAAAGACTTTATATAAGCTACTTCCCTATTGCTGGGAGGTGGCTTTTTATTATGCCCAAAACGTGCTGATGGCGTAAAAAGCATGTATGGAAATCAGAGCCGACGGGCTATAAATGGAGGCAAATACATATGAGTAAAAAACTAAGATTAAACTTACAGCACTTCGCTGAGCAAGGCGACAATCCTCAGGGCGAACCTGACACAGATAACCAAACAGACGAAAACCTTGAGGGCAAGGACGACCAGCAAGGCGAAAAGACGTTCACACAAGAAGAGGTTGACCAAATTCTTAAAGAACGTTTAGCACGTGAGAAGAAAAACAAAGAGGACGCAGTCAAAGAGGCTGAGAAGTTGGCGAAAATGAACAAAGACCAAAAGGCTGAGTATGAGCGAGAGCAAATGCAAAAAGAGCTGGACGCTTACAAGGCTAAAGAGGCACGCAACGAAATGAAACAGACAGCTAAGGACATGCTCAAGGAAAAAGACATTGGAGCAGATGACGAGTTGCTTGAGATTGTTACAGCTGACACAGCCGACCAAACAAGCGAGAACGTTAAGGCTTTTACAGATGTACTTAACAGAATGGTTAAAGAGCAGGTTCAAGCTAAGCTGACACAGGGCACGCCTAAGAGCTTTCAAGCTACAGGCTCATTGAGTCGTGAGGATATCATGAACATTCAAGACGACTCACAGCGACAAAGAGCAATCGCTCAAAACAGACACTTATTCTAAATAAACTATCGGAGGTTTTACATAATGGCAGTAGAAAATAACTTAATTGATGTAGAGGCATTAGGCGAGGCAAAGTCGATTGACTTCGCAAACAAAATGGGCGAGCGCTTAAACAAATTATTTAAGGCATTAAGTATCACAAACAAAATTCCAATGAACGTTGGTTCAGCATTAAAACAATATCGTTTCAATGTAGTAGAGTCAGAGGCTCCTAACGGCAATGTTGAAGAGGGCGAAATCATTCCGTTAACTAAAGTTGAACGTGAACTTGTTAACATCACAGAGCTTGAGTTCCGTAAGTTCCGTAAGTCAACATCAGCTGAGGCTATTCAGTCACACGGTTATGACTTAGCAATCAACCGTACAGACGCAGAGCTTATTCGCTATGTGCAGAAGAAATTCAGAACTGACTTCTTTAACTCTATTGAGGACGCTGTGAACAACGCAGACCGTACAAACACTGAGGCGTTATCAGGTAAGAATTTACAAGGTGCGTTATCTCGTGGCCGTGCTAACTTATCAGTATTACTTGATGATGAAGTGACGCCAATCGCATTAGTTAACCCTAACGACGTAGCAGGCCACTTAGCAGATGGTTTTATCAACTCAAACGGTTCTCAATTCGGTTTAAACTTATTGACACCATATGTAGGTGTGCAAGTAATCGAGTTCGCAGACGTACCACAAGGCACTGTATACATGACTACAGCTGAAAACTTAAACGTTGCTTACGCTAACCCACAAGGCGAAATGAGCAGAGCGTTCAACTTTGCCTCAGACCAAACAGGCTTTGTAGGTGTCATTCATGACATTCAACCACAACGTTTAACAGCTGATACTGTATATGCGTCAGCAATCTCAATGTTCCCTGAAAACGTGGACGCAGTTATCGCTGTAGACATTACAGGCGAGCAAGCTGACGGTGGTTCTACAGACCAATCAGCAGAAACAGTCTAATACATAGGAGGCTACAATCGTATGAAAGTTCAATACAAAGTAGTCCGACCGTTCATTGATAAAGACACTCAAAAGCGTTATGCAATCGGGGACATTTACGAGTGTTCCCTTAAACGCTTTAAGGAGCTGTTTTTTAAAGACAATGCTCACAATGAGCAATACATATCAGTAGACGTGACGGACAATGCAAAGAAAGCTGAATTGTTAGAAGTAGCAGAGGCGCATGACATCAAAGTTACTGAGGACAATACGAAAGCTGAAATATTAAAAGCATTGGAGGGGTAATATGGCGTACATTGACGGCGTAAAGCTCCTTATAGGTTTGAATGATAATAAGCAAGATGACCAGCTTGAAAAGATAATCGACGTTACGGAAAAACGCTTAATATCCATGTTCCCTAAAGACGTAGAGGCAGTGCCTAGTTCCCTTGATTGGGTCGTCGAAGAGGTAGCAGTTAAGCGTTACAACCGTATAGGCGCCGAGGGTATGAGCTCCGAGAGCATTGACGGTCGCTCAACAAAGTTTCAAGAGAATGACTTTGACGAGTACCTATCAATCATCGAGGACGAGTTCCCGTCTACTTCCAGCAAAAAAGGGAGTATCAAGTTCTATTGAGATATGAACATAGAGCTACCCTTGTTAAAGAGGGACAAAAGCAATACAACCCTGACACTGGGAAGTATGAAAATGCTGGTCAGCAAATTTACGACTCAGTTCCTTGCAACAAGTCGCCTCTCTCGCCTCAGCGTACAGCTGTAGAGTTCGGGGAGGTTACTCGTGATATAAGTATCATAAGACTAAACAATCGCTTTGACGAGGCTGTGACGCACGCCTATATAGATGGCGTTAAATACCTCATAGTTAGGCCTGTTAGATATAGACGAGACACAGTTTTCTATATTGAAGAGGTTAACTAAATGAGGATAACAGGCGTTAACAAACTCATTAAGAGAATACAGAGAAACCAACAGACCATTGACGACGACGTCGACCACATTCTGAAAGAAAACGCTAAAGAGTTTAGAGCAGATACAGTGCTGGAGGCTCGTAAAGTCATGGTCAAAGGTTACTGGACGGGCAATCTCGCCAGCATGATTGAAGATACTAAGCAGGAAAAAATGAGTTACATTATCACATCAAACGCACATTATTCAGGCTTTCTTGAGTACGGCACCAGGTACATGGAGCCTGAAACATTCATGAAACAGATTTACCAGCAATATGGTGCTCAGGTAAACGCAGACCTTGAGAGATTGCTCAACTAAGGAGGGACAAAAACTAATGGCTAAACAATCAGCAAAATTCGAGTTATTTAACTATCTTTTTAAATCTTTCAGAGCGCTGGGGGTTCCCGTTGTACGAACGAAAGAGTTACATCAAGAGCTACCCTATCCATTTATCGTGCTTGAGGACGTCGAGGACAGTATCGGCGTAATGAGTATTGATAATTATTCAGGTACGCCAACAGTGAGAGCTCACTTGTGGTGCACGGAGGACGACCTTGCCAGCGCTGACAGGGTATACATACAGATACAAGAAACTCTACTTAATGTTGAAATGCTCCCGTCCTACAGAGTGACTCTCGAGAATTTAGAGACAGTAGACGCAACAGACACAACAACAAACCAAGTATTACAGCATACAGTTATAGACGCAACTTACAGAGCGTCATAGGGCAGGCCTGGTCTAGGGCTTGCCTTTTATTATGTTGAAAAACAGGAGGGCATTTATATATGGCAATTAAACAAGGTTCCGACGAGTTAGCGTTAATCCGTAAGTTAGGCGACGCTACAGAGGCAGACAAAATCATGTGGATTACAGAGTTAGAACGTGAAACAGAGCGAGACACGGACAACGAGGCTACAGTTGACGGCTCAGTTAGCTCAGGAGGTACTCGTGAGTCGACAGTAACTATCACGTCTTATATGGACGTTGACGACGAGCTAAGCGACGAAATCGAGGACGCTACAGAGGACGCAGTACCTTATGAGTTATGGGTTATCAATAAGCGTGTTCAAGGTACAGGCGAGAATGAGGGCAAATACAAGGCTGAGTATCGTCAAGGACATTTCAACTCAATCACTCGTACCAACGAGGCTGACTCCATTGCAGAGTTTGAGACTGAGTTCGGCGTTTACGCTAAGAAACAAAGAGGCTGGGCGTCATTACCTGAAATTGTTGAACAAAACAAACAGGCTTATGGTTTCCACGACACTACAGCAGATGACCCAGCAGACGACGGACTTGCTGACGCACCTGACGAGAATATCCCACAACCTGACGAGGGTGCAAGTGAAGAGCAAACAGACGACTCAGGAGCAACTGAGGACACAGGAGCAACTGAGGACACAGGTTCTACAGAGGACACTACAGAAACAGTCTAACTACATATGAGGGCGCAAAGCCCTCTCTTTTTTATTACTAACTAAAACATACAAGCGAGGTTATTTTTATTATGGAAATTCAATTCAAAGGCAAAACTATCGACTTATCATTCGGCTTTAAAGCATTATCTATCATCGACAAACGTTTAGGCATGGAAATCGAACAAATGAGTATCGGACAAGGCTTACAGCTTTTAGTTCCTAACTTAGCTCAAGGAAACCCAATCACTATTGGCGAGGTTATTCTTGCAACTACAGCACATCACAAGAAAGCACCTAAAGAGTCAGACCTTGACGAAATTCTTGACGAGATTGCTGAAAATGAGGGCTTTGAAGAGTTCGGCGAGAAAATCATCAAGGAACTGGGAAAGAGACCTACAACCCAAAACCTAGTACCCGACGAGTACAAACCGAAGAAACAAAGCAAGTAAGTGAAGAGTCTGACCCACTCACATATGACCGTGTAGTCGTTCTGTGTATGAGTGAGTTAGGCATTTACGACATTGACTACATCGACACTATGACTCTACGTGAGTTCAACTATCGCATGTACGCCTTAGAGTATGAGTTGCTCAAAGAAGAGTATCAAACATACAAATTGGCGTTTGCAATCAGAGACGTTGAGGCTAAACGTGAGGTTGGCGTCGGTAAGAACAAGAAAGAGGAGTATATCCTCAGCTCAGTCAATGACTTGATAGATTATCAGAAAAACGTTAAGCGATTGAATAAAGGCTTGCCTATTGAACTTGAGAACCCTGACAGTAAGGCAGATAAAAACAAACCATCGCTAGACGTTTTAAAACAAATCAAAAACCATAATAAAAAATAGATTGGAGGGTATATCGTGGCTAAATCTGAATATAAAATCAGTGCTGAGATAGACGCAGATACGTCCAAGTTTAAAAAGCAAATGAAGTCAGCAGAACAAGTTGCAAAGAACTTTAAACGTGTTGCTGAGAGTATTAGAGACGCTGACATTGGTGCGAACATAAAAGACTTTATGGCTAAAATGAAACAGGCCAAAAGTGAGCTAAACAACTTTGACGGCTCTGAGGCAGACGCCGACCTTGATTTGAACGCCTCTAGTTTCAATCGTAAGTTGAACTCAGCAAGTCGTTCACTGACAGACTTTAAACGTCAAGCAGAGAGTGTTCAGGACGCTCGTATCGGTGCGAACATAGCAGAGTTTCAAACTAAGATGGCCAGCGCTAAAAGGAGCCTAAATAGTTTTGATGGCTCGGACGCAGAGGCAAATGTCGACGCAGACACATCAAGATTTACAAGCAAAATGCAAAGAGCTAAAGCTATCGCAAGAGACTTCGAGCAAGTAGCAAAGAATATTCAAGACGCTCGTATAGGTGCCGACATTTCAGAGTTCCAACGTAAGATGGTCAGCGCTCGTAAGCAAATGGCGTCATTCAGCCGTATGAGAGCAAAGTCACGCCTAGACGTTGACAGCTCGTCAGCTATTTCGGCTATTGAAAGATTTAAAGCAATACTACGCTCTATACCAAATAGACATCGCACACGGTTAAGCATTGACTCAAGAGGCGCTCTCAATGCAGTCAGAGCTGTTTCAAGAGCAATTGATAACTACGGTAGTGCTCTCGACAGTTTAGCAACTCGTATCAGAACAGTTGGAACAGTAGCAAGTAACATGTTCAAAGGTACAATGTTTTCAAGTATCACGATGTTAGTACCAGCAATCGCCTCTCTTGTACCTGCTTTGATGGCAGTGCTTAACGCAATTGCTGTAGTTGCTGGGGGAGCAGTTGGACTTGTTGGTGCATTTGCAACAGCAGGTGCTGGCGTTGTCGGGTTTGGTGCTATGGCCATGAGTGCATTACAAATGGTCGAAGATGGCACGCTGGCAGTTACTCAAGAAGTTGAAGAGTATCGCTCAGCAGTCGACAGCCTTAAATCAGCATGGCAAGGTGTAGTTGCTCAGAACCAATCTGAGATATTTACGACACTTGCAAATGCAGTGAACACGGCAAAAGTTGCCCTGCAAGGATTAACTCCATTCTTAGATGGTGTGGCTCAAGGCATGGAAAAAGCCAGCCAGGCTACATTGAGATGGGCGAAAGAATCACAAACAGCAACTAGATTTTTCGACATGATGGGCTCTACAGGCGTTAAGATTTTTAATAATATGCTTAGCGCACTAGGTAACTTCGGTTCAGGCTTTGTTGCTTTGATTACCGAACTTGCGCCACTTACTGAGTGGGTGTCAAAAGGCTTTGAGAATATGGGCAAATCATTCAATCAATGGGCAAACAGTGTTGAGGGCAGTACAGCCATTCAGGACTTTACTAACTATGTTAAAACAAACCTGCCATTGATTAGAGAGATATTCGGCTCAACATTCAAGGGAATATTTAACTTGATGAAAGCATTTGCGCCTAACTCGCAACTTATTTTCGAGTCACTAGCTCAAATGGCTAACCGTTTCGAGCAGTGGAGTTCTACAATCGCAGAGTCAGACGGGTTCCAGCAATTTGTTGATTACGTTCAAAAAAATGGCCCGATACTTCTTAGTCTAATAGGAAATATCATAGACGTTATTATCAACATGGCAGTAGGCATGGCACCTCTTGCCTCAGCTGTCCTCAGAGTAGCAGACGCTTTTACTGAGTGGCTTGCTAATTTAACACAAGCGCACCCTATCATTGGTGCTTTACTTGGTGTGTTGGCCACTTTAGCAGGTGCGTTTATGGCTGTAATCCCAGCAATACTTGCAGTCACAAGTGGTATATTACCGTTGATAGCTCAATTCTTTGGCTTTACATCGGTAGGAACTATGGTTATTAGTGCATTATCAGCGTTGGCAACAGCCTTTGGGGCAATCACAGCGCCTGTTTGGGCAATTATCGGCGTAGTAACAGCAGTGATAGGAATATTTGTAGCGTTAATGGCAAGCTCAGAGCAGTTAAGAGCTCAAATGACTCAAGCGTGGGAGGCTATTAAGCAAGCTGTTATACAAGCAGTTCAGGCTATTGTGCAGTTCGTTTCTCAATTGATTTCAAGAATACAAGAAATTGTAGCGCCTTTAGTTCCTATATTCGTTAATACTTGGAACCAAATTGTTGCTGTAGTAGAGACGGCAGTAAACCTAATCGCACCAATCGTGCAACAGGCCTGGAACACCATTAAGGCCACGACGCAGGTTGTGTGGGAAATCATTAAAATGGTCATTACAGTTGCGATGGAGGTAATCGTTAGCACTATAACGGCATTACTTCAAGCTCTTTCAGGAGACTGGCAGGGTGCATGGGAAACTATCAAATCAGCTGGCCAAGCTATTTGGCAGGCCATCGTCACTATGGCGCAGAACATATTCGGTATTTTAAGAGATTGGCTTTCTAATTTATGGAACAGCATTACTCAAAACGCCTCGACAGCATGGTCAGCATTGCAGGGCATAGCCTCTAGCATATGGCAGGCCATTGTTACAGCGATACAGTCCGTAGTTCAAGGATTGGTAGGCGTACTTAGCTCTATTTGGTCAGCAATCACTAGCACAGCGAGCTCTATGTGGTCAGGATTGGTCGGCATAGCGTCCTCAATTTGGGGTTCCCTTGTCAGCACGATAAGCTCAATCGTTTCAAGTATCGTCAGTGCAGTGAGCTCAGCATGGTCAACGATTTCTAGCACTACATCATCAATTTTTGGAACGGTTGCGTCAATCGTATCGAGCATTTGGTCGTCAATCGTCAGCACAATAAGCTCAATAATCTCGAATATTGTTAGCGTAGTGTCGTCAGGTTGGAATAGCGTAATGAGCACGATTTCATCAATCTTAAGCTCAATTGCGTCGACCGTATCGAGCGTGTGGTCATCAATTGTTAGCACGATAAGCTCAGTCATTTCAACTATTGTTAGTGTAGTGTCATCAGGTTGGAATAGCGTAATGAGCACGATTTCATCAATCTTAAGCTCAATTGCGTCGACCGTATCGAGCGTGTGGTCATCTATCGTCAGTACAATAAGCTCGTTCATATCATCTATTGTCAGCACAGTAACATCAGGCTGGAACAATGTACTAAGTGCAATCACATCAGCAATGAGTGGCATTATCAGCGCAGTAACATCGGGCATGAGCAGTGTTGTCAGCGCAGTAACATCAGGTGTTCAAAATGCTGTGAGCTCAGCGAAGTCATTCGTTGGTGCGATGGTGTCAGCTGGTGCAGACTTAATCAGAGGTATGATAAACGGTATTAAACAGATGGCTGGCTCATTAGTGAGCGCTGCTAAAGGCGTTGTATCTAGTGCCGTTAATGGTGCTAAATCATTACTAGGTATTCACTCGCCGTCGAAAGTGTTCAAAGAAATCGGTCAGTACACTATGCAAGGTATGCAAATCGGACTTAATGACCGAGGTAAGAAAGTTGTACGTGACACAGGAAGAATTGCACAAGCTATGACAAGTGGGTTCAGTCCTGACTTGCAAGCTAAGCCTATGGTGCAAGGTATCAACCGAGAGTTGAGCAACCTTTCAACTAGAGGCCAAGTGCAAGCTAACCACACAAGCACTTTCAAGGCCGAACCTAGCAAGACTACATTACATATACAACTCGACACAGATGACGAAGTGCTAACAGCTAAAGTAAATGGCGTTAACGCTCGTGATGGCGAGGTACTTTCATTCTAGGAGGCTTAACAAATGGACTTAAAAATCACTAAGCTAGATGGCACCAGCTACACGCTGGGGCAATACGGCGTTACTGTGAAAGACGTTGTCATAAGTCCTATTGAGGTAGAGCACGAGAAAAGAGACATCAAAGGCTTGCACGGAACATTTGACGCAGGCATAACATTCAAGGAGCGCACAATAAGCGTTCCTTTTGTTTTTGTTGCTGAAACATTGGCGTCCTATCCGTTGTATAGAGATTTAATCTCAGAGCTGGTTTATGATGACCAGCCATTCTATGTGCAGGAAATGCGCAGACCTCAAAGACAACAATATGAATTTAAAGACACGTCATTCAATGATACAGCATTGTCGGTTGATCAATACGGATATGACACTGTTTTTGACAGTCCACAAGGCGACAATGAAATATCTACAGGCAAACGTTATTTTGTGCAACTTAGTGCTTGTGAAGAGTTAGAGCAAAAAGGCCTTAAAGGTACAGGCTCAATGACATTCACAACAACAGAGTTGCCGTTCGCTGAAAGTGTTGGAACTTCTCTCGACCTTGAGCGTGATGGATTGAACAGTACAAGCAATCCTATTTGGTCATATGGCATGGGGCTCTCACGAGACTCTGACACATGGCAGTATACATTCGATATCAAAGAGCAAAAAGAGCATGAAGTATACAACTTCGGCAACGTTCCTATAGACCAATTCAACCGCACTTAGTTATCAGGTTGAAATTTAACAGTGAGCCATCAGGCAAAATCAAGTTTGGCTTTAACGGCACACAGTGTGAAATTGACACAGAGGACGCAAACATCAAAAAAGGCGACGTAGTCACATACGAGTCTAGCAGTTACTTTAAAAACGGCCTTAGTATCTTAAACAGTACAAACTACGGCATACCTGTTATGCGTGCAGGCAGAAACGACTTACTATTCGATAGCAACTACAACATAGAGGCTCAAATCGAATGTAGGTACTACTATTATTAGGAGGTCATTTCAGTATGGCAAGAAAAGAAATCACTACGCCTTTAGACCTTAATAACATGAATAACCACAACCAAAACTACAAGGAGCTATACAACGAGATACAAACAACTGATAAGCGACTTAGTGAGAACATGTGGGAAGAAATCAAAGGCGCTAACACAATGAAAATGCTCGAGCCTGTTCAAACATCTGACCAGCTCCCAGCAACAGCTGAGGACAAATCTCTTATCACTGTTATAGATGAGCAAAAAGTTTATGCGTACGTTCATGATGAATGGCAACCGTTCAACGAGATTGACCTCGACCCGTTCGAGCCGTTCAAAAAAGAGTTAGCAGAAATCGTCTCAACCTATGAGGCTAAAATACAAAGTATCACTCAAGAGGTGCAATCTACAAAAGACTCAGCAATAGGCTCTATAGAAAGCACACAGAACCAATCTGAGAGCAATATAGAAAATACTAAGCAAACGGCTATAGACTCAGTTAACAAAGCACAGCAAGAGGCTGAGAGCCAAATAGGCGAAACTACAGAGGCGCTGAAAGGTAAAACGTCAGAACTTACAACAATGTTCAATGATTACTTAGAGCAACTTACCAGCAATCGAGATACGACACTTGTTGAAGTTGAGAACGCTAAGCAAGACGCATTGGACGCTCTCAACGATTTTCAAAGTGTCGACACTAGCGACTGGCAGAAATATAAACTTACTACAGACGAGGGCGCTTATAGAACAATTTCATTGGCCGAGGATTATGATAAGCTACACGCCTTAGAGCCTGGTTTTCACTATACGACAAGTACACCAATAGACTTGCCTGTGACTTCAACAGCTGGCTTTACAGAGGTTTCTATTCGTAGTGATTATGATAATTTAAAACATATTAGGTTCAGACCTTACAACTCAAATCAAGAGTTTGTAAAGATATACTATAACGAGTGGAATGAGTGGGAGCCTGTAGGTGGCACTGAGATAGAATTATTTGACGGTAGTTTTTCGGACTCGAGCTCTCAACTGACGCTAAAAGACGACCCTAGAAAGTATAGTTATTTAATATTTGACTTAAATCATATAGGAGGTGCTGACTCAGCATTTGGCCGATTTCAGAGAGGTTATTATGTTATGAGAGTGTTCAACTTAGGCAACACAGGTAATGGGGCGACGTTGATTGAAACAAGCATGAGAGTCGACTCAAATAATCCATCTCATGTGAATATAGAGACGAGTGTACGTGTTGAGTCTGACACAGCGACGGGAAAAGATTATATGCCTGAAATAATTAGAGTTACGGGGGTTATGTAATGGAGTTTCAAAACGAAGATGAAAACAGAAATGATGAATTAAAATTAACTTTAAATGATAAAGACGAAGTTGTCGGTTATGCAATTATAGGGGGGATTTCAGGACAAATAGGCGTTTCCTATGAGAAAGCGCCAGCAAACTTTGTCGACGTCTTTTCCCCTAAATATTTTTTGTATAAAAAGGGAGAATTTGAAATTAATCCTGATTACAAAGAACCTACTAATGAAATGTGAGGGGTGCATTAAATGGCTTTAATACTTAAAGACCTAAAAGGGAACGCCTACCCTGTCGAGACTGTAACCAACCACACTGTGAGAATGAATGGCGACGGTATGCTGACATTCAATGTTATCGAGAACAGGCAAACAGAGAACTTTATCAATGATATATCTAAACTGTGGCAAGTTGAAAATGTGACAGGTAATGACGACAAAATGGTGTATGTTGTTGTGCTTGCAAAACGTAAGGCCTTAAAAGATAAGCAGATAATTGAGGTTACAGCGAAAGAGGAGCAATTCGACTATTTAGAAACTCATAGAGTGTATGAGAACATCACAGGCAGTCGCACAGCAGTAGATTATTTCAGTACAATATTTAACGGCACACCGTACAGCTACACTATGCTCGATGACGCATACGCTAAAGAGTGGGAAAATGCAGGCGACGGACAATCTAAGTTTGACATGTTCCTGAAAGGCTTAGAGCGTTACGGTTTTGAGTTCCAATATGAGCCAGCCTCAAAAACTTTCAAGTTGGGCGAGCGTATTTCACGCCGTCCAGCTTACTATGTTTCTAAAAGGCTGAACGCAAACGACATCAGCTTTGAAGAGGACGCAACTAATTTTTATACATATGCACGAGGTTATGGCGATTATGAGGGCGAGGACAACATGCACGAGGCCAACCTAACTCGTGAATATCCTGAAAATGCTGAAAGTCCTATGATTGAGTTATTCGGTATCAGAGAGGCGCCACCTATCACAGATGGTCGTATTACTAAGAGAGCGACTCTTGATAAGCAACTCGAGGACTTAGTCGAGCAGTCAGCTAAATTGTCAATCGAACTTGATTTCGTAGCGCTTGGCCAAAACTACCCATTTGCTCAACCTAAAATTGGCGATGAGATACCTGTCATTGACGACACAATTAATTTCAACAGGTTGCTAAGAATACACGAGATTAAAACAACAAGAGACGCACATCACATTGTTACTAAGCAATCAATTGTTGTCGGCGACCCTAAACGTGAAATCAGATACAGACAAAGTCAAGCAGGTGCGATTTCAAACATGAACGACCTGATTGCTGGGCGTACTAAAATACGTCAATCAGTTTTACCTAGAGCAATCAATGAGGCGACTGAAATGCTACAGAAAACATCGAGCGAGCTGACTTTCAGTGAGCAGGGCATTGTTGCTGTAGATAAAAGCAATCCTAACTATGTGACACTCTTAAATTCAAGTGGATTGGGTGTCAGTAAAGATGGAGGCGAAACGTTCCACAACGCTATCACTCGTGGAGCCATAAACGCTAGTTTGATTACAACAGGCTCATTAAATGCTGATTACATAAGGGGTGGTACGCTAGACGCAAACCTTGTCAATGTTGTCGGAGGCGATGGCGACAAATATATAACCATGAAAAATGATGAAATGACGCTGTACGGAACTTATAAGCGTACTTGGCAAAGTGGTGTATCAACAAATAATGTTTTCACAAGATTTAAAGATGGCCATTTAAGATTTAGGAACAATGACAATGACCGTTCTGTCTACGTCTCTGATTTCGGAATTTCAACTTACCTGGACGGAAACCCTCGAGAGGCGTCAGGTACCTTAGAATTTTTCGACTACACATATGGGGGCGACGCAAGGGGTGTGACCTTACAATCAGGACTTGGCGTTGTCGCTCTAAGGTCTGACTCTAACAGAATGGTCATAGAGGCCGATGACACTGTAAACATAGGCAGTAACAAATATTCAGTTTATATGAGGCCATTTTCAAATACTCGAATGGGGGTAAATGAGTTTCAATTCTATGTTAAAGATAACCCCAGCGCATTAGAAACTGACGGGGCTTTATTGTATGGAAATCTCACGGGCTCAGGTACAAAAATGGGCTCAGGCATAAGATTTTCCAAACAGCTACCTGTTGTGTACGCCACTAACGACAACGGCGACATAGGCTCAGGGTACTTTTACGGTGCAGGTTTTCAGGGCGACTGGCTGACAAAAAACACAAATTTATATGCTTGTGTAAACGGTGCTTTGAGAGTTACTGATATGAACGGTTATAACAATGGGAACCCTATGTATAAAGAAGTTCAGGCCTCAGGTTTTAATAACAAATCACTTGAAAGATACAAAGAAAACATCAATCAATGGGAAGATGACGCATTGTCAGTAATCTCTAAAGAAACAGACCTATACACATTTAAATATAAAAATAATGATGATGATAAAAAGCATTATGGGTTAGTTATAGGCGACAGTTACAACACGCCTGGAAACTTTATTGATGGCGACGGGGTTAATTTGTATGACATGATTGCCCACTCATTTAGAGCAATTCAACAACTAAACGAAAAACTGGAGGCATTGGAAAATGGGACAAAACAATAACAGTATCAGTGAACAAGTATTAATGGCGAGATTGCAGGAAGAAATGCAAAAATCTATCAACTTACACATTCAGCTAGTAGAAACTACTAAAGAATTAGAGGCATACAAATCACAGTTAGAACATGACGATGAGTAATTGAGGGGTGTGCCAAATGGATAGTATAGACTCACGGCTCACAAATGTAGAAACTGAGCTGAAACGTATTAAAGACAGTGAAATAACAGATTTGAGAAATCAAGACAGAAAACTCGACCAAAAAATCGAGGATTATTTCACCCGTATTGACCAAAAAATAGACAGCAATTTTCAATCTCAAAAAGAGAGTTCAGACAATGTCAGAAACTCACTAGACGTGGTCAAAGAGGGGCAGTTCGAGCAGAAAGTTGTTAACAAAGAAATCACTTTAACACTTGAGCGTTTCAATGATGAACTTACAGCTCATAAAAAAGAGAGAGACGAGAGCCGAAAAGAGATTAAATCACAGCGCCGATGGGTCATTGGTATTGCTGTGCCTCTCATTGGCTCTTTTGTGATTGCAGTTATTCAAATGTTTGTGTGATAGGCATAGCGACTCTTTGAAAGGAGGTGCTTATCATGATGAAATCTAAGACATTTAAATTAGTTACTTTTGCAGGTTCATTCTTAACTTGCATGTGGTTCGGCGTAGGGTGTTAGCCGAGCTTAGGGTCATTGCCTGTCAGGCAGTGGCCTTTTTATTTTAATTACATTTAGGAGGCAAATTTTGGAACAGATAATCGCATTTGCTGGGGTAATCTCAGTTTTAACAATAGCAATAACAGAGGCAATAAAAAGAATTAAGGGTGTTCCTAAGACAGTTATCCCTGCGCTATCTATGCTTATCGGTGTAGTTATTGGAGGCGTCACTGTTTTCATTCCTGAAATCGTCACAGAGCTCTCATTCGGTGGTCGACTGTTAGCTGGTTTGATTAGTGGACTTATGGCCACTGGCTTATGGGAAACATTCAAAAAACGTGACGGCAGAACGAAAGAAAATACTAAAATTGGTGGGGGAAGTGTTAAGTAATGACAGAAAAATGGAATGGCGTGCCTGTACGCTACGAGTTATTACCTATCGGAACAAGACGCAGTGGCCAAAAGTTAACATCAGGAACGCCAGCATTTGCAGTGGCACATGACACGGGTAACTTAGACACTACGGCGCAGGACAACGTCGACTATTACAGAAACTCATTCAATATCAGCTGGGCGCTTGTTGCAAGTGCTCACATCTTTGTTGATGACAAAGAGGCAATCATTTGTATTCCTGTGACTGAGAAAGCGTGGCACGTGCTCTACAACGCAACAACGGACAACGCCTGGTACGGTGCAGACGCTAACGACGTAGCATTCGGTGTTGAGGGCTCTTATTTCACAGATAAGACACGCTCTAAGAAGTCGCTCGATAACTTGGCACGAGTGCTGGCATACCTTTGTGACTATTGGAAGATTGACCATAAGACAGAAATGCCAGGACATCAGGACTTGCAAGCAGGAAAAGTTGACCCTGGTAATTTGCTCGAACATGCAGGCTACAGCAGGAACATAAGCAGTTTAGATAAATTGGTTAATAAATACATAGGTGGCGTGAAAGATAGCTCAGAAGAGCCCTCAAAAGAATTGAGCGAACCAACAACAGAGAAACCTACAAAATCGCCTCAATCCAATGTTGAGCTTAAAGAGGCTATTGAGTACATGCACAGTATGAAAGGTCAGTACATTGATTTTGACGGCGAGTTTGCTTATCAGTGTGTCGACGTTATCACTGATTTTGTGCACCATGTTACAAACGGCGTACGATTTTGGGGTAATGCGAAAGACCTTATCAACAACGTTATGCCAAAAGGCTGGAAAGTAGTCGAGAACACAACTGACTATATCCCTCCTGTAACCTCAATCGCAGTTTACACAACAGGCATATATTCGAAATGGGGTCATACAGGCTTAGTGTGGGACAACTCAGGAGGCACAGAAACATTTACTATCCTTGAGCAGAACTATGACACTAACGCCAACACGCCAGCAATGCTAAGAGTCGATGACTACTCAGGCTTAACGCACTTTATCGTTCCTGACTTTGCTGACGACAGTGTCGACCTTGCTGACATAGGCACTGTTGCACCTAAAGAAACAGGCTCAGGCTCAGCATTGAAACTTAACTCAGTACCACCTAAAGAGTTGAGCTGGTCAAATCAAGCATATTTCAAAGCAGTTGCAGACAATGCAGGGGCTACGGTTTGCAGACCTAACCACAACAATGTGATGACGTTGACTAATGAAGTGTACGGCCAGGGCGATGTTTTCTATATCTATGAAATTCGTGATGGCTGGGCTCGTGTCTATAGTCCTGACAACGACGGTTATGTGTGGCATGAGCGTTTGCGTATTACTGAGATTTACAAGCCAGCAGGTGGCGACAGCAAGCACGACAAACCTGACAAGCAGGCAGTTAGCCAAAAAGAGAAAGCGAAACAAGCTAGCAAGTTAAGAGTTGGAGGTATTCCACCAGCTACAATCAAGTGGGGGCGTAAGGCGAAGTTTAGAGGTAAACTCGATTACTACGGCGCTACTATTGCAAAACGTTCAGGCAAAAAAGGCAACTACAGCTGGAACCTCACAAACGAAACATATCCAGCAGGCTATGACGATTTCTATATATTTGAAATCTTGGACGGCTGGGCTCGTGTGTATAGCTCAAGCAATAACGGCTGGGTGTGGCATGAACGCCTAAGAGTTATTGAAGTCTGTTAGATAAAAACTACATAATCAATACTATATTATATTTCAGGGTAGGCACTTTGGTTTGTGCTTGCCCTATTTTTTATGCTCAAGTTTGAAAAATAACGTTTACTACCTATTTAGAATTGTATAGAATATAAAAGTAAGCAATTTTCGGAGGGATATTTTTGTTATTACATTTAAGGGAATTAGTGAAAGCATTAGGGTTGGGGGCTCTAATCTTTTTACTATTTACAGTTACATTAGGGGTTGAGAAATGGCCAGGAGCTATCTACATGGCAATGATGTGTTTCTTAGGTTGTTATGTCTCATTCCTACACTCAAATTACTCAAGCGACCGTTCATAGGTCGTTTTTCTTTTATGCAAAATTAATACATTTTGTATGCAAAATAGGCACTTTCACTGCATAATTATGTGCGTTGCCCTAAAAATTATCTCGAATTCGAGGCGTTGCCCTGGTTCCGTTCGGTTGCCCTGAAATTCTGACCTGGGCAACGGGTAAACCCCAACAGCCCGTTGACTTTAGGGTCTATCGTTGCCCAGGTTCCATAAAAACTCCTATTGAGTTAAAGAATAGTATATAGGGAATATAGAGAGTGTAATATTACATAGGCTACTCCCTAACACGTATTTTTATAAGTTTGGGAATATTTTTCAGGGGTGTTTTGGGCAACGTAGGGGTTGAGACTTAGAGGCGCAAGGGGTTTGGTAGGTTTCCACCTTAAAAATGGGTGGCAACGCAGAAATTTTGTATAAAATGCATAAAAATTGTTGCAATATTGGTACAAAGTCTGTATAATGAATTTTGTAAGGTAATCAAACGCCTTACAAACTCTCTTGAAAAAGGGGGTGTAAAAGTGGAGGACATAATAAAAACGCTAGCGTTCGGAATTGCGCTCCGAATACCAGCGTTAATAAAACAACTTAGATTGTGGCACCTCGGTTATCTAGACCGAAAGCACAACAACCAAGATGAAAAATAATCCATTGTTACAAAGCCCGTTAATTCGGGCTATCCCTTTTTCAAAATTTATTATATTACATTCTCAGGGAGGTTTCAACATATCATGCTTATTACAATTGCTATATGTGTTGTATTAGTATTTTCCCCCGAAATCATCAAGTTAATCAGGAAAGTACATTTTAAATATATGGACAGAAAATAAAAAGGAGTAAGAATATGAGAAACATTAAGAAGTTTGCTAAAGATTTTAATTTAGAACACAGTGGTGACAACAAACACATGAGCCTAAGTTGTAATGGTTTAGATTTTGAAATACGCAAAGGGGGTAAAGGGTACGGAATAAGTTGCAAATTCCAAAAGGGGGATTTTGGTGTTGCTACACAAAAACATGCTTTATGGTCAATTACTGAAACTTTGAGATGGAAAAATTATATAGATGAGTCAACCTTACAAGAAATGCGTAAAAATATAAGTAGAATAGGCAGGCACACTATAAAAGCCAATGTCGGAAAAACTAAAAAGGGGTAAGAACATGGATAAAAAAGAACATGCAGTTTTTTCAGGCTTACTTCTCAGCCTACTAGAGATTATGGAAGAGTCGAACGACCCAGTAACGAGAGACAGACTTGACGAGGAAATCAAAGAAGTAATGAAAGAGCTAAACTTAACATGGGAGGATATAGGATAAATGAAATTCTTCATCGGCTTTATAACAGCAACGGTAATCATAGCCCTAAGCTTAACAGGGTTATACGCATATAAAGAACTTAAATCAAGCGACAACGATAGCGCACAAACAAATGAACAGAACAACCAATCAAATGAAACGCCAGCACAACAAGTTGATAACGAACAGACAGCACCAGCACAGCAAGAGGGTAATGAAAATGTAGGACAGACAGCACCAGCAACAATACCCTCACATGAAAATGAAAATACAGAGAAACAGGACATGAAACAAGGCATGTCTGATAATCAGTATATACAGGAGCAATATAACGGATTAATAAAACATATGAAAGAGAGAGCAAGCCAAGGTGCTGACGCAGACGAGTTACACGAACTACAGTCACAACTAGATGATTATGCAACACAACATGCAGACGAGCTAGACCTTGACCAAGGCTGGGCACAATAATATTGACTAGGAGGTGCAGGCGATGACTGATACTAAAATCAACACAGACACTACTCAGCGACTCACAGAGCGTATAAATCAAGTGTTAGAGTCAAACGTACCAGCAAACAGAATACAAGCTATAACAGGCCTACAACGTTCACTTATCACTCGTTTACGTAAGGGCGAGGTTAAACTTGAAAACGTAACATTTCAAAAAGCTATGACGCTATATGAATACTCTGATACAATTCTAAAAGAACAATAAAAGAGCCCAGCCTCAAATGAGGTTAGGCTCTTATTTTTATATCTGAATTAGGGCTGAGGCCAGGCGTGGCATATGTGGGGGTTTTGGCGATTTATTCGGTAATTGGACGCCTAACGCGGAATTCAATATTTGGGTAGATGCTGAAGCGGCTAAACGTGTCTTTGATAGTGGAGTGACGATTAATGTATTTGGACTAGATGTTACACACCAAGTATTGGCAACGGATGAAGTGATTAATCGATTTAAGCGAATCGACAATCAAATTGCTAAATTTGTCGTTGAACTTTTGGAGTTTTTCAAAGCAACTTACAAAACACATTTTAATATGGATGGCGGTCCAATACATGATGCTTGTACTATCTTGTATTTATTACAACCAGATTTGTTTACGATGCAACATACACACATAGATATTGAACATCAAAGTCCGCTTACATATGGGACGATGGCAGTCGATTTAAATGATATTACAGATAAAGAAAAAAATGCTTATTTTGCTACTGCAGTGGATGTTGAAAGCGTATGGAAACTGATGGAAAATATGCTTGGAAGTTATAGTGCTTAATGCAATGTGTAATTTTAAAATTTAAGAAGTGTAATCTAAAATAAGATTAGAGTAGTGAAAAAAGTCATTGTATAAACGATATACGATGACTTTTTTAGTTACGTCAAACTAAAGTATGAGCCTTGTCCAAGCTGTATGATTAGCGTATCAAAACTATAAAAAGTATACTAATATATCACAACTTAAATATATTAAAGGTGATTTGAATAGTGAAAAATACGATAAAAACAATTGTCTTACTTATTATTATTATAGTTCCGTTAACACTACTCATTATTAACATAGACGACATTCAAGACAGTATGAATAAAACTTTTACTGAAGAAAGTAGTAACGAGGCTGATGAAGATAGTGACAACTCATTTAGCATGTTATTTGATGGAAGTAGAGAAACAGAAACATTTGGTGAATACGAGAGAAGTAATTTTGATGGCAAACATTACGGTATAGATTATCATTTACCAGAAGATACGCCTATAAAAGCTGCTTCAGATGGTACGGTAACACGTACATTTAATAATGACTTAGGTGGGAAAGTCTTACAAATTTCGGAATCAAATGGTCAGTATCATCAGTGGTATATGCATTTAAATGATTTTAAGGTTGAAGTGGGTGACAAAGTGCAAGCTGGCGATGTCGTTGCACTTTCAGGAAATACTGGTGAACAAACTACAGGCGCTCATCTTCATTTCCAAAGAATGAATGGTGGCGTTGGTAATACGTATGCTGAAGATCCTAAATCATTTGTAGAAAAACTGCCTGATGGCGAAAAAAGTTTATATAAAAAATAATAAAAAGCTTTGGTAATATGTTGCCAAAGCTCAGAACGTAGACAAATCAAATGCTGTAAAGGCATTTGGTTTTTTTATAGATATTTTTCCTTGAGGCAATCTTTGTTCATTAATTTCAATGGCTAATTATGATTGGAAATGTAGGGAATATCTTTTCTCTAATTTAGTTATAAATTCAATTTTATTTTCGTTTGTCTTTACATAATTTCAACCAATGATTGATTATATTATTATTATTATTTTAAAAAGTGGCAGTGATTTGGGCCGACTCCTGCGGGAAAAGCACTAGCCGAAGACTACAGGCTGAGGCTGTGCCCGCGGAAAGCGTGCACAAAAAATGCCAACAAAGTCGTAGACTTTGTCGACATTATGAAGCTTTGCAGTTGGCAAAGCTTTCTGTATACATATTAGTCATTGATGTCATGTATGGAATCGTAAGCTAAATAATCTTGATGTATAGCTTCCCATAAATAGAACGCACCAATAGAAGCGCAATGCTCCCAACGTTCCGAACATAAAGAAAGCTGTGCTTTTCGTTGCGCTTTAGTTGTATCGTACAACCATTGCGCTGACCTTTGTAGGCCAACATCATGTACAGGGACAACATCTGGACGCTGTAATGTAAATAATAAAAAAACTTCGGCAGTCCATTGTCCAATACCTTTCACTTCAGTTAACGTACGAATAACTTCATCGTTGCTTAACTTGTGTAAATTTTCTAAATCTAGTTTTCCATGTTGTATATGTGTTACTAAATTATGAATATAATTAATTTTAGATTTAGATAAACCAAAAGATCTCATTTGCGTATCTTCGATTTCAGACAGTTTATCAACTGTCCATTCATCATTGAGAGCATCCGTTAACTGTTTGAAAATAGATGCGGCCACTTTTACTGTAATTTGTTGTCCTATTATAGAGCGAATTAAAGATTTTAATGGATCAGGACGAATATTGATTTGGATATTCCCAATTTTTTTAATAAGTAATGCTAATGTTGCATCTTTTTTTATTAATTGTTGAACACAGTTATCTTGTACATGAATATCCCATGTGGTCATTTCTAACATCACCTTATTTTAACAAGTCTTGAAGTACGACAGCTTGGTTATGCGCTTCATCTTTAGCTGCAAATAATAAAATAATATCTTTTTTAGTATTTGCTATGATTTCTTTAAGTTCGTTAAATGCTGCTTGCTGATCGTCATTTTCACGTAATTCTTTTTCATATTTTTCTTTGAAAGCGGCGTACAATTTAGGATCATGATCGAACCATTTTCTTAACTCAGATGTAGGCGCAAGTTCTTTTAACCAATGATCTAAATTTGCATCTTCCTTAGATACACCTCTTGGCCAAACTCGGTCTACAAGTATACGTACACCATCTTTTTGTTCATTATCATAAATTCTTTGAATGTGAATAGTCATACCATTCATCCTTTCTATAAATAAAAACCTCTTATAATACTTAATTACCTATAGTGAATAGAGAAAAACATAGTTATTTTAATTATAGAAGAATGAGAAAGGGTATATAGATACAAAGCGTAGAATAGGAGGGAGTTTAATGACAAATTTCGATAATGTGCAACCACCTCAACAATTCAAATATCGAGATAACGATGTATGTATAAAAAACTATTATGAATTCACATGTGACAATCGTATTTATTTCACTGAAAAATTCCACAAAGATTTAGAGCATCATTTATATAAATTTAACATTGAAATTTTATCTGCAATTGATGATTACGGTCTAGCAATGGATTTTAATGAAGTTGATAAGTTATATAAAAAAGAAATTGCGCCTTATCTAGATGGAAAATTAGTGAATCAAACGTTGCCGGATATGAATACTACTGCTGAAAATATCGCTTTTTGGATTTGGGAACAATTCGATAGTTTATTACCAAAAAATAATAAATTGCAAAAGCTGGAATTTTTTGAAACTGAAACACAAGGTCTTGTCATAACTTCTGAATTAATGGAAAAATAAAAGCTATTATGGAAGAAACTAAAAATCATAAGATACCAATTAAATATATAATGAAAAGCCAACAGATTACTTAATCGTTATCTGTTGGCTTTTTATTTGCTGTTTTACCAGCTTATTTTAAAAAATTAAATACAAAAGTAATATTCTGAAAATTAAGATAATATGATATATTAGTAATTATTACAACTTAGGAGGAACTGCTATGATGAAAATCAGTCCGAAACAATTTATAAATAATGTATTATCAGGTGTAGCAATAGCGATTGTTGCAGGTCTGATTCCAAATGCAATTTTAGGTGAACTGTTTAAATTTCTTTCACCAACGCATCCAATATTCGAAACCATGTTACAAGTAGTAGAAAGTATACAATTTACAGTACCACTTCTTGTAGGAGCATTGATTGCAATGCGCTTCAATCTAACGCCGTTAGCTACAGCAGTAGTTGCAAGTTCGGCATTTGTTGGTAGTGGCGTTGCACAATTCAATGATGGTGTATGGACGCTTGTAGGCGTTGGGGATTTAATCAATACAATGATTACTGCGGCAATTGCAGTGTTTTTTATATTAATAGTAGGAGAACGTTTTGGTAGTTTAACGCTAATTATTTTACCAACAATTGTTGGAGGCTTGGCTGCATTTATAGGCGTACTCATACTGCCATACGTACAAATGATTACTACAGGTATAGGTAATCTGGTAAATTCATTTACAGAATTACAACCTATATTAATGTCTATGCTTATTGCACTTGCATTCAGTTTCATAATTATTTCACCGATATCCACCGTTGCTACAGCCCTAGCAATAGGTATAAGTGGTTTAGCAGCTGGTTCTGCTTCGCTTGGTATCGTAGCGTGTGAAGGTGCACTTGTTGCAGGAACAATGAAAATGAATAGACCAGGCGTGCCGATCACAATTTTTCTAGGCGGCGTTAAAATGATGATACCGAATATGGTAAGACATCCTATTATTTTATTACCGATTTTTACAAATGCACTTATCACAGGATTTGTAGGTGGACTTATTGGTATAGAAGGTACAAAAGAATCTGCCGGATTTGGTATTATCGGACTTGTAGGACCCATTAGTGCCTTTAAATTTATGGAAGACTCGATATTAATGAATTTATTACTTGTATTTATCACATTCTTTGTAGTTCCATTTATTATGGGGTATTTAATTAATCTTTTCTATATGAAGGTATTAAAACTATATGATAGTAATATTTATAAATTCTTAGCATAAGAGGTTATATATTTTGAATATGAAGCGAGTAATGATTTGTAATAAACTAACATACAAATTAATTTTTTAAAAATGTATTTAGATAATCTAAAAGGCCACATAACAGTGGTCTTTTTTTATATTTCGACAAAATTAATTGCAAGTTTCGCCCCAAATTATAAATTTTATGTCGAATTTTAATTTTACAGTTTGATAACAGTAGATGGATTTGTAATATTTCAGACTATATGAAAAATTCGTAAGAAAATTGATATAAAGCGCAATATAATAACATTTAGAGGTATATGAAAAGTATATTTTATTTGTTTAGAGCGTAACAAAACAAAACGATTATATTTCAATGTTACAAAGAGAAGCTTTATCTGTAACGTTTTGTTATCTTAGTGTAATATAATTGACCGAAATTTATGGTATATTATTTGTGGCGAAAAAATAATACATAAAAATTAATTGCTTGAAGCACATAGGATAATTTAATTAACGAAAATATAATTTTACTTAAAAAGATTTAAATGGAGGATTTTTTAATTATGAAGAAGACAATTTTAGCATCATCATTAGCAGTAGCATTAGGTGTAACAGGATACGCAGCAACAGCAGACAACAATCAAGCTCACGCTTCAGAAGAAAACATCGACAAAGCGCATTTAGCTGAATTAGCACAAAGTGGTGCTGCAGAATTAAATGAAAAGCCATTACACGCAGGTGCATACAACTATGATTTCGTATTAGGTGGTTATGAATATACATTCACTTCAGATGGTCAATCATGGTCATGGGAATATGATGTAGCAGGTGCTCAAACTGCATCTTCTAACGTTTCTACAAATACAACTCAAGACGTTAGCGCGCAAGCAACTACTAACTCGAACGAAAAATCAACAAGCGAAGTAAGTACGCAACAACAATCAAGTAATGTTGACGTAAAACCAGTTGCAGCTCCTAAAGCTTCAACTACTACAAAAGTTGAAACTACACAAACAAGTACAACTACTAAAACTTACGAAGCTGCTAAAACTTCAGCTGCTGCAACAGGTGGATCAGTTAAAGCTCAATTCTTAGCTGCTGGTGGTACAGAAGCTATGTGGAATACTATCGTATTACCTGAATCAAGCGGTAACCCAAATGCTGTTAACCCAGCTGGTTACAGTGGTTTAGGTCAAACTAAAGAATCATGGGGTACTGGTTCAGTATCTACTCAAACTAAAGGTATGTTAAATTACGCTAAAGAACGTTACGGTTCAATTGATGCAGCATTAGCATTCCGTTCATCACACGGTTGGTGGTAGGATTTATATCGCTAAATCATAAAATTTAGTGATGTAAATCAAGAGAGTGACTCACAAGAGTCGCTCTTTTTTTATATACTTTAAAGTTTATTGACAAGAGCGAATATTCTGATAAAATTAAAGCTAATTAAATAAACGAAAACTTATCCAGAGAAGTTGAGGGATTTGGCCCTATGAGACTTCAGCAGCAGACTTATGTCGTAAGTACTGTGCTACTTCCAACAAGTGACATGACTTGATAGATAGGTGACATGTGAAAACTATATGCCACTTCATTGGGTATATAGTTTTTTTATATAGGAGGACTTTTTAATGTCAATTTCAGATAGATTAGCACAAATTCCCGATAGCTACTTTGGTAAAACGATGGGGCAAAAGGTTGAACATGGGCCTTTACCATTAATCAATATGGCAGTCGGTATCCCTGATGGCGAAACGCCAAAAGGTATTATTGATTGTTTCGCCGATGCGATACGTCTTCCTGAGAATCAGAAGTATGTAGCATTTCATGGTAAAGATAGCTTGAAACAAGCAATTGTAGATTTTTATGAAAGACAGTACCAAGTAGAATTAGATAAAGAAGAAGAGGTTTGTATTTTATATGGAACGAAGAATGGTTTAGTAGCACTCCCAACATGTATTGTTAATCCGGGAGAAAATGTATTACTACCAGATCCTGGTTATACGGATTATTTGGCAGGTGTGATGTTGGCTGATGCGCAGCCTGAGCGACTGGTGCTTAAAGCGCCGTATTATTTACCTGAATGGGATAAAGTAGATAAAGATGTGTTAGCTAATACACGTCTAGTTTATTTAACATATCCTAATAATCCAACGGGTTCAGTAGCTACAAAGGCTGTATTTGATGAAGCTGTCGCAAAATTTAAAAATACAAAAACTAAAATTGTTCATGATTTTGCATATAGTGCATTTGGTTTTGATGGTAAGAACCCAAGTTTGCTTCAATCTGAAGGTGCGAAAGATTTAGGCGTAGAAATTTTTTCACTATCTAAAGGTTACAACATGTCAGGATTCAGAGTGGGTTTTGCAGTAGGGAATAAAGACATGATTCAATCATTGAAGAAATATCAATCGCATACACACGCTGGTATGTTCGGTGCGTTACAAGATGCAGCTACTTACGCGCTGAATCATTATGATGATTTTTTAGAAGAACAAAACGAAACATTTAAAAGACGTAGAAACCAATTTGAAGCAAAACTCAAAGCAGTAGATATACCTTTTGAACCGATGAAGGGCGGTATTTTCTTATGGTTGAAAACACCATCTGAATACGATGGCGAAGCGTTTGTTGAATATTTATTACAAGAACAATCTATACTTGTTGCACCTGGCATACCTTTTGGTGAACATGGGCGTAACTATGTACGTATTTCATTGGCACTTGATGATCAAGCATTGATGGAAGCAGCAGAACGTATTCAATCGCTTAAATATCTTTATCAATAATAAAATAGGAGTGAATTTAGATGACAAGAATCAAACTTTTTGGCGTGCGTGAAGAAGATATTCCTTACATAGAAGCATGGGCAACAACAAACAAAGTAGAGGTGGATTTAGATAAAGATTTACTTACTTTAGATACAGTAGATCGTGTAGAAGGATTTGATGGTTTATCTTTATCACAGCAAATTTCATTAGATGAAGCAGTATACGAAAAATTACATGATTTTGGTATTAAACAAATTGCGCAACGAAGTGCAGGTTTTGATAGCTATGATTTAGAGTTAGCTCAAAAATATAATTTGATTATTTCAAATGTACCTTCATATTCACCACATTCAATTGCAGAATATACAGTGTCTCAAGCACTTAACTTAATTCGTAATTATAATGATATTCAACAAAAAACAGCATCTTATGATTTTAGATGGCAACCTGCGATATTATCACGTTCTATCAGAGATTTAAAAGTCGCCGTAATCGGCACAGGACGTATTGGTTCTATTGTAGGTAAAATTTTTGCTCAAGGGTTTGACGCTGAAGTTGTGGCATATGATATTGAACCGAATGAGCAATGCGAAACATATTTAACTTATAAAGATAGTGTGACTGAAGCTGTAAAAGATGCAGACATTGTCACTGTACATATTCCAGCTAGTAAAGAAAATGATTATTTATTTGATGAAGATTTATTTAATACGTTTAAGAAGGGGGCAGTATTTATCAACTGTGCACGTGGCACGATTGTAAAGACAAGTGCACTTATAGCAGCCTTGGATAATGGAATGTTAAAAGGTGCAGCGCTTGATACTTATGAGGGAGAGAAAGGATTGTTCCCTAGTGATCAAAGAGGCACAGAACTTAAAGATGATATTTTAACTCAATTAATTGAAAGACAAGATGTTATAGTGTCTCCTCATATTGCATTTTATACAGATGCAGCAGTCGAAAATTTAATTGTGGATGCACTAGATGCAACACTAGAAGTATTGAACACGGGTGATACAGGACTGCGTGTCAATACTTTATAAAGTGGTTTTAACATAATATTAAAAGTAATATAAGTAATAAAAAAAGTGGGCGCATCAAAGATGAGGCGTCCACTATATTTGTGTACTATTCATTTATTTTACATCATAACCTTGGTCTTCGATTGCTTCTTTCATATGAGACATTTCGACTTTGCTGTCATCATAATCTACTTTAACATTATTTTCTTCAAGGCTAACATCTGCTGTGTTAACACCATCAAGGTTAGTAAGTGCTGACTCTACTGCTTGTTTACAGTGATCACAACTCATGCCTTCTACTTTAATTGTTTCTGCAGTCATACAAATCACCTCCTTAAAATAATGAATGTCTCTATTATGATTATTTTAAAATTGAATTATAATTTCATGCGTTTAAGTCTCAATGCATTAGTGACGACACTCACAGAGCTTAACGCCATTGCGCACCGGCAACCCATGGTGCGAGTAAGCCTAATGCTGCAATCGGTATACCAGCTACATTGTAACCAAATGCCCAAAATAAGTTTTGACGAATATTGCGTATCGTTGCTTTACTGGCTTTCATGGCTTTTGGAATTAATAATAAGTCTCCACCAAGAATTGTAACGTCAGCAGCTTCTATGGCAACTTCTGTACCTGTACCAATTGCAATACCAATGTCTGCTTGTACAAGTGCTGGTGCATCATTGACACCATCACCAACCATGGCTACTGTCTTGCCTTGATCTTGTAGCGCTACAATTTTTGAGGCTTTTTCTTCAGGTAGTACGTCAGCAATTACTGTATCGATGCCTACCTGTTTTGCAATGGCTTGTGCAGTACGTTCGTTATCTCCAGTGAGCATCACGACTTCAATATTTAAATCATGAAGTTGTTGAATTGCTTCACTCGTTGAAGCTTTAACAGTGTCTGCAACAGCGATTGTTCCTTTTAATTCGCTATCTATGGCAATCATCATTGCTGTTTTTCCATCTTGTTCAAAACGTGATAACTGTGTTTCTGCACTGTTTATTGCAATATCTTGTTCTATCATGAATTTGCGATTACCAACGCGTAATGATTTACCATCAATCGTTGCTTTTATACCGTGACCTGGTATTGCTTCGAAATGTGCTACTTCTAAAAATGGTATATGGTTCTTTTTAGCGTAATTCACAATAGATTCCGCTAAAGGATGTTCAGAACCTTTTTCTGCACTTGCGAGTAGTTGTAACACGTCATCATCACCATCGAAATCAGTGACTACGGGTTTACCATTTGTAATTGTGCCTGTCTTATCTAATACAACAGTATTGACTTGGTGTGTACGTTCAATATGCTCGCCACCTTTAAAAAGAATGCCATTCTCCGCAGCTTTTCCAGTACCTACCATAATAGAAGTAGGTGTAGCTAACCCAAGTGCACAAGGGCAGGCGATTACGAGCACTGCGATGGCAGCAACTAAGGCAGGTTCGAATTGTCCTGTTTGTACGAGTGTAATCCATATAATAAATGTGAGTAAAGCAATGCCAACTACAATTGGCACAAAATAGCCAGAAATAATGTCAGCAAGGCGTTGAATAGGTGCTTTAGATCCTTGTGCTTCTTCCACAACTTTAATAATCGAAGCGAGCGCTGTATCTTTCCCAACTTTAGTTGCTTCTACTGTAATAGAGCCATTTTTATTCATTGTGGAACCGATGACATTATCATTTTGAACTTTCTCAATGGGTATAGATTCACCAGTTAACATAGATTCATCTATAGAAGTGGTTCCTTTAATGACTTTACCGTCTACAGGTATTTTCTCACCAGGTTTAATGACAAGGTAATCACCTTGTACAACCTCACTTAATGGAATCATTAGTTCTTCTTGATTACGTAACACACGTGCTTCTTTTGCTTGAAGGTTGAGCAATTCACTTAAAGCGTTTGTAGTTTGTGTTTTTGCGCGCGTTTCTAAATATTTTCCGAAGAGAATCAATGTAATTAGCACTGCACTCGTTTCAAAATATAAATGCGGTGTATAATTCGCAAAGCTTAACCATTTAATCATTTCATATAAACTATAGAAGTATGCGGCACTTGTACCTAAGGCGACAAGCACATCCATGTTGGCAGAGCCATTGCGTAAATTTTTATAGGCACCTACGTAAAATTGCCAACCGATAATAAATTGGATGGGTGTAGCTAATGCAAATTGAAACCATGGGTTCATAAAAATATGCGGAATTTGCATACCAAAAAGATGCACGAACATTGTAAGCAATAAGGGTGCTGCTAAAATTGCTGAAATAATAAGTGTAGTACGTTTGTGTTGTAACTCTTGTTCTTTTTGAGAACTTTTTTCACTGGCAGCTTGTTTCGGTTTTGCGTCATAACCTATTTTTTGAATTTTTTTAATCAAATCATCAATAGAAGTCATTTCTGGATTATAAGCAATCGTTGCATTTTCAGTAGTTAAATTGACATTAGCATGTGCAACGCCAGTGTCACGGTTTAATACTTTTTCAATCCTATTCGAACATGCGGCACAAGTCATGCCGATAACATCGAGTTCCGCTTTTTCGGTTAAGACACCATAACCTGTTTTTTCAATGGAATGCGTAAGATCTTCTATGGTTGTTGATTCAGGATTATAAGCAACCGTTGCTTTTTCAGTTGTAACGTTCACAGTGGCATCTACATCATTTATTTTATTTAAGTTTTTCTCTATACGATTTGCACATGCTGCACAAGTCATACCGGTGATACCTAAAGTCGTTTTTTTCTTTTCGGTCATGAAGACAACCTCCTTTCATATATATAATTAAATATTAGTGACAGAGTCGTTTGTTAAATTGCTATATTTTTAATATACCCACACTAGGTATAAATGTCAATTTTTGTGTTTAAAAAAAGAGATTGAAATAAGGGCTTAGTTTTAAAAACTTACCGATATTTCAATCTCATAGATTCATATTTTATAAAAGATGTTGTTTGTTTACTTTGCTTAATTCTGAAACAATTTTACGACTGTCTTTGTTGAGGTGTTGTACATAAATTGTATTTTTTTTCTTATGATAGTTTTCTATTAAAGTATCAATCGCATTCACTGCGGAATCATCCCATAAGTGAGCTTGACTAAAATCTAAGTAAATTATTTTATTACGTAATTCTAAATCAAGTTGATTCATCATAGAATCTATAGAGACAAAGAAAATCTGTCCTTTGATTTTGTAGTGAATAGTTTCATCGACTTCTTCATAATCTACAGTAACATTTGAAATTTTTGTAGCAAAACAAAGGGCACTTACAATGACACCAACGATAACACCTAAGGCAAGGTTACTCGTGAATAGCACAATAGCTACAGTAAGTATCATGACTAATGCATCAGTGCGTGGTGCTTTTTTCATAAATTGGAATGAATGCCAATCAAACGTCCCTACGGATACCATAATCATGATACCAGCTAATATAGGCATAGGAATTTGAACGACCCAATCACCAAATACGATAATTAAAACAATCAAAAATACACCAGCTGTAAAAGTAGAAAGGCGCGTTGTTGCACCAGAGCGAACATTAATTACGGATTGACCAATCATAGCACAGCCACCCATTGCACCAAAGAATCCTGTAATGAAGTTGGCAATACCTTGTCCACGTGATTCTCTATTTTTACTACTATACGTATCAGTTGCTTGGTCTACGATACGTGCAGTTAATAAACTTTCCACAAGTCCAACAATTGCCATAGATAACGAATAAGGCAAAATAATTTGTAATGTTTCTAAGTTAAATGGCACATCAGGAATGAAAAATTGTGGCAATGAACGTGTGATTTGTCCTAAATCACCAACAGTTTCGACTTTTGCGCCAGTTGCTAAGTAGACAATAGTAAGCAAAACAATTGCGATAAGTGGCGCGGGAATTTTTTTGAATACTCGTGGCAATAAGTAAATAATGAGTAGTGTAGCAATAACAAATAAATATGTAGGTATCGATATACCAAATATATGTTTAATCTGTGTCATAAAAATAAGAATCGCTAAAGCATTAACGAAGCCAATCATGACAGAGTTTGGGATGAACTTCATTAAACGACCAACTTTTAATACACCAAAAATAATTTGTATAATACCCATTAAGATTGTTGCTGCCAGTAAATATTGAACGCCATGGTCCTTTACTAATGGCACAATGACTAAGGCAACAGACCCTGTAGCTGCTGAAATCATTGCTGGTCTACCGCCAACAAAAGAAATAACAACTGCTATAATAAATGAAGAATATAGACCGACCATAGGATCTACGCCGGCAATGATAGAGAATGAGAGGGCTTCAGGAATGAGTGCGAGCGCCACAAGGATACCAGCTAGGATATTGGTGCCCGGAGCAGTGAGCCATTCTCGTTTAAGTTTATTTAACATCTTCTTGTACTCCTTATTTAAAATTCAATTAGACTATTATATCATATGACAGAAGTGTAGATTTAAAAAATTAGAATCAAAACAATTTCATATAAGTGACAAAGTTGTCATTTTAAAATAGCTTTTTGTTAGTTATAACAAACGAAAAGAAAAAAATAATTAGCTATGATAGTTATATAGAGAAAAAGATGACAAGGAGTGAATAAACATGTCGATATTAAAAGTAGAAGGACTAACAAAAAAGTACGGTAACAGACATCAGCAACAAGAAGTATTAAAAGGGATAGATTTTTCAATTGAAAAAGGTGAATTTGTTACCATAATGGGGCCTTCAGGCTCTGGTAAAACGACACTTTTAAACGTCCTAAGTTCTATTGATTATATAACGAGTGGCACAGTTGAAATTAATGGCAATAAAATAAATAACATGAGCAACAAAGCGTTAGCAGATTTTCGTAAAAAAGAGATAGGTTTTATTTTCCAAAACTATAGTGTCTTACACACATTAACAGTAAAAGAAAATATCATGCTTCCTTTATCAATTCAAAAAATGTCTAAAGCAGAAAAAGAAAATAATTATAATGAAGTAACAAAAGCGCTAGGTATTCATGAACTGGGTCATAAATATCCGAATGAAATTTCTGGAGGACAGCAACAGCGTACTGCAGCAGCACGTGCCTCGGTACATAAACCTGCTATTATTTTTGCTGATGAGCCTACAGGCGCATTAGATTCAAAAAGCGCACAAGATCTTCTCAATAGACTTGAAGATTTGAATGAAAGCATAGATGCAACGATTGTAATGGTCACACATGATCCAGTGGCAGCAAGCTATTCTAATCGTGTCATTATGTTAAAAGATGGTAGTGTTCATTCTGAAATATACCAAGGTGAGGACTCGAATCAAGCATTTTACAAAAATATCATTCATATGCAAACTGCTTTGGGTGGTGTAGCAAATGAGTTTTAACCAAATCGTAATTAAGAACTTCAGACAAAATATACGGCATTATGCGATGTATATATTTTCGTTGATTGTCAGTATCGTATTATATTTTAGTTTCGTTACATTAAAGTATACAGAGAGTATAAACAATGTAAATTCAATGTCTATTATTAGAAAAGGGTCTGAAGTAGGGTCATATTTCTTATTTGCGATCATACTTATATTTTTAATGTACGCAAATCAATTATTTATAAAACGACGGACACGCGAATTTGCTTTATATCAATTGATAGGTTTAACACGAAGAAATATTATGCGCATATTATTAATTGAACAGGCCGCAATGTTTTTAATAACAGGATTGATGGGCATCATTATTGGTGTCTTTGGTTCGAAGATTCTCTTAATGATTGTACTCAAGGTATTAACTATAGACACGAGTGTATCATTAACGTTCCAATTACCTGCTGTTATACAAACCATTTTATTAATTATCGTGTCTTTCCTATTGATTATGGCACAAAGTTTCATCTTTTTACGTAAGCGCAGTATATTATCAATGATGAATGATAGTACAAAATCTGAAGCAACTCAATCTAAGATGACATTTATTGAAGTTATCTCGGGCATCTTAGGCATAACCATGATTGTTTTGGGTTACTACATGTCTACTGAACTGTTTGGCAAATTCGCAGAGCAATTAATGTTCGCACCATTCGCCATTCTGTTTTTAACTATTGTAGGTGCATATCTGTTCTTTAGAAGTTCAGTGTCGTTGATTTTTAAAACAGTAAAACGTTCAAAAAATGGTAACGTGTCTATAACAGATGTTGTATTTACGTCTTCAATTATGCACAGAATGAAGAAAAATGCATTATCACTCACAATAATAGCGACGATATCTGCTGTTACTGTAACCGTGCTATGCTTTGGTGCAATCAGTAAGTCAACGATTGACGATACAGTGAAACAATCCTCACCACAAGATTTCAATTTTCTAAAAAATAAACAAGCACAACAATTTGAAGATGAATTAAAACAAAAGGATATAGGTTATAACAAAGTATATAAAGAAGTTACTCAATTAAAAGTAACTAAAGAGAATTTTTATGATTACAGTAGTAATTTTGGTGAAACTGATAAAATGTTTATAACAAGTAATAAATATTTTAATGATAAAGGTATTACGGACCATAAAGCGAAAATGATAAATATGGCTTCATCCGCAAGTATAATGAAATTTAATTTAAATACAAAAATTCAATTTGACACTAAACCAGCGCAAACATTTAAAGTAATTGATGCGAAAAAAGAAGTGGATTTTAAAAATGATGTCAGCTTTGCTTCACCAGTATTACTCATAAGTGAACAGCAATATAATCAATTAAAACCACAGGGCGAAGAAACACGTGCACAATATGGTTATGATTTGAAGAATCAAAATAATTGGAAAGAAGCTAATAAAATCGCTCATTCCGTTCATTCTGATATCTATCCTCAAAAATTAGTACGTCAAGAATTGAATGACTCTGCAGGTATTTTATTATTTGTCACATCATTCTTAGGATTAGCATTTTTAGTTGCATCAGGTTGTATCATCTATATTAAACAGATGGATGAAACAGAAGATGAGATACCGAGCTTTCGTATATTACGCAAAATTGGATATACGCATAGTGATATGCTCAAAGGGTTAGGACTTAAAGTAATGTTTAATTTTGGACTCCCACTTGTTGTGTCATTATTACATGCATATTTTGCAGCTAAAGCATTTATGTTGATCCTCAGTACTACAAATATGTTACCTGTCTATATTGTTATGGGTGCATATTCAATCGTTTATTGCATATTTGCAGTTATGTCATTTATCCATTCAAGTAGAATCGTTAAACATTCTATCTAAATCCGAATAATAAAATTAATAATTTAAAAGTTTAGTCAACACACTATAACGGAGCAGTTATAGTGTGTTGTTAGTGCATTCGTTTTATATTGTTCAAAACTAATTAAAAATTCAAAATGTTTGTATATGTTCTGAAGTGGTATCTAGCAAGTAATAGGCGTAAAAAATGGAGGTATTACAAATGAACTTAACTGAATTTCATAAACAAATTAAAGGTTATACGCAAGATAGACAGCCAGGAATTGAAAAAGATATGAATCCACAGCCACTTTCAGAAATGAAAGATTACAAGAGTGGTGGTAAATTGAAAGGAAAAGTTGCTTTGATTACCGGTGGAGATTCAGGCATTGGACGTTCAGTGGCAACACTATATGCTAAAGAGGGCGCAGACGTTGCGATTGGATATTATGATGAACATGAAGATGCTGAAGCGGTAGTACATCGTTTGGAAGCTTTAGGTGTAAAAGCAAAAGCCTATGCACATGATTTGAAAGATGTAACATCATCACAAAACTTAATTGAAAAAGTCGTAACTGACTTTGGTGGATTGAATATATTAGTTAATAATGGTGGCGTTCAATTTCCAAAAGACAATTTTGAAGATATCACACCAGAACAGGTAAAAGAAACATTTGAAACAAATATTTTTGGAATGATGTTTTTATCTCAAGCCGCAGTGCCACATTTAAGTGATGGTGACGCGATTGTTAATACTACAAGTGTGACAGCTTATAGAGGTTCGGGGCATCTTATAGATTACTCAGCGACAAAAGGCGCGATTGTTGCATTCACACGCTCGTTGGCAACTACGTTGATTGAAAAAGGCATTCGTGTCAATGCAGTGGCACCTGGCCCGATTTATACACCTTTAATTCCAGCAACATTCACAGAAGACAAAGTTGAAGATCAAGGTTCTGACACACCAATGGGACGTAGAGGGCAACCAGCTGAACTGGCACCATCTTATGTATTTTTAGCAACATACGCAGATAGTTCGTATATTACTGGGCAAGTCATACACGTCAATGGTGGAGATTATATGACGTCATAAATT
Source organism: Staphylococcus parequorum (assembly GCF_039237145.1). Classification (NCBI taxonomy): domain Bacteria; kingdom Bacillati; phylum Bacillota; class Bacilli; order Caryophanales; family Staphylococcaceae; genus Staphylococcus; species Staphylococcus parequorum. The sequence goes on from NZ_CP150682.1 coordinate 753,479, forward strand.
TATAGATGAGGATTAAGAGAGTAAAACAGCGAGACTCCTATTGAAAAGGGGTCTCGCTGTTTTTGTTTTCCTTAAAATGTATCGAGATTGCTGAATAACGAATCTTTTAAAGCTTCCATATTTACGACAACATTGCACTTTTTAGCAACATCAATGTCATGTGTTGCTATTATGATAATTTTATTGTCATTTAAACATGCTAATAACTTATCTAGAATTTTTTCTCCATTTATTCTATCTAATGATCCTGTTGGTTCATCGGCTAGTATAATATTAGGATTTTTTAATAACAATCTAATTAAAGCGATGCGTTGTTGTTCTCCACCGCTTAATGTTGATATTTTTCGCTTTAAATCAACATTTACATTTAATTCCTTTAATAATATATTTTTACGTTTTCGTTTTTCTGCTTTCGAATGTTTTTGGAAGGCTAGTCCAATATCTAAATTGTCATCAACTGATAAATTATCTATTAATCCATAGTTTTGAAATAGATAACCTAATTGCGTTTTATAGAAATGGTTATCAGCAATTAATTTTTTGCCATTAAGATATATATGACCTGAATCTATTTTTTCAAATCCAGCAATACTATTTAATAATGTGGATTTACCGGATCCGCTATACCCCATTAAGGCATATGACTTACCATTTTTAAATGAGTAATTTAAATCTTTAAATATAGTATTTTCTTCTTTTGTAATTGTTAATCCTTGTATTTTTATCATTATCATCACCTAATATTTTTGGGGAGCGCTTGTTTCTCAATATAGTGTATTTCTTTCACGTATGTCCCTTTATGAATGATTTCTACAAACTTTTTACTTGGATCATAACCACCGAATGTTAATTTATAGTTCAATTTTTCCCCATTCTTGGAATACGCTGTGACATCGTTATATTGCTGTGTGTGTTGTTTAACTATGGCATACGATTTTTCTTCTTGTAGAAAAGGGTTAAATCTATCAAAGTTATCATTTGTTAGGAATGTAGTAACAGTAAGTATTATGATAATAATAATAACGATAGTTAATTTTTTACTCATTATTCTAACTCCTTTAAATTGATTAGGTTATTTTTTTCTAACTTATTTATATATATACTTTGTATTAATATTTGAATAATTATAATAAAGATAAATAAAAGGAGGATTGTGCTGTTATTCATAACTGCTATAGATATAACACCAACTAAAATGACTAAACCATTACTCAATAGTAAGTATTCACTATGATTTTTAATCAAATTGAAACCATGTATTTTTCTTATCATTAAAAATTTCATGTTTTTTTCAAAGTATTGTTGGATATCAAAAATTATTGTTAATACCAGTGTGATAAAAGATAAAAGTATTGAAATAGATATAATAAGCATTTTTATGTTAAGTGCTTTAAAATCCTTTAATACGATGTCTTTGTAATTTGTAATGCCACTTACAACATCTTCTAATCCATATTCCTTCAAATGTTTATTGGTATTTTTAAAATCTTTAAACAAGTAACTACCTTGTGTGACTGATGAATAATAAAAGTTATCTCCTAGGTCTGTTGCATCTATTAATACAACTAGAGGGCTTTTACTAAAATTATTTTTTAAACTAGATCTGGTATCAAAAGTAAATATTTCAAAGTTATCATTTGTTTGTTTCATGTTAATTTCTTTATTTCGATTATTATCCTGTTGGAAGTTAATCCAATCTTTGAAATCTTTTTTAATTTCTTTTTTAAAGTTATGCGCTTTAGTTGGTAATAATAAGTCAATTGTATTTTTAGAATTGGAAAGCTCCAATCGTTTATTAAATGCACTATTATAGAAATCTACGAAATTGCTATTTAAAAAAACAACATTACCATTTTCAGGAGTGTAATTCGTAGGGTGGGGATGATATAAATTATTGTGTCTAATAAGTAATGATTCATGTTTTGCTTCAGTATTTGAGATTAATTTATGAAATTTTTTGGATATATCACTTTCTTCTGAATGAGTGTACTTAAGTGGTGCAACTTCAATGACGTAATAATCATCTAACTTTGTCCAGTACTTTTCAGTTTCTTTAATCTTTTTCAATTCATGATATGAACTTAAATTTTGTACTAACAAAATTGCTAATACAATTAGAATAATTATCTTGAACGATACAGTTATCATTCGTAATAATGTATAGGGTTTTTTGCCTTTGATAATTAGTGGTATATCTGTCTTTATAAATAGTGTATAAGAGCAAAGTGAAATTAAAAAAAGTACGCTGAATAAAATGATTATGCCTAAGAAAACACGTACTATAAAAGTAAAAGTATTGTCTAAAATGTCCAATGCTAGTGATAAAATTAGTATAGAAATTAAAAAGAAACTTAATAAGAAAGTGTAGTATAAACATTTCTTACGTATATCTTCAGATATTATTTTTGAAATTGAATAACCATGTAATTTTTTAATACCATATTCTTTGAATTTTATATTGGCTATTTGTAAAAAATAAAAAATATAAAGTATTAATATTGAAACCATAGGGAATAGCAGTCCCTTATCATTTATGACAGATAAAAATAAGACGAATTTATTTAAACTAAGTATTTCTGAATCTACGCCTTTTTCCTGTAGTAGCTGTTTAATATTGTGGGGATCAAATGAAGCGCCCATTACAAAATAATTCCCTCGGACATCTTTACTAAGAAGGGTGTCATAGTTGATATATTTATACTTAATATGATTTTGGAATTTTGGTTTTTCTTCATTAAATGAGTATATATATTTGTATGTGTCTTGATTCGTATTTAAGATAGATTTATAGATTGTTATATTTTCCTTTTGGGAAATGGATTCAATTGTTTTATAAATTTCTTGCTTATTGTGACTATAATTCCAAGCAGAAATGTTTAATATGGTATGACTACCAGGTAATAATTCTTCCTCTTCTCTTAATGTGAATATCAGGACTAATATAGTAATGATACAAAGCGTTATAATATCTAAGGTCAATTTTATTATTTTCATACAGTACCTCATCAATTAAGGAAATGAATGCAATTTGTATTCATTTCCTTGCTATTATTAGTAAACGTTGTAATATGTTCTATTTACGAAGAATGATTTTGGAGCAGATGCTCTAGCTTGGATACCAGCTCTCGTTTTTCCACTATAGGATTTATATTTACCCACTGCTGTAGAGCCATGTGCTTTATAATTATTACTGTAATATGACCAAACATATTTGCTTCCTACTCCATAATTCCAAATTCTACCTTGTGCATAGATAGTTGCTGCATTTGCTATTGTTCCAGAGCCTAATACTATTGCTAAATACAATAAAATACTTATAATAGTCTTTTTCATTTATATAGCCTCCTGTTGTATAAATTAATATTATTATATAATTATAATCGAAATATGTCATTATGCTTTTTTTACACTTACCCCTTAAAAATTTATATTTTCCCACAAAAAAAGCGCATCTCCTTTAAATATTAGGAGATGCGCTTAATTTATTTGTATGAAGGTTGTCTTGGCTAATCTATTTGTTGAAATTTATGTTAATAAGGTACAACAATTACACTATCGATACGAAATTGGGACAAGATTGACACCCAGCATATCAGATAACGTTTGTTCTGTAATTATCTAGAAGAAAGTTGATAAACTTTAAAAGAAATCAGAAGGGATAAGATCATCTAATTGTAAGTGCTTTAATGAATCGAAATTCACACTTTCTATACTTTGAAGCAATTCACCATTTTTAGCTTGGTTATAATAATTAACTACTTCTGCTTGTACGTCATGGTCTTGGAATGTTTTAACTACGCCTAATATCAGTAATACTGCGATGGCCCCTTTAATGATTGTCTTCATAATAAATGACTCCTTCTATAAGTTTATATACTTATTCTATACCGTTTTGTACTTTGTGACATGCGTCCCTAGTATCGAAATTATATCATACCTTAGATGTATCACGACGTTACAAACTATTAAGTAACGTCTATTTATAATTTATAAACCGAATACAATAGGTAACCAGAAATATACGAATAGCGAGATGATAACAATTGCACACATGTTTAAAATAAATCCAGCTTTAACCATGTCTTGCATTTCTAATTCATCAGAACTAAATACAGCAGCATTTGGTGGTGTTGAAATTGGCAACATAAATGCGCAGGTTGAGGATACTGCGACAATTCCCATAATAATAAATGGGTCTTGGCTAATTGCTGCGGCTAAACCAATACTGATTGGCATTAACATATTAGAAACAGCTGTATTAGACATCACTTCTGTTAAGAATAAAATAGCTGTCGTCAATACGATAACAACAAGAATTAATGGTAAAGGTTCGACGAAACCTAACATACCACCAAACCATTTTGTCAGTCCTGAATCTTCAAATGCAGCAGCTAAGGATAAGCCACCACCGAACAATAACAATATCCCCCATGGTAGTTTACTCATGTCATTCCATACGAGTAACGCGCCATTAGATGACTTAGCGGGAATAAGGAAGAGTAACACAGCACCTAACATTGCTATAACTGTGTCTGATAAGTTTAAGGAAGCAGGCAAGAGACCGCCACCAATCCACAAGATACTAACGAAAAGGAAAACAATACCTGTTAATTTTTCCTCTAAACTCATCGGACCTAAATCATGTAAAGCTTTCTTTGCAAAATCTGAAGATATTTTATCGGAGTCTTCAATTTTAAATAACCATTTTGTCATTAATAAGTATAAAATGATTAACAATATAATTGTTAATGGTAAGGCGAATAACATCCATTGCGCAAAGGACACTTCTCTATTTAAAGTAGAGGAAGCGATGGCTGCGAAAACTGCATTTGGTACTGAACCAATAAGCGTTGCTAAGCCGCCGATAGATGCAGAATAAGCGACAGTTAATAATAATGCTTTCCCGAATTTGTGCGCTGATTCTGGTTTGAGGAATTGTGCATCTTTAATTTCTTTTATTAATGCTAAAGCAATTGGCAACATCATGAGTGCAGTTGCTGCATTGGAAATCCACATTGAAATAAATGCAGTTGCAATCATTGTACCTAAAATAATACGATTACTATTTGAACCCATCAAAGAAATGATGGTCATAGCAATTCGTTTATGTAAATTCCATTTTTCAATTGCCAGTGCGATAATAAAGCCGCCCATATACATAAATACGATTGGATCAGCATAAGCACTCGCAGCTACTTGTTCATTTGTACCACCACTCAAAGGTAGTAATATCAGTGGAATGAGTGATGTAGCAGGTATGGGAATTGCTTCTGTAATCCACCATGTAGCCACAAAAAGTGTGACTGCAAGAACAGCACGTGGTTCATCCGCTAAACCTGTAATACTAGGTATAAAATAAAAAATGATGAAAAGTGATGGTCCTAAGATTAAACCAATTTTTTCTTTCATATGCAAAAATCCCCCCTTGTTATTGTCTACAGTTGCAAGAATATCAATTTAAAAAGAGCAAAACAATGTATTTTTTCAGAAAATTATAAAAATTAATGAAAAATGCTGTTAAAATGTATTTAATATCTTAAAATAAAAATTTATTTCAAGGGGGGAAGTTCATGGTATTAGGTGCACTTATAGCTAAAGGTGACACGTGGACGTTATGGGCTATTATTATAGTTTGGGCAACAGTTAGTTTATTCCTAGAACAGCGATACAAGTGGGCAAGTACAATTTCAGGAGCAATTATAGCACTGGTGGGGGCAATGCTCTTATCAAACTTTAAAGTGATACCAACGAGTTCACCAGTGTATGACACGGTATGGGATTTTATCGTGCCACTTTCTATTCCATTATTATTATTCAGTTCAAATATTTTAAAGATATGGAAAGAAAGTAGACGATTATTATTCATTTTCATGATTGCTTCAGTAGGGACAATGATAGGTACAGTGGTCGCATTTCTTACTTTAAATCAATGGATACCTTATCTTTCTAAAATAGGTGCCATGATGACTGGAAGTTACATTGGTGGTGGCGTGAATTTTGCAGCTTTGAGTTCTAAATTTCAAACACCTGGAGACATGGTTTCTTCGACAGTAGTTGCTGATAACAGTGTTATGGCACTGTATTTCATATTACTTATAGCCCTTCCATCAATGCCTTGGATAAAAAAACATTTTACTACTAATTATAAAACTGAAACGACACCTGAGACACATCAGTCATTTTGGCAACCGAAAAAAATTCAATTATTAGATATTGCATTTTCAATGGCAAGTGCGATTGCGCTTGTGGCAGTTAGTTTCAAAATAGCAGAATTGATACAACTATGGGTACCTAAAAGTAATCTCATATTAACAATTATTGTATCTTTCTTTGGTGATTCATATTTATTATTAACAACATTGACATTAATCGTTGTTGCTATCTGGGGAGATTTCTTTGAGAAGTTAGCAGGTGCATCAGAAATCGGCACTTTCCTTATTTATATATTCTTTGTAGTCATTGGTACACCGGCTTCATTTGCTACAATTATTACAACTGCACCATTGTTGTTTGTTTTTGTCATTATTATTTTGATTTTCAATTTAGGTTTAAGTCTTATTTTAGGTAAGCTCTTTAAATTTAAAATTGAAGAAATATTGTTAGCAAGTAATGCAACTGCGGGAGGACCTACTACTGCAGCAGCATTAGCTATTGGAAAAGGCTGGTCTGGTTTAGTGGGACCGATACTTATTATTGGTACATTGGGTTATGTAATAGGTAATTATGCTGGAACAATAATGTATCAATTACTTATCCAACTGGGATAAATTGTAAAAGGTGCTAGAATACGTAGGTGTATTTGACGAAATTTAGTGAGGGAGGGGTAAATGTATGAGTGAAAAAGAAAAGATGTTAGCAGGTGAATGGTATGACGCTAACTTTGATGAAGCTTTGGATGTTGAAAGAAATAAAGCGAAAGATCTTTGCTTTGAATTAAACCACACAAAGCCGAGCAATTCAGAAAAACGCAATGCAATTTTAACTGACTTACTCAATGATAAGCCAGATAATTTAGAAATATTAAGTCCATTTCAAGTAGATTATGGCTATAATGTTTTTTTAGGAAATAACGTATTTGTAAATCATGATTGTTATTTTATGGATGGCGGAAAGATTTTCATTGGAAATCATGTCTTTATAGGTCCTAAATGCGGACTTTACACGGCTGTCCATCCTCTTCAATATCAACAAAGAAATTCAGGATTAGAGCAAGCATTGCCAATTACTATTGGAAATCATGTGTGGCTAGGGGCCAATGTTTTAGTTTTACCAGGTGTTACGATTGGTGATGGAGCAGTCATTGGGGCAGGTAGTCTTGTGGCTAAGGATATTCCAGAAAATGTAGTAGCAGTCGGGTCACCAGCTAAACCTATCAGTAAAATAGATAATTAATAGATAAAAAGCGATGATAGCATTCATTACGTAATGGATGTTACCATCGCTTTTTTCTTGTACATAGTGTAAATAATCATGAAATATAAAAATAATCTACAATAGTCATTATCATTAAATCGTGTAATATTAAAAAACAAATTAAAATAATGTAGAAAAATATTCCGCGGGGCTTAAATTTAAAATAATAAAATTGTTCGGAATATAATAGTGAAATGTGTTAAGATATAAAAATGTGAGTGAAAAGGTAAGTAGTATAATTGTAGATTAATATATAAGATAGATGAATCTGATTTTTAGAAAGGAATCGATAAATCCGCTTATAGTTAGAATTGAAACAATTATTTCCACACAAAACATAACTACTTCAAGAAAAGGAAAGAGGCATTTCAAAGATGGATATATTAATTGGAACTTTGTTTTTAGTTGTAGTATTAGCGTTATTTACACTGTTTACATATCGAGCACCTATGGGTATGCGTGCAATGGGTGCTTTAGCAAATGCTGCAATAGCAACATTCTTAGTTGAGGCATTTCATAAATACGTAGGTGGCGACCTATTAGGTATTAAATTTTTAGGTGAACTTGGCGATGCTGCTGGAGGTCTTGGCGGTGTAGCTGCAGCTGGACTTGTAGCATTAGCTATCGGTGTTTCACCTGTATATGCTTTAGTTATAGCTGCGTCATGTGGAGGGCTAGATTTAATACCTGGTTTCGTAGCTGGGTATGTTGTTGGTTATCTAATGAAATATGCGGAAAGAAAAGTACCAGATGGTATAGATTTGATTGTAGGTATTTTAATTATTGCGCCATTAGCAAGATTAGTTGCGACGGGTATTACCCCATTAGTAAATAATTCATTGTTAAAAATAGGTGACATCATTCAAAGTTCTACAGAAATCAACCCAATTATTATGGGAATTATTCTTGGTGGTGTTATTACAGTAGTAGGAACAGCACCGTTAAGTTCTATGGCTTTAACGGCATTACTTGGTCTGACTGGTATGCCAATGGCAATTGCTGCTATGGTTTCTTTCTCATCATCATTTATTAACGGCACAATGTTTAATAAATTGAAATTAGGTGATCGTAAATCAAGAATTGCTGTTTGTATTGAACCGCTATCTCAAGCAGATATTGTATCGGCGAATCCCGTTCCAATATATACTGCGAATTTTATAGGTGGTGCATTGGCAGGTGCGGTTATCGCTTCTTCTGGAATGATAAATGATGCAACTGGTACGGCAACACCACTAGCTGGTTTCTTAGTCATGTTTGGATTTAATGATCCATTGAAAATTTTCATTTATGGCGCAATTATCGCTGTTATTGGTCTAATTGTAGGCTATGTATGTTCTAAAATTTTCAAAAATTATCCAATTGTAACGCAAGAGGATATAGAATCCCGTTAAAACATACGCTGTAATGCGTTGAACTATAAAATATTGATGAATAAAGGACGTTTAGATTTTTCAAATGAAATCTAAACGTCCTTTTATTTTTGAGATAGTTGAAACAGTAATAGCTAACTAGTTATTAATCACTGATTTGACTATTAAGTATATCTGTAATAAACATATGTCCTGGTGCGTGGGTTATCATCAATTCTGGCTTCGCATCTAGAGCGATAGATTGTGGTGTCACACCACATCCCCAAAAGACAGGAACTTCATTTTCTTTTATTGTGGCAGGTTCTCCAAAATCAGGTTTTGTAATATTATCAATACCTATTTTAGACGGATCGCCAATATGTAGTGGAGTCCCATGCATATTTTTAAAACGCGAAGTAATTTCAGTTGCTTTAATGGCTTGCTGCATTGTCATAGGGCGCATGCTTACGGTGATATTACCTGTGAATTCGCCACTTGGTTCTGCAGGTATATCAGTGATGAACATAGGTACGTTGTGCTCTTCTTCAATATGTCGAATCGGAATGCCGGCTTCTAATAACGCATGTTCAAAGGTGAAACTACAACCGATTAAAAAGCTAACCATATCATCATTAAATAGATGTGTGACATTTGTTGGTGATTCAACAAGTTCTCCATAACGATAGACGCGGTATTCTGCCACTTCTGTGCTAATATCTGCAAATTTTCCGTAGAAAGGAAATGTGGTAGAACCTTTTTCTGATACATCTAAAAGTGGACATGTTTTCGGATTTCTAAAACAAAACCTTAAAAAATCATATGCATAGCTTGAAGGTAGAATAACGACATTAGCTTGTACGTAACCTTTAGCCATACCACTTGTAGGATCAGTAAGCTCGCCATTACTAATCATTTCTCTTAATTTATGTGGTTGTATATTATCTAAATTCATAAAACCATCCCCTTAATTTAAGACTTATCGTTAGTTTAGCAAAAATAAGTCATAACAGTTAAATATATGTATATTCCAAGTTTATAAAAATTCCCCTCCATTAGTTAGAGAATGAAGGGGGATCATTTTATTTGTCGTTATTATTTTCGTGTTTTTTATCTTTTCTATGTTCTTTGTTTGATTCAGTTTCTTTATCATTACTAATAGTGCTTTGTTTATCATTTACTGAATCATCTTTTGAATCGCTAGTATTCTCATCTTCACGCTGTTCAAGTGGAATTGAATAATCTTTGTCATCATCTATATGTGTCATTTTAAAATGTTTCGTTGGTTCTCTACGTAACGCACGCATCAGTGACACAATCATTAAGAGTAAGATAATAGAGAACGGGAGCCCAGTGACGACAGAGGCAGTTTGTAAACTTGTTAATCCACCAGCAATTGTCATAGATACTGAAATTGCCCCGATTAAAACGCCCCAAATTATTTTGTGTTTCGTCTTAGGATTTGCTATGCCACCTGTTGCCATGCCCGAGACAATATGTGTTGTTGAATCAGCACTTGTGACAATAAATATAAATATCAGTGCGATTGCTAAAGCACTCGTAATGTCAGCAAGAGGGAATTTAGACAATAATTCAAACAAGGCTACGGTATAGTCTTGATCTACAACGTTAGCAATATTATCATTCTCGTTGAGTGCAATTTTAACTGCGGTGCCCCCAAAACCAGCAATCCAAGTAAATGAAATTAGTGGTGGAATAATGAGTACGCCAACGATAAATTCTCTTATCGTACGTCCCCGTGAAACGCGCGCAACGAATCCACCGATAAATGGCGACCATGAAATCACCCATGCCCAATAGAAGACTGTCCATTGTTGAATCCAGCCATTGTCTCCAGTGTATGGGCTAATACGTAAACTATATTCAATAAAATGGCGCAAATAATCACCAATTGCTAAAGTGTATGATTCGAAAATAAATTTTAAATCACCAAAAATGAACATAAAGATAAGGAGTAAGGCACCTAAGCCTATATTTATGTTACTTAGCCATTTCACGCCTCTATTTAAACCAGTTACTGCCGAAGTTAAGAAAATAGCTACCATTAAAACAGTAATTGTGATTTTAGTAATATTATTATTAGGTACGTTGAAGACATGTTCTAACCCGCCGCTAATTTGCATAATACCTAATCCTATTGAAGTTGCGATACCCATCACTGTCGCAATAATAGCTAAAATATCGATGATGTTTCTGTAAGGGCGCTTATATGCTTCGCCAAATACAGGCTCCATTGCTGTTGAAATGAGTCCGTCACGGTTTTTTCTGAATTGGAAATAAGCAACGGTGAGTCCGGCAATTGCGAATATAGACCATTGTGAAATCCCCCAATGGAAGAATGTATAACCCATTGCTACTCTTGCAGACTCGGCGGACTCATCTGCGACCGTACCTGGGAAGGGAGAATGTAAATAATGACTTAATGGTTCAGCCACGCCCCAAAAGACAATCCCTACACCTAAGCCTGCTGAAAATAACATCCCAATCCAAGAATGCATAGAAAACTCAGGTTCTTCATCATCTTTACCTAATTTAAAGCGTCCGTAACGCGATACAGCTAGCGCTATTAAAAAGATATCTAAAATAAAAATAATAACTAAGAATAACCATCCGAAAGAATTTGATATGTAGTCATAAACTTGTTGTGCGTATGTTCCAAACCCCTTTGGGAAAATACCAGCAACTAAAGTGATGAGTAAAATGATAGCTACTGAGATAATATAGACCAAATTACGATTTTTTGTTTTTCTTTTATGTTTATTATTCATGGCGTTTTTTAATCATTCCTTTGTTTATTTAGGTAATAATTAGATACCCCTATTATTATCTTGATATTCATTGGGCTAAATTTGTTTGTTTTAAGGTTTAAATACAATAGAATAGATTGAGCAGTCATATAATTGCATAACGTTATTTGTGTGGGGTATAGAATCAATGAAGCAAGAAGTAAATTCCTGAGGAGGAAAATTATGAAAAGAACTGTGGAAAAAATATTAACCTGGGTAGGCATTATCTTACAGTTTATCTTAATATTTTTAATGGCTATCGTAACGCCATTTTTAAATGATGCGAGTGTGAAAGACTCACTCATACAATCAATGAATAATAGTCGAGAATTTAACCAGTTATCAAGTCAAATGACACCGTCACAATTATTAGAGATGGCGAGTAGTTTGTTTATTATAGCTTTAGGAGCCGTTATCGTATGTACAATTATCGCAATTATATTTGCATTATTAATCAATAAAATTCCTAAGGTATCAGGTGTAGTACTGATATTAATTGCAATTGTTACAGTATTTACATTTAATTGGATTACCGCATTATTGTGGTTAGTAGCTGGTATTTTATTATTAGTAAGAAAAGCCCATAAACCAAACTATGAAGGTGTTAATCATTCAAATAATAGAAGCAATACAGACAATCATTATCAAGAGCGAAATGCTGAATTAAAAGATGAATCACCTGAACAACATTCTGATGACAGAGACTTTACAGAGCAAGGGGAACTAGGCGATGATAAAGAAGAAGCATCGACTTCTGGTGAACATACGTATCAACGTCGCCAAGATCGTAAAGATAAATAAAAATGGAACAAAGTCAGTTTAAGTAATTAAATAGGATACTTTCATGGTGAACGTAAGTTGATGAACGGTAACCCTATGAATAATAAAATAAAGAAAGAGGACTAGCTGTATTTTACAATCAGCTAGTCCTCTTTTAATTATTGTATTTGATATATAATTTTTCATTATAATTTGTTAGTTTACTAGTCCATTTTGCCGTGTTTATAACTTTCATATACTTTGTCATAATTGATGTGTCCAATACCACCTACCATAAATTTTCCGAGTTTGAATAAGTTGAATACATATGCTAAACAAACTGATATTGTAACTGTGAGGATGAAAGTGAAAGCAATGTTTCTTAATGAACTATCCGCTCTCAATAAACCTAAATCATGGACAAAGAAGTAATGAACTAAATATATACAGAATGAGTAGTTACTTATAAATAATACGAATTTTGGTACATATTTTACATAGGATGAGAATAAGAAAAATAGCAAGATCACCATTGTGACATAAAATGGTATATCAAAGCGTTTAGATTCTACCCAAGTACTAACACCGAATAAATAGTTACTAATTAATATACCTGCTGACAAGATTGTGCCAAAAACAATAAGCCAAGTATATTTTTTAATATTCTTCATGAGAGACTCATAATATATGCCTGTGTAAAAACCAAGTAAGAAATAACTAATCCAACCTAAAAAGAGCATCCAACCTTCTCTTCCCCAAAACAATCCTAAAATTGGATTTTCTGATGGGGGTACAAATTCTCTAAATGCCCAATACAATGTGGCGAATATGGTTGCACCAATAATTACAGGAATAGGCTTCCATTTGATGATGTATTTAGCAAAGAGAATGTGTAGTATATAGAATTGGAAAATAATTACAATAAAGTATGTCACAGCGCCACCGTGAAACATCGTATTTGAAACATGTCCAAAGTAATCTTCTAATGTCTCAGGTTCAAAATAGAAATATGAGATAGCTAGATTAACCACGATATATGGGATACCTAAATAAATCAATTTGTTTTTAAAGAAACCAGGTTTTGTTTTAACCTGATAATTTTTCGCTAATAAAAATTCTGAAATGAATACAAATAATGGCGTACTAAACATTAGCAATAATTGAAATATTCTAATGGCAGTGCCATGTCCCACAAAATCCATCTTGGAAAACGTGGTTGTAATCGAATGAATGAGAACAATACTTAAACAAGCTATAGTACGCATCCAAAAAATAACAGACGTATATGTTTTCATAAATAGCTTAACCTCTCGATTGTTCTTTTATTTTTGAAATAAATATTGATATGATTATATTCAAGTTTAAATAGTAACATACGTAATGAGAATTCAGTGTAAATATTAGAATAAAATTTATTAAATTAGCATTTACTATTTGTACAATAACAACAATAAATTTCAATGAATATAATAGCAAATTTTAGGGAATAATGCGAAATAGGTTAGATACGATATAATTAAAAAAAGTGATTGTAAGCGATTGCATTTGTGGTGTGATACATATACAATAAAATCAAGAATGGAATAATTCCATTTGTGTTTTCTATTTACAAACTTACATGGGGGTAGAAAAATGGTAGTTAATTATCAGAATGAACCAGGTATCGATTTTACAGACAGTAAAAATGTAGAATCATTTAAAGAGGCTTTAAAGAAAGTTAAAGGTGAATTAAATCAAAAAATTCCTTTAGTAATTAATGGGGAAGAAATATTCACAAAAGATACGTATCAATCTATCAACCCTGCCAATACTACTGAAGTTATTGCAGAAGTTTCAAAAGCAACTCAAGCAGATGTGGATAAAGCATTTGAGTCTGCAAACGAAGCTTATAAATCATGGAAGAAATGGTCACACAAAGATCGTGCTGAATTTTTACTTAGAGTATCGGCAATTATTAGACGTCGTAAAGAAGAAATCTCAGCAGTGATGGTTTACGAAGCAGGTAAACCATGGGATGAAGCTGTAGGTGACGCAGCAGAAGGTATTGATTTTATTGAATACTATGCGAGGTCAATGATGGAATTAGCGGACGGTAAACCAACATTGGATAGAGAAGGAGAACATAATAAATACTTCTATAAACCAATTGGTACTGGTGTTACAATTCCACCATGGAACTTCCCGTTTGCAATTATGGCTGGTACGACATTAGCGCCAGTAGTTGCAGGGAACACAGTACTTTTAAAACCAGCAGAAGATACACCATTAACTGCATATAAATTAATTGAAATTTTAGAAGAAGCTGGATTACCAAAAGGTGTTGTTAACTTTGTACCAGGCGATCCAAAAGAAATCGGTGACTATCTTGTAGATAGTGTACACACGCATTTTGTAACTTTCACAGGTTCACTTGCTACAGGTACGCGAATTTTTGAAAGAGCTGCAAAAGTACAAAAAGGACAAAAATTCTTAAAACGTGTTATTGCTGAAATGGGCGGTAAAGATGCAATCGTAGTTGATAAAGATATCGACACTGATTTAGCAGCAGAATCTATCGTAAGTTCTGCATTTGGTTTCTCAGGACAGAAGTGTTCAGCATGTTCTCGTGCAATCGTACACAAAGATGTATATGATGAAGTGTTGAAAAAATCAGTTGAATTAACTAAGAATTTAACATTAGGCAATACTGAGAATAACACGAACATGGGACCAGTTATTAATAAAAAACAATTCGACAAAATTAAAAATTATATTGAAATTGGCAGTAAAGAAGGTAAATTAGAGTTCGGTGGTGGCACGGATGGTACTACTGGATACTTTATTGAACCTACAATCATCTCAGACTTAAAATCAAGAGACCAAATCATGCAAGAAGAAATCTTTGGCCCAGTTGTTGGCTTTGTTAAAGGTAATGACTTTGAAGAACTATTAGACATTGCTAACGATACAGATTATGGCTTAAC
Organism: Staphylococcus parequorum; assembly: GCF_039237145.1. Taxonomy (NCBI): domain Bacteria; kingdom Bacillati; phylum Bacillota; class Bacilli; order Caryophanales; family Staphylococcaceae; genus Staphylococcus; species Staphylococcus parequorum. The sequence goes on from NZ_CP150682.1 coordinate 768,767, forward strand.
AGGTGCTGTAATTACTAATAATCGTGAAAACTGGATTCATGCAGTTGAAGAATACGATGTAGGTAATTTGTACCTTAACCGTGGATGTACTGCAGCAGTTGTTGGCTATCACCCGTTCGGTGGTTTCAAAATGTCAGGTACTGACGCTAAAACAGGTAGCCCAGACTATCTATTAAACTTCTTAGAACAAAAAGTCGCTTCAGAAATGTTCTAATTAAAATTATAAAATAATTTAAAAGCCTCTCATTGCTTTGCAGTGAGAGGCTTTTTGGTGTGAATTTATTGTTTTACGTCTTTACTTTGATATTAATCATTTTATGAAAGATTTCATCTATTTCGTGTGCGGGACGTTTGATATTGTGGTCGCGCATCCACTCCATAAAACCAAATAAACTTGCGCCATATACATAAAAAATCAGTTCGATTGGAACACTTGGATCTACAGAAATACGTGACATATTATCTTTAATGTCATTTTGTAATACACGGATGAAATAATTTGTAATCGTTCGTTCAAAATCTTTGTCTTCTATTTGCTTTTCTTTAACTTTGTTAAGTTCATCGATATCTGTTATTGTTTTTTCCATAATAGTAAATGGATTGTTAATACGTTCTTTAAAATCAATTGAAAAATAATCTTTCATTAAATAAGTAATTAAATAAATGAGTAAGTCATATTTATCGTAAAAATGTTTATAAAAAGTTGTTCGATGTACCAAAGCTTCATTGCAAATTTGGTTTACAGTAATTGTTGAAAAGGGTTGTTTTTCTAAGAGATCATAAAAGCTCTTAGACAGCGCACGTTTGGTTTTAATAACACGAAGATCTTTTTCATTCATTCTACACTTCTCCTTTTTTGTAGTTTAAATAGACACATTCGCATAATTAGTTCTTTTTATAATGCGGCTGAGCTTGTAAAATGTTAATATAAATAATCTACACTATATGTATAAACTATAACGTTGATTAAATTAGGAGGCAATAGTTTGGCAAAGTTTTTGTATAAATTAGGTTCGTTTATTGCAAAACATAAATGGTGGAGTGTAGTTGCATGGGTCGTTTTACTCGTGGCAATTATTATACCGCTTACAATAAGTTCACCTAAATTTGATAATGACATCACTATGAATGGTTTAGAGTCACTCGATACTAACAAAAAAATTGAAGATGAATTTAACCAGGATAGTGAAAAAGCTCAAATAAGGATTGTATTTAAAAGCGATTCTGAGAACGGCATAGTTAAGGAAGACATGACTAAAGATATCAAAGACACATTGAATGACATCAAAGACAATGATGATGATATCAAGAATGTTTCAGATCCTTATGATAATAAACAAATAAGTAAAGATAAAACAACTGCTTTTGCAGATGTCAATTATGATGTGTCTGCTACAGCTTTAAAAGCAGATTCTAAAGATAATGTGAAAGATGAAGTTGAAAAATTAGAAGACAAACATAACGTACAAGCTGAATTAATGGGTACAGGCATGGAATCTACTGAAATTGGTGGTGCTTCAGAAGTAATAGGCATTATCGTAGCATTCGTCGTACTATTAATTACTTTTGGCTCATTTATTGCTGCAGGTATGCCAATCATTAGTGCATTACTTGGCTTAGGCACAGGTGTAGGAATTATTTCATTACTTACTTACGCGTTTGATATTCCAAACGTTACATTGACGTTAGCCGTTATGATTGGACTTGCAGTTGGTATAGATTACGCACTGTTTATACTATTTAGATATCGTCAAATAGTGAAGACAGAACCAGATCATATTAAAGCTATCGGTTTAGCTGTAGGTACAGCAGGTAGTGCTGTTATCTTTGCTGGTGTAACTGTAATTATTGCAGTTTGTGGGTTAGCACTCGTTGGCATAGACTTCTTAGCAGTCATGGGTTATGCATCAGCTATTAGCGTATTAGTAGCGGTAATTAGTGCATTAACATTATTACCTGCAATAATCAGTATTTTCCATAAGAGTATTAAGCCTAAACAAAGTAAATCAGAATTTGAAGGCGATGTTGATACAGCTTGGTCAAAATTTGTTGTAGGTAAACCTTTAGCAGCAGTCTTAATTGGTCTTATTATTTTAGTAGTAGCAGCAATTCCAATTAGTGATATGCGCTTAGGCATTCCAGACGATGGTATGAAATCAGAAGATACAACACAGAAAAAAGCATATGATATTATTTCTGACAAATTTGGCGAAGGCTATAATGGTCAAATTGCTATGCTTGTGAATGTTAAAGATAAGAAAGATGATCCTCAAGCATTACAAAAAGATTTACAAGATATGACAAAAGATATTAATGATATGGATAACGTAGATATGGCGACGCCTCCACAACTAAGTGATAGTAAAGATTATGCCTTAGTTGCTGTAATTCCTGAAAAAGGACCTAACGCGCAATCTACCAATGATTTAGTCCATGATTTAAGAGATTATAATGATGATGCAAAAGACAAATATGATTTCAAAACAGAAGTCTCTGGTCAAAGTGTAATCAACATTGATATGTCTCAAAAATTAAATGAAGCAATTCCATTATTTGCGAGTGTCATTGTAGCGTTGGCATTTATTCTATTAATGGTAGTATTCCGCTCAATCATTATTCCATTGAAAGCAGTGCTAGGGTTTGTATTATCATTAGTAGCAACACTTGGCTTTACGACATTAATTATGCAAGAAGGATTTATGTCTGGTCTATTTGGTGTTGACACTACAGGACCATTACTCGCATTCTTACCAGTGATAACAATCGGTTTATTATTTGGTCTCGCAATGGATTATGAAGTGTTCTTAATGTCACGTATTCATGAAGAATACAGTAAGACACGAAACAATGAACATGCTATCAAAGTAGGTATTAAAGAAAGTGGCCCAGTTGTGGTAGCTGCAGCATTGATTATGTTCAGTGTGTTCATCGCATTTGTCTTCCAAGATGACGTGATGATTAAATCAATGGGTATAGCACTCGGTTTCGGTGTGTTATTCGATGCATTTATCGTGCGTTTACTATTGATACCTGCACTTACACAGTTGTTTGGTAAAGCATCTTGGTATATGCCAGCATGGTTAAACAGAATTTTACCAAGTGTAGATATTGAAGGTCATGAATTACAAAGTATGATGCCTGCTCAAAAATTCAGCGCATCAAAAGAAAGTTATGATCGTACATTCAACATTCACCAACAATCAACTACAACAACTAAAAATAACAATGAAATTCCAGTTGATAGAAAAACTAAAATGTTATATGACGAGATTGCGCAACAAACGGCGCAGACAGATTTCTTATATCAAGCATTAGAAGACTATCAAGCAGGTAAAAAACAACCGCATTATTACAGCGATAATAATGATGCTAACAATGTAGATAACAGTACAGAACGTCATACAACATCAAGTACAGAAAACAAAGATGAAGACGTTATGTCACTGTTAGCACAACAAAGTAAAAACATTAACAAGTTGAATGAATTAATCGAGAAAACGATAAATAAAAAATAAGTTTAATTATATTAAGATGCTTAATTATTAAGAGCATCTCTTACTGCCAACAAAATCCCGGATTTTGTTGGCAGTTTTTTTGTCCAAAGATCAATAAAATAGCATAGATTATAGCCGGATTTTTAATTTTTAATGAACCAAACAATGTAACAGCAGCATAAAGGATGGATTACGCTTTGTGTTAGTGCTGAGAAGTAGATTGACGGTATGGAAATAGAATGAAATATATGGATACCAGAAAGGCGATATTTTTATTGTTGATGATTATATTGATTATGCTCCTATCATTTAAAGAAGCATCACGTCTACGTTATTCAACAAAGGGTCTAACACATAAATTACACTCAAAAAGTATATAATGTAAATAAGTTAAATATATTTAATATAGGAGGAACTGTCATGGTGAAACAATTAATAGATATATTGAAAGAGAAAGAAAACCGAATGATTGAGATACGCCGCTATCTTCATCAATATCCTGAGTTATCTTTCCACGAAGAAGAAACGCCTAAGTATATTGAAGATTTTTATAAAGATAAAGATTGTGAAGTAGAAACGAATGTAGGTCCGAATGGTTTGAAGGTGACAATCGATAGTGGGAAACCTGGTAAGACGATAGCAATACGTGCTGATTTTGATGCTCTACCAATTCAAGAGGACACGGGGTTAGCATTTGCTTCAAAAAATGAAGGTGTGATGCATGCTTGTGGTCATGATGCACATACAGCATACATGTTAATTCTTGCTGAAACACTTATCGAACTGAAGGATCAATTTAAAGGTAAAGTTGTTGTTATTCATCAACCTGCTGAAGAAGTGCCTCCAGGCGGTGCACAAGCGATGATTAAAGATGGTGTCTTAGATGGAGTCGACCATGTATTAGGCGTCCATGTGATGAGTCATATGCCATCTGGTAACGTATATTATCGTGAAGGCAATGTACAAACAGGTAGAGATTTCTTTAAACTTAAAGTGAATGGGCAAGGAGGACATGGTTCTTCACCACATACGGCAAACGACAGTATAGTAGCTGGAGCATATTTTGTTAATGCTTTACAAACGATTGTTTCGAGACGCTTAAATCCTTTTGAAACAGGCGTCGTAACGATTGGTTCATTTGATGGCAAAGGACAATTTAATGTGATTAAAGATAGTATTGAAGTAGAAGGCGATGTACGTGCCTTGACTGATGATACCAAACATACGATTAAAAAAGAGGTTAAACGTTTAACTGAAGGCTTAGAGGCAATGTTTGGTGTGACATGCGAATTAGAATATAATGATGATTACCCTGCATTATATAATGATCCAGAGTTTACAAAATTTGTTGCAGAATCTATTGAAAACGCTGATACAGATGCGATTAAAGGTATAGAAAGATGTGAAGCACAACCACCATCTGAAGATTTTGCATATTATGCTAAAGCTATACCTAGCACATTTATTTATGCGGGTGCTGCCCCTGATAATGGTGACATTCATCCTCATCACCATCCTAAATTTGATATCAGTGAAAAATCATTACGCGTAGCAGCTGAAGCAGTAGGCGTTACGGTATTCAATTACTTAAAATAAATTATTAAAACATCAAATAAAGGTTGTAGCTTATTATACTGGGCTACAACCTTTATTTTTGTGCGCTTATGATTTTATTCTTATTTTACATGTAGTTTATGTAGTCATATTAAAGTGTATATATAGAATAATAAAAAAATGAAAAAGGATGATTAAAATGAATGCGGATAAAAAATTAAGTGAATTGCTTGAAGATTATAATAAGCCATTAAAAAAATTATTCAAATATGATAAGTCAAAGGCACTTACATTTGATAAAGAAAGTAGAAGTGCAGTTCAAGAACAAAAAGGTATTTTTGTTATCTTTAAAAATAAAAAACCATTATATGTAGGACAAGCAGGTGGGTTTATGACGGGATATAAACTTACTCAAAAAGATTTAAATGATAAGCTGGCACAATTCAATGTGAAATCAGATGCTGGTACAGCAAAATTTAGAAAAGCCTATGTAGCACAACAAAATTTAGATGAATCAGAATTAAAAAATATTAAAGCTGAAGAACATAATTTGAAATTCCAATATATTAAAGTTAAAGGTAACCCAGCACTCATTAATATCTTGGAAATACTTGCTTTAGAATATGCGAAAGAAAATGATGTCGAATTATATAATTTTCTATAAAATCACCTGATGTCAAAGCGGTGAATAGGAAGAGGGTTGATTGCTATGAATATAAGAAATTTCAATATTCGGTTTCAACACCATGATATTAAAGTGAAATTACCTAAAGGATATTTTAAGCGTAACGCTGGTCCATACCCTTTAGTTGTTGTTCAAGATGGCGATGATTTATTTAAGGATATTGAACGAGAAATCATATTTGTGGGGTTACTGCCGAATGATGATACAATTTATGCGTCTTGGCAAGATGTAGTCGAGGATGAAGCATTTTATAAAGCAGCGGATGATTATATCTTATGGATTTCTGATCAATTGTTACCTTATTTAAAAAAATGTTTCAATATATCTGAACAACGTAGGGATATAAGTATTGCTGGGGCGTCACTAGGTGGATTAGTTGCGCTTTATGCTTTATTCAAGAAACCTGATGCTTTTGGCACATATATACTGCTTTCACCTTCAATATGGTATCCAGGCTTTCTAACATTTATGAAGCAACAACATATTATTAAAGCAGAAGAACATGTTTACTGGTACATTGGCATGCTTGAAGATGAGCAACATCCAGATATCAATACCAATATCTTAGCTCAAACTGAGCAAGGCGTAGACATTTTAAATGAACTTTTAATTTCTGAACAAATGTCATTTCACTTCGTTACAAGTAATAAAGGGCTACATCAGAAAATGTATTTTAAAAAATACTTTAATAAAGCGGTAAAAAAATTATTTTAGGTAATATACCCACGAAAATATGACAAATTATAGTCAATAGTTATCAGAAAATTCAAAATAACGGCATGTAAATTCTGACCTTTATATTTAATTAATGATAATATTTAAAGTGTAAGAAATTTCAAAAGAAATCATCGTGCCTAAAATGTGTAATAATCTCATTTGTAAAATACGAATACAAGAGTCTTTTGAAATTCTAACTTTATATTATTAACAAACATAGGGGATGCTTTTATGGTAGAAAAAATGAAACAAATTTCAGGGGGTAAATTGTTGACGGGTATTGTATTATCAATATTAACTTATTGGTTATTTGCCCAATCATTTTTAAATATTGGGCCTCAAATCCAGTCAACTTTTGGAGCTAGTCCAGGTATAGTCAATATTTCTATAAGTTTAACGTCATTTGTTACCGGTGTGTTTATGGTAGTAGCTGGTAATATTTCAGATAAATTTGGTAAGGTAAAGATGACACGTATTGCACTAGTATTAAGCATCGTTGGTTCACTTATGCTTATCGTCTCAGGTAACGTTGTATTGCTGATTCTAGGTAGAGTTGTGCAAGGTTTATCAGCAGCAATTATCATGCCAGCGACGATTTCCATCGTCAATGACTTTTTTGAAGGGGACGAAAGACAAAAAGCATTGAGTTTTTGGTCAATTGGTGCATTTGGTGGTACAGGTTTATCATCCTTCTTTGCAGGAGCGATGGCAACGTTTATATCATGGCAATCTATTTTTATTTTGTCGATTATATTATCGCTTGTAGCAATGATGTTATTAAAACATTTACCAGAAAGTGAATTAATTAAAGATAAAACAAATCGTTTTGATTATGTTGGACTGACAATATTTGTGATTATGATCGCGAGTATTAGTTTTGTCATTACGCAAGGATATAAAATGGGGTGGTTGAGTACACCGACATTAGTATTATTAGCTGTCTTTATCATATGTGTATTTATGTTCTTCAAAGTAGAACGTGGCAAAAAAGTGCCGTTTATCGATTTGGAATTATTTAAAAACAAGCCTTATATAGGCGCAGTACTTGCGAACTTCTTACTTAACACAGGCGTTGGTGTGATTGCTTTATTTAATATGTACGCGCAAGGTGGATTGAAATTTAGTGCGTTCCAAGCAGGTTTACTTACTTTACCGTACTTAATTACACTTCTTATTGTTGTGCGCTTAGGTGAAAAGAGTATTAAAAGATTTGGTGCGAAACGTGCGTTGGTTATCGGACCAATATTTACAGCAATAGGTATATTATTATTTAGTTTAACGTTCTTTGGTACCTCAGGATATATCGTTGTAGCGTTAATTGCATCAGTCTTTTTTGGTGGAGGTACAGGTCTTTTTGCAACACCTGCATTGAGTACTGCAGTTTCAACTACACCACCAGAAAAAGTGGGCGTCGCTTCCGGTATATTTAAAATGGGCTCAACACTTGGTGGCGCCTTTGGTATTGCGATTATGACTTCTATTTACACAGCGATTATGCAAAGTGGACAAAGCGTACATACAGCGGCAACAACAGGTTTTATCGTTGGTGCTTGTATCGTTGGTTGTGGTGTTCTTGCAAGTGCATTAATCATACCAACACGTAAAATAAATATGTAAATATTAAAATTAAAGGGAGTGGGACAGAAATCTAATTTTGCTAATAAAATTTCGTCGTATGAACCCAGCCCGGCACAGCTACTGTAAAATGGAATATAAGCGCTTCAGCGCTTGCATAAGAACTACTTGTCTTCATAAATGAAGTAGTAGTTCTTTAAAAGCTTGATATAAGCGCATTTTCAATTCAGTCAGCCACTGCCAATATAAAAAATGAGCCTGAGACATGTGCTATGTCCCAGGCTGTTTGTTACGTTGAATGATAAAATGTACTATTCATCATGCATTTCTGATTTTTTATATTTATGTGCCAAATGTAAATCATGTGACAATGCAATAAGCGGTCTAACCGTCATCTGTACACTACCGATTACAAACAGTATTGTACCTAATGTGACAGTAGAATCACTAAAAAATAAAAAACTACCTATTAAGAATATGATGCCAAGAACTACATCGTTTAATTGGTATAGTGCTTTATAAATCATTGTGAGACGTTCAGATCTTTGAGGTGTATTAAAATTTAAATCAGCACTTTTGTTAATAGGATTTTGTTGATTTGATTTAGACATAGAAAGGCCTCCCATACATATCTTGAGTTGTCTTACTCATTCCCTTAATGGTTTACATAAAACCAAGAAAGATTTATGATAAAACAAATTCAGAAGGACAGAAAGAGGGGAGCATCATGCATTATAAAAGATACTATCAAGCACCTATCGGACGCATTGCAATAACATCTGACGGAGAGCATATCACTGGCTTGTGGCTACCCAATCAAACCGATTTCGAATTAAAATATGATGATAAGTTAGTTGAAACAGAACAACCTATCTTTGATAAAGTAGAACGTTGGTTAGACGCGTATTTCTCGGGAAATATTCCGGAAATTGATTTTCCTTTAAAAGCGTCAGGTACGGAATTTCGTGAACAAGTCTGGGCAGCACTTTTAGAAATACCCTATGGCAAGACAGTAACTTATGGAGAACTCGCACAAATAATAGGGAAAAAAAGAGGTAAAACCCAAATGTCGTCACAAGCAGTGGGTGGTGCAGTAGGCAACAATCCAATTTCAATTATCATTCCCTGTCATAGAGTTGTTGGTAAAGATGGTAGCTTAACAGGTTATGGTGGCGGCATTGATACCAAAATCGAGTTACTTAAATTAGAAAAAATGGATATGGATGCATTTTATAGACCGAAAAATAGTACAAAGCCTTGAGCCCGTAGTATTGAGAAATAAGTTAATTTTTTCAAAAACCACTCTTAAATACGCTTGTAAGTTGTAAAAAATCTCTAACTAAGTTGATAATTTAACTCAGTATGGTATTCTATTACACGTCTTTGTTAAAAAATTAAGGGATGGTGAGCATTTTGCCAAAAGAAAAAAAACAATTTTCAAGTGTATTTATATATTCAGCTGCCATCATAGGATTACTTGTTTTGGTTGGTGCAATTTTCCCACAACAATTTGGGAGTATTACAGGTAGTGTGTCTACTTGGGTTTCAGATACATTCGGTTGGTATTATATGTTGTTATATACTGTAATATTAGGCTTTTGTGTGTTTCTAGCATTTAGCCCAATCGGTAAATTAAAGCTAGGTAAACCTTCGGATAAACCAGAATTTCGTACTATTTCGTGGTTAGCGATGTTATTTAGTGCAGGTATGGGGATAGGTTTAGTATTCTATGGCGCATCAGAGCCTATTTCGCATTATTTAGCACCGCCAACTGCAGATGCTGAAACAAAAGCAGCCATGTCAGAAGCATTTCAATCATCATTTCTGGACTATGGGATTCATCCATGGGCGATGTATGGTGTTGTAGCTTTGGCACTGGCATATTCACAGTTCCGTAAAGGAGAAAATGGTTTAATTTCAAAAACATTACGTCCTATCTTAGGAGATAAAGTAGATGGGCCTATTGGCACGGTTGTTGATGTGCTAGCAGTCTTTGCAACAGTAATCGGTGTTGCGGTTTCTTTAGGTGTAGGGGCCATTCAAATCAATGCTGGTCTTAATTATTTATTTGGTATACCAGCTAATTCACTGGTTCAAGGTATTATTATAGCAGTCGTTACTGTCTTGTTTTTATATAGTGCATGGAGCGGTTTAAGTAAAGGTATCCAATATTTAAGTAATTTAAATATGGTATTAGCAGGCTTACTACTCTTAATCGTTTTTATCGTGGGTCCAACGCTACTCATTTTAAACATGATGACAAGTGGCACAGGAGACTATTTGAATTCGATTTTACTTAATACTTTAGACGTAGCGCCATTAAATGAACAAAAATCGGACTGGATGCAAACATGGACGATATATTATTGGGGCTGGTGGATGAGCTGGAGTCCATTTGTTGGTATATTCATCGCTAGGATTTCAAAAGGACGTAGTATTAGAGAATTTGTTGTTGCAGTTTTAGGTGTTCCAACAGTGATTAGTATCATCTGGTTTAGTGCTTTTGGTACGACAGGTATCACAGTAGGACAAAAACATGGTGAACTATTTAAATTACCGCCTGAGACACAGCTATTTGGAATCTTTAATGAATTACCCTTTGGGTTTATCCTTTCAATCATTGCTTTAGCGCTTATTGCATCATTCTTTATTACCTCTGCAGATTCAGCGACTTATGTATTAGGTATGCAGACTGCACATGGTACGTTAAACCCTTCAGGTTTTGTTAAAATTGTCTGGGGCTTAGCATTAGCAGCTATTGCGTATGTCTTATTATTAGCTGGTGGGGACACTGGTTTAGACGCCTTACAATCAGCTGCCATTATATCCGCACTGCCGTTTAGTTTTGTAGTGATATTAATGATGATTGCTTTATATAAAGATGCAAACAAAGAACGGAAATATCTAGGTTTGACATTACAGCCCAATAAAGAGCGATACGAAGCATATACTCGTAAGATTGAACAAGAACAACAAGAACAAGCGGAAAAATAATTACGTTATAACATGATACGTACATAAAACAGAGGAGATACAGTCGTAAATTGACAAATATCTCCTCTGTTTTTGTTTATTGAATAAAAAGAAAAGAGGCTGAGACATAATGACGTGTCTTAGCCTCTTTTTTTATATTGGCAGTGGCTGACTGAATTGAAAATGCGCTTATATCAAGCTTTTTTCAATTCTAGTCAGCTGTGCCGGGGTGGGACGACGAAATTTTATTAGAAAAATTAGATTTCTGTCCCACTCCCTTTTTTATATACATAAATTTATCTAAATTCAGTTAAGACGTCTCAGCACATAATTTAAAGGCATAAGCTAAATATGATAATTTAAATTATGTTCCTGAATCATGATACGATTAAGTGATTTCAGATTTAATTTAAGGTATTATAATTACGGATATGATCATTAATACTTTCAAGATAGAAAATATTCTTTTTCTCATCAGCTAATTCAGTTTCGTGATCGAATTCTAAATTATCAAAACGTTTGAAGAAAGATTCATATGTTTCAACTGAAACTTCAGTACGGTTGTTTAAAAGGTCTTTATGTCCTTGAATATCAAGTGCATCTTGGTAGCCTTTTACAATTTTACCACTAAAGAACTCGCCTACAGAACCAGAACCATAACTGAATAGTCCGATTGTATCATCTGCAGACAGGTCATGTGTTTCTAATAATGAAATCAAACTTAAGTATAAAGATCCAGTATAGATGTTACCTACATAACGATTATAATATGTAGCATCTTCATAACCAGAAGTTAAGCGTGCTTTTGTTTGTTCATCAACAGAATCTGTTAAAATTGAGTCAAGTGCTTTTTTACCCATTTTAGTAAATGGTACGTGGAAACATAATGATTTAAAATTATCTAATGTTTTATTGTAGCGACGAGCATATTCATTCCAGCTTTCTTGGAACGAATGAATGTAAGCATCTTTCGATAATGCACCATCAACGAGAGGATATGGTTGTCCACTTGGACGCCAAAAATCATAGACATCTTCAGTGAAGGCAACTGCGTCATCATTTAGTTCAAGAATACGTGGGTTTTGTGATATTATCATAGCAACTGCACCTGCACCTTGTGTAGGTTCGCCACCAGAGTTTAAACCGTAACGTGCAGTATCGCTAGCGATAACTAATACTTTTTCATCTGGACGTTGTGCTAAATAATCTTTAGCTAATTGAATTGCTGGTGTTGCAGCATAGCAAGCTTCTTTCATTTCAATACAACGTGCAAATGGTTGAATGCCAAGCAAGTTATGTATTTGTACTGCTGAAGCTTTCGCAGAATCAATTGCAGATTCTGTTGCAACAATAACCATACTGATTTGTTTTTTATCTTCATCAGTAATGATGTCTTTTGCGGCATTTGCGCCCATTGTAACAATGTCTTGGCTTACTGGACTAACTGCCATTTCATTTTGGCCAATGCCAAGTAGAAATTTATTTGGGTCAACTTGACGTGATTCTGCAAGTTTAGCCATATCTACATAAAATCTTGGAACGTAAAAATTAATTTGATCAATACCAATTGTCATAAAGCGTATCGACACCTTTCTATATATAAATAAGCACCTGTATCATACCAAATCACGCTTATAAAATACAATGATTTAAAATTAACTGTAAATAAAGGAGATTGAAAATGAATAAAATAGCAATCGTAAGTGCAAAACGTACACCAATTGGAAGATTTAAAGGGAAGTTAAGTAATTATTCAGCAGTTGAACTCGGAAAGAAAACATTAAAAGCAGCGATAGAAGCAATTAAATTGGATCCAAATACAATAGATCAAGTCATTTATGGCAATGTGTTACAAAGTGGAAGTGGACAAAATCCAGCGCGTCAAATTAGTATCAATGCAGGTGTACCGAATACAACGCCAGCTATGACAATTAATGAAGTGTGTGGCTCAGGACTAAAATCAATTATCCTCGGTAAACAAGCGATCCAATTGGGAGAAGCGAAAGTAGTTGCAGTTGGTGGCGTAGAAAGTATGACGAACGCACCACAACTTATTTTAAAAGAGGGAGAATCACCTGTTCAAAGCTTTATGCATGACGGTTTAACAGATGCTTTTTCAAATGTGCCAATGGGCATTACAGCAGAAAAAATAGCTGAGAAATACGATGTGACACGTGAACAACAAGATAAATTTGCAAATGATTCTCATCAAAAAGCACATCAAGCGACTGAAGCGGGTAAATTTGATAATGAAATCGTACCGTTAAAAGACGTAAATGGTGAATGGATGACAAGTGATGAAGGTATACGTGGTAATACGAGTATAGAAAAACTTGCAACTTTAAAAACAATTTTCAAAGAAAATGGCACAGTTACTGGTGGTAATGCTTCTAGTATTAATGATGGTGGTTCAACGATTATCTTAATGGACGCAGCTTATGCAAAAGAACAAGGACATGAAATTTTAGCACTTCTAGGAGAGCATGCTGAAATAGGTTGTGACCCCGATTATATGGGTTATGCACCCTATCATGCAGTTACAAAATTATTAGATAAGACAGGTAAACATATTGATGATGTAGATGTTGTTGAAATGACTGAAGCATTTGCATCACAAAGTATTCCTGTTCGAGATAATTTAGGCATAGCTGAAGAAAAACTCAATCTATATGGTGGTGCGATTGCGTTGGGTCATCCAATCGGTGCAACTGGTACACGCTTGGTGACGACGCTTGTGAATGTATTGTCTCAAGAGGGTAAACAAAGTGGTATCGCTACTGCTTGTATTGGCGGCGGCTTAGGTATAGCACTAGAAATTGAAAAGGGGAATAAATAATGGAAGCGTTAGATAAGTCATTTCGTCATTTATCTCGTGAAGAGAAATTAGAGCAACTTGTTCAAAAAGGTTGGTTAAGTAATGAAAATAAAGCGGTATTGCTAAATAACCCACTTATTCCTGAAGAGATTGCGAATAGTCTAATTGAAAATGTGATTGGCCAAGGTTCTTTACCTGTAGGATTACTACCAGAAATTATTGTTGATCAAAAAGCATATGTCGTGCCAATGATGGTAGAAGAACCTTCAGTTGTTGCGGCTGCAAGCTATGGCGCTAAACTTGTCAATCAAACGGGTGGTTTCAAAGTGGTATCTAGTGAACGCTTAATGATTGGCCAAATTGTTTTTGATGGCGTAAATGATACACAGGCACTTGCACAAAAAATTAATCAGCTAGAACCACAAATCAAACAAATTGCTGACGAAGTATATCCTTCAATTATAGAAAGAGACGGGGGCTACCGCCGCATAGAAATTGACACGTTTTCAGCGGAAGGCTTATTGTCATTAAAAGTATTTGTAGATACAAAAGATGCTATGGGTGCGAACATGCTGAATACAATTTTAGAAGGTATTACAGCTTATTTAAAAAATGAATTAGACAATATTGATATTTTAATGAGTATTTTATCTAACCATGCGACAGCGTCTGTAGTTAAAGTGCAAGGTGAAATTGAAGTTTCCGCTTTATCCAAGGGTGGCCGCAATGGACAAGCAGTAGCGAAACGTATGGAACGTGCTTCTGTATTAGCTCAAGTAGACATTCACCGTGCAGCGACGCATAATAAAGGTGTAATGAATGGTATCCACGCTGTGGTCTTGGCAACAGGTAATGATACACGCGGTGTTGAAGCAACTGCACATGCATATGCAAGCAAAGATGGACAGTATCGTGGCTTAGCAACATGGCATTATGATGAGCAACGTCAGACACTGGTTGGGACGATTGAAGTTCCTATGACATTAGCGACAGTCGGTGGTGGCACAAAAGTGTTACCAATTGCTAAAACAGCGCTAGATTTAATGAAAGTAGATTCCGCTGAACAACTTGGACATGTAGTTGCAGCTGTTGGCTTGGCACAAAACTTTGCTGCCTGTCGTGCATTAGTGTCAGAAGGCATCCAAAAAGGACATATGAGCTTACAGTATAAATCATTAGCCATTGTCGTGGGTGCAGAAGGTAAAGAAATCGCACAAGTCGCAGATATGTTGAAAGATGAGCCAAGAGCCAATACAGCTATAGCACAGCAATTGTTAGATCAATTAAGAGAGAACGAATAGAAGTAGCGTATATAAAGCACTTTCAATTTGATAGTTATCATTGAATCATAGTTGGATATATTAGGGGGAGACACAATAATGTCTCCCCCTTTTTAGCGTGCTTAGTCTGAAGAAAAATAGATGTCCCTGATTAAAATGTTATAACGTTATTTTTATTACGCAATGCTACGGTTATGATTTTATTTTAAGAAAATACTATCATATACTTGTGATATAAGAAAAAGTAGAAAAGGGGTATGAATAATGGAAAACAACAACATTCCGACATTATCGTATAAAGGGAATGCAAGTACAGCTGTGCCAATACTTGCACATGAAGCGGATATCCAAACGGTTACGGCAGAACAATGGTTAAAAATCTCTGATGAGGGTTTACAACTTGAAGGGCTATGCTTTGATAAAGATGGGAATCTCCTTTTATGTGAAGTATTTGGGGGCACAATCTTTCACGTAGCTTTGCCAGAGAAAAAAGTGACAACACTATTTCAATCACAAAAACAAAATCCAGCAGCAGTTAAAATACATAAAGATGGAAGACTTTTTGTTTGCTATTTGGGAGATTTTGAAAGCTCAGGAGGCATCTTCGCAGTAGATTCAGAAGGTGAACAAGAAGTTCCAATTGTTTCAGATATTGATACTGAATATTGCGTTGACGATTTAGTATTTGATAGTAAAGGTGGATTTTATTTTACAGATTTCCGTGGTTATTCTACAAACCCTAAAGGTGGCGTATATTATGTGTCATCAGATTATAAAACGATTACACCTGTTATTCAGAATCTTGCTGTGGCCAATGGTGTGGCCTTAAGTACTGATGAAAAAACATTGTGGGTTACAGAGACAAATGCAAATCGATTACATCGAATAGATTTATTGGATGATGGTGTTACGATTGCGCCATTTGGTGCCTCTATTCCTTATCACTTCACAGGACATGAAGGCCCAGACTCTTGTTGCATTGATAGCGATGACAACCTTTATGTGGCAATGTATGGCCAAGGAAGAGTACTTGTTTTTAATACAAAAGGCTATCCAATAGGTCAAATCTTGATACCAGGACGTGACCAAGGACACATGTTGAGATCAACGCATCCTGCCTTTATTCCTGGCACAGATCAATTAATTATTAGTGCGAACGATATAGAAATGGGTGGAGACTCTTGGTTATTTACTGCTAAAGGTTTTGCTAAAGGCCATCATAGTTATCAATTTCATTAATTCTCCAACTGAATAAACAGATATAGAAAAAATGTAACTTCGACTCGGAGTTACATTTTTTCTATATTAAGGTTCTTAATGCGTAGTAATGCTCTTTAATAAAAATCGGGAAATATAATTTGACGTATTATTTTATAAAAAAGCGAGTTGTAAAAAATAGTGACCTATGTGTATAAAAAAAGTGATTTGGATAATGTAAAATAACTATAAATGTGATAATAACTACCTTTAAATAATAAATACGCTGTTGAAAGCGCATAAAAAGTTAAGTATGATATAAAATAACAAAGGGGGTGCCTACTATTTTTAATAAGAAAACTAAAAATAATGGCGAAAAGATTAGGACAAAGAAAGAATTAGGACTTACGTCTGCTTTAATTACTTTAATCATTATGATAACTTCAATGTTATTTACGGTAGCTGTGCTTGAAAAAGAGCCTCATATACCATTAATGATTGGTACGGCAGTCGCGATTATTATAACCATGCTACATGGTTACGCATTTAGCGAAGTAGAAGAAATGATGTATAAGGGGATTCGACATGCATTGCCTGCTATAGTAATCATTATTCTCGTAGGTTTAGTAATTGGCTCGTGGATAGGTAGTGGTGTAGTAGCTACTATGATTTATTATGGACTGCAATTAATCGATCCAAGATATTTTTTAGTCGTAGTAATTGTGCTCTGTGGCGTTGTGGCATTAGCTATAGGTAGTAGTTGGTCTACAATGGCGACAGTAGGCGTAGCATCTATGGGTATTGGCTTGAGCATGGGTATTTCTCCAGGTATGGTTGCAGGCGCAGTCATCTGTGGAGCTTACTTTGGAGATAAAATGAGCCCATTATCTGATACGACCAATTTAGCTTCTGGTTTGTCTGGTGTTAATTTATTTGAACATATTCAGCACATGTTTTATACAACAATACCAGCTTTGGTAATATCACTAGTTGCATTTTTCTTTATCGGTATACGTTTTGGTGATAAAAATTTTGATACAAAAAATATAGATGAAATACTGACTACGATGCAAGATAGTTTTGTGATTACACCGTGGTTACTCATAGTACCATTGGCAGTCATCGCACTTGTAGTAGTCAAAGTGCCAGCAATCCCATCGATTTGCGTAGGTATTATATTAGGGTTCTTCGCGCAACTGTTTATACAAGGTGATTCCATTGTAGAGGGGTTAACAGCACTACAAACAGGTTACACGATTGAATCAGGCAATTCACTGGTTGATGAATTATTTAACCGTGGTGGTTTAGAATCGATGTTCTATACGATTTCACTTACACTTGTCGCAATGACATTTGGTGGCGTACTTGAATATTCAGGCATGTTAACTGCATTAATTTCAGTTATTTTAAAATTTGCTAAAACTACTGGATCATTAATTGCATCTGTAATAGTGTCATGTATTGGTACAAACTTTACATGTTCCGAACAATACATATCCATTATCGTCCCATCTAGAATGTACGCTGGGGCATTTAAAAAGAAAAATTTACATGCTAAAAATTTATCCAGAGCTTTAGAAGATGGCGGTACGTTAACGTCTGTATTTGTACCATGGAATACATGTGGTGTATTTATTGCTTCAACATTAGGTGTGTCTGTTATAGAATATGCGCCTTATGCAATTTTAAATTACACAGTACCAATCATATCTATTATATTTGGATATATCGGTTTTAAAATCATAGGATTAAGTGAAGAAGAAATTGAACAAAATAGAAAAGAAGAAGAAGCGAACTTAACATAATACAGCATTGTGTTTTAAAATCAGTCATCATGTTGATTTGTAACAGTTGTATTTAACACCAGTGTAGCAAGGTAAATAATATAATATGAACTCAGTTTATAGATATATATCTGATTAATTAAAATTGTCCGAATATATTGAAAAATAAATGCACTCCAAAGTTGAATGTAGTTTCAATTTTTAGGAGTGCATTTTTCATGTTTAGGGTTCGTTTTTGATAAGTATTTAAAAATAATAAGGGGCTGTGTGTTAACGTTTTTGTAACGAGTTAATATTGAAATATTGAAATTTAAACGTATACTGGAAAGTATTAATTATGTTTCAAGTAGAGGAGAAC
Source organism: Staphylococcus parequorum (assembly GCF_039237145.1). NCBI lineage: Bacteria > Bacillati > Bacillota > Bacilli > Caryophanales > Staphylococcaceae > Staphylococcus > Staphylococcus parequorum. The sequence continues at coordinate 787,199 of NZ_CP150682.1, forward strand.
GTGCATGGATATTAAACAGATGAAGTATTTTGTTGAAGTTGTAAACCAAAATAGTATGACAAATGCTTCCAAATCTTTATATATTGCTCAGCCAACAATTAGTAAAGCGATAAAAGATTTAGAAAAAGAATTGAACATGACACTTTTCGATCGCAGTAAACGACAACTTGCATTGACTGATGCAGGAAGAGTGTTTTATCAAAAAAGCAAAGAAATTTTAACACTCTATAATGATTTGCCTAGAGAGGTTAATAGTCTACTTGGTTTAGAAACAGGTCATATCAGTATAGGTTTATCTGCAGTGATGAACATGAATAAGTTTATTCATATACTTGGTGAGTTTCATCAGAAATATCCAAATGTAACATACAATTTAGTGGAAAATGGTGGGAAGATGATTGAGACTCAGTTAATTAAAGATGAGCTTGATATTGGTATTACCACAATTCCAGTAGATCAGTCCATTTTTCATTCTGTGTTACTATACGAAGAAGAATTGAAACTCGTATTGAATAAAGAGCACAGATTGGCGAATTATGAACAAGTAGATATGAGTATGTTAAAAGATGAGGACTTTATACTATTTAATGAAGATTTCTATTTAAATGACAAAATTATTGAATCGGCTAAAAATTCAGGATTTGTGCCAAATACAATTTCTAAAATTTCTCAGTGGAACTTTATTGAAAATTTATTAAGTGCACATCTTGGTGTGAGTATCTTACCAGAGAATATTGTGAATTTACTTGATGGTAATTTTAAAAGTATAAAAATTGATGACCCAGCAATGCGTTGGGAGTTAGGCGTTATATGGAAGAAGGATAAATATTTAAGTCATGCGACTAAAAAGTGGATTAAATTTATGAAACAACGATTATAAAAAGTACTTATATAGCTTATCGTTTTTCTAGTCAGTCTTGAGAGGGCAGGAAGAAATCAAATTTTGATTTCTTCCTGCCCTTGTTTTGTTTACAACAACGTAAATAATCAAATACAAAGTCATGTAAGTGTTGTGATAACAAAGACTTTTGAATGAAAAGGGTGAATATTAAAAGTTTAATTTTAATATAATGAAATATAATAGACTTAATCGCTTACATGAATAAAAGTAATAGGTGTCATTGATAATCAATATTTTTATTATATTACATACGGGCTTATACTAGTATATGTAATCAACAAAACACCAAATAAAAATGACGATAAAGGGATGATAAAAATGCAGATGTCACTAAAGGTAGTTAGAGTTTTATTTCAAATATTAATGATTATGGCTATTACGTATGCTGGAAATGTCTTGCAAAGTGTTCTGCACATTCCAATTGCAGGAAGCATCGTAGGCTTAATCTTATTTTTTCTCTTACTACAATTTAAAATTATCCCATCACAATGGGTTAGTAAAGGTTCGAATTTTTTCTTAACAACTATGGTATTTTTCTTTGTACCGTCTGTTGTAGGCGTCATGGATGTCGTATCTGAGATTAATTTAAATTTCATTTTATTCTTCGCAATGATTATTTTAGGAACTTGCTGTGTTGCTTTAATTTCAGGGTTTATAGCGGAGAAAATGGTTAGAACTACGGAATATGGGAATGGACAAGATTAGATGACACTTTTAAATGGTTTGATAATGATTGTCTTAACAATTGTTATGTATGTTGGAGCTAAAAAATTACAGCAAAAATTTAAAAACCCTTTTTTAAATCCAGCACTCATATCTTCTATTGGTATTATTGCTATCTTGCTTCTATTTAATGTAGATTATCAAGGTTATATGGTTGGCGGTCAATGGATTAACTATCTATTAAACTGTACGGTGGTTTGTTTAGCTTTTCCGTTATATCAGAACCGTCATAAAATATTAAAACATGCCAATATCATATTCAGTAGTGTCTTCTCAGCAGTGATATTAAACTTTGTATTTATATTCTGCTTGTTGAAAATATTAGGTTATTCAAGAGAAGTTATTATGACGATGTTACCACGCTCCATGACTGCCGCAGTTGGTATAGAAGTTTCAAATCAACTGGGCGGGGTAGATACGATTACTGTTATGTTTATCGTCGCAACAGGATTAATTGGTAGTATATTAGGGTCTTATTTATTAAAAGTGGGAAGATTTAAGACCGCTATTGCAAAAGGTTTAACGTACGGTAATGCTTCACATGCATTTGGTACGGCACAAGCATTTGAAATAGATGGTGAGTCGGGTGCTTTTAGTTCTATCGGCATGATTTTAACAGCCGTATTAAGTTCTATTGTCTTACCGATACTCGTCCTCTTATTATATTAAGTTTTAAAAAAGAACTAGATATTTTACTGCAAACAACATCAGAAGAATCAACGATTTAAAATGATTGAAATTTGAAAGGAGCTATTTTAAAAATGGCAAAAATAAAAGCAAATGAAGCATTAGTAAAAGCGTTGCAAGCATGGGATATTGATCATTTATATGGTATTCCAGGAGATTCTATAGATGCAGTCGTAGATAGTTTAAGAACAGAAAGAAATAATATTAAATTTGTTAATGTTAGACACGAAGAAGTAGCAAGTCTAACTGCTTCAAGTTATACAAAATTGACTGGTAAAATAGGGGTAGCATTGAGTATTGGTGGCCCTGGCGTAATTCACTTACTTAACGGTATGTATGATGCAAAAATGGATAATGTACCTCAACTCATTTTAGCTGGTCAAACAGATACCACGGCTTTAGGTACGAAAGCATTCCAAGAAACAGATATTAGCAAAATGGTTGAAGATGTTTCAGTTTATAACCGTCAAATATCTGAAAATGACAAAGATATATTTGGTATTGTCAATGAAGCAATTCGTACTGCTTATGAGAAAAAAGGTGTGGCCGTATTAATCTTGCCAAATAATTTATTAACAAATAAAGTTAAAGATACAACAAATACAAAAGTGGACACTGCACCACCAGCACGTGTAACACCAAAACCACGTAGTATTAAAAAAGCAACTAAGCTTATCAATAAAAGTAAACGTCCAGTAGTACTTGTCGGTATGGGTGCTAAACATGCCAAAGATGAACTGCTTCAATTTATTGAAGCGGTGAAAATTCCTTCAATTATCACGTTACCTGCGAAAGGTTTATTAGCAGATGCGCATCCTTATAATATTGGTAATTTAGGTAAAATCGGTACGAAAACATCTTACCAAACAATACAAGATGCTGATTTATTAATCATGATAGGTACGAACTATCCTTACGTAGATTATTTACCTAAGAAAAATATTAAAGCAATTCAAATTGATAACAATGCTGAAAATATTGGCCATCGTTTCGATGTGAATGTGGGTATTGTTGGTGACAGTAAATTGTCATTGCTACAATTAACAGATTCAGTTAAACATGTATCAGAACGTGATTTCTTAACTAAAACATTAGAAAGAAAAGCAACTTGGGACGCATGGATGACAAAAGATATGGAAGATAACAGTAAGCCAATTAGACCAGAACGTCTAATGGATGCGATAAACCAAGTAAGAACAGACGATGCAATCTTTTCTATTGATGTTGGTACAGCGACAGTATGGTCTACACGTTATTTAAACTTAACAGTTAATAATAAATTTATTGTATCTAGTTGGTTAGGTACTATGGGTTGTGCATTGCCAGGTGCCATTGCTGCTAAAACTGCATATCCTAACCGTCAAGTTGTCGGTATTGCCGGTGACGGCGGGTTCCAAATGGTAATGCAAGACTTTGCAACAGCAGTACAATATGACTTACCAATGACATTTTTTGTATTAAATAACCAACAACTATCATTTATTAAATATGAACAACAAGTGGCTGGTGAATTAGAATATGCAATAGATTTCACTGACATTGATTACGCAAAATTTGCTGAAAGTTGTGGTGGCGTTGGTTACACGTTAACTGATCCAAATAGAATTGATGAAGTAGTTGAAGAAGCAATGTCACAAGATAGACCGACAATAGTCAATGTGTACGTTGATGAAACTGCAGCACCATTACCAGGTAAAATTGTGATGAATGAAGCCTTAAATTATGGTAAATGGGCATTTAGATCAATTACTGAAGATGGAAAATTAGACTTTGATGAAGTACCTCCAATGTCAACGGCGGTTAAACGTTTCTTATAAACTTATATTAAAGCTACCAAACAATTTTATGTTTGGTAGCTTTTTTTATTATAAAAATTACTTTTACTTAGTATGTTACATATCCTTAAACATTAAAGTTAGCACTTGAATGACTATTGAGTTGAATGTATAATAATATTCAAATATATACTTTAATGAGAGGTTGGAGGATATGAATAAAAATGAAACGTGTGAAGTTTTCTGTTATGACGAAAAAAAGGTTAATAAAGTACAGCATGATTTACAAAGTATAGATATTTCCGGTGTTTCTCAACTTTTGAAAGCAATCGCAGACGAAAATAGAGCTAAAATTACTTATGCTTTATGTCAGGAAGAAGAATTATGTGTATGCGATATCTCAAATATCATAGGTGTGACGGTCGCAAATGCCTCTCATCATCTTCGTATGCTTAATAAACAAGGGATACTCAAGTTTAGAAAAGAAGGGAAAATGGCTTTCTATTCGCTGGATGATGAACATATCAAGCAGATTATGATGATGGCATTAACGCATAGGAAAGAAGTGAGCGCTAATGTCTGAGCAGCAAGACAAAGTAACAAATAAAGAAAGTAGTACATATCGAGTACAGGGTTTTTCATGTGCCAATTGCGCAGGTAAGTTTGAAACTAATGTTAAAAAACTGCCTAATGTACACGATGCAAGTGTTAATTTTGGTGCCTCTCAAATCTCTGTGCAAGGTGAAGCAAGTATTGAGGAATTGGAAAAAGCCGGTGCGTTTGAAAATTTAAAAGTAATACCAAAAACCACAACACGTACAACTTCGAATTCAAAGTATGAACAAGAAGAAAAGATTCCGTTTTATAAGAAACATAGTACATTGATTTATTCGGCGTTATTTATGACGCTGGGTTTCATTTCCATGTTTATTAATGGAAATGAAAATATTGTAACGGCGCTTTTATTTATCACATCAATGATTGTCGGTGGCGCTTCCATGATAACAACTGGTCTCAAGAATTTGATTCAATTAGAGTTCGATATGAGAACATTGATGACAATTGCTGTTATAGGTGGTGTCCTTATCGGTGAATGGGCAGAGGTATCGGTTGTGGTGATTCTATTTTCAATTAGCGAATCATTAGAACGATTCTCCATGGATCGAGCCAGAGCATCGATTACTTCATTGATGGATGTTGCGCCGAACAAGGCTTTAATCAAACGTAATAATCAAGAAATGACTGTACATGTTGATGATATTGTCGTTGGGGACATTATGATTGTAAAACCAGGTCAAAAAATTGCGATGGACGGTATTATAATTGATGGCTACTCATCAATTAATCAATCAGCAATCACTGGTGAATCTGTTCCAGTTGAAAAGTATAAAGATGATGATGTGTTTGCAGGCACATTAAATGAAGAAGGATTTCTAGAAGTAAAAATTACAAAACGAGTTGAAGATACTACAATATCCAAAATTATACATCTCGTGGAGGAAGCACAAGCAGAACGTGCACCGTCACAGGCATTTGTAGATAAATTCGCAAAATACTATACACCTGTCATCATAGCGATTGCGGCAATGGTTGCTGTATTGCCGCCCTTATTCTTTGAAGCAAGTTGGGATAAATGGGTATATCAAGGGCTTGCAGTTCTTGTGGTTGGATGCCCGTGTGCCCTTGTTATTTCTACACCAATAGCCATCGTATCGGCAATCGGTAATGCTGCGAAGAAAGGTGTACTTGTCAAAGGTGGCATTTACTTAGAAGAAATCGGAGCACTGAAAGCAATCGCATTTGATAAAACTGGCACTTTGACTAAAGGTGTTCCAGTCGTGACTGATTTCAAAGTTATCAATAATCGAGTGGATGAACGTGAAATACTGTCTATTATTGCTGCATTAGAATACCGATCCCAACATCCATTGGCTTCTGCAATTATGAGTAAAGCGAATGCTGAACACATTTCTTATTCAGATATTATTGTAGAAGATTTCTCTTCTATTACAGGCAAAGGTATAAAAGGTAGCATAGATGGTCGAATGACTTACGTTGGTAATTCAAAAATGTTTTCAGAATTATTAACTGCAAACAATGAAAATAAAGTTAGAAATTTAATTGCCTCTCTTCAAGAGCAAGGTAAAACAGTGATGCTAGTAGGAACGGATCAAGGTGTCGAAGCCATAATCGCTGTGGCTGATGAAGTGCGAGAAACGAGTCAGCAAGCACTGCACAAACTACATCAGGCAAGTATTGAAAACACTGTCATGTTAACAGGTGATAACCAGAATACTGCGGGAGCGATTGGTAATCAAGTTGGTGTTACAGATATAAAAGCAGAGCTTCTACCTGAAGATAAACTTAAGGTGATCAAACAATTAAAATCTAAATATAAACGCGTGGCTATGGTTGGAGATGGTGTCAATGATGCGCCAGCTTTAGCAGCTTCGACAGTCGGTGTTGCTATGGGTGGAGCAGGCACGGATGCAGCACTTGAGACGGCAGATGTAGTATTGATGGGAGATGATTTGAATAAGCTGCCGTTTACGATTAAACTGAGTCGTAAAACGCTGAATATCATTAAAGCGAATATTACTTTTGCAATAATAATAAAAATTATTGCATTGCTTTTAGTTATTCCGGGTTGGCTAACACTTTGGATCGCGATACTTTCAGATATGGGTGCAACGCTACTTGTGGCATTGAATGGTATGAGACTTATGCGAGTTAAAGAAAATGAGTAACAATTAAGCAGACAATTTTTTCGTCAAACAATAAAAGCGAGTATTATCGAACACTTTCGAGAAAGTACATTCTCTTGGCTGAAAAGCCCTTCCCCCTAAATATAAGATAAAAGCTTAATTTCTCAAATTTGATGTTGAGAGATTAAGCTTTTTTATATACAATTACAGCGTAAAATATGAACAGAAGTGATTACAGGGTTCCCTGTATCTCGTCTATATATAGTAGGCGTTTTGTATAAAAAAACAATTAACAGAAAAGCTTATTTCACAAAAAATAGGCTATATATGTAAATAAACAACAAATAGCGACTGACGTTAGTTTGGGTGAAGAAAGGAAGAGCGTGATGTTCAAATCATTTTTCAAATCAAATCGTTTTAAAACGCCACATACATATGCATTATTATTAATAATTATTGCCTTTTCAAGCTTACTTACATACTTGATACCAGCGGGGGAGTTTGAACGTGAGAAAAAAGATGGACAAACCTTGGTTGTTTCAGGATCTTATCAAGAAGTTGAACAACATGGTGTATCATTTTTCGATATATTTAGAGCGATACCTGAAGGATTAATCAGTGGTGGAGAAATTGTATTCTACATCTTTTTAGTAGGTGGCGCATTCGGTATCGTACATAAGACAGGCGCATTTGAAAATGGTGTTAATAAAGCGATGCAAGCATTAGGAACATATAAAGGATTTATGATTCCTTTAACAATGACTATCTTCTCTATCCTAGGGTTTTCTATTGGCTTGGCAGAAGAAACGATTATTTTCGTGCCAATCGGTATCATTATAGCTCGAACATTAGGTTATGACGCACTTACAGGCGCTGCAATGGTAATACTTGGGGCAGCCAGTGGATTTATAGGTGGTATGCTCAATCCATTTACAGTCGGTGTAGCGCAATCTGTAGCTGAATTACCCATGTTTTCAGGTTGGGGATTAAGGACAATCATCTATCTATTTATTTTAGCAGCCGCGATAATGACAGTAATGTTTTATGCAAGAAAAGTTAAGAAGGATAAAACTAAAAGTCTCGTTTATGAATTGGAACAAGCAGAAGGTGATGTGGAAGCTAGAATGTCCACGCCACGCTTTACGAAAAGACAGGCAATGGGTCTAGGTTTAATTGTTGCAGCGATTGTATTAAACGTATATGGTATTTTTACTTATGGTTGGTCGTTTAATGAAATGAGTGCCAACTTTTTACTCGCTGGTTTATTAGCAGGTTTCATTGGTGGCTTAGGGATGAATGGCACTTTTGATGCAATGATTGAAGGTATGAAAGATATACTATTTGGAGCAATGATTGTTGGTTTTGCTAAAGGTATTATTGTAATTTTAGAGAATGGTCAAGTCATCGATACAATTGTATATGGCATGACAACTTTATTAGCAGATATACCTTCTTCAATGGTAATCATAGCAATGTTTATACTACAATTTTGCTTGAATTTCTTTATACCATCTGGTTCAGGCCAAGCATTAACAACAATGCCCTTAATGGTGCCTATATCTGACTTATTAAACATTAATAGACAAGTTACTGTGCTTGCCTTCCAATATGGCGATGCGATTAGTAATGTTTTATTCCCAACGTCCGCAATTCTGATGGGCGCATTAGCTGTTGGGAAAATTACTTACACACAATGGCTTAAATTTGCGTGGAAATTAATTGTGATATGGGTCGTGATTTGTAGTATCGGGATGTCTATCGCGTTAATAATCGGTTACTAATTGCACGTCATAGTGAAAAGAAGTTATAGCATTTTGAAAAATAGAATGCGAATGGATATTGTATAAATTTTTAACTTAGTATATACTAAATTAAAAGAAATCGTCATATTGCGTGTTACTGGTTAAGCAGGCATGAGCAAACAAAGCGACTATCGGGAATAGTCTGTTTGCTCATGCCTTTTTGTGTGCGTTTTGACGGTAAAGATAGAGAAGGGATGTTTTGTATATGTTTAAAAAGTTTTTTGGACAATTGCAACGAATTGGTAAAGCGTTAATGCTACCAGTTGCAATTTTACCAGCCGCTGGTTTATTACTAGCAATTGGTACAGCAATTCAAGGGGAATCCTTACAACAATACCTTCCATTTATACAAAATGGAGGAATTCAAAATATTGCTGATATGATGGCAGGTGCAGGTAGTATTATATTTGATAACTTGCCAATCATATTTGCGATGGGTGTTGCAATCGGTTTAGCTAGTGGTGACGGCGTTGCAGCTATTGCTGCGTTTGTCGGCTATATCATTATGAATAAAACGATGGGCGCATTTTTACATGTGTCGCCAGATAACGTAAATGATGCTGCGAGTGGTTATGCGAGTGTATTAGGTATACCAACCTTACAAACAGGGGTGTTCGGCGGTATTATCATTGGGGCGCTTGCTGCTTGGTGTTATAATAAATTCTTTAATATTTCATTACCATCATATTTAGGTTTCTTTGCTGGTAAACGTTTTGTGCCGATTATGATGGCACTGACTTCGTTTGTATTAGCATTTCCTATGGCTTTAATTTGGCCACATATTCAAACGGGTTTAAATGCATTTAGTGAAGGTTTACTTGACGCCAATACAGGATTATCTGTATTCTTATTCGGATTTATCAAACGTTTATTAATACCATTTGGCTTACATCACATTTTCCACGCACCGTTTTGGTTTGAATTTGGTTCATGGACTAACGCTGCAGGAGAAATTATTCGTGGTGACCAACGTATCTTTGTTGAACAAATTCGTGAAGGAAGCCATTTAACAGCAGGTAAATTTATGCAGGGTGAATTCCCAGTAATGATGTTTGGCTTACCTGCAGCTGCTTTGGCTATTTATCATACAGCGAAACCTGGAAGTAAGAAAATTGTGGCTGGTTTGATGGGTTCTGCAGCTTTAACTTCGTTCTTAACGGGTATTACGGAACCATTAGAATTCTCATTCTTATTTGTAGCGCCATTATTATTCTTTATTCATGCAATATTGGATGGTTTAGCGTTTTTAACAATGTATCTATTAGATGTGCATTTAGGATATACATTCTCAGGTGGTTTTATAGACTTTGTATTATTAGGTGTGTTACCGAACCAAACAAGTTGGTGGCTAGTGATTCCAGTAGGACTGGTATACGCAGTAATTTATTACTTTGTATTCCGATTCTTAATCACAAAATTCAATTACAAAACGCCTGGTCGTGAAGATAAGCAAGTTGAAGCTTCTACTGCAACAGCAAGTGAATTACCATTTGAAGTGTTAGATGCAATGGGTGGTCAAGAGAATATTAAACATCTTGATGCTTGTATCACACGCCTACGTGTTGAAGTAAAAGAGAAGAGTAAGGTCGATGTTGGTGGATTGAAAGCATTGGGTGCTTCTGGCGTGCTTGAAGTGGGTAATAATATGCAGGCAATATTCGGTCCTAAATCCGATCAAATCAAGCATGATATGGCTATGATTATGAAAGGTGAAATTACAAAACCAAGTGAAACGACAGTGCCAGTAGAGGACGATAATAAAGTAACGCAGATGGACGATTTGGATGAAGTAGAAATTTATTCACCAGGTAAAGGTCAAATCATACCTTTATCAGAAGTGCCTGATCAAGTTTTCGCTCAAAAAATGATGGGCGATGGTGTAGGATTTGTTCCTGAAGATGGAGAAATTGTGGCACCATTTGACGGTACGGTGAAAACAATATTCCCTACCAAACATGCCATTGGTATTGAGTCAGATGAAGGTATAGAATTACTTATCCATATTGGTATTGATACTGTTAAATTAGATGGTGCTGGTTTTGAAAGTATGGTTAGTACAGGAGACACAATTAAAAAAGGACAAACGCTAATGCACGTTGATTTAGACTATATTAAAGCAAACGCGCCTAGTATTGTGACGCCATTGATATTAACAAACTTAGAAAACCGAACACTTGAAGTAACTGAAGTAACAGACGTGAAATCAGAACAATTGATTATGACAGTTAAACAAGACTAAATAATCATAAAGATATAAACTTTAAGTGAAACTGCAATAAAGTAGTTATATAGCAACTCAAACAGTTCGAATTAATAAAAATTCGAACTGTTTTTTATTTTTTAAGATAAAATGTTGAAATATTCTGAAATTATAAATATCATAGGAGTTATGATTATATTAAAAATGAGGGTGAAATTATGAACTATAGACCATCAATGCAAGTGATGCCTAAAGTAACACTTGTGCCACCAGAGTCAAATATGGCTGAAGCATTATATCAAACAATTAAAGAAAATTTTTCACACTTAGAACCATTTCTAGAATTTATTACGGAAGATGTTACAGTCCAAGACGAAAGTGCATATTTGAAAATGATGATTCAACAGCATGCAGACAATACAGGTCGCTTATTTCTTATTTACTATGAAGATGATCTTATAGGTACCATAGATTTACATAAAATAGATACGAAGAATCGCAAAGCAGAAATTGGTTATTGGATTGCTGAAGATTATACAGGTAAGCAAATAACAACGACGTGCGTGAAGTATATGTGTCATTATGCATTTGAAACATTAGGCTTAAATAAATTGACTATTTTAGCCGATGTTCGAAATATACCAAGCAATAAAGTGGCTGAAAAAGTTGGCTTTTCTTTTGTTGCTACTGATTATCAAGATCTATTCGATGGAGAAGTATTTAGAGATATGAACCGTTATATATTATTAAAAGAACACTTTCACTAAAATAAATTAAACACTTTCATCGCGTTTTAAAAATAATAATTTGAAAGGGGATGGATATGGATATCACAAGAGGCATAAACCATATTGGATTAACGGTACCAGATATTGAAGTTGCAACTATTTTTTTCAAAAAAGCTTTGGACGGAAAGATAGCCTATGATAGTCAAACAAAAGCCGATGATGCACGATCAGGTGAATTTGTAGAACATGTCTTAGATATAGAGCAAGGGGCAAAAATTATAAAGAAACGTATGATGGTATTTCATAATGGACCTAATATAGAAATGTTTGAATTTAAAGATGCGGCTCAGCAAAGTCCAGCATCGTTACAAGATATGGGTTTTACACATATTTCATTTTACGTAGATGATTTTGAAACTACTTTTAAGCGAGTGATACAAGCAGGGGGCAAACCGATTTCAGAACCACACAATAATACAAAATATGAAGATACAGCAAATAATAAAACCGTATATATACGCACGCCATGGGGAAGTTTAATTGAATTACAAACTATTCCTGAGGGTTATTATTATCCAGATGACAGTGAAACTGAAGTGTTTATACCTAAAAAATAAATATAAAACTTTAACTAAGGGGAATCGATGATGTTACAAAGAAAATTAAATATCGCGAATTTAAAGACACCTATTCATAAATTAGAGTCACTAAGTCAGTCACTAGGTAAAGACATCTATATTAAAAGAGATGACTATACAGGAACCGAAATTTCAGGTAATAAGGTAAGGAAGTTAGAATATACAATACAGTATGTATTAGATAACGGTTATGATACAGTCATTACAACTGGAGCAATCACATCTAATCATGCGCGTGCAACTGCTGCTGTCTGTGCACAATATAATATAGAATGTCATTTAATATTGAGAGGCACAAAGAAATACTATGAAGGAAATTTGTTTTTGGCAACGATGTTAGGCGCTCATATACATCTTATAGAACCCAATGCTTCAAGAGAAGAAGCAATGGATTCATTGTATATAGAATTAGAAGAAGGCGGTAAAACGCCATTTAAAATACCTGCAGGTGCATCTGATTGGATAGGCGCTCATGGTTATATCAATACTTATGAAGAAATATTAGAACAAGAAATCACGTTAGGCGTTCAGTTTGATTCTATTAATTTAGCTGTAGGTTCTGGTGGAACATACGCTGGACTTTGGTTTGGCAAAACGAGTAATAACTTAGAAACTCAAATCATTGGATATGCTGTAAACAAAAATGCTGAAACTTTTAAAAATAAAGTCATTGAGATTATTAAAGATTTAGATAAGGAGACGCCCTCGTTTGAATCCATTTTAATCAACGACGAATATATTGGTTTAGGATATGGTCAAGCAACGGATGAAGAACTCCAATTTTATATTGACATCGCGCAACAAGAAGGGATAATATTAGATCCCACATATACTGGAAAAGCTTTTCGAGGACTTGTTGAGGAAATAAAACAAGGTCATTATGATGATCAGCAATGCATTCTGTTTATTCATACAGGTGGTTTACAAGGCTATACACAAGAGATAAGAACGCGAATTGAACAATTAATTGATGTAAAATAATACGTAGACACTATAAAAGTCGAAAGCGATGCTTTAAAAATATAAAATGGACAATTGCTCAAAGGATATGAGCTGTTTTTAAATATTATATTATTGTATTTTGGAGCAAATACGTTGATTATTCTTCTGAAAATGTTTCATAATGAGATACAATTTGTGTGACGAGGAAGGTGTTTAAAATGACGCAAACATTGACTACGATAGAATCATTTCACGCGTTTGTTAACAAACATAAATTAGCGGTTATACATGTGATGAGAGACAATTGTAGCGTTTGTCATGCAGTTTTACCACAGATAGAAGGACTTGTAGGTGAATACACTAATGTGTCACTAGGCGTTATAAATCAAAGCAATTTAGAAGCTATCGCTGGTGAACTATCGATATTTACTGTGCCGGTAGATTTAATATATTTAGATGGAAAAGAAATGCACAGACAAGGTCGTTTTATTGATATGCAACGATTTGAACATCAGTTGAATTTGATGTATCAAAGTATAAATTAATACAAAAATAAGACACCTCGTTTTAAAGTTACTCTAACATAACTTTAAAACGAGGTGTCTTATGTATAAAAATTATAATATGACTCAGTTAACACTACCAATGGAAACTGAAATTTTGATTTCATGTTCCCATCTTTGTGTTGTTGATATTTTTAATAACACAGAATAATTAAATTGTCTCAAATAAAAATGAGGGTAATTAGATTAAAAGTTTCATGTTTCTTAAAATTAATGTATGATAAAGAATATTAATAGCGCAATAGGGGGATGTATATGCGAATAGAAAGAATCTGTCCTGATGAAGCAGAGGCATTATATACTTGTATGAAGAAAATCGACCAAGAAACGCAGTATATGTTGTATTTGCCAGATGAACGTAGTTTTGATAAAGAAGCATTTATTGATGATATTAAGCGCAATTTTTATATTGGTGTTAAAACAGATGATAATAAAATCTTAGGCTATTTGTCTGCACATATTAGTACATTGTCTAAGGTGAAACATATTGGTTATATTGTGACAGGGCTCGTTAACAACAAGCAACAGCAAGGCTTATCAACAAAAATGTTTGATGAAACAATTAGGTGGGCGAAGCGCAAGGGGTTAAGACGCTTAGAATTAAATGTGATCACATCGAATACACCTGCTATAAACTTTTACGAGAAATTAGGGTTTAAAATCGAAGGTATTAAACGTGAATCGATTTATATGGATGAACATTACTATGATGAACTCTATATGGCAATGATATTGGATCAAGACCTTATTCCTAATGCTATGCGCATGTTGTAGTTGTCTGGCGAAAAGACAAGGTAAGATTGAGCAATCAATATGTATACATAAAATTAAAATATTAAGCTTGCGTAATTGCTTTTACTAAAAATGTGAACTACTTTATTATAAAATATATATATCAGACGAATTGAAGGAGGTTATATATTTTGTTGAAAAAAATTGTAGCATTAACGAGTATTGGTGTAATAACTTCCTACTTTTATGCTAAAGTAAAAGAAAAACGTAGTTATAAAAGCTTTTTATATGAAGCAATGATAAGAGCTACTCAAATGAAAAAGCCATTTGAAAGTGTAGAAAATGCGCAAAAAATCTTGAAAATTGTGATGAAAGATACAGAGGGGCCACATAAAGGCACGGGCTATAGCTTTCGTAACGATGTTCGAACTACAAACATACAAAATACAACGACATATGTAGTGAATGATAAAGCAGATAGCCAGCAGCGAGTTGTACTGTATTTACATGGAGGTGCGTGGTTCCAAGACCCCATTAAAATGCACTTTGAGTATATAGATATACTTGCAGATGAATTGGATGCGAAAGTCATTATGCCTGTATATCCCAAAGTCCCACATGCAACTTACAAAGAAACGTTTGAATTGCTTACTGAAATCTATAATAATATAATTGCTCAAGTAGAACATCCACAACAAGTGATTATCATTGGTGATTCGGCAGGCGGTCAAATTGCATTGTCATTTGCACAATATATCAAAACATTAGGCTTAGAACAGCCAAGTAATATTGTCTTGATTTCTCCTGTTTTAGATTTAACATTATCTAATCCTGAAGCACCAGTGTATGAAAAAATAGATCCTATGTTAGGCATTAAAGGTACACAATATTTCATAGAATTGTGGACAGGCGACACACCATTAACAGATTGGCGTGTTTCTCCAATAAATGGTGCATTAGATGGCTTAGGACACATTACAATTTCAATAGGCACAAAAGAAACGTTATACCCAGATGCAGTGAAATTATCGAACTTATTAAATGAAAAAAATATAGAACATGATTTCTTACCAGGTTATAATTTATTCCATATTCATCCAATCTTTCCAATTCCGGAAAGACGACAATTTTTAGAACAACTAAAGCAAATTGTCAATAAACATTAAAAAAGGCTGTTTTTTGGCCGACTTCTGCAGAAAAGCACGAGCCGAAGACTACAAGACTTTGGCTGTGACTACGTAAAGTGTGCATAAAAAAATTGCCAACAAAGTCTTAGACTTTGTCGACATACTGAAAGGACCTTTCAATTTTTGGAAGGTCCTTTATTTTATAAAATACTACTTACGCGAGTTATTTTAGGAAACGACGCACGTAAGTAGTATTATTTATTTTTTAAATAAGCTGGGAAAAATTCTGTGAATAGGTCAATAAATGATAAATACACATCTTTTTCTACATATTCATCTACTTGATGCGCTTGACTGACTAAACCAGGACCATACATAATAAATGAAAAATCTTCGTCCTTATCTACAAGTAGGTCAGAAGCATCGGTTACACCTGGTGAAGCTTCTAAAGGTAAATCAGCATTTAAATATTTGGTGCCCATTTCGTGTGCTAATTCTGCTAGTTTATTTTGACCCGTTGTATAAACAGGTGGTCTAGACATATAAGTGTCGATTTCAATATCTGTATGATCAGTTTCAACTTGTTTTAAAATTTCATTGAAATAGGAAATGAATTGTTCGTTGTCATGTTCTGGGATTGTACGTATATTAAATTCTGACTCAGCATGTTCGGGAATGGAGTTCACTTGGTTACCGCCATTAAAGATAGTAGCATTCATAATGGCATTACCTAAAAGCGTATTACTTTTATCAAATTTTTCAAAACCTTCATCCGCTTTATAAACAAATTTCACGAGTGGCGAAATCGCATTAAAACCAAGGTGTGGCATCGAACTGTGTGAAGCTTTACCTTTTGAAGTAACACGAATATCCATTGAACCTTTATGTGCATAAACAATTCTATCTTGAGATGGTTCGGCAATAACAAGTGCTTCGACATCTTTCATATAACCTTGTTCTTGGAAAGCTTTTGCGCCTTCACCTACGATTTCTTCGCCTGCAGTTGCGAGTAAACGAATTCTTCCATGGTCTATTAACCCTTGTTCTTTGATATCAATCAAGCTGATAACCAATGCAGCAAGTCCTGATTTCATATCTGCAGAACCACGTCCATAAAATTTATTATCTACTTCAGTTAATTTGAATGGGTCATATGTCCATTTATTTTTATCGCCTTCTGAAACGACATCCATATGCCCTGAAATACCTAGAACAGGCCCATCTTCACCAATTTCTGCTATTAAATTTGCACGTGTATCGTTGATTTTAATTATTTTGGAGTCGATACCATGTTTAGATAATAAACCTTTAAGATATTCACATACTTCAATTTCGTGGTCATTAACAGATTTAATACTTACTAAATCTTCTAGTACTTGAACTTTTTCTGCTTCTGAAAATTTACTCATCTTAATAAAACCCCTTTTCTTTAAATAATAACCATCTGTCAACTTAATTATATCTGAAGATTCCGACTAATTAAATTTTAACGTATTGAAATAGGGGATAAATAATGAAAGTGAAATTTATTCGAGTTTTTATTTATATTTTGAGCCCATATCGTATGTTTAACAAAAAAATCATACATGGCTCTTAGATGAAGTGCGATCTAGGGACCTTGTATGAGTATTAACATTGTGTGATAAAGTTTCTGTTTTTAATGAACTAGTAAGATTAGATTGTAATTCATCGGGTACGCGATTACTTTCAGTTGTTGTCTTTTCAGATGAAGCTTCATTATTGTATTCTACATTTTCAATGTTTGTAGGCTTATCAGTATCTAATACTGCACCCTTCATATCATTACCTTGCATACTTCCAACTAAAATCATAATGAGATAGCTACAAGTGATAAGAAATACAACACCAAGATATATAGAAACTACTAATTTAACAGATTTACTCATAAACTGCCTCCTATATAGATTTATTGTTCCCTACACACATAAGATAACATTTAATTTTTAATAACATGTTAAGAAGCAGTAAATATTATATATTTGTTTATGGCAAAATAAACCGCAATACTAAATTAAATTTAAATTTTTCGATAAAAAATATTTATTTTTTCTAAAAATATAAATGCCATTAAATAAGGGTTTATAAAGATAAAAGATGAATATTACATGTATTGTAAATTTGAATTTACGAAATATTAATCAATAATTCAAACAATTTATATTAAATCAATAACTGCATGGTAGCATAACGGTATTGATAGGTAGGAATTGTTTAAACGTTGTGAATGCTATTTTTAGTTGATACATCTTCACTATGTATTAAGAACATGATTAACCTGCTTTGATATATACATAAAATTAAATACGCTGCTGAAAAGAGGGATAAAATTTGCTACTCATCATCATATGTGTAGGTCTCATTCTTTGGCTAGGTATTGTTGAGAAAAAACAACATTCCTACAGATTAGAAAAAGTACCGATACGCATAAATATAAATGGTATAAGAGGTAAATCTACTATAACTAGATTGATTTACAGTACACTGCGTGAGGATAACTACCGAGTTATAGGTAAAACAACAGGGACAGATGCACGTATGCTGTATTGGTTTACACCAAGAGAGTATCCAGTTTATAGGAAGCCTCAAGGAGCAAATATCGGCGAACAACGTGACATTATTCGCAAAGTTGTAAAACAAAAAGCCAATGCGTTAGTAAATGAATGTATGGCAGTTAATCCAGATTATCAAATTACATTCCAAAAAGACTTAGTGAAAGCAAATATTGGTGTGATTGTGAATGTGATGGAAGATCATATGGATGTGTTAGGTCCAACATTAGATGAGGTAGCCGAAGCATTTACCGCAACCATTCCATACAAAGGACATCTTGTAGTGATGAAAGATGATTATACTAAATTTTTTGCTAAAGTTGCTAAAAAACGTAAAACAAAATTAATTGTTGTTAATAAAGAAGATGTGCCTGAATCCTATCTCAGAAAGTTCGGTTACATTGTATTCCCAGATAATGTTGCAATTGCTATGGGCGTTGCCGAAGCAATGGGCATAGATCGAGATACAGCTCTGAGTGGCATGTTAAATGCGCCACCTGATGTTGGAGCGGTTGAAGTTAAATACTTTAATGCTAACAATTCAACTAACGTTTATGTTAATGCATTTGCTGCAAATGAGCCGAAATCTTCAAAAGCAATACTAGACAAAGTTGAAACCTATAATTATCCATATAAAAAAATTGTACTTATATTAAATTGTCGTTCTGACAGGATCGACAGAACGAGACAATTTTGTGAAGATTTTTTAAAGGATGTCGAATTCGATACATTAATTTGTACTGGTAAAAGTACTCAAATGGTCAACGATGTAATGAAAGGCCAGCCGAATAAGAAGTATTTAAACTTCGAAGGTAAAGATATAAAAGAAGTTGAGCGCGCATTATATAAAGAGTCTCAAAATGCCTTGATTTTCTGTGTTGGTAACATTCACGGACCAGGTAAAGAAATAGCGCAATATATAGAAGGGATCAAATAATATGATAGGTTCAGAGTTATATTTTTCATTATTTGTGGGCATTGTACTAAGTCTCATCTTTGCCGAAAAATTTGGTATTAGTCCAGCTGGATTAGTAGTACCAGGATATTTAGCACTGATTTTTGATCAGCCGATTATGTTACTATCTGTACTCATTATTAGTTGCATTACATATTTCATTGTTAATCATGGTGTAAGCAAAATCGTAATTTTATATGGTCGTAGAAAATTTGCGGCAATGATACTTACTGGTATGGTATTAAAGTTTGTATTTGACATCATTTATCCCTTAACTCCTTTTGAAATGGTGGAGATGTCAGGGATTGGCGTTGTTATTCCAGGTATCATAGCAAATACAATTCAAAAACAAGGTGTCATTATTACTTTATCTACATGTATGTTATTAACATGTATTACTTATGTCATCTTATTCTTTTATAGCTTTATCAATTAGTAAGGAGCATAAATATGAAACAATCTAAACGATTTACTATAGAGGAACGGGTATTAAAATGGACGAAACGTCACAAAAAACGCAACTCTATATACACCGGCATTATTTTAATAGGGGCAATTGCACTTTTAATATTCACTATGTCATCACAAAAAGTTGAACCAGTTCAAGCTATGAAGAAAGCCAAGGATGATATAAGGATGACTTATTTAGGCAATATAGAAATGAATAAGCATATAAGGAAAAATAATATTAATGACACCTTTAGTCCGATAGAAAGTGTTTTAAATGCGAGTGATTACTCAACAGCAAGTTTAAAACTCACTAATTTTTCAGATGATAGAAAGACAAACATTAATATGAATTTAGAGAACGTCATGTTTTTGAAGGGTTTAAATATTAAAAGTTTAAATATTATCAACAAAGTCACCGATAATATAACAGCGAGAGAGTTTAGTAGAGCGGTAGAAGGGCAGGCTGGTTATAATTATTTAACTGGAAATGGTTCGAATCCTATTAATAGTAAAACAGTACAGCAAACAGTTAAAGGTAAAAAAATTGCCAACGTTTCGTTTACAGACGTTGAATCTGATTACACGGACACCTTGAAAAATACAACATCGGTGAGTTTAGAACCGAATATCTATATTCCATTAATTAAAAAGTTAAAAGAGGAAAATGATTATGTTGTGGCTAATGTTGATTGGGGAATAACGGATGAACGCGCTGTTACAACAAGACAAAAGAAATATGCACATTCACTTGTTGATGCTGGTGCAGATGTCATTATCGGTCATAACTCAGTTATTCAACAGATAGAAAAATACAAAGATACGAGTATTTTTTATAGCCTTGGTAACGTAACTTCTGAAGATTTTTTATCTAAAAATAAACAAGGCTTAGCTGTTCAGCAAAATTGGAATGGTAAAGATTCAGAATTTATGGTAACACCAATTAAATCACAAGGTGGAAAAATTACAGAATCCAATCCTAACAAAGTGGAAGAAATTAAATTATTGAACAATATTGAAAGTAAGAGTGTAGACCTTAAAAAAGAGAATGGAGGTTACGTATATGAACATTAAAACACAATGGGTGGGCATTACGGTAGTTTCAATAGTATTAGTCATCTTTTTATTAATTGTATTTGCTCGTGCGAATGAAGGCTTAGATCAATATGAACAAAATGAACTTAAAACATCGCATCACCAATATTTGTCTAAAGGAGCTTAAGTATGAGTATTTATAATAAAAAAACACTCATCGTAATCTTACTCCTTACTATAATCATTTCTTTTATCTTTTTTATAGCAACCAAAGAAGATAATTATAATAAAGATGAATTATATGAAAATAAGATTGCTGATCATGATCAAAACCCATCTGATGAAAATTATGGTGTTGCGTCTAATAACCCAATAGCAAGCCGTGTTGGTGAGAAAATTATTAAAGATGGAGGAAATGCTGTAGATGCTTCCATGGGAGTTTCATATGCATTAGCAATAACCGAGCCTCACTCCTCTGGCTTAGGTGGAGGAGGCGCAATGTTATCCTATGATGGCAAACCGAATGTTGCGCCAAAGCAATGGCAATACAAAGATATTTCATCATTTAAATATGATGAGAAAGACGAAATAGGCACACCAGGTTTTGTACGAGGGATACATGATGCCCATAAAGAAGCGGGTAAAATGGATGAAGAGAAAATCTTAAACTATGTGATTCCTTTAGCAGAAGATGGGTTTGAAGTGGATTCGGAATTAGAACGCAGTTTGAAATTATATGGTTCTGATGTTGATAGAAACTCACCATTCTTTGAAGATGACAAAACTAAAAGAGAAGGCGAAGTAGTTAAACAGCCAGAATTAGCTAAAACAATTAAAGGAATTAGAGATCATGGGCCAGACTATTTCTATGATAAAGTGGGCGAAAGTGTTTCTGATCAAGTAGATGAAGAAATAACTGAAAAAGATTTTAATAGTTATAAAACCACGAAAAAAGAACCGGTTAGTACAGATTATTTAAATACTAAAGTATATTCTGCATCTAATCCATTAGGTGGCACATTGATGCTTCAAGGTTTAGAAATAGATGAAGCAACAAACAATCAAGTGCCACAAAATACCCAATCTGCGCCAGCAAATGAACAAATAGATCCAAATAATCAAACTACCCCTAATAACCGTTTAGATTATATTACTGGTATTTTAAAATCGAGAGCACTTATGTATCGAAATAGAGATATAGTCAATGGCCAAGATGAAGATTACGATGAATACTTATCTCAAGATTATTTACTAGGCAAACTAAATGAAGTGAACTTTGAAAGTAATTTCAATACAAATAATGTAGATAATACCAGTACAACACACTTTGTTGTAGTTGATAAAGAGGGCAAAGTAACAAGTACGACTAATACCTTATCAAGTTTCTTTGGTTCAGGTGATTTTATGAAGGAAGGCTTCTATATGAATAACTCTTTATCAAACTTTTCTTCTGATCCGTTAAGCCCTAACCATGGTGGGAAACATAAAACACCTAGATCATATACAGCTCCAAGTATAGTGGTGGGTCCTGATTATTATATGGGTATTGGGACGCCAGGAGGTAATAAGATTCCTACCACAACCAATGAAGTCTTGATAGATTACTTAAAGGGTAATGGCACGCTTCAAGAGTCAATAGATAAGCCACGCTTTTACAATGATGGTGGTACAGTGTTTTATGAAAATGCTATGAGTAAGGCAGATGTTGCTATTTTCAAAAGTTTAGGTTTTAAAGTAGAAGAAAAACGAAATGATCCTAACTTTGGTAGTGTGCAAGCAGCACTTTACAATAAAAATGATAAGACTGTAGAAATAGGTCACGATGTTGGTAATAGATAACATAAGACGCAAGCTAAATTGATGATTCTAGAAAACAACATAAATTTGATGACAAAAAGTGAAAAGGTAGATTTCCTATTTAAGGAAGTCTGCTTTTTTGTCATATTAATTTAAATAAGTTTAGGATGTTAGTCGGAAATAAATTTTATAAAGTTCTGTAATATTTATTATTAAAGTAAAGATATGGTTTGAAATTAGAAAAAAACTGTATTAACTTGTACGGGGATGGATATAAGTAGAAAAAGACCATAATAGTTGGTAATATAATGTTTATATAATGCATTTTATGAGTAGAGTATAAAAATGGACTTATAAAATATGTTTATATAGCAAGATATTTAATAATAAAATTTAAAAAGTAAAATAAAAACTGAAAAAGCAACAACTACATAGGAGGGAAATATATGATATATGCTGGTATTTTGGCTGGAGGTATTGGATCACGAATGGGAAATGTTCCATTACCAAAACAATTTTTAGATTTAGATGGGAAACCTATCCTTATTCATACAGTAGAGAAATTCTTATTAACAAGTGAATTCGATAAAATCTTTATTGCTACACCTCAAAAATGGATTTCTCATACAAAAGATACTTTACGTAAACATAATATTAATGATGACAGAATTAAAGTTGTGCAAGGCGGCGAGGACCGTAATGAAACCATTATGAGTATCATAGAGGCAGCAGAAGCCGAAAACGGTATTACTGATGAAGATGTTATTGTTACACATGATGCAGTTAGACCATTTTTAACACATCGCATTATTAAAGAGAACATAGCAAGTGTTTTAAAATATGGTGCAGTAGATACTGTAATAACTGCGACTGACACAATCATCACATCAGAAGATGGTGAGTCTATAAAGTCTATACCAGTTAGAAGTGAAATGTATCAAGGTCAAACGCCTCAATCATTTAATATTAATTTGTTAAGAAATAGTTATAATGAGCTCTCAAGCGATGATAAGAAAATTATGACAGATGCCTGTAAGATACTAGTTGTAGCAAACAAATCTGTAAGACTAGTTATGGGAGAATTATACAATATAAAAATAACGACACCTTATGATCTTAAAGTTGCTAACTCAATCATAAAAGGTGGGATGTCGAGTGATTAATCAAGTATATCAACTCGTTGCTCCGAGACAATTTGAAGTAACATATAATAATGAAGACATTAAAAGCGATAAAGTTATTATAAGACCATTGTATTTGTCAATTTGCGCTGCAGATCAAAGATATTACACAGGTAGCAGAAATGAAAAAGTGCTGAAAAATAAGTTGCCAATGTCGTTGATTCATGAAGGTGTTGGTGAAGTTGTTTATGACAATAAAGGTGTGTTTGAGATTGGTACGAGAGTCATTATGGTGCCTAATACACCTGTGGAAAAAGATGATGTTATAGCTGAAAATTATTTACCAAGCAGTAAATTTAGATCGAGTGGATTTGATGGGTTTATGCAAGATTATGTATTTATGGATCACGATAGAGTCGTTGAAATAGATGATAGTATCGAAGATTTAAGTACAATTGCTTATTCAGAATTAGTCAGTGTAGCCTGGCATGCAATTCAACGTTTTGAACGTAAATCAATTTCATATAAAAATAGTTTTGGCGTATGGGGAGATGGGAATTTAGGTTATATAACAGCTATTTTACTCCATAAACTATATCCAGACGCTAAAATTTATGTTTTTGGTAAAACGGATTACAAATTAAGTCATTTTTCATTTGTAGAACATATATATCATATTCATGAAGTTCCAGAAGATGTCTCATTTGACCATGGTTTCGAATGTGTGGGCGGTAAAGGAAGCCAGTCTGCGGTGAATCAGATTATTGATTTGATTTCTCCAGAAGGGACAATTAGTTTGTTAGGCGTAAGTGAATATCCAATAGAAGTAAATACACGTCTTGTACTAGAAAAAGGTATAACGATGTTTGGAAGTAGTAGAAGTGGTGCACAAGATTTCAGAGATGTTGCTCAATTTTATAAAGACAATCCTGATGTCGTTGAAAAATTAGCACTTCTAAAAGGTAATGAATTTGATATTAAAACCATTAATGATGCTGTAAAAGCATTTGAAACAGATTTATCCACATCATGGGGCAAGACTGTGCTTAAATGGACAATGTAAAGAACGTGAATATATAAATATAAACAAGATAACTGAAAATTCAATTTATATTTATTTTCAACTATTCTAAATTAGTTATTAATATCGGTTCAAGGGTTTTAAAACTAATTAATTGAACAAGAGAGGGTTTTTAAAATTGAGCAAATCTAAAATAATAATTGATGACATCTATTGGGAGCGAATTCAATTATTTATTGAAGGTCACGTTAATGATATTGAGCTTAACAAGAAAAATTTTGTTTTGCGAAATTTGACTGAAACTAAAGAATTAGCAGCAAATGATGTGAAAATTGAAGGGAATAAATTTAGAGCACGTTTTAACGTGGCGATTTTAGATGATGGAAACTATCTTCCATCTGGTGAATATCTCATTGTCTACAAGGATGATTTTGATTATATTGCCCATATCAATGAAGCGTTACTGAATCCTAATAGTTATGAATTAGATGATATCCAACTAGAAGAATATGAAGCAGAAGAAACACAAAATGGAAAAAATAATTATCTTTTGACCCATTATGAGTTTGTATTTAAAAAAGGTGGCAATTCTAAGAAAACAGAATATGCTGTTCAGCCCATGATTTCGAGCGAAGTAAATGAATTTGTATTAAATATTGATTTTAAAGCGCCTGAACCGAAAGTAAATCCAATTAAGAAAAAAATGATGGATTTGCGTTTAAAATACAATAGATACTCTTTTAATGTGCGTAATTTTGTATTTCAATCTATATTTAAAGTTACTAAATTTTTCCACTTGAAAAAAGGGAATACAGTATTATTCACTTCTGATTCAAGAGAATATATGTCAGGTAACTTTGAGTATGTATATAACGAAATGCTGCGTCAAAATTTAGATGAAAAGTATAAAATTCATGCCTTGTTTAAATCTAATATTTCAGCTAGAAGAAATTTCATTGATAAATTTAAGTTTCCGTTTTTATTAGGTAAAGCAGATTATATTTTCGTAGATGATTTTCACCCACTACTATATACAGTGAAGTTTAGAAAAAGCCAAGAAATTATACAGGTTTGGCATGCAGTTGGGGCATTTAAAACAGTTGGATATAGCCGTACTGGTAAAAAAGGCGGTCCGTTCTTTAATTCTGTTAACCACAGAAACTATACAAAAGCCTTTGTATCCTCTGAAACAGACATCCCTTTTTATGGGGAAGCATTTGGCATTAAAGAACAGAATATTATACCAACAGGCGTGCCTAGAACAGACATTCTTTTCGATGAAAATTATGAAAGAGAAATTGTAGCTGAAATGGAGCAAGATTTACCTATCATTAAAGGTAAAAAAGTTATTCTATTTGCACCAACATTTAGAGGCAGCGGCCACCACACAGCACATTACCCATTCTTTAAAATAGACTTTGCGAGATTTGCTCGCTATTGTCGTGAAAATAATGCTGTTGTACTGTTCAAAATGCATCCATTTGTAAAAAACAGATTGAATATACCTAGAGAATATGAACAATATTTTGTAGATGTATCAGATTTTAGAGAAGTTAACGACATTCTATTTGTTACAGATATATTGATTAGTGATTATTCTTCTCTAGTATATGAATTTGCAGTATTTAAACGTCCAATGCTCTTTTATGCATTCGACCTTGAAGACTATATTACTTCACGTGATTTTTATGAACCATATGAAACTTTTGTTCCAGGTAAAATTATTGAATCATTTGATGATTTAATTACAGCATTAGATAATAACGATTACGAAGTAGAAAAAGTATCACCTTTCTTAGACAAACACTTTAAATATCAAGATGGGCGATCAAGTGAACGTTTAGTAAGAAATGTATTTGGAAGTTAACTTATAGAACAACTAAAATAATAAGGTGAATATAGTGAGTTAAGTACAATGATAAATAGACTGATGGTAAGATATAGCGTATATTTTAATTGCTATTAAACTAAGTATATTGCATTGTATCTTAACTCACTTTTTATGAGGTGAAATAAAGTGAAATTTTCAATTATAGTACCAAGCTATAACTCAGAAAAATATATTGAAGAGTTATTAAACAGTTTAAAAAATCAAAAGTATGATAAAAAAGATTTTGAAGTGATACTTGTAGACGATTGTTCAACAGATGACACTCTAAAAATTGTAGAACCATATAAAGACAAAATGAATTTGATTGTGAAAAAACTTGATGCAAATTCAGGTGGTCCAGGTAAACCAAGAAATACAGCACTACAAATTGCTCAAGGAGAATATGTATTTTTTGTAGACTCTGATGATTATATTAATAACGATACGTTAAAAGATGTGTCTAAATTTGTAGATAACAATAATGCAGATGTGGTATTAGTAAGAATGGAAGGTGTAAATGGTCGTGGTGTTCCAAGGTCTATGTTTAAAGAAACGAGCGACTCTGTGACACTAGAAAATTCGAGGATCATATATACACTAGGTCCTACTAAGTTTTATAGAACCTCATTATTACGCAATAATAATATTGATTTTCCAGAAGATTTGCGTAGCGCTGAAGATCAACTATTTACAATGAAAGCTTATCTTAATGCAGATAAAATAGCCGTATTAGCTGATAAACCTTATTACTATGCTACAAAACGTGAAGGCGAACATATGAGTTCAGCCTACGTTTCACCAGAAGATTTTTACAAGGTCATGTCATTGATAACAGAAGCAATATTAGACAGTCCTTTAGATAATAAACATAAGGTGCTAGGTTATTTTATAGATCGTCATTTCTCTTTCTCAAGAACTAATAATTTTTCTCTAAAAATAGCAGATGATAAAAAAGAAGTATGGATGGATGCATTAGGTGACTTTATTCAAAAAGTACCTTCTGAAGTAGATGAATTAGTAAACGATGCGTTGAAACCATTGTTGTATTACGCACGTCTAAAAGATATGAAACATTACCAAAAGGTTGAAGAAAGTTATAAAAATGGTCGCTTTTATAACTATAATGCACATCAAGGAGAGCTAGAAATACAATTTGGTGAAAATGAGCCGTTTTTCACATTCAAACAATTGATTAAACCTGATTTAAGAATGTCACAGTTTAAATTTAATGATAAAGGATTTGAAATAGAACTAGAATTCTTAAAATCAATTATTAATCCTAATCATGTTGCGACAATGATTCAATTAAAACTTGTATCTCGAAATAAAAAAGAGCTGATTTATGTACCATTAGCAATTAATGATCAATCTCACTTTAAATTTAGTGCGTCGATGAATGATATAATCCCATACTTGGTGAAAGAAAAAGTTTGGGATGCCTTTTTAGAGATGAGAGTAGATAACATGATTGTGGAAAAACGTATTGGTAGTAAACGTGCAAAATACCCTTATGAGGTAGAGACAAGTACAATTGCAGAAAATAATAATAAATATTATCGCTTTACACCATACTTCACAAAAGATTTTGATAACCTGTCATTCTATGTAACTAACAATAAACTTTATGACATGTTAGAAGTTACTTCTAAAGACAGTAAAACAATACAATTACGTAGCTTAAAATTCAATTACTTATTATCAGAAGGTATGACAGCACTTATGTTGTCTAAACGCTTCACGTATGGTTATTTAAACAGTTTAGCAACAAACGATAAGATGACGTATCATTTAACTGTTCAAGAGAAAGTGAAAGTAAACGAACTTAAAAAGAATTTTAGAATTGAAACGCCGCACTTAATTTTAAAGTATTAATTATATATTAGTATATCTTTAAAGATATCTAAGCATAAACTCAAAATTGAATAGATGACTGTTAGAATTCTACGGAAATCTAACAGTCATTTTTTATTTAACAATATAATTATTTTATGGGGATCATGAAATATAAAATTGAAGAATTAGAAACTGTTAATACCATAGGTTCTTTATGAGCATGCATATTTAATTTTGCTAATGGATAGTTGGTATTATTTATCTGTTTTAGTATTGCAGGATTAATATATTTTTGGTTGAGCTTGTGAGGTACCAAGTGTGAAACTATACCATGATTACGGTTGAGTAACCGCGTAAAAACAGGGAAATCGTTAGAGAAGTTATGGCTAATATTGACTTCTAAGGATCTATGAGTCTTATTACTTTGATTATTAAACAGTAAAAAATGATAATGGTTTTTTGTTTTAGCTATGATGCCATAAGAAAGTAATACAACTTGATTGTTGATAAAAGGCTTCAATAAACTATAAACATGAACGATAGGCATTGCGCTTTGGTGGTGATTGATAAGCATAAAGTGTGTTTTATCATCTGTGTAATATGCATAGCCAAAGCCACCGATCTGTTGACTCAGTTCAATCAATAGTTCAATCAATAATATATGAGTAGCATCAGTCTCATTATTGAAATAAACTTTCAATGCGTTATGCGTTATTTTACTGAAGATTAATTTTTTTGATTGTTTTCTTCCAATTTGATGAAGAAATAGCGCTATATTTTGTTTTAAAGTATTTTCTGATTTAGAATAAGTTATTTTTTTTGAAATTAAATTTCCAAATGTAATCAAGTCATAATTAACATAAAAATAATCTACTTGTAATGCATTAATTTTCTTAATAATGTGAGTGAGGTTATGACCATATTCAATAAAAGGGTCTATAACAATTCCTGTTTTTAACAAAGGAAACTGGTGATTTAATCTTTTGATGAGCAATGGCATATCTTTAATAGAACTGGTTTCAAGTTCAAACAATAGCGTTATTTGTTCTAAGAAATTTTTAGTATTTAGGGTTTCTTTCAATACTTTAAGTACATGATAATCAAATGTTTCTACTAAATTTAAAGTAGTAATTTTAAATGTTAAATCATACCCTTGAGTAATTAAATATTTAATTGTATCCAATAACTGTTGCGTATCTAAATCATTTAAGTACACGAAGTCTGTATTTTTAATTAAAAAATTTACTTTAGAGAAGTTGGAATAAATATTATTTTGTATAGCATGGTAATTAAATTTTAATAAGTCTTGTAAATTATCTAACCGAATAACCATAAAAGTATCTTCGAAGTGTTGGTCAAAAGATAGGCTAGGTAGATTTAAAGTATAGGGCAATTCTATTTGATTACGAGAAAAGTTATAAATATCCGAAAAATATTTAGACAAATTAGGCTCATTAATTGCTATTTGATAAGGATTGTTGAAATAACCTTTTCTAAATTGATAAATATACCTTTTAGGAGGTACGCCAATATAATGTTTGAAATGTTTTGAATAAGTACTTACATTCATAAACTTATATTTTGTTGCTACATCATGAATCGCTTTATTATCCTGTATTAAATCAAATATGGATAAAGCGATTTTTAATGAACTTATATAGTGTTTAAAATTCATAGTTAATATTTTTGAGAATAAAATAGAGATATAGGATTGCGAAATGAAAAAAGTTTTGGATACTTGTTTAGTAGTTAAAGCATCATAGATGTTTTTATGGATATATTGCGTTAGGCGATAAACTAGCGGGTGCTTTGTGTATAGGGGTGGTAAATAATTATTTTGTAATGTCACTTTTGCTTCTTTTAGTAAAAACTCAATTATATTAGAAATATAATAATTCATTGCATTTTTGTCTTGAAAATTATTTTGGAGCTTTTGTAAAATTAAGTTTTTGAATTGCTCGACATAACGTATTTTATTAAAGTCAAAAAATGCATGGGATAAACACGTATCCTTTTCAATAAATAAAGGTAATGGGATATTTAGTTCAAGAAGATCTTGAACATCAATCATTTGATATAAATCAGCATTGTTAATTATAACGCCATTTTCTATCGTTATAATTGAGCCATTCAAATTAATTTTACATGGCTTTCCTAGTGGAAGTAGTATAATTACTTTATTTATACAGCGTGTTAATTCAGTTGTGTAATGACTTCTAATAGATAAAGAACTTATCACAAATATCACCTTTGCCTAAATATAAACCGATTGCTTTATAGTAATAACGCTATTGTACAACTGTGACATGAAAAAATGTTCGAATATCAAATAAGATTAACAAAAGGATATCTTAAAGTAATAATTAGTCATTTAGATAAATGACTTCTTAAAGAAACATGGGAATTCATTAAAATTATTGTGTTCTAAATTAACAAATAAGGTACTTTATTTAAAAAGAAAAAATCTAGATGCGTTGAAAATAAATGGGTTTGTATATATTTTTAAAATATAGGCTAAATATATGCAATAAACATAAAAGTGAGGATATAAGTGTTTGTGTTGTAAATTAAAGTGAGAGAAAGTATTAAATAATGAAAAAGTAATGCGCTTCTTGCAATTAGAACGAAAGGTGACGTACTAACTTTATGATTTATTTAAAAGGATAATAAGGGGAAGCGTGAACTATACAAGAAGATCTAAAACCACAGCCTGAAAGTGATTTTAGATCTCTTTGCAAAGGGCCTATATTGAAGTATATGCTCATTTGCTGAGAATCATGTTTATACGCTTTATTAAAACGGGTGCATAAAGTTTAATTCTGGGAATGGAATATAACTATGATGATAAACGGCACGTTTATGGGCCTTTATATAAAACGCAAACACATTCTCTACAAATATTATATAACTAACAATGTAGTCTTACAATATAAATTGCATAAATAATAAAAATTTGTACAATTTAAAGTGGAATGATTAAAATGCTTTAACTTTTTTGAAATTAAAATAAGTTAGCACTAAATAAAGAGAGAGAAATAAATTTTTAGTGGAATCATTTTTGCTTAGCATATAAGTCTATAGATTTAAAAAGTAAAATTGAACAAGTAATAAATAAAAACAAAGTGAATAAGCCATTAAATAAAGTATTTCTGAAAATTTGAAAAATAGTGATAGAGCTAAGTTTTTCTAAAAATATAGAGCCACTTGTCTTGATTTCAAACAGATCAAGGGAAAACAGTATTAACGTGATAAAGATCATATATAGTAAAGCTATGACAAAAAGGTTTAATATGTCAGACACAAATATTTTTTTCATAGTCACCAAGCTCCTCTCTTATTTCTCTATAGCCGATTAAACAATAAATAATAGTAATATGTATAAATTTACTAAAACTTTACAAAAGGTATAATAAAGCGAGTTATAGTGAACAATATAAATGCCATATAAGAAAAAGTGAGAATTTAATAAAATAACTTTAAATTTTAGGTCAAAACTGTTTAACATACCAATATTGTGCTAAAGAGTAAGTAGTTGGATTTTATCAAGAAGGGGAGGTTCAATATGTATAAAGCTATTATCTTTGATGTATATGGAACAATCTTTGATATGTCATCTTTAGAAAATGATATGACTCAATTTGATGATGAACTAGCTGCATCAATTTCAAAACTATGGCGAAAGACACAATTAAACCATATGTTTTTAAGACAAATTATGCAGCGCTATATTCCGTTTGATGATTTAACTAAAGATGCTTTACGATATGTACTGGATGAACATAAAATACAGTATAATAGAGATGATGTAAATCAATTATTTGATGCCTTTTTAGATTTAAATTATTTTAATGAAATACCACGTGTACTTTCTAGTTTGAATGCCAAAGGTTTTGATATAGGTGTACTATCCAATGGTAATGATAGTATGTTAATGCCATTAGTCGACAATTCCAAAATCAGTGACTATATAAACACTGTAATTAGTGTAGATGAGATTAAACAATATAAGCCAAGCCCTGCAAGTTATGCGCTAATATTAGAATATTATAAAATGACTAGAGAAGATATTTTGTTTGTATCTTCAAACTCCTGGGATGTAACAGGTGCAGCTAATTTTGGTTTTGATACCGTATGGGTAAACCGTAAAGGTGAACAATATGATAATAACGGTCAGTCGCCAACTATTACAGTGAATAATTTAAATGAAATGGCAAAATGGTTAGAAATGAATAAATAAATATAATAATAAAACAGCCCTAAATTTTAGGGCTGTTCAGAGTGTCGACAAAGTTTACGATTTTGTCGGCATTTTTTGTATAGACTTTTGCGATCACAGCCTGAGCCTGTAGTCTTTTTATTAACTAGTCAGGAGTCGGCCCAAATCAATGTGACTCTTCAAACAAAAATAATATGTTAGATTTAAATTTTATTTATGAAGTTGCCGAAGACAAATATTTGAAATGTATAGTATTATTTCAACGGAAGCGCACTTAAATCTAATTGGTAAAAGGCTAAATCAAGCCACGTATCAAATTTATAACCTACATTATGTATGGTGCCGGAATGCGTAAAGTTAAATTTCTTATGTAAATAAATACTATAATCATTTGTAGCATCAATACCAGCAACTAATGTTTTATAGCCATTGCTGTGGGCCTGTTGAATGATTTCTGAGAGTAATTGAGAAGCAATTCCTTTACCTCTATGGTGTTTATTAACATAAATAGAATGTTCAATTGAGTATTGATAGGCGGGCCAATCTCGAAATGAACCATAAGTAGCAAAACCGATTGCTTCTCCTTGTTCTTCATATACGATTACAGGTTCATTATTGTCGGTCTTTTTTTTGAACCAAGCTTCTCGCGATTCTAGGGTTTGGGGCTTATATGTATAAACTGCTGTAGTATTGAGTATAGCGTCATTATAGATATCTAATATATTAGGTAAGTCAGATTGAACTGCGTGGCGTATCATAAAATATCATCCTTTCAGTGAGGTTTTGTAAAAAATTCATAAGTGTAGTTAGAAAATCATTTATTTATATTTAACACCTAATATGATAAATACGCAATTTATTGTTATGAAAGTTAACATCTTAGATTATATAATAGATATTACCTTAGGAAATGAATGTATAGCCTATTATGCGTTGTGCTATACTTATGTAGAATTCTATAATAATTAAAGCTAATAAAGGAGTTATAAAGCATGAAAAAATGGGGGAGCCGACTCATTTCACTTGTTGGAGTATTGCTTATATTGGCAGCTATTTATATCTTTGCCAAGCCACATATTGATAATTATTTTACTGAAAAAGAGAATAATGAAAAGGTTGAAACTTTCGATCAACAACACAATAAGAACCAACGAAAGCATGTTGAAATACCAAAAGATAAATCAAAAATGGCAGGCTATATATCTGTACCAGATGCAGATATAAAAACACCAGTTTATCCTGGACCAGCGACACCAACACAACTTAAAAGAGGTGTGAGTTTTGCTGAAGCAGATGAATCATTAGAAGATCAAAACATTGCAATTGCTGGCCATACATTCACAGGTTCATCGACCTATCAATTTTCTAATTTGCCAAAAGCAAAAGAAGGAAGCAGTGTCTATTTTAAAACTGGTAATGAGGAAAAGACATATAAAATCACTAAAATATTTGATGTAAAACCTGAAGATGTTGAAGTTCTAGAAGAACAACAATCAGATAAACAGCAACTAACTTTAATCACTTGTGATAACTATAATGACCAAACTGGTGAATGGGAAGACCGTAAAATATTTGTTGCAGAAGCAACTTAAATGAAATTAGAACGTGAAAAAAAGACCGTATCGAGACGATGGTATTAAACTACTGTGATTAAACAAGAGTGTAGTTTAACGACAAGCATGAGCTTGCAATAATCGCTTGATAACGGTCTTTTTATTATTTATCGATAACGTCGATAAAACGTTTTGTAATTTCTTTTGGACGAGTAATTGCGCCACCAACGACAGTGCAATGCACACCAAGATTAGTAACTGCTTTGAACATCTCAGGTGTAATAACATTACCTTCAGCAATGACTTTAGCATCAACATTTGCTAAAACATCTTTAAGAAATTGGAAATTATTTTCATATAAAATATGTCCTTTAGTATAAGATGTATAGCCACGTAATGTAGTGCCTACATAATCGAAACCTAATTCGTCCGCGTATTGAGCTTCTTCAAGCGTTGAAATATCAGCCATGATTTCGACATTTGGTGCTGCTTGACGAATATATGAAACAAGTTCTTGTAGTGATTCTTTAGGACGTTGTTGTTTTGTAGCATCTAAGGCAATGACTTCACATTTGCTTTCAATTAATTCGTCAATTTCTTGACTTGTTGCGGTAATAAAAACGTCTGAATTATCGTAATCACGTTTAACGATACCAATAATTGGGAGGTGAACTTCTTTTTTGATAGCAATGATATCTTCTTTAGAATTTGCTCTAATGCCAACTGCGCCACCTTCGTATGCAGCTAGAGCCATTTTTGACATGATAAATGATGAGTGTAAAGGCTCATCAGATAGAGCTTGGCATGAAACAATTAATCCTTGTGGTAACATAATTTTGCACTCCATAACTTTTAGTAGATTTAATATTAAAATTAATTTGTATCGACTTAGTAATTTTAATATAACATCAAGAAAATAATAATCAATAGTTTTCGTTGTTATGAAAAACATTTTCATATATACTTTAATTATTATTTATTTTGAAAGGGTGAATTTTATGAAATTTGAAAATCGTGTTCAACGTTATCATCATTTATTTACAAAAACTGATAAACAAATTGTTGATTACATTCAAAATAATGATTTTGATGATACATTTTCCACAATTAATTCATTAGCCTATGCAATCAAAACATCGCCAGCGACCATTACACGCTTTAGCAATAAGTTGAATTATGACAACTTTCAAGATTTGAAATTTAATTTACAACAGGAAATGACAGACAGAGTTATTGAGAATAGCCCGCTTATTCAACGCATTCATAAGTACCATCAAGATATTATTCAACAAACTGGAGAGTTTATTTCTGATGAGAAAATTCAACGTTTTGTAAACCAAATTAATCGTAGTCGTCAGATTATTTATGCTGGTCTCGGTAGTTCAGGCTTATCTGCAACTGAATTTTACTATCGTATGATGCGCATGGGATTGAAAGGGAGTGTCTCTACAGATGCACATCAAATGAAAATTTTTGCGTCCTTATTAACAGCTTCTGATACTTTTGTAGCGATTTCAAATAGCGGTGAGACTACAGAGTTAATTGCTGCAGCTGAAATTGCCCATGAACGCGGTGCTTATGTAGTCGTCATAACAAATTATGAAGGCAGCACGTTAACACAATGCGCAGATTTAGTATTAATTACAACGGATCAATCTAGAATTAATGATACACAATTTATTAATACACAAATTGCGACACTTTTCTTAATAGATATCGTCAGTTATTTATTGCTGGATGACGAATATATGAATAATGTCTATCAACAAACTAAAAAAGTAATTTTAAATGAATGATAATAAAAAGATAACCTGCGAAATTGGGTGCGCGACTTTCCTCATATTTACTGAACGACATGTCGTCGTTTAAGTTAGAAGAAACGCATGATTTCACAGGTCATTTTTAAAATTTAGAAATTGCACCAAATAATGAAGCGTGATTTTGTGTACGTGTAGTTTGTATAGCTGCGTGACCATATTGTGGTGGTAAAAAACGTTCTATTTTTGGTGTGATATATTTTAGTAATTGTTGGTCTTGAGAGGATATACCGCCACCGATAAGAATTAAACCAGGATCATAGATGATTTGAATTTGTGCAATCCCTTCAGCAACAGCTTGGCTCCATTGGTTAAGAATAGATAGGGCCAGCGTGTCTTCTTGTTCAGCTAATTCAAATAGTTTAGGGACATCATCTTCATAAGGAAAAGCACGAGATAGCATTAAAGCTTTAAGTGCTGAAGTTGAGGCACGTTGCTCGAATGTCTTATTGTCTTCCGGGTTATATAATAAATAACCGATTTCGTTTGCCCTGTTACGTTCTCCATTGTATAACTGCAACGTATTGTTATAAAAAGCACCGCCGACGCCAGTACCTAGTGTAAGACAAAATATATTATCCACTTCATATTGGTGAAGGCAAAGTTCACCGAGTAAGGCGGCATTCACGTCATTAAAGACTTGTACTTGTGCACTCAGTGGTGCGAGTAAATTGTGAAAATTTGTTCCATTATAATTAGGTATCGTTGGTCCAGTGTAGACAACGATGCCGTTTTCTTCATCGATGACGCCAGCGCTAGATATGCCTACCTGTAAAGGGTTGAGATTGTGTGTGTGTTGAAAGTGCTCTACTAATGCATATACCGTATCGACGATAAGATGATTAATATTGTCAGGTGTAGAAACTTTGTGATAATCGATAAAATTTAAATCTTCGTCTAAAACAGCAGCTTTAATAGCTGTTCCTCCGATATCAATTGCGACTTTATAATTTTCCATATGCGATGCCTCCTGTAACGTCTTCTTATTATATGTATCATCTTTGTATTTAAATGTGTAGTTATAATCACATTTGAAAATTATTTTCATAAAATATCATAACAAATGATGAAACTTTTCAAAAAGCTATTGCTACTATTTATGGTAGCGTTTACAATTTTAAGTGTAAATAGAAATCTATGAAAGATGATATATAAATCAGTGAGTGATGATATACATTTTTTATAATAATAACTTAAGAAAAATAGATGGAGGGTTATCACATGGAAGAGAATTTAAAAGGTTTATATGCAGCGTTGTTGGTACCATTTGATGAGCAAGGCCAAGTGAAAGAAGAAGGATTACAACAGATTGTTAAAAACGCAATTGAAACAGAAGGTTTAGATGGTTTATATGTTAATGGTAGTTCAGGTGAAAACTTTTTAATAAATAAAGAACAGAAAAAACAAATCTTTAAACTTGCAAAAGAAGCAGTAAATGATGATGTGAAGATGATTGCACAAGTCGGTTCTTTAGATTTAAATGAAGCGATTGAATTGGGAAAATATGCTACAGAGTTGGGCTATGATGCTATTTCAGCAGTTACGCCATTTTACTATCCTTTCTCATTCGAAGAAATTAAAGATTATTATTTTGAATTAATTGAAGCAACTCAAAATAATCTCATTATATATGCTATTCCTGATTTAACGGGTGTAAATATATCAATTGAGCAATTCGGAGAACTCTTCAATCACGAAAAAGTAATCGGTGTGAAATACACGGCACCAAACTTCTTCTTGCTTGAGCGTATACGTAAAGCGTATCCAAATAAACTAATACTTTCTGGCTTTGATGAAATGTTAGTTCAAGCTGCAATATCTGGGGTAGATGGTGCAATTGGCTCAACTTATAATGTAAACGGCAAACGCGCAAGACAAATTTTTGAAAAAGCTCAAAATGGTGAAATTGAGGAAGCTTATCAAATTCAACATGATACAAATGACATTATTGAAAATGTATTATCCATGGGCATTTATTCAACATTAAAAGAAATTTTAGCAACACGTGGTATTGATGGTGGTCAACCTAAGCGTCCATTCAAACCATTTGATGAAAGTAATAGAAGTAAATTGGAAACATTAATCAAAAACTATAATTTATAAAACATCACGTAAGGGGATGAAGTAAATGCAACAGGTAGGTTTTGGTACATGGAACTGGGTAGCAGTAATCGTTTATTTATTAATTATGCTGTTAGTTGGGGCATATTTTACAAAACGAGCAAGTCAAAATACAGATAGCTTTTTCACGGCAAGCGGACGTTTGCCATCTTGGGCGGTAGGATTTTCTATTTATGCGACCACTTTAAGTGCGATCACATTTATGTCTACGCCAGAAAAAGCATTTCTAACTGACTGGTCTTATATTGCTGGTAATATTGCAATTGTAGCAATTATTCCACTGTTAATTTATTTTTATGTGCCGTTTTTCAAAAAGTTAAATGTTACTTCGGCATACGAGTATTTAGAAGCACGATTTGGACCGAGTGTCCGCGTCATAGGTTCATTACTGTTTGTGTTATTTCATATAGGTAGAGTTGCAATAGTAATTTATTTACCTACATTGGCAATCACAGCAGTATCTGATATGAATCCTTATGTAGTGGCAAGTCTGGTCGGCATACTTTGTATCTTATATACTTTCCTAGGGGGCTTTGAAGGTGTAGTATGGAGTGACTTTATTCAAGGGGTTATCTTATTAGGTGGTGCCGCAGCAATTATCATCTTAGGGGTAACGCATATACAAGGTGGTATGGATACACTTATATCAGATGCTTTAGAGAACAAGAAAATTATTAGTGCAGATAACTGGAAATTAAATTCAGCAGCTGCAGCGATTCCTATTATTTTCTTAGGGAATATATTTAATAACTTGCACCAATATACGGCGAGTCAAGACGTAGTACAACGTTATCAAGCGTCAGATTCGATGAAAGAAACAAAAAAATCATTATGGATGAATGGTGCTTTAGCATTAATTTCTGCACCATTATTTTATGGTATGGGTACAATGCTTTATTCATTCTATAGCCATGAAAGTAGTTTGCCAGAAGGTTTTAATACATCATCAATCGTACCTTACTTTATACTTACTGAAATGCCGCCATTTATTGCTGGTTTACTAATCGCTGCTATTTTTGCAGCCGCGCAGTCAACGATTTCATCAAGCTTAAATTCAATTTCTGCTTGTTTATCTGTCGATATTAAACATAGATTTTTCGGTAAAGGTGAAGAGAAAAAAGAAGTTACGTTTGCAAGATGGATGATTATTTTATCAGGTTTGTTTGGTTTTGGAATGTCACTCTATCTTATTGCAGCGGATTCCAATGATTTATGGGATTTATTCTTATTAGTTACAGGTCTTGTAGGCGTACCATTAGCAGGTGTATTTGCGGTTGGTATCTTTACAAAACGTACGAATACATTTGGTGTCATTGTAGGATTGATTTTGGGAATTATATTTGCTTATATCTTTAACGGTGTAGGTGGAGGAAGTTCACCATTCTTCGTTTCCATTATTTCATTTGTAGTTGCATTTATCTTCTCTTATATTGTGAGTATTATTGTTCCAGGTGAGAAGAAAGATATTAAAGGTTTAACTATTTATGATATTAAAGAAAAATCTAATTATGTATCTAAAGTACATGTTAAAAAACCTAAAAGTTAAGCATGATTATACAACAACTTTCCTTAATTAAAATAACTGTTAAAGCTATAATATAGTTTGAAATAAAAGTGAAAATTACAATATTGGAAGCATATAAACTGTCGAAAAAGCATCAAATTTTCCGGCAGTTTTTGTATTTGTTTTCCATTATTTAAGTTACATGAAAAAATATAAAATTGATTTTTGTAATAAGACAGTGTGGGTTAAGTATTAATAATTAAATTACAATATATAATGAATTTACTTTGAATCAAACTGTATAGTCGATATAATATAAAGATATACATAATAAGGAAGATTTGAGGGGACATTATGATAAAAGCAATTGCAGTTGATATGGATGGAACATTTTTAGATTCCAAAAAAGGTTATGATGAAAAAAGATTTGAACAAATTTTTCAACAGCTCAAAGCACATGACATTAAGTTTATTGCAGCAAGTGGTAACCAATATGCAAAATTAAAATCTATTTTCGGGCAACGTGATATGTTGTTTGTGGCTGAAAACGGTGCGGTTATATATGAAGGAGATACTTTATATGACTATGAAGCATTTGATAGAAGCTTTTATCAAAAAGTAATTGACTATTTAAATATTGAGCGTGGCATTGATAATCTGATTGTTTGTGGATTACGCAGTGCATATATATTAAAAGATAATACGGAAGCATTTAAAAAAGATGCGCATTTTTATTATCGTCAATTGGAAGAAATTGAGTCATTTCAAGATTTGCCAGAGGATGAATATGTGAAAATAGCATTGAATATTAATAGAAACTCACATCCGACACTGGATGATGATTTAACTAAAAACTTTACAGAAGATTTAAAACTTGTGTCGAGTGGTCGAGACAGTATCGATCTTATTATACCTGGAATGACTAAAGGCCAGGCATTGCATCGTTTACTTAAAAAATGGGAATTAAGTCCTGATAGCCTGATGGCATTTGGTGATGCCAATAATGACTTAGATATGTTAGAACTTGCAACACATAGTTATGTTATGAAAAATAGTGAAGATGAAACATTATTTGAAGTAGCAAATCACATCGCACCTACGAATGATGAGCAAGGCGTGTTAACTGTGATTGAGGAAAAAGTATTAAAAGTACTGAATTAAATAGGGAAGCGGGACAGAAATCTTTAACTTTGCTGTATTTATGTACCTTACGCTTAAACTGTCGACAAAATCGTAACGTTGTTGGCAGTTTTTTTGTCCTTTCTACAAACATAACTTTGACAGTGCTATATAAATTTCATACTCGCTTGCCTAGGGCTATAAGCCTCAGCCTATAGTCTTGGGCTCGTGCTGTTCCCTCAGGCGTCTCGTATGAAATAATGATTTGGATACTATAGTTTATATAAAGAGAGTTGATTTATTATAAATCATACTCGCTTGCAAGAGCACAGCCTTAGTCGTTTATATTAGCCACTACAATTATATAAACATATTATTTCAATAAGAATTAAAAAGTAGCTATACTAAGATATATAATTGATTTGAAAGGTAGGTCACTCAGGTTATGACACAAATGCAACAAACGATATTAGATGCGTTTAATTTTAGACATGCAACAAAACGTTTTGACGCAAGTAAAAAAATAGAAGACAGTGATTTTAATACTATTTTAGAAGCGGGCAGACTTTCACCAAGTTCACTTGGATTAGAGCCGTGGAAATTTGTTGTAATTCAAAATAGTGAGATCAGAAATAAATTGAAAGAAATCAGTTGGGGGGCACAAGGCCAACTAGATACAGCAAGTCATTTTGTATTGCTTTTAGCACGCAAAAATGTAACAGCAAAATCACCTTTCGTTCAACATATGATACGTGATATTAAACAATATAGTGAAGAAAGTATTCCCGCAACAGAAGAAAAATTTGAAAGTTTCCAAACAAGTTTCCATATTAATGATACTGAACAAACATTGTTAGATTGGGCTAAAAAACAAACATATATTGCACTTGGTAATATGATGACGAGTGCAGCATTGTTAAACATTGATTCTTGTCCTATCGAAGGCTTTGATTTAGATGCGGTTACTCAATTCTTAGATGAAGAAGGTATTGCAGATACAGCACACTTTGCACCTTCCGTAATGGCTGCTTTTGGTTATAGAGAAACAGAATCGAAAGACAAAGTACGTCAGCCACAATCAGATGTTGTAACGTGGTTATAATAAACTATTAGTAAAATATTTAATTTATATAATAAATAAAACCTCCAAACTATCTACTTTTTGCAGAAGCTTTGGAGGTTTCTTTGTATACTTTATTCGAAAAGACGCTAGTAGTTATTCATTTTTATCTGCTACGAGTGAGGTGTCATTGTGTATTGCAATTTCAAAACCTTCTGGTCCAATAAATTGTTCTGAAGTTGCACTAGGTTTGTAAATATCTACATGTGATAGACCGAAACTTGTGTCGTTATCTTGACGCATCGTGTTAGATTGCCATACGTTTGCTGCAATATGGTGGTGGTATCGGTTAGTAGACATGAATAGCGCTTGTGGGTAATCAGAAATGTGCTCTAACCCTAATTGGTCAATATAATAACGACGCGCTTGTTCTAAGTCTGCGGTTTTTAAATGTAAATGTCCTATTTTGGCATCGCTAGGCATACCTTGCCAACCTGTTTCTGTACGTTGTGCAACAAGGTCATTAACGTCGACTTGCAGTGTATCCATTTTTACTTTATTACCGTTCCATGACCATTCATCTTTTGAGCGATCATCATAGATTTCAATTCCGTTGCCTTCAGGATCTGAGAGGTATAACGCTTCACTGACAAGGTGGTCACCTCCACCAACTTGTACGCCTAAACTTGATGCGTGATATAAAAAATTAGCTAAATCTACTCTAGATGGTAATAGTAGAGCGATATGGAATAGACCTGCTTCTTTCATAGAAGGGCGACGTCCATCAGTGATTTCGTGTAAAGTTAAAGTGTGACCATGGTTGCCTATATTAAATATAATGTCCTTTTGTGTTTCAGTATTGACGGTTAAGCCTAAAATTTGTTTATAAAATTTAATCATTGTTGATAGGTTTTCAACATTTAAAGTGATATTCGTTACTTGGATTGATGTATTATCGTGAAAAGTCATAATAAAGCTCCTTATCATTACTTGTATTTATTATTATTACAAGTTTGAGTTTAGAGTAACTTACTTTATAAGTCAACACAATTTGCTTGAATATACAAATAGAATTTCAAAATTATTTATTGTTTGAATATCAACATTCGGGTATATTAGGGTTAAATGAAGAAAGTTAACGGATAGGAGTTTTGAAAATGCCACATTATTATTTTAAAGAAAATTTTTTCAGTTCTTCCAAATCAGCAATTGATGTGTTTAATGATAAGGATGAAGCGGTATTTAAGTTACAGTTATTTTATACTTCATCAACACAAGAAGCTTTTGCAATGTTTGGCAATAGTAAACAAAACTTTGAGATTACAGATGGCAAAGATACGTATCGTATTCTTCAGGAAAAAACCATAAGTGGGGCATTTAAAACGCCATTTAAAACGGTATGGGAAGTAGAGAAAAACGACAATCCAATAGGTGTTTTTCGTTCGAAAATAGGGTTTAAACCCACATTACTTTTTGAAGGTAATAAAGGAGATACATTAAAATTTCAATCAGGACTTTTTTCTAGAAGCGTAAAAGTGACAGACGGACACAATGTATTAATGCAAACAAAGTCTGAACGCTTTAAATTAGCATCACGTCATGACGTATATATTGAAGATGAAACGTATCACCCAGCAATGTTAATTATGTTATTTCAAGTGTTTTACGAATTTCAAGAACAACAACGGAAAAACTCAAACTAAAACTTATTATAATTATGCCGGCAGTGATCCTCATTGCTGGTATTTTTGTATCTTTCTCAGCAACTAATTATGTAAAAATATTCCTATATTTACATATGTTAACTTATGGTAAAATATGGAGACAATGTAATTAACGTGATTTTGGGGGTGAGGGTTTGAAAGTATTTTGGAAATTAGGATGGTTTTTTAAGCAACAAAAAATGAGCTATATTATTGGTTTGTTTACGTTGCTATTAATCGCATTAATTGAAATTGTACCACCTCAAATCATAGGTAAGACAATAGATCAAATGACGACAAATAAGTTAACACCCAAATTATTAACAATCTACCTCATTATCCTAACTATAGTAGCGATATTAACGTATGTTTTAAGATATGTATGGAGATTATCTATTTTTGGAACGAGCCAAAAGTTAGGGCAGACTTTGAGAACCTATTTATATGAAAAATATACGGCGATGAGTGCGATATTTTTCCAAAACAGACGTACAGGCGATTTAATGGCGCATGCAACTAACGATATTAGAGCAGTTCAAAATGCTGCAGGTGCGGGTATTCTAATGATTGCTGATTCGCTAATTAGTGGAGGTACCGTTGTAATTACTATGGCTACGACGGTAAGTTGGAAACTAACATTAATTGCGCTCATTCCCTTACCTTTTATGGTGTTATTAACAAGTTACTATGGGTCTCTTTTAAGCAAAGGGTTTAAAAAAGCACAAGCTGCATTTAGTAAATTGAATGATAAAACACAAGAAAGTGTTGCAGGTATTAAAGTGACTAAAACATTTGGTTATGAAACAAGTGACCAAGCAGATTTCAAAGCGCTCAGTGATGATGTCGTAGCGAAAAATTTGAAAGTATCGAAAATAGACGCCTTATTTGACCCTACGATAACATTGGTAATTGGTACGAGTTACTTTTTAGCAATTGCATTTGGTGCACAAATGGTATTTCAAAATGAGATTACGCTAGGACAACTTATCACTTTTACTACGTATTTAGGCATGCTTG
This sequence comes from Staphylococcus parequorum, assembly GCF_039237145.1. Taxonomy (NCBI): domain Bacteria; kingdom Bacillati; phylum Bacillota; class Bacilli; order Caryophanales; family Staphylococcaceae; genus Staphylococcus; species Staphylococcus parequorum. Next base: position 831,481 of record NZ_CP150682.1, read on the forward strand.
TATGGCCATTATTAGCACTAGGTTTATTTTTTAATATTGTGCAGAGAGCCAAAGCTTCTTATGAGCGTATTGAGGAAATTGAAAACTTACCGAATGATATAGAGACTACTTATAAAATCGATGGTCCTCCAACAGGTGACATTATATTTAATATAGAACAATTTAATTTCCCGGGTAATGATGAACAAGGACTTTATGGAATTCATTTTTCAGTTAAGCAAGGATCGACACTCGGTATTGTAGGGCGTACAGGTTCTGGGAAAAGTGCATTAATACGTTTACTATTGAGAGAATTTGATACTAAAAGACCACAAGATATCACTTACGGTGGCTATCCAATTCGAGACTATAATGTGAAGCATTTAAGAGCTCAATTTGGCTACGTGCCACAAGAACACTTTTTATTTTCTACTACAATACGTAATAATATCGCATTTAGTAATGAGGAGATTGATGATGACAGTATTTATGAAGCGAGTCGCTTAAGTCTTATTCATGACGATATTATGGATTTTCCCAATAGTTATCATACTGTAGTTGGTGAACGAGGTGTTTCTTTATCTGGTGGTCAAAAGCAACGTGTGTCAATCGCACGAGCATTGTTAGTAGATCCAGAAGTTCTTATCTTGGATGATTCATTGTCAGCTGTGGATGCACAGACAGAAGAAGCTATTTTAGCTAATTTAGAAAGTGTTAGAAATGGTAAAACCAACATCATTACTGCACATCGCATGAGCGCTGTAAAACATGCTGACTTCATCATTGTATTGGATGAAGGGACAATCGTTGAAAGTGGTACACACACTTCGCTCATAGAGAAAAAAGGTTGGTATTATGAAACGTATCAAGCCCAAGCTTTACAAGATAAGTTATCACGTAACTTAGATGATCTTACGAAAGGGGGCGATGAAAATGACTGAACGTACTAACTTAACTGCCAAGGATCAAGGGAGTGCATTAATTCGGTTATTTAAATATACGCTACCCTATAAAGGTACAATCACGTTAGCCTTTATCATGCTGATCTTATCCACTGTGGCAAGTATGATGACGCCGTATATGGTCAAGATATTTATTGATGATTATTTAACGCCACGATATTTTCCAAAAGATATTATGATTTGGTTGATTGTAATATTTCTAGGCATACAAATCATAGGTGCTATCACGCTTTATTTTAGTCAGTATATGTTCCAATATTTAGCTTTTAAGGTAATTCAACAATTGCGTATTGACGCTTTTAATAAATTAGGGAAATTAGGAATGAAGTATTTCGATAAAGTACCTGGGGGCAGTATTGTATCAAGATTGACGAATGACACAGAAACAATCGTGGATATGATTATTGGTGTGTTTTCTACTTTTATCATGGCATTTTTTATGATGATTGCAAGCTATATTATGATGTTTATTTTAGACGTAAAATTAGCATTAATTGCACTTGTGTTTTTGCCTATTATTTTTCTAATATTAGCGACGTATAGAAAATATTCTGCCTTTCTTTTTACTAAAACGAGACAAAGATTATCTGATTTAAACTCTAAATTAGCAGAATCAATTGAAGGTATGAGAATTATTCAAGCGTTTAATCAAGAGCAACGATTAAATAAAGAGTTTAATAAGATTAATGACGAACATTATGATTATATGCTGAAGACAGTAAAGTTGGATAGTTTATTATTACGTCCTGCCATCAGTTCGATATCAGTTTTTGCAGTGGTCATGATTCTTGGTTATTTTGGTGTTATAAGTTTTACTACTGGTATCACGGCGGGTGTTGTATTTGCGTTTGTACAATATATGGAACGTTTCTTTGAACCTATTAATCAAGTGAGTCAGAATTTAAATATCTTACAACAAGCACTCGTATCAGCTAGCAGAGTATTTGCACTTATTGATGATGACACTTATGAACCACAACAGCATGAAATCAATACGCGCAAAATTGAAGAAGGAAAAATTGCATTTAAACATGTTAGTTTTAGTTATGATGGTGAAACAGATGTGCTGAAAGATATCACTTTTACTGCCAATCCAGGTGAAATGGTAGCTTTAGTTGGTCATACTGGCTCTGGAAAGAGTTCTATCATTAACCTGTTTATGCGTTTTTATGAATTTAACCGAGGTGACATAGAAGTGGATGGCAATTCACTTAAGACGATACCTAAATCGGAATTAAAAGAGAAGATAGGATTAGTCTTACAAGATGCATTTATATTTTACGGTACAATATCATCTAATATTAAGTTGTACCATCCTACAATGACATTTGAACAAGTGAAGGCTGCAGCAGAATTTGTACATGCTAATCATTTTATTGAGAAATTGCCAGGGCAATATAATCATAAAGTGATAGAAAAAGGGAGTGCCTTTTCAAGTGGCGAAAGACAATTAATTGCCTTCGCGAGAACAATTGCTACGAATCCCAAAGTATTAATTTTAGACGAAGCAACTGCAAATATAGATTCAGAAACAGAAGAACAAATACAAAAATCATTAAATGAAATGCGAAAAGGTCGCACAACTTTAGCAATTGCACATAGATTATCTACAATACAAGATGCGGATCAAATTCTTGTATTAAACCGTGGGGAAATAGTAGAACGTGGTACCCATGATCAATTGATTGCACAACACGGTATATATCATAATATGTATTTATTACAAAATGGATAAGAAAGAGGCGGGCGTATGAAATCAAAATTTGATTTCATACATCCACCTCTACATGGCTGACTAGAACAAGGCATGCAAGAACTGAAACGTTTGCATAAGAACTTGAAACAAGTGTATTTAAATGTCAGCCAGCTATTGTGAAATATCTAATTTAAACTTTTAATACTTAACCTACATAAACATCTTGATAATCTGAATTTTTTTCAATTACTGCTTCAGCAAATGGACAAGATGCAGTCACTTTTAAATTATTATCACGTGCATAATCTACAACTGCTTTAACTAATTTCGAACCAATGCCTTGTCCGCCAAATTCTTCTGGAACACCAGTGTGATCAATATCAATTTGATTATCACCTTGTTGTTTGAAAGTAATTTGTGCTTGTGGGTTATTTTCGTCATCACCAATGTAAAATTTATTGGTACCTTGTTTAATATCAGCCATTATTATCACTCCTATTATAAATGTATTACTTACTAAATATCACGTTTTGCCGAATGTTAAACAATTTACAGTATGAATTAACATAGAAGTGATAAAGTTGAGTATAGAAAATATAATGATTAAGCGAAAACCATTGAAAAATATGTAAAATAAGTTTATAGTTTTAACGGAACAATTTCGATTTGGAGGAGCGTTTTTTTGAAAAAAAGTATACTGTTGATACTGACATGTGTATGTGCTGTGTTACTCAGTGCGTGCGGAGATATTAATAAAGAAGAAAAAAAAGACGTCAGTTCTAAAAATAAACTAAAAATATATACGACTGCATTTGCATTCAAAAGCTTTACCGAACAAATCGGTGGCAAATATGTGGAAGCAGAATCTATTTATCCACCGGGCGCTGATATGCACTCATTTGAGCCTACGCAAAAAGAGATGATTAATATTGCCAAAGGTGATTTGTTTGTTTATTCAAGTGAAGATATGGATCCAGTCGCAAAAACAATTACAAATTCTATCAATAATGATAATTTAAAATTGCCCTTAGCAAAAAATTTGAGTGAAAAAGATTTTAATGCTAATCATGAACACGAGGAAGCAGAGCATAGCCATGAACATGAAGGCCACGAACATGAAGAAATAGCACACGAACACGAAGGCCATGAACATTCAGACAAAGCAGATGAACACGAAGGCCATGACCATGGCAAAAATGATCCTCATGTGTGGCTTGATCCAGAGATGAACAAAATATTCGCAAAAGAAATCAGAGATGATTTAACGAAAAAAGATCCTAAACACCAAGATTATTATGACAAAAATTATCAAAAATTAGTTAAAGATATTGAAGCTATTGATGAGCAAATGAAAGCAATTACTAAAGATACGAAACGAGATAAAGTAGTTATTTCACATGATTCGATTGGTTATTTAGCTAACAGATATGGTTTTGAACAAGTGGGTGTCAGCGGTATGAATAATGAAGAACCAAGTCAAAGAGATTTGATGGATATTGTTAAAAACATTAAAGCTACAGGACAGCCCTACGTTTTATATGAACAAAATATTTCTTCTAAAGTAACAGATGTCATTCAGAAGGAATCTGATTCGACACCATTAGGTTTCCATAATATGGCGACCTTGTCTAAATCCGAAGCGGATAAAGACAACATTTCATACCAATCATTGATGAAAAAAAACATAAAATCATTGGATAAAGCTTTAAACGATTAAAAAGTCAAAGTCAAAAAGCCACGAAAGAATGGTGTTTTAGCGCATTTCTTCGTGGCTTTTTAATATTATTATTCAAGTCTATGACTGATGTGTTTAGTCATATCTTATATAAGATACAGTGGTATTATAATATTCATCAAGACCATGAATACCATCAGCGCCACCTAAACCAGATTCTCTCCAACCTGCATGGAAGCCATTCACGACTTCTTCAGCTTCACAGTTAGCATAAACTTCGCCAAATTTAAGACGTTCTGTAGCAGTCATTATTTCTTTTAAATCTTCAGAAAAGATAAATGACGATAACCCGGCATTAGTATCGTTTGCTTGTTCAATAGCGTCTTCAAATTCATTATATGTCACAATCGGTATGACAGGACCAAAAATTTCTTCTTTAAATGCACTATCTTGTGGATTAACTTTATCTAAAATAGTTGGTTCATAAAAATAGCCGGCGCCATCCACTTTATGTCCGCCTGTAATTAAGTCAGCACCATTTTTGATAGCATCTTGTACTTTGTCATCAATGCTATCAAGTTGTTGTTGATTAATAATAGCACCATAGTCCGTATCCTTATTGAATGGGTCGCCAACTTTAAGTTGTTCCATCTTAACTTTTAATTTATTGATAAATGTATCGTGAATTGCTTCGTGTACAAAAATACGTTCTGGACATGTACATACTTGACCAGCATTGTTTACTCTTGCAGTAACGATATAGTCAACAGCTTTATCTAAATTAGCGTTAGCAGTGACGAGTGCAGGGGCGTTACCACCAAGCTCTAAATTAACCTTTTTAACTGTACTAGCACTTTCAGCATAAACAGATTTACCCGCACGCATACTACCAGTAAGAGAGATTAATTGAATGTCAGGATGTTGTGCCAATTGAGTACCAACTGTTTCGCCTTTACCTGGTAGGATTTGTACAAGGCCAGCAGGTATTGTAGATTGGCGAATAAGTTCTGCAAGTTTAAGTGTAATTAAAGAAGTTGCTTCACTAGGTTTAATCACTACCGAACAGCCAGTAACGATAGCTGGTATGACTTTTCTCATTAATACCATAATTGGCGCGTTCCAAGGAACAATGCCAGCAGTAACACCAACGGGTTTTTTCGTAAGTAAAATAGTTTCGTTTTCACGACTGTTTTGTAAAACCTCACCTTTGTTACTCATACTTAAGCTAGTCATATAATCGATGAACTGAATCGCTTTATCAATTTCACCCTTAGCTGAAGCAAGTGTTTTACCTTGTTCTTTAACGTATAATTCTGCCAATGTATCTTTATTCTGTTCCAATAATGGAATTAATAATTTTACATGATCAGCACGCGTAGGTTCAGGTACTTTTTCCCATTCTAACTGAGCGTGTTTTGATTTTTCTACTGCATCATTAACTTCTGATTCTGTTGCGAATGAAATTGTATCTATTACTTCTTCCGTAGCAGGGTTAATTACGTCTGCTGTGTCAGTTGATTTACTTTCGATAAATTCATTATTGATAAATACTTTGTTCAATTATGACACCTCCATCTAGTTCCTTCTACCACTGAAGTGGTTTTTAAAAACGAAAATGAGAGAAATAATATTATTTTGTATAATAATTAATGAGATATTTTAATTTACTTTTGAAGTGAAAATAAGTAATGAAAATGACTTTTAGTCTTAAATAAGAGCATAAAATAGATGTTTTATTTATTTTGGTATATTTTTTATACTTATCTGTTGACTATGTTATTGAGAGGTGTTATATTTATCTCGAATTCGAAACAAATTGAAAGTTGGTGACGTAATGAACCGTACAAAAGAATCATTAAATGCATTCATTGGATTAAACCGAACGGTAGACTTTTTGGAACAAATTGTAAGGACAGACGTTCAACGTTATGGCTTAAATCTTACAGAATTTGAAGTAATGGAATTATTGTATAACAAAGGTGATCAACCGATACAGCGTATTGGACAGAGAGTATTAATTGCTAGCAGTAGTATCACATATGTTGTAGATAAATTAGAAGAAAAAGGTTTTGTAATCAGAATACGTAATGAACAAGATAAACGTGTTACCAATGCTTCGCTTACCGATCAAGGACATGCATTGATGGATGATATATTTCCAGAACATGCAGCAACGTTAACATCAACATTCTCGGTACTTACCGATGAAGAAATGACCACATTAAAACAAGCTTTGAAAAAAATAAGTGCTCAATCCACGTAGTGTAGTAGCACTTTTAAAATTTAGTAAAAATTACTTCGAAATCGAGATAAATTATAAAAAATAAGGAGTTTTATTATGACAAACAATCAATTATTAGGTATCCACCATGTAACTGCGATCACTGACGATGCAGAAAGAAACTATAAATTTTTCACAGAAGTATTAGGTATGAGACTTGTTAAAAAAACAGTAAACCAAGATGACATATATACGTATCACACATTTTTTGCAGATGATGTCGGTTCACCAGGAACAGATATGACATTTTTCGATTTTCCTAACGTGCCAAAAGGGACTGGTGGAACAAATTCAATTTCACGTTCATCATTTAGAGTTCCAAATGATGCAGCACTTGAATATTATGAACAACGTTTTAATGACTTTGAAATAAAACATGATGGCATACAAACGTTATTTGGCACAAAAGTTTTACCATTTGAAGAAGTGGATGGTCAAAGATACCAACTTGTATCAGATGAGCATAATACAGGTGTTGCACCGGGTACACCATGGAAAAATGGACCTGTACCAACAGATAAAGCTATTTATGGATTGGGACCAATCGAAATTACAGTTAGCTATTTTGAAGATTTCATCAAAATATTAGAACAAGTCTTTGGCATGAAAGTGAAACATGAAGAAGATAATGTTGCTTTATTAGAAGTCGGTGAAGGTGGCAATGGCGGTCAAGTAATTTTAAGAAAAGATGCTGAAGGACCAGCATCGCGTCAAGGATATGGTGAAGTACATCATGTGTCATTCAGATTAAAAGATCATGAAGCAATTGAGCAATGGATGGAAAAATATAAAGAAATGGGCATAGGTAATTCTGGCTTAGTGGATAGATTTTATTTTGAAGCTTTATATGCACGTATCGGTCATATATTAATTGAAGTATCTACAGATGGCCCAGGTTTTATGGGTGACGAACCGTATGAAACACTTGGAGAAAGTCTAGCACTGCCACCATTTTTAGAAGAGCAACGTGAATATATTGAATCAGAAGTCAAACCATTTAACACAAAACGTTAAAGCACTCGCATTAAAAAAGTGTAAAGGTAAATAATTAGGGGGGAACAATTATGGAAGCAATTCAACACATTCATCATATTTCAGCAATTGTAGGTAATCCAGAAGAAAATATTCAATTTTATAGAGATATATTAAATTTGAAATTAATTAAAAAGACAGTGAATTTCGATGATCCGTCTACGTATCATTTATATTTCTCGAATGGTAACGTCGATAATGGAACGATATTAACGTTTTTCAATTGGCCAAATGCACATAAAGGTCGTATTGGTGCAGGGCAAGTTGAAAGAATTGCGTTTAGAATTCCAAAAGATGCTATTGCAGCTTGGGAACAACATTTACAAGAAAATGATATAAAGGTAGAAAGAACACAGTTATTTGATAAAGAAACGCTAGAGTTTGATGATATACATGGTTTGCCATTGGCACTTGTTGAAGGCGAAACAAATACAGGTAATGACAAAGATATTATTGGTTTTCATGGTGTGACGCTGTTGTCTATGGATCCAACAGCGACTGCCCGTACTTTAACAACTGATATGGGGTTGTCTCAAGTAAGTGAAAATGATGATTATCTCCATATTGAAACAGCTGGAGATTGGCAACATCATGTGATGGTTAAGAAAGTCGCACCGAAAGAAAATGTACGTTGGGGTGTTAGCGTTGTACATCACATTGCTTGGTCTGTACCTACAGATAAAGACCATCGTGGCTGGCAAGTAAAAATGACAGGAAAAGGTTATCACGTAACAGATGTTAAAGACCGCAATTATTTTAATGCAGTTTACATGAAAGAACATGGTGGTATCATTTTTGAATTTGCGACAGAGGGTCCAGGATTTACTGTTGATGAACAATTTGAGGAACTTGGTACACATTTGATGTTACCACCTCAGTTTGAAGATAAAAGAGAAGAACTTTTACGCCATTTACCACCAATTAGAATATAGTGGTTTATTATAATAGTGATTTTACACATTAGCAGGTTGAATGAATATAATACAACAATAAAAGGAGCTGTCGATATATGGAACACATTTTTAAAGAAGGCGAAGCAAACGCACCTACATTTATTTTATTACATGGTACAGGTGGGGATGAAAAAGACTTGTTACCATTAGGTGAAGTATTGAATTCTAAATATAATGTATTAAGTGTTAGGGGAGAAGTTTCTGAAAATGGTATGAACCGTTACTTCAAACGTCTAGGAGAAGGAAAATACGATATCGAAGATTTAGAATATAGAACAGAGCGCTTAATTACATTTTTAAAAGAAGCGGCTGATAAATATAACTTTGATTTAGCTCAAGCCATACCAGTAGGTTTTTCAAATGGCTCAAATATAGCGATTAGCATGATGTTACATGATAATATTACATTTAAAAAAGCATTGTTATATGCACCACTTTATCCTGTAGATTTAGTGAACAATAAAGATTTAAGTGGTGTAGATGTATTACTCTCTATGGGAGAAAATGATCCAATCGTTCCTGTAGAAGCTAGTAAGAATGTAATTGATATTTTTGAAAGCCGTGGAGCAAATGTAACGCAAGTTTGGGTGAACAGTCACGAATTGACTCAAGCAGGTATTCAAGCGGGCCAAACAGTATTAAATCAATAATTTAGCAAGAATTAGAAGGCATAAACTTCATGTGTGTAAAATAGCGCATGCAGTTTATGTCTTTTTTTATTTAGAGGTAATAATAACTAGATTTAAAATACATAAAAAAGAAGAGTCTAAGACAAAATATATGTCTCAGACTCGATTATTACCTAGTCAGCTGTGCTGGACTGGTTTCATACGATGAAATCTTGCTAGGAAAAATAGATTCCTATCCCACTCTCCAAAGTGGTGGAAATATTCGATTTTGACTATATCTTATAAAAGTGATTTTCTTTCGGAATATAGATGATCAAATATGTGTTATTCGGGTTTGTTTTTAAGTATCCCTTTAATAAATATCGGAATTAATAGAATGAAACCGAAAATACCCATAATAGGGAATACTTTGCCTATCAATTCGATAAAACCAATAAAAGTTGTAGCAAAAGTAATGATTGCCATTACGATAATTAAAATGTAATACGATTTACTATAAGGTTCAGTAAAGCGTGAGGCAAATGCATACATTAAACCTACAACTGTGTTATAAATAACCAAAATCATAACGATAGCCATAAATACACCAATAAAAGGAGAAATATTATTTGCTAGTAATAATGATGGGAGTGCAACGCCTGTAATTTGAGCAAACTCTGTAACCATTCCAAGATTGAGCATTAGCAATAAGAAGGTGATGATAATACCACCAAAAATACCACCCCAAATAGTGGATTTCTCAAATTTTAAACGTCCGCCCATTACTGAAAGAAAGCTAAAAGCAGCAGCAATTTGTAAACTACCATAATTGATTGCGTCGAACCACCACCAGTTGTCTGTACGGCCTTCACTGTTTGCATAGTTGTCAGCAGCCTCAAAATTAAATTGGCCAGTTGAAAAATAATATATTGCAATAATTGTTACTATTAAGACTAAGAATGGGGTAACCATACCTAATACAGTAATTAAGCGATCAAATTTTAAAAATAGTGTTAATAAAATAACTAAGATTAATAAAAATGAACTAAGACCATAGGGAATATCAAAACTTTCATTAATTGTAGATACGCCACCTGCAGTCATAATCATTGCTAATGCAAATAAAAATAATGTTAATATGATATCAAATATCGTAGCAATTGTACGAGGTAAGTAAAATTTAATCGGTTCTGTATGACTATGTGAACGCAGACGATAACCTGTGTTCAGCACAAAAACCCCGCCAACAGTAATAATCAAGCCAGTAATAAAAACACCATAAATACTAAAATTACCGTTACTTGTAAAAAATTGGAAAATTTCTTGCCCTGTAGCAAAGCCAGCACCTACTACAACACCGACAAATGCAAAAGCAACAATAATAATTTCTTTTAATTTATTCATATTGTTTGGAATCCTTTCATGACAATTCATTATCCGAATTAAGTTATGTTATATAAAAAACATCACAATAGTTAATTCTACCTTAAAAAGGAAGAGAAATAAACACGAAAGTTTATTTGGTGTAGACATATGTATATCAGGAACGTACTTTATGAAGCGTTTCGGAATAGCGCTACGATTAAAGTGAAATATGTGTGGGTATATAGTGAAGGTCATTTTAGTGCGTTAAACTTAAAATTTTGGTAGTATGTTTTTCTGTTAATGAATTTTTGAAAGAAAGCATAAAAAAGTTGTTTGATATTAAAAATAGAGAGAGGGAGTTATGTGACTTTACTAAACTTACCGTTAATGTTGCTTATCGTTATATTTTTAGCGCTTGGCATTTTCAGCCAGTGGTTTGCTACCAGAATTAAATGGCCATCGATTGTCGTCATGGCCATCGTAGGGTTACTTGTAGGACCAATATTTGGTCTGATTAATCCTCAAGAAAGTTTAGGACAAGAAGTGTTCAGTCCATTAGTATCATTAGCTGTAGCAATTATCTTATTCGAAGGAAGTAGTAATTTAGACTTTCGTGAATTAAAAGGTATTTCCAAGGCAGTGATGCGTATCATTACTATAGGAGCTACGATTGCTTGGATCTTAGGTTCTATTGCCTTACATTATGTATTAGGATTCTCATGGGCAATTTCACTCGTCTTAGGCGGTTTATTTTTAATAACGGGACCTACCGTAATTCAACCGTTATTAAAACAAGCTAAAGTTCGAAAAAGTGTAGATTCAATATTAAGATGGGAAAGTATCATACTTGATCCTATTGGCCCTATGTTAGCGCTCGGTGCTTTTTATGTGTTTCAAATATTTGAACAGGGCTTTGAATTGCAAATTATATTGAGTTTCGTCTTACGTTTCTTAGTAGCTGTGGTCATCGGTTTTGGTGCATCATACTTATTTATGTGGCTGATTAAACGTGATTTAATCCCTCAAAATCTCATGCCACCGATTCAATTAGTCTTTATTTTATTAATATTTGCTATATGTGATGAAATTTTACCAGAATCTGGATTACTTGCAGTTACAATTTTCGGTTTAATGATGGCACGCATGAAACGACACGATTTAATATTCAAAGAATCTGATCATTTTATTGAGAACACGTCATCAATCATGATTTCAACGGTATTTATTTTAATTACATCTTCTTTAACATTAGAAGTATTAAAAAGTGTCATGTCGTGGAAATTATTTATTTTCTGCGCAATCATGATTATTTTAATTAGACCGATTTCAATTATACTGGCTACGATAAATACAGAAATTTCAAAACGTGAACGCGCGATGGTGTCTTTGATGGCGCCACGTGGTATTGTCGTTCTTACTGTTGCTCAGTTTTTTGGGGGCTTATTTGTAGAGAAAGGTACACCGATGGCTGAATTCATAACGCCAGTTACTTTTGGTTTAGTGTTTATTACCGTAGTGATTTATGGTTTTAGTTTCTTACCATTGAGTAAAGTGATGAAGCTTTCAAGTACAGAACCACCTGGTGTAATCATTGTAGGGGAAAGTGAATTTGCTTTTCATCTCGGTGCAAAATTGAGAGAACATAATATTCCAGTTATGGCATTTAATTTATTTAAAAATACGTCTCAACGGTCACATGATTTAGATTTTGAAATTTTTGAAGGCAATTTACTGTCTAGTAATGATCGTATTTATGCAGATATGACACGTTACAACAAATGTTTACTTATGACGCAATCATTTGTATTTAACAGTCTAGCATTTAATGAATTAGTCCCAGAATTTGGTTTGAAAAATGTAGATATGATGCCCGTGTCATTTAGTGATGAACATGCACGAAGTAATGTGGATGGGCCAATCAAAAATCATATTCTTTTTGATTGGAATTTTACATCACGTTGGTTTAACCGTTTTATTAAAGATCACAATATTATAGAAATACCAGTATCTTGTAAAGATGAGTTAACTGAAAATGATATGATACTTTATCATATCAGCGATGGTAAAGTCGTAACATTCAAACGTGGTAATAATAATCCTGTAGAATCAGAAAAAGGGATGATTGGTTATTTGAAAGACGCTTATTTACATCAAAATATATAGAAAAAATCCATTTGCGCAATGTTTTATTGTTAGCAAATGGATTTTTTATGCGTTTATTGAGTTGTTTTAATTTACGAAACGGTCATGCATTAACTCTTTTAAGATATCAATTTTTTCTTGGATAGTTTGACCTGAATTCGTATCACGTATTTTTTTACGCTGTAATTCTTTATCTACGACGCGGCGAATCGAAAGTTCGTCGGCACCGTTAAGTAGAACATGCTTTTTCGAATTAAAATGTTTATGAGCCACAAGCTGCATACCGAATGAGTTATAAAGTAAGGTATAGCCTGCGATACCGGTCGTTGATTGATAGGCTTTTGAGAAGCCGCCATCGATTACAATCATTTTACCTTCTGCTTTAATTGGATTTTCACCATCAATTTCTTTTACAGGGGTATGTCCGTTGATAATATGGCCTTGTTCTGGATCTAATCCAAAGTCTTTCAGCATTTTTTTACACATATCTACATCTTCACGTAAATAATAATATGGGTTTTTAGCTTCTTTATGTGCTGATTTATCACTAATAAAGTAACGTTCAAAAGTTGTCATTGCTCGTTTACCAAATAATGAAGAATATTTGCCAGTCCATAAATACCACACGAGATCAGTTGCTAAGTCATCTTCAATTTCTTTATTATCGAATGCTTTTCTTACGTGAGTTTCAAAGTAGTCTAATAAGTTTCGACCATAACGTTTTTCACCGTCTATCGTCATAGATTCCATTTCACCATTTTCATCTACAGGAATGCAACCATGGATAAGTAAATTACCGTTATAAGGCAAATAGAGCTTGCCTTTTTGCATTAAGAAAGTCATATGACGTTTTAATTTTTCTGATTGTTGAACAGATAATAATAAATTGTTCATCACTTCTTCTTCTTCTTCAAGTAATTTATTAGGGTCTTCTGGATCGATTGTTTGGAAACAAGTATTTTCTAACGTGTAAGTCTTGCCATACAATGTAGCTTCATTTTTTGCATAATCGATACTTTCTAACACTAAACGCTCTTCCATTTCGAATGCTGGGCGACGTTTAATAATAGGTGCTTCTAATTTAAACTGTAAGATTGCGATAGCTTGGTGTATTTTCGTGATTTGTTCTAATTCTGCTTGGGTTAAATCCTGAGGATTTTTAGGTTGAAACGCTTTGTTATTACCATCATAGTACTTTTCAGCAAGTGTTAATAATGGGCGCAAATTAATACCATAGGCATCTTCAACGATATCTAAGTTATTGTAACGTGCGCAAATACGCAGTAAATTAGCTAAACAAACCTTAGAGCCCGCATATGCTCCAATCCATAAAACGTCATGATTACCCCATTGAATATCTATTGAAGGATAGTCAATCAGTGTTTCTAAAATTTTATCTGGTTCTGGGCCACGATCATAAATATCACCTACAACATGTAAATGATTAACTACTAAATGTTGTATAGTAAATGATAAACCGATGATTAAATCATCAGATTGTTCAAGCTCTATGATTTGATTGATTAATGTTTCGTAATAGGAATGTTTATTATTGTATTTATTACTTTTATACAGTAATTCTTCAATAATGAAGACATAGTTTTTAGGTAAAGATTTACGTAATTTTGTACGTGTATACTTTGATGATGCATATGTAATCAATTTAATTAAACGATTAATTGTAGTTACATACCACTCATCTAATTCAGCTTTAGAAGTAAAATTGTTTTTTATTAATTTTATTTTTTCTTCTGGGTAGTATACGAGTGAGGAAAATTCATTAATTTCTTTACGTGTTAAAGTATCTTGGAAAATGTCGTTAATCTTTGACAGTACATTCCCAGACCCATTACGTAACACATGTTGGAAAGCATGGAATTCACCATGTAAATCACTGACGAAGTGTTCTGTGCCTTTTGGAAGTTCTAAAATAGATTCCAAATTAATGATTTCTGTAGCCAATTCTTCCTTTGAGTTGAATTGTTCTGAAAGTAAGTCTAAATATCTGTCCTTTACGCTCTTATCCGTTGTTTTACACATGATTTATGTCACTCCAGTTGTATAATTTTTGTAATGTTTTGTATTACAGCTATGTAAAACGCTTTCATTATATAGTCTATATTGTAGCATTATTTTGAATTGTTATGTCCATTTCTTATTATATTATTAACTGTACATAAATTCTAAAAAATGGCTTAGTCATGTATAAACGATAGCAAATATATATAATGGAAAAGGTCGATTATCACAAAAAATAATGTAAAATAACATGTTACTCAAATACAGTTAAAATGATATTAATATAAAAGTTGTGGGAAACATACATTATTTTGAATTGTAAAGTGTGATTATAAGCACGAAAAGAGAATAATTACACCTTTAATTTTAACCGTTAAAAACGCTTGTATAACAGCATTTATAGTGTCATAAAGACCTTTTAATAAAAAAAGACCAAAAAAAACTTCTCATAAGTGGTTTAAAATTCCATTAATTTTTGTATAATGAATGCATGTGACAAAATCATATAATAAAAGGGAGTTTGTTCAATGTTTACATTGGGAGCATCATTACAGAGTCAAGTAGACCCGAACTGGCAAACGTATATTATGCTGATTATTTATTTCATTGTTTTATTGGGCATAGGTTACTATGGCTTTAAACAATCGACAGGCAATGTCAGTGAATATATGTTGGGCGGCAGAAACATTGGTCCATATGTAACAGCACTATCTGCAGGTGCATCCGACATGAGTGGTTGGATGATCATGGGACTACCTGGGGAAGTTTATACTACTGGGCTATCAGCAGCGTGGTTAGCGATTGGTCTAACTATAGGGGCATACATAAACTATATTGTTGTAGCACCGCGTCTCCGTGTATATACAGAGAAAGCTGGGGACGCCATTACGCTACCAGATTTCTTTAAAAATAGATTAGATGATAAATCTAACTCTATTAAAATAATTGCCGGGGCAATTATTGTCGTATTCTTTACGCTTTATACTCATTCTGGAATGGTTTCAGGTGGGGTGTTATTTGAAAGTGCATTTGGTATGAACTATCACTTAGGTATGATAATCGTAGCAGCTATTGTTATTGCATATACATTCTTTGGTGGATATTTAGCCGTATCATTAACAGACTTTTTCCAAGGGGTCGTTATGATTATCGCTATGGTAATGGTACCGATTGTTGCTATGATGCAATTAAGTGGACTTGATACAATATCACAAGCAGCAGCATTAAAACCTACGAACTTGGACTTGTTTAAAGGTACAACAGCGATAGGTATTATTTCATTCTTTGCTTGGGGCTTAGGTTATTTTGGTCAGCCGCATATTATTGTACGTTTTATGTCTATCAAATCAATCAAACAAATACCAACAGCAAGACGTTTTGGTATTGGTTGGATGGCAATCAGTTTATTAGGTGCAGTAGGCGTCGGTCTTACAGGTATCACATTTATCAATCAAAGTGGTACTGATATACAAGATCCTGAAACACTATTCATTTTAATGGGACAAATTTTATTCCATCCGCTTGTTGGTGGATTCTTACTTGCTGCTATTTTAGCCGCAATTATGAGTACAATTTCTTCACAATTGTTAGTGACATCTAGTTCATTAACAGAAGACTTTTATAAATTATTCCGTGGTGAGAAAGCAGCCAAAGAACATCAAAAAGAATTTGTTATGGTGGGACGTTTATCAGTAATCGTTGTAGCACTTATATCACTTTGGATTGCTTGGACACCAAACGACACGATTTTAGGTCTTGTAGGTAATGCATGGGCAGGTTTTGGTGCAGCATTTGGACCACTTGTACTATTGTCATTATATTGGAAAGGCTTAAGTCGTACTGGTGCAGTGAGTGGTATGTTATCAGGGGCAATTGTAGTAGTTATATGGATTGCGTTTGTTAAACCACTTGGTGAAATCAATGATTTCTTTAATTTATATGAAATCATACCAGGCTTCTTAACAAGTTTAATTGTAACGGTTGTAGTAAGTAAATTTACTAAAAAACCTGAGATTGATGTTGAAGCTGATTTAGCAGATGTACGTCAAACTGTTAACGATGCTAAAAAGCAAAAATAGTACATAATTTAAATAAGGGGTTTAAATTATGACTACAAAATTAAACAAATAAACTAAATAGTGATTGTGGAATCACCATTTAGTTTAAAGCGGGAGAAATTATAGATTATAAAAGACTAACTTCAAAGGGGGAGTTAGTCTTTTTTATTGATTAAATTGACTTCAAAATATGATGTATTTCGATTTATTACTGAATGATACTTTTTTGAATGATTGATATAAAGCATGCAATGTTTGCGATATTGAGTTTGCGGTAATTAATAAAGATAATGATTTCCTAGGAGGATTAAAAGATGGTTACTGTAAATGCTATAATGAAGATTGACCCGTCAAAGCGTGATCAGTATTTAGCACTAGTAGAACCACTTGTATTAGCAGCTAACAAAGAAGATGGCGCATTGTATTATGCACACTTTGAACGCACTGATGAGCCTAATACATTTGCTTTTATTGAACAATATGAAAATGAAGAAGCTTTAGAAGTGCACAATGGTACAGAACACTTTCAACACTTTTTCAAAAAAGTTACGCAATATTTGATTACTAAACCAGATATTCAAGTTTCTCAAACTAAATAAAAGACTATTTCAAAATAAGAGTCTAAACTTACGTAATCTTGTGAGTTTAGACTTTTTATTCCTTTTTCCTAGGGTTAATTAAGACACTAAGCTGTTGTAGTGTAATATAATGGTGTATAATTTCATATTGGAAGCAATTATAATAAAAATACCCCTATTTTTTAAAAGTGCGTAATACGTTTTAGTAAGGAGAGAAGAGATAATGTTGTATCAACACGGTACACTAGGTACGTTGATGGCAGGTTTGTTAGAAGGCACTGCTACGATTAACGAGATTTTAGAACATGGTGATTTAGGTATAGGAACGCTAACTGGCTCTGATGGTGAAGTTATTATATTAGATGGTATCGCATATCATGCTAATGAATATGGTGAGTTCAAACAATTAGAGGGTCACGAAATGACACCATTCTCTACAGTTACCCCTTTCAAAGTAGATAAGCAATTTGATGTTCGATATATCACCGACTCTGAAGCTGTGTTGAATGAAATCCAACGTCAAGCAGCGAGTAATAATATATTTATAGCTGTCAAAATCACCGGTAAATTTGAAATGATTCATGCCAGAATGATGCCGAAGCAAGAGAGACCTTATACAAAATTAATAGAATCAGCTAAAAAACAACCTGAATATACGAAAGAACAAGTACATGGCACGATTGTAGGATTTTATTCTCCACAATTATTTCATGGCGTCGCTGCAGGAGGATTTCATTTACATTTTGTGGATGAAAATAAAACGTTTGGTGGCCATGTCTTAGATTTTGAATTTAATAGTGGTTCTGTAGAAATTAGTAATATAGAAACACTTGAACAACACTTTCCTGTGAATAATGATGAATTTTTAAAAACAGATATAGATTATTCAAGCGTTCATGAAGATATTAAAGAAGCAGAATAAATCATTGAGTGCTATAAAAAGATTTTTCACATCATACAAACAATGAAATGATTTATAATAATTTGGCTATGAAATTATCCAATCAAATACGGCAAAATATTTTTAGAAAAGTGTTAAAATGGTGGAGTGATGTTTTGAGTTGGACATATGTAGCTTTACGATAATAAAAAATATTGAATTGTTAGTAAACTGAGATAAATAGGCTACATGTGCTTACGATCTAATGAGACTGAGATATAAATACAACATACTACGTTGTAAATGTAAATTTGAGATTACACAGTAGTTGTCTGATATCTAAATGCACTTGTATCAAGTTTTAAAGAACTAATGCTTCATGTATGAAGGCTAGTAGTTCTTATGCAAGAGCCTCAGCTCTTGTATTCCTTTATCTAGTCAGCCTTGTGGGGGTGGGAATACGAAATCAAATTTCACATTTTTGATTTCTCTCTCTCTCCCATTTTTATATGTGCTTTTTAAATACTAAAATTTGTAGGGCGCATACGTATTAAACTAATAAAAAAATAAAATATTAAAGGAGATGAACACCAACATTGGTTAAATATTTAAAGTCACTTGTTCGATTTAATACCATGAAAATCGATGTTGCTAAAGGTTTAAGACAAGCTATATTAATGTTTATCCCACTCGTTATTGGTTATTTAATGGGTCATCTTTCTACAGGATTATTAATATCTACTGGTACTTTAGCACATATATATGTATTTGGTGGGTCATCCAAATCGAAACTACGTATCGTATTTTTCTCATCGATAGGGTTATCTATTGCAATGATATTAGGTACGCTCACAGTAAGCCAGCCACTTATCTTTGGTGTATTACTACTTATTGTTACGGTGATTCCGTATTATATATTTAGTTCGTTGAATATACCTGGACCTTCATCGACATTCTTTATTGTTGCTTTCAGTTTACCTTTTAACTTACCTGTAGCTCCAGAAGAAGCCTTATATAGAGGGCTTGCTATGTTTGTTGGGGGATTATTAGCAACATTAATTGTTACTATCCTTATAGTAATCTCAAAAGAATCTGCAGAATCAAAAGCTATTAAAAACGATTATAATATCATTAAACAACTTATTTATAATTTTGATGATCCGAAAGCATTTGCTAAAGCATCACAATTCGCAGTGACTGCTTTTAGAAATTCAGACACTCAGCTGATCACTTCCAGTACTGCCAAATCTAAAGAGTCACCCGAATTTCAACGTTTGCTGTTACTTCATAATACGGCGCAAGGTATTCATTCAGAATTATTAGAGCTGAATGAAAAGAACACACGTCCATTACCTAAAGAAATCAAAGTAATGGCAGATTTTGTAATTAAACTTGTATATTCTGAAGGTGATATTAAAAAACAATGGACAAAAGCAGTGGAAATTGATGACCAATATCAAAATCTCGTTGATAATATATTCAAAGTAGATGCAATCATGAATGCAGGTGATGAACGTGTAGAACATGAAATTGATATTCGTGTTCCTATATACGGACATCGTATGTTAACAAATTTAACACTGGATTCATTTGTGTTTAGAAATACATTACGCTATACAGTTATTATGGCTATTTCAATTTTTATAGCGCTTATGTTTGGTTTTGAAAAAGCATATTGGATTCCTTTAAGTACACATACAGTACTATTAGGTTCAACAACGTTACATAGTTTTGAGCGTGCTGGATCTAGGGGAGTTGGTACAATTATAGGTGTGCTTGTATTATCTCTTATTTTATTATCGACGCCGCCGTTACCAATTGCGATTCTCTTGTTAGCTGCAGCAGCAGGTGTGACAGAAGTGTTTGTGGGGGCTAACTATTCATTCGCTGTTATTTTCATAACGATTCAAGTGATCTTGTTGAACGGTATAGCAGCAAACCACTTAACAATTTTAATTGCGTTGCCACGTGTGATTGATGTAATTGTGGGTATTGCAATTGCTGTTATTTGTTTATTGATAATAGGCAGAAAGACAGCGTCATCCATGTTACCAGCAACACTTGCAGACGTTGCAAGAGACGAGGCAGTATTATTCCATTACTTGTTTGCAAGTAGTAAATATTCATCACGAGAACAAGACAAACAAGAAATGCTTCAGTTAAGTGTGAAACTCAATAACATGAAGCAAGTATATAACAGCGCAAACGGTGAACTGTTTAGTAATAAGATGGTCATACAGTATTATTATCCGAGTATTTATGCCCTAGAAGAAATTAGCTTTATGCTTACAAGGGCTTTGAGTAATGAAGAAAGATATCATATAGATGATGAAACAATGGGCGAATACTTACTTATCTTTGAAAATATAGCAAAACATTTTGAAAGAGGTTCGCATATTAAAGTCCAAGAAATACCAGAACTACCTCAGTATATACACATTAAAACATCATTGATGAGTATTCAGAATAACTGTATGAATGCAAGACAAAAAGTGAATTTAGCACAAGTTTAAAAAGCAAGCCAACCCTATGATGAATGAAATCAAGGGTTGGCTTGCTTTGTTTTTTATTTATTTTAAGGTGTCAAACAAGTTTTCAAGTGCGAAAGGGAGTCTGAGGTTTGTCTGAGGTAAGACTGCCCTTAGTGATCTTGTTTATTTTCACCTTCTTGTTCTGCTTTCTTTTCTTCCTCTTGTTTTTTCTCTTCAATATCTTTCTTAGCTTCAGTTCTTTTCTGTTCTTGTTGTTTTTCTTGGTCTTCCATTTTTTTATAACGTTCTTTTTGTCTAAACCCATAAGTACTTTCTAATATGAGTTCTTCATTGTTTAAACCAGCACCAATTGCACCGGCAACTGTTGATATAGAAGTAGCAAACCAAGCAAGATTTATATAAGTGATTAACGTTGCGGGGCCACCCATTTGTAAAGTTTGGCCTAAATAGCCTGAAGGCAAGACTACAAGAGTAGCAATTAAGAATAAAAAGAATAATATTATATAATAAATGATAAGTGAAACAGTTAGCGTTAGTACTGTCGTCAAATTATATAACATTGTAACTCTTTTATTTCTACTCTCTTTTTTCGATTCCCATAAATGGTGCGCTACAATAATCCAAAACATCATGCCAAAAATGGCGACTACCATCATGAGTAACATACGCCAAGATGAATAAACATAACTTAAATTCCACATCGTAGTAAAAACGATACCGAAAGCACCAGTAGTGAATGCTATGGCTACGACATTACTTAAGCTACTGAGCATGTTTAATGGATTGTTTGCAAATGTCATACCACTAATTAAACGGAAAGAACCTTTTGTATTAGATGAAACAAAATAATGTGTATGTTTGGAATTTGTATCTTCCAAATATGCTGTACGTGATTTTAAAGTTGAAAGTGGAAATTGTGATTTTAATTTTTCTTGACTATCTTTATCGTGGTTACTATTTTTTTGTAAATCCTGTGAATGATCCATATTTACAGTTTCAATAATTCCAACTATAGATTTTTGTATACGTTTTTGAACTGGTCGCCAACCGTAGGAAGGGACGGAAATTAAACTGGCACCATTACTTTTATTGATATCAAAAGCGATTACATTATTATCTTTAATAATAGGGAGGTCAGTAAGTCCTATCGTATATTGCCAATTATTATTATTTTGGTAGTTAGCAATTTTCTCGAATATTTCTTTGGCGGTTTCTGCAGAACCGGTGAGGGGATCAACAACTGTATTGATTTTCCATTCGATATCTTTAGCAAAATAATTTGATAATACCTCTGATAAGTTATTTTCAAGATTGTGAGCGATTTTTTCTGTTATTCCTGGCGCCGCTACTAATCCAATTTCAATCGTTCTATTTGTCATTGGAATCCTCCTCACTGTGTGACAGTTTTTGGCCATTATTGTATTCTGATGCTTGATTAGAACTATTAGTGTTATCGTCGTCTTGTTCTAGTTCTTTATATCTATAATATTGTCTGAATGAATATGTTACACGTTTGATTTTTTCAGCATTTTCAACCGTTGAACCCATGGCACCAGCTAAAATGCCCAACGAAGTTATAAACCAAATAAGGTTAATATAGTTGACGAAAGTTGGCTGTTTTTCATTCAAAGAAGTCCAGCTAGAAAAGATCTCTGGTGGTACAAATAATAATGTGCTTATTGTGAGTAATATAAATAATGCAGCAAAATTAAAAATGGTAATAGCGAATAATGTAGTCAATGTCGTGAAATTGTAAATGAAACGATACGATTGTTGTGTCTTTGGATTTGGGCGCTCCCATAAATTATATGAATATATTAACCATCCGACCATGCCGCTTATAGATAATAACATGAGTAGAATAAAGCGCCAGTATTCATAATCTAAGCTCAAATCCCATGGTGTTGAGAAGATTGCGATATATGTTCCAGTTGCAAAGGATACTGAAATAATTTTTTTGAAATCTAAAATAGCAGACCAAGGTTCATTAGAAAAAGTCATGCCTAAGATTAAATGAAACCAACCTAAAAATGATGTTTTAGAAACAATACGCTTTCTATTATCTTGTTTGTTATCTTCATTTGGTATAACTTCATTGAATTTTGTTAATTTAAAATACTTTGATTTCAAAAGGCTTTTATCTGAACCTGAAGTAAAAAAATATTTAACAATAAATGTAATGAAATGACGTAGCTTGTGTTTTAAATTCACAGCACCTAATGCTGGAACCGATAATAATGCTGTTTTGTCGTCTAGGTTTATATCACAAATTACAGTTTTATTATTAGATAAGCTTGGTAAATCAGTTATACAAATTGTGTAATCCCAATTCTTTTGTTTTTTAATATTTGATGCGATATCTAGTGCTTTATCCATATGTTCAGCAGTTCCAACCATTGAAGCGACATGTGTTTCAAATTCCCAATTCGTTTTATCATCTACATGGTTTTGGATATCATCAGCTAGATAATCGGAAATCTTGTTTATCAGTTTATGTGGCATGTCAGGTGAAGGAATTAAACCTATTGTTATATTTGTCATTATATCCCTCCTTTATAAATAGTGTATGAAATGATTAGATTCATACTTTAATTCCCGTTCGTTAAGGAAATTAATCATTTTTAATGAGTTTGAGTTTTTAATTGAAAGTGTATATTACTTTGTTTGTAACTTTTTAGTAGTGGTAAACAATAATTAAGACGAAGAATAAATTATAACGTAGGAGGTTGAAGTTAATGCCTTGGACAATGAATGATTACCCACAAAGTTGGAAAAACATGGAAAAACTAGAACTTAAAAAAGCAATAGATATTGGAAATGCGATGCTTAAAGATGGTTATAAAGAAGATAGAGCAATACCAATTGCGACGAAACAAGCTGAATCTTGGTATAAAGACGCTTCTAAAAAAGAATTAGATGAATTGAAAAACAAGAAAATAACTAAACATGAAAAAGATGATTCAGCGAATCCTAAATTAAATAATAAAGATGTTCACGTTTATTTTGAAGATAATAAGTGGAAGATTAAAACGGAGGGTGCTAAGCAAGCTTCCGATAGTTTTGATAAGAAAGAAGACGCCATGAAACGTGCACGTAATATTGCTGATAACAGATCGACAGAAGTGAGAGAACATAAGAAAGATGAATAGCATTCAAATATTCAGTTTTCTAGTCATCTTTGCCGGGGTGGGACAACGAAATCTCATTTAAAAATGAGGTTTCTGTTCCACTCCTTTTTTTAAATATATTTTAGTTTTGAAAACAAAACAACGATTTTTTAAAAGTGTAGTTTATCACATTTGAAGTATCTTTTTATTTAGTTAATAAATGGGAATTAGCTATAATGTAGTTTAAGTAGATTTTTGGGAGGAACGAAATATGTATATTGAACGTAAACCTTCGTTAAATATAGACAATTTGAAGGAAGAATTTAGAGCGAGTATAAAAAATATCAATAATCAAGAAGATGCATTTGATATGGTAATAGGGTTTGTTGCTTTAGAACAATTATACTCGTCAGCGCTTAAGGAAATTAGTACTAAGTTAGATATCTTAGATGACAATTTTCAACAAATGTATAAACACAACCCAATTCATCATATGGAACGTCGTGTTAAAGAAATGAGAAGCTTAATTAAAAAGTTAAATCGTAAAGGATTAGAGATAAGCACAACGTCTGCTAAAGAAAATATACTAGATATCGCAGGTATTAGAGTGATATGTAATTATATTGATGATATTTATGTTATAGAAGAATTATTACTCAAACAAGAAGATGTGAAGCTCTTGAAACGTAAAGACTATATTGGAAATCCTAAAGATAATGGATATCGTAGTTTACATATCGTTGTAGCCATTCCAGTATTTTTAGCTAATTCAGTAGAAACTGTGCCTGTAGAAATTCAAATTAGAACAATTGGTATGGATATGTGGGCAAGCTTAGAGCATAAAATACGCTATAAAAACACTGAAAATACTGAGAACCATAGAAATGTATTAAAGCAATGTGCAAACGAAATAACAGCGGTTGAAAGTAAAATGCAAAATATACATTCTGAAGTCTTCGATAATTAAATAAGGCTACATTAAAGTTGAAGCTCTAATTTGTTGTGGCTAGGGACGGGTGTCGTGAGCTTCACCCATCTTAATGCTTCAAATTTTTTATGAAAGTAAAATAAATATAATAACCGATATGCCAGGTTCAAGTCCTGCCATGTCGGTTTTTTAAGTTGAAAAGAGATAAAAATATCATTTGCAAGCGTTTGCAAATACTGAACTTGTGTATTACTATACTTGTATACAAGTATATCGTATTGATAAAAGAGGTGATGTCATCATGAATTATAAATATCCAGAACAATGGTTAGAAGGTGTCTCGAAAGGTGAAATGATTGCTGCAGAGATTCGTTTAAGAATTGTTGAGGGCACAATAACGCCAGATACGTTATTGACGGAGAATCAAATTGCTAAAGAATTTAATGTTAGTCGATCGCCAGTTAGGGATGCATTTAAATTATTAAAGCAAGATCAATTGATACATTTAGAAAGAATGGGCGCAGAAGTATTGCCTTTTGATGATACAGAGAAAAAAGAACTTTATGATTTAAGAATAATGTTGGAATCATTTGCGTTTAGTAGAATCAAAGCTTTGAATAATGAACAGATTGTTAAAGAATTACGTAAACAATTAGAAATGATGAAAGTGGCAGTTAAATTCGAAGATGCAGAAGCATTTACTGAACATGATATGAAATTTCATGAAGTAACCATACTCGCTTCAAAGCACCAATACTTAAAAAATTTTTGGAATAACTTAAGACCGGTAATGGAAGCACTGATACTATTGTCAATGCGTACACGCATGAGCGAGAATCCAGAAGATTTTGAGCGCATTCATCGTAATCATGAAGTGTTTATAGAAGCGGTTGCGAAGCAAGATGCTGCAAAACTTAGAGAAGCATTCCATCTCAACTTTGATGATGTTGGTGAGGATGTTGACAGTTTCTGGTTAAATTAATGTTTTAACCCGGTAAAGAAGTAGGAGGAAAAATCATGAAATACATGATAGGTGTCGATATAGGCACAACGAGTACGAAGTCAGTACTATACGATGAAAAAGGTCAATTTATAATGAAACACAATATCGGTTATCCATTGCATACACCGAATGTGGAAATTTCTGAAGAAAACCCAGACGAGCTATTTGATGCAGTGTTAATGACAGTTAAGTATGTAATGAGAGAAGCTAATATCGCTAAAGAGGATCTCAAATTAATCTCCTTTAGTGCACAAATGCACAGTTTAATAGCAATGGATGCAAGTAATCAACGCTTAACTGAAAATTTAACTTGGGCAGATAATCGTGCAAGCCAATACGCTGAACTAATTAAAAATGAACATAATGGTAATGAAATATATCAAAGAACCGGCACACCAATCCATCCTATGTCACCATTGGCAAAAATATTCTGGATGAAGCACGAACAACAAGAAATATACAAACAAACTGCTACATTTGCTGATATTAAGACATACATTTTCTACCAATTATTTGAGCAATTTGTTATAGATCAATCCATGGCATCATCTACAGGAATGCTTAACTTAGAAACATTATCTTGGGATAAAGAAGCGCTCGAATTGTTAGGTATTGAAGAAACACAATTGCCAGAGGTTGTACCAACAACGCACATTTTAAAAGGTATGAAACATCGTTATGCAACATTGATGGGCATAGATGAAAATACACCAATTGTGGTTGGTGCAAGTGACGGGGTACTTTCCAATTTAGGTGTGAACGCATTTAAAAAAGGTGAAGTCGCTGTGACGATAGGAACATCAGGAGCGATAAGAACAGTGATAGATAAACCACGTACAGATTATAAAGGACGTATTTTCTGTTATGTGTTAACTGAAGACCATTATGTTATAGGTGGTCCTGTGAACAATGGTGGTGTTGTATTACGTTGGCTTCGTGATGAATTATTAGCTAGTGAAGTAGAGACTGCAAAACGTTTAGGCGTCGATCCGTATGATGTGTTAACTAAAATTGCTAATCGAGTTAAACCAGGTGCAGAAGGGTTGATTTTCCATCCATATCTCGCTGGTGAACGTGCACCATTATGGAATGCAGATGCTAGAGGTTCATTCTTTGGTTTAACACTAACACACAAAAAAGAACATATGATTCGTGCTGCGTTAGAAGGTGTACTTTATAATCTTTACACCGTATATCTTGCGCTAATCGAAGTGATGAATGAAACGCCATCGACAATTAAAGCAACAGGCGGTTTTGCGAAAAGTGAAGTGTGGCGCCAAATGATGGCAGATATTTTTGATACGAATTTAATTGTACCTGAAAGTTATGAAAGTTCTTGTTTGGGCGCATGTGTATTAGGAATGAAAGCACTTGGGGAAATTGATGATTTTTCTATTATCGAAGAGATGGTCGGTACTACAAACGAACATAAACCAAACCAAGATAATGTAAAAGTGTATCAACAACTCGTTTCCATATTTATCAACTTAAGTCGATCATTAGAGGATCGCTACGCAGAAATTGCAACATTTCAACGTGAACATATGACAGAGGACAAACCATAGCAAAACGATATAGATATAACCTTTAAAGAGAAAAGTGACAAGTAAACAAGCGACACTCACGTTATGAAAAACTTGTCACATGCTCTTTAAAATTTTAATTATGAAAGAAAGCGTTACCATGATTGATTAGTTACATGTCTGTTAAGTTCTAATTCAATCTTTAATTTGAAAGGGGAGAACGATGATGTTTGAAACAATTTGGCCATTGATTACGGTGGTAATAGGAATTATCGTATTATTATCACTTATTATTTTCTTGAAATTAAACACATTTATTTCATTAATTATCACATCAATTGTGACAGCAATTTTACTAGGTATGCCTTTAGATAAAATCATTGAAACAGTAGAAAATGGTATGGGAAGTACACTAGGACATATTGCATTGATCTTCGGATTAGGCGCTATATTAGGGAAACTACTCTCTGATGGTGGGGGTGCGACACGTATTGCCGACACGCTCATCGATAAGTTCGGACCTAAACATGTACAATGGGCAATGCTTGTAGCTGCGTTTATTGTAGGTATTGCCTTATTCTTTGAAGTAGGTTTAGTATTATTGATTCCTTTAGTATTTACGATTGCTAAACGTGCAAATGTTTCACAATTGAAATTAGGTTTTCCAATGGTTGTGGCTTTATCTGTAACACACGGATTTTTACCGCCACATCCAGGACCAGTGGTTATAGCTAAAGAATTAGACGCAAACCTAGGTCATGTATTACTTTACGGTATGATTATTGCGGTTCCAGTTACAATTATAGCTGGACCATTGTTTAATAAAATTGCTCAAAAAATTGCACCAACAGCTTATACGCGTGAGGGTGATATATCAGCCTTAGGTGCACAAAAAGAATTTTCAGAAGAAGAAATGCCAGGATTCGGAGTCAGTTTATTAACTGCGATTTCCCCTGTTATTTTGATGTTGTTATCAACAATTGTACAATTAATTACAGGACATGAAGAAGCTACCAATGGCTTTGAATCATTTATTTACTTTATTGGTACTGCAGCTACGGCAATGCTTATCGCGGTATTGTTTGCAATCTTTACTATGGGTATAAAACAAGGACGCAAAAACTCAGAAATTATGGATTCAGTATCTAATGCGATTTATCCAATTGGGATGATGATCTTAATTATTGGTGGTGGCGGCACTTTCAAAGAAGTGTTAATTGAAGGTGGCGTTGGAGATACGATTGCTACATTATTTGAAGGTACAGAAATGTCGCCGATATTCTTAGCATGGCTGGTTGCTGCAGTACTTCGTATTGCACTAGGTTCATCAACAGTAGCAGCAATATCATCTACAGGTATCGTCTTACCATTGTTACAAGTATCAGATGTTAACGTTGCGCTCGTTGTTCTTGCCATAGGTGCGGGTAGTGTTATTTTATCTCACGTTAATGATGCAGGTTTCTGGATGTTCAAAGAATATTTCGGTTTGACTGTTAAAGAGACTTTCTTAACGTGGTCATTACTTGAAACTGTGATTTCAGTATCTGGTTTAATCTTCATACTTATACTTAATATGTTTGTATAAAATAGAAAGACAATTTGTCGACAAAGTCTAACGACTTTGTTGGCATTTTTTTATGCACGCTTTCTGCGGGCACAGCCTCAGCTTGTAGTCTTCGGCTAGTACTTTATTAACGAGGCAGGAGTTGGGCCAAATAATTGCCGTTTTAAACTAAAATAATCTCATGAGTGAACTCATATAAAAGCAAACACATATAAAAAATATAACTGGAAAAGAGAAAAAAGATTAACTTAATATCTATTAAAATTAAAAAATGAAATTGATGAACAAAGATAATCTCAATAAAGGAGTCCTTAATAGTTAAGAGGCTTTTTATGTAATTTATTATGAATTTTCAAATTTTTGTTGTGATTTTACGTTACTTAAATATAGTTGTCATTGAGAAGAACAACATTAAATTGCTTTAAAATGATAAAATAGAATCAATCTCAAATTTTTAACGGTGTCAAAATGCCTATTTCAATCTTTTCGAGTGATTGAAATATGAGTTATTGATGTTACACAAATATACGAGAATTGAAATTATACACAACTCATTTATAGTAAGTAAAATAGGGGGGCTTAATTATGAAAAGAATATTACTGATCGCAAGCGCGTTTATCGGTGTCATTGTAGGAGCCGGATTTGCATCAGGGCAAGAAGTACTCCAATACTTCACGAGCTTTGGCATTATGGGGACATTTGGCGCTATCATTACTACAGCATTATTTGCTTATGTGGGTATGATGCTTGTTTGGTTAGGAAGTAAATCTAAGACAGATTCTCATAAAGAAGTTATACATAATATCACAGGGAAATCTATATTCGGTAAAATTTTAGGATGGATTATTGATTTAGTCATTATCTTTACGCTCTTTGGTGTAGGTGTCGTTATGATTGCAGGAGCTGGATCAAACCTTAATCAACAATTTGGAGTACCTTCAATTGTAGGTACTATCCTTATGACAATACTTATTTTACTTGCGGGTATGATGAAAGTAGAAGGCGTTGTTAAAGTTATTGGGAATATTACTCCATTTTTAATTATATTCATTATAATAATTTCAGTTTATAGTTTTATGACAACAGATACATCATTTTCACAACTTAATACAATGTCGGATGCGAAACCATCAACTTTACCCAATTGGTTTGTAGCAGGTGTAAACTATGCATCATTTAATACAGCAGTTGGTGCTTCTATGGCAATCGTTATGGGTGGGTCTGAGAAAAATACAAAAGTTGCAGCATTAGGTGGTTTATTCGGTGGACTCGCATTAGGTGTGATGATTGTACTAAGTCATTTAGCTATCTTTACACAAATCGATATTGTTGGCGAAATGGAGATGCCAATGTTAGGTATCGTAAATCATATTTCACCTATACTCGGCGTCGTTATGGCTTTTGTCATTTTCGGTATGATTTTCAATACTGGTTTAGGTATGTTCTATGCATTTGCAACTCGTTTTACGGTAGTAGATACGAAACGATTTAAACTTTTCTATACAGTTACAGTTATCGTTGGTTTATGCTTGAGTTTCGTAGGTTTTACAGATTTAGTAGCAATTTTTTATCCATTAATTGGTTATTTAGGACTTGTACTAATATTTGTATTATTCTATGCACCATTTAAACTCAAATTTGGTAAGAAAAATTCACATAAATAAGCACGAGAGTATAACGTAAAAAGTCGTTTATCTTGTTTGAATTAATATTTTTAATGAATTTTTTTAATAATAAAAAATGAACTAGTTATAGAGTTATTTGATAAATTCAAAGAAATTTAATATAAATTTCACACCTCACTCCTTATTTTTAGATATAATAAAAATATAAGGAATGGGGTGTTTTTTTATGAATGAGGAAACGCTAGAGATTTTACAGATGCATGCACTACAATTATTGGGAATTCGGCTAGAAGGATATGATATGAGTGATATGAATGGGGTGATTAATCATATCAAGACGCCGTTTACAAATACTGCGCGCAAGCAGTTCAAAAATGAATTGAAACATTTTATTGTGCAAATGCACAGCAATAAAATTTATCATTATACGAATCGTTTTGGTGTGAACTTTTTAATCTTCAAATTTAAAAAGTACAAACAAATTTATATTGTTGGTCCATATATGGAGAAGCGGCCTAATGAACGTCGTTGTAATGAGTTGCTCCAGAGTTTGGATATTAAAATATCTAAACTATCTATATTGAAACAATATTTGCTGACTATACCATTATGTCATCAAGTTAAAGCACAAAAAATGTGTCGTTTAGCAGTTCGATTCTTGAAAAAAAGAAATATAAATTATGAAACTGTAAAAATTGATTTTAGTTTTCATTCAAATACAGAAGATTTAGCAGAATCTAAAGCGCAAATGGATTATACGTTAAAAGAAATAGAGTATCGTTATAATTTAGAGAATCAGCTACTTACTGCAGTTGAAAATGGCAATGCTAATGAGGCTTTATCAATTCTTAATGCAATGAATTTATCAGTGGCAGGCTTACGACGTGTAAGGGATGATATTTCAAATGAACAATATAAGGCATATTTGATTAATACGTTATGCCGTAAAGCTGGTGAAAAAGCAGGTGTAAGTTTGATTCATATTGACGAAATATCTGCAAAGTATGCGGCATTAATAGATCAAACGATGGACATAGAAACTTTAGATGAAATTACCCATTCAATTGTTAAAGCATATACAGATAGCGCGATGAAGGTAAAAGCGAATGCCTATAGTCCAAAAGTAAGTAAGGTAATTCAATATATTGAAAGAAACTTAGATAGTGCATTGTCATTAGATGAACTCGCTTCATATGTTGGTTTGGCTCCGAGTTATTTGTCCAAAATATTTAATAAGGAAATTCATAAATCTATCTCACAATACATCATTGAATCTAGAGTTAAAAAGGGACGTGATCTTATTGCAAGAACTAAAATGACGGTCGCTGAAGTTGCTAATTATGTAGGTTTCAAAGAACAAAGTTATTTTACTCAGTGTTTTAAAAAACAATACGGAACAACACCATTAAATTATCGAACAAAACATAAAGAGTTTTATTAGAATAATGAAGTATAGAAAATTAAAAAAGGCTTTAAATCTTTCATTTTTAGTGAATATATTATTAAAAATATCAATAAAATAATAATTATGATGTAAAATCATTGTTTAACGTACAAGTTTACAACATATATTTAAAAAATGAATTGTAGGCAAACCAAAAAGAACAGCTGAATTTGTATGTCAAAAAGAAGCTGTAGTTACAGTGTTTGTGAATCACCTACACTTACGATGTATTAGTTAAGTGAAATTCATTTTATAACAACGTTGTTATTTTAATGTTGACTGTTTTGTATTTAAAAATATAATAAAGTTAAGATTCCTATAAATAAGGGTGAGCGATATGTCACTATCGACTTCAAAAACAGTTTGATTTATGGGGATAAAAATTTTTAACGATATAAGAAAACGCTTACATCACTGCATATCTTATTATCGATTGATTGTAACAATCACTAATACATACTAAGAAACGATTAAACAGCAAAGTGTAGTCAGAAACGTTTCTATAGTGGAAAGAGGTTATCAGCATGGTTACAGCAAAATTAAAACCAGCAAATAGTAAGTTAAAGAGTTTTAAAGAAATTCAATCACCAAGATTAAAATTCAAAGAAAAACTTGCATATGGATTTGGAGATTTAGGTAATGGCTTAATGTTTGATATGGGACAAATTTACTTATTGTTATTCTATACAGATATTTTGGGCATACCGTCAGTAGTTGGGGGAGCTGTGTTTCTTGTTGCGAAGTTCTTTGATGCTTTTGTAGATACTGGAGTGGGGACTTTAGTAGATAATCAAAGGAACTTTGCTAAACGTGGCAAGTTTAAGCCTTTTATTTTGTATGGTACGATACCGCTCGCCTTACTTACAGTTTTAACCTTTATGTCGCCAGATATTAGCCAAACTGGGAAAATAATATGGGCATTTGGAACTTACTTGTTATTTAACGCAGCATATTCATTTGTGAACATTCCATATGGTTCATTATCAGCATCTATGACAATAAATGCAGATGATCGTACGCAACTATCAGTATTTCGTAACTTAGGTTCACAGGGGGCTATGTTTATTTCTGGGATTGTAGTTATCCCATTAGTTAGTCTATTCCCTAATCATGCATTAGGTTATCCAGTTGTAGTGGGTATACTTGCTGTCGCTGGTGTGACATTCCATCTATTGTGTTACAAAGGCGTTAAAGAACGCCATACAGTAGAAAGACCGAAAGAAAAAGGTATTGGTCGTAAAGCGTTTTTAAATTTATTTAAAAATAGACCATTTATCATTTTAGCATTATATACTTTATTAACGATTACAGCATTATTCTTACAACAGTCCTCGCAACTATATTACTTCCAATATGTGCTGGGTGAAGCTAATTTAGTGGGCGTTGTGAGTACATTAAACGTTATTATATTAGTACCCGCATTGTTCTTAACTACATTTTTAAGTAAAAGACTAGGTAAGAAAATGACAGCAGTTATCGGTGTATCTGGTTTCGTTGTATTCCAATTTATTAACTTCATGTTCTTCTCCGATAATGTGTTATTATTCTTAATTGTTAATACGATTGCACAATTATTCTTAGTTATTCCTAATACTGTGACTTGGGCATTTATTGCAGACGTTGTAGAATATGGCCAATGGCAATCAGGTATTAGATCAGAAGGTATTATTTATTCAAGTTACAGTTTCACTAGAAAAATATCACAAGGTTTAGCTGGTTTCCTACCAGGTTTAGCTTTAACGCTCATTGGTTATGTACCACAAGCAGCTCAATCAGCTGAAACAATAGCAGGATTAAAAGTATTGTTCTTTATTGTACCTGCTTCACTTTGTTTAATCGCAGTGATATTGTTCTTCTTTGCGTATCCATTAACTGACCATAGACATAAACAAATTGTTAAAGAATTAGCACTTAGAGAAGAATTATAATACATTTCTAATATAATTGAACTGTTATGGAAGGAGTTAAATCATGTTATATCCAGTGATAAACGAACATAGAAGTATCATTGATTTAAATGGTATCTGGGACTTTAAGTTAGAAGGTGTAGATGATCAAATTGATGTGACACGACCATTAAATACGGAATTAGTTATGGCAGTGCCAGGATCATATAATGACCAAGGTGTTACTTCAGATATTCGTAATCATGTAGGCAATGTTTGGTATGAAAGAACATTTACAATACCTAACGTGTTGAGCAACGAACGTATTGTATTAAGATTTGGTTCCGCAACACATAAAGCAACTGTAT
Source organism: Staphylococcus parequorum (assembly GCF_039237145.1). Classification (NCBI taxonomy): domain Bacteria; kingdom Bacillati; phylum Bacillota; class Bacilli; order Caryophanales; family Staphylococcaceae; genus Staphylococcus; species Staphylococcus parequorum. The sequence continues at coordinate 865,649 of NZ_CP150682.1, forward strand.
ATATAGATGGTAAAGAAGTAACATCACATCAAGGTGGTTTTTTACCATTTGAAGTTGACATCGATTCGAAATTTGGTTCTGGTCAGCATCGTTTAACAGTTTGCGTGAATAATATTTTAAATGAAACCACTTTGCCAGTTGGTGAATACAGTGAAACGATTGGTAAAGATGGTAAAATAATTAAGAAAAATCCACCAAACTTTGACTTCTTTAATTACGCAGGATTGCATAGACCTGTAAAAATATATACGACGCCTAAAGTATTTATACAAGATATTGAAATTGTACCAGAAGTATTAACAGATCGAGCTAATATAAAATATAAAGTCACAACGAATGAAGCAGTGCCTACAATAGCAGTTAAGTTGCGAGACGAAGAAGATAATATTGTTGCTGAAACATCAGGTGCAGAAGGAATGATAGAAGTAGAGCATCCTCATCTATGGCAACCTTTAAATGCCTATTTATATCATCTAGAAGTGACATTGTTAGATAATGACCAAGTCATTGATATGTATTCGGAGCGTTTCGGTATTCGTTCTGTAGAAGTAACAGATGGACAATTTTTAATTAATGGAAAGCCATTTTACTTTAAAGGCTTTGGTAAACATGAAGATGCTTATTATGGTGGACGTGGTATGAATGAAGTTACAAATGTATTAGATTTCAATTTGATGAAATGGATTGGTGCCAATTCATTTAGAACGTCACATTATCCATATTCAGAAGAAATGATGCGCTTAGCAGATGAACAAGGAATCGTCATCATTGATGAGACGACCGCAGTAGGTGTGCACTTAAACTTTAGTGCTATTTTATCTGGTAGTACAACGCGAGATACATTTAAGGAAATTGGTACAAAAGCAGCACATGAAGCGGTAATTAAAGGTTTGATTGAACGTGATAAGAACCATGCATGTGTAGTAATGTGGTCTGTTGCTAATGAACCGGCTTCTACTGAAGAAGGTGCTAAAGCATACTTTGAGCCTTTAGTGAACTTAGCTAGAGCATGTGATCCACAACAACGACCGGTAACGATTGTGACAATTCTCACGTCACAACCAGATACATGTGAAGTACAAGATTTAGTTGATGTGCTGTGCTTAAATCGATATTACGGTTGGTATACACAGTCTGGCGATTTAGAAGCAGCTAAAGAAGCATTAAAAGCAGAGTTAGATGGTTGGACAGAGAGACAACCAGGTAAGCCAATTATGTTCACAGAATACGGCGCAGATACAATAGCGGGGATGCACGCAATTAATGATGAGTTATTTACGGAAGAATATCAAATACGTTATTATGAAGCCAATCATGAAGTTATAGATCACTATCCGCAGTTTATAGGTGAACAAACATGGAACTTTGCTGACTTTGAAACATCTAGTGGAATTATTAGAGTGCAAGGAAATAAAAAAGGTATCTTCACACGTGAGAGAAGACCGAAAGCAGTCGCACATTATTTCAAAAAACGTTGGGACAACATTCCTGACTTTGGATATAAAAATTAACACATAGGACTCATAATGAAGTTTAAACATAGACCCCTCTACGATGGACGATACATTCGTAGGGGGGTCGTTTTGTTAACTACTTTACATAATAAGTGATTATTATGAACGAATTCTGATATAAAAATCACTTCATTTGATATATATTAACTATTAGTTTAGTTAATATTACACCACCATTGCTTAATTTATGTATTATTTTTGTTTGAAAAGCGGCAGTGATTTGGTCCGACTCCTTACGAGTTAATAAAGTACTAGCCGAAGCGTACAAGGCTGAGGCTGTACTCATAGAAAGTGTGCATAAAAAATGCCAACAAAATCGTGAGACTTTGTCGAAAAATATAAAAGGGATTTTCCATAATTGGAAAATCCCTTTTAGTCGTTGATAAGTATTTATGTTCTTAAAAATATTTCAACAATCTAATTTATAAAACTTACTTATTATTATAATTTTGCTTGCCATTTATCTGTCCAAACTAAGTCGTTATGCGTACCTTTGAATTCACTTTCACCCATGATTTTGTCTACTGTTTGTTTGATTGTTTCTGGGTTCGAATGATATGCGTTAATATAAGCTTTGACCATTGTTGCATCGTGTAAATGCGTTGTGAAGTTTAAAGAGACAAATACTGTTGGGACTTCATGTACATACCAAGGAATTTCATTACTCATGGCAGTCCCCCATTTAATGCGGTAATTATTTTCAGCAGCGTAACCAATAATGTTTGCAAAGACAAGTGCTGCATCCACTTTTTCACGATAGTCTAGCGTTTTGCCTTTAACTCGTGTAGATCCATCGTTCAATGTCACATGGAAACCGCGTGATTCTAATTCTTGAATGATATCTTCTTCTACATTGTTTGCAGATTTATAGATACCATCTTTTTCACCTTCGATAATATATAACTGAATATTCTTATGCGTTTCAGGTCGAATCGGTAATTGATCTAAAGTGTTTTTAACTAAAGTGATACCTAAGTCAGCAGCTTCAGCACGCATTGCTAAATGTTCATCACAACCAATAATAGCTAAATCTTCTTGTGAGCGGATCAGCGTACCCTCTGCTTGTTGTTTATGCAAATTCATTTGAGCTTTAAGTCCTAAAATGCGACGAACTGCATCATTTAAACGCTCCTCAGTGATAATACCTTTATTATAACCGTTTAACATAAATTGATAATCTTCTTCTAAATCATTGAAGAATAAGAACATATCACAGCCGGCAGCAATAGCCTGTGGTACATAGTCTTCACGACGCATTGCAGCGGTCATACCTAACATATGGCTAGCATCAGTAACAACTAATCCATTAAAGTTTAAGTCTTCTTTTAATAAGCCTGTAATTAATTCGGGTGCGAGTGTAGCAGGTAAGATATCTTTATCTTCAAGCGCTGGATTTAATTTTTTAGAATAAGCGGGTTGTGCAATATGACCTGCCATAATCATTTGAACGCCACGATCGATATGATGTTGATAAACTTTACCGAAACTATCGTCCCATTCTTGTGTTGATAATTCATTCACGCCAAGTACAAGATGTTGGTCACGTTCCTCAGTACCATCTCCTGGGAAGTGTTTGATACAAGTAATCATATCGCGTTCAGAATTAAAACCATCTATAAAAGCGCTAGAATATTTTATAACTGTTTCTGCATCTGTACCGTATGCACGTGTGTTCACTATTGTATTTCGCCAATTTTGCAAAATATCTACACATGGATCGAAATTAATATGTACGCCTAAAGCTGAAGATTCACGTGCTGATACGAGGCCAGCATTATAAGCGACTTTTGTGTCTTGTGCTGCTTCACATTGTGCAGCACTTGCGATGTAGGTGCCATCTTTACAAGCCCCGTTACCACCTGAATCACAGTTTGCGGCTACTAAGACTGGAACTTTTGCGTGTTTTTGTAAATCATTGAGTAAATTTTGAACATCTTCTTTATTCCCGCCTTCATAACGTGCGCCACCAATGTGGAAACGTTCTAAGACTTCTTTATTTGTTAAGTCAGCATCATGAAACTTCTTCCCGCCTTCTAAAGAAAATAAATTAAAAAAGAGTTGTCCAATTTTTTCTTCGTCTGATAAATTTCCTAGTGTACGTTCTACCCATGAAATTTGTTCGTCATCTAAATTATAAGGTGTTGCTTTTAAATTTACTTTTGCCATAAACTTAGTTCTCTCCTTCGAAATTATTATAAAATATTGTAGTTAGGGATGATTGAATGTCTTGATTGAATCGACCTTCTTTAAATAATTTTAAATATTTATTATCAAAATCTAACCATGATTGATTTTCATGTCCTGCTAAAATAGGATAGAAATAAAGATCATGCGATTGAGCAGCATCCATGTCACCTTTAGCATCACCTAACATGATGATGTCTTCGGTATTGTAAAATTGTTTCAAATGTTCTAAACAGTATTCTTTAGTACCAGCTTCTTGAGCAAACATGCCACTTAAATAGGGTGTAAGGTGGTATGTTTCCCATTCATAAGCAACTGCGGATAAATTTGCGGAAGATACGATTGCAATATCTGCAAACGTTGAGGCATTTTTCAACGTACGTTGTACATGGTCGAAAGGACCAATACTAGGTAAGTTTTTGATATGATCATTTACACTGTGTGACCACGACAGTGCTTTTTGTAAACCTAACTTTTCAGGAGAGGCTTGAATTGCTTGTTCTAGAGCCGGATTGGAAAAAGATGCTGTTGTTTGGACCCAATGCTTTATATCTTCATAACCTTCAATGTTTAATCCTTTTGCTACAAGTTCGCTCAACATTTTTTCGAGGCCTTTAAAACGATTGATACCTCTTGTAATTTCGTATAAATTAAAAGCATTCCAACGCTCTAACACGTCTTCATTGATATCATCAAGTTGCCATTCATCTACAAGCGCAGGGCCAAAAGCACGTTCGTGTTTAATTGTCATTGAATCGATGGCACAACCATCTGAATCAACACAAATCAATTTCTTAAACTTAGGTTGATATTGTGATAAAGTTTCGATCATATTAAATGCTCCTTTCAAAAATAATTTTTATTTATAACTATCTAAACATTACGAATAAATAGTTAAAGCATTGCTAGTCTAAGCGTAGAGAATAATTATAAAGCGCTTACATTACACTATTAAAATTATCACGCTCAAAGCAAAAATACCACATTATTTCACGAAATAATGTGATAATATTCACAAATTATTCAGTTTGAAGTGAAATTTTAATAAAAAGGTTATTTTTTTAATAAAAAGCTGTTTGTGAAAGATCGTAATGAGTAACTTATAACTTATGTATGTCTATAAAAATAATGATATAAGGATACTTTCAACGACATGAAAATGGAAGAATCGCTTCAATTAATTTGAGAAGTCAATTAATAAACGATTTTAATAAATACAAAAAGATTAAAAGTGATGAATTTGTGAAAAAAATCACAAAATACTTCCAAATTAAGTCACTATCTATTATGATGAAAGTGTAGAAGATAGATAAAGCTTAGCGAAAGCAAAAATACGGAGTGATTATAATGAGAAAAGTAATTGAGGAAGTAATTTTTTCAAATGAAAGCAGTTATGATATTTACACGCATACCGGTGTAAACCAAGGCATTATCAATGATATTAAAGATGGATACAGAAGTATTGATTATATAGCTTACATTGATGCAGAGAAATTATACAACTATGGACTTGCAAAAAAAGTAGCTAGTTAATGATTTATACACTGTGTGCATCGAGTGATTTTGGAGCTGAGTATATCTCTCGTTATGACTGTGCAATAATGAAAGTTATCACTCAACTTCTAGCATGATTTTCTCCCCATTATCAACTTTCATGATTTACCGTTCGTCCGTTAAAAGCTTAAAAAGCCTACACTTACTGTTCATCCAGTAGTGTAGGCTTTTGTATTGTATATAAAGTGCAAACAAAAACGTTATCTTAGTATGATGGAATCAAATATAGGCTTTAAAATTATGTTTAATTTCATTGTAATCATAAACTAAATTATACAAGCGCATACGAATATGATCCTCGGTAGTGTAAGGTATGCGTAAATGGTCGTTTTGTTCTATAAATTTATGAAATTCACGTTCTAATTGTTTACGCTGTGGTATCTTCATATTAATCCATTCTTCTTTATCAAATAATGATTCAAATCGGAAATCAAAGCTTGTTTTACCGATTGTTTCACGTAACTTAGCTAAGCGTTCTTCAAAATTCATGAGCCATCCTCCTTTAAGCATCGAACATGTTGCTACTTATATTTATTATACACACTTACTTTATAACGAAATAAGTAATCTGACAAGATAACCAAAATTCAATTATTTATTTATCCTTACAACTGCATGATACAATGTGGAAATATAAAGAAGCAATTACATATATTAAAAAGAGAGGAAGTTATAAATGGTTGAATTGAAAAATAAAGTTGCAATTGTTACAGGTGCAAGTAGTGGAATTGGTGCAAGCATTGCGCAAGTACTTTCAAGTCATGGAGTGAAAGTGGTGTTGTCGGGACGTAATGAATCACGTTTAAACGATACTGCCCAGCGTATTCAAACAGCAGGCAATGCAGACGTTGAGACATTAGTAGTGGATATTACAGACAAAAAAGATGTTGAGCGTTTAGTCCAAACTGCAAAAGACAAATTTGGTCGTGTAGATATATTAATAAATAGTGCTGGTCAAATGCTGTCTTCAGCAATTACAGATGGTGATGTAGAAGCGTGGGATGCGATGATTGATGTGAATGTTAAAGGAACACTTTATGGCATAAATGCAGTGTTACCAACGTTTTTAGGTCAATCAAGTGGTCATATTATAAATATAGCTTCTATCTCTGGATTTGAAGTAACGAAAAAAAGTACATTATATAGTGCGTCAAAAGCAGCTGTACATGCGATAACACAAGGTTTAGAAAAAGAATTGGCTAAGACAGGCGTTAGGGCGACAAGTATTTCACCAGGAATGGTTGATACGCCTTTAAGTGGAGAAACGGATTGGGGAGAACGTAAGAAATTAGACCCTGAAGATATTGCAGAAGCAGCTATATATGCATTACAACAACCGAGCCATGTCAATGTGAACGAAGTAACTGTACGACCAGTATAGAATAATATAGGTGCAGATCCCTAACTTCAAGTAGCGCTAGGGGTCTATGATGATACTTGTAGCGATAGACTGAAAGGCGTGATTAAATGAACTTTAGATATTTAAGTGAAGCTGATGTATCACAGTATCGATTACTAAGACTCAATTCACTCCAGACAGACCCTAATGGCTTTGCTTCTACTTATGCTAGTGAGATTGAATTTCCGATTGAGAAATTCAAAGTGAGGTTAGAAAATACAGCTACTCATTTTACTGTAGGGGCTTTTGATGAAGCAACACTGGTTTGTATTGCGACGTTTTATAGCGAGACTTTAGAAAAAATAAAGCATAAAGGTAATTTAGTTTCAGTATATTGTCACCCACAATATAGACGTCAAGGTATAGCTGAGCAACTGATTCAACAAAGCATTGATGATGTGGTTGAACAAAACACAGTAAAAACAATCAATTTATGCGTGCTTAGTGAAAATAAACGTGCAATTAATTTATATGAAAAGTTAGGATTTAAGCGTTATGGAACTGAGCCGAAAGCACTATACGATGGAACTGTTTACTATGATGAAGAATTAATGTGTTTAGAACTTTAAGCTGATTTTAAACTTTGTGATTAGTAAGGCAGCAGTGGGAGAAAATGATGGAACAGTATACAAAAACAGAATTACAACAAAGTAGGGAACAAATACGCTCGCTTTTAACAAAATGTCAAAAATCGCTAACGCAATTAGAACAAAAAGGAAATCCAAATAGTCGAACGACATTATTAAAAAATAGAATTCAAGCATTAGAAATTGCTTTAACATTGATAGATGAACAATTATAATTGCATAAATGACCTAATAAACGCCTCGCACATGAATGATTATGTGCAAGGCGTATTTTTAAGGAATCTAATAAACAACCTAATTATAACCATTCAATAATCTCAATTCGATTGCCGAATGGATCATAAATATAAAAACGATCGGCACCTTCAAGTTCGTCCCCATATATAATTTCAATTGCTTTAGATTCAAGTAATTTTCTTACGTCAGTAGCGTTATGAACGAGAAAAGCAGGGTGTGCTTTTTTAGCTGGTGAGAAGTCATTTTCAACACCAACATGTAATTGTTGATGACCGACTTGAAACCACACGCCACCTTTTAAAGCTAAGTTAGCAGGTTTTGTAATTTCTTTGAATCCAAGTGTGTCGGAATAAAATGTGCGAGCTTCTGATTCACGATTGGCTGGGGCAGCAACTTGTACATGATCAATTCCTAAAAAGTAATTTTCCATTTCAGTCATCTCCCTAATATAATTTTAGAATATCAAAAGATAATTAAAAGAACAGTAATTTTATTTAGCTTATTAAATATAGTATATATTTATTTCTTGTAAAAGTATAATTAAATTGCAATTGATAATCAATTTCAATTATAATAAAGGTAGTATATAATGGGAGAGGTTATTAATTTGAAAAAAATACTATGTTTAATGTTATGTTTTATAATGTTTTTAGCGGCATGTGGTAGTGGCAATGAATCTAATAAATCAGATGCAAAAGATGATAAGGGGACGAAATCTTATACTACAGAGGATGGTAGTAAAGTTAAAATACCTAAAGATCCGAAAAGAGTCCTAGTTTTAACAGCAAATTACGGGAACTTAAAAAAATTAGGTGTTAAACCTGTTGGCATTACGAATGTATATCCAAACTCTAAATATTTAGACATGGGGAAAGTTAAGAAAATTGATCCAGAAAATGTAGAAGCTGCTGCTAAATTGAAACCAGATTTGATTATTACATATAAAGAAAATAAAAATAATAAAAAATTATCTAAAATAGCGCCAACAGTACCTATAAAAGTACAAAATATGGACTATAAAGATACTCATATTGAAATTGGTAAGTTAGTAAATAAAGAAAGCAAAGCTAAGAAACAAGCCAATGAACTATCTGAAAAGTTAGCAAAAGATGGTGAAGAAATTAAAAAAGCCATTGGGGAAGATAAAACTTTTTCAATTATGGATATTCAAGCAAAAGATATTTATCAATTTGGACCTAGGTTTGGACGAGGCAGTGAAGCAATTTACGAAGGATTTAAACTAAAAGAAGATCCTGAAGCTAAAGAAGCGATGCCAAAAGAAAAATTCATGAAAGTACCTAAAGAAAAATTCAATGACTATTCAGGTGATTATTTACTTTCACCAACAAAAGATGGTGGGAAACTGAACAATGAATTTGTTAAGTCGAACATATGGCATAATAACGAAGCTGTACAAAATGACAATGTGATTTATTATTCAATGGATGAAGCCATTTATGCTGATTTGATTTCAGTAGAAAAACAAGCAGAATTTTTCAAAAAAGAACTTTTGAAAAATAAATAAAATATAAAGTGAAAGAGAGCGGAAATATGAAATCAAATTTTGATTTCTGTACCGCTCTCTCTTTTTTATGATTTAAAATCGAATGGTAGCAATCAACTTGCGACGTTATCAAAATTAAAAAGGATTCACGTCGAAGTAAAGTAAGTGTTGTTTTTACCAATTGTCTATATCATTACGTTCGCCTTTGAAGTTATTTGAGGTCTGATGACGTTGTGCTAACACAGCTTCGACGTCTTCAAATTTAATATTTAAAGCATGTAATAATACGAATAGATGATACATTAAATCTGCAGTTTCATTTGTCACTTCATGACGATCAGACTTCATCGCGCCAATAACAACTTCAAACGATTCCTCGCCAAATTTTTTGGTAATTTTTTCAAGACCTTCATTTAACAAATATTGTGTATATGAGTTCTCTTTATTGGATTGTGCACTTGAAGTTACAGTTTGTTCTAATTGTTGGATATTAAAAGGAACGTCGGTATTAAAGCAACTTTGGCTCCCAGTATGGCAAGTTGGACCATTTGGCACAACATCGATGAGTAGTGTATCTTGATCGCAGTCTAAATGAATATTTTTAACTACTTGCGTGTGTCCAGAAGATTCGCCTTTGGTCCACAAACGTTCTTTAGAGCGAGAATAGAAACAAACAATGCCATCTGCTAAAGTTTTGTTATATGCTGCTTCGTTCATATAGCCAAGCATGAGCACTTGTTTTGTATCAACATCTTGCAAAATTGCTGGTAAGAGTCCTTTACTAAAATCAGGTTGTTGTGTCATCTAATGGGAATACCTCCTTGTGCCATCGTTTGTTTTATTTCATCTACAGTGGTTTCTTTATCGTGTAATATACTTGCCGCAAGACCTGCAGAGACATCTGTTTGTTTAAATAAATCAACAAAGTGATCTGGTTTTCCGCCACCACCTGAAGCAATGACAGGAATATTTACAAGTTGTTCAATGTCATGTAAATGTTTCACATCAAAGCCTTGTTTCATACCATCGTGTCTCATGCTTGTGATGAGTAGTTCACCTGCGCCTAATGCTTCTACTTCTTGGACCCAATCATATACACGCTTATCAGTACGTTGTTTACCACCGTGAGTATAACAATAATAGTCGTTCAGTTCGTCATCATAATTGCTATCAATAGCGATACAAATGCACTGACTTCCAAATTTTTCACTCGCTTGTTTAATGAACTCTGGATTGTTAAGTGCGCTTGAATTCAGTGAAACTTTGTCTGCACCATGATTAAGTAATTGTGAGATATCATCTAAAGTAGCGATCCCGCCGCCAACCGTAAGTGGAATAAATAATTTTTCGGCAGTTTCCTCAATGACATCAAGTACAAGATCATGACCTGCTTCTGTTCGAGAAATATCTAAAAAGACAAGCTCATCTGCACCTTGGTCATTGTAATAAAGTGCATAGTCTACCGGATTACCAATATCTCGTAACCCTTTAAATTGAATCCCTTTAACTACGCGACCATCTTTTACATCTAAACAGGGGATAATTCTCTTTTTAATCATGATAATCCCTCCCAAAAATCAGCATTGTGCGCTGCTTTACCGACGATTGCAGCATAGACGCCTAGTGATTCTAACTGTGTTAAGTCTTGTTGGTTTCGTATACCACCTGAAGCGACAATTTGTTTGTCAGATGCTTCGACTAATTGTCCTGTTATTTCAAAGTTAGGTCCTTCAAGTCGGCCATCTTTAGAAATGTCTGTATAAATAATGCCACCAAGTGGAAAGTGTTCGATTTTGTTAACTAAATCAAATAGGTCTAGTTGAGCGTCTTGTTCCCAACCATTGATTTTTACATCACGACGATAAGCATCAACAGAAATGTATATACGATTTGGATACTGATTTGCCATTTGTTCTAACCATGCTAAATCTTGAATCCCTTTCGTACCAACAATACAATAATCAATACCGTCATTGAAATATGCTTCTATTGTGTCGATGCTTCTAATACCACCACCAACTTCCATTGGTTTGTCAGTAAGTTGTCTTAACTCTTTTATATAATTTCTTTCAATAGATGATTGCTGTTTTGCGCCGATTAAATCGACAATGTGAATACGATCAACACACTTAAACTGGTTATAAAATTTGATGCTTTCTTCAGCGCTACGTGGCATTTTTTCTTCTGAATCATATTTACCTTCAGTTAGTCGCACACTTGTAGCATTGATTAAATCAATTGCTGGCCAGAGTTTAATCATAATAAGAAACCGCCTTTCAATGCTTGGTTGAGTATTGCTAATCCATCGGCTCCACTTTTTTCTGGATGAAATTGAATGCCGATATAGTGTTTATATTGAACAATTGCTGGAATGGGATCACCGTATTCAGCGAAAGCTACAACATGTTCAGACATTTCAGCTTGATATGAATGTACGAAGTATACATCTTGTGCCAATTGAGGGTGGTTGCTGATTAAATTATTCCAGCCTAAATGTGGTACAGGATAGGGTGTTTGAATCGGAACAATATTTCCCGGGAAAAGTTTTAAACCTTCGACATTTCCTTCTGCACTCCAATCGTATAAGAGTTGCATGCCAAGACAGATGCCTATAATCGGTTTATCTGTAATTGACTGTAACACTGTTGCTAAACCACGTGTTTGAATCGCTTGCATGGCATCTTTAAAATGACCAACACCAGGTAATATGATCATATCTGAAGCTTCAATTTCATTTTGCTCATCTGTCAGTATCGTTTCATAGCCCAAATGTTCCACCGCACGTTGTACATTTTTAATATTTCCTAGACCGTAGTCTATGATAGCAATCATTCAATCACACCCTTAGAAGAGGGTATGCCTTCTGAATCATTACTTGCTAAAGCTTCTTTTAGTGCACGGGCGAATGATTTGAATATGCCTTCGATTTCGTGGTGTGTATTACCGCCACGTAATAAATCAATATGTGTTGTTAATCGTGCGTTAATCACTAATGCACGAAAGAATTCATCTACAAGTTCCGTATCAAAAGTACCTACTTTTTCTTTACTTAATTGTGCATTAAATGATAAATATGGACGACCACTGATATCTACAACTGAGCGCGCAAGTGTTTCATCCATAGGAATATAGCTTACACCATAGCGTTGAAAGCTTTTGCGTTCTTTAACTAATTCTAATAATAATTGACCAAGCACAATACCAATATCTTCGGTTACATGGTGATCATCGACTTCCGTATCACCGTTTGCTTCTATTATAATTGATAATTTGCTGTGGAAAGTAAAGAGGGTGAGCATATGATCTAGAAACCCCACACCAGTATCAATCTTACTTGAACGCTGATCGTCTGCGAGAGAAATACTTAGTTGGGTTTCGGCGGTGTTACGTGTTTTTTGATAAATCATATTGAGACCTCCAATTTTTAATGATTGCGATTAATTCATCTAATTGTTCATCTGTAGCTATAGAATAACGAACATAATCAGCCATTTCGTTTTCGTCATAGACTCTAGGTAGGAAACCGTGCGCTTTAATAAATGCGCCTAAACTTTGTGCTGCAGTTCCCTTTGTTAAAACAAAGTTAGTCGAGGAAGGAAATACGACCATGATATCTGATACTAAATCATCAAACATATTGCGTAATTTCATAGCAAGTTGTCTTTGATGATTTATAAAATTGTTAAGCATTTCTGTATGTTCAAACATATATAAAGCAATATGCAAAGTAATTGTATTTAATGGATAAGGGTGCTCAATCCTTTTAATTTCTTGAATTGTTTCGGGCGTACTAATCAGCATGCCTAATCTTAATCCAGCGATGCCAAAGGCTTTTGAAAGTGTACGCATTTGTAAAATGTGCGGCTGCATCTCTATTTGATAAGTATTACCAAAATCTAAATAGGCCTCATCTATGATGAAATAGCCGCCTAATGTTTCCATCTTATCCCCAATTGCTTTTAAGAACGTCTGGGTATATTGCTTACCTGACGGATTGTGTGGATTACTCATGATAAAGAACGCGGGCTGAACTTCATCTATACGTTGCAAAATATGCTCTAAATCGAATGATAAATCTGGCTCAGCATTCACAAATTCAATTGGACGATCGACTTGATAGGCATAGGCTTGATACATGAAAAAATCTGGATTCAATGTGAGTACTGGACCTTCTGGCATAATCAGCATTAACTTTTGAATTAATTCATCAGAACCATTACCTGCAATAATTTGTTTAGCTGAAAGGTTATAATAATTTGCATAAGCTGTTTTAAAGCGCTCATATTCGTCATCTGGATAGAAATTAAATGGTGCTTCTTGAATAATTGTTGCCAATTGTGAATCGGATAATGGACGAAGTGGACTTTCATTTTTGTTAATTCTAATCATCATGTGGCTCCTTTGGTGATCTAATTTCTATAGATTGTTCATGGTTATAAAGTTGTTCAATATGAGCAAGCTTACGTGCAGAGCCTTCAATTTTCTCAAAAGTAGATTCAGATAGATCAATCACAGAATGACGTGTTAAAAAGTCATTGACGGATAAACCATTGGTAAATCTCGCAGTTTGATTGGTCGGTAATACATGACTTGGACCCGCTACATAATCACCTATTACTTCTGGAGAATAATGTCCTAAGAATAGTGCGCCTACATAACGCACGTGATTTAGGTAATCACGTGGTGAAGCTGTTTGAATTGATGCGTGTTCTGGCGCGATTTGATTCATTAAATCACAGGCTTCATTAAAATTATCTACTGAAATTAAAAAATGATTGTTTGCTAGGCTTGCTTGAACGATAGGTTGACGTTCAATTTGACTTAAAGTTTGTTGAATGCGTTGTTTGAGTTGTTGTAATAAGTCTTTATTTTCACTAATCACAAACGTTCTCGCAAGTTCATCATGTTCTGCTTGAGCAAATACATCGTAAGTTACAGCATCTAAATCAGCCGTTTCATCTATAATTAGGGCGATTTCGCTTGGACCAGCAATTTGATCGATACCTACTTGACCAAAGAGATATTTTTTGGCGTAGGCAACATACTGATTGCCTGGACCTACAATTTTATCTACTTTAGGTATTGTTTCTGTACCATAAGCAAGCGCTGCGATGCTTTGTGCGCCACCGACCTGGAATACCCTATCGACACCTGCAATATAGCAAGCTGCTAAAACAATATCAGGTAATCCTTGAGTTTGTGGAGGTGTGACAACAAAAATATTTTTAACACCAGCTACTTTAGCTAATGTAACAGTCATTAACACAGTAGAAGGATAGCTTGCTTTACCACCGGGCACGTATACACCGACACGTTCTAATGGATGATACAATTCATAACATTCATTAGAACCTTGTTGTTCCGTGGATTTAATAGATGTTTGATAAGCTTTGATACGTGAGTGACTTTGTTGAAGTGCGTCACGTAATGCATCGTCAATGCGACTATAAGCTGCTTCTAAAGTTTCATAAGGAATTTCAAGTTCTGATGTCTCCACATGATCAAGTTGTTGGTTATAAGCTTTTAAAGCTTGATCACCTTGAAGTTTTACATTGTCACAAATATCCTTAACTAGAGGATATAATGCTTCATTTAATGCGGATTGATTTAAATAGTTCTCTAAAAATGTAGCTTTATTTATAATCAATGAGAGACACCTCCAATGTTTGTATAAAATCATCTATCTCGGTTGATTTTTTAAAATAAGATTGCTTATTTGTAATTAATTTAGCATTAATGTTTTTAATTGTATCTTTTTCAACTAACCCATTTGATTTTAAAGTTGTACCTGTTTGAACGATATCTACAATGCCATCAACCATATCGACTAAACATGCTAACTCGATAGAACCAGATAGTTTTACTAATTCTACGTCTAATCCTTGGGCTTCAAAATATTTTCTGGCCGTTTTAGTATAAGATGTAGCTACCTTCGTAAAAGTTGTTGTATCGGGTTTCGCCGCTAATGCAAAGTGGCAAGCACCAAAAGGCAAATCAAGTAAATTATTGATTGTGTAATTACCTTCTTCTAGGATGTCACTACCTACGATGCCTACATCTGCAACGCCCTGTTCGACATAAATAGGTACATCGCTTCCTTTAACTAAAACAAATTGGATTTCTCCTACAGAGATGAGTAACTGACGCTCTCTCTGTTCCAATGCGCGTACAAGTTCTTGTTCATCTACTTCATTCAAATAAGCAATGAAACTTTTTAGTAATCTTCCTTTTGCTAAAGCTACAGTAAGCATGATGTTCTCTCCTTTTTAATTAAAGTATAAACCCAAGTCCAAAGCCTTCTAACTCACCTTTGTAAAAACCACCTGTAAGTTGTTGTGCTTTATTATTTTTAAGATGACATCTCATAAAAGCACCTTTGTAATAAGAACGCGGTGGTTGTGGGGTGATATCTAAGTGAATATCAGTTATGTGTTGAGATTTAAACCACTGTTCCCATCGAAGTAATGCTTGTATTGTACGATGATCATGTGGGAATAACTGACTTAATAAATCAAGTTGTTCTGTTGTCTTAGTAGTAAGTAATTGAACTACCGGGTGCGCTATACCTAATTGAGATGTAAGTTCTGAAATATTGCGTTCCTGTATGAGTTTCAATACCTCTTTGGTTTGTTCTTTAGGAGATAGAAGTAAATCTATCAGTTGATAATGACCTAAAATCACAAAATCAATATCATCATTTAAAGTTGTTTTGATATAGTCATAAAAAGTGATGAAGTCATTTTGCATATCTGTAATGGTTGGATTGTAATGTTCGATACCTAACTGAGTATAGACTTCATTATCACGAACAATAGGGCCGGTGTACGCGACACTTTGATATTGTGGTGGATAATTACTGTAATAACGTAATAATTGATCGGTAAAATCATTGCGTAATGCAAAGATATGATGGTCATGTTGCCAGAAACTGCGCTCAGTCATTTGCTGTAAATCGTCTGTAGTCAGTGTTCGCCACGACAGTGATTCGATAAAACTGAAATCTACAAGTTTGAATCCAGCTTGTTCAAAATGTTTTAAAAACGCTAATTCAAATTCTTTGTTATTAATAAGTGTTGTTGTATTCATAATATGACCATCCTTTGTCTTTTTACTTTGTCACTCTACCGAACTAAAGTGGATTGATAAAGAATACTTTAACATAGTTATTTTTTAAATTCAATAAATATTCTGAAAATAGATATTTGATTTAAATGAGATAACTAAAAGTTTCTTATTAAAAAATGGGAGAAAATGATTAAAAAGGAGCGGGAATATGATGAAATCGAACTTTGATTTCATATTCCCGCTTCCAATTATCTAACTAAATAGTGATCAGCTATTTTAAATTAAACTCTGACCATAGATGACGTATTTCATCATTTCTTCTTTTGGTACCATGTTTCCACCTGTAGCCCACACGATGTGGTTGGCATTTTCTATATGAATCCCTTTGTTTTTAGCGTGTTTTGTAGCTTCAGCAATGCCAGCAAAACCTGAAGCGGCAGATGGTTCGATAAAGATATCTTCTTTTTCACTTAACATATATAAGTAGCGATACATTTGCTTATCCTCAACTGTAAATGTGCCATATAAAAGTGTATTCATGATTTGACCGACTAAGCGGGAAGGGCGTGACACAGCAAGTCCATCGGCATCGGTACGTCCGTCTAATCCAATATCAGTCACTGAAATTTCATCGTGCAATTGCGTCATCATGCCAAGTAACATACAAGGTGCATGGGTTGGTTCGGCAAAAATACAATAAACGTGTTCACCAAAGACTTTTTTCAATCCAAAAGCAACACCACCAGGTCCGCCACCAACGCCACACGGTAAATAGACAAAAAGAGGGTGGTCAGCATCTACTTGAATATTTTGACGCTCTAATTGTGTTCTTAGGCGTAATGCAGCTACAGTATAACCTAAAAATAAATCAGCAGAACCTTCATCATCAACAAAGTGACAAGATGCATCATGTTCTGCACTTTTTCTACCCTCAGCAACAGCAAATTGGTAATCAGATTGATGTTCCACGACTTCTACACCACGCGCACGTAGTAAGTCTTTTTTCCATTGACGGGCATCACTAGACATGTGTACAGTAACACTGAAACCAAGTTTGGCACTCATTATACCTATACTTAAACCTAAGTTGCCAGTTGAGCCAACAGAAACATTATATTTACTGAACAATTCTTTATAATGTGGTTCATCTAGAATACGATAATCATCTGTCCATTTGAGACCACCATGTTCCATTGCTATCGTTTCAGCCAGCTTAAGGACTTCATAAATACCACCTCGAGCTTTGATAGAACCTGAGATAGCAAGATGGCTATCGCATTTAAGCCATAACTTCCCGTTAGCTCCATATTGTTCCGTTTGAGAAAGGTGGTTGTGCATAAAGGGTATGGGCTTTAATGGTGATTCAATTAACCCATGATCTTTCTCTGTTTCAGGAAATACTTTGCGTATATAATTACTAAATCGTTCGAGACGTAATGCTGCGTCCTCCATATCTTCTATTGAAAATGGCAGTGTTTCAACTTGACGAAATTTGGGATTTTCCCAAAAGATAGGTTTATATTGTTGCATATCATTAATTAAAGGGAAATTTTGTTTTAATTTTTTTAATTCAAGCATAAAAATCCTCCTATAATACGAAATCTTTCATTTATTAATTATAGCAAAAATAGTGTGTTAAAATGCGAATGATACGAATGATATCATTTGATGCGTCGTTTTAAAAAATATCAAATCAATTATCAACTAGAGCGTAAATAGGAGCGATAACAATGAAAGTGTTTATATTTGGTGCGAATTGTTATTTAGGTAGTCAATTAATTAAGAAATTACAAAAGCATCATGAAGTTTATACAAATAACAATATTGCGCATTTGAATAGTGGTTTTATGGCAACAAATGTATTCCAAACTTATGAATTGCAACGTACTTTAAAACAAATGCATCATATTATATATATAACGAATAAAGCAGCGCTTCCCAATGCATATTTACAAGGGCATTCGCATAGTATGCATGTGTGGGCTATTGAAAATATATTACAGACCTTACCTTCATATAGTGACAAGAAGATTCACATATTAAACGTGGAAAAAAAGTATAATAATCATTTTAAAAATTTATTTGATTCGCAAAACGTCAAAGTAATCGATATGTCAGCATCTAAAGTTATAAACAAAATAGGTAAATGCTCAAGACCTATGCAAAATAAATATAAAAAAGTCTATTCATTTCAACATATGTTACTTACAAAAGAAATCAATGCAATACAACTTGTTGGTATGTATGAACAATATTTAAAAGAATGTAGTTTAGGATGGATTAGAATTAAGCAAACAGAGCAACGTTTTGAAATTAGCTTGAAGTTTCTTCCATATCCATTAATAAAAATGGAAAAAGCATACAGCTCACCAACCAATTTCATTTTAAAAGTAACAGGCGGTTTACTAGTAAGTACAAAAGGAGAAAAAAATGGGATGCTCGAATTTAGAACGTCGCATCGAGTTATAGATGTGTGATTGGTTTGAACCATTATGAACCCGCATTGCCTTGGCTAGTATATTTATTATCACAAGCTCCGATACACAAGTGGGTGATGTCTAAACTTTATAATTATGTGTGGAAGCACTATTAATATATAATGGCTAGCGCTATTGTATGGCAAAAAACATAATAAATAGCGCTGGGTGCTCACTTTTAAACGGAGCATTCAGCGCTATATTTAATGTAGTGGATTATTTTTTGAAGGTGCGACGTATTTTAGAGAACCAACCTTGAGGTGAATTGGCTGATACAACATGAGGTTGTGGCTGCGATACTTCATCTTGAAGTTGTTGACCATAATTCACCGCTTCCTTCAT
Source organism: Staphylococcus parequorum (assembly GCF_039237145.1). Classification (NCBI taxonomy): domain Bacteria; kingdom Bacillati; phylum Bacillota; class Bacilli; order Caryophanales; family Staphylococcaceae; genus Staphylococcus; species Staphylococcus parequorum. The sequence goes on from NZ_CP150682.1 coordinate 884,512, forward strand.
TAAATAAGCTTGAGAGTTCAATGGTGACAAGTTATTTTGGATGTAATGATAACGTCCATGTGCGTCTTGAAAACGTCCTTTTTGATTATCAGATAGCTGAAGGTTCATATAATCTAATAAACGTTTGGCAATGACTTTGTCTTCAACAGGAAATAAGATTTCTACACGTTTAATCATGTTACGTGTCATGGCATCTGCTGAAGATAGATAGATTTTTTCATCTCCATTATTGTGGAAATAGTAAATGCGTGAATGTTCTAAAAAGCGACCCACGATACTCACGACTTCTATATTTTCACTAATACCCGGAATACCTGGTTTGAGACAGCAAATACCACGAATAATAAGTTGAACTTTTACGCCGGCGCAAGAGGCTTCAAATAATTTAAGAATAATATCTTTATCTGTTAAAGAGTTCATCTTCATTATAATATTGCCGTTACCATGTTCGTGATGTGTTTGAATTTCATTGTCTATGCGTGCTAAGAAGACATCTCTAATATCAAATGGCGCAACGATGAGTTTATTGTAAACAGGTTTGACTGAATACCCACTAAGATAATTGAAAAAGTTTAGAGCATCTTCAGCAATTGCATCGTTGGTAGTAATTAAGCCCATATCTGTATATAATTTAGCCGTTTTATCATTATAGTTTCCGGTTCCTAGATGAATAAAGGAAGTGAGTTTATTATTGATACGTTTGACTACAAGGGCAATTTTACTATGCGTTTTTAAATGGGTCATCCCATATATAACGTGACAGCCAGCATCTTCTAACATTCTTGCCCAATGCACATTATTTTCTTCATCAAAACGTGCTTTTAACTCAACAAGTACGGTAACTTGTTTCCCATTTTCAGCAGCCGTTTTCAAGCTATTAATAATAGGAGAATCTTTACTTACACGATAAAGCGTTTGTTTAATAGCAATTGTGTCTGGATCTTCAGCGGCTTCACGTATAAAGTCGACAATAGGTTCAAACGATTCGAAAGGATGATGGAAGAATATATCTTTTTTTAACGATAAATCAAATACATTATGATTACCTAAAGACTGTGGTGTCTGTGGCACGTACTTTTTGTATTTTAAGTGTTTCAATTTATTAGATAAGTGATCAACTAAATTAGATAGCATCGTTAAATCTAACGGCCCGTCTACGAAATAAACCTCATCATCATGTACTTCTACTTGGTTCATAATCCACACAATGTCTTCATGTGTAGCGAATCGGCCATCTACTTCTAAACGTACAGCAGTGCCACGTTTACGCTCCTTTAAAAACCTTTCAATTTCAATGAGGAGGTCTTCCGCACCGTCTTCATGTATAGTTAAATCAGCATTTCGAGTAATTCTAAACGTAAAAGTATTTAATACTTCATATCCACTAAATAAATCATTGATAAAATGCGTAATGATGTCTTCAACCATAATAATGAATTGCGTATCGCCTTTATTTAATGAATAAAACCTTGGTATTAAGGAAGGTATTTGAACAATTGCAGAGTTAATGGCATCTTCAGTATCTATATCAACAAAGATATTCAGGCTTTTATTATTTAGTTTTGGGAATGGATGATAGGCATCTATTCCTAATGGCGTTAACGTTGGTAAAATGCCCGTTTTGAATTCTGATTGTAATTGAGATAATAACGATTCAGGTAATTCATCTGGTTGAACAATTTCAACTTTATGTTGGCGTAAATCTTCTACCAATTCGTTATAACGCTTATATTGTAAGTCAACATTTTGTTTATTTTTGATATTGATTTGATTAAGTTGTTGTTTTGGTGTTAATTGGGCTTTGTTTTCTGGTTTGTCATAACCCATTTTGACTTGGTCTTGTAACCCAGCTACACGTACCATAAAGAATTCATCTAAATTCGAACTAAATATCGAAACAAAATTAAGTTGTTCAAGCAATGGATTGTTTTTATCACTTGCTTCTTGTAATACGCGATAGTTAAAATCTAACCAACTGAGTTCTCTATTATTAAAGTATTGTGGTAGGTTCAAATCTTTTGCTCCCAAATTTCTATGCATAACTCTAATTACACCTCGTTGTAGTCTGAATATTGGATTTTGCTACGTATAACTTATCATATAAATTTTAAGATTTTGTAAAGATGATAGATAGGTCATCTTTTAAGATTTTTTCAATATGTTTTTTCTGCCTCAAGGATTGATATTCTTCAGCGATAGGCTCACCGTTGTAGTATACATATAAGGTGTAACCATCATCATTTTGTTGTAATTCTACTTGCTCTACAGAACTCGTATGAGACACATTAAGCGCATTAACAAACTTGATAATACCGCCTAAGCATTGGATGTTATCTAGTTCTTTACCGCGCAACCACTTTGTTTCATGACTAAAGAATTTTAATAACGACTTATTTTTAAAACTAGCAAGTAAAGCGAGTTTCACTCGATCTTCGTGTGGAAAACCATCAATCATTGAATTCGCGATAATATAATAAGTGTGCGGTGAGCTTGAATCAGCATCAATAAATCTCCCTAAGTAATACAAAAAAGAACCCTCGGCAAATAGTTCGTTTTCTTTTTGAGTGACCTCTAATTTTTTAAAGCCTATTAATTGTTCTAATAATGTTTGTGCTAACTTCACACGTTGTTTTGCACTTGTTTCCTCAATACGATATTCATTAGCTAAATGGTATAACGCGTCTTTACGAATATTCTCTTTTCTAAATTCTTCAGGATGACGTTCAGAAATTAATTTCATCGCATAACCTTCACGCAGTCCTTTTCGAGAAAAAGTGAATTGCTTCGCGTTAATTCTATTAAATAATGACTTGAAGACAGCTACTGCAGGTAGAATAATGTCTACACGATCTCTACTTAGACCATCTATATCTTTTAAATCATCATATGAACTTTTTTTAATGATTGAGTAGACTTCATCAATATGCGCTTCAGTCATTGCATAGTTGTGAACCCCGCCGATAGGATATGAGTGTTCAGATTGATGAATGCGCGCGACATTACGTGCAGAACCCCCAATACCAACTAAAGTAACTTCTTGATTTTTTAACCAAGAAAGTTGCTCAAATTGTTTAACTAAAAACTTTTCCATATTTTTGATTGCTGATTTATCATTATGGTCTTTACCCTCAAAGAATCGATGGGACAAAGTAACGACACCAAATGGAAAACTATGCGAATCTATTAGTTTTTTATCTTTAAAAAGTGTAACTTCTGTAGAGCCACCACCGATATCGATAGATACGCCGTCATTAACGTCAGTAGTATGTGTAATAGCGTAGAAACCATAAAATGCTTCTTCTTGTTCTGAAATAACTTTAATGTTGATGTTAAGTGTTTTCTTGATATGTTCTATAATCTGATCTTGGTTGATAGATTGTCTAATGGCTGCAGTTGCTACCGGATGTAATTCATCTATATTAAACTTGTCAGCAACCTTTTTAAAACTGCGCAATGCTTTAGTTAATACTTCAATACCGTCATCATTCATGGCCAAATCTTCAGTTAAATATTGGCTTAATCTTGCCGGTGTTTTGATATTTAATATTTCATTTAATCCTGTTTTATGATCAAATTCAAAAATAACGAGTCGAATGGTATTTGAACCAATATCTATTAATCCTATACGTTCCATAATTTCCTCCTAAGTAAATGAGGTTATTTTACTTTACTTGTACTGTATTTACCCTTTTCTTACTTATATATTACAACATTTATAAAAAAATGTGATCTATAATTTTAATATTACTTAATAAAAGTATAACTACACTTTGGTTATTTCAGAGATTAGTGTGGTTGAAAGTAAAGAGACAGACACGGAAATGATTCCTACGTGTCTGTCTCTATTTTAATAACTTATTTTACATGTAAAGGGCCACCTGGGCCAAGCGGCCAACCTAATAAATACCAAGCAATCATGAATAATGGCCACACGATACTTAATATAATTGTATAGGGCATTAGACTAGATAATAAAGAACCTAATTTCATATCATTATCATATTTTTGTGCATAAGATAATAGCAATGGCAAGTAGGGCATCATAGGTGTAATTGGGTTACTAATGGAATCACCAATTCTATACAGCATTTGAGTCAATGCTGGATGGAAACCTACAATGATAAGCATCGGTATGAAAATAGGTGCTAAAATACCCCATTTGGCAGATGCACTACCAATCAATAAATTAATCAGTGCACTTAATAAGATAATACCTAGGATAAGCACAACGCCGTTCTGACCTTGAAGTATTGAAGCACCTTTAACGGCAACGATAATGCCTAGGTTACTCCACTCTAAAAAGGCAAGTAACTGAGCTGCAAAAAACACAATGACAATAAAAGAACCCATAGATGACATTGAATCAGCTAACATTTTTCCTAAGTCTTTAGAACTTTTAAATTCTTTTACCATAATGCCATAAACTAAACCAGGAACTAAAAATAATACTAAAATAATTAGGCCGACGCCGTTAATGATAGGTGCATCATTCAGTAAACTACCTGTGTTAGCATTCCTCAGAAAACTTTGTTGCGGTATAGCTAAAATGATAAGCAATATAATTAATACAAAAAAGCTGATATTAGCCCAAAAGACGGCACGGTTTTCTTGGGGTGTGAGTTTTGAATTAGAATCATCTGCTTGAATAGCTGAATTAGAATCATCAAATTTACCTAATCTAGGAATGACAAAACGCATAGTAACCCAATATACGGAAGGCAATAAGACGAGCACACTTGCTGCAATAAAGTACCAGTTCATTGCTACGTTGACATGCACACTATCAGAAACAATACTTGTAGCTGGTTTTGTAAATGCATAAAGCAATGCGTCTGACATACCAATCATGACATTTGCAGAGAATCCGCCAAGTGCAGATGCGTAAGCCATTGCTAAACCTGCAATAGGGTGGTAGCCCAATTTAATAAAGACCATAGCTGCTAATGGGGGTAACACAATCGGCGCTGCATCACCAGCAGCATTGCCTAAAATACCTATAATAATAATGACCGGCACAATGAAATGCTTAGGTGCCTTATGTACGACTTGAATCATTAATTTATCGAAGTAACCTGTTTTTTCTGCTACGCCAATACCAAGCATGACTGCAAGGACAAGACCTAATGCCGGAAATTCTGAAAAGTTTTTTATGGCGTCATTCAGAATCATCGATAGTCCATCTTTACTTAAAATACTTTTGATTGCGATGGTATCGCCTGTGCCCGGATGTTTTACGGAAATCTGAAACAATGATACAACCCAAGTAAGTATTGCGAGTCCTACACACATTAAGAAAAATAAAATGCTAGGGTCAGGTAATCTGTTTCCAACTTTTTCTACAATATTCAAAAATCTATTTATTAGCGTTGGCTTATCTTTAGTATTCGAAACCATCATAACGACCTCCCTAATAAGTTATCGGTAGTATAACAAATTAAGAATAAAAATAGAATAAATATTCTGAAAACTTTATAATTTTCAAATTTTAAATATATATTTCATATATGAACGTTCGTGTATTTATTTAAAAATTTCATTTGAAAAGTATAAAAAAAGAGAGGGGATAGAAAATCAACTTTTGATTTCTGTCCCGCTCCCGTATAGCTTATATAAATTCACACTATGTTTGTTGTAAAGTTATATTTGAATACTGTGTCTCAGTTAACTCGTAGCTTACCAAATGATTTGATCAACCACATCGTCATTAAGAGATTTAATAATTTCTGTAACTAAGGCTACTGAATTTTTGTAATCATCCGTGTGTAACACAGAAACATTGGAATGCATGTAACGTAATGCGACGCCAATAGCGACAGTTGGTATCCCTTCATTCGCTACATGAATACTTCCTGCGTCTGTGCCGCCGCCAGCAGTAGTGTCTAATTGAATCGTAATATTATGTTTTTTAGCCACTGCTTTAATATGTTTCATAAAACCAACATGACCAATATTAGATCCATCCATTAAAATAACAACAGGACCATTACCAATTGCTGTATCACTTACTTGACCAGACATTCCAGGTGTATCATATGCGACAGCAACGTCTACAGCTATAGCTAAGTCAGGTTTAATCTTGTTGGCAGCTACTTTAGCACCACGAAGACCAACTTCTTCTTGAACATTGGCACCTGAGACAAGATTGATGTCAATCGTCTCGTTCTTAAGGTTTTGTAATACATCTACTGCAAGTGCACAGCCGTAACGGTTATCAAAAGCTTTTGCAGTTAAATATTTATTATTCGCTAATGCTTCGAATTCACTATAGGGTGTGACCATATTACCTAATTCAATACCGAATTGTTGTGCTTCTTTTTTACTTTTAACTCCAATATCAATAAACATTTCTTTCATATCAACGTTTTTTTTGCGTTCTTCCGGTGATAATACATGTGGCGGTTTTGAACCGATAATACCTCTGATTTTTCTACCGTCATCTGTAGTTACCGTTACTTTTTGAGAGAGCATGACTTGGTTCCACCAGCCACCAATAGGGGTGAATTTTAGGAAACCGTCATTATCTATTTTAGTCACCATAAAGCCGATTTCATCTAAGTGACCAGCAACCATTAATGTTTTATTACTTGTAGTGGCAGTCTTTTTACCGAAAACACCGCCTAGATTGTCTTCTATGATTTCATCGCTTACTTGTGTTAAATATTCGTGCATTAAAGATTTAACTGCCATTTCGTGGCCTGCAATACCATCAACATCTGTTAGAGATTTTAATAACTTCACTGAATTGTTCATATAATGCCTCCCATTAAAATTGATAACTTTATTTTAACATGAAGTATGCGATTACATAGCATTTTGACTGTAAGGGGGGATTAAGCAGTGAGAAAAGCCGTTAGTTTATTTGAAAAATAAAAATCCCTACTAAATCACTCAGACTAAAAGTGTGCATAAAAAGAATAAGCATGTTTCAATATAAATATAGACAAAGTGGAGGGATTTTATATGACAGAAGTTCAACATCTTACATTAGGTTCATCAAATGCACCTGTTAAAGTGGAATCATTTATAAATTTGGCTTGCCCATATTGTAAAAATTATTTTAAAGCCGCAGATCAATCATTAAAACCACTGATAGAGCAGGGGAAAGTACAACATGTAATTAAGCATTTTGATAAAACGAAGCAAGGATTATTAAAAGGTACGGTTGCAAATATTCATTTAGATTATCAAAATACTGATGAAACACTAGAAATTATACGTAAATTGTATGACACTCAAAAAGAATGGTCAGTTGATTTTGCTACTATAGAAGAAAAAATGCAGCAAGAGTTTAACTTATCACCTCAGAAAGAAGCTGATGAACGCGCTTTAGCGATTACTGAAGAAGCATTTAGTCGTGGAATCAAAGGCATACCAACAGTATTCATAAATGATAAGAAATTTGAGTTCAATCCATTAGAAGATGCGCAAAGTACAATAGAAACAAAACTAACGCAACAAATAAATGAAGCAAGTCATTAGAAAAAAGCTCTATTACTTTGAAAAGCAGTTTAATTGCTTTTAAGGAATAGAGCTCTCTTTATGTCATCGATGTTGATCAATCAGCTTCAATTTATAGTCTCGTATAGATTGGATTCCGCCATCTTTATTTTTAATAATAAGATGGTCTTTGGATATTTGAGTAGGTGATTCAACACCAACCGCAGCAGCTATATTAAATAACCCTTCATGTAAGCTTGTTACAAAATTAGTGACACGATATTTTTTCTCATCGATAATCAGTCCTCTTTCAAGTTTAGGATCCGTAGTAGCTACACCTACTGGACAAGTATTCATATGACATTGTTGACTCATTATACAGCCGACACTAATCATCATGCCACGTGCCACGTTCACTAAGTCTGCGCCAAGTCCTAAAGCGATTGCGATTTTATCCGGTGTGATAAGCTTTCCGGATGCGAAGATTTTAACACGATCACGAATGCCATGCTTTTCAAGCAATGAAGTTACAATAGGCAAAGCCGTAAATAAAGGTAAACCAACACCATCTTGCAATTCTTGGAAAGTTGCACCAGTGCCGCCTTCACCGCCGTCAACAGTTATGAAGCTAGGATATTGATTTGTCTCAACCATAGTTTGTACAAGTTTTTCTACTTCTGAAACTTTGCTTACAACAATTTTAAAGCCAACTGGTTTTTGAGCTTGTTGCTTGAGCTGAGTCACCCAATTAAGTAAAGCTTTTGGACTATCAATGTTATCGAAGCGGTTAGGTGAATTAATGGTTTTCCATGGTTCAACCATACGTATATTTGCAATTTCTTCTGTTACTTTATTACCTTGCATATGACCACCACGCGTTTTGGCACCTTGAGCGAGTTTTATTTCAAAAGCTCTAATCTTATCTCTATGTGCTAACTCAAGAAAAGCATCTATATCAAATACGCCTGTTTTATCACGTACGCCGAATAATCCTGGTCCAATTTGAAAGATGAGATCTACGTCTCCAGAAAGATGGTGCTCTGATAAGCCACCTTCGCCGGTATTCATCCAAGTACCTGCTTGACCAAGTCCTTTAGACAGTGCAGTGATTGCATTACTACCTAATGCACCATAACTCATACCAGATTGGCCAACTAAGCGCTTAGGTTTGAATGGATGCTTAAGTTCTGCACCTAAAGTGATGCGGTTTTCTTCTGATATATAGTAAGGATTAAGTTCAGCTTGAATTTTATGTTCATCACGATTGAACAGACGTTCATTATCGATTTCATAGATAAAAGAAGAAATCATAGGTGACTGATCAATGTGTAATTCTGATGTTTGTAAAGGAAACATTGTATTTTGTAAATAAAACCCATCTTCGTAATCTTCTTGCGTACCAAAACTCGTCATTCTAGAATTATATTTTCCAGCTAATACGATGTTAGTAAAATCATTTCTGGAAAATGGTTTACCTTTCGTATCCGCTAAGAATAAATATTGACGGAGTTCAGGACCAATTTTTTCTCCAAAATAACGAACACGTGCAAGTAATGGGTAATTACGTAATACACTATGTTGCTTTTGGTGCTTATCTTTAAATAGTAAAAATCCCCCAACAATTAGTACACTTAATAAAATTAGCACTAAGATGATATTTACGATGAATTGTAATATTGTCAAAATCGTCATGTAACATCCCTCCCCATTTATATATATATATATATATTACAACAAAATGCGCTTTTTACAATATGATAACTACTATAAAGTTAGGCTGGCCAATATACTAGTGTTGAGGATAGATACCGAATAAATATATTATAAAATGTATATAAGTAATTTAAATCATGGTATATTCGTTGTATACAATGATAAGGAAGGTGTCATATGGCTCAACAGTCAACTCAAGAGATCAAAAAAACACACAATGAAAAAAATATATGGAACAAGGACAAGATTGTAAAAAAAGATTTTTGGCTATTTCCTATATATATTGTTGCGAGTAATATAGTTCCTATTATTTTCTTTGTTTTAATATATGGAATATATTCTATTATTGATATAAAAAATGAATCATTTGTTACTGATGAAAATATATTAATCATGGGCGCAGTCATTGCAGAAATAATTATTCTATATAGCTTTTATGCAATGCATAGAAAAGATAGAATGATATCAATTGCAATGAATAGATTTAAAAAAGTGCCTCGATATCTATTGATGATTATTGGTGCATATCTATTAATTTTAATTTTAAATTCAACATACGCTTGGTTAATGGAATTTTTGCCTAAGTCATTACAATATAATGAAACACAAAATCAAATGTTCTTAGAAGAAATGTTCTCTGATAACAGGATGTTACCATTTTTGTTTATTGATATTGTGATTTTAACGCCTATTATTGAAGAACTATTATTTAGGCATTTAATCATCCATGAACTAGGCAAAAAAATTACATATGGTTTTGCCACAGTCCTGTCAATTATACTTTTTGCAGGTGTTCATGTGATTGGTGCTACATCTCCATTTGAGATAGGGTCCTATATTATTATCGCGATGGGGATTGCTTTTGTTTATTTAAAGAGTGGTATGAATTTAGCGCTGGCTATAACGTTACATGCTGTAAATAATTTAATTTCATTCATAGCTATTGTTTTTATGAAATAAAAAATAAGTAAATGAAATTTGATGAGCGACATATTAATTATTAGGTGAACGCCTTAACCAAACTCATTGTGAGAAAAGACTATTAAAATAATAGATTTAGGGAATAAGTAATATCAAATGATTCATATTTTAAGGAGGACAGATGATGTTAGAAGTTAAAAATGTTTCTTACAAAATAGACAATAGATACATCATCGATAATATCAATTTGAAGATAGAAAAGGGAGATACAATTGCTATTATAGGGCCTTCTGGAAGCGGTAAAAGTACATTGTTACGATTGCTTAATAATTTAATTAGCCCAACGCATGGTGAAATATATTTTAACGGCAAAGCTTATGAACAAATTAAACCTGAGTCATTACGTATGGACATTAGTTATTTATTACAAGAAAGTGATTTATTTGATCTTACAATTGGTGATAACATGGCGTTTCCTGCTGTAGTTCGAGAGGACAAATTTGACCGTAAAAGAGCTAAGAAGTTATTAAAAGCTGTTGGCTTAGGTCACTATAATTTTAATACAAGTGTAGAGCATCTATCAGGTGGAGAAAGACAGCGTATTACAATTGCTAGACAATTAATGTATAAACCTCAAATACTATTGTTAGATGAAGCTACAAGTGCATTGGATACGCAAAATAGTGAGAAAGTAGAAGACCTCATTTTCAAGTTTGCCGCTGAAGGTGTTGCGATTTTATGGATTACTCATAGTACGAATCAGAGTATTAAACATTTTCAAAAAAGAATCCGAATTGTTGATGGCAAAATAGACAAACAGGAGGATTTATAATGAGCACAACAGCTTTAGTGTTAACAGGGTTACTCCTAATCTTTCCTATGATTGTATCTTATAAAGAAAAATTACATATTATTAAAGATTTACTCGTAGCAACAACACGGGCTGTCGTTCAACTTGTTATTTTAGGATATCTTTTGCATTTTATCTTTGATGTAAACCAAAAATGGTTGCTCCTATTATTTGTACTAATTATTATTATTAATGCTTCTTGGAATACAATCAGTAGAGCATCGCCAGTGATGCATCATGTGTTTTGGATATCTTTTGCAGCAATATTTATTGGTGTTGCATTACCATTAGCAGGCGTCATTATCACAGGTGCTATTCAGTTCAAGCCTAATGAAGTCATTCCGATTGCAGGTATGCTTGGGAGTAATGGTCTGATTGCTATTAATTTAGCCTATCAGAATTTAGATAGAGAATTTGTTAAAGAGATGAGTAGGATTGAAGCTAAATTAGCGTTAGGTGCTACACCGAAACTCTCTTCTAAAACGACAATACGAGAAAGTGTAAAGACAGCAATTGTACCAACAATAGATTCAGTTAAAACATATGGGATTGTATCTATACCTGGTATGATGACAGGGTTAATTATTGGTGGTGTTGATCCATTAGAAGCTGTGAAATTTCAATTGATGGTCGTGTTTATTCATACAACAGCAACAATCATGTCAGCACTAATTGCTACATACTTAAGTTACAAACAATTCTTTAACCATCGCAATCAACTGATAGGACGTCACTTACACGCGAAACAACGCTAATTTTATAGAAGAAATTCAGTCAGGGAGCATCTAAAATAGGATGCTCCCTTTATTCATTGTTGCTTTTAACTTTATGAGCTAATTAATGAATATTGCAGTAATTTGTGAATTGTTAAATGATATTTATAAGTCAGAGATTGAACTAAGTAAATGTATTCAAACCTGTTGACGAATGGTTTATAATATAGTGGTTATGTAAAAATTGCAACGAAATGAAAGAAAGGAGTGAAACGTATGTCAGCTATGCGAATTACAACCTTTATTTTAAGTATATTTATCGTAGGTATGGTTGAAATGATGGTTGCTGGGATTATGAATTTAATGAGTAATGATTTAGGTGTTTCTGAAGCAATTATTGGTCAGTTAGTAACTTTATATGCAATTACCTTTGCTATTGCAGGACCAATCTTGGTTAAAGTCACAAATCGTTTTTCACCAAGACCAGTTTTATTATGGGCATTAGTAATGTTTATGTTAGGAAACGTAATTATTGCAGTTGCACCTGATTTTACTATTTTAGTATTTGGACGTATTTTATCTTCAGCAGCTGCAGCTTTAATTGTAGTGAAGATACTAGCATTAACTGCTTTATTAACGGCACCTCAACATCGTGGGAAAATGATAGGTATCGTTTATTCGGGTTTTAGTGGTGCTAACGTATTCGGTGTGCCGATTGGAACAATTATTGGTGACTTAGTTGGTTGGAGATTTACATTTCTATTTATAGTGGCTGTAAGTATACTTGTTGGTATTCTTATGTACTTTTATGTACCTGATCCAGAGTTTAAAGCTTCTACAACAAGTACAAGTAGTCAAAAACGTGGCAGCAGTTATTCTAAAATCTTAAGACCTGCAGAAATTACAAAATATTTAGGGATTACATTCCTATTATTAGTAGCGAATTCCGTTACATTTATCTACATTAATCCGTTAATGTTGTCTAGTGGTCATGATTTATCATTTGTCTCTATAGCATTATTAATCAATGGTATAGCAGGTGTGATAGGAACTTCGATGGGCGGAGTACTATCAGATAAATTAACAAGTAAGCGCTGGTTAACGATTGCAACTTCAATATTTATTCTTATGATGTTAATCTTGAATGTTTTCTTACCAGGTACTGGCTTGCTATTAATGGTCATCTTCATTTGGAACATCATGCAATGGAGTACAAATCCGGCAGTTCAAAGCGGTATCATCGAACACGTTGACGGTGATACGAGTCAAGTTATGAGTTGGAATATGTCGAGCTTAAATGCTGGTATTGGTATCGGTGGTATCATCGGTGGCTTGGTTGTTTCGAAAATAGATGTTTTAGCTGTAACTTACTTTAGTGGTGCCATTGCTTTAGTAGCACTCATATTGGTTATAAGTTTAAAAAACGTAGCAAAATATAATAAAGCATAGGTAACATTAATTCAGAGCATCAAAAATTGTTGATTAGCTCACAAAAATTAGTGATAAAGAAGCTTTAGTTATAAGTAAATTAAGATTTAATTTTAAGTAGAAAACAGAATTTTGGGAAGTCAAATATTAATGAGGACGGACACATGTTGATTGAAAAAATTGATGTCATGTGTCCGTCCTCATTTTTATTAAGTTATAGATTATTAGAAACGTTGATTTGTTTTTCGGGGGAATGCTTAGAATTTAGTTGTATTTCACTAATGTTTAAATGCGCTTTTTTATTTGAGAAATGAGCAATAAAAGCTGAGATAATAATATATATAAAGGTACCTATGATATAACCTAATTTTAAATCTGAAATGAGCAAATAAGATTGGCATAGCAAGACTATAATTGCACATATAGCTATTGTCACCAGAATAGGATAAGGGACTTTAAATGGGGACTGTTTATATGCTTCGGGATATTTTTTGGGTAATTGTGTCACAGCTAAGGCTGGAAATGCAAATACGATGAGAGAGATGCCTGTACCAAGTTGTGCAACAACATCTAAAGACATACCTGTAATAATAGGCAATGCACCAATAATGTAAAAGATAAGTAATAGCCAATGAGGTGTACCAAAACGTTTGTTTACTTTACCTAAATATTTAGGTAAATAACCATCATGAATTGCCACTAATAAACTTTTTGTTACCCAAGTAAAAGTCGAATTAAGTGTTGTTGCTAAAGCAAACATTGCGCCACCCACCATGAAGAAGATAAATGCCGGGGTTGGTAATACTTCTTTTGCGACACTCGTTAAAGGTCTACCTGCTACTTCTGGAATAGGTAATACACCTACTGCAATTGAGGCAATAAATGCGTATAATAATCCGACAAATATAGTAGCAACAATAATAACAATTGGAATGTCCCTTTTAGGGTTTTTCATTTCTCCACCAAGTTCAGCAACCACTTGAGCACCTCCTGTCGCAAAAGAAACAAGGCCTACAGCAGTAAAGAAGCCGGTGAAACCATCTGGGAGCATAGATTTCGTATTAAATACACCAAAGTTAACATGTGGAACACCAAATATGATAAAGCAAGACAAAGCCACTATTAAAGTGACTACCATGATATTTCCAATAATAGAGGCAGATTTAATACCAACGATATTTACGATAAATAAAATAGTTAATAATGAGAAGGCGACAGCCCTAACCGGTACTCCAGGGAAAAGACCTTCTAAATATTGTGCGAATGACAATGCATATAATGACAACGTAATCTGCAAAAAGATAAATAATAGTAACCAAAAAATGCCTGTCTTTGGAGACAATAAACGACTAGTGTATTGATACATTCCGCCAGTAGTAGGTAATGTCGAACCTAATATTGCGATTGGGAGCATCGTAAGTAAGGTGATGAGGGCAGATAAAATAAATGCAGGTGTTATGCCGCTACCAGTCATCTGTATACCAATTCCAGTCAGTGACATGACACCAGCACCTATGATTTGCCCGATAGCTATACCCAGGACGTCAGTTAAGCCTAGTACTTTTTTTAAATTTGTTGCTTGTTGCATTAAAATCACCTCTAAATTCTATGTAATAGTCTAAATAATAAAAAAATCATAACATAACAAACATTTAATTCATAGTACATCAATCGGAAAACTTGGTATAAATGTTAAAAAGATTAAATATAGATAAAATTAATCATTTCATAGTAGAATAAAGATAAATAAATTAATTAAAAAAGAGGTGCAATTTTTATGACTAATGAACACGATCATATTAAAGTAAATGCATTTATTGATAGATTAAAACAATGGCAAGATGAATTTAAAATAATGCGTGAAATTATTAGAGAAACTGAATTAGTAGAAGATTACAAATGGATGCATCCTTGTTACACGTTAGACAATAAAAATGTTGTGATTATTCAAGATTTTAAACATTATTGCGCGTTACTTTTTGAAAAAGGATCTATCATGGAAGACCCATACCAATCACTTATCCAACAAACGAAAAATGTCCAAGCTGCAAGACAGTTGCGCTTTGAAAGTCTAGACGAAATTGAAAAACGAAGAGATGAAATTAAATGGTATGTTGAAGAAGCAATAAGAATTGAAAAATCAGATAAGCAAGTGCCAATGAAAAAAACAGCAGATTATGAAATGCCGGAAGAACTACAAATAAAATTAAATGACAGCGCTGAACTTGAAGAAGCATTTTATAATTTAACACCTGGTAGACAAAGACAATACATGTTCCATATAGGACAAGCTAAAAGAGCGACAACACGTGAAAAACGCGTTGAAAAATATGTGGATCATATTTTAGAGGGTAAGGGTATAGATGATAAATAATATAGACTTGAACTTGATATTAAAAGAACGAAGTAAGTTTACAAAGTAGCAACTTAATTTAAGTAAACTGAAAAAAGTGTAGAATGATTTTTAAGAGGTATTCATATTTATTTCAAATAAAATAAAACATGTGTTTAGTTCATATCGCTTGTTTAAGGGTCATTATTTTAATTAATAATAAAAAGATACAGTTGCAACTTTAACAATTATCGTTTATAGTTTGCTCGAATATAAAAAGTGTTATGAGAAATCAACTCGTAAAGTACTTTTAGAGAGAGGGTGTATTAATGCCAAGAGTTTCTAAACGGATACAATTACTAGAAGCAGCTGCTTCTATCGTTAATGAACAAGGTAGTGAATATTTAACTTTAGATGCTGTTGCTAAGAAAGCAGGCGTAAGTAAAGGTGGCTTGTTGTATCATTTCAAAAACAAATTTGCATTAATTCAAGGACTTGTCGACCATGCAGACGAAATATATCGAATTAACGTTGATAAACATGTGCAAGGTAATGACCAACAACAAGGCAAGTGGATACGCGCATTTATAGAGGCCACGCGCGAATATAGTTCTGAAAATGCATCTATCACTTCAGGAATGTTAGCTGCACAAGGTATAAATAGTAATTTATTATTACCTTTGCAAGACACATATAAAGAATGGCAATTCAATATTGAAAATGATGGCTTAGACAAAGTTGATGCGACAATTATTCGAATGGCAGTCGATGGACTATGGTTGTCTGAAATATTTGGTTTAGCTGCCATTGATGATTCGATGCGAGCTGAAGTTTTAGAAAGATTAACAGCTTATACTAAAAATGAAAAAATCGATTGAAAAGGGTCGATAAAATTAGAAATTATAAAAAAATAATTAAATGAAAAATTCATGTAAAGCACTGATAATATAGGGATAGTCAATGATTCAAAATTGATTAATCCCTTTTTTTATATGTTATAAGGTTGAAACTAAACCGTCTGGTTGGTACACTAATCGATGTATTAAAAAACTTTGTTGGAGGTTTATATTAATGAAGAAAGTTATGCTAACAGCAGCTATAACAGGTGCTGGAGATACTACAGAAAAAAATAAAAGTGTTCCTGTAACACCTCAAGAGATTGCTGATTCAGCGATAAAATGTGCAAGAGCAGGAGCGACTGTGGCACATATACATGCTAGAGACCCAGAAACAGGTGGCATTAGTCATAACGTTGAATTTTTTAAAGAAGCAGTGAAATTAATTAGAGAAGCAGACGAAGATATTGTTATAAATATTACTTCTGGTGGGGGCGGAGACTTCATTCCGAACCTAGAAGATCCATATACTGGTGCAAAAGGAACAGACATGCAAACACCAGAAGAAAGACATGAACCTGTAGGCGCATTATTGCCAGAAATGTGTACCTTGGACTGTGGTAGTGTCAATATGGGTGATACGCTTTATTTAAGTCCAGCAGGTTGGTTAAGAGAACAAGCACAACTTGTTAAAGATGCTGGGGTTAAACCTGAGTTAGAGTGTTTTGATAGTGGGCATATTTCGTTTGCTAAGCAACTTATAAATGAAGGTTTAATTGAAGGAGAGCCGATGTTCCAATTCTGTCTTGGCATTCCATGGGGCGCAGAAAATGACGCGGAAACGATAGAATACTTTAAGACGCGTATACCTGAAAATGCACATTGGTCAGCATTTGGTATTGGCAGAATGCAATTTCCAACAGTAGAAGAAGCGGCTAAACGTGGAGGCAATGTACGTGTGGGCCTAGAAGATAATTTATATTTGGCAAAAGGTGTCAAAGCAACAAATGAACAACTCGTTGAAAAGGCTGTAGAAATATTAAAAGGTTTAGATATAGCACCAATGACGCCCGCTGAAGCGCGTAAAAAATATCAACTTAGAGATCCAAAAGGAGGCACAAAATGAAATTCGCAGTCGTAGGTACAGGCGTTATTGGTAGTGGATGGATTACAAGAATGTTAGCACATGGACATGAAGTAATTGCTACTGATCCAAGTGAAGGTGCATATGAAAGCATGTTGAAACAAGTAAAACAAAATTGGCCATATGCTGAAGAACTTGGCTTAGCAGAAGGTGCTTCATTAGAAAACCTTACATTTACACCTTATTTAGAAGAAGCAGTTAAAGAAGCAGATCATATACAAGAAAATGTGCCTGAAGTTGGATCAATAAAAGAGCAAGTGCTTACAGAAATAGACTTTTATGCACGACCTGATGCAACAATAGGCTCAAGTACTTCAGGTATTAAACCTTCAGAATTACAGCGAAACTTGCAACATCCAGAACGTTTAGTTGTCGCTCATCCTTTCCATCCGGTATATATTTTACCGCTTGTAGAAATTGTTCCAGGACAATTAACTGCGGAAGCAACGACAGTAAAAGCTGAACAAGCTTATGAAAGTATCGGCATGGACGTATTGCATGTAAGACATGAAATAGAAGGTCATATTGCTGATAGATTAATGGAAGCACTTTGGAGAGAAGCATTGCATATTGTAAATGATGGCATAGCTACTACAGAGGAAGTAGATAAAGCATTCACACATGCAGCAGGCTTACGTTACGCACAATATGGACCGTTCATGACTTTCCATTTGGCAGGTGGAGAAGGCGGTATGCGCCACATGCTAAAACAATTTGGACCAGCTTTGAAAAAACCATGGACTAAATTAGTAGCACCAGAATTAACGAAAGATTTATATGATGAAGTTGTTAATGGTTGTGAAGCTTCATCACAGGGCCAAACAATGTCAGAGCTTGATCAAAAGCGCAACGAATTCTTAATCAAAGTTAAAAAATTAGCAGAAGCATATTGGCCAGAAGATACACCATCAATGAAAAAAGCTACAAGCCCATCGGTGTATTAATATGATACATTCACAGTTTGAATATACGACTAAAGTGAAAGATATTTGGGTGGATCACAATGGTCATATGAATGACGCTGAATATAATCGTGTGTTTAGTGATGCGACAGATGCTTGGCTTGCTTATCTAGGATTAGATAAAGAGACGATAGCACAAAAGCAATACACAGTATTTACTTTAGAAAACCATGTGATGTATTTAAAAGAAATTAAAGTCGATGAATACATCTCGGTTAATGTTGAGTTATATGATTATGATGCGAAACGTTTACATGTATTTATGACGTTAACAGATGCAAATCAATCTCGTTGTGCAACTTATGAAGTGATGCTCATGGGGATGAATACAGCTGTAGATAAGCCCGAAGCATTTCCAGAAATGATAAAAAAAGCGATTGAAGATTATGCTGCTACCAATATGATTGAAAATCAGCCCAAAGAGCTTGGTCATCTGATTGGTATTAAGCATAAATAGTATAATTGAAATCAATTTGAAACGATTGATTAACTACGTTTATTGAATGTTTTAAGAAACAAAATTCATGAGTATAAATTGTTTATTTTTATTAATTAAGGTATCTTATTGTATAGGGTAACAAAATCAAATTTTAATTTATTGTATAATTGATTTGTTTTTTAACAACCAAAACGAATAAATTAGGGCTATTTGTAGCTATGTTGTTACTTATTTTAGGATTTGTATAACATCCACAAGTAGTCCTAAATTTATTATGAAATATTTTTAAATTAAATATGTACATAGAAAGGGATTGAACCATGTTAAGTATTAAAAACTTATCAAAAGTCTACGGTGGTGGGAAGAAAGCTGTAGATAACATAACATTAGATGTTGAATCTGGTGAATTTATTGCGTTTATAGGAACAAGTGGTAGTGGTAAAACAACTGCTTTACGAATGATTAACAGAATGATAGAAGCTACTGAGGGACAAATCACAATCAATGGCAAAGATGTCAGTAAAATGAATCCAGTCGAATTACGTAGAAAAATTGGTTATGTAATTCAACAAATAGGACTTATGCCTCATATGACGATCAGAGAAAATATCGTTTTAGTGCCAAAATTATTAAAATGGTCACAAGAAAAGAAAGAGCGTAAAGCGAAAGAATTAATTAAACTCGTAGATTTACCAGAAGAGTTTTTAGATAGATATCCTTCCCAATTATCTGGGGGACAGCAACAACGTATTGGGGTAGTGCGTGCGTTAGCAGCTGAACAAGATGTCATATTAATGGATGAACCATTTGGTGCATTAGACCCGATTACGAGAGATACATTACAAGATTTAGTGAAAGAATTACAACGAAAATTAGGTAAAACATTTGTTTTTGTTACACATGATATGGACGAAGCGATTAAGCTAGCAGATAAGATTTGTATTATGTCTGAAGGACAAGTTATACAATTTGATACGCCAGACAATATCTTACGTCATCCTGCAAACGATTTCGTTCGTGATTTTATAGGTCAAAATAGATTAATTCAAGATCGTCCAAACATGCGTACAGTTAAAGATGCAATGATTAAACCTGTAACTGTACACGCAGATCGTTCACTGAACGAAGTAGTTAAAGTCATGAGAGAACGTCGTGTAGACACTATTTTTGTAGTAGGTAATAACAATAGATTACTGGGCTATTTAGATATTGAAGATATTAACCAAGTATTACGTTCAAACAAAGAGCTTATCGATACAATGCAACGTGATATTTATAGAGTAAGAATAGACAGTAAATTACAAGATTCAGTACGTACAATTTTAAAACGAAATGTAAGAAACGTTCCGGTAGTGGATAAAGATGGTGAAACATTAATTGGATTAGTTACGAGAGCAAACCTAGTGGATATTGTATATGACAGTATCTGGGGCGAAATAGATGAAGATGACAATGCGAATCAACATGCAATTGTCGAGCCCGAAAATGTAGGAGCTGATAAATAATGAAAGATTTCATAGAGCAATATGGTGGGCAACTGATATCAAAAACAGCTGAACACTTTTATATCTCAATGATCGCATTGTTAATCGCAATCGTAGTTGCTGTTCCATTAGGCATTATCTTATCCAAAATGAAAAGAACTTCAAATATCGTACTCACAATTGCTGGTGTGCTTCAAACAATACCAACGCTTGCGGTATTAGCTATCATGATACCGATATTTGGTGTGGGGAAATTACCTGCAATTGTAGCATTATTTATCTATGTACTTTTACCAATATTGAATAATACTGTATTAGGCGTCAAAAATATAGACAATAATATTAAAGAAGCTGGTACAAGTATGGGAATGACGAAGTTACAACTTATGAAAGATATTGAGTTACCGTTAGCTTTACCACTTATACTAGGTGGCATTCGATTATCATCTGTATATGTAATCAGTTGGGCGACGCTAGCAAGTTATGTTGGTGCAGGCGGATTAGGTGACTTTGTATTTAACGGGTTAAATTTATATGATCCATTGATGATTGTAAGTGCAGCAGTGCTTGTAACAATTTTAGCTTTAGTTGTAGACGTATTACTTTCAATAGTCGAAAAATGGGCTGTTCCAAAAGGATTAAAAGTATCCAGATAATATAAGGAGGACATTATGAAGAAGTTTAAACAGTATAGTATCGTGCTTGTACTGTGTCTGACGGTGTTGTCTGGATGTAGTTTACCTGGTTTAAGTGGTAGCAGCTCAGATAATGAAGTTAAAATTACAGCACTTGCAACGAGTGAATCACAAATTATGTCTCATATGTTGAGACTCATTATACAACATGACACAGATGGTAAGATTAAACCATCATTAATTAACAATTTAGGTTCAAGTACCATTCAACACAATGCTTTAGTGAATGGAGACGCGAATATGTCAGGGGCAAGATACAATGGCACAGATTTAACAGGTGCTTTAAAAGAAGACCCAATAAAAGATCCTGAAAAAGCGATGACAGCGACTCAAGATGGGTTCCAAAAGAAATTTGATCAAACATTCTTTGATTCATATGGTTTTGAGAACACATACGCATTTATGGTTACTAAAGAAACAGCTGAGAAATATAATTTAGAAACTGTTTCAGATTTAGAAAAATATAGTGATGAGTTAAGACTTGGCGTAGACAGTTCATGGTTACATCGTGAAGGTGATGGTTATCCAGGATTTACGAAAGAATATGGATTTGACTTTGATACAGTGCGTCCAATGCAAATCGGACTTGTATATGATGCATTAAATTCAAAAAACTTAGAAGTAGCAGTTGGTTATTCAACGGATGGACGTATTGAGGGGTACGATTTAAAAGTACTTGAAGACGATAGACAATTTTTCCCACCATACGATACGAGTGCAGTAGCAACGAATAGTTTATTAGAAAAACATCCAAAATTAAAACCAATTATTAATAAGTTGAATGACAAAATATCAACAGAAGAAATGCAAAAGCTTAATTATCAAGCAGATGGTGAAGGTCAAGAACCAGCTGTTGTAGCTGAAAATTTCTTGAAAGAACACAACTATTTTGAAGACGATAAGAAAGGTGGTCAAAACTAATGGAAGGTAATTTATTACAGCAATTAGTCGAATATTATTCAGTCAACTTTGGCTACCTATGGGATTTATTTATTAAGCATTTATTAATGTCAGTATATGGCGTTTTATTTGCAGCAATTGTAGGTATACCATTGGGCATTATCATCGCTAGATATAAAAAATTATCATGGACGATTATTACAATTGCCAATATTATACAAACTGTACCAGTTATTGCGATGTTAGCAATTTTAATGTTAGTGATGGGCTTAGGTCCAAACACAGTTGTTTTAACAGTGTTCTTATATGCATTGTTACCTATAATTAAAAATACTTTTACAGGTATTATTGGTGTTGATGAAAACATTAAAGATGCTGGTAAAGGTATGGGTATGACACGAAACCAAGTGTTACGTTTGATTGAGTTGCCGTTGTCTTTATCTGTAATTTTAGGTGGTTTAAGAATCGCACTTGTTGTAGCAATTGGTGTTGTAGCAGTTGGCTCATTTATTGGAGCACCAACTTTAGGTGACATTATTATTCGTGGTACAAACGCAACAGATGGCACGACGTTTATTCTTGCAGGTGCAATTCCAATTGCATTAATCGCAATTCTAATTGACGTTGGATTGAGATTTTTAGAAAAACGTTTAGACCCTTCTAATAAAACACAGAAAAAAGAAAAGCATAAGCCTCAAAGTATTAATTAATAAAGGGTAGTGATTAAAGTTGGCAATTTTATCAATTAATTATAATTCTAAAACAATAGGTATGCATCATCATTTTATGGTGATTTTACCGGAAGATGAAAGTTATTTTAATAAAGCAGCACAACCGAAACCACTGAAAACTTTATTATTACTACATGGTCTTTCAAGTGATGAAACTTCTTATATGCGTTACACAAGTATCGAACGTTATGCTAATACGCATCAATTAGCTGTCATTATGCCAAACGCGGACCATAGTGGATACAGTAACATGGTTTATGGCCATAACTATTTTGATTATGTATTAGAAGTGTTAGATTATGCGCATCAAATTTTACCATTATCTGATAAAAGAGAAGATAATTTTATTGCTGGGCACTCTATGGGTGGCTATGGCACCATTAAATATGCTTTATCACAAGGGCATCGTTTTGCTAAAGCTTGTCCGTTATCAGCAGTGTTTAATGGTCAACATCTTATGGATTTTGATTGGTATGATTTCTCAGGTGAAGCTATAGCAGGAATAAGTAAAAGGGTTAAAGGTACTGATTTAGATCCATATCATTTAGTCGATCAAGCAATAGACCTAAATAAAGTTATTCCGGAGTTACTCATTATGTGTGGCACGGAAGATGATTTACATGAAGATAATCAACAATTTATCAAGTATTTAGATGAAAAAGCAGTTCCATATCAATTTGAAGATGGACCTGGTGAACATGATTATGCTTATTGGGATCAAAGTATTAAACGTGCGATTGAATGGTTTGTAAAGGTATAGCATAAAAAAATGTCGATAAAGTCTCAGACTTTATCGACATTTTTTGTGCGCAATTTCCGGGATTGAAATTATATAAAGTTATATGCACATAAAGTAAATATATAAAATGTAATTTTCTGTTTTATGGTAGTGATCACTTTTCTAAATTAATCTATTTAATTGAAGCATTAGTACTTTTGAATTCTTCTTGTAGTTTACCTAAATGTCTTAATGTTGGCGTTAACGCTGCAAAGAAAAAGCCTTCTTTTAATTTACGTGCTTGAGGTGCACGAGGTGAATATGCTCTAGAACCACCATTAACCATGGATGCTTGATTGACTTCAAGTAGTAAATAACCGGCTTCTTTTTTCAAATTAATTAAGTCACCAAATTGATCCTGTAAATCATTAGTATCTAATAAATTGTAAAATTGTTTTTTTATATTGTCGTAACGTGTTTCAAAGTCTTGAACATCATATTCTAAATACTTGTTAATACCATTTTGTGCATTAGAGAATTTATGAATTAAATCAAGTGATGAACGCACAGAACCTAATGCAATCGGTATTTGTAACGCTACAAATTGTGGACGGATCTTAGACGCGAATGTTTTTGCATCGTGTGTAATAATATGTGCTTCAGGTATGTGCACATCATTCATTTCAATTGAAAATGTTGCTGAACCATTCACACCTAAGAAGGTAGACATTTCATTTATATTAACGCCTTCTTGATTGGCTTGAACGATAAACATTACAAGTTCATCTGATGTTTCAGATTTAGAAATAGCACCAAAATAATGCTCTGCAGCAATGTTACTAATCGCAGGTAATCTACCATTCACAATGAATTGATTATCATTATAATGATGTGACAAGTTGAATGATTCTAAATCATTAAATGATTTCATCGGATTTGATAATCCTGTAGCACCTAAAATCTCTCCTGATAGTAATTGCTGTTGTAAATCTTTATTTAAATGAGGCTGTTCTGCATTTTGTAAATAGGTAGAAAAGGCCAGTTGGCACCATAAACAGAAGCCAGTTGTCAGACAAGACTTTGATACTTCTTCGATAACTTCTGAATTTGCTTTGACATCATTTTCTTTAAAATATCCTTCTTTAAATAAATTTTGAATGAAGGTTTTAGGATAGTGTGAACCGTCATCAATTTCTACTAAATATGGATCTAATTCGTTTTCAATATGTGTTTTTAAACTCATAAATATGCTCTCCTTTATTCACCAAAACGTGTTAATATCATTTTCTCTAAATAACTAATGATGCGATCAATTAAGAACCCAAATACCCCAATAAAGAATATGGCAGATAAAACATCTTCTAAATTCAACATATTCCGTGAATCAACAATTAAGAATCCGAGTCCAGATTGTGCGCCAATCATTTCGCCAGAAACTAAGAATATCCAACTTGTTCCAACTGCCATATGTATACCGCCCATAATATGTTTAAATGCACCAGGGAAGAGGATATTTCGATATAATGACCATCCCCTTAAATTTAAATTAGATGCAATCTTCAAATATTGTGGTTCTACATTTCTAATCCCTTTGATTGTATTAAAAACAATTGGGAAAAATGCGGCGATAAAGATAATTGCCATTGCAGGTAAACTCCCGATACCAAACCATAAAACGACGAATGGCGACCACGCAATAGGGGAGACGGGTCTAATTAATTGAAATAGAGGTTCTATTGCATCAAAGAATGCATTACTACGGCCTAATAAAAAACCAACAGGAACCCCTATGATAACTGCAAATCCAAATCCTACAATAAAGCGAAATAAACTAATACCTAAGTGTGAAAATATTTCCCCGGTAATAATGAACTGCCATATACTTTCTGCTACTAGTAAGGGTCCCGGTAAAAGAATAGGCTGGTAATCTCCAATCCAAATTACGCATTGCCATATAAATAGGAAAATAATAAAAGTAATGATTGGTAATGTCCATTTTTTGGCTATATTAGCTGTCATTTCATTTACCCCTCCTTATATAGCGTAGGATCAACAAAATCTTTATAAGCAGGTGCTTTAAAAAGTTTATGATCATTTACTAAATCTGTAATTTTACTGTAACCGTCTTTTTTAATCGTTAAATCGCCGTATGAAGTCCACTCTGCTGATTGTTCTAGGACTTTTCTGTCTTGTTTGAAGTTTTTGGCCATGACATCGACACTTTTATCTTTATTGTTCATTTTATAACCAGCTTGTTTATAATCTGACATAAACTCTTTGGCAACTGTATGATGTTGATCAATAAGATCACTTCTAAGTACAAGTGCGCAACAATAAGCATCTGGAACGATATCATTACCATGTTTTAAAGTGTCGCCTTTGCCTAATTTTTCTCCAAGTGCGCCGAATGGTTCTGCTACAGAATACCCCGAAATTCGATCTTCGCTTAACGCTGCAGGCATTTCTGCTGGAGCCATTTCATGATAACTAAAGGTATCAGATTTTAAGTTCATTTGTTTTCGCATTTTTTCTAGTAATAAATAATGTGTTGAATAACGATGTGGGATAGCAAAACTGTATTCTCCGTGATTGTGAAAATCAGAAGCTTCTTTACCTTTTTGTCCCATAATCACATTGCCCTCATGATGACCTAAGGCGACTGCTTTAATATCTGAACCTTTTTGCTTTGATTTCATCGCAAGTTCAATCAGTGTAGATGCGCCATCGATTTTACCGCTGTTCAAAGCATCCATAAGGTCTGGCCAATTATTAAAACGTATGAGTTCAAGTTTGTAACCAGATTTTTTAGATTTTTGTTGAATTTCTTCTGTCATCATCAAATTTGCTGAATGTGTTATTGGAAGATATCCTATTTTTATAGTTTGCTTTTTATTGTCGCCATTTTGACTATCTTGATTTTTATTCGTGCTACAACCTGAAAGAATAAGAAGGAGTATTAAAGTAAAAGCAATATATTTTTTCAATTTCTAACACTCCTTATAAATGATATTCTGGCTCTGCCATATGGTGATTTAAAGCAAATTTTTCCATAATATCATTTCTTACTTTTAATAAATGACTATCATTACGGTTACGAGGATGAGATTGTTTGATATTATATTGGCTGATAATCTCACAACCATCACCGAGGAGCACAATATTATCTGAAAGATAAATTGCTTCATCAATATCATGCGTAACTAAAATGATTGTTGCTTTTGTGCGCTCTTTTAAACGGACAAGTTGATCTTGTAATTTATAACGTGTAAAGGCATCTAAAGCGCCTAAGGGTTCATCCATGAGTATGACATTCGGTTGATGTACTTGTGCTCTACAAAGCGCAACACGTTGCTTCATACCACCTGATAATTCTTCTGGGAATAATTTCCCTTTATGATTTAAATCTACGGTTTTTAACTGTTCATTGATGTCTTCATTGCTTATGTATTGAGACAAACCAATACGTATGTTGTCGTTAATATTTTTCCAAGGAAGTAAGTTGTGGTGTTGAAATATCATTAAACAATCAGGTGATGGTGTTTGTTTAATTTTTCCATCAATATTTACTACACCTGAAGTTGGTGTTAAAAATCCACCAATAATATTTAATAACGTCGATTTACCACAACCACTTTTACCTATAAAAGTTACGATGTTACTTTTTTCTATATTTAATTCAAAATCATTAATGACTTGGTTATCGCCAAATTGATGTTGAACATGGTCAATGTGAATCATTACAACACCTCGATTAATCTTATCGTTTTAGTATGGTTTATTCTGACACTAAAGGGCTATGCATACACATAGCCCGTGAAGTGATTGATTTTAATGTTTTATTTTGAAAAAAGTGCATAAGAACTACTCATCTCAATTTCATTGAGAAGCAGAATTAAGGATTACAATAGCTAAGCTATTGCATAAGAACTACTAATCTCAATTTCATTGAGAAGCAAAATTAAGGATTACAATAGCTTTAGCTATTGCATTAAGAAAAACTAATGACTAAAAATCACTTTTAGAATTAAGGATTACAATTGCTAAAGCAATTGCATAAGAACTACTAATCTCAATTTCATTGAGAAAGTAGTTCTTTATATTTTCTCGATATCATCGATAGGTGTATCTACAGCTTTACGTGCGCGGCGAACAGCATCTTCATCCGGTGCATCGTATAAACAGATACATTTTGACATATCTTCACATACGTAAGTACGTTGGAATTGTACTTCAGGTACTTCTTCATAATGTACTGAGTTTTTCTTTTTACGTGCTAAATATTGATCCATAGAAACGCCTTCTGGAATATTCCAAGTTACGAGGTAATCTACATGAGCATCACCTTTTTTTACGTCTTCTAATTCTTTACCAACTAAACGTACTTCTTTAACAAGGTTGAT
This sequence comes from Staphylococcus parequorum, assembly GCF_039237145.1. Classification (NCBI taxonomy): domain Bacteria; kingdom Bacillati; phylum Bacillota; class Bacilli; order Caryophanales; family Staphylococcaceae; genus Staphylococcus; species Staphylococcus parequorum. Next base: position 912,215 of record NZ_CP150682.1, read on the forward strand.
ATTAATTGAAGCATCTTCTAAAAATTGTTTCGCTTCAGTATCATCATTAGCTTCAACGATAAAGTATCCGTGTGTAAGGTCTTCTGTCGCCTGTACTTCGATAAGTGTTGGCACTTCGCCCGTTGTTAAATCAGCTGCTTTCTTTTCTAATTCGCTTTTATTTGATGCAAATGCTAAATCATTTGCTTCTAGTAAATATAATGTCATAAATATTAACCTCCAAGATTGATAATAAGTGAATAATACAACAATCCCTATCAGATTACAAGGATATAATAGAATGTAATTTTAATTTTCAGAAAACTGTTAATTAATTTATAGAATATTAGAGTTAAGAAGTATCAATGCTAACTGCGTAGCGATTGAGAAAGAGTTAAAGTGTTAAAATATTTATTTTTTAATTAAATCTATTGCTATTGAATTTCAATACATATTATACTTGAGAAAACGCTTACAAATAGAGGGGATAAAGTGACAAAATTGCTATGGCAATCATACGAAAATCGATTAAATTTATTAAAGAGATTAGTGAATCATCAAACCGTGACGAATTCTGAAGGTGAGCTAACATTTCCAAACTTCATCAAGCAGCAATTGTTACAACTTACATATTTTCAAAAACATAAAAAACATATTCAAATGACACAAACTGAAGATGATAAGGAAGCTGTCGTTGCATTTTATCAAGCGGACACATCAGCAAAAACAATTGTGTTAATAAGTCATTATGACACTGTAGGTGTAGAGGATTATGGGAATTTTCAGTCCAACGCGTTTAATCCAGATGAATTAAAGTCATTCTTTTCTCAAAATCATGATTATTTAAATGCAGAAGCAATTGAAGACTTAAAGAATGACTCCTATTTATTTGGGCGAGGAACAATGGATATGAAAGCAGGGCTAATGTTGCATCTTTCATTAATTGAATTAGCCAGTGTTGAAGCATGGGACATTAATTTAATTTTAGTTACAGTACCCGATGAAGAGGTCAATTCTTCAGGGATGCGTAAAGCAGTAGAAGCAATCGCTCAGTTAAAGCAACAATATCAATTGGATATACAACTTCATTTAAATAGTGAACCTACTTTTCAACAAGCTGGTGCGGATGAAAAGCATTATATATATTCAGGGTCAATTGGAAAAATTATGCCTGGCGTATTATGTTATGGCAAAGAAACGCATGTAGGTAACCCATTAGATGGTTTGAGTTCTAACTTCATGATGAGTTATATTACTCAAGCGATTGAATACAACAATGTATTTAAAGAAGTTTTTGAAAATGAAGCGACGCCAGTTCCAGTATCACTGCATACAAGAGATAATAAATTGGCATACGATGTCCAAACACCATTCAGAACAATAGGATTATTTAATGTTTTTCTTTTTAAAAATAAGCCTGATGATGTGTTTAGACAATTTATCGATTCAGTGGTACACGCTACAGAACGCTGTGAAAGTGATTGGCTCTCCATATTAGAAGAGCAAGAGAGACAATTTGATACGAAAATTAATGTGCTAACTTATGATCAATTAAAGCAATATGCCATTAAACAACATGGAGTGGCCTATATAACTAAGCAAATTGATAAGGCAATTCAAGAAACAGATGAGTTACATTTACAAAGTGTCAATGTTGTTGATACGTTAATGCAAACCTGTAAAGATATTGCACCGGCAGTAGTGACATTTTTTGCAACACCATATTATCCTGCAGTTAATTCGTCTTACGATAAGCGTATTGAATCAACGGTCAAATTAGTGCATCGAACGTTGCGCGATCAATTTCAACGTCAAAGTGAACGTATTCACTATTTTAATGGTATTAGTGATAGTAGTTATTTGAACTTTGATGGAGATATGGAACAAATTGTTGCTTATGAAAAAAATACGCCTAATTTTAATAAAACATATCAACTACCATTTGAAGCAATAAAAACTATTAGCGCGCCGATATTATTATGTGGACCCATAGGTAAAGACGCGCATAAAGTCAGTGAACGTTTGCATAAAAAGAGTGCATTTGAAGAATTACCTGTTGTTTTAGAACAAATTATTAATTCTTATATTGAGTCAGCAAAAGAATAAGAATAACTTGTAATATTTTCTTAAATAAATTTTTATATTCTATGGCTTGTTAGTGTATAGGTTAGTGCGATATATTAGTGAATATATTCATTGCACAGGTATTTCCATAAGAAGAAAATGGAGTGGTAACAATATGATAGAGGCGTATAAAAGTTTTTGGAAGAGGTATGCTGACTTTAAAGGGAAATCAGATAGACTAGAGTTCTGGACACCAGTATTGGTTCATATCATTGGCATCTTTATCGTAGCGTTAATCGGCGCAATTAGCTTTTTAGCGGGCGTTTTTATTGTCGCAGCAATTTTATCTGCACTTATTGGTATATTTGCTTTAGCAATCATGGTACCTATGGTTTCAGTAACATTAAGAAGATTTTATGATGCAGGTAGAAAAAGGATTACTGCACTCATTTTAATTATTTTATCGATAGTCGTTAATATCTTATTTGATATTATACAAATCAATAGCGTTGCAATGATCTTAAATGTTGTATCAATAATTTGTACGATTATATTGATTGTTGAGACACTATTGCCTTCACGTGACGTTCCTGAGTCAGAATTGAAATGGTTATAAAATTGGTTTTTGATAGTCAATATTAAAGTGAATAACATTTATTTATGAAGTAAAACTTTTTCTAGTTAGCCTTGTAAGGGTGGAAATAAGAAATCACAATTTGATTTCTTGTTCCACTCTTTTTTTGTAGATTTTAGTAAAAGTGAGTTATCAATATAATTTTTCTGAAAATTCATTGTATTTAGGAATAATAAATTTATACTATAGTAAAAAGGAGGGATTTTATGGAATGGTTAAAATTAATTGGTATTTTAATTATCATATTAGGATTTGTCTTTAAAATCGACACGATTGCAGTAATTTTAATCGCCGCAGTGGTTACTGGAATTGTATCAGGATTAGATTTATATGCAATTCTAGATACATTAGGGGAGGCATTTGTTGATAATAGGCTGGTGACGTTGTTCATTTTAACTTTACCGATGGTTGGATTAATTGAAAGATTTGGATTGAAAAAACAAGCATCTAATTTAATAGGAAAGGTAAAGCGTGTAACGAGTGGACGATTGCTGACAATTTATTTAGTGATTAGAGAACTAGCGGGTGTGGCGTCGATTCGTATAGGGGGACATCCACAATTTGTCAGACCACTTATTAATCCAATGGTACAAGGTGCATTAAAAACACGTTATAACTTAAAAGATGAAGAGGTCGATGCAACGGATATCGAGAAGATAAAAGCACAAGCGTCTGCAATGGAAAATTATGGTAATTTCTTTGGACAAAATTTATTTGTTGGTGCGGCAGGTGTGTTACTTATGGTTGGCACGTTTCAGTCATTAGACATTAAAGTAGATGCAATAGATCTTGTGTTAGCATCATTACCAATTGCAATTATCGTTTTCATTATCGTATGGATTAATAATATAAGGTTTGATAAGTATTTAGATAAAAAGTATGGCACGAAGCAGGTGAATAAAAATGACTGAAAACACATTGAATAATATTTTAGAGCTCTTTTACATATTGATAGGTTTACAATTACTTTATACAGCGTATCGTGTATTAAAAGCTTCGTCACATCAGAAAAAGTATGGAACAGCACTATTTTGGATTTTGCTAGCAGCGACTTTTATCATAGGGCCTTATATACCAAATGTAATAAACGGTATATTTATTTTAGTAATGGGTGGATTAACATTATTTAAACAAGTAACAATCAAAAATATCATTGATGTCGATGAAGGAACAGGGGATAAAGGTGCAAAAAAATATGGTAATAAATTATTTGTTCCAGCTATTATACTAGCTGTGGCTGCCATTGCAGTATCAAATTGGACGCCCTTAGGTGGGGCAATTGGTTTAGGTATATCCTCTGTTTTAGGTTTAATAGCAGCTTATGTTGTAATTAAACCTAATGGCAAATATGTGCTCTATGATAGCGACAGATTAACACAACAGATTGGCACTGTAGGTATATTACCTCAGTTTTTAGCAGCTTTAGGTGTGCTATTTACTGTGAGTGGTGTTGGAGATGTTATTTCTAAAGGGATATCTTCATTCTTACCAGAAGGCAATCATTTATTAGGTGCTGCAGCATATATATTAGGCATGGTATTATTTACGATGCTAATGGGCAACGCTTTTGCAGCCTTTACTGTTATCACAGCAAGTATTGGTATTCCATTTGTTATAGCGCAAGGTGGAGACCCTGTTATAGCTGGTGCTTTAGCAATTACAGGTGGATTTTGTGGAACGTTGTTAACGCCTATGGCAGCAAACTTTAATACATTGCCAGTAGCATTATTAGAAATGAAAGATGAATTTGGTGTTATTAAAGCACAAGCACCTATCGCGTTTCTATTAATTTTTGTACACATTGGTTTAATGTATTTTTGGGCTTTTTAAATCATGATTACTGTAGAGTTAATCAATTAAAAAAAAGGAGGCTATTAGACGATGAATATATTAGTAACGGGATTTGACCCTTTTGGTGGAGAAAGAATTAATCCTGCTCTAGAAGCTGTCAAACTTTTGCCAGATGAAATTGAAGGTCATAAGATAGATAAATTAGAAATACCTACTGTTTTTCATAAAAGTAAAGAGGTCGTTGTAGAACAATTAAGACAGAAGGAATATGATATTGTTTTAGCTATTGGACAGGCAGGGGGCAGGTTTGAATTAACTCCAGAACGAGTTGGAATTAATATAGATGATGCGCGTATTCCAGATAATGAAGGGAATCAGCCAATTGATGAAGCGATTCAAACAACTGGAGCATCTGCTTATTTTTCTAATTTACCGGTTAAACGTATGACAGAGGCAATAAAATCACAAGGTGTACCTGCACGCTTATCAAATACTGCTGGCACATTTGTATGTAATCATATTTTATATCAACTTGGTTACATACAGGCAACGCAGTTTCCAAATATTAAATTTGGTTTTATCCATGTGCCATTTATACCTGAACAAGTTACAGATAAGCCAGAAAAGCCATCGATGTCTATTCAAACGATTGCTAAAGGTTTAAAAGCCGCGCTTGAAGCTGTCATTGAATCAGACAAAGATATCAAAGTGGTATTAGGAGAAACACATTAAAAGATGTACACTATAAAAAAAGAGACTGAGACATGTGCTATGTCCCAGCCTCTTATTTTTTATGATGGTATTAATGATCGTGTTCTGTTCTTGTGAAATTCATTCTTATTTCGTTATATGTTTTACCGAGATAGGTAGGTTTTTTCTCAGATGTTCGTTTGAAACCGATCTGTTCATAGAAATGGATGGCATTATCATTTTCTTCAACGACCCACAGCATTACGTTATCTGGGTAAGACAATTCTAATGCACGTTGAGTTAGCGCAAAACCAATCATATGGTGTTGATAATCTTCTAATAGATATGATGAGAAAATTTCACTCCAATCATCTGAAGCAACCGATGTTTGTGACTTGCCATAGGAAATAAAACCTACAATTTCATTATTTACAATAGCGACTAATGTGGGTACATCATGCAAGGAGGACTGCTTGATAAATTGTTCTTTATCAAGATTTTCTAAGTAATCATTCTTAGCTATGTCATTGTATGTTTCTAGCCAGCTTTCATAATGGACCATCGCTTTACCGTGCTTATCTTTTTCGGACAAGGCTCTAATCGTAAACTCCATAGAATGTCCTCCTTTATATACTAAATTGATATTATTATAGCATCATTTATTTTTAAAAAGAAATGTTTACACTTTTAATAGTAATGTAAAATAAATATATTACGGGATGGTGTTATATTATCGGTTAATATTTATTTTATTAGTTAGCACAATTCAAAAATGTGCGGATTACTTAATGAACTATATGAGAATATGTAATAATGATAGTGTTATGAAATAGAGGAATGTGATAAAGATGAAAATAGGTATGATTTCAGATTTGCACGTAGATAGACATAAGACACTGACACCTGAAGACTATCAACAAGTATTAATTAAAGTGATAAATCAGCGTGACATAGAATTGTTGCTTATTGCAGGGGATATCTCTAATAATTATAACTTAACGCAACAATTTATTGAGCGCATTGAAAGTACGACGCAAATAAAAGTGTTATTTATTCCGGGCAACCATGATTTTTGGGCAACAGATACAGGTGCTACATCATCCGAGATTTTAGATTTTTATATGTCGATGGAGACGTGCTTAATTGGTAAACCTTATGACATCAATGATGAGTGGGCCATTGTCGGTAACACAGGTTGGTATGATTATACGTACGCGGATCCTAAATTTTCAATAGAGCGAATTGCTCGTAGAAAATATTACGGTGCAACATGGCAAGATAAAGTGAAAATTGATTGGCCTATGGAAGATAGAAAACTATCTCGCATTGCAGCCAAACAAACGGCAAAGGATATTGAAAAAGTTAAACACAAAAAAGTGATACTTATGACACATATCGTAACGCACCCGAAATTTGCAGTTCCAATGCCACATCGTATATTTGATTATTTTAATGCGTTTATAGGAACATCAGATTTTGATACTTTATACCAACAATATGATATTCGCTATAGCATCATGGGGCATGTCCATTTTAGAAATGCATTTGAAGAACACGGTGTCACATACATTTGTCCATGTTTAGGTTATCAAAGAGAATGGCGTTCACCTGATATAGAACAAGAAATCAATCATGCATTATATAGTATTTCAATTTTTTAGTAACCTTGTAGGGGCGAGAACATGAAATCAAATTAGATTTCTACTTCGCCCCATTTTTATTTCTACAACATTATGATGGGTGAATATAAAAACTCATGCGGCCAGGTGCATTATAACTTTGTTCTAATTTAGCTTTTTTAATTTTAATAATTTGAAATTTATTCGGTATGATTGCAGGAACAAGTATTATTTTACCTAAATGCGACCATAGTGGATCAATATAATAATAATAATGTTCGTCATAACCAATGAGTACAGTTACATGAATGTTGGACACTAACTGAGTTGGATGGTTATCTAATTTAAATGTACGTTTCGCAGGACGCTGTCCTAGCACAGTGTGATAAATCACCACTGGTTGGCCTTGATCGATTATGCTACATAGCGCATTTAAAGATTGCCCAGTACTGTCATTGATATGTGCATCGTATTGTTTTAAATACGGAACTAAAGCAGTCGGGAATATTGTTTGATGATGACCCCATTTAATCCATAGATAATTACCCACATAACCTTTATGAGGATTATTTGCATGTCTAGGCCAATGTTTCATAATTTGAGTAGCTGGAATAGCGTGTGCATTAAATTGTAGTATCATGGCAGCGGATACGCCTTCACATCCCATAATCATTGGAATAGGAAAAAGCTGACTAATTGGTTTTACAGATAAAATTTTTCGACTCATGCTATGGCTCCTTACTTAATTTGTAAAAAGGGACTTGTTTTGAAATTTATTTTATTATATAACCATTATTTGAAGATGCATATTAAGATGCCTTTATATCTATATAATAGTTCACGATAGAAATCGCATATGCATTTTGGTTATAATAACAAAAAGGGGTGGATGTGTATGGAATACAGATTAGAGACGCTATCACGGACTTCAGTTTTAGGTGTCAAAAAGGAGTATACGACTGGTCAAAAAGCGCAAGAAGATATATTTAATTTCTGGATGGATTTTGATGATAAAGGGAAGAAACAGGAATTAATGCCACTAGGTAATAATCAATTGCAAGGGCTATTGGCTGTTTATAAACCTCATGCTAATGGTGAAGTCCATTGCCTCATTGGTGTTACCAATGATACGGATGAAGCGCAATGGCAGCGAACAGAATTATCTGAGGGTAGATACATTGTCTTTGATGCTAAAGGGCCAGTACCTGAGTCTATTAAAAAGGGTATGGAAAAGATAAATAGACATATTTTACCTACATTAGATTACGAATTTCGCGATGCGCCATTTTTTGAGTTGTATAAAGAAGGGCCCATAAGATCAGAAGAATATATTACAGAAATATGGCTTCCTATCGTTTAGATAAATCATAGTAACACAAAATTAAAGGGAGCCTCCAAAAAATTTGGAAGCTCCCTTTAATAATAGGACTGGTGTCCCACCTGTTTTATATAGACTATTTGTTCAATACACTTCTTCTGGTAGTGAATTTTAAGCCAAGTTCTAATGAAATAATTAGCACCGTAGTAATAACTAAAATCGTTAAATATGGCATGACACTATATCCGCCTTGTAAACCAACTAAGGGTGATATCACACCACCTAGAATAAATTGGAAAAGACCGAGTAAACTAGAGGCGTTGCCACTTCCGCCTGTACGTGATTCCATCGCTAATGTAAAGCTTAGCGGGCCAATCCCTGTTACTGGGCAAACATTTAAGAAGAATGCGATGACTAAAACCCAGGTCGGTAAGTGTAATATGAGTGTGATACAAATTAATACGACGCCTGCAATTTGTATCATTGTTAGTGCAATCAGTAATACATAACGATTTATATAGCTAACTAAAATAGCAGTGAGCTGACTCATGATAATTAACCCGATACCATTAATTGCAAATAGCACACTAAATTGTTGGGGGGTCATATCATAAATTTTTTGTGTAATAAAAGGGGCTGCAGATGAAAAGCTGAATAACATCACATATGTCAGTCCTTGCAGCAACATAGGAATAACAAAAGCTGGTTTTTTCAACAAATAACCAAAGTCTTTAAAAATGGTGCCGAAGTTAAGTTTTGAAAGATCAGCTGTTCTTGTTTCTTCCATTTTGAAAAGGGCGAAAAAGAATATGATCATACTAACAATTGTTAAAATAAAGAAAATAGCTTGCCAGTTTGAGACACTTAAGGCATAACCACCGATCAGTGGAGCGATAATAGTAATAATCCCATTCACGACAAGAAGTGAAGCTAGACCTTTGGCTAAGGCTTTTCCTTTATGTAAATCTCCTATAGAGGCCTTAGCTATGACGATGGCTCCGCCACCAGTCAAACCTTGTATCAAACGAATTGTTAATAAGGTAGACATAGCGTTTGCGAATACTGCAATAAATGAAGCAATTGCATATAATATGATAATAATCAACGCAATCTTTTTACGTCCATATGCATCTGACAAAGGTCCAAAGATAAATTGTCCTATTGCAAGTCCTATCATAGCCAAAGACAGTGTAAGTTGCGCTTGAGAAGCGGTTGTATTAAAATCACTTTGTACACTTGGTAATGATGGAACGTACATATCTATTGTTAAAGGACCAAAAGTAGTCATAATACCCAACACAATAATAACCATTAGCGGTAGTTGGCGATTTGAAGTTTTGTCCATGTTAAGTGCTCCTTTAAATTTCTCTCTAATGCATTATTACATACAAGTTTAATTATTCTGTAACTAAGTAATTATCCCATATGAATTTAGAAATGCAATGATAATTTACATACTAAAAAAACAAATAGAACGTGCGAAATAATTATAAATATGAATCAAAGGAGTAAGTTCATGAATTTAAATAAAACCCACTATGAAATTATAAAGTTCATCATTGTTGGTGGCATTAATACATTAAATTACTACATCGTCTACCTTATCTTATTAAAATTAATAGATTTAAATTACTTAGTCAGTCATGTAAGTGGGTTTATGGTTAGTTTTATAATTTCATATTATTTAAACTGCCATTTTGTATATAAAGTAAAACCCACATGGCGTAAATTTATTCAATTTCCATTAACGCAGGTTGTGAATATGGGCATGCAGACATTGCTATTGTATATTTTCGTACAGTGGCTTCATATTTCTTCAGTAATAGCACCGTTTGCAGGGTTAATTATAACGATACCTATAACTTTCGTTTTATCAAAATATATACTTAAAGACTGAATTTTTAAGGACTTAAAAATAAAGTTAGAACAGTGATAACTTTACTTTTTGTACAATTTAACAACTTTATTTAGGAAAGGCTAAAAAAATAATTTTACTATTTATATTAAATAATTTTTGAATAAAAATTGTTGTAAATATGCTTGGGATAGGTCATAATAAATGTTCTATATTAATTAAGGTGGACATCAGACATGACACAAAATGAAAATTTGAAAACAGCGCAAAAAGGCGCTTATTTAAGTTTAATTGTATATATCGTTCTTTCAATTGCCAAATTTATTGTTGGCTCTATGTATGATTCAGCAGCAGTTAGAGCAGATAGTTTAAACAATATGACTGATATTGTAGTCTCGTTAGCGGTTATTATAGGACTGAAAATTTCTATTAAACCTGCAGATAAAAACCATCCATATGGACACTTAAAATCAGAGAATATTTCAACGTTACTCGTTTCGTTTATTATAATGTTTGTAGGTATACAAGTTGTGATAGAAAGTGTTCCTGAGATTTTTTCTAAGGATCACCATGCACCTAATGTAATTACAATATATGTCAGTGTGATAAGTGGCATCATAATGCTGATAGTATTTTACATTAATCAAAAATTAGCTGAACGTACGAATAGTAGTTCGCTAAATTCAGCGGCAAAGGATAATTTATCAGATGCGTTAGTCAGTATCGGAACAGCTGTAGGCTTAATTTTTACACAATTTGGTTTGCCAATCCTTGATACAGTACTCGCAACGGTTTTAGGTTTACTTATTATATACACTGGTTTTAGAATATTTAAAGAATCAATCTTTACACTAAGTGATGGGTTTAATGAACAAGAATTAGAAGCTTACAAAAATTATGTTTTAGAAATAGAAGATGTGATTGATGTGCAAAATATTAAAGGTCGATACCATGGCAGTAGTATCTTTGTAGATGTAACTATTGTCGTTGAATCGGATTTATCTTTAGAAGATGCGCATCATATCTGTGATAAAGTAGAACAACATATGCATGAAAAGGGTATTTCTTCAGTTTATGTACATCCCGAACCAGCATCTATACAATAATTGAAATTAAATCATATTCAAGCTGTCGACAATTGATATGCTCCCTCCAAAGTAGACATTTAAAAAATGAAAACTTTGGAGGGAATTTTTATGTCTAAAACTTATAAAGTAAATACAGAAACTTTTCTTTTAGCTTTTAGAATGATGGAAAATGGTGTAAGTGCTTCAAGCGTTATAAAAGAACTGAATATAAATTTAAGTAAATCAATGTTAAATGAAAAATATAGCAATTTTAAAATCAATGGTATTAAATCTATAATGCCATCTTTAAAAAATAATACCTATTCTAAACATTTCAAAAGAAACGTTGTGGAGGAATATTTCAATACTGAATTATCAAGTTATGACTTAGCTTATAAGTATAATATTCCTAGTTCGGGTACTGTTAGATCTTGGATAAAACGTTATACTGAGGGTATAGAAAACAAAACATATTCCCCTAAATCCGAGGTGTATACAATGAAGGCTAGAAAAACAACTTTAAATGAACGTATTGAAATTGTTGAATATTATATCGCGAATGAAATGAACTATAAGGCAGCCTCCGAGAAATTCAATGTGACCTATGGTCAACTATATAACTGGGTAAAAAAATACAAAGAACATGGTAGTGATGGTCTAATTGATAGTCGTGGTAAGCATAAACCTAAATCAATTATGACGGATGAAGAAGTGTTGAAAGCTGAAATCAAAGCTTTGAAAGAGCGTAATAAATATTTACAAATGGAAAATGAAGTATTAAAAAAGGAGGAAATTATAGAAAGAGAGTTGATGAATCAAAAATCAGACAACAGGCATCGTACAAAACGATAGAAGCATTAAAATACAAATATCCAATCTTAAAATTATGTGAAATATTAGGAGTTTCCAGATCGGGTTATTATAAATGGCTTCATCGAACAGTAAGCAAATTAGAACAGGAAAACTTAGATTTAATGGATACTATTCAAACAATATACGATAAATATAAAGGGATTTATGGTTATCGTCGAATCTACATATACATTCGCCTCAAATTAGGAAAAACAGTTAATCATAAGCGTATTTATAGATTGATGAATAAAATGAATTTAAAAGCTACTATTCGTAAGAAGAAAAAGAGGTACATTAAAAGCAAACCTACGGTTACTGCAGAAAACATTTTAAATCGTCAGTTTAATGAATCACGTCCTAATACCAAGTGGCTGACAGATACTACTGAATTCAAAACCAAAACAGGACAAAAAGTTTATTTAAGTGCTATATACGATTTAGGTTCAAAGAAGATTATCAGTTATGAAATGAATACAACTAATAATAATGAGTATGTTTTCAACACGCTTAGAAAGGCAATTAACCAAGTTGATAATACCCAAGGTATTGTATTTCACAGTGATAGAGGCTTCCAATACACAAATAGCAGATTCAAGAAAATATTGGATGAAAACAAAATGATACAGAGTATGTCTCGTGTTAGTCGCTGTATAGATAACGGGCCGATGGAAGGTGTTTGGGGCATTATTAAAAGTGAGATTTATAAAGGAAATAAAAATTACACATTTGAAACTGTTAAATTAGCTAAAAAAGTTATAAGTGAATATATAAACTTTTTTAATAACGATCGAATTACATTAAAAATGGCTGACCGCATACCTAAAGGTATGAAGTCAGCCTAAAACAAATTTCAATTATTTAGTTGTCTACTTGACTGGGTGCAGTTCAATTGTTGACAGTTTTTGTTGCAATTTTTTCGTATATATAAATTCCAAACACGCTTGCATAGGGTGCAGCTTAATATAGTAGTCTTCGGCTTGTGCTATAGATGCGAGTAAAAAGTTAGTGAAAGTTGTAGTTGTTTGATAAATACATGAGTTAATAACATAAAAAGGGACCTGAAAGTAATTTCAGGTCCCTTTTTATGTTATTTTACAACAAGCTATTCTTACACGTAGTGCTTGAATAGTAGCATTAATTACCACCAGCCATTAGCTAGACGGAAATCGATTGCTGCTTCTATTGAACCGTAACGGTCCTCAGCATAGTTAATCATACCTTTAGTTTGTTCTTCAACTGTGCCAGTGCCCCAAGCTTCTTTAGTTTGTCCTAAACCTTTATAGCCCAATTCGTTTACTGCTTCAGGGTCCCCACTTGATTCAGGCATTACAATATTATCCCATAGTGCTTTAGTACCGCCTGCTTCTATAAATTCACTGTATACATCATTGTTAGCTTGCGTAGTTTGTTGTGTTGACGTCTCAGCTGCGTCTGCTGTTGATACGCTTGAACTCACTCCTAAACCAGTTGCTGCAATAGTAATCGATGCGAAAGATGCTAATAATAATTTTTTCATTTTTTAAAATCCTCCTAATTGATTTACCTGTATACAAAGTTAAATATCACAGGTTATGTTTTTACATTTAAATACTTAAAAATTTAATGAATAATAGTTATTTACTGTTTTCTTAATTCAACGTTTATAACTGTAACATCAAAAAATGATGAGTAGGTTACAGAAAAATAAAAAGAAAGTATCTTTTATGAATAAATGAATACAATCATTTCAAAATAAAGTGTAAATTGTTATAATTTTAATATAGAAATGCGATAGTTAGTGCAGGAATAGGTGAGTGGCCAGCTTTGCAACTATAAACAATCAGTATTATTGCTGTAACATTCCTGTAAATATCGCATAAAATCATATTTTACTTAATGGAAAGAAGGAAATATTATGCCAAAATTAATTTTATGTAGACATGGGCAAAGCTTATGGAATGCTGAAAACTTATTTACAGGATGGGCAGATGTAGACTTATCTGAACAGGGGAAAAATGAAGCAATCACCTCTGGTAAAAAAATAAAAGATAAAGGTTTAGAAATTGATATTGTTTATACGTCTCTGTTAAAAAGAGCTATTAAAACAACATATCATTTGTTAAATGAATCTGATCAGTTATTTATACCAATTATAAAATCTTGGAGATTAAATGAACGTCATTATGGCGGATTGCAAGGTTTAAATAAAAATGATGCTCGAGAAGAATTTGGTGAAGATCAAGTTCATATTTGGAGACGGTCATATGATACGCCACCACCAAAACAAAATGAAGAACAAAGAAATAGTTACTTAAATGATAGAAAATATGAACTTATAGATAGAAGAGTTATGCCAGAATCTGAAAGTTTAAAAGATACCTTGGTCAGAGTTATACCATATTGGAATGATCAAATTTCTCAACAGTTATTAGATGGTAAAACAGTGTTAGTTTCTGCTCATGGTAATTCATTACGCGCACTAATTAAGTATTTAGAGGATGTATCTGACGAAGCTATTGTTAATTATGAAATAAAAACAGGCGCACCTCTTATTTATGAATTAACAGATGATTTAAAAGTGACGGATAAATATTATTTATAATGAAAGATAAGTAATAAACTGGATAAAATATATAACAGCCCTGAGTTTTATGAATTCAGGGCTGTTATATATTGTCGATAAAGTTTTTGACCTTGTTTGGTAAATTTCTATAAACTTTTAAAAATTATGATTTCAAATATAAGATACATTTTAATTTTATGATTGCTTATTTATCTAGAACACGTCTTATGCATGCGTATCTGATTCTAATAACTTATCTTAGGATTAAAAATTAAACGTTCTTTTTTCTAAAGACTAAAACTACTAATATTAAGAAAACTACGATATATGCAATATTTCCAATAAATAATTCGTGTAATTCTAATTTTGTCATTTTTTTGTATATATCATTATCGAGAATTTGGACACTTAGATTCAACATATTAATAGGGTTCCATTTAAGCCATTCCCATTGCTCAATAGCCATAAATAAAATACCAGCGAGTATCGAAGTAGCAAAATAGAAAACAATACCGACAGCAATTGAGACGCCCGGACTTTTAAGTATACAAGAAAGTAACAACGTTAAACTCAAAATGAGCCACATACCTACATAAGTTGCTAATGATGTTAATAATAAACTTTGTAATGGAGATAATTGTTCTCCTGAGTGTTTTAAAATATCGATGTCAGAGAAAAATATAAGGTTAAGTAGTAAACTAATTAGAATACAAAGTACAAATACAATTAGAGAGTAGATGAACAAGGCAATAAACTTACTTAAAATAATACTTGTTCTTGTGTAATTTCTATAAAGTAAATTTTTAATTGTACCGTAATGGAATTCCATAGTAATAATTGTACTCGCTTGAATTATCATTAAAAAGATAATCCAAGAAAAGCCACTATAACCTTGTTCCAGTAGCAACTTCGACTCAATTACATTCGAATAGTTTTTGCTTAAAATAGCTAAGCCAATCATGATAATAAAAATAATTATTGGTATAATAATTGATGATTTCTTTTTGAAAATTTTATATAATTCTTGGTTTACCAATGTTCCCATTATTTTCTCTCCTCCTTATGATCGATGATATTAAGCAATACATTTTCCAAATCACTTTCATTCGAATTATTGAGTTCTTCCATTGTTGTTTCTTTAACGATAGCCCCATTATCAATAATTAAAATCGAGTCAGTAACTTTAACGAGTTCACTTAACATATGACTTGATATGAGGAATGAAACACCTTGTGCTTTGAGTCTTAAAATAGTTTCTCTCACATTTCTCACTGCTTTTGGATCTAATCCGTTCATAGGCTCATCTAAAATAACGAGTTGAGGTTGGTTTAAAAGCGAAAGTGCGATACCTAATTTCTGTTTCATTCCTAAAGAATATGCTTTTGCTTTTTTATTTATAAACGGAGTCATTTCTAAAATTTTTATAATTTGTTCCATATTTTCTTTGTCTTTATCTTCATTAATTAAGTTCATGTTTTCGTAACCGGTAAGGAAAGGGTACACTCCAGGGTTTTCAATTAAAGCGCCGATATGCTTATTATTCATAGATCCATGTAGTTTAAGCGAACCGGATTGATAATTAGAAAGCCCTAAAATAACTTTCATTAACGTTGTTTTCCCAGCTCCATTAGCACCGACTAAACCTACGACTTCTCCCTGCTTAAGAGTGAATGATATGTCTTTTAAAATTTGTTGTTTCTTAATTCTTTTATTAATATTTTCTAAAGTTAAAAGCTGCATAAAATTCTCCTTCCAAATAAAATTATTGGTGTGCAATACTATTTTACCAAAAAAGGAAGAGCAATAATATACTTTAATTATATTATTTTTATGAATACAAACTATCTTGAAGAAAAAGTAAAAGGCGGGGACATGTCACATGTCTCGGCCTCAATTTTTATATTGGCAGTGGCTGACTGAATTGAAAATACAGTCATATCTGGATTTTAAAGAACTACTACTTCATTTATGAAGACAAGTAGTTCTTATGTAAGAGTTTCAGCGCTTGTATTCCATTTTCTAGTCAGCTATGTAGGGCCTGGGCTCATACGACGAAATGTCATTAGAAAAATTAGATTTCTGTCCCACTCCTATGCATCTTTATCACTTAGTAATATGGAATTTAATTTATGTAGAAAATCCGCATAATTTAATAGAAATTGACAAACATCATTCTGGAGGGAATTTAAGCTGTCATTATAATTTTGAATTATAGTATTTAAGTAGATATATTATTTATTGCGCTTATGTTGCTGAATGATCTTACGCGCACGTTTTCGTGTTTTTATGTTGGGGCTATTTAGGTTACGACGTGCTGTTTGTACATCTAATTTCATAAAATATGACCTCCTTTATCTATGTGTATTATGAAGTATCAGAAACAATTTGTAAATAGTAATTATTACGATTTGAAGATGATAATTTTACATTAAAAAATAATTTCTCCTATTTGTAATGTTTTTAAGTTTATTTGATGTGATGTTGTTGAAATATATGTATAATGCATAAATGCAGCTATTTTATGGTTGATAGACTAATAAGAAAACAGGAGACAAATATGAATCAAAAAACCAAAATATTAATGATATTAATGATGTTGCTTGGCGGTTTCTTCGGACTTTTAAATGAAACGTTATTAACAACAGCATTACCAAGTATAATGAAAGATTTTCAAATAGATTACACACAAGTGCAATGGCTCACAACAGCCTTTCTATTGACTAATGGGGTAGTTGTCCCATTATCAGCAATGGTGATTCAACGATTTTCAACTAGGAAAGTATTTTTAACAGCAATATTTATATTCTTTATAGGTACAATTATTGCAGGATTTAGCCCTAACTTTTCAATTCTTTTAGGCGGAAGAATTGTTCAAGCATTAGGATCTGGAATTATGTTACCACTTATGATGACTACAATATTAGACATCTTTGAACCTCATGAACGTGGTAAGTATATGGGGACATTTGGTTTAGTTATTGGTTTAGCACCAGCCATAGGGCCAACGTTATCGGGTGTACTTGTTGAATACTTCGATTGGCGTTCACTTTTCTTTGTTGTTGCACCAATCGCAGCATTAACATTCATCGGCGCACTTAAGTTTGTGAAAAACGTGGGCACGAATAAAAAAGTGCCAGTTGACGTATTCTCCATCATATTATCCATACTAGGATTTGGTGGTTTACTCTATGGTACAAGTTCGATTTCACGTGATGGTTGGAGTGACCCAGTAGTTTTAACAACTGTAATAGGCGGATTGATCTTAGTAATAACTTTCATTGTTCGCCAAACAAAATTAAAAACGCCATTACTAGACTTTTCAGTATTCAAAAACAGTCAATTTGCTATAGGTATTATAATTATGGCATTTACAATGATATCAATGATTGGATCTGAAACAATATTACCAATGTTCGTTCAAAATATAATGAAAGACTCAGCACTTCAATCTGGGCTTATATTATTACCTGGCGCTATTGTAATGGGGATAATGTCAGTAGCTTCAGGATTTTTATATGAGAAGTATGGTGCTAAAATATTAGCATTAATTGGTATGTCCATTGTGGTAGTAACGACTTCTTACTTTGTAATCATGGATGAACATACTTCATCAGCAATTCTTGCAACGGTATATGCAATTCGTATGATAGGTATTGCACTAGGATTGATGCCATTAATGACACATACAATGAATCAATTATCACATGAGATGAATGCACATGGTTCATCAATGACGAATACAGTACAACAAATTTCAGCTTCTATTGGTACAGCTGGTTTAATTACTGTGATGACTCAAGTTTCTAAAAATTTCACACCTGATATGAGTAATTATAAGGGTATTGGAAAACAAGAGATGGCAGCTCAAATACAACATGAAGCTTTATTAAGTGGCTATCATGGAGCATTTTGGTTTGCTGTTATTATTTCTATTATCAGTTTACTCAGTGTGTTTATGCTGAAAAGTCAGCGTAAAATACGCGCAGAACAAAAAGAATTATAATAGATTAATCGTACGAAGCACTATAGACAACACTGTAATTAGATTTGTAATTGTGATATTTTTAAACATAAATAACCTCATAAATACAAGAATGGAGTGTATGTATCATAGAACATTCGATGAAATTAAATAATGAACCATTTCATTTAGTTAAAAATGGGACGAAAACAATTGAAGTAAGATTAAATGATGAAAAAAGGCAAGAAGTACAAAATGGAGATACCATTATTTTCACAAATCTCGAGACGGATGAACAAATCAACGTAGTCGTCACAGAAACAGTGGATTTCCCTTCATTTCAAGCGTTGGTTAATCAATATACAAATCAAGAAATTGGTGCTAAAGAGGAAGAACAGCTTTCTCAAAAATTAGCAGCCATATATCAAATATATTCGCAAACTGACGAATTAAATTATGGTGCATTAGCAATTAAAATACGCTTAACAGATTAAGAATAAATTCGGCCTGGCATAAATTGTCGAGCCGAATTTTTATTCGTAAAAAATCAAAAATTTAAAAAGAATGAATTTAAAATCACTCTAGAACATTTAAGTTATTCATTGTATGATAATATTTATGGAAGAAGTATATTTTAAAGGTGATTCATGAGTAGTTAAACTGGATTTAGGAGTGTGCCAAATAATGAAAAAATTATTGATCATGATCGCTATATCGACGGTTATTGTAGCAGGCTGTAGTAGTGGAAAGTATGCTGATAAAATAGATAAAGCAGTAAATAAACAACAAACATATCAAGAAAACTTATCTGAAAAACAAAAAGGTGATCTTGAAGAAAAATTCGACAAAAAAAATGCGAATATATACGTTTATGAAAAAGGTAAATATGTCATGCTTGCTTATAAGCCTTTTAAAGAAGACGAAGAGGTACATTATTATACTTATAAATTTGAAGACGACAAAGCAAAACATTTAAAAGATTTTAATTCGAAAGCATATACACACAAACATGAACCTGACTATAAAGAAGAAAATATGGATATTAAAGAATAATTTTATTTACTGATATCTAAAATTGAGGTGTTTTGGAAAGCATATGAAAAAATTATGGCTATGTTTAGGTTTAATAGCTACTATGTTATTAATAACTGCTTGTTCAAGTGATGAGGATGCACATAAAGATGACAAGCAAAGTGCCAATGGGAAAATTAAAATTATAGAATACGGTGATTTTAAATGTTCTTATTGTAAAAAAGTAGAAAGTAATATTATGCCTAAACTTAAAAAAGATTATATAGACAAAGATAAAGTAGATTACCAATTTGTGAATATGGCTTTTCTTGGTGATGATTCAATTATTGGATCGAGAGCCGGGCATGCAGTACAACAAATTGCACCGAAACAATATTTAGATTTTCAAAAATTAATGTTTGAACAGCAAGGCGATGCTGAAAAAGAATGGATAACTGAATCACTAGTAGATAAACAAATTGATAAATTAAGTATCGACAGTAACCAAAAAGAAAAAATTAAAAAAGATTATAAAACTGAAGATAGTAAATCATGGAAAGCAGCTAAGAAAGACCAAAAACAAGCTGAAGACAAAAATATTGATACAGCGCCTACAGTTTATATTGGTGGAGAAAAAGTAGAAGATCCTTATGATTACGATAATTATAAAAAATTAATAGAAAAAAATAAGTAAGTAAATGGTCTAAAGTACAAAATTGTAATAACAATGTGCTTTAGGCTTTTCTTTTACTCAAAAATAAATCGTAATCATTATTATTTAGTATTGCGTTTTGTTCGGAGGGAGTTTATAATTTTAAATCGTAAGCGTTACTATTTGAAGGAGGATGTAGAATGAAAAAAACACTATACATAATATCTTTGGTCATTTCATTTGCAATTGTCATAGCAGGATGTGGCAAAGCTGATACGAATGAAACAGGAAGTGAAGGTGACAAAGATAAAATAAAAATTAATACAACAGTTTTTCCATTAAAATCATTTGCTAAAGAGATTGGAGGAGAACATGTTTCAGTAGAATCAATTTATCCAGCAGGCACAGACTTACATAGCTATGAACCAACTCAAAAAGACATAATTAATGCGAGTAAATCAGATTTGTTTTTATACACAGGGGACAACCTAGACCCTGTTGCTAAAAAAGTGGCTTCAACGATAAAAGAGGATGATAAAAAATTATCGCTAGAA
The DNA here is from genome assembly GCF_039237145.1 of Staphylococcus parequorum. Lineage (NCBI taxonomy): Bacteria > Bacillati > Bacillota > Bacilli > Caryophanales > Staphylococcaceae > Staphylococcus > Staphylococcus parequorum. The sequence continues at coordinate 932,804 of NZ_CP150682.1, forward strand.
GATAAATTAGACAAGTCCCAGTTACTTACAGATCAACATAGCCACGACGAAGAAGATACACATGAGCACGAACATAAGCACGAGGGACATCATCATGGAGGATATGATCCGCATGTTTGGTTAGATCCTAAATTTAATCAAACTTTCGCCAAAGAAATCAAAGATGAATTAATTAAAAAAGATCCAAAACACAAAAATGATTATGAAGAAAATTATAAAAAACTAGACAAAGAACTAAAAAAAATAGATAACAAAATGAAAGATGTTACGAAAGATAAACAAGGTAATGCTGTGTTTATTTCTCATGAATCAATAGGTTATTTATCTGAAAGATATGGTTTTGTACAAAAAGGTGTTCAAAACATGAATGCAGAAGACCCATCTCAAAAAGCTTTAACAGAAGTAGTTAACGAAATTAATAATTCAGGAGCAAAATATATTTTATATGAAGATAATGTCTCAAATAAAGTTACAGATACAATTCGTAAAGAAACAAAGGCTGAACCATTAAAATTTTATAATATGGAATCACTTAATAAAGAACAACAGCAGGATGAGGATTTAACCTACCAATCCCTTATGAATAAAAATATAGAAAATATTGATAAAGCTTTAAATAACGATATCAAAGTAAACGATGACAAACAGCAAGGCAAACATGAAAAAGCTATTTCAGAGGGTTACTTTAAGGATGATCAAGTTAAAGATAGACCATTAGCTGATTATAAAGGTGATTGGCAATCAGTTTATCCATATTTGAAAGATGGATCATTAGATGATGTGATGAAGCATAAAGCTGAAGAAGATGATGCAATGACAGCAAAAGAATATAAAGCATATTACGAAAAGGGTTATAAAACAGATATAGATAATATCAATATCACAAGCGACTCAATTACGTTTGAAAAGAACGGTAAAAAAGCGACAGGTAAATATAAGTATGATGGTAAAGATATTTTGAAATATGAAAAAGGCAACAGAGGCGTAAGATATACATTTAAATTAGTAGGTAATGAAGATAAAGCTTTACCTAAGTATGTCCAATTTAGTGACCATAATATTGCACCTAAGAAAGCACATCACTATCATATCTTTATAGGTAATGATAAAGAAAAAGTGATGAAAGAATTAGATAATTGGCCGACATATTATCCTAAAGCATTAAATAGTAAAGAAATTAAAGCAGAGATGTTAGCGCATTAACTATTCTAGTTACTGTAAATTAATTTACTTTTTAAATTTAAAATGAATAAAAAAGTGAATTAAGGGAATGAAATTAAAGGAGATGAAAAGTTCGGACTTTTCACTTGATATAATAAATATATCTGGTATACTAAATGTATCAACTAAAACTAATAATACTTTGGAGGTATGTTTTTTATGACAACATTTAATTTTGACCCAGCACATTCAGTAGTAGAATTTTCAATTAAGCACTTAATGATTTCTAACGTTAAAGGTAAATTTAAAGATTTCGATGTAAACTTAGAAGGTGACATCAATGATTTAAGTTCACTTAAAGGTACAGCCGTAATTAAAGCAGAATCGGTTGATACAAACGTAGCAGACCGTGATGGTCACTTACGTACTGGAGATTTCTTTGATACTGAAAACTATCCAGATATTAAATTTGAAATTACTTCAGTAGACGAAAAATCTGTAACTGGTAATTTAACAATTAAAGATGTAACTCAAGAAGAAACATTTGATGCTTCTTATGAAGGTACAAGCAAAAACCCATTAAATGGTGCACAAACTGCAGGATTTATTGTAAATGGTACAATCAATCGTGAAAAATATGGAATGACATTTAACCAAAAACTTGAAACAGGTGGCGTAATGGTTGGTAAAGATGTGAAATTCCAAACAAGTTTAGAATTCGCTTTAGAAGACTAATATAAAAATAAATGTTTAAGATTTAACGCTTATTAAAAGAAATAGCTACTAGATAACCTAATATAGGTATCTAGTAGCTATTTTTATATAGATTAATGACTTTCTTCTTTTCTCTCACGCCAATATTTAAAGAGTATATAAATACTAAGACTCCAGAGAATAATTATAGTACCGATACTAGCAATTAATACGAAGTTATAGCTTGTATGATCTCCACCAGTAAATATTTTTCCAATAAGGTCTGGGAGACATAAGATTAATATTAAAAAAGCAAAATATTTTTGTTTTATTACAAAACAAGTAATCATCGTTATTAATAAAAGTATTAGTCCAATTATAAAGTTAGTAGTTTGATTGGGTGACCAAAAAACAAATAATGGATGGTTACGTAACACGAATTCACACAGTAAGTAAATTCCGAAAATCAAAGGTGCAATAACAAAAGCTGCAACATATGTTTTCTTACTATCGCCCCATCGCATAATTACTTTTTTTACTACAAATAATATCAACACAAAAGAACCAATAAAGATGAATAAAATATAGAGTATTAAAGATAAACTTAACTGAAATGAATTGTCCAGCATTCTTGGAACAATTGTCATTACAATCATAAATGAAATGATATAGAGTACATATTTATGAATACCTTTAGTTAAACTCAATTCTTTAGAAAAGTTATCAGCATAATTTTTGATAGGCGTGTTTAGTAAATTATCAATATTATCATTGCTTTCTTCAGCGATTGTAATATGATCACGTAATTCTTCCTCAATCGCATTAATTTCATCTTCGTCCTTGCCACGAAATAGCAATTCGATTCTTAATTTTAATAAAAAATCTTCAGCTTTTTTAGTCAACAACGTCAACACTCCTCATTAAATTATTCATACCATTGTTTAAATAGTTCCACTTACTTTTGAAATTTGATAATTCTTTTTTACCGTCTTCAGTTAATAAATAATACTTACGTTTTGGTCCGCCAGTATCTGATTTTTTAGTTATCGTAGTGACATATCCATTTTTATTTAGTCGTAATAATACTGGATATATACTGCCATCACTAATTTCAGGGAATTGTTGAGATTTTAATTTATCTAGAATTTCATAACCATATGTTTCACCTTGAGAAATCAGTCCCAATATGGCGCCATCTAACAATCCTTTCATCATTTGATTTGAAATTGACATGTAATCCCTCTTTTCACTATCTTATAATATAAGATAGTTGGAATTGTACGCTTTGTCAACTACCTTACGATAAAAGATAGTAAGTCATAATTAATATTTGTTGATAAATAATTAAGCGATGAAATGGGTATAGTGATACATAAGATAGGGGGAGATCACATGGCGACAGATTTACCAAAAATAGGACGGCCTGCAACCCAAGCTCTTAATGATATAGGTGTCGTAACGTTAGAAGAAGTTGTACAATATGAGCGAACAACATTATTAGGCATACATGGTATTGGTCCTAAAGCGATTGAAATACTTCATGTAGCATTAACAGATATCGACTTAAATTTTAAAAATGAAACGGAGTCAGATTTACCATTTAAATTAACGGGGGATTTAAATTGTGATAATGCACCCAAAAGGAAGATAATGTTAGATTTTTTAATAGGCTCAATATTAGTAGATAAAGTGCAATTATTGGAAGCTGTTACAGCAGATTTTATATGGGAGGTTCCTGGCGCTTTTGAATTGCATGGTTTTGAAGCGTTTTATGATGAATTAAACGCACATAAAGTCGATATTGATTCATTGGAAGTGACCCATAATATTTCTCATGGTAAATTAGGAGCGATACATGGCACTCAAATTGCTCAAAATGGAGATACAATTTATTTTGCGGACTTCTTTGAATTTGAAAGCCATAGTAAAAATGCTAAAGTAAAAAAGATAATATCATATGTAATTATGGATAAAGGAGAATCGTAAATGACAGTTCAAGTTGAGGAAAACAAAATAATTTTTACGAGAGATTTTAATACAACGGCACAAAATATATTTAAAGCGTATACTGACCGTGCTTTATTTGAACAATGGTTTCACCCACAAGGTGCAAAGACTGAAGTATTTAAATTTAATGTTCAGACTGGTGGACATGCATTTTTCGCTATACGTGCGCCTCAAGGTACAAGCTATACTGTGACTAATTATAATGAAGTGAAAGAACCGACGCTAATTGATTATTATGATTACTTTGCAGACAAAGATGGTAATATTGATGAAAAAATGGCAGGTATGCATAACATCATTCATATAGAAGAAAACAGTAAAGGTTTGACTACGATAAAATCTATAGCAGAATTGCCAGATCCTAAAGCAGCTCAACAATTGTTGGATATGGGTGTAGAAGAGGGTATGAATAGTACTTTTGATAATTTAGAGACACTTTTAACAAAATTATAAGAATAGTCAATAAGATGTTGGAAATTACCTGTTTATTCCAACTCTCTTTTCGATATAATAGTATATGAAAAGAGGTGAGTGTATTGAATAAACGTTATGTTAAAGTACTTGGACTATATTCAGTGAGTACGCTAGTACCCGCGTTATTTTTAAATGAAAAAAGTTTGAGTCATACTACATTTAAATGGTTTATACGTACATTAACAGGATATGGTATTTTTGCCTATGGTTTACATGTGTTAAGTAGGTATAAAAACTAATATTTTATATAAAAAGAGAGTAGTACGGAACTCTAATTTTTCTAATTAGAGTTCCGTACTACTCTTCATACTGACGACAAAGTCTCAGGCTTTGTCGTCAGTTCTGTTTGCGCATACTTAAGTAAATCAATATCCTTCATAATGCTTAACTTAGGTAGTAGTCAAAAGCATTAGTCTATGACTAGTACTATTACCACAGGTGTCAGTGAAAATTACAGTCGTTATTATTAATTTAATGATTCACCATTTGTTTCAATAACATTGCGATACCAATCAAAAGAATCTTTCTTTCTGCGTTCTAAAGTACCATTGCCTTGGTTATCTCTATCGACATAAATTAAACCATAACGTTTTTTCATCTCTCCTGTAGTGAAAGAAATAATGTCTATAATACCCCATGGTGTATAGCCCATTAGATCAACACCATCTTCGTCAACTGCTGTGATTGCTGCATTAATATGTGCTTTTAAATAATCGATACGATACGTATCATGAATTTTACCGTTTTCATCAATTTCATCTACAGCACCAAAGCCATTTTCAACGATGAAAAGTGGTATTTGGTAACGGTCATATAATATATTCAAAGTATAGCGTAGACCTGTAGGATCAATGGCCCAACCCCAATCACTTTGCTGAATGTGAGGATTATCGACAGAATTCGCTAACCCACCATTGGTAACATTTTCTCCAGTATATGATTTTGCATCGTGTTTAACAGCAGTAGACATATAGTAGCTAAAACCAATATAATCAACTTTACCTTCTGATAAAATTTTGTCATCTCCTTCTTGCCAACCAATATCATAATTCTTTTGTTCTAACATTTTATTTGCATAGCTAGGATAGTAGCCTCGAACTTGGACATCTGGGAAGAAGAAACGTAAACGATTTGCTTTTACAGATTCCATCATATCTTCTGGATTACAAGAATAAGGATATATTGCTACATGAGAAATCATTAATCCTATTTCAAAATCAGGGTTAATTGCTCTACCTATTTTTACAGCTTTTGCACTCGCGATTAATTCATTATGAGCGACTTGATACAGTACTTCTTCTGGGTTTTCATCTTCTTCTATAAGGACGCCTGAGTTTGTCCATAAGAAAATCGGATTATCTATATCCATTTGGTTATTAATTTCATTAAAAGTCATCCAATATTTAACTTTATCCTTGTAACGCTTGAATACAGTTTCTGCAAATTGAGCAAAGAAATCTGCTACTTTTCTATTTCTAAAACCACCATATTCACGTGCTAAATGTAATGGCATTTCAAAATGAGACAAAGTAATCACTGGCTCAATACCATATTTTAACAATTCATCAAAAATATTATCGTAAAATTGTAGTCCTGCTTCATTAGGTTCTATTTCATCTCCATTTGGGAAGATACGAGACCAAGCGATTGATGTACGTAAACAATTTAATCCCATTTCATTAAATAATGCGATGTCTTCTTTATAACGATTATAAAAATCTATACCTACATGATTTGGGTAATATTTATTTGGGTCTACATCTTGTGTGATTTCACGAGGCTTGCCATGTTCTCCATTAGTCATTACATCAATAACACTTAAGCCTTTTCCGTCTTTATCGTAACCACCTTCAAATTGATTGGCAGCAAGAGCGCCACCCCATAAAAAGTCTTTTGGTAATTTAGTCATTATTATATACTCCTTTATTCTTATTATTTATTTATAATTGTTAGTAATGCATCATTTTGCGAAACTTGTACTGCATCCGTAGTAATTACTTCACTAAATTCAGCTGAATTAGTGACAATGATTGGAATTACAGTATCGTATCCACTTGATTCAAGCCACTTTTGATTGAAATGCAATAAAGGTTGTCCTAGTTTGACTTCATCATTTTCATTAACTAGTAATTCAAAACCTTCTCCTTTTAACTCCACAGTTTCTAAACCAACATGAATCAATAGTTCTACACCGTCAGGAGATGTAATGCCAATTGCATGTTCACTTACAGCAATCATACTTACAGTGCCTTCAAGTGGTGCGTGAACTGTATTATTTGCAGGTTTTATAGCAATACCTTGACCCATCATACCTTCTGAGAAAATAGGGTCATCGACTTCAGTTAAAGGAAGGATTTGCCCATCTAAAGGACTATGAATAAGTGTTTCAAGATTGCTATTTGTTGAAACTGCTTGTGGAATAGTACTTGAGTTAACTTCTGTGTCTTCTACTTCCTCTGTCGTATCATGACCATAACCTAAGAATTGAATTAATATGATAGGTAAGATGATAGCAATTACTGATCCTAATAAAATGCCCCAAATAGATGAAGGGTTATCAGGACTATATCCATTAATAATTGTTATAGGGCCAGGCAGCCCTGCGTATGCATAATATTTAGGATTAAAGAAACTTGCAACAAATGCACCTAAGGCGCCGCTGATACATGCAATAATAAAGGGTTTTTTAAAGCGTAAATTGATACCATATATTGAAGGTTCAGTAATTCCAAAAATGCCTGTAACACCTGCTGAAGAAGCGACACGTTTAATTTCTGTACGCTTAGATTTAATTAACACACCTATAACAGCACCGATTTGAGAAATAACGGCAATTGTTTGGAAAGCTTGGAATGAATCACTTTGATGTTGCTCAAAGTTTGCTAAAACCATAGGCGTGATGCCCCAATGCACACCGAATATTACAAAGATTTGCCACAAACCGCCAATAAGTGCGCCAGCTAACCATGGCGCAACTTCAACGAGAAAGTTGAAACCAGCGGCAATACCATGTGCGCCAAGTGTAGTGATTGGTCCAATAACGAGTAATGTAACAGGAACCATAATGACGATACTTAAAAATGGTGTGAATAAAGGTCTTACTACATCATGTATCCATTTGTTTAAGTATTTTTCAATATAGGATAATATCCACACTAAGAAAAGGGGTGGCAATACAGATGAAGTGTAACTTGTCTCTGTAAGCGGCATGCCAAATAATTTAATTGTTTCACCGCTTTGTATTCTTTCTACCATTCCTGTTAAATCAGGACTCACCAATGCTGCAGTACAAGCAATTGCAATATAAGTATTTACATTAAAATGGCGTGAAGCAGTAATTGCGATGAATATTGGTAAGAATGTGAAAGGGGCCCAGGACATGAAATTAAAAACTTCATAAGTGCCTGTGTTTTCAAAGGATGGAATAATCAGTTTTATGATTATTAATAAACCTTGTAATATACCAGCAGCAGCTAAAATGTAAATAAATGGTGCGAACACTGCAGACATCGTCGCGATGACACGGTTAAGTATTGACCCTTTATTTTCAGATTGTTCATTATCATCCGATGGTTGTTCACTTGTTAAAGCTTCAAAAAATTTAAATACTTCACCGACGTTATTTCCTATGACAACTTGAAATTGACCATTATTTTCCACAACAGTCACGACACCATCTATTTCCGATACTTTTTTCTTAGCATTTGGAATAGATCTTTTTAATACTAATCGTAATCTGGTTGCACAGTGCGTGCTATTGACAAGGTTTGCTTCACCCCCAACTGCCTCTAATATACTTTGTGCGAGTATTTTATTTTTGTCTGCCACATTTCCCAACCCCTTTAATAAGTTAATCAACACGATTTGTGTAATCGTTTCCTATATTCTAATTGTACCGGTACAATTTGTAAAGACCCTTACAAATAAAAAGTTCGGTAGTTTAAATTAGCATTCATGTTATAATTGGGTGAATTTTAATATAAAAGGGGTAAGTGTATGCTCAAGTATGAACAAATTGCTCAACAAATGAATGAATATATAGAAAGTGGTCAATTTCAAGCAGGGGATAAATTACCAAGTGTTGAGGCATTAAAAATAAAATATGATGTGAGTAAAAGCACGATTATTAAAGCTTTGGAAATATTAGAAAAACAAGGGAATATTTATCAAGCACGCGGTAGTGGCATCTATGTGCGTAATAAAAAAAGAGATGGATATCTTAATCTCTTTTCAACTGGCGGTTTTAGTGATGAATTTACGGGACTAAATGTAACAAATAAGGTATTGCGCGTTGAGGAAGTCATTGCACCAGAAAGCGTTCGGCAAAAATTAAAGTTAGACAAAGATACATTAGTCTATGTTTTAGAGCGTATTGTTTATGTAGATGGTGAAATATTTTGTTTCGAGCAGTCGTATTTTAATAAAGATATCGTGCTATTTTTAAATGAATCTATAGCAGAAAAGTCTATTTTTAAATATTTAGAACAAAACTTAAAAGTGAAGATTGGGTTCTCAGATGTTTATTTTAATGTAGATAAATTGGAAGAAGAAGAAGCTGAATTATTAGAATTGGATGAGGGCGATCCTTGCTTAAATTATGAACAAGTATTTTATACAACAACCGGCATACCATTTGATTGTTCGCATCTGATATACCATTATCAGAACGCTCATTTCTATATTCCTTCACAAAAATGAAACACTTGGTTATCTTGTTTTACTTAATGAAAATTAAGCATATAGCAAGATAATCAAGCGTTATTTATTTAAAAGCGATCAATGACACTTTTAATCGTATAGGTATTAAGTTTATTTACAATCGTTTCGTCTACATCACTATATATTTCATCAAGTGCGTGGGTAATATTTTTCCCTACAGGACAATCTGTGTTCGTATGACCATGAATTTTTGCGAAATGGGTAGTGTTAGAAAAAATCAGCTTATATAAATCACCTAACCTAATATCATGGGATGCGCTAGATAAACTATAACCCGCGATGCCTTGGCTACTCTGTATAAAATTACCGTCTCTTAAATAACGGCATAATTTTCTCACTAAAGTGGCGTTACTATTAATACTGTCAGCGATATATTGACTTGAAACAGGTTCATTTTTTATAGCTAACAGAGAGAGAATATGGATTGAAACAGAGAATTGTGTATTCAAGTATATGCCTCCTTTAGGTTTACTTGTGTGTATTTCTAGTACAAGTAAAGTTTACGTTATTTTAAACTAACGCGCAATATATTAAATTTTAAAATTGAAAAACTTATTTTTTGACTATTAAATATCAAATGAAACTAATATAATAACATTATTGGTATAGATAAATTATCATTTTTTTAAATCAAAAAGGGGGCATATTTCTTGGTAGATAATAATAAATCCATTAAGGACACTTACATGTCGAGAGAAACGATTGATAATATTAATAATCAAGTACAAATGAAGGAAGTTTTGTTTGATAAGACACCTGGTCGTTATGCGCTTAAATCAATTATGTCAGGATTCTTACTAGCAATTGTAACGGTATTTATGCTAGCTATAAAAACACAATTTGCAGGTACAAATGAAGGTTTAATTAATTTAATGGGAGCTATTTCATTCAGTTTAGCCTTGGTTTTAATTGTACTGTCACATTCAGAATTATTAACGAGTAACTTTATGTTTTTAACAGTTGGTTGGTATTATAAAGTTATTGGCATGAATAAAGCATTGGGTATTATGATGGTATGTTTTCTATTTAATATAATAGGTGGATTTATCCTGTTTGGTTTAATGAAATTCACCCCGATTATGACCTCAGACATGGTTGCAAGCTTAACGAAACTTGTTAATGGTAAGACGATAGATGCCACATGGTATGGCATTTTAGGTAAAGCCATATTTTGTAATTTCTTTATTAATATTGGTATTTATTTATCAATTCAATTTAAAGACGGTCTAACTAAAGCATTTTTCATTGCTAGTGGCGTCATTGTCTTTGTATTTATGGGTTATGAGCACGTTGTATTTAATGCAGGGCTATACGCAGGTATGGTGTTTTATGATTTTGATGTAGTCGCATGGTTACACGTATTGAAAAATATTGTGTTCGCCTTTATAGGTAACTATATTGGTGGTGGTATTTTCGTTGGTCTAGTTTACGCATATTTAAATGGTAAACGAAATAGCTTACATAATTAATGGTATTCATAATAGTAACAAGCACGATCATAATTTATTTTGTGATGGTGCTTTTTTCGATTTTTAAAACATAATAATTGACTCAATAATTAAGAAGCCATATTGTATTGATATGATTGTAAATGGTTTATGATTTTTTAGGGATGTTATCTATGAATGAATAAGCTATAAATGAGAAGGAGTGACAAAATGTCTGAATATAATATAAGAGTTGCTGTGGAATCAGACGCGGAGGCATTACAAAAATTGATGTATGAATCTTTTACCCCATTAAGAGAATTAGGTATAGATTGGCCATCAGTTAATGCGAATGTTGAATTAGTTAAAAAGAATATTAAAACAAGTACGATGTTTGTACTAGAAGATGAGCATGAAATAATTTCAACACTTACTGTACGTTATCCTTGGGAAGGAAAACGTCGTATCTCAATATATCCGTTTGTTTGGTGGTTCGCTACGAAGCCGTCATATGATGGTAAAGGTATTGGAAGTCAGTTGTTAAAATATGTTGAGGAGACTTATTTAAGAGACACACTTAAAGCACCAGCAGTGACGCTTGGTACATCAGCACGTTTACACCCTTGGCTACTAGATATTTATAAAAAACGTGGCTATGAAATATACGGTGAGCATGAGAGTAACGATGGAGATTTAGGAGTTATTATGAGAAAAGTGCTTATACCAGAAAGTTTTGATGAAGAAGTGTTAGGTACGCCACCATTTTAATAAATTGAATAAAATGCATAGGGAATCCCATTAGTAATTGAATAAGGGGATTCCCTATTTTTAATTTGTTATGTGATTTTATTCACAAAAGCAACTGGATTTATATTACAATGCAAGTGTAAAGAAAGGGGGCATCACATGACAGAGCATATACTTGTTATTCATGGCATGAATAAAGGGAAACAAAATAAAGAACTTCATGATTTTTTGGAGCAATTGTTAAGTCGTAACGTACATGATTATCATATTGCTTTCTTAGAAAGTAAAAATCAATGTCTTGAACAAGTACTAGACAAACTTATTCAACAGGGTACTAAAAGTTTTAATATCATTCCACTTTTGCTTTTTCCAGCAAAGCATTATTTAGAAGATATCCCTATGATTTTAAAACTTTATGAGTATAGATATCCACATATTGAATATAAATTTGCTGAGCCACTTGGCACACATAAATTAATGACAACGCTAGTTAAACAGAAAATTTTAGCTAAAGTTAAAAGGCATCCTAAAATACAGCATATTATTTTAATGGCTCATGGCAGCGAACGTTATCGTCATCCTGATATTGCTTTATGGCAGTTAACTCAAGCGTGTGATGTTTTTGAAACACCTATTTCTATGATGACATTATATGGTGACTACAGTTATCGCTTTAAGTTACAGCACTATTTAAAAAATAATATAGACATATTGATTGTCCCCATATTTTTCTACGACGGCTTTTTGGTGAACAAAGCAAAATACCATATAGCACATATGAATGATGATTGTAATATTCATTATGCATCAGCTATTAATTTTGAACCTTTGCTCTCAATGATAATCACAGAAAGAATTAAACAATTAGAGGTGTTAGAAAGTGTATCCAATTCAACTCAACTTGTCAGATAAACGTGTTGTAGTGGTTGGCGCAGGTAAAGTTGCGTATAGAAAAGTGCGACAACTTATTAAGGAAGATATACAGTCGCTAGTTATTATAAGTAAAAAATTTTTACCAGAATTTTTTGAAATGGAATATCCTAAAATGAAGTTGTTTACAAAGTGTTATGACAGCGAAGATATTAAACATGCGGATATTATTTTTGCTGCAACAGATGACGAAGATATTAATAATCTAATTAAGCAAGAGGCGAAGCCTTATCAACTTGTTAACCATATCAGTGATAAAGCGCAATCTGATTTTTATAATATGTCAGAAATAAAATACAAAGACATAAACATTCATTTTAGATCAAATGGCACAAATTGTAGCGGAGTGAAACAACTATCAAAGGCGGTACAAACATTTTTAAATGAAGTGTATGAGGAGGAAGACGATGTCTAAAAAGCAGTTAGTAATGATTGGTAATGGTATGGCGGGCATACGCACGATTGAAGAAATATTAGAACGCGATGCACAACAATATAACATAACGATTATCGGTAAGGAACCCTATCCAAATTATAATCGAATCATGCTATCAAATATATTGCAGAAAAAGATGACAGTGGATGAAACCATTATGAATCCTTTTGAGTGGTATAAAGACAATGATATTCAGCTGATTACGAATGATCCAGTAGTAGAGATTAATCGAGAACTAAAACAAGTGATTACGGCTGATGGCCTAAGATGTCATTACGATATTTGTATATTTGCTACGGGTTCAAGTGCTTTTGTATTACCTATACCAGGGGCGACTTTACCGAGCGTAATAGGTTGGAGAACGATCGAAGACACTGAGCGTATGATTGGAATTGCTAAATCAAAGTAACATGCTATCGTAATTGGCGGTGGTTTGCTGGGATTAGAATGTGCACGTGGATTAATGGACCAAGGTATGGAAGTCACTGTGGTACATCTTGCTGAATGGCTTATGGAAATGCAATTAGATAGAAAGGCTGCAGATTTGTTGAAAACAGATTTAGAAGCACAGGGAATGAACTTTAAATTGCAGGCAAGTACACAAGAAATACTTGGACAAGAAGATGTTACAGGCGTGTTGTTAGCAGATGGAACAACATTAAAAGCAGATATAGTGGTCATGGCAGTTGGTATTCGACCGTATACACAAGTTGCACAGGAAAGTGGCTTAAAAGTGAATAGAGGTATTGTCGTTAATGATTATATGCAAACGAGTGATGAAACTATTTTTGCAATAGGTGAATGTGCAGAACACAATGGTAAAGTATATGGATTAGTTGCACCATTATATGAACAAGGTAAAGTGTTAGCAGACCATTTAACCGGTCGAGAAACAGAAGGTTATCGAGGTTCCACAACATTTACTTCTTTAAAAGTTTCGGGCTGTGATTTATATAGCGCTGGTCAAATTACAGAAGGTATAGATATCCAAGGTGTAGAGGTTTTTGATAGTGTTAATAACCACTATAAGAAAGTGTTTTTGAAAGATGACAGCATTGTTGGAGCAGTTTTATACGGAGATATTGATGATGGTCCGAGATTTTTTAATATGATGAAAAAACAAGAACCATTAGAGGATTACACAATGGTTTCACTTATGCATAAGGGCGGAGAAACGCGTGAAATAAGTATTGTTGACATGTCAGATGATGAGACAGTATGTGGATGTAATGGTGTCAGCAAAGGTAAGATTGTGAGTGCGATTAATGAACATGGCCTTACAAGTGTAGAAGCAGTCACAAAAGAAACAAAAGCTGGCAATTCTTGTGGTAAGTGTAAAGGACAAATTGGTCATATTTTAGAGTATACATTAGGTGATGATTTTGTTGATTCTAAACCATCTGGTATATGCGCATGTACTGAGCTCACACGTAATCAAATTGTTACTCAGATAAGAGCAAAAGGGTTGAAAACGTCTAAGGAAGTACGCCATGCGCTCAATTTTAATGATAAGGCAGGTTGTCCAAAGTGTAGACCAGCTATTAATTATTATTTGAATATGGTTTATCCATTTGAGCACAATGACGAAATTGAATCACGCTTTGCAAATGAACGCTATCATGCCAATATTCAAAATGATGGCACATTTTCAGTAATTCCCCAAATGCGCGGCGGTGTTACGAATGCAGATCAATTAATACGTTTAGGAGAAGTTGCTAAAAAATATGATGTGCCATTAGTGAAAGTGACAGGCTCTCAACGTATAGGCTTGTATGGTGTTAAAAAAGAATTACTACCACAAATATGGGCTGATTTAGGTATGCGTTCTACTTCAGCCTATGCGAAAAAGACGCGCTCAGTTAAAAGTTGTGTCGGTAAGGAATTTTGCAGATTTGGTACGCAATATACTACACAATTAGGTATTCGTTTAGAAAAAACATTCGAATACATCGATACGCCACATAAATTTAAAATGGGTATCTCTGGTTGTCCAAGAAGCTGTGTAGAATCCGGTGTTAAAGACTTTGGTGTCATCAGCGTTGAAAATGGATTTCAAATTTATATTGGGGGCAATGGCGGTACGGATGTAACAGAGGGAATGCATTTAACTACCGTCGAAACAGAAGATGAGGTCATTAAATTATGTGGTGCGATGATGCAATATTATAGAGAAACCGGTATTTATGCAGAACGTACTGCACCGTGGATAAAACGGTTAGGTTTTGAAAATGTTCAAACAGTTTTATTAAATCAAGAAAGACAAGACGATTTGTTTAATCGTATTATGGAAGTGAAAAAAGCTATAGAAGCTGAACCATGGACACACATTTTAAATAATGAAGCAGCACAAAAAATATTTGAAGTGGAGAAAGTTTAATTATGAAAGCATTAGAAAAAATAAAAGTAGCAATGGTCGATGAGCTTGTTCCTTTAGTTGGCAAAAAGGTAATCATAAATGATATCGAAATTGGCCTATTTTTAACAGAATCAGGTGAAATACACGCAGTTCATAATAGATGCCCCCATAAGCAAGGACCACTTTCAGAAGGTACAGTGAGTAGTGAATTTGTATATTGTCCTTTGCATGATCAAAAAATAGATTTGAAAACGGGTCTCGTACAGCCACCAGATACAGGGTGTGTGGATGTTTACGCTGTAGAAATTCATAATGGAGCTGTGTATATATGCCTATAAATACTTATGGCAAAGTATATCTCATAGGTGCTGGACCTGGGCATCCGGAATTATTAACAAGAAAGGCCGAACGTCTCATTCGAAGTGCAGATATCATATTGTATGACAGATTAGTCAATCCATTCATTTTACAATTAGTAAGACCAGAAATTGAAATTATAAATGTGGGTAAGGAAGCATACCGTAAGCATATACAACAACAAGTCATAAATGAAAAGTTAATTTCAGCTGCAAAGCAACATAGATGTGTTGTTAGATTGAAGGGTGGAGATCCGGCAATTTTTGGTAGAGTCCATGAAGAGGTTGTTACATTATCACAAGCAGGCATTGATTTTGAAGTTGTACCAGGTATTACAACAGCGAGTGCTGCTGTAGCCTCAGTAGGTTTAGGATTAACAATTCGAAATATCGCTCATAGTGTCACTTTTGCTACAGGATATCTGAATAAAAGTAATCAGCAACAAGTTGATGTTACAACACTTATAAACGGAGGTACGTTAGCTATTTATATGGGTGTGAAGCGATTGAGTGAAATTATGAAGGATATATATCAGACTACACAAGTTGATTATCCAGTCTTGCTCATATTTAATGTTTCTTCTTATAATGAAAAACACATCATAGGTAGAGTAACTACAATTGCGGAGCAGGTTTCTGATGATTTAGACCATATATCACCTGGCATGGTGATTGTTGGAGATATAGCAGCCTGTGAAAATATTAAAAGTGCTTTAAACCAAAGTATTCCTAAGAAATATTTAATTACTGGACTGCGTTTAGAAGCAATTAAACAAGCATTTGATATCTATGAAAAAGATGGATGGTGCATAATTAATCCTGATGAAAAGCATGAACTTCATCACAGCCAACAGTTGTTTATAGAACAACAATTAATGCAGCATTTTGATGAAGAAATTCACACTAAGGATATAAAATAAGGTGATTTCAGAGGATAACTGATAACACCAAAATAAAAAGATGATGAGGCTGGGACATATCACATGTCTCAGCTTTTATATTTATGTCTTATTAAATTGCTTTTGCACACGAGTAGATGCTTAAAAACTAAGGGTATTTCCATCTCTTATTAGGTGATTCCCTAATATTTGAAATTTGTGAAAAAATGTACAATTTAGTTAAGCAGTGAATGAAGTGAACCATAGAATCCTACTTTAAAAATTTTACTGGCAATGATCTGAGAGGGTGTTTTCAATGAAAAAATTTGGATTAAGCTTTTTTAAGCCGACTGAAAAATTTAATGGTAACTGGTCAGTCTTAGAAAGCAAGAGTCGGGAATGGGAAAAAATGTATAGAGAAAGATGGAGTCATGACAAAGTAGTTAGAACGACTCATGGCGTGAATTGCACAGGTTCTTGCTCGTGGAAAGTATTTGTGAAAAATGGTGTGATTACATGGGAAAATCAACAAACAGACTATCCAAGTTGTGGACCTGATATGCCTGAATTTGAACCTAGAGGCTGCCCACGTGGTGCTTCATTTTCTTGGTATGAATATAGTCCTTTGAGAATTCGTTATCCATATATCCGTAAAAAGTTGTGGGAACTTTGGGTAGAAGCCCTAGAAACTCATGATAATAATACGATAGAAGCTTGGGCGTCCATCGTAGAAGATGAGGAAAAAGCAAAAATATATAAACAAGCACGAGGCAAAGGTGGATTAGTGAGAACGAATTGGAAAGACGTAGGTAAACTCATATCTGCACAAATTATTTATACCATTAAAAAATTTGGTCCAGATAGAATAGCTGGTTTTACACCGATACCTGCCATGTCTATGTTGAGTTATGCTTCTGGTGCACGATTTGTGAGTTTACTTGGTGGAGAAATGTTGAGTTTTTATGATTGGTATGCAGATTTGCCACCTGCTTCACCTCAAATTTGGGGTGAACAAACAGACGTACCTGAATCCAGTGATTGGTATAACGCTTCTTACATTATGATGTGGGGTTCTAATGTACCGATGACCCGTACCCCAGACGCACATTTTATGACTGAAGTTCGATATAAAGGAACGAAAGTGGTATCAATTGCACCTGATTATGCAGAGAATGTGAAATTTGCAGACAATTGGTTAGCGCCACATCCTGGTTCTGATGCAGCACTTGCGCAAGCGATGACGCATGTCATACTACAAGAACATTACGTTAATCAACCCAATGCGCATTTTATAAATTATTCAAAACAATATACAGATATGCCATTTATTATCATGCTAGATAAAGATGAAAATGGTTTTAAAGCAGGTCGTTTCTTAAGAGCAAATGACTTAGGCGAAACAACAGAGCATAGTGAATGGAAGCCTGTCATTTTTGATAAAATCACTCAGGACTTAACGGTTCCAAATGGCACAATGGGACAACGTTGGGAAAAAGAAAAACAATGGAATTTAAAACTAGAAAATGAAGACGGTAGTAAAATTGATCCAGCACTGAGTCTTGTAGAAGATCATTTTGAATTAGAAAAAATACAATTTCCATATTTCAATAATGAGGGTAATGGCATTTTTGTACGACCAATTGCGGTTAAAAAAATTACCCTTGCAAATGGAGAAGAACGCTATATAACTACAGTTTATGATTTAATGACAAGTCAATATGGTGTAAAAAGATTTAATCATGAATTAGAAGCTAAGGACTACAAAGATGCAAATTCATATTATACACCTGCATGGCAAGAAACGGTGACTGGTGTGAAACAAGATGTAGTTACACAAGTGGCACGTGAATTTTCGCAAAATGCAATTGATACAAAGGGTAAATCGATGATTATTATGGGCGCAGGTATTAACCATTGGTTTAACTCAGATACGATTTACCGTTCTATCTTAAATTTAGTATTACTATGTGGTTGTCAAGGTGTGAATGGCGGCGGATGGGCGCATTATGTTGGCCAAGAAAAATGTAGACCAATTGAAGGATGGAATACACTTGCATTCGCTAAAGATTGGCAAGGACCACCGAGATTACAAAATGGTACAAGTTGGTTCTACTTTGCAACAGATCAGTGGAAATATGAAGAGTCTAATGTGGATAGTATAAAATCCCCATTAGCAGAGAATATTAAGCATCAACATCCAGCAGATTATAATGTGCTAGCAGCTAGATTAGGTTGGTTGCCTTCGTACCCACAATTTAATAAAAATAGCTTGTCATTTGGTGAAGCAGCAAGAGATGCGAATGAATTTAATGATGAAGCGATTTTAAAACGCGCAGTAGATTCAGTGAAATCAAAGGAAACACAGTTTGCAATTGAAGATCCTGATTTGAAAAAGAATCATCCAAAAACGTTATTCCTTTGGCGTTCTAATTTAATATCTAGTTCTGCGAAAGGGCAAGAGTATTTTATGAAACATTTACTCGGCGCGAAGTCGGGATTATTGGCAGAACCGAATGAAGAAGTAAAGCCAGAAGAGATTCAATGGAGAGACGATACTGAAGGTAAGTTAGATTTACTTGTATCACTAGACTTTAGAATGACTTCGACACCGCTTTACTCAGACATTGTCTTGCCTGCTGCAACATGGTATGAGAAGCATGATTTATCATCTACGGACATGCATCCTTTTGTACATCCATTTAATCCAGCGATAGATCCTTTATGGGAATCACGTTCAGATTGGGATATTTTCAAATTGTTAAGTAAAGAAGTATCAGACACTGCGAAAAAACATCTGACAAGCGTATACAAAGATGTCGTAACTACACCTTTAGCGCATGATACACAACAAGAAATATCAAATGTGAACGGTATTGTAAAAGACTGGACTAAAGGTGAAGTAGAAGCCATTCCTGGTAAGACAATGCCAAGCTTTACAGTTGTTGATCGAGACTACACAAAAATATTTGATAAATATGTCACACTTGGTCCTTTATTAGAAAAAGCTAAAGTGGGTGCGCATGGTGTGAGTTTTACAGTGTCAGAACAATATGAAGAGTTGAAACATATGGTCGGTACTTGGAATGATGAAAAAGAAGATTCAGTGAGAAATGGTAGACCTAGAATAGATACTGCAAGACGTGCAACAGATGCTGTATTGAATCTGTCTTCAGCTACAAATGGCAAATTATCACAAAAATCTTATGAAGATTTAGAACAACAAACAGGTATGCCATTAAAAGATATTTCTAGTGAACGTGCATCAGAAAAAATAACTTTTTTAAATATGACGGCCCAACCAAGAGAAGTTATTCCAACCGCAGTGTTTCCTGGTTCAAATAAAAATGGACAGCGTTATTCACCTTTTACAACGAATATTGAGCGTTTAGTTCCATTTAGAACATTAACAGGACGTCAAAGTTATTATATTGATCATGAAATATTCCAACAATTTGGAGAAAACTTACCTGTCTATAAACCAACTTTACCACCAATGGTATTTGGGACAAGGGATAAGCATGTCACGATGGATGATCAAACGCTCGTATTACGTTATTTGACGCCACATGGTAAATGGAATATTCATTCTACTTATCAAGACAATCAACATATGTTGACACTATTTAGAGGTGGCCCAACAGTTTGGATTTCAAAAGAGGATGCAAAAGCACATGACATTGCAGATAATCAATGGCTAGAAGTCTACAACAGAAACGGAGTTGTAACGGCTCGAGCAGTTGTGTCGCACCGTATGCCGAGAGGTACGATGTTTATGTATCACGCTCAAGATAAGCATATTGAGACGCCAGGCTCTGAAATTACTGAAACAAGAGGTGGCTCTCATAATGCACCAACACGAATACATTTAAAACCAACACAACTTGTAGGTGGTTATGCGCAAATCAGTTATCACTTTAATTATTATGGTCCTATTGGAAACCAAAGAGATGTTTATGTAGCTGTTAGAAAACTGAAGGAGGTTGACTGGCTTGAAGATTAAAGCACAGATCGCAATGGTATTAAACTTAGATAAATGTATAGGTTGTCATACTTGTAGTGTAACTTGTAAGAGTACATGGACAAACCGCCCCGGAGCAGAATATATGTGGTTTAACAATGTAGAAACTAAGCCAGGTATTGGTTACCCAAAACGATGGGAAGACCAAAAACAGTATAAAGGTGGATGGTATTTAAATAAAAAAGGGAAACTAGAGCTTAAATCTGGTAGTAAATGGTCAAAAATAGCGTTAGGTAAAATATTTTATAATCCAGATATGCCAGTGATTAAAGACTACTATGAGCCGTGGACGTATAATTATGAACACCTTACGACAGCTAAAGCAGGTAATCATTCACCAGTCGCTAAAGCACATTCTCTAATATCAGGTGAGAAATTAGATTTGAATTGGGGACCTAACTGGGAAGATGATTTAGCAGGTGGACACGTTACTGGACCAGAAGATCCTAATATTCAACGTATTGAAGAAGATATCAAATTTAAATTCGATGAAACCTTTATGATGTACCTACCAAGATTATGCGAGCATTGTTTGAACCCGAGTTGTGTTGCTTCATGTCCTTCTGGTGCAATGTATAAACGTGACGAAGATGGGATTGTGCTAGTCGATCAAGAGGCTTGTCGTGGTTGGAGATATTGTATGACAGGTTGCCCATATAAAAAAGTTTATTTTAACTGGAAAACAAATAAAGCAGAGAAGTGTACATTTTGTTTCCCACGTATTGAAGCAGGCACGCCTACAGTATGTTCTGAAACTTGCACTGGTCGTATGAGATATTTAGGTGTTTTATTATATGATGCCGATAGAGTTGAAGAAGCGGCTAGTGCAGAAAATGAGCAAGATTTATATGAAAAACAACTCGATTTATTCTTAAATCCATATGATGAATCAGTGATTGAACAAGCGCAAAAAGATGGCGTTTCAATGGAATGGATTGAAGCAGCTCAAAATTCACCAGTTTACAAACTCGCTATTGAATATAAACTTGCGTTTCCATTGCATCCTGAATATCGCACTATGCCAATGGTTTGGTATTGTCCACCATTGAGTCCAATCATGAGTTATTTTGAAGGGCAAACGGCAACAGATGCAAATAGAAATCCTGATATGATATTCCCAGCGATTGAAGAGATGAGATTACCAATTCAATATTTAGCGAATTTATTTACTGCTGGAGATACAGAATCAATTAAAATAGCGTTGCAACGTATGGCAATTATGAGAAGTTATATGCGTGCAGAAGTGACAAACAAACCATTTGATACAGATAAATTATCAAGACTTGGATTAACTGAACGCCAAACAAAAGATATGTATCGCTTGTTAGCTATAGCGAAATATGAGGATCGCTTTGTAATTCCAACATCTCATAAAGAAGACTATATAGATACGTATCGTGCTCAAGGTAGCCAAGGTTATGGTGGAGAATACTTCGGTTCTAATTGTGAAGGATGTGGCGTACCTGTTGGTACAGCATCTGAAAAATCAGGACAAGAGATATACAATGAAAATTTCTATGGAGGGATTTTCCGTGATTAATTTAACGCAGTATTATTATTATCAAGAAACTTTTGGCTACTTAGCTCAACAGTTGGAATTTCCTGAAAAATTGACATTTCATCCGAAAACATTTGAAGAAGTGATTGATTTGAGCCATCCAGCGTATGATGATTTATTAATTTATCGTGAAAAGATGCATGAATGCAGCCTGTTGGAAATTAAACAATTGTATTCAGACACATTTGATTTTAATAAAAAGGCACCACTTTATATGACTTACAATAAATTTGATACACAAAAGGAACGTGGACAGTTACTTGCTAAATTAAAAGTACTATACGAGATGTTTGGATTGGAAATGGCAGCCAACGAATTACCAGATTTTTTACCCTTAATGCTAGAATTTTTATATATTGCACAATGGCAAAATGATCCACGCGCACAAGGAAATATTGAATTTGTCATCATGATTATTGAAGATGGTACCTATGCGATGGCACAGCAATTAAAAGAAAAAGATAGCCCATATTATTACTTGATAAAAGGCTTAAGAGCTACTTTAAAAGCGTGCATCGAACCTGTATCAGAGGTGAAGACAAATGTTTAATCAATTTTTATGGGTGATTGTACCTTATCTGTGCGTAGCTATTTTTTTCATTGGGCACATTGCACGATTTAAATTTGATCAATTTTCATGGACTGCTAAATCTAGTGAATTTATTGAAAAGAAACAATTGAAATGGGGCAGTCTCATGTTCCATTTAGGCATAATTCCCGTAGCTATGGGGCATTTTGTAGGCTTAGTTATACCTGCATCTTGGTTATCAGCAGTAGGTGTTAATGATCATTTGTATCATATAGGAGCAGTGTATATTGGGAGTATATTTGGTATAATAACTATGATAGGTATGTTGTTGCTAACCGCACGCCGTGTAACTAAAAAGAACATTAGAAAATTGAGCTCTACCTCAGATATTATTGTGAATTTTTTACTTTTATTCATTGTTTTTATGGGCTGTTATGCTACTTTAGTGACAAATGCAACGATACCAACATTTGATTATAGAGAGACAATATCAATATGGTTTAGACAACTATTTATGTTTTCTCCTGATGCTACTTTAATGACGCAAGTACCACTCACGTTTAAGATGCATATACTTCTAGGATTTGTGATTATGGCTTTTTGGCCGTTTACTAGATTAGTCCACGTATGGAGCGTGCCACTAACTTATGCAAGTCGTAGTTACATTATTTATCGAAAGCATAAAGTGTGAATGGAGGCAAAAGATTGAGCCTATTATCTTTTAATGAACAAGTGAATTATCAAGCCGTTTTAGACACGCTACGTATTGAAGAAGGTTTTGATTTTGCAGGATTGGCATTTTACAAAGATGAAAACCAATTTTCACCTATAAAATGGAATTATGTATCTGGAAGTACCAATGCTCGCTATAAACTCATTGTGCTTAGAATAGGTAAAGGGATTGCAGGAAATGTGATGAAAACAGGTAAGCGAATGGTGATAGAAGATATCAATCAATTTCTCTTACCGAGCGAAAAACATAAATATCCAATCGTATTATGTGAACGGCTAACAGCAGTGATAGCAATACCATTATGGTATGAAAATCACGTTTATGGTGTGCTATTATTAGGTCAAAGAAATAATAGACCACTACCTCAAACATGTCACTCTATTTCAATCGCAAATAAATTGGGTGTTTTTAATGAAGAAGACTAGGTGATTTTTATGAAAACGAATCAAATGGAAAATATAGACCAATTGTTAGTTCAATATTTTAATAATACAAGTGAAAAAATAGTGTTTGTTGATAAACATGGTCAAGTGATAGCGATGAATAAAGCTGCTCATGATATTATTTCACCGGATAATGACTACCAAGAAATGACTAATACGATATGTAGTCACTGTGATGGGTATACAAATGAATATGATTTACAGTCATGTACAAATTGCTTTTTAGAAGCTGAGTCAGTTGGAAATACAAGTTTTCAAGTATTTATGAAAACGACGCGTGGTACGGTTGAACCTTTTACAGCGACATATCAAACTATTGATGAAACAAAAGATATTAAAGCATTTACATTACAAAACGTTTCACCTCAAATAGAGCGTCATGATAAGATGTATCAGCGAAAAATGATGCAAAAAACGATATCTGCACAAGAAAATGAAAGAAAAAGAATCTCACGTGAATTACATGACAGTCTCGTACAAGAAATGTTAAATATCGATGTGGAATTACGATTGCTAAAATACCATAGAGAAATGCAAACTTTGGTAGATAACTCTAAGCGTATAGAAGGATTAATGTCCAAATTGATAGATGATATTCGTAATTTATCTGTTGAATTGCGACCGTCATCTTTGGATGATTTAGGTTTAGATGCAGCATTTAAAACCTATTTCAAACAAGTTGAAGCCAATTATGGCATACGCATAGAATATCATTCTAACCTAGCTTCACATCGCTTTGATAGTGAGATTGAAACAGTCGTATATCGTGTTGTTCAAGAGGCGCTGTTTAACGCAATAAAATATGCCGGTGTAGATACTGTCGATATTGATTTGCATGTAAACGATCATAAATTAATTGCAGAAATTATAGATAGAGGCAAAGGCTTTATAAAAACAGATCAACCACAAGGTACCGGACTAGGACTTTATGGTATGAATGAACGCGCAGAACTCGTCAATGCAGAAGTAAGTGTAGATACACAAATTGATAGAGGTACGATTGTTACATTAGAAGTTCCAATATAAGGGAATAAGGAGAAATTAATTTTGAGAATAGTGATAGCAGATGATCATGCTGTTGTGCGCACAGGATTTTCTATGATTTTAAACTATCAAGAAGATATGGAAGTCGTTGGGACAGCAGCTGATGGTGTAGAAGCGTACCAGAAAGTAATGGAATACAAGCCAGATGTTTTAATTATGGACTTAAGCATGCCACCGGGTGAATCAGGGCTTATTGCAACAAGTAAGATTTCTGAGAGTTTTCCAGAAACAAAGATATTGATATTAACGATGTTTGACGATGAAGAATATTTATTTCATGTATTAAGAAATGGTGCAAAAGGTTATATTTTAAAAAATGCTCCAGATGAACAGCTTTTATTGGCTATAAGAACCGTTTATCAAGGTGAAACTTACGTAGATATGAAACTCACAACATCGCTAGTAAACGAATTCGTTAACAATTCCTCTCAAGATACTCAAGCGAGTAATGATCCTTTTAAAATTTTATCTAAAAGAGAAATCGAGATTTTGCCTTTAATTGCAAAAGGCTATGGCAATAAAGACATCGCTCAAAAGTTATTTGTATCTGTTAAAACGGTGGAAGCACATAAAACACATATCATGCAAAAACTAGACTTGAAAACGAAACCTGAATTAGTTGAATATGCAATGAAGAAAAAACTAGTCGACTTTTAAATCACATAGATTCATCAATATAGTGTTAGCTCGAAAAATGATTGTCCTATTCAATCATTTTTTCGCGCTAACTTTTTTTATAAAAGATTTGTTTACTGTGCTGTGAAACCGAAATATAAAGTAATAATAATGGCTAATGAATATAGGGGAAACCACCCATTAACTTAAGGGATAATCCTTATGTTAATTTTTTCACAATAATCATAAAATGAAAGTGTAGCCAGTATTTTGTAAACAAAAAGCATTTTTTAATTCGCTTATATTACACCAGTTTTAACTTTCATAAATATTAAATAATGCCCACATTTTTAAATTATAGAGTAACTGCGAAATACTGGCTATTTAATCATTGAAATTAAATAGATGAAAATGAAGGTGAAATGAATGAACAAAGCAAGTGGTGGTTTCCAACTTAGCTTACAAACGCTAAGTCTTGTAGTTGGATTTATGGCTTGGAGTATTATATCTCCATTAATGCCTTTTATCTCCCAAGATGTTAATATCACGGGGAATCAACTTTCAATTATTTTAGCAATACCCGTTATATTAGGTTCTATTTTAAGAGTACCATTTGGATATTTAACTAATATAATTGGTGCTAAATGGGTGTTTTTCTGTAGCTTTATTATTTTATTATTTCCTATTTACTTTTTAAGCCAAGCTCAAACGCCGGGTATGTTAATGGCTTCTGGTTTCTTCTTAGGTGTTGGGGGCGCAATTTTCTCAGTTGGTGTCACTTCAATACCTAAATATTTCCCTAAAGAAAGAGTAGGACTTGCTAACGGCATTTATGGCGTGGGGAACATTGGTACTGCAATTTCTTCATTTTTAGCTCCACCTATTGCAGGTATGATTGGATGGCAAACGACAGTTAGAGGCTATTTAATTGTTATTGTATTATTTGCAATTTTAATGTTTTTACTGGGTGATGCGAATGAGAAAAAAATAAAGGTGCCACTAGTTAAGCAGTCTAAAAAATTAATGAAAGATCTTAAGCTTTATTATTTATCATTATGGTATTTTATTACATTTGGTTCTTTTGTAGCGTTTGGATTATTTTTACCGAATTTTTTAGTTCAAAACTTTAACATTAGTGAAGTAGATGCTGGTATTAGATCTGGTATCTTTATCGCGTTAGCCACTTTTTTAAGACCACTGGGTGGGATTTTAGGTGACAAATTTAATGCAGTTATTTTATTAATGATAGATTTTGTATTTATGATTATAGGCGCAATTATTTTAGGATTTTCAAGTCATATATTATTGTTTACAGTCGGTTGCTTACTTATTAGTATCTGTGCAGGTACTGGTAATGGTCTCGTATTCAAACTCGTTCCATTCTATTTTGCAAAAGAATCAGGAGCGGCGAATGGTATTGTTTCAATGATGGGTGGGCTTGGTGGTTTCTTCCCTCCAATTGTTATATCATATGTTACGATGATGACCGGTACGAGCCATTTAGCATTTATATTTTTAGCATTCTTTGGTGTTATTGGCATTATTACCATGCTACATATCGTAAAAAAAGAAAATTTGAGACTGATCTCTTAAAATAGGCAGAAATTAAAATTAAGATAACAAATAGCGCTACATTTCCATAAGTTGGTAATGTAGCGCTATTTGTTATCTATGAATGTTTAGTCTATTTCGATGTTTGATTTCGGTTGTTCTTTTTGCTCTTTTTTAGGCAATGTTACAGTGAGTAAACCATTTTCATAAGAAGCTTTGATACTACTATCATCAACATTTTCAAATGGGAATTGACGGCTCAAATCACTGTGGTTACGTTCTTGGTGTAATGCACGTTTAGTGTCGTTTTCATCTTGAACTTCGACAGTTTGTTTACCTTCAATCGTTAGTAAATTATTTTCAAATTCTAAACTAATATTTTCTTTTTTAATACCTGGAAGTTCAGCTTCAACGATATAGGCGTTGTCTAATTCTTTAATATCTGATTTAATACCCTCAGTGCCAGGAAATTGTTCGAAAATTTGTTTCCCAAAATCTCTGAATAAATCACCTGGATTTACATCGATAAACGGATTGTTAAAATTTTTATTTTCAAAAGTCATGCTACATCTCTCCTCAGCGTAGTTTAATTGTTATATTTAATCGAATCGAATGGAATTGAAGTTTAAGTAATAAAAATTATAAAATTAAGGTGAACACTTGGTTTACCTTACAAATACATTATAATAAAATAGTCAAAGAAAATCAAAGTCAAACTATTAATCATTGTATTCATATTATTTTAGCATGAAAGTTGAAATATTTTGAAATGAAACGCTAGGATGTAGAGCCTGTTTTATAACAAGTGATTGTATAGTTTAGTTTCAGGAGTAAAGTAAAATAAGTGGGGATTGTAGTAAGTAGGATTAAAAAGAGGTGAGTCGAAGATAAAAATGTTATGTATGTATTACATTGTCCCATTTAACCTCAACAAACCCCATATGAATTAAATATCTTTCGCGAAATGTTTATTAACAAATTTTTGCAGTGTATCTTTTAAATCTATAGCTTCATCTATGTCCATGTCGAATTCACTAAAAACTTTTTTTGAAACTTTTGAAAGTGGTTCTTGCACGTTTGTCCCTTTATTAGTAAGTGCAATTTGCAAGTTACGTTCGTCATCAATCTCACGAGTTCTTGTTACGTAACCTTTTTTCTCAAGTTTTTTTAACAAAGGTGTAAGTGTTCCAGAATCTAAAAAGACACGCTCACCAAGCGTCTTAATATTAATTTTTTCGTCCACCTTAATTGCGAGTAAAACGATATAACCTGTATATGTTAAATCATACTCTTTTAAATGAGAAGTATACTTCTTAATTATTTCTTTAGAAGAAACATAAAATAGAAAGCATAGTTGCTGTTCCAGGTAGCTGTCCTTTTCCTCCATTTAATCACCCCTTTTGAAATTTAACCATATTATGAACACCATTCATTGTCAAGGAACGGTTGCGCACCTCTATATATAGCTTTTTATACTATTTTTTAACTATTATCTTATTAAATAAGTAAAAATTTAATGCTATAACATTCCGCACGTCTTAATTACCTTGAATTCATATAAAGATTATAAGCTTTAAATTAATACGACTAACTTTGAAATGAGATTGAAGTATTAAATGATATTAAGAAATGTTAACTTGATGTTTGGATTAATCTGAAATATAAGGAGATTTTGTTACAAAACAGTTATAACGCTTTATAATTGTATTATAATCAGTCATACTATTAATATTATGAATTTTAATGAGCGAGTATTAATGATTTGAGTAAGATATAACTTATATATTAGGTTAATGACTTACTTTACTATAGAAAGATATCGCGTTAACTAGAGGAGATTATAAATGAAGACATTTTTTAAAATTGTGGGTGTATTAATTATAGCGCTTATAATTTCAATTGTATTATTCTTTGCCATGAGAACATACCAAGGGCATAAACACTTAGAATTAGTTGATCATTATATGAAAGACCAAAATTTGACAGAGAAAATTAAATCTGAAGAAACGCTGTACAGTGCTAAAAAAGGTTTGTTTTATAAAGAAGTTAAATTTAAAGATGATCCAAAATATACTTATGTAGTTCAACCCATCAGCATGACTACAGGAATTGTAGTTCAAGGTTTTGATCCAGAGACAAATAAAGATATCAAAGGCGCTAAGCATAATGCATTTAAAAAAGATTATAAAATTAAAGACTAACTATAAAATTAATCATACAAAAAACGTATCTACAAATAGTGTAGATACGTTTTTTTCTATGACTCAGCAAACTATCAATAACATTTCATTGTAAAATAACACGTTACACAAATATAAAAAATGAGGATATACGTAAAAATAAGGGAGGCATAAGGCCATTTTATATAGGTTGAATAGGTGTGAGGCTATGACATAATAATATGTCTCAGTCTCACTTATTTCTAGTAAGCTTTGACGGGTTGGGATCATACGAAAAAATCTTGTGAGAAGTATTATGTTTCTGTCCTACTCCTTTTTATGAAAATTATAAACTGATTATGTTACTTAAATATTATTTATATTCGTATAAATTCACTTAAAGTATAAAATGAGTTTTTTAGTAGAATTTTTTGTGATTACAAAAAAAGCTATTCTGATATAATTAAGCGATGTCAGAAGAAGGAGCGTAACATCATGGCAATTATTAGAAGAATTAGTTTACCTATGCAGGTAATTATTGCATTGGTATTAGGTGTGGTCGTAGGTTTATTACTCTATGGTCACGATGAAGTCGCAAACTATATTCAACCGTTTGGCGACGTCTTCTTGAATTTAATAAAAATGATCGTAATACCAGTTGTTTTTTGTTCATTAGCTTTATCTATATCAAACGTAGGTGAATCTAAAACGGTTGGTCGTTATGGCTTTAAAACAATCTTGTATTTTGAAATTATAACAACAATAGCAATAGGTTTAGGACTAATTTTTGCAAATATATTTAAACCGGGTAGTGGACTAGACCCAGATAAATTACCAAAAGGTGACATTTCAAATTATGAAACTTCAGCTAAAGCTGCTGAGGAATCTACATATGGAAATCATTTAATCGATACAATCGTTGGTATAGTACCAACAAACTTTTTTGAAGCTTTAACTGCAGGTGAATTATTACCTATCATTTTCTTTTCTGTGTTTTTTGGTGTTGCATTATCAGCGATTGGAAAGAAAGCACAACCAGTTAAAGATTTTTTAAGTGGTTCGTTAGAAGCTATATTTTGGATGATTAATAAAATTCTTAAATTAGCGCCAATAGGTGTTTTCGCATTCATTTGTACTACAATTATGACATTTGGAGCTTCAGCATTGTTACCATTATTAAAATTGTTACTTGTTGTTATTGGCGCAATGATTTTCTTCGTTGTTGTCGTTTTAGGCATTGTAGCAAAAATGTGTGGTGTTAGTATTTTCTCTATAATGAAAATATTAAAAAATGAATTACTGTTAGCATTTTCAACTTCCAGCTCTGAATCCGTACTTCCAATCATTATGCAAAAAATGGAAAGATTCGGTTCACCAAAGGACGTTACGTCATTTGTAGTACCAATAGGCTATACATTCAACTTAGATGGTTCTGCATTATATCAATCCATCGCTGCATTATTCGTTGCGCAAATGTATGGTATTGATATGTCAATAGGCCAGCAACTAATGCTTATGCTTACTTTAATGGTTGCTTCAAAAGGTATGGCAGGCGTCCCAGGTGTTTCAATTGTCGTTCTCATAACAACATTAACTTCTATGGGTCTACCAGCAGAAGGATTAGCACTTATTATTGGCGTGGATCGCTTGTTAGATATGTTAAGAACATGTGTAAACGTTATGGGCAACGCCTTATCAACAATTGTAATTGCCAAATGGGAAAATGTTTATGATAAGGAAAAAGGCGAAGCATATTTGAAATCAATATAATAAATTTAAATCTGACATTTAAAACACTAAGTAGAGAAATAATTACTACTTAGTGTTTTTGTATAGATTAAGCAATTTGATAAAAGTGTTGGTAAAATCAAGTAAGAAAAAAGCAGTTAAATTTCCACTTAAGAAAATTTAACTGCTTTTATTTTTATGACGGAAAGTACTTTAGCATTTGCATAATCACTTGGATTACATGCCTTTCATTTCACCCATGTCATGAATTTTCATCATTAAGCCATGTGGCATATCGTCATGATCGATAACTTCCATTTCGCTATAAGTATCGTCACCTTCAGCTTTTACTAATTTAACAAAATCTCCACTCTTAGGTGAAAATCCAGATTCAGAAGGTAACTTCACATCTTCTTCTATCTTTTTATCTTTTTCGCTGATTACTTTTTCAGCTGTTGTACTGTTTTCCATATAACCATAATAAGTCTCTTTTGGACCACTAGACATCATCATAACGATTAAAACAATAGCAACAATTAACATCACTGAACTAATAACAATTGCAAACATTTTTTTGTTTTTCAAAGTTGAAATCTCCTTTATATCCGTTTCTTCTTTTATATCTGAAATGCTAAAATAATGCAATTATAAAGTGGATAATTATATTCGTTTTATAATAAATAGTACGATTTTAGACTTATTTATAAGATAAGCTAATTTAAGTATAACATTGATTGCTATTTAGGATGGTGAGATACGTATATACTTTAGCTCGTCATAATGAAGTTCAAACTCTAGAGGATTCGCTGTTCGTATAAATTGTTTTATCTCAGCTTTTGGCGTATTTGCTTGTTCTATATAATGCAAGAGTGTGCGTTCGATATAGGTTTCATTTAATAAAGGTGGTAGGGCGTAATCAATAAAACCATGTTCTCTGTTAAGTGTTTGTATAAATAGCATTGCCTTAGTAGGTAATACATGAGGTCTTAGGACAAATTTATGTACTTCTTGTGGTGAAAAGCGATGTTTCAATGAATTAAATAATAATATGTGTATATTTTGAAAATCTTTAAAAACGATATAATTTTCATGGATTGATAAAGGCTTGCCAATAAAAGGTTTTACAATTTGATATAGATACATTAAAGGCTCATATATTCCGTGACGATTCATTAATGCAATATCCATGCTATCTTTAGTCATTAATTCGTAACCTACGCCACACCCGCGATTGAGCATAATTAATATATGACACATTAAGTCGGCAGTTTCTAAAGGTGTATTTTCTTTATATAATTTAAAACACTTTTTGGTGAGTTTGGTATATACAAATTTAGAAGTGTGAATTTGTGATGCGTCAATGAGTTGGTTATAGTAATCAAAATAGCTCATTGAATGATTAAACATATTACTTTTTTTATTAAGCAATGATTGGATATCTTTTTGTTCAATATCAATAAAGTAAAAATCAAAGTTAAATCTGCGTAATATATCAAATGCACTTTTTAAGGCATGCGTTTGTTTGATCACGCCTTCAACTGTTATAGCTAATTTTACATGTATATTTAAATCTTGTACTTTAATATATAAACGGTTGATTTCTTTTAAGGACAAATGTTCAGCATCGAAAAGCATTATAAAATTATAGTTAGATTGTTGTTGATGATAATCATTTTTATATTTTAAAAATTGTAAGATGATATCTTGAATAAATTTAAATTGCTGCCTAGATTTAATCTTAATTGCGATACCTACATTGTTTGAAAACAATGAATCAATGAAGTCAATCAAACCAGTGAAACTCAACTTTTCTAAAGCTAGCTTACTAATATTATTAATCATTAAATAGGATTCGGATAAATCAGTAAAATTGAGATTGGTGTTTAAAGTTGATTGAACTATATCCATTAGGTCATCAATGTGAATAAAAAGCGTCGGTGTTTTTGCAATATCTTTGTAGGTTAATTGATCCAATTCGATATTCATTTGATTAGATGGCAATGGCTTTTCTACTGAAATAGATTCGAAATAGGGGATATAATTACTAACATCTTCGTTAATTAGCTTAATAGGCATACGTTGTAATACCATGAACTTTTTCCTGTATTCATTAGGTGTCATATTCAAGTGGTTTTTAAATTGATTTGTATAATTTGGATAATGGTTAAATCCCATATTTTCTGAGATGGCATGGATTGTCTCTTTACTATGTACTAATTCTGCTAAGGAGACGGCTACCTTTAAGCTAGCAATATAATGTTTGAAACTTATACCTAAGTATTTCTTGAACAAAATAGAGATATACGGTGCTGATATATAAAAAGAATTAGAAATATCTTTTGAAAAAATAGGCTGAGTGATATGAGCTTTAATAAATACAGTGATTTTATTTAATAAATTACTTTCAGATTGAATAGAAGGTACATAAATAAAATCTTGTTTAATTTTAGCTTCTTTATTTAAAATAGTAATAAGTTCAATGATATTTGAAGATTTCGTATCGTTTAAGCGACTTAATTGCTCAATCATAGTTAATGTTAAATATTTGATATATTCACTAGAATTTATCAATTTGAAATTATAATAACAATGAAAGAATGATTGATCTATTTCCGCAAATTGCTGTACAGGTATTGTTAATTCAACAAGTTGTTCAGCGTTCGTTATATGATATAAATCGCTATGATTGATGACGATAAGATTGCTGCCAACAGACTCATGTTTCCCATTGATTACGACGTCAAGTTGGTTATTTAAAGAAAATAACAAGATTACTCGGTCGATACAACGTCGTGTGTATGTACTTAAATATTCATGAATACATAGTGTTGTACTTTCCATCATAAAAGCAACTCCTAATAGAAAAAATGATTTGTTGAACAAATTCCATTATATAATAAAATGTTGTGAACAGTAACACTTTAAATATAAATGTTTTTGAATATAATGTTGTTATAACGATGTAAAAATTAAATATAGAACAACTTAAAATGAGGCACGTATAAATTTTCACTATACAATAACACATTTTTAATTCATATACGTATTTTTTAGAGGAGGTTATTCATTTATGAATCATATTTATTCCAACTTTTATACCACATATAATAAAATAACTGATTTAAAACCTTATATATTAGGCATTGTACTTCATGATGATGCTGAGAATTATACTGCCAAAGATTATATAGATTGGCTAAATAATAGAATCGAAAAAAATGAACTTGAAAAAGGATGGGCAAGTGTTTATGTAGATACGGATACTTGCTATTGGTTTCACCCAACAGAATATGTTGAATGGCATTGTGGTAACGCCTATGCCAATACACATTTTATAGGTATAGAACGATGCCAATCTAAAAGAGATGGTGTGCTTACAGATCAAGAATTTATGGAAAATGAAGAAGTTAGTTTTTGGGTTGCTGCGCTATTATTAAAAAAATACAATTTACCAGTTAACAGAAATACCGTTAGAATACACAAAGAATTTTTTAAAACTGAATGTTCAGACAGGGCATGGAAGATTCATCTTGAAGATGCACAGACAAATCCAGAATCTATAATAAAACTAAAAGATTATTTTATAACTAAAATTAAAGGATATTATAATAAAGTTGGTGATTCTGAACTCGAAAATATAGGCTGATTATCATTTAGTATGTGGCATATATCTCTTGGAATAAGTAGTGTAAAAGTTCATTTAGCTATTGCGTAAATTATTGGAACCGGTTACAATTAAAATATTCATATTTATGGAACCGGTTCTATTTAAATGGGAGGTATAGAGATGAACTATAAAAAATCTGCTGCAGAAATACTACAAGCAATCGGTGGAGAAGAAAATATAGATGCGATGGCACATTGTGCTACACGATTACGTCTTGTTCTTAAGGATGAAACCTTAGTAGATGAAAAAGAATTATCCGAAATGGATGTTGTGAAGGGAACATTTTCTACCGGGGGCCAATATCAAATTATTATAGGTTCGGGTACTGTGAACAAGGTATTTACAGAGTTAGAAAGCATAACAGGTAAAGAAGCTGCTACGACATCAGAAGTAAAAGCAGAAGGTAATAAAAACATGAATCCATTCCAGAGGTTTGTGAAAATGTTATCTGATATATTTGTACCAATTATTCCTGCAATCGTAGCAGGTGGTTTATTAATGGGGATTAATAATATTCTAACAGCACCAGGTATTTTCTATGATAAACAGTCGTTAATAGAAGTACATAATCAATTCAAAGGTCTGGCAGAAATGATTAACATCTTTGCGAATGCACCGTTTACGCTACTACCAATTTTAATTGGATTTAGCGCTGCTAAACGCTTTGGAGGAAACGCCTTTCTTGGTGCAGCCTTAGGGATGATTCTTGTTCATCCAGAGTTAATGAGTGCCTATGATTATCCCAAAGCTTTAGAAGAAGGGAAAGAAATACCTTCTTGGAATGTACTTGGTTTGGAAATAAATCAGGTAGGTTATCAAGGGCAAGTATTACCAATGTTAGTAGCTGCTTATATTTTAGCTAATTTAGAAAAGGGTTTACGTAAAGTAGTACCAGCTGTATTAGATAATTTATTAACACCGTTACTTTCAATTTTAGTAACTGCATTTTTAACATTTTTATTTGTTGGACCTATCACACGCACATTAGGTTATTGGTTGTCTGATGGACTAACATGGTTATATGAATTTGGTGGCGCAATTGGAGGACTTATTTTTGGATTGTTATATGCGCCAATTGTAATTACAGGTATGCACCACAGTTTTATTGCAATTGAAACACAACTCATTGCAGATAGTGCTTCCACAGGTGGTTCATTTATTTTCCCAATAGCAACGATGTCCAACATAGCGCAGGGTGCAGCAGCTTTAGCCGCATTCTTTATTATAAAAAAGAACAAGAAATTAAAAGGTGTAGCATCTGCTGCGGGCATCTCAGCACTTTTAGGTATTACGGAACCTGCAATGTTTGGGGTGAATCTAAAATTAAGGTATCCATTCATTGGAGCGATTGTAGGTTCAGGTATTGGTTCAGCTTACATCTCATTCTTTAAAGTTAAAGCAATTGCTTTAGGTACTGCAGGACTTCCAGGTTTTATATCTATTAGCGGCCAGAATAACGGTTGGTTACATTATGGTATCGCCATGCTCATTACCTTTATCGTAGCCTTTGCGGTTACGTATGGTCTATCTTTTAGAAAAAACTATAAAAATGAAGTAGGATAATTATATAAATTCTAGTGAGATTTAGACTTTTGCTATAACGCATAAAAATAAACCCAACGTTAATTACAATGTGGGTTTATTTTTATGATAAATATCAATTTTTAGGATGCCTTCAAAGCTTTTGTTTACGCCATAAAAATGCGCCGACAATCGTCACGATGACTAATGAAATAGCAATGACAATCAGCCATGATACATAGCTGTGATCATCTATAGGTAAGGGTACGTTCATACCAAAAAAACTAAAGACCAATGTAGGCAAGGTTAAGAAAACAGTAAACAACGTTAATGTCTTCATCGTATTGTTCATTTCATTAGAAAGTAACGAGGCGTAAGAAGTTGTAATACTCTCTAAAATGTCCGTATATAATTTTGTGGTTTCTAAGGCTTGGTTATTCTCGATAACCAAATCTTCCAACAAATCTTCATCTTCATCAAAACGCTTAATCGCAGGTAGTCGGAATAATTTTTTGATAATGGCTTCATTGCCTTTAAGTGCAGCAAGAAAATATACTAAACTTTTCTCGACTTCCATTAAATTATAAAGTTGTTTATTCGTGACATTATTTTTCAAATCACGTTCGATGCGTAATCTTGTTTTATTAAGTAATCTAAGATTTCTATTATAGTGGTTGGAAATTGTCAGTAATATATTAAGCGCAAAGCGACTATGAAAATGTAGATTAATATTTTGGCGATTAAACTTTTCAAGAAACTCATTTTCAGTATTACATACGGTTATTATTTTTTTGTTACCAATGATGATACCTAAAGGAATAGTAATAAATGAAAGTACTTTTAAGTTTGTATCATTAACAACTGGGATATCGAGAATGATTAGTGAATAACGTGTATCTTCATCATACTCTACACGAGCGCTTTCTTCTGTATCTAATGGGTCCCGAACAAAGTCGTCTGGAATACCGTATAAATTTATTAAAGATTCAATTTCTTCCCAATTTGGATCAACTACATTTACCCAGGAAGCGGATTGATCTAATGGAGATTCAACAATCTCATGTGTTTGTGTGTGTTTATATGCAGTAATCATAATACAAATAGTTCCTTTCTCTAAAATTCTTTTTAATACTAGCGAAGAAATACAAAGATGACAAGTTTAATTTGTGAAATCAGTATGTTGGTGCTCATTTGCCATAAGACGTAAAGGACCATTAAAGATAATTTTAAACAAATAATCAACTACCGTCTCTGGATTCATTCTATCTTCATCTTGTACCCAATGCTTAATAAATGAAATCATGGCCCCTGCAGTATAACTATGAAAATAGTCTAAAGGAATATCTGCAATTGTATTGTTATTTGAAACATTTTTTTTCATATTATTCAGCATGATATCGGAAATTTTATTTTCAATTTGACTTTTACGTTCCAAGCTAAAAATAACTTTGTAGAAATCTATATGATCATATAAATAAGTCACTACTTTTTTTAAAATATCTTCTGTAAAATGCTTAGTAAAGGCCTCTAAATCATCATTCTGCATAATGACTTTATCGAAATCAACTGCAGACGATAAAGCTAAAGTATATTCATCTTCCATATCAGAAAGTAAAATATATTTATCTTCATAGTGTAAATAAAAAGTACCACGGTTCACATCGGCTAATTGTGTAATATTTTGTATCGTAATTTTTTCTAAATCTTTTTCTTCAAGCAATTGTATAAAAGCATTTTTAATTGCTGTTTTCGTTTTACGGACACGTCGATCTTCTGGCATAGTCGTCACCTCATTAGAGTTAATTAACAATATGTATTTATATGTTGATAAACAAACAATATGATTGTTATTGCATATTGAATATTCGATTAACCTCATTATAATAAACAAAGTAATCAATAATCAACACGATGTTTAATAAGGAGGTAAATAATATGAATATATTTAAAAGCAAATTACTTTGGGTTGCACCAATAGCGATATTAATTATACTTGCTATTTTTTCAATTGGATTTTATCCTGCATATAATCCCCAACCGAAAGAGATGCCGATTGCAATTGTGAATCACGATGAAGGGACATCTATTCAAAATAAAGATATAAGCATAGGTGAAAATTTAGAAGATAAATTAAAGGATAGTGACTCAAATGAAATAAAATGGGTCAATGTAGATAGTGAAAAAGAAGCACGCAAAGGATTAGATGAACAAAAATATTTTGGTGCTGCAATTTTCGAAAAAGACTTTTCAAAAAATGCGATGAGTAAAACTCAAAAGGTAGTAATGGATAGTAAGAAACAAGAAATGGAAGATAAAGTGAAATCAGGTGAAATGCCAGCTGCTCAAGCTAAACAAATACAACAAAAAATGAGTGAATCGAGTAGTAGTCAAGGTATAACAGTTAAGCAAGCTGAATTTAAAACACTTACGAACAGTGGGGCAAATATGCAAGCTTCACAAATGTCATCCAGTGTACTCACAGGTATAGGAGATAATCTGAATAAGCAAATTTCTGAGCAGGCGCTAGATACATTAGATAAACAAAATGTAAAAGTGAATGCGAGCGACATCAAAGATATTACAACGCCAGTGAATGTAGTAAATAAAAAAGTGAATGAAGTGAAGGACCACCAAGCTAGCGGTAACGCGCCATTCTTAATGTTTATGCCAGTGTGGATAAGTTCAATTGTAGTTTCAATATTGCTATTCTTTGCATTTAGAACCAGTAATATTGTTAAAATTTCGCAACGTATCATTGCTTCATTAGGTCAAATGATTCTAAGTGTAATCACAGCATTTATTGGTGGATTTGGGTATGTTTATTTCATGTCAGGCGTGTTAGGTTTTGACTTCCCTGATATAAATAAAATAGCAATTTATATATCTATTTCCATTCTAGGATTTATAGGATTAATCTTGGGTGTAATGACGTGGCTAGGTATGAAAGCAATACCTATTTTCTTTATTGCAATGTTCTTTAGCATGCAACTCGTAACCTCGCCAAAACAAATGTTACCTAAATTCTATCAAGACTATATAGTGAATTGGAATCCATTTACGCACTATGCTGAATATTTACGAGAATTACTCTATATGCATCAGTCATTAGAAATGAATTCAACGATGTGGATGTTTGTAGGATTTATCATTTTCGGTATCATTTCATCTCTCTTAGCAGCAATAATTAGAAAGCATAGTGGAAAACGTTCAGAATTACCATCTTAAACAAAGTAATTAACTGTATATTACAATCAATTAGAGAAAAATTGAATTAGAATTAAGATCAAATAAAAAAGGCTTCCCAAAATTTGGGGAGCCTTTTTTTTATTACTTACACCTCAATAAAAACATGAAAATGAGAATTAATTAATTTGAATATATTTATACGATTAAATTCATTAAAAAGACATAATTATTTTACACGTAAAATCAATAAAATAACTAGGGAAATACTGATAACAAAGCGTTTTATAAGGGGTCTGATACATCGTTGAAATATGATTGCAAAAACATTTAGAAATATCCCTCTAATTTTAATAAAAAATTAACACTAAATTTACAAATATGCGTTATAATTCACATAGTTTACAAATAATTTAAAGAGGTGTAACAATGGATTCATCTGTTATGGAGATAATTTTCACTTTTATCGGTGGATTAGGTATATTTTTATACGGGATTAAGCAAATGGGCGACGGCTTACAAGCTTCAGCAGGAGACCGTCTTAGAAGTATATTAAATAAATTTACGAGCAACCCGCTTATGGGCGTACTTGCAGGTATGATAGTTACGATTTTGATACAAAGTAGTTCAGGTACAACAGTAATTACGATTGGACTTGTAAGTGCAGGATTTATGACAATGCGTCAAGCCATTGGCGTTGTAATGGGAGCGAATATAGGCACAACGGTTACAGCATTTATTATAGGTATTGATCTTGGTGCATATTCGTTACCAATATTAGCTATTGGTGCATTTTTAATATTCTTTGTTCAAAAACGTAAAGTTAAAAATATTGGTATGATTTTATTTGGTTTTGGTTCGCTATTCTATGGATTAGAATTAATGAGCGGCGCCGTAAAACCACTTGCTAATTTAGATGGTTTCCATCAATTCATGTTAGACATGTCAACGAATCCAATTTTTGGTGTAGCAGCAGGTACAATCATAACAGTTGTCATCCAAAGTTCGAGTGCCACAATTGGTATACTACAAGGGTTCTTTGCGAACGACTTAATTAGTTTAAATGGTGCTTTGCCAGTATTATTAGGCGACAATATAGGTACAACAATTACAGCAGTACTCGCAAGTTTAGCTGGCTCACTTGCTTCAAAACGTGTAGCAGCAGTACATGTTATGTTTAACGTAATAGGTGCGGCAATATTCTTAGCGATTTTACCTATATATCAATGGGCTGTCGAATGGATGCAAGGCGCAATGAACTTAAATCCAGAAATGACAATTGCATTTGCACACGGCACATTTAATGTAACAAATACATTAATCCAATTACCATTTATATTTGTCTTAGCTTGGATCGTTACGAAACTTATTCCAGGTGAAGATATCAATGAAAAATACAAACCTAGACATCTAGATAAAAATTTAATTAATAGAGCTCCAAGTATCGCTTTACAAGAAGCACAAGATGAAATCCAAAACATTGGACGCATGACATTCTCTTTATTAGAGAATGTGAGTGAATATAATGAAAAAAATGAGAAAAAAGTACTTCAAAAGCATGCCGCTATTAATAATATGCATGAAAATGTAAAAGAATATTTAACGAAAATATCTGAGAAAAAGATATCTAAAAAAGATGCAGAAAGAATGTCAGTGTTATTTGACGTAAATCGTACGATGTTAAAAGTAGCTGGATTATCTGAAGCATATATATTAGATTTGAAACAATTGCATAATGAACCAGTACAAATCTCTGATAAAGCTACACAAAGTATCGATAAACTCTATTCACACGTGAACACGTCATTCGAAAAATCAGTTGAAATGTTTAGCGTATATGACAAAGTTAAAAAAGATGAAATTGTTAATTTAAGTAATGATTCATATACACTTGAACACGATTTAAGAAAAAAACATATTAAGCGTTTAAGTTCAGGTGAATGTTCACCAGAAGGTGGTCTGTTATATCTAGATATGATTGCTATACTAGAACGTATCGGCTATCATTCGAGAAATATATCAGAAGCAATGATTGATATTGACGAACTTTCAAATGAAGAAGAAACAGAACATACTGTAGGTTGGACTTACTAAAGTTTAATTAAATATAAAGTTAAAAGCTGAGAAAGTTTGTTGTAAAACAGACTTTCTCAGCTTTTTTTATGTTGTTGAAAATTAACCAATATTGCTATAGCTGACACAATAAAATACATGTATCAAACCAATTCAATTTTAATCCTTAGTAAAGAGATAGGGATACTTGACAAAATGTCATAGAAGGCATAATATTACATATAATAAAATTTTCAGAAAACTGATATGGGGGGACAGCATGTGACAGCCATTAGCATTCTTGATCAAAGTCCAATAGATAAAAATGAAACAGTAAACGACGGTATAGCTCGTACCGTTGAATTGGCACAACTAGCAGATAAATTAAATTATACAAGGTACTTTGTTGCTGAACATCACAATATAGAAGAAGTAGCTGGTACGAGTCCGGAGATACTTGTAACACATATATTGAATCACACAAAAAATATACGTGTAGGTTCTGGTGGCGTAATGTTGCAACATTATAGTCCATTCAAAGTTATAGAACAATTTCATTTCATTAGTCATTTAGCACCTGGAAGAGTCGATTTAGGTATAGGTAAAGCACCGGGAGGCTTTCCTTTAGCAACACAAGCGTTGCAAACAGAATTCAAGTCACCTCAAACAAGCTTCAATGATAAATTTCATTTATTAAATCAATTTAATAATGGCGATTTTTCTGAAGACGAAGATTATCGACAATTACAAACAACGATTCGCAATAATGAAATACCTACACCACAAATTTATCTACTAGGTGGTAGTGAACGTTCTGCTCAATTTGCTGCTACAGAAAAAGTTGGGTTTATATATGCATTTTTCATAAATTCAAATATTGAAACATTACAACAAGCCCTTAAAGATTATAAGCAACAATTTCCTGAAGGCAGAGTCATTGTAGGAGTAGCTGCCGTTGTATCAGAGAATAAAGAAGAACAAGCAATAGTTAAAGAAGGTAGCACAAATTACGCTTTACATTTCGAGGACGGTAGAAAAATCACTGTCAATACAAAGGAACAAGTAGAAAAATTTAAAAAACAAAGTGACGAAGACTTTGAAGTTGAAGAAAAACAAATAGATGTTTTTAATGGTTCCGCAGATGAAATTAAGCAACAGCTCAATCAATTAAATCATGACGGCAATATAGATGAATTTATGCTACATATGCCAGTTCAAAATCATAAATTAAGAATTAAAACAGTAGAACAACTAGCTATAACGAATAACAAAGAAAAGCAGAAAGAAGGGGTATTATGAGTCAAAATAAAATCGATTTTGGAATCATGTTAAACGGTCCTGGTGGTCATATGCATGCTTGGAAATCTAAAGACGTACCGAGTGATGCCAGTACAAATTTTGAGTTTCAACTTGATGTCGCTAAAAAAGCTGAACAAGCAGGATTCAGTTTTGTATTTGTAGCAGATGGATTATTTATTCATGAGAAATCTATTCCACACTTTTTAGATAGACATGAGCCGTTAACATTTTTAGCTGCGCTTGCGCCGGTAACTCAACGTATTGGGTTAGTTGGTACCATTTCAACGTCATATAGTGAACCCTTCACTGTTGCTCGACAACTCGCAACAATCGATAAAATCAGTCACGGCCGTGCAGGCTGGAACATAGTAACTTCGCCACTTGCTGGTAGTGCTGATAATTATAGTAAAGGAGACCATCCTGAACATGATGTCAGATATGATATTGCTGAGGAACATCTTCAAGTCGTTCAAGGATTATGGGATTCTTACGAAGATGATGCCTTTACATTTGATGTTGAGACTGGTGCATATTTAGATAAGGAAAAAATGCATACGTTAGATTATAAGGGACAATATTTTCAAGTTAAGGGCCCATTAAATGCCAGTCGTTCAGAGCAAGGTCAACCTGTCATATTTCAAGCAGGTGCATCTCCTAAAGGACAAGCATATGCAGCTCAATATGCTGATGCAGTATTTACTTTAGGTGAATCACTGGATATTGCTAAAAGTAATTACGACAGTATTAAATCACAAGCCAAAACGTTTGGGCGTGATCCACAAAACATTAAAGTATATCCTATATTATCCCCAGTTATTGGTAAGTCGAGCGATGAGGTAGAAGCACGCTTTGATGAAATAAAATCATTGGCGACAATTGACGAAGCTTTAGATTACTTAGGCAGATATTATGATCATCATGATTTCAGTCAATATGATCTCGATGCACCGTTTCCAGATTTAGGTGAAGTGGGGCAAAATAGCTTCCGTGCAACTGCAGATTCTATCGCGGCACGTGCAAAACAAAATAATTTAACATTGAGAGATGTTGCTTTAGAAGAAACAGCTCGTCGCTCTCCTTTCACTGGAACTTATGAAGAAGTAGCAAACTTACTCATTGAATGGTTTGAACATGGCGCAGCAGATGGATTTATCTTCGGGCCTCATATTAACGGACCTGTATATGATGAATTTTTAAATAATGTATTACCTATTTTAGAAGAAAAAGGTTATTACGATAAAGCATATCAAGGAGATACATTACGCGATCACATTGGTATTCCTTTTAAAGAAAATAGATATAGTAAGTCAGAAGTAACACATTAATACTCAATAAATAATAAAGTGGATAGACGCATATGGTTTTATAATGTTGTGTCTGTTTTTTAAATATAAGGAGTGAAGTTCATGTCAGAATCAAGTACAACATCATATGAACATGTAAATCATAGTAACGTCAACAACACCCTAGAGCAAACTGAAACAAAAGTGAAAAGAAAATTCCAATTACCTCATGTGCTAATAATGATGCTTATTATGATGATGTTTGCTTGTTTATTGACGTATGTCATTCCTGCTGGACAATTTGATACGAGTAAAGACGGATCAATGATACAGGGAACTTATCATGCGATTTCACAAAGTCCAGTGAACCCATTTTATGCTATTACACTCATACTTAATGGGGGGATACAATCGGCCCAAACGATTACACTATTATTATTTATAGGTGGCGCAATGGGCGGTATATTACAATTAGACTCTGTGACAAAATTAACGAATTATATGATTTTTCGTTTCGAACATGCAGGTGCATTACCATTAATTATCGGGTTGTTTTCTTTGATGGCGTTTATCGGCTTCTTCGTTGGTGGAGATCAAATGATCGTGTTCGTAACGCTTGGCGTCATACTCGTAAACCGTTTGAAATTAGACCCTATTATGGCACTAGCGATTACATTCTTACCTTTGTATATGGCATTTTCAATTTCTCCATCAGGTATGGCTAAAATTGGCCAAATTGTTTATCCTGAAGTAGCGCTATATTCTGGTTATGGTGGAAGAGCTATCATGTATGCAGTGTTTTTAATTATCACCTTGTTATATGTGATTTGGTACGCAAGA
The DNA here is from genome assembly GCF_039237145.1 of Staphylococcus parequorum. Classification (NCBI taxonomy): domain Bacteria; kingdom Bacillati; phylum Bacillota; class Bacilli; order Caryophanales; family Staphylococcaceae; genus Staphylococcus; species Staphylococcus parequorum. The sequence goes on from NZ_CP150682.1 coordinate 977,211, forward strand.
AGAGTCATTAAAGATCCCAATAAGAGTATGATGCCGACGCATACGTGGCTGTTTAATCATAAAGACAAAAGTAATGATGATATGGCAATTGAAGATAGACAAGTAAATTGGAGAGATATCATCGTAGCTGCATTAGTCATTGTGACGCCGATTATATTAGCCTTAGGTAATGGTATGTTAAACTGGACAGAAAAATACGGCAATGGTGTATTTATTACTGTTTTTGGCATTAGTTTTGTTTTAGCCTATTTAATAAAACAAAAAGGGACAACTGCAATGGTTGATGGATTTTTGGAAGGTGCTAAACCGATGTTGGTCGTAGCATTTGCGATTATCATGGCAAATACAATTAGTGTTATTTTAGAAAAAGGAAAGATATTAAGTACAATTGTAAACAGTCTTACTACACAACTTGATGGTTCATCATCTGGCATGGTAGCTGTTATCGTCTTTATTGTCGTAGGTGTATTTAATTTCCTAGTACCGTCTGGTTCAGGATTAATGAGTGTGATGATTCCTATTTTACAACCTGTAACTAATGCGTTAGGCGTTAATGATCAAATGCTGTTAACCTCTTTATCGTTTGGTGGAGGGTTAGGTAACTTAATTACACCAACTTTAGGTGCAACAGTAGGTGCTATCGCGATTGCCAAAGCAAACTTTGGTTCGTGGTTTAAATTTATGATACCACTGTTTCTAATTTGGATTGTCGTTGGTTCAGTTATACTTTACATCTTTACTGCTGTAGGTTGGAGCGGCGGCGTTTAAAAAATAACAAAAATATAAGGAACAATGATGTACTGTAATATTTTAGAAGTCATATTTAACTTTTAAAATAACAGTTTTCATCATTGTTCCTTTTTATTTATTGTGCAATTGTAAGCGTGAAAGGGACGTCATGTGTCCATTTTTGAGTTGGTGGTTCATCCGTTATGACTTCGGTGATATCACTGATTTTGGCAAAGGAAAGTGTAGAAGAAATATCGAATTTACTTTTATCAATAAGTGCAATTACATTTTCACTTTCTCGTACCATTTGTTTTTTTAATTGAACTTCAGGTAGTGAGAAGTCTGTTAATCCATTATCAAGTGTAAAGCCATTTGCGGATAAAAAGAAATAATCAATATGATACATTTCTAATATTTGTGAATCTATATTACCAGTAATAGCATTTGAGTCCTGGGAAACAAATCCTCCAACTACTAGAACAGTTAAATGGGGGTTCTCTTTTAAAAGTACCGCATTTTCTAAACCATTTGTAATAATTGTAAGTTCCATAGTAGTTTCTGCTAATAATTTTGCTAATTCATATGTTGTAGAGCTTGCATCAATCATAATGCATTGTTGGGGTTCAATCTTTTTTAATGCATATTTACTAATTTTATACTTTTCACTATGTTTTTGTGTCAGACGATAAGAAAAGTTTAATTTAGAAGTCATATTTTCAGTTACTTTTGCACCACCGTGTGTTCGAGTGACTTTGTTTTCACTTTCTAAACGTCTAAGATCACTCCTAACGGTTGCTTCTGTCACACTTAAATAATCTGAAAGCTGTTTAACAGTCGCACGTTTGTGTGATTTTATATAGGTATATATATGCTCTCTTCGTTCATCCGCGTACATTTTCATATGAATCATATCCTCCTTCGTATCATAAACTATTTTAACATAAATCGTACACAAGCAAATAAAAACAAGACAAAACGAAAATAAATGAAAAAATATTTGAAAGAAACGAAAAAATATATTAGAATTGTAGTTGTAAATGAAAACGCTTTCTAAAAAGTGGAGGAGCTGTTAATAATGACAAAGAAAAATTATCCGGAAAAAATGAATGCTGTTGTAGCTTATGCACCTGGAGAATATAAATATGAAACTGTAGATACGCCAACAATTGATAATCCTAAGGAGATTGTCGTTAAAGTAGAAGCTTGTGGAATTTGCGCAGGTGATATTAAAGCATATGATGGGGCACCTAGTTTTTGGGGTGATGAAACACAGCCGTCATATATCAAAGCACCTATGATACCTGGACATGAATTTATTGCACGTATTGTAGAAAAAGGTAATGAAGTCACAGATTTTGAAATTGGTGATCGTGTAATTTCTGAACAAATTGTACCTTGTTGGGATTGTAGATTTTGTAACCATGGACAGTATTGGATGTGTGAAAAACATGATCTATATGGCTTCCAAAACAATGTAAACGGTGGTATGGCAGAATATATGAAATTCACGAAAGAAGCAATTAATTATAAAGTGCCGGAAGATATGCCAATTGAAAAAGCAATTTTAATAGAACCTTATGCATGTAGTTTACACGCTGTACAACGTGCAAATGTTAAACTCGGTGATTTTGTTGTGTTATCTGGTGCAGGAACTTTAGGTTTAGGCATGGTGGGTGCTGCTAAAAAATCAGGAGCTGAAACGTTAGTAGTGCTAGATATGAAAGATGACCGTTTAGAATTAGCAAAAAAATTCGGCGCTGATATTGTTATGAATCCATCTAAGGTAGATGTCGTCAAAGAAATTAAAGCGCTGACTGAGGGGTATGGTTGTGATACTTACATCGAAGCAACCGGTCATCCTAAATCAGTAGAGCAAGGTTTGAGTGCAATTAGAAAATTAGGTCGTTTTGTAGAATTTTCGGTATTTGCAGATCCCGTTACCGTGGATTGGAGTATTATATCAGACCGTAAAGAATTAGACCTAATGGGTAGCCATTTAGGACCTTATTGTTACCCGCTTGTTATCGATGGTATAGCAAAAGGAGATTTCCCAACAGATGGTGTTGTGACGCATCAATTAGCACTTAAAGATTTTGAGGAAGGTTTTGAACTAATGAAAAAAGGTGATCAATCATTAAAAATCGTTCTGGTACCTTAAACAGCTAAGTACAAATACAGAGCATCGTAAAAAGGAGAGAATTGAAATGAAAAAAATGATTAATAACCCCGATAATGTCATTGAAGAGTTAATGACAGGTTATGTGATTGCCTACCCTGACTATATTAGACGTTCAAAACTTCATCAAAGGGCGTTAATTGGAAAGAAACGTGATACGAATCGAAAAGTAAGTGTATTAATAGGTGGTGGTTCAGGACACGAACCAGCGTTTCTGGGTTATGTAGGTAAAGGTATGGCAGATGGTGTCGCTGTCGGTAATATATTTGCTTCTCCATCTCCTATTCCAATACAAGCTGTAACTAAAGAAATAAGTTCAGGACACGGTGTGCTATACATTTATGGTAATTACGCAGGCGATTTGATGAACTTTGAAATGGCTAGTGAAATGACTGAAATTGAAGATGACATCAAAACCGCAGTGGTCATAGGTAATGATGATGTTGCCTCTTCAAAAGATATTGATGATCGTAGAGGGATAGCTGGAGAGTTGTTAGTGTATAAGGCGGCAGGCGCAGCAGCTGATTTTGGCTATGACTTAGAAGAGGTAAGACGTATTGCCCAATTAGCTAATGATCATACACGTTCAATGGGTATTGGTTTAAGTCCATGCTATTTACCTCAAACTGGAAAACCAAGTTTTGATTTAGAAGAAAATGAGATGGAAATTGGTTTAGGACATCATGGTGAGCCTGGTATTGAAAAAACAACAATTCGCACAGCAAAAGAAACAGTCCATGTGATGATGCAAAATATTTTAAAAGAAGGATTATATAACGCTGACGATGAAGTGGTTGTATTGGTTAATGGCTTAGGTGCAACCTCTCAAATGGAACTGTACATCATAAATAAAGAAGTAGATGAAATTTTAAAAGAACAAAATATTAAAACATATAAATCTTATATAGGTAATTTTATAACTTCAATGGAAATGGGCGGCTTTTCGGTGACTTTAATGAAATTAGATGACACTTTGAAATCTTGTATGGATCATCCTGTAGATTGCCCAAACTTTAAAGAAGTGTAGGAGGAAGTAGTTATGGCGTTGACGAGTCAATCATTTAAAGCATATATCTTAGCGTTAACAACCTTATTTGAAGAACAACAAGATGTACTTTGTGAATTGGATAGGAAAATCGGTGACGGTGACCATGGTGTAACGATGAATATTGGTTATCAAGCCGTACAAAAAACGATAAATAATGAATTACAAACACAAGACGATATCGCAAAGATTAGTGTTGCAGTGGGGAAAAGTTTTTTAGATGCAGTTGGTTCTTCAGTTGGTCCACTCTATGCTTCTGGTTATCTTAAAGCGGCCGTTGCAATAAAAAATAAAACTGAACTAGATGATGAAGCATTATATCAATTTTGGATTGCTTTTAGTAAAGGTATTAAAGATAGAGGTAAAGCTGAAATTGGAGATAAGACAATGATAGATACGCTTGAACCATTCTATAAATCTTTAGAAAGCGCACTAGATGAGGGCGAACCGTTTGGGCCTGCTTTTAATAAAGCACTGGTTAAAGCGAAGTCAGGAATGGATAGCACGAAAGAGATTATTTCGAATAAAGGCCGTTCTAAAAGACTCGGTTACCGTGCCCAAGGACATGTTGACCCAGGTGCGACATCTTCGTATCTCATGTTAGAAACTTTTAAATCATTTATTTAATTACTGTAGCTAAATCTATAAGGAGGAATTAGAATGAAAATAGCAATTGGTGCAGACCATAATGGTTATGAATTAAAAGAAGCGGTTAAAGCTCATGTTGAACAATTAGGACATGAGGTAGAAGATTTTGGTTGTCATCAATGTGCAGAAACTGACTATCCAGATGTAGCTGCTGAAGTAGGTAAAAGCATCCAACAAGGACAAAATGAAAGAGGTATCTTAATTTGTGGTACAGGTATTGGCGTTGCAATCACTGCTAATAAACTCAAAGGCATTCGTGCAGCACTTGCACATGATTATTACTCTGCAGAACGTGCACAATTAAGTAATAACGCACAAATTTTGACCATGGGTGCTCAAATTGTTGGTATAGAAGTCGCTAAAAAGAACGTTGAAGCTTATCTCAACGTAGCTTGGGAAGGCGGTTCACAGCGTAAAGTGGATAAAATAGACCAAGTTGAGCATAATGAAAACAACTAAAAGATAATTTGAAATCAATTCATATATTAAAAACGCTCATTCCTAATTACAACAATTTGGGAATGAGCGTTTTATTATTTAGAGAGCGCATAAGTGATATTTATTTTTGAAAAGTAAAACATCATATTTTTAAAAGATAGCATTGTATAAATGAATAATGTGTAATAAATTGATTGCAAGTATATAACATGAATTAAAATAATTATTGTAAATGATATGTCTGAAAAATGACAATTAATAATTAATATTGTGAATATACTTTGAATTTAATATGATGAGAGGTACAAGACATAATTAGGGGGATATGTTGTGCAACTGTCTATAAGATTTCCTAAAGCGACGATGTCTATATTTTTCATCACTATAATCATAGTGTTTATGGCATTAACGCAACAAGTGTCAGCACATGCCACACTTGAAAAAGCAACGCCAAACGCAAACAGCGTTGTAGATGAACAACCAGGAGAAATTGAGCTACAATTTAATGAACCAGTACACGCACAATATTCAAGTGTGCAAATTTTTGATGATACTGGAAGTGAAATTGCTGAAGTGAAACCAAGTACAACGGGTTCTTCGCAGACATTATCATTTCCTGTGGATGAGTTAGAAAAAGGAACGCATAATATAAAATGGCAAACAATGTCAGCAGACGGTCACGAGATAAGCGATACGTTTGAATTTTCAATTGGAAAAGAAACTGCTAATGGCATTGACACAACACCACCATTTTATGAAAAAGCAGATTTTTGGTTTGGTGCATTACGCTTTATAACTGAAGGGCTTATTATTACATTATCTGGCCTATTTCTAGTAAATCAATTGGCAAGTAGGAAGGGATTATTAACATTTAAGTCTGATCGATATTTTAAACCCATTGTATGGATGCTTATGATGCTTTCAGTAATAACTGCTTTAGTTTATATGATGACACTTTCTTCAGATGTTGTATCTGATGTATTATCATTGCAAACAGCAGCACTCACACAAGTGCCATTTGTCTTAGCGATGGTGGCCATCATAGTATTGTTAGGGTTATTTACATTGAAACACATGGCACAGAGTTGGTACGTATTCATCACAATAATAATGCTAATCACATTGAGTATGTCTGGACACGCATGGTCTCAAAGCGTGCCTATTTGGTCGATTTTAATTAGAACAGTACATATAGGCGGGATGTCACTTTGGTTAGGTGCATTGATTTATTTATTATTTGTCATACGTGCGAAATCAAATCAGAATAGCCAGGCTATCAGAGCATTTTTATTGAAATTAAATACAATTGCAGTAGCACTTATTATTATTTCGGGTGTATTGATGTCTATAGATCAAACAAATATATTAGCTATTTGGACTGATATACAAACATGGAGTGCATTGCTCATCGTTAAAGTGGTATTAACGCTCATCATGATGACGCTAGGTTTTTATCAAACGACACGTGCGTTAGGAAAACAACACCGTGCAAATAAAGTAACATTGTATATTGAATTAAGTATAGGACTCATATTGATATTAGTTGGTGTAATTATGAGTCAAATTAATATTCCAGGATAAAGGGAGATAAAAATAATGTTCAAACAAATTATGGCAGCAATAGTCGCATGTATCATTGCAGTGGGCTTTTCTAAAAGTGCAGATGCACATGTAACGTTAAATCCGGATACAAGTGAACCGGGCTCATATGAAAAGTATGATGTTAGAATTCCAGTAGAAAAAGATGCAAATACGACTAAAATTGAATTAAAAGTACCGGAAGAACTTACAGTAGTTGGTGTAGAGCCTAATGATCAATTTGATCATAAATTAACTAAAGATGATGAAGGTAATATTACAAAAATTACTTGGACAGCAACAGATAAAGGCATTGGTCCAAATGAATTCATCGATTTACCAATTCAAGTCGCTAACCCTGAAAAAGAAGGAGAATTCAAATGGGAGGCTTACCAAACCTACGATGATGGTGATACTGTTAAATGGACAGGCGATGAAGATGCAGAAAAACCTGCGCCTATTACTAAAGTAGCTAAGGGCAACGAAGATACTGCTGGAAGTAGTCAATCTAGTAATGGTCCAATAGCACTATGGATTGTATCAATTGTTGCAATTATTTTATCGTTAATAGCAATTTTTAAAAAGACAGCTAAATAAAATAGGTGTGTAAAGTTAATTAATAAAATAAATAAAAAGGCGAGTCATCTTAAAAATATGACTTGTCTTTTTAATGTGTAAGTTTGTTGAATTGTCACTGTAATTTTCAAAAAAATATCCTATAATAGCTATAAGGAGGAGTCTCGATGCGCAGAATTTTGTATGCTTTTTTAGTCTATACAATCTTAGGTTTACTAAGTGGGTTTTATTATCGTGAATTAACGTTAGCGTATGATTTTACTGGTGAAACACAACTTGTAGTTGTACACACACATACGTTGATATTAGGTATGTTTATGCATCTTATTTTATTACCTGTAACGAAAGTCTTTAATTTAAGTAGTTATTATCTATTTAATTGGTTCTACATTATATTTAACCTGGGTGTATTAACAACAATAGGAATGATGTTTACTAAAGGGACATATCAAGTCATAGGTAAAACAGTACCAGAATCATTTGCAGGATTTGCTGGTATCGGACATACAATTTTAACAGCAGGATTTATTTTATTATTCTTCTTGTTAAAAAGTGCAATTATTAAAGATCCTAAAGATGAAAAATAAAATTGAGGATGAGACATGTAATGATGTCTCATCCTTTTTTATTATCTTGATGAGCTGCTTCGTTAATGAGGTATGGGTTAAGAAAAAATGACCGTATAGTTATATTAATTTGAAGAACACAAATAAATGTAAAATTGATTAAAAATAACAGCGTTTCCATTGATAACCGTTATCATTTCAAGCATAATAGAATCAACAGAAAAGATAGATTTTGGGAGGATTCATTATGGATGACGTTATAATTATTGGCGGTGGGCCAGCAGGATTGTACGCGAGTTTCTATGCGGGTTTACGAGGTATGAGTGTTAGAATTATTGATATACAAGATAAACTTGGTGGAAAAATGCATGTTTATCCTGAAAAAATTATATGGGACATTGGTGGTTTAGCACCTAAACCGTGTGCCGAAGTAATTAAAGATACGGTTGCACAAGGTTTACATTTTAATCCTGAAGTGAATTTGGAAGAACGTGTCATAGATATTAGAAAAATAGCAGAACAACATTTTGAAATTGAAACGGCTAAACATCATATTTATAATGCTAAATCTGTCATCATTGCAATTGGTGGTGGGATTATTAATCCTAAGCAATTAGATATCAAAGATGCAGAGCGCTATAAACTAACGAATTTGCACTATGTAGTCCAATCATTGAAAAAATTTAAAAATAAAAATGTATTGATTTCAGGTGCTGGAAATTCTGCGTTAGATTGGGCAAATGATTTAAGTGGTTATGCCAAAAGTGTCACACTTATTTATCGTAAGGCAGATATTAGAGGCTATGAGGCAATGAAAGATGTGTTGGAAAAATTAGAAGTTGAAAAGTTATCTAATACACATATTCATCAACTTATTGGTGATTCTACGCAAACCAAAATTGAGCAAGTTATTTTAGAAAATACAGAAACAAAAGAACAAATTGTAAAAACATTTGATGAAGTAATTATAAGTCATGGGTTTGACCATGAAAGTACATTACTAGAAGAATCTTCAACTCAAGTTGATATGTTTAATGAATATAGTATTAAAGGTTTTGGCAATACATCTACAAGTATTGAAGGACTGTATGCATGTGGTGATATTATTTATCATGAGGCAAAAGCACATCTGATTGCTAGTGCATTTAGTGATGCTGCGAATGCCGCAAACTTAGCTAAATTATATGTCGAGCCTAAAGCCACGCCTGAGGGTTATGTATCTAGTCACAATGATGTGTTTAAAGAATCTAATAAAGTAGTTATGAAAAAATATCTATAAAATAAAAGTAAGCTAAAAGGCTATGTGATATGGTAAATGTTACATAGTCTTTTTTTAGGAGTTGTTCGTAAATGATAGAAATAAAGCATGAAGCACCAGCAATTTCAGAGTATCGAAATTTACGTAAAATAGCAGGATTGAGTGAGAAATCACAAAAAGCAGCAGAGAAAGGTTTAGCTCATGCTTGTTTTGATGTAACCATTTATGATAATCAATTGCTTGTTGGCATGGGGAGAGTGATTGGTGATGGTGGGACAGCGTTTCAAATTATTGATATAGCTGTTAATCCTAATTACCAAGGGCAAGGTTATGGCAAGTTGATTATGACAGATATTATGGCCTACATTTCTGCTGAAGCGGAACAAGGTACTTATGTCAGTTTAATTGCTGATTATCCAGCAGATCAATTATATGCACAATATGGTTTTATCATGACAGAACCGCATTCGGCAGGAATGTATAGAAAATATTAAAATATAACAAAACTGGCTTATTTAATAACATAAACAAATCAAACTTTGTACTGAACACCAAAAGTTGTACTGTGGTTTAGTATATAATTTCAAAGGTTTGTTTTAGATTGTCGACTATTTGTTGGTTGAACTTATATAGAAGAAAATGCACACAAAAATTTAATGAAGGAAAACACCTATAAAAACCAAATGTTTAATGTGCACAAAAAGAGAGGGTATGAAGTCATATGACTTCATACCCTCTTTGAGGTAAAACTGATGTGTTTCAGTGTACCTTTTATATAATGAGATTATTTTGTTTCATTAATATTTGCTTCGTCTGCATTTGTTCTAGAACGTAATTCGGCTTCGATTTCTTCTAAGCTACGTCCGCGCGTTTCTGGTAGGTATTTAATAACAAAGATTAAAGCTACAATACCAATAGCTGCAAAGATTAAGAATACTTGCTCTACTGGTAATACGTCAGTCAAGAGTGGGAAGAATTGTGCAACTAATAAACTACCAATTGACAATACTAATGCTGCCATACCCGTTGCTGCGCCACGTGCACGCATTGGGAATAATTCTGGTAACATAACCCATAGTACAGGACCCCAAGTGAAACCAAAGAATATAATGAAAAGAGTTAAACAAGCAACAATAATCCAAGCTGATGATTGAATTCCCATTGACCATATTAAGATAGCCATGATTAATAATGAAGCTACCATACCGATATTACCGATAATTAATAGGCGTTTACGGTCAATCTTATCAATAATATTAATAGCCACAATTGTAACTACCACGTTCACTGCGCCGATACCGACTGTACCTAAAATAGAAGTGGCATCTCCTAATCCAGCTTTACTGAAAATAGTAGGCGCATAATAAATGATTGCGTTAATCCCTATAATTTGTTGTAGCAAGGCAAACACACAACCAATTAATAGTGTAGGTCGTAACCAAGCTGATTTTAGAACATTCCAAGTGCTGTCAGAAATCTTGTTGATTTCTTTCATATCAGCAATTTCTTTGTCTATTTCACTGTGTTTAAACGTTAATTTCATAACGTCTCGAGCAGCTTTTTCGCTTCGATGTTCAAGTAACCATCTTGGACTTTCAGGCATAAATGCTACACCGATAAGTAAGATGAGAGAAGGTACAATTGCAAGACCTAACATCCATCTCCAACCTTCAATTGGTGTGAAAGCGTAGTTGATTAAATATGATGATAAAATACCAATTGTAATCATTAATTGGTTTAATGAACTTAATGAACCACGTTGTTCTGTTGGTGCCATTTCTGATAAGTATACTGGAACGATTGCGGTAGAACCACCAACGGCTAAACCGATAACTAAACGACCGAGTACTAAGATTTGCATTGATGGTGCTAATGCTAGAATTAATGCCCCGACAATATAAATGATCGCTATGATAAACACAACGCGTCTACGTCCAAGTCTGTCAGACATTGGTCCACTTGCTCCCGAACCAACAATTGCCCCAACGAGCATAGATGAAACGACTAAACCTTCTGTAAAACTATTTAAAGGAATATCATCTTTTATAAATAATAAGGCACCAGATATGACTCCCATGTCATAACCGTAGAGTAAACCACCTAAGGCACCAAGGAAAAAGATGAGTTTCTTATTTATTTTCATTCCCAAACCCTCCTGATTTAATTCGATAGATATAAGTATACGCTTTCATATATTGGTTGTAAATATTAAAGTATAAGTTTTTTATTAATTCATATGTGTTTATATCAAACGGAACATTTTCTATATACGAATATAAATTCATTTATATTTAAAATGCAAAAAATCCTACTTCAAAATAAAATTGAAGTAGGATAGCAAGAACTCACTATTTTACTAGGCTTCGAAATCGATAACGATACGGCCAGAATTATTATGTTCAAGCACCTTTTTAATACTATCTTTTATATCGCTAAATTTGATTACTTGTTTAATTTCATGTAATTGATCTGGTTTTAAGTCTTTAGCTAATCGACGCCAAATATGTTTACGTTGTTTCATTTCAGTATAAACTGAATCAATGCCTATAATACTTGTACCTCTTAATATGAAAGGAAATACTGAACTGTCAAATGTATGACCACCAGTCATACCAATTACTGCGATACTTCCATTGTAATCTATTTGTTTGATAATCTGAGATAAACTTTCGCCACCTACAGGATCAATTGCTCCTTGCCAAGTACGTTTGCCAAGCAGTTTATTATCAGTTTCGTTAATACGAGGTATAACTTCTTTTGCACCGAGTGATTTAAGCTTTTCTTCAACACCTGATTTACCTGTGCTCGCTACAACATCAAAGCCAATAGAATCTAACATCATAACAGCTAGTGTTCCAACACCACCTGTAGCACCACGTACAAGAACGTCATCTTTTTCAACTGAAAGTCCGTTACGTTCTAATTTCTCTATTGCTAATCCTGCTGTATAACCAGCTGTTCCGTAGATCATAGCCTCTTCCAGTGTTAAATCTTTAGGTAATGGCACGATCCATTCTTCTTTGACACGAGCATATTCACTAAATCCACCAAAATGACTACTACCTAAATCGTAACCAGTTACGATTACTTCTTCGCCAGGATTGAATGCGTGCGTATCAGAATGTTCTATTACACCTGCTAAATCAATGCCTGGAACCATTGGATAAGCATTGACAACTTTTGAATTTTCAACTGTTGCTAATGCATCTTTATAATTGATACCTGAGTACTTAACCTTAATCAGCACTTCACCTGCTGGAAGGTCATCTATAGTTATATCTTTAAATTGATTTGTTACTTTGCCGTCCTGTTCATCGACTACAAAAGCTTTAAATGATTCAGTCATTGCCTTAGGGCACTCCCTTATGTATATATTTATGCACAATTAAAAAACTAGAATCAACTTTATCACGTAATTGCAAATTACACAATAAGCCTAGACACAAGGTTTTAGAAGTAAGCGTTTTAAAATAAAAAACTTTTGTGATTATGTGAAAGTAAAACGATGTTGTAAATATACCTTTTAAAAGTAATGGAATTATAATCAAATTATAGTAAAATTATCCTCGGATTAGTATAATAAATTACAAATATGAATTGAGATAGAGGTGGACATCATGACCCAATGTATTGAACGTGTTAAACAATCTGAGGTTAAAATATTGAGAGCCTTGTGCATGACAACTTTTAGAACAACTTTTGAGGCAGGCGAATATTCTGATGAAGATTTTAACCATTATTTTAATGAAGCTTATGCTATGGAGCAACTAGAAAAAGAATTACTAAATAAAAATTCATTCACTTACTTTTATAAGGAAAAAAATGAAATAATTGGTTATTTTAAATTGAATGTTAATGATGCTCAAACGGAAGTTATGGGTGATGAGTATCTCGAACTGCAACGTATTTATTTTCTCCCCCAAGCACAAGGAAGTGGTAAAGGTAGCGATGTCTTTGATTTTGCAGTAACAAAAGCTAAAGAACTGAACAAATCAAAGCTTTGGTTAGGTGTATGGGAGCATAATGCGCAAGCTTATCGGTTTTATCTAAAACAAGGACTTACAGTGACTGGAGAACACCAATTTTATACAGGTTCTATTATAGATACGGATTTAATTATGGAGAAAGATTTATAGATATGAATAGTATTTAATAAATTGTTTAGTTTTCATTAAATTTATATTTTATTTCGAAAAAATTTTGATAAAAGATGTTTATTTTTAAATTTATAGTGAATAACATACTAATTCTCATCTAACTTATTGGGCAAATTAATACATATGGCTAAATCATTAAGTTATGAGTATTAAAACATAAGGAGGTTTTCTATATGAAAAAATTATTAGCAGGGGCTCTGACACTATCTTTAGCTTTAGCTGCTTGTTCAAATGGTGGCGATGACGAAAGTAATAAAAAAGATGATAGTTCAGACGACAAAAAATCTAGCGAAGACCAATCAAAAGATTCTAAGAATGATGACAAGAAGAGCAATGATAGCTCAGACAAAGATTCAGACAAAGATTCAGACAGTAAATCTGGTGACAGCAATTCAAGCGATGATGATAGTTCTGATAGCAACAGTAATAGCGATTCAGATAGCAGTAGTTCATCAAGCGACAGTGGAAATGCTTCAGACAGCAATGGTTCAAATTCAAGCGGTAGTAATGACGCTAACAGCTCTAATAGTGGCGATAGTGCTAATAGTTCTAGTGGTACATATGCTAATGGCGATGCAGCTAACAGTGGTAATAACGCTAATGGTTCTGCAGATAGCGCAAATACAAATGGTGCAAATGATAATGCGAATTCTAACAGTGATGCATCAAACAATGCGAATGCAAATGCAAACAATACAAACAATGGTACAGCAAATTCAGGAGCATCAGAATATGTGCCACCGTACCAAGGACAAAATGCGGTTCCAGTTTCACAAAATATTTCGTCAGGAACTGTTGATAATCAGGCCGCATTACAGAATTTACCTAACTTCCAAAACTCATTAGATAATGCAACGGCAGAAGTTAACTCAATTAATGGTCAATCTAATCCTTACAATGATTATGCCATTGAAGGAAGCGAAGGTAACTATAGTTATATCTTTAGTTTCCAAAATCAAGCTGAACCAGGAACATATGCAATTGCTACAGTAGATCAACAAGGGACTGTAAGAGTTGTAGATCCAGCTTATCATCAATAAACAATCGAAGTGAAAATGATATACACAATAAAAAAGGCTAGGAGATCTCATTACTGTAATGAGTTTTCTTAGCCTTTTTAATGTAAGTTTAACGATATTTTATGTTAATTATAAGTTTTATTACACTTTTTAATAATATGAGACAGGGTTTCAAAAGCATGATTATCTTTATTGATAAAAGAATTGGAATGAATCTCTGTCATTTGATGACTAATTAAATCATTTAGCAATGCTTTAGCATCACTATATCTAACAGTAGCTAATGAATGCATAACTTCATCGTAGACGCCACGTTCAGAAATGTATTTAGCATGATTTGGTGTGTACTGACAAACAGTTTTATTAATTGTTAATGCATCAAAAATAATAGAAGAATAGTCTGTGAGTACAATGTCTGAAACTAATAATAAATCTTGAACTTCTATATGTGACGGTGCAAGAATTGCATTTTCAGGAATATAAGAAGATTGATCTTCAATATGTCCTTTAAATACAACATTATATTTATTGAGTAATCCATCACTAATAGGTAATAAATCTGAATCATCGTGGTGAGATTTCCATGTTGGTGCATAAAGTAAAGTTTCTTTTTCAGGGTCTAACTTCAATTCTCGTTTAATAAAAGAAATATAATGGTGATCTGTTTGTTTATCTAGCAAATATCTATTTCTAGGATAACCGCAGTTTAAAATATGTGTTTCTTGTTGCGGAAAAGCAGATTTGAAATATTCTATAATAGATTCACTATCACACACAAAATAATCTTGTTGTAACCATTTATTGTATTTACGTGCGCGGTAATTGTAAATATTTAGATTTTGTGACGGTTCATTACTATCTAAAAACAGTTTTTTTATGGGCGTGCCGTGCCAAAGTTGAATAACAGTTCCATTGGGTTTCAGTGTGTCTGGAATATTACTTTCTAATATCACTACACATGCGCTTTCTATAAGCTCTTTTGCTTTTGGATCATTTGGCTTAATGAAGTTTGGACCATTGACATCATCGGTTATAAAATATATTGGTAATTTTGAAAAATGTTTTGCAAAGTGATTGAACAAGTAACGAGAATTACCTCTAAAACCATAATCAAAGCCTAAGAATACAATATGATTTTTAACTTTTGACGGGTTTTTTTCATATATGTAGCTTTGCTCTCGATGTTTTTTAACTGACTGGCGTTGCATCATATTGAATAACCAGTGAGGCATTTTGAAACCTGTAGAATTTAACCATTTATCAGTAAAACGCATTTGTTCTGGCGCTAATGTTTCATTTGTTTTAAATGGAAGTCCATGTTTATGTTCATATGCTAATTTATTTAAATTGAACTTTGTCGTGTTCAATGGTGTCAGTTTATGTATATCCTTCCATATCTTATTACTTGTAGTGAATGAATGACTGAAATCAAAAGTGACATGACTGTCAGTAGCAACATCATCTTGCAATAGTGATATTAAAGCTAAGTCAAATACATTTTGTATATTAAAGTCATCTATAATACGCTGCGTTGTTTCTATATGGAAAATGATGTTTGGATAGTGATTAATATTTTCTATCCAGTCATTAAATGTAATCTCTAATTTACCAAAATAACGACAATCATTTATATATTGTTGGTTAACAGTATAGTCAGATACAATCGTGCAAGGTTTCAAATTAACTGCATCAATCATATTTTGGTGTATTTTTATATTCTTGTTTATTACAACAAAATGTGTATAATTTTCTAGTGTTGCTTTTTTTAGTTGAGTTTCTAAATGTTGCCACTCAGCTAATTCAATTTGTTTTATCATTAATATCCCTCTACTTAATCATTATTGTTACTATTTTACCACGGAGTGCACTTGAGATAAATGAATCCCTTGTACAGCAGGTTTTAAAATTTTAAACTTCGTGTTACGCTAGAAAAAATAACGAAAGTTTTAAAAAGTATATTGTATTTAAGACAGAAAATGTTATAATTTCATTGTGAAAAAAATCACAATAATAAACTACCCCAAAATTAAAATAGAAAGAAGTAGTGAAACGAATGTTTGTAGAAACTTTTAACCCCTTTAACAATGTATTAGTCTCATCTATCATTGCAGCGATTCCTATTATTTTATTCTTGTTATGCTTAACTGTATTTAGAATGAAAGGGATATATGCTGCAATAACTACTGTAGTCGTTACATTAATCATTGCAATATTGTGTTTTAAACTACCAGTAAGTATTGCTTCTGGTGCAGTTGTCGAAGGATTTTTCCAAGGTATCATACCTATTGGTTATATTGTTATCATGGCAGTATTATTATATAAAGTCACAACTGAAACAGGGCAGTTCCAAACTATCCAAGATAGTATATCTAGTATCTCACAAGACCAACGTATCCAATTATTACTTATTGGGTTTGCGTTTAATGGGTTCTTAGAAGGTGCTGCAGGTTTTGGTGTGCCAATTGCAATCTGTGCACTTTTACTTACTCAACTTGGTTTCGCTCCATTACAAGCAGCGATGTTATGTTTAATTGCAAATGCTACGGCAGGGGCGTTTGGTGCGATTGGTTTACCTATTACTGTAATTAATACTTTAGGTTTACCAGAAGATATTACAGGTATGGCAGTCTCACAAATGTCTACGCTAACTTTATTCATTATGAATATGGCGGTACCATTTCTATTGATATGGATTATTGATGGTTTCAAAGGTATTAAAGAAACATTGCCAGCCATCTTAATTGTAAGTATTACTTATACAGTATTACAAGCTGTAATTACATTATTTGTTGGACCTGAATTAGCAGATATTATTCCGCCATTAGGTGCAATGTTAGCATTAGCTTTATTTTCTAAAAAATTCCAACCAAAACATATCTTTAGAATTAATAAAGAAGAGAAACCACAACAAATTGAGCAACATAAAGCGAAAGAAATTGTTTATGCATGGAGCCCGTTCTTTATTTTAACTGTATTTGTAATGATATGGAGTGCACCAAATTTCAAA
The DNA here is from genome assembly GCF_039237145.1 of Staphylococcus parequorum. NCBI lineage: Bacteria > Bacillati > Bacillota > Bacilli > Caryophanales > Staphylococcaceae > Staphylococcus > Staphylococcus parequorum. Next base: position 994,408 of record NZ_CP150682.1, read on the forward strand.
GCACTGTTTGAGCCAGGTGGCGCATTAGAAGCGTTCGTCTTTAACATCACATTACCGGGCACATACAGTGAGATTGCAAATAAAGCAATTAGTCTTCCATTAAACCTAATTGGTCAAACAGGTACAGCCATTCTTTTAGTAATAATTATTACTATTTTAATGTCTAAACGTGTTGGTTTTGCTGATGGTGGTCGACTATTTAAACTTTCATTTAAAGAACTTTGGTTACCAATCATCACAATATGCTTTATCTTAGTAATTTCAAAACTTATGACGTATGCAGGGTTAAGTAATGTAATTGGTGAAGGTATTGCAAAAACAGGCGCTATATTCCCATTATTATCTCCAATTTTAGGTTGGATTGGCGTATTCTTAACTGGATCAGTGACAAATAATAATACGTTATTTGCGCCGATTCAAGCAGCTGTTGCAAATAATATAGGAGCAAGTGGTGCGTTACTCGTTTCTGCCAATACTGTTGGTGGTGTAGCAGCGAAACTTATATCTCCACAATCTATTGCAATCGCTACTGCATCTGTTCAACAAGTTGGTAAAGAATCTCAACTGTTGAAAATGACATTACGCTATAGTATTGCGATGCTCGTATTCATATGTATTTGGACATTTATCTTGAATTTCTTTGTATAGAAATAAATAATTAAAAACGACTACACATTATTTGGCTGTCGACAAAGTCTGTGACTTTGTTGGCAGTTTTTTTGTGCGCTTTCCACAAGTATAAATTTGACTTCACTATATAAGTTTCATACTCGCTTGCCTAAAGCACGGCCTCAGCCTGTATTCTTCAGCTTGTGCTATTCTACTGGACGGAGCCAAATCACTGTCGATACTTAGGTTTAAAAAAACAAATCAAACGTCATAATTAACGTTTGATTTGTTTACGTTTTGGATAAAGTACTATGGCGTGTGTGAATTTAGCATATTTGAAAACTGTTGATAAACAGCTTCAGGAGCATAAGCAGCTACGGTCTTGAAACCATTTTCTATAAGGACTTGTTCTTTGAATTCTTGATTGATTAGTCTACGTAGTTTATTCGATAATTCAGTCACGTTCGTGTGATCTATTAAATAACCATTCACGTTATTTTTAATAATAGAATCAGGGCCAGCGTTTCCACTAAAGCTTACTACAATATTACTTTGGTTCATGGCTTCTAAGATAACCATGCCGAAACCTTCGTTACGCGAAGGAATGACTGTAATTTCACTAATTGCTAATTTTTCGTTTAATTGTTGCGTTGAACCTTGTAGTAAAACAATATCTGATAAATTATAACGATCAATAAGTTGTTGTAGCGCTTCTCTTTCCTGACCTTCTCCGAAAATGTGTACTTTATAGCCAAATTTTCTGACGATATGTTGAATAGGATTAATACTATCGATGAGTAAGTCGAACCCTTTTTCATATTCTAAACGACCAGCTGCAGTAATTATTTTTTCTTTTGTGATAGTAAGTCTAGGTTCATCTAAAATGTTTGGAACAACATAAACAGGTGTTTGAATAAATGATTGATATTTAATTTTATCTACAGTAGTAAGTGTAGTCACTTTATCTAAAGCGGTATATGCATCAATGATTTCTTGTTGAAATGCTTCGGGATGGGCTTCAAAATTCATGTGCTCCATGCCAATGGTTTCAATGTTGTTTTGTGCGTATTTTGCAATCAATATATTAAAACTGGCTCTAGTTCCGATTAGAACATCCGTATCAATTTTACGGATGGATCTAATCATTTTTTTCTCTATATAATGTGAAAATTGATTTAAACCCGGTTCGTTTTTTGAAAGTACTTTAGGTTTAGAAAATGAAGTGTATTTATTGATGCGGTTAAAAAATAAATCTTTAAAATTTTTAGGGTGTAACTGATAATTGATCAAAGGTTTTATAACTATAGAATCATGGAGTTCGAAATAAGGTTTTATATCACCTTTAAATACAGAAATGATTTCGATTTTATGACCTTTTTTAGCTAGCGTATTAGCTAATTGTGAAATAGACTTTACAGTGCCACCCATAGCATAAATATTATGCATGAAAAAAGTGATTGATTTCATCCGAGAACCTCCAAATGTTTCTTAACTTAAATTAGAATTCATTATATCATGAATTGTATGATGTTTTTTTATGAGTAGTATCAAACTTATTTAAGTATTTAAAAAGCGTATTAACGTCTTTTTAGAAGATATAATAGAACTTTTATTTAACAGTTTGGTTAACACATATTAACAAAATTTGTGTAGAATTACTGAAAGCCCTTTTTTCATAGGGCAATTACGTATATAATTAGAGAAGTATAAAGATATATTTCGTTATTTTTACATTTTAATCAATTATAACGGCAAGGTTTTTTTATTTTTTAGTTATAGAAAACGCTTCATCCCATTTTTTAAAAGGATAAAGATAACGTTTCTATAAACATATATAAAAGGGGGACTGTGTTTGTTATGAGCACAAAACATAGCAAAACAGATGTCATCTTAATCGGTGGCGGTATCATGAGCGCAACATTAGGAACTATATTAAAAGAACTCGCACCAGAGAAAGAGATTAAGATGTATGAAAGGTTATCTACACCGCAGAAGAAAGTTCTAATGGTTGGAATAATGCAGGAACCGGTCACTCTGCATTATGTGAGCTGAATTATACAAAAGAAAATAAAGATGGTTCAATAGATATAAATAAGGCCGTAAAAATTAATGAACAATTCCAAGTTACTAAACAATTTTGGAATTACTTAGTTAAACAGGGTCAACTTACGCAGCCTGAGGCGTTTATTAAGCCTGTACCTCACATGAGCTTTGTACAAGGCGTCCGAAATGTAGATTTCTTAAAAAGACGTGTGGAGAGATTAAATAAAAACATTCTATTCAGTAATATGGAAATTACTGATAATAAAGATAAAATAGCTGATTGGGTGCCACTGATGATGGAAGGTCGTACATCTCATGTACCAGTGGCAATGAGTTATGATAAAACTGGCACAGATGTTAACTTCGGTGCACTAACTAAAAAGTTATTTGAAAACTTAGAAGAAAAGCAAGTTGAATTGAATTATGAACATGAAGTACAAGATCTTAAACAACGTGAAGACGGTGTTTGGGAGATGAAAGTTAAAGATTTACAAACAGATATCGTGACATTTGTTGAAAGTGATTTCGTGTTCATCGGGGCTGGTGGGGCAAGTTTACAATTGTTACAAAAAACAGGTATTAAAGAATCTAAACATGTTGGTGGATTCCCTGTAAGTGGCTTGTTCTTAGTATGTAAAGATGAATCTATTACAACGCAACATCTTGCTAAAGTATATGGAAAAGCTTCAGTAGGAGCGCCACCAATGTCAGTACCACATTTAGATACACGTTACATAGATGGCAAACGTACAATATTATTTGGTCCATTTGCAGGATTTTCACCTAAATTCATGAAAACTGGTTCAAATATGGATTTAATTAAATCTGTGAAGCCAAATAACTTAATTACAATGCTGTCTGCAGGAATTAAAGAAATGAGTTTAACAAAATATTTAATTTCACAACTTACCCTTTCAAATGAAGAGCGTATGGAAGACTTACGTCAATTTGTTCCTAATGCTAAGAGTGAAGATTGGGAAATTGTTGTAGCTGGTCAACGTGTGCAAGTTATAAAAGATACAGAAAATGGTAAAGGAACATTGCAATTTGGTACAGAAGTTATAACTTCTGAAGACGGTTCATTGTCTGCATTGTTAGGTGCGTCGCCTGGTGCTTCTACAGCAGTAGATATTATGCTTGATATGCTTAAACGCTGCTATGGTGAAGAATTTAAACAATGGGAAGATAAAGTAAAAACAATGGTACCTTCATATGGCATGAAATTATCAGATAATGAAGCACTTTATACGAAATTGAATAAAGAAATCACGAAAAATCTAAAAATAAATTAATATTGCTTTAGCATTGATATAATAATAAGAAATGAAAATAAGCGCACGGCTAATCTAGTATCATACTAGGCTAACCGTGCGCTTTTAGTTTAACTTTTACGGATTTCGATAGAGAATGTAGTGCCCTTATTTTTTTCGCTTACTATGGATATCGTACCTCCATGTAGTTCAAAAATGGCCTTAGCAATAGCAAGGCCTAAGCCATTACTGTTGTCATGGTTACTTGCTTTATAAAAACGTTCGAACAAACGAGATTGGGTTTCTTCAGTCATACCCTGACCATCGTCTGTAATCGTACAATTGATAGAATCTAAATCTTGTTTGAGCATAATATCTATCGTGCCACCTTGAATTGAATATTTAATGGCATTTGTAATGAGGTTTTGGAATGCTTGATGTAATAAGCGTTCGTTACCAATCATTTCAATATTCTCTAAATCTGACATAATGATTAAATCTTTTTCATTGGCAGAAAATTGTTCATGGCGAATAATTTGTTTTAAAAGTTGGTTAAGTTCAATGTGATCTTTAAATTCAAGATGTGCACCATTATCAATTTCCGATAACAGTAAAAGTTCTTTTGTTAATTCGCTAAGTTGTGTAGTGATTTGGTAAATATCATCAATATAGCGCTCACGTTCTTGATCACTCTTAGCGAATTTGAGCTGATCAAGTAGATGATGAACATGGGTTAATGGTGTTTTTATTTCATGAGAAACGTTCTGAACGAAATGTTGTCTCATATCATCTAATTGTTTTAATGAAAGTCTCATTTTATCAAATCGGTATTGTAACGTGCCTAATTCATCTTTACGGGTGATCTTAATGGCCGTATCAAAATTACCTTGCATAAGACGTTCTGTCGCATTTTTCAATTGTTGAATGGGTTTGATTAATGTATAAGTTGAAGAAATAACTAGAATGATAGAGATAATGAGTAATAACGATATTAATATCGCTAAGAATATTCTAAATTCACTAAATGTTTTACCAATATCTGGTCTCATGAAGACAGCATAGTTTTGACCTTTGGATTCAAAAGCAATACCTACTGTGTTTTGAGTAGTGTTTTCAAAAAAACCAGTAATAATAGGCGCGTAAGGTAAATTTTTAATACCATGATAATCTTTACCGTTTAGTACGCTTTGAACTTCTTGTGGAGCTATATTATCTTTTCTGAATGGTTCACCATAGTATGTTCTTTTTCCGTTTTCTGAAATAGTCATAATTTGGTAGTTCATTTCACCTAAATGTTTGAAAAATGGTGGATAGCTATCTATTTTTGATTCATTTTGGTATTCCATCGAATCTTTTAAAGTACGCATAATTTTTGCATCATTATTTTCTTTCAAAAAATTATGATAAATAATATTTGTACATAAAAAACTGACTGCTGCACTGAAGAGCATAACAACAATGGTATACACTGCAATGCGTGTATAGAGTGATTTAAACATGATCATCCACCTTATAACCCAATCCACGCACTGTATGAATTGTTACTGATGCTTCCAATTTTTCAAGCCTTTTTCTAAGACGTTTAATGTGAACATCGACAGTGCGTTCATCACCTTCATAATCAAATCCCCATATTTTTTCTATTAAATCATCACGGTTAAAAACTTGTCTTGGATGAGAAGCAAGGATAAATAGTAATTGGAATTCTTTATTAGGCAAATTCATCGTTTTAGATGCTGTTTGTAATTCTAAATACGCTTGATTAATCGTCAGGTTGCCAATAGTAATTTCATTATTAGCATTAATATTATAGCGTTTAAGCACAGCTTTAATTCTGAAAATAAGTTCTTTCACTTCAAAAGGTTTCGTGACATAGTCATCCGTGCCTGTTAAATAAGCTTGCTCTTTATCGCTTAAAGCATCACGTGCAGTTAACATGATGACCGGCATATTGTAATCTTCTTTTAAAATCTTACAAAGCTCAAAACCGCTCATGCCACCCATCATAATATCTACAATGGCAATGTCTACTTGATTGGATTCAAGGTAGGATAATGCATCTTCAGCACTTGATTGCGTAATTGTTTCTAATCCTTCACGACTAATATAATTAGAAACATACTCTAAGATTTTTTTGTCATCATCGACAATTAGACAAGTTGTCATGGGCAATGTCTCCTTCTTCATTTTAATGTCATTATAAACGTTACTAAATGACTTAACAAATAACAAAAGTTTTTAAAAATGAACATGAGTTCATATTGAGTTCACATAAGGAGGATAAACTCTAGATATAAGTTTTAGAGAAGGAGTGGGAAATAATGAAATTAGCATGGCAGGAGATTAAATATTATAAATTCCGTTATATTTTAATTATGTTAATCATTTTATTACTAGGTGTTATGGTCTTATTTATTAGTGGACTAGCACAGGGGTTAGCGAGAGAAAATATATCGATGTTAGACAACATGAAAACTGAAAAATATGTTTTACAGGACAATAAACAACCACAAATTGAGAAATCAATTATCAAACCAGAACACCAAAAAAAAATAGAAGATATTACAAATCAAGAACCATTAAAATTAGCGTCACAAACATTAAAAATTAATAAAGCCGAAGAAGATGTTGTGATGATTAATACAGTAGATAATGACAAGCCTGAATTGGCAGAAGGTAGTTATCCAACAAAAGATAATGAATTTGCAATCAACAGCAAGCTTACTGCCGAAGGTATAAACGTCGGTGACATGGTTGAAGTTAAAGATGGTAAAGAATTAAGAGTATCAGGTGTTATCAACGATACGATGCATTCACATAGCTCAGTCGTGATGATGAATGACAGTGGTTTCGACAACTTGAACAAACAAGTGAGTACAGTTTATCCTGTTAAAGACTTAACAAGTAAACAACAAGATGAAGTAAATAAAATCTCAGATGTCAAAGTATTTACACAAGATGATATTACAAGTGAAATACCAAGTTATCAAGCAGAGCAAGCGCCATTAAATATGATGATTGTAAGTTTATTCGTGATTTCAGCGATCGTACTTAGCGCATTCTTCTATGTTATGACGATTCAAAAAATACCAGAAATCGGTATCTTAAAAGCAATTGGAATCAAAACAAAACATTTATTAAGTGCATTATTAATTCAAATATTAATTACTACTATGATCGGTGTATTGATTTCTGTCGGCTTCGTGAGTGGTTTATCATTAATTATGCCAGTATCGATGCCATTCCACGTAACAGCATCTAATCTATTATTAGTTGTAGGCGTATTTATTGTAGTGGCAATTATAGGTGCGGTATTATCATTCATTAAACTATTTAAAGTAGACCCTATTGAAGCAATTGGAGGTGGAGAATAATGAGTTTACAAGTAAAAGATATTAAAAAAACATTTGGTAAAGGTCCATCAGAAACCCCAGTATTAAAAGGAATAAACTTTGAAGTGAATGATGGAGAATTCGTAATATTAAATGGTGCGTCAGGTTCAGGTAAGACAACATTGCTTACTATTTTAGGTGGTTTACTCTCACAAAATAGTGGTGACATTTTGTATAATGGTTCTCCGTTATATGCAGGAGATAAAAAAGCATCAGAATTAAGATTGAATGAAATTGGATTTATATTTCAATCTTCACATTTAGTACCTTATTTAAAAGTGAAAGCACAGTTAACGACAATAGGTAAAGAAGCTGGAATGTCTAAAAATGATGCTAATCAAAGAGCGGAAATGTTATTAAAACAAATAGGATTAGAACACCGTTTAAATGTATTTCCACATATGTTATCTGGTGGGGAGAAACAACGTGTAGCGATTATGAGAGCATTGATGAACAATCCTAAAATTATACTTGCGGATGAACCTACAGCAAGTTTAGATGCAGAACGTGCAACTGAAGTTATTCACATGATTAAAAATCAAATACAAAGTAAAAAAATGATAGGTATAATGATTACCCATGATAAACGATTATTTCAGTATGCAGACAGAGTAATTGAATTAGATAATGGTGTAATAGTGAATTCATAGACCATAAAAGTTCAATTCAGTCAGCCACTGACAATATAAAACAAGAGGTTGAGACATGTGATATGTCCCAGCCTCTTGTTTTTTTACGTTCTCATTCATCTTATGTTTATTGCCAATAATTAATGCTTAGCACTATGTCACGTTGACCTATTTGCTAAATTGATATTTTTAATTGATTTAAGTTGGTTGTTTTTAAAATTATATATCTACAGAGTAGGGATATGCCACAATGCAAAAATACAAGCAAAAAACAATGTAGCGAAGTAGACTGTTAGCAATAACTTGTATTGATACATTAATGCTAAAAAATCTCTAATTAAAGCAACTTCAAAAAAGTGATAGGGCGTATGACTTCCTACACCTGTTAATTTAAGGTCTAACTTTTGGCCGAAGCGGACTGCACGCATAATATGAAATTGACTTGTAACACAGACGATCTTAGGTTTTATATTAAATGACTGTTGTATCAGTGATTTTGTAAATTTAATATTTTCGTATGTACTCGTAGATGCATCTTCCATTAAGATTTGATTTGGATTCACGCCACGGTCAACTAAGTAACGAAACATGGCCAAAGCTTCAGATATAGGTTCATCCGGACCTTGTCCGCCACTTACGATTAATTGCGCATTTGGTTGTTGATTAAACAAGGCTAATGCTCGATCTAATCTACTAGCTAGCATAGGCGTGACATGTTCATTAAAAATACCTGCACCTAAGACGAGTATTGTATCAAATTTTGCAATGTGTTGCTGATTTAAATAACAAGAAGCGCAAGATACATAACAAATAAAAGTGAAAATTGCGCTAAAGGCAATCGTTGCTAACCATAGAAATACAACATTAAATGCAAACGGTAGCAAGCTAATGTAGGCACAAGAAAGTGTGAAAACAATGACTTTAAAAGATAAGCGATAGAGTCGTTTTAAAAATAGCGCGCTCATACGATATTGCAGTATATGTTTGTGTTTTATATGTACTAATAAGAAACCAATAATCATCACAACAATGATATCTATAGGGATATGATGAGAAGCAATACGTAATATAATTACAATATAACCTAACATTACCTGGGAAATAAAAATATTGATATTTGCAAAATATTTTAAATTTAAATACATACTTACGAAAATAAGTACTGTCAGTATACTACAGAGTAGTGCCAGAATATTCATGTTTCACCCCAGTATTTTATAGTATATTAAATGTAGTTGAATCTATTAAAATAAGCAAATGTATAAAACGTTACTATTAATATTAAGCAATACACAACATCCATAAATGGATGCATTATATATTTTAACTTTTATAGAAGTTAAAATATTGATACTATTAATATAACAAATAACAAAATGATATTACATATAGTGGAGATTGAAGAGGTGCAACCAATGGTGAAAAATTTAAGTAGTCATATAGAATTCATGGGAGAATTCATAGATGATGTAAATACATTATTAGCTAAATTATTAAAGGCGTTAAGAGAAGAGTACAATGTATCAAAAGAACAGGCAAACGTTATTTTAATGCTTGAAAATGGAAAAGCGATGACTTTAACAGAAATAACAGAACGTCAAGGCGTAAATAAAGCTGCCGTCAGTCGAAGAATAAAAAAGCTAATTCAAGCTGAGGTTGTACAATGGGATAAATCTGAAGATACAGGCGATCAACGATTAAAATATATTAAATTAACTGAGAAGGGCAAACAGTTTAATAGAAAAAGTAAGTCTATTATAAATGACATAGTGAGTGATATGCTGCATGATTTATCAGATGATGAAATTGAACAAGCACGTTATGTATTGGAAATCATTGATCAAAGACTGAAGAACTTTAATGTCAAACATCATTCGTAACATTAATTAATATTAGTATGGTAGGACGAATCTAAAAACACAGCAAGTTATAATTAGATAAATATGAGTCTTATTAAGTGGCTGTTAGCATCCAAGCTAGGGTGACTAGTAGCTGCTTTTATTTTATGAATTATTTAGTTATAAAGTTTGTAGATATATTGTTTTGAACAATGGATGATCCAATGACAGAACTGAAGCATTAGACTAAATGCGTATATCAATTTTTAAGCAAGGCACATATAATAAATATTATAGCTATTAAAATATACATTATAATACTTCAATTATGCATAGGTATAGTAATTTATACAGTATTAATCTGACATATAGTTTCAACCTATAATGTGTTAAAATAACGGGATAGTGTAAAAATCGAGGGTAAAGAGGTGATAAAATGCAAAAATGTCCAAAGTGCGGAGAAAACATAAGAAATGGGCAGAGAAGGTGTAGTCATTGCGGTTATCGAGCAAAACAAGACGATTCAGAAAAAATGACGCGCTCTACAAAAACAAATAAAAACACAGCAAACATTAACGCACGTAAAGTTATTCCTTTGGGGATTGCATTCTTTATCCTTATCTTACTGATCATTGTTTTTTTCTTAGTAAGAAATTTTAATTCACCTGAAGCACAATCAGAGATTATAATAAATGCAGTAGATAATAACGATACGCAAAAACTTTCAACGCTTTTGAGTACCCAAAATAACAGTGTTGATGAAAATGAAGCTGAAGCTTATATTAAATACATAAAAAATGAAGTTGGAATGGATAACTTTGTGAAAGATGTAAATAGTAAAATTGCGAAATTGAACCAAAATGATACAAAGAATTCAGGTTTTGTCACAGCCAAAAATGGAGAAAAAGTTCTGAGAATCAGTAAAAATGGAACACGTTATTTAATATTTGATAATATGAGCTTTACTGCACCAACTAAAGAAGCAATTGTGAAACCTAAACAAAAAACAACTTATAAATTTAAGGCAGATGATAAACAAAAAACAGTAGTTGCTGAGAAAAATAAGCCAACTTCTTTAGGTAAATTTATTCCAGGTGATTACACACTTGAAGCTAAGAAAGAAATGGAAAACGGTCAATTCAATGGTCACCTTAAATTCAACTTTAATAACAGCAACAATGAGTCAGTTGATGTTATTGAAGATTTTAACGAGGCATATGTACAAGTTGAATTAAATGGTGCATCCGAAATAGATACAGATTCAGTTAAGGTGAAAATCAATGACAAAGCTTATGATTACGCAAAAGCTAAAGAATTTGGTCCATATCCTAAAACAAAAGATATAACAGTATCTGCTGAAGGACAAGCGAAGAAGAAAACATTTAAGTCAGCAGAAACAACAGTGAAAACAGATAACCTCAAAGATAAAACACAGGTTACTTTAAACTTTGATGATGATGAAATTGAGAAGTATGTTGAGGAAAAAGAAAAAGAAGAAAATAGTTTTAGAAATAAGGTGTCTCGTTTTTTCGGTGAATACACTGCGGCAATGATTAGCGCACGCAGTCAAAGCAATTTTAATTTAGTATCATCTTATATAAAGAAAGATAGTGAAAAATATAAGGATACTAAAAAGGACGTTAAATCTAATGAACTATTCTATCTTCAACAACCACAAATCACTGATATTGTAAAAGAAGGCAAAACATTCTACGTTACGGGCCAAGCATTAAAAGAAGATGGCCAATATGGTGAGGTAGAATATCAACTTGAAGGTAATGACAAAGCGAATGATTTAAAAGTAGTGAAATACTCAGAGGAAAGTTAAATATTTGAAAATTTAATGCAAAACGTACTTTTTATAGTTACCTTGTGGGAGCAGGAATACGATATCAAATTTTGATTATGTATTCCTGCTCCCTTTGTCTTTTACATATCAATTTAACTTCATCTATTTAAAATTGCGTTCGCAAAGGCTATAATAATAGCAATAAACTTTATCTTATAATGATATGATATAAAGTATTAACTAAGTAGCTAAAATTGCTAGAGCTTCAACATTGGGGAGAATAGAAATGTCTAATTATCAAGAGCAAAATAAGAATTCCTTACTGTTTGTTATTATCTTAGGCGCGTTGACTGCGATAGGGGCATTATCTATTGATATGTTCTTGCCAGGTTTGCCGCAGATACAATCAGATTTCAATACAACAACATCTAATTCACAACTTACATTATCTTTGTTTATGATTGGTTTAGCATTAGGTAATTTATTTGTAGGTCCGATATCAGATGCTATAGGACGAAAGACACCACTAATCGTAGCTATGGCGTTATTTACTTTGGCAAGTATAGGTATTATTTTTGTTGATAATATTTGGTGGATGATTGCCTTAAGATTTGTACAAGGATTTTGTGGTGGAGCAGGAGCGGTGATTTCAAGAGCGATATCAAGTGATCTGTATACTGGAAAACAATTAACTAAATTTTTAGCGTTACTTATGCTAGTAAACGGTGTTGCACCAGTATTAGCACCAGCACTAGGGGGCATCATTTTATCATTTTCTACGTGGCGGATGGTCTTTGTCATATTAACTTTATTTGGTCTGCTTATGTTATTTGGAACGATATTTAATATTAAAGAGTCATTGTCAACTGAACAACGAGATAGCCCACATCTCGTAAGTATTTTCAAAAGTTTCAAACGGTTATTAGCAACGCCTCGATTTGTATTACCTATGCTTATACAAGGTGTGACCTTCGTTGTTTTGTTTAGTTATATTTCTGCATCTCCTTTTATTGCACAACGCATTTATGACATGTCTGCTCAGCAATTTAGCATTATGTTTGCATCTGTAGGTTTAAGTCTCATTATCTCTAGTCAATTAACAGGTAAGTTAGTGGATTATATTGATAGACAAGTTCTTTTACGTGTATTAACAATCATTCAATTAGTGGGTATTGGGTGGATAAGCATTGTTTTGTATATGCATCTATCTATCTGGCTATTGTTTATAGGTTTTATTATTCTTGTGGCTCCTGTTACAGGAGTAGCGACACTAGGATTCTCAATTGCAATGGATGAGAACACAGGTGGCAATGGAAGTGCGTCTAGCTTATTAGGATTAGTTCAATTCTTAATAGGTGGCCTTGTATCACCACTAGTAGGTGTAATGGGGGAAGATAGTTATATACCCTACGTTACAATTATATTGATAGTAGGGGTATTATTGATGATACTTCAAATAATAAATTATTTTGTATTTAAACGTGTAGCACCTAAATAGTAAATTGGTTAAAGAGAAAATGAAAAACGGCTGTTAGATTCCTTAGTGGATACCTAGCAGCCGTTTTTCATTTATGTACTTTAGAAATATCGTAATACGAAAGTGATTACAGTATTAACGCCCTAATTTAATTGCATTTGCAAGTAAAATTTGTGCCATTTCATTTGGTGATTCAATACAACCTTCTCGTATCCAATAATAGATAATACCAAGCTGTCCCCCAATAGCATACGTAACAAACTGTTTTTTATTTGCCACGGTCGTATAATCATCTAACATTTTTGTATAATTGAGTTTGGTTTCTTTAACATAATCGCTAAATAAGTCACGATTTGGATTTGTGACAAATATTGCGTGAAAGAAGCCATAATGACGATGGATATAGCACAAAATAATTTTGAAAAATTTATATAATTTCTCGTAGTTGATTTCTGTATGTTCAAAGCTATTGTATAAGACATCTAATAATTTTATATACTTCTTTAGGTGATAAGTTTGAATTGTAGATAAAAGCTCATATTTATCTACGAAATAATCATAGAATGTCGTTCTGTTAACGCCACTATAAGCGCAAATCATTTTAATAGTAATATGTTCAAATGGATGTTCTTCTAATAGGATAATCATATTTCGAATGATTTTATTTTTAGCTGTCTGTCTCATTTTATCTCCTTCAAAATAACATATGATTACTTACCCGACACATTTAGTAGAAGTGTCGGTGTTTTTTTATTTAGCATGACTCTATAATATATAAGGTGAATTTTAAAAGCAAATAGGAGGAAAGTGTAATGAAGAAAATGGTGTTAATTAATGTCATTACCATTGTAGTTCTTGTAATAATAGGAGTAGTTGGTTTCCACTTTTATAATCAAGCTACAGGATTTGTCAGTACAGATAATGCCAAAGTTGACGGAGAGCAAATTAAAGTTTCAGCTCCATCAGCAGGCGAAATTAAATCTTTTGACGTTAAGAATAATGAGAAGTTAAGTAAAGGCGACAAAGTTGCAGAAATCGCAGCAAAAGGTGAAGATGGCCAATCACAAGATATGGATATTAAAATGCCCCAAGATGGAACGATTGTAAAAACAGATGGTATGGAAGGTTCAATGGCGCAAGCTGGAACGCCAATTGCCTATGCTTATAATTTAGATGATTCATACATTACTGCAAATGTTGATGAAAAAGATATTGCGGATGTTGAAAAAGGTAAAGATGTAAATATAACACTAGACGGTGAAGATGCTGAGCTTAAAGGTAAAGTAGAAGAAGTTGGTAAAGCAACAGCTTCAAGTTTTTCAATGATGCCTTCAACAAACAGTGATGGTAACTATACTAAAGTTTCTCAAGTAGTACCTGTAAAAATCTCACTAGATTCAAAACCATCTAATAATGTTGTTCCAGGAATGAACGCTGAAGTCAAAATTCATAAAAACTAAGGAGGGCTTGAAATGACAATAGCCTTCATTATAATTTACGTAGTCATAGCGCTCATTCTTGTCGGATTATTGAATCTATTTATCACTAAAAAAAATAAGAAGAAATCAATGCGACAAATGGAACATGCTAAGCATGAAAACAACACATCGAATGAAACTTATCAATCTAAATTTAAAGTAAGAGACAATGAAAAATCTAGCGAAACAATGTCACAATCTGAAGAAACACATCATACAAGTGAAAATGTTACATCGGATTCTGGTGTACTTGATGATGAAATTGAACACTCAAATACAGAAACAGAAGAAGTACAACAACAAACTGATTCTGATCACGAAAAGATAAATCCAAATTCAGAAGAAGCCCAAGTCAATGAACAGCTAAAAGCTAAACATAGTTCATTTATGTTTGGTAAGGGTGCTACACAAGGCAAAGTTTTAGTAGCCATGATTTTTGGTATGTTCATTGCAATTTTAAACCAAACATTATTGAACGTGGCTTTACCAGAAATCAATATTGATTTTAATATTTCTGCGAATACGGGTCAGTGGCTGATGACAGGATTTATGTTGGTCAACGGTATTTTGATTCCTATCAGTGCGTATTTATTTAATAAATACTCTTATCGTAAACTCTTTTTAGTTGCGATGGCATTATTCACTCTGGGCTCTTTAGTCTGTGGTATATCAGGCTCGTTTGGAATGATGATGGTAGGACGCGTATTGCAAGCCATTGGCGCAGGTATATTAATGCCGTTAGGTACAAATGTATTTATGACGATTTTCCCACCAGAAAAACGTGGTGCGGCAATGGGAACGTTAGGTATCGCAATGATCTTAGCACCAGCGATTGGTCCAACATTATCTGGATATATCGTTGAAAATTATCAATGGAATGTTATGTTCTATGGTATGTTTATCATCGGACTTGTAGCTTTAGTTGTTGGTTATATATGGTTTAAAGTATATCAAGAAACGACAAACCCTAAAGCAGATATTCCAGGTATTATCTTTAGTACTATTGGTTTTGGTGCGTTATTATATGGTTTCAGTGAAGCAGGAAATAATACATGGACTTCACCTATAGTGTTAATTTCATTAGTGCTAGGTGTTATTTTTATTATTGCCTTTGTTATCAGAGAACTTACAATGCGTGTACCGATGTTAAATCTAGAAGTATTAAAATATTCTGGTTTCACTTTAACAACTGTAATCAATATGATTGTCACAATGAGTTTATTTGGTGGTATGATTCTGTTACCACTATATTTACAAAATCTAAGAGGATTCAGTCCAATGGAATCAGGTTTACTATTATTGCCAGGTGCATTAATTATGGGAGTAATGGGTCCAATTTCAGGTAAATTACTAGATACAATTGGTATTAAACCGTTAGCCCTTATAGGTACAGCAATTATGACTTATGCAACTTGGGAATTGACTAAACTTGATATGAATACAACATATGCTCACTTAGTAGTAGTTTATATGATTCGTTCATTTGGTATGAGTTTTATCATGATGCCGATTATGACTGCGGGTATGAATTCCTTGCCACAACGTTTGATTTCGCATGGTAATGCCTTATCCAATACATTAAGACAACTTGCAGGTTCTATAGGCACAGCCTTATTAGTGACTGTAATGTCAACACAAACAACTGAACATATCGCTGCTTATTCACAAGATTTAGATAAAACAAATCCATTTATTAAAGATCGTTTACAAGAAATGGCTCAAGCAATGGGTGGCGAACAATTGGCGACATCACAATTGTTAGAATTTGTTCAGAAACTCGCATCCATCAATGGTGTGAATAGTGCATTCTTAATTGCGACAGGTTTAAGTGCGCTTGCATTTATATTGAGTCTTTTCTTAAAAGGGAAAGAACATTATCTATCGAAAGAGAATTAAAGTAACTATAAAATATTAAAGCGTGAGGATAAAATTCTCATTCCAAATTAAAAGAACCAATCCGTTAGTTTGATATGCTCCCTTCAAAGTAGACACTTAAAAAGTAAAAACTTTGAAGGGAGTTTTTTTGTGTCTCAAAAACTTAAAGTAGATTTAAATTCACTTCTTATTGCCTTTGACAAATATGAAGAAGGCATGAGTTTTGCGAATATTGTAGATGAATTAAACCTAGATATTCATACAGGTATATTAAGAGATAAATACTATCAATATTTAGATAAAGGTATGGAATCGTTGATTCCAAAATCAAATAACAATAGTTATTCAAAAGAATTTAAAATGAACGTTGTTGATGAATATTTTCATAGTGAGTTATCTTATCGAGATTTAGCGATTAAATACAACGTGCCATCACATAAGACTATAATTAATTGGACAAAACGTTATACTGAGGATAAAGAGAACCAAAATTATTCTTCAATATCTGAGGTGTATATAATGAAAGCGAAAAAAACGACTTATGAAGAAAAATTAAATATCGTTAAATTTTATCTGGATAATGAATTAAGTTACAAAGAAATAGCCCAAAGATTTAATGTTACTTACGGTCAAGTGTACCAATGGATACAAAAATATAAAGAGCATGGCAGCGACGGTCTAATCGATGGTCGAGGTAAAGGTAAACCTCAATCAATATTAACTTCTGAAGAAGTTAATGAAGCTGAAATTAAAGCATTAAAAGAACGTAATAAAATTTTAGAAATGGAAAATAAAGTTTTAAAAAAATATCAAGAAATAGAAAGAGAGATGATGAATCAAAAATCAAACAAATCACGGCATACGAAACGATCCAAACGCTAAAAGAAGAATATCCTGTTCAACAACTATGCCAAACGCTTGGAATTTCAAGATCCAGTTATTATAAATGGATTCATCGCGTACCTACACAAAGAGATGTAGAAAACGAATCTTTAATGGAAGACATACAAGAAATATATGATAAATATAAAGGCATTTATGGTTACAGACGTATTTACATTTATATTCGAATTAAATTAGGTAAAAAAGTGAATCAGAAGCGTATTTATCGATTAATGAAAAAACTGAGACTAACTGCTGTCATACGTCGTAAGAGAGCACCATATAAACGCTCAACGCCTCAAATCACAGCTGAAAATATATTGAATCGTGAATTTCAAGAAGATAAACCTAACGTTAAATGGTTAACTGATGTAACTGAGTTTCGACTTAAAGCTGGAAACAAAGTATATTTAAGTGCTATTTATGATTTAGGTACAAATAAAATAGTTAGTTATGAAACAAGTGCTTCAAATAATAATCAACTCGTATTTAACACTTTTGATAAAGCAGTATGTAATATGGACTCTACCGAAGGTATTCTTTTGCATAGTGACCGAGGGTACCAATACACATCTAGGCGATTTAGAGATAAATTAAATCGCTTTGGCGTAATTCAAAGTATGTCGCGTGTTAGTAGATGTATAGATAATGGACCAATGGAAAGTGTTTGGGGGATTATTAAAAGTGAGATTTATAGAGGAAATAAACATTATTTATTTGAGAATATAGAAAGAGCTAAAATTATTATAGATGATTATATTCATTTTTTTAATAATGAGCGCATCACATTAAAAATGGCTGATCTCGCTTAATACGAGATCAACCTAAAATTTAATTATTTACTTGTCTACTTGACTGGGTGCAGTTCAGTTGTTTAATGGATTGGTTCTTTCTATTTTAAATTTAGTTGTATTAGTTTAATGAATCAATGCTTATGCTTTGGATATTAAGCACGTATACGAGGTTTACGATTTCTAAAAAGCATACTAATGATAATCAAAGCAATACTACATCCTAAAAGAATGAGCGCATTATGAATTGCGTCGGCTTCTGTCAATATATCAATAGGCCTAACTGAAACGTAATATTGATTCATTGAATCGGCAATACGTTTAGCAATATTTTTAATTAAGTAAGAAAAACCAAATGTAATAACTAACATAATAGCAATAACAAACATATTGACAACTTTTAATGCAGTTCTATTAAAAATAATCGTAAAAATTGTTAAAATGATACTAAAAATACAAGCAATAAAAAATACATAAAACACTAATATTAAACGATCGATACTTGTTTGTAAGTTATCAATGTTTTCAACATTGATATTTAAGTTAGAGAAGCTATTGATCGTTTCCTGAAAGTTTGTAAGTTGGTGGAAGTTAATCGTTTCTTTGACAAATACTAGATTGAAAATAGGTTCCTTAAACATACTATAGCCTGTAATAGCTACTAATATTAATACGATAAGTTGGATAAGTATGTTCACCCAAGAAAGTTTCTTTTTACCGTAGCGAGATCCTCTTTGCATAGGCTCGCTCGTTAATGTGTGCTCAAAATCGGCAAACTGTTTGTTTTTTTCGGCCATAAGGTGCTCCTTTCGCTAAACTAATATTAACATCTTCTTATTTTATGACTTTTGTTTTGTTATAATGCTTAATAACTGATACATTTTAATTATCGATAGAATGTATTTAATATTCAATAGCATTTAAAATAGGGGTTTTTTATGTTACTTACATTATATTATATCTTCTTTTTTATGTCATTGTATTAATTTTACCATAACATTAATTTTTAAATACTAAATTATATTAAAAAATTCTGATAAAATGCACATTAAATATAGAGATTGGGTTGATTATGAATGAAATCAAGACTGACAACAAAATTTATCAACAAGTATTTATTACCACATAGATCAATTTTATTTGAAGGTGAGCAAGATTTTGAACGATTTTTAGATACAAGGTTAAAAATGAATGAAAAAAAGCATAAACAACCAGAAACATTAAATGTAAAATCTGATTTGGATAAGCAAACTATAGGGAACATGCAGCTTTTCAGATTTTGTTTTAGGCATAGTCGCAAGAAAAAAATACTATATATACATGGTGGCTACAATGTATTGCAACCGTCAGCATTTCATTGGAGATTAATGGATAAGCTCGCATTAAGTACATTACATGAAATTGTTATGCCAATTTATCCTAAAGCACCTGAGTACTATATTGATGACACATATAGTGCTATTTTTGAAGTGTATAATCAATTATTATCCGAAGTGAGTAGTGATGAAATTGTTATTATGGGTGATGGGACTGGCGGTGCATTAGCATTAGGCTTTATGCAGCAATTGCAAGATAAGCAACAACCCTTACCAAATAAACTTTATTTACTGTCACCGCTTCTAGATGCGGATCTACAAAACGAAGCGATTACAGAAGAATTAGAAAAGAAAGATGTCATTCTAAATAGATATGGTATTCAAAAAATTATGCGCCATTGGTCAAAAGGTTTTTCACTAGATGAACCTAAAGTTTCACCTATTAATGGGAATTTAAGTCATTTACCACCGATATTTATGTTTGGTGGTACGCGTGAAATTTATCAACCAGATATGAAAAAATTGGTTGATATTTTAGAAGAGCGTCAACAACCCATACATTATTATGAATATAAAAATATGGTTCATGCATTCGAACTTTTGCCTATTAGAGAGTCTCATAAAGTGGTTAAACAAATCGTTAATACAATTGATGTATAATGTACGATAAAGTTAGTTATTTCAAATGAAAATCCAACTTACAAAGGCAAAGGATATAGAATAAAATAAAACGAGGCTGGGACATAAATACTTGTCTCAGCCTGAATTATTTTCTAGTCAGCTTTGCCGAGGTGACTCATACAACGAAATCTTTTTAGAAACATTAGATTTCTGTCCCACTACGGTTTCATTGCGTTTAAGTATTTATAAGTGTGTTAACTGTATCAATAACTAATTTTTGACCCCTTAGATTATAGTGAGTGGCTAAAAATAATTCAAATTCATCTTGAGGTTCAATCATTGAACTAAAGTTAGAAGCAGATGTTTCAAATTCTTCAGAAGTAATAAGCGTGTAATTATTATAATGTTCAATGAATGTACGGTCATCTGTATATGTTTTTAAAAGCGTATGAATGGCATCGATTGCCTTCTTTTGACCTTGGAGATAGCTTATATCTAAACCTCGCTTAATGAGTTTACTATCAGGGCCATTAATAACGAGACTTTTATTTTGGTTAAGTTCACTCAGTTCAAATTTAGTATTATCAAATAAATCATAAAGTTGTAATTGTACGATTTCTCTTATACTTTGTGTCATGAATATGCATCTCCTTGTTGTGGAATGTTGATACGATGACCTAATTGTTTAGGCCACTCGATGCGTCCTTGATTATCATAGTAACTTACAATTTGATCTAAATAATGTTGAGGGAATGGGGCTGATTTTTTAGTCTCTCTGCTAATACCTAACATCATAGCTTCATTTGTAGCTACAGTCGTCCCGTCTTGTTGTTTCATTATACAGAAGAAATGTACTCTCTTAACATCATAATTATATATATATACACTGATGTAGAATTGGTCATTTTCAATTAATTCCGATAAATAAGCAGTCTGTTCCTCAACAGTGAACATTGTATAATTTAATGCTTTACGTTCTTGAAGTGATAAACCATGCTGATAATTAAATTGGTTAATTGCGTCACTAAAAACCATATTGTAGTTCGCATCATGTACGTGTCCGTTATGGTCAATCATTTCTTGAGCAACAGTTTGAACTACTGTAAAAGGCTTTTCCATGTAAACAGCTCCTTGGTTGTTAAAAACAAAAGTAATAGTTAAATTTTAACATGTAAATGTATTTTCTAAAGAAAAATAACTAAAACTTACCAAACCATACATACGGTCTATTTCATGGTAAAATAGAAGAAATGATTTGAGGAGGGAAATTATGAGTGTGACAATAAAATATCAGACTTCCAAAGAAACTTTAACTCAAGTTAACCACTTTAAAGAAATTCCTGAATCAGCTACTTTTATCTGGTGTGATTTTAATGATCCATCTGATGAAGAAAACGAGATGTTACAATCCTACTTTAATTTTAATCAGCTTGAAATTGATGATACGGTAAATGGGACTCCAAGAGCTAAATATAAAACCTATGATACTTATCAATACATAGTGTTTCATAGTGTTGACTCGCAATATAAAGGAGATAAAGTTCTGAATCTGTTCATTAAAGACAACATGTTAATTACATATCATCATAAGCCCTTTGATGTATTACAAGAAGTGGAACAGTATATCTCAAGTCATTATGAATCGGATTTAGATGCTTCAGATGCGATACTTTATATTTTGGACGAAGTTGTAGATACTTATTTTGAATTAATTTATGATATCGAAAATAAAGTCTATGAGTTAGAAGATAGAGAAACACATGGTAGCTCAACTAAAGAAATAATGGATGATGTATTTAAAATACGTTCAAAAATCATAAAATTAAAGCGTATTATATATCCAATGAGAGAATTAGTAGAGAATATGAAAGAAAGCAGTCAATTACTTGTAGATGACAAAAATCATATGTATATTCAACATATAGACGATCATATGATTAAACAAGAAAATATAATGAACTTATCACAAGAAATGACAGAAGAAATAAGGGATAATTATTCGTCATATTCATACTATAAGATGAATAGCATTATGCAAATACTTACTTTAGTATCTGTTGTATTCCTCCCACTAACATTAATTACAGGTATATATGGAATGAATTTTTCAAATATGCCAGAGCTTAAATGGCATTACGGTTATTACATTGTGCTTGCAATCATGTTAGCGATTAGTATAGGGAGTATTTTTTATTTTAAAAAAGAAAAATGGTTTTAATTTTATATTTGAAAATATAGGTAATGTTTTAAATAATAGAGTGAACATAATAAGGATTGAAAGTAGGGCAAAAGATGAGTGATAATAAAAGAGAACAAAGAAAGAATGAGCACGTAGAAATTGCAATGGCACAACAAGATGCTACAATTTCAGATTTTGATGAAATAAGGTTTGTCCATCATTCAATTCCGAATATTGATGTGGATGATGTTAATATACAAAGTGAATTAAAGGACTTTACACTTAAGAAACCATTATATATTAATGCAATGACAGGCGGCAGTGAATGGACGAAAGAAATCAATGAGAAGCTGGCAATCATTGCACGTGAAACTGGGATGGCAATGGCTGTAGGATCTACACATGCTGCTTTACGTAATAGTAAAATGATTTCATCATTTAGTGTAGTAAGAGAAACAAATCCTGATGGTATTATATTCAGTAATGTTGGTGCAGATGTGCCTGTAGATAAAGCAGTTGAATCAGTGAAATTACTTGATGCACAAGCGCTACAAGTTCATGTAAATGCACCCCAAGAACTTGTCATGCCAGAAGGGAATAGAACCTTCTCTACATGGATGGAAAACCTTGCGCAAATTGTAGCACATGTGGATGTACCAGTAATTGTTAAAGAAGTTGGCTTTGGTATGAGCAAAGAAACAATTAAACAATTGTATGAGATTGGAATCCGATACGTTGATGTAAGTGGACGCGGCGGTACAAACTTTGTAGATATTGAAAATGAAAGACGTACGTATAAAGATATGGATTATCTTGGTTTATGGGGTCAAACGACTGTTGAATCATTATTAGAAAGTACTGCACACCAGCAAGATATGGATATATTAGCAAGTGGTGGTGTGAGAACACCATTAGATGCAGTGAAATGCCTTGCATTAGGTGCGAGTGCTGTTGGTATGTCACGACCATTTTTAAACCAAGTCGAGAACCATGGCATTACAGAGACAATTAATTATACTGAACAATTCACAGAGCATATGAAGAAAATTATGACCATGCTTGATACGCCAACAATTAAAGATTTAAAACAATCACAAATGATCTTTAGTCCTAAGCTAGAATCATGGATAGAGCAAAGAGGATTAGATATTAGGTAATAAAAAGGATGGCTAAGACATAAATACTTGTCTCGGCCATCCTTTTATTCAACTGAGCATGTTTATATCTCAGTTTGATTCAAATGTCATTTTACTTTAACCAAAAATGTTAATGAATGCTGTAACGATTGGTACACCAAGTAAATCTATTAAGAACGCACCGACAATCGGAACGACAAGATAAGCTTTAGGTGATGCACCGTATTTTTTAGTAATAACATCTAAGTTAGCCATTGCGTTAGGTGTAGCACCAAGACCGTGTCCGATGAAACCACCAATCATAACTGCGGCATCATAATTTTTACCAAGTCCTCGGAATACGACGAAGACTGAGAATAAAACGATGAATACAACTTGTGCTAATACAATAACAATTAATGGAACTGCTAATTGATAAATTTCAGTAAGTTGAATACTCATTAAGGCAATAGATAAGAATAAGCTAAGAGAAACATCACTGATACTATCGATAATCTTCATATCAATCAGATTTAAATTGTTATATTCTGAAATATTACGTATGATAACTGCAACAAACATAGCACCTACATAAACAGGGATATTAATACCTGTTAAATCTGAGAACGTATTACCTAAATAAGAACCAATAGCCATACAGATGGCTACAATTGAAAATTGTAATAGGAAAATAGTTGTCGGTGTCATGCGATTTTTTAAGTATGAGTTTGATTTTACACTACTGTAATCTTTCATTGTTTCTTCTGCATGTTCTGGTTTTAAATTATATTTATTTATTAAAAATTTAACGACTGGTCCACCAATTAAACCACCAGCAACAAGTCCTAATGTTGCAGCTGCTAGAGCGGCTGTTAATGCGGAATCAATACCCATGTCTTGCACGGTTTGACCATATGCTGCAGCATTACCATGTCCACCTTCCATTGACATTGAACCAGCTGTTAGTCCAAGCAATGGCGGAATATTTAAAACTTTTGCGATAGATACACCGATGATATTTTGGAATACGGCAAGAACGCCACAAAAGATAAAATATAATATTAATACTTTTCCGCCTAAGCGTAGTAGTTTTAATGATGCTCCTAGCCCAATTGTTGTAAAGAAAGCAAGCATAAAGAAATTCTGAATAAAATCAGAATCTAATTTTATTGTTATAATATTCGTTGATTGTAAGACAGCAACTAGTATTGAGAATAATAAACCACCAATTACTGGTGCTGGAATACATAATCGCCTTAAAATTGATACGTGATTCACAATAAATATACCAAAAAGGTATAAAACACTCGCGAGTGCTAAAGTAGTAATAGCATCTAGCTCTAGCATTTTCATTCCCCCTCATTTTACAAATAAATCTCTCCTATAATGTGATATGTAAACAAATTTCGCACTAAAACAAGAAAGTGCTTACAAAAGCCCATTGTATTTATTATACATTTTAAAACACTATAACGCTAGAAAAGAATTAAATTCGAAAGAAAATTAATTTCATTTGTGTAAAATAACACTTTGATTTTTAATGTTACTTCATTTATATAGTATTAAAGGTAATAGCAGTGCTTCAAAATTGATTCATAATATAATAGAGGTAGTATTAAAATGAGCTATATCAATGTGATGGAACGAAAATGAATAACTGAATAAAAGAAATGAAGTTTTATGCAATGACATTCAATCGGTTTTGATATACTATATATCATATGTAAATACTAGGTTATAAGGAGTAAGTATATGGATGAATCATTAAGAAGTGAAAAACAATATGGTGCGTTAGCATTATTGCCGTTATTAATATTTTTAGTTTTATATATCGGTGTGGGGATTACATTTACGATTATGGGCAAAGAGGATGCTTTTGATCAACTGCCACGACATGTCGCTATTTTTATAGGTATTGTCATAGCATGGACTTGTTATGATAGAAAAACGAAATTTACGAAAAAAGTTCAGATTTTTACTGAACACGCAGGGAACTCAGGCATTGTAAATCTTGGATTAATATTGTTACTTGCAGGTGCTTTTTCAACGGTTACGTCTGAAATGGGGGGTAAAGAAGCTATGGTCAACATGGGTCTATCCGTGATTCCGCCAAGTTTACTTATCCCAGGAATATTTATAATGAGTGGGTTTGCTGCCTTAACGTTAGGGACTTCAACAGGAGCGCAAGCAGCATTTATTCCTGTAGGTGTAGCCGTGGCACAAGCAGCGGACTTAAGCGTAGCAGCAGCGGGTGCAGCTGTTATTGCAGGTGCTTACTTTGGTGATAATTTATCTATCATTTCTGATACAACGATTGCTGCAACGAACGGCGTAGGTGCCAAGATGAAAGATAAATTTAAAATGAATGTGCTCATTGCTATGCCCGCCGCATTCATCACAGCGATTATATATGCCATTGTTGGTGGGACTGGTAATGTAGAAGGCGATTTAAGTTTCAATTTCATTAATATTTTGCCTTATATATTTGTATTAATAGCGGCTATTGCAGGTTTAGACGTCATTCTTGTGCTTATTCTTGGTATCGGGATGGCTGGACTACTAGGTTTGGTTCAAGGTCAAATGGGTATCTTCCAATTTACGAAATCGATTGGTGATGGTATGGAAAGTATGTTCAACATTTTCCTTGTAGCATTCTTAGTATCTGGCCTTGTAGCATTGATTCGATACTATGGTGGTGTAGATTGGATCATTCAAGCTATGAAGCGAAAAGCTACAGGACGTAAAAGTGCTGAATATGTCATCAGTATGATGTCAGGTGTGCTGTCTGCTGCACTTTCACATAATACGTTAGCGATTATTATTTCGGCACCAATTGCAAAAGAGATTGGTGATGAATATAAAGTGCCACCTAAACGGATGGCCAGCTTACTAGATATATTTGCTTGTAGTGCTTTAATGGTCCTCCCTCATGACAGTGGGATGTTAATGGTAGAGCAATATGGCGATGTCTCTTATTTAGAAGTATTAAAATATTCATTCTATCCAGTTATATTGGTTATTTGTACAATTATTACAATTCAATTTGGTTTATTAGATGGGAATAAAAAGTTAAAAAATAAATAGTTGATGAAAAACTTATGCTTGATATAGAAAAAAGAGCTTCCATTTTTGGAAGCTCTCAGAGTGTCGACAAAGTCTCTGACTTTGTTGGCACTTTTTTGTGCACGCTTTCCGTGGGCACAGCCTCAGCCAGTAGTATTCGGCTAGTGCTTTTCCCGCAGGAGTCGGCCCAAATTACTGCCATTTTTCAAACAAAAATAATATAATATGTTTAAATTAAACAGTGGTGGGGTCTGTAATGTTGAATAAATCAATCGATAAAAGAAATAGAAACGAACGTAGCGGAGCTTCCATTTTTGGAAACTCCTTTTCTATATGATTATAATTAGTTATTTGCGCCAAGTATGTTCTGGGTCAGTCATATCTGATTTACGCATCTTAGAGACATAGGGATTGCCTTTTACAGTAAAGCGTAGTGGTTTAAATGTCCAGTCGCCTTTGTTTGGAATTCCAATACGTCCGCTTTCTTCAATAGCACATGGGTATTTACGATTTTTAGTGTCGATTAATAGACGACTTTCATTTAAACGAGAACCATCTAAATGTCGAGGAATATTAAAAGCTTTGGTCCACTTTCCAGGTCCGTTGGTTAATTCAAATCCACTTTTTCCTCTATTTAATTTCATGGTTTCGATACCTTCTTTAGGTTCGACAGCTCTAATTAATACACCTTCAGGGACGCCTTCATCTTTTGTGACAAAATTTATTAAAAGGTGATTGTGCATCACGTGTGCATATATCGTCCCACCTCGTTTATATAAAGATTCTACTTTGGGCGTTCTTTTTCCATTAAAACCATGAGCGGCGCGGTCTTCTTTGCCAACATAGGCCTCTGTTTCTACAATATATCCAGTGAATGTTTCGAGTTCATCTTGAAAAATCACTTTGATACCTAGTAAATCTTTAGCAATAGTTATTGTATCTCGACGTAAAAAATCCATGAGTTGTTCCTCCGATTTCTAGTTTTTTAAAAAATAAATATTTTTAAATGTTTTTTTTAGAATCAGTAAAATTGTATTACTACTTACAAAATAGTTTGTTACACTAAACTAAATAAGATATTTAAAGAATTTACATATAATGTACCAAAATTTAATGTGAATTAAAAATTATCTTTAACATATGAATATGAAAGGGGGAGTATTATGGAGCGGAAAGTTAGTTTTCTTCAAGCACTCAAATTGTTCTGGACAAACTATGTTAATTTTAAAGGGCGCTCACGTCGAAGCGAATATTGGTATATGATATTATGGCATATGATTTTTATGATACCAGGGCTAATATTACTTATTATAGGTTTTATTATGCTTGTTTCAGGTCTTTCATCTTATTCTGGTGAAATCACTGTAATTGGAGGCATTCTAATATTCATATCTTTTATATATCTTGTTATATATGGATTAGCTACACTGATTCCTTGCTGGGCATTATTGGTTAGAAGATTTCATGATACAGGTAGACAAATGTTGATTCCAGTGATTTATTTTGCCGTATTAATTGTTACTAATATTATGATTACATTAATAAATGCGATGGATCCTGAATATGCTAATATTTCTAGTATCATTACGCTGATGTTGATATATATCATTTATGCGGTATTAGGAATATATTGTTTAGTTATTTGTTGTTTGGATAGTGAGAGAAAAACAAATAAATATGGGACGAGCCATAAATATGGTAATCACATTCGCTCGAATGCTCACATGTATGAGGATACTTTTAACCCAAAAGAAAATGAGCAACTTGGACAAACTCATAATCAAAAACAAGAGGAATTAAAATACTGAAATTAAAACGCTGTTACCAACTTAGTTTAAGTGGAAACAGCGTTAGTTTTTTCTTGTGCAATATCACTTGCACAAGAAGTAATAAAGTAGAATCATGTCTAGCAAAGTTGAATTTAAAATGTAACTTTGCTTGATCTAATGGTATTATCAAAGTATATAATTTTTAAAAAGAGAGGGGTCGGGGGCATAATGTCACTAAACATTAAACATGTAACCAAGAAATATAAAGATTTTACAGCGGTTAATGATATTTCATTATCTTTAGAACAAGGTAAAATGTTAGGTTTTCTAGGCAGAAATGGTGCAGGAAAAACGACAACCTTCAGAATGATTTTAGGACTAACGCCAATCACTGAAGGTAAAATTGCATATAATGACAAACCCATAGACAAGACTTCATACAACCACATTGGCTATTTACCAGAAGAGAGAGGATTACATCCTAAAATGAAAGTAGAAGATGAATTACGTTATTTAGCTACTTTAAAAGGAATGAAGTCCAAAGAAATTACGGAAGCTATAGATTATTGGTTAGATAGGTTTGGTATTAACGAAAATAGAGAAAAGAAAATTGAAGCATTATCCAAAGGAAATCAACAAAAAATCCAACTTTTAGCAAGTATGTTACATAAACCAGAATTATTAATTTTGGATGAACCATTCAGTGGCTTAGATCCAGTCAATGTAGAGTTATTAAAATCAGCTGTTAAAGATTTAAATGATGCTGGTACTACTATTATATATAGCTCTCATAGAATGGAACATGTAGAAGAATTATGTGACAATGTCTGTATTCTAAATCGTGGAGAGCTTGTTGTTTCAGGTCCAATTGATGAAGTGAAAGCAAATCATGGTAAGAAAAGCGTCGTCATAGAAACAGAACATGAAATGCCAGAAATAGATAGCATTGACGGTGTATTACAAGTAGATAGAAGTAAAAGAGAAATCAAAGCAATGATTGAGACAGAAGAGGTTGCTGAAAAAATTTATGAAGTTGTAATACAGTATGGTTTCGTCAAACGATTCCAAGTTGTAGAACCATCACTAAATGAAATCTTTATAGCAAAAGTAGGTGACGTCAATGGATAAATTCTTTGCGACTTTTTCCTTAACTTATAAAAGTAAAGTCAAAACAAAGTCATTTGTTATTTTTACAGCTATTGTGATTCTTTTAATGGTTGGCGCGGCGAATATTAATAAAATTATTGATTTATTTGATGATGGACCTGATAAAGTAGGGGTCGTCTCATCGAATAATGAAATCTATAAAGTCATTAAATCACAAGGTGATCAACTTGATGAAGGCGCAGACTTTAAGCAATTATCAGAAAAACAAGCAAAGTCACAGGTTAAAAACGAAAAATTAGATAAAGCTTACGTTATTAAACTGAGTGAAGATAAAAAACTTTCAGGTAAAATATTGAGTAAAGATACTGTTTCAGAACAAGATAAGCAAAAATTAAAAGCGACATTATCAACTATACAAACACAATTTGTTGCAGCGAATTTAAACTTATCACAAGATGAATTAAAGCAGTTACAGTCTCAAAGTGAAGTAACTTCAGAAGTGCTTGCAGATAATGCTAACAATTCAAATTTAAGTGAAGCTCAAAAAGGCTTTAATACAATGATTGTATATGCAGGCGTGATGCTTATATTCTTTATCATTTTCAATTATGCGAGCCAAGTTGCTATGGAAATCGCAACTGAGAAAACATCACGAGTTATCGAAATGATTATTACGAGTGTGTCACCAGTGACGCATATTCTTGCGAAGATGGCAGGTGTGGTTTCAGTAGCATTAACCCAAATCAGTATATTTATTGTGGCTGGCATTATATGTTTCTTATTGTTTGATATTGGAGATATGTTAAAAGGGTTTAATATTGAACCAAACGAATTAACCGTGCAATTAATCGTCGTAGGTATCATATCAATGATTATTGGTATACTTTCATATATTATTTTAGCATCGATTTTAGGATCTATTACTGCTCGTATAGAAGATATTAATCAATCATTAATGCCAATGACATTAATTAGCATGATTGCATTTTATATTTCCTTATTTAGTATCATGAACACAGATACATTATTGGTGAAAATTACCAGCTTCATACCATTACTTTCACCATTTGTGATGTTTGTTCGTGCATCCACGCCAGATGTTGCTATATGGGAAATTGTATTAAGTATGATTATATCTATTATCACTATTTTTATACTATTATGGGTTGCAGTGCGTAGTTATAAAGATACGATTTTGAGTTTTGATAAAGGCTTTATGAGTTCGGTAAAACGTATATTTAACAAAAAATAATAATTTAAAATGAGCGATTATAATAAACTACCATCAACATGTAATATGTGGAGGTAGTTTATTTTTTATGATTGATACATTTATTGTGTATAAAAAACGTATCTTTTTAGAGTGAATAGAAAGTTGTTTATATAAAATTACTATGTACTTATATAAATTAAGTAGTAGAATAAAGAGGAAATCAACAAAGTTATAATATTATACAATGAAAATTTGGCTATTATTTGTATAATAATAGAAAAAGTATAACAATTTTTATGATTGTTTGTTAAAATTGACGATTAGTATAGATAAACATTTGACTAAATTGTTACAATATAAGAGAGTAATAGAAGAATTAGGGAGTATTAAATATTACACAAGATTTGTGTTATTGCATCACAGTGACTTTGCAAGTTAACTTATGCTAGAGGGAAGCATAGTTAATCACATTGATGTTGTTACATTTAATCGTATTATGTGTGATAGGGATTGTTCACTACAATTGAATTATTATTTTCAAAATAAATATTCAAATAAATTGGACTTGTAGTGAGACAGTTTACATTGCCTAAACACAATGAAGATCCCCTTCTGAGTTGTGATTTACAGGCCACGTTTGTAAGTGATGTTTTTATTCATGATAAAACCTGATATTAACTTTTGAAAAAGTATTGGGTTTGAAAGGGAGTAATTGATGATGTTTGCAAAAGTAGAAAGCCAAAGTAATGGTATTGATTTAATTAAAATTGATAATGAAGAAACGAAAATTGTTTTTACAAATTATGGTGCACGTATTGTCTCATGGAAGTACGATGATAATAACATTGTACTTGGAAATGTTGTAGAAGCAGATGAATTCTATGAAGAAAATCCATTTCATTTCGGGGCAACAATTGGCCGTTATGGTGGTAGAATTGCAAATGCTACTTTCGAATTAGATGGAAAGACTTATCAGCTTGACGCAAATAACGGTGAACATAACATACATGGTGGGCCAGAAGGTATTGGTACACGCTTTTTTGATTATGAAATTGAAGAGCAAGTGGGCCAAGTAAAAGTTATTTTTACAACAACTATAAAAAGTTCGGACGACCATTTTCCTGGCGATATTGAGCTAGAAGTGATTCATACTTATGATGTTGATCATAAATGGACAATTGAATACAAAGCAACCGCTACAGAGAAAACGTTATTTAATCCGATGAATCATGTTTATTTTAATTTGAATAGAGATAATAATGTGATTGATAACCATAGTATTTCAAGTTCAAAATTAGATATGTATTTATTAGGCGACGATAATATCGTTGAAAGCATGGAACCAATTGATTTAGTGGACACGTTTAACGAAAGAAACATACAATTTAAAGACATCTTTACGAGTGAGCATCCAGTTGTGAAAGCACAAATGGAACGTTTTGGCGGCATCGATCATCCATTTGATATAGGTGGCAATGAAATGACCGTTGAAAATAAACGCTTTTTATTAACAGTGAACACTGACATGCCAAATGTTGTCATTTTCACATTTAATGATACTACAAGTTGGCAAAGTGACTTTAATATTTATAAGGCACATTCTGGTTTTACGCTTGAAACGCAATGTATACCAAATGACATTAACTTAATGGGAGAAAAAGCACCATCTATATTGGAAGCTAATCAACCATACTATTCAAAAACGTCATATAAAATTTTTGAAAAAGAGTTATAGAAACTAAATTGATATTATGCAAATAAGTCTGGGACATTAATATATGTCTCAGACTTATTTTTATATTGTCAGTAGTTAACTGCATTGGAAATGCGCTTATATTAAACTTTTAAAGACTTACAATTCTTGTATTCCATTTTCTAGTCATCTTTGCCGAAGTCGAATCATACAACAAACCTTATTAGAAAAATTTAGTTTTCTATCTAGTTCCATTTATATAGTTATTTCTCTGCGATGTTTTGTGCGCGTTTTAAAAATTTTTGCAATTTTGAATGTCTCTCGTCAGTTAGATAGGGATTTTTCAAAGCATCTGTTAACCGCGTTATATTTTTATTATCGTTATAATAGATGTCATTCAGTTCGAACACTGAAAGCGGCATATGCGTGTTTGAAGAATGTATGAATTCTAAATTTGCACCATTATCTACAAATCCTTCTTTGATAACTCTAAGATAAAACCCAGTCTTGCAAGAACGCGACATGCGCTTAACTAAATCTGGAATTTTATACTTTTCTTGAATTTTCCAACATGGTTCTCTTATTTCAGATACTTCTACAATTGCTTCATCTAATTGAAATTGATCACCCAAATAAATATCATTTTCATCTAAATCGACAGCAGTTAAATTCTCACCAAACATAGCATAGTCAGGTAATGTAGAAACATCATTTTTCCATAATTCATAGTTCTTCTTACTATAAAGACATAGCGCTTTATCTGGTCCACCGTGTCCTTTATATTCTTGCTCATCTTCAATAAACCCAGTCTTCGATAACCACATTTGACTTGTAATTCTCTTTTTGTTTAAGGCTGAGCGCATCGGTCTTTTCGTACTGTATGATAAATCTTGAATTTTACCTGTAGAAATTGCATCTAGCGCATAAATCATAATTCAGTACCTCCTGCAGTTTAGTGATTATCATTTTAAAACAATTTTCAGAATATGCAAGTGAACATATATTAGCGTCTTATATTTACGTTTTTTAGCTATGTATTTTTATGAATCTCATGTACAATAAAGATAAAAGTACTGTGTGTAAAGGGGAAGCATTATGAATAAAAAACAGTTGAAGTTAAGTACATTTGATGATGCATTAGACCAAATTAAAGATGGTATGGTTGTGGGTATTGGTTCAGGTTCAACAATTGAACTACTCGTGCCAAAAATCGCAGAGAAATTAGAACAAGCACATATTGATATAACTGGCGTCTGTACTTCAAACAAAACAGCTTATATCGCAAAGGAATTAGGTATGCGGGTAGTCGATGTAAACGATGTGGATAAAATTGATATCGCAATTGATGGCGCTGATGAAGTAGACAATCAATTAAACCTTATAAAAGGTGGCGGTGGAGCACTATTTAGAGAAAAAGTAATTGATGCTATGGCAGACAGATTTATTGTTTTAATAGATGATAGTAAATGCGTAGATTATTTAGGCCAAACGTTTAAGCTTCCTGTGGAAGTAGATAAATTTAATTGGCTACTCGTTTCTAAAAAGATTGAGTCATATGGTAAGGGTAATATTAAAGCAATACGCCGTGTTGTTGATGATGTGCCATTTATTACAGATAATGGAAACTATATATTGGACTTAGAATTAAACGGAAGTATAGATGCTTACGAAATGCATGAATATTTAATCCATCTTGTGGGTGTATTGGAAACCGGTTATTTCTTAGATGTTGCTGACCAAATTATTATTGGTTCACCAGACGGTGTGAAAGTACTTGAAAAATAAATAATACAAAAAGGCGGATGAGACATGTAATTATGTCTCATCCGCTTTTTTGTACTTTTATTTAAAGGTGGTAGTCCTTTGGGAGAGGACTGACTAGTTAATAAAGCAATATAGGACGCGCAGAAAGCATAAACACAAAATGCCGACAAAGCCAGAGACTCTGTCGACACTTTGTGAGGCATACCATACTCCCCAAGTTTTAATAATGTTACGCATTAGTGTAACTAACGACGGTGACCACGTTTACTTTTAAGATTAAAAGGTGAACGCGTTTGTTTATCATTTGAATCATTGTCTACTTCTTGATCATTATGTGTGGCGTGTGTAGTGTTTGATTCAGTTGATGATGTGTCTTCAACATGATCATCATCTGTAATGGATGCTTTCGCATTACTCACAGCCGAAGATTTACGAGAAGATGAATAACGTGCACTTGTTTTTAATGACTCATTATCGTTGTCAGTTGTATCATGTTTTACTTTTTCAGTAGATGCTTCAACGGAACTATTAGTCAAATTATTTGAGTCGTTATTATCATTAGATTTTGATTTGTCATCTTCTTCATTTATTTCAACATGGTCATCATACGTCGAGTTGCTTTCAGTGTTTGTTTTTTTTTGATTATCATCAGTAGTTAAATCTGCGTTGTTTTGTTCAGTTGCTTCATTAACAGTAGATGTTGTAGACGATGCTGTATTTTTATCATCGACTGTTGAAGTTGTCGTCTTTGTTGTCTCATCAGTGTGTTGTTGATCTGAGTCGTGCGCTGTATGATGAGCCGCAGCAACACCACTTGCAGCAGTCGTTGACTTTAAGCTGTCTGAAGACGATGTGCTTGTCTTATTTTCATCTTTAACACTATCTTCATCAACATCATCATCGGTTTGTGCATCGTTTTCAGATGTTTCATTAACATGATCAAGGTAGTTGTTATCATCCACTTCATCTAAATTACGTTTTGTGAAGAAATAAAGAATCACACGAACGATAATACTTAATAGAATGTAAACAGCAGCAACAGCGGCCGTAGTTAAAGCAATTACTTTCATTGGGAACACATCGCCTAATTCTTCGTTAAATAAGAAAACGAGTCCAAATGACATTGTTGCATGGAATATTGTCGCAATGTATATTGTACGTCCTTTTGTAGCACGAATAAGTTCTCCAATAATCATTGAAAAAGCGAAAGAATAAAGGAAACTATATATCGCATAATCAAAGCTAAATGAAATATTAACATTCCATATTGAATAAATAATGCCCACAATAATAGATGCGATAAATGTATTCATCTTAGTTTCAACAATATGTTGTAAATAAGAACGGAAACCAAACTCTACTAAGAAAGCCATGATAATTTGACCAATAATAATTGATATAATTGAAACAGATAAATCGTCTGTTTGTAGAAGTACAAAACTATCAGCATAAACATTGAAGCAAATCATAGCAATAATAAAAATAATTAATGGTATGACAAGTGCTAAAATGATACGTTCTATAACTTTTAAACTAATTGAAAACTTTAAACTACCAAGTTGCGTACCTCTGTGTTTAAAGACGAGTAAACATATAACGGCAGCAATAAATGGTGCTAAGCTGCTCATGTCAAAGACAAAAGTTTTAAGAGAAATTGTACCTTGAAAATCTTTAAGTATAATAGGTGCTGCATAAGCAATAATGAAGAAAATAAATATCATCATTGCCCATTGAAAACCTGGTATACGTTTTGTATTCATTATGTAACCTCCAATAGGGTTCAGAAAAATCATTTATTCCTAATTATACATACTTCTGAGTGATAAATAAATTAAATTCAAATATTTATCATTGAAATGTAATACTTTTACAAAATCAAACGTCTAAATGCAACAATTTTAATATGAATTTCAAAATTAACTTTTAAACAAGTGGGTAAAGATAATTATAAATATAATTGAATTGGTAAAAATGTAAGCGTATACTTTAAGTGTCGATATAGTTTCAAAAGGAGGAGAACTATGTATAAATTAGCACAACGTGATTTATGGACAGGAAGAGTAGATAGTGAAACAGAGGAAACAGAATTCAGGCATTTTCAAACAATACAATTTCGTAATATTGAAGATGAGTACGATGAGCCACGTCACGGTGTAGGTATGTTAGGTTATGCGGTTGATAAGGGTGTTGAACTTAATAAAGGAAGAATTGGAGCTAAGTTAGGCCCAGATGCAATCAAGAAAACTTTTGCTAATTTACCAGTCTTGAGAACATGTTCAATTTATGATTATGGTAATGTTGAACATAATCATGAGACTTTAGAAGAAACACAACAAGAATTTGCGCATTATGTTGCTTCATCGATACAAAGACATAACCAAACCTTTTTGTTAGGGGGCGGACATGATATCGCTTATGCGCAGTATTTAGGCACACGTGAGGCGTTTCCTGATGCTTCTATTGGTGTCATCAATATTGATGCACACTTTGACACTAGAAAAGAATCTGGTTCTACTTCTGGTACGACCTTTAGACAAATTTTAGAACAGGATGAAAGTACTGATTATTTAGTATTAGGTATTCAACAAGGTGGTAACACGCAAGCACTATTTGATTACGCGAAAGAAAGAGACATCGGTTTTGTTTATTCTGATGAATTGTTACATCAAATTTCTCCTCCAATTAAGGATAAGATAGAACGTTTTATACATGATCATGATGTGATTATGTTTACGATATGTATGGATGTTATTGATAGTGCATTCGCAC
This sequence comes from Staphylococcus parequorum, assembly GCF_039237145.1. NCBI lineage: Bacteria > Bacillati > Bacillota > Bacilli > Caryophanales > Staphylococcaceae > Staphylococcus > Staphylococcus parequorum. Next base: position 1,031,070 of record NZ_CP150682.1, read on the forward strand.
CGGGGGTAAGTGCAAATGCTGTATTAGGCCTATCACCACATGTTGTGCTTGAATTGGCGAAACGTATTATTCCAAGTGAGAAAGTTTCTACTGTTAGTATTGCCGAAACGAATCCAAAATATGATGTGGATAATCGAACTGCTAAATTATCTGCTAATTTTTTGCATCATTTTATTCTTTAATATTCCAATAATCAATGCATTGATTTATAAAAGAAAGTACTCGTTCTGAGTGCTTTCTTTTTTTTAGGTAGTTGATATAAATAGAACGACCTAATTTGGGACGCATTTCCAAAGCATCCAAATCCCGAGCGTTAAATGATTGATAATATACACGTGGAATAACTGCATATCCCAATCCTCTATGGACAAAATTAGTAGCCGCTTCAAAACGATCAACTTCCATAATGATATTCGGATGTATATTCATACGTGTAAAGTAATCATCAAGATGTTTACGCACTTGAGAACCTTTGGTAGGTAAGATTAATGGCAATGATTTAATAGACGTTATTTTAGTATCTGGAAAAGCATTTTTAGGTGTAATAACGACATAGGATTCCTCATATAGAGGAATAGATTTAATATCTTCATGACTAATTTGTTCATTGGTCAATGCAAGGTGATTTTCAAAATTGATGAGCTGTTCCAGTATTTTATTTTGGTCATGCACTTCAGAAACAAGGTAAGTCTGGTTGGGGTTATATTTTAAATGGATAGAAAGCACTTGAGAAATCCATTGATTTGCTGATTCTAAAATAGACACTTTGATTTTAGGCGCATGTCCCATATTAAGGTCATACATTTTTTCTATTGTTTGATGATAGTTCTGTATCAATTGTTGGGCGTAATTATAAAAATGAATTCCTTTTTCAGTGATTTTAATATCCTTAGTAGTTCTCATAAAAAGGTCATACCCTAAATTGGCTTCCATTTTTTTTATTGTAGTCGTTAAAGACGGTTGACTAATATGTAAAAAGTTAGCAGCTTTAGTGAAACTATTATATTTCACAACAGCGACAAAATACTCTAATTGAATGATTTTCAACACAAAGCCTCCTTGAATATTTGTTTTATTTATAGTCTTAAACTATTAATAATTAGTTTATTTATATTGGTAGGATATATCATATCATATTATACTTAGTAATATAGCGGGAGGCGTACTTTCATGTTAGGGGCGTGAAGTACATGTGGAAATTTTTCATTTATAGCTTGATTGGCATTATATGTTTCTTTGTACCTATAACGATTAATGGTAAATCAACAATTCTGATTGATCATATTGTTCAGTGGATTACATATTTGGTGAATCCAATTTTGCCATATTATGTATTACTTTTAATCATTATAGGTGCATTACATCCATTTATTAATAAAAAGTGGAACAAATCAAAAACTGATATTATATTTAGCTTATTTAAAGTACTAGGCGTCTTCATTGCTTTCATGATTGTCTTTGATTTTGGACCAGGATTTGTATTGAAAGAAAGTATTGGACCTTTTTTATACGATAAATTAGCGATACCACTAAGTGTGTTAATCCCAGTAGGAGCTATTTTATTAACATTTTTAGTGGGTTACGGTTTATTAGAATTTATTGGCGTAATTATGAGACCAGTAATGAGACCTATTTTTAAAACGCCAGGTAAATCAGCAGTTGATGCGGTTGCTTCGTTTGTAGGGAGTTATTCAATTGGCTTATTAATTACAAATAAAGTCTATAAGAAAGGCGACTATACGCATAAAGAAGCAGTTATCGTTGCGACAGGTTTTTCAACTGTATCTGCTACTTTCATGATTATAGTAGCTAATACACTAGGTATTATCGAACATTGGAACCTTTACTTTTGGTTCACACTTGCAGTGACTTTTATAGTTACTGCCATTACCGTACAACTCCCACCTATAAGATTTGAGAAAAACACGACATATCAGAACCAACCATATAAAGAAGAAAAACGCAGAAATATGCCTTTATTAAAAGAGTCTTGGTTAGAAGCTAAATTAGCTGTTAAAAATGCTGACTCACTAATAGGAAATGTACGTGAAAATTTACGTGACGGCGTCGTAATGACAATTGCGATATTGCCTTCTATTATGTCTATCGGCTTCTTAGGTCTAATTATTGCTGAATATACACCGATAATCGAATATGTATCTTATATATTTTATCCATTTATAAGTATATTCCCAGTCCAAGATGTAGCAATATTAGCACAAGCCTCAACCATTTCGATTGTTGAAATGCTGTTGCCTGCAGCGATTGCACAAACTGCTGATTTAGCTACGAGATTTATAGTAGGCGTAATGAGTGTTTCGGCAATTATCTTTTTCTCGAGTGTGGTGCCTGTGATTCTTTCAACTGAGATAAAAATATCAGTTGGTAAATTGGTCTTGATATGGTTTGAAAGAGTAGTACTTACTTTACTCATCACGATACCATTCGCATTATGGTTATTTTAAGATTTATTAAACAAAGGTTAATTAATTAAAATGAGGAGTGATTTTTCATGAGAAAAATAGTAGCAAAAAAAGGTTTAGATATTGAATGTAAAGGCTGGGAACAAGAAGCAGTCCTTAGAATGTTGTATAACAATTTAGATCCAGAAGTAGCTGAACGTCCTGAAGATTTAGTTGTATATGGCGGTATTGGTAAAGCAGCTAGAAATTGGGAAGCATTTGAAGCGATAGAAGAGACGTTACGTTCATTAGAAGCGGATGAAACAATGTTAGTGCAATCCGGAAAACCAGTTGCTGTATTTAAAACACATGAAGAAGCACCGCGTGTATTAATTTCAAATTCAGTGCTTGTACCAGAGTGGGCAAATTGGGATCACTTTAACGAATTAGATAAAAAAGGTTTAATGATGTATGGACAAATGACAGCAGGTAGCTGGATATATATTGGTTCCCAAGGTATTGTTCAAGGCACTTATGAAACATTTGGTGAGCTTGCTAATCAACATTACGATGGCACGTTAAATGGGACAGTGACTTTAACAGCTGGTCTAGGTGGCATGGGTGGTGCGCAACCTCTGGCCGTTACAATGAATGGCGGTGTTGTAATCGGTGTAGATGTTGATGAGACACGTATTGATAAACGTATAGAAACGCGTTATTGCGATGTGAAGACACATGATTTAGATGAAGCTTTACGTTTAGCCGAAGAAGCACGACAAGAAGGCAAACCATTATCTATCGGACTTGTTGGTAATGCTGTAGATACACACAAAGCCATTTTAGATAAAGGATTTAAAATTGATATTGTTACTGACCAGACAAGTGCACATGATCCATTGAACGGTTACATTCCACAAGGTTATTCTTTAGAGGAAGCAAAAGCGTTACGTGATAAAGATCCTAAAGCATACGTTGCGTTATCGCAAGATTCAATGAGAAAACATGTTGAGTTAATGATCGAATTCCAAAAAAATGGTGCAGTTGCTTTTGATTATGGGAATAATATTAGACAAGTTGCCTATAATAATGGCTTAGAAAACGCTTTTGATTTCCCAGGATTTGTACCAGCTTATATCCGACCTTTATTCTGTGAAGGCAAAGGACCATTCCGTTTTGCAGCTTTAAGTGGAGATCCTAAAGATATCAAACGTGCAGATGAAGAAATGAGAAAACTATTCCCAGATAATGAAAAGCTCATTCGTTGGTTAGATTTAGCTCAAGAAAAAATTGCATTCCAAGGATTACCTTCTCGTATAGCTTGGTTAGGTTATGAAGAACGTGCCAAAATGGGCTTAGCTTTAAATCGTTTAGTTCGTGACGGAGAAATTTCTGCACCAGTTGTTATTGGTCGTGACCATCTTGATTCAGGTTCTGTTGCGAGTCCAAACCGTGAGACAGAAGGCATGAAAGATGGTTCAGATGCTGTGGGAGATTGGGCAGTATTAAATGCTTTAATTAACACAGCAGCTGGTGGCTCATGGATTTCGTTCCATCATGGCGGTGGTGTAGGTATGGGTTATTCATTACATGCTGGTATGGTCATTGTCGCTGATGGTTCAGAACGCGCAGATCGTCGTTTAGGACGTGTATTAACGACAGATCCGGGTATGGGTGTTGTAAGACATGCAGATGCAGGTTATGAATCAGCAATTAATGTTGCTAAAGAAAAAGGTATCAAAATTCCAATGATTACGGGTAAAGGAGATAAAAAATGAATGATTTAATTATACAAAATATTAAACAATTAATTTTACCAAAATCTACAGAGCGTCCTTTAAAAGGAAAAGATTTAGACAAATTAGAAATCGTTGAAAATGGAACGGTAGTTGTTAAAGATGGCAAAGTGGTTTACTCAGGCGCCCATACAGATGAATATGAGGCGAAGGAAACAATCGACGCTACAGGAAAAGTTGTATCACCATCACTTGTTGAAGCACATACACATTTAGTTCATGGTGGTTCAAGAGAACATGAAATGTCGCTTAAAAGACAAGGCGTTTCATATTTAGAAATACTTGAACAAGGTGGAGGTATTTTATCCACAGTGGAAGCAACGCGAAATGCCACTGAAGAAGAGCTGTTTAAAAAAGCTGAAAAGAATTTGTTAACGATGATACAACACGGGGTTTTAGCTGTTGAAAGTAAGAGTGGTTATGGTTTAGATAAAGAAAGTGAACTCAAGCAACTACGTGTATCTAAGCGTTTAGCAGATAAATATAACTTAGATATGAAACATACTTTCCTAGGTCCACATGCAGTACCAAAAGATGCGAAATCTAATCAAGCCTTTTTACAAGAAATGATTGATTTATTACCTGAAGTTAAACAGTATGCTGATTTTGCAGATATCTTTTGCGAAACAGGCGTATTTACAGTAGAAGAATCCAGAAGATATATGCAAGTAGCAAAGGATTTAGGCTTTGATGTTAAAATTCATGCGGATGAAATTGATCCATTAGGTGGTCTTGAATTAGCAATTGATGAAGGTGCAATTTCTGCAGATCATTTAGTAGCATCCAGTACAGAAGGCAAAGCGAAACTTAAAGATAGCGATACAGTAGCTGTATTATTACCAGGTACAACGTTTTATTTAGGAAAAGAACAATACGCAGATGCTAGAGGGATGTTAGATAATGATGGGGCTATCGCAATTGCAACAGACTTTAATCCAGGAAGTTGTGTAACAAACAACTTACAACTTGTGATGTCGATTGCTGCATTGAAATTAAAATTATCACCAAATGAAATTTGGAATGCCGTTACGGTAAATGCAGCGAAAGCAATTGATGTTGACGCTGGTACAATTAATAAAGGTGACAAAGCCAATATTGTCATTTGGGATGCACCAAACCATGAGTATATTCCGTATCATTATGGTATAAACCATGCTGAAAAAGTAATTAAAGGTGGCAAATTACTGGTTGATAACCAAGTTAAGTTAAATAACTAATAACATTGAGTCTGGGGCATAAATACATGTCTCAGACTCAATTTTTTTCTAGTCAACATTATGGGCGGGAATACGAAATCAAATTTGATATCTATCCCGCTTCATTTTAAGGGTAAAACAAATTAAGTTTGAGTTGATTAAATATTTCGACAATTATGGTACCATGTTATTTAAAGCATACATGGGAGGTGACATCGAATGTGGGGCAAACTACTTATGTTAAACAATGGAGCGGGGATTTAAGTCAAAATATGCTCACAGGTATATTACTTGCCCTTGCATTACTTCCAGGCGCAATTGCATTCTCTTTCATCGCTGGTGTAAGTCCAACGATAGGCATGTTAAGTACTGGTTTGATGATGCTCGTGTTGAGCTTTACTGGGAATAGAACGTTGATGGTCTCAGCGCCAAGTAGTGGTGTGTCGCTAGTAGTCGCACCATTAATGGCAAGTCATGGTCTAAACGCGCTTATATTAGCTACATTGTTTATGGGTGTCATACAAATTATATTGGGATATTGTCACATAAATAAATTGTTAGACTTCATACCTACGGGTGTAGTCATTGGTTTTATGAATGCATTAGGTTTATTATTGTTTACCTCCCAATTAAAGCATATATTTAACATTTCAGCCTCGACATATGTGTTTGCAATTGCTTCATTCTTTATTATTTGGCTTGCAGGGCGATATATCAAACTTATACCAGCACCTTTAATAGCTATTATTATATTGACACTACTTGCAGGAGTGATGAAACCAAACATTCAATATGTGTCTGATATGGCTTCAATACATATAAAAATGCCAATACCTTCCATACCAAATGAAATAAGTGATTTGAATATAGTGGTGATTGCATTGCTTTATGGTATAGCAATGGCTATTGTAGCCGTGATACAAACGACTTTAACTGCGCAAATGGTTGATGTTGTAACTTCGACAACCAGTGATAAGAATAAGGAATCTATTGGTCAAGGCATCGCGAACTTTATCGTTGGCTTGTTTGGAGGGTTTGGCGGTAGTGCACTTGTTGGACAATCACGCTTTAATGTAGCAATGGGTGCGAATTCAAGGTTGTCGACTTTCATCACAGGAAGCTTTTTATTGATATGTTTATTTATTTTTGGAGAGATTATCGGACGCATACCTATGGCAGTGTTAGCCACTGTGTTGATCACGATTTCACTTGGTACGTTTGATAGACGAACGTTGCCATTTATTCGCAAAGCACCCTTGTTAAATAGCGTTTTAATTATTTCTACCGTAGTAATTATTTTAATTACGAATAACCTTGCCTTAGGCGTCGTTGTTGTAACAATAAGTTATTACATGATTTACCGTTTTATTAATAAGAAAGGACGTGACATATAATGCCACAATATGAAGATTATGTGAATTGGAGAAGAACATTACATCAATACCCTGAACTTTCAGATGCTGAATATGAGACGACAAAAAGATTGAAACGAATATTAGAAGCGTATGATATTAAAATAATTGATTTACCACTAGAGACTGGTTTAGTTGCTGAAGTGGGACAAGGTGAAACATTCGTGGCTGTAAGAACAGACATTGATGCTTTGCCTATCCATGAGCAAGTGGTACATGAATTCACTTCAACGAATGAAGGTGTGATGCATGCATGTGGACATGATATACACATGGCCAGTATATTAGCGGTAGCAACAAGACTTAAAGATATTGAAAGCCAATTAAAAGGACGTGTCCGTATTATTTTTCAACCTGCAGAAGAACTGGGTTATGGGGCGCTACATATCACTGAATCAGGAGCGATTGATGACGCAAAAGCTGTATTAGGCTATCACAACTATCCGTCGTTAGATGTGGGTGAATTTGCAGTGAAGTCGGGTGTAATTACATCGTCTGTAGACCGTTTTGAATTTAAAATAAAAGGTACAGGTGCGCATGCTGCTAAACCAGAACAGGGTAACGACCCTGTCATCGTTCTAGGACAATTAATTAATAGTGTTCAATCGATTGTAAGCAGAAATTTATCTGCTTTTGATAGCGCAGTCGTAACTATAGGTGAAGTATCTAGTGGCAATACATGGAATGTTATTGCTGATCAAGCGTACGTCCAAGGTACTGTGAGAAGCTTTGATGAAGATAAACGTGTTTATATTGAAGAACGACTTAGAGCAATTGGAAGTGGACTTGCAGAAGCCTTTGATGTCGAAATAGAAACACTATATCATCGTTTACCAGGTGCCGTTAAAAACGATGAAAAATTAACGAATGACGCTATCGAAGTAGCCAAACAAGTTGGATATAATGTAGAAGTTATGGATAAACCTTTAACAATTGGCGAAGACTTTTCTGGTTTTGCAAATAAATATCCAAGTGTCTTTGCATTCATTGGGTCGAATAGTGAATATGATTTACATCACCCTAAGTATGACCCAGATGAACGTATTCTAGAAAAAGTGCCTGAGTATTTTGTTACATTTGTTCAAAAATTATTGAACGAAGTATAAGTTGTTAAACACTTTGTATATGTATTAACTCCTATAAAATTTGGGTAATGTATAGATATAATAATTATTTAAGGAGTGTTGTATTATGGCAGCCCAAGATCCAAGAACAAAATTTTCAAATGAAGATTTTCCAAAACAAGAACAAACGCTTCCTGGTTTACAAAAAGAATTAGAACCTAAACCAGATTGTGGGGAAACTTCATATATTGGTTATGGTAGATTAACAGATTATAAAATGTTAGTGACGGGTGGAGATTCTGCCATTGGAAGAGCTGCTGCTATAGCGTATGCGAAAGAAGGCGCAGATGTAGCGATAAATTATCTTCCTGAAGAACAAGCAGACGCCGAAGAAGTACAAGAAGTGATTGAATTAGCAGGTAGAAAAGCTGTTTTAATACCAGGAGATCTCCGAAATGAACAATTTAACTATGATTTAGTTGAGCAAGCTTATAATGAATTAGGTGGTTTAGATAATGTAACCCTTGTAGCAGGACACCAACAATACAGAGATGATTTAAAAAGTTTCGATACAGCTTCATTTACTGAAACATTTGAAACAAACGTTTATCCTATATTTTGGACAGTTCAAAAAGCACTAGATTATTTACAACCGGGTGCTACAATTACGACAACATCATCCGTGCAAGGGTATAATCCAAGTCCTATCCTACATGATTATGCAGCATCAAAAGCAGCAATCATTTCATTAACTAAAAGTTTATCAGAAGAATTAGGTGCCAAAGGTATTCGTGTGAATTGTGTAGCACCTGGGCCATTTTGGTCACCCCTACAAATATCTGGCGGACAACCACAATCGAAGATACCTACATTTGGTCAAAAAGAAGTGTTAGGTAGAGCAGGGCAACCTGTTGAACTTTCAGGAGTATATGTACATTTAGCTGCTGAAGAGTCGAGTTATACGACTGGGCAAGTTTATGGTGTAACAGGCGGAACTCAGTTAGACTAATGATATCAAAAGTTAGTAATCTCTTATAGATTATCTAGCTTTTATTTTTTGAAGGGTATGGTAATAAAATATGAAACAATTTAAAGCAGATACACTCTCTAAAAAACAAAATTATAAATTATTGAGTGGGAGTATAATTCCAAGACCGATTGCATTTGTTACTTCTCAAGATAAATCAGGTCATTTAAATGCAGCGCCATTCAGTTTCTTTAATATAGTGAATAGCGCACCGCCAATGATTATGATTTCTACGGTCCGTTCAGAAGGTGAACGAAAAGATACCTCAGTAAATATCGAAGAAACCGAAGAATTTGTCGTTCATATTACTGATGAAACAATTGTTGAAGAAGTTAATAAAACGGCAGCACCAATAGAGCGTAAGCGTAATGAGCTAGAAAGAACAAATTTAACATGTATTGATTCAGAACTTGTTTCTGTCCCAGGGATACAACAAGCAAAAGTCCGCATGGAATGTAAATTAAACAGAATTATTCCATTGGGCGATCCACAAGAAGGTTCTGATTTAATTATTGGTGAAGTCGTTATGTTCCATATCGATGATGATGTATACTTTGAAGATAGTAAAATTGATGCTCAGGCATTAGCAGCTGTCTCGCGCTTAGCCGGCAATGACTATGCGTCGTTAGGAGAAACATTTACGATTGTGCGACCTACTGAATAAGGTGTCGCACTTTTTGTATATAGCGTATGATTGCAAAGTAATGTTGACAAACGTGCTTTAACGTATTAAGCTAAATCAGTATTTGACGAATTACAGTTGAAAATGTACTGTAATAGAACAATTTAATAACTTATCTAGAGAAGTGGAGGGACTGGCCCGTCGATACTTCGGCAACATGATGATGCGTGTGCCAATTCCAGTAGCATAAATGTATGCTAGAAGATAAGAATGAAAACACAACGTTTACTCTTTTCTTCAATAGAAAAGAGTTTTTTTATTTTCAAAAAGGAAAAACAAAGAAATAGCGATGAGTAAATTTCACGCTTTTACCCTTATAGAAAGTTGGTTTTGTATGGAGAAGATAAAGAAAGGTAACGCTTGGGCATTGATTCCATTGCTCGTATTTGTAGGCTTATTTTTAGGTGTAGGTATTGGTACGGGTGATTTTTCAACAATGCCTTTAAATGTAGCAATTTTAGTAGCATCTATTGTAGCTTTGATTTTAAATAGAAAAGAAACGTTTCATAAAAAAGTGGAAGTCTTCACAAAAGGCGCGGGTCATTCAAATATTATTTTAATGATGCTCATCTTTATACTGGCTGGAGCCTTCTCTCAAACTACTGAAGACATGGGTGGCGTGCAATCTACAGTTAATTTAGGATTGTCACTTATTCCAGAAAATTTAATTATCGTAGGCTTATTTATTATTTGTATGTTTGTTTCGCTTTCAATGGGTACCTCTGTAGGTACAGTAGCAGCAATAGCGCCTGTTGGATTTGGATTGAGTCAAGCAACTGATGTCTCAGCAGCTATTACGATGGCTACGGTTGTAGGTGGTGCAATGTTTGGTGATAATTTATCAATGATTTCAGATACAACAATCGCAGCTGTACGTACTCAAAAAACAAAAATGAGTGATAAATTTAAAGTGAATATTAAAATTGTGTTGCCAGGTGCTATATTTACGATTATAGCTTTGTGGTTTTTAACAAATGGAGCACAAATTGATGCAACTAAAAGTTATGACTATAACATTATCAAAGTCTTACCTTATTTAATGGTACTGATATTAGCATTAATTGGTATTAATGTGATTATTGTACTTATAGGTGGTATCGCATTATCAGCAGTAATTGGCCTTATAGATGGATCATTTGGTTGGACGGGATTATTAGGATCTATTTCAAAAGGTATTATTGGTATGGAAGATATAGCGATGATTGCCTTACTTATCGGAGGTCTTGTAGCACTTATTCAACATAACGGCGGTATTACATGGTTACTTCACTTTGTTCGTAATAGAGTGAAATCAAAACGTGGCGCAGAATTAGGTATAGCTGGGTTAGTCAGTGCAGCGGATATTTCAACAGCGAATAATACGATATCGATATTGATGGCTGGTCCACTAGCAAAAGAAATTTCGGAAGAATACGATGTAGACCCAAGAAAATCTGCAAGTATTTTGGATATGTTTGCGAGTTGTTTCCAAGGACTCTTACCTTATAGTCCACAGTTAATTGCAGCAGCAGGTGTGGCATCTATATCTCCATTTGAGTTATTACCTTACTCTATTTATCCTATGATTTTAGGAGTTTGTGGTTTGATTGCAATCTTCTTTAACTTACCAAGATTAAATAAAAAATAAGGGGTTAAAAGGGAAGGAGAATCAGTGCATTGTTTGTATCTGATGAACCTCCCTTTTTATTATGTTGGAATATAATGTAATTTTATAAAAAGTTCTTAAATACATGTTTTTACGGAAGTGACGTTTAAAATTTTGACGTTTACTGACTATTGACGATAAAATATAGAAGTTGATCGTTTTAAAGTAAAGACTAGAACATTTTATGATTCATATGATTATTGTTTAGAAGTCTTGTAGAATAGGTTAGAATAGAATTAAGAGTGAAAGTAGGTGAACAATCGTGGGTAAATATAATGTTGAAAATGAATACGTTGAGATTCGACTTGAACGACTATTTAAAGTTGAACCAGAATTATTATATCAAGCATGGACAGATCAACGTTTTCTTAAACAATGGTTTATGACAACAGATAGAACAAATAAATCAATTCATATTAACGCTGAACAAAATGGAAGTTATGAAATAGTTGACGTTCGTAAAGGGAAAGAAAATGTAGTAAAAGGTTCTTTTATTACGTTAACACCGTATGAATATATCGTCATGACAATTGGTATGCCAGAGTTAAGTGATTCTGAAGATACAATTGAAATTGAAATATTCGAAAGAGAAGCGGGCATCACACAAATGATTTTTAATTATAAAGCTTTTGTGCCAAAAGAACGTAGATATACAACACTGGAATATAAGCAGAAGAAAAAAGAATATCATGATTCTACTGCGCATGGTTTTGAAATATTATTTGATAAATTACAAGTGGTATTGGAAGAATTTGAATCAGACCTTTAACATGTAATGAGATGTTGTGAATATAAACTGTTAGCAAAGTTGTCGCTTTGTTGGCAGTTTTTTTGTGCGCTTTCGCCCAAGTATAACTTCTACTGTACAATATATATTTCATACTCGCTTGCCTAGGGCATGGTCTCAGCTTGTATATAGTCTTCGGTTCATGCTGTTCCTCTCAGGCGTCTCGTATGAAATTAGGTTGAAAATACCGTAGAACAAATTAAAATAACACCACGCCATAAGTAGATGTTAATGGTGTGGTGTACTGATATTTGAACTTAGAGATGCTTAGTTGTATTGCAATAGTAATAAGCTCAGCATAAAGTTTGTGAATTATTAAGAAATAATTTCACCTTTTTCTATGCGCTCGTTAAACTTACGCAATAATGTTTCGAAAAATATGTGATAACTTATAAAGCTTGAATAATCTATACCGTCAGCAAGATAAAAAGTGTTGCTAGAGACATAAATATTATAATCAGCTTTTTGAGCAAGTGTATTATCATTTAAAGTAGTTATGGAGAAAAAATACTTTTGACGTAACTGTAATAAGTTGGTGATATCTGTTAATTGATGAGATTCACCAGAAAGAGAAATAATGAAGAAAATATCTGTAGGTGTTGTTCTATTAAGGACCATTTTAAATTCGTGTACATCATGTAAAACAATAATATTTTTATGAATTGTTAACAAAATACGTTGCGCTTCTTGGGCGACATTCATTTGCGCGACGCCTGTCCCATACAAATAGACGGTCTCTGCTTCATTGATTTTATCAGTGACAAGATTATAATCAATGCGTTCTAAATATGTAAAAGTATTTTCGACGTCTTGTTTAAAACCTTCGATAGAGTCTGAAGGGAGATTATGAGATTTTTCAGTTTCAAACTTTAAATAAGATTTAAAGTCACTATAACCATCAAAACCTAATTTACGTGTAAAACGATGAATAGTTGCATTTGAAGCATGTGTATATTCTGCTAAGTCTTGAATTTTCATTGTTTTACATTTTGTCGTATGTGTATTGATAAAATGAGCAATATGTAAGTCATTCTCATTTAATTTATTAAAGTTATTATTAACGCGTTCATCTAAAAACAATATGATAACCTCGCACTTCATGAAAATATTTTCAACTTTTGGAAATATAATCTGATTATACAAAACTATTCGTAATATAGTCAAACCATTGCTTATATGTAAGCGTTTCCTTTAGTATTGAGATAAGATTTGAAACAGACGTATCTAAAAAATGATAAGTTTACATATAAGTATTTGAATGTAAGTTATCTAAATTTAATAGAACTTGGGGGTATATTTTTATGAACGCAATTAAACGATTTGGGAGTGCGATGATAGTTCCAGTGCTGATGTTTGCTTTCTTCGGTATTGTCTTAGGGTTTGCTACATTATTTAAAAATCCGGCAATAATGGGAAGTATTGCAGAAGATGGGACGACTTGGTTTAGAATATGGTCCGTAATAGAATCTGGTGGTTGGGTAATATTCGATCATATGGAAATTGTATTTGCTGTCGGATTGCCACTTTCTTTAGCTAAAAAAGCACCTGGTCATGCTGCACTAGCAGCGTTAATGGGCTATCTCATGTTTAATACATTTATTAACGCTATTCTTACACAATGGCCACATACATTTGGGGCTAATTTTGAAAAAGGAGTCGAGAATGTTACTGGACTCAAAGCAATTGCTGGGATTGAAACGTTAGATACCAATATTTTAGGTGGTATTATAATTTCTAGTATTGTGACATGGATACATAATAGGTTCTACAGTAAGAAACTGCCTGAAATGCTAGGTGTGTTCCAAGGATTAACATTTGTAGTAACGATTTCGTTTATTGTTATGTTGCCGATTGCATTGATAACATGTATTGTTTGGCCGACGATTCAAGGTGGTATTTCTTCATTACAAGGATTTATCATAGGATCGGGTTACATTGGGGTATGGCTATATCACTTCTTAGAAAGAGTACTTATTCCAACAGGTTTACATCACTTTATATATGCACCAATTGAAGTAGGTCCAGTAGTGGTAAACCACGGATTAAAAGCAGAGTGGTTTGCGCATGTAAATGAATTTGCTACGAGTACGAAGTCATTGAAAGAACAATTCCCTTATGGATTTATGTTACAAGGTAATGGTAAAGTATTTGGTTCGATAGGTATTGCATTAGCAATGTATTCAACTACACCTAAAGAGAATAAGAAAAAAATTGCAGCGTTACTTATCCCAGCTACATTAACTGCTGTAGTTGTAGGTATTACAGAACCATTAGAATTTACATTCTTGTTTATTGCACCTTATTTATTTGTATTGCACGCACTATTAGCTGCAACAATGGATACACTGATGTATGGATTTGGCCTCGTAGGTAACTTTGGTGGCGGTCTATTAGACTTCTTTGCTACCAATTGGATACCTTTAGCACAAAATCATTGGTTAACATATGTAATTCAAATCATTATTGGTCTTGTATTTACAGCTATTTATTACTTCTTATTCAGATTCTTAATTTTAAAATTCAATATTCCACTTCCTGGTCGTAAGAAAGATGAAGAAGACGTGAAGTTGTATAGTAAACATGATTATAAGAGTAAAAAAGGCAGTGATGACAAAGGAAACGCAACATCTACTGGTAATGAATACGAAGATAAAGCAAATTATTATTTAGAAGGCCTTGGTGGTAAAGAAAATATCAAGGACGTAACAAATTGTACGACACGCTTAAGATTAACAGTGAATGATATAGATAAAGTAGAAGATAGTGGTTATTTCACACATAATCAAATGGCACATGGATTAGTTAAAAGTGGTAAAAATGTCCAAGTCGTTGTTGGTATGTCAGTACCACAAGTAAGAGAAGCCTTTGAAAACATCGTTAACGAGGAAGAGTAAGATTAAATAGATAATAAAAAATAAGCACAGCCCGTATGGAATCGTTCCATGGGCTGTGCTTTATTATATAAACGAATTACGAAATTCTAGCTTTATTCATTAATCTTGGTTGATATATTGCACCAAGTACATCAATGTTATGAGTAGCAATCATTTGGATGAGTTTTGCGAAAACTTTAGGAGAACAAGAAACATTTATTTTATCTCTATTGAAGGTATATGTAATATGCTCCGTTTGATTGATTAAGTTCAAAATATCAATGACTTTGTCTTTAACAAAAGCGTCGTAAAGTCCATCGATAGTTAGTTCAAAACGTTTAGAAGATAACAATAAATGATCAAGATCTAATAATTTTTCAGAATGATTACTTTCTATAATTTGATAAATTAAATAATTATGGAAGCTCAGAAAACTAATAATATATGGTAACTGGTATTTTGGTAAGTTGACCTTTAATGCATACAAGTTATTTTCTTTAAAAATTGAAAACTTGAATGAGTTGCAAAAATTAATTTGCTTACATAATTTAGTTAAATTTTTACGTGTGGCACGTTTGTTAAGTCCACCTATATTTAACACAAAAGTTTCCGTTCTATCTAAAAACATATTATACCTCCATATCTATATAAAGTGTCATATGGATATTAATCATAATATTCTTTACACTTAAAATTATACAAGTTTTTATTTCTATTAAATTGTACCACTCTTTTAAAATGTTGACACTAGGTCTTTAGAACGAAGTTGAAAATTATTTTTGAAGTTAAATTTTTGGCTTTTAAAAAGTTGGAATATTTTGAAAATTCAGTTGTATAGCTGTTTAAAGTATGATACATTTTTCATTATTAATACATAGAGGAAGTGTTTAGAGATGTTATCAAAAGTGAGTAAGTTTGCAACAAACACATTCTTGATATGGATGTTAATCGCTGCAATAATTGGCTTTATTTTTCCAACTCAGTTAGCTACGTTAAGTGGTTGGGTGCCATATTTACTTGGTATCGTAATGTTAGGGATGGGATTGACCATTGACCCGAAAGATTTTAAGATTGTATTTCAATCGCCAAAGTGCGTAATAATTGGTGTGATTTTGCAATACACAATCATGCCTTTAGCGGCTTTTTTAATTGCTAAATTATTTCAATTACCACCAGAAATTGCAATTGGTGTGATATTAGTTGGGTGTTGTCCAGGGGGAACATCAAGTAACGTTATGAGTTATTTAGCAAATGCGAATGTTGCGTTGTCTGTAGCTATTACAAGCGTCTCTACGTTACTTGCTCCGTTCTTAACGCCAGCATTAATTTATTTATTCGCACATGAATGGTTACAAGTTTCATTTATGAGTATGTTTTGGTCAGTAGTGCAAGTGATACTTATTCCTATTGCGATTGGTTTTATATTACAAAAAGTATTTAAAAAATTCGCTGATAAGACTGCAACTGCATTGCCAATCGTTTCTGTAATTGCTATTTCACTGATACTCGCTTCTGTAGTAGGTGGGAGTAAATCACAAATACTAGAAACAGGATTGCTCATTTTTGCAGTAGTCATACTACATAACATTGTTGGTTATGTATTAGGATATACATTAGCAAATATATTTAAACTGGAACGCGCTGATAAAAAAGCTGTTTCGATTGAAGTTGGTATGCAGAATTCAGGGTTAGCAGTAACATTAGCTACTGTACACTTTAGTCCTTTATCGGCAGTGCCTGGGGCAGTATTTAGTTTGGTACACAATATTACCGGACCAATTTTAGCAAAATATTGGAATAAACGGTAATAACACTAGAAGCATAAATAATGAGGCTGGGACATATCACATGTCTCAGCCTCAATTTCTATATTACCATTTTAAAATCTAAACTACATATTTCGATTTTAAAATATGATAAGCTAGCATTAATATAATTTAACGAAACAACAAGTGGACAGAGGAGGATATATTATGTATAGAGCAGTCATATTTGATTTTGATGGCACGATTATTGATACAGAAAGGCATCTATTTGAAATCATTAATAAGCACTTGAAAAAACATAATTTAACTGAAATAACATTGGATTTTTATCGTCAATCTATTGGCGGAGCTGCGACGGATTTACATCATTATTTAGAAAGTCAATTAGGTAAAGAAAATAAGCATGAAATTTATGTCGAACATAGTAGCACAAGCGTTGATTTGCCAATCATTGATGCAATGAAACAGTTAATGGACTATTGCAAAAAATGTCATATACCCATGGCGATTGCGACGAGTAGCTATAGAGCTGACATCAAACCAGCTTTTGAAAGTCTAGGATTAAGCAATTATATCGATATCGTTGTAGGTAGAGAAGATGTTGAAGCGGTTAAACCAAGCCCTGAGCCATACCTCACTGCTGTTCAAAAACTGAATTACAATCCTGGAAATTGTTTAGCAATCGAAGACTCAGTTAATGGTGCAACTGCCGCAGTTTTAGCTGGTTTAGATGTTATCGTCAATACAAATACAATGACAGAAAAACAAGATTTTAGCGAAGTGGCATTTACTGGAAAAGATTTAACCGGTGAAGAAATCATTACGACGTACTTTGAGAAAAATAGAGGCTAATTAAATGAGTGGATATTTAATTTTATTTTTCTTGGGTGGACCCATTGTATTGGCGATAAGTAATTTGGTATTAGGTCCGATTTTTAATAAAAAAATACCTTTTAAAATACAATTTAGATCATTTATGGTAGGAACGGTGGTTTATTTGTTAGGCGCTAGTTTAATATATTATTTTGTGCTTCAAGATAAATTGTAAATTTGGACCTGATTTTAAATATAAAAAGGGAGCTTCCATATGGAGGATCCCTTTAGCACGCAAACAAAGCACTGTTGCGAACTCAACTGCATTATATATGTTAGCTTATATTTAATATAAACATTGTTAATTATAAAAGTTGGAAAATCAATGTTGCTACAACGAGGACAAGTAGTATTGAATCTATACCTACCATGATTGCAAAACGCGTATTTTTTTCCCCAGTTTCTTTAGAGGCTTTTACTGCTTTTAAATTAGGAATCAAACTTACAATCAGTAAAATAATTACAATAACGCCTATAATCATACTCATGATTTGTCACCACCATTTTTATTTTTTTCTATATATTCCCAAACATAACCAGCGATGATACCAACAATTAAACCGACAATAATACCAACTTTTATAGTAGATATTAAAGCACATATGATAATAGCTAATAACAATGCGATTGGAATCGTGATACCAAATTTATATTTTCGTTCTGGTGAATCAACAATAGAAAATAAGACATAATATAATATAGCAAATACTACAATTACAAGTAGACTTTTTAAAATTAATTGTCCAATTGAACTATCTGAACCAGTAACATAATTTAATAAGAAAAATAACACACCAAAGATAAGAGAAACTGTAATTGTTTTTTTAAGTAAAATTTTATTCATGTTGAACTCCTTTGTAATAAAATCTAATGAAAATTATACCATAGAAAGTTTGAAATATAGAACGTCACAAAATTAATGCAACCTTTGCCCGTCATATTGATGATGATCATTTAAATATGCGTAAAACAATCCGATGATCAAACCCCCGCCAATATAGTTTCCAATTGCAGCACCAAGTAAATTGATTAATGTAGGAATAACTGCCAATAAATCACTTTGATAAACGAGTCCACCAGCAAATAATACAGAATTATAAACGACATGTTCATAACCCATAAAGGCGAATATGGATACGCCAAACATCATGACAAACATTTTAGCTAGAATGTCATCAATTTGCATGGCGATAACTAATGAAATATTGATAAAAAAATTCGCGAATATCCCTTTGATTAAAATTGCTAAAAATCCTGCGGCAAATAGTTTATGCTCTATTGTAATTTCAAGCTGTATGAACATCTCCGGAGACATAATATCTGAATGTCGTGTGAGTGTGAAAAATATTAATCCTCCTGCCACGTTTCCTATAAAGCATAAGGTGAAAATTTTTAAGACACGCATAGGGCTAATAACATGATAATACAATCCAACAGTGAAATACATAAAATTACTTGTTAATAATTCTGAATTGGTGAATAGTATTAGCACTAATGCAAAACTAAAGGCAACGGATGAAACTAAATTTGTAACACCAGAGGGCACATCGCTTCCAAGAGAAGCTTTAATCAACAATATGAATACAGTAATAATACCTAATATAAAGCCAGCCATGGTTGCACGTAATAAATAACGTTTAAAGTAAAAACTTTGAAGTACATCCTTGGTTCTAATCGTATCAACTACATGATCAATCCACGCCTTACCATAGAAGACTTTATCCCATTTAATGTTTTTCTCATTCAATTACGTATCCTCACTTTCGATAGATTAGGACAAGTATACTATGACAATCAGTATTTGTGAATAAATTCACAATATCTCCATAATAAATTTTATGAATTATATTTGAAGTAGGTATGTTCCACTGTGAATCACTTTAAATAAATCGTGATGACATTTGAAAAATCAAAAACAGTGAAATTCATAAAATTACTTTGCTTTTTTTGACGAAATAAAATACAATTAATAACGGAAATGTAAGCCCTTACATAAATCGAAAATAATTGTTCCAATTTTTAGATTTTATAGTATAATGGCGACATGATAAGTGTTTCATCTTTATTTATAATCGAAAGAGATGGGGTTTGAATTATGAATGAGAACAATGAGTTACAGAGGGGACTAGGTGCGCGTCAGATGAGAATGATTGCACTTGGTGGAACAATTGGAGTCGGACTGTTTTTAGGAGCTACAAGCACTATAAAATGGACAGGTCCTTCAGTTATATTTGCATATTTAATTGCAGGTATATTTATATTTTTAGTAATGAGAGCAATGGGAGAGATGGTTTATTTACACCCAACTTCTGGTTCCTTTGCTAACTTTGCAAGTGATTACATACATCCAGTAGCTGGTTATTTAACAGCCTGGAGCAATATTTTCCAATGGGTAGTTGTTGGTATGAGTGAAGTAATAGCTGTTGGAGAATATATGAATTATTGGTTTCCTGATTTACCGCAATGGATACCAGGCGTTATTGTAGTAGTATTATTGGCTTGTGCAAATCTTGTGTCAGTTAAAGCTTTTGGTGAATTTGAATTCTGGTTTGCAATGATCAAAATCGTAACGATTATCTTAATGATAATTGCTGGTTTTGGAATTATCTTCTTCGGGTTAGGTAATGGAGGAGAGGCAATTGGACTTTCTAATTTATGGGCTCACGGTGGTTTTATGCCTAATGGTTGGTTAGGGTTCTTCTTTGCACTATCTATTGTAATTGGTTCATATCAAGGTGTAGAGTTAATTGGAATCACTGCCGGAGAAACAAAAGACCCACAAAAAAATATAAAAAGTGCAGTTAATGGCGTCATTTGGCGTATATTAATTTTCTATATTGGAGCTATTTTTGTAATTGTTACAGTTTATCCTTGGGATCAATTAGGTAACATTGGTAGTCCATTTGTTGCTACATTTGCAAAAGTTGGTATTACATTTGCTGCTGGACTAATAAACTTTGTTGTACTTACTGCAGCAATGTCTGGCTGTAACTCAGGTATATTTAGTGCAAGTCGTATGACATTGAATTTATCTCAAAAAGGTATGCTACCTAAATTCTTTGGTAAAGTTATGAAAAATGGTGTGCCAGTCTGGACTGTAATTGCAATTGCATTAGGTATTTTAATCGGTGCATTATTGAACGTTATTTTACCATTATTTATTAAAGGTGCAGATAGTATATTTGTATATGTTTATAGTGCATCTATATTACCAGGCATGGTGCCTTGGTTTATGATTTTAATTAGTCACTTAAGGTTTAGAAAAAATCATCCTGAAGAAATAGAAGGGCATCCATTCAAAATGCCAGGTGGGGCTTTTACTAACTATATTACAATGGCATTCTTTATTGTCGTATTGATAGGTATGCTATTTAATAAAGAAACAGTAGTCTCAGTAGTAATAGGTATAGTATTCTTATTATTCATGACGATGTTCTTTTTCTTAAAAGGCTATCATAAGTTAGGTAAAGATAAACAAATTTAACATAGGTTGATAATTCAACTGAAATATAGGTTAGCTATTTTATGACTGAAACTACTAAGTTATAAAATAGCTAACCTTTTTATTATAAAAAATAGCTCTAAAACTGTGGATATAAGTGCTTGTATAACTACTGTTTTACAGAAAATTTACATTATTAAAATATTGACGCAAAATTAATGGATTACACTTAACATGTAAGCACAATAATACATATCAAAGGAGTTATTAATTTATGAAACTATTTAATAAGTTAGCAACTGTAACTGTAGCTAGTGCAATTGTTGTTGGCTCGGCATTAGGCAATGTACAACCAACATATGCTTCTGGTAATGGAAAAGCATCAAATGATACACCTGATGTATCTTATATGGGAAATACTGAAAACCCTAAAAATGTAATATTCTTAGTAGGCGATGGTATGGGGCCATCTTATAATTCAGCGTATCGTTATTTCGCAGATAATCCTGAAACAAAAGAAATGGAAAAAACTGCGTTCGATAAACATCTTGTCGGTAATCAACGTACAAATCCAGCTGATCCAAAAGAGAATGTAACGGATTCAGCAGCATCTGCTACTGCATTTAGTTCTGGTCATAAAACATATAATGGCGCAATAGGTGTAGATGAAAATAAAGAAAATGTTAAAACAGTATTAGAACAAGCGAAAGAAAATGGTAAATCTACCGGTTTAGTTTCAACTGCTGAGATTACAGATGCAACACCTGCAGCTTATGCATCACACGTAGATTCACGCGATAAAAAAGATGAAATCGCACAACAATTTTATAATGATAAAATTAACGGCGAACATAAAGTAGATGTCTTACTCGGTGGTGGTGCAAAATATTTCGGTGAAGAAAATGGTAATTTAACAGATAAATTCAAAAAAGATGGTTATGATGTTGTAGATAATAAAACCGATTTACAAAAATCAACAAGTAAACAAATATTAGGTTTGTTCGCTGATGGAAATATGCCATTACAAATAGACGCACCTGATAAAAATCCTAAACTATTAGATATGACAGAAACTGCAGTTAATAAATTACAGCAAAATGATAAAGGTTTCTTCTTAATGGTGGAAGGCGCTTCGATTGATAAAGCAGGGCACCCAAATGATGTTACTGGTGTAATGTCAGAAATGGAAGGTTTTGAAAAATCATTTGATTATGCCATGAACTATGCTAAAGAACATAAAGATACACTTGTAGTAGCAACTGCAGATCACTCGACAGGTGGTTTATCAATTGCCAAAGGTGAAGATTACCTCTGGAACCCTAAAGTAATTCACGATATGAAACATTCAGGCACATACATGACTGAACAAATTGCCAAAGGTGAAGATGCTGAACAAGTAATTAATGAAGGTTATGGTTTTGATGTAGAAGCAGCTCAAATTGATAAAATTAAAGATGAAGCTGAAAAACTGAAAAAATTAAATGAAGATGATGAGGCATATGAAGGGCAATTACAAGAATTACAAAATGCAATTCAAAAACCAATCAATGATAAATCGAATACGGGGTGGACTACAACCGGACATACAGGTGAAGACGTGAACACATATGCGTTTGGTCCCGGTAGTGATAAATTCCAAGGAAATATAGATAATACAGATAATGCTAAAAACATTTTTGAACTTTTAAAAAGTGAAGCTAAATAAACAAAATATCAATATTTAGGGTAACTTGTAATAAGGGACTAAAAATCGCTATACGTTTTACTAGTCCCTTATTCAAATTCATAAAAAAGCACCTATCGAAACAGCGTATTATGCTGACGATAGGTGCTTTTCTTTAATATAGTTCAACTTAACATATCGATTAATGTTTAAATTGAATTTTAGATAAATGCTTACGGTAATTATCTAAAGCCATTTTAGACTGCGTAATAGAGTCTAGTGCACTTTGATAATTCAATGCAATATAACGATAGTAAAGTATATCTACTGTAAAAAGTTGAGCAAATAGTGATGTTGTTGCAGCCATACGCAGTTCGTTTTCATCCGTTTGACCATATATTAAAGTATGGTCTGAAACTTTTGCGACTGGGTTATCATTAGAACTAGAAATTGTAATAATTGGAATGTTATAGTCCATTGCGACTTTAGCCATAGATTGCATTTCACTGTGATTACCTTGATTTGTTACAAAGATAATACAATCATTTTCATCGTGTGTCGCTAACGTTGACATAAATAAATGCGTTTCTTGTAACAAACGGACATTGAGTCCAATGCGGGATAATTTTTGAAATAAATCAGTAACGATGACGAGTGAAGCACCATAACCAAATAGGAATATTGTATTTGAACGCTTCATTGTTTCACAAATACTGTCAATACTATATTCATCTATGTACGTTGATACATAGTTCATCGTGTCTGTTGCACGAGATAGCATTTTTGTTTTTAACGTATCGACTGACTCATTATCCGCTAATTCGAGGTGATTATTATGGATTGCATCATCAGGTAAATAACGAGAGATGGCAATCTTTAATTCTTGGAAACCTTTATCTGTAATTTTTTTACTAAATCTAACGATGGATGCTGTGCTAGTATGAATCTCGTTAGATAAGTCTTGAACTGACATATTGATAATTTTATGTGGTGAATTCAAAATAAAATCTGCAATCTTTTTCTCACTTTTAGTTAACTGAGCATAATTGCTGTCAATTTTGTAAAGTACGTTGGTCATAGTTAATCACCTAAGCTATCAGATTCTCTCATAGTCTTCGTCGTACCTAAGAAATAGGTGAAGACGAAACCACCTGCATACGCAGCGAGTAGTCCTGCAATATATCCTAAATACATATGATCTGAAATCAAAGGTAACAATGAGATCCCACTAGGTCCGATTGCAGTTGCCCCAATGTGACCAATACCTCCAACAACAGCGCCACCAATACCTCCACCAATACATGCAGTGAAGAATGGTTTGCCTAACGGTAAAGTGACACCATAAATTAAAGGTTCTCCGATTCCTAAAAATCCTACAGGTAGTGCACCTTTGAGTGTATTTCTTAAAGTTGTATTTTTTCTACATCTTACCCATAAAGCTAAAGCAGCACCAACTTGACCAGCGCCTGCCATTGCAGCAATAGGAAGTAAATAAGTTGCACCCGTTTGATTGATCATTTCAATATGAATAGGCGTAAATATATGATGTAATCCTAACATAACTAGTGGTAGGAAAAAAGCACCGATGATAAAGCCGCTAAAAACGCCACCGATACTGATTGTAGCATTGATGACAGATACTAAACCGTCAGAAACAAAACCAGCTAATGGCATAAAGATAAATATAGTTAATAAACCGATGATAAATAACGTAATAGTAGGTGTGACAATAATATCTACTGCATTAGGGACAATTTTATGTAATCGTTTTTCAACGATACTAAGAAGCCAAACTGCAAAAATAACGCCAATAATACCACCTTGACCAGGTTGTAGTGGTTCGCCTGTAAAGATATTAATAATCGCATTTTCATCAGTTAATCCTGTGAGTAATGTAGTACCACCAATAACACCACCTAATCCTGGTGTTGCGCCGAATTCTTTGGCTGCATTAATACCTGTAAAGATAGCTAGATAAGCTAACATACCATCTTTAATTACATTGAACACTGTGACAAGTTGTGTAACCCAGTCACCTGAAATTTGACCAGCAGCTAAAAGGTTACTTAATACTGCTGCAATACCACCAATTAATCCGGCACCAATAAAGGCTGGAATTAACGGAATAAAGATATTGGCAATTGTTTTTAATAATTTATTAAAGGCGCCGCGCTTTTGTTTACTTTGAATTGCTGTTTTATTTTCTTGTGCTTTTGCTTCAGCATCAGCTTTATAATTCGTTGAATTATGAGGGATTGTTTCCCCTAGACGTACACCGCTTAATTGAGATATATGATCCGCTACTTTATTAACAGTACCTGGACCAACTACTACTTGCACGCGTTCGTCTTTTACGACGCCCATAACACCTTGAGTTGCTTTTAATTTATCATAATCTACTTTGTTTTCATCAATCACTTTAATTCTTACACGTGTCATACAATTAATAACATTATCCATATTATCAAGACCACCAACAGCGTCTATAATATGTTCTGCGAGTTTTTGTTCTTTTGTCATCCTATATACCTCCTTATTGCATCATAGTTATATGGTTCATGTGGCAACGTGACATTGCTATTCAAATCAGTGTAAATTAATTTTTTATTGCTTGTTTAATAATATTGTCATTTTGACGTAATTTTGTTTCTGCTTCAGCTTTTGAAACATCACATAGATACATAACGACTGCTTGTTTAAGGTTTTGGTCTGCGTCATTATAAAGCTTTTGAGCTTGTTCATATGGAATATCACAAATATCTTGAATAATGCGCACTGAACGATCAACTAATTTATGGTTTGTGGCTTTTACATCTACCATGAGGTTGCCATAAACTTTTCCCACGCCAACCATCGTGATTGTGGAGATCATATTAAGAATGAGTTTCTGTGCTGTTCCTGATTTTAATCTCGTAGATCCAGTTAATACTTCGGGACCGACATTAGCTTCTACAGGGAATTCAGCTAGTTTGCTAATTTCTGTATCGACATTGCATGAAATGGCAACTGTATGGGCACCTAACTCTGTAGCGTATTTTAAACCGCCTTTGACGTAGGGCGTAGTTCCACTGGCCGCAATGCCAATAACTACATCGTTGTCTGTTAAGTCAATGTGTTTTAAATCATCATGTGCTAGTGATTCACTATCTTCAGCACCTTCGACTGCGACTGTCATAGCAGGTTGTCCACCGGCTATTAATCCGATGAATTCATCAGGTGTTGTATTAAATGTAGGCACACATTCTGCTGCATCGAGTACGCCGAGTCTTCCACTCGTGCCTGCACCCATATAGATAATACGGCCACCTTTTTTAAATTGCTTCGTTGTAACTTCAATGACTTTAGCTAAGTCAGGCAATATTTGTTTTATCTGTTGAGGTACTTTTTGATCTTCTTCATTCATAGTCTCTAAAGCTTGTTGAATAGTCATTTCGTCTAAGTGCATTGTAGCTTCATTTCTTGATTCAGTTATTAAATTACTCATCTTTACAGCTCCTTATTCTTGTACGTAAATTCAAATGTGTCATTAGGCTGCATACATTGAATTAATGGTAAATCGTTCTTTATCACTTCACCTACAACATTGATATGATCATGCGGTGGTAAATCATTTTTAATAATCTGTAATTCACCTTGATAACGTCCGTTCAGTTTATTATCCACGGTTATAGCACCGAAATTACGACCATTTGTTGAAAAGGGTTGAATCTCTGTATCACAATAAAGACGAGCTTCTTGTGATCTAATAACGTGAGCTGGATTATCAGCACGTACCGTATGAGGTTTAAATAATATTGATGATACTTGGTCATCTAAAAGCTCAATATTTAAGTTGAAATGTCTGTGGTGTAAAAAAGTAATGAGTTGTTGTGCAGTATGTGAATCAATGAGTGGATCTCCAATCATTACATGTTCGACTAAGTTATCTTTAAGTAACTGTGCACTTTGAATAGGATGCTGATATCTTGTGGATTCAATTGTTGGCAAACCTTTATATAGAGGGCCACGCAACGTTGAACCAGTGATGAAGCCAAATATATCTGCGTGTGCGTTATATTTTAAAATTAAATTATTTTGTGACGCTACGAATTGCGGCTCCAAACCGGTATCAGGTCTCGGATAATAATTATGGCAATAACAGAGATAAGTAAAATCTTTAAGTTCATGGTAAAGCTGTTGCAATAATTGCTCTGAGATGATGCTAGCATTGATACAACATTTGAATCCGTTACTGATAATATCGTTGACGACATTTAAAGAAGTACTATGATCGATACGGATCATAAATTCGGCTGTCTCATATTGATGTAAAAATTGGTAGAAATTGTGATCCAGCAACAAAGGATTGATATCAATCATATATGTAAGCTGATCATTAGATAAATAATCTAAAAGTTCTCCCAAATAGCGATATTTAGTACTTTCGTTTTCTTCAGGAATTTGTACAGATGTAAAAATGGTGCTGTAACCTGAAGCAATCATCCGTTTGATATATGGTTTGTCGATGGGCTGTCCAAGATATATAGAAAATCCATGCATTACTATCACTCCTTATATTGCTGTAATCGTTTTCATTGTACAACACATGAAAAACTATTACAATTTTAATTTATAAAAATCTTTTAAGTGTAATATTGTTACAAAAGAGGAGTTAATAATTGGTGGATACGAAATAAACGTTGCTGAATATCACTTATATATTTCGTTGTATTACCTATAGTTAGTTCATCTATAGGTTGCTCAATTTGATCAGAAAGAAATTTAAAGTAATTGTAGTGAATAAGAGAAGTGTGATGCTTTGAGACGCTTTTTAAAGCTGCGTATTCTTTATCGATATAATCATGAATATTTTGTTTGAAGTCGTTTTTCTTTTTATGATTGGTGACGATTGCGAATTTATATATTTCTAGTAAGTTTAATAATTTACTGATGTGTTGTTCTAAATGATGAAATTCTAAGTTATACATAAAGACTTCCTTTCATATGCTTATCGAAAAAATATAATTAATAAAAAATCCAACTGAGACAATTAGGACTCAGTTGGATTTAAAAATTGCTGATAATTATTTATTGTAATGTCTTGAGTCTTGATTGTCTTTTCAAATGAATATGAGATATCGTGTATATCAATAATAGGAATCTCATTTGTTTTACCCAAACCAATTTCAAAGACGACTGCTTTCCATAAACCTTTTTCACATAATAATCCGATAAAAATAACATTTTCAGTGCCTATATTTGTACCGTTATTGTATTCCATTGCCATAACATTTCTTTCAGTACAATAAATGAGGACTTCAGAAAATATAGGTGGTAAATTTGTATGTTGTCGGTGATCAAATTTAATATAACGATCTAGCTTTTTCAAAGCGCGTCGCATTTTTGTATAAGGTAAATTCAAACACTTTTTAATAATTGCATTAACTTCTTCTTTATAAGGTAACGTAGTGTAAGACTGACTTTCATTAAGCACTAAGAACAAAGCGGATAGTTGATTCTCAGTCAGCTCAATCTCATAACTATTTGGTGTTTCTTGAAGTTGGTAGCCACCTAGTTTACCGTGCTTTGCTAAAATTTTCACACCTTGATCTTCTAAATCTTGAATATCTCTTAAAATCGTTCGTTTTGATACTTCTAAATTTTTTGCTAACTCTGAAGCGGTAATTTGTCTATTCTCTTGAATAGCTAGAACAAGTTTATTTTGTCTCTCGCGTTTATTCATTAGAAAGTCACCTCCCAAATGATTACATATTACATTTATTATATCATAAAAGTGACAATGACGACATTTAGAAAAACTTTTTTTTAAAAAATAAAGAAAACGCTTACATTCGTTAAAAACTTATGTTAATATGTAGTTAGTAACAAGGGGGTAGCGAGTAGATGACAAAGGGGTAGGCTATTACATATAGTTTTGTTAACATCTAATTCGTTCACGTTACTAATCAAACATCTTCAATATTTATTACTTACTTTCCTTTCTATTTAACCGACTAGCTACGCTGGTCGGTTTTATTTTTATGTCATAACGTCAATATGTGTGCCAAAATGTTTTGATGGTTATGATATATCATATATTTCATTAATATTTCTATGATAAAATATAATAAATTAAAGATAGTTGATCCTTAATAAGGAACATAATAATTTATAAATATAAAGAGGTGCCTATACATGGAAAAAGAACAATTAATTTATATCGATGATGCTGTGAGAGCTTGGCTTGAAACATTGGATGAGATCATCCCGAAGTTAATTGAAGATATGGTTACAAGTACGAAACAAAATAGATTTGATTTAGTGACAAATGTTGATAAATCAATACAAAACAACTTTGAACAATTTTTAAACCAAAACTTCCCGGAACATCAGTTGTTTGCTGAAGAAAAGTCAAATGAGGAAGTGCGTCCTAAAGAAGGGCATGTATGGGTTATGGACCCTATTGATGGAACGACGAATTTAGTTAAACAACAAGAAGATTACTGCATTATTCTAGGTTATTTTGTTGATGGTGAACCAGTGCTGTCATATATTTATGACTACCCACATGGTCAACTGTACAAAGCAGCTAAAGGATACGGTGCATATGTGAATGGTAAACCATTAGAAAAACCTGAAAGTATTGATTTACAAGACGCGATTATTTCATTTAATACATTAGTTATGAATGATGAAACGATTCATGGTTTAAATGATGCTTCATTTAGTCATCGTTTTATCGGATCTTGTGGTTTAGATTCAATCCGTGTAATCAAAGGACAATTTGGTGCCCATGTTAATACAAATCCCAAACCTTGGGATATCGCAGCACAATTCTTGTTTGCAAGTGAACTTGGACTTAAAATGACAACTTTAGATAATACGCCACTAGACTTTTCTAAAGCAGGTCCATTTATTATTAGTAACAATGCTTGTCATGAAAAAGTATTAGGTATACTAAATTCAGGAGATGGATACAAAATACAATAAGCAATCACTGTATTAAATATTTATTATATAAATAATAGGTCTAAAGCACTATGCCAAACCCAACTTATTAATATATAATGTATTACTAAATGAGAGAAAATTGAATACAGAAACGGAGAATGATAAGAGTGAATCGTTCTAAAAAAAATAAAAAAATGGGATTACCAACAAAATTAATATTGTGGTTCTTTGGTATATTAGTTTTATTAGCTTTATTAGCAGTTATTTATCTAGGATTTAAAATATTTTCTGTTGGTGGATCAATTCATAATCCTTTAGACAGAGATAAATCTTCATTAAGAGATAAAGACGTAAACTTAGATGATGGTGACCCATTTACGATTGCGCTGTTTGGTGTAGATTCTGACGCTAAAAGGGATGCAGATGGTGGTGGACAACGTAGTGATACAGTAATGGTATTATCAATTAATCCGCAGAAAAAAACGACAGAAATTGTCAGCATTCCACGAGATACACAAGCAGAAATTGTCGGTAAAGGTACTACTGAAAAAATCAATCATGCATATGCGTATGGCGGACCTGACATGGCAGTGAAATCAGTAGAGAATTTATTGAATGTACCTATTGACCACTACGCAACGATAGATATGGATGGTATGCAAGATATGATAGATACTGTCGGTGGTATCAATGTAACGAGTAACGCATCATTCTCATATGATGGGTATCAGTTTAGTGAGGGCGTTCAATCCCATATGGATGGAAAAGAAGCGATGGCATTTATTAGAAGTCGTAAAGAAGATGGTGCTGGTGGAGACTTTGGTCGTCAAGAACGTCAACAACTTGTTATCCAAGGCTTAGCTAATAAACTTACAAGTATCAGTTCAGTTACACATTTTAATTCATTAATGAATCATGTTGAAGATAATGTGAAAACGGACCTTACAGTTGGAGAATTAAACAAAATAAGAAGTAATTATAATGACGCGAACGAACAAGTCAATAGACATCAATTAGATGGACAAGGTGGCATACAAGATGATGGCTTGTACTACTTTATACCAAGTGAGAGTTCACTTAGTGAAATAGAAACAAACATTAAAGATAATTTAGGAATGTAATTTGAATGAACTATAGATTTTGGCGAATGCTAAAATCTATAGTTTTTTTATTATGCCAATATATATGAAATAATATAAAACTTATTAATTAAGAAAAATTCTATGAATATTAAGTTTTGGACTATAAAGTACATCTAATATAATAAAATGTGAAATAAGGTGGAAATCCTTAACATTTATACGAAATAGATATACAATATAGATAACATTATCTTAAAAAAGTGTGGGCTTTTTAGATGGAATGTTATTCAGCACCTAATAGATATATATAACGCGGGCATCATAAATAATAATAGGGGTGAAGAGAATGCAAGAACATTTGATTGTCTCATTGGATGGCAAAGATTATCTTGTAGAACCTGGGACGAATTTACTTGAGTTCATCAAATCTCAAGATACATTTATTCCATCAATATGCTATAACGAATCGCTAGGTCCAATACAAACTTGTGACACGTGTACTGTTGAAATAGACGGTAAAATGGCACGCGCGTGTGGCACAACAATTGATAGACCGATGATTGTTAATACGCAAAATGATAACGTACAAACAAGCCAAAAAGAAGCTTTAGACAGAATCTTAGAAAATCATATGTTGTATTGCACAGTTTGTGATTATAACAATGGCGACTGTGAAATACATAATACAATGGACCAATGGGGTTTAGAGCATCAAACTTATGAATATAAAGAAAAGCCATACGAAAAAGATTACGGTCCTTTCTATCGTTATGATCCAAATCAATGTATCTTATGTGGACGTTGTGTAGAAGTATGTCAAGATGTTCAAGTAAACGAAACACTTACAATTGATTGGGAACGTCAACAACCACGAGTGATTTGGGATAACGATACATCAATCAACGAATCATCGTGTGTAGGTTGTGGTCAATGTGCAACAGTTTGTCCATGTAATGCAATGATGGAAGTCAACATGGAAGGCAGTGCCGGATATATGACTGATTTAGAGCCAGGTTCATTAGCTGCTATGATTGATTTAACGAAAAAAGCAGAACCGGGTTATGGTCCATTGTTCGCAGTTTCTGACTCAGAAGCAGCAATGCGTGAAGAACGCATCGAAAAAACTAAGACAGTATGTACATATTGTGGTGTTGGTTGTTCTTTCGATGTATGGACAAAAGACAGAGAAGTTATAAAAGTTCAACCTCAACAAGAATCACCAGCTAATAAAATTGCAACGTGTGTTAAAGGTAAATTCGGTTGGGATTATATTGATTCAGAAGAACGTCTTACAAAACCATTAGTACGTAAAGATGGTCAATTTGAAGAAGTTGAATGGGATGAAGCACTGAAAGTTGTCTCTGACAACTTTAATAAAGTTAAAGCAACTCATGGTTCAGATGGTTTAGCATTTATATCATCTTCAAAAGCAACAAATGAAGAGTCTTACCTTATGCAAAAGCTTGCAAGACAAGTCATTGGCACAAACAACGTAGATAATTGCTCACGTTATTGCCAAGCACCAGCAACAAAAGGACTATTTAGAACGGTAGGTCATGGTGGTGACTCTGGTTCAATAGACGATCTTGAAATTGCAGATATGGTCGTGTTAATTGGTACGAACACAGCAGAAGCTCATCCAGTTATTGCTTCACGTATTAAACGTGGTCATAAGCTATATAACAATACTTTAAATGTGTTTGATATACGTAAGCATGAAATGGCTGAACGCGCAGATAATTTCTATCAGCCTAAACCAGGCACTGATTTAGTTTGGTTGTCAGCAGTTACTAAATACATTATCGATAACGATCTTCATGATAAAGCGTTTATCGACAAATGGGTGAACAGTTTTGAAGCATATCATAAATCATTAGCGCCATTTACAATGGAGTTTGCTGAAGAAACAACGGGTATCTCTAAAGAGGCCTTAATAGACTTTGCACATCAAGTTGTTGATGCAGAATCAGTATCAATCGCATGGGCAATGGGCGTAACACAACAAGACATTGGTAGTGACACTTCGACAGCGATATCTAATTTATTATTAGCAACAGGTAACTATAGAAGACCAGGCACAGGCGCTTATCCATTACGTGGTCATAATAACGTACAAGGTTGTAGTGATATGGGAAGTATGCCTGATAAATTCCCAGGATACCAAAGTGTTACTGATGAGGAAATAAGAGCGAAATTCGAAAGAGAATATGGTGAAACATTACCAAACGAAGTAGGCAAAGATAACCATCAAATGATGGAAGGTATTCATGAAGGTGAAATTGATGCTCTTTATTTATACGGTGAAGATACAGGTATTGTCGACTCAAACATCAACTATGTACAAGCTGCATTAGAGAAAGTTGGTTTCTTAGTCGTACAAGATGAATTCTTTACATTTACAGCTTCATACGCAGATGTAGTGTTACCAGCTAGTCCATCATTAGAAAAAACAGGTACATTTACAAATACAGAGCGTCGTATTCAACGTCTATATCAAGCTTTAGAACCAAAAGGCGATTCTAAGCCAGACTGGGAAATTATTCAAGCTGTAGCGAAAACGTTAGGTTATGATTGGAACTATACGCATCCAAGTCATATTATGGACGAGATTGCAAGACTCACTCCGTTATATTCAGGTGTGAACTATGATCGTTTAGAAGGATATAATAGTTTACAATGGCCAGTAGCAGAAGATGGTACAGATCAACCGACACTTTTCTTAGAAGGCTTTAACTTTGATGATGGAAAAGCGAATTTCTATCCATTAACATTTGATAATTTCTTTAAAGTAAATGAAAAATATGATTTACACGTAAATAATGGTCGTGTATTAGAGCATTTCCATGAAGGTAATATGACTTATAAAGTGCCAGGGCTTCAATACAAAATGCCAAATCCATTTGTCGAAGTGTCTCCTGAATTAGCAGAAGATAGAGGCATTCACGAAGGTGCAGAAATTAAATTGATTTCTGATACTGGTGAAGTAGAACTTGTGGCCCATGTCACAGATAGAGTTAAAGGTAAAGAAATCTATATTCCATTAAATAACAATGCTATGGAATATGGTGATCAAGGTGCCATTAACTTATTGACAAATAGTGATGTAGATAAAGACACAGACACACCATCTTATAAACGTACAAGTTGTCGTATGGAAGTGAAGACACGAAGAGGTAAATCACCACTCAATCCTACAAACTTCCGTGTAAACAAACAACGTCAACCACAATATAGCGTTCGAGTTGAAGACAAATGGAATCGTAAAGATTATACTTTCCCAGGAAGTCAGGTGGATAAATAATGGCTGAAAGAATAACAAATATTAAACGCATGCAAAAAACTGAAGCAGAGGTTAAAGAAGAAAATTTAGCTGAAGTGACCGATGCGATTGTAGCAAATAAAGACAGCATTTTAAAAGCGATTAATATCATTAGTACTTTAGATGATGCTAAATTGCTAGATGCTATGTCAGGTGCAGTTAAGAGTAGAGGTGTTATAGCCAATAAATTCTCTGTTGAATTAAATAAAGAACAATATTCAGGGTTAATTTCAAATATGGCTTCACTTGTATTTTTATTAGGCGATTTAGATGTAGATGATTTATCTGGGATGTTAAATAAAGTAAATAAAGGCTTACGCGTCGCAAATCAAGCCAATCCAAATCAAAAAACATCTATCACTGGTTTGATGGGTATGTTGAAAGATGATGAAATGAATCGTAGTTTAACATATATGATGAATATGCTTAGAGGAATGTCAAGATAAGCACTTTTAAATAAATATATAGTTAGAGGCTGGGACATAGCACATGTCTCAGTCTCATTTTTTATATTAGCAGTGGTTGACTGAATTGAAAATGCGTTTATATCAAGCTTGTATTCAACTTTACAGTCAGCTGTGCCGGGGTGGACGACGAAAATTTATTAGAAAAATTATATTTCTGTCCACTTCCTAACTGTTTATTGTTTTAAAAATGACATATTGAAACAATGGGAACTATGATACAATTTCTATTATTAGAATTAAATTTTATATATTTTTAAGGGCGAGGAGTGGAGGACTTATTAACGCGAAAATGATTAAAATCATGGCGATTATCTCAAATGTATTTCTAGTTTTGGGAATTATATTTTTAATAATGATGAATATGGTTATGGCAATTACAATGTTTGCTGTTTCATTAGTAATCAGTTTAATGATATTCAATATGTTGTTTAGAGATAAGAAAGCTATGAGGATAGCGCTTAACATTTCTTTTGTAGTTGTCTTAATTGCTATTATTATTGCTTATGTTACATTAACTAAATAAGTGTAAGCTAGGGAGTTATTATATAATGAATGGAATTTTAAAGAAAAGATTAACATTATTTATTATGCTCATTATCATCGTCATATTTGCGATTTTATTAATTATAAATGAAACACATCTATTTGATAATCAAAAGACACATTCTTTTAATGAAGCGGTAGATAAGCAACTTGGTGAAGGCACTTTAAATATGACAGAAAAAAATGGTCGATTTGTCGAGGCTTCAAAAACTGATGTTAAAAAGGCTATGGATGTAAATAATGACAAAGATAACTTAAATCATATGGATATATCTGAAAAAGTATCAATGTCAGAAAAAGAAGTAAATGATATTTTAAAAGATAAAGGTATATTGAAAAATAAAGGTGAAGCATTTTTAGAAGCACAAGATAAATATGAAGTTAATGTGTTATACCTTGTGAGTCATGCGCTTGTTGAAACTGGCAATGGTAAATCTGAATTGGCCAACGGTATAGAAGATGATGGTAAGCATTACTATAATTTTTATGGTATAGGTGCATTTGATGAAAATGCAGTACACACAGGTAGTAGTTTTGCTAAAAAGCAATCATGGACTTCACCAGAACGCGCAATTATGGGCGGAGCTAAATTTATAAGAGGCAATTACTTTGAAAATGAGCAATTATCGTTATATCAAATGCGCTGGAATCCAAAATCACCTGGAGAACACCAATATGCTAGTGATGTAGAATGGGATGAAAACATCGCCACATTTATGAAGGTTTATTATGATAAACTGGGTATAAAGAAAGATCATATTAATAAAGACTATTATTTATAAAAGTTGAGTTATCATATATTTATAGGAAAGATAACAGGTGTTTTCATGATACGTTTGTTATCTTTTTTGTGTGATGACTTATTGCCAATACTTAAGTTAATATCAAAGGACTTATTAATATATAGTTTTGCAAAAGTGTTAATATTGAATAGACTAGGAAAATTTGGAGTGAATTGAAAATGAAAATAGCTATAGTTGGCGCGGGCATTGGTGGATTAACAACTGCAGCATTATTAATTGAACAAGGACATGATGTCAAAGTATTTGAAAAAAATAAGGAAGTAGCTGAAATAGGCGCAGGCATCGGCATCGGTGGTAACGTTATTGAAAAATTAGGAAAGCATGATTTAGCAAAAGGCATTAAAAATGTCGGGCAAATTACTGATACGATGGAAGTGCGAGATGATAAAAATAACTTGCTATCCAAAGTGAAGTTAAAAAAGAATACGGTGAACTTAACAATGTCTCGTCAAGATTTAATAGATGTTATTCAATCTTATGTACCAGACACAGCAATCTATACAAATCATTTTGTGACTCATATTGATAATGGCGATTTAAAAGTGACTATACATTTTGATACACAACAAGAAGAAGCATTTGACTTATGTATTGGTGCAGATGGTGTACATTCTAAGATAAGAAATACGGTTGAACCTAATAGTAAGCCTGAATATCAAGGCTATACGGTATTTAGAGGATTAGTAGAAGATGTGGATATTAAAGATGCTCAAATTGCTAAAGAGTATTGGTCGCCAAAGGGTAGAGTAGGTATAGTTCCCTTATTAAACAACCAAGCCTATTGGTTTATTTCTATTAATGCGAAAGAAAAAGATAGTAAAATGAAAACCTATGGTAAACCTCATTTACAAGCCAGATTTAACCGTTTTCCAAATGAAGTAAGAGCCGTATTAGATAAACAAAGCGAAACAGATATTTTACTAAATGATATTTATGATCTAAAACCACTGAAAACCTTTGTTTATCAACGTGCTATTTTACTTGGTGATGCAGCGCATGCAACGACACCAAACATGGGACAAGGGGCAGGACAAGCAATGGAAGACGCCATTGTCTTAGCAAATTGTCTTGAGTCATATTCGTTTGATGAGGCGTTACAACGCTATGATAAATTACGTGTAAAACATACTAAAAAAGTAATTAAACGTTCTAGAAAAATAGGTAAGCTCGCACAACGTAGTAATAAACTGGTTGTAACTGTAAGAAATGGCGTTGCAAAAGCTTTGCCTAATAAGTTAGTTACGAACCAAACTAAATTTTTATATAAATCCAAAAGTAAATAAACTTGGTATATTTCAATAGAAAGCACCCATCCATATTTTTAATGGATGGGTGCTTTAATTTGTACTAAGTATTTAGAACTAAACTTTTAGTAACTCATTTGTTAATTTACTAAAAACTTAGGTTTTTTATCATTTAGCTTACTAATTGTGTCATTCGCAACAATTTTAGACATCATATCACGAGATTCAAATGTCGCATTACCAATATGTGGTGTGAGTACTACATTGTCTAGTGATTTCAACTCGTCATTTATTTCTGGTTCAAATTCGAAAACATCTAAAGCTGCGCCCTCAATTTCTTTATCTTTTAAAGCTTGTACTAAAGCTTGTTCATGGACGATAGGGCCTCTCGAAGCATTAATTAAATAACTCGTTGGCTTCATCATTTTAAATTGTTCAGTGTCAATTTGATGATGTAAATCTGGATTATATGCAGCGTTAATTGTTACAAAATCTGCATTTTTTAATAAAGTTTCTAAGTCTACATACTTGGCGCCGATTTCACGTTCTTTATCGACTTTTTGGTTAGGGCCAGTATAAAGCACATTCATATCAAATGCTTTGGCACGTCTTGCTACAGCAGCACCAATTTCACCTAAGCCAATAATACCAATCGTTTTACCAGAAACTTCTCTGCCACGGAAGAACAGTGGCGCCCAGCCATCGAAGCCAGTTGTACGGCATAATTTATCACCTTCAGCGATACGTCTTGCAACTGCAAGTACGAGCGCAAAAGTTAATTCAGCTGTAGAATTTGTTGAAGCTTTTGGTGTGTTTGTAACGTCAATGTCTTTTTGACGAGCATAGGCTACATCTACGTTATTAAAACCTGCACCATAGTTTGCGACGATTTTTAAATTGCTACCGGCATCAATTACTTCTTTATCTACGTTGGTAGACAAAAGACTAATTAATGCATCAGCATCTTTAACCCCTTGCTTTAAAGTATCTTTATCAATGATACCTTCGCCTTCATACATTTCAACCTCATAACCTTGATCTTTTAACAAGTCAAAACCTACTTCGGGTACTGGACCTGCGATATAAACTTTTACCATGTATAATCCCTCCATTGTATATTTAGTATAGTAAATTTCAAAGCACTAAACAAATTATTATATTTATTAAAGAAATAGTTGGGTGAACTTTTTATATAATGCCTAAAAAGCAATAGAAAGCGATTTCTATGTTACTTATTTATATATTTTAATGTATATAAGTCAAACATAGCCATTCTCAAAAAAAGCAATAATCCATTGTTAAACAGTGGATTATTGCTTTTATTTTAATATCATGATTTAGAAAGTATCTTTTTATTATTTGTTTTTCTAACTTATAAGCTTTAAGCCTACAATTGAAAGAATAATCAAGCCAATAAAGAATATACGTTTTGCATTTTTAGATTCATTGTATATCAACATACCTACAAGTGTGCCACCGCCAGTACCGATGCCACTCCAAATTGCATAAGCAGTTCCCATAGGAATGTCATTCATTGCTACTTTGAGCGTGCTAAAACTACAGATAAAAGCAATTGCTAATAAGACTACTAAAGATTTCTTTTTAGTGCGTGTAATTTCATTTAATATGACTACACCGACTACTTCTAATAGCCCTGCAATAAGTAAAATAAACCAAGCCATTAGTTTTCAGCCTCCTCTGTAGTTAATTTTAGACCGATAATACCTATTACCAATAGTATAATTAAGATGATTTTCATAAAGTTAAAAGGATCACCGAAAAATAACATATCCACTAAAACAGTACCAACTGCGCCAATACCTACGAATACGGCGTAAACCGTGCCAACGGGTAATGATTTACACGCAGAAATAACAAGAAAGAAACTTATAATAATAATGATAATCGTACCAATCCAACTAAGTAATGAATCAGCAGTATTTAAGCCAGTGACCCATAATATTTCTATAAGCCCAGCAAGTATAACTTTAAACCATTGCATCGTTGTGCCTCCTTTTTCACCAAACGCTCTTATTTTCTCAAATATTCTATTATACTGCAATATTAAAAATAATCTAAAAATATTGAGCACTTAATACTGAATTTTTAGATTCGTTTTAATTATAGCGCGTGTTGTCTTGCTTAATTACTTTGATGTGGTGAACATTTATAAATGTTCAATCAATCGATATGTCTGAATAATTGAGTATATTGTTTTAAAAAGGCAGTGGTTTGCTTGGACGCTTGACTAGTTAATAAAGCACGAATTGAAGACTATAGGTTGAGGTAGCGTCCGCGAAAAGTGTGCATAAAAAAAGTGTCAACAAAGTTTTAGACTTTGTTGACACTCTATAATGTTCTAAATCCTGTTATTCTAATTTATATTGTAGTAGCGAATATTAGTTAACGTGGATGTAGTTATATGAACTTGCTTCACCAGCAGAGATAGTACGTTCACTTACAGAGTAAGGTCCGCCGCTATAATTCATTTCTGAAACATTTACTGAACCGTCACTGTTTACATTTTCAACGTATGCAACGTGGCCCATTGGTCCTTCAGATGATTGTAAGATTGATCCAGCTTCTGGAGAGTTGTTAACTGTGTAGCCTGCAGATGAAGCTGCTGACGCCCAGTTATTTGCATTGCCCCAAGTAGAACCGATACCTCCGCCTACTTTATCAAATACATACCAAGTACATTGACCTGAAGTGTATAAGTTAGCACTTGAGCTTGCAGTTTCTTGTGTAGTAGTTTGGTTTGTTTGTTGAGTTTGTTCTGCTGCACTTGCTTCATTTCCTTGATCTAATCCTACGATTGCTGCGCCAATACCTGCTGTGATAGTTGTTGCTGTTACTAATTTATTCATAATTAAAAAATCCTCCCAAATTTGTTCGTTCTTTATATTTATTATTTATGTTATTCGTTCGATAGTCTTTAAAGTTAATGTTTTTATTTTTCGCTTTGCTTTCAACGACAAGTAATACTCTAACAGATGAATTTAGGTTTGTGTGGTTTGTTACGCTTTTGTAAAACAATTAAAAAAACCTCACATATCGTTGTAATAAACGACATGTGAGGTTACAGAAAGGTATCGGCTCGTAATAGTTTGTAAAGAGCTGTGGTATAAGGTTTTACAATAAATTAACATTCAAAATAACTAATTTGTATTACAAGAGTTGTAATAAGTCACAAAATTTAGATTCGTTTTATTTGAAAAATCTAATTGAAAGTGGTGGTAAATAGTCTTCTCCATTATATGCTTTTACAGCAGCTACGATAGTAAATATGAAATTCAAAATAGCTATAATAGGGAATAAGATAAAGCCTATTATGATAAACATCGCTATTGAGCAACGATTAACCAAATCATATAAGAAAGTAAAAAGTTGAAGTAATTTTTACCAGCCTTGTCAATGAATGGTGAATCTTCACGTTTAATAAGCCAAATAATAAGTGGTGCTATTAACGAAGTGAAAAAACTTAGCACATAGATTAAAGTTCCCATTAATCTATCGTCGCTACTTGGTTCTTGATTTATTACTGTAGAAGATTGGTTTGTATTATATTGTTCATCCATATGAATCACGCCTCCCTTATTAGCATAACTATAACAAATATTATTGTTGATTGGTATTTAATTTTAAAGGCTACAATTTAATTTTACAATTAAAAAATTGGAAAAGTGAGCATTTTAAAACGTCGTACATTTAATTGGATGAAACAAATGAATATAATGCAATTAGTAAAGGTTGAATACCAGTGTTTATAAGAAATCTAAATTGGATATACATTATAGTAATGTTTAAAACACTCATACATACAAATCATTAGAGAAAGAAGGGTATTTATGAAGATAGCAATCGTAGGATCAGGGAATGGTGCTGTTACAGCAGCATTAGATATGAAGCATAAAGGACATGAGGTGAAGTTATATTGTCGAAATCAATCTATTGATAAGTTTGACAAGGCAATAGCACAAGGCGGATTTACGTTTAATAATGAAGGGGAAGAAACGTTTATCGAATTTACTGATATCAGTGATGATATGGAATATGTTGTTAGTGATGCAGAAGTCATTCAAGTCATTATACCGTCTACATTTATTGAACACTATGCGCGTACGATGGCGCCATTTATTAATGATAAGCAATTAATATTCTTTAATATGGCAGCGGCAATGGCTTCGATTCGATTTATGAACGTCTTAGAAGATATGCGTATAGAAGTTATGCCGATATTTGCTGAAGTGAACACATTAACTTATGGGACGAGAGTGAATTTTGATGAAGCTCACGTGGACTTATCATTAAATGTAAGAAAAGTACATTTTTCAACTTATGATAAAGAACATTTAAGTGACAGCTTTGACAAGATTGAATCGCTATACCCATATGTTGTCAAAGAGGAAAGTCTTTGGAAAACAAATCTTGAGAACGGGAATCCAGAAGTGCATCCAGGTCCAACATTACTCAATGTTGGACGTATCGATTATGCCGATGACTTTGCATTATATGAAGAAGGCATAACGAAACACACCGTTCGTTTACTGCACGCCGTAGAGTTGGAACGATTAACTTTAGGACGTAAGTTAGGCTTTGAATTATCTCCAGCTAAAGAAGCGCGTATTGAACGTGGTTATTTAGAAAGAAAAGACGAAGATGAACCTCTGAATAGATTGTTTAACACGAGTCCAGTATTTTCACAAATCAAAGGACCAAATCATGTGAAAAACCGTTATTTAACAGAAGATATTGCATACGGACTCGTATTATGGTCTAGTCTTGGTCGTGAAATTGAGGTTGAAACGCCAAATATTGATGCCATTATCGTGTTAGCATCTACTATTTTAGAACGTGACTTTTTTGAAGAAGGACTCACGATTAATGAATTAGGCAAAGAAAAGCTGGGGCTTAATTAATTTGAACTAACAATAGGGGGACTGTGTATGACAAGACAACCAACATTTTTAGAATCAATTTCTACTATAATAGTAATGATTATAATTGTAATCACAGGATTTGTTGTTTTTGAAATTCCAATACAAGCTTTATTAATTTTAGCGTCAGCATATGCTGCATTTATAGCAAGACGTGTTGGGTTGAAATGGCAAGATTTGGAAGAAGGTATCACACATCGGTTAGCAACAGCAATGCCAGCTATCTTTATCATTTTAGCAGTCGGAATTATCGTAGGTACATGGATGTACTCTGGGACTGTTCCGGCTTTGATCTATTATGGCTTAGAATTTTTAAATCCTAATTTATTTTTAGTATCTGCATTTATTATATGTGCAATTACTTCAGTTGCCACAGGGACAGCATGGGGCTCTGCGTCTACTGCGGGCATAGCGTTAATGGCTATAGCGACACAATTACATATTACGCCAGGTATGGCAGCAGGTGCCATAATTGCAGGTGCGGTGTTTGGT
Source organism: Staphylococcus parequorum (assembly GCF_039237145.1). Classification (NCBI taxonomy): domain Bacteria; kingdom Bacillati; phylum Bacillota; class Bacilli; order Caryophanales; family Staphylococcaceae; genus Staphylococcus; species Staphylococcus parequorum. Next base: position 1,073,512 of record NZ_CP150682.1, read on the forward strand.
GATAAAATGTCACCACTTTCAGATACGACAAATTTAGCAGCTTTAGTAACAAAAGTGAATATCTTTGCGCATATAAGAGCAATGATATGGACGACTGTACCAGCATCAATCATCGGCCTAATCGTTTGGTATTTTGCAGGTAGGCAATTTGGTGGAAATACTAATACATCACAAGTGAATCAAATGCTTAGCGAATTATCTCAAATTTATAATATAAATATTTTTGTATGGATTCCCTTATTAATTATTATTACGTGTTTATTATTAAAAATATCGACTGTACCTGCAATGCTTATTTCAAGTTTGAGTGCAATCATTGTTGGCGCATTTAATCATGGATTTAATATTGTAGATGGATTTAAGTCCACTTTCGATGGTTTTAATAAAGGCATGGTACCCGCAAGTGGTGGAGAATTATCGGATAGAGCCATTAATTTGGTCGAGCAAGGCGGCATGATGAGCATGACAGAAATCATTGTTACTATTTTTTGTGGGTATGCTTTCGCAGGTATTGTTGAAAAAGCTGGTTGCTTAGATGTTATTTTGAAAACAATATCTAAAAATATTAATTCCGTTGGACAATTGATACTAGCGACTGTAATCGGTAGTCTAATAATGGTACTCGCAGCTGGTGTGGCATCTATAGTCATTATCATGGTCGGCGTGTTAATGATGGAAATGTATAATGATATGGATTTAGATCGTTCTAATTTATCAAGAACGCTAGAAGATTCAGGTACAATGATTATTCCACTTATTCCATGGGGAACATCAGGCATTTATTATACACAACAGTTAGGTGTTTCGGTGGATCAATTCTTTATTTGGGCAGTTCCTTGTTATCTATGTATCATATTCGCAATTTTTTATGGATTTTCAGGTATTGGCATTAAAAAAGCAAAAAGCTAATAAACTAAATGATTTAAAGGTATACAATTAACAGAGAAAAAACAATAAATCTTAATATAAAATATGAATTATAAGTTTAAAAATATATAATTCGGTTATATATAACTATGGATGAGGTGATTCTATGTTATACCTAGTGATAATTGTAGCGATATTACTATTGGCATCAGGAATTCATCAATATTTCAATGTAGATAAAAAATTAAAAACTCCTTCTATAATCTATTTTGCAATCGGTTTTGTATTGTATATTGTAGCGATATTACTTTATAAGACCGAATTGTTAGATAGTTCAACGATAATACATGAAATTTTACTAACTACGATATTTGGACTTATTATATTTTGGATTAATTCTCATCGAAATAAGAGTAGCGATACAATTTACTATACGGTTATTATTGTTATATTAACAATCGTATTAGCGATTTTACCGTTGGCACCGACGTCAATAATTTCATTGCAAACGATGTTTATTGTAAGACTTATTTTCTCAGTTGTTTTACTCATAGTAGGTGGATTTGTATTATATAAACGGATAAAGGCAAAGCTTCAGAAAGTTTCCCGTTACTTTATTTGATGGCCTTTATATATTGGATAGCGATAGCGTATTGGTTTTAAAAAATATAAGACTTTAGAAGTCTGAAACCTAAATAGGGACTGGCCCTATATAGTAGGAGTGGGATAGAAATCAAATTTTGATTTCTGTCTCACTCCTTTTCTTATTCCATAACATAGTGGAATAATCACTAAAATGCATGATTTTATATTATAAGTAGAATGTCATAAGAAAAAATGGCAAAAAAAAGACAACCCATAAGGATTGTCTTTTTTATTTAAATCATTTATTAGTGAATATAGTTGTAAGATGAAGCTTGGCTAGCTGAGATTGTACGTGAAGTAACAACGCCAGCACCTTGGCCGTAGTTCATTTCAGAAACGTTAACTGAACCGTCGCTGTTTACATTTTCAACATAAGCAACGTGACCCATTGCGCCAGTTGATGATTGTAAGATTGAACCTTGAGAAGGTGAGTTGTTTACAGTGTAACCTGATGCAGCTGCAGCGCTTGCCCAGTTGTTTGCGTTACCCCAAGTAGAACCAATTTTACCGCCAACTTTATCAAATACATAATATGTACATTGACCTGAAGTGTAAAGGTTGCTTGATGAACCTGAAGTGTTAGCCATTGAGTTTGATGAACTTGATGGTGCGCTAGTAGTTGTTACTTGAACATTACTACTTGAAGTAGAAGTTGAAACAGCTCCGCCTCCACCAGTACCTTGGTTATTTGTTGTATATGATTGGTTTGAGTTATTGTTAGTAGCTGTAGAACCGTTTTGATTGTAGCTATAACCACTGTTATTGCTTTGAGCAGCAGTGTTATTGCTTTGAGCATTGTTGTTGTGACCTTGGTCAGAATTGCTTGGGTTCCAGTTACCTTGCCAAGTGTAATCATAGTTACCTTGTTGGTCTATTGTATATGAATAGCTGTATGATGTTGGATCATTTGGGTTATACCCACCATTGTTATTTCCTGAAGCGTCTGCATCATTTTGTGCAAAAGCAAAAGTAGCGATTCCTGCAGTAGCGATAGTAGCTGTAGCGATTTTTTTCATTGTTAAATTTCCTCCTAATAATTGTAAATCATTTATCCCAGTCTCTTAAAGACATTATTTATAATTTTTTTCGCTGTTTTAACGACAAGAATTACTTTATCAGAAAAATGTCTGTTTGTGGGGTTTGTTATCGTTTTGTAATTTAGTTCTAATAATAAAGTGCTTAATGTAACAAAAGGAAGATGGGTGTTTAAGGCTTAAAAGCCCGTTAATATAATATTTACAAAATTTACAGTGTATAATTGCACTTCAGTTTATTACAAAGCTGTAAAATAACAGAAAATTACAAACAATAAAATATGAGAGAATTTAGTTATTTAAATATATGAAAAAACACTTTATATAAAGACTATATAAAAAGTATTGAATTAAGGTTAATGTGAATTAAAAGCCGTCTTAATAGGAAAGGAAAGAATTAGAGCATTGAAATTGACATGTTCTAAGGAAGTATTTAATATAGAGGTATAAAAATTATACTTAGTTTGTGAGGTGATTATTTGAAAATAGAACTTGGTTTGACATCATTTGCAGATAATATTGATATTCATATGGAAAGTGGACGACAAGCAGCTATAAGTAATGGACAAAGAATTAGAAATATAATAGAAGAAATAGAGACAGCTGACCAATATGGTTTAGATGTATATGGTTTGGGAGAACATCACCGAGCAGATTATGCAGTATCTGATCCCGTTACAGTGTTAGCAGCAGCAGCTCGTAATACAACGCATATAAAGTTGAGTAGTGCAGTAACAGTATTATCTTCAGATGATCCTGTTCGAGTTTACGAACGTTTCTCTACATTAAATGCAGTTTCCAATGGACGTGCAGAAATAATGGTGGGCAGAGGTTCATTTATTGAATCATTTCCATTATTTGGTTATGAGTTAAAAGACTATGAACAACTCTTTAATGAGAAAATAGATTTATTAATGACCATTAATAAACATGAAATTGTAAATTGGGAAGGGGAGTTACGACCTTCTATTGAAAACTTAAGTGTTTATCCTAAGGCGGAGCATGGGCCTTTACCAATTACGATTGCAACTGGAGGAACACCAGAATCTTCATTAAAAGCAGGAGCATTAGGATTACCTATAACTTATGCTATAATTGGCGGTGACCCAAAAAGGTTTAGAAGAAACATAGATATGTACAAATCTATTGCTAGATCTTACGGACATAATATAAATGAATTGCCTATTGCTACGCATTCATGGGGCTATATTGCTGAAACAGATGAATTGGCTAAACGTGAGTTTTTCCCATCGGTAAAAGCGAGTCATGATATATTAGCCAAAGAACGGGGTTGGTCACCATATGATGAAAACAGCTTCGATCGTGAAGCAGGTCCACATGGCGCTTTGTATGTTGGAAGTCCGGAAACCGTTGCACAAAAGATAATTGAAACAATTGAAACACTAGGTCTTACTCGTTTTATGCTTCATACACCTGTAGGTTCTATGCCACATGATAAAACAATCAATACAATTAAATTATTAGCAGAGCGAGTAAAGCCTATTGTAGATAAATATTTTGAAAACAAATAAAAGGAGCGTTTATAATGATATTACGTTATTTAACAAATTTAAAATTAGCTAAGGAATTATATGGTGCATCAAAACCTAAACTTAAAGGTGACCAGTCAATGAAAGAATCTTTTGTTGAAGTGTTTAATTTGCCATCAAATGCAGTGCCATTGGCAGGAGCACTTGAAGCATTAAGTGCTGTATTTTTCGTTTTAAGCTTTGCAAGTAAAAGATTATCACGTATTGCATCACTTTTAACAATTTCAGTTTTAGGTGTAGCAGCAATTAAACACTTTGAAGCAGGACATGGTAAAGCAGGTGCTAAACATGCATTAGATTTATCAGGTTTAGCAGCATTAAGCTTCTTAGATACAATTGATATTAAGAAAAAATAATAATGGTTGAACTCAATCATTTAAAATAGCAATCGTTTAAATGCACAGCAAATGTTGGATAATAGTCTAACACGTGCTGTGCATTTTTGTATGAATTTTTATGACATATTTAAGATATCAAAATGCATTATTTTAAATAGAGATATTTGATAATTGAAATTTTTATACCTATGTCTTTTTTTAGTAATAAAAAGGGTGAATGAACCACTAAAATTTAAAAATAAAAATAAAAGATTAAAAAAAGAGTAGGAATTGTTCATATTTTTCATAGTTAAGCATATTGAATTAAAGGCGTTAAATAGGATAAAATTAAGTTATTAACATCAAGATATAACAAAAGGAGTGGTTTTGTGAATGAACAAAATTTCAAGTCACTAAATGAACTTATTGCAACTTATCAACAAGGTAGGAAATTTTTTAAAACAACGAAAAAGAACTATAAACTAAATTATGAAGAAGTACTGATATTAAATTATCTATATAATTGTAAAGAAAATGACGTCATTGCAAAAGAAATTGCTCAATACTCAGAATTGAAACCCTACTATTTAACGAAGGCTTTGCAAAAGCTTATCAAAATGGATTTTTTAAATAAAAAAAGAAGCAATATAGATGAAAGAACTGTGGTAGTATATATAAATCAAGCACAACGTGATAAAATTAATGAACTTATAGAGAACTTACAGGAACAGTTTTAAAGTGTGAAAGCTTGATGATAATAAGGTTGTGCGTAAGTCTAAAAGATTTGAATATTCTGAATAATGTAATTTTATAATTATAGTTATATATTGTACGAAAATATGATTTGAGAACCAAATTAAATGTGCTATACTAATATTTGTCGAATGAAAGCGCATACAAAATGGTTTGGAAAGGTGTTTTTATGAATTTATTAATCGGGATCATATTTTTAGGGATTGTTTTAGCATTGTTTACATTGTTCACGAGTAAAGCACCAAATGGAGGCAAGGCCATGGGGGCCCTTGCTAACGCAGCTATTGCTTCATTTCTAGTAGAGGCTTTTCACAAATATGTAGGCGGTGACTTGTTTGGTATTCCATTCTTAGGTGAGTTGGGTGATGCAGCTGGAGGACTTGGCGGTGTTGCAGCTGCAGGACTTGTAGCTTTAGCTATGGGGGTATCTCCAGTTTATGCATTTGTAATTGCTGTCTCATGTGGAAGTATGGATCTTTTACCTGGCTTTGTTGCAGCTTATATTGCGAGTTTCGGTATGAAATGGATGGAACAAAAATTACCAGATGGGCTTGATTTAATTGCTGCGATTATTGTCATCGCGCCTATTACACGTTTAATTGCTATTGGTACAACACCTTTAGTAGATGCGACGTTATTACAAATTGGAAATATCATTAAAGAATCTACGACTTCAAGTCCTATTCTTATGGGCATTGTACTTGGTGGTATTATTACTGTTGTTGCTACTGCACCTTTAAGTTCAATGGCATTAACAGCATTATTAGGATTAACTGGTACGCCAATGGCTATCGGTGCTTTAGCAGTATTTGGTTCATCGTTTATGAACTTTGTATTATTTAAGCGTATGAAATTTGGAGATCGTAAAACAACGATTTCAGTTGCAATAGAGCCTTTATCTCAAGCAGACATTGTGACAGCAAATCCAGTACCAGTATATTTAACCAATTTTGTAGGTGGTGCGCTCTCAGGTGTAATTATCTCTATGTTTGGTTTAGTAAATGAGGCGACGGGTACAGCTACACCAATTGCAGGGCTTATGGTTATGTTTGGATTTAATAATGCATTAACTGTAATAATTGTGGCACTCATGTGTGCATCAGGTAGTGCACTTTGTGGTTATATAGGCTCAGTTGTTTTTAAAAACTATCCTATAGTTACTAAAGATGAATTACAACATGGCGCAATGCCGAAAAAGGTAAAACAATATTATAAACTTAAAGCGCAATGTATGGAAAGTTTAGCTTAAATATAATAAAGTATAAAAAACTGTTTCTGAAATAACATTTCAGAAACAGTTTTTTTGTTTGATATCGTTACCTAAGAAGCATTTGCGCTTAAGTAACGCGTCGTATTACGTTCCATTTTTGCAAAGATGAACTCTAATATTATTGCTAACAACCAATAAAATATAGCTGCTACTGTATATACAGGAATAAAACGATAACCTTCATTTGCAATAACACGACTGACTGCCATAATTTCAGTTACTTGAACAGCGAATGCTAGGGAAGTACCTTTGATTAACATAATGAATTGATTTTCTATGTTAGGCAATGCATAAGCAAAAGCTTGTGGTAATACAATTTCTTTATAAATGTTGAATTTTGATAGTCCGACTGTTTGCGCAGCTTCAATTTGATTTTGGTCTACGGATTGAAGACCGCCTTTAATTGATTCAGAAAGATACGCTACGGCATGAAAAGAAAAGACGATAAAGGCAATCGTTAAAGGTGAGAATATGTCAGGATTGATTGTCCAAGAGAACTGATCATTTAAAAAAAGTATAAATGAAGGTATTCCATAATATAGTATGAACAATTGAACGATTAATGGTGTACTTCTAAAAAATGAATTATACACGATTATAAGTTGAGATAAGACAGGCACACGTTTGATACGAATAATCGCAAATAACGTTCCGATAATAAGACCTACGAACATTGCTACAATGGAAATAATAATTGTATTCGGTACGCCTTTAAGTACTTCACTTATAGTATATAAAATGAATGACAAAATGATTTTCCTCCTTAAACGCTATATGGTTTTTGTGTTCGTTTATCAATTAAAGTAAAGGTACCTTGAATAATTAGAGCAATAATCCAATATATGATGGAAATTACGATGTAAACCTCTAGCATGCCGAGTCCGTAATTATTTCCAATGATGAGTTTGACTTGTCCCATCATATCGATGATACCAATGGTGAAAGCTAACGAAGTATCTTTTACAAGTTCTATGATTTGAGTCATTAAATTCGGTATGCTATTTCGTAAAGCTTGAGGTATAATAATATCTTTTAAAATTCTAGGATAAGATAAACCAATTGTTAATCCAGCTTCAATTTGACTATAATCTACGGATTGATAACCTGCTCTGATAATTTCAGAAAGGTATGCACCTGTATGTAAAGTAAAGGCTAAGATAACAAAAAACAATCTACTGAAATGGTTAATATCTATATGAATAAGTAACAATAATTGTGGTAATGCAAAATATACTAAAAAGAGTTGTAATAATAACGGTGTACTCCGTATAAATGAAAGATAAACTCTTACAATAGGAGCAAGTACTTTTGTCTTTTTAATACGAATCATTGCTAAAATAAAACCAAGTATGATTGCGAAAAAGAGTGAAACAATTATCATCAATAAAGTTAAAGGTAATTGTTGCAACACTTGTCCAAATAAATCTAACCAATTGACTGACCCCATTAGTTTGTCACCTCCAATTTATCTTTCTGATCATTGATTTCACTTAAGTCATCAAAAACATTAATATCAAAATATTTTTTTGAAAGTGATTGTAATTTGCCTTCATCTTTAAGTTCTTGGGTTGCGCGATCCACGTCATCGTGAAGTTTTTGGTGTTTTTTATTATAAACGATATGTAATGGTTCTTTCTTCACAATACCTCCTATTTTAACGTCGGCATTTATCTGTTCTTGAATTGCTTTATATGTGTTCCAATTTAAAAACATGGCATCACGACGTCCTTGGCTGACCATTTTTAAATTGTCACCATTTGAAGGTTCTTGTATTGTATTGATGTCGATTTTGGAACTATGGTCTTTATTAAACTGTGTGAGTATAGAATATAAACCGCCACTTGGCGCCATAGGAGTAATTTTTTTACCAGGTAAATCTTGTAAACTATGTATGTCACTGTTGTCTTTGTTTACAACTAATAAAGGTAGCGCATAACTGTAAGGCTCATCTTGATAGAGAAACTGTTTTTCACGTTCTGGTGTTTTGAAAAACCAATTTATTCCCATATCAAACTTGCCTGAACCAATCCCAACTAAATTCGATTCCTCTTCACCGACTTCATATTTAAAATCATATTGAGGTAATTTCTTTTCAATTAATTTCATATAATCCATATCTAAGCCGACAAACTCATTATCTTTATTTGTATATAAATAAGGTGGATTAACTTCAGCAGAAAGTGCTACTTTAACTTCTTTTTTCTGAGATTTACTATCGGAAGCATCATTATTACCACATGCTGTTAGTACGGAAACCATCATTAACATTAATAAAAATGTGAAACTTCTTTTTAATGTCATTAAATGTCACGCTCCGTTTCAACTCTGTTTAAAAAGCGATGGATTCTTTCAGATTTTGAATCTTCCAATACTTCTTGTGGCGTTCCACGATGGATGATTTGCCCATCATCAATAAATATAACTTGATCAGCAATTGCTTTTGCAAATTGTATTTCATGTGTAACGAGTACCATCGTCATACCTTCTTGAGCAATCGATCTAATCAGAGATAAGACGCTTTGAATTGATTCAGGGTCTAAAGCAGAAGTAGGTTCATCTAGTAAAAGAACTTTTGGATTGAGCGCAAGTGCACGAATAATACCTACACGTTGGCTTTGACCTCCAGATAGCTGAATAGGGTATTTATCTTTTTGATTTAATAAATTCACGCGCTCTAAATAAGATGTGGCAATATCATTAGCTTGTTTGGTATTGTAATTTTGACCATGTATTAAACCTAAAGTGATATTTTCAAGTATTGTTTTGTTTTTAAATAAATTGTAATTTTGAAACACCATAGCTGATTTTTTACGTAATTTAGCAATATCTTTATTTGTATGATGTGCAGCATCAAAAATTTCATCCCCGATTTCAATGGTGCCAGATTTAGGAAGTGCGAGTGCATTTAACGTTCTAAGTAAGGTTGTTTTCCCAGAACCACTTGGTCCTATAATTGCAGTAACGGTGCCTTGTTCTTGGGCAAAGCCGACATCATTAAGTATCGTGTTTTCGTTGTATTTATGTATAAGATTTTTAACTGTAATCATTCAATTTCCCCCAGTGTGTCAATAAATACAAAGTATCATATTAATTCTTATCGGTAAAGTAGGATTTATTGCTGAAAAGCTTTCTTTCAATAATGGCGAGTGTTAAACTAAGTTTAAATAGGAGTAAAGTTAATGATGAGGTGATGAAAGTGAATTATTCCGCATTAATACATACGGATATTCAAGAAAAATGGATTGCAAAACTAGATACAGTTAAAACGCAATTTAAAGAGAAAGCGGAATATAATGATATCCATTCGCGTTTTCCTTATGAAAATATTGAATGGTTAGTAAAAGAAGGGTACACACTGCTTACTTTACCTAAAGCGTACGGTGGTGAAGGAGCAACTGTTGAAGATATGGTTATAATACAAAGCTATTTAGGATCTATTGATGGAGCGACTGCACTTTCTATAGGATGGCATTTAAGTGTAGTAGGCCAGTTATATGAACAACAAATGTGGGAACCCAATATGCTAGATCGCTTTGCTAAAGCAGTGAAAAATGGGGCATTAGTAAATCGAGCAGTTAGTGAAGCTGATACTGGCAGCCCAACACGTGGGGGAAGACCTGCGACAAACGCTGTTAAAGTAGATGATGGATTTGTGGTTAATGGAGTAAAAACGTTTACTTCAATGAGTAAAGGACTGACCCATTTTGTTGTGAGTGCTTATTATGAAGACATCGATCAAGTTGGCTTTTTCTTAATCGAAAAAGATACACCTGGTGTAGAAATTGCAGATAATTGGAACATGATAGGTATGCGTGCAACTGAAAGTCATGATTTATTATTAAATGATGTACACATCCCACAAGAAAACTTTGTTGAAATAAGAGGCGCCGGTGGTAAAAAACCGAATGGCTGGATTTTACATATACCAAGTGTGTATCTTGGTATTGCTCAAGCAGCAAGAGATTATGCTGTTGATTTTGCGAAAAATTATAGCCCAAATAGTATTGAAGGCACAATCGGTGATATACCAACTGTGCAACAAAATATTGGAAAGATGGAAGCGCAATTATTATCTGCGCGCCATTTCTTGTGGAGCACAGCGGCTTTATATAATCATGAGATTTCAGGTAGCCAAATATGGAATGAAACCTCAGCAAGTAAAGTGTTAGTAATGAATCAAGGCTTAGAAGTTATAGATATTGCTATGCGTATTGTTGGTGCTAAAAGCCTTCAAATGGAAAGACCATTACAACGCTATTATAGAGATATGCGCGCAGGTTTACACAATCCGCCGATGGAAGATATGGCATATACGAACATTGCACATAGTGTATTAGATCATTTTTAAAAATATATAAACAAACAGTTAAAATACATTTAGACAAATTGTCTAAATGTATTTTTTTGTTATTTAAAAAATGTGAAGATACTTATGATTACTATTGTAAATTTACTTTAGTCATTATATAATCAATTGGTAGTGATAATCATTTTCAATGGAGGAAAATTTATGAAAAAATTATTGTTTCCGTTAATTGCTTTAGTGCTTATTTTAGCAGCATGTGGCAATAATTCGGACAGTGACTCAAAAGCTGAAACAAAGTCTTATAAATTAGATAGTGGGAAAAAGATAGATATACCAAAAGATCCAAAACGTATAGCAGTAGTTGCTCCTACATATGCTGGTGGAATTAAATATCTTGGTGGAAATATTGTTGCAGTAAATGAACAAGTCGATAGTAGTAGCCTCCTTAAAGATAAATTTAAAGATGTTGAAAAAGTTGGCGAGAATGATGTTGAGAAAGTAGCAAAAACGAAACCAGATCTAATCGTTGTATATTCTACTGACAAAAATATTAAAAAATATAAAAAAATTGCGCCGACAGTCGTATTTGATTATGGCAAACATAAATATTTAGACCAACAAAGAGAATTAGGTAAGTTACTTGGTAAAGAAGATGAAGTAAAAGAATGGGAAGACAAATGGAAAGCGCAAACTAAAAAAGACGGTAAAGAAATTAAAGATAAAATTGGTGAAGACGCAACAGTTTCAATTTTTGATGAATTCGAGAAAAAACTATATAGTTATGGTCCAAACTGGGGTCGTGGCGGAGAAGTATTGTATCAAGCATTTGGACTTAAAATGCCTGAAAAATTAAATGATTTAGTTGAAAAAGAAGGCTGGGCTGAAGTGAAACAAGAAAAAATAGCAGATTATGCTGGCGATTATATTGTTTCGACAAGTAAAGGGAAATCAACACCAGCCTATGCCAAAACCAACCTATGGAATAACTTACCAGCAGTTCAAAATGACAATGTGCTTGAAGTGCAAGCTGAAACTTATTGGTATAATGACCCATATACTTTAGAATTTATGAGAAAAGATTTGAAAGATAAATTTTTAAATAACTAATATACATGAGTTAAATTAATAAGCATTATGATCAGCTTTAAAAAAGCGCAATTCAACGGATTAATACAGTTGAGTTGTGCTTTTTTTATTGTACATAAGATATTGTAAACTTTTTGTTTTTAATAGTTAACATTTATGGTATAATTTTTTTCATTAGGAGGATTGACTATGACGACAAAATATTTAGTATACACTGCTTTAATGACAGCAATTATTGGTGTATTAGGATTTGTGCCAGCGATTCCATTACCAATTATGCCAGTACCAATCGTTTTACAAAATATAGGGATTTTCTTAGCGGGAATTTTACTTGGACGTAAATACGGTGCGCTGAGTGTAATCGTATTATTATTACTTGTAGCAACTGGATTACCATTATTATCTGGCGGACGTGGCGGTATAGGTGTATTTGCAGGCCCCTCTACTGGCTTTTTAATCATGTATCCAGTAATTGCATATCTAATTGGTTTAGTAAGAGATTTGTATTTCAAAAAAATAAACTTTACTGTATTATTAGGTACAACAATTATCTTTGGTGTTATTTTATTAGATATTGTAGGTACAATTGTTATGGGGCTTATGACTAATTTACCGATTTCAAAATCAGTGACTTTATCCCTTGTCTTCATGCCTGCGGATTTAGTCAAAGCAGTTATTGCAAGTTTGATTGGTAATATTATGCTGAATCATAGTCGGTTTAAACAATTAATAAAATAAATATATAAGGGTAGGTGATTGAATCGTGGTGATTTCGATGAATGATATATTTCAACAAGGTGATGTTTATGTCGATGATACACTAAAGACAATCTATCTAACACCTGAAGAACCCTTAGTATATGACGTGAATAAATGGGATTATAAACAAATGCCTTCTATTATATCTTGGGAACAAGATATGAAAACTCAATTAGATATGCATAAAAAACAAGCATCTCATCATTTAGCATTTACGTTTCCTGAGAATACACTTTTAGATCAACAATGGTTAGATAAAATTCAAACATATGATTTTGAACTAGGACTAATGGAACTTTATGCAATTGAGTCACAGAATATAAAAAAACATGAAAATGATCAAATTAAAGTCATGTTTGTCACTGAACAAACATTAGAAGATTATATTACAATTTATCGTCAATTTGCTGAACCCTTTGGCAAGGCGTACGCAGACGAAAGTATTGAAGTAATTCGCAATCAATTCAATAAAGATAGTAAATCTCGTGTAATCGCATATAAAGCAGATGTGCCTGTAGGGATTTTGGATTTAATCATTTCACAATGTACTGTGGAAATTGATGGCTTCGGTGTAGATGAAAGTTATCAGAAACAAGGTATTGGCAGTATGATGCAAACTTTTGTTGCGGAAATAGCTGATACGAAACCGATTATATTAATAGCTGACGGTGAAGACAGTGCTAAGGAAATGTATATTCGACAAGGTTACATATATATAAGTTACTGCTATCAGATTTTAAAAGAAAATGCTAAATACAGTTAATTAATATAATTATAGAAACTGAGACATAAATACTCAGGCTCAAAATAAAAGGACTCATCCGTATCAAATGGATGAGTCCTTTTTATATTTAAAAATTTGTTTTTGCAAAGGTCTAGATTATAAATTAATTCTCGTATGATTCAACAGGTGTTATACGTTCCGGATGACTGTAAATGTTGAAATTACCATCTCTAATAAATCCTATGGCAGTAATATTTAAATCTTGAGCAAGTGTCACTGCCAATGTCGTCGGTGCAGATTTCGATAAGATGACACCAACACCGATTTTCGCAGCTTTGATTAATATTTCTGATGAAATACGACCGCTAAATATCAACACTTTATTACGTACAGGTATATGTCTTTGTATACAATAACCATACAATTTGTCTAATGCATTATGACGACCAATATCTTGACGATGCTCAAAGAAGGTATCTCCATCACTAATTGCAGCATTGTGAAGACCACCAGTTTGTTTAAAAATTTTACTGGCGCTTTGCAAACGGGTCATCATATTGAGTACTTGAGTTGGATTTAACACAATTTTAGACATCGAAGTCTTTGCGACTGCCGCGTCATTTTGAAAATAAAACTCTCGACTTTTACCACAACAAGACGCAATCATGCGTTTCGTTGAATATTCGAAACGTTCACCGAGAGATTTGGTCAATTCAACATGAGCAAACCCTTTACTATCATCTATTTGGATAGATTTTAGGTCACCATTTTTAAAAATAGCCCCTTCAGATGCTAGGAAACCTAAGACAAGCTCTTCTAAGTGGTTCGGGCTACAAATTATAGTCGCAAATTCTTCACCATTTACCATAATTGTTAATGGAAACTCAGTAACGTAATGATCTTTTGTTTCTAATAACTTACCGTTCTCAAACCGTACAATGGGTTGATTGGTCAATATATCTTCATGCATGAGTACACCCCGTTTCATATTCACTTCTCCATTCTAGCGCATTTTTCAATGTAAAAAAAAGATTCAGTTTATGAATAAAGCAAAGGATTTTTAATTTGCCCATTGTAATATTTATAACAATTTTTAAAATGGTCCAGATTGATTAAATGGATATATACAAGTAAACTTATGGTAAACAATTAAAGAGGTGAATTTCGATATGGCTAGTATAAGAGATATTGCACGCGAAGCAAAGGTAAGTCCTGGCACTGTTTCACGCGTATTAAATAATGATCCAACATTGTCAGTTTCAAAAGATACGAGAGAAAGGATTCATCGTGTTGCAAATGAACTACAATATCAAAAATCGGCTAGAAAAAACAAAAGCATTCAAATCATTACCTATGCATCTCGAGCTAAAGAAATGTCAGACCCTTATTATAGAGAAATACGCTTAGCAATAGAGGCTGAAGTTAAACGTTTGAATTTGTCTTTGAAGCGTACAATTAGAATCGATGGTAACGATAAAAATCTAGATTTATATAATGTTGACAAGGCAGGGGCAATTATCGTAGTAGGTAATTTTTCTACGGAAGCATTGAATACACTACGTGATTATAATAAAAATATAGTTGTCATTAACAATCCTAATACACCAAAATCAATAGATGCTGTCTACTCAGATTTACACTATTCTATGACCAACTTATTGAACGAAATCAAGGCATTAGGCATGACGCAAATTGCGTATATCGGTGGTAGTCATATGATTAGAGATTTAGCCGGTACGCCGTTTTCAAATCATACAGATGTTAGATATGAAGCGTATAGAGAATGGTGCTCTGAACATCAAATTAGCGAAATAACTATGATTGACGGTTGGAAAAAAGAAAATGGTGAAGAAGCTGTAAAAACATTGTTAAATGCGCATCAGTTACCTGAAGTTTTTATAGCAGGAAACGACATGATTGCTATAGGTATATTACAACAAATTCAATATGAAAAAATAGCAATTCCAAAAGATGTTAAATTGATAAGTTTTAATGATTTAGAAGTCATACAATATGCTGTGCCTTCTATAAGTAGTGTGCACATACCAGTAGATGAATTTGGTAGAACTGCAGTGCGAATGGCAGAAGAGCGCATTAATAAAACGAGACATGTTGCCATCCATGTCGTGGTAGAAGCACAGCTTAAAGAGCGGAATACTTTTAAAACAAAAAGACAATCTTAATTGACAAAACATTTAGTAAACAAGTAAACTTTAATTATGTTTACTAAAGAGAATATCATTATAGATAAAGTGATTTATATAGAAGGAGTGGGTTATTATGTTACAAGCCATGCATGATAAGTTTGAAACTTTGTTTGGCGTTAAGGCTGAAGTCAGTGCTTTTGCTCCGGGACGCATTAATTTAATAGGAGAACATACGGATTACAACGGTGGGTATGTTTTTCCAGCTGCGATTGAGTTGGGTACATATGGACTAGCTACAAAGCGAGATGATAAACTTATTCAACTTTATTCAAATAATTTTGAAGATGTTGGTATGATTACATTTACATTAGATGAATTAGAATTCGAAGCGGCACATGATTGGGCAAATTATCCTAAAGGTGTAGTTAAATATTTAAGCGAACAATTCTCTGACATAGACCATGGTTTCAACATTTTAGTTGAAGGAAATATTCCAAATGGGGCAAGTTTATCATCGTCAGCGTCTATTGAATTATTAACTGGTTGGCTCATTAAGCAGTTGTTTACTTTAGATTTAGAACGATTAGCACTTATAAAAATAGGACAGCGTGTTGAAAATAAATTTATTGGTGTCAATTCAGGCATTATGGATCAATTTATTATTGGTATGGGTAAAGCTGAACAAGCAATATTACTAGATACTGCAACTTTAGAATTTGATTATGTACCTGCTAAATTTGGAGATTATGTCATATCAATTATGAATACAAACAAGCGACGTTCCCTTACAGAAAGTAAATATAATGAACGTAGAGCACAATGTGAGTCGGCATTAGCTTCGTTGCAACAAGCACTTGATATTGCATCACTAGGGGAGCTGTCAGTAGAACAATTTGAACAGCATCAAGATCTTATTGAGGATGAAGTGAAGCGTCGTCGTGCAAGACACGCAGTTTCGGAGAACGAACGCACGAAAAAAGCACATAGAGCTTTAGCAGAAAATAACTTTAATCAATTTGGAAAGTTATTAAATGAATCTCACGCATCATTAAAAGAAGATTATGAAGTTACAGGGATAGAATTAGATACTTTAGCAGAAACAGCTCAGCAAGTTGATGGCGTATTGGGAGCTAGAATGACAGGTGCTGGTTTCGCAGGTTGCGCAATTGCTTTAGTGCATAAAAATAGTGTAAAACAATTGGAAAATGAAGTTTCTAAGCAATATATAGAGCACATAGGTTACGCTCCATCATTTTATCATGTGGGTATAAGTGATGGCGTTAAATCATTATAAGTTATTAATCAATGAATAGAGAAAGGATTTTGTATATGTCTGTTTTAGTTTTAGGTGGCGCTGGTTATATAGGAAGTCATGCGGTAGATCAATTAATTACAAGAGGATACAACGTTATTGTAGTAGATAATCTAGGTACAGGACATAGAGCAGCTGTGCATAGCGAAGCTACATTTTATGAAGGAGATATTCGAGACAAAGTCTTTTTAGATGATGTCTTTAATAATGAAAGCATCGAAGGTGTCTTCCATTTTTGCGCCTATTCTTTAGTTGGTGAATCTGTAGAAAAACCGTTAGCCTATTTCAATAATAATGTGCACGGATTACAAGTGTTATTAGAAGTTATGTATGACCATCAAGTAGAACATATTATTTTTTCTTCGACAGCTGCAGTTTATGGTGAACCAGATTCAGTACCTATTACTGAGGAAGATTCTAAAACACCTACAAGTCCATATGGTGAAAGTAAGTTGATGATGGAGAAAATGATGCACTGGAGTCATGAAGCATATGGCGTTAATTATGCAGCGCTACGTTATTTTAATGTTGCAGGTGCTAAAGAAAATGGTGCCATTGGTGAAGACCACCGTCCTGAGACACACCTTATACCAATTGTATTAGAAGTCGCACTTGGACAAAGAGAGCACTTAACAATATTCGGTGATAATTATGATACAGAAGATGGGTCATGTATTCGCGATTATCTTCATGTCGTTGATTTAATAGATGCGCATATTTTGGCGTATCAACATTTACAAAACGGCGGAGCATCTGGTGCATTTAATTTAGGAAGTAGTCAAGGTTATTCGGTATTTGAAATTCTAGAAGCTGCAAGAACAGTAACAAATGAACCTATTAAAGCAGTGGTAGGTGAAAGAAGAGCAGGCGACCCAAGTAAATTAATCGCATCAAGTGATAAGGCGCAACAAGTGCTTGGCTGGAAACCGCAACACGATAACATTAACGATATTATTAATTCAGCGTGGCAATGGCATCATCAACATCCAAATGGATATCAAGAAAATGTGGAGGGTTAATGCATGTTATTAAATCAACAATTAGTACAACAATTTGTATCACAAGCAATTTCGTATGGTGATTATGAAGAAGAAGATAGCATTTATATTCAAAACCAACTATTGCGTAATTTAAATGCAAAAGGTATTGATGATTCAGCAGTCTCTGAATTAAATAAAGATGCAACGGCAAATGAAATTACACAATATTGGATTCGCCAAGCTATTAGTGAAAATTGTATTGAAGATGCATTATATAGTAAAGAAATTGTTGAAGCTCAAATTTTAGACTTAATTACACCACGCCCATCGGTAATTAACCGCAAGTTTAACGAGGCATATAAACAGTCACCAGAAGCGGCTACAGATTATTTTTATGACATAACTAAACGTAATCACTATGTTAAAGAAGATGCAATTGCGAATAATATTAATTATGATGTTGCTACTGAATACGGAGATATTGAAGTCACGATCAATCTATCAAAACCTGAAAAAGATGCACAGCAAATTGCAAAAGCTAAAGAAGCACCAGCTACCGCTTATCCGAAATGTGCATTATGCATAGAAAATGAAGGCTTTAAAGGATCAGTGCTACAAGCTGCAAGAACAAATCACCGTGTGATTCGCTTGAATTTAAATGGTGAACAGTGGGGCTTTCAATTTTCGCCATATGCCTATTTTGCTGAACATAGTATTGTTTTATCTGAACAACATGTCCCTATGGAAATCAATAAAAATACTTTCATTAACTTGTTAGATTTTATAGATCAATTTCCTCATTATTTCATTGGGTCTAACGCAGATATACCACTTGTGGGGGGATCAATTTTATCGCATAATCATTATCAAACTGGAAGACATGTATTTCCGATGGATAATGCTGCTGAAATAAATCAATTTACTATTGCTAATTATCCATCAGTTCAAGCTAGCACTTTAAATTGGCCAATGAGTGTGATTCGTTTGAAAGGTGACGATAGAGCGCAACTGATTGAAGCGGCTACTTATGTCATGACACAATGGAATCAATATTCGGATGATAGTGTAGATATTAAAGCATTTAGTAGTGATGGTGAACGTCATCATACGATTACGCCAATCGCAAGATATAGACAACAACAATATGAATTAGACATTGTCTTACGAGACAATCAAACTTCAGAACAATTCCCTGACGGCATCTTCCATCCACATAAAGACGTGCAACATATCAAGAAAGAAAATATAGGCCTAATTGAAGTGATGGGGACTGCTATATTACCAGGACGACTAAAACAAGAATTACAACAAGTTAAAGATTATTTACTAGATAAAACTCAAATAGATTTAGGAATACATCAACAATGGGCTGAAGAAATGAAACAATCATATGATATTAATGTAAATAATGTCGATGAAGTTGTAGATAAAGAAGTAGGATTTAAATTTAAACGTGTATTAGAAGATGCGGCGTATTTAAAAATACAGAACAAGGTCATCACGCGTTTAAACGCTTTATTGAACAACTATAAAATAGCACATCAAAATCATCAAAACATACGCTTACAAAAGGCCAAAATACTATCATTTAGGTCTTTTGTTTTTTTATGAATAAGAATATAATTATAAGTGATAGGAGTTGTTTTAGATGAAAATAAAATATTTAATCGTAATGTTTATGACGCTATGTCTAGTATTAACAGGATGTTCAAATGGAAATAGTGAGCGCAAAAATGATAGCAATTCTGAGGAGAATGATAAAAAACAAGAATTACATATCTCAGCAGCAGCGAGTCTGACTGATACAACTAAAGAATTGAAGCGAGCGTTTGAAGCAAATCATAAAGATGCCAATGTTACATTTAACTATGGTGGGTCTGGTTCATTAAGACAACAGATTGAAAAAGGCGCACCTGTAGATGTGTTTATGTCAGCAAACAAGAAAGACGTTGATGCATTACAAGATAAAGATAAAGCACAAAATACATATGAATATGCTAAAAATAAACTCGTACTTATTGGTGCTAAGGACAGTAATTATAAATCAGTGGGAACGCTACAAGAAGGCGATAAATTAGCCATTGGTGAGGTGAACTCGGTGCCAGCGGGTAAATATGCTCAGCAATATTTAAAAGATAATAATTTATATGAACAAGTAAAACCTAATTTAGTATTTGCTAAAGACGTGCGACAAGTACTAAACTATGTTGAAAAAGGTAATGCACAATTAGGGTATGTGTATAAAACTGACTTATATCAAAGTCAGCAAAATGGCGAGAGTCATGTTAAAGAAATCAATACAGTTGATTTGAAGCAACCCATTGTTTATAAAGCAGCGACAACATCTGATAAGCAATTAGCTAAAGCATGGATCGACTTTCTTAAGACAGACGAAGCTAAAGAAATATTAGAAAAATATCAATTTGAAGCATAGGAGGTTTTAGCAATGATAGATGTTACACCATTTTGGATATCACTCAAAGTAGCTGTTATTAGTACAATCATCGTTACTTTTATTGGTATCGTTATTTCGAGATGGTTGTATAAACGACATGGTTTTATTGCTAGAATCTTAGAAAGTATAATTATTTTACCTATTGTGTTACCACCAACAGTTATGGGATTTATTTTATTAATTGTGTTTTCACCTAGAAGTTTTATTGGTGCATTTTTTACGGATGTATTGCATTTACCAGTAGTTTTTACACTGACTGGAGCAGTTATTGCATCTGTGATTGTGAGTTTTCCATTGATGTATCAGCATACTGTCCAAGGCTTTCGTAGTATAGATAATAAAATGCTCAATACTGCCCGAACGATGGGTGCAAGTGAAAACAAGATATTTTTTAAATTAATTTTACCGTTGTCAAAGCGTCCAATATTATCAGGCATTATGATGAGCTTTGCCCGAGCGATAGGAGAATTTGGTGCGACACTGATGGTTGCTGGTTACATACCTAATAAAACCAATACGTTACCTTTAGAAATATACTTTTTGGTAGAACAAGGTAAAGAAAATCAAGCATGGTTGTGGGTGATCGTCCTTGTTGCATTTGCTATTACAGTAATTGGCACAATCAATGTGTTGAATAAAGACCGTTATCGGGAGGTAGATTAGTTGTTGGCATTACATTTAGAGCATGCGCTCAAAAACACACAATTACATATGAGTCTCCAAGATACTAAACCTAAAATTTATGCAGTTAAAGGCCCATCAGGCATTGGTAAAACAACAATTTTAAATATTATAGCAGGATTGAAAAGTGCAGATAAGGCACATATAGAAGTAAATGAACATATTTTAACTGATACGCATAACAATATAGATGTGAAAATTCAACAGCGTAATATTGGCTACTTATTCCAAGATTATCAATTGTTTCCTAATATGGATGTGTATCAGAATATAACTTTTATGGCGCAACCTTCCGAACATATAGAGACTTTAATGCATCAATTAAACATTACGCATTTAAAATCACAGTTTCCAATGAGACTATCTGGAGGAGAATCCCAACGTGTGGCATTAGCAAGAACGTTAAGCACTAGACCAGACCTCATATTATTAGATGAACCATTTTCAAGCTTGGATGATACAACTAAAGATGAAAGTATTCAATTAGTAAAGCGCATATTTGAAGAGTGGCAAATACCAATTATTTTTGTAACACATTCTAATTACGAAGCAGAGGCACTGGCTCATGAAGTGATTAATATTGATTGAGATCGCACACAAAAATAAATATAAATGACAAATTGAATAAGTGGCTGTTATTTTCTATATCGGAATCTAACGGTCATTTTTTAAATAAGGGGGTAAGATAATGAATATCGAGTTTTTAGGAACAGCAGGGGGTATTCCTACGCTTTATAATTCAGTATCTCAACATAAAGAATCGAGTTTGCGAACCGGCCCTGGAATATATATTCATGATATCCAATTACTAATAGATACTTCTGAGGATATATTCACTCAACTACGACGTGCTCAAATTTCTGAAATAAAACATGCTTTATACTCACATTGGCATCCTGATCATACGATGGGATTGAGGATTTGGGAGACATTAAATTATGATTTTAAAAATAAAAAACCAAATTCTAGAAAGACAAAGATATATATAACTCAGCAAGAAGTAGCAGATTTCAAAACTTATTTAGGTCATTGGAATCATTTGAATTATTTAACTCAAATTGGCGTGATAGAGTTAGAAGTGGTAGAGAATGATGCTCTATTAACAATAGATGATATTAAAATAGAATGGATTCAACTTCCTGAAAGTATTGCTTTTGGTTTTTATATCAATGCCATAGAACAGAGCATATTGATTATACCTGATGAAATGAAAGGTTTCGTACCTTCACAAAAATTCCAAAACATAGATGTTGCTATATTACCTTTTGGAAGTAATGAAGTTAATCCAATTACTGGTGAGCGTTTACTAGAAAACGGGGTACTAAAGGAATCAAATGAATTAAGTTTTGATGAAAGTGTTAAAATTGCTAGAGAAATAAATGCGACACACACTTATTTTACACATATAGAATCCACGGAAGGCCTCACTATGGATGATACTAAAGTGCTAGAACAACGACTATTACATAGTGGATTATCATGCACCATTGCTTACGACGGATTAAAAATCCAAACATAAAAAATTCAGCTTGAAACATTTAGGATTATCATGCATTCTATAGATACAAAAACGCCTCCTATCATGAAATAGGGAGGCGTTTTGTGTTGCTATCGATTATGATTTATTTTCCGGAATTGGAAAATAATCAAATATTTCTCCTGAATTGAGCGCATCAGTTAGAGTAGATAACCAAGCATAATAGAGTTTAGAATGTTCTATTTGCTCAAAAATTTCTTGTGCTTCTTCAATGATTTCAGGTGTAGCAGTTTCTGAATGAATAATGGGATTCAATAAAGATTCAGCTTTATATATTGCTTCTGAATTCAATTTGATTTCACGTTTCCATTTTTGTGAAAAGAAGTTTCCAAAAAACGTAAAAAAGTCTTTTTCAGCAGTAAAGTGTTGTTTTCTACTTCCTCGAACAAACTCTTGTTTTACGCCATCAAATTCTTGCAGTCTTTTAACACCTGCACTCATACTGGGCTTACTCATTTGTAATTCATAACGCATTTCATCTAGTGTCATACTACTTTGTTCAAAAACCATCGTGCCATATAGATTACCTACACTACGATTGACTCCATAAAGATCCATCGTTTCTCCAATTGAATTGATGACGATATCTTTTGCTTGCTCCAATAGTTGTTCATAGTCTTTTGAACGTGCCATTGATTCACCTCCATGTAATAGTTAACTTATTGTAACACGAACATATATTTAAAGGATATGCTTTATAAGTAACGTGCGCCATGATTTAGAGCGTATTAAGTGTATTAATAAAATCTTTAACCATTTCTAGTTATATCGAGCATTGTGAGTGCTCAAAATCAAAAAACTACATAGGGAATTCACTACTTTTTGTAATATTGATGGCAAACCGTTGTTACTATCGCATGCAAGATTTATAATGGATACAATGATGTATAGAGAGGGTTATTGTAGTGACAAAAGACCGCTATTCAAGACAAACGTTATTTAAACATATAGGTCCTGAAGGACAAGATAAAATCATGAATTCACACGTGCTCATTGTAGGCATGGGGGCACTTGGCACACACCTTGCTGAAAGTTTAGTTAGAGCAGGGGTTGGTACACTAACTATTGTAGACAGAGATTATATTGAATATAGTAATCTTCAAAGACAAACGTTGTTTAATGAAGCCGATGCGCTAGAAGGATTGCCCAAAGTTGTTGCTGCTAAAGAAAAATTATTAGATATTCGACAAGATTTGAAGATTCATAGTTATATTGCACATGTAAATCGTCAGTTTTTAGAGGATAATGCTGGTTCAGCTCAACTGATATTAGATGCAACAGATAACTTTGAAACGAGACAGTTGATTAATGATTTTGCTTTTCAAAAAGGCATACCGTGGATTTATGGCGGTGTAGTCCAAAGTACTTATGTAGAAACTGCTTTTATTCCAGGACACACACCATGTTTTAATTGCTTAGTGCCACAGTTACCAGCTATAAATATGACATGTGATACGGTAGGTGTAATTCAACCTGCAGTGACGATGACAACAAGTTTACAGATGAGGGATGCGCTGAAAATTTTAACAGAACAACACGTGCCGACTAAAGTAACGTATGGAGACTTATGGGAAGGGACGCACTTTACATTTGGGTTTAGTAAACTACAACGGAGCGATTGCAAAACTTGTGGCTGCAACCCTACATATCCACATTTAAATGAAACGAAACGACAGTTTGCTAGTTTGTGTGGTAGGGACACAGTGCAATACGAAAACCCTAATATTTCCCAGGAAATGCTAGAATCATTTTTAACTCAGCAAAATATTGCATACCGACGTAATCCTTATATGATTCACTTTGAATATAATGGTTATCGCATTGTTAGCTTTAAAGGCGGGAGATTACTGATTCATGGTATGACAAACCCTCAACAAGCGATTACTTTAATAAACCGATTATTCGGCTAAAGGGGTGTAAAAATGCATACAAATGTTAAGTTAGATCAAGATATAAGATGTGCAGTATTGACAGTTTCTGATACAAGAGATTATAAGACTGACAAGGGCGGTAAATTAGTAATAGAACTGTTATCGGAATTGAATGTTTCAATTGATAAGGCGCATTATAAAATAGTGAAAGATGAACAAGAAGCGATTCAAATGCAAGTTGAGCAATGGTTAAGTGAAGACATCGATGTGATTGTTACTACAGGAGGCACTGGTATTGCACAAAGAGATGTAACTATAGAAGCAGTATCCTCATTTTTCACTAAAGAAATTGAAGGATTTGGAGAGTTGTTTAGATATCTCAGTTATGCTGAGGATGTAGGTACGAGAGCATTATTGTCTCGAGCAATCGCGGGGACAGTAGGTGACAAGTTAATTTTTAGTATCCCAGGATCTACTGGAGCTGTTAAATTAGCATTGGAGAAGTTAATAAAACCAGAATTAAATCATTTAGTTAAAGAAATAACTAAATAAAAGAGGGTGACAAGAATCAAAATATGAAATTTGAAGTCTGTCCCCCTCACAAGGTTTACTAGAAAAAGGAATACAAGAGCTTGAAACAAGTACATTTAAATGTCAGACAGCTACTACAAATATAATAGTTGATGCTGAGATATGTAGTTATGCCCTAGAGACTTTATTCGAGTTGAACGCAAATATTAAATTATGCTTTACGTTGAAAATCACCAGATTTACCACCAGATTTAGAGAGTAAATAAGTTTCGCCAATGACCATACCTTTGTCTAAAGCTTTTGTCATGTCATATACAGTAAGTGCTACAGCAGTTGCAGCAGTTAATGCTTCCATTTCGACACCTGTTTTTCCAGTAGTAGACACGGTTGCTTGGATATTCAAAGTGAAAGATTGCGCATGCTTCTGCCACTGAAATTCAACATCAATACCTGTTAATGGTAAAGGATGACACATTGGAATAATATCAGCAGTGTTTTTAGCAGCCATAATACCTGCAATTTGTGCAGTGTTAAGCACATTTCCTTTTTTATTTGTATGATCAACAATTTGTTGATAGATTTCTGGGTTTACGGTAATGCTTGAATGTGCAATTGCAGTACGTTTCGTAATGTTTTTTTCAGAAACATCTACCATTTTAGCATTGCCCTGTTCATTAATATGTGTAAATTCAGACAAACATATCCCTCCTAATCGTTTTCTAGTATATCACGAAATTAATTAATATAAGGAGTAGATTTAGATGCCAGTTGAGAAAAGAAATCCAATTCCAGTCGGTGAAGCCATTGAACGTGTTGTGAGTCAAAATATTTATATGGATGAGACTACAGTGCCTCTAGATGCCAGCTTAAACCATATATTGGCTGAAGATATTGTTGCTACATACGAAATTCCACGTTTCAACAAATCACCTTATGATGGTTTTGCCATTAGAAGTAAAGATACAACGAATGCAAGTGGTGCGCACCGTCTCACTTTCAATGTGATTGACCATATTGGCGCCGGTACTGTTTCAGATAAAAAAGTTGGTGCGTTTGAAGCAGTTCGAATTATGACAGGTGCAGCGATGCCTGAAGGTGCAGACGCAGTTGTCATGTTAGAACAAACAGTAGAACAAGGACAAAGTTTCACATTACGTAAAGCATTTAAACCTAATGAGAACGTCTCTTTAAAAGGTGAAGAAACTCAAATAGGTGATGTTATTTTACAAAAAGGACAACAAATTAATCCTGGTGCCATTGCAGTATTAGCTACATATGGCTATGCACAAGTTCCTGTTTTTAAAAAACCAAGCGTAGCCGTAATTGCTACCGGCAGTGAGCTATTAGATGTAAGTGATGATTTAGAACCTGGAAAAATTAGGAATTCTAATGGACCAATGATTACTGCATTGGCTAATAAATTAGACTTACAAGTAGAGCGTTATCAAATACAACAAGATGATTTAAAAAGTAGTATCCAAGTGGTTACTGAAGCAATGCAACAACATGATATCGTCATTACTACAGGTGGTGTATCAGTGGGGGATTTTGACTATTTACCACAAATATACGAAGCATTAAATGCTGAAGTCCTTTTTAATAAAATTGCTATGCGTCCAGGAAGTGTGACGACAGTGGCAGTAGCAGAAGGTAAGTATCTATTTGGTTTATCTGGAAATCCATCAGCATGCTTTACCGGCTTTGAATTATACGTTAAGCCAGCAGTTCAACATATGATGCATGCAAATGCACTCTATCCTCAAGTCGTGCAAGCTACATTGATGGAAGATTTTACAAAAGCAAACCCATTTACGAGATTTATTCGCGCTACGGCCACTTTTAACGGGAAAGAAATGACAGCAGTTCCTTCAGGATTTAACAAATCAGGTGCAGTTGTTGCAATTGCACATAGTAATGCAATGATTATGTTACCAGGTGGAACAAGAGGATATAAAAAAGGTTATACGGTAAATGTAATATTAACTGAATCACAAGCTTATGAAACGGAATGCTTTATATGATTTTACAAATTGTTGGATTGAAAAACTCTGGGAAAACGACATTAATGGCACATACAATTCAGGTGTTAAAAGAACATCATCTCACAGTAGCAACGGTGAAACATCATGGACATCATAACTCTGAAGATTATCATGATATCACATTGCAAAATAATCATGTTGACCATATGAAACACTTTTATGCAGGTGCAGATCAAAGTATTGTTCAGGGTAATGCTTACCAACAAAGTGTCACCAGAACACAAAACAAAACGCTTGATGAAATCATAGATGAATCTGTTACAATAGACAGTAACGTAATATTAGTAGAGGGTTTTAAAGAAGCAAGTTACGATAAAGTGTTAGTCTACCGTGATGAAAATGACCGTAATGCACTAAATCATTTAACACATATTAAGTATGCCATTAATATATCAAAACCAGAGGCTTTACGTCAGTATGACCAATGGTTATTATCTTTTTTAATATCAAAGGAATGAATTAAATGAAGCAATTTGAAGTGACAAGCGAGCCAATACAGACAGAGCAATATAGATCTTATGTACTGAACGAACATCAAGGTGCAGTTGTTGTTTTTACAGGTCATGTAAGGGAATGGACAAAAGGAATTAAAACAGAGCATTTAGAGTATGAAGCCTATATACCTATGGCAGAAAAAAAGTTAGCTCAAATTGGCGATGAAATTTCACAGCAATGGCCAGGTACACAAACAGCAATCGTGCATAGAATAGGCCCGTTAGCTATTTCAGATATTGCAGTACTCATCAGTGTTTCTTCACCACATCGAAAAGATGCTTATAGAGCAAATGAATATGCAATTGAGCGTATCAAAGAAATCGTACCTATTTGGAAAAAGGAAATATGGGAAGATGGTGCACAATGGCAAGGACATCAACATGGAAGTTATGAGGATGCGATTGAAGGAGGACAATCATGAGAGTGCTTTATTTTGCAGAGATAAAAGAAATATTAGCAAAACAATCAGAAGACATCGATTTAAGTTATGATATTACTGTAGATGAATTTATTACAGATTTATTTAAACGTTATCCTAGTATTAGCGATAAAAAATTTCAAATAGCGGTAAATGAAGAATTTGTGAAAAATGATGACATTGTCCAACCTAATGACACTGTCGCATTGATTCCACCAGTTAGCGGAGGGTAAAGAAGAGATGAAAGCAATTATACTTGCCGGAGGACAGTCAGAGAGATTCGGTAAACCTAAGGCTTTTGCACAAATTGAATCGCAAGCATTTTATGAGCGAATTATAGATGTGTTAGAAGCAACGAACATGTTTAATCAAATTATTATAAGTACCAATGAAAATCTTGCGACACAATTTGATTACCCTAATATAATTATAGATGAACACCAGAATAAAGATAAAGGGCCTTTGGCAGGTATTAGATCAGTCATGAGCCAATACCTAGAGGAAGAACTATTCTTTGTTATTTCCGTTGACACACCTATGATTACTCAAAAAGCGATAAGTAAATTATACCAATTTATGGTGGAACACCTTATTGAAGACCAGTTAGATATTGCAGGTTTTCAAGAAGCGGGTAGACCGATACCTACACTTGCTTTTTACAGTCCACATACTTTAACTTACATTGATAAGGCACTGGATTCAGATGATTATAGTTTAAAGAATGTTTATACTAAAGTTGCGAGCGACTGGTTAGATGTTAACACAATTGAATCACCTGAATATTGGTATAAAAATATTAATTTCCAGCATGATTTGGACGCTTTACAACATGAAATTATAAATAGATAAAGGGGGGCTAACGATATGGTAGAACAAATCACTGATAAACTCGGGCGTCCGATACGTGACTTAAGATTGTCAGTTACAGATCGATGCAACTTTCGTTGTGATTATTGCATGCCTAAAGAAATATTTGGCGATGATTTTGTTTTCTTACCTAAAGACGAGCTTCTTACATTTGATGAAATGGTACGTATTTCGAAAGTATACACACAATTAGGCGTGAAAAAAATACGTATTACAGGCGGTGAACCGTTACTCAGACGTGATTTATATAAATTAATTTATGAATTAAATCAGATTGATGGTGTAGAAGATATTGGTCTAACGACAAATGGCTTATTATTAAAAAAACACGGTCAAAAATTATACGATGCAGGTTTAAGACGTATTAATGTGAGTTTAGATGCAATCGAAGACAAAGTGTTTCAAGCGATTAATAATAGAAATATAAAAGCTTCTACAATATTGCAACAGATTGATTATGCAATTTCCATAGGATTCCACGTGAAAGTAAATGTGGTTATACAAAAAGGTGTAAATGACAATCAAATTTTACCTATGATTCAATATTTCAAAGAGAAAGATATTGAGATTAGATTTATAGAATTTATGGATGTTGGAAACGATAATGGATGGGATTTTAGTAAAGTGGTAACAAAAGATGAAATGCTAAATATGATAGAAAATGAATTTGATATTGAATCTGTTGAGCCAAAATATTTTGGTGAAGTTGCTAAATATTATCGACATAAAGATAATGGCGCACAGTTTGGCCTTATCACTAGTGTATCTCAATCTTTCTGCTCTACATGTACACGTGGGAGATTGTCATCAGACGGTAAGTTTTATAGTTGTTTATTTAGTACAGTAGATGGTTTTAATGTGAAATCATTTATGCGTGCTGGAGCAACGGATGAGGAGCTATTTGAACAGTTCAAAGTACTGTGGAATGTTAGAGATGATAGATATTCAGATGAACGTACAGAACAAACCGTAGCAAATAGAAAACGCAAAAAAATTAATATGAACTATATTGGTGGTTAGTATCATTAAGTAATTGTAAATCTTACAATTAGGTTCGATATAGTTTTGACACTGATATAACATTTAATACCACGAAACGCTGAGGCAGCTTAATTAAATATGCTTTCAGCGTTTTTTGTATTAAATCACAAGGTAAATAAAAATCACTCTATTTATTTAACAAAAAAGCAGTTAATATTAACAATTTTGAATTTTAAAATAAAGCATTTTTTAAGATAATCTATTAATAAAAAATGTTTATATTTACTTTAGGGATTTAAGTAAAACAAAAAAATGCTTGGTATGTATAAGAAACGATATAAATGAAAGACAATAGTAAAAAAAATTTATCTATTACTTTTAAAATAATAGATTTAATGAAGAAAATGTTATATAATATTTTCGAAGCTTATTCATTATAAAGCCATTAAAACAACAAGAAAAGACGATGAGGAGGCCATTATTATGGAAACTAAAGTATCTTATTTTATAACTTCTGAAAGAGCATTGAGTCAATTAAAGCATTGGTTGAAAACAGTTCATCATTTATCAATTGAAGAATTTGTTGTGTTGTATAAGGTTTATGAATCTAAAAAAATCAGCGGAAAGGAATTGAGAGATACACTTCATTTCGAAATGTTATGGGATACGAGCAAGATTGATGTGATTATACGAAAAATTTATAAAAAAGAACTTATGTCTAAAGTTCGTTCTGAAACAGACGAAAGACAAGTTTATTATTATTTCAATGATGTTCAAACTAAAATTTTTGATGACATTATTCAAGAAATAGAAAATATTAAAGTAGCACAATAATAAAACATACATAAAAAAGAGAGCGGGACTACGAAATCAACATTTGATTCCTTCCCGTTCTCTTTTTATTGTAATGAGTTAAGTTGTTTTAACTTTTCTGCCATGTAAAAAGAAATAAATTATAGCTGCTATGAGTACGATGACGGCCATAATAGCATATAATTGTGCATAAGATACGGAGGATGTCATGAATCCTAAAACATATGGTCCAAATCCAACGCCTAAGTCTAGTCCGATAAAATAGGTTGAAGTTGCTATACCATATTTAGCAGGTGGTGATACTTTAATGGCAATAGCTTGCATACAGGATGAAATATTTCCATAACCTGCACCTAAGAACAAGCCGGCAAGAATGAGTAACCAACCATTATTTGTAATACTTAAAGTAACGAATGTAAGGATTAAGAATACAAAGGCAGGATATGCAATGACATTCTCATTTTTTTGATCCATAAGTCGACCTGCAATTGGTCGAGTAATCAGTGATGCAATGGCATAGAATATAAAGAAGTAACTAGAAATCGTTACTAAATTTATCTCTTGAGCAAAGAATTGCAAGAATGTAAGTATTGAAGAATAAGTTAAACCTGAAATCAACATAATTATTGCAACCGGAATAGCTTCTTTTGCAATGTAATTATTGATGTTGAATTTTTTACTCGTTGTTTTTTGAGTAGTTGTATCAGTCGTATCGAGTTTAAATTGTAAGTTTACAAAGAAAGAAATTAATAAGCTTACTACACCACAAATGAGACAAATTAAGAATAATATCTTAATTGGAAAAGCATTAATTAAAAGTAATCCAAGGAAAGGACCAATAGCTGCACCCATGACAAGACTTAAAGAAAATAAACTAATGCCTTCACTTTTTCTATCATTAGGTGTGACATAAGCGGCGATGGTACCTGTTGCCGTTGTAGTAATTCCTGTAGCGATACCGTTGATTAATCTAGTAAACATGAGTAATGCTAAAGAACCTTCTATAAAATATAATAATTGGGTAATGAGTAAAAATACTAATCCAATTAATAATATACGTTTAGGACCAACTTTATTTACATATTTACCAGTTACAAAACGTCCGATTAAAGAACCTATGATAAAGAGCCCTGTTACTAAGCCAGCGGTGCTATCTGAAACATTATATTCAGATTTAGTATAGCTGGCGATAATTACTATAAGTAAGTACATACATAAGTATATTAAAAAATTGGTTATAAAGTTTATATTAAAACTTTTTGTCCATATGGGTGATTTTGTTGTTATAGCTTGGTTCATATTACGCTTCCTCCATTTTTGTTATAGCTTCATGTATTGATTGAATGGTCTTAATTGCCTGTTTAAGATCGTCTTCAGATAATCCTGTTTCATTAATAAGCTGATCTTGCACCTTATCAACTCGAGCACTCATATTGTCATATAATAGCTGCCCTTCTTTTGAGAGCGTTAATAACTTCTCCCTTTTATCAATACCAGGTTCAATTGAAAGCAATGATTTTTCAGAAAGTACTTTTAAAATCTTACGTGTTGTCGGTTTCTCAATGGCACGGCGCTTTGATATTTGTACCAAAGTAGTAGGCGCATTGTAAGCTATATCTTTAAATACCAACCATTGAGCAGGATATAGATCAAACGCTTCAAATATAGGTTGAAACAATTTGGTGTATGGTCTATAAATGCCAATAAGGTTATTAAAAACAAGATTGTTTTCCATAATGACCTCCTAATATAGTTAGCTTTGCTAACTTAATTTATAGCATACTTATTCTATTCTTTTTTAATAAAAAAATCAATAGTAGGCGATGTAAAAACATTAAAAATTAAAGAAAAAGTTTATGGAGATAAGAAATTTATTCCGTAGCGTTAGTTAAGACAAGTAAAGTGGTATACAATTTGTTAAGATATAGTCAAAGCTAAAATAAGGGAGATACCTAATGCAGTATTTAAAATTAGACCATATGATTCATTATATTCATCAATTAGATAACTTTAAATATCCGGGACATTTGTTTAAATTACATCAAGGTGGCAATCATGAAAGATTGGGAACTTATAACAGATTAGCCTATTTAAATAATGCATATATAGAGTTATTAGATGTGTATAAACCTGACGTATTATTAAAAATGATAAAAACAGATGAAGGACGTGTATCGTTTCCTTCAAAAATAGTGCAAGATAATTATAGTCAAGGTATAAAGACGCTGGCATTTCGTACGCAAGATATTCATCAATTGAAAAAAGATTTGGAAACGAGAAATATAGAGGTCATCGGCCCTATAGATATGCATAGGGAAAATGTGAAAGGTGATAAAACATCTTGGAAATTGCTTTATATTGCAGATCCAGATTATAGAGTAAAACCACCATTTTTTATCCAGTGGAATGAAGCTGAAGAAGTGAGAAATGCAAAATTAGAACCGTTGCAACAAAAAGAATTTACGATTAAAACAATTAATTTACACAGCACAGAACGAGAGCATACTGTAAAAAAATGGGAATATTGGTTTGATATGGAAAAAATAAGTGAAACTAAAACGTATACTGCATTAAAATTAAAAAATGATGATGTCGTTTACCACATTTATGATGGTGAACACTCAGGGTATAAATCAGTCACATTACGAGACGATAAAACTTCATCATCTTATACTTTAATTATTCGAGGAACAAGTTACCAATTTGAGGCAGATTAATAAATATAAATATACGCGCTATGTGCAATAATGAAAATGTGTATCAATGAAATAATAAGTGTTAAAATAGTTAAATACGTGGCGACTTTATGTGTGCGCAATAATAATAAGTATACGCATATAACAAAAGACAACGCCGCTAAAATAACTCTTAAGCTTAAGTATGATATTGACAGTGGTTCGATAAAAGCTTGAACTACAAAGATTAAATTAATAATCAGTAATAATCCAATAATAAAAATACGCATGAAAACACCTCGCTTTTTCTTTTAATATAGTATAGCAAATGAACTGTTTATATGTGAAATTATGAGCGAAGCAATGTATAATATCAAAGTATTGAATTGGTAAAGGAGACATTAGTTGTATGGAAAAGATGAATATCACAAATCAAGCACATGATGCGTTTGTTAAATCGCACCCACAAGGTGATTTATTACAATTAACAAAATGGGCAGAAACAAAAACACTAACTGGATGGTATTCAAAACGTATCGCAGTTGGAGAAGAGGGCGAAGTAAAAGGCGTTGCTCAACTGTTATTCAAAAAGGTACCTAAGTTACCATATACGTTATGCTATATCTCTAGAGGTTTTGTTACAGATTACAGTAATAAACTCGCATTAGAAACGCTTTTAGAGTACGCAATGCAAATTGCAAAAGAAGAAAAAGCCTATGCTATTAAAATTGATCCAGATGTTGAAGTAGATAAAGGTGCTGACGCATTAACAAACCTAAGATCACTAGGATTTAAGCACAAAGGATTTAAAGAAGGTTTATCTAAAGATTATATACAACCAAGAATGACAATGATTACACCAATTGAAAAGTCAGATGAAGAACTTATACAAAGTTTTGAAAGACGTAATCGTTCAAAAGTCAGATTAGCTTTAAAACGTGGTACGACTGTTGAGCGTTCTAATAGAGAAGGTTTAAAAACATTTGCCAACTTAATGCAAATTACAGGTGAACGTGATGGCTTTTTAACGCGTGATATTAGTTATTTCCAAAATATCTACGATGCTATGAATCCAGATGGCGATGCAGAATTATTCTTAGTTAAATTAGAGCCTAAGCCAGTACTCAAAGATTTAAGAGAAGACTTATTACAACTTGAGCAAGAAAAAGTTAAATTAGCTGAAAAAAAACAAGATAAAAAAACACTAAATAAAATCAACGATGTAAATAATAAAATCGTTAAAACCCAAGAATTAATTGAAGATATGGAAAAATTAGAACTATCTCACCCTGAAGGTATGTATCTGTCAGGCGCGTTGTTAATGTTCGCAGGTAACAAATCATACTACCTATATGGTGCTTCTTCAAATGAATATCGTGATTTTCTACCAAACCACCATATGCAGTTTGCTATGATGCAATATGCTAGGGAACATGGTGCGACAACTTATGATTTTGGTGGTACTGATAATGATCCTGATAAAGACTCTGATCACTATGGCTTGTGGACATTCAAAAAAGTTTGGGGCACATATTTAAGTGAAAAAATAGGTGAGTTTGACTATGTATTAAACAAACCACTTTATCAAATAATTGAAAATGTAAAACCAAAGCTTACTAAAGCGAAAATTAAAATATCTCGTAAATTAAAACGTAAGTAAAAGCTAGTAAATTAATTAAACGTAAAAATACACAATATAAAGTTTTGAATTAAAATTTATAAAACTTTATGCTGTGTATTTTTTTATTGTTGAATAGATTTAAAAATTCAAAATATTTTATAAAATTATTAGCATGTATGATATTGTAAATTAGAGACTTATGGTAAATTGGATATAGCGAAATGAAAGTACGAGAGGAGATTAAGTGCATGATAAAAAAATTACTACAGTTTTCATTAGGAAATAAATTTGCAATATTCTTAATGGTCTTGTTAGTTATATTAGCTGGCATATACTCGAGTTCCAAAATGAAACTCGAACTATTACCCGATGTTGAACCACCAATGATTACAATACAAACAGCATTACCGGGTGCGACTCCAGAAACAGTAAAGGAAGACATTAGTGATAAAATAGATAGTCAAGTTAGGTCTATGTCTGATGTTAAGAGCGTGAGCGCTCAATCTATACAAAATGCTTCAATGGTAACTGTAGAATATGAAGAAACTGCAGATATGGATAAAGCAGAAAATGATTTACAGAAAGAAATCGATAAGATTAAATTTGATGAAGAGGTTGAGGAACCAGAACTAACAAGAAGTTCAATGGATGCATTTCCTATCGTAGCTTATTCATTTAGTAATAAGGAAGATAACCTCAAAGATACGACAAGTAAAATTAACAACGAACTGATTCCACGTTTAGAAACAATTGAAGGTATACAAACTGCACAACTTAACGGTCAAACGTCACGAGAAGTATCTGTGAAATTTGATCAAGAAAAATTACAGGAAAGTGGTTTGAGTGCAGAAAGTGTTCAACAATTTCTAAAGAGTGCTACAAGTGAAACACCTCTCGGGTTATTCCAATTTGATAAGACAGAAAAGTCTGTTGTCATTGATGGTCAATTTACATCCGTAGATGCATTGAAAGATTTAGAAATCCCACTAACTGCAGGTGCTGGATCTAGCGCTCAAGGACAAAGTGCAAGTGATTCAGGTCAACAAGGTGCAGCACAAAGTCAAGGTGGTGCGGGAGCTTCTTCACAAGGTTCTGCAATGCAAGGTGCCGGAGCAAGTAGTGGCTCAGGTGGTGAAAGCGTACCATCAGTGAAGCTAGATGATATTGCTGACGTCTCTGTAGGGGATGTACGTGAATCTATTTCAAAAACAAATGGTAAAGACGCGGTGAATGTACAGGTTACTAAATCACAAGACGCCAATACTGTAAAAGTAGCTGAAGATACCAAAAATGAAATCGATAAATTTGTTAAAGAAAATCCTGATGTCAATTCAACTAAAGTCATGGATACAGCGAAACCTATTCAAGACTCTCTTTACACTATGATTGAAAAAGCAGCCTTAGGTACAATGGTTGCGATTATCGTTATCTTACTATTCTTAAGAAATATTAGAACGACTGCAATTTCAATCGTATCCATACCAATGTCTATCTTAATAGCGATGGTGGCATTAAAATTATCAGATGTTTCATTAAACATTCTTACTTTAGGCGCATTAACTGTTGCCATAGGGCGTGTAATTGATGATTCAATTGTAGTAGTAGAAAATATATACAGACGTTTGTCAGATAAAGATGAGAAATTAAGCGGAGATAAATTAGTTATAAGTGCTACAAGTGAAGTATTTAAACCAATTTTATCATCTACTATAGTGACAATTATTGTATTCTTGCCACTTGTCTTTGTAACAGGTTCCGTAGGTCAAATGTTTAGACCATTTGCCCTAGCAATTGCTTTTAGTTTATTAGCATCACTTCTTGTTTCTGTAACGATTGTTCCAGCATTAAGTGCAACATTCTTTAAAAAGGGAATTAAACAACGTAGAGAAAAGAAATTAGGTTTGATAGGTAGTAATTACAAAAAAGTATTAAACTGGTCATTAAATCATAAATGGATTGTAATTATAATTAGTACACTCATTTTGATAGCAAGTATTGGACTGGGTGCTGCTAAACTTGGAACAAGCTTTATTTCCACAGGGGAAGATAAGTATATGGCACTTACATATACGCCGGAACCCGGTGAAACTGAAGAAGGCGTTCTAAATCACGCAGAAGAAGTACAGAAATATTTAAATAAAAAAGATAAAGTGAATACAGTTCAATATTCAGTGGGTGGTGCAACGCCGACAGATCCTACTGGAAGTTCAAATAGTATGGCAATAATGGTGGAATATGATTCCAACACACCAAATTTTGATGAAGAACCTGATAAAGTGCTTAGTCATATTGAAGAATATAAACACCCTGGTACTTGGGGTAACCAAGATATGGGCACCGGCACAGACAACAAAGCATTAGAAATTGCAGTAACTGGTCCATCATTAGATTCAATTGAAGGAACTGTAAAAAAAGTTGAAGACGAAATGAAAGATGTTAAAGGACTAGCTAATGTTAAGTCAGACTTATCACAAACTTATGAGCAATATAATATCAAAGTCGATCAAAATAAAGCTTCAAGCTATGGCTTGTCAGCTTCGCAATTAGCAATGACATTAAATCAAAATACACCTGAACAAACGGTTACGACTGTTAAAGAAAAAGGTAAATCCATAGATGTAAAAGTTAAAGAAGATAAAGATAAAAACTGGACAGAAGAAAAATTAGAAAGCACAGAAGTACAAACACCAACAGGTCAATCTATTGAGTTAAGTGAGATTGCCGATTTAGAAAAATCATCTACACCTAATAAAATTGAAACAGAAGCCGGTGATTACACTGCAACAGTTTCTACAAAAGTAACAAACGATGATGTCGGTGGCATGGCTCAAAAAGTAATATCTAAAGTAAACGATATAGATAAGCCTAATAACGTAGAAACAAAAGTAGGCGGGGCTAATGAAGATATAAGCAAAGCTATATCACAATTAGTATTAGCAATGATAGCAGCAATAATAATTGTTTATTTAGTGCTTGTTCTGACGTTCAAAGGCGCACTCGCACCATTTACAATTCTATTCTCTCTTCCATATACTGTTATAGGTGTAGTAATCGCTCTTGTCTTAACGGGTGAAACGATATCCGTACCAAGTATGATTGGTATGCTCATGCTGATTGGTATCGTAGTAACAAATGCGATTGTGTTGGTAGATAGAGTTATTAATAAAGAAAAACAAGGTCTGGAAATGAAAGAAGCGTTATTAGAAGCTGGTGGTACGCGTATTAGACCGATTCTTATGACAGCTATAGCTACAATTGGCGCATTATTACCAATGTTGTTTGGTGAAGATAGCTCAATTATTATTTCAAAAGGTATGGCAGCGACAGTTATAGGTGGATTAATTTCATCTACGCTATTAACGTTAATTGTAGTACCTGTTATATACGAAATACTATTTAGCTTGAAAGATAAAATTATTAATAAACGTAATAAGAAAAACAAATCATAGATAAATCATATTAGGATGTATGAATGAATTCCTACAGAAAAACTGCTTACACAGTCTTATAACATGTGTAAGCAGTTTTATTTGTTTTTATATAAAAGGGACGGTATAAATCATTTTTCTTAGTACTTATCTTGTTAGTTAACTGAAAATAATGCACTATGCAAAAAGAGTATTGAAATAGATAACTACTTCAATACTCAATATTTAAATAATTAATATAATACTAATGCTAAAATAGCGTATACCACAAATAGTATAACGGTAATAATATTTAAGATCTGAACGCCTTTAGAATCTTTTTTACCGTTTTTGAAAGCTGTGATTTCTACATTGCCAACGATAAGTAATAGTACGATGAATACCCACCAGTTTATTGCAGGGAAAGATAATGTTGTAATTGCTACAACAAATAATAAGAGCAAGGCCATAATAATACGTAAAATGCGTGTAATGATTGTCGGCATTTTAAATATACTGATGTAGCTTACTATAAGATATAATATTGGTAAAAAGATAAGGTACAGTTGCATTGAATTACATCCTTTCTATGTATGCACTTAATCTTAGCATGTAAAAAATTGATTTACTAGGATGTTATTTACGTTCTTTTTGACTAATTTCTGAACGTACAGATGCAATTTCTTTTTCTATGTCTTCAAGTTGTCGTAATAATGGGTCAACTTGTTGATTAACGGATTCTCTTTTTTCAAGGTCACCTTGTAGTCTCACGTAATCATATTTTAGTTCAGCTAATTTTTCTTTTAAATCCATTTTTACACACTCCTTTTGTATGCGGCATTGGCCACACTGTTTTAGTTTAAATTATAACATGAAATTGAAAGCTTCTAAAATAACCGAGTTATATGTTAAAGTATGAAAATGGAATGAAAACGAAACGATGTAATGAAAGAAGGTTTATTGTGACTCAACAATTTATCATAATTATTTTACTTATTGCATTAGGTTATGCACTTAAAAGAATTAATTACTTTAAGGCAAACGACAGCCAAGTTTTTGCAACATTAGTTCTAAATGTCACATTACCTTCACTCGTGATAGTTAATTTAAACGAAGCAGATTTAGATATATCACTTTCTATCTTACCTATAATGATGATTTTGTATGGTGCTATAACAAAAATAATCATGGTATGGTTCTTCATGAAATATGACAACCAAATACGAGGGACAACGGGTATGATGATGGCTTCTCTAAATATAGGCTTATTTGCATATCCATTGGTAGAAGCAATATGGCCCAATACTGGTATGATTTATTTTGGTATGGTAGATATTGGTGGCGCGATTATTATGTTTGGAGTTACTTACTTTGTTGGAAGCTATTTTAGTAGTTCAGGTGATAGCTTTGATTTTAAATATCTAGCGAAAAATCTTCTTAAATCAGTGCCGTTAATGACATATATCATCATGTTTATTTTAAATATGCTCAATATTCATTTTCCGGATCCAGTAATTGATTTCTTCTCTGTATTATCAGGCGCTAATATGCCATTATCAATGATTTTGATAGGGTTAATGTTGAATTTTAGTATAGATAAACGATTTTTACCAATCGCAATGAAGTACATTTTATTACATTACGGTTTAGGTATTATCGCTGGGTTACTCGTATATTTCTTTTTACCAGTTGATGATCAAATGGTAAAAACAACACTACAAGTTGCATGGTTATTACCAGTAGGTGTAGCAATAATACCTTATGCGATTCAATTTAAATATAAGACATTACCACTGGTTGGCATGGTCACTAATTTAACAATTGTTATTAGTATAATTATATTATATATTTACCAAGCTTTATTTGTATAAATAAAAGCACTCCTGTTATTTTACAGGAGTGCTTTTTGCTGTCTCTAATGACTGATAACCAGATTAAATGTTAGCTTAACCTTTACCACCCATAAATGCAGGATAATTAGTCATGCCACCATCGACATATATTGTTGTGCCATGAATATAATCCGCTAAGTCAGAAGCTAAAAATCTTGCAACGTTAGCAACTTGACTAGCTTCTCCAATAATCTTAGATGGGATCATTTCTAATGTTTCTTCACGTGTTGTTGGATCAGAGAATTTTTCTTTCGTGTGTTCAGTAACGATAGCTCCCGGTGAAATATTATTAATACGAATACCATATTGTGCATATTCCATCGACATTGTTTCCATCATTAATTTTAATCCGCCTTTACTTGCTGCGTAGTTTACATAGTTTGGCCATGGAATTTTATCATGAACACTAGATGTGTTGATAATTACACCTTTTTTATCTTCTTTTAAAAATTGGTTTATAGCTGTTTTTGAACCTATAAATGCACCAGTCAAATTGACGTCAATTACTTTTTGCCATTCTTCTAAAGGCATTTCGTGTGTAGGGATAGGTTTTTCAAATCCAGCGTTATTAATTAAGATATCGAGTGTACCAAATTGATCTACAGCAGATTGAATTAAACGTTCTACATCATCTTCTTTTGATATATCAGCTTGTACCTTGATTGCCTTGCCGCCTGCATCTTCAATTAATTGGATAGTTTGAGACACTACTTCTAAATGGCGTTCCGAGCGATAATTTATAACGACATTAGCTTTTTCATCACCAAACTGTTCTGCCATAGCTTTTCCAATACCGCTACCAGCACCTGTAATCACTACAACTTTACCTTCTAAGTCCTTAAACATAATGTATGACGCCTCCTTGATAGTAATAGTATAAAACAAAAAGTTTAAGACAAATATTAAATGATTAGAGATGAAAGTCACTAATCATTCAATATGCAATGAAAAATTGTCGTTGCCTTAAACTTAATGTTGTTTATCTATTTGTAAAATGATGTTTGATTGTTAAT
Source organism: Staphylococcus parequorum (assembly GCF_039237145.1). Classification (NCBI taxonomy): domain Bacteria; kingdom Bacillati; phylum Bacillota; class Bacilli; order Caryophanales; family Staphylococcaceae; genus Staphylococcus; species Staphylococcus parequorum. The sequence continues at coordinate 1,114,561 of NZ_CP150682.1, forward strand.
GTTAACCTTTAATATTTCCGAGTACAAAGGCAGCAATGACAATGAGAACAATACCAGCCCATATGCCAGTCATTTGACGTTTGTCTTTACGCTCACCTAATAGGAAAATACCGCCAAGTGTAGATACGATGACTAATAATTGGGATAATGAAAAACTCGTTGCTACACCGACTTTGGGTTGTGAATAGAACATAAATAAATTACCTATCCCCCAAATTACACCAGGAATTAAATTCCATGCAGTACTTTTTATTGATGTTTCGTGTTTAGCTGATAGTATTAAGCCACCAATCGCCATACCTATAGATTGGAAGAAAAGGGCATTCATTCCATCTACACCGAAGATTTGAGCTACAACTACATACACGACGTAACCAACAGTAGAAATTAGTAATATAGGCATTGCTTTACCAAAGTTTTTCGTGTTTTCTGATGCTTCATTTTTGCCTTTAATAGACGTCATAGCAATACCAATAACGAGTAATACCATAGCGAGTAGGCCTAATGTAACTTGAGTACCAGTACTCCATTCACCTAAAAATACAGCACTAAATAATGTTGTACCTACTAATTGTAAACCAGTAGAGATAGGCATAGTTTTAGACACACCAATTAAACTAATTGATTTCAATTGGTAGCCCTGACCAAGTGCCCAAAAAGCACCTGAAATTAAACCGACAATAATAATAGTGGGGTCACCAAATTCAGCATTGCCAGTTAATAATAAAATAATACCAATGATTAATGCACCAAATGTAGTACCTCTAATTTGGTTATAGGGGCCACCACCAACAAGCACATTAATTAAAACAACACTCCCCCAAAATAACGCGGGTAAAAGGGCAATTAATATATCCATACTTTATATTCACTCTCTCTCTATTTAAATAATACTTTCCTTTCAAAACAACTACTTAGATTGCCCTTGTATGGTATTTTAAAGCAAAATATTAATATAGTAAAAAATATTAGATTATATGCAAAATTATTTTGTATCATTGTGAAATATAACCATTATCGGTTTTTGGCATTAAAAAAAGAATAATTAAAATAAGCTTAAAATTTGGAGATATTCCAAACTTTAAGCTTATAAAGGTATAGCGAATTAAATATGAGCAGCGACGTATTTAAATTTTTTATATTCATAATTGATATTAAAGCCTAGCTCATTAAAACGTTCAACGAGTGTCGTGTTTTTACTACGTATTTTGAAAAAAACTTTTTCTATATCGTGATTAGTAAACGCGATGTGTATGGCGTGTGATAGTAAATCAAATGCTATGCCTTTAAGTCTATAATCAGAGTGCGAAGAAAAATATTTGATTTCTGCTTTATGACTATTTTCAAATATTTGAAGGTAGAGATAACCTTTCAGTAGTCCCTCAGACATAAACATAAATAGGCGATGATGCTCATCTAGTGATTCAACAATTTCATCAGCAGTCATTACATCATGTTTAAATGTGTGTTCATGCAATTTACTAAATAAACGATAGTAAGCTGGCTGATATTCTGTGATGTTTTGTGCGTGCTCAATTTCACCAATATCTTGTGATGCTACTAAATAATAATCTGTAAAGCTATAAGAAGATTGGATAGCTTTCATAAAATCTAAATAATTTTGTTCTGTTTCTTCAAAAGAAAAGTTGAAACTCGTAGATTCAGATTTGCTCTGTGCTAATGTTTCAAATAAGTTTTGAAAGGCTGAAACTGATGGTGTAACTGATTTATTTACGAAAGGGCCAAGAACTTTATATTTATTTTGCTCATATTGAAACGCTGATATTAACATGATGATTTGATCTTGATCATCCATCTGTGCATAGACGCCTGGGTCTTCGATGAGTTGCTTTATATTAGTTGTAATATCTTTATGTGCTGGTGGTAATTTGTATAAATAAGAAGCTGAACGATAATCTGCGTTAATTATAAACTGTTCTATCTGGTCATAGTCGTTTAATTTGATAGTTTTCATAAAATACCTCCGTCTGTAAACTATTAAGTTAATTATAGGAACTTTTTGATATAAATGGAAGTTTCGATGTGCTATATACATGTTACAATAAATATTATATTGAAATTGAAAGGGCGAAATTATGAAATCACTAATTATAGCTGAAAAACCTTCAGTAGGTAGAGACATTGCAAATACTTTGAACGTTAATGAAAAGCGCAATGGCTATTTTGAAAATAATAAATATATAGTTACTTGGGCGTTGGGTCATTTGGTAACGAATGCAACGCCAGAACAGTATGATAATAATTATAAAGAATGGAAACTTGATGTTTTACCCATTATACCAAATAAAATGAAAACTGTTGTTATAAGTAAGACAAGAAAGCAATTTTCAACAGTGCAATCTTTAATTAAGAACAATAATGTTAAAGACATCATCATTGCAACTGATGCTGGTAGAGAGGGCGAACTTGTAGCGCGATTAATATTAGATAAAGCACATAATCAAAAACCAATTAAACGTTTATGGATTAGTTCTGTAACAAATAAAGCAATTAAAGATGGTTTTAATAAACTGCAAGATGGACGTAAATATGACAATTTATATCACGCTGCATTAGCACGCAGTGAAGCAGATTGGATTGTTGGTATCAATGCAACAAGAGCATTGACAACCAAATATGACGCGCAATTGTCACTGGGTCGTGTGCAAACACCAACAATACAATTAGTACAAATGAGACAAAATGAGATTAATCAATTCAAACCACAGACTTATTTCACAATGAAATTGAATGCAGGTGGCCTTAACTTCCAATGTACTAAACCTCAATCACATCCTGATAAAACTGTTTTTGAAGGTATCAAGAAGGAAATTGAAGGACAAGTAGCAACGATTGAAACAATAACTAAAAGTCATAAAAAATCATATCCACAGCAATTGTTTAGTTTAACTGATTTGCAACAAGAAGCTTATAAACGCTATCACTTAGGGCCTAAAGAGACTTTAAATACATTACAGGCGTTGTATGAAAGACATAAACTTGTGACGTATCCACGTACAGATTCAAATTATTTAACTGATGATATGGTAGATACGCTCAAAGATCGTTTGCAAGCAATTATGGCTACAACTTTAAAAGACATAGCAAAAGGGCAAATGTCACAATCGTTTTCTGCTAAACAAAGATTTGTAAATAACAGTAAGGTATCAGATCATCACGCTATCATACCAACAGAAGTACGTCCTGATATGAATCAATTAAGCCAACGAGAATCAAAAATATACATGATGATTGCGCAAAGATACTTAGAAAATCTAATGCCACCTCATGAATACGAAGCAGTTTCTATAGAATTAAATGTGGGTGGATATAACTTTACTTTTAAAGATAAAATCACTACAAAATTAGGTTTTAAAGCAGTCTATGATACTCAAGAAAAAGCAAATGAACAAATTGCTCAAATGCAAAAAGGTGCAACACTTAAAATCACTCGTGTGAACATAGAGCAACATGAGACAACACCTCCAGCGTATTTTAATGAAGGAACTTTACTCAAAGCGATGGAAAGCCCTCAGAAATTCTTTGCATTAGATGATAAAAAACATAATGATACATTAAAAGAAACAGGCGGTATTGGTACTGTAGCAACCAGAGCGGATATCATAGAAAAATTATTTAATATGAATGCGATTGAAGTACGTGATGGCAAAATAAAAGTAACTTCTAAAGGAAAACAAATTTTAGAATTAGCACCAAAAAAACTTACTTCTCCGTTACTGACAGCAGAATGGGAAGAAAAACTTTCACTCATTGAACAAGGTAAATATGATGTGAAACAGTTTATATCAGAGATGAAGCAATTTACGAACGACGTTGTATCTGAAATTAAGGAAAGTGAACAAAGCTATAAACATGACAATTTAACTACAACTGAATGTCCAACTTGCGGTAAATTTATGATTAAAGTTAAAACGAAAAATGGACAAATGCTAGTTTGTCAGGATCCTACGTGCAAAACGAAAAAGAATGTTCAAAGAAAAACTAACGCACGTTGTCCTAATTGTCATAAAAAAATGACGTTATTCGGAAGAGGGAAGGACGCTGTTTATCGCTGTGTTTGTGGTCATACTGAAAGTCAGACTCAAATGGATAAACGACATAAAAATAAAAAGTCAGATAAAATAAATAAAAAAGATATGAAAAAATATATGAATAAAGATGAAGGTATAGAGAACAACCCATTCCAAGATGCACTAAAAGGCCTTAAATTCTAAAATAATCGAACAAACGAAATATATATTTTAACAAAGTTCGTGTTTGCTATTGTAAAATAGTTAAATTGATATTAAAATATGTAGGTATTTTAAAAAAAGGAGAACTAACTGTGAAAAAGTATTTCAAGTTTGATAAACATGGAACAAGCTATAAGAAAGAGATACTTGGTGGGCTAACGACTTTCTTATCTATGGCATACATTTTAGCTGTTAACCCTCAAGTACTTAGTTTAGCAGGCGTTGAAGGCGTGTCTGACGATATGAAAATGGATCAAGGTGCTATTTTCGTTGCCACAGCACTTGCAGCTTTTGTTGGCTCACTATTTATGGGGCTAATTGCACGATATCCGATTGCTTTAGCACCTGGTATGGGCTTAAATGCATTCTTTGCATTTACTGTTGTATTAACTATGGGCATTCCTTGGGAAGTCGGTTTAACTGGAGTACTATTTTCTGGTTTAGTATTTGCAGTCCTCACAATGACGGGGCTACGGGAAATAATCATAAACGCAATTCCTTTTCAGATGAAAATGGCAGTGTCTGCAGGAATCGGGTTATTTATCACATTTGTAGGGTTACAAAGTTCAGGTATTATTGTTGCCAATGATTCTACGTTAGTTACATTGGGGCAAATTACTGACGGACCTGTACTCTTAACTATATTTGGTATCATTATCACTGTTATACTCTATGCAGTTAGAGTGCCAGGAGCAATATTTATTGGTATGATGCTTACATCTATTCTTGGTATGATTACTGGTCTTATACATACGCCAAGTGGCATTGTAGGTCAAGTGCCAAGTATTGAACCAACTTTCGGTGCAGCTTTTGAAGCCTTTAAAGATCCATCGCAATTATTTACTGTTCAATTTCTAATTGTTATCCTAACATTCTTATTCATAGATTTCTTTGATACAGCAGGAACTTTAGTAGCAGTAGCTAGTCAAGCTGGTATGATGAAAGATAACAAACTTCCAAGAGCTGGACGTGCACTTTTTTCAGACTCATTAGCGACAATTGTAGGTTCGATTTTTGGTACCACAACAACGACTACATATATTGAATCAACATCAGGTGTTGCTGTCGGAGCACGGACAGGATTTGCAAGTGTAGTAACAGGTTTTTGTTTCTTATTAGCGATATTCTTTAGTCCGCTTATGGAAGTAGTGACGAGTGCAGTTACCACACCTGCATTAGTTGTAGTTGGTGTCTTAATGGCTTCAAACTTTGCAGAAATAGATTGGAAGAAATTTGAAGTTGCAGTACCAGCTTTTGTCACAATAATCATGATGCCTTTATCATATTCAATTGCGACAGGTATTGCTTGCGGATTTATATTCTATCCAATTACAATGTTAATCTCTAAAAGACATAAAGAAGTACATCCTATCATGTATGGTTTAATGGTATTATTTATTCTCTATTTCGTGTTTGTTCACGGATAAATCAAAAGCACATTGTTGAACGTCAAAGCGACGCAACAATGTGCTTTTATATTTTACAAATAATTAACTTGGAACTGTTTAGAAATCGTATAAGGTATTATACATCAAATACATATTATACAAGAAGTAAAAACAAGTTTCTTCATTATAATAGCAATTTATGAAAAGGTAATAAAAGTTATGCTGTTAATAAAGAATCGATTTACCCAATTGGTATGATTTAACCAAACAAAGACTCATATAATATACGCTCGATGAAAAATAGTTAATCCTAACTAACAGAACTTATAAAAAAATTTAAAAAGAAAGACTAATTATTTTTGAGTTTCTCTATATTCTGTATATACTACTTTTGCATTTTTGTTAGCTACATACAGAGGAGTTGAAAAGAGTACGAATATAAAGAAAAGCATTAAAAAGAATAAAATCCAATGCACAACCATACCGATGAAAGGTAAAAATGCAATGAATGAACCAATAACACCTAATAATGGAATAACCATCATTGGTTTAATTGAGTTTTGTTTATCTACTATGAGTATTATCATAGTTACAAGGTATAATAGGGCGTTAATGAGTAATGGTTGCCAACCAAAACTAAGAATAATGCTACCACCAAGAAATGGAATACCATAAACAAACTCTCCTATTAGGAGTATAAAGCTCAAAATTATAAGCGTAGTACGAATACCCCTTTTCATATCATATCACCACCTAATATCTACTATTATAAAACAAACCAATGGATTTCAATAACAATAAGTAATAATGAATTCTAGAGATTCAAAAAGATTTTTAAAAAGATTTCAAAAAAGGTTGAAGTGATTAGCGTATTCAAGTACAATAACAAAGTATGTGTTAGACAAAAAGTATAAAAACTTTTGCAGAAAAGCTTGATTAATCACTGCTTTTCATGTAACATATCTAATGTTGGACTTTAAGAACACGCGATGAAGCGAAAGGTTACTGACACACCCGGCCGCTTTGCCATGGCGCTGTGTGAGATAGTTTTCGTGGAGAAGTCTATCACTTAAATGTAGACGAATAAGGAGGGAAAATTATGGCAAAACAAAAAATCAGAATCAGATTAAAAGCTTATGATCACCGCGTAATCGATCAATCAGCAGAAAAAATTGTTGAAACAGCAAAACGTTCTGGTGCAGATGTATCTGGACCAATTCCGTTACCGACTGAAAGATCAGTTTATACTGTAATTCGTGCCGTGCATAAGTACAAAGATTCACGTGAACAGTTCGAACAACGTACACATAAACGTTTGATCGATATTGTTAACCCTACACCAAAAACAGTTGATGCTCTTATGGGCTTAAACTTACCATCTGGCGTAGACATCGAAATCAAATTATAATAGAAAAATTTAGGAGGTGGACTTTCGATGACCAAAGGAATCTTAGGAAGAAAAATCGGGATGACACAAGTTTTCGGAGAAAACGGTGATTTAATCCCAGTAACAGTAGTAGAAGCAAGCCAAAACGTTGTATTACAAAAGAAATCTGAAGAGATTGATGGTTACAACGCAATACAAGTAGGCTACGAAGATAAACGAGCTTATAAAAAAGGTAGTAAAACAAGCAAATATGCTAACAAACCAGCTGAAGGCCATGCTAAAAAAGCAGGCACAGCACCTAAGCGCTTCATTCGTGAATTCAAAAACGTTAATGTTGATGAATACGAAGTAGGTCAAGAAGTCTCAGTTAATACATTTGAAGCTGGAGACGTAATTGATGTAACAGGCGTATCTAAAGGTAAAGGTTTCCAAGGTGCCATTAAACGTCATAATCAAGCACGTGGTCCAATGTCACATGGTTCTCATTTCCATAGATCACCTGGTTCAATAGGTATGGCATCAGATGCTTCAAAAGTCTTTAAAGGACAAAAAATGCCTGGACGTATGGGTGGAGACACAGTAACAGTTCAAAACTTAGAAGTAGTTCAAGTTGACACTGAAAACAATGTAATTTTAGTTAAAGGTAATGTACCTGGACCTAAAAAAGGTTTCTTAGAAATCACTTCATCAATTAAAGGTAATAAATAATATAGAATGAAAGGAGGATATGCATAATGGCAAATTATGATGTATTAAAAGTAGATGGAACTAAATCAGGTTCAGTTGAATTAAACGATGCAGTATTTGCAATCGAACCAAACAATAGTGTTCTTTTTGAAGCAATTAATTTACAACGTGCTTCATTACGCCAAGGTACACACGCTGTCAAGAACCGTTCAGCAGTACGAGGCGGCGGAGCTAAACCATGGAGACAAAAAGGTACAGGACGTGCGCGTCAAGGTACAATCCGTGCTCCACAATGGCGTGGTGGTGGTATCGTATTCGGACCAACACCAAGAAGCTACTCATACAAAATGCCTAAGAAAATGCGTCGTTTAGCATTACGCTCAGCATTATCTTATAAAGTACAAGAAAAAGGTTTAACTGTTGTTGATACATTAAACTTAGAAGCTCCAAAAACTAAAGAGTTCAAAACTGTACTTTCAAATTTAGAACAACCTAAAAAAGTATTAGTAGTTACTGAATCAGAAGATGTAAACGTAGCATTATCTGCTCGTAACATTCCTGGTGTACAAGTTACTACAGCTCAAGGTTTAAATGTTCTAGATATCACAAGCGCTGACAGTGTAGTAATTACAGAATCAGCTGCTAAAAAAGTTGAGGAGGTGCTAGGATAATGGAAGCAAGAGACGTTCTTAAGCGCCCCGTAATCACTGAAAAATCATCTGTCGCTATGGCAGAAGACAAATACACATTCGACGTTGATACTCGTGCTAATAAAACACAAGTTAAAATCGCTGTTGAAGAAATCTTTGACGTAAAAGTTGCTAATGTAAACATCATCAACTACAAACCAAAGAAAAAACGTATGGGCCGTTACCAAGGCTATACAAATAAAAGACGCGTAGCAATTGTAAAATTAAAAGAAGGATCAATCGATCTATTCAACTAAAACATTACCAATAAGGAGGTAAACGACAATGGCTCTAAAAAAATACAAGCCAATTACTAATGGTCGTCGTAATATGACTGGTTATGATTTCTCAGAAATCACTGAAACAACTCCAGAAAAATCATTATTACAACCGCTACCGAAAAGAGCGGGACGAAATAACCAAGGTAAATTGACAGTTCGCCATCGCGGTGGAGGACATAAACGTCAATACCGTGTTATTGATTTCAAACGTAATAAAGACGGCATCAACGCTAAAGTTGATTCAATACAATATGATCCAAACCGTTCAGCAAACATTGCATTATTAGTTTATGCTGATGGAGAAAAACGCTATATCATCGCTCCAAAAAACCTTAAAGTAGGTCAAGTATTGGAAAACGGTGAAAATGCAGATATCAAATTAGGTAATGCATTACCATTAATTAACATCCCAGTAGGTACAGTAGTACACAATATCGAGTTGAAACCTGGTAAAGGTGGACAAATCGCTCGTTCAGCTGGTGCTAGTGCACAAGTACTTGGTAAAGAAGGTAAATATGTTTTAATCAGATTAAGATCTGGTGAAGTACGTATGATTCTTTCAACTTGCCGTGCTACTATTGGTCAAGTTGGTAACATCCAACATGAACTTGTTAACGTTGGTAAAGCAGGACGTTCTAGATGGAAAGGTAAACGCCCAACAGTTCGTGGTTCTGTAATGAACCCTAACGATCACCCACACGGTGGTGGTGAAGGACGTGCACCTATCGGTATGCCATCTCCAATGTCACCTTGGGGTAAACCTACGCTTGGTAAGAAAACTCGTCGTGGTAAAAAATCTTCAGACAAACTTATCGTTCGTGGACGTAAGAAGAAAAAATAAAAATGACTTATTTGCGTGTGCGGCATGATTGCTGCACGCTCACAATAAGAAGGGAGGCGCCACTATGGCTCGTAGTATTAAAAAAGGACCTTTTGCTGACGATCATCTAAAGAAAAAAGTTGAGGCTCAAAGCGGAAGCGAGAAAAAACAAGTAATCAAAACTTGGTCACGTCGTTCAACTATTTTCCCTGATTTTATCGGACATACATTCGCAGTATATGATGGACGTAAACACGTACCTGTATTCGTAACTGAAGATATGGTTGGTCATAAATTAGGAGAATTCGCACCAACACGTACTTTTAAAGGTCATGCAGCAGATGACAAAAAAACTAGAAGATAACTTCTAACAAGTAGAGGAGGAAATTCGAATGGAAGCAAAAGCGGTTGCTAAAACAATAAGAATCGCACCTCGTAAAGTTAGATTAGTATTAGATCTAATTAGAGGCAAGAGCGCTGGTGAAGCTATAGCGATTTTAAAATTAAAAAACAAAGCTTCATCACCAGTAGTTGAAAAATTATTAATGTCCGCTTTAGCAAATGCTGAACATAACTATGACATGAACACTGATGAATTAATAGTTAAAGAAGCTTATGCTAATGAAGGACCAACATTAAAACGTTTCCGTCCACGTGCACAAGGCCGTGCAAGTGCGATCAACAAACGTACAAGCCACATTACAATCGTCGTAAGTGACGGTAAAGAAGAAGCTAAAGAAGCTTAATAATCTTTTAAGGAGGGAACACTGTGGGTCAAAAAATTAATCCAATCGGACTTCGTGTTGGTATCATCCGTGATTGGGAAGCTAAATGGTATGCAGAAAAAGACTTCGCATCATTATTACACGAAGATTTAAAAATCCGTAAGTTTATTGATAACGCATTAAAAGAAGCATCAGTTTCTCAAGTTGAAATTGAGCGTGCTGCTAACCGTATCAACATCGCTATTCATACTGGTAAACCAGGTATGGTAATCGGTAAAGGCGGTTCAGAAATTGAAAAATTACGTAATAAATTGAACTCATTAACAAGCAAAAAAGTACACATCAACGTTATTGAAATCAAGAAAATTGATTTAGATGCTAAACTTGTTGCTGAAAATATTGCAGTACAATTAGAAAACCGTGCATCGTTCCGTCGTGTACAAAAACAAGCTATTACTAGAGCTATGAAAAATGGCGCTAAAGGTATCAAAACACAAGTTTCAGGTCGTTTAGGCGGAGCTGACATCGCTCGTATTGAGCAATATTCAGAAGGAACTGTTCCACTTCATACACTACGTGCCGACATTAGTTATGCACATGCAGAAGCTGACACTACTTACGGTAAATTAGGTGTCAAAGTATGGATTTATCGTGGAGAAGTTCTTCCTACTACTAAGAACACTAGTGAAGGAGGAAAATAATAATGTTACTACCAAAACGTGTAAAATATCGTCGCCAACATCGTCCTAAAACAACTGGTCGTTCTAAAGGCGGTAACTATGTAACATTTGGTGAGTATGGTTTACAAGCAACTACAACTTCTTGGATCACATCTCGTCAAATCGAATCAGCTCGTATTGCAATGACACGTTTCATGAAGCGTGGCGGGAAAGTTTGGATTAAAATCTTCCCACATACACCTTACACTAAAAAACCTTTAGAAGTACGTATGGGTGCTGGTAAAGGTGCGGTTGAAGGCTGGATTGCAGTAGCAAAACCAGGTAGAATTTTATTTGAAATCGCAGGCGTTGACGAAGAAGTTGCGCGCGAAGCATTACGTTTAGCTAGTCACAAACTTCCAGTGAAAACTAAGTTTGTAAAACGTGAAGAATTGGGTGGTGAAACAAATGAAAGCTAAGGAAATTAGAGACTTAACCACTTCAGAAATCGAAGAACAAATTAAATCTTCAAAAGAAGAGCTTTTTAACCTACGCTTTCAGTTAGCAACAGGTCAATTAGAAGAAACTGCACGTATTCGCACGGTAAGAAAAACGATTGCACGTCTAAAAACTGTTGTTCGTGAAAGAGAAATTGAACAAGGTAAAGCTAATCAATAATTTAATTTAAAGAGGAGGTTACTATAGTGAGCGAAAGAAATGATCGTAAAGTTTATGTAGGTAGAGTCGTTTCCGATAAAATGGATAAAACTGTAACTGTACTTGTTGAAACATACAAAATGCACAAATTATATGGTAAACGAGTAAAATACTCTAAAAAATACAAAACTCATGATGAAAACAACTCAGCTAAATTAGGGGACACAGTAAAAATACAAGAAACACGTCCTTTATCAGCAACTAAACGTTTCCGTTTGGTAGAAATTGTTGAAGAATCAGTTATTATTTAATAAATAGTGAAGATAAAGGAGGTTTAACTCATGATCCAACAAGAAACACGATTAAAAGTAGCAGATAACTCTGGTGCACGTGAAGTTCTTACAATTAAAGTATTAGGTGGATCTGGTCGTAAAACAGCGAATATTGGTGACGTTATCGTAGTAAGTGTTAAAAATGCTACACCAGGTGGCGTTGTCAAAAAAGGTGAAGTAGTTAAAGCTGTTATCGTACGTACTAAATCAGGCGTACGTCGTAACGATGGTTCATACATCAAATTTGATGAAAATGCATGTGTCATTATTCGCGACGATAAAGGCCCACGCGGTACTCGTATCTTTGGACCTGTTGCACGTGAATTACGTGAAGGCAACTTCATGAAAATTGTATCATTAGCTCCAGAAGTACTTTAATAATACATTTATAAATATATAAATTTAAGGAGGTGCCACACATGCATATCAAAAAAGGTGACAACGTAAAAGTTATCGCAGGTAAAGACAAAGGTAAAGAAGGTAAAGTTGTTGCAACTGAACCTAAAAAAGACCGTGTCGTTGTGGAAGGTGTCAATACAATCAAAAAGCACCAAAAACCAACTCAATTTAATCCTGAAGGTGGAATCTTAGAAACAGAGGCAGCAATCCATGTTTCTAACGTACAATTATTAGATCCTAAAACGAATGAACCAACACGCGTAGGTTATAAATTCGAAGATGGCAAAAAAGTTCGTATCGCTAAAAAATCAGGCGAAGAAATCAAAACTAATAATTAATAACTAATTGAAAGGAGGATCCACTGTGAACCGTTTAAAAGAAAAATTCAACTCTGAAGTTACTCAAAACTTAGTGAAACATTTCAACTATAGTTCAGTAATGGAAGTGCCGCAAATTGATAAAATCGTAGTAAATATGGGTGTCGGTGACGCTGTACAAAATACTAAAGTATTAGATGATGCTGTAGAGGAATTACAAGCTATCACTGGTCAAAAACCATTAATCACAAAAGCTAAAAAATCTGTTGCAACATTCCGTTTACGTGAAGGTATGCCAATTGGTGCTAAAACAACTTTACGTGGTGAAAGAATGTATGACTTTTTAGATAAATTAATTTCTGTATCACTACCTCGTGTACGTGACTTCCGTGGTGTATCTAAATCTGCATTTGATGGCAGAGGTAACTACACTTTAGGTGTTAAAGAACAATTAATTTTCCCTGAAATCGACTATGACCGAGTAAGTAAAATACGAGGAATGGATATCGTTATCGTAACAACTGCTAACACTGACGAGGAAGCTCGTGAATTGTTAACACAATTCGGTATGCCATTTCAAAAATAATCTCTAAAGGAGGCTAATTAAGTGGCTAAAACTTCAATGGTTGCTAAGCAACAAAAAAAACAAAAGTTCCAAGTACGTGAATATACTCGTTGTGAACGCTGTGGTCGTCCACATTCCGTATATCGTAAATTCAAATTATGCCGTATTTGTTTCCGTGAATTAGCTTATAAAGGCCAAATCCCTGGCGTTCGTAAAGCTAGCTGGTAATATAAAAAGTCTGAAAGGAGGCAACAATCAATGACAATCAACGATCCAATTGCAGATATGCTAACTCGTGTAAGAAACGCCAACATGGTGCGTCACGATAAATTAGAATTACCTGCTTCAAACATTAAAAAAGAAATTGCTGAAATTTTAAAAAGTGAAGGTTTCATTAAAAACGTAGAATTTGTTGAAGACGATAAACAAGGGGTTATCCGTTTATTCCTTAAATATGGTCAAAACAATGAACGTGTTATCACTGGATTAAAACGTATTTCTAAACCAGGTTTACGTGTTTATGCTAAAGCTAACGAAGTACCTAAAGTACTTAACGGTCTTGGCATTGCATTAGTTTCTACTTCAGAAGGTGTTATCACTGATAAAGAAGCAAGAAAACGTAATATCGGCGGAGAAATCCTAGGTTACGTTTGGTAATAATAAATAACAAGGAGGTGCGATAACATGAGTCGTGTTGGTAAAAAAATTATTGACATCCCTAGTGACGTAACAGTAACTATTGAAGGCAATACAGTAACTGTTAAAGGTCCTAAAGGTGAATTGTTTAAAACTATGGATGAAAGAATGACATATAAACAAGATGAAAGTACTTTAGAAGTTGTGAGACCATCTGATTCTAAAGATGATAAAACAGTACATGGTACAACTCGTACTTTAATTAATAATATGATCATCGGTGTTAAAGAAGGATACCAAAAAACATTAGAACTAGTAGGTGTAGGTTACCGTGCTCAAATGCAAGGTGAAAACTTAATCCTTAATGTTGGCTATTCACACCCAGTTGAAATTAAAGCTGATAATGGTGTTAGTTTCGCTGTTGAAAAAAATACTAAAGTTACAGTAACTGGTATTTCTAAAGAAGCAGTTGGCGCTATCGCTTCAAACATTCGTGCAACAAGACCACCAGAACCGTATAAAGGTAAAGGAATTCGCTATCAAGGAGAATTCGTTCGCCGTAAAGAAGGTAAAACTGGTAAATAATAAATAACTTTCAAAAGAAAGGAGTAATAAAATGATCAGCAAAATTGATAAAAACCAAGTGCGTTTGAAAAGACATGCTCGTGTCCGTAATAAATTGTCAGGCACAGCTGAAAAACCACGTTTAAACATCTATCGTTCAAACAAACATATTTACGCACAAGTTATCGATGATGTTAATGGCAAAACATTAGCACAAGCATCAACACAAGAAAAAGACTTAGCAAATGAAACAGGTTCAAAAGTTGAACTTTCAGCTAAAGTCGGCGAAACTGTAGCTAAAAGAGCTAGCGATAAAGGTATTAAAACAATTGTTTTTGACCGTGGAGGATATTTATACCATGGCCGTGTTAAAGCCTTAGCAGATGCAGCTCGTGAAAATGGATTAGAATTTTAATTTGAAGGAGGGACATTTACATGGCTCGTAGAGAAGAAGTGAAAGAATTTGAAGAACGCGTTGTTACAATTAACCGTGTTGCTAAAGTTGTAAAAGGTGGTCGTCGTTTCCGTTTCACTGCTTTAGTAGTGGTTGGAGATAAAAACGGTCGCGTTGGATTCGGTACTGGTAAAGCACAAGAAGTGCCAGAAGCAATCAAAAAAGCAGTAGAAGCAGCTAAGAAAGATTTAGTAGTTGTTCCACGTGTTGAAGGTACAACACCTCACATTATTAATGGTCGTTTCAGTTCAGGTAATGTTTTAATGAAACCAGCAGCACCAGGTACTGGTGTTATTGCAGGTGGCCCTGTTCGTGCGGTATTAGAATTAGCTGGTATCACTGATATCTTAAGTAAATCTTTAGGATCAAATACACCAATCAACATGGTTCGTGCAACAATTAATGGATTAAAAAACCTTAAAAATGCTGAAGAAGTTGCGAAATTACGCGGCAAATCAGTAGAAGAATTATACAATTAAGGAGGGAAAATAAGTTATGGCTAAAGTACAAATTACCCTCACTCGTAGTGTTATAGGTCGTCCAGAAACACAACGTAAAACTGTTGAAGCTCTAGGTTTGAAAAAAACGAACTCTTCAGTAGTTGTTGAAGATAACCCTGCTATTCGTGGGCAAATCAACAAAATAAGTCACTTAGTGACAGTAGAAGAAAAATAATTAAGGAGGTGCCGAAATGAAATTACATGAGCTAAAACCGTCAGAAGGTTCTCGTAAAGTACGTAACCGTGTTGGACGTGGTGCAGCTACTGGTAACGGTAAAACTAGTGGTCGTGGACAAAAAGGTCAAAAATCACGTTCAGGTGGTAGTGTAAGACCAGGTTTCGAAGGTGGTCAATTACCATTATTCCGTCGTTTACCAAAACGAGGTTTTACTAACATTAACCGTAAGGAATATGCTATTGTTAACTTAGACCAACTTAATAAATTTGAGGATGGTACTGAAGTAACTCCTGCTTTATTAGTAGAATCTGGTGTAGTTAAGAACGAAAAATCTGGTATTAAAGTACTAGGTAAAGGTTCACTAGACAAAAAGTTAACTGTGAAAGCTAACAAATTCTCTGCGTCTGCAGTAGATGCTATTGATGCAAAAGGCGGAGCACACGAGGTGATCTAATGTTTCAAACGCTTGTGAGCTTCTTTAAAACTAAAGAAGTTCGTAACAAGATCTTTTTTACTCTCGCAATGTTAGTTATTTTTAAGATAGGTACTTATATTCCAGCACCTGGTGTAAATCCAGCTGCTTTTGACAGTAGACAAGGATCTCAAGGTGTCACTGATTTGTTAAATACATTTGGTGGCGGAGCCTTGCAGAATTTCTCAATCTTTGCCATGGGTATAATGCCTTACATTACTGCATCAATTGTGATGCAGCTATTACAAATGGATATTGTTCCGAAGTTTTCTGAGTGGGCAAAACAAGGTGATGCAGGTAGAAAAAAACTTACTAACATCACACGTTATTTTGCTATTGTACTTGCCTTTATCCAATCAATTGGTATGGCGTTCCAATTTAATAATTATCTAAAGGGTCAATTGATTATTGATCAATCAATCCTTAGTTATTTATTAATCGCTGTTGTATTAACAGCTGGTACAGCATTCTTGATTTGGATGGGTGATCAAATCACTCAATTCGGTGTCGGTAATGGTATTTCAATTATCATCTTTGGTGGTATTTTGTCATCACTACCTTCATCATTAATTCAGTTCTATCAACAGTCATTCGTAGGTCAAGATGATACTACAATGGCATGGTTAAAAGTTCTAGGATTAGTTATTGGAATGGTATTATTAACAGTCGGTGCAATATTTGTATTACAAGCTATTCGTAAAATTCCAATTCAATATGCGAAAAAGCAATCAACACAACGATTAGGTTCACAAGCAACATATTTACCTTTGAAAGTTAACGCTGCTGGGGTTATCCCGGTTATCTTTGCAATGGCATTCTTCTTGTTACCTAGAACATTAACATTGTTCTTCCCTGACGCTAGTTGGGCGCAGAAGATTTCAGACGTGGCAAATCCATCGAGTAATATCGGTATGATTGTTTATGTGGTGCTTATTATTGCATTCACATACTTCTATGCATTTGTTCAAGTCAATCCTGGAAAGATGTCAGATAATCTCAAGAAACAAGGAAGTTATGTTCCAGGTATTAGACCTGGTGAACAAACAAAAAAATATATTACTGGAGTTCTCTATCGTTTAACATTTGTAGGGTCAATATTCTTAGCTGTAATTGCGATTCTGCCAATCATTGCTACTAAAGTAATGAGCTTACCTCAATCTATTCAGCTTGGTGGTACTAGCTTACTTATCGTAATTGGTGTAGCAATTGAAACAATGAAGAGTCTTGAAGCTCAAGTGACTCAGAAAGATTATAGAGGCTTTGGTGGTAGATAAATTGTAGGAGGGCACTTATGAATATCATTTTAATGGGTTTACCTGGTGCAGGTAAAGGAACTCAAGCGAGTGAAATTGTAAAGAAATTCCCAATTCCACACATATCTACTGGCGACATGTTCAGAAAAGCGATTAAAGATGGAACAGATTTAGGCAAAGAAGCTAAATCATTCATGGATCGTGGAGAATTAGTCCCTGATGAAGTAACTGTGGGCATCGTTAAAGATAGAATTTCTGAAGACGATGCAAAAAAAGGATTCTTACTTGATGGCTTTCCTCGTACTATTGAACAAGCTGAAGCATTAAATGAAATTATGCAAGAATTAGATAGAAAAATTGATGCTGTTATCAATATAGAGGTAGCTGAAGAAGAATTAATGAACCGCCTAACTGGTCGTAGAATTTGCGAAAAATGCGGAACAACTTATCATCTTGTATTCAATCCTCCTAAAGTTGAAGGTATTTGTGATCTTGATGGTGGTAAATTATACCAACGTGAAGATGACAACCCAGAAACAGTTGCAAATCGTTTAAATGTCAATGTTAAACAGTCTAAACCTATCTTAGAATTCTATGATAATAAAAAAGTATTAAAAAACATTGATGGTTCAAGAGATATTAAAGTCGTTACTGAAGACGTTATCGATATCTTAGAAAACTTAAAATAATATCAACTTGTACGGTCTATGGAATGTCGAAAGTATAATTGAATAAGAGTGACAATGCGATATAGTAATTCATTTTAATTTTGTTAAACTTATTAACAACACTTATAGACTCGTATGGTTAGAGTTGATTGTTGACGATAACCAACTATTGCAAAAAGGGGGAAGTTAATAAATGGCTAAACAAGATGTTATTGAATTAGAAGGTACTGTGTTAGATACTTTACCAAATGCAATGTTTAAAGTAGAATTAGAAAATGGTCATGAGATTTTAGCTCACGTAAGTGGTAAAATCAGAATGAATTATATTCGTATTCTGCCTGGCGACAAAGTAACTGTAGAAATGTCTCCGTACGATTTAACACGCGGAAGAATTACGTATCGTTATAAATAATCGTCACTCCATAATATAGGGAGGTATTAAAATGAAAGTAAGACCATCAGTAAAACCAATTTGCGAAAAATGTAAAGTCATTAAACGTAAAGGTAAAGTAATGGTAATTTGTAGCAACCCAAAACATAAACAAAGACAAGGCTAATAAAGAGAGGTGTAAATAATTATGGCACGTATTGCAGGAGTAGATATTCCACGTGAAAAACGTATTGTTATTTCATTAACTTATGTATATGGTATCGGTACTACTACAGCGAATAAAATTGCTGAAGAAGCTAACGTTTCACCAGATACACGCGTTAACGAATTAACTGATGATGAATTAGGTCGTATCCGTGAAGTAGTAGATAGCTATAAAGTAGAAGGTGACTTACGTCGTGAGCAAAACTTAAACATTAAACGTTTAATGGAAATCTCATCATACCGTGGTATCCGTCACCGTCGTGGCTTACCAGTACGCGGACAAAAGACTAAGAACAATGCTCGTACTCGTAAAGGCCCAGTTAAAACTGTAGCTAACAAGAAAAAATAATAGGTAAAGGAGGCAAAATTTAAATGGCACGTAAACAAGTATCTCGTAAACGTAGAGTGAAAAAGAATATTGAAAATGGTGTGGCTCACATCCGTTCAACATTCAATAATACAATCGTAACAATTACTGATGAATTTGGTAATGCGTTATCATGGTCATCAGCAGGTGCACTTGGATTCAAAGGATCAAAAAAATCAACTCCATTCGCAGCTCAAATGGCATCAGAAACTGCTGCTAAATCAGCTATGGAACATGGTTTGAAATCTGTTGAAGTCACTGTAAAAGGCCCAGGTCCTGGTCGTGAATCAGCTATCCGTGCGTTACAATCAGCTGGATTAGATGTAACTGCAATCCGTGACGTTACTCCAGTTCCACATAATGGTTGTCGTCCACCAAAACGTCGTCGCGTATAATTTTATTGTTATTGTCGCAGGTCACTGAGAAATTACAGTACAAATCAAGTCGACGTAATCAAGGAGGATATTTGTAAATGATTGAAATCGAAAAACCTAGAATTGAAACAATTGAAATTAGTGATGATGCTAAATTCGGTAAGTTCGTTGTTGAACCACTAGAACGTGGCTACGGTACTACACTAGGAAACTCCTTACGTCGTATCCTACTATCTTCATTACCAGGTGCAGCCGTTAAATACATTGAAATTGAAGGCGTATTACATGAATTCTCAGCTATAGATAATGTTGTTGAAGATGTTTCTGCAATTATTATGAACATCAAAAAACTAGCATTAAAAATCTATTCTGAAGAAGAAAAAACTTTGGAAATCGATGTTAAAGATGAAGGCGAAGTAACTGCAAGTGACATTACTCATGATAGTGATGTAGAGATACTGAATCCTGAGATTAAAATTGCAACTGTTTCTAAAGGTGGACATTTAAAAATCCGTCTCGTTGCGAATAAAGGTAGAGGCTACGCATTAGCAGAACAAAATAACACTAGTGATTTACCAATTGGTGTAATTCCAGTTGATTCATTATATTCACCTGTAGAACGTGTTAACTATACTGTAGAAAACACGCGCGTAGGTCAAAGTAGTGATTTTGATAAATTAACGTTAGATGTTTGGACTAATGGTTCTATAACGCCACAAGAGTCTGTTTCATTAGCTGCAAAAATCTTAACTGAACATTTGAATATCTTTGTTGGATTAACTGATGAAGCACAAAATGCTGAAATCATGATTGAAAAAGAAGAAGATCAAAAAGAAAAAGTTCTTGAAATGTCAATTGAAGAATTAGATTTATCTGTACGTTCTTACAACTGTTTAAAACGCGCAGGTATCAACTCTGTACAAGAGTTAGCTGATAAATCAGAAGCTGACATGATGAAAGTCCGTAATTTAGGTCGTAAATCTTTAGAAGAAGTTAAATATAAACTTGAAGATTTAGGTTTAGGCTTAAGAAAAGAAGATTAATATAAAGGAGGTTAACTCATGGGTTACAGAAAATTAGGTCGTACTTCTGATCAACGTAAAGCTATGTTACGCGATTTAGCTACTTCACTTATCGTTAGTGAACGTGTTGAAACTACAGAAGCACGTGCAAAAGAACTACGTAGTGTTGTTGAAAAATTAATCACTTTAGGTAAAAAAGGAGATTTAGCTTCTCGTCGTCAAGCTGCTAAAACTTTACGTAATGTTGAAATCTTAAATGATGATGAATCAATTCAAACTGCACTACAAAAATTATTCGGTGAAGTTGCTGAACGTTATACAGAACGTCAAGGCGGTTACACTCGTATTCTTAAAGTAGGCCCTCGTCGCGGTGACGGAGCTGAATCAGTAATTATCGAATTAGTTTAATTTAAATATACGTACTACTATGTATAAAGCAAATGAGTGCAACGATAATGTTTGCCACATACAAATATTGTCTAGCTCAGAGTACCCCATCAAACTTAATAAACTTTAAAGCGTGAACTCAAAAATATGATGGGGTGCGCGCTTTTTTTATTTATAAGGCCCCCTCAATTCTGTATGAATTGAGGGGGCCTTATGCAATTGAAAATCAATTGTGAACCTCTGATATTAACACATTAGCAAAGGTTGAACACTTACACTAATGCGCAAATGTCAAAAGAGCTATATTATAAAAGTTTTAAAGTACTTCTTTATAGCAGTGTTTCTTTAGACTTTACTAGTGCTTCTTTAGAAAGTTTCATGTAAAATAGGATAAGTATACAACAAAGATGAATATAAATTTTGGGAGGCAATTGATATGGAAACGCGAGATAATATTATTACATTTAATCATGTTTCATTTAAATATAATAGTGATGAACGATTTGCGTTAAATGATGTATCTTTTGAGATTCCAAAAGGACAATGGACATCAATTGTAGGACATAATGGCTCAGGTAAATCTACTATCGCCAAACTTATGATAGGCATAGAATCACCATTTGATGGTGATATTTATTTGCGTAATAGATTAGTTCACGAAGATAATTTGAATTACCTAAGACAGCACATTGGCATTGTGTTCCAAAATCCTGAAAATCAATTTGTAGGGTCTACAGTGGAGTATGACGTTGCATTTGGTTTAGAAAATAATGGCGTAACATATGAAAGCATGCAGACTATTGTGCCTGAAGCATTAGCTGACGTAGAAATGTTAGAACGAGCTACATACGAACCCCAGTCTCTCTCAGGAGGCCAAAAGCAACGTGTTGCAATTGCAGGGGTTCTCGCTTTGGATACAGATATCATTATATTAGACGAAGCTACATCTATGTTAGACCCTGCTGGTAGAAATGAGTTACTTTCATTGATTCATCGTTTAAAAGACGATAAAGATGTTACGATTATTTCTATTACACATGATTTGTCAGAAGCAGTAGAGGCCGACCATGTAGTGGTGTTAAATGAAGGTACTGTATATCAATCGGGCTTACCACAAGAAATTTTTAGTGATGGTAATGAACTCACAAAGATTGGTTTAGACCTTCCATTTTCAATGCGGATGAATCAGCAGTTATTAGGCGTTACTGATTACATAACTTATGAAGGGTTGGTAAGAAAATTATGACGGTTCATTTTAACCAAGTTAGTTATGTATATCAAAATGGCACACCGTTTGAGTATCTCGCGTTGGAAGACATTGTCACATCATTTGAACAAGGAAAATACTATGCTGTGATAGGACAAACTGGTTCTGGTAAATCAACATTGATTCAGCATTTCAATGGCCTTTTAAAGCCAACTAATGGTGCGTTAGAAGTAGATGATATAACAATCACCCATAAGACTAAAGATAAGTTTTTAAAGCAAGTACGTAAACGAGTAGGAGTTGTATTTCAATTCCCAGAGTCACAGCTATTCGAAGATTCGGTTGAAAGGGAGATTCTTTTTGGTCCTCAAAACTTTAATATGCCTCTTAACGAAGTAAAAGAACGTGCGTTTCGTTTACTATTAGAATTTGGTTTTAATAGGGATGTATTGCAGCAGTCTCCTTTTCAAATGTCAGGTGGTCAAATGAGAAAGATTGCAATTACATCAATATTGGCAATGGATCCAGATATTGTTATTTTAGATGAACCTACTGCAGGCCTTGATCCAAAGAGTAGAAAACAAATCATGGAATTAATAAAAAAACTTCAAGTAGAACAACAAAAAACAATCATCCTTGTAACGCATGAAATGAATGATGTAGCCAAATATGTAGATGAAGTTAAAATTATGAGCAATGGCAAACTTATTGATTCATGTACACCACGTAAACTATTTAGTGATACGAATTACGTGAATCAAATGCATTTAGATGTACCAAACATTGTGAAACTGCAAAGAGATATTGAAGATAAACATCAATATTATTTTAATAAAATCGCATTAACTGAAGCAGAATTTATTGAAATGTATAAGGAGTGGCAACAAAATGAGAGATAAATTTATCATAGGTCGCTATCTTCCGTTAGATACAATAATCCATCGTTTGGACCCTCGTTCAAAATTGATATTTGTCTTCTTATTTATTGTATTAATCTTTTTTGCACATTCGTTTGCTACTTATTTTTGGTTGTTTCTATTAATATTAAGTTTTATGAAGTTAGCCCATATTAAATTATGGTTTTTAGTAAAAGGATTGACACCAATTTGGATATTTCTCATCTTTACCTTTCTAATGCATTTGTTTCTAACCAAAGGTGGTACAAGAATATTTGAGCTTTCATTTATCTCCATCGATACAAATGGTATTTTAGAGGGTATTTATATTGTCTTGAGACTTATGTTCATCATTATGATTTCAACGATATTAACGCTAACGACAAGTCCTATTGACTTAACAGACGCATTTGAAAGGCTATTATCACCATTGAAACTTGTTAAAATACCTGTACATCTGTTGAGCATGATGATGTCGATAGCATTGCGATTTATACCAACACTGATGAATGAGTTAGATAAAATTATTTTAGCTCAAAAATCTCGTGGCTCAGAAATAAGCGCTGGAGGATTGGTTAATCGAGTAAAAGCATTTATACCATTATTAATACCATTGTTTATTTCTGCGTTTCAAAGAGCAGAAGATTTAGCTATCGCCATGGAAGTAAGAGGCTACGATACTAAAAAACAACGTACGAGTTATCGTAAGTTGCAATGGCGATGGACAGATGTATTAGTACTCACATTACTAATACCAATAGCAGTGATATTGTTTGTTTTAAAATATATAGGAGTGTAATGCATGATGCGTGTTTTAGTAAATATTTCATACCAAGGAAGTCAGTTTCTTGGTTTTCAAATACAACAAAATGGTAGAACGGTACAACAACAGTTTGAGAAAATACTTAAAAGAATGCATAAACGTCATGTGCGAATTCACCCAAGTAGCAGAACAGATAAAGGTGTGCATGCACTAGAGCAATATTTTCATTTTGATACGGAATTAAACATCGCTGCACCGCAATGGAAGTACGTAATGAATCGCGCTTTGCCTGATGATGTATATGTGAATGATGTAACCTTCGTGGACGATGATTTTCATTGTAGATATGATTGTGTCGGTAAGTCTTATCGTTATAAAATTTATCAATCTGAGCATAAGGATCCTTTTCAATGTGGTTTAAAAACATATATTACTGATTCATTAGATATTGAAAAAATGAATAGGGCAGCCCAATTATTTGTGGGAACGCATGATTTTACGGGTTTTTGTTCACAAAAAACAGAAGTAGAGAGTAAAGTTCGCACATTGTATGAAAGTCGAATTAAAATTACAGAAAATGGTCTAGATTATATTGTCACAGGCTCAGGATTCCTATATAATATGGTACGTGTGCTTATGGCGTTTCTATTAGAAGTTGGCAAAGGAAAGCGTAATCCTGAAGAGGTACCTGAACTATTAATGATGAAAGATCGTAATCAGGTGCCGTATACTGCACCATCAGAAGGATTATATTTAGAGCGGATTTATTTGACACCTTCAGCGTTAATCAATGACTTTGGTAGTAATATAAAAATACATCAAAAAAAATCATCACAAAATGATTAAATAAGATTGACAAAACGGCTTAAAAATTATACGATTACTAACGGTATTGTTTTATATCACCCACGATAAGCCCCGGAATCTTATTGTGTAACAAGATATAGAAGCACGTAGAACAAGAACAAAAAATTAACAAAATAAATGACATCTAAACTTAAAAGTAATAACTATTAAACAAGAAACATTTATTTATTCTAGGAGGACAATTATATGCGTCAAACATTTATGGCTAATGAATCAAACATTGAGCGCAAATGGTATGTTATTGATGCTGAAGATAAAACACTTGGTCGTTTATCTTCAGAGGTAGCAACTATTTTACGCGGTAAAAATAAAGCAACTTATACACCACACGTTGATACAGGTGATTATGTAATTATCATCAACGCTTCAAAAATACATTTTACAGGTAACAAAGAACAAGATAAAATGTATTATCGTCACTCAAACCACCCAGGCGGAATTAAATCAATTTCTGCTGGTGAGTTAAAAGCTAAGAACCCAGAACGTTTACTTGAAAATTCAATTAAAGGTATGCTACCAAGCACGCGTTTAGGTGAAAAACAAGGTAAAAAATTATTTGTATATGGTGGCGCTGAACATCCACACGCTGCACAACAACCAGAAAACTACGAGTTACGTGGTTAATTAAAAGGAGGAAATTACATTGGCACAAGTTGAATATAAAGGCACAGGCCGTCGTAAAAACTCAGTAGCACGTGTACGTTTAGTACCAGGTGAAGGTAACATTACTGTTAACGGCAGCGATGTACGTAGCTACTTACCATTTGAATCATTAATTTTAGATATAAACCAACCGTTTGATGTTACAGAAACTAAAGGTAACTATGATGTTTTAGTTAACGTTCACGGCGGTGGATTTACTGGACAAGCTCAAGCAATCCGTCACGGTATTGCTCGTGCATTATTAGAAGCAGATCCTGAATACAGAGGTTCTTTAAAACGCGCTGGATTACTTACTCGTGATCCTCGTATGAAAGAACGTAAAAAACCAGGTCTTAAAAAAGCTCGTCGTTCACCACAGTTCTCAAAACGTTAATATTACTACTGCAACTGTTGCGAACTTATTCGCTTCCAGATACAGTACGCAAATTAGTGTAGACAGTTTGTGTTCGATATTAAAAAGCACTTTCCAATTATATTGGAAAGTGCTTTTTTTGTATTACAAAATAAAAATTTATTTTAAAACGTTAAGTATGATAAGATGTTGGGTAATTAAAGAAAATAACTCTATAATATAAGGCGTGATTACATGGAAGATAAAAAGAACTCTCGTAATTTCTACACAGTACTACTTATCATTTTGCTCGTTGCCTTATTAAGTGTAGCTATTTTAGTAATTAAATATTATGGAAATAACGAATATCCTGTCAGAAGTGATTCCGAGGAAGCGATACCTACATTTTATCTTCATGGATATAAAGGCTCAGCTGATTCAGGAAATTTTCTAGTAAATTCAGCTATTAAGTCAGGTGCATCAAAAGAGGTTATTCAAGCATATGTTTCATCTGATGGAAAGGTGACATTCGATGGAAACTTAACAAGTAAATCTAAATATCCAATTATTAAAATTAAGTTAGAAGATAATAATAATGAAAATGTAGAAAAAAATGCAAAATGGATAAGAAATGTCATCATTGCTACGAACTATCAATATAACTTTGAAAAATTCAATTTTGTCGCACATTCTATGAGTAATAAATCATTTAGTTACTATATGTTAAATTATGGAGACGATGAACAACTACCTACTTTAAATAAAGTAGTAAATTTAGCTGGAAACTTTAATGGTGAGGTAGATGTAGATGGTAAAAAATTAAATGTTGAATTAGATAAAAATGGTAAGCCTAATAAAATGATGGATGATTATAAAGAATTACGAGCAATGAAACATAAATATACTGATAACGTAAATGTGCTAAATATATATGGAGACATAGAAGATGGCACAGATTCAGATGGTAGGGTGACTAATGTATCTTCAAGGTCATTAAAGTATTTATTAGGTGACAGCGTAAAATCATATGATGAATTTAAAGTGCATGGCCCTAATGCAGAGCATGGAAAACTAGCAAATAATAAAAAAGTGCAAGATAAAATAAATGAATTCTTATGGGATAAAGATCTTTAAATTAAAATATCATGCAAAAAAGCAACATATCAGCCGACAGTTAAATGTGTGCGATATGTTGCTTTTATTATTTTGTCATATTTTCCTTGGCAATTAACTCTAGCAGTGTTTTCCGCTGTGTTTCACCAAAAACGTGGGGTTGAATCATAATTTCATCAGCATTAAATCCTAGAACAACATCATTCAGTGCTTTCATAACATCATTAGGTAAACCTGAAATCACTCTATTTTGGTTAAAATTCTTTTTATCTTGTTCACGTGTTGAGAGCTGTCGATGCATTGCAAATTCAATTGAAGGATAAAACTCAGGCTGATCCAAATAGCCAATGCGCACTAACCATAAATGAAATGCATGCTCTAATTGCGTTATTTGTGATTGCTGTTCTGCAGTAATTACAAACGTAGAAATAATAACAGAAGATTTGCTTTCAGGATGAAATTGTTCAAATAAGCCACGATAATGGTTAATAACATTTTCAATATTGTGGTTAGCTTGACCCATAAGCGCAACTACGAAAGGTAATCCTTTTTCCGCAGCAATGGCAGCACTTTGTTTACTCATACCTAATATATACATACTTGGCTTCGTATCGATTAATGGCGTCGCTTGTAAGCCTTTAAAACGATGATTATGAGTATTGTCATCATTAAAATAATGCATTAAATCATTAATTTGTGTTTTGTAACTTATATCCTTTGTTTTAGACTCATTTAAAGCCTGATTTACATTTTTGAAGCTAGGTGAGTGTCCTGTGCCTAAATCGACGCGTCCAGGGTGACGTGCTTCCATTAATTTAAATTGTTCTGCAATTTTATATGCACTATAATGAGGCAGCATAATACCGCCACTTCCAATATGAATAGAAGATGTTTGTTCTAAGAGTGACATCATAACCATTTCAGGCGCACTAGAGGCTACAGAGAACACTTGATGATGCTCTGCAACCCAATAGCGATAAAAGCCTAATGACTCAGCTAATTGAGCTAATTCAACGGTATGATTTAAAGCTTGTGTCGCGTTGCGGCCTTCAAAAATTGGAACATAATCTAAAATACTTAGTTTCACTTAAATATCTCCTTATTACTTTATATCGGTCAGTATATGAATTTAAAGTAAGCATAACATGACCGTATAGAGTTGAATAAGCGATTTGATTGATTGCACCGTTGTATCACTATAAAATGAAAGAAAATAGTGAATGGAGGCAATATAATGAATACAGAACAAATCGTATTAGCTAAGAGACCTGAAGGTATTCCTTCAGATGAGGTATTTAAATATGAAACTGTTGAAATAGATGTGCCGAAAAAAGATGAAATTCAAGTAGAAGCGTTATATATATCAGTGGATCCATATATGCGCGGACGTATGGATGATAGTGACTCTTATATCAAACCATTCCAAATTGATGAACCTTTATCAGGCCATGTTGTTGGGAAGGTCATTGAATCAGAAGCAGATGGTTTTGAAAAAGGTGACATTGTTACTGGACAATTCCCTTGGCAAAAACTAAGCAATGTCCCAGCAAAGCATGTTATTAAGGTATCTAACACAGATGTTCCACTACATTTATATTTAAGTGTGTTAGGCATGCCGGGTCAAACAGCATACCATGGGCTATTAAAAATTGGACAACCGAAAGAAGGCGAAACAGTTGTTGTATCTGCAGCATCTGGCGCAGTTGGGTCTGTGGTAGGACAAATTGCTAAATTAAAAGGTGCTTATGTTGTAGGTATTGCAGGTGGCCCTGAAAAAACAACATACTTAACAGAAACATTAGGTTTTGATGTGAGTGTGGATTATAAATCAGATGATTTTTCAGAACAATTTGCTAAAGCAGTACCGAATGGTGTAGATGTCTATTACGAAAACGTAGGTGGATCAATCGCTGATGAAGTAATGAAACACTTAAATCAATTTGCTCGAATTCCTGTTTGTGGCGCAATTTCTGGATACAATGATGCAACGATTGAACATGGTCCACGTATTCAACCCATCCTGATAAAATCACAAGCGTTAATGAAAGGCTTTATTGTGGCAAATTATGCAGATGATTTTGCAAATGCGAGTAAACAACTTGCACAGTGGGTTCAAGAAGATAAGATAAAAACAAAAACGTCAGTCATGAACGGATTTGAAAATATACCAGAAGCATTTAGAAATTTATTTACAGGCGATAACTTTGGGAAACAAGTAGTACAAGTGTCAGACAATATCTAAACATTAAAGGAGATATGTAATATGAAAGCAATAGGTGCAGATACTCGTTTTGATCTAGATGAAGGAAATCAGTTCTATGAATTTGAAGTTGAACGACGGGAACCAACGCAATACGAGCTCTTAGTACGCGTACAAGCTATTAGCATTAATCCTGTAGACACGAAAATAAGACAGTCTCCTGTTGACCAGCCACCAAGAATTCTAGGGTTTGATGCTGTCGGTGTGGTAGAAGCAGTAGGTGAAGAGATTAATCATTTTAAAGTTGGCGACGAAGTATTTTATTCGGGTTCTCCTGCATATCAAGGTTCTAATCAAGAATACCAACTTGTTGACGAGCGTCTTGTTGCTAAAAAACCTAAGAATATAACTGCGACTCAAGCTGCTAGTTTACCTTTAACAGGACTAACTGCATCAGAGACATTATTTGATATATTTAAAATTTCGCATAATCCAGAAGATAATAAAGGTAAGTCTATTTTAATTATCAATGGTGCAGGTGGCGTAGGAAGTATTGCAACACAAATAGCCAAACACCATGGACTCCATGTCATCACAACTGCTTCACGAGAAGAAACGTATAATTGGTCTAAGGATATGGGTGCGGATATTGTGTTAAATCATAAAAATGATTTAATTAAAGAGTTTGAAAAATATGAAATAAGTGAAGTTGATTATATTTTCTGTACGTTTGATACAGACCAATACTATGAAAAAATGATCGAACTCGTAAAACCAAGAGGAATCATTGCAACCATTGTCGCTTTTAAAAATAAACAAGATTTAAATTTACTAAAAGACAAAAGTATTACATTTACACATGAATATATGTATTCAAGACCACTACATGAAACTGAAGATATGACTTTACATCGTGAATATTTAACGGATATTTCTGAAAAAATAGAAGCTGGCGTATATCAACCTACATTAAATAAAGTGATAGATGGTTTAACAGCAAATAGTCTGTTCGATGCACATAAGCAACTTGAAAATCAAAACATGATTGGTAAATTAGTAATTCAACTCAATCAAGAATCATAAGTTATAAATATTAAAATCTGTCATGTTACTGTGTTATGAAGTTAATACGCTAGATAAGCCTTCCAAACAATTACCTTATTGGTGAATAATTGTTTGGAAGGCTTTTAAATATGTTATTTTATTATAATTTAATTTTTAGTAAATCGAATTACAGTGTTTAAATAAGTTTTTATAATCCTTAAAAGTGGTTACAATTATGGATTATATTAAGTATGATAGGGTATGTATGTTACATAAAATAAAGGGAGTGTGTATTTTTGTTATGCATTTTAAAAAAATGACGGTAGTATTTTGGGTGGCATTAGCTATTTGTACGTTATTTGTGCTCTATGGCGCAATATTGCCGAAACAATTAGAATCAGTTACTCAAACTATTACAAATTTTATAGCAGTTAATTTTGGTTGGTATTATTTATTACTTGTATTAGTCATATTAATTGTATGTATTTATCTATTATTTTCTAGATATTCATCTATTACATTGGGTGAAGAAGGCGAAGACCCTGAATTTTCATTAAAATCATGGTTCGCAATGTTATTTAGTGCAGGCATGGGAATTGGTTTAGTCTTTTGGACGACTGCTGAACCTATCAGTCATGCATTTACTTTAACGCCATTACATAAAGCAGGAACACAAACTGCAATTAACGATGCGATGCAATTTTCATTCTTTCATTGGGGCGTGCACGCATGGGCTGTATACGGTATCGTGGGACTCGTTTTTGCGTACTTTAATTTCCACAAAGGTTATCCGGGATTAGTCAGCGCTACGTTAATACCTGTTTTAGGTAGTAAAATGATGAAAGGTCCTATCGGTGGGGCGATAGATGTCCTTGCAATTATCGCTACTGTAACTGGTGTTGCTGCAACACTTGGTTTTGGTGCGTTACAAATCAATGAAGGATTGAACTTCTTATTTGAAATTCCTTCTAATTTTGGGACTCAAGTGATTATCATTATCGTAGCAACCTTATTATTTACTTGGTCAGCTTGGTCAGGTATTGATAAAGGTATTAAGAACTTAAGTAATATTAATATGGCATTAGCATTCATTGTATTACTCTTATTGTTCTGTGTAGGACCTACACTAACGATATTAAATACATTTACCAATTCATTAGGTGATTATATTGCTAATTTCTTTAATATGAGTTTACGTATACCGCAATCAGGTGGCGAAAAATTCCAGTGGCTACAACAATGGACGATCTTCTATTGGGCTTGGTGGATTTCATGGGCGCCATTTGTTGGGATCTTTATCGCTCGTGTGTCTCGTGGTAGAACAATTAAAGAATTTATATTAGGGGTGCTATTTGTACCGGCACTTGTATGTTTCCTATTTTTCGCAGTGTTTGGTGCATCAGCAATTTATTTACAACAAAATGGTATTGCGAATATCGCGAAAGAGGCAACTGAAACGGCGACCTTTGCCACGTTGGAACATTTCCCATTAGGATTTGTATTAAGTATTGTTACGCTAATAGTTATTATGATTTTCTTTGTAACATCAGCTGACTCAGCAACATATGTATTAGGTATGTTGAGTTCTAAAGGTAGTATTAATCCTTCTGGTTTAGTCAAAGTCAGTTGGGGCATTATATTAGCACTATTTGCAATGATCATGATTTACACAGGTGGAACACAATCGATTCAAAACCTGTTAATTATTGCAGCCTTACCATTCTCCATCGTCATTATAATAATGATATGGTCACTCTTTAAATCCTTAGCCATAGAAAAGCCGAGACCTAGTAATAAATTACTTGTCACGGATAATCAGCTTTTACAATATCGTAAAGCAAATCAAGAGGATTCAGAAAATCAAGAAAATAAAGCAAAACAAGACGATAAAGAAATAGAAACAACTGAAGATCATAAGAGAAATAGCTAGAGCAAACTTATTTTGCCATAGAAATTATTTAAAATATACAATAAAAATGTTTCTAAGATTTTTTAAAAGGGTATTAGTCTTATATGACAAGTACATAATCTAGAAACATAGGAGGTGTCATACGAGGTGAAGCGACTTAAAAATTTCATATTAGGACTTTTAATTGTAGTAATCGTTGGTGTTTTACTGTTTATGTATATCAAAGATTCTAGAATTACTCAGTATCAAGATTACTTAACTCAATTTAATTGGTTTCAACCGACCTTAATAACTTTAGCAGCGTTACTTATTTTAATTGGTCTGATACTACTATTCAGCTTGTTTAAACCTACGTATAGAAAACCCGGACTTTACAAAGATTTCAATGATGGTCATATTTATGTATCGAGAAAAGCAGTTGAAAAATCAGCATACGATACACTTGTACAATATGAACAAATTCGTCAACCGAATGTGATTGCAAAATTGTATAACAAGAAGAAGAAATCACATATTGCTTTGAAAGCAGATTTCTTTGTGCCAGGTGATGTTCAAGTTAAATCATTAACGGAAGAAATTAGAAATGACATTAAGCAGAACGTAGAACACTTTACTGAATTACCAGTATCAAAACTAGAGGTCAACGTTAGAGATCAAAAAACCTCAGGCAAACGTGTGTTGTAAGGGAGGGTTATCATGACTAATAATAATCACCAAAATGGACAAGATTCTACACAAGAAGTTGTTGATTTCTTAAAAGTATTTAAATGGAGAATCATTGGATTCTTAGCATTCTTGATTATCGCAATATTATTCTTAACTCTTGGTTTCTGGAGTACAATATTAATCTTAGTGTTATGTTTGATTGGAATTGCAATCGGGTATACTAAAGACCGTAAGCAAGACTTTTTAAATTTCTTAAATCGATGGAGTTAGTATTTTCAAATATTGAAAAGGCTTAAAATTAAATTTTTTAAAATTGAGAAGACAAAGGAGATTTTAATATGGCAGTAGATAATAACAAAGCAAAACAAGCATATAATAATCAAACTGGAGTTAATGAACAAGAAGTAGAAAAACAACAACAACAACAACAACAAGAACCGGAATTTTCAAATAAGTTATCATTTTCTGATGAAGTAATTGAAAAAATTGCAGGTATCGCAGCGCGTGAAGTAAGTGGTATTTTAGAAATGAAAGGCGGATTCGTCGATAGTATTTCTAACTCATTCGGAAGCAACGAGAACGTTTCAAGAGGCGTAAGCGTTGAGGTTGGAGAAAAACAAGCAGCTGTAGATTTGAAAGTAATATTAGAATATGGTGAATCAGCACCTAAAATCTTCCGTAAAGTAACAGACTTAGTTAAAGAACAAGTTAAATATATTACTGGTCTTGACGTAGTTGAAGTTAACATGCGCGTTGAAGATGTAATGACTAAAAAAGAATGGTCTCAAAAAAATGAAAAAAGCCAAAGCTCAAATAACGAGGAAAAAGGCTTACAATAATTAATTGAGTATCAAACTAAATAAAAACCGCTAAAGTAATTTGCTTTAGCGGTTTTAAAATGTCGAAAAACCAATTACTATAAAAGTAATTATTTTGTGTTTATAGATATTATTCTCTTGAGACTATCTTTGTTCATTCATTTCACTGTTTAAAGCTTATATGAAATGAATATTTTTTGCTAATTCAATTATACTCATTTCTATGTGTGTTGGCCTTTATAAGAATACAATCAATGAATCATAATATTATTTAAAAAATGGCAGTGATTTGGTCCGACTCCTACGGGAAAAATACTGGCCGAAGACTACAGGCTGAGACATATATTTTGTCTCAGCCTGTTTTAATTATTAATAAAGCCTTGATATACTGTTTTTAATGAGATGCATGACTCCGATGTAAGGGGTTATTCACTTGTATATAAGTATAAATATCTGCTTCATCTTCTAGCCTCATCGTTGTTACACATTTATAGTCAATTTTAGGCGCAAATAATAGTGCTCGAATTGCATCAATTCTTTTAGGATCATCCATAGTATCAGCAATGACATTTAACTTGTTAGCCAATAGATCACTGACAGTTGACCAGATACTTTGTTCTAAATCATTAATAGCACTTGATTTTGCTAAACTACAGATCAATTCTCCAAGATGGTTTTGAATACTAGAATAAAATACTTTATTAAAAACAGTTTGTGATTGATTCGTTAAAATTAAGGATTTCTCATGAAAATTTTGAGTGTTATATCCCTGGTGATTCAAATAAGCTTCATCAATACGTAAGCCTTCAAAATCACGAACATATAATTTGTTTAATGAGCCATCACTATTAAATGTAGCGATAGTATTTTGTAAATGTGCTTCGAGAGCGATGCCGTATTTAATGTATAAAGGTAGCGTAATATCAATTAGTGCTTGGCTATAATGTTCCATCCAAGCGATACATGCTTCTTTATAAGAATCACAAGTATGTGTTTGTGCATACTTTTTGATAAGTGTATTGATCGGTGTTTCATAGTTATAAGCATAGTTGGCGACTAAACTTGATGGAATCATAGGCGTTGTTTTATTATCAATAAGATCATAAATATTAGTTCTAAATAACGAACCTAATTGTTCACTTCTAATAGTTTGGATATCACGTGAATCGTCTGTTTTAAAAAAGTGGATGCCAGCAATTTCATCAATCGTATCGCCAGCAATATTATGAAATAAGGTATCGTTATGTTTAATATCATTTAAAATTTGTGTGACTTGAGGGCCATTAATTGTTGTTTGTTCTGATAAAGTTCTAATTTCACCTGTGATGTGCACATTAGTGGATAGTTTAATGTGGGGTGAAGTTATAGGTAGTTTTGGCATGAGTGTTCTAAACGATAGACCAGCGTGATAATCAAGTTGGTAGCGTATTGGAATGATTCGTTTTTCTTTAAGCTCATTGGCATATTGATTGGTTAATATTTTATTATACTGCCATGGATGTACGACCATGATATAGTATGTATCAATAAACTCAGAACCAACCTCTTTTAAAACTTCAGAATATAAGTCTTCGAATAAACCATATAAAGTTTCATTGTAATTTTTGGATAATGATTCAACTTTTGCAATATCTTTATGCATTAAGATAAATTTTAAGCCTATAGCATTGTTGAACTCAGAAGAATAATTAATTGTAGTTTCGGGTGTCATGCCTTTACGCAATTTTGCACCAGGATGTAAGGGATGTCCTTCAACGACTGCTTGTTCGGATCTTAAATAACTATCTTCTGCTTCCATAATTACTTGACCAAGAGGTAAAGTTTCATCGGCTAAGGTAATCGTTTGAAAGCTAAGTGAAATAGCCATATTAGCTACGCTATTATTTATATCTTCTCTAAATTGATGACTCGCATCATTATCAAGTGTTGGTGCTTCGGTTAAAATACAAGTTAATATCTCTTCTGGATGTAAAATCCTTTCAAAATTATCCTTATTTTCAAAATAAAATGGTCCTTCAACATCAATTCTATCGAATGCATGTATTCCAGTAATAGGTGCATATAAAGTTTTTTGAGTGTGTGGGAAAGCTATTTTTAATGTTTGTACCTGATTAGTTGCTAAGTTTACTGGTGCATCTTTTGTTGCAATTATGTGACTATAATCGCGACTATTAATTAAGTTTTCTCGATGTAAAGAAGTGATGAGTCGCTGGGATATTTTATCTCTACTGACTAATAACGTTTTAACAAATGCATCACGCCATTCATCGTTGATAGATTCTAAATAGGTTAAGGCATATTGTTCATCATTAGTTAGTTTGTTAATTGAATTGTTAAAGTCTATGTTTGAATTCATAAGGCACCTCTTAAAATTATTTTACAAAAGCATAAGGTATTTATATAATCTATATTAGTTGCATTGATAATTGTTATCAATTATCAAATTAAGTGCGGATTTTAGCATAGTATTATTTAGCTAAATTGTATGAAATATGAAAGATAACAGTTTCATCATTTATATTTACCACTCTTCTATGTATTTTAACATCTCAAAGTGAATGAACACCGTATCATTTATTTTTCAGTACCGTGTTGATTTTGGAAAATAGAGGGAAAATAGGGAATATTAAAATGAAAAAGTAGAAGTACATTACTTTAAGTACAATAATCATGCGCTTTACAATAGAATTTTTAGATATGATTAGCATAATAGAATTGAATACATTTGTGAATACAATATGATTCAGTATTATAAATAGACCGAGAAAAAATGGGGGCAATCTTGTATGACGGATCAGACACGGCAAACTGCAGATAAAAACGTACAGTACCGTATTTATAACGCGATTATTAAGGAACATATTTTTCCTGATAAAATGATAGTTAATGAGTTTGAAGATTGTATTGAATTACAATATCACGGACAACTTTTACAAGTGGATAAAGTACGTAAAAGTGATATGGAAAGATATGTATTTAAAGGAAAGATACGTTATATCAAAGGTAACACTAGAATGACAATCGAAACTGTAGAACAATTACTCGACGTATTGGACAACCAATTTGATATACCAATTAGCAACAGATTGAGAGAAGAACTGATTTCTAGTAGAGATGGCTTTGTATGGACGTATGATCATTTTTCTCATAGACAAGCATTGATTCATGCAACATTGAAATTTTCGAGAATGCCTGAAACTATTAATTTCTTTACCTGGTTAAAACATTTTGAGGATTCAGAAGAAATTAATGATTTAACTTATTCGGAGAGTATAGTTGTAGAAGGACATCCGACGCATCCCTTGTCTAAAACGAAATTGCCTTTAACAAAGGAAGAAGTGAAATTATATGCGCCAGAGTTTGAAAAGATTATTGGATTAAAAGTAATGCTTATTCATAAAGCAGATT
Organism: Staphylococcus parequorum; assembly: GCF_039237145.1. Classification (NCBI taxonomy): domain Bacteria; kingdom Bacillati; phylum Bacillota; class Bacilli; order Caryophanales; family Staphylococcaceae; genus Staphylococcus; species Staphylococcus parequorum. The sequence goes on from NZ_CP150682.1 coordinate 1,151,075, forward strand.
GTATTACAACGTCAATGGAAGATGATGAACAATATATTTTGAATCATATTATTCCTGAATATCGTTATAAACTTAAAGCATTTTTAGAACCATACCAGTTTGAGCTAGAGGATTATAGAGTAGTACTCGTACATCCATGGCAATATGACAATGTGATTGTGCATCAATTTGCGAAGTGTATTAAAGAAGGAAGATTATTACCCACACCATTTGAAATAGAATCCAAAGCAACTTTATCATTTAGAACAATGGCATTAATCAATAAACCATTCCATATTAAATTACCAGTAAATATTCAAGCTACAAGTGCCATTAGAACCGTTTCTGCTGTGACGACAGTAGATGGGCCTAAACTCAGTTATGAATTACAAGATATGTTAGATCTATACCCACAATTACAAGTCGCCTTGGAGCCTTATGGTATTCATGTAAATATAGATGACGAAGCTGCACGTCAATTGGCTTGCATAGTGAGACACAAACCTTATATTGCAGATAATGGGACGACATTGGTGACAGCTAGTTTAGTTAATAAAAATCCAGTTGATAACCAAGTCATTGTAGACAGTTACTTGGAGTGGATGGGAGTAGGACCTACATCAATCGCCATCAAACAATTTATGTGTAGTTATGCGAAAACTTTAATCAAACCATTAATTGCATATATACAAGATTATGGTATTGCCTTGGAAGCGCATATGCAAAATACTATTGTAAATCTTGGACCGAATAATCAAATGAAATTTATCATCAGAGATTTAGGTGGTTCAAGAATAGATTTAGAAACTTTAAAGTATAAATTACCTCATATTGATATAACGAATACAAGTCTCATTGCTGAAAATATTGAAGCGGTGATCGAAAAATTTCAACATTCAGTAATTCAAAATCAAATCGCAGAACTGATTCATCATTTTTCAAAATATGATGAAGTAGACGAGAGGGCGTTATTCGAAGTAGTAGGTGACATAGTATACGAAGCAATAGATCCACAAAAAGCACATGCTCAAGTGTTGAAAGCAGTTTTGTTTGGACCTAAGATTTCAGTCAAAGCATTGTTGCGTATGAGAATGGAAAATAAAGTGAAACAGTACGTAACGATAAAATTAAAGAATCCATTATATAAAGAGGTGTAAACATGGCACAATTACAGATTAATTTATCTAAAATTCAATATAACGCCCATGTATTAAATGCCTTGTGCAGTCAAAATAATATTTGTTTTACACCTGTAACCAAGTGTGTGGCTGGCGATAGCAAAATTATAGAAGTGTTAAAAGACATCGGTATTACACACTTTGCAGACGCCAGAATTGATAATATTACGAAGAGTAAAGATCCAAATATATCTTTTGCAATGATAGGCACTACAAATCAATATGGACTTGAAGATGTAGTACGTTATACGAATATAAGCATTCAAACTGAGATAGCGACGATTCGACAATTAAATGACCTTGCAGGTAAACAAGAAGTGAAGCACCAAATTTTACTCATGGTGGATTGGAAAGATGCAAGAGAAGGCATCTTAACTTATGATGTAATTGATTATATTAAAGAAATAATTCAGATGCATCATCTTAATCTTGCAGGGTTAGCATTCAACTTTATGTGTTTTCAGTCGAATGCACCTACTGAGGAAGATGTGAAAATGATTAATCAATTTGTAAACTCTATTGAAGAAGTGACCAATATAAGATTTAAAATCATATCAGGCGGGAATTCAAGTTTGTTAACGCAAATGGCTTATAGTGATTTAGGTAAAGTTAACGAACTGAGAATAGGCGAAACGCTCTTCAGAGGAATTGAGACCTCAACAAATCATCCAATTGCAATGTTATATCAAGATACAATTATTTTAGAAGCAGAAATAGTAGAGATTAAGCCACGTATAAACTATGATACAGGCAAACAATATTTACAAGCTATCATTGATATTGGTAGCTTAGATACGCATGTCGAAACAATTACGCCTGTGCATCATCAAGTGAAAATATTAGGCGCAACAAGTGATCATGTCATGATTGATTTATTAAATCAGGATTTTTATCAATTAGGAGACAAAATACAATTTAGTCTAGATTATAAAGCTTTAGCACAAAGTATGTATATGCCTAATATAGCAAAGGTATATATACATGATGAAGGTATTGAGCAAGCAATTACAAACATTAAAAATCAAGTGTTTAATTCATTGTAAAAAGCATTAAACATTAAAAAGATTTTATTATTTTCATCAGCTGCTTCAATTTCAGTCGTAGGAGGAATGCGTTTTTTTGGCTTATTGCATAGCATGGGGCACAAAAAATAGTCGAGCATAAGCACATCCATACCCTACTTATTTTAGGTTTGATTAGTGTACGCCTATTGACCATGAGTGATGTGTTAGCAAGAGATACGCACTAACTTATAGATATTACTGTCGATATAATTGTTGCTGCTGTCGGCACTCGATACGCTTTAATTTATTAAGAAAAATATAATTCAAAAATAAATTGCAAAAGTAAGCGTTTTCATATAAAGTGTAATTGACCCTAAATAAGATTAGGGTCAATTATTTTATTTATACATATACAAGAAGACAATAAAAACCTAAATTTATTGATTTACATATTTATACATAATAGGTTATAATTATTGCTGTTGCTTTTTTAAGTGTATATAAAAATATAAACACCTAAGGGGTGAATGAAATGAATAAATATAGTAAATCACAATTAGTGCGAGGTAGGTTAAAGTTCATAGTCATGTCATTGATTGGTATTATCTTGTTTTTGGTACCTATTACTGTGACTGAAGATGGTGTTAAACAAACCACATTACCCGTCGCGTTTTTAGCAGGACTATTGCAAGATGTACTCGGGGACGCCATGCCATTAATTATTGTTTTGATTATCACAATATCAGGCATATTATCAATTTTATGTTCCACAATATTGAAAAATAAATTAGAACCGGAAGGACTTTTATATAATGCATTTAATGTGAAAATCGTCTGGTTGTTATTAAGAATATTAGCAGTTGTTTTTGTATGGATGACTTATTTGAAAGTCGGTACTGAAGTAATTTATTCTGCAGATACTGGCGGGCTTGTATTTGAAAGTCTATTGCCAACATTAGTTGCTGTGTTCTTATTTGCAGCATTATTTTTACCATTACTTATGGAATATGGATTGTTAGAATTTTTAGGGCCAATCTTTAGACCTATTATGAGACCTTTATTCACATTACCAGGACGTTCTACAGTAGATAACTTAGCATCGTTTATCGGAGATGGCACAGTAGGGGTATTAATAACAAGTAAGCAATATGAAAGTGGTTTTTATTCTAGACGTGAAGCGACAGTTATTGCTACTACTTTCAGTGTAGTATCTATAACATTTGCAATCGTCATTGCAGAAACAGTACATATGCAAAACCATTTCTTCTATTTCTACTTCTCAGTTATTGTTTCGTGTATTGTTTGTGCATTGATTTTGCCAAGAATTTGGCCATTAAAATCTATCAAAGATGAATATTCAAAAGAAGTATCTGAAGAAATGAGAACTGAAAAATTACCAGAAAATAAAACTGCATTAGGTCACGGTTTTGACATGGCGACTGAAACAGGTATCAATGCGCCAGGATTCAAATCATTTTTCAAATCTGGACTTAAAACAGTTGTAGATATGTGGTTTGTTATTTTACCAGTTGTTATGAGTATTGGTACACTAGCGACAATCGTTGCGACATACACACCGATATTCGCAATTATTGGTAAACCGTTTGTACCATATTTAGAATTACTGCAAATTCCTGAAGCTGCACAAGCATCAGAAACAATATTAATAGGCTTTGCCGATATGTTTTTACCATCTATATTAATTGAAGGTGTAGGTAATGATATTACATTATTCGTTATCGGTGCATTAAGTATTAGTCAGTTAATCTACTTATCAGAAGTAGGTGGAGTGATACTAGGCTCAAAAATTCCAGTCAGTATCTTTAAACTGTTTGTTATTTTCTTAATCAGAACAATTATTGCATTACCAATTATAGCGTTGATGGCGCATCTGTATTTTAATTAGTTTAAAACAATATGAAATATGAATAAGCAACAATCGAATATGAATATAATAAAACACCCCAAAAGTTAGATGAAATCTAATTTTTGGGGTGTTTTGCAATATTGATTGTTTTCTTGATTTAAACTTACAAAATCATTTGATTAATTAAGTGTTGATAAAACATTAGCTTTAACAACTTTATTCCCTATGACTGGTGAATCTTCGCTTTTAGATTTTGACTTACCTGCGTGTGCTTCTTTAAAAGCATCACTCTCTAGCCATGCTTTGAAATTATCTTCAGAATCCCACCAAGTATTCACATACATCTGATCGTGGTCTGTTTCGTCTTCAATAAGCCAAACTTCAACTTTACGAAAGCCTTCTAATTCATTAATTTTGCCCTTTTTAGTAAAATTAGGCGCCATTTTCTCTGCAAACCCTTTTTTTACATCAATTCTATTCGTAACAACGTACATGATATGCACCCACTTTCTAAGATTTAGCTATAGTATATCATCATTGTGAATTAGAGGTTAATTGATATCCCTTATTCAAGTTAAATAGGTTTAAGACGTAATTAATATAAAAAAGACGAAATTCTAACGTGGGATTAGAATTTCGTCTTTTTGTTGTTAATTGTTTAATACTATTTTGTTACTTCATTATATACTTTTTGATCATTTTGCGTATAAATAATGTATTCATGGTCATTAGTGTCGATGATAACACGGTTCGTTTTTCCGAAAGTAGAACCAATTCTCGAAACTTTATTTCTATCTAATTTTGGAATTTCATGGATATTTTGATCTTGTGAAATGTTCTTAATATCACTTGTTGGAATCTTAATATCTGCAACTCTCCATTGAATTCTTACTTCATTGTTATCTTTTTTAACTGTCATTGCCATATCTAGAACACATCCTTTAATTAATTTATAGCTACATCATACAACAACATGCAATCGTTTTCAAGTAATTGTGTGATACTTTTTGTGAATATGTTATACTCAATGCTTTGTTACGAAAGTACGTTCGCATTGATATAAAAGATATGATAAAATATATTGCGATAAGGAGAAGTGAAAATGACAGGTAAAACCCACGCATCATGCGGTTTATTAGTAGGCGCATTAACTATAGAATATTTCCATACAGATTTGTTTACATCAATTACGGTTATAACGCTTGCAGTTATATCAAGTTTATTACCTGATATTTGTCATGCACAGAGTAAAATTGGTAGACGATTAAAAGTTTTGAGCTTTTTTATTAGAATATTATTTGGTCACAGGACATTTACACACTCACTATTATTTATTTCAATTATAATTTGTCTATTATATGCTATCCAAACACCAATTTATTATTTAATTACGATTATATTCGGATTGCTATCTCATGTTATACTAGATATGTTAACACCTAGGGGAGTTAAATTTTTATATCCTATCCCTATCAGTGTGAAATTCCCTTTGGTTTTTAAAACAGGTGGTCTCGTTGATTTATCACTTGCGAGTGCGTTAACTATAGGCGCAACTTATGTGTTTTTTCAACCGTTTATTAATCAACTGTTTTTTAAATGGTTATGATTAAGGTTGTGCATATAATCATAATAATATAAAGTACAAATAGTGAAATTATATATTCAAGTCAGTAATAAGATATTATTTTTATCTAATATTTGAATATTAAGGAGAGAGAACATGCTAGATAAGAAAGGTTTAGAAAAGTTTAATCAAGACCATTTAATTGAATTTGAAAAACTAATGAGTACAAATGAAAAAGAACAATTAGCTAATAAAGTAGACTCTTTAAACTTATCTGATATTCAAGATTTATATGAAGATTTATATGTAAATAAAAAAGTAATCGATGATGTTTCTTCTATTAATGAAGTGAAATATGAAGTTAAAAAAGAATTTACAGAAGAAGAAATCAAAAAATATGAAGAAGTTGGTTTAGACGCAATTCAAAAAGGCAAATTTGCAGTGTTATTAATGGCAGGTGGGCAAGGGACGCGTTTAGGTTATAAAGGACCTAAAGGTTCGTTTGAAATTGAAGGCGTTAGCTTATTTGAAATTCAAGCACAGCAATTAATAGCATTAAAAGAACAAACAGGTGTAGCTGTCGATTGGTATATCATGACTAGCAAAGTAAATGACAAAGAAACACAACTGTTTTTCGAAGCTAAAGATTATTTTGGATATGATAAATCACATGTGCACTTTTTCAAGCAAGAAAACATTGTTGCCTTATCTGAAGAAGGCAAGTTAGTTTTAGACGTAGATGGTAACATCCTAGAAACGCCTAACGGTAATGGTGGCGTGTTTAAATCACTCAAAAATTCAGGCTATTTAGATGAAATGACAGACAATGGTGTGGAATATATTTTCTTGAATAATATTGATAACGTTCTTGTGAAAGTATTGGACCCATTATTTGCAGGTTATACATTCCAAAAAAGTATGGATATCACTACAAAATCAATTCAACCTAAAGAGGGTGAAAGTGTAGGTAGATTAGTTACAGCTAATCAAAAAGATACTGTACTTGAATATTCAGAATTAGACCCTGAAGTTGCTAATGAATTTAATAACGCTAATATAGGAATACATACATTTAAACTTTTATTTATTAACAATGTGGTTGATCATGCATTGCCATATCATTTAGCGATTAAAAAATTAAAACAGCTAGATGATGATTTTGGCGTAATTGAGCAACCAACGCTTAAGTTTGAATTATTCTATTTTGATATTTTCCAGTATGCTAATAGCTTTATTACATTACAAGTACCGAGAGAAGAAGAATTTTCTCCTTTAAAAAATAAAGAAGGTAAAGATAGTGTTGAAACAGCTACAGCTGATTTGAAACGTATGAATTTGATTTAATAAAAGGGTGGTTACACTTATGTCTCATACAGTAGATGTAGATAATAGCAAAGTGGCTAAAACATTTAAAAATATTGTACCTTTAACGTTTGGTGAGGAAATTGGAAATGCAGTTTCACATGGGGTAGCTGCATTCATTGCTTTATGCGTATTGCCGTATGCAGCAATACAAAGTTTTATGGATCATGGCATATTAGGTTCGTTTAGCGTTTCACTATACGTGATCAGTATTTTTCTAATGTTTATATCTTCAACGGTTTACCATGCGATGCCTAATAATTCTTCACATAAATATATACTCAGAATTATCGATCACAGTATGATATATATCGCAATTGCTGGAACATATACACCAATATGTTTAGTGTTAATCGGTGGCTGGCTAGGATGGACTGCAATGGCAGTGCTTTGGGGTATTACACTCTGGGGCATTCTATACAAATCATTAGCTAAAAATGTTAGTCATAAATTAAGCTTAACAATGTATTTAGTTATGGGATGGATTGGCGTTTTATTTTTACCGACAATTATCTTCGATTCATCGGTAACATTTATGCTATTTATTCTATTCGGTGGGGTTGCTTATACGGTCGGAGCATGGTTCTATGCACAAAAAAATCGTCCATACTTTCATATGATTTGGCACTTCTTTATAGTGATTGCATCCGTATTTCATTTTATAGCTATTTTATATTTTATGTAATTTTTAAGAAAAATACATTGTGATTTAATAGTATCTAGAACATCAAGACAGGTTTTAGTCGCAGTTGTTATATTGGCGCTAGCTGTCTGATATCTAAATGAACTTATAACTAGTTTTTAAAGAACTACTGCTACATTTGTGAAGACGAGTAGTTCTTATGCAAGAACTTCAGTGCTTGTATTATTTTTTAGTAGGCTTTGTGGGGGCGGGAATATGAAATCAAATTTTAAATTTTGATTTCTATCCCGCTCTTTTTTTAAACAAATTATCATAAAGCATAGTTTTAATTTAACGAAGTAGATTTGAAACTGATTACAACATATTGATTTGATTATACTTGAAAGCATTTTAATTTGTTATGCAAGGAGGTAAATTATGAATGTTAAGTCTTTAGGTATCGTAGTTGCATTAATATTAATTATGTTTATGTCGGCCATAGAAACATCCATAGTTTCTTTGGCAATACCTACTATAAGAGATGACTTAAACGTTACTTCATCCATTTCACTGATTTTTGCAGTTTATTTTATTGCAATTGTCATAGCTAATCCGATTGTGGGAGAACTACTAGATAGAACGAAAATTATTTATATCACGCTTTTAGGATTATTGCTTTTTACTATAGGTAGTTTCTTATCCGGGATAAGTGGTACTTTCAGCATACTAATCATGTCCCGTTTCATACAAGGTTTAGGCGCCGGTGTAATGATGGCATTGAGTCAAATCGTACCTAAACTTGCCTTTGAAATTCCATTACGTTATAAAATTATGGGAATTGTTGGTAGTGTATGGGGGATTTCTAGCATTATTGGTCCAGTTTTGGGAGGAACTATTTTAGAATTTGCAACGTGGCACTGGTTATTCTTCGTGAATATTCCGATTGCAATCGCAGCTATGGTATTGGTGATAATCACATTCCATTTTGAAAATGAAAATACAACTACAACGAACAAATTAGACGTGAAGGGCTTAATGTATTTCTATGTATTAATCTTCTTTTTAATGTTTACAGTTATGAATAAAGCGAATTTATATTTAAACATAATTTCACTTATCTTAGCTTGTGTAATGGCAGTAGTTCTTTACAAAAATGAAAAAAACGTAAAAACACCATTTGTACCAGTTGCAGAATTTAATAAGACGATTATTTTAATATTCTTCACCGATTTTGCTTATGCAATTATTCTGATGGGTTACAACTTATATATGCCTATTTATTTACAAGAGGAAATGGGTCTCTCACCATTACAAAGTGGCTTTGTAATATTTCCAATTTCATTCGCTTGGTTAGCGCTTAATTTTTCATTAGATAAATTAGAGGTTAGAATGAGTAGAAAAGGATTATATATTTTTGCATTCACATTATTAATGCTATGTGGCATTTTAGTATTTATAGGCACCGAGTCGCCATTATTTATAGCATTTAGTTTATTACTTGCGGGAGTTAGCTTTGGCACAGTTTATACAAAAGACAGTGTTATTACTCAAGAAGAGACTTCATTAAATAACATGAAGCGGATGATGTCGTTCTATACATTAACCAAGAGTTTAGGTAACTCAATAGGTTCTACTGTGATGGGTTACATTTATGCACTATCATTTACTTTTATCAGTCTACAAATACACAATGTTATCTTACTTAGTTTAGTTATATTGATTATACTAATGGTTTTATGGGCTGTAATTTATAGAGAACAGAAATAAAACTCGCATTAGTAAGCTATATCTATATAATTAAAACATGATGTACTTCATTAATAAACGTTATAATTTGAATAGTAGAGCTTTGTGTTAATTTGTATTTGGTAGTGAGTTGTTATAATGGTAATATAGTTTATGCGATTATAGTTTTAATAATAAAAAACCAGCGAGATTGTAATAAAAGTTAGGTGATTATTAAGCGGAATATCGAAATAGAGTGAAAAGGGAGGACAGTAAGCAATGAAATATATAAAATATTTATTTACAACGCTTATTGTACTTTCGGTATTTATTATTTCTGGGGCTATATTTTTAACATTTTTAGGATTTGGATTATATGGCTTGAGTAGAATCCTTATTTATTTCCACCTTGCGTATTTTGGATATAATAAAAACTTTTACGATAACTTAATTTATTATGGCAGTTATATTGTATTAGGTTATTTTAATTTGTTTATAATAGAGAATTTAATGGATTACTTTAGAAAAAAAATACCAGATAACCCATATTTTAAAGGCATAACTTATCACTTAATTACTTTCACAGTAACAACTTTGTTATTTTACTTCATAGTGCATATCCATTATGCCTATATAAATATTGATTTTTGGGTGATTGTATTTATCATTGGACTCTTATTTATATGTAAGGAAATATTTTATCCAGATAGTGAAAACTTAAATGGAAAATAAGCAAGGTACTATAGAAAATCAATTCGGTTAATTGAAGTGTTTAAACTGTATTGATCATAAAGATTGAACATAGCATTAATATATATAGTAGAAACTGTAATATTGTAACCTTATCACTGATAATTAAAGTAACCATTTAAGAAGACAAGAATAATATCAATGAAATAGCAATTACTATAAGAAGTTAGTTTATTTATTCTTTAATAGAGAGTGAAGTGAGCTAACTTCTTTTTTAATAAGCTGATTATATTTATACTGAATATAAACTATTTAAAGCAAACTTAAGTTTTGTTTGTTAGAATATAAATAATGATTATTTTATAAAGAGGGGGACGCATTGTGTTAACGACTGAGCAAGTTAAAGAACTTGTTGGAGAATTAAAAGATCCAATAATAAATGTACCTTTAAAAGAAACCGATGGAATAGTAGAGGTTACTATTAAAGAAGAAATAGAGCATGTAAGTGTCAAAATAGCTATGGCTCAATTAGGGGGACAACCTCAATTAGATTTACAGATGGCCGTAGTTGAAGTGTTAAAAGAAAATGGGGCTAATACAGTTGGCATTAGATTTGAAGAATTACCATCTGATGTAGTAGAACAATATAGAGGTACGAGCGATGACGAGCAACAAACAATAGAAGGCTTATTATCTAAAGACAATCCTGTAGAGTTTATTGCCATCGCTTCTGGTAAAGGTGGCGTTGGAAAATCCACAGTAGCAGTCAATTTAGCAGTATCATTAGCTAGAGAAGGTAAAAAAGTTGGTCTAGTTGATGCTGATATTTATGGCTTTAGCGTTCCAGACATGATGGGAATTGATGAAAAACCAGGTGTACAAGGTAAAGAAATCATACCAGTTGAACGTCATGGTGTGAAAGTCATTTCGATGGCTTTCTTTGTTGAAGAGAACGCACCAGTTATATGGAGAGGCCCAATGTTAGGTAAAATGCTTACGAATTTCTTTGTTGAAGTGCGATGGGGAGATTTAGATTATTTGATTTTAGATTTACCACCAGGTACTGGGGACATTGCTTTAGATGTACATACGATGTTGCCATCAAGTAAAGAAATTATCGTAACAACGCCTCATCCTACTGCAGCATTTGTTGCAGCAAGAGCTGGAGCAATGGCAAAACACACTGAACACACGATTTTAGGTGTAATAGAAAACATGTCTTACTTCCAAAGTAAAGAAACTGGAAATAAAGAATATGTATTTGGAACAGGTGGCGGTGAAAAGCTTGCTGAAGAATTACAAACAGACTTATTAGGTCACCTACCATTAGAGCAACCATCATGGAATCCAAAAGATTTCGCTCCTTCTATTTATCAACCAGAGGATAGATTAGGAGAAATATACCAATCAATGGCACAACAAATCATTGAAAAGACTAGAAAATAGTAGCATTTAAGGAGTGGGTAGAAATTAATTTAATTTTTATCCACTTTTCTCTTGCAATTTTTTTGAATGGTGGTAGAATTATTTCTTGTGACCAACGAACGCATGATACAGCGTAAACGTAACAAATCACAATAAACAAAATAAAGTATTGACTTTCTCTTGTGAAATTGATATTATATAAAAGTCGTCAAAAACGACAAAAACATTATTTAATTCAATTTCGAAAAAGTGTAAAAAATATACTTGAAATTTTATAAGAAATACTTTAATATTATTAAAGTAATGTTAAATGATTGTTAAAGAATATTAATTTTTTATTGACACAACGTCAATTGAAATGGTATAGTAATAAAGCAATTATCCAAATGAACATTGAAAACTGAATTGCAATATGTCAACGTTAATTCCGAACGCAACATTAAATTGTTGGTTCAAACGTGTTAGAGATAACACACAAATTAGTATTTTATGAGCTAATCAAACATCATAATTCATTTATGGAGAGTTTGATCCTGGCTCAGGATGAACGCTGGCGGCGTGCCTAATACATGCAAGTCGAGCGAACGGATAAGGAGCTTGCTCCTTTGAAGTTAGCGGCGGACGGGTGAGTAACACGTGGGTAACCTACCTATAAGACTGGAATAACTTCGGGAAACCGGAGCTAATGCCGGATAACATTTGGAACCGCATGGTTCTAAAGTAAAAGATGGTTTTGCTATCACTTATAGATGGACCCGCGCCGTATTAGCTAGTTGGTAAGGTAACGGCTTACCAAGGCAACGATACGTAGCCGACCTGAGAGGGTGATCGGCCACACTGGAACTGAGACACGGTCCAGACTCCTACGGGAGGCAGCAGTAGGGAATCTTCCGCAATGGACGAAAGTCTGACGGAGCAACGCCGCGTGAGTGATGAAGGTTTTCGGATCGTAAAACTCTGTTATTAGGGAAGAACAAATGTGTAAGTAACTGTGCACATCTTGACGGTACCTAATCAGAAAGCCACGGCTAACTACGTGCCAGCAGCCGCGGTAATACGTAGGTGGCAAGCGTTATCCGGAATTATTGGGCGTAAAGCGCGCGTAGGCGGTTTCTTAAGTCTGATGTGAAAGCCCACGGCTCAACCGTGGAGGGTCATTGGAAACTGGGGAACTTGAGTACAGAAGAGGAAAGTGGAATTCCATGTGTAGCGGTGAAATGCGCAGAGATATGGAGGAACACCAGTGGCGAAGGCGACTTTCTGGTCTGTAACTGACGCTGATGTGCGAAAGCGTGGGGATCAAACAGGATTAGATACCCTGGTAGTCCACGCCGTAAACGATGAGTGCTAAGTGTTAGGGGGTTTCCGCCCCTTAGTGCTGCGGCTAACGCATTAAGCACTCCGCCTGGGGAGTACGACCGCAAGGTTGAAACTCAAAGGAATTGACGGGGACCCGCACAAGCGGTGGAGCATGTGGTTTAATTCGAAGCAACGCGAAGAACCTTACCAAATCTTGACATCCTTTGAAAACTCTAGAGATAGAGCCTTCCCCTTCGGGGGACAAAGTGACAGGTGGTGCATGGTTGTCGTCAGCTCGTGTCGTGAGATGTTGGGTTAAGTCCCGCAACGAGCGCAACCCTTAAACTTAGTTGCCGGCATTTAGTTGGGCACTCTAGGTTGACTGCCGGTGACAAACCGGAGGAAGGTGGGGATGACGTCAAATCATCATGCCCCTTATGATTTGGGCTACACACGTGCTACAATGGACAATACAAAGGGCAGCTAAACCGCGAGGTCATGCAAATCCCATAAAGTTGTTCTCAGTTCGGATTGTAGTCTGCAACTCGACTACATGAAGCTGGAATCGCTAGTAATCGTAGATCAGCATGCTACGGTGAATACGTTCCCGGGTCTTGTACACACCGCCCGTCACACCACGAGAGTTTGTAACACCCGAAGCCGGTGGAGTAACCATTTATGGAGCTAGCCGTCGAAGGTGGGACAAATGATTGGGGTGAAGTCGTAACAAGGTAGCCGTATCGGAAGGTGCGGTCGGATCACCTCCTTTCTAAGGATATATTCGGAACATCTTCCTTGAGAAGATGAAGAGGAATGACATTGACATATTGCATTCAGTTTTGAATGCTCATTACGAGTATTCATTGCGTTATTTTGTACATTGAAAACTAGATATGTAAGTAAAATTTATGATTTTACCAAGCAAAACCGAGTGAATTAGAGTTTTAAAAAGCTTGAATTCAAAAAAATAGAAATAATCGCTAGTGTTCGAAAGAACACTCACAGATTAATAACATTTTAGATTTTCAACCGATTTTTTTCGTGTTGAAGGTCGAAAAGATTAAGTTATTAAGGGCGCACGGTGGATGCCTTGGCACTAGAAGCCTACGAAGGACGTTACTAACGACGATATGCTTTGGGGAGCTGTAAGTAAGCTTTGATCCAGAGATTTCCGAATGGGGAAACCCAACACGAGTTATGTCGTGTTATCGATATGTGAATACATAGCATATCTGAAGGCAGACGCGGGGAACTGAAACATCTTAGTACCCGCGGGAAGAGAAAGAAAAATCGATTCCCTGAGTAGCGGCGAGCGAAACGGGAAGAGCCCAAACCAACGAGCTTGCTTGTTGGGGTTGTAGGACACTCTGTACGGAGTTACAAAAGAACAAATTAGACGAATCATCTGGAAAGATGAATCAAAGAAGGTAATAATCCTGTAGTCGAAAGTTTGTTCACTCTTGAGTGGATCCTGAGTACGACGGAACACGAGAAATTCCGTCGGAATCCGGGAGGACCATCTCCCAAGGCTAAATACTCTCTAGTGACCGATAGTGAACCAGTACCGTGAGGGAAAGGTGAAAAGTACCCCGGAAGGGGAGTGAAATAGAACTTGAAACCGTGTGCTTACAAGTAGTCAGAGCCCGTTAATGGGTGATGGCGTGCCTTTTGTAGAATGAACCGGCGAGTTACGATTTGATGCAAGGTTAAGCGACTAATGTGGAGCCGTAGCGAAAGCGAGTCTGAATAGGGCGTTGAGTATTTGGTCGTAGACCCGAAACCAGGTGATCTACCCATGACCAGGCTGAAGTTCAGGTAACACTGAATGGAGGGCCGAACCGACTTACGTTGAAAAGTGAGCGGATGAGTTGTGGGTAGCGGAGAAATTCCAATCGAACCTGGAGATAGCTGGTTCTCTCCGAAATAGCTTTAGGGCTAGCCTTAAGTAATGATTATTGGAGGTAGAGCACTGTTTGGACGAGGGGCCCTTATCGGGTTACCGAATTCAGACAAACTCCGAATGCCAATCAATTTTATCTTAGGAGTTAGAACGCGGGTGATAAGGTCCGTGTTCGAAAGGGAAACAGCCCAGACCACCGACTAAGGTCCCAAAATATATGTTAAGTGGAAAAGGATGTGGCGTTGCCCAGACAACTAGTATGTTGGCTTAGAAGCGAGCCATCATTTAAAGAGTGCGTAATAGCTCACTAGTCGAGTGACACTGCGCCGAAAATGTACCGGGGCTAAACATATTACCGAAGCTGTGGATTGTCCGTAAGGACAGTGGTAGGAGAGCGTTCTAAGGGCGTTGAAGCATGATCGCAAGGACATGTGGAGCGCTTAGAAGTGAGAATGCCGGTGTGAGTAGCGAAAGACGGGTGAGAATCCCGTCCACCGATTGACTAAGGTTTCCAGAGGAAGGCTCGTCCGCTCTGGGTTAGTCGGGTCCTAAGCTGAGGCCGATAGGCGTAGGCGATGGATAACAGGTTGATATTCCTGTACCACCAAATTTCGTTTTAAGCGATGGGGGGACGCAGTAGGATAGGCGAAGCGTACTATTGGATTGTACGTCCAAGCAATGAGACTGAGTGTTAGGCAAATCCGGCACTCTTAAGGTCAAGTTGTGATGGGGAGAGGAAATTGTTTCCTCGAGTCGTTGATTTCACACTGCCAAGAAAAGCCTCTAGCTAGAATTTTGGTGCCCGTACCGCAAACCGACACAGGTAGTCAAGATGAGAATTCTAAGGTGAGCGAGCGAACTCTCGTTAAGGAACTCGGCAAAATGACCCCGTAACTTCGGGAGAAGGGGTGCTCTTTAGGGTTAACGCCCAGGAGAGCCGCAGTGAATAGGCCCAAGCGACTGTTTATCAAAAACACAGGTCTCTGCTAAACCGTAAGGTGATGTATAGGGGCTGACGCCTGCCCGGTGCTCGGAAGGTTAAGAGGAGTGGTTAGCTTCGGCGAAGCTACGAATCGAAGCCCCAGTAAACGGCGGCCGTAACTATAACGGTCCTAAGGTAGCGAAATTCCTTGTCGGGTAAGTTCCGACCCGCACGAAAGGCGTAACGATTTGGGCACTGTCTCAACGAGAGACTCGGTGAAATCATAGTACCTGTGAAGATGCGGGTTACCCGCGACAGGACGGAAAGACCCCGTGGAGCTTTACTGTAGTCTGATATTGAAATTCGGTACAACTTGTACAGGATAGGTAGGAGCCTTTGAAACGTGAGCGCCGGCTTACGTCGAGGCGTTGGTGGGATACTACCCTTGCTGTGTTGGATTTCTAACCCGCACCATTTATCATGGTGGGAGACAGTGTCAGATGGACAGTTTGACTGGGGCGGTCGCCTCCTAAAGAGTAACGGAGGCGCTCAAAGGTTTCCTCAGAATGGTTGGAAATCATTCATAGAGTGTAAAGGCATAAGGAAGCTTGACTGCGAGACTTACAAGTCGAGCGAGGGTCGAAAGACGGACTTAGTGATCCGGTGGTTCCGCATGGAAGGGCCATCGCTCAACGGATAAAAGCTACCCCGGGGATAACAGGCTTATCTCCCCCAAGAGTTCACATCGACGGGGAGGTTTGGCACCTCGATGTCGGCTCATCGCATCCTGGGGCTGTAGTCGGTCCCAAGGGTTGGGCTGTTCGCCCATTAAAGCGGTACGCGAGCTCGGGTTCAGAACGTCGTGAGACAGTTCGGTCCCTATCCGTCGTGGGCGCAGGAAATTTGAGAGGAGCTGTCCTTAGTACGAGAGGACCGGGATGGACATACCTCTGGTGTACCAGTTGTCGTGCCAACGGCATCGCTGGGTAGCTATGTATGGACGGGATAAGTGCTGAAAGCATCTAAGCATGAAGCCCCCCTCAAGATGAGATTTCCCAACTTCGGTTATAAGATCCCTCAAAGATGATGAGGTTAATAGGTTCGAGGTGGAAGCATAGCGATATGTGGAGCTGACGAATACTAATCGATCGAAGACTTAATCAAATTTAAAAAGTGTTTTGTTTGGCATTATCAAATTTTACTTACTATCTAGTTTTGAATGTATAATTTTTATACAGTTCATTGTCTGGTGACAATGGCAAGGAGGTCACACCTGTTCCCATGCCGAACACAGTAGTTAAGCTCCTTAGCGCCGATGGTAGTCGGACTTACGTTCCGCAAGAGTAGGACGTTGCCAGGCAATTTAATTATTCCACAGTAGCTCAGTGGTAGAGCTATCGGCTGTTAACCGATCGGTCGTAGGTTCGAGTCCTACCTGTGGAGCCATATGGCCCCGTGGTCAAGCGGTTAAGACACCGCCCTTTCACGGCGGTAACACGGGTTCGAGTCCCGTCGGGGTCATACATATTGGAGGATTAGCTCAGCTGGGAGAGCATCTGCCTTACAAGCAGAGGGTCGGCGGTTCGAACCCGTCATCCTCCACCATTTTTAATTTAATAGCGGAGGGGTAGCGAAGTGGCTAAACGCGGCGGACTGTAAATCCGCTCCTTCGGGTTCGGCAGTTCGAATCTGCCCCCCTCCACCATTAATGGGCTATAGCCAAGCGGTAAGGCAACGGACTTTGACTCCGTCACTCGTTGGTTCGAATCCAGCTAGCCCAGCCATTTAGAGCCATTAGCTCAGTTGGTAGAGCATCTGACTTTTAATCAGAGGGTCAGTGGTTCGAGCCCACTATGGCTCACTCTATAGCATTTCTCATAAGAGAAATGCTTTTTTTGTGCTGAAAATTAAAACTTCTGAAAATCTTTAAATGATAATATAATAAAAAAAGTGAAAAAAATCCTATACATTTTTATGATTAGAATAGTATGTAAAAGGCAATATAAGGCCTTTTTATGAATTATAAATCATTATACTGGTTTTATATGTAAAATGATGATTTTATAAAAAAATGATGATATTACATTAACTTGAAACATAAAGCGCTTTCGATTATTCTAGTAACAGATGAAAACAAAGGGGTTTTTAACATGAATAAAAAAATAGAAATAATTGGAGCACCATCAACATATGGACAAAGGAAATTAGGGGTTAACTTTGGTCCAGATGCTATACGATACGCAGGCATTGTTGATCGTATTAGAGCGATAGGCTTATCCGTTGTAGATTCTGGTAATATTGAAGTACCAGCAATTGATTTAGATAAGTTTAATTCAGAGCAAGAGGGCTTACGAAATTTAGACGAAATTATTACTGTTTCTAACAACTTAAGTGAAGCAGTTTCAAATAGTATTGAAAAAAATAATTTTCCATTAATTCTTGGAGGAGATCATTCAATTGCTATAGGTTCAATATCTGGCGTAAGTAAACACTATGATAACTTAGGCGTTATTTGGTACGACGCACATGGAGATTTAAATGTACCCGAAGAATCACCATCAGGTAATATACATGGTATGCCATTACGTGTACTTGCTGGAGATGGGGATGAGCGCTTAGTTAATATTTCAAATTATACACCTAAAGTGAAACCAGAAAACATCGTTCTTATAGGGATGAGAGATTTAGACGATGGCGAACGCCGTTACATAAAAGAAAATAATATTAAAACTTATACCATGGCGGAAGTTGATAGATATGGTATTAACCAAGTTATAGATGAAACGATAGAATATCTAGAACCTAAAACAGATGGTATACATTTATCATTAGATGTTGACGCGTTGGATCCTGTTGAAACGCCAGGAACAGGCACTAGAGTCTTAGGTGGTTTGACATATAGAGAAAGTCATTTTGCATTAGAGTTATTACATAACTCGAAGTGTGTGACTTCTATGGATATAGTTGAAGTTAACCCATTAATAGATCACACCAATGATACAGCTAAACAAGCGGTTGGTTTAGTAGGTAGTTTCTTTGGAGAAACGCTTCTATAATTAGTAATGAAACTGATATGGATATAATCCATATCAGTTTTTTTAATTTTTATTATAAAATTAAATACTAAATATGACAGTTGGCTTTATGATTGGTATAATATATAACATGGGAACAGATAACCGGAGGAGATGTTATGGATTTATCCAACTTTTTTGATGACTGGAGTACAGTAAAAATAATTGCAAGTGTACTCGATTTGCTCATAGTATGGTATGTACTTTATCTTCTCATTACAGTTTTTAAAGGTACCAAAGCCATTCAACTATTAAAAGGAATTGTCGTAATAGTTATTGGTCAACAAGTGAGTAAAATGTTAAATTTAACAGCCACAGCCAAATTGTTTGATTTAGTTATTCAATGGGGTGTGTTAGCTTTAATCGTAATATTCCAACCAGAAATTAGACGCGCATTAGAACAACTTGGTCGTGGAAGTCTATTTAAACGCTATTCAACTAATTTAAATAGTGATGAAGGAAAACTTATATCTTCTGTATCCAAAGCAGTGCAGTATATGGCAAAACGACGTATTGGTGCATTGATTGTTTTTGAAAATGAAACAGGATTACAAGATTATATCGAAACTGGTATTGCCATGAACTCGGAAATATCACAAGAACTTTTAACAAACGTATTCGTGCCTAATACACCTTTACATGATGGCGCGATGATTATACAAGAAAATAAAATTGCAAGTGCTGCGAGTTATTTACCATTATCAGATAGTGCCAAGATTGCTAAAAGCCTAGGTACAAGACATAGAGCGGCAGTTGGTATTTCTGAAGTATCCGATGCTTTTACAGTTATTGTGTCTGAAGAAACAGGATCAATTTCTGTTACATTTGATGGTAAATTAAGAAAAGATATTTCTAACGAAGCTTTTGAAGAATTATTGGCTGAACATTGGTTTGGCACACACTTTAACAAGAAAGGTGTGAAATAATATGCTAGAAAGTAAGTGGGGATTAAGGTTAATCGCACTTGTATTAGCGTTAGTATTTTTCTTATCAGTTAATAATATGTTTGGTAATATTTTTAATGCTGATAACTTAGGACAGAAATCTTCAGAAACAATTGAAGATGTACCTGTTCAAGTGAAGTATGACAACACATCATTGTATGCGAGTGAAGTTCCAAATAAAGTAGATGTAGAAATATCTGGACCACAATCACAAGTACTGAAGGCTGAAAATGGTGAAAGTATCAAGGCCGTATTAGACTTGAGTGAAGAAAAAGCAGGTAAGCATACTACACAATTCCAAGTGAATGGGTTAAATAAAGATATTGATTATAATGTGAAACCGAAAGAAACAACAATAAATCTGGAAGAGAAAGTAAGTAAAACATTAAAAGTAGAACCAGATGTAAGTAATAATGATTTGGATCCGGAATATAAAGTAAGTGAACAGAGCGTGTCACCAGAAACTGTTAAAGTGACTGGCGGTAAAAATCAAATTGATAAAATTGCTTATTTAAAAGCAACATATAAAAACAAAAGTAAAATTTCTAAAGACACAACAGATGTTGCACAAATTACTGCATTTGATAGAAACTTAAATAAAATTGATGTGATGGTTCAACCAAATGAAGTCAATCTAAGTGTGAAAGTAGAAGACTATAGTAAAAAAGTGAAAGTAAAAACTAAAGCAGTAGGCTCATTATCAAATGGTCGTGAAGTAGATAATATCGAATTAGATAATGAGGAAGTTGAAATTTATGGTAATAAAGAAGATCTAGAAGATATTGATGAAATTACAGCCAATATTGATTTGGATAATGTGGCAGGTTCTACTGAAAAAGATATTACGTTTGAAGTGCCTGATAAGGTTACTAAAGTAAGTCCTAAAGATACAACTGCAACAATTACAGTCAAATAGATTTTTTTAAAATAAAGGAGATATATATAATGGCAAAATATTTTGGAACAGACGGCGTAAGGGGCGTAGCGAATAAAGAACTTACCCCTGAACTTGCATTTAAATTAGGACGCTACGGTGGTTACGTATTAGCACATAATGAAGGGGAAAAGCACCCTAAAGTACTCGTTGGTAGAGATACGCGTGTTTCTGGAGAAATGTTAGAATCTGCTTTAATTGCAGGACTTATTTCAATTGGTGCAGAGGTAATGCGTTTAGGTGTTATATCAACGCCAGGAGTTGCTTATTTAACTCGTGCAATGGAAGCTGATTTAGGTGTTATGATTTCTGCTTCTCATAATCCAGTTCCAGATAATGGTATCAAATTCTTCGGTTCAGATGGTTTTAAATTGTCAGACGATCAAGAACAAGAAATAGAAACACTTTTAGATCAAGAAAATCCCGACTTACCTCGACCAATTGGAGAAGATATCGTTCATTACTCTGACTATTTTGAAGGTAGTCAAAAATATATCAGTTATTTAAAATCAACAGTAGATGTAAATCTTGACGGTATGAAAATTGGCTTAGATGGAGCGAATGGCTCTACTTCATCATTAGCACCATTTTTATTCGGAGATTTAGAAGCAGATACTGTGACAGTTGGATGTAATCCAGATGGTTATAATATAAATAAAGAGGTTGGTTCAACACATCCTGAAACTTTAGCTAAGGAAGTTGTAGAATCTGAATGTGACTTTGGACTTGCTTTTGATGGTGATGGAGATAGACTTATCGCTATTGATGAAAATGGAGAAATCGTTGATGGTGATCAGATTATGTTTATTATCGGGCAAGCGATGTCTAAAAATCGTGAACTTAACAACAACATGATTGTTTCAACAGTGATGAGTAATTTAGGTTTTTATAAAGCTTTAGAAAATGAAGGTATTCAATCAAACAAAACTAAAGTTGGAGACCGCTATGTTGTTGAAGAAATGAGAAGAGGCAATTATAATTTAGGTGGCGAACAGTCTGGTCATATCGTGCTTATGGATTATAATACGACAGGTGACGGCTTATTAACAGGTGTACAATTGGCAAGTATTATTAAAATGACTGGTAAGAGTTTAAGTCAACTTGCAGGCCAAATGAAAAAATATCCTCAATCATTAGTCAATGTACGTGTTACAGATAAATATCGTGTAGAAGAAAATATTGATGTTCAAGAAGTAATGACAAGAGTTGAAGTAGAAATGAATGGCGAAGGCCGTATATTAGTAAGACCTTCAGGTACAGAACCACTTGTTCGTGTAATGGTTGAAGCTTCAACTGATGAAGATGCACAACGTTTCGCGCAAACAATTGCAGATGTTGTACAAGATAAAATGGGATTAGACGAATAAACAAATTCCAATTTTGATTAAAATAAAAAAGCTTGGAACAAGTGTTAAAACCCTTGTTCCAAGCTTTTTTTGTTACTATTTTACAGCAATTTCAAAATATTAAAGTACGTTGTATGCTTGAATAATTTCTGTAGTTAATTGATCATCGATTTTAGCATAATCTTTTAAGAATGATTCAACACCGTGTGCTTTAATATAATCATTTTTCTCTACTGTTTCTGGATCGTTTGTGTCATCATATTTTAACAACAATGCAGCTGCTTTAACTAAACCGTCATGGGCTAAATTATTTTGATATAAATAATTTAATGGTTTAATGATACGATCTTGAGGCCCTATTTTACGAATTGTGCCACGACCGACACGTGTAACTTCGTCCGATAAGTTAGGATTTTTAAAACGTCCAATAATTTTTTCAACGTACTGTGCTTGTTCATTTTCTGTGAAATCAAATTGACTTGTAATATACTGGCTTGTTTCTTTAAGAACTTTATCTAAATCATGTTTAATATGCTCATCGTTAATAGCATCTAATACTGTAGGTTGATTAAAGTATCGACCTGCGTAAGCTAAGTAAGCATGACCAGTATTTACAGTTAGCAGTTTTCTTTCAATATATGGTGTTAAGTTATCTACATATTTAATGTGATTTAATTCTGGACCGAACCATGCATCTTTTTCGATAACCCACTCATAAAATGGTTCAACTACGACATCTAAAATATTTTCATTCTTTTGCATTGGTACGATTCTATCAACTGCTGAATTAGCAAAATGGATATGGTCGTCTAAAGGACCAGTTATATCTAGAATCGCTTTTTTCAAAGTGTTCGTAGCCATAATAGCATTTTCGCAGGCCACAATATTTACAGGTGTTTCTTTTTCTTTTAAATAGGGCGCAAATGATTTAGCAATAATTGGTAAGATATTAACGCCAACAGCAGTTGTAATTAAGTCTGCTTCTAATACTGCTTCTTTCAAACTTTCGGAAAGGGAACCTGAATCAATTGCATCAACGTTATGCACGCGTGTTGTTGTATGAGCTTCATCAGCTAAAATGACATCATACTCTTGTTTTTCATCTAAAGCATTGATAATATCAGCGTTCACATCTGCAAATGTTACTTTAACGTCATTATCTGCTAAGATGTAACCGATAAAACCTCTACCTATGTTACCTGCACCAAAGTGTAATGCTTTCATTATGCATCAGCCTCCTCAAAGACTTGTTTAATTTCTTCTGCAGATGAAGCTTTAACAATACGCTCCACATTTTCTTCTTCACTAAACGTAATGGCAATTTTAGAAAGTAAGTCTAAATGTTCACCATCTTTACCTGCAATTCCGACCACGACTTTAACTTCTTCGCCATCCCAATCGACACCTTCAGGAATTTGAATTAATGTCAAACCTGATTTTAAGACACTTGCTTTAGCTTCGTCAGTACCATGTGGAATTGCTAAGCCATTACCCATGAAAGTCGTAACGACTTGTTCACGGTCTTTCATTGCTTGAATATAGGCTTCTGTCACGGCACCACTTGAAACTAAGGCTTGTCCCGCTTTTTCGATTGCTTCGTTTTGGTCTTTCATTGATTGGTTAATAAAAATGTTTTCGTTACTGAATAATTCGCTCATTTTCTTCACTCCAAGTTTAATAGATTTTGTAATTGTATAAGATAACTCTGCTTTAAAATATCTAACAATTGTTCTGGATGTTGCATAAATTCATCAATATTGTCTAAATGTTCAACCATTTTTCCTGATATGTCACTGACAAGTTGTGACATCGTATCATCATGCGGTACAAACATATTTAATAAATAATTTACTGATAGATCGTCATTTTGATTACTCTTTAGTGTGATAGGCTCATTTAAAATCGTAATTAAGATAAAAGGTTGTTGAATTATTTCATTCTTTAAATGAGGTATAGCTATCGGATATGGTTCCAAGACAAATCCTTGAGTATCCATATGATGCTTAATGAGTTCAGCGAATGACTGACCATCTGTAATAATTTGATGTGATAATAATGTTTCGGTTAAATAGGTGGTCCAATTAGAAACGCTTATATAGTCAATATATACTGAATCAATAAGTTCTAAACCTTTTCTGATATAAGATAGTTTAGCTTCAGGGTCTGGTATATTTTGATGTGTATAATCTAATGTGTCGCTTGGTTGTACGTCTTTTTGCATGTTTAGAAATGCAGCAACATGATTAATATCTGAATCAGGCAGTAGTGGATTTACAGTGATATAAGGTGTTGTAATGTCCAAATCTACCGTCGTGATAATCGCATCAAATTGTGTTGGATCTAATTCATTTAAATCTCCAACAGAAGCTTGTGTCGTTTTTTGAATCTCACTGAATGTTTGCTGTAATCGTGTAGCGAGCAGGCGACTTGTGCCAATACCACTACTACAAACAACTAAGACGCTATAAAATGGACTTCCTTGATTTTGAATAGCGCCACCAAAGTGCAACACAATAAATGCAATTTCACTATCTGGAAAATTAAAATCTGGCCAAATATGTGATAAACCTCGATGTACACTTTCAAAAAGTCTAGGGTATTTATGTTTAATCATTTCTGTTAATGGATTATATGTCTCAATGTTTGCGTTCAATCGATTAATTGCAGGGATAAGATGCAATTTCAAACCTTCACTCAGTGTATCCCAATCTTTAAAGTCTTGTTGTGAATATTTAGCAACAGAGTGAATAAGTTGATCTATACGAGCTTCGTCCTTATTATCTTTAAACACTTCTACGGATTCCTTACGTTTCGCACCGCGTAAATGGATTGTAATAAAGGTTACTTCTGCTTGATTAAACTGCACGCCATAAATGTGTTCTAAATGTAAGGCGAGTGCAGCAGCTACTTTATGTTCAAATGAATCTTTAACATTATTATAGATATCATTATTTAGCGCAACGTATTCACCATTGAGCATACGATCGATGCTTAATACGATATGCACAGTCAATGTGAGATAACTAGATTCAGTCAATGAATAGGGGAGTTGATCTAAATGATCCATAAGTATACGCTCTACTTGGAAAATCTTATCCATATCTACCATTGCCAGTTGAGATTGGTTAATGGATTGGTAGACAAAATGATTTTCAATCACTGAATAGACACTCGTACTATTTAAATTATTGACCATAAGTTGACTTAATAATTCACGTTTTTTTGATTCAGCACCATTTAAATGAATACCTTCACCGCGTTTTTTCTGTAATTTTAATTGATATTGGTCAAGCTCGATGTCTAATTCATCCAAAAGTTTGGTTAACGTCTGTGTAGATACACCAATTTCATGTGCTAAGCCATATTGCTTGATAGGTTCTTTAGCTTGAATCAAAGCATATAAAATAATAACTTTTTGTTCTTCTTGAGATAAATCAATTGTATTTTGTTGTGACAGTACATTTTTCAGTGAGGTCACTGCATGCTCATCTGCATCCAGTTGTATGCCTTTTTTAGTTACACGTTCTAAGTTAATATTAAAAGTATTTATAAATGACTCAATTGATTTTAACTCTCTATGAATAGTACGAGAGGATACAGCTAGATGTTGAGCTATGTCATAAATCGTGACATATTGACCGTGATACTTAATTAACATTTCGATAATTTCTTTTTCACGTGTACTCAAAAACATAGTCATACCCTCCAGTATTATTCTATATAGTTTTAATTAATTTTCGTCTTGTTTAAGATTTTCAAGTAATTCATCATATCTAGGTGAATTTAAGAAATTGTCTACTGAAATATGAATTGCATTAGGTGCTTGTTTAATTGCTCTATCAGTAAGTTTTTTCTGTGTAATAACAAGTTGTGCATCCTCAGGTAATTGATTGATTGCGGTATTTGAAACATCCACATCTTGGATACCTGCTTTTTTAAATTTATTACGTAACATACTTGCACCCATAGCACTTGAACCCATACCAGCATCACAAGCGAATATAGCATGGTTTACTTTACTATAATCATGCGCATGTACATTTTCTGTATCATAATTATCTAATAAGTCTTCTTCAGATTGTGCTTCACCGCTTTCAGTATCTGCAGATGTAGCTGCAGCACCAGAGCCAGTCGTTCCAACAGTATTATTATCTTTATTCCCTGTTAGTTTAGAAGATACACTTGATTTTTTACCTTTAGTAGATTCCATTTTTTCTGTCGCAGCTTCTAAATCTTCATCAGGTTCTTTTGTGAATTTCAAGATGATGGCAGCAACGATGAATGAAACTAAGGCTGCGAGTACTACACCGATAAGCATGTGTAAAAATTCGCCTTTAGGTGCGTTCAGAACATAGACAATAAAGGAGCCGGGTGAGGCTGGGCTCTTGAATCCAAAGTCAAATAGTGAATAAGTAGCAACGCCTGTCATACCACCTAAAATTACAGCTACGAATAGTAACGGACGCATTAATACGTAAGGGAAGTAAATTTCATGAATACCACCTAAGAAGTGGATAATACCAGCACCGTAAGATGTTGCTCTTGCAGTTCCAGTACCAAAAATCATATAAGCAACTAAAATACCTAAACCAGGTCCAGGGTTAGATTCAATTGTATATAAAATGGATTGACCAGCAGAAGCTGCCTGATCGGCACCAAGTGGCGTAAACACGCCGTGGTTGATTGCATTATTTAAGAATACGATTTTTGCAGGTTCTACTATAATACTCACTAATGGAAGTAAATGTGCATGTACTAATGTTTCAACTGCTAATGAAAGGATGTACATAATGAATTCCATAATTGGTGCTAAAAGTTTGAAACCTAGGATAGTCATTATAAAACCTAAAATACCAGCAGAGAAGTTATTGAATAACATTTCAAAGCCTTGTGGTGTTCTCGGTTGAATAAATTCGTCAGTTTTTTTCATTAACCAACCAACGAGAGGTCCCATAATCATTGCACCAAGTAACATTGGTGTATCCGGTAAAGCAACGATAACCCCCATTGTTGCTACAGCAGCAATAATACCGCCACGCATTTCATGAATTAAACGTCCACCACTATAAGCAATAAGTAATGGAATCAAGTATGAAATCATTGGTCCAGATAATTCACTTAAATCTTTATTTGGCCACCAACCACCATCAATGAAAATAGCAGCGATAAAACCCCATGCGATAAATGCGCCAATGTTTGGCATGATCATACTACTAAGAAACGACCCAAATGCTTGGACTTTGCGCCCAATACCTTTGTTTTCTTTAGTCTCTGTTTGTGACATAAATTGCACCTCTTTTTCTCTTTTTATTTATAAGTTCATTGTATGGCTGTTCACATTAATAAACAACTTAAAGTAATTTCAATTTTGTCATAGAGTTTTTGACAACTTTACGACAGTTATCTAATATGAAAAATAAAGTGAAATACGTAGTGTAACAACATATAAATAATTTTTTAAGTGGTTGTAAAAATAATGTTAATAAATGATTTGCAATCAGCATTGTTTACATTGTACAATAAGAATTATTGAGGGAAAGGAGGACAGTTAAATCGTTTAGTTCAATTATAGCGCCTGTGCAAGTGAAGTGATGAAATGTTAATTATTTAAGGTTTATAACAGAAATCTTAATAGACATGATATCAGTACTTGTAGACGAGGAGGATAGTTATCGAACCATCGGCGGATGCTATCCCGGATGTGGCTCATTCGTGAACTTATTAAGGAAAACATTAGGGCGACCTAGTGCACAAAGTTAATAAGATAGCCAAAAACAAAATAAAAATAATATTATAAGGTGTATGGGACTAATATGCCTATCTTAGACATGGATTCGCTTTTAAATAAACAAAGACACCAGTCCGTCTATGATGGCATATACGCAATTGAACAGGTTCGTACACGCTGAACGTTCGTTGCCCATCGCCATTACATTGGAGGAAAATTAAATGTGTGGAATTGTTGGATATATTGGGCATGATAATGCCAAAGAATTGTTATTAAAAGGTTTAGAAAAATTAGAATACAGAGGTTATGACTCTGCCGGTGTTGCAGTAGTGAATGACAAAGGTAATTCAGTATTTAAATCTAAAGGACGTATTGCTGAGCTTAGAAAAGTTGCAGATAGTGATGATACAGACGGTAATGTAGGTATCGGACATACACGTTGGGCGACACATGGTGTGCCGAATCATGAAAACTCACATCCGCATCAATCAACATCAGAACGCTTTACACTTGTACATAACGGTGTAATTGAAAATTATGAAGAACTTAAAAACGTATACTTAAAAGATGTTTCGTTTATCTCAGAAACAGATACAGAAGTGATTGTGCAATTAGTAGAATATTTCTCAAATACAGGACTTGCTACTGAAGCCGCATTTACAAAAGTAGTTTCTTTATTAGAAGGTTCTTATGCACTTGGCTTAATCGATAGTGAAGATAAAGATAAAATTTATGTAGCTAAAAACAAATCACCATTATTAATTGGCGTAGGCGATGACTTCAATGTGATTGCATCTGATGCAATGGCTATGTTACAAGTTACGAACCAATATAAAGAAATTCACGATCATGAAATTGTAATCGTTAAACGTGATGAAGTTATTATTAAAAATCAAGATGGCACTATTCAAGAAAGAGAAGCTTATACGGCACAAATTGATGCAGCTGATACTGAAAAAGGTGTTTATGACCACTACATGCTAAAAGAAATTCATGAACAACCAGCAGTAATGCGTCGTATTATTCAAGAATACCAAGATGAAGAAGGTAACTTGAAAATGGATGAAGACATCATCAAAGATGTTGCAGCAGCGGATCGTATTTATATTATTGCTGCAGGTACAAGTTATCATGCAGGTTTAGTAGGTAAAGAATTTATTGAAAAATGGGCTGGTGTTCCTACTGAAGTTCATGTTTCTTCAGAATTTGTGTATAACACGCCATTACTTTCTGAAAAACCATTATTTATTTATATTTCACAATCAGGTGAAACAGCAGACAGTCGTGCTGTATTAGTTGAAATGAACAGATTAGGTCACAAATCGTTAACAGTTACGAATGTTGCAGGATCAACGTTATCACGTGAATCTAACCATACATTACTATTACATGCAGGTCCGGAAATAGCTGTTGCTTCAACAAAAGCATACACAGCGCAAATTGCAGTACTTTCTATTTTTGCAAAAATCGTAGCCAGAGAACGTGGTAAAGAAGTAGATGTAAGTTTATTACGTGAATTAGCTAAAGTAACAACTGCAATCGAAGCGATTGTAGATGACGCAGATGTTATGGAACAAATTGCAACAGATTTCTTAAGAACTACGCGTAATGCATTCTTTATCGGTCGTACAGTAGACTATAATGTGAGTCTAGAAGGTGCTTTAAAACTTAAAGAAATTTCATATATCCAAGCAGAAGGATTTGCTGGTGGAGAACTAAAACATGGTACGATTGCGTTAATTGAAGAAGGCACACCTGTGATTGCATTAGCAACACAAGAAAAAGTTAATTTATCTATTCGCGGTAATGTGAAAGAAGTTGCAGCACGTGGTGCAAACCCATGTATTATTTCAATGGATGGTTTAAACAAAGACGGCGATACTTACGTTATTCCAAAAGTATATGAACTGTTAACACCATTAGTTTCTGTAGTAACAATGCAACTCATTTCTTATTACGCATCATTACACAGAGATTTAGACGTAGACAAACCACGTAACTTAGCAAAATCAGTTACAGTAGAATAAATAAAAATCAAATTATAAATCTTTGTTTATATAACAAAAGGCTGAATCTATTAGTGATTCAGCCTTTTTATTATGTAGTAAACTTAGTGAAATATATTGATTTTTTTCAAAAGAATTAGGCATAAAATAATTATAAACAATTGTAGCATAACTAAAACAAATGTAATGTTATTCCTGTATAATAGGAAATAAATAATATCATACAAAAATACATAAAAAGTTGTAAGTACTACAACGTTCGAGATTATAATTTTGAGGGTTTTGAATGATTAACAACTAACATAATAGGAGCGAACTAAAATGAAAAAAATAAAATATTTAGTCTTACTTTTAATGTCTGTTTTTATTGTTGGTTGTGCCAACGTAGAAAATACATCTTCTGCCGATAAAGAGACAGATGCTAAGGTAGTCACAGATTTAAAAAGTGAAAAAGAAGAAACAACTACTAAGGTAAAGAATGAAAACAAATCAGAAGAACCTCAAGTAGAAGGTGAAACGACAACTGAAGCTAGTGATGATACGTTTCCAGGCTACAAAAAAATTGAAGTCGATGGTGGTGATTTGTCTGGCAATCGTGACGCGAATGTCGTTGTAGATATCGGTTATGGCAATCGAAAATATTGGGCGTTCACTAACGAATACGGGCAATTGACACGAGTTATCGCAGATGAAATTAAAATACAAGATGATGAGACAGAGGATGTGTTATCCTCTGGTAGATATTATGCTGATGAGGCGAAGGTACCTGGTGTTGAAAGTGATGACTTAGACGAAGGACACATTATTGCTGACTCACTTGGTGGCGTGTCGAATGCTTATAATATTACTCCACAAGATAGTACGCTAAACCGACATGGTGATCAAGCTTATCTCGAAAAGACTATCCGAGAAGCGGGTGGAGCTACTAATTTTGAAGCTAATATTACTTATCCCGATACCGAAACACAAATCCCTTCTAGCTATCAATATACTTATACTATAAATGGAAACGAAGTAACAGATTCATTTGATAATGTGAACCCTGATGAATTAAATGAGTCACTTGGGTTAACTGGTAATAAGGAACCTGAGTCCGAGCCGGCAACTTCAACGGGGGATGAAGGAGCAGTTGCGGACGTTGATTCTGATGGTAATGGACAAGTGACAATAGCAGAGGCAGAAGCTGCAGGGTTCAGTATGCCAATAAATAGTGATCATTGGTTATATGCACATATGGACGATCGAGATAATGATGGGGTCGTAGGTGAATAGTATTTCATTGTTTTAGTGAAATATTAAATAAATGATATAAGTTTAATTCTATACTGATATTATAGTGACGATTAAAGAAAAGTTTGTTGCTGTATAGGCATTACTTTCATAAAAGGCTGGTTGCTTTTGCAAACCTGCCTTTTATTTTTGATTTTGAAAGGTATATAGTATTCATATTATTTTCAAATTATAAATTGTTCTATTATGCTAATATTATTATAAAAATTGTTAAGAGAAACTAAGAGAGGATTTTTAAAATGACGAAACCGAAAATATATACGATGGCTTTCGGCTCTGTATATCCGCATCTGATTAAAAAAGTTGAAAAGAAAGCAAGAACTAAAGCTGAAGCAGATGAAGTTATTCGTTGGATGACAGGATATACGCAAGCACAAATAGATAAACTTGTTGTTGACGGTACGGATTATGAAACATTTATTTTACAAGCACCAGAGTTAAATCCTAATAGAACTAAAATTACAGGTGTCATATGTGGTGATAGAATTGAAAATATGGAGCCGTCAGTTATGAAAGAAATTAGATATTTAGATAAAATGATTGATGAACTTGCTAAAGGCAAAACTATTGAAAAAATATTTAGAGTCTCTCAATCATAAAGTGATTTAAATAAGTGTTTTAAAAATCAGTTGAAGTAAATAGAATAGGGGTGATTTCATGCTTGTTGAGTTGAAAAACGTTGCAAGAAGAAAGCAAGGGAAAGAAATAATTGAAAATGTGAGTTGGCAAATAAACGAAGGTGAAAAATGGATGTTATATGGTTTAAATGGCGCAGGTAAAACAACATTACTAAACATCTTAAATGCTTATGAACCACATACATCAGGGACGCTATCATTGTTTGGTATGCAACCAGGGAACAAAGGTTATTCTGCAGATAATGTACGTGATCAAATCGGGTTTGTTTCAAGCAGTTTAATGAATCGATTTCAAGATGGTGAAATTGTATTAGATGTAGTCATCAGCGGTATTTTTAAATCAATAGGCGTTTATAAAGAAGTGAAACCGACTCATATTGAAATGGCTAAGCGATATTTAGAGCAAATGGGCATGCGTCAATTTGAAAATCAATATTATGGTTATTTATCAACGGGTGAAAGACAAAAAGTATTGATTGCTAGAGCATTAATGGGCGATCCTAAATTACTGATTTTAGACGAACCGGCTTCAGGATTAGACTTTATAGCACGCGAAGATTTGCTCAGTGCACTTGATAAATTATATAAACAAAATCCAAAACTTGCGGTGATTTATGTTACACATTTTGTTGAAGAAATCACACAAAATATTCAACGCGGTTTTTTATTAAAAGATGGTACATGTTATAAGCAAGGAGAACTACAGTCTGTATTGAACAGTGACACTTTAAGTGATTTTTTCAATAGAGATGTGAGTGTGGTGTATCAAAACCACCGCTACTCACTATTTTTAAAACGATAACGCGTTGCGGAAAAGGAAATATAATGCCATAATTTAATACGATAACATGTGATGGAGGATTATTTTAATGGATAATGTGAGAGCAATATTTTTAGATATGGATGGTACGATTTTACATAAAGATAACCGAGTAGATACGGAAACAACTGAAGTGATTCAACAATTACGAAACCTTGGTTATAAAGTGTTTTTAGCAACTGGTAGAGCACATGACGAAATTCATTATTTGGTGCCCGAAACTTTTGAAGTAGATGGCATTATAAGTTCGAATGGAACGTTAGGTGTAGTGGAAAAAGAGACTATTTTTAAACATGGTCTTTCATATAATACAGTAAGTGAAGTTATTAAACGTGCAAAACAAGAAGCTATATATTATGAAATCTTCCCATTTGGTAGTGACCGTGTCGTGCTTAAAGAAGACGAATCATGGGCGAAGGCATTATTTGAACCAGCAACACCACCAGGCAAAGTAGGAGAAAGTGAATGGACTTCTAGAAGAGAGTCTCTAAAAGGCAAAGTAGATTGGGAAGATGCTATTCCTGATACGTCATTTTCAAAAATTTATTTATTCTCACCTGATTATGAGAAAATTACTAATTTCCGTAACCAATTAATCGAGGATAAAACAGCATTACAAATCAGTGTATCAAATTCATCACGCTTTAATGCAGAGACTATGGCATTTAATACAGACAAAGGTACAGGCATTAAAGAAATGATCGAACACTTTGGTATTAATCAGGAAGAAACTTTAGTTATTGGTGATAGTGATAATGATAGAGCGATGTTTGAATTTGGACATTATACTGTTGCTATGAGAAATGCGAGACCTGAAATTCAGGCTTTAGCAAAAGATGTAACATCTTTAACAAATGAAGAAAATGGTGCGGCAGCATATTTAAAAGAACATTTCATAAAATAATTAATATAAAACAGATAGGTTTTCCTGAAAAAGGTTATCTATCAGTTTTTTAATATGTTCAAGAACTTTATAATACATGATATAGATAGAGCGCACATAATAGGGGTTTAAAACTCTGCGGATAAATAAGCGGTATGAATGTATCGAAATATAAAAATTGCCAATGTAGACATTTAAAATGCTACATTGGCAATTCGTGTTTGTGAAATATATTATTTATCTGTTTTGTTAATTTGATCTTTTAAATCTGAAGTTTTATCTTTTGTAGTATCTTGAATATTATTACTTTTATCGTTTAAGTTATCTTTTGCATTTTCTTGAATATTATTACTTTTATCACTTAGATTAGACTTCGTTTTTTCAGTAGTATTATTTAC
Organism: Staphylococcus parequorum; assembly: GCF_039237145.1. Taxonomy (NCBI): domain Bacteria; kingdom Bacillati; phylum Bacillota; class Bacilli; order Caryophanales; family Staphylococcaceae; genus Staphylococcus; species Staphylococcus parequorum. Next base: position 1,184,673 of record NZ_CP150682.1, read on the forward strand.
ACTGTTTTCTATTTTTGAATCGTTGTTTGATTGTTTTTTAGAGTTCTTTTTATCTTTTTTAATTTCAGCTTTATCTATATCTTCACCATTGCGGTTATAATATTGAATAATCGCTAAAATATTCATATAGTAAACGGCTAATCTTACGATAATTACGATAATAGATACAATGTAAATTAAAATCATTGCGATAGTTTGGGAAATACCACCTGTTGAAATTGAAATTAATTGACTCACAGGGTTAGCAAGGATAATTACGATTAAGTTTAATAGTAATATACCAAGGTAGAATTTAAACCATGTTTTCTTACCATTTTTAACGCCCTTGAATCCACGTTTAACAGCTGCCCAAGCACCAACACTAGGATCTTTAACAAATGCTACAGTAAAGTTAATAATTACAATAGCAAAGAACCAGTAAATAAATGATTGAATAAAGACAGTGATTGTTGCTGCAATAATTTGGAATGTTAGTGAAAGACCAAGTGCATGATCAGAACTACTTAATGGACCTTGTAGTGCTTGGAATAATTGCATAATTCCTAAATTAAGCACTTGAGATATGAGTAAATTGAGCGCGAATAAAATTAGAATAAATAATAAAGTGAATAAAGCTAATTTTAAACTTTTAAGATATTTACCTTTTTTAAAGACAGAGAATAAATCTTTTAATTTAACCTTGTCTTTATTTAATGCTTTGTCTATAGTGTATATAGTTCCAGCTATTAAAGGGTAACCAATGAATACAAAAATCAACAGTGGAATCAGAATTGTTAGTATCAACATAAATATTGAACCACCAATTGGTTGTTGCATTGCCATCGACATTGCGAATTTATAAATTGCGGGTTGAACGGGTATAAACGATAAAATTGTTAAAGCAAATAATATGATAAAACTTACAATTGAAAACAGTATTGTTTTAGCATTTTGGGGTTTTACATTTTGCAAAGCTAGTTTATGATATTTAAACAAATTTTAAGCACTCCTTTTTAGTGATAACAATACGATATCAAAAAAATGAAGATTTTAAAATTAATAGGTAACAAATTGGCTATAAAATGTTAGAATATCCTAATGAGAAAAAGTTGAAAGGAGATATCATCATGAAATTTGCAATTATTACTGATGTACATGGAAATTTTGATGCATTAGAAACCGTTTTGGATGATATTGATAGAAGAGAAGGAATCAATAAAATATTTAATCTAGGCGATAATATCGGAGTTGGGCATGAAACAAATAAAGTGCTTGATGAAATTTTCGATAGAGATGATATGGAAGTCATTGCAGGTAATCATGATGAAGCGGTTATGTCGATCGTAAATGATACTCCTTATCCAGAAGACTTAAAGGATAAATTCTATGAGCATCATCAATGGATTGAAAGTCATTTAGATGAAGACTATTATGAGAAATTGGATGAATTACCACGCGTAATTGAGAAGACTTTTAATAATAAAAAAGTGTTGTTTATTCATTACGAAATCGCCAATGAGAAATTAAATACACCTATTGATGGGCAACCTTATAGTCCAATTGTTGAGCCGAGTGAAGAAAACGTTAAAGCATTATTTGAAGACAAGGATGCTGATTTAATTGTTTTTGGACATAATCATACAGTACATTTTTATGACGACAAATCTACTGTGTACTTTAACCCTGGTTCTGTAGGACTTAATAATGGCCCTTATGCAGTTTATGGTATTATAACGATTGATGAAAATGAATGCTCATGTGAACGTGTTAAAGTTCCATATGATAATGAAGAATTTATAAGAGGATTTAGTGAAAAGCAAGTACCAGCAAAAGATTTAATTTTTGATAAGTTCATTTAAATTATCAACGGTCTATTAAAAAATATAAGGTTTCATAAATAAAAAAGTGATTTTCCAATCGTATTTGGAAAATCACTTTTTTTAAATATTATTTAATATGAAAATTTAATGTGAGTGTGAATGATCAGTTGTTTGTTTTGAATAAATTGCAGAACATAAAATATTATTATCATGCAGATGATCAGTCGTTTCTAGTTGTATGGTCATATGTTGAATATTTAAGTGTTCTAATTTATGTTCTAATCTGTTTAAGAGCACTTCGCCTTCTTCAATAGTCATCGTATTTGGCACTACAGCATGACAACTTAAAGCATTCATTTCGTTTGAAATTGTCCAAATATGACAATCGTGGATATTTTTAATTTGTTCTTCTTTCGTAATCATAGAAAAGACTTGATTCAGATTAACATCACTTGGCGTACCTTCCATCAAGATATTGAGAGAAGACTTTGTGATGCCCCAGCTACTTCTAATAATCAGTACAGATACAATGATACTTGCAATAGGATCTGCGATTGTTAGGTTGAAACTCCATATAAGTACAGCAGCTATAATTGCACCAACTGACCCTAATAAATCTCCGAGTACATGGAGAAATGCGCCACGCATATTAATATTATGCGATGTGTCTCCGCCCTTAAACATTAAATAAGCGACTATAAGATTCACTATTAGTCCAGTAACACTAATTATAAACATTTCTGTGGATTGAACTTCTTGTGGATTAAAGAAACGACCAATAGCTTCAACAATAATAATAATTCCTATAACGAATAATGTGACTCCATTAAATAACGCAGCCAATATTTCAAATCTTTTATAACCAAATGTTTTATGACGATTAGCGTGTCTTTCAGCATAAATAAATGCAAGAAGCGCTACACCTAAAGAAATCGTATCACTAAACATGTGTAGACCATCGGAGAGTAATGCCAAACTATTAGAAACAAAGCCGCCAATAATCTCAACAATCATAAAGATTCCAATAATTAGAAAACTAATAAGTAATATTTTTTTGTTATTTGTGTGTACATGACCATGTGCATGATTGTGTCCATGGTGTTCAGATTCAGACATGTCAAACGCCACCTTTCCTTACTATTGATGTGTTGCGTGATGTATCGCTTGTTTTAATAGGGTAGTAACATGCGTATCATCTATGGCGTATATCATAGATTGACCATCACGATTTGCTTTCACTAAATGCGCTTGCTTCAGTACACGCAATTGATGAGAAACATTAGATTGGCTCATTTCTAATTTGTGAGCAATATGACCGACACTATTTTCGCCATGCGATAATAAGTGCATAATACGTAAACGATTGCCTTCACTTAATGCTTTGAAAATTTCAGTCACGTTATCAATTGTTTGAGAATCTAAGGATTCATTCATTATGTAACGCCTCCTTATATTAATATATGAACATTTATTCATATATTAATATAAGGAGGCGTTATTGTCAAAGTATAAATCGCTTTAGTTTTAAAATCCTACAGAAGTGGTAAACTTTTAAGTAGCAACTACCTTTAAGGAGGCAATAATTTATGAGTATATTAGTAATTGGAGCAAATGGTGGCGTTGGCCAACATCTAGTAAATCAATTAAAAGAACGTGGTGAAAGCTTTACAGCTGCTGTGAGAAAGCAAGAACAAGCAGACGCGTTAAAAGATAAAGGCATAGATGCAACTTTAATAGATGTAGAAACGGATGATATCAAAACATTGACTGAAAAGGTTAAAGGATTTGACAAAGTTGTCTTTTCTGTTGGATCCGGTGGTAACACAGGTGCAGATAAAACAATCAGTGTGGATTTAGATGGTGCAATTAAATCAATTAAAGCAAGTGAAGCCAACAACGTAAAACAATATGTGATGGTTTCAACTTATGATTCTAGAAGAGAGTCGTTCGAAGCAAGTGGAGGTTTAAAACCATATACAATTGCGAAGCACTATGCGGACGAATATCTTAAAAAAGCAGATGTAGGTTATACAATTGTGCATCCAGGCGGTTTATTAGATGATGCAGCTACGAATAAAATTGAAGTAGGTGCATTCTTTGAAGGTAGAGGATCAATTCCTCGTGAAGATGTAGCGTCAGTATTAACAGAAGTTTTGACTTCAGATGACTACTTAAATACTGAGTTCCAAATAGTTAGTGGCGATGAAGAAATTTCAAAAGCTTTATCAAATTTTAATAAATAATTATCAAAAATAGTACGGGTTTTAGAAGACCAATTTACATAAAAGTGTAAATTGGTTCTTTTTTTATTTGAAATATATAGCTTATAATATAAATATATAGCAAAAATTTGATACAATAATAGATATCGTTTGGAGGTAATTATGAAAATTTCAAACACGAAAATCTATGAACAAATCGCTGACATTATTTTAGAGAGTATAAAATCAGGGGAGTATCAAGTGGGTGATAAGCTACCTTCTATACAAAAACTTGGTCAACAGTATGGTGTAAGTGTTGCATCAGTGAGAGAGGCGTTAAATGCTTTAAGAACGATTGGCATTATAGAAATGAAACAAGGATATGGCACATTTATTAAGCAAATAGAACCTACCTTTTTTGAATTAGGTGATAAGTTCACGTCGTTAGATCAAATTACAGAACTTTTAGAGTTAAGAGAAATCGTAGAAAGCGCTACGGTAGAAAAAGCTGCCATACATCGCAATGAAGCAGATTTAGTAAGTTTAAAAAAAGCATTGGATGAAATGGGTGAAGCGGTAACGGATGGCACATCTGGTGAAAAAGCAGATTTACAATTTCATCTTTCGATTGCAAAGGCAGCAAAAAATTCATTGCTAGTTGAGCTACTAAATAACATTTCTGAATTAATGCAAGATTCAATGGAAGAAACAAGGAAGATATTTATTTATAGCAAACAAAAAACAATGAATAAATTACATGAAGAACATGTAATTATTTATAATGCAATCGTAGAACAAAATGCTACCAACGCAGTCAAAGCCATGGAATCTCACTTATTTGAAGTTAAAGAAACAATTTTAGCTAATTTTAAAGAGCAATAATATTTGATAAGTATCTGAGAGTGGGACAGAAATTTAATTTTTTAACCAGCTTTTGTTGTGTCAGTTTAGGTCGGCAAAGATGACTATAGATAAGAATACAAGAATTGAAATTTTTTAAATGCTTTAATATAGGCATATTTTCAATTTAGTCAGCTACTGCCAATATAACAATGTGGCTGAGACATGTATTTATGTTTCAGTCTTATTGAAAAAGCGCCAATTTCAATTTAAAAAATGAAATGGTGCTTTTATTATTAATTACGTTTATAGCACATGTTTTTCACTCTAGGTTGTTGAGCAATAATAAAAGCCCAAACTTCCGTAGTTTGGACTTTATCGCAAATTTTATATTTTTGAAAAAGTAATCAGCTTTTTCAAGTACATCATAACAATCTTTTAATAACCTTATATGTAAAACAGATAGAGTCCGTTTCCGTAACTCTATAGTAATTATAATATTTTTAGGTATATTATGGCAAGTATTTTTGTAAAAAATTTACAACAATACTATAAGTGTTCATTAATATGACTGAAAATGTAATTGAGTCAAATAAAATAATCTATTACGCTTTATAAAAACTTGATATAATAACAAGTGATTTTAGTATCGTTGAACGCTGAATTAGTCGTTTATAACGCGCATCGTTATATGATACAATCTTTATAGTTCAATTAAAAAATACAAAACTATACATAAAAATTTCCGTTGAAAGTATTTTATATAGAAAGACTTAAAATTTAAATGAAGCAACTTAAGAATTTGGAGGTGTGATTCATGCCATTATTTTTAAAACCAATTTTCCATGAAAAAATATGGGGTGGCAATAGATTAAAAGAATTAGGATATGATCTACCAAGCGATCGTATTGGAGAAGCATGGGGGATATCAGCGCACCCAAATGGCAAATGTGAGATATTAAATGGACCCTACCAAGGTCAGACTTTAGACCAAGTATGGAATAACCACAGAGAATTGTTTGGTGATTTTCCAAGTAAGGAATTCCCGTTAATGACTAAAATTGTCGATGCTAAAGAAGCATTGTCAGTACATGTTCATCCAGATGATGCATATGCTTATGAAAAAGAGAATGGTCAATATGGAAAGTCTGAGTGTTGGTACATCATCGACGCTAAAGAAGATTCAGAAATTATCTATGGACTTTCTGCAGAGACGAAAGAGCTGGCCATAGATAAATTAAATGACGAAGCGTATAATGGTTTATTTAATAAAGTTAAAGTTAAACCAGGAGAATTTTATTTTATTCCTGCAGGTACAATCCATTCCATAGGTGCGGGTATTCTTGTGTATGAAACGATGCAATCATCAGATGTCACGTATCGCGTGTATGATTTCGATCGTGAACATGACTCAGGTAATAAACGCGAACTTGACCAAGGAAAAGCTAAAGATGTCATTGAAATAGCCAATGAAAACATAAACATTTCTACAGATACTGAAATCATAGAAAATCACAAACGTACACAACTCGTATCTAACGATTTTTTCACAATAGTGAAATGGCAAATTTCAGGCACACTAAATTATATGAAACCAAGAGAGTTTGTTCTCGTATCAGTACTCAAAGGTGAAGGACAAGTGATTATTGATGGTGAAGTCTATGATTTAAATCACGGACAAAACTTTATTCTAACTTCAGACGACTTAGATACGATATTTGAAGGAGACTACGAACTAATAGTAAGCTACTTATAGAAAAAATGGAGTGTTTTGAAATGTATAAATTTTTGTATATCTCATTAGTTTGTGGAATGTTAGCAGGTGCAGGCATATTTTTAAAATTACCAATTTTTCCTTCTATGACATTTCCGGTAATTATAGGGGCAATTGGGATAATTTCAGCATTGATTACGATTCCTAATAAAGAGATAAGCGGATTATTAAAGCTTGGCGGGGTTATGATTAATATCATGCCGATTATGGCTGCGTTTGCAGTAGGTCAATAACCAGTAAGTTCAGTATCTTTACATTATTGTAGAAGATACTTTTTTTGATTTTATGAAAAGTATAAACATTTTAAAATTATTTTGAAATATATTTTAAGAAGCATCTTATGATTAGTTGTTTTTGTAGCTGTGGGAATTTAGCTGAAAATATTTAAATAAACATTATAAAATATAATATTTGTTTTTCCAGTTTTATGTCAAAAGAAATATGCTAAAATGGAACTAAATTAGGAGGTGGTAAGTGTGCACAATGTGCGAGGTATCATGATGACCTTGGTAATTGCAATGGTTGCAACAATATTAGGAAGTGAATTTCCAGTCATTGGCGGTGCAATTTTTGCTATTATTATAGGAATTATTATCAATAATATAATTTTAATTCCAAAAAAATATGAAGCTGGTATTAAGTATAGTAGCAAAAAGATTTTGCATTACAGTATTATCGTGCTTGGGTTTACATTGAGTTTTCAATCTATTGGAGCAATTGGATGGAAATCTTTACCAATCATTATCATTACTTTACTTGCTGCCTTTATAACTGTGTTCTTGTTAATGAAGTTATTTAAAATTAATGAACATCTAAGTATATTAATAGGGGTTGGAACAGCTATATGTGGTGGGTCAGCAATTGCTGCAACAAGTCCAGTAATTAAAGCGAAAGAAAGTGAAGTAGCATTCGCTATTTCTACGATATTTTTGTTCAATTTAATAGCAGTATTTATATTTCCACCATTAGGTCACGTATTAAATATGGGGCAAACTGCATTTGGATATTTTGGAGGTACAGCTATTAATGATACTTCAAGTGTGATTGCTGCAACTTCAAACTATGGCAATACGGCCTTAGAAACAGGCGCAGTTGTAAAGTTAACGCGTACGTTGATGATTATACCAGTAGTACTCTTTTTTACATATAGAACGATACGCAAAGAAAAAGCGAAACAAACTGATACATCTATCGCTAAAATATTTCCATGGTTTATTGTATGGTTTATCGTAGCATCTTTAATCAGTACTGTTTTTAATTTTTCACTTACAGTGATACATGTATTCCAACAAATTTCATTATTTTTAATTACAATGGCAATGGCTGGCATTGGACTAAGTGTTGATTTTAAACAATTTAAACAAGCAGGTATGAAACCGGTAATGCTTGGGCTAGTAACATGGATTGTCGTCATTATTTCAAGTTTAATTACGATGAAGTTGATAAACTTATTGTAATGTTTGTTCAGAAAGAATTTTTTGCATATAATAGGTAAGATAGAATTTTTATATGAGATAAGGAGTATCTAAATGGCAGAGGAAACAAGTTATTTTTGGTTAAACTGCGGATATAATCGTTGGAACCATAATGAACTATTAGTAGGTCAAACGACATTATTTGAATCAGGTGCACAATTTAATCCTTCACAAGGTTTCCGATCATTTAAACAAGCTAAAGTAGGAGACCGTGTTATCTTTTATCAAGTACAGATGGATACTGGTTTATTAGGTTTTGGTGAAATTACAAGTGTACAAACAGGTGCTCAAAATAAAATTCGTGTTCATTTTCAATTACAAGAACAGCTTAAACCATTAACTGCGGATTATTTGAAAAGAAGCGAACAATTAGAATTTAGAATGAGAAATATGAAAGAAACTTTATTTAATCAAATGACACAAGATGAATTTGAGTTAATTGTTAGTTTAGGTAAAGGAGAAACCAAAATTCCTCGATACTTTTTTATATCTGAAGAACAAGAGTTTGAACCTGAATCATACAATACAATATATACGCACACATATAACGGAATTAAACGAAATGGTTATCATTTTTACACGCAACTTGAAATAGGTGATCAACTTATTTTTTATAATAAAAATAGAGATCAGTCCGTCATTGGCGTAGGAGAAGTCAGCAAGCATATACATGAAAAAGCACCTATACCTGGAAGAACAAACAGTACTGCAATTGAGGTCTATTTTGAAAAAGAAATTGACCCTGTCTCATTGGGTACGTTAAACAAACATCCTAAATTAAAAAACTTATATTATCTTCAAGAAAACGCAAAGCAAGCTATTGCTAGCATGTCAAAAACACAATTTGATGCGATTCGTGAAATAAGTGAAAATGATGGTATGAAATCACAATTTGAAACTGTTAAAAGTGGTCAGATGATTGATGAACATACTGAAGATTTAAAGCCGTTTATCTTACTCGTAGTTGATAAAGGAGAAGGCTTAAAGGCAGCTGAAGATTTATTACAAAAAACGAATGCGAAACCAGTTATAACTTCTGGTCATCCTGACTTTTCCGAAGATATGTTGTATGGTAAATATTTACCAAATGAAACAGGTGCACTGTACTATAGAGAAGGATTCATAACGAATCTTATGCCACGTACAGATAAAAGCTATCTTGTTATAGATAACTTTAATCGCATTGATCCAGATATCTTCCAAACATATATCAATGTGCTAGAAGGTTATGAAATAACATTACCACGCTATAATAGAGACGGTAGTATGGTTAAATGGTCTAGAAAAAAAGATTCATTTTATCATTTTAATCCAAATTGGCATATTGTGGGTATCACATATGATGACTTAAATGAAATTAAGCAAAAATATACTGAGCAATTTTTGAAATACACAAGAATCGTGAAAGTAAATCAAGATTAATCTATCTTTAACTCATAGTGTATTTAAAGTAAATAATATAACAAAAGTGATGGGCGTGCCCATAGCTTAAAATAGAAGCATCAATTCATTACGTTTGATTAATGGATTGGTGCTCTTTTAAAATGCTTGGAGTTTTTAAGTGTTAGTCCAATTTAGTTTAAAATGTCCACATCGGTTATAATTAGAGTATAAATGACAATCAAATTGTAGAACGAGTGATATAATGATTTAATTTTATAATTTTAGGATATAATAATAGTGTGGAGAAATCATATTCACTTATGAAGTGACAATAAATTATTTTACTGTTAGGGGTGAAGTATATGCCAATAATATATTATGATGCCAATTGTGTATATTGCTATAATTATGCAATTTGGTTAATACAAAATGGTTTATCAAGACGTTATCAATTTGCTGAATTACAAGGTGAAACAGCACAAAATTTATTTGAAAATTATCCTGAAGCGAAACAATATGACAGTGTTATATTGCAAGAAGGGAATCATTTCGAATATAAATCTGATGCAATCACAACACTAATCACAACACTGACAAATTATAAATGGATCGGTATATTGCTACATTTGACGCCTAAACCACTTAGAGATTTAGGATATCAATTGTTTGCTGATAATAGAGATAAAATGTGGAAAACGCATTGGCATCAGCCTAATGCTTATGAGCAATCATTTTTTATTGATTGAATAGACGGAGGAAGCAAATATGGAGAACATTGTTGTAATAGGTAGTTCATCAATTGATTTAGTAGTGAAAACAGACGTGTTACCGCAAGCAGGTGAGACAGTTATGGGTAATTCATTTTTTACAACTACAGGTGGCAAAGGTGCTAATCAGGCTGTTGCAGCAGCACGTTTGAGTAATAAGGTCTACATGATAGGCGCTGTAGGTGATGATGATAATGGTAAACAGATTATTCAAAACTTAGAACAAAACAATGTAGATACAAGTTTTATGGACAAAATTGAAAATGAAACTTCTGGAACAGCGCATATTACACTGTTTGAAGATGATAATCGAATCATCGTTGTGCCTGCTGCTAATAATCATGTAACGCCTGAAAAAGTGTTGCCAAAACTCGAACACTTTGGTGCAGGAGATATTATTTTGATGCAACATGAAATACCAGAACAAACGATTAAAGAAGTGACAGACTATGCTGTGAAGCATGATATGAAAATAATATTAAACCCAGCACCATATCGTCATATTGACGAAGACATCATAGATAAAGTGACTTGGATTACGCCAAATGAATCAGAAAGTGAACTACTATTTGAAAACGGAGTAGATGAAGCACTGAAAGCATATCCGCGTAAGCTTATTGTAACTAAAGGCGCAGCAGGGGCTATGTTTTATAATGATTCTCAACAACTTGTCAAAGGATATACAAAGAAAGTTGTTGATACTACAGGTGCTGGTGACACATTCAATGGTGCTTTAGCTGTTGCACTAATTGAAAATAAACCTTTAGAAGAAGCTGTTGATTTTGCTAATTTAGCAGGTAGTTTTTCTGTAACTGGATTAGGTGCTCAAGGTGCAATGCCATACAGAAAAGAACTAGATTAATCCCCCTTAATTTGGGTATAATATAGTAAGGTTATGAAATGATGTCCTAGATTAAAATAATTCTAATTTAGGTAGCGAAATTACTTTACAGATTGTAATTATTATTATATAATAATAAATGTAATCAAGAACTCGAGTAGTCATTTTGTAATGATAATTAAACTTAAAGGAGAGATTTTAGCATGACAAACAGTAATAAAGACGTAGTAAAAGTATTAAATGAACAAGTAGCAAACTGGACAGTAGCATTTACTAAATTACACAATTTTCATTGGTATGTAAAAGGACCTAATTTCTTCTCACTACACACTAAATTTGAAGAATTGTATGATGAAGCAAGTCAATATATCGATGACTTAGCTGAACGTATTTTAGCAGCAGGTGGAAATCCAGTTGCAACATTAAAAGAAAGTTTAGACCTTGCAATCATTGATGAAGCTGGTAAAGGCTATAAAGCTGAAGAAATGGTAGAAGAACTATCTAAAGACTTTGAAAATATTACAAAACAATTAGAAGAAGCAATTGAAGTGGCTTCAGCTGCTGAAGATGATGTAACAGAAGATATGTTCATCGGTATGAAAACAAATATAGACAAACATAACTGGATGTTAAAATCTTATTTAGGTAAATAAGAGAATTCAGTCACATATATGAATATTATATTTTGATTGAGCAATAGGCTAGTGTATAACTAGCCTAATCTCAGATTAAAAGCAGTAATCTGTTGTTTTTAGTGGATTGCATAGTAGCTGTCTGTATCTGTATCCAGTCAGTATAATGAGAGCGGAAATAAGAAATCAAATTTTGATTTTTTTCGCTCTTTTTCTATTTAAAAAATCTGTACATTTATATAAAGGCTATGCATATAATTACTATCACAGTGAATCTATTTATTATCTATTCGAACTTTTTATGTCCCATAAATTTTTTCATTAAAAAACAGGTCCTCCAAAACAACGTATGTTTTGGAGGACCTGTTTTATTTAAATAATGATTTGAAATATCAATTACTCAGCCATTTCGAGTGCGACTTCCATCATTTGTGTGAAAGAATTTTGACGTTCTTCAGCTGTAGTTGCTTCATCGCGTAATATATGATCACTCACTGTAAATATACCTAACGCTTTTTTACCAGCGTAAGTTGCATTTAAATATAATGCAGCAGATTCCATTTCTATACCTAAGATGCCCATACGTTGCCATCTTTCATTAAACGTTGGATCAGCATTATAGAATGTATCAGACGATAATATGTTCCCTACATGTGTAGTTGCCCCAATTTCATCTGCTTTTTGTTTTGCTTTTAAAACTAAATCGAAATCAGCTAATGGTGCGTAATGACCTGGAATATTATATTGTTCTACATAACTAGAGTTTGTAGAAGCGCCTTGAGCAATAATTATATCGTAAAGGTTAACGTTTTCTTGTAATGCACCACAAGATCCAATACGGATAATTGTTTCAACATCAAAGAAATTATAAAGCTCATAAGAATAAATTCCAATACTAGGTACGCCCATGCCTGATCCCATTACTGATACTTCTTTCCCGTTATAAGTACCAGTATATCCAAACATATTTCTAACTTCGTTGAATTGTTCAACGTTTTCTAAATAGTTGTCAGCTATGTATTTTGCTCGAAGCGGATCTCCCGGCATTAATACTGTTTTTGCAATTTTAGTTCCATTGGGTTGAATATGAGGTGTAGATTTTGTCATAATCATCTTCTCCTTTATGTTCTTTTATCAATTTAAAGATAACATTTGTTTATTATTTTTGCGAATTTTTGTAATATAGCTAATAAGAGAGTGTTTATAAAGATATATATTCAATTTTGCTTTATAATAATAAGTGAAATGAATGTTTATTGTAAACAAAAATTAGGAGGATTTAATATGAATTATGCAAAATATATAGATCATACATTGCTTAAACCGGAGTCGACTAGAGCTCAAATCGACAAAATTATCGAGGAAGCTAGAGCATTCAATTTTAAATCAGTGTGTCTTAATCCTACACATGTAAAATATGCAGCTGAAAAACTTAAAGATACAGAAGTATTAGTTTGTACTGTAATAGGATTCCCTTTAGGCGCGTCTACTACAGAAACGAAAATGTTTGAAGTTGAAGACGCTGTGAAAAATGGTGCTTCAGAACTTGATATGGTTATCAATGTTGGTGCATTAAAAGATGGACGTTATGAAGACGTACAAAAAGACATTGAAGGCGTTGTCGGTGCTGCGAATGGTAAAACAGTTAAAGTAATTATTGAAACATGTCTATTAACAGACGAAGAAAAAGTTAAAGCAAGTGAACTAAGTAAAGCAGCAGGCGCTAACTTCGTTAAAACGTCAACAGGCTTTGCTGGTGGCGGTGCAACGCCAGAAGACGTGAAATTAATGAAAGATACTGTTGGAGATGACTTAGAAGTGAAAGCTTCTGGTGGCGTGAGAAACCTTGAAGATTTCAACAAGATGCTTGAAGCTGGTGCAACACGTATTGGTGCGAGTGCAGGCGTTCAAATTATTCAAGGCTTAGAAAGCGATTCTGACTACTAGAATAGTTAATATGCAAAAAAGGGATATATTATTAAGTTTGCATGATAGACAAACAGGGGAGGCCAACTCATATGAGAATGGTAGATATTATTGAAAAAAAGCGTGACGGACAAGTACTTACAAAAGAGGAAATTGAATTTTTTATAACTGGTTATACAAATGGTGATATACCGGATTATCAAGCTTCTAGTTTAGCGATGGCTGTATTCTTTCAAGATATGAATGATGAAGAGAGAGCTGCGTTAACTATGGCAATGGTTAATTCAGGTGATGTTATTGATTTATCAGATATTCACGGTACTAAAGTGGATAAGCATTCTACTGGTGGAGTTGGAGATACAACTACATTAGTACTTGCACCTTTAGTTGCAGCTGTAGGTGTACCTGTAGCTAAAATGAGCGGGAGAGGACTAGGCCATACAGGCGGAACGATTGATAAATTAGAATCAGTTGAAGGTTTCCATGTTGAAATCAGTGAAGAAAAATTCGTTAAGTTAGTTAATGAAGCAAAAGTTGCTGTCATTGGACAAACTGGTAACTTAACACCAGCAGATAAAAAATTATATGGTCTTCGTGATGTTACTGGTACCGTCAATTCTATTCCACTTATCGCTTCATCAATTATGAGTAAAAAAATTGCAGCAGGTGCTGATGCAATTGTACTTGATGTTAAGACAGGTAATGGCGCATTTATGAAGACGCTTGAAGATGCTGAAGCTTTAGCACATGCTATGGTAAGCATCGGTAATAATGTAGGTAGAAATACAATGGCTATTATTTCAGATATGGGTCAACCTTTAGGACACGCTATAGGTAATGCCTTAGAAGTAAAAGAAGCAATTGAAACATTACAAGGTAAAGGTCCTGAAGACTTAACCGAACTTGTAATGACTTTAGGTTCACAAATGGTTGTAGTGGGCGGCAAAGCAAAAGATTTAGAAGAAGCACGTGCATTATTAGAAACAGCAATACAAGATGGTTCTGCTTTAGAAAGTTTCAGAACATTTTTAGAGAATCAAGATGGAGATGGCTCAGTAGTAGACGACGTATCAAAATTACCACAAGCTAAATACCAAATAGAATTGCCAGCAAAATCATCAGGTTTCGTGACTGAAATTGTTGCGAATGAAATGGGTGTTGCCTCGATGATGTTAGGCGCAGGTAGACAAACAAAAGATGATGATATCGATTTAAGTGTTGGTCTTGTACTGCATAAAAAAGTAGGAGACAGAGTCGATGAAGGCGAACCACTATTAACAATACACAGTAATCGCGAAAACGTTGATGATGTAATAGAGAAATTGAACCAAAGTATCACAGTAAGTGAACAAGGTGCAGAACCAACATTGATCCATAAAATTATTACTGAATAGGAGTTGAGACAATGACTACACCATTTAAACGAGTACACTTAATTGTGATGGACTCAGTAGGCATAGGGGAAGGTCCTGATGCAAAAGCTTTTAACGATGAAGGCAGTCATACATTAAAACACACATTAGAAGATTTTAATCAGTCATTACCTAATCTTCAAAAGTTAGGTTTAGGTAATATTGAACCATTACCTGTAATTGAAAAAGAAGCAAAACCACAAGCATTTTACACTAAAATGAGTGAAGCTTCAGTAGGTAAAGATACCATGACAGGTCATTGGGAGATTATGGGCTTAAATATCATGCAACCTTTTAAAGTATATCCTGAAGGTTTCCCTAAAGAATTGATAGATGAAATTGAGTCTATAACAGGTCGCAAAGTAGTGGCTAATCGTCCTGCTTCTGGAACGCAAATTATAGATGAATGGGGAGAACATCAAATGAAGACTGGAGACTTAATTGTCTACACTTCAGCTGATCCAGTACTCCAAATTGCAGCACATGAGGATATTATTCCATTAGAAGAACTTTATGATATCTGTGAAAAAGTAAGAGAATTGACTAAAGATCCAAAATATTTAATTGGTAGAATTATTGCCAGACCTTATCTTGGTGAACCAGGTTCCTTTACAAGAACATCTAATAGACACGACTATGCTTTAAAACCTTTTGGTAGAACAGTTATGAATGAATTACAAGACGGCGGCTATGATGTTATTGCTTTAGGAAAAATAAATGACATTTTCGATGGTGAAGGTGTGACTGAAGCGGTTCGTACAAAAGATAATATGGACGGTATGGACAAATTAATAGAAACAGTACAACGTGATTTTAATGGACTAAGCTTTTTAAATCTTGTGGATTTTGATGCCTTATACGGACATCGTCGTGATAAAGCAGGTTATGCACAAGCGATTAAAGATTTTGATGAGCGTTTACCTGAACTTATGGAGCATTTACAAGAAGATGATTTAGTCATTATCACTGCTGATCATGGTAATGATCCTACTGCTGAAGGTACAGATCATACAAGAGAGTATATCCCAGTTTTAATGTTTAGTCCGAAAATTGCTGAATATCATGAATTATCGGTAGATACTACATTTAGTTCGCTAGGTGCAACGATTGCTGATAATTTTAATGTGAAATTACCAGAGTACGGAAGAAGCTATTTAAAAGAAATGGGCATTGAGTAATGAAGAAAATAATTAGAATTTTATTTGGCATTGGTTTTAGCGTAGCTGGCGTGCTTCATTTTAAAGATGAAGAAAATTTTAGAAATATTGTACCTGAATATTTACCATTTAGAAAAGCTGCAGTTTTAATCACAGGTGTGTTTGAAATCGTGTTTGGTTTATTATTATTAATCAAGCAGCCTTCAACATGTTTGAAAAAAACGATAAATGCTTTTTTATGGGCTGTATTCCCAGCTAATATTTATATGGCACGTAAAAATTTACCGCTAGCTGGTAAACAATTACCTAAATGGGCTTTGTATGGCCGTTTACCATTACAATTTATCATGATAAAAATGATTAGTAAGCTATGATAGGTTAAATAAAGAAAGTGGCTGTTAGTATCCTTATTGGAACTCTAACAGCCACTTTTTTATGCAACATAATTAAGTTTGGAATAAATGAACTCACAGTTATCTTAAGTTAATTATAGGATAGTATGATTATTTGTTTTCTCCGTATACATCTTGCCATACTGATTTTTGATCTAAGAAAGTTTGTGCAATTTCTTTAGCGCCTTCAAGAGAGTGACTTGCTGCCCAGCCACATTGTACTTCGTTACAAGCAGGTACTTCTGTAGCGTTTAATACATCATTGATTGTCTGTTCGATGATGTTTAAGACATCTTCATAATCATCATGGTTAATGAATGAAACATAGAAGCCAGTTTGACAACCCATTGGGCTAATATCAACTACTTTATCTGAATGGTTTCTGATATTCTCGGCCATCAAATGTTCTAGGGAGTGTAAACCAGGCATATCCATATGCTCTTTGTTCGGTTGTTTGAAACGGATATCATATTTATGAATAACATCACCGTTAGCGCCTTCCATTTTACCAGCTAGTCTGACAAATGGTGCAGATACTATCGTATGATCTAAATTGAAGCTTTCAACGTTCATTTTTGGCATGTCATATCCTCCTAATATTATAATTAAGTTAATTGTAACAAGACCGCAATGTATTTACAATTTCTGAAACGGGTATAAATATAAAGCGGTAAATACTAATTTATTTTAAAATTCAGAAAAGGAATGACAGAAGACGACAAACCCGATAGAATAAATAATAATTAAACACGATATAAATATTTAGCATGATATGTGGTGTTATCTATAAAATTACTTAATGCATAGCGTTTGGAAGTTGATAGTGTTTTGGTAATTCAGGAGGTAGAGTGCAAACGATGGAGAAAAAACAAATTATTTTAGATTATATAGAAAATGAAAATCATAAATACTTAGAAATGAGTCATCAGATACATCAAAGACCAGAATTAGGAAATGAAGAGATTTTTGCTTCGAGAACTTTGATTGAAGATTTAATAGCGCATGATTTTGAAGTAGAAACCGATATAGCAGGTCATGCAACAGGATTTATTGCACGATACGACTCAGGTATAGAAGGGCCGACAATTGGATTTTTAGCAGAATATGATGCTTTGCCAGGCTTAGGACATGCTTGTGGTCACAATATTATTGGCACTGCCAGTGTACTAGCGGGTGTTGCTTTGAAACAAGTGATTGATAAGATTGGTGGTAAAATTATCGTCTTAGGTTGTCCAGCAGAAGAAGGCGGTGAAAACGGCAGTGCTAAAGCGACTTATGTTAAAGCAGGTGTTATAGATGAGTTGGACATTGCGCTCATGGTCCATCCTGGGAATGAGACATATCGAACGATAGATACATTAGCAGTCGATGTTTTAGATATAAAATTTTATGGTAAAAGTACACATGCATCTGAAAATGCAGATGAAGCAAGAAATGCTTTAGATGCGATGATTTCTTATTTCAATGGGGTAGCGCAATTAAGACAACACATCAAAAGCCGCCAACGTGTGCATGGTGTGATACTGGATGGTGGTAAAGCAGCGAATATTATACCTGATTTTACACATGCACGTTTTTATACGAGGGCTACGTCTCGAAAAGAGCTAGATGTTTTGACTGAACGTGTTGGACAGATAGCAAAAGGCGCAGCGCTACAAACAGATTGTGACTTTGAATTTGGACCAATACAAAATGGAGTCAATGAATTTATTAAAACTTCTAAATTAGATGACTTATTTGCGAAATATGCCACTGAAATGGGTGAAGCAGTTATAGATGATGATTTTGGATATGGTTCCACGGATACTGGTAATGTCAGTCATTGTATACCAACAATTCATCCTCATATCAAAATTGGTTCACGAAATTTAGTTGGTCATACACATCGTTTCCGTGAAGCAGCAGGTAGTACCCATGGTGATCAAGCATTAATTAGAGGTGCCAAAATCCTCGCTTTAATGGGGCAAGAACTCATAGAAAACAAGCCATTGTTTGAAGAAATCATCGAACAATATCAATATACAAAGGGGCACAAAAAATGACAAATCAAAGCTCTCTAAGACCTACATTAACACTTAGTGATCTTTACGATTCACATATTGTTTATACTTCTAGACCATCTTATATATCAAATCCTTGGTTAGAACCCGAAGTACATCAATCTAATTTTTTGACTGGTAGAGAGCTGATTATTGCTAATGAGATGCCTGTAATCGTACATGAAGCAAGCGTAACGGATAAATTAAAAATGCTATTTGAAGCAATTGGTAAAGGTATGCCAACAAATATTCTTAAGTTTGAAGATCAAAGTAGCTATGAACAATTGATACAAGATTTGGCACATGATTATAAAAAAGTTTACTTTCAATACATTCATGGTGAAGATATTTTGAATAAAAAGTATTATGCCTTGGATAAGGATATTTTTGTAGCTTTAAATAATAAAGCACGCATACCAGAATGGACAAACCATAAATATCTACCTACAAGAGAAGTTGTTGATATAGATGATTTTGTAAAAGCAGTAGCAAAATGGGAGTATCCATTTGTATTGAAACCTGGAGACGACCTACCAACAGCGGGTGGATATGGTGTGATGATTTGTTATAATGAGGCTGATTTAGAACAAGCAAAGTTGCGCATTGAAAATGCTAAAAACGAAACTGATACGATGATCATCGAACAAAAAGTAGAAGCAGTTGCAAATTATTGTGTTCAATATGCATATTCAAAGTATACTGGTGTGCGTTATATTGGTACTTCTGAACAGTTAACCAATGAATATGGACATTATAATGGAAACGAAAATGTACAAGATGTGCCTGACGCTGTAATTCAAGCAGGGAAAGAGATTATGGAGGTCGGTGTGTCGAATGGATATTTTGGAATAGCGGGTTTTGACCTTTTGGTAGATAGCAACGATGACATTTTTGCGATAGATTTGAATTTTAGACAAAATGGCTCAACAAGTATGTTGTTGCTAGAACCGTTTCTTCAAGAAGGTTATCATAAATTTTATAGTTATTTGTCACAAGTAGATAATTCAAAATTTTTCAATACAATTATGAAGTATGTTAATAAAGGTGTATTATTCCCGTTATCTTATTATGACGGAGATTGGTTTGATAATGAAGTTGTTAAATCAAGGTTTGGTTGCATATGGCATGGGGAAAATAAAGCAAGTGTAGAAAAAATGGAGCAGCAATTTTTAAAAGATTTAGAAGCAAATTAGAACAACTATTCACAAATATAATGAATAACTCTAGTGAATTGCATTAGACGTTAATTGACTAGAGTATAAGAGTCATTTATATTTTAAGTATAGGTAAATATTATAAATGAATTGAAGGTGCTATGATGTCTTATAAACAAAATTCATTTTTCCAAGAAATTTTAGTCAATGAAGTCTTTTACGTAGCTACAAAATCAAAAGAATTAATTAGACATGAAGTATTGGGAAAAAACGTAGTGTGTGCGTGGTCAGAAAAATCAAAGGCGGAAACTTTTTTGAAGAAGCTTAATATTGACTACACCCATATAAAGAAAATTGATATAGACCGTTTTGTAACATATGAAATGGATAACTTATTTGAAGAAGGCGAAGAAGTACTCATTGATGCTACTAGTACTACAGATGGAGAATTGATTAATATTGTAGAAATTACAAATGAGTTAATGTCTGATTTAGACAATATTCGTTTGAAAGAATTTGTGAAAGATGTTTCTAAAGAGGATGCAGTATTTGGTTTATCTAATCAAAAAGAAAAACATTTTATATTGATTAGTGATGATGAACACCAAAGACCACAAATTATGCCTGTTTGGAGCATTAAAAGTAGAGCTGAAAAGGTAAGGGACGAAGACTTTGAAGAATGTGAAATTATCGAAATCGAAGGGGAAGTATTCGCTGAATGGTTGGATAATTTACGAGATGATGATAAAGCTGTAGCAATAGACTTAAAATCTGGGGTCGTAGGCACAGTTGTATCTGCTCAAAAAGTGATTGATCAACTTACATTTTAATTATTTCTAAATGCGTTTGAATACGCTAGTATTTTGTTTTTATATTATTTGAATAATGGTAATTATGATGGTTTGTTTTGAAAGTATAAATAGTAATTTGAACCATAAATATTTTGAATTACTAATAAAAGCAGTTTCTACTGAACAAGTAGGAAACTGCTTTTTTATGTTTAAATTTATAAATGAATTGCACCTAATGCACCAGAGAATGCACCATGTTCAATATAATAAGGTTTAAATCCACGAAGTATTGTATAATCTGTAACAACTTTTTTTAATAGATCGTTATTATGAAAAGATGAGCCAATATAAGCTACATTTTCAGTATTGTTTTCTCTAGCAACAGTAATAGACATTGTAGTAATAACTTCCCCGACAACACCTATAACAGAGGCTAATTTATCAGCATCTGTAAAATCAGCGTCCAAATTATGTAGGACGTGGCCAAAGTTTGCCGCTGTAAGGTCACCTGAAATCGGCGGTTCGCTGTCCTTATAAATATGTTTAACCTTCAAATCAATAATCTCTCTATTGCCGTTTTGAGCTGTATCAGTTAATTGCTTATAATCTTTAATACCAGTTAATAAATAACCAAGCCCTTGAATCATTCCGCCACCAGCGCCAACACCACCTACACGTTGTTGATGCTTACCGTCGGAAAAGTGTAATGAAGTGCCAGTACCGACGTTAGTGAAGATGTAATCATCTAATAAGTGCTCTTGTTCTACTAAAAGTATTTCTAAACCTTTTGCAGCTGCATCAAATTCGACAAAAATACGCGAAGGACAAGTCAAGTGTTCTTGTATTACTGCAGCTTGTCCACCGGTTAAACTAATGCTTTCACAATCTTGTTGATTTAACCATGAGATAACATCATCAATTTCAGTTGTTGATTTTGTTGTGTATACACGTTCCCCGTTATTGTCTTGAACTATTTTAATTAGAGTTCCACCAGCATCAATGCCAATCTTCATCTCTATTTCCCCCCAAATAAATTTACATTATAACTAATATTATAATAAAATGGGGGAAAATCAAATATGAAATTAAAAGGAGCGTTATTTCATGATGCAATTAAGCCCATTTATTAAAGTAGACGACGTTGATGAAGCGGTAAAATTTTATAAAAATGCGTTTGGTGGAGAAGAAAAAATATTAAACGAAACGAATGGACGACGACTACATGTAGAATTGCATATGAATACAACAGTGATATTACACATATCAAGTACATACGGAAAAGAATGCCGTAATGATAATACTAATATTATTTTGACCTTTGACGATTTAGAAGCGCAACAACAAGTGTATGAAGCTTTGAGTCAATCAGGTGACCCTCATATGCCACTTAAAAAAACATTCTTCAATGCCATTCATGGTCAAGTTAAAGATCAATTTGGCGTGAATTGGCTCATGAATTGCTTTTTAAACTAAACTGTTTAATATAGGTTATAATTAGTTAGAAAGTGGTATTAATAAATAATTACTAAGTTTTAAATAGGGGATTAGATATGTTTATTAAAAAACAATTTGAAGGAATTACAGTTCAAGTGTATGAAGATAAATATAAAGACGCACTTTATAATTTTAAATTGAACGAGCGCCAACAAATTTATTCATCTTTACCGAGTGAAGTATTGGAAGATGCATTGCAAGATAAAGATAGAATTGCAAACATTGCATTGAATAAAAAAGGGGAAGTTGTAGGATTTTTCGTTTTACATCAGTATTATCAACATGAAGGTTACGATACACCAAAGCAAGTGATTTATGTTAGATCATTATCTGTTAACCAAAATTTTCAAGGTTATGGTTATGGTACTAAAATGATGATGTATCTGCCACAATATGTACAATCTTTATTTCCGGATTTCAATCACTTATATTTAGTTGTTGACGCAGAAAATGAAAGTGCGTGGAATGTTTATGAACGTGCTGGGTTTATGCATACTGCAACTAAAGAAGAAGGGCCACTTGGGAAAGAAAGATTATATTATTTAGACTTAGATTCAAACCATGTATCGTCATTGAAGTTAAAGCCAAATACGGAAGATGTGCCTTTCAATATTCATATTATTGATTTATATAAAGATGGGAACAAAGTAGGATTTATCGCAGTAGAAAAACATGAGCAACGTATGAATATTTCTTCTGTAGAGGTTAATAAAGCAGAAAGACATCATGGTATTGCGGAAAGTGCTTTGAGACAACTTTCAACATATATTAGAAAACATTTTGACGATGTCAGTCTATTGACAATTACGCTATATGGTGAGAATAATGAATTAAAACCGTTATGTATCAATAGTAATTTTGTTGAAATTGAGTCTGCGGATGATTTTAAGGTATTTGAAAAACATATAAATTATTAATAGAGATTGCGAAATCACGAATTGTCATTTATAATTTACATTTGTTATTATTACTTAAGATGAACTTAGTACGGATTTGGATAAATGCCTTTGAAAGGAAGAATAAATAATGAGAATTCAAGATTATACAAAAGAAATGGTTGATGAGAAATCATTTATCGATATGGCCTATACGCTATTAAATGAAAAAAACAGTACTATGAATTTATACGATATCATCGATGAATTTAAAGCACTTGGACATTATGAAGACCATGAAGTAGAACAGAGAATTGTACAATTCTATACAGACTTAAATACTGACGGTCGTTTTTTAAACGTTGGAGAAAATATTTGGGGATTACGCGATTGGTATTCAGTAGATGATATTGAAGAAAAAATTGCGCCAACGATTCAAAAATTCGATATTTTGGATGATGATGCAGAAGAAGATAAAAATTTAAAATTACTTGGTGAAGATGAAGCTGATGACGATGATGACATCCCTGCTGTAACTGATGATCAAGAAACTTTAAATGATCCCGAAGAGCCAAAAGAGGACGAAGTTGAAGAAGAAGGCATTGTTATTGATGAAGAAGATGAGGACTTCGATGATGATGACGAAGAAGACGAAGAGGCCGAAGAAGAAACTAAAAAATAATTATTAGAGATTTAATTGACTTTTCTCGTGAAAATGATAAAATTTTATTCGGGCTCCTTTAATTAGGACGACGTGTATAAATATTATACGCTCCCCCTTACAACGATGTGAGAGGGAGCGATTTTTTTATTTAAATGACTATAAAAAATTTATAAATTCTTTGAAATTTGGTAGTTGCATAGAGCAACAATTTATACATATGAAAATAATAAATGATAATTATAATATGTAAAACACGCTATTACACAAAAAAATTAAGCAATTGAGTTTAAAAATTCGATGTCAATATCGGTATTGATTGAAAAAAACTGTTTTAATAACTAGGAGGCAGAACATGACAAAATTTATTTTTGTAACTGGTGGAGTTGTTTCTTCATTAGGAAAAGGTATCACAGCAGCATCTTTAGGAAGACTATTAAAAGATAGAGGGTTAAAAGTAACAATCCAAAAATTCGACCCATATTTAAACGTAGATCCTGGAACGATGAGTCCATATCAACATGGTGAAGTTTTTGTTACAGATGATGGTGCAGAGACAGACTTAGACTTAGGACACTATGAACGATTTATCGATATTAACTTAAATAAATATTCTAATGTTACAGCTGGTAAAGTGTATTCTCACGTATTGAAGAAAGAACGTCGTGGTGATTATTTAGGAGGAACAGTACAAGTTATCCCTCATATCACAAATGAAATTAAAGAACGTTTACTTTTAGCAGGTGAAAGCACAAATGCTGATGTTGTTATCACTGAAATCGGTGGAACAACAGGGGATATAGAATCATTACCATTTATTGAAGCTATTAGACAAATTCGCAGTGACTTAGGTCGCGAAAATGTAATGTATGTACACTGTACATTATTACCGTATATTAAAGCTGCTGGAGAAATGAAAACGAAACCAACACAACATAGTGTAAAAGAATTACGCGGTTTAGGCATTCAGCCTGATTTGATTGTGGTTCGTACAGAATATGAATTAACACAAGATTTAAAAGATAAGATCGCTTTATTCTGTGATATCGACAAAGCAAGTGTAATAGAGTGTCGCGATGCTGAATCACTATATGAAATTCCTTTACAGTTAAGCAAACAAGATATGGAAAACATCGTGATTGATCGTTTAGAGTTAAATCCAAAATACGAAACACAGTTAGATGAATGGCAATATTTACTAGATACAGTGAATAATTTAGATGGAAAAGTGACAATTGGCTTAGTAGGTAAATATGTTAGTCTTCAAGATGCTTATTTATCAGTTGTTGAATCATTAAAACATGCAGGTTATCCATTTAAAAAAGATATTGAAGTAAGATGGATTGATTCTAGTGAAGTGACAGACGAAAATGTCTCAGAAATATTATCAGATGTAGATGGTATTTTAGTGCCCGGCGGATTTGGCTTCCGTGCAAGTGAAGGAAAAATTTCTGCGATTAAATATGCACGTGAAAATAACGTACCGTACTTTGGTATCTGTCTAGGTATGCAATTAGCAACAGTTGAATTTGCTAGAAATGTACTTAACCTTGAAGGTGCTCACTCAGCAGAGTTAGATCCAAACACGCCTTATCCAATTATTGATTTACTACCTGAACAAAAAGATATTGAAGATCTAGGCGGTACATTACGTTTAGGACTTTATCCTTGTCATATTAAAGAGGATACATTAGCACACTCAATTTACAATGAAACTAATATTGAAGAAAGACATCGTCATCGTTATGAGTTTAACAATGAATACAGAGAACAGTTAGAAGCAAACGGTATGGTATTCTCAGGTACAAGCCCTGATGGTCGCTTAATTGAAATGGTAGAAATTCCTGAAAATGACTTCTTTGTAGCTTGTCAATTCCATCCTGAATTTTTATCAAGACCTAACCGTCCACAACCAATTTTCAAAGCATTTATTGAAGCTTCTTTAAAAAATAAACAAGCTAAATAAAAACATAAAATAAAAATGACGCATGTTAGCTAAGTAATTAAAGGTTATAGTTAGCAATGCGTCTTTTTTATATCACTTAATTGTTGAATAGCATTATGCATTAATAATTGAAGTTTTTATAAATGGTTCAAAATTCATATTATTTATTTTAAATGATTTCATAATTATATATTTATAATTACTGTAAAATAAGATGTATACTATAACAAATTCACAAAAATCAGCAGAAAAACGTCTATTTTTATGGTTTTAAAAAGAAAAAACAATTAAAAGCGCTTACAATTGTTTAGAATAATGCAAAAGTTTTCTAATTTTGATATAATTAGATTGTAAAAATATGTGCTTTAAGCACCAAGGAGGAACTTTCATGCCTTTAGTTTCAATGAAAGAAATGTTAATAGACGCAAAAGAAAATGGTTATGCAGTTGGTCAATACAACTTAAATAACTTAGAATTTACACAAGCTATCTTAGAAGCTTCACAAGAAGAGAACGCTCCAGTTATTTTAGGTGTATCTGAAGGTGCTGCTCGCTATATGGGTGGTTTCTACACTGTAGTTAAAATGGTTGAAGGGTTAATGCACGACAAAGAAATCACTGTTCCTGTAGCAATCCACTTAGACCATGGTTCAAGCTTTGAAAAATGTAAAGAAGCGATTGATGCTGGATTTACATCAGTAATGATCGATGCTTCTCATGGTTCATTTGAAGACAACGTTGAAATCACTTCAAAAGTGGTTGAATATGCGCATGAACATGGCGTATCAGTTGAAGCTGAATTAGGTACTGTAGGCGGACAAGAAGACGATATTATCGCTGAAGGTGTTATCTATGCAGATCCTAAAGAGTGTCAAGAACTTGTTGAAAGAACAGGCATTGATACATTAGCACCAGCATTAGGTTCAGTACACGGACCATATAAAGGTGAACCTAAATTAGGATTTAAAGAAATGGAAGAAATTGGTGCTTCTACAGGATTACCGTTAGTATTACACGGCGGTACTGGTATCCCAACTAAAGATATCCAAAAAGCTATTCCTTTCGGCACAGCAAAAATTAACGTTAACACAGAAAATCAAATCACTTCTGCTAAAGCAGTACGTGAAGCATTAGACAAAGATAAAGAAGTGTATGATCCTCGTAAATATTTAGGACCAGCACGTGAAGCAATCAAAGCAACGGTTATTGGTAAAATTAAAGAGTTTGGTACATCTAACCGAGCAAAATAATTTAATCTATATTACAAATGAGGCTGAGACATGTAATTATGTCCCAGTCTCATTTTTTTATGTTATAATTGCTATCGTTTGGTAAAGAGGTTATTATTAAAGCCAAACTATTTACATAAATCTCAAACAAAATATATATAATTATGATTTAAAACATAAAATAATGGGAAATAAAAACTATAGTAAATAATTTATATGTAACTTGCATCACTTAATTTTAATTTTAAAAAGTTTTAGTAGACTGATGTACTTTGCAAACTGGAAAAAAGTAATTTATAATGCAAATAATGATTGCAAGTCAAAGGAGAACAAGCGAATGGCTCAAGAAGTAATAAAAATTAGAGGTGGACAAACACTTAAAGGTGAAGTGGACATCCACGGTGCTAAAAACAGTGCAGTAGCAATTATACCTGCAGCCATCCTGGCTGAAGATAAAGTAACAATTGAAGGTCTTCCAGAAATTTCTGATGTAGAAACATTGGTTAGTCTATTAGGGGATTTAAATATTAAAACAGAATTAGATGGTATGACATTAAAGGTCGATCCTACTGACATTGAAAATGCACCATTACCTAATAATAAAGTCGAGTCTTTACGTGCCTCTTATTATATGATGGGTGCAATGTTAGGTAGATTTAAAAAATGTGTCATTGGTTTACCTGGAGGTTGTCCATTAGGACCAAGACCGATTGATCAACATATTAAAGGTTTTAAAGCTTTAGGAGCGAAGATTGATGAATCTAGTGAGACTTCTATGAAAATTGAAGCTGACAAATTAACTGGTGCAAATATCTTTTTAGATATTGTGAGTGTTGGTGCCACAATTAATATTATGCTTGCAGCTGTGCGAGCTGAAGGTCATACTGTCATTGAAAACGCAGCTAAAGAACCAGAAGTTGTAGACGTAGCAACATATTTAATTGGTCTAGGTGCTGATATTAAGGGTGCAGGTACAAGTACGATTAAGATTAATGGTGTGGATCATCTTCAAGGTTCTCATCATCAGGTTATCCCAGATAGAATAGAAGCTGGAACGTATATGTGTATCGCTGCAGCTTGTGGTGAGGATATTCAAATTAATAATATTATCCCAACACATGTTGAACCATTAACTGTAAAGTTAAAAGAATTAGGTGTTGATATTCAAGTCGGCGACGATAGTGCTAAGATTAAACGTAGTACGCCTTATTCAAGCGTTGACATTAAAACTTTAGTTTATCCTGGATTTGCTACAGACTTACAACAACCGATTACGCCGCTATTATTTATGGCAGATGGTGTATCATTTGTGACTGAAACTATATATCCAGCGCGTTTTAGACACGTTGATGAACTAAAAAATATGGGTGCCAATATCAATGCAGATGATGGTACAGCAACTATTAAACCATCTAAATTAACAGGAGCAGAAGTATATGCAAGTGACTTACGTGCAGGCGCATCTCTTATCGTTGCTGGTCTATTAGCAGAAGGTGTTACCACAATTTACAATGTAAAACATATTTATCGTGGCTACACTAATATTGTGAGCACTTTAGAATCATTAGGTGCAGATATTTGGACTGAAGAAATTTAAAAAATGTGGTATACTTAATATACTAAGTACTTGAAATATATTTTAGTAACTCAGATTATAGAATAAAAACGATATGAGGTGATGACCATGGAGGTTTGCCCTTATCTTGAAGAGACCTTTAAAATAGTAGGTAGAAGTTGGAATGGTCTTATTATTAATTATTTGTCTAGGTGTCCAGAAGAATCTGCTCATTTTTCGGATATGAAACGTGATTTGAAAACAATTACACCACGTGCACTTAGTATAAAATTAACAGACTTAAGTGAATGGGGTCTTGTAGAGAAAAAAATAGTTTCTACAAGCCCGATGAACATATTATACCAACTTACGGATAAAGGTGATGCACTAGCGGCAGCATTAGTACCAATGGAAAAGTGGGCGCAAGATTTTATTGAACTTGAAAATCAATAATATCAAAGTCTATGAACGAAGATTTAAAGCGTTATAATAAGAAAAGAAGTCTATGACATGTCATAGACTTCTTCAGAGTGTCGACAAAGTCTCCGACTTTGTTGGCACTTTTTTTGTGCACGCTTTCCGCG
Organism: Staphylococcus parequorum; assembly: GCF_039237145.1. Lineage (NCBI taxonomy): Bacteria > Bacillati > Bacillota > Bacilli > Caryophanales > Staphylococcaceae > Staphylococcus > Staphylococcus parequorum. The sequence goes on from NZ_CP150682.1 coordinate 1,213,598, forward strand.
GGCACAGCCTCAGCCTGTAGTCTTCGGCTAGTGCTTTTCCCGCAGGAGTCGGCACAAATTACTGCCATTTTTTAAACAAAAATAATATAATATATTTAAATTAAACAGTGGTGGTGTTTGTAATGTTGAATAAATCAATCGATAAAAGAGATCAATATGAAATGATTTCAATATCGGAATTAGTTCCTAGTAATCACTTATTACGTAGAGTAGATAGTATATTGGATTTAAATTTCATTTATGAACTTGTCGAAGACAAATATTGTCTTGATAATGGAAGACCATCAATTGATCCTGTAATTTTAGTTAAGATATTACTTATTCAAAGATTATTTGGAATAAAGTCAATGAGACAAACGATAAAAGAAATAGAAACGAACGTAGCTTACCGTTGGTATTTAGGTTATAGCTTTTTAGATAAAGTACCTCATTTCGGTACATTTAGTAAAAACTATACACGTCGTTTTCATGATACAGATTTATTTGAACAAATATTTGAAAGAATTCTTAAAATCGCAATCAAAAATAATTTAATAGATCATTCATCTTTATTCATTGATTCAACACATATAAAGGCAAACGCAAATAAAAATAAATATATAACTGAATTAGTGAAAAAAGATTCACTTCATTTCCAAGAAGAATTAGATAATGAAATTAATGAACAAAGATTATCTCAAGGAAAAAAGCCTATAAAAAAGAAAAAGAAGGAGGAATACAAAAGTAAAAAAGTAAGTACGACTGATCCAGACTCTGGTTACTATGTAAAAGGAAAACGCGAAAAACAATTTGCTTATAGCTTACATGCTTGCGTAGATAGAAACGGCTTTATCATCGATAAACACGTGACACCTGGTAATGTTCATGATAGTACACAACTCAAAACAATGATTGAAAGATTAGAAGTGAAAAATATGTTGCCAATCACATTAGCTGTTGATTCTGGATATAAAACACCTTTTAACGCGCATTACTTACTTGAAAAAACGATTATCCCAGCAATGCCTTACACGAGACCTAAAGGAAAACCAGGTTATTTTAGAACTAAGGATTTCATCTACGATGAATACTATGATAATTATATTTGTCCTAACGATGAAACATTGATATTTAAACGAACAATGCCAACAGGTCACAGATTGTATGTATCCAATCCTAATAAATGCCGTCATTGTCCTTTGTTAAATCAATGTACAGAGAGTAAAGATGCTATCAAACAAATAAGACGACACGTATGGCAAAATGATTTAGATATAGTTGAAGATTTGAGATTTGTTGATACTATAAAAACTCAATATAAATTGCGAAGCCAAACAATTGAAAGAAGATTTGGAGATGCAAAAGAGCAGCATGGTATGAGATGGACACGATATAGAGGTATAAAAAAAGTTTCCATGGATACCACGCTGATTTGTGCTGCCATGAATCTTAAGAAAATGGCAATGTGGCTCATAAAAGGGCCAGAAATGGTCTGAAAGACCACTTTTTATTTTTAAAATTACGCTATATTTATAAAAAAATAAACCAAATGCCTTTACAGCAAATGGTTTGTCTACGTTCTGAAGAAGTCTATGACATGTCATAGACTTCTTTTTTGTTTCCAAAAAAAGAAAAAATTTTGTAACTTATAAATTGTGAGGTTCAAGGTTATTGTTAAGACTAATCATTAATGAAAAATGATTAGAAAACGCTTAATAACAACGTTTGTAGTCATATAGCGTGAGCATTAATGTTTAAAAATATAGAATCTCGGTTAGAATATAATTATCAACACAAATTAGGGAGTGAATTATTGATGAGAAATTTCACTAAACAATATATTAACGGAGAATGGATTGAAAGCACTAGTGGAGAAACACTAGAAGTGATTAATCCAGCAACAGAAGAAGTAGCAGGTACAATTGCGAAAGGTAATAAAGAAGATGTTGATAAAGCAGTAGACGCTGCAGAAAATGTGTATCTAGAATTTAGACACAGCTCAATAGAAGAAAGAAGAACATTATTAGATAAAATAGTACAAGAATATAAGAATAGAAAAGATGATCTTATAGAGGCAATTACTGACGAATTAGGTGCACCTCTATCAGTATCAGAAAAAGTACATTATCAAATGGGACTAGATCACTTTGAAGCAGCACGTGATGCATTAGATAATTTTGAATTTGAAGAACGTCGTGGCGATGATTTAGTTGTGAAGGAAGCAATTGGTGTTTCTGGCTTAATTACACCTTGGAATTTCCCGACAAACCAAACTTCATTGAAATTGTCTGCCGCTTTTGCAGCAGGTAGTCCAGTCGTATTAAAACCATCTGAAGAGACGCCGTTTGCCGCAATTATTTTGGCTGAGATTTTTGATAAAGTAGGTGTGCCAAAAGGTGTGTTTAACTTAGTGAATGGTGATGGACAAGGTGTAGGTAATCCATTAAGCGAACATCCGAAAGTAAGAATGATGTCATTCACTGGCTCTGGCCCAACTGGTTCAAGCATTATGAAAAAAGCAGCTGAAGACTTCAAAAAAGTATCACTTGAATTAGGTGGTAAATCACCATATATTATTTTAGATGATTCAGATATTGAGGGCGCAGCAAGTGCAGCAACTGGTAAAGTTGTTAGCAACACTGGTCAAGTTTGTACTGCAGGTACAAGAACATTAGTACCAGCAAGTCTAAAAGAAGAATTCTTAACAGCTGTAAAAGAAAAATTCAGCCAAGTTAAAGTCGGTGATCCACGCGAAGAGGGCACTCAAGTTGGTCCAATCATAAGTAAAAAACAATTTGACCAAGTACAATCATATATCGATAAAGGTATTGAAGAAGGTGCAGAATTATTCTATGGTGGACCTGGTAAACCTGAAGGCTTAGAAAAAGGTTACTTTGCACGCCCAACAATATTTAATAATGTTGATAATAGTATGACAATCGCACAAGAAGAAATTTTTGGTCCAGTAATGTCAATTATCACTTACAATGATTTAGATGAAGCAATTAAAATTGCAAATGATACTAAATATGGCTTAGCTGGATATGTTTACGGTAATGACAAAGACACATTACACAAAGTAGCACGTTCAATTGAAGCTGGTACAGTAGAAATTAATGAAGCTGGTCGCAAATCAGACTTACCATTTGGCGGTTATAAACAATCTGGTATTGGACGCGAATGGGGCGACTACGGCATCGAAGAATTCCTAGAAGTTAAGTCTATTGCTGGCTATTACAAATAATAAATTTTAGCAGTAATTAAATAATTTAAATGAAGCAAGGCAGTTTAACTGCCTTGCTTTTATAATTTATAAAAACTGAAATACATTTTGTAATTAAATAAGAAATTTGCTATAGTTATAAAAGTAAGTAGCGTAGCACGCTGCGTTATTTAAAAACTTATTTATGAAATGGGTGCAAGATAATGCCTGATAAAGTACGAACATCACCTCAGTATGAATCGTTCCACGAATTATACAAAAATTACACTACAAAAGATCTCACTCAAAAAGCAAAATCTCTAAAACTAACAAATTATAGTAAACTTAATAAAAAAGAACTTGTTCTTGCCATTATGGAAGCGCAAATGGAAAAAGACGGTAATTATTATATGGAGGGTGTATTAGATGACATCCAACAAGATGGTTATGGTTTCCTTAGAACAGTTAATTATTCAAAAGGTGAAAAAGATATTTATATCTCTGCCAGCCAAATACGTCGTTTTGAAATCAAACGCGGCGATAAAGTTACTGGTAAAGTAAGAAAACCAAAGGATAATGAAAAGTATTATGGTTTACTACAAGTTGATTTTGTAAACGACGAGAATGCAGAAGAAGTTAAAAAAAGACCTCACTTTCAAGCGTTAACACCATTATATCCTGAAGAGCGAATCGTTTTAGAAACAACGAAACAAAATTTTTCGACTCGTATTATGGATTTAATTACGCCAATTGGTTTGGGTCAACGTCGACTTATTGTTGCACCGCCAAAAGCTGGTAAAACGTCTCTATTAAAAGAGATTGCTAACGCTATTGCTATCAACAAACCAGATGCAGAATTATTTGTATTATTAGTCGGAGAACGTCCAGAAGAAGTAACAGATATTGAACGCTCTGTTGAATCTGCTGAAGTTGTGCATTCTACATTTGATGAGCCACCACAACACCATGTTAAAGTTGCAGAGCTTTTATTGGAACGTGCAAAAAGACTTGTTGAAGTAGGGAAAGATGTCATTATATTAATGGATTCAATTACAAGGTTAGCTCGTGCATACAACCTTGTCATACCACCAAGCGGACGTACATTGTCCGGTGGTTTAGATCCTGCGTCATTACACAAGCCAAAAGCATTTTTCGGTGCTGCTAGAAATATTGAAGCTGGTGGCAGTATGACGATATTAGCTACCGCGTTAGTTGATACAGGGTCGCGTATGGACGATATGATTTATGAAGAATTTAAAGGTACTGGTAACATGGAATTACATCTAGACCGTAAATTGGCAGAACGTCGTGTATTTCCAGCTATTGATATCGGTCGTAGTTCAACGCGTAAAGAAGAATTACTTATTTCTTCAAAAGATTTAGAGTCATTATGGCAATTACGTAATATGTTTACTGATTCAATTGATTTTACAGAAAGATTTGTACGTAAATTAAAACGTACAGAAAATAATGCAGAATTTTTTGAGCAATTACAAAAGGCTGCTAAAGAAAGCACTAAAACAGGCAAACCAATTATTTAAGTTGAAATTAGCGAAGTGTTATCAAGCTAATATATGATTTAGGGTTGCGTTTTGGTTTTAAAGCAATTATAATTATCAAGTATTGGGTAAAAACTCACAAACAACTCTGTTCCAGATGGTTCAGGGCAAAGGAGCTGAAAATAATGAGAAAAAATATTCATCCTGAATACCACAATGTAATCTTTTTAGATACAACTACGAATTTTAAATTCCTAAGTGGTTCAACAAAATCTTCAAAAGAGACTATGGAATGGGAAGATGGCAACGAATACCCAGTTATTCGTTTAGATGTTTCATCTGATTCACATCCATTCTACACAGGACGCCAAAAATTCGCTGCTGCGGATGGCCGTGTGGAACGTTTCAACAAAAAATTCGGAATCAAATCAAGCGACGAGTAATCGTTGTTATAAGGCATTCTCATTATATGAGAATGCTTTTTTGTTTTAGTTAGCGTTTTATAAATATAAGTCCCTAATTGAGAACATTACAATTTTAATAATTTTTATACATAAAATAACTCAATATCTTGAAGAAATAGCATATTTCAAATTAAAAAATATGCTATAATGAATCGATTATGTTTTGAAAAAGGTGGAACGCATAATGTATGAAACTTATCATTCCGGGTGGATTGAATGTATTACTGGAAGCATGTTTAGTGGTAAATCTGAAGAGTTAATTCGTCGATTAAGACGAGGCCTTTATGCTAAGCAAAAAGTAGTTGTATTTAAACCAGCTATAGATGACCGCTATCATAAAGATAAGATTGTTTCTCATAATGGCAACGCTATTGAAGCAATTAATATTTCGACAGCGGCTGAGATACTTAAGCACGATTTGTCAGATACAGATGTTATAGGCATCGATGAAGTGCAGTTTTTTGAAGAAGGTGTAGTTAATATTGTTGAACAATTAGCTAAAAAAGGCCATAGAGTCATTACAGCGGGATTAGATATGGATTTCCGAGGGGAACCGTTTGAACCTATTCCACACCTACTAGCAGTAAGTGAAGAAGTGACTAAACTACAAGCTGTTTGTGCTGTTTGTGGTGCATCTTCAAGCCGCACGCAAAGGTTGATTGATGGTAACCCAGCAAAAATAGATGATCCAGTTATATTAGTTGGTGCAAATGAAAGTTATGAACCAAGATGCAGAGCGCATCATATTGTCGCACCAAGTAATAATATGAAGGAGGAAATGTAGTGTTTGATCAATTAGATATCGTAGAAGAAAGATATGAACAATTAAATGAATTGTTAAGTGATCCAGATGTAGTAAGCGATCCAGATAATTTAAGAAAATATTCAAAAGAACAATCAGATCTACAAAAAACTGTAGAAGTATATCGCAATTATAAACAAGTTAAAGAAGACATCGTTGAAATAGAAGAAATGTTGAAAGAAACAAAAGATAGTGATGAAATTGAGATGTTAAAAGAAGAACATCAATCACTTAACAATCAAGTTCCTGCACTAGAAGAGAACCTTAAATTTTTACTTATTCCTAAAGACCCTAACGATGAGAAAGACGTTATTGTTGAAATACGTGCTGCTGCTGGTGGAGATGAAGCTGCAATTTTTGCAGGGAATTTATTTAGAATGTATTCTAAATACGCTGAAGCACAACGCTATAAAACAGAAATTGTAGAAGCTGCTGAAAGTGACCATGGTGGTTATAAAGAAATTAGTTTCTCAATTTCAGGATCAGGCGCATATAGTAAGTTGAAATATGAAAATGGCGCCCACCGTGTACAACGCGTACCTGAGACAGAATCTGGCGGACGTATCCATACATCAACTGCTACAGTCGCAGTACTACCAGAGGTTGAAGATGTAGAAATTGAAGTACGTAACGAAGATATTAAGGTAGATACTTATCGTTCAAGTGGCGCGGGTGGACAACATGTCAATACTACGGATTCAGCTGTACGTATTACACATATTCCGACTGGAATCATTGCAACATCTTCAGAAAAATCACAAATTCAAAACCGTGAAAAAGCTATGAAGGTTTTGAAAGCACGTTTATTTGATATGAAATTACAAGAAGAACAACAAAAATATGCAGCGCAACGTAAATCGGCAGTAGGTTCTGGTGATCGTTCAGAGCGAATTAGAACGTATAATTATCCTCAAAGTCGAGTGACTGACCACCGTATTGGTTTAACGATTCAGAAGTTAGATCAAGTAATGGAAGGGAAATTAGACGAAGTGATAGATGCATTAACATTAGCTGAACAAACTGATAAATTGAAAGAACTTAACAATGGTGAATTATAAAACACGACTGACTAATGCAAAAAATAAATGCATTGAACTAGACATTGAAACTACTCGAGCAGAATGGTTGATGTTAGATCTATTGCAATGGAGTAAAGCGGATTATTTGATGCATAAGGATGAAGTAATGTCGGATATACATTTAAATTTATATGACGACGCTGAAGTTCGAATGTTAAAAGGTGAACCGATTCAGTATATTGTTGGAAGCCAATCATTTTATGGTGAAACATTCAAGGTGACTGAAGATTGTTTAATACCTAGACCTGAAACTGAGGAAGTCATGTTACACTTTTATCACGAAATTCATTCGAATGATACAATTGTTGATATTGGTACAGGCAGTGGCAATATTCCAATTATACTCAAGAAGATGAATCGTTCATTAACTGTCTATGCTACAGATTTATATGATGCGGCATTAGCTGTAGCGCAAGAAAATGCGCTTAATCATCAAGTAGATATTCACTTTTTGCAGGGTGATGCATTAGAACCTTTAATAGAACAAGGTATAAAAGTAAATGGTTTAATTTCTAATCCGCCTTATATTGATGATAGTGAAGCTGCCCTGATGAATGACACAGTATTGAAGTATGAACCGCATTCTGCATTATTTGCAGAAGATAATGGGTATAAGGTTTATGATGCAATATTAAATCAATTACCGGAAGTACTTCTGCCGAATGCAAGGGTCGTTTTTGAAATTGGCTATAAACAAGGTCAAACATTGAAACAAAGAATACAATCTAAATATCCTTCATTAGATGTTCAAATTATAAAAGATATTAATAATAACGATAGAATTATTTCTTTCGAGTGGTAATAAGAAGTTATGTACTGAACATGATAAATCATGAGAGTGCATAACTTTTTATTTTATTCTAAAATGGATCATGAGAAGAAATGGAGGGACTAAATGGAAACGAAGATTTGGGATTTACAACAGTATAAAAATGAAATCAATCAATTTCCAGATATAAATGAAATCAAGCACATCTTTGAACAAGGAGGCTTGATTGCAATACCAACAGAAACAGTATATGGTCTTGGTGCAGACGCGAGAAATGCTGAAGCAATCAAAAAGATATATGAAGCGAAAGGTAGACCTTCAGATAACCCGTTGATTGTACATATACATGACTTAAAACAAATAGAGCATTTTACACAAGATATAACAGACGAAATTAAATTATTGATGAAACATTTTTGGCCTGGACCAATTTCTTTTATATTACCGCTTAAAAAAGGATACTTATGTGAAAGTGTAAGTGGTGGTTTATCATCAATTGCTGTTAGAATGCCAAGCCATTCAATCGGCAGACAAATTTTACAATTTGTAGACATACCAATAGCAGCACCGAGCGCAAATTTAAGTGGTAGACCTTCTCCTACAACATTTGAGCACGTTTATTCAGACTTAAATGGTCGTATCAATGGCATGATAAACGGTGATCAAAGTGAAGAAGGTTTGGAAAGTACTGTGTTAGATTGCACACAGTTTCCATTTAGAATTGCTAGGCCGGGTTCAATAACAAAACCGATGATTGAAGCGGTGTTACCTAATAGCGTATCTACAGCAAACACTTTTGATAACGATAAACCAATCGCACCAGGAATGAAATATAAACATTATGCGCCAGATACACCGTTACAAATTGTTCAAGCATTCAATGTAAAACCTTCAGAAGAAAAAGATTGGAGTCAAACAGCATTTATCGTTCCAAGTGATAAGCGAGCGCTTGTCCCTGAAGGGTCCGTTTTTATAGAATTGTGTAAAAATGAAAATGATATTAGAGGTGCGAATCATAACCTTTATAAAATATTGCATCATATCGACCAAAATGAACAAATTAAAACAGCATTTATTTATGGCTTTGATATCACTGATCATACCGTAGCGATTATGAATAGAATGATGAAAGCTGCAAGTCAAACCATTGTTAAAGGAGATCAACTATGAGAATAATTTTTGTTTGTACTGGTAATACGTGTAGAAGTCCAATGGCTGAAAGTATTGCCAAAGCAAAAATGCCTGAATATATCATAGAATCACGAGGTGTTTTTGCTCAAGAGGGTCAGCCTACGTCTCAGAACGCACTGAGCATTATAAATGAACATCATTTACCATTACCGAATAATGCTAAATGTTTTACTGTAGAGGATTTAAATGCTGATTTAATATTAACAATGTCACAATCGCACAAAGAAACGATACAACAAATATATGGAGAAGCAGGAAAAGTGTATACAATCACGGAATATGTTCAACAAGAAGGAGAAATCACTGATCCATATGGTGGAACGTTATATGATTATAATAAAATATATAATGAATTAAATTTGTTGATAGATACTTTAAAAAATAAAATATTAAAGTAATAATTTTGTTAAAGTAGTATGAGTGAGTAGCTAAATACGTTATAATAATATACGTATAGCGAAATTGCTATCGTCTAATCTTGTATGTCTCATAGCATCAAGGTGTTTAAATACTTTTTTTAAATCATTATTTTAAAAGGGGTGGGAGAATGGAAGATCTAAAGTTATTGTTAAATGAGTTAAAGACTAAGTCTTTCTTTAAAGCAGATGAATTATGTGTGATTGGTTGTTCTACATCCGAAGTAATTGGTGAGCGTATAGGTAGTGTAGGTTCTATGGATGTAGCACAAGAAATATTTGAAGCATTAAAGGAAATTGAGAATGATACAAATGTTTCTTTTGTATTTCAAGGCTGTGAACATATTAACAGGGCAATAACGATAGAAAGGTCTAAGTTCAATCCCCTTACAATGGAAGAAGTGTCTGTTATACCAGATGTTCATGCAGGTGGTAGCTTAGCAACTTATGCTTACCAACATATGCAAGATCCAATGGTTGTTGAACAAATAACAGTGCCAAAAGGTATTGATATTGGTCAAACATTAATTGGCATGCATATTGCGCATGTAGCCATTCCAGAACGTACAAGTATTAAACAGATTGGTGAGGCAGTTGTTACAATCGCTTCTTCAAGACCTAAGAAAATTGGTGGCGAAAGAGCAAAATATAACTAATACAGAACGAGGGGGATTTACCTATGTCATTTATTCAAGAGCAAGATAAAGAAATATATGAAGTGATTCAAAATGAATTTAACCGTCAAAATAACAATATCGAGCTGATTGCTTCAGAGAACTTTGTTTCTGAAGCAGTTATGGAAGCGCAAGGTTCAGTATTAACGAACAAATATGCTGAAGGCTATCCAAACAGAAGATACTATGGTGGATGTGAATACGTGGATGTGTCTGAAACATTAGCTATCGAACGTGCCAAACAACTTTTTGGTGCTGAACACGTTAACGTACAGCCACACTCTGGGTCACAAGCAAATATGGCTGTTTATCTAGTAGCATTAGAACACGGTGATACTGTATTAGGTATGAATTTAAGTCATGGTGGTCACTTAACACATGGTTCGCCTGTTAACTTTAGTGGACAATTTTATAACTTTGTTGAGTATGGCGTAGACAAAGAAAATGAACAAATTGATTATGATGAAGTGTTAAGAGTAGCTAAAGAAAATAAACCTAAATTAATTGTCGCAGGCGCATCTGCTTATTCTCGAACTATTGATTTCAAACGATTCAAAGAGATTGCAGATGAAGTAGGGGCAAAATTAATGGTAGATATGGCGCATATTGCAGGTTTAGTTGCAGTTGGTTTACATCAAAACCCTGTTGAATATGCAGATTTTGTAACTACTACAACACATAAAACATTACGCGGCCCTCGTGGTGGAATGATTTTATGTAAAGAAGAGTACAAAAAGCAAATTGATAAAAAAATCTTCCCTGGTATTCAAGGCGGCCCGTTAGAACACGTTATTGCTGGGAAAGCAGTTGCTTTTGGTGAAGCACTACAAGACGACTTCAAAACATATCAGCAACAAGTAGTTAATAATGCTAAAACGTTAGCAGATACATTAACTAAAGAAGGCTATAGAGTCGTTTCAGGCGGCACAGATAATCATTTAGTATCTGTAGATGTTAAAGGTTCAGTAGGTATCACTGGTAAAGTAGCTGAAGAAACATTAGATGCTGTAGGTATTACATGTAATAAAAATACAATTCCGTTTGATCAAGAAAAACCATTTGTAACAAGCGGTGTTCGTTTAGGTACGCCTGCTGCAACAACACGTGGATTTGATGAAGCTGCTTTTGAAGAAGTTGCAAAAATCATCAGTTTAGTTTTAAGAAATCCAGAAGATGAAAAAGCATTAGAAGAAGGAAAAGAAAGAGTTAAAGCATTAACTACAAAACATCCTTTATACAATTAAAATTGGAGGAAGTAAATTATGGGCAAAGTACATGTTTTTGATCACCCACTTATTCAACACAAATTAAGTTACATTCGAGACGTACATACAGGGACTAAAGAATTCAGAGAATTAGTAGATGAAGTAGGTATGTTAATGGCATACGAAGTAACAAGAGATTTAGAATTACAAGATGTAGAAATAGATACACCGGTTACTAAAATGGTAGCTAAAAGATTAACGGGTAAAAAATTAGCATTTGTACCAATTTTAAGAGCTGGGTTAGGTATGACACAAGGTATTTTAAACTTAGTACCAGCAGCGAGAATAGGTCACGTGGGTCTATATAGAGATCCTGAAACACTTGATGCAGTTGAATATTTTGTGAAATTACCCCAAGATATCGAAGAAAGAGAAATTGTAGTCGTAGATCCAATGTTAGCGACAGGTGCTTCAGCAATTGAAGCAATCAATTCTCTTAAAAAACGTGGTGCGAAAAACATTCGTTTTATGTGTTTAGTTGCTGCGCCTGAAGGTGTAGAAAAATTACAAGAAGCACATGAAGATGTAGATATTTTTATAGCTGCATTAGATGAGAAATTAGATAATCATGCATACATTACACCTGGTTTAGGTGATGCTGGAGACCGTTTATTCGGAACAAAATAGTTTTACCCAGGAGTGGAGTAGAATGAAGAAAATAATGACTGTGTTCGGGACACGTCCTGAGGCAGTGAAAATGGCGCCGCTTGTATTAGCATTGCGAGATGATGCTGAGTTGGAACCGATAGTAGTAGTTACTGCACAGCATAGAGAAATGTTAGATTCTGTATTGGAAAGCTTTCATATTACGCCAGATTACGATTTGGATATTATGAAACAAGGCCAATCATTATCTGAAATTACTTCTCGTATTTTGACTAAATTAGAGGACGTTATTAAGGAAGAGCAACCAGATATGATACTTGTGCATGGTGACACCATGTCAACTTTCGCTGGAAGTTTGGCAGCATTATATAATCAAATTCCTATTGGCCATGTGGAAGCAGGGTTAAGAACTTGGGATAAATATGCTCCATTTCCTGAAGAAATGAATAGACAAATGGTAGGGGTAATGGCAGATTTGAACTTTGCCCCTACTAATAATGCTGCAGAAAATCTTATTGCGGAAAATAAACCGTCAGATACTGTAGTAGTTACTGGGAATACTGCAATTGATGCCATGAAGACTACCATACATGAACATTATCAATCTGATATTATCGACAGACATAAAGATAAACGTATTATTTTACTAACTGCCCACAGACGTGAAAATATTGGATCGCCAATGGAGCACATTTTTAAAGCAGTAAGAGATATTGTTGATAAATATGAAGATGTAGTAGTCGTTTACCCTGTACATAAAAATCCAAAAGTAAGAAGCATTGCAGATTTATACTTATCTAATCATGATCGAATTGAATTGATCGAACCATTAGAAGTAGTTGATTTTCATAATTTTGCGCATCAATCTTATTTGATATTAACGGATTCAGGTGGAGTTCAAGAAGAAGCACCATCTCTAGGTAAACCGGTATTAGTTTTAAGAGAAGCAACTGAAAGACCAGAAGGTGTAGAAGCAGGCACACTGAAAATTGTTGGTACAAATACGCAAATGATTTTTGATGCTACGCAAGCATTATTGGAAGACAAGCAATTGTACAAATCAATGAGTGAAGCGCGCAACCCTTATGGTGATGGAAATGCATCAAATAGAATTTGTGAAAATATAAAGTATTATTTTCATCTAATTCCAAAAAAACCTAGTTTTTTTAAATATTAATAGTGGTAAATGTGTCGTTTTTGTGACAAGTGTATAAAAAATTAAACTACATTTTGAATAGAATTGACACCTTTACCGCCCTATATTATTATTAAAACTGTATGATTGAAATGGTTTTCATCATTGAATGAAAAAATGAAGTGAGGCACAGTAATGAAACGTTTCAACATCATTTTTCAACAGTATATACAATTTTATTTATATGGTATAGTTGTACTGTTATTTGTGTTTATTTTCACAAGTTCGCCATTTATTTTAGGACTTATCATAGGCATGATTGGATCACTTATTAATACTTTTACTTTCGAGTTTTACTTAGCGAAAGCTAAACAAAAAGATAATATACATATTTCAACGGGCAACGTTTGGAGATATTTGGTTGTGATTCTTGCATGTTGTATTTGGTATTTTTATAAGGACTATATAAATATAATTGGTGTGGTTATTGGTTTAATGATTTCTTATGTGTTAATGGTTTTGAAACCGTTTTTACACAAGGAATAAAATCTTAATATGAAAGAGGTGAGAAAGCATGGATCATAAAGACCCTCTAGTCAGTTGGAATGTATTCGGTCTAGACATCGTGTTTAACCTATCATCAATTATGATGTTGGTTATTACAGCGCTTATTGTTTTTGTCATAGCTATTATTTGTACACGCAACCTCAAGAAACGTCCATCTGGTAAGCAAAACTTTATAGAGTGGGTTTTTGACTTTGTAAGAGGAGTTATCGAAAGTAACATGGCATGGTCTAAAGGTGGTCAATTCCATTTCCTTGCTGTTACATTAATATTCTTCATATTTGTCAGTAATATGATTGGATTACCTTTTCAATTAATTTCAGGTCATACACTGTGGTGGAAATCACCAACAGCTGATGCAACTGTTACTTTGACATTGTCAACTTTAGTTATCCTTTTAACACACTATTACGGTGTTAAAATGAAGGGTCCAAAAGGATACTTCCAGAACTATACTAAGCCTATATTCTTATTACCTATTAATATCTTTGAAGAATTCACTTCAACATTGACATTAGGTTTACGACTATACGGTAATATCTTTGCAGGTGAGTTACTGCTTGGTTTATTAGCAGGTTTAGTTATCGGTTTCCCAGCATGGGGATGGTTGATAGGTATCCCAGGTTTAATTGTTTGGCAAGGGTTCTCAATATTTATTGGTACGATTCAGGCTTATATTTTTGTAATGCTTTCAATGGTATACATGTCCCATAAAGTTCAGGACAGTCATTAATTAAAAAATTTTAAAAAGAAAAATTAGGAGGATTTATAAATGAATTTAATCGCAGCAGCAATCGCAATCGGCTTATCAGCACTAGGTGCAGGTATTGGTAATGGTCTTATCGTTTCAAGAACAGTAGAAGGTGTAGCACGTCAACCAGAAGCACGTGGTCAATTAATGGGTATTATGTTCATTGGTGTTGGCTTAGTTGAAGCACTACCAATCATCGGTGTAGTTATCGCTTTCATGTCACTATAATTAAACCAGTTTTATGGCGAAGTCTTGTTGACTTTCGCCGTTCGTTTTTATCCATATGACTTATAATTATAATGAATGAAAGGAGTGTCTATGTAAGTGACTGCTACGACAAATATGTTCGTACTTGGTGCGGCTGACACTAGTGGTGTTCAGTGGGGAACAATTCTTGTTACCCTTGTAACTTTTCTTATATTAGTAGCTTTATTGAAAAAATTCGCTTGGGGTCCGTTAAAAGGTGTAATGGATCAACGTGAACATGATATTAATAAAGATATAGATGATGCTGAACAAGCTAAATTAAATGCACAGAAGTTAGAAGAACAAAACAAACAAACGCTAAAAGAAACACAAGATGAGGTTCAAAAGATTTTAGAAGATTCTAAAGTCCAAGCCCGCAAACAACATGAAGAAATTATTCATGAAGCAAACATTAGAGCAAATGGCATGATTGAAACAGCACAGAATGAAATCAACAGTGAAAAAGAACGTGCAATTGCTGATATTAATAATCAAGTTTCTGAACTTTCAGTACTGATTGCATCAAAAGTACTTCAAAAAGAAATTTCAGGCAAAGATCAAAAAGAATTAGTTGAAAAGTACATTAAAGAGGCAGGCGATAAATAATGGCTATCATAGCAAAAAAATATGCCAAGGCTTTATTTGATACTGCTAAAGACACAAACAATCTTGAAATGATGTACGAAGAATTTTCAACAATCAACGAAGCAGTACAACCTGAAACAAAAAAATTACAAGCATTGGATGCAGATCCACAAAAAGATGTACAACAGCGTCGTAGTTTTGCAAAAGTAGTGTTTGGTCATGCCAATCAATACTTACAAAACATGTTAACGATTCTTGCAAGTAACCGTCATCTTTCTTACATTCATGAAATATATATAGAATTTGAAGCTTTATTTAATCAACATCACAATCAGGAATATGCTGTAGTTGAATCAGTATATGAATTGTCAGATGAAGATTTAGAACGTATTGATACAATAATTAAATCACGTACAAATTACTCTAAAATCATGATTACAAATAAAATCAATCCAGACCTTATCGGTGGTGTCCGAGTTAAAGTTGGAACGAAAGTCATGGACGCAAGTATTAAAAATGATCTTGCACAATTAGAGAAACAATTTATTAGAGTGAAATAAAAATTTAAGGAGTGACATAGATGGCCATTAAAGCTGAAGAAATCAGTGCATTACTTCGCTCACAAATAGAAAATTATGAGTCAGAAATGGCTGTTACTGATGTAGGTACAGTACTACAAATAGGTGATGGTATAGCATTAATCCACGGATTAAATGATGTTATGGCTGGTGAGCTAGTAGAATTTAATAGCGGCGTTCTAGGTTTAGCACAAAACTTAGAAGAGTCAAATGTAGGTGTCGTAATTTTAGGCCCTTACGGCGACATTAAAGAGGGGGACGAAGTAAAACGTACTGGACGTATTATGGAAGTTCCTGTTGGTGAAGAATTACTTGGCCGTGTTGTTAATCCATTAGGACAACCAATAGATGGACAAGGACCTGCTAACACAACAAAGACACGCCCAGTTGAGAAAAAAGCAACTGGTGTCATGGATCGTAAATCAGTTGATGAACCATTACAAACAGGTATTAAAGCGATTGACGCATTAGTACCAATTGGCCGTGGTCAACGTGAATTAATTATAGGCGACCGTCAAACTGGTAAAACGACAGTTGCAATTGATACGATTTTAAACCAAAAAAACCAAGATACGATTTGTATTTATGTTGCAATCGGTCAAAAAGATTCAACTGTACGTACAAACGTTGAAAAATTACGTCAAGAAGGCGCGTTGGATTATACAATTATTGTTTCTGCTTCTGCAGCCGATCCAGCACCAATGCTTTATATTGCACCGTATTCTGGTGTAGCTATGGCTGAAGAGTTCATGTTTGATGGTAAGGATGTATTAATTGTTTATGATGATTTAACAAAACAAGCTGCGGCTTATCGTGAATTATCATTACTATTACGTAGACCTCCAGGCCGTGAAGCTTACCCTGGTGACGTGTTCTACTTACATAGTAGATTATTAGAAAGAGCAGCAAAATTAAACGATGAATTAGGTGGCGGTTCAATTACTGCATTACCAATTATCGAAACACAAGCTGGCGACATCGCAGCATATGTACCAACAAACGTTATTTCAATTACTGATGGACAAATTTTCTTACAATCAGACTTATTCTTCTCGGGTGTAAGACCTGCAATCAATGCTGGTCAGTCAGTATCACGTGTTGGTGGTTCTGCACAGATTAAAGCAATGAAAAAAGTTGCGGGTACTTTACGTTTAGACTTAGCGTCGTTCCGTGAATTAGAATCATTTGCTCAATTTGGTTCTGATTTAGATGAATTTACTGCACAAAAATTAGAACGTGGTAAACGTACAGTTGAAATTTTAAAACAAGATAAAAACCAACCACTACCTGTAGAGAACCAAGTATTAATTATCTATGCTCTAACTAAAGGTTATTTAGATGATATTCCAGTTGAAGATATCACTCGTTTTGAAGCAGAATTAAATCAATGGGCGAAATCAAATGCCTCTGAATTATTAGACGAAATCAAAACTTCTGGTGCTTTACCTAACGAAGATGCATTTGAATCAGCTATTACTGAATTCAAAAAAAAAGTTTCAGTAAAACAGAAGCATAATAGTTATAGTAAATAAAAGGTGGTGAGATAATGGGATCTCTTAAAGAGATTGATACACGTATAAAATCAACTAAAAAGATGAAACAAATTACGAAAGCAATGAACATGGTTTCAAGTTCGAAATTGCGTCGTGCTGAAAGAAATACAAATCAATTCAGACCTTATATGGAAAAAATGCAAGATGCAATTACTGCGGTTGCTGGTGCAGATAAAAATTCAAATCATCCAATGTTACAACAACGTGAAGTGAAGAAAAGTGGCTATATTGTCATTACAAGTGATCAAGGCTTGGCCGGCGCGTATAATGCAAATGTATTGAAGCATTTAGTTAACGATATTGAGAATAAACATGCTAGCAAAGATGAATATTCAATTTTAGTATTAGGGCAAACTGGTGTGGACTTCCTTAAAAATAAAGGTTATGAAATTCATGATTCACTTGTTGAAGTACCTGATCAACCTTCATTTAAAGAAATACAAGCGATCGCTAAAAAAGCGGTAGATTTATATAGCGATGAAGCAGTAGATGAGGTTAAAATCTACTATAGTCATTTCGTCAGTGTATTAGAAAATACACCTTCCATGAAAACCGTACTTCCATTGTCTCCAGAAGATTCAAGTTTAGGACATGGTCAAATGTCTTCTTATGAATTTGAGCCAGACAAAGAAGCAATCTTAAGCGTTATTCTACCTCAGTATGTAGAGAGTTTAATATATGGAACGATTTTAGATGCAAAAGCAAGTGAACATGCGACGCGTATGACTGCTATGAAAAATGCATCTGATAATGCGACAGAGATTATTGATGATTTATCAATTGAATATAACAGAGCTAGACAAGCAGAAATCACTCAACAAATTACTGAAATTGTTGGTGGATCAGTTGCGCTTGAATAATTATTAAAGGAGGCAAAAAAGCATGGGATTAGGCCGTGTAACACAAATTATGGGTCCAGTAATTGATGTTCGCTTTGAGCACAATGAAGTTCCAGAAATTAACAATGCTTTAACAGTCGACGTTGAAAGAGATGAAGGTACTGTCACGCTTACATTAGAAGTTGCATTACAACTTGGCGATAATGTAGTACGTACGATTGCAATGGATTCAACTGATGGTGTTAAACGTGGTACAGAAGTTCGAGATAGTGGTGAAAGTATCAGCGTACCAGTTGGAGATATTACACTAGGTCGAGTATTTAATGTACTTGGCGACACAATTGATTTAGATGAAAAAATTGAAGATTCAGTTCGACGTGATCCAATTCATAGAGAAGCACCTGCATTCGATGAATTATCTACTAAAGTTGAAATTTTAGAAACAGGAATTAAAGTCATCGATTTATTAGCACCATATATCAAAGGTGGTAAAATCGGTTTATTCGGTGGAGCCGGTGTTGGTAAAACTGTATTAATTCAAGAATTAATTAATAACATTGCTCAAGAACATGGTGGTATTTCTGTATTTGCGGGTGTTGGTGAACGTACACGTGAAGGTAATGACTTATACTTCGAGATGAGCGAAAGTGGTGTTATTAAGAAAACTGCAATGGTATTCGGTCAAATGAATGAACCGCCTGGTGCACGTATGCGTGTAGCATTATCTGGTTTAACAATGGCAGAATATTTCCGTGACGAACAAGGACAAGATGTATTACTATTCGTTGATAACATTTTCAGATTTACACAGGCTGGTTCAGAAGTATCAGCATTGTTAGGTCGTATGCCTTCAGCTGTTGGGTACCAACCAACATTAGGTACAGAAATGGGACAATTACAAGAACGTATTACATCAACAAACAAAGGTTCGGTTACTTCAATCCAAGCGGTATTCGTACCTGCCGATGACTATACTGACCCTGCGCCAGCAGCAGTATTTGCTCACTTAGATGCAACTACAAACTTAGAACGTAAATTAACTGAAATGGGTATCTATCCAGCGGTTGATCCGTTAGCATCTACTTCAAGAGCACTTGACCCAACAATTGTTGGACAAGATCATTATGAAATAGCACGTGATGTACAATCTACTCTACAAAAATATAGAGAGTTACAAGATATCATTGCTATTTTAGGTATGGATGAATTATCGGAAGAAGATAAACAAACTGTAGAACGCGCACGTCGTATTCAGTTCTTCTTATCACAAAACTTCCACGTAGCAGAACAATTCACTGGTCAAAAAGGTTCTTACGTTCCAGTTCAAAAAACTGTAGAAGGTTTCAAAGCAATTTTAGATGGCGAGTATGACCATATCCCAGAAGATGCATTCCGTCTTGTTGGTAGTATGGAAGAAGTAATTGCTAAAGCTAAAGACATGGGTGTTGAAGTTTAAAAATTAGGAGGTATGGATAATGAACACATTAAGCCTAAATATTGTCACTCCTAATGGTTCTGTTAACAACCGAGAAGATGTTAATCTTGCAGTGTTCCAAACAACTGCAGGTGAGATCGGTGTCATGTATGGACATATTCCAACAGTTGCAGCACTTGAAATTGGCTATGTCAAAATTAACTTTGATAATGGTTCAGAATATATTGCAGTGAGTGAAGGTTTTGTTGAGGTTAGACAAGATAAATTATCGGTTATTGTACAAACTGCAGAACCTGCTAACGAAATAGATGTAGCTAGAGCAGAATTAGCTAAATCTAGAGCAGAATCTCATATAAATAATGAAGAAGATAATAGTGACATTAGTAGAGCTAAGCGTGCGTTAGAACGCGCTAACAACCGTATTCGTGTCGCTAACTTACAATAAATATTATTTGAAATTTGAAGTTCCTAACAACAGGGACTTCATTTTTTTATTATAAAAAATTTCAACATGCTCATAGTTCGTAAATTTTATTGAAGGATGACCTATAAATAAATTGGCTTAATTACTATATAGAAAATTTTATCACGCGATATACATAAAATATTTTTATCTTTATATTTAATATGAATATCTTTTATGCTATTAGGGAATAGCAAAATATAACATTTAGTTATATTAGGGGTTTGATCGCTGTTCTTAAGTATCTTTTAGAGCCAATTTCGTGTAAAATAGTTGAATAGTATCAAGTGAGGAGTATGGCTTATGGAGTATTTAGGACAATTTTCAGTTGTACATCTTATCTTACATGTGCTTTGTATTTGTCTTGCTTATTGGGCACTTAACTCAATAAGGTTAGAGCAATTTTTTAAAAAAGGGTATCCAGCTCAAGTACAAATATGTATGATATTTTTAGCAATATTGTTAGGTACAGCAGTAAGTAATTTTATTGTAGATTTACTACAATTTTCAACTCAAATAAAATATTTAGCACAATAATTCAAATATCTGTATCTTTGTTTGGTTTACAGATATAATAATTTAAGAGTACATAAAAAAAGATGAATTTTAATGAAATATAAAAGTAGTTAAGTGGAGGATTTAAGATGGATATGATAGAGATTAATGGTGGAAATAGATTAACTGGTGAAGTGAAAGTATCAGGTGCAAAAAATGCTGTATTACCAGTATTAACTGCTTCACTATTAGCATCAAAAGGTGTTAGTAAACTTATGAATGTACCAGCACTTAGTGATGTGGAGACGATTAATAATGTGATTTCAACATTAAACGCAGATGTTTCATACAATAAAGAAGAAGAATCTGTCACTGTTGATGCTACAAAGGAATTAAATGAAGAGGCACCATATGAGTATGTGAGTAAAATGAGAGCAAGTATACTTGTAATGGGTCCATTATTAGCTCGTCTAGGTCATGCAAAAGTTGCATTGCCAGGTGGTTGTGCAATTGGTTCAAGACCTATCGAACAACATATCAAAGGCTTTGAAGAGTTGGGTGCCGATATCCATATGGACGGTGGTTTTATTTATGCCAGCACTGAAAATGGATTGAAAGGTACTTCAATTCACTTAGATTTTCCAAGTGTAGGAGCGACTCAGAATATCATTATGGCTGCATCATTAGCTGAAGGTAAAACAGTATTAGAAAACGTAGCACGTGAACCAGAGATTGTTGATTTAGCAAACTATATCAATGAAATGGGCGGTAATGTAGTAGGCGCCGGTACGGATACGATAACTATTCATGGTGTTGAAGCATTACATGGTGTGGAACATTCGATTATTCCTGACAGAATTGAAGCAGGAACGTTACTTATTGCAGGTGCAATTACACGTGGTGATATAATTGTAAACGGAGCTATCAAAGAACACATGACAAGTTTAGTTTATAAATTAGAAGAAATGGGCGTAAATTTAGATTATCAAGGTGATACGATCCGTGTTACAGCAGATGGTCCATTAAATCCTGTAGATATTAAAACACTTCCTCATCCAGGTTTTCCAACAGATATGCAATCACAAATGATGGCACTGTTACTTACAGCAGACGGCCATAAAGTAGTGACTGAAACAGTATTTGAAAATAGATTTATGCATGTTGGAGAATTCAAACGCATGAACGCTAAGATACAGGTTGAAGGTAGAAGCGCAAAAATTGAAGGTAAAAGTGAGCTTCAAGGCGCTCAAGTAAAAGCAACAGATTTACGTGCAGCTGCGGCACTTATTTTAGCAGGACTTGTAGCTGATGGCACAACCCAAGTTACTGAGTTAATACACTTAGATAGAGGTTATGTAGATTTACATGGTAAATTAAAATCTTTAGGTGCCGATATCAAACGTACACAAAAATAATACTTCAATGTATTAATATAGAACTCGCAACGAAAGAAGATTTGGAGGAAGCAAACGATGGAGACAATTTTCGATTATAATCAAATTAAAGATATTATTCCACACAGACAACCTTTTTTATTAATTGATCGCGTGATTGAATATGAAGAGGGCAAACGTTGTGTTGCTATTAAACAAGTTTCTGGGAATGAGCCATTTTTCCAAGGACATTTTCCTGAATTTGCAGTTATGCCAGGCGTATTAATTACAGAAGCCCTAGCACAAACAGGTGCGGTAGCTATTTTAAATAGTGATGCAAATAAAGGCAAGCTTGCATTATTTGCGGGTATCGATAAATGTCGATTTAAAAAACAAGTCACACCAGGTGACACTTTGCAGTTAGAAGTTGAAATAACGAAGATGCGTGGACCAATTGGAAAAGGGACTGCGAAAGCAACTGTTGATGGTCAACTTGCATGTAGTTGTGAATTAACATTTGCAATACAAGATAAAGCATAAATAAAGTGCCTTAAGGATTTGTGAATTTCACTAAATCCTTAAGGCATTTTTGCGTTTAGTATTTACTTTTCGAATCTTTCATCTTTAAGTCTTGGTTTAGATTGCATCATACGATTAAATGATTTTTTCAATTCTTCACCAGTTAGGCCTTCATCAATCAATTGTTCTAATAAACTTTCTGCATAAACTTGTCTCAAAGTATAGATGTGACACTCAAAAACTACAGAAATAGTGCCATCTAATTGACTAATGTTTTTAATCGTTGCGTCAAATAGCGCAGGGTCATTAGCAGGACGTGTAATGACAACGCGAATATCCAAGAGATCTTCATTGTTCATATGCTGTTTCATAGTTTCATAATGGAAGTCTGAAATGACGATTTCAAGCAACCAGCCAGTACCACTATTTTCTTTATTTATAATGACTCCATCTTCTAATTCATATTCAGTAACTCCGCCATTTTCTGATACGATTTGAAATCGAACGGCTTTAAATGTTTTCATCGTCTTCACATCCAATTGATTAATTTAAAATCTACTATAATTGCATTTATATAATCATTATAACGTAATTTCAAAAGAGAAAGGTGAAATTTGTAGAAATTAGTAGTAATTTACTTTTTAGTTTATGGAAAAGTGAGTTTTGACTCAATTTATAAATTTAATTATGATTAAAACACAAAGGAGGTGACCTATGATTAATAACATCGTCATTGTAGGACGATTAACAAAAGATCCCAAAATTTATGAAAAGGAGGGCAAGAAATTAGCTACCTTTTGTGTAGCGGTAAATAGAAACTATAAAGATAAAGATCAAAATACAGTCTGTGATTACTTGTATTGTAAAGCATTTGGTAAAATTGCTGACAATATTGAAAAGTATATCAATCAAGGATCACTTGTAGGTATTACGGGACAAATGCAATCACGTAAATTTGAAAAAGAAGGACAGATGCATTTTGTATCAGAACTTTATATTGAAACAATTAAATTCATGTCTCCACGAATTAAAAATGAAACTGATGAACTTTTTGAACCATTCCCATTAGAGCAAGAACATGAATCATTCAACGAAATTAATATTCAAGAAAATGATATATACGAAATTGTATAAACTCCCACTTAAAATTTATCCCACATTAAACTATTCCAATTAATATACATTAAATCCTACTATCAATTATACTTCTTTCAGGCTATTCCTCTTAATAATGCCCAATCTAGAGGAATAGCTTTACATATTATATCCATAAATATATGCGACAAAAAATAAAGGAATGTAAAAGCACTGTAAATTTCAATTCACAAAACATCTTAAAAATGCGAGTTATAGCATTTATATAATACAGAATAATCAGTTTAATTACGAAGATGTTACAAGGTTATAGGGCCAATAATAGTACAAAAGGTTATCATGATAGTGCTTATATGCTTAAATATACATAAAAATGAGTATTGTTGATGTAATTAGGTTGTAAAAAAAAGCTTATTTTTTTTATTTCACTGTAACCTACAAAGAATTTTTGAATGGTATAATTGTACTTGCAAATTAATCATAAAATAAATTAATCACCTTATAGGAGGACTTTTTAACAATGAAAAAAACAGTAATCGCATCAACTTTAGCACTAGGATTAGGCGTAACAGGAGCAGTAAATTCAGCTGACGCTTCAGAACAAGGCGTAGACAAAGCAGAATTAGCTCAATTAGCGCAATCAAATTCAGAACAATTAAATGAAGCACCTGTACAAGAAGGCGCTTATGACATAGATTTTAATTATAATGGTACAGACTATAGCTTTGAATCAGATGGTACAAACTTTAGCTGGAGCTTTGGTGGAGGATCAACTGAAGCACCTGCACAACAAGAAGCACCAGCAGAACAAGCAGCTGAGCCAGCTCAACAAGAAGCACCAGCTGAACAAGCTGCAGAGCCAGCTCAACAAGAAGCACCAAAAACTGAAACAACTCAACAACCACAACAAGAATCTGCTTCAAAAGAATCAAGTGAAGCTTCAAGTGGTTCATCAGTAAATGTTAACTCTCATTTACAAGCAATTGCTCAACGTGAATCAGGCGGCGACCTTAACGCTGTTAACCCATCATCAGGTGCAGCAGGTAAATACCAATTCCTACAAAGTACTTGGGATTCAGTAGCACCAGCAGCTTACCAAGGTGTATCTCCAACAGAAGCACCTGAATCAGTACAAGATGCAGCAGCAGTTAAACTTTATAACACTGCAGGCGCTTCACAATGGGTTACTGCATAATTTAGTCAGTAATTAATTATTAATAATATAGAACAGTGCCAACAAAGTCAGAAACTTTGTTGGCACTTTTTTGTGCATATTTTCTGCTGAGATAACTACACCTTCTAGTTAGTTAATGTACAATTTCTATGATATATACAACATAGACTTTTTATTGAAGTACGTTCTTTTGCAATGTCATACTACATTTGTTATGTTTAAAGAAATAATAATATATGAAAATCTACTAGGGGAGCCTTTATGGCTGAGATGATTTAGTTCAGACCCTTACGACCTGATTTGGTTAATGCCAACGTAGGAAAGTAGTTTAATTTATAATTGAATTGCTTAGCCTTTCTATTAATTAACTACATTCTTACTTGGAATGTAGTTTTTTTATATTTAGGAGGACTTAAAGTGTTATTTTCAAAAGAATTAAAAACAGATGCCAAGCCTATTATTGATGACATCTATAATGATCCATTTATACAAGAAATGTTACAAGGTCATTTATCGAAAGATGCTACTAAATTTTATTTAAGAGCAGATGCATCTTATTTAAAGGAGTTTGCTAATATTTACGCATTACTTATACCTAAAATGGAGCAAATGGAAGATGTGAAATTTTTAGTTGAGCAGATCCAATTTATAGTTGATGGAGAAGTAGAGGCACACGAAATATTGGCTGAATATGTAAATGAACCTTACAATGAAATAGTAAAAGAAAAAGTTTGGCCACCGAGTGGCGATCACTATATTAAACATATGTATTTTAATGCTTTTGCTAAAGAAAATGCAGCATATACAATTGCTGCCATGGCGCCTTGTCCATATGTGTATCAAGTTATTGCACAACAAGCGTTACAAGACAATACTTTGAATACCAATTCTATTTTGGCAAAATGGTTTGAATTTTATAGTACCGAAATGGATGAACTTGTGCATGTTTTTGATAATTTAATGGATAAATTGACACAAAATTGTACGAAACAAGAGAAAGATGATATAAAAGATTGTTTCTTACAGAGTACAGTTCATGAGCGTAAATTTTTTAATATGTCATTCACGGAAGAAGAATGGCCTTATGGAGGGGTTAATAATGAATAAACCTAAAATTGCTTTAACTATAGCAGGCACTGATCCAACGGGTGGCGCAGGCGTCATGGCAGATTTAAAATCATTTCATGCTTGTGGCGTATACGGTATGGCTGCGATTACGAGTATCGTAGCGCAAAACACAAAAGGCGTTCAACATATTCATAACATAGAAACAAGTTGGTTATCCGAGCAATTAGAAAGTATCTTTGATGATGAGTTGCCTCATGCGTTGAAAACAGGCATGATTGCTTCAAAAGAAATGATGGAATTAATACAATATTATTTAAAGCAATATCCAGAGATCCCTTATGTGATAGATCCTGTAATGTTAGCTAAAAGTGGTGACTCGTTGATGGATGAGGATGCTAAAGCTGACTTGCAAAACATTTTATTACCTTATGCTACTGTGGCAACACCAAACTTGCCTGAAGCAGAGGAAATAACAGGATTAACGATACAAGATGAAGCATCAATTTATAAAGCAGGTGACATTTTCATTAATGAAATTGGCAGCAAAGGTGTTGTAATTAAAGGTGGACATTCAGAGGATTTAGACTTCGCTAAAGATTATTTATTCACTAAAGAAAATGTATATACTTTTGAAGAACCTCGATATGATACAAA
Source organism: Staphylococcus parequorum (assembly GCF_039237145.1). Lineage (NCBI taxonomy): Bacteria > Bacillati > Bacillota > Bacilli > Caryophanales > Staphylococcaceae > Staphylococcus > Staphylococcus parequorum. The sequence goes on from NZ_CP150682.1 coordinate 1,240,071, forward strand.
ACATACGCATGGTACCGGATGTACTTTTTCGGCAGTGATTACTGCAGAATTAGCAAAAGGCAAAACAATATATGAAGCAGTGAATAAAGCAAAACAGTTCATTTCTTTAAGTATTAAACACACACCTGAAATTGGTCAAGGTAGGGGACCAGTTAATCATTTTGCATATATGAAAGAGGTAGGATTAGATGATGAATAATTTAGAAGCACTCAGAAATAATAACCCGTTAGTTATTTGTTATACAAACGATGTTGTTAAAAATTTTACCGCAAATGGCTTATTAAGTTTAGGTGCAAGTCCTGCAATGAGTGAAGCACCAGAGGAAGCGTCAGATATGTTAACACACGCAAATGCTTTACTGATTAATATTGGCACGCTGACTAAAGATAAAGAGTCAGATATTTTAAAAATTGCGAAGGTAGCTAATCAAATTGGAACACCAATCGTCTTTGATCCTGTTGCTGTAGGGGCATCACAATACCGCAAAGATTTTTGTGAGACATTTTTAAATGAAGTAAAGGTAGCAGTTATCAAAGGTAATGCATCAGAAATTTTAACACTTATTGATAATGATACACAGATGAAAGGTACAGATAGCGAAATGAATCTGGATGCTGTAAATATTGCTGAAAAAGCTCATAAACAATTTGGGACAGCAATTGTTATCACAGGTAAAGAAGATATTGTAGTGCATGAAGATAAAATTGTGAAACTGGCTAATGGTTCGCCTATGCTTGCAAAAGTGACAGGTGCAGGTTGTTTATTAGGTGCTGTGATAGCTAGCTTTTTAAAATCTAACCAGCAACCACAATTAAATCAATTGGTAGAAGCAGTTACTGTATATAATATTGCTGCTGAACAAGCTGAAAAAATTTCGGATAATCGAGGGCCTGGCGCATTTATGGTTGAATTAATGAATGCATTATATCAAGTCACATATGATGATTATTTGAATTTAATACGCAGTCAAGAGGTGCAATAATGTTTGATAAAAATAAACTAAAACTTTATTTTATTTGTGGAACGCAAGATGTTGCAGAAGATAAATCGATTATTGATGTTGTAACTGAAGCTTTAGAAGCAGGTATAACGCTATTTCAGTATAGAGAGAAAGGGGAAACTGCATTAGTAGGTGATGATAAAGTGAAGTTAGCACAACAATTACTTTCTTTGTGTCATCAATACGATGTACCTTTTATAGTAAATGATGATGTGAGTTTAGCTAAAGACATTGATGCAGATGGTATTCATGTAGGGCAAAATGATTTAGAAGTAAATGAATTTGCACAACAATTTGAAAATAAAATCATTGGTCTGAGTGTAGGTGATGTAGATGAGTACTTAAATTCTGATTTGAAATATGTTGATTATATAGGCGTCGGTCCAATGTTTGCAACGACATCTAAAGATGATGCAAGTTTGCCGGTTGGTCCAGAAATGATTACACAATTAAGACATTACGTTAATGATTTTCCTATTGTTGCGATTGGCGGCATCAATTTAGATAATACACCATCTATAATTCATGCCGGGGCAGATGGTATATCAATTATTTCGGCAATTGCTAAAAGTCAAAATATAAGTGAATCAGTGAGACAATTTTTACAAACTGTTGAATAATGTATAAAAATTTCTTTTTTTGTTTTCTACTTCCCTATGAGTATGATAAAATAAATTCTATGTGAATAAATCATTAGAGGTGGAAAAATGAAGAAGAAAGCGCTACTCCCTTTATTATTAGGTGTAATGGTCTTTTTAGCAGGTTGTGACTATTCTAAACCTGAAAATAGAGATGGGTTTTTCTATAATACGTTCGTAAATCCAATGGACAGTCTTATACATTGGTTAGGAACTAGTTTTAATAACGACTATGGACTAGCAATTATTGTCATTGTATTGGCGATGCGTATCATATTATTACCATTCATGTTATCGAATTATAAAAACAGTCACATGATGCGTGAAAAAATGAAAGTTGCTAAACCGGATATTGATGCAATTCAAGAAAAGGTTAAGCGTTCACGTACGCAAGAAGAAAAAATGGCAGCTAACCAAGAAATGATGGAAGTTTACAAGAAATATGATATGAATCCGATGAAGAGCATGTTAGGTTGTTTACCAATCTTGCTTCAAATGCCAATCATCATGGGTCTTTTCTTCGTATTGAAATATCCTTCAAGTGGTGGTTTCACTGAACACCCAGATTTCTTATGGTTTAACTTAGCTCAACCAGATATTTGGATTACGATTATAGCAGGTGTCTTATACTTCTTACAAGCTTATGTTTCAAGTAAGAGTATGCCAAACGAACAGCGTCAAATGGGTTATATGATGATGATTATTTCACCAATTATGATTGTGTGGATTTCATTAAGTTCTGCATCAGCATTAGGTCTATATTGGTCAGTCAGTGCCGCATTCTTGATTGTACAAACACAAGTAGCGAATATGCATTATTCTAAACTTGCTAAAAAAGAAGTTGCACCTATGATTGAAGCAATGGAGAAAAACAAAGCTGAAGCAGCAAGTAAAGGTAAAAACACACAAGTTGTTTCTAAGAAAAATAAGAAAAAATAAATTGTTTGAATTTTAAACAAATTTGTAATAAAAAGGCGTCGTAGTATAACTACGACGCCTTTTTTGTATTATTTGAAATACCATTCATTAAAAAATTGAGTTACAAATACTTCCATATACTCATGTCTTTGTTGTGCAAGCTGTTTAGCGGTTGGTGTATGCATTAATGCTTTAAGTTTAAACAGTTTTTCATAAAAGTGTTTAATAGCTGATGCTGGAACAGTATTACTATCGATTTCTTTGTTAGACAAAGTATCATTGTATTCTCCTTCTATCCACATGGGTTCTCCGAAATGGCCAGCAAATTGGAAAGTACGAGCAATGCCAATTGCACCAATAGCATCGAGGCGATCAGCATCACGTACAATTTGGCCTTCTATTGATAATGAAATATCATTATTTTCTCCATTTTTATAACTCATATGTTCAATAATATGTAGAATAGCTTCTTGCTGTTGTATTGGCAGCTGAAGTTGAGTCAGAAATTGTGTTAATTTAGGTTTTGCTTGGCTGGCATCAGTTAGTTTTGCGTCAATCGTATCATGTAATAAACTAGCTAGTTGAATGGTTAATAAATTTCCAACTTGCTCTTGTTGCGCAATGTATTTTGCCATTTTAACGACACGCAATACGTGAGCGACATCGTGGCCAGTTGCATCATCTTTATGAAATGCTTCCATATATATCTGCGCTGAATTGACTATCTCTTGTGGATTCATTTAAACGCCTCTTTTCATAGAAATAAAGTTATTTAAGCTAGTGATTTAATATGATTATTCACTTTATAATAAAGAAAGCCCAAAGCAATATTGATGTTAATCGATTACTTTGGACAGAGTTAAATTATTATAAAATAGGTGATAAGAGTCTTGCAATGCCTTCTTTAAATTTAATCCACAAACTTCTCTGCTCATAACGCTCTTTTGTTAGTCGATAGGATAAGGCTAAATCTTTTTCAAAAGTGGCTTTAAGTTCTTTCGTTATGAAAGTGTCATAAATAAAAGCATTAATTTCAAAGTTTAAAGTAAAGCTTCGGTGATCCATGTTTGTAGTACCCACACTTGCAACTTCGTCATCGATAAGCAGTATTTTTGAATGTAAAAATCCATTATCATAATGGAAAATATTCGCACCTGCATCTAAAAGTGATGCTACGTTATTATAGGTAGCCCAATATACAAACGGATGGTCAGGTTTATTAGGAATCATGATATTCACCTCGACGCCACCTAAAGCTGCGATTTTTATCGCGTCTAAGAATGATTGATCTGGAATAAAATAAGGAGATTGAATATGAATAGATTGTTTAGCAGAAGTAATCATTTTCAAATAACCATATTTGATTTGTTCCCACTCTTCATCTGGCCCACTAGATGCGATTTGGACACCTATTGTACCTCCAGAATCCACATCAGGAAAATAACGTTCAGCATATTTCAAATTATCACGTGTTGATTGAACGTTCCAATCGAGCATAAAACGTAATTGAAGTGCGTTAACAGCATCGCCAACGATGCGCAAATGTGTATCTCTCCAGTAACCAAATTTTTTCTTTAATCCTAAATATTCATCACCAACATTAAAACCGCCGATGTAGCCAATATGTCCATCAATGATTACTAACTTTCGGTGATTTCGATTGTTCATTCTTAAATTGATTAATGGCAATTTAGAAGGAAAAAAGGCTTCAACTTTGCCACCTTTTTTTCGAAATGATTTAAAATCTTTAAGTGATAAACTACGCGAGCCCATGTCATCATAAAGCATCTTCACTTCTAACCCTTGTTCAAGTTTTTGCTCGAGCGCTGTTAAAATTCGTTTACCTAAGTCATCATTTCTAAAGATATAGTATTGGATATGGATATAATCTTTTGCCTCATTTATATCTTTAATAAGTGCATCAAACTTTTCTTTACCGTCTGTAAAGATATCAATATCATTGTCTGTTGTTAAAAAGGCAGCATTATTGTATAACAACATTTGAACCATATCTTTAAATTTAACAATTTGATGATTACCTTTTGAAAATTCATCGTTCTTTAAGGCTTCTAATTGTTCATTAACAATCATTTCAATACCTATTTTATCTTCTTCATCTAAAGTGAAGATACGGTTGCGCTGAATTTGTCGCCCAAACAATAGATAGATGATAAAGCCTAATATAGGTATGAAAACTAACACTAACAGCCACGCCCACACGGCGCCTGCCGAACGTCGTTCCATAAAAATAATTGTGAAGGCAAAGATAAGGTTTAATATAAATGCGCCAAGAAAAATGATGTTAAGAATAACGTTTGTATTGTTAAACGTTAAAGAAAATATATCTATCATATTAAACCTCCAAAATGCGTTTCAGTTATTTAAAGTACTATAAAAGTCTTAATTATTGTAACATGAATATAAGGTTTTATCATTTGACTAATACCGCATAGGGGTATAACATATAATTGAAATTATTAGGAGGCGTGTAATATATGGCGGAAATACAAAAAGCGCATCACTCAGAACAAATTAAATCTAATTTAAAATCAAGATTAAATCGTATAGAAGGCCAAGTGAGAGCGATTAATCGCATGGTAGATGAAGATGTTTATTGTGATGACGTACTCACACAAATTAGAGCTACTCGTTCTGCTTTAAATAGTGTTGCTACTAAATTACTAGACCATCATATGAAAAGTTGTATTATGGATAAAGTAGAGCAAGGACAACAAGAGGAAGCTATGGAAGAACTATTGGTTACATTTCAGAAATTAATGAAGGATTAGGCAAGGTGAACGTAGTGGAAACAAAAGTGATTTATATTTCTGGTATAGAAAATGAAACACAGCAAAAACATATCAAACAGCGGCTTATGCAATTACACGGTGTAGACCAAGTTAATATCGAAATCAAGAGCAATAATGGCAAAATTTTCATTGATTTTGAAACCCCTGCAAGTTTAAATAATCTAGAAAAAGAAGTTTATGATTTAGGATATGAAATTTTATATTAAACTGAAATGCTGAAAACAGATTATAGTTTCACTTTAAGTGGTGTTTGTTATTTTTAAAAACTTATTTTACAAAGAAAAACTATTTTTACGATGTAATTATACAATAAAATTGACTAAATATTTGATTATAATAAAAAAATTTTGAATATAATGTAGTATTTAGTAATTAAATAGGGTAAGATATAGTAGAAGCAAGTAATTTAGGGGTGATGATATGAGTAAAGATAACGAAAAGATTCAAAATGTAGTTAAACTATTATCATCATTAGGGGTAAACATAAAGAAAACAAAATCAAGATTAGAAGTTATGCAGACTTTGCCGACAACTGTGAAAGCCGCTAACGAATTGAAATAGTAAAGTTACCCAACTAAGCGATTGGAGCAGTGTGTTCTAGTCGTTTTTTGTTATACAGAAAAGCTGTTTTATTAAATAATTGGTATAAAAAAAGAACTGTTATGATCATTGAGATGATTGTAACAGTTCTTTTTGTTGGAAGTAGAAATTAAAATGTAATCATTCTTTATTTTGTTTTTTGAATGTCAGGTGAGTACTGTTTCGGTTGATGATAAGAAATGGATAATAACACACCAACACCACACATTAAACTCCATAAGGAACTACCACCGTAACTTATAAATGGTAATGGAATACCAGTAATAGGTAATAACTGTATTGTCATACCTATATTTTGTAATACGTGGAATAGAATAAGTGCCGTGTAACCAATAATAAATAACTTGCTGAATGGTAATTCTATTTTAGTCGCAAGTCTAACTAAGTGGAACATAAATCCTAAGAACACTAGAATTAAAACGACTGAGCCAATGAAGCCAAACTCTTCTCCAATAACAGAGAAAATGAAATCAGTATGATTCTCAGGTATATATACTTCACCTTGATTGAAGCCTTTACCAAACAGTTGACCAGATCCAATGGCTTTAAGTGATTCTGTTAAATGATAGCCGTCGCCACTGCTATAAGTATAAGGATCTAGCCATGAACTAATACGTCCGAGTTGATAGGTCTTAATGCCCAAACTATTCTCAATAAGCGAGGGCTTGAAAATAATAGATAAGATGATACTTGAAGCTAAGACGAATACTGCAATAAACAATGGTGCAATTATTTTCCATGTGATACCACTTACTATAATTACACCAACAATAATGGCACATATAACAAGCGTTGTACCTAAGTCATTTTGTAGTAGAATTAGCCCCATAGGGATAACAGAAATACCAAAAATTTTCAGTAGTAATTTAAAATCTGTCTCCAATGATTTATTGAAAGTGAATTGATTATGCTTTGAAATTAGTTTAGCAAGCGCCAATATCAACACTATTTTCATAAATTCTGAAGGCTGTACACTGATTGGACCTAGTTTATACCAACTTTTCGCACCATTTATAATAGGTGTGAACGGTGTTTCTGGAATAATGATTAATATAAATAAGGCTGCACAAAGAAGAAAGTACAATAAATATGTATATTTCATTAGTTTCTTAGGTGAAATTAACATGATTAAAAATGCTATGAATCCACCAAAGACATAATACAGAATTTGTCTAATGCTAAAGTTGGCGCTATATTGGCCACCACCCATAGCTGAATTGATTATTGTTACACTAATAATTGCTAACAATACGAGGAAGCCTACTAAAGTCCAGTCGACCCGCCGTATCCAATGGTTGTTTTTTAATTGACGTGAAGTACTCATTTCTTACTCCTTTGAAAAGCTTAGTTTTCTTTAACTTTGTAATATATATAGATTTTACCGAACTTTTATGTATATTGCTAGAAGTAGGGTGCTAAATTGAAAAATTATAATAAGATAACCGTATATTGATAAGTTAAAGTTATTACTTTTAATCCATTGTAAAGTGCCATATACTAAATTGAAAAATAAAAAGTTTTTATACTACTAAACAAATGCAAAAAAATATTGAATCGTGATATGATGTAGTTTAAGAATTGTATATGGAGGCTAAAGTATGGCTAAAGAAAATGTATGTATCGTATACGGAGGAAAAAGTGCGGAACACGATGTTTCAATATTAACAGCACAAAATGTCTTGAACGCGATTGATAAAGATCAATATCAAATAGACATCATTTACATAACAAATGAAGGTGACTGGAAAAAGAAAGAAAATATCGTAGACACTATAAATGAAATAGACACTTTACGTTTAACAGATGTTGCTGCAGGTGAAATCTCTCAACTACTTAGTATTGGTAGCACAGGGAACGCCTATAGTGCAGTTTTCCCAGTATTACATGGACCGAATGGTGAAGATGGTACAATTCAAGGTTTATTTGAAGTATTAGATATACCATATGTAGGAAACGGTGTTTTAGCTGCCTCAAGCTCGATGGATAAACTTGTTATGAAACAATTATTCGCGCATAGAGGATTGCCTCAACTACCTTATGTGAGCTTTTTAAGAAGTGAATATCATAAATATGAAAATAACATTTTGAAACTTGTACATGACAAGTTAGAATATCCAGTATTTGTAAAACCAGCAAACTTAGGTTCTAGTGTTGGTATTAGTAAATGTAATAACGAAGAAGAATTGAAAGTTGGTATTGAAGAAGCATTCCAATTTGATCGTAAATTAGTAATTGAACAAGGTATTGATGCGAGAGAAATAGAAGTAGCTGTACTTGGTAATGATTATCCTGAAACGACTGCGCCAGGTGAAGTGATTAAAGATGTAGCATTCTATGATTATAAAGCGAAGTATAAAGATGGAAAAATAAAATTAGATATTCCTGCTGATTTAGATGAAGAAGTGCAAACAACATTAAGAAATATGGCTGTCGAAGCATTTAAAGCAACAGATTGTTCTGGTTTGTTACGAGCTGATTTCTTTGTCACTGAAGACAATCAAATTTTTATTAATGAAACAAATGCAATGCCAGGCTTTACTGCTTATAGTATGTACCCAAGACTTTGGGAAAATATGGGCGTAACATATGCGGAATTAATTGAAAGATTAATTGAATTAGCGAAAGAAAAACATGAAGATAAGAAACAAAATAAATACAAAATTGACTGAGGCGAATGAATAATGATTGAAGTAACTTTAGAACAAATCCAAGACTGGATTCCATGTGACATTGATAATGAATATTTAGATCATACGATTAAAGGTGTTTCTATTGATTCACGTGTAATCAACAATCAAAATTTATTCATCCCATTTAAAGGTGAAAATGTAGATGGACACAAATACGTCGCACAAGCATTGAAGGATGGCGCAGGTGCAGTATTTCATCAAAAAGACGTAACATTAGATGAAAATATAAACGGTCCAGTGATATGGGTAGAGCACACACTCAAAGCATTACAACAATTAGCTAAAGCTTATTTAGAATTTGTTGGGCCACAAGTCATTGCAGTGACAGGTTCAAATGGTAAGACCACGACCAAAGACATGATTGAAAGTGTTTTAAAGCCACAGTTTAAAGTTAAAAAAACACAAGGCAATTATAACAACGAAATTGGGTTACCATTAACAATATTAGAATTAGATCAAGATACTGAGATTTCAATTTTAGAAATGGGGATGTCAGGTTTTAATGAAATTGAGCTATTGTCAAAATTAGCGGAACCTAATATAGCGGTAATTACTAACATTGGTGAATCACATATGCAAGATTTAGGTTCTAGAGAGGGTATTGCCCAAGCTAAAGCTGAAATTACAATAGGATTAAGAAAGAATGGTGTCTTTATTTATGATGGTGATGAACCATTATTAGAATCTCACGTTGCGAAAATAGAAGATGCAGATATAGTAAGTATTGGTAAAGACAAAGACAACACACTCGTTTGTCAGATTGAAGATATTGAAAACGCAGGTATCGCATTTAATATTAACGGAGAAGAGAGATTCGAATTACCAATATTAGGTGAACATAATATGAAGAACGCAACAATCGCAATTGCTGTTGGTAAAAGATTAGGCTTAAGTTATGACACAATATTTAACAACTTACGTAAAGTAGAACTTACTGGTATGAGAATGGAACAACATTATACCAGTGACAATAGATTAGTCATTAATGATGCATATAACGCGAGCCCTACAAGTATGAAAGCAGCGATTGATACCCTTTCAGCTATGAAAGGGAGAAAAATCATCGTACTTGGAGATGTGTTAGAGTTAGGTCCTGATAGTCAGATGATGCATGAAAATGTAGGTCGATATTTAGAAGATAAAAATATCGATGCATTATTTACTTTTGGTCAAGCCTCAAAATATATTAGTAACGCGGCCAAAGCTTATGTAACGTATGCAGAGCATTACGACGATAAGCAGGCTTTGATAACAACTTTACAAGCTTATGTTCAACCTGATGATAAAATTTTAGTCAAAGGTTCTAGAGGAATGAAATTAGAAGAGGTTGTCGAAGCTTTAATTTAAACATTAACCAAAAACGAGCAGTTAGAATTCGATTAGAAATCTAACTGCTCGTTTTTATTTTGCTAAAACGGGAAAACTTATATAAGACAACAATTATAAATGTAACTCATATACTCTTGTTGAAAAAACGATGTTTCAAAAAGAACTTAGAGTTAAGCTTAACAACGATACCAATGCATTGTTCAGTTAAAGAAGATTTAAAATTTAAGTTAAATAAGGGGTGAATAAGCCATATCTTACAAGTAAAATATTCTGACAATTAACAGAATAAATAAATTAATAAATTTTTTTAAGAGAGTATAAAGTAAGTTTATGAAAGAAAGTTAAACGCTTACAACCTATATATTTCGGTATTTTTGCTGTTTTAAAAGATTTTAAAACTAGTAAAGTTATTGCATTTAATCAAATTTGGTTTATTGCGATTATATACTTGAGGTGGTACTATTAAGAAGTTGAATAAACTTAAGTGAACATATATGTATATAAATACAGATAAATAAAGGAGAATTATATTGCAAAAATTTAAAGAATTAGGGCTCTCAGATAAGATGGCAGAAACCCTAGCATCAATGGGGTTCGATGACGCCACTCCTATACAAAAAGAGAGTATCCCTCTTGCCTTAGAAGGCAAAGACGTTCTTGGTCAAGCGCAAACAGGTACAGGTAAAACTGGCGCGTTTGGTATTCCACTAGTTGAAAAAGTGACAGGCCAAGAAGGCGTACAATCATTAATCCTTGCACCAACAAGAGAATTAGCTATGCAAGTAGCTGAATCAATCAGAGAATTTGCTAAAGGTCTAAACGTACAAGTTGTTACTGTATTTGGTGGTATGCCGATCGACCGTCAAATCAAATCGCTTAAAAAAGGACCGCAAATCGTTGTAGGTACGCCAGGTCGAGTGATTGATCACCTTAACCGTCGTACATTAAAAACTAATGACATCCATACGCTTATATTAGATGAAGCGGATGAAATGATGAACATGGGCTTCATCGATGATATGAAATTTATCATGGATAAAATTCCAGCTTCACAACGTCAAACAATGCTATTTTCAGCTACAATGCCAAAAGCTATTCAAACATTAGTTCAACAATTCATGAAAACACCAGTAATTGTTAAAACAATGAATAATGAAATGTCTAATCCACAAATCGAAGAATACTATACAATCGTAAAAGAATTAGAAAAATTCGATACATTTACGAATCTATTAGATGTACACCAACCAGAATTAGCTATTGTATTCGGCCGTACAAAACGTCGTGTAGATGAATTAACAAGCGCGTTAATCTCTAAAGGTTACAAAGCTGAAGGTTTACATGGTGACATTACTCAAGCGAAACGTTTGGAAGTATTGAAGAAATTCAAAAATGATCAATTAGATATCTTAGTTGCGACAGATGTTGCAGCACGAGGACTAGATATTTCAAACGTAAGCCATGTTTATAACTTTGATATTCCTCAAGATACTGAAAGCTATACACACAGAATCGGCCGTACTGGTCGTGCTGGTAAAAAAGGTGTAGCAATCACATTTGTGAACCCAATTGAAATGGATTATATCCGTCAAATTGAACAAGCAAATAAGAGACAAATGACTGCAATGAGACCACCTCATCGTAAAGAAGTGCTTAAAGCACGTGAAAACGATATTAAAGGTAAAGTTGAAAAGTGGATGTCTAGAGAAAATGAACCAAGATTACAACGTATTGCTTCAGAATTAATTGAAGAATATAGTGATGTTGATTTAGTTGCTTCATTATTACAAGAATTGGTTGAATCAAATGACGAAGTTGATGTTCAATTAACATTTGAAAAACCATTATCTCGTGGTAAAGGCGGTCGTCAAGGTCGCGGACCAAAACGTGGCGGTCAAGGCAACAATAAACGTGGCAACAAATTTGATAATAAAAATCGTCGTTCAAAAGGCGGATTCAACAATAATAAGAAGAACGAAAAATCTTCTGACAGAAACAATAACAACAAGAAATCAATGAAAGGTCGCACGTTCGCCGACCACCAAAAATAAAAAATAATTTATCATATATGAAATTTAGGTTTAATCATTCCACTTACGTGGGATGATTTTTTTTGCATTTTTTAAGAAAAGCGTCATAAAAGCTATGATGAACAATAAATATTAAGCGCAATATATTTAAAACAAGAATAGTTATTTATACGTTTTAAATGGATAATGAAATGACTATAAAAGCTATGTTATAATAAATTGAAATCTTAATTAAGGAGTGTGTATATGACTAACGACCAACTATTTAACAGAAGTCCTAAACAAGCTATGAAGTATTACTACATAATCGAAGGACTGGAATTTATTGTTAGTTTGATCGTTTCGGTTATTTTAATATTTTTATGGAGTCACTTTAATTGGTGGCATTTCATTATATATTTAATCGTTGCTTTTATAGCGTTTAACTTTGTGCGTTTATTGATCAGACCCTGGATTAAGTTTAAATATACATTTTATAGAATTAAAGAAAATTATATAGAAGTAAAATACGATTTCTTCTTTAAATCTAAAAAGATAGTGAAATTAGAACGCACACAGCTTATTGAAAGACAGAACAACCCAATTTTAAAAAAAATGAGACTTTCTAAAACTACATTAATTACTGCTGGTCACAGGGTTAGTTTTCCGCTGATGTATACAGATGATGCGAAATCATTTGAATTACTAACTCTCAACTACTTGAGAGGAGCTGATTTTGATGTATAATCCTCAAAAATTACATCCTATTTCTTATTTAACGGGTGTTATTGAAGCTATAAAGCAAAATATCTTTTTGATTATTATTTTTTTAGTCTTTAATATTCAGGATTTTGATTTTACAAATATAACTTCATACATATTCCCGGCTATCGTTTTTGCCTTCTTTTTATTTTCATTTGTAGCACAAGTATTAAAAGTTTATAACACGACATATTGGATTGAAAATGATCATTTTATTTTAGCAACTGGTATCTTTACTAAAGAAAGAAAAGAACTTAACATACGTCGTATACAAACATTAGATACATCACAAGGCATTATAAATCAAATCGTAGGTGGCGTGAAATTACAAATCAAAACACCGAGTGATGGTATTGATTTGGACACTGTTTCTAAAAAACAAAGTGAATTAATACAACTTACAATTAAAGCAAAACAGCAAGAATTAACTAGTCAAAATGAAGAACTGGATTTAACTAGAATTCCTGAACAAGAGGACAATGAAGATATTTCGAAGCAACAATCGCAACCTGTGCGCTTATATAAACTTAATTTTAAAGAATTATTGTTTATGGCATTAACGAGTGGGGCGATAGGCGTGGCGTTTGCAGCAATTTCACCGATAATTGGTGCCTTTTCAGAAGTAATACCATGGGAATGGATCACTGGTGAATTTGCGCGGATTTCTCAAGCAATTTTTGTGATTGTGTTAATAATGGTTGCGACTATTGTTGTCGCAAGTTATATATTGGGTACATTGATTGTAATTATAAAAAACTATAATTACACTGTGACACAAAATGATAATCAATTAAATATCCGATATGGTTTATTTAATGTTAAAAGCATCACAGTGCCAACTGATAGAGTCCAAGCTGTAGTCGAAAAACAATCTTTCTTAAGAAAACTATTCGGTTTTACGTCTATACATTTTGTGATTACGAGCGATATGAATGGTAATGATAAAGACGATATTTCATTAGATGGAAATGTTATGATCTTACCTTTTATTAAACGTAAAAAAGCATTCGAAATCATTAAATCACTTATTCCTAGTATGGCGTTTGAAAATGCGGAACAGGGCATGCCTTGGAGAGGTTTCCATAGGTATTTTTGGCAAGAAACAGTCATATTGCTAGTGATTGCAACTATCGTTAATCATTTCTGGTCACCATGGTCATTTGTTATCGCAGCAGTTATTATTTTACTGCTAATTATCCATAGCCTTATAGTTATTAAATCATCTGGATTAAAAGTACGAAATGATGAACTTGTAGTACGTAATGTAACTACATTTGGATTCAAAAACACGTATTTCAAGCATGGAAAAATACTAGGTATGGAAATTAAACGAAATCCATTTTTAATTAATAGTGATTTAGGTCATTTTAATTTTATCATTGCAAAAGCTGCGGGAAATGAAGCTGTGGGTTTGAAATTTAATAATTACAAAGAAGTTGAAACACTTCAAAATTGGTATTTGAGAGGTGAGCATCATGAATGAATATAATTATATGGATAGATCTGGAAAAACAGTCATGCGCCTCTCGGCATATATCATGACGACGATATTTGTATTAATTTTAGCAGCGATATATATTGTTAATACAATGTGGTTGGAATGGCTTAATTCCAATACGATGATATGGGTCTTAATTATTGGTGTGATTATTATCGTAATTCAATTGCTGCTGGGTGCTATTTTAATTCCAATGTACCAATATCAAATCTTTAGATACAAACTAGATGAAAATGAAATCATTGTAAGAAATGGTTTGTGGTTTGTTTCAGTAATCAAAATTCCGTTATTCAGAATTCAAAATGTCGATACACACGAAGGTATTTTAATGCGCAAATATAAATTAGCAAGTTTAACGTTGTCGACAGCAGGTGGAAATACTGAGATTAAACTTATCGACAAAGATATAGCGGCTACATTAAAGTACAAAATAAAGAATGTTAATAAAACAATTGAAGTAACAGAAAATGAAGCTTCAGATATTGAGTATTCTAAAGATAATAGTGATTTAAAATAAATTACAGGCTTTATATGATTGGGGGAGACTTATGATACACGGTATAGGTGTAGATTTAATAGAGATAACAAGAATAAAAAAACTTTATAGCAGACAAGATAAATTGCTAGAACGTATATTAACTATCAATGAACTACAAAAGTTTAATTGTTTCAAAAATGAACAACGTAAAATGGAATTTCTTGCAGGTAGATTTGCTTGTAAAGAGGCTTTTAGTAAAGCACTAGGTACGGGTCTAGGTAAAACAGTAGCATTTAATGATATTGACTGTTTTAACGATGAAAATGGTAAGCCTTGTATTACCTATGAAGGCTTTAAAGTGCATGTAAGTATTACACATACGGAACATTATGCTATGAGCCAAGTTATTTTAGAAGTTTAATTTATTGAATTTTTTCTATATTCCAGTATGTTTAATTTGGTTATCCTATCATCATTGTTATAAAATTGATTTATTGTAGAAAACTAGCGAAAGCTATTTATTGAAATAGGAGGTACATACTTAATGTCTGATAAGTATTATAGATCGACGTACTTGAATGTAGATTTAAATGCTATTGTTTCAAATTTTCAAGTATTTCAAACATTACACCCAAATAAAACAGTTATGCCGGTAGTTAAGGCGAATGGTTATGGTCTTGGTAGCATTAAAATAGCACGTCAATTAATGGAAAATGGAGCTGAGTTTTTCGCAGTTGCAACACTGGATGAAGCAATTGAACTTCGTATGCATGGAATCAATGCAAAAATACTTGTACTTGGAGTTATTCCAACATATAACATAAACAAAGCAATTCAACATCGTGTAGCAATTACGGTGCCATCTAAAGCATGGCTCGCTGAAGCTATTGAAGAAATTCCAACTGATAATAAAAAAGATTTATGGCTTCATGCTAAATTAGATACTGGCATGGGCAGGTTAGGAATAAAAAATGTAGATGAGTACAAAGAAGTCATTGAATTAATTCAATCACATGAGCATTTAGTTTTTGAGGGCGTGTTTACACATTTTGCATGTGCTGATGAGCCGGGTGATTCGATGAATAAACAACAAGCATATTTTGAAGAAATTGTTGAACAGGTAGAAAAGCCTAATTACATACATTCTCAAAATTCTGCAGGTGCATTGATGAAAGACAGTCAGTTTTGTAATACAGTCAGAATAGGCATATCATTATATGGTTATTATCCTTCAGAGTACGTTAAATCAAATGTGAAGGTACACTTAAAACCAAGTGCACAATGGATTAGTGAAGTCGTGCAAACTAAAGTATTACAAACTGGAGAATCTGTGAGCTATGGAAGTATATATACAGCGAAAGAACCTACAAAAATCGGAATTATCCCAGTAGGTTATGCAGATGGTTATCCGAGAATGATGACAGGATTTAGTGTAAACGTGAATGGACACCAATGCGAAGTAATTGGAAAAGTATGTATGGATCAAACAATAATTAAAATTCCTGAAGAAGTTAATGCAGGTGATAAAGTCATTTTAATGGATCACCATAGTGACAGTCCACAATCAGCAGAAGCTATGGGGCGACAGCAACAGACTATTAATTATGAAGTATTGTGTAGACTAAATAGAAGGCTTCCTCGAATTTATCATGGGACGCAAGACCTAGAAATTCGCAATGAATTACTAAAATAGTATAGTCACTTAATGTAAAATTTGTTATTATGAGTCTAACAACGAATCTCAATATATTCTATTTTAGTAACATGGAGGTCTTTATTCATGGCAAGTTTTAATCAAAGCAGAAACCATAGTATTGAACAACTATTAAAAGAAGGCTATTCTCAAATGGCCGATTTAAATCTCTCCCTTGCAGCAGAAGCATTTCCATTTGAATGTGAAGCTTGTGATTGCAATGAAGTTTACCTCAGCTCTAAGAATAACAATGAATGATGAGAAGAGGAGACGTTTATTTAGCTGATTTATCACCAGTTCAAGGGTCTGAACAAGGGGGAATAAGACCTGTCGTTATCATACAGAATGATACTGGAAATAAATATAGTCCTACCGTAATTGTAGCTGCAATTACTGGTAGGATTAATAAAGCTAAAATACCTACACATGTAGAAATAGAAAAAAGTAAGTATAAGCTTGATAAAGATTCTGTAATACTGCTTGAGCAGATTAGAACTTTAGATAAAAATAGGCTGAAAGAAAAATTAACATACCTTTCTGAAAGTAAAATGAAAGAAGTTAATGTTGCTATTGATATAAGCTTAGGATTACATAATGTTAGAAATAGTAAATCCTGATTTTCAAAGGTTTAAAAAACAGTTAATAAAATAGTGAATTATATATCGATTCCCTATAACATGTAATTACCACTTAATTAGCAATATTATTGTTATTGGAAAATTAAGGATTTTAGTTTTGTGGTTTAATACCTTTGAGTGGGATGTTTTAAGTTGAAAAGCTTTAGGTTATCCTAAAGCTTTTTTAGGTATTTGGAGCGAGTTTATCATTTATAGCAAGTAACACATACAAACACGTAAAAAATTTGAATAAGCGCGTTCATTATAAAAGATATTTTTACTTACATACATAGTACATTTAAACATGTTATAACCGATGTATGCGGTTTATATTTGTATTTTTAGGAGGAATTACTATATGGAAGAATTCAAAAATCAATATAAAGCGCTAATTGACGAAAGTTTGCACACTATAGATGCTACTGATTTTATGAAAAAGTGTGAAAGCTTTACAGATGAAGTGATAAAAAGAGATTTATTACCAGAAGATATAGTTGAAGTTCATAGAGATTATGTCAGAGTGCTAAATTTAAATGAAACTCAAATTTTAGAAACTTTTAATGTGCTTAAAGAAGTAGTCAGAGGGTTTGGGTATAGTTATAGAGATTATCAACAATTAGTAAATCGTCTACAATATCACGATAAAGAGATTGATTTAGCCTCTCGTTTGCAGCAAACAATGCTTAAAACGGATATTCCTCAATTTGATAGCATACAAATCGGTGTTATATCAGTAGCAGCGCAAAAAGTAAGTGGTGACTATTTTAACTTAATAGACCATAAAGATGGCACGATGAGTTTCGCAGTGGCAGACGTTATAGGTAAAGGTATACCAGCTGCACTTGCAATGAGTATGATAAAATTTGGCATGGACTCTTATGGTCATTCTCAACTTCCGAGTGATGGCTTAAAGCGCCTCAACCGAGTAGTAGAGAAAAACGTCAATCAGAATATGTTTGTAACGATGTTTTATGGACTATATGAAGAGTTAAATCATTTATTATATTGTAGCTCTGCTGGGCACGAACCAGGATATGTATATAGAGCAGAAACTGAAGAATTTGAAGAAATCAGCGTTAGAGGTAGAGTGTTAGGTGTCAGCGAGCAAACGAGATATAAGCAACAAGAAATCCCAGTATTTTTAGATGACCTAGTTATTATATTTACAGATGGAGTCACAGAAGTTAGAAATGAAGCGGGCGATTTCTTAGATAAAAACCATCTTTTAACGATGATTCACAAGTATAAGCACATGCATCCACAAGATATCGTTCAACTTTTATATGAAGCGATTTTGAAAATACAAAACCCTGACAAGAGAGATGATTTAACGATTCTAATTATAAAAAGAGTTAATTAGTTTTATCATAGTTAAGGTTAAGTTATTTGATTTAAGGGTATGGAAGTTATTATGAGACTATAATTAGGAGTGTAATGTTATGAATCTTAATATCGAAACGGTAACACATGATACTCATTACGAGGTTAAAGTTGGCGGAGAACTAGACGTTTATACTGTTCCAGAACTAGAAGAAGTTTTAGTGCCGATGAGACAAGAAGGAACTCATGATTTACATGTAAATTTAGAAAACGTGAGTTACATGGATTCAACGGGATTAGGCGTATTTGTTGGTACACTAAAAGCGTTAAACCAACATGATAAAGAATTATATATATTAGGTGTTTCAGATCGAATAAGTCGACTATTTGATATAACAGGATTAAAAGATTTGATGCATGTTAATGAAGGAACGGAGGTCGAATAACATGCAACTTAAACAAGATTATATAGAAATGCGTTTACCAGCATCTGCAGAATACGTGAGTTTAATACGTTTAACACTGTCAGGCGTTTTTTCACGTGCAGGCGCTTCATATGACGACATAGAAGATGCGAAGATTGCAGTGAGCGAAGCAGTAACGAATGCAGTAAAACATGCATATAAAGACAACCCAGAAGATGTGGGTATGATTAATCTATGCTTTGAAATTTTCGATGATAAAATCAAGATTGTAATTTCAGATCAAGGTGAAAGTTTTGATTATGAAGAGACAAAAGCACAATTAGGGCCATATAAAGAAAACGAAAACATAGATTTCCTAAGAGAAGGCGGTCTTGGTCTGTTTTTAATTGAATCTTTAATGGATGAAGTTACAGTCGATAAACAATCAGGCGTAACAATCAGTATGATAAAGTATATTAAAAAAGAGCAGGTGCGAAATAATGGCGAAAGAGTCGAAATCAGTTAATGATGTATCACCTGAACAAATTAACCAATGGATAACGCAGCATCAAAATGACGAAAACAAAGATGCTCAAGATAAACTCGTAAGACATTATAGAAAGTTAATCGAATCATTGGCATATAAATATTCAAAAGGTCAATCTCATCATGAAGACCTCGTTCAGGTTGGTATGGTTGGTTTGATTGGTGCAATAAACCGATTTGACTTATCCTTTGATAGAAAGTTTGAAGCCTTTTTAGTACCAACGGTCATTGGTGAGATTAAGCGTTATTTACGTGATAAAACATGGAGCGTCCATGTACCAAGAAGAATCAAAGAGATTGGACCTCGTATTAAAAAAGTAACTGATGAATTAACAAATGAGTTAGAACGTTCTCCTTCTATTGCAGAAATAGCGGATCGACTTGAAGTAAATGAAGAAGATGTGTTAGAAGCAATGGAAATGGGTCAAAGTTATAACGCATTAAGTGTTGACCATTCGATTGAAGCAGACAAAGATGGTTCTACAGTTACTTTATTAGATATTATGGGTCAGCAAGATGACAATTATGATTTAACTGAAAAACGTATGATATTGGAAAGAATTTTACCAATATTAAATGAAAGAGAAAGACAAATTATTCAATGTACATTTATTGAAGGTTTAAGCCAAAAAGAAACTGGAGAAAGAATTGGTTTAAGCCAAATGCATGTTTCAAGATTGCAAAGAACAGCAATCAAGAAATTGCAAGAAGCCGCTAATCAATGATTGAATAAAATATAAGGCAGCGTTCCTATAAATTAGGGAGCTGTCTTATTTTAATTTATATACGAGTTGCTATCACTTTAATAAAGCATGACGTTTTGAACAGTGGTTACTATTAAATATGTTAAAATGTTAAAGAAAGTAAAATAAAAAGAGAAATAAATGAGCGGAGGATTCTATGGATAGTAATCTAATACAATCTATAAGAGAGAAATACAATTTCACAACAAAACAAATTAATTCAGTGTTATCACTCCTAGAGGATAAAAACACGGTACCTTTTATAGCTCGCTATAGAAAAGAGCAAACAGGTGGATTAGATGAAGTAGAAATTAAACAAATAGATGATGAATATCAATATATGGTTAACCTTCAAAAAAGAAAAGAAGAAGTTATACATAATGTAGAAGAACAAGGTTTATTAACAGCAGACTTAAAAAGTGATATTTTAAAACAAACAAAACTCCAACGTGTTGAAGATTTATATAGACCATTCAAACAAAAAAAGAAAACGAGAGCTACGGAAGCTAAGAGAAAAGGCTTAGAACCATTTGCAAAATGGCTGAAACAATCTAACTTAGACACAACAATCGAAAATAAAGCGCAACAATTTTTAAACGAAGAAGTAGAAACTATTGAAGCTGCTGTAAAAGGTGCGCAAGATATTATTGCAGAATTAGTTTCGGATGCGCCTAAATATAGAACTAAAATTCTTAAAGATACATTTCAACATGGCAATATCATTACACAAAAGAAAAAGAATGCTGAAGACGAAAAAGAAACATTTTCTATGTATTATGATTACAGCGAACCAGTGAAAAAAATTGCTAATCATAGAGTCTTAGCTGTGAACCGTGGAGAAAAAGAAAAAGTATTATCAGTAAAATTAGAAATGGATACACAAGGCATTGAAAACTTCATTCGCAAAAATGAAATAACTACAAATCATGAAGGTAATTATATAATTGAAGATGCCATTAAAGATAGTTTGAAAAGATTAATAATGCCTTCTATCGAAAGAGAAATAAGAGGGGACTTAACAGAAAAAGCTGAAAACCATGCTATCGATGTCTTTAGTGAAAATTTAAGAAATTTATTGTTACAACCACCAATGAAAGGTAAACAAATACTTGGGGTGGATCCAGCATTTAGAACAGGGTGCAAACTTGCAGTTATTAACCCGTTCGGTACATTTGTTGCAAAAGGCGTGATGTATCCGCACCCTCCAATTAATAAAAAAGCAGATGCTGAAAAAATATTCGTTAAATTTGTTAAAGATTATGACGTAGAACTTATCGCAATAGGCAATGGGACAGCTAGTCGTGAAACTGAACAATTTGTAGCATCTATGATCCAAGAACATCATTTGAAGGTGCAATTTATTATTGTGAATGAAGCGGGCGCATCAGTATATTCTGCATCAGAAGTCGCTAGAACAGAATTCCCGGATTTCCAAGTTGAAGAACGTAGTGCAGTTTCAATTGGTAGAAGAGTGCAAGATCCATTGAGTGAACTTGTTAAAATCGATCCTAAATCAATAGGTGTAGGTCAATATCAGCATGATGTTAATCAAAAAGCACTTGAAGCGGCGTTAACATTTGTGGTTGAAACAGCAGTGAACCAAGTAGGTGTGGATGTTAATACAGCTTCACGCTCACTACTCCAATATGTTTCTGGTTTATCACCAACGATTGCACAAAACATAATCAACTATCGTGAAGAAAACGGAGCAATCAAACATAACAAAGATATTGCAAAAGTTAAGCGTTTAGGTGCTAAAACATTTGAACAAAGTATCGGTTTTTTAAGAATTGTCGATGGTAGTGAACCATTAGATAATACTTCAATTCACCCTGAAAGCTACAGAGCAACGTATCAATTATTAAATGAAATCAATATGAAAGCTGAAGATCTTGGCACAGAAAATTTAAAATCAGCATTAAATCACTTAAGTATAGAGGAAATGGCTGAAAAATTGAATATAGGTCAACCAACATTAGAAGATATTATAAAATCGTTGATTGCCCCAAATAGAGATCCGCGTGATGAATTTGAAACACCTATTCTAAAATCAGACGTTTTATCAATCGAAGATTTATCAAAAAATATGAAGCTAAGCGGTACAGTTAGAAACGTTGTAGACTTTGGTGCCTTTGTAGACATTGGAGTCAAACAAGATGGGCTTGTACATGTTTCAAAACTATCTAAGAAGTTTGTGAAGAATCCAATGGATATTGTTAGTGTTGGAGATATTGTAGATGTTTGGATACTTGATATCGATGATAAAAAAGGTAAGGTATCATTAACTATGATTGATCCACATGGATAATGAAACGCTCCAAAGGTTAACAGAGACGATATCTGAATCATACTTTAAGCGTTCATTTAAACATAAAGCTTATTTTAATAAACGCTTAAAAACAACTGGCGGTCGCTACTTATTAAAATCTCATAATATTGAAGTTAATGATAAGCAGTACACTAAATTTGGTGAAAAAGCAGTTGAAGATATTATTAAGCATGAATTGTGTCATTATCATTTACATATACTAGGAAAGGGATACCAGCATAAGGATAAGGACTTTAAAGCGTTGAGTAAGTTAACAGGCGCTCCAAGATTTTGTTCAGCTGTAGAAAAATATGAAGATCGTGCGAAGTATATGTATAAATGTAATACATGCGGTGCCCAATTTCCGAGAATAAGAAAAGTAAACACGAAAAAAATGATGTGTGGACATTGTAAAGGTAAATTGATTGAACATGATATAGTGCAATAATAGGAGTTATTATAAAAGGGCGAGCTAAAACGATTGATTTTAGCTCGTTTTTTTATTTTGAAGTAAAATATAAGTAGAATTTAAGTGAAAAAGACTTATTCAGGTGATTTTTAATGTGTATTTTAACATCAATAGTTAAATCCAACTTATAACTAGATCATTTTACTCATTTTTGTTTGTTTTTTCTGTTGACGATGAGTCGATTATATTATAAGATAATAAACGTTGCGAAATTAATAGGTAATTGAGTTAAGTAAGTATTAACTTTATTAAATTAACTTTAAAAACGTGTTGACAAGACATTAAAAGTATATTACAATATATAATGTTAACTTAACAAACAAACCGTTTTGCGAGCGGCCGTGGCGGAACGGCAGACGCGCTAGGTTGAGGGCCTAGTGGGAGAAATCCCGTGGAGGTTCAAATCCTCTTGGCCGCACCAAAAATATTACATATTATTAATATGCGGGTGTAGTTTAATGGTAAAACCTCAGCCTTCCAAGCTGATGTTGTGGGTTCGATTCCCATCACCCGCTCCAATAGAAACATTAATGAACATTGAAAACTGAATTGCAATATGTCAACGTTAATTCCGAACGCAACATTAAATTGTTGGTTCAAACGTGTTAGAGATAACACACAAATTAGTATTTTATGAGCTAATCAAACATCATAATTCATTTATGGAGAGTTTGATCCTGGCTCAGGATGAACGCTGGCGGCGTGCCTAATACATGCAAGTCGAGCGAACGGATAAGGAGCTTGCTCCTTTGAAGTTAGCGGCGGACGGGTGAGTAACACGTGGGTAACCTACCTATAAGACTGGAATAACTTCGGGAAACCGGAGCTAATGCCGGATAACATTTGGAACCGCATGGTTCTAAAGTAAAAGATGGTTTTGCTATCACTTATAGATGGACCCGCGCCGTATTAGCTAGTTGGTAAGGTAACGGCTTACCAAGGCAACGATACGTAGCCGACCTGAGAGGGTGATCGGCCACACTGGAACTGAGACACGGTCCAGACTCCTACGGGAGGCAGCAGTAGGGAATCTTCCGCAATGGACGAAAGTCTGACGGAGCAACGCCGCGTGAGTGATGAAGGTTTTCGGATCGTAAAACTCTGTTATTAGGGAAGAACAAATGTGTAAGTAACTGTGCACATCTTGACGGTACCTAATCAGAAAGCCACGGCTAACTACGTGCCAGCAGCCGCGGTAATACGTAGGTGGCAAGCGTTATCCGGAATTATTGGGCGTAAAGCGCGCGTAGGCGGTTTCTTAAGTCTGATGTGAAAGCCCACGGCTCAACCGTGGAGGGTCATTGGAAACTGGGAAACTTGAGTACAGAAGAGGAAAGTGGAATTCCATGTGTAGCGGTGAAATGCGCAGAGATATGGAGGAACACCAGTGGCGAAGGCGACTTTCTGGTCTGTAACTGACGCTGATGTGCGAAAGCGTGGGGATCAAACAGGATTAGATACCCTGGTAGTCCACGCCGTAAACGATGAGTGCTAAGTGTTAGGGGGTTTCCGCCCCTTAGTGCTGCAGCTAACGCATTAAGCACTCCGCCTGGGGAGTACGACCGCAAGGTTGAAACTCAAAGGAATTGACGGGGACCCGCACAAGCGGTGGAGCATGTGGTTTAATTCGAAGCAACGCGAAGAACCTTACCAAATCTTGACATCCTTTGAAAACTCTAGAGATAGAGCCTTCCCCTTCGGGGGACAAAGTGACAGGTGGTGCATGGTTGTCGTCAGCTCGTGTCGTGAGATGTTGGGTTAAGTCCCGCAACGAGCGCAACCCTTAAACTTAGTTGCCGGCATTTAGTTGGGCACTCTAGGTTGACTGCCGGTGACAAACCGGAGGAAGGTGGGGATGACGTCAAATCATCATGCCCCTTATGATTTGGGCTACACACGTGCTACAATGGACAATACAAAGGGCAGCTAAACCGCGAGGTCATGCAAATCCCATAAAGTTGTTCTCAGTTCGGATTGTAGTCTGCAACTCGACTACATGAAGCCGGAATCGCTAGTAATCGTAGATCAGCATGCTACGGTGAATACGTTCCCGGGTCTTGTACACACCGCCCGTCACACCACGAGAGTTTGTAACACCCGAAGCCGGTGGAGTAACCATTTATGGAGCTAGCCGTCGAAGGTGGGACAAATGATTGGGGTGAAGTCGTAACAAGGTAGCCGTATCGGAAGGTGCGGTCGGATCACCTCCTTTCTAAGGATATATTCGGAACATCTTCCTTGAGAAGATGAAGAGGAATGACATTGACATATTGCATTCAGTTTTGAATGCTCATTACGAGTATTCATTGCGTTATTTTGTACATTGAAAACTAGATATGTAAGTAAAATTTATGATTTTACCAAGCAAAACCGAGTGAATTAGAGTTTTAAAAAGCTTGAATTCAAAAAAATAGAAATAATCGCTAGTGTTCGAAAGAACACTCACAGATTAATAACATTTTAGATTTTCAACCGATTTTTTTCGTGTTGAAGGTCGAAAAGATTAAGTTATTAAGGGCGCACGGTGGATGCCTTGGCACTAGAAGCCTACGAAGGACGTTACTAACGACGATATGCTTTGGGGAGCTGTAAGTAAGCTTTGATCCAGAGATTTCCGAATGGGGAAACCCAACACGAGTTATGTCGTGTTATCGATATGTGAATACATAGCATATCTGAAGGCAGACGCGGGGAACTGAAACATCTTAGTACCCGCAGGAAGAGAAAGAAAAATCGATTCCCTGAGTAGCGGCGAGCGAAACGGGAAGAGCCCAAACCAACGAGCTTGCTTGTTGGGGTTGTAGGACACTCTGTACGGAGTTACAAAAGAACAAATTAGACGAATCATCTGGAAAGATGAATCAAAGAAGGTAATAATCCTGTAGTCGAAAGTTTGTTCACTCTTGAGTGGATCCTGAGTACGACGGAACACGAGAAATTCCGTCGGAATCCGGGAGGACCATCTCCCAAGGCTAAATACTCTCTAGTGACCGATAGTGAACCAGTACCGTGAGGGAAAGGTGAAAAGTACCCCGGAAGGGGAGTGAAATAGAACTTGAAACCGTGTGCTTACAAGTAGTCAGAGCCCGTTAATGGGTGATGGCGTGCCTTTTGTAGAATGAACCGGCGAGTTACGATTTGATGCAAGGTTAAGCGACTAATGTGGAGCCGTAGCGAAAGCGAGTCTGAATAGGGCGTTGAGTATTTGGTCGTAGACCCGAAACCAGGTGATCTACCCATGACCAGGCTGAAGTTCAGGTAACACTGAATGGAGGGCCGAACCGACTTACGTTGAAAAGTGAGCGGATGAGTTGTGGGTAGCGGAGAAATTCCAATCGAACCTGGAGATAGCTGGTTCTCTCCGAAATAGCTTTAGGGCTAGCCTTAAGTAATGATTATTGGAGGTAGAGCACTGTTTGGACGAGGGGCCCTTATCGGGTTACCGAATTCAGACAAACTCCGAATGCCAATCAATTTTATCTTAGGAGTTAGAACGCGGGTGATAAGGTCCGTGTTCGAAAGGGAAACAGCCCAGACCACCGGCTAAGGTCCCAAAATATATGTTAAGTGGAAAAGGATGTGGCGTTGCCCAGACAACTAGTATGTTGGCTTAGAAGCAGCCATCATTTAAAGAGTGCGTAATAGCTCACTAGTCGAGTGACACTGCGCCGAAAATGTACCGGGGCTAAACATATTACCGAAGCTGTGGATTGTCCGTAAGGACAGTGGTAGGAGAGCGTTCTAAGGGCGTTGAAGCATGATCGCAAGGACATGTGGAGCGCTTAGAAGTGAGAATGCCGGTGTGAGTAGCGAAAGACGGGTGAGAATCCCGTCCACCGATTGACTAAGGTTTCCAGAGGAAGGCTCGTCCGCTCTGGGTTAGTCGGGTCCTAAGCTGAGGCCGATAGGCGTAGGCGATGGATAACAGGTTGATATTCCTGTACCACCAAATTTCGTTTTAAGCGATGGGGGGACGCAGTAGGATAGGCGAAGCGTACTATTGGATTGTACGTCCAAGCAATGAGACTGAGTGTTAGGCAAATCCGGCACTCTTAAGGTCAAGTTGTGATGGGGAGAGGAAATTGTTTCCTCGAGTCGTTGATTTCACACTGCCAAGAAAAGCCTCTAGCTAGAATTTTGGTGCCCGTACCGCAAACCGACACAGGTAGTCAAGATGAGAATTCTAAGGTGAGCGAGCGAACTCTCGTTAAGGAACTCGGCAAAATGACCCCGTAACTTCGGGAGAAGGGGTGCTCTTTAGGGTTAACGCCCAGGAGAGCCGCAGTGAATAGGCCCAAGCGACTGTTTATCAAAAACACAGGTCTCTGCTAAACCGTAAGGTGATGTATAGGGGCTGACGCCTGCCCGGTGCTGGAAGGTTAAGAGGAGTGGTTAGCTTCGGCGAAGCTACGAATCGAAGCCCCAGTAAACGGCGGCCGTAACTATAACGGTCCTAAGGTAGCGAAATTCCTTGTCGGGTAAGTTCCGACCCGCACGAAAGGCGTAACGATTTGGGCACTGTCTCAACGAGAGACTCGGTGAAATCATAGTACCTGTGAAGATGCGGGTTACCCGCGACAGGACGGAAAGACCCCGTGGAGCTTTACTGTAGTCTGATATTGAAATTCGGTACAACTTGTACAGGATAGGTAGGAGCCTTTGAAACGTGAGCGCCGGCTTACGTCGAGGCGTTGGTGGGATACTACCCTTGCTGTGTTGGATTTCTAACCCGCACCATTTATCATGGTGGGAGACAGTGTCAGATGGACAGTTTGACTGGGGCGGTCGCCTCCTAAAGAGTAACGGAGGCGCTCAAAGGTTTCCTCAGAATGGTTGGAAATCATTCATAGAGTGTAAAGGCATAAGGAAGCTTGACTGCGAGACTTACAAGTCGAGCGAGGGTCGAAAGACGGACTTAGTGATCCGGTGGTTCCGCATGGAAGGGCCATCGCTCAACGGATAAAAGCTACCCCGGGGATAACAGGCTTATCTCCCCCAAGAGTTCACATCGACGGGGAGGTTTGGCACCTCGATGTCGGCTCATCGCATCCTGGGGCTGTAGTCGGTCCCAAGGGTTGGGCTGTTCGCCCATTAAAGCGGTACGCGAGCTGGGTTCAGAACGTCGTGAGACAGTTCGGTCCCTATCCGTCGTGGGCGCAGGAAATTTGAGAGGAGCTGTCCTTAGTACGAGAGGACCGGGATGGACATACCTCTGGTGTACCAGTTGTCGTGCCAACGGCATCGCTGGGTAGCTATGTATGGACGGGATAAGTGCTGAAAGCATCTAAGCATGAAGCCCCCCTCAAGATGAGATTTCCCAACTTCGGTTATAAGATCCCTCAAAGATGATGAGGTTAATAGGTTCGAGGTGGAAGCATAGCGATATGTGGAGCTGACGAATACTAATCGATCGAAGACTTAATCAAATTTAAAAAGTGTTTTGTTTGGCATTATCAAATTTTACTTACTATCTAGTTTTGAATGTATAATTTTTATACAGTTCATTGTCTGGTGACAATGGCAAGGAGGTCACACCTGTTCCCATGCCGAACACAGTAGTTAAGCTCCTTAGCGCCGATGGTAGTCGGACTTACGTTCCGCAAGAGTAGGACGTTGCCAGGCAATTAGGGACCCGAAAGGGTCTCTTTTTTTATGTTTAAAAAGAGCTTAACTACTAGTTCGAAGAACTAAAAACCTGATTTAAGAAAGCGTTTGAAGCTGACGAACTCAGCGAAAGACGCGACGAGCTTACAAGCGGTAAGTGAGTAAGGAAAGAGCGCAAGTGAGAAAAGATGCGAGCGCTTGGCTTATATCAGGAAAGCTCCTTAGCGCCGATGGTAGCTGACTTACGTTCCGCAAGAGTAGGACGTTGCCAGGCAATTAGGGACCCGAAAGGGTCTCTTTTTTTATGTTTAAAAAGAGCTTAACTACCAGTTCGAAGAACTGAAAACCTGATTTAAGATATGAACACATAAGCTTAAGCTCATGTGTAAGAACTACTAATCCCAATTATATTGGGAAGTAGTTCTTTAAAAAAAAGCTTAGCACAATAGCTAAGCTTTTAAATAAGGAGTGAATAAAGCATTTTATTTTGATTAATGTAAATATTTGAAGCATCAAACTCATTTACATTCTTTTTCAAGTTATTCAAATCTTTATGATTATTTAATTGAATGCCTATAATAACTGTACCGGTGTTTTGAGATGATTTTTTTAGGTACTCGAATTTAGTAATATCATCTTTAGGTCCGAGTACATCATTTACAAATTCTCTTAAAGCGCCGGGACGTTGGGGAAAGTTTAAAATGAAGTAGTGTTTCATTTCTTCGAAAAGTAGTGAACGCTCTTCAATTTCTTTCATGCGGTTAATGTCATTGTTACCACCACTCACAACACAAACAACTGTTTTACCTTTGATTTCTGCTTGATAATTATCTAAAGCGGTAATACTTAATGCACCAGCAGGTTCTGCTATAATAGCTTGTTTAGAGTACATATCTAAAATAGTTGAACATACAGCGCCTTCGTGTACTTGAACATAATCATCAACAACTTTTTTAGAGATGTCATAAGTTATTTGACCAACTCTTGCAACTGAAGCGCCATCAACAAACTTATCAATCTCAGGTAATGTTACGATTTGATTTTCTAAAACAACTGATGTATACATACTGCTTGCTCCAGCAGGCTCTACGCCAACAATAGATGTTTGAGGTGAATTTTCCTTGAAATACGTACCAACACCAGAAATTAAACCTCCGCCTCCAATTGCAGCAAATAAATAATCAAATTGTATATTTGCTTCTTTAGATTGATCAATGATTTCTTTAGCAAGTGTACCTTGGCCCGCAATAGTATAGATATTGTTAAAAGGATCAATGAAATTCATGTTGTTGTCTTCTGTATAGACGAGCGCTTCTTTTAAACAATCATCAAATGTATCACCTGTAAGAATAACTTCGACATTTTGTCCACCAAAGAATTTAACTTGGTTAATCTTTTGAAGTGGGGTAGTGACAGGCATAAATATAACTGCATCTAAGTGTAATTTATTAGCAGTGTAAGCCACACCCTGTGCATGGTTACCTGCACTTGCACATGTGATGCCCATTTCTCTGTCTTCTTTATTCAAGGATACAATCGCATTGTAAGCTCCTCTAAGTTTAAAAGATCTGACCCATTGTAGGTCTTCTCTTTTTAAATATACATTACAATCATATTTAAGTGATAAATAATGATCCTTTTGTAATGGCGTCTCTTTAACAGTATCTTTTATTTGTAAGTAAGCTTCATCGATATCTTTTGAAGAAACAGTTGTTTTTACAGTCATATGTTTCACACCTTTGTTAGTTTAGTATCTTTAAAAAGTTTTTGCTCTTTCGTAAGATTTGATTTCATCTTCATATTGCAATGTTACTGCAACATCATCAAGTCCTTTTACGAGTTTGTTTTTCCATGTTTCATCGATATCAAAAGTAAATGTTTTGTCTGGAGAAGTAACAGTTTGATTTGGTAAATCTACTGTAATCGATTCTGCTTGTGCTAAATGTTTTCTCGCTTCTTCATCTAATACAATTGGTAACATCGCATTTTTAGTACAGTTCATATAGAATATATCACTGTAACTGCCAGCAATAATAATGTCAAAACCATAGTCTTTAATTGCCCAAGCAGCGTGTTCACGACTTGAGCCACACCCGAAATTATCTCCGGTAATTAAAATCGATGCATCTTTATATTCTGGTTTATTTGGATTGAAATCTGGATTATCAGAACCGTCATCTAAATAACGCCATTCATCGAAAGCAAATGGTCCAAATCCTGATTTTGAAATACGCTTTAAATGGACTTTAGGTATAATTTGATCGGTATCGATATTGTCATGAAATAATGGTACGACTTTACCTGTATACGTAGTGATTGGTTTGATTTCCATATTATACAACCACCTTTCTAACATCTACAAATTTACCATTAATTGCTGCGGCTGCTGCCATAGCAGGGGAAACAAGATGTGTTCTTGCACCTTTACCTTGGCGACCTTCAAAGTTACGATTACTTGTCGAAGCACAGTGAACACCATTAGGTACTTGGTCTGGATTCATACCTAAGCACATAGAACAACCGGGCTCTCTCCAATCAAAACCTGCTTCTTTAAAGATTTTGTCTAGTCCTATTTTTTCTGCTTCTTTTTTAACTGTACGAGATCCTGGAACAACGATTGCTGTAATATTAGGGTGGACTTGATTTCCTTTAACAATATGACTCGCTTCAACTAAATCTGAAAGACGAGCATTTGTACAAGAACCTAAGAAGACATAACCTAAATCGATATCCTCAGCTTTTTGACCAGGTTTTAAATCCATATAATTATATGCACGTTCGTCATTAACATTTTTTATTTCAGGGAAAGGTGTACTAAAACTTACTCCCATTTCAGGACTAGTTCCCCAAGTCACTTGAGGTTCTAAGTCTGAGACATCCATTTCAATGACTCTATCGAATTCAGCATCGTCATCTGTGTAGAGTTCACGCCATTCATCAACGGAAGCATCAAAATTTGTTGCGTATGGACGACCTTTAACATATTCAAATGTCGTTTCATCAGGCTCCATCATGCCGTATTTAGCACCAGCTTCGATTGCCATATTACAAATTGTCATTCTAGCTTCCATACTCAAACTACGTATCGCTTCTCCCGAAAATTCTAGGGCATAACCTGTACCAAAATCAACGCCATATTGACTAATCAAATGTAAGATAATATCTTTGGCATACACACCAGTCGGCAATTTGCCTGTTACATCAATTTTTAGATTTTTAGGTTTAGTTTGCCATAGGGATTGGGTAGCAAATACATGCTCAACTTCACTTGTACCAATACCAAAAGCAATTGCTCCGAAAGCACCATGTGTAGCAGTATGAGAATCACCACAAACAATTGTTTTACCTGGCTGTGTTAAACCAGTTTCAGGACCTACCATATGCACAATACCTTGTTCATCAGAACCCATATCAAATATATGGACGCCGAATTCTTTAGCATTATTTTGCAATGTAGTAATTTGCTTATTTGCAATTTCATCTTTGATATTAAAAATATCTACTGTCGGCACGTTGTGGTCAAGTGTTGCATATGTTAAGTCTGGTCTACGCAGTTGTCTATTTTGGAGTCTCAGACCTTCAAATGCTTGAGGAGATGTGACTTCATGTATAAGATGCAAATCTATATATAATAACTGTGGGTCACCTTCTTTACCAGTCAAGACATGTTTATTCCAAACTTTATCAAATAGTGTTTTACCCATATGACATCTCCTCCTTTTTATAAATTTTCTTTTACGAAATTAATAATATCTGACGTATTATAATTTCCATTGAGATCACGGGTTGTTTTACCTTCTTTAATGAGTTGATAAATTACTGATTCTAATTTTTCAGCTGCTTGTGGTTCATTTAAACTTTCTCTAAGACACATTACAACTGATAAAAGCATACCGAAAGGGTTTGCGATATCTTGGTTTGCAATATCTGGTGCTGAACCATGAATCGGTTCGTAAAGTCGTGGGCCTTGTTCACTAAAACTTGCAGAAGGCGATAAACCTAATGAACCAGGAATTACAGATGCTTCATCACTTAAAATATCACCAAATAAATTTTCAGTTACAATGACATCAAATTGTGAAGGATTAGTGATTAAATGCATTGCACAAGCATCTACAAGTAAATGGTTAACTTCTACTTCTGGATAATCTTGTGAAACTTCATTTATTACTCTACGCCATAATTTACTAGAAGAAAGCACATTTTCTTTATCCACCGAAGTTAATTTTTTATTTCTTTTTTGAGCTAAATCAAATCCAACTCTAGCAATGCGTTCTATTTCTGATCTTGTATAAGTAAGGGAATCGAGTGCATCGTCATCACCCAATTTCTTAGGTTCACCAAAATAGATACCGCCAGTGAGTTCTCTTACTAAAACAAAATTTGTGCCTGCAACACGTTCTTCTTTAATCGGAGATAAATGACTTGTACCATTTGTCACTGTAGTAGGGCGTATATTAGCGAATAAGCCTAATGCTTTACGTATGCCTAATAATCCTTGTTCAGGTCTATTGTTAGGGTCAGTCCATTTTGGACCACCCACAGCACCTAATAAAATTGCATCAGCATTTTGACATGCATTTAGTGTTGATTCAGGGAGTGGTTTACCATGGCGATCTATAGCAATGCCACCAAAATCATGTGTTTCTAAGTCATAATTAAAATTAAAATCTTGGCTTAATTGTTCTAATATTTCTAGTGATCCTGTCATAATCTCAGGACCAATACCATCACCTGGTAGGGCTACAATCTTATAACTCATGAATGAATACCTTCTTCCGTAGCAGAATTAGCAACATACTTAGCATGTGCTTCTACATATGATTTACATGAAGCAAGTAAGATATCATGGTCAATACCAACACCTGTAACGATTTGGTTATCAATTTTAATTTGTACATGTACTTCAGCTTGTGCATCGGTACCTTCAGTAACAGAATCAATACGGTATTCTATTAACTCAGTGTTGAGGTCAAAGATACGATCTATTGCATTGTACACGGCAACGATAGAACCGGTGCCAATACTAGAATCTTGGTACGTATTACCGTCTTTATCTTTAATAACGACTACAGCACTTTGAAGCCCATTAGAAACAAATTGTAGTTGTAAAGTTTCAACTTGATAAATTGCATTTTGTTCATGTTCTGTACCTTGTATTAAGGCGTGGATATCACGGTCTGTAACTGCTTTTTTCTTATCTGCAATTGTTTTAAATTGTTTAAATAATGCTTTTTGTTCTTCTGGCTCAACATCGTAACCTAAATTAATTAATTTTTCAGCAAAAGCATGTTTTCCTGAAAGTTTACCTAAAGGTAATTCTGTTGTTTTAACACCAACAAGTTGAGGTGTCATAATTTCATATGTTTCAGGGTTTTTGATTACGCCATCTTGATGGATACCTGATTCATGACTAAAGGCATTTTGGCCGACAATGGCTTTGTTTCTAGGAACTCGAATTCCTGCAAATCTAGCAATTAAATCTGAAGTTTGTTTTGTTTCTTCAAGGTTAATTCTAGATTGATTGCCGTAATGATCTTGTCGAACGTAAAGGCCAAGTGCTACTTCTTCAAGTGCTGCATTACCTGCACGTTCCCCAATACCATTTAAGGTACCTTCTATTCGTTTGGCTCCATTTTCAATTGCAGCCATACTATTTGCTACTGCAAGTCCAAGATCATCATGACAGTGTGCACTATAAATTACTTCGTGGTCTGTTTTGACAGATTCTTGTAGTGTTTTGAAAATTTGACCATATTCAGAAGGGTAACTGAAACCTACAGTGTCAGGTACATTGATTACACTTGCTCCGGCATCAACAGCTGTTTGAACACATTCTATTAAAAATGGTAGTTCTGTTCTTGTTGCATCTTCTGGGGAGAACTGAACTAAATCAAAATATTTTTTAGCATAGCTTACATGTTCTGTTATAGATGCTAAAACTTCTTCCTTAGACATCATAAGTTTGGAATCACGATGTATCGGGCTTGTTGCGATAAAGACATGAATTCTTGGTTTTGCTGCTTCTTTAGTTGCTTGATATACTGCATCAATATCTTTTTTCACACAACGGGCAAGACCACATACAGCAGTTGTTGTTAATGCTTTTGAGATTGCTTCAACTGATTTAAAACTACCCTTACTTGATGCAGGGAACCCAGCTTCTATAATATCTACGCCCCATTTTTCAAGTTGATTTGCTATCTTCAAACGTTCATCGAATGAAAAGTTTACACCAGGTGTTTGTTCGCCGTCTCTAAGTGTTGTATCAAAAATTTGAATATGGCTACTCATTTTCAACATCTCCTATAAATGAATTTTAGACTCATATAACCGTAAGTAATGAAGAAACACACTTTTATGAGAAAAGTAGCTGCATTTTTAAGCAATCACATATTCCTAACTAAGTGTGATTCTTCAATTACGATTAATTTAAAGGTTGAATCTAATTATTTTTCAATACTTTTAGATTTAATGAATGGCATCATTTCACGTAGTTCTTTACCAACCGCTTCGATTTGATGTCCATGTTGTTCTTCACGTAGTTTGTGGAACTCTTCAAAATTATTTTCATTATCTTTAATGAAACGATCACTGAATTTTCCTTGTTGGATATCTTCTAGTACTGCTTTCATATTATCTTTAACGTCTGGTGTAATGATACGTGGTCCAGATACATAGTCACCAAATTCTGCTGTATTTGAAATTGAATAACGCATGTTTTCCATGCCACCTTCGTATAATAGGTCTACGATAAGCTTCATTTCATGTAATACTTCGAAATAAGCAATCTCTGGTTGATATCCAGCTTCAACTAATGTTTCGAAACCAGTTTGTATTAATTTAGTTGTACCACCACAAAGGACAGCTTGTTCACCAAATAAATCTGTTTCAGTTTCTTCTTTGAATGATGTTTCTAATACGCCAGCACGTGTAGCACCGATACCTTTAGCATAGCTTAAGGCTAAGTCTGTAGCTTCTCCACTTGCATCTTGTTCTACTGCGAATAGGGCAGGGACTGCACTACCTTCAGCAAAAGTACGACGAACTAAATGTCCTGGTCCTTTTGGAGCTACTAAGAATACGTCAACGTTTTCTGGTGGGTTGATAACATCAAAATGAATATTAAAACCATGAGCAAAAACTAATGCATTATTTGCTTCTAGATTGGGTTTGATTTCTTCTTCATATATTTTTCCTTGAGCTTCATCTGGTAGAAGTACCATAATAACATCAGCTTGTTTTGCTGCCTCATTTACAGGATATACTTCGAAGCCGTCATCTTTTGCTTTATCAAAAGAACGTCCAGGTCTGATACCAATGATTACGTCATAGCCGTTGTCTTTTAAGTTTTGTGCATGCGCATGACCTTGAGATCCATAACCTAAAACCGCTACTTTCTTACCTTGTAATGCATCTTTCTTTACTGTTTCATCATAATAAACTGTTGTCATAATATAATCCTCCATGTGTTTTGAAATTTTTGTTAAAACATTAAAGCTTAAGCTAAATAATACCTGCCGAACCCGTACGTGAGACTTGTTCGATTTTATATGATGATAGATCGTCTAATAAATTATCCATCGTGTATTGTGGACCTGAGGCTTGAAGGTACGTATAAGTTTCTTCATTTTTCAATATAGAGACTAGCGCATCATAAGGTTTGATTAAATTTTGTAATTCTTGATGATTGTTTGGTGTTTGTAATTTCACAAGTACCAACTCTCTATTGTAGGTATTTGTATCTGTTATATCTTCAACCTCAATAATATTGATTTGCTTTTCAAGTTGTTGAAGTAGCGTGCGTAGCACATCTGTATCAGGTATTTCTGCTACAAAAGTAATATTAGAAATACCTTCTTCTAGCGTAGGTGTTGCGGAAAGATTAACGATATTAAATTGTCTTCGTACGAAAATACTTGTTAATCTATTTAATGTACCTGCTTTATCTCTTACTTTTGTTCTAAATGTTCTTCTCATAATAGACCCTCCATCTCATGGTTTGCTTTACCACTTGGTACCATTGGAGAGACAATTTCAACTGGTGAAATGCGAATGTCAATTAAAGCTGGTCCGTCGTGTTGGAAAGCCTCATCCAATTTTTGTTCTAAGTGTGTAGGATCATCTATGAGATAGGCTTTTACATTATATGCTTCAGATAGCTTAATAAAGTCTGGCTGTCCATTAAACACAGAATGTGAAAAACGTTTATTAAAGAATTTATCTTGCCATTGTTTCACCATGCCAAGCGTACCGTTATTTACAATTACGATTTTAATATCAATGCCATATTCTTCTAAAATACCCATTTCTTGATTTGTCATTTGGAAACCGCCGTCGCCTACAAAAGCTACAACCGTTTTGTCTGGTTTAGCCAATTTAGCTCCAATTGCTGCTGGTATACCAAAGCCCATTGTTCCTAAACCACCACTGGTAACAAGTTGACCATGGTCTTTAAATGGATAGTATTGTGCAACCCACATTTGATGTTGTCCAACGTCTGTAGTTACAATTGCATCACCATTGGTAATTTCTCCAATATATTCAATTGCACGTTGTGGTTTTGAAAATACACCATCTTCATCATCGCTGTATGCAAATGGTTGTTGTATTTTATTTTCGTTACATGTTTCTAACCAATCTTCATGTCTAATTGAATAACTATCGAAATCGAGTAGAAACTCTAATGTCGCTTTACAATCGGCAACAATACCCAAATCTACTTTAATAATTTTGTTGATTTCAGATGGATCGATATCAACATGAACGATTTTAGCATTTGGTGCGAATTCATCAGGGTTACTCGCTAATCTGTCATCAAAGCGGCTTCCGAAGTTAATAAGTAAATCACATTCAGTTAAGGCCATGTTACTTGCGTATGATCCATGCATACCACCCATGCCTAAAAATAGGGGGTGTTCGTATGGAATCGCGCCGAGACCAAGTAACGTACTCACTACTGGTAATTGATGTCTACTTACAAATTCAGTAAATAATTCATTGGCTTTGGCATGATTGATGCCTGCACCTGAAAGTACTAATGGTTTTTTAGCACTCTTTAAAAGGTCTCTCAATTTTTGTATATCATCTTTTTTTGGTTTATTAGGTATTGTGTAACCAGGTAATTCTAATTCATCAGTAACTTGTGCATTCGTTGATAGGATACCCATATCTTTAGGAAAATCGATTACTACTGGACCTTTTCTTCCAGTATTAGCGATATGAAAAGCCTCATGAATAGTTTTAGGAATATCTTGTACATTTTTAACTTGATAATTATGCTTAGTAATTGGTGTTGTCATAGATAGTAAATCCGCTTCTTGGAATGCATCCTTACCGATACCAGGCGTTGCGACTTGACCTGTGATAACTACTAAAGGTAAAGAGTCGCTATAAGCATCAGCAATACCGGTAATCGCATTTGTAGCTCCTGGACCACTTGTAACAACAACTACACCTGTATTACCAGAAACACGTGCGTAACCTTCAGCTGCGTGCGTTGCGCCTTGTTCATGACGAGCTAAGATGTGCTTTATTTTCCCTTCATATAGTGTGTCGTAAAGAGGGAGAACAGCGCCTCCTGGATAACCAAATATAAAATCAACACACTCATTTGCCAATGATTCGACTAATAATTCTGAACCAGATCTCATTTCATCAATTGTCTCTTGTTCTAGTTCAACTTCAGGTTCAACTGCTTCTGCTGCTTCCAAAGATTCAAAATTTTCTGATTTTTCTATTTCAAGTGTTTCAGTATGTTTAGACATTGTGCTCACTCCTTAAATGAGATTTTCGGGAACTTGCATTACGCCACCAGTATTAGCACTTGTAACGAGTGCGGTGTAACGTGCAAGATAACCAGTTTTCACTTTTGCTTTAAATGGTTTTACATCTTGTTTTCTATTTTCTAAAGTTTCATTTGATACTTCGACATTCAATGTTCGGTTAGTTAAATCAATAGTAATTTCATCACCATCTTTAATTAGTCCAATAGGTCCACCAGAAGCTGCTTCAGGTGAGATATGTCCTACAGCAATGCCTCGAGTTGCACCTGAGAAACGGCCATCTGTAATTAATGCAACATCTTTACCTAATCCTCTTCCTACAATTGAAGAAGTAGGGGCTAACATTTCAGGCATGCCTGGACCACCTTTAGGACCTTCATATCTTATGACAACAACATGGCCTTCTCGAACAACGTGATTGTCAATTGCTTCTACTGCATCATCGTGTGAATCAAAACAAATTGCTTTACCTTTAAATACTTTAATTGAAGGATCTACACCACCTACTTTAATGACGGCACCATTTGGAGCTAAATTACCGTATAGAATTGAAAGACCTCCTTGTTTGTCGTAAGGATTATCTAGATGTCTAATTACATCGCTATTTAAAATTTCTTTACCTTCATTATTTTCACGAAGGGTCTTGCCTGTTGCTGTGATTCTATCTGGATGTAAGGTACCTTCTCTTTTAAACAGTTCATTAATAATTGCTGGGACGCCGCCTGCTTCATGTACATCATGCATTGAATAAGAAGAACTAGGTGCAATTTTTGAAAGGTAAGGTGTTTTCTTAGCAATTTCATTAATTCTTGTTAAGTCATAATCGATGCCTGCTTCATTTGCAATTGCTAATGTGTGAAGTACAGTGTTTGTAGAACCACCCATTGCCATATCTAACGCAAATGCATCATCAATCGCTTCACGTGTTACGATATCTCTTGGTTTAATATCATTTTTAATATTATCTACTAATTTGAATGCAGCTTCTCTAATCATTTCTCTACGTTGATCACTCACTGCTAATGCTGTTCCATTATATGGAAGGGATAAGCCTAAAACTTCCATTAAACAGTTCATTGAATTCGCAGTGAACATACCAGAGCAAGAACCACATGTTGGACAAGCGTTTTGTTCCATATCTAAAAATTCATCTTTTGAAATCGAACCATCTTTAAAAGCACCAACTGCTTCAAACATTGAAGAAAGTGTTAATGCTTTACCTTCTGAAGATAATCCTGCTTTCATAGGGCCACCAGAACAAAAGATGGCTGGAACATTGGTTCTGACTGATGCAAGTATCATACCTGGTGTAATCTTGTCACAGTTAGGAATATAGAATACACCGTCAAACCAATGCGCGTTAATTACTGTTTCAGCAGAATCGGCAATGATCTCTCGTGAGGGAAGGGAATATCTCATTCCTATATGACCCATTGCGATACCATCATCTACACCGATCGTGTCAAATTCAAAGGGAATAGCACCTGCTTCACGAATTGCTTCTTTGGCAATGTCTGCTAATTCTCTTAAGTGGACATGTCCTGGGACGATGTCAATATATGAATTACAAATTGCCACGAAAGGCTTATTCATATCTGTTGGTTTTTCTAATGCACCTGTAGCATGCAAAAGACTTCTTGCTGGAGCCTGCTGATCACCTTTTTTGATCATATCGCTTCTCATACTGTTTCCCCCTTAAAATTGAAAATAAAAAAACGTCCCAATAAATTATTGGGACGCTTTCAAGTCCCATTCAACTAGAAAGAGGACTTAAACGTTTAGTAAATTCTTCACTAAAGTTCCAGTCCTAATAGCATAATAAAATGACTAAATTGTTTGAAGTTGTTGGTTTGTATTGCATATGGTTTTTGGTCATTTTATTATACTCCTCTCGAATGAATGGTTTTATTTAATTGAATTGTCTAAAAATTCGATAAATTAAATTTACTACATCGGCGAGGTCATGTCAATAACTTTTTCGAATTATCTCTAAATTCACATAATTGCAAAAAAGAAAGAACTTGTTTCACTATGAAGTAAAATAGACAAAAATTTGTTAAACTATAAGAGTTATTTATATAGAACAGATAAATTGAAGTAATAGATAGTGATTAATTCGAATAAAATTGCGAATTGCTAATATAGAAAGAACTGAGTTTTTATAATGGGTTATAAGAGAAGTGTTAAAGGTATACAAGTGCTAATCGCACTTGCATAAGAGTTACTAATTCAATAAATTGAAAAGTAACACTTTACATGCATAAAAGCAACTAATCACAATAAATTGTGGGAATTTAAAAGGAACGCCTGAGCTAAAGCTCATGCATAAAAGCAACTAATCACAATAAATTGTGGGAATTTAAAAGGAACGCCTGAGCTAAAGCTCATGCATAAAAGCAACTAATCACAATAAATTGTGAAGTTGCTTTAAAAGGGAGAGGAATATGATTAAGATAAAGGATTTAGATGGAATGGCGGTTTTTGCTACAACGCTAGCGAAGTATTTATCAGCCGGCGACCTTGTATTGCTTAATGGTGATTTAGGTGCTGGTAAAACAACATTAAGTCAATTTATTGGAAAAGCGTTAGGTGTAAAAAGAAATATTAATTCACCAACGTTCAATATTATAAA
Organism: Staphylococcus parequorum; assembly: GCF_039237145.1. Classification (NCBI taxonomy): domain Bacteria; kingdom Bacillati; phylum Bacillota; class Bacilli; order Caryophanales; family Staphylococcaceae; genus Staphylococcus; species Staphylococcus parequorum. The sequence goes on from NZ_CP150682.1 coordinate 1,280,925, forward strand.
ATCATATCAAGGATTAAATTTGAAGTTACATCATATGGATTGTTATAGATTAGAAGACTCTGAAGAAGATTTAGGCTTTGATGAATATTTTGAAGATGAAGCAGTTATTTTAATCGAATGGAGTCAATTTATTTCTGAGTTTTTACCACCGTCTTCTTTAACTATTAATATAACGACATTAAATGAATCGGAAAGAAATATAGAATTAGAAGCACAAGGTGGACATTATGCAAAAATAAAGGAGGAGGTTGAACGTGAACTATCTGTTGATTGATACGTCAAACCAGCCATTGTCAGTTGCTATAATGCAAGATGATAAGGTGTTAAGTGAATTGAATTCAAATGAAAAAGTAAATCATTCAGTACAGTTAATGCCAGCAATCGAACAAGTTATTGCTGAAAGTAAAGTATTGAAAGAAAATATCGATGTCATTGTAGTTGCACAGGGGCCAGGTTCATATACTGGTTTAAGAATAGGTGTAACAGTGGCAAAAACTTTAGCATATGCTTTAAATGCTGAGTTGTATGGCGTGTCCTCATTAAAGGCGCTTGCTGCAACGATTAAAGAAGATACGAGATTGATTGTACCTGTGTTTGATGCAAGAAGAGAAGCAGTTTATACAGGTGTATACCAATATGAAACGGATCAATTAGTCCAAGTTGAACAAGACCAGTATCTACCTATTGAAGAACTATTGGATTTATTGCACAAGACGGGTCAACCATACATGTTTGTAGGGATGGACACTGAGAAGTTAGAGGAACTATTAGATAGTACCTGTGTTGCGAATGTGCCACTAGCTAAAAATATGAAACCACTTATTGAAACGGCAGAGGACATTCATCAATTTAAACCAAACTATATTAAAATATCAGAGGCTGAGAGAAATTGGTTAAACCAACAGAACAAGAGTTAAATATACGATTAATGAACACAAAAGATGTGCCACAGGTATTTGATATAGAAAGAAATAGTTTTAATGACAGTAGTTGGTCGATTGATGCATTTTATCACGAGGTAGAGCAAAATGAATTTGCAAATTATTTTATTATTGAATTTAATGAGAAGATAATTGGTTATATTGGCTTATGGATAGTTATTGATCAAGCACAAATTACAACCGTCGCTATTGATAATGAATATAGGGGTTACGGTTTAGGCCAACTTTTATTAAAATATGTAATGAATTTTGTCCGAGAAAAATGTGAGATGATGAGTTTAGAAGTGCGCGTAGATAACGATGTAGCACAACACGTTTATACAAACTTAGGTTTTAAATATGGTGGTAAGCGAAAAAATTATTACGGTGAAGGCGAGGATGCATTAGTTATGTGGGTGAATTTTAATGAGTGAAGTAACATTAATATTAGCAATTGAATCGAGTTGTGATGAAACAAGTGTAAGTATTATTAAGAATGGTACAGAAATACTCAGTAATATCGTATTGAGTCAAATTGAGAGCCATAAACGTTTTGGTGGCGTAGTGCCAGAAGTAGCGAGTAGACATCATGTTGAAGGAATAACAACAACGATTGATGAATCGTTAGTTAAAGCAAATGTAACAATGCATGATATAGATGCAGTTGCTGTAACGCAAGGACCAGGATTGATTGGTGCATTATTAGTGGGAATTAATGCGGCGAAAGCCTTGGCATTTGCTTATGATAAACCTTTGATACCTGTTCATCATATTGCTGGTCACATTTATGCGAACCATTTAGAAACGCCTTTACAGTTTCCTTTAATGGCATTAATAGTCTCAGGTGGACATACAGAATTAGTATATATGAAAGATCATTTAAGCTTTGAAGTTATAGGAGAGACAAGAGATGACGCTGTGGGTGAAGCTTATGATAAAGTAGCGAGAACAATTGGACTAAGTTACCCAGGTGGTCCCCAAGTAGACCGTCTTGCAGCAGAAGGACAAGATAATTATCAATTTCCTAGAGTATGGCTTGAAAAAGATAGCTATGACTTCAGCTTTAGTGGTTTGAAAAGTGCAGTAATTAATAAATTGCATAATTTAAAACAAAAAGGTGAAGCAATTAACAAAGCAGATGTAGCAACAAGCTTTCAAAATAGTGTCGTAGAAGTTTTAGTCGGTAAAGCTATTTCAGCTTGTGAGCATTATGATGTTAAACAACTGATTGTTGCAGGCGGTGTGGCAAGTAACAAAGGGTTACGAGCAAATTTAGCAGTAGCCTGTGAATCACATAACATCAAACTTTGTATACCGAGTCCTAGTCTTTGCACAGATAATGCTGCCATGATTGGTTCAGCAGGCCATTATTTATATCAGGCTGGCGTAACTGCTGATATGACATTAAACGGTTTTAATAGTATGGATATTGAACAATTTTCAGTTAAATATTAGTTGATATTTAAAAAGATGAATTCATGACAACATATGCGCTTAATATATTTTCTAAAAATAATAACACCAACCATTGAATGATAGGATATGCTCCCTTCAAAGTTTTTACTTTTTAAGTATCTACTTGACTGGGTGCAGTTCAATTTGTCGATTGGTTGGTGTTTTTTTATTTATATTTGAAAAATAAGGGTATAGGTAATTTAGTAAAACATTAGCTAATAACAATAGAGTCTAAGGATATTTAAAAATATTATTTTTAAAGGAGGCTATTTTAATGAAATCAGTTCAATATTTTAACTTTCAAAATAGTTTAGCAGCGTTAAATTTTTATGAAAAGCACTTAGGGGCCACTGACATACAGCGTGTTGGCGGTGATCATGAAATGTTTGCAGATATGCCAGAGGAATATGATATTGATAAGAACTTTACTATGAATGCATCATTTAAAATTTTAGGTGAAACATTCTATTGTAGTGATACAATGAAAAATAAAAAAATTGATAATAGTGGTGCGATTGTGGCTTTTACTTTTGATTATTCAAATGAAGCGGACAAACAGCAAGCAGAAGCATTTTTTAATAAAGCGATAGAAGGTGGATGTGAAGCTACGATGCCATTAGCTAAGACAGAGTGGTCTGAACTATATGGTATGTTTAATGACCCATTTGGTGTGACTTGGATGATCAATGCAGAATAAATTATAAAAAGATAAGGCTGAGACATGTAATTATGTCCCAGCCTTATCTTTTTGATTAATTGGTTTTTGAGGTGAAAGAATTTGCGCGTTTATAGATTTGTTCTGGAAATTGCATAATACGTAATAACTCTATAGCATTTCTAGTATCGGCTTTACCAGGTTTTACCTTGAAGTCAAAAGCAATTTCGTTTTCTAAAATGGATTCATTGAAATGATAATTTGCATAGTTTTTCTCTAGTAAAGTAGCTAACTCTATATCGTGTGTAGCAGCAATAAGTCTATAACCGGGTAGTTGGTTCAAGTAGCTTAATACAGATTCTGAAGCTGCAATACGTTCTGTAGTGTTGGTTCCTTTAAAAATTTCATCAATAAAGCAATATATTTTGTTGGAGGTTGTTATATCGAATAAGCGTCGTATCGATTTGACTTCAGTCATAAAATAACTATCTCCAGTTAAAATATCATCTTGATTAACCATAGAGGTATAAACTACGCCAGGTTTATAGATGAATTTCGTTGCTGTAACAGTGTTTACTGCTTGAGCTAATACTAAATTTAGAGCAATTGCTTTCATAAACGTTGATTTACCTGAAGCATTGGACCCCGTTAAAAGTATATGATTATTTATACTCATATCATTAGATACCGCTTCGTAGATAAGAGGGTGAGTTAATTCTTCAAATTCAAGGTAGTCTTCTCTATTGACTTGTGGAAGTGAGTAATGATCCAACGTCTCTTGCCAAAGTGCTACGGCATAATGATTATCTATGCTCGCAATATATTTATAACAAGACATTACTTCATCTTCATATTTTTTAAAACTGTTTTGAATTAAGTGGAAGATATGATAGTCCAGCATAAAAATTATTTTTATTAGTAAAGATATGACAAAGGCATCTTCGCTAGAATTAACACGACCTAATAAACCACTAAATCTACGAGCTATACGAAAATGGCTGAAATCGACATCAAGATTAGGTGTATCCTCAAGTTTTTGTAATGTATGTGCTTTTTTAATGACTGTAGATGTATAAAATATTGCATTTAAATCTTGATTATACGTCTTTTTTAACGAGCCACTAAGAATCATATTGAATATAACAGAAGCGATTGTTAAAGCTATACCTTCACTAGGTGAAAAGAAAGTTAGAATCATAAAAATAAGAGGTAAATATGTACATAGCATAAAAAAATTATTTCGTTTAATATGTAATAATTGATCTGGAAAAATAGGATAAATAGCTTTACCAATTTTTGCTAATTGCAGAGAAACGTAATTTCTAAATGAAATATTTGTTTTAAATTGATGAATTAAATTTTCATCTTTTACTTTATACATATTTCTTAGTGTAGCAAAAAGTCTCATCTCGCCAATTGCAGTAAAATTAAAATTCATACTATGAAATACACTTTCCATATCTAAATCAGACCAGGTTTTATCATCTAGCAATAAATTTTCATCAAATCTATTTCTATATGTGTCAAACTCATAACTATAGTTATGGTTAGGACGAATAAAGTTTTCTAGTGATTTTTGGTTAGTCCATAGATTTTGTAAATCATGCTTTAATTTTTTATTAGCAGCAATCGTCGTAGTAATAATCAGTATTGTCGTTCCTAGAATAAAAGCAATTAGAAACCATAATAACGTAGGCATATTTTTGTACATCCTTTCACGATTTTGCTGTAAACTCGTAATAATTATGACATGGCATTCCATTTTAAACAAATACCTTTCGTTTTGAGTAATTTATAGTTTGAATGGAATGTCAATAGGGAACGTGCGTACTTATCAACAAATAGTGCATAACTTGTGGATAAGTAGTGGTTATGTTTGTGGATATAGGTTGATATCTGAAAATTGAAAACAGCTAATAGTTACTTATTACTTGTGGATAAGTAGGATAACTCTGTGGATAGCTATTATAACAGCAAAGGTAGTGTGAATAGAATGAGCATAAAAAAAGAACTAAAGTAGAAAATTTTACTTTAGCTCAATTGCACTTATAACGATTATATTAACATTTCTTGTAATTCTGCCCACTCATCCATGACTTGTTCTAATTTTTGTTCGGCTATTTCTTTTTCAATTGCTAAATCATTTGCTTTTTCTGGATTAGAATAGACATCAGGCTGTGTGAGTTGTTCGTTTATATTGTTTATTTCTTGTTCGTATATTTCAATATTTGTTTCACATTGTTCTATTTTACGTTCAACTTGACGTTGCTCTCGTTTTTGTTGTTTTTGGTCAACGTAATTATGATTTTGTGATGCACTTACTTCTGTTTTTGTAGGGTTATCCAATTCTCTTTTCGCTTGAATTGCTGCTTTTTCTTCTAATTTTTCAATGTAATACTGATAATCACCTAAATACATTGTCCCACCAGTAGTGTCCAAGTCATAAACTTTATTTGCAAGTTCGTTTATAAAATAGCGATCATGTGACACAAATAAGATTGTGCCTTTAAAATCTGACAACGCTTGTTCAAGCATCTCTTTAGAGTCTATGTCTAGATGGTTAGTTGGTTCATCTAAAATAAGCACATTATTGCGCTCTAGCATCAGTAGAGCAAGTTGAAGACGCGCTTTTTCTCCACCAGACAAGTCATTGATGATTTTTTTGACGTCATCTTGTACAAATAAGAAACGACCTAAGACAGCGCGAATATCTTTTTCATTCATTGTTGGATATTGGTCCCATAAATAATCAAGGATTGTTTTGTTTGATTTAAATTCAGCTTGTTTTTGATCGTAATAACCAACTTTTAAATTTGCACCTGTAGTAATTTCTCCACTGATCTTTTGTTGGAGACCAGCGACTGTTTTGATTAAAGTAGACTTTCCAATACCATTAGGACCAATGATTGCAATATGGTCTCCTTTGGTGGCTTCGATATTAATGCCTTTTGTTATGGCTTCTTCATATCCAATTTCTAGATTTTTAATATGAAATACATCGTTTCCAGTATTTCTATCAAAATCGAATTGAATATTGGCGCTTTTAGCATCAATCATAGGTTTGTTAACTCTTTCCATTTTTTCCAACATTTTCCTTCGACTTTTTGCCATGCCCGTAGTTGAAGCACGAGCGATGTTTTTTTCTACGAATGTTTCAAGTTTTTTAATTTCAGCTTGTTGACTTTCATATTCTTGCATACGTTTTTCATAATATTTATCTCTTTGCGCTATGAATTGTCCATAGTTACCTACGTAATGTTGTACATCGCCGAGCGCAACGTCATAAATTTGATTGACAATTTTATCTAAGAAATATCTATCGTGACTAATAATAACGATAGCGCCTTTGAAATAATTAAGGTAACTTTCCAACCATTGAGTTGTTTCCATATCTAAATGGTTTGTAGGTTCATCAAGTAATAGCAAATCAGGTTCGCTAAGTAACATCTGGGCTAAAGATAACCTGGTCTTTTGACCGCCACTAAAATCATTAATAGGACGATTAAAATCCGCTTCACTAAAATTCAAACCGTGCAGTACAGTTTTAATTTTACTTTCATATTGGTAACCTTCTTGTTGTTCAAATTGATTAGATAAAGATTCATAGCGATCGATGTGTGTCTTATATGACTCAGTATCATATTCATCAGCATGTTGCGCTAACCAATCTGTCTCAAATTTCATTTCTGATTCTAATTTTTTCATACTTTCAAATGGTTTCGACATTTCATCAAAAACAGTTTGATTCGTATTTAAAGTCATTTGTTGTGTTAGATAACCAAGCTTGAGATTTTTGCTTTTTGAAACTTGACCGCTATCATATGTCTCGACGCCAGCAATGATTTTCATTAAAGTAGATTTTCCGGCACCATTACGTCCTACGATACCAATACGTTCACCAGTTTTAACTTCAAAATCTACATTATTAAAAATATCTTCTCCGTCGAATGATTTAGTTAAGTCATTGAGTTGTAATAATATCATCCAATTTGCACCTCTCTATTCATTATCATTCTACAGTATTCAACGCGTGGTTAAAACTATCATTGTTTATTTTTATTATTCAATAATGTATAATGTTGTAGTGATTATAAGATAAATCAGCAATAGATAATGAAATAGGGGGACATGATCTTGGCTAATCAAAGCGAAAAGATTCCTCGTGCCACATTGAAACGTTTACCGTTGTATTATAGATTCGTCAATACTTTGAAATCTAAAGGCATAGATAGAGTTAATTCAAAAACTATAAGTGAGGGCTTGAACATTGATTCTGCAACGATTCGTCGTGATTTTTCATATTTTGGTGAATTAGGCAAGAAAGGCTATGGCTATAATATAGATAGCTTATTACATTTTTTTAAAAATGAGATAAGTGAAAATGACGAGATAAAAATTGCAATTGTAGGTGTTGGGAATTTAGGGAAAGCATTATTAACATACAATTTCTCAATACATGATGAGATGACAATAACGGAAGCTTTTGATATACGAGATGAAATTATAGGGACGCAAATAGGGAAAGTAACAGTCAGTCCGTTTGATAAAATTACGGATATATTAGCACAAGAACATATTGATGTAGTGATTTTAACTACACCTGAAGAAGTAGCGCAGCACGTTGCTGACACTTTAGTAAAAACAGGTGTAAAAGGTATTTTAAACTTTACACCAAGTCGTGTTCTGACACCATCGGATGTTCAGGTACATCATATTGATTTAGGTATTGAATTACAATCTTTACTCTTCTTTATGAAAAATTATAGTAACAAATAAAGCGTATGAAAATAGGCTAGCTTTTTTATTTACACGAGACACACGTTAGGTGGTGAGTGTTTAAAAAAGCTAGTTTTTGTATTTAGTTATATGATTACTACCAACTACAGTTATTTTGACAATTAACACTTTATAAAATATGAGCAAACGGGCTTGATATTTAATGGAAAGTTTAATATGATAAATCATATTGATTTTATCGGGAAAGAGGTAATAATATGACGTGGTTAGTAATCAGTGGACTGATTGTTGGTGCGCTTTTAGGCTTTGTTATGCAAAGAACGCGATTTTGTTTAGCTGGTGGATTTAGAGATATGTACGTTCAAAAAAGCAATAAAATGTTTTATGCATTATTAATTGCAATTTCCGTACAAAGTATTGGGTTATTAATTTTAACATCAACAGGCTTAGTAGAAATTCCAGAATCTACGTATCCAATTATCGGAACAGTAATAGGTTCATTTATTTTTGGTATTGGTATTATTTTATCTGGAGGTTGTGCTACAGGTACGTGGTATAGAGCTGGAGAAGGTTTAATAGGAAGCTGGATGGCACTTATTGCTTATGGCTTCACTGCAGCGGCAACAAAATATGGTTTGTTGTTACCATTAATGAATGGTGTGAACAAACCAACAAATGTTAATGCAAGTATGTCACAAACGACTGGTATACCAACATGGATTTGGGTCGCGTTACTTACAATCATCACAATTCTTCTTGTTGTAAAAACGTTACGTAAACCAAAACCTAAATTTGCTATACCAAAATTAAAGCAAAAATATACAGGTATAAGACACTATTTATTCGAGAAAAAATATCACCCGTTTGTTGCAGCAATTGCTGTTGGGCTAATTGCATTACTCGCATGGCCTGTAAGTGAATCAACAGGTAGAATGTCTGGTCTTGGTATTACAACACCATCTGCAAATATAGTTCAATTCTTTGTAACTGGTGACTTGAAATTGATAGACTGGGGTGTATTCCTTGTTCTAGGTATATTCGTTGGTTCTTATATTGCTGCGAAAGGTGCTAAAGAATTCAAATGGAGAATGCCTGATAAAAAGACAATACGCAATAGCGTTATCGGTGGCGTATGTATGGGATTTGGCGCTTCTGTAGCTGGCGGTTGTTCAATAGGTAACGGTTTAGTAGAAACTGCAGCGATGTCATGGAAAGGTTGGATTGCACTTGCGTCTATGATTTTGGGAGCTTGGTTTATGAGTTACTTTATATTTATAAAACCTATGAAAAAAGCGCAACGCCAACAAGCTAGTGAAAATACGGTCTCAACACAAACTCAAACGACTTAAATATATTAGGGAGGAATTTAATTATGGTACATGAATTAGGTACGGTAGGAATGGTTTGTCCATTTCCACTAATAGAAGCACAAAAGAAAATGGAAACAATGGATAACGGTGAAGAATTGAAAATAGACTTTGACTGTACTCAGGCAACAGAGGCACTACCTAATTGGGCAGCTGAAAAAGGATATCGGATAACAAACTATGAACAATTAGATGATGCTTCTTGGACAATTACAATTCAAAAAGCTGAATAAATGAAAGATCAACCAACTTGCTATTATTAGGTTAAAACACCTAAGGTATCAGGTTGGTTTTTATTTTAAATAGTATTTAAAGCGATTGCAATATGATAGAATTAATCATATTGAGAATAGCTTATTGATGAGAGTGAGAGAATATGAAAAATATATCTGATATTGCAAAAATTGCTGGCGTATCGAAGAGTACAGTTTCAAGATATCTTAATAATGGCTCGGTAAGTTTAAAAACTAAGCAGAAGTTGGATAAAATTATTCAAGAAAATGATTACCAACCAAATCAGTTTGCACAAAGTCTACGAGCGCATAGAACCAATATGATAGGGGCAATCATACCTAGAATGAACTCTTACGCTGTAGATGAAACAATCAAAGGTGTGAAGACAGTTTGTGATGATTTGAACTATAGATTATTGCTAAATTATACAAATATCGATACAGAACTGGAAATTGATGCTCTAGAAACGTTTTATAGAAGTAAAGTCGATGGCATTATTTTAATGGCTACAGAAATTACAGATAGACATATGGAAGTGATTAATAAAATTGATGTTCCTGTTATCATTGTCGGTCAAGAACATAAGGACTTGCACAGTATCATTCATAATGATTTTCATGCAGGTTATATGGTAGGGGAGGCGCTCGGATTAAAGGGATTTAAAAGTATCCAATTTTTTGGAGTTACAGAAACTGATATAGCTGTTGGTATACATAGAAAAAAAGGCTTGATCAGTGGCTTAGCGAAATATAATGTCAAACCACATATTTCGCAAACCTCATTTAATTACAATGAAGCAATGATCGATGTATCAAAAATATTGCAAGCTCAAGCTAATTATGACGCAGTTGTGGGAGCCACAGATTCTATCGCATTAGCTGCACATAAAGTGATCTCAGAAGATGCTACGCAAAATGAGGACAAGTTTATCGTAGGCTTTGGTGGTGATCCAGTTACGGAAATTGTCTCGCCTTCAATTCATACAGTTAATTATCATTTTGAATTTGCTGGTGAAGTAGCAATGAGTAAACTCAATCAACTGATTCAACATCAATCAATAGAGCAGCGTATCATTATTGATGTGAGTCTTTCATTTAAAAATTGAGTGAAGCATGATATTATATAATGAAATGTAATGGAACCGGTACCATTATGTAAAATAAAGTTTGAATATTGATAGTAGGAGGAACACAGTAATGGCTGAGTGGACAAGAGATGAACGTTATCAAAGATATGAAGACGTTGATCAGCAAACATTAGATGATTTAACACTTCAAGTTAATCAATCTAAGTATAGACAAACGTTTCATTTACAACCTAAAACAGGATTATTAAACGATCCTAACGGACTGATATATTACGATGGAACTTATTATATATCACATCAATGGTTTCCGTTAGGACCTGTTCATGGTTTGAAATATTGGTATACATATACAAGTAAAGATTTAGTACATTTTGAAGATATGGGCGCATCATTAAAGCCAGATACGAAAGATGATAGCCATGGCGTTTATAGTGGTAGTGCATTTGAATATAATAACCATATGTATTATATGTACACTGCAAATCATCGTGATGAGGATTGGAATAGAATTTCCACTCAACATATTGCAAAAGTAAATGCACAAGGTGAAGTTAAAAAGTTTCCTAAAGCCGTCATTGCTGAACCGCCATTTGGCTATACTCAGCATTTCAGAGATCCTAAAGTATTTTCAAATGATGGTATCTATTATGCTGTCATTGGAGCTCAAAATGAACAAGGTCAAGGTAGAGTGATTCAATATCGTTCAACGGATATTGTGAATTGGGAATTTCAAGGCGAAGTTCATACGAATCTAGATTCATTTGGTTATATGTGGGAATGTCCGGATTACTTTAATTTGGATGGATATGACATGTTGTTATTTTGTCCACAAGGTATTGATGAAGAAGGTGAACGCTTTAAAAATATCTATCAATCAGGGTATATTATGGGACAATACGACATTGATAATTTAACAATGAATCATGGCGACTTTTTTGAACTTGACCACGGATTTGATTTTTATGCGCCACAAACATTTATAGATGAACATGGACAGCGGGTATTAATTGGCTGGATGGGGTTGCCGGAAATTAATTATCCATCTGATGTTGACGGATGGGCACATTGTCTAACTATTCCACGTGTACTATCGATTGAAGCAGGTAATTTAAAACAACGACCTGCAAAATCCCTTGAACAATTAAGAACAAATAAAGAAACAGCACTAGGATATGCGAATAAATTCACGAGACAATTGTATCCATATGAAGGAAGACAATATGAATTGATTATCGATATTTTAGAAAACGATTCAACTGAAGTATATTTTGAAGTGCGTACGTCTAAAACACAAACAACACTGATTACTTATAATAAGAAAGAACAAAAGTTAACGTTAGATCGTAGTGAAAGTGGTTTGTTACCAGACCCAGTCGACAGTACAACAAGAACAACCTATCTGGATACGCCATTGACACAGTTACAATTATTTATAGATACATCGAGTGTCGAAATATTCTGCAACGATGGTGAACGTGTCATGACTTCTAGAATTTTTACAGATGATGAAGCTACAGGAATTAAAACATCAACAGAATCTGGTCAAGTATATTTAAAATTCACAAAATATGATTTAAAGGATGAGGAAGTATGAAACGACTACTTGCTATAGGTGAAGCGTTAATCGATTTTATACCTAATACGACAGACTCTAAATTAAAAGATGTTGAAGGGTTTTCGCGCCAAGTGGGAGGCGCACCCTGTAACGTTGCATGTACGACCACTAAATTAGGTGGCAAAGCTGAAATGATTACTCAATTAGGGAATGATGCATTTGGTGATTTAATAGTTGAAACGTTAGAAAATTTAGATGTCGGTACACAGTATTTAAAACGTACAGACGAGGCTAATACGGCATTAGCTTTTGTAAGCTTAACCAAAGACGGTGAAAGAGACTTTTCCTTTTATCGTAAACCTTCTGCTGATATGCTGTACCAAACTGAAGCAGTAGCAGGAATTGATGTAATGGAAAACGATGTGCTACATTTTTGTTCGGTGGATTTAGTAGAAAGTCCTATGAAATATGCACACAAAGCATTGATTGATAAAGTTAAAGTAGCAGGGGGAACAGTTGTATTTGATCCCAATGTTCGCTTGCCATTGTGGGATAGTGAAGATGCATGTAAAGAAGCAATACAATCATTTATTCCGTTAGCAAATATTGTTAAAATTTCTGATGAAGAATTGACGTTTGTTACAGGTCAGAGTGACGAAGCACAAGCAATTCAATGGTTATTTCAAGGTGATGTAGAAGCGGTTATTTATACTAAAGGTGCTGCCGGAGCTATGATATATTTGAAGGACGGTACAGTTATTACGCATCAAGGGTTTAAAGTACAGCCGATTGATACGACAGGTGCCGGAGATGCTTTTATTGGAGCTTTGATTAGTAGAATCGTAACCTCGAATACAAATGATATAAATCAATTGTTGAAAAATGAAGGTCAAAGTATTTTAGAATTTAGTAATTATGTAGCAGCAATGGTTACTACAAAATATGGCGCTATAGAGAGTATTCCAAATTTAAGTGAAGTAAATAAAGCGTTAACTAAACAGTAAAAAAAAGACTTAGCATAATTTGCTAAGTCTCAGAGTGTCGACAAAGTCTCCGACTTTGTTGGCACTTTTTTTGTGCACGCTTTCCGCGGGCACAGCCTCAGCCTGTAGTCTTCGGCTAGTGCTTTTCCCGCAGGAGTCGGCACAAATTACTGCCATTTTTTAAACAAAAATAATATAATATATTTAAATTAAACAGTGGTGGTGTTTGTAATGTTGAATAAATCAATCGATAAAAGAGATCAATATGAAATGATTTCAATATCGGAATTAGTTCCTAGTAATCACTTATTACGTAGAGTAGATAGTATATTAGGTTTAAATTTCATTTATGAACTTGTCGAAGACAAGTATTGTCTTGATAATGGAAGACCATCAATTGATCCTGTAATTTTAGTTAAGATATTACTTATTCAAAGATTATTTGGAATAAAGTCAATGAGACAAACGATAAAAGAAATAGAAACGAACGTAGCTTACCGTTGGTATTTAGGTTATAGCTTTTTAGATAAAGTACCTCATTTCGGTACATTTAGTAAAAACTATACACGTCGTTTTCATGATACAGATTTATTTGAACAAATATTTGAAAGAATTCTTAAAATCGCAATCAAATATAATTTAATAGATCATTCATCTTTATTCATTGATTCAACACATATAAAGGCAAACGCAAATAAAAATAAATATATAACTGAATTAGTGAAAAAAGATTCTCTTCATTTCCAAGAAGAATTAGATAATGAAATTAATGAACAAAGATTATCTCAAGGAAAAAAGCCTATAAAAAAGAAAAAGAAGGAGGAATACAAAAGTAAAAAAGTAAGTACGACTGATCCAGACTCTGGTTACTATGTAAAAGGAGAACGCGAAAAACAATTTGCTTATAGCTTACATGCTTGCGTAGATAGAAACGGCTTTATCATCGATAAACACGTGACACCTGGTAATGTTCATGATAGTACACAACTCAAAACAATGATTGAAAGATTAGAAGTGAAAAATATGTTGCCCATCACATTAGCTGTTGATTCTGGATATAAAACACCTTTTAACGCGCATTACTTACTTGAAAAAACGATTATCCCAGCAATGCCTTACACGAGACCTAAAGGAAAACCAGGTTATTTTAGAACTAAGGATTTCATCTACGATGAATACTATGATAATTATATTTGTCCTAACGATGAAACATTGATATTTAAACGAACAATGCCAACAGGTCACAGATTGTATGTATCCAACCCTAATAAATGCCGTCATTATCCTTTGTTAAATCAATGTACAGAGAGTAAAGATGCTATCAAACAAATAAGACGACACGTATGGCAAAATGATTTAGATATAGTTGAAGATTTGAGATTTGTTGATACTATAAAAACTCAATATAAATTGCGAAGCCAAACAATTGAAAGAAGATTTGGAGATGCAAAAGAGCAGCATGGTATGAGATGGACACGATATAGAGGTATCAAAAAAGTTTCCATGGATACCACGCTGATTTGTGCTGCCATGAATCTTAAGAAAATGGCAATGTGGCTCATAAAAGGGCCAGAAATGGTCTGAAAGACCACTTTTTTATTTTTAAAAATAAGTTATATTTATAAAAAATAAACCAAATGCTTTTACAGCAAATGGTTTGTCTACGTTCTGAGACTTAGCATAATTTGCTAAGTCTTTTTATTATATTTTTTTAACATTTCTTACTGAAGCAAAGCAATGTTCTTGGTTTTTGAAATATACAATGCGAGATTTTGAGTCAATAGATTCAATGTTATGTCTGTTAACAACGAAACTGTTATGACATCTAAAAAATCTGTCATCGAGCTGATTAAGTTCTTTAAGATTACCATAGAATTCAATTTGTCTATTGTCTAAGTGCGCAATCAATCGATGAGATTTAGAAGAGGACTCAAAAAACATAACATCATCATATTGGACATATACCGAATTACTTCCACGTTTTAATTCAATTGTTTCGACAGTGCGTTCTTTAGAAAGTAATTTTAACCTAGATTCTGAAGTTTCTAAACAATCAATGATTCTAGACTTTAATTCATCTGGGTCATCTTTAAAAATAAAGTCCATCGCTGCTACTTTATAAACAAAAGTAAGGTATGTAAGCTCGCTATGACTTGTAACAAAAATGATATTACCTACAGGATCGTGCTTACGAATTTCACTGGCAAGCTTGATACCGTTAATGTCAGCTTCCAATTGTATATCTAAAAAGTAACATCCTATATCACTTAAATCTTTTGAACGTTCTAAAACTTCATAAGGATCGGCAGTTGCAATTTCAATTTCCATCGGCTTCTCTTCAATCATGATGTAGTTGTTGATAATTGAAATCATATTCTCACGTTGTCTTTCATCATCTTCACATATGAATATTTTCATATCTTCACACCCTTATGAATCAGTATTTAATATTTCTACTTTTTGAATAAAATAGTTATTATCAATCGTTGTATCTAATAAAACATTAGAAGTCGTATCAGTCAATTCTTTTAATGTTGAAAGTCCGAGTCCACGATTTTTACCTTTTGTAGAGAAATTCTCTTGGAATAGGGTATGTACTCGAGGCATATCAGTATCACATTTATTCATAACTATAAACATCACTGAATCATCTTCATTTTTGATAAAAGCAATTCGAATCAGTGGGTCCTCCACTATTTTTTCAGAAGCTTCAATTGCATTATCAAGTAAAATGCCAATAACTCTACTCAAATTAATAATAGGCATTTCGATTTTTTCGATTATTTCAGGTACTTCTATGCTAATTCTAATATTTTTTTCTTGAGCTTGTAAAATTTTTGTTGTTAATAATCCTTTGATTTCACGAACCTTTAGATTTTCAATACCATTAATTTTAATGGCGTTCATTTGCATACTGTCTTGCATAGGTAAAATCTCTTCATGGAAGTATTGATCTAAACCTTTCATATCATTTTCTCTAATAAAATCCGACATCGTTGATAATATATTGACGTAGTCATGTCTGAATTTACGCATTTCATGATTAATTTTTTCTATTTGTAAAGTGTACTTATAGTAATTCTCGATTTCACGCATATTACGTTTGTACTGAATTTGACGAATAATACTAAAAGAAATCGTAACGATAAGTACAGCTATCGTAATGATTAATACGGCATACATTACGACTAAAAATTTTATATCTCCAAAAGAAAGAACACGATCAGGTAAATAAAAATAAATTAATAACAATACGGTCAATAGAAAAACACAAACAATGATTAAATAGATTTTATTTAATGATAAACCAGAAGTGGTTAATAGTTTAAAAAGAAATCTACCAAGTATTGAAAAAACAATTATTATAGAAACGAAAATTACATAGTATATTAAATTAAATATATAATTCCCTGAAATTAAATCTTGCAAGGATGTTGCTAACCAAATTGAAAGAAAGTTGGCCATATAAAGGATGAAAAAGCTAACAAGTACAGATACAACACCCATGAAGCGATTTTTAAAATACATAAAGACAACACTTGCTAACAATAAAAATAACATCGATTTTGTGTCAAAATAAAAGAATAAAATGGTTGAAGGGATTATAATCCCAATAATGGTAATATAATCCCTCAAAGTATAAGTTACATTTGTTAAAATTTTAATAATTATGAAAAGCAAAAATGCTTGAAATATTGATAACATTATTGTGTTTAAAATAGCCATACTCTACACACTCTCTAGGACAATTATTCGTATAAATCTGTAATTTCTTTAGGTACTTCCGTCTCATCAAAATATCCATAACAAGGTCTTGCCCCAGCTACTGCACCTAGTACTGTGAAAAACTTCGCGATTATACTAAAAATAGATTCAAAGATATGCATAATTAAACATCCTCCTTAGGGAAAAATATAGGTAGTTGAGCGATAGCAATCAAAATAATGCCTAAAAGTACTAATTGTTGATAAGGCTCACTGAAAAACATTGATATTACTACTAATAATAAAGTTACAATGACTGTCTTTATTTTTTTACCTTTTACTAATCGTTGTGGTATAGGCTGCTTTTTCGTAGCAGCAGGTGCGTATATCATTAATATAATGAAACCAATTATTGCTAATGGATACATAATTAATGAAGACACTCCAATATACCCGATTAGCCAAGGTAGTAAAACAAATAAAGATAAATTCTGCACATGACATGCAAAAGAAGATTTTGCATGTGCACCGTGTGCATATTGCCTAATTAAAAAGTACGATAAATGGACAGTTAGTGTGTAAAAAAAGAGTTGGAAAAGGATTGAAACGCCATAAGTTATAATTGTTTTAGTTATATTGCCTACAAATACTTGCATACCTAAACGCATCTTTAAATAATCAATATGTTCTAAGTTGTTACGTTGTTGTAGATATTTAGCAAAACGGTCAATTTTGCTATCTATAGACTTTAACATTGGGCTTCTCTCCTCAGACGTATTATACAATTTTAATTAAGTTTTATGCGTCTTATTGCTTAACTGTATATTTTGTGTTCCTAACTGTTGCTAATCTTTATCTCTTTAATTTTAACATAAAAAAGTGAACATTTAGGAATGAAATATGACGAGTTAGGGATTTTTTAACGAATAAGCTCAAAATCATGGTTAAATGTACTTGTATCACAAAGAAGTGATAGCATTTTACAAATCATTTAATCAATTTTTGTTTGAATTTTGATTTGAATGATGAAGTTAATTAAGCTTTTGAGCAGGAGCTTAATTGACACGCTGATATTGTAACTGTACTTTCTTCGTATAGTTGTTATAGTTACAAAAATTAGTTATCGTTTTTCAATTTTAATACAAACAAGAGGAGGCTGATGTAGTGACAAAAGATATCTCAGCAGCAATTAGTGATTTCGTAAAATAGTACTTACTGAGTACACAACGCGCTTATTAATTTAAGCATTCCCAATTTAGATTTGCAGAACCTTCCCAGTCTCGAATCTAATATTATTTTAACATTGTCTATAACAGAGACAATTTAAAGTATTAACATGTAAGCTATCGTAAACATCATTCAATTTATCATTAAAATCGGTAAATTCACTAATTTTTTTCATAATTAATAACATCCCCAAAAATAGATAGAGAAATAACTGTAAAAACATTCCCTTAATAATAAGTTACAAAAACCGTGAGCCCCTCCCAAGCTCACGGTTTTTATTATGAAATCATTTATATAGATGTGGTCTTAAATTTTTGAATACTGGAATAGTATTGCGTTGATTCGTTACTTCATCTAAATCAATGTCACAAGTTAAATGATCTGGTTTTTCTTTTAATTCTGCTATAACTTCACCATTAGGGTTAATCACGATAGAATGACCTGCATATTCAGTCTTGCCATCATCTCCACAAGCATTACAACCAACTACAAATATATCATTTTCAATGGCACGCGCTTTTAAGAGGGCAGTCCAATGATTCAATCTTACCGCTGGCCATTGTGCAACATAAAAAGCGATTTGTGCATCTTTACGCGCTGGATAGCGAAGTAATTCAGGAAAGCGTAAATCGTAACAAGTAATATGTGCAACTTTAGCTCCATCTGATAGAGTGAAGGGTTCTGGAACTGCATTACCGGGTGTTAAAAATGAAGGTTCATCCAACATCGGCACAAGATGTACCTTGTCATAACTGTTTATTAAATAACCATTTTTTGAAACGGCAAAAGCAGTATTGTAGATGTTATCTTTCATACTATTTGAAACAGAACCTGCAATTACATCAACTTTATATTGGATTGCTAATTTTGATATAAACTCAAAACTTCTTGATAATTGATTATCAGCAAGTTCTTTTAGTTGAGGTAGGGCATAACCGTTGTTCCACATTTCCGGTAAAACTACGATATCTGTCTCTGCTGTCACATACTCGGCAAACCAATTCGTAATTATTTCTTCATTTAATGCAACATTCGCTGGTTCCACTTTAAATTGAAAGATTTCTATATTCATCTCGATCGCCCCTTAAATTGTTGTTAGCATAAATATACTAGATATATTCAGAAAATTCAAAATTGCGGGCAGTTTTCAATGAAGTTACAAAATGCGTACGTGAGAAGTGTGCATACTCAAAATCGAAATATTTAAATAAAAAAACCAATTCATTTTATGAACTGACCCCAAATTGTGGGAATAAAATAAAAACACTTTCGTTGAATTCATACTAAAATGAATTTATACGGAGGTGTTTTTCTATGAAAAGAGTTACTTATTCACTAGAAACCAAAAATAAAGCTATTGAAATGAAAATTGAGGGATATAGTGCAAAAGAAATTATGAATACATTAAACATTAGAAATAGATCACAAGTGAAAACTTGGTGGAAATGGTACCAAAATGGTGAACATTATAGATTTCATCAACAAGTTGGAAAACAATATTCCTACGGAAAGGGATTAGAAGAACTTTCAGAAATTGAACAATTAAAAATAGAAAATAAAAGAAAAAACGCAGAATTAGAAATTTTAAAAAAGTACAAGGAATTGGAAAGGGAGTGTCGCCCAAAATAATAATACAAGTGGTTGAAGCATTAGAATCAAAATATACAGTTTAAATGATATTAGAGGTATTTAACATACCCAAATCTACCTATTATCGCTGGAAATGTAAAAAACATGAAACAAATTCGGAATTAGAAGCAATTAAATCGATTTGTCATAAGCACAAATATACCTATGGTTATAGGAAAGTGACTGCTGAATTAAATAAATTTAGTAAGGAAAAAATTAATCACAAGAAAGTGCAAAGGCTTATGCAAGAAAACGAATTGAATTGTAGGGTTAAACCTAAAAAATCTAAAAAACCAGGTAATCCATTTTATAAAATAGGCAATTTGTTACAGAGGAATTTTAATGCAAATCGTCCATTAGAAGTACTTGTAACAGATATTACTTATTTACCTTTCGGTAATACAATGTTGTATCTATCGTCAATTATGGATGTCTATAACGGGGAAATAGTTGCTTATACTATAGATAATCATCAGAATCAAAATTTAGTAAACGAGACTTTGAACCAATTAGAAATTCCAGATAGTTGTATACTTCATAGCGATCAAGGAAGTGTTTACACATCGTATGAATATTATAAATTATGCGAAGAAAAAAGCATTACCAGAAGCATGTCCCGTAAGGGAACGCCAGCTGATAATGCCCCGATTGAATGTTTCCATTCCTCGCTAAAGTGTGAAACATTCTACTTAAACAAAGAGCTCAAGAGCTCTAATAACATTGTAATAGATATTGTCGAAAATTACATTGAAAACTATAATAAAGTTAGAATTCAACAAAAACTAGGCTACTTATCTCCTATAGAGTTCAGGAAATTAGCATCCTAGAAAATAGTGTTTTTATTAAGTTCCCATTTTAAGGGTTCAGTGCCGTTCAGTGCCTTAAACGAATTGGTTTTTATAAATTGGAAAGGGTTGATACCCTAAGCGCATGTATTATTGTTAATGTTTAAAAAATCCAACAAACTATTTTCTTACTAAGAAGCGTTTGCTTACATCATGAAATTCTTTTTCTCCAGCTTCATCACGCACGTTACCAAAAGGCATTTGAGCTACAAGATTCCAAGTAGCAGGAATATCGAACGCTTCAGTTACTGCTACGTCTACAAGTGGATTATAATGTTGTAATGATGCGCCAATACCTTTAGTACCTAATGCAGTCCAAATTGCAAATTGGTGCATTGCATTTGTTTGGTTTGACCAAATGGCAAAGTTCTCAGCATAGTTAGGCATTTGATTTTGCAATCCTTCGACAACTTCTTGATCTTCAAAGTATAGGATTGTACCATATGAATGTTTGAAGTTATCAATTTTGTCTGAAGTTGCTTGGAATTCACGATCAGGACCCATTGATTTTTTTAATTCTTCTTTTGTTATATCCCAAAATTTATTATGATTATCGCTTAATAACAATACAATACGAGTTGATTGAGCATTAAATGAAGATGGAACATGTTTAATTGCATGTTCAATGATACCTTCTACCTCTTTATCAGATATTGAAATTTCTTTTTCTAAACTATATATTGTACGTCTTGATTCTACTGCATTTTGAAATACATCAAGTGTATCTTCTTTTTTACTAAAAAGTCCCATTCGGAAAACTCCTTCACATTAATTTATTTTATATATCTAGTATAATAATTATACCTTTATTTGTAAATAGCTTTTTACAATTAATTTCAAATAGATTAATTTCTTCTTTCAAAAGCCTGATTTTAATGAAAAATAGTACGATTTCTAATATACTGATAAGGAATATAAGAAAATTTATTTGGAGGTGAGATTATGAAAAATTATATTTCACATAAATTTATTGTATCTAGCTTTGCAATTGCACTAAGTGCTACATTAATTTCTAAACCGACACAAGGGGCAGAGACAGGACTAGATGAATACAATAAGAATACGACTATGAATAATACTGATTTAGACCATAAGCGTATCAATGCATCAGATATAGATGGGAATGTGCAAAATAGCACTAAGCCAGTAAATAATTCAGGTGAGAATGAAATACCTTCAAATTCTGATCAAACTGATAATAAAACCAGTAGTGATGCTATAACGACTTCATCATCCGAACAACCAAATAGCAATGATTCAGACAATAGTGATTCAGACACTACTACTAATCCAGATAAGTCAGAGGAAGACAATCAATCATCAGATTCAAACAATACAGGAGATAGTGACAACGGAACTGAAGAGAAGCCATCATCGGAACAACCAAATGATAGTAACTCTAACAATAGTGATTCAGACGATGCTACTGAGCCAGATAAGTCAGAGGAAGACAATCAATCATCAGATTCAAACAATACAGGAGATAGTGACAACGGAACTGAAGAGAAGCCATCATCGGAACAACCAAATGATAGTAACTCTAACAATAGTGATTCAGACGATGCTACTGAGCCAGATAAGTCAGAGGAAGATGATCAATCATCGGGTTCAAACAATACAGGGGATAGTGACAACGATTCAGGAGAGAAACCTAAACCAGAACAGCCGAGTGAGGACGGAGACGATAATTCAACAGAACCATCAAACCCTGATAACCCACAAGGTGGCGGAGATGACTCAGAAGAGAAGCCTAAACCAGAACAGCCAAGTGAGGACGGAGACGATAATTCAACAGAACCGACAAACCCGAATAACCCACAAGGTGGCGGAGATGACTCAGAAGAGAAGCCAAAACCTGAACATCCAGGAGAAAGTGGCGAAGATAATTCAACAGAACCATCAAACCCTGATAACCCACAAGGTGGTGGAGATGACTCAGAAGAAACACCTAAACCAGAACAACCAAGTGAAGGTGGAGACGATAATTCAACAGAACCGTCAAATCCTGATAAACCACAAAATGATGGGGGAAGTTCAACAGAAACACCTAAACCAGAACAACCGAGTGAAGGCGGAGGAGATAACAATACCACAGAACCCCCGAAGCCTAATAAACCACTGCGCCCCAACATATCATCTGGATCAAATCATTATAACCAGGGTAGTAAAAATAATACATCAGACAGTTCAGTGAATCATTCAAACTCAGGAAGTTCTCAAAATGAACACACATCTTCAAACTTATATAATGGTAAGAATCAAAATGCAAATAAGCAATATGCACAATCAAATGAAAATATAGCAGGCAGTAACAATAATGTTGTGACTTATGGAGATTTGAGAACAGAGAAAAAAAGTCAAAATTCAAATCAAGGTGACAGCAGATTAGTTAATAGATTTAATCAAATGTCTCCAGGTTCTTTTAAATATAATCCTTTTATTTTGAACCAAGTTAAACAGCTTAATAATAATGTTGATAGTGTATCTGACAAAGATATTACTTCTATTGTAAGACGTCAAAGTTTTTCAGATAATGCGTTTTTAAATGAGTTACAAAAGGGAACAAATTATTTTAAATTTCAATATTTTAATCCATTAAAATCAAGAGATTACTATAAAAATTTAGATAAACAAGTTTTGGCATTGATTACTGGAGAAATAGGTTCTATGCCTGACTTAAAAACGCCAGAAAACAAAAGTGCCGCATCTGGTAAATACGAATATCATTCAAGTAGTGATGAAGAATCGACGCGTACAAACGACAAGAAATCGAAAGACACAATTGATATTAAATTCGAACGGACATTGTTTGCTTTAATCACTGCAATAACGATAATATTTATAGGTGTAGTGGTAGGATATTTCGTTTATCGCAGAAACAAAAACGAAAATGAATAGCTTTTGACATTTAACGTGTCATAGACAAATAAAAAATGGAAGGACTCATGTAATAAACATTGAGTTCTTCCATTTATTTTATATAACTTAAAATTTAATTAAAACATAAAATTAAATATAAATGATGCAGATTCTTGTAGTTCTTTTATTTTTTCAGGACCAAAGTAAATTTGTACAATAGCGACAAAGCCATTTTGCATTATGTGTACTAAGATAGGTACCCATATACGTTTTGTATATACATACAATGCTGAGAAAATAAAGCCCATACCAAAATAGATGATAAAGAATGATGGATCTGCATGTGCAGCACTAAAGATAATTGAACTTACAATTCCGGCAATGAGAAATTTAAAAGTTTTATTACCTTTTAATATGTTGTATAACTCACCAAATATTACTTTTCTAAATACGAATTCTTCTAGTATAGGTCCTACAACTGAAATTAATATGATAAACATCGGGATTTCTTGTGCTATTTTCATCAATCTTTCCGTATTAGGGCTAGATTGAGGTGCGCCGAATACATACATATTTATCATTCCTGCAATGACTTGATAAATCATAACAATCATATAACCTACGATTGCCCAAAGGATAACATATCTTTTCTTTTCTTTAGGTTGTAACTCTAGTTGTGTAGGATTGGCAATGAAAAAGTTTATTAGTATGATTAGGAAAGCAGCTATAATAAACAAAATTACCTGTGAATAAATATTAGCAAAGAGGATTTCTTTGCCACTTAAATTGTTAAATAAGCCAGCCATTTGTAAGAAAATCGGACCAAACTGTGCAAGGCCATAAATAACTAATGTCAAAATGGACACCCATATACGAGACATAATGAACCTCCAAAAATTAGAATATACTCTATTTTATCGTAAAATAGCTTTTCACACAAAATTTAGTGTAATGGTTTTAACTTGAAATATTGACCAACTTTGATTATTATAGAAAGTGTATTAGCACTCACAATGATTAAGTGCTAAAAATTTTAGTATTTTAAGGAGGAACAATCAATGTTAAAGCCATTAGGTAACCGAGTAATTATTCAAAAAACAGAACAAGAGCAAACAACTAAAAGTGGTATCGTTTTAACTGATAGCGCTAAAGAGAAATCAAATGAAGGTACGATAATTGCAGTAGGTGCAGGACGTATTTTAAAAGATGGTTCTCGAGTTGCTCCTGAAGTGAATGAAGGCGACAATGTTGTTTTCCAACAATTTGCTGGAACTGAAGTTAAGCGTGGAGACGACACATACTTAATCGTTAGCGAAGACGATATATTAGCAGTAATAGAAGAATAATCAAAATTAAAACTAAAAAATATACAAATAATACGAACATCATGGAGGTAAAGTAATATGGCGAAAGATTTAAAATTTTCCGAAGACGCACGTCAATCTATGTTGAGAGGTGTAGATAAATTAGCTAACGCCGTGAAAGTTACAATTGGACCAAAAGGGCGTAATGTTGTATTAGATAAAGAATATACATCACCATTAATCACAAATGACGGTGTTACGATTGCAAAAGAAATTGAATTAGAAGATCCATATGAAAATATGGGAGCGAAATTAGTACAAGAAGTTGCCAACAAAACGAATGAAATCGCAGGTGACGGAACAACTACAGCTACAGTATTAGCTCAAGCAATGATACAAGAAGGTTTGAAAAACGTAACAAGTGGTGCAAATCCTGTAGGTTTACGTCAAGGTATCGATAAAGCTGTAGACGTAGCTATTGACGCATTACAAGAAATTTCTCAAAACGTTGATAATAAAAATGAAATTGCGCAAGTTGGATCTATTTCAGCAGCTGATGAAGAAATTGGTAAATATATTTCAGAAGCTATGGAAAAAGTAGGTAACGACGGTGTAATTACAATTGAAGAATCAAGTGGTTTTAATACTGAACTTGAAGTCGTTGAAGGTATGCAATTTGATCGTGGTTACCAATCTCCATATATGGTAACTGATTCAGATAAAATGGTTGCAGAACTTGAAAAACCATACATTTTAATTACAGATAAAAAGATTTCATCTTTCCAAGATATTCTGCCATTATTAGAACAAGTTGTTCAATCTAACAGACCTATCCTAATCGTAGCAGATGATGTAGAAGGTGACGCATTAACAAATATCGTATTAAACCGTATGCGCGGTACATTTACTGCAGTTGCAGTTAAAGCACCTGGATTCGGAGATCGTCGTAAAGCGATGCTAGAAGATTTAGCTATCTTAACAGGCGCACAAGTGATTACTGATGACTTAGGCTTAGATTTAAAAGATGCAACAATTGACATGTTAGGTACTTCAAGCAAAGCAGAAATCACTAAAGATAATACAACAGTGGTTGATGGTAATGGAGACCAAAATAATATTGATGCACGTGTAAGCCAAATTAAATCTCAAATTGAAGAGACGGACTCTGAATTTGATAAAGAGAAATTACAAGAACGCTTAGCTAAATTAGCTGGAGGCGTAGCTGTAATTAAAGTTGGTGCTGCAAGTGAAACAGAATTAAAAGAACGTAAATTACGTATTGAAGATGCTTTGAACTCTACTAGAGCTGCTGTTGAAGAAGGTATTGTAGCCGGTGGTGGTACAGCATTCATGAATATTTATGACAAAGTTTCTAAAATTGAAGCTGAAGGCGATATTGCAACAGGCATCAATATTGTGTTAAAAGCATTAGAATCTCCAGTTCGTCAAATTGCAGAAAACGCTGGGTTAGAAGGTTCGATTATTGTTGAAAGACTTAAAAATGCTGATGTAGGTATTGGTTTCAATGCCGCTACAAATGAATGGGTGAATATGCTGGATGCGGTATCGTAGATCCAACTAAAGTTACACGTTCAGCTTTACAACATGCAGCAAGTGTAGCAGCTATGTTCTTAACAACTGAAGCGGTTGTTGCGCATATCCCTGAAGAAAGCAGTAATGATGCACAAGCAAGGTATGGGCGGCATGCCAGGTATGATGTAATAGATTATAAACTTTAAAATTAAAGTTTATAAAAGAGCGTATTTAAATAATATTTATAAGACGTCTTTCGTTAAGTTACTTAACTTAGTGGAAGGCGTCTTTTTTATGATGAATGATCTATAGTTTGATATACATATCTATAGAGACTATATTGTAACCAAGGAGGAATTTATTATGTTAAAAGATATCAATGAAATTGTTGTCCCAGATAGTAAAATAATCCAAGAAGCACAAGAAGTAGTCCATGAATATGGTAATAAGTTAATATGGAACCATTCGAATAGAGTATATTTATTTGGCGAAGTTAAAGGCATGCAAGATCATTTGAAATATGATAAAGAACTTTTATATATGTGTTCGCTCTTTCATGATTTAGGATTAACAAACCAATATAGTAGTGATGATCTGAGATTTGAAGTAGACGGCGCAAATGCAGTTCGCCAATTTTTAGATACACACAATTATAATGACCAAGATTTACAACTTGCTTGGGATTCAATAGCATTACATACGACGATAGGTGTGGCTGAGCATAAAGAGAATAATGTTGCATTATTATATCATGGTGTTGGTATGGATGTTATGAGTGACAATTGGGACCAGTATTCAGATGAAATTAGAAAAGCAATCGTAAATAAATTTCCTCGTGGTAATTTTAAAAAAGATGTATTAACAGCTTTTTATGAAGGCTTTAAACATAAACCTGAAACAACGTTTGGCAATATTAAATCTGATGTTGTGAAATATTTTGAGCCTGAATATCCTCAAAATAATTTTTGCTCTTGTGTCCTACGTTCAAAGTGGGATGATTAAAAGCACACGATACGTTAGTAATATTTAATCATTAAATCCTAAAGTATAAAAAATTGAATTTGAAAGCAATCTATAGCATTATTTAACATGTATAATTAAAAAAGTTATGGATATAAATGGATTAAGTGAGTAAAAACAACTTATTGAGGGTAGAGAAAGTAAGCATAAATATTATTCGCTACTTATAATTATTATTTATGTGAAGCTTTTTTAAGAAAGGGAGATTAACTATGACAAAAAAATCAGTGTACGATGTGATTGATACAGGTATTAATTATTTAATATCAGACTATGACAAATGGAACATTGAAAGTATATTAGATAATGAAAGTGAACTCTTCCCTAATACGTTACATTGGCAATATGGTCATGTGTTAACTATTTTTGAATCTGCATTATCTTTAAGTGAGCAAAATGAAGTAGATATTCAAAAATATACACGCTTATTTGGTTATGGATCTAATCCAGCTGATTGGGGCGACGAAGAAATCCCAAGTGTGGATGAAATTATCAAAAATTTAAAAACGTTGCCTGAGCGTGCAAAAAAATTAACAGACCAACAATTAGAAGTTGAATTAACTGAAACAATTGCTGGTTGTAGTACGTTAGATGAGTTGTTAATTTTAAATGCAATTCATGTACCACTACATGCTGGTAAAATTGAAGAAATGGCACGTGTATTGAAACAGCAACGTTAATATAAATAAAAAGGATGAAATCACCATTACATGTGATTTCATCCTTTTTATTATTTAATTTAATTTTTTAGGTCTTCAATTGCTTTAGCGATAGAATCAAATACATATGGAATGTCATCTTTTTCTACACAACTGAAAGCAATACGAATGTCTGTTGCATTAAGGGCAATGATGCCAATAGAGTATTTAGTAATTAAGTGTTGGCGTAACTGTTCTGGGTCCACATCTTTAACTTGTAATGCCATAAAATAGCCTGAGTTAAAATCATAAGCCTGCCAGTATGATGCGTATTTTTCATCATATACAACAGATTTCGTTACTTCATATCTAGCTTGTAACGTGTCGATATTGTGTTGAATTTCCTTATCAAAAGTTTCGTGATTTTCGAGCACGTATTTAACTGCACTTTGCGAAGGTAATGGACCACTTGAAATGTTGCTTCGAATTAATCCTTTGATTTTAGCTTCTAATACTTGTTTTGTTGTATCGTTTCCGACACCGAAACTGATGAAACCTACACGTAATCCCCATGCGAAAAATTCTTTTGTTGCGCCATCTAAACGAATTGGTAATAAGTTGTCTAAATGTAAATTTGTTAATGCTGTGAATAATGACTGTGTATAAACATCTTCATAAAAGAGTCCGTAGTATGCATCATCAACTAAAGCAATGACGTTTGTGCCACGTTCTGCTAATGATTTTATTGCAGAGACAATAGTATGAACTTCATCTTTTGTTGGTGTATAACCAGTTGGGTTATTTGGATAATTTAATATTAAGATGATTTTGTCTTTATTATAATTTTCTAGCGTATTAACTAAATTTTCTGTTGTAAAATGTCCAGCTTCGTCAAAAATATCATAGGTTTCAATTTCAGCACTATGTCTTGTACTATAAACGAGTTTATAGTTGCCCCAATTATGGGTTGGAAGTAAGAGTGTATCACCACTATCGACGAACATGTCACCGACTAATGATAAGCCATGTGTTAAAGCATTCGTAAGGATAGGTCTTGTCATGTCTTTTGCATCTAAATCTGGATTTTCTTTTAATGTTTTTTGTTGCCATAAATCACGAAGAGATTCTAAACCTTGTGGCGGGGCATAAGGAAAGATTTCATCGGGTTCTAAATGAGCGAAGATATCATTTAAAGTATTTGCGTACATCTTGCTATCTTTATATGTTGCCATTCCTATCGTGGCATTATATTGTGTGGATTTTGCTTCCGCGGATTGGGATAATATACCTTTCGGGTAATACATTAATTTTCCTAGGTCGGAAAGCATGTCTGCAACTTCTGGATTTGATTTAGATAATTGTTCGTTTAAATCTAAAGCTAAAGGATTCATAGTTGGTCAACCTCTCTTTACTTTTTCAATGATAACCTTATATTATCTTGAAATAGCTTAAAATTAAAGTCTTGTGACTGTTTTAGACAGAAAATTTCAAAATTTAACTATTTATACGAACATACGTTCTGTTTTATGTTAGAATACGGATAGGCCATCAAAAATCCTACATGGCACTTTTTTCTGTGGGAGGTGTAGTATGATAGCGTGGTGGCAAGAAATGATTGCAACTTTATTAACAGGTAGCTTACTTGTTGTATTCCGTGTTTGGTTAGAGAATAAATGGAAAGACAAATAGGTGGCCTTACACAAAAAACCCCCAAGCCTGATGACGCAGACTTGGGGTTGTGTAGTATAATCCGTGGATACAATTACAATTTTATCATCATAGGTAATAGACTGCAAACAATATATTTAAATATAAATCATAAAAAACAGATACATAAGTATCAAGAATTTTTTTGAAATAAATTGCTTTTAGAAATTAATGCCAAAGTTTGGTACAATGATATTGTTTGAGGTGAAGAGAGTGAAACATTTAACCAAAATATTTGTCATAATGGCAATGATATTACTCGTTGTAGGCTATTATTTACAGGCCATAGGTCATGAAGATTCTGGTGTTAAATTATTAATTGCTGCAATTATGTTTATGATTTGCGCTTTTATTGATCGTAATAATAAGCGTAAGAAAAAAGATAAACAAAATAAGTAACATTGTTAAAACAAGCTATAAGTGAGATGAAGCGATATGCAAAATCTTAGTTATAGCTTTTTTATGTTAACTCGTCCCTTTTAATGAGTAATTATATGGGTGTTTGAATAAATTTATACTTTACAAGTGTGTATACATTGTATATAGTGTGTATATACAGTTGTAAGGGAGGACGTCCATGAAAATACTTTTGAAAAATAGTGGTGAACAGCCAATCTATGAACAGATTAAGCAACAAATCAAAGAAAATATTTTAAAAGGATACGTTGCTCCTGGTGAACACTTACCTTCGATGAGGGAATTAGCACATGATTTGAGCGTTAGCGTTATAACTACAAAGCGCGCATATGAAGATTTAGAAAAAGATGGTTTTGTCTTTACTATTAGAGGTAAGGGTACATATGTGAAAGAGCAAGATAGTTCAATTTTAAAAGAAAAACAGTTCATGGTGATTGAAACAATGGCTAAATCAATAAGCAAAGAAGCAAAAACTATAGGCATGCCACTTTCAGAATTACAAGAAATCTTAGAAATGATTTTTGAGGAGGACGATGAATGAACGCAATCGAATTAAATGCTGTAAATTATCAGTATAAAGAATTCAAGTTAAATGATATTAGTTTTCGTGTTCCTCAAGGATTTATAACTGGATTTATTGGTGCAAATGGTGTGGGTAAAACGACCATTATTAGAATGATTATGGATTTAATTGAGCCTGATGGCGGAGATGTTTTAATCTTTAACCAAAAAATGAAAGCACGCCCTGAAGCTATTAAAAATAAAATTGGTTTCGTTTATTCCGAATTGTACCTCAATGATAAATGGAATATCCAAAAAATTGAACAGTATGTTTCACCATTTTATAGTACATGGGACCATCAGTTATTTACATATTATCTTGAAAAATTTGATTTACCTTATAAGCGGAAGATCAAAACATTCTCAACTGGTATGAAGATGAAGTTGTCTATTGCTATTGCTTTTAGCCATCATGCTGAATTATTTATTTTAGATGAGCCAACATCAGGGTTAGATCCAATCGTTCGAAACGAAGTTTTGGATGTAATTCAAAAAGAACTCATTGATGAAAAGAAAACAGTATTTATTTCCACTCATATCATTTCTGATTTAGAAAAAATCGCTGATTACTTAGTGTATTTAAAAGATGGTGAAATTGTACTGAATCAATTTTTGGATGACATTTTGAATAGATTCAAAGTAGTTAAAGGTGACATGCAGCAATTGGATGAAGAATTAATTCAATTAACACACTATATAGAAGAAAACAAAACTGGATATATCGCACTTACAGAACATGCTAATATATTTAATGAAATTTTTGGAAACAAGGTTGCAATAACTAAGCCAACGATTGAAGATTTAATGGTTTACCTTGAAAAAGGAACCCAGAAGACTGAACAAAAAAATTATGAGACTTAACAACTGGGGGCATTAGATGAAAAATTTACTTATTAGAAATTTAAAATTACGTAAATGGACAATCGTAATATATGCAATCTTATTATTGTTTTCCCCACTGCAATTAATCATAATACCTAATAGTATTTTTACTAATGCGTTATATTCTGCAGTTGCGATGATATTACTTTTTGTTTCTATACTAGATTCTGGACATGTTTTTCGTTTTAATAGTAAGCTTGGGCACAGAATGGCTTATGACTTTTTTGGAAGTTTACCAGTTTCTAAAAAGTCATTATTGAATGCTAATTATTTAACAGTTATTATTTTTACATTAGTTGGGGCAGCAATATTATCTTTATATACAATGCCGAATTCTCATGTATCAACAAGTAATATTGATTTTAATATTTCAATGCCATTCTCATACATTGCAGTAAATTTCTTTGCAGTACCTATAGCTTTCAAAAAATATACAGAACAAAAATCTGATTACATTTCTTATATCATTTATTTACTTACGATGGTTATTTTAATACCTGTCATAATCGTGCTACTTGTAGTTGGAATATGTACATTATTTAATTATAGTCTGGGTATATTAAATTATTTTGAAACTATTTTTAACTATGGATTTTTAACTTTAAGTATTTTTTGCTTTGTAGCTAGCTACATCATTCAATATAAAAAATTAATTTAATAATAAAAGGAGGCGCATTTATGGAATTAAAAGATATAACAAAAACGTATGGCAATAACAATGTTTTAGATCATATTAATTTTGATTTTGGACAAAGCCAAATTGTAGGTTTAATTGGTAAAAATGGTGTCGGTAAAACAACATTAATGAAAGTCATGAACGGAAATATTATCAAATACAAAGGGGAGGTAAAGATAGGTAATAAAGACAATATCGGTTACCTTATTGAACATCCTAAATTGTATGATAATAAATCAGGTTTATATAATTTGAAATTATTTGCCAATGTATTAGGTAAGGGGTTTGATAAAAAATATGCAAATCAAATCATTGATGCCTTTGGTATGAGACCTTATGTGAAGAAAAAAGTTAAAAAGTATTCAATGGGAATGAAACAAAAGCTAGCCATTGCTGTTTCATTAATGAACAAACCCAAGTACCTTATTTTAGATGAGCCAACAAATGGTATGGACCCTGACGGATCAATTGATGTATTGAAAACAATTCAATCACTTGTGCAAGAACTGGATATGAAAATTTTGATTTCTAGTCATAAACTTGAGGATATTGAATTAATTTGCGATAGAGCAGTATTTTTACGTGATGGTAATTTTGTTCAAGATGTTGATATGAAAGAAGGGGCACCAACGGATTCTACAGTTTTAATCATAGAACAAAATAATTTCAATAATGCTTTAGAATATTTAAATGAAAATTTCGATGTGATTCAATCTAAGAGAGAAAATGGAGAAATCATTATTAAAGCACAATCAAGTTATCAAAAAGTACTTAAAGGTTTATCCAATATCGATATTTTCCCTGAATTTATTGAAACACGCAAGAGTTCTTTACGTGATACTTACTTCAATATTAATCAGAAAGGTGGCCAATAATGAATAGTTTACAACTCGTGAAATATGACATTTATAGCATTATTAGAAGCCCATTAACGTATTTAGCATTACTCTTAACAATACTTCCGTTAATTGGATTTACAGTTTTATTTGTTCAGCAATCTGATAAAATAGACGGCAATATGCTACTTTCTATTGGTAGTTGGTTCTTTTCTATCATGGGCTTACTATTTGTAATCAAGACAATCACCCGTGATATTTCACAAGGTACAATTCAATTATATATGAATAAAACATCAAGTCGTGTGGGTTATGTTATCGCAAAAGTGATTTCAATTATACTAATCGCCATAATTATTACAGCAATACTTGTTGGTTTTGTATTAATCGTAGAACAAATTGTTGATGGTAAAAATATAGAAGTTGATAAAATCTTTGAATTACTTTGGTTCTTCATTCTATTCCATTTATTCTTTGGATTATTATTATATTTATTTTCATTAGTTGTACCAAAAACAGCATTAATCTTTACTCTAGGTATATTCTTAATATTACTTGTTCCTTTTGCGGAACCATTTATACCTATGATTCCTAAATTTGGTGACAATATTCAAGATGCCTTGAAATATATTCCATTTAGTTACTTAACTTCTAAAACGACAACTGGTGATTACACATTCTCTAATTGGCAGTGGTTTATTACTTCAGCATCGATTGTAGTATTATTCGTAGTTAATATATTCTATGTATCTAAAAAAGATATTTAAAATAAAGATAACCGAAGATTGAGTCATAAAAAAAGAGACGTATGAATTAACGGTTATAACACCTTAATTCATACGTCTTTTATTAATTTATAATTAGTTTATCTAAAATTGAATCATAAACATATTTCCACATTTGTGAGTCTGTTTTAAAGCGATTAGAAATAATTGCATATGATTCAGACGATTTATCTTCAAATGTAGGATCATCTTTTGCAGGAAGTTTGGAACGCGTTTCCTCTACAAAATGTTGAACTTGTCTTGCACGAGGCCCCCAAACTGTTTGCTGTTCAAAATCATCATTTAAAAATACAAATATAGGTATAGATCTCGCAGTACCATTTGTTAAGTATTGATCGATTAAGTCAGTGTTTTCATCACGATGAAAGACACGAGCTTCTATATTTAATCTTTCACTAATATGTTTAAGAATAGGCACGTTCATCATAGCATCTCCACACCAATCTTCAGTGATAACTAGAACTTTGCTATAGTTTGATGCTTTAATTTTTTCAAGACGACTATCATCCTCTGGTGCTGAGAATGAATGATATATTGATAGTAAATTCTCTTTGTTTTCAGTCATAGCTTCAATATATTGATCAAGCGGTTGACTGTTTTTGAAATAAGTTTCTAAACTTGTCATAATAGTTCCCCC
Source organism: Staphylococcus parequorum (assembly GCF_039237145.1). NCBI lineage: Bacteria > Bacillati > Bacillota > Bacilli > Caryophanales > Staphylococcaceae > Staphylococcus > Staphylococcus parequorum. Next base: position 1,315,178 of record NZ_CP150682.1, read on the forward strand.
TTTAATTGATTAGATATTATTATATCAATATTTTAATATGAAAGAAAATTATTAATACATATAAAAGTAATATGTTTTAAGATTTCTTCAGGGATGAAAGTGACAAATACCTATGCTATATTTAATAAGTAAAGTAGAGCGTGGTGACAACATTGAAAATACATAGACTACATAAGCGTTTTATATTTTTTGCGTGTATAACAATAGCTACTGTGACAGTATTATTAGTTAATTATATAAAGCAAGAACACTCGACCGATTTATCAAAACTATCCATTGATCGTGTCAAAATAGGGTCTGAAATTAATATTAGTGAATACGTTGAAAAAGATGAAGTCATTTTAAAAAGACATCGTCTTTATTCAAAAAGAGAGCATCCTAATTTAATCTTCAAAGTGAATAAAAAGGATTCTCAACTTAAAGGTATAACCTTAACTGGCGATACTAGAGTGCAAACTAATTTTAATGGAACGATCAATAATAATGTTGGAGAAGTTACACAGACACTAGGAACACATTATAAACAAAAAAAGTTGCGCAAAGGCTTTAATGCTATAATATATAAAGATAAGAAAAATCAAATAAAGTTATTTATTATTTATAAACATGATAAAATAAAGAAAATTGAAATACACAAGATATAAAAATTAAAAATGACATTCCTATAGGGCATGTCATTTTTGATTTTACATATACGTTTTGCTTCGAAACTTAAGTTTGAATGGCGGTAGATATTTTGGATAAAATCACTTTTTTAAATGAATTAGAGCAAGAATTAGATAAATTACCAAGAAGTGAACGCGATAAAGTGATGTATGAATATGAGGAATATTTTTTTGATCAAGAAAGTGAAGGGAAAAATGAATATCAAATCATTGGAGCGCTTGAATCTCCTAAAAAGATAGGCAAAGAGCTTATGGCGAGAAATGCGATTGTGTCTGCGGAGTTTCGTCCTAATATAAATACAATCGTGAGAGCAATTATGGCATCTCTGGGTATGGGAATATTATCATTAATCATTATTTTAATCCCTATGATATTTGTTGGCATTTTCATGTTTGTACTATTACTTGTTGCATTATTTTTCGCACTTAGTCCGCTATTATTGATTATCAACGGCATAATTAATGATAATTTTAGTTTTGCTATAAGTAACTATTTATTTGCCATTTCGTATACAGGATTAGGTCTTTTATTATTTGTCATTATTGCAAAATTTGCTCAATTTGTTTATCGAGTGATTTTAAAATACTTACGTTGGAATATTAAAACAATTAAAGGAAGTGCAGTCGAATGAAGAAGTTATTTTTTAGCGGCTTAACATTATTTATCGTGTGCTTTCTTTTAGCTTGTGTCGCTTGGTTTGGATTTGAAAAACAAAACAACCAACTCAATTCTGTGAATAAAGAAGTTAATGATAAAGATATAGAAAATTTAAACCTAGATAGCCAAAATAGTAAGGTTCAGGTTAAGCAAGGTGACAAATTTTCAGTGACCTATAAAGGGAAAAAGAATATTGATATTACGAATAAAAACAAGACACTACATGTTCATGAGACTGATAATACAGAAGATCATTATGGATTGAATTTTAATCCGTTTAGACAGTTTGATGATGAGATGGTAGTGACTGTGCCAGATAAAAAACTAAATCATTTAGATGTATCTAGTAAGACGAATATTATAAATATTGATAGTATCAATGCAAAAGATGCACATATTTCAATGAAGGCTACTGGCGGAGCACGTGTGTTTTTAAGTGATGTAGTGTTAGACAAACTGTATTATAGAGGTGTGAGTTCACCGCTTGATATAAAGCATAGCCAAATTACTAATGCGAATATTAAAACGAAACAGGCGAGTATAACGAGTAAAAAATCATTGATTGAAAAGTCGGTGCTGTTAGCTGACCACGGCAAAATTGATTTGAGTCGAATGGATATTGCATCACATTTTAGAGCCTCTACACAATATGGTGATATTTTCATGTCATATGATGATGACCCTCAAGATACATTGCTAAAATTGAATCCATCTGATGGGACTTCTAAAGTTATCAACAACAATTTTAAAGATAATAAAGTAGGGGCAGGAAAGCATATTTTAGAGTTCTATACGGATCATGGGGACATTTATATAAATTAACTCTATGTTGACATGAATAGAGAAAGCCAGGAAGTACATTTAATTAAGTACTTTCTGGCTCTTTTTATAATATAAATGATTTAAAATGACAAATATTAATAAGTGGCAAAGGTTAAATCAGTGTCAAGATGCCCGTTAATTGAAGTAATATCTAATGATTCGCCATCGAGCCATTTGCCAAAGTCTATTATGGTAGGGGCTTTATTTTCACCTAAAGTGATATGTGCTGTTAATGATTGAGGTTCATACATACTTGTATGAATTGTCCCAGACCAACTTTTAAATAATTTACTATAAATTTCATATTCCGGATTATTGAATAAATTAAATGCGCTCATTTTATCTAGTGATGCGGGTTCTTTTTTAAGGAGTCGATTTAATCGTTCTTTAGATTCTTTTGTGAAATTTCTATTTTCATGTGTTAATAATTTGAAATGATTCGTACAAGTACGATCGTAACGAACATCAACGGAGCGAGGAGAAACTTCGATAATCGCATGATTCAAATGTTTGTCCATGACAATGTAACTAAATGAGCTTCTATGGGGAAGTTCTTTTAGTAATTGTATGGCCTCAGGTACATCTTTACAATATTGTAATATAAGCCTGCCGACCATATAGCAGACGAAACCATCACCTGGGTGCTTTCTGTGCATGAAGTTGTAGCCCATGGATAGACCAGATTCATTCATACCATCCATTCTCCCTGTTACACGTGATGTAGGGCCTATTTGCGCTAATCCGCCATCAGTAGGTTGGAACAATAAGTAACGACCATCATAAGTTGCAGGGTGATAATCATAATTTCGCACCATATAGTCCTGACCTAAAAAGACCGTACAGCCACTGTTTTTCAATGGTGTGAATCGATAGTGTGCAAAGTTAAGAATCATTTGGCGGGTAGGCAGATTAAGTACTTCTTGCATGCCTCTAATTTCTTCCCAAATTTGCGGGGCGTACGTTTGGAAAATGTCATATGTTTCTTTGATATGGATATCAAAGCGGGGCATACGTTTTTTCCATTCTTTCTCTCTGTTTTTGAGTAAGGGGGTTTGTTGCATCCACTGTGCTGTTTGTACACCTAAATCAAAGTGTGAACCTCGATGTGTTAAGATGTCTGATTTTACTGATTGCATAGTTTAAAACTCCTATTTATGTGTGTAATCTTACAAAAATGTAACTTCATTGTAACGCTTTGTTAATTGCATTACGTATGACCAGTAGTTATGCTTGAGTTAACATCAAGGGACGATCAGATAGACAAATTCAATGAGGTGATTATTATGTCAAATTATTATGATGCTTTCAAAGATGCAGTCTCCACTTGGTGGGGTCAATAAGATGAGAATAACTAACATTGAATTGGCTAATATTTAACGATATTAGCCCTTTTTTTACTTATAATAATAATAAATATAACATCTATCTTTATTCTGATGAGAAGAAAATGTTAAAATAAATAAGACATATTGACTAAAATTTATTGATTTTGCATTACTCCAATAATATCATAAATCCATTTTTTAATATTTAGATTAAAGAAATGAAAAGTGGGTATATATTTATTGATGCTTTCAAGTATGCTATCATTATTGATAGATATGTTAATAATTTATTGAGGTGAATCAGAATGTGTAATTTTATTAAAGGTTTATTTAAATTTGTATTAGGTACAATTCTTACTGTGTCATTAGCAGCAGGTGTTGGTGCAGTAGTTTTCGCTTATATCTTTAAAAAAGACTTCGAAGATATTGAAAGTAAAACAAAAGAAATTGTTTCAGATATTGAAACGAATAATTAAGTTATTAATAGAACACTTTAGAGTGTTCCCATACTGTCGACAAAGCCTTTAGGCTTTCGTTGGCAGTATTTTTTTTTAGCCACCGTTCAACGAAGTTGTTACGGTGGCTTATGCAGTCGAGAAGACTGCGAACAATAAATCCGTTCAACGAAGTTGTTACGGTGGCTTATGCAGTCGAGAAGACTGCGAACTGTAAACTTGCGCCGCAAGTATAGAAAAGCGGTTAACTATTGTCTTGAGTTATTCTAGTTATATCAAATAATGAAAGTTGAATTGTTTCATGTGTATAGATTGGATAACCTTCTAAAAACATATGAGTCATATCTATATTTTTAATTTTTATATGAGCCGTTTCCAACCAACCTGCTTGATAATATTCAATATAAATATAGGAATCTGTATGTAACGCTTGATGAAGCTGTAAATTTAATTCATTTAATTGATCGTCGGATAATATAGGACGGTCAATTTTATTTTGATCTACTAAATATTGTTGAATTGTTTCGAATTGTTCTGGCAAAGTAGCAAATGGCGCCCATTTAACCATGCCACGACCTTGCGGGATATTGGCATTAAGAAATTCTCTTGGTATATTTCTATAGTCATTTTCATTTTGGTATTTTTCCGGAATCATAAAATCACCTCAACATAATAATAGAACATACGTTCGTGTAATTGCAAGAAGTTTTTCCTTATTTTAAATTAATAAAGCATGAAAAATTTAATTGTACTTTGATAGAAAGTGGTAATAATCATTATATTGTCATTTAGTATAGATATTTATTAAAATGAAACTATAACAATATGGAGGGGTTTACATGACGACAACAGGTTATATTGGTACGTATACAAAAAAAGAGGGCAAAGGCGTTTATCGTTTTGAATTAGATGAACAAACTGGAAGCGTAACAGAAGTTGAAACAGGATATGAATTAGAAGCATCAACTTATGTAAATCAACATAATTCATTTTTATATGCTGTAACACGTGAAGGAGATAATTGCGGTGTTGCAAGTCTTAAAATAGAAGAAGATGGTAAACTCAGTTTAATTAATAAATGCCTCGCATCTACAAAGGGTAGCGGCTGTTATGTAGATGTGTCACCAGACGGAAAGTTTGTTTTTGAGTCTGTTTATGGTGCTGGATTAGCGCGCTTATATGAAGCGAATCCTGAAACAGGTGAAATCATACGTTTGATTCAAGAGTTAGAGCACAATTATCCAACTGGACCACATGAAAGACAAGATCAGCCACATGTGCATTTTATCAGTACAACACCAGATGAAAAATATGTAGTTGCAATCGATTTAGGTACAGATAAAATAGTAACATACGAATTTAATGATCATGGTTTTAGTGAACATGCGGTGAGTGATTTTGAACCAGGGGACGGACCAAGACATATTACTTTTCATGAAAATGGGAAGTTTGCTTATGTTGTCCATGAGTTATCAAATGTCGTAAGTACAGTAAAATATGAGGATGGAAAATTCACCGAAATCCAACGACATTCAACAATTCCAGAAAATTTTGAAGGTGATACAAAATTAGCAGCAGTAAGACAGTCACACGATCAAAAATTCTTATACATCACGAATAGAGGCCACGATAGTATTGCTATTTTTAAAGTAAGCGATGATGGTTCAACGATTTCATTTGTTGATATTGTATCAAGTGGTGGTGAATTCCCACGTGATTTCAACATTACTGACTCAGACGATTTCTTAGTTTGTGCACACCAAGAAGGTGACTATACATTGACGGTTTTCAAACGTGATAAAATTACGGGAGAATTAGAAAAAGTTGATCATCATGAATCAGCACCAGAGGGCGTTTGTGTACAATTTTTAAAATAAAGACAACTGAAAAAATTAAAAAATCACCTAGTATGGATAATACATTGCCATACTAGGTGATTTTCTATTTGTTGAAAAATGTTTTGATGTATTTAAATTTCCCTTTGTATGGTGGGAATATGAGACTTGATTCAAGCCTTGTAGATTTAAATACATAAGATTTATCGTGACTAAACGTGTCAAAACTATATTTACCATGATATTGTCCAATACCCGATGCCCCGACACCACCAAAAGGTAAGTTTGGATTTGCGAGGTGCATCAACGTATCATTAATCGCACCGCCACCAAATGAAATTTCATGAAGTACACGTTCTGTTGCATTTTCATCTTCGCTAAATAAATATAAGCTGAGTGGTTTAGGTTTAGTACGTATTAAATCAATCGCTTCATCAAAATCATCATACGGAATGATTGGTAAAATAGGGCCGAAAATCTCATCTTCCATTATTTTAGCATCGAAAGTAATACCATCTAAAATGGTTGGAGCGATGTATTTATCGTCTGCATCAGATTGACCACCAAATGCAATTTCTGTTTTATGAACATTTAATAAATGGTCTAAACGATCGAAATGTTTTTGATTAATGATACGACCGAAATCTGGGCTATCTTGTATAGATTTACCATAAAATTCAGTGATTGTATTTTTGAGTGCCGCGATGAGTTGGCTTTTGACTTTTCGGTTAACTAAAATATAGTCTGGCGACACACAAGTTTGACCAGCGTTCGTAAATTTCCCGAAACAAATGCGTTCACTCGCTACTTTGATATTTGCTGACTCATCTACAATCGCAGGAGATTTACCTCCTAATTCTAAAGTAACGGGTGTTAAGTTTTCGCTAGCTGCACGATAGACAATACGCCCTACTTTTTCGCTGCCAGTGAAAAAGACATAATCAAAAGGTAAATGTATAAGTGATTGTGTAGTCTCTGCGTCGCCTTGGCATACACTAATATATTCAGTGTTGAATACATCTTCAATAATTTGTTGTACTATATCTGCAACGTGTGGTGTAAATTCTGACGGTTTAAGTATAGCTGTATTTCCGGCTGCTATTGCGCCAATTAATGGTTCAATAAGTAATTGGAAAGGATAATTAAAAGGTCCGATAATTAAGACAGTACCATAAGGCTCTTTCATGATATAACTTTTAGTAGGGAATAAGTAAAGGGGCGTGTTCACTTGTTTTCTTTTCGCCCAATTTTTAAGCTCTTTGCGTGCTGACTTAATGCTTTTTAAAGTGAATCCAATCTCGGTTGCATAAGCTTCCACTTTGTTTTTTCCTAAATCTTGTTGAAGTGCGTCGAGTAATTCATTTTCATGATTTTTAATACTTTTACCCAACAGTTTGAGTTGTTTTTTTCTAAACTTAAGATCTTTGGTTTCGTGAGTATTAAAATATTGTTTACTATTATGGAAAGTTTGCTCTATTGAATTCAAATGATATTCCTCCTAGTATGAGATGTCGCTATGCTTATGGAAATGGATAAAAAACTGGAACATATTTACTATGTTCCAGAATACTGAGTGGTTAGGTGTTTAGTTTCTTTGTCCACTCAGTGTTTATCATATATATTAAACGACTTCGTTTAAAGCTTCTGTAATTTGTGGTACAACTTGTTTTTTACGTGAAACTACACCAGGTAAGAATGCAGTATTGTTTTCAAGTTCAACATTGAAAGCTTTACCTACTTTGTCTGTTTCAGGTCCCACTACTAAAATCTTAGAATCACTATTAATGATGTCAGTCACGACTAATACAAATAAATCATATTTTTCATTTGCACTTGTTTCTAACATAGCTTGTGTTAATTCTTCTTGACGTGCAAAGACTTCATCAATATCCACAGTATTAACTTGTCCGATATGAGTTGAATAATCTCCCATGTTGAAAGATTTTGCATCCATAGATAAGATATCTGAAATTGATTTGTCTGTTGTAGAAGCACCTGCTTTTAACATATCTAAACCGTAAGATTCTAAGTCAACATTGGCGATCGCTTTCAATGCTTCTGCAGCTTGTACATCTTCTTCAGTACATGTAGGTGATTTGAATAATAAACTATCTGAGATAATTGCAGAAATCATCAAGCCAGCAATTTCAGGTTTAATTTCAAAGCCGCGTTCTTTATACATTTTGTATAAAATTGTTGCTGTACAGCCAACTGGTTCAGCACGGTAATATAAAGGCGCTGCAGTTTCAAAATTTGAAATTCTGTGGTGATCTACGACATGTTGAATTGTAGCGTCAGCAATTGAATCTGCGCTTTGTTGGAATTCATTATGGTCAACTAAAATAACATTTTGATCAGCTAGATTATCGTTAAGTAATTCTGGCGCTTCTACTTTGAAATGATCTAAAGCAAATTGCGTCTCAGGGCCTATTTCGCCTAAACGGTAAGACGCAGCCTCCGAATTACCTGTTTGTTGTTCAAAATCTGCCATGATGATGGCAGATGCAATAGCATCTGTATCTGGATTTTTATGTCCGAAAATATAAGTTTTTGCCATATCTAAATTCTCCTTATTTATATAGTTAATGTTATTTTATCATGAGTTTGCATAGTTATTCTACTTCAGCACCTAAGGAATTTTTAAAATGATCTAAAGCCCAATCATGGCCCGTTGGATTAAATGAAGCAACGCCTTTATGTGAAATACTAATGGAATAACCTAAATTATAGGCAGTAATCGCTGTATGTAATACACAAATGTCGGTACATACACCAACAATTTCTAAATGTGTTACATTTCTTTCTCGTAGCAAAATATCTAACGAAGTACCACAAAAAGCATCATAACGTGTTTTATCTAAAAAATGTATGTGATCATTAAATAATATATTTTGATAGATATCATTTACTTTACCGTAAAGTTCTCTCCCAGATGTTCCTAGAATATTGTGAGGAGGGAAGAGCTTATTCTCAGGATGATAACTATTTTCTTCAAAATGTAAATCCATCATAAAGAAAATGTTCTGTTGTTTTTTATTATATGCTTCAATTCTTTCCACAATATAATGTTCAATTTGTTGGCCTGGAATGCCACAAGTCATTTTTCCATTATCTGCAACAAAATCATTTGAATAATCCACTACAATAAGTGCACTTTTTTTCATAATTTGCGAACACTCCTAATATTAAAGATAATAAGTATTATATACTAAGTAGATAAATCAATAAAGCTACAACAAGCGCGTTTGAAAATACTCAATTAAGTTTATTATAAAGTATTGAGAAAGAGAGGGATTGTCCTATGATGATTAATGCAAAGCAATTTGGATTAAAAGGTGAAAGTAAAAGCGCAGATACACGAGCAATGCAACGTGCATTGAATTATGCAAAAAAACATCCTTCGACAACGATATATGTACCTAAAGGTGAATTTCATATACGCAAGTCATTGGTTATTTATGAGTCTACAACATTGTTGCTAGATGAAGGCGCAGTCCTTAAAAGATGTGGGAAAGATGCATTACTCAAAAATGGTAGAAGGTTTAAACCTTATCATGGTTATAACGGCAATAGCCATATTTATATTGCAGGAGGAACATTTGATATGAACGGCTATGCTTTCCCATATAATAATACAGCAATGTGTATGGGACATGCCCAAGATATTCAAATCGTCGATGTGACCTTTAAAGACATTATAGGTGGCCATGGGCTGGATGCATGTGGAGTTAATGGATTATATATAAATAATTGTAAATTTTTAGGATTCAATGATAGTGATGGGACAAGAACGTTTTCAGAAGCAATTCAGTTAGATATTCAAGTACCAGGTGCTTTTCCTAAATTTGGGACGACAGACGGAACGATTACAAAAAATGTAATAATAGAAAATTGTTATTTTGGCAATTCAAATACGCCTACGATGCAGTCATGGAACAGGGCGATTGGTTCTCATGCAAGTCGTTATAATCAATTTTATCAAAATATTCATATTCGTTTTAATACATTTGAAGAGATAAAGCAATATGCACTAACACCTTTAAAATATAAAGATACGTATATTCATCATAATATTTTTAAAAACTGTGCTGGTGGTGTTCGTTTTTTAGCAGTTAAAGATGGTAAAAATGCAAAAGATTTAAAAGGGAAACAAAGATCAACTCAAGCTGGGAGTAATTTAAATATTTATCAAAATAAATTTGTTGGAGCGATGGAGAAATATGCAGTTCGGATTCAAAGTTATAATAATATAAAACATAAAAATATACTTATTGCTCAAAATGAATTTGATGAATGGCCGCCCAAAATGTATTTGAAGGACACTAAGAATTTATTTTTATCTTATGATGATAAAATTTAAAATATTGTTAAGTTTAATTAAACATGATTACAATGCTACGTTGACACCATAAAGACTTTATATGTAAGCGGTTTAGCATTGATATTTCATTAGGATTATATTATGTTATAAACTAAGAAATGTTATGAATATTCAGAAAAGTAACTTTAGAGGGGGACGAATATGAACGATTTGAAAAAAGGGGATATGAGAAGGTCACATTATTTAATGTTTTTTTCTAACAAGAAAGAAAAGAAGTCTTATAACAGTGGACAATTAATAGGTTTAATATTGGGGCCACTATTATTTGTTTTAACATTACTATTTTTACAGCCTGAAGGTTTATCAACTAAAGGTATATTTGTTTTAGCAACAACACTTTGGATTGCAACGTGGTGGATTACTGAAGCCATTCCGATTGCAGCAACGAGTTTATTACCATTAATACTGATGCCAATTGGACATGTTTTAAGTCCAGAAGAAGTTTCAGCGCAATATGGTAATGATATTATCTTCTTATTCCTTGGGGGATTCATTTTAGCTATTGCCATGGAAAGATGGAATTTACATACCCGGGTTGCTCTAACAATTATCAATACATTAGGGACAAGTACAGGAAAGATTTTGCTAGGATTCATGATTGCGACTGGTTTTTTATCCATGTTTGTATCGAACACTGCTGCTGTTATGATTATGATTCCGATTGGTCTAGCAATTATTAAAGAAGCCAATGAATTAAAAAGTAAAGATACTAAAGATTCAAGTATTACTAAGTTTGAACAATCTTTAGTATTAGCAATTGGTTATGCTGGTACAGTCGGTGGTCTTGGAACCTTAATTGGGACGCCGCCTTTAATTATATTAAAGGGACAATATCAATCTGCATTTGGTGAAGAAATTAGTTTTGCTAAATGGATGATTATTGGTGTGCCAACAGTTATTGTCTTATTGTTCATAATTTGGGCATACATAAGATATATAGCTTTTAGACATGATATGAAAGAATTACCAGGTGGAAAAGCGTTAATTAAAAGGAAACTAAACGAATTAGGTAAGATGAAATATGAAGAAAAAGTAGTTTTAATTGTGTTCATGCTTGCCAGTTTCTTATGGATAAGTAGAGAATTTTTATTGAAAAATTGGACATACACCTCAGAAATAGCAGATGGGACCATAGCCATGTTTATCGCAGTCTTACTATTTTTAATTCCTGCGAAGAACAAAGCACAACATAAACGTATTATAGATTGGGACGTGGCTAAAGATTTACCGTGGGGCGTACTGATACTCTTCGGTGGAGGGCTTGCGTTAGCGAAAGGGATAGCATCAAGTGGATTAGCAGTATGGCTTGGCGATCAGTTGAAATTGATAGAAGGTGTGAGTCCTTTAATTATTGTAATAGTCATTACCGTATTTGTACTATTCTTAACTGAAATCACATCAAATACTGCAACTGCAACGATGATTTTACCAATTCTTGCAACGTTATCTGTTGCTGTAAATGTTCATCCATTATTACTAATGGTGCCTGCAGCTATGGCGGCAAACTGTGCATACATGCTTCCAGTAGGTACGCCACCGAATGCAATTGTATTTGGTACAGGACGTATTAGTATTAAAAAGATGGCATCTGTCGGCTTTTGGGCCAACATAATAAGCATTGTAGTTATTGTACTCGTTGTTTACTTCCTAGTACCACCAGTATTAGGTATAGATGTAACCAAACCATTGCCACTTAAATAATTATATAGATAAATAAAACCCTCCATTTCTAAATAATGAATGGAGGGTTTTTGGTTTGTCTAATGGATTTACGTAAAAATAAAATTAACTTAATTTATTGAATGAACCAATAATTGAAACTTGGAAGTCTAATGTGTTTAAAATTTTAATAACTTTGGCCAAATCTTCATTGATTGGTGTGTCTGCTTGCACAAAAAAGTGATACATTCCAAGTTGTGTTTTTAAAGGTCTAGATTCAATCCAAGACAAGTTAATATTAAATAAAACAAAAGTATTTAATATGCTTGCTAATAAACCAGGCTTGTCAAATTGAGGCGTGATGAGTAATAATGTATCGCTCGCATCTTCTACATCCTCGATACTACTCGGTTGGTTACTCACGACTAAAAAGCGCGTTACATTATGTGGAAAGTCTTGTATGTTTTCCGCAATAGGTGAATAGCCGTATGCTTCGCCACTACCTAAAGGTGCAATGGCACCAACGTGATTAGTTATTTTTTCCAAACTTTTAATCGTACTGTCTACATAGTCATACGTGAAGCCTTGCTTTTGTATGTACTGGCTCGTTTGACTAATCGCAGGCGCAATAGAATAAACTTTTGAGATATCATTTACTGTAGCATCTTGAGAACCATACAACGCGAATTGAATGTCTAAATGAAGTTCACCTTGCGCAAAAATATTTTGTTGCGTTAATGCATCTGCGACAATATTAATCGTCCCTTCAATTGAATTCTCAATTGGTACTACGGCGATACTGTTATCATCGTTAGAAACAGCTTGTACAACTTCGTACAGGTTAGATTTGGCTTCAAAATCCATTTCAGATTCTGATTTATATTGTTTTGCTGCTAAGTATGAAAATGTCCCTTTTGGGCCTAAATAATAAAGTTTCATGTGACGTTACCCCTTGTTCATATGTGTAAGGATAGAGTTTTAATGGAATGGACAACCCTTAGATGTTGATTGCTTATAAAAGAAATTAGGCTCTCGAATTTCATTCTTATAACCATGATGATAATTTGACACCAATGTTGGAGATAACGAAGGTGCTAACCATGACCATTTACCAGTAACATCTCTTCCTTCTTTTGTTTCCTTCTTTTCAAATCGTTCGAACTGTTTAGAAGCAGTCAAATGATCAACAATAGAGACGCCTTCATTTTTAAAGGAATGATATACTGCATCATTCAATTCAACAAGTGCACGATCTTTATTGAAAGAATTATTCTTAAGTGTATCAAATTCAAATGCATCTGCAACACTTTCTAGCAAATTATAACGATAGCTATCTGTAAAATTACGAACAGCAATCTCATTTACCATATACCAACCGTTGAATGGTGCTGTGGGATATGTAACGCCGCCAATTTTCAAATCCATACTTGATATGATAGGAACGGCATACCATTTTAAACCGAGTTGTTTTAACTTTGGATAGCGGTCATGGGCTATAGGAACTTCTTTTATTAATTCCGGGTTATAAACATGATACTTTAAATTACCTTCAGGCATTTTATAAATTAAAGGTAAGACATCAAAGTGAGTATGTTCTCCTTTCCATCCAAGATGTTCAGCAAGTTGCGTTATACTTCGTTCGGCAGGGTCACCTTGATCTGAATAACCGGCATATCTGATGAGTTGATTATTATAAATTTGGGGTGGCTGATGCTGTGAAAAGATAGTGATATAAGGTTTGATTTTCCCATTATTTGTTGCAGTTGTTATGTGATTTTCAATTGTAGCTATAAATTCATCTTCAGTTTGAATATCTCTTGCGTCTGCTACAGTTAATGAATTCCAGAAAAATCGACCAATACAACGATTCGAATTCCTCCAGGCCAATTTAGCACCATAAGTAAGTTCTTCAACTGTATGTTCATACGTGCCATTTGTTTGAATAGCAATTTCAATTTCTTTAATTCTATCTAATGTAGCATGTTCATCGTAACTTAATTCTTTATGCATTGTTTTAATAAATGATTTAGCTTCATTTAACATATAAACACCTCACTTAGTATTATAAGTGATTACAGTTAATTTTTAATTATAAAAATATAAATGTCACTACTTTGTCGTTAGTAATGTCACACTTTTATCAAAATTTAAAATAATGAACATTAGCAATCTGAAAATGTTGCACGAATGCTATTAAATAGGATGGTATTTCAGGTGCTAACAACGTTTCTTTTATGCTAAACTAATAGAAAAGCTGATTGGAGAGATTTTTGTGTACCAATACGAAGACGATACATTAGTATTGCATAATGATTTATATCAAATAAATATGGCTGAAAGTTATTGGAATGATGGTATTCATGAACGATTAGCAGTCTTTGATTTGTATTTTAGAAATATGCCATTCGACAGTGGCTATGCGGTTTTTAATGGATTAAAGCGTGTGATTGAATATGTAAATCAATTTCATTTTTCAGAATCAGATATAGAATATTTAAAATCTATTGGCTATCAAGAGGATTTCTTGAGTTATTTAAAAGACTTGAAATTTACAGGTAATATTCGCTCAATGCATGAAGGTGAGCTTTGTTTTGGCAATGAACCATTAATGCGAGTAGAAGCACCATTGATACAAGCTCAATTAATAGAAACGATGCTATTAAATATAGTAAATTTCCATACTTTGATTACAACAAAGGCAAGTCGTATTCGACAAGTTGCGCTGGATGATATGTTAATGGAATTTGGTACACGCCGTGCGCAAGAAGCGGACGCAGCCTTATGGGGAGCTAGAGCCTCGTACATTGGTGGCTTCAATTCTACAAGTAATGTAAGAGCAGGAAAGTTATTTGGCATTCCAGTATCTGGTACACACGCACATGCAATGGTACAAACTTATGGTGATGAATATATTGCTTTTAAAAAATACGCCGAGCGCCATAAGGACTGTGTGTTTTTAGTAGATACATTCCATACGCTAAAATCTGGTGTTCCAACAGCAATTAAAGTTGCAAAAGAATTAGGAGACAAAATTAATTTTGTAGGTATTCGATTAGATTCAGGAGATATTGCTTACCTTTCTAAAGAAGCGCGACGCATGTTAGATGAAGCTGGATTTACAGATGCAAAAATTATTGCTTCAAATGATTTAGATGAACAGACAATCACTAGTTTGAAATCCCAAGGTGCAAGAGTTGATTCATGGGGTGTAGGTACTAAATTAATTACAGGCTATGATCAACCAGCACTTGGTGCAGTTTACAAACTCGTTGCTGTAGAAGATAGTACAGGCGCATATGTTGATCGTATTAAACTCTCAAATAATGCAGAAAAAGTAACAACGCCAGGCAAGAAAAAAGTATACCGTATCATTAATAAAAAAACGAACAAAGCTGAAGGGGACTATATTACATTGGATCATGAAGATCCATATGAAACGACGCCGCTTAAACTTTTCCATCCTGTCCATACCTACAAAATGAAATTTATAAAATCATTTATAGCGAAAGATTTACATCATGATATTTATAAAGACGGTAAATTAGTATATGATTTACCAAGTGAACAAGAAGCACAAACTTATTTGAAAGAAAATCTCACCTATCTATGGGATGAAAATAAGCGTCATCTTAACCCACAAGAATATCCTATAGATTTAAGCACAGCATGTTGGGAAAATAAACATAAACGTATATTTGAAGTCGCAGAACATGTGAAGGAGATGGAAGAAAATGAGTAATTTACAAGAAATCATTGTTAAAGAAATGAATGTCCAACCAATGATTGACAGTGAACAAGAAGCGCGTAGCATTATTCAATTTATTAAAAGTTATGTACAATCTCACTCTTTTATCCAATCTTTAGTGCTAGGTATTTCAGGTGGCCAAGATTCCACTTTAGCTGGTAAACTATGTCAAATTGCGGTTAATGAATTAAAAGAAGAAAAAATTCATTGCCAATTTATTGCTGTTAAATTACCATATGGTGAACAAAAGGATGCAGTCGAAGTTGAAGATGCTTTGAAGTTCATACAACCAGATGAAGTAGTAACGGTCAATATTAAATCAGCTGTAAATCAAAGCGTGCAGTCACTAAAAGATGCGGGCATTCTACTTACTGATTTTCAAAAGGGAAATGAAAAAGCACGTGAACGTATGAAAGCACAATTTTCAATTGCTGCAAACAAACAAGGTATAGTGATTGGTACAGATCATTCGGCTGAAAGTGTAACTGGTTTTTATACGAAATATGGTGA
The DNA here is from genome assembly GCF_039237145.1 of Staphylococcus parequorum. Classification (NCBI taxonomy): domain Bacteria; kingdom Bacillati; phylum Bacillota; class Bacilli; order Caryophanales; family Staphylococcaceae; genus Staphylococcus; species Staphylococcus parequorum. The sequence goes on from NZ_CP150682.1 coordinate 1,331,233, forward strand.
TGGTGCTGCTGATATTGCACCACTATTTGGTTTGAATAAACGCCAAGGTAGACAATTATTAAAGTATTTAAAAGCGCCTAAGCATTTATATGAAAAAGTACCTACTGCAGATTTAGAAGAAGACAAACCACAGTTACCAGATGAAGAGGCATTAGGTGTGAGTTATGATCACATAGATGATTATTTAGAGGGAAAATCAGTACCAGATGATGCACAAGAAGTTATTGAACATCATTATGTTAAGAGTGTGCATAAAAGAGAACTAGCTTATACAAGACACACATGGCCCAAAAATTAACTGTTACAACAGAAAATTTTTAGTGACAAAATATAAACTTACTGATAGAATTACTTGAATTTAATGTAACAGAAAGGAAAATGGACATGTCAGTGATAACATCTACGCCATGGTTAATGGTTTTAGCCATTTTTATAATCAACGTTGCTTATGTAACGTGTCTAACGATGAGAACGATATTAACCCTTAAAGGTTATCGCTATGTAGCTGCAATCGTGAGCTTCTTGGAAGTTCTTGTATATGTTATTGGTTTAGGTATGGTAATGTCTAGTTTGGATCAAATCCAAAATGTGCTTGCATACGCCTTTGGTTTTTCAATAGGTATTATTGTAGGTATGAAGATTGAAGAAAAACTAGCACTTGGATATACAGTAGTCAATGTAACTTCATCTGCGTATGAGTTAGACTTACCAAGACAATTAAGAGATTTAGGGTATGGCGTAACACATAATACTGCATACGGCCGAGATGGCAAACGCTTGATTTTACAAATTCTTACACCGAGACGTTTTGAAGCTAAATTAATCGAGACGATTAAACAAATTGATGAAAAAGCATTTATGGTCGCATACGAACCACGTACGATTCATGGTGGGTTCTGGGCGAAAGGTGTTAAAAGTAAAAAACTTAAACAATATGATACGGATGAAGTTGAAAGCATATGAAAAAACAACAAAAATTCAAAGTCGAAGAACACGAGTCAATTCAAGATTGTTTGGGTCGCATGCGTGAAGCTGGTTATACACCAGTTAAACGTTTTGAAAAGCCCGTTTACAAAGAAAATAAAGATGGCAGCGTAGAGGTACTAAAACAAGAAATTGAGTTCGTAGGCAAATTACAAGAATGATAAGTATGGGAGTCTGATACATGTATTTATGTTTCGGGCTCTTTTTTAATACTTTGATTCTAAATAATTTCTATAGTAGGCTTAAAAGGCTTATACATTTCAAAGTAATTCTGGTAAACTAGTATTGAAAAGAACAAACACGAACTTTAAAGTGGAAACGAACTTAAATGTACATGTTTTGAGGTTTGTGAACTAAAACTTATGTAAGATAGGAGCTAATTTCAATGATTGAACGCTATTCTAGAGAAGAAATGTCTAATATTTGGACTGATCAAAATCGCTATGAAGCTTGGTTGGAAGTAGAGATACTTGCTTGTGAAGCTTGGAGTAAACTAGGTGATATACCTGAGGCAGACGTCAAAAAAATACGTGAAAACGCCAAGGTTGATGTTGAACGTGCACAGGAAATTGAACAAGAAACACGTCATGATGTAGTCGCATTTACAAGACAAGTTTCTGAAACACTTGGTGAAGAACGTAAGTGGGTTCATTATGGTTTAACTTCAACTGATGTAGTAGATACTGCGTTAAGTTATGTGATTAAACAGGCAAACGACATTATTGAAAAAGATTTAGAAAGATTTATTGAAGTATTAGCGAAAAAAGCAAAAGATTACAAATATACATTAATGATGGGTCGTACACATGGCGTGCATGCTGAGCCAACAACATTTGGTGTTAAAATGGCGCTTTGGTATACAGAAATGCAACGTAATTTAGAACGTTTTAAACGTGTGAGAGAAGAAATTGAAGTTGGAAAAATGAGTGGTGCAGTAGGTACTTTTGCTAACATACCACCTGAAATAGAAGCACATGTGTGTGAAAATTTAGGTCTAGATGCAGCTCCGGTATCAACGCAAACGCTACAACGTGATCGTCATGCTTATTATATTGCGACACTTGCGCTTATCGGTACTTCAATGGAGAAATTTGCCGTGGAAATACGTAATTTACAAAAAACTGAGACACGTGAAGTAGAAGAAGCATTTGCTAAAGGACAAAAAGGTTCATCAGCAATGCCACACAAACGTAACCCAATTGGTTCTGAAAATATTACAGGTATTGCACGTGTAATAAGAGGTTATGTAACAACAGCTTATGAAAATGTGCCATTATGGCATGAACGAGATATTTCTCATTCTTCAGCTGAACGTATTATGCTTCCAGATGTTACGATTGCATTAGATTACGGGTTGAATCGTTTTACAAATATTGTTGATAGACTGACAGTATTTGAAGATAATATGCTTGAAAATATTGATAAAACATTTGGTTTAATTTACTCACAACGTGTATTGTTAGCGTTAATTAATAAAGGTTTGGCACGTGAAGAAGCATATGATAAAGTACAACCTAAGGCTATGGAGTCGTGGGAAACTAAAACACCATTTAGAACTTTAATTGAACAAGACAGTTCAATTACAACATTATTATCTGAAGCAGACTTAGATGAATGTTTCGATCCAAAACACCATTTAAACCAAGTTGACACTATTTTTGAAAGAGCTGGTTTAGAATAACCAGGAATAATTGAATTTTTCAAGGGAAATCGTTACACTTTAATGTATTAGTACGTTAAACTGAGATTAAATTGAAAGATACAGGGGTTGTTTTGAATGCAAATAGAAAAATTAAGAGGAAAAGCATTAGATGAATTGTTCGATGCAGTTTTGACACTTGAAAATAGAGAAGAATGTTATGAATTCTTTGATGATTTATGTACTGTTAATGAAATACAGTCATTGTCACAACGATTACAAGTCGCAAAAATGATTAAACAAGGTTTCACTTATGCGACAATTGAACAAGAATCTGGTGCATCGACTGCAACAATTTCTCGTGTGAAAAGATCATTGCAATGGGGTAATGATGCTTATACTATGATTCTAGACCGCATGAATATTGAAACGGCTGATTAGATAATTTTATATAAGAAGTAAGGTTAACACATGAAGTTAATCCTAGCTGTCGATAGAGTATGATACTTTGTCGGCAGCTTCTTTATGTTTTGTAAAGTGATAGAATGGTAATTGAGACATATCAACTGCATCATTGTTATATGTGTTTTGTGAAAATATTGTTATATGTACATATGTTGGAGGGGAGATAATTGTGTTTAAGAAGTGGATAATTGTAATTGCGACTTTATTATTTATCAGTATTGTCATACGAATGTCTTTTATTATAACTTCTAATCATCAACAACCTGTGCATTCAGATATCGTCGAATCTAAAAATGCATTACCTATTATTGATGAAAGTCAAGGCGTGACGAAAGTGAATGGGCATGTCATTGTCAACAAAACATACCAATTACCGAAACGTTATAAACCTGGCGAAAATAAAAAAGCCAGACGTAAATTAAATGAAATGCTAGATAAAGCTGAACAAAAAGAATTAGATTTAAAATATATTAGTGGCTATAGAAGTTATGAAGATCAACAAAAAGTAGTGAAATCATATGTTGAAAATGATGGGGAAAAAGTTGCGAAACAATATACTGCTAAACCGGGCCATTCAGAACATCAAACAGGATTAGCATTTGATGTAGGTACACAAAGACCACTTGAAGATTTCCACGATGATTTTGAACATACAAAAGAAGCGCACTGGTTAGCTCAAAACGCTGCTAAATATGGCTTTATTATTAGGTATCCTAAAGGGCAATCAAATCAAACAGGCTATGCATATGAGGCATGGCATTTGCGATATGTAGGGTCTGAATTAGCTAGAATTATAGACAACCAAGATACAAACTTAGAAAGTTATTACCAGTTGAATTAAATCATTACCGTAAAAAGGAAACTAAATTGTAAAAATCATCTCAGAAATATTGGGGTGGTTTTTTTCGACATCATTTTAGAACTCACAGACTAAAAATGATATAATCATATGTATGTTTAAAAAAGGAGTAACATATCATGCATGACATTAAAAAGTGGAAACATATTTTTAAATTAGACCCTGCAAAGTTAATATCTGACGAAGAATTAGAGGCAATTTGTTTATCTAACACAGACGCAATTATCATAGGTGGAACAGATGATGTTACTGAAGATAATGTTTTTCATTTAAAGCAACGTTTAAAGCAATATGCATTACCGATAGCATTGGAAATTTCAAATGTAGATAGCGTAATGCTTGGTTTCGATTTTTATTTCGTGCCTACTGTGTTAAACAGTTCAGATGTTAAATACCATAATGGCATGTTGTTAGATGCACTCAAGTCATTCGGACAAATAATTGATTTTGATGAAGTCATATTTGAAGGTTATGTCGTACTTAATCCTGATAGTAAAGTTGCGAAAGTGACGCAAGCAAATACAAACTTAACGGATGAAGATATTGAAGCTTATGCATTAATGATTAATGATATGTACAAATTACCAGTTATGTATATAGAATATAGTGGTACATATGGAGAAGTAGAAATAGTAAAAGCAGCAGCAGATCAATTAACAGATACACAACTATTTTATGGTGGTGGTATTAGTGATTATAACGAGGCAAAACAAATGGCTTCAATCGCAGACACTATTATAGTTGGAGACATTATATATAAAGATATAGAAAAAGCATTAAAAACAGTTGAGATAAAGGAGTCACATAAATGAACGCATTAGTTAATAAGATGAATGAGGAACAAAGCCAAGCAGTACGTACAACAGAGGGGCCATTACTTATAATGGCAGGTGCAGGTTCAGGCAAAACACGTGTCTTAACACATCGTATAGCTTACTTGCTTGATGAGAAAGACGTGTCTCCATATAACGTATTAGCCATCACATTTACAAATAAAGCTGCTAAAGAGATGAAAGCACGTGTTGAGACCCTAGTTGGGGAACAAGCTCAAGTGCTATGGATGTCTACATTCCATTCTATGTGTGTGAGAATCCTTCGAAGAGATGCAGATAGAATTGGCATAGAACGCAATTTTACAATTATTGATCCAACTGACCAAAAATCTGTAATTAAAGATGTATTAAAAAATGAAAATATTGATAGCAAAAAGTTTGAACCTAGAATGTTTATAGGCGCTATTAGTAATTTAAAAAACGAATTAAAAACGCCGGAAGATGCACAAAAAGAAGCAAATGATTATCATGCACAAATGGTTGCTACTGTTTATAAAGGTTATCAACGTCAACTATCAAGAAACGAAGCACTAGATTTTGATGATTTGATTATGGTTACAATACGTCTATTTGAACGTGTGCCAGAAGTATTAGATTATTATCAAAATAAATTTCAGTATATTCATGTGGATGAGTATCAAGATACGAATAAAGCGCAATATACATTAGTTAAACTCCTTGCAAATAAATTTAAAAACCTTTGCGTTGTAGGTGACTCAGATCAATCTATTTACGGATGGCGTGGCGCAGATATACAAAACATCCTTTCTTTTGAAGAAGATTACCCAGAAGCAAAAACGGTTTTCCTAGAGCAAAACTATCGTTCTACAAAAAATATTTTGAATGCGGCTAATGAAGTGATTAAAAATAATTCAGAGCGTAAACCAAAAGGGTTATGGACGGGCAATACAGACGGCGATAAAATCCATTATTATGAAGCAACAACTGAACGAGATGAAGCGGAATATGTTGTACGCGAAATTATGAAACATCAGCGTAATGGAAAGAAATATAAAGATATGGCTATTTTATATCGTACGAATGCACAGTCACGAGTACTTGAAGAAACGTTTATGAAATCAAACCTCCCTTATACAATGGTTGGCGGTCAAAAATTCTATGATAGAAAAGAAATTAAAGATTTATTAAGTTATGTACGTATCATTGCTAACAGTAATGATGATATTAGCTTGCGTCGTGTAATAAATATTCCAAAACGTGGTATTGGACCAACTTCTGTAGATAAAATTCAAGCCTATGCAATACAAAATGATTTGAGTATGTTTGATGCATTAGCTGAAGTAGACTTTATTGGATTATCTAAAAAAGTAACACAAGAATGTATTAACTTTTATGATGTGATGCAAAACCTTATCAAACAACAAGAATTTCTTGAAATCACTGAAATTGTTGAAGAAGTGCTAGTTAAATCAGGTTATCGCGAGATGTTAGAACGTGAACAAACGTTAGAATCTAGAAGTAGACTTGAAAATATCGATGAGTTTATGTCTGTTCCAAAAGATTATGAAGAGAATACACCATTAGAAGAACAGTCATTAATTAACTTCTTAACGGATTTATCATTAGTTGCAGACATAGATGAAGCACAAATTGAAGATGGTATCACATTGATGACAATGCACTCTGCTAAAGGTCTAGAATTTCCGATTGTATTTATCATGGGCATGGAAGAGTCTTTATTCCCACACATTAGAGCAATTAAGAGCGATGATGAACATGAAATGCAAGAAGAGCGACGTATTTGTTATGTAGCTATCACACGTGCTGAAGAAACATTATATTTAACACATGCGACATCAAGAATGTTATTTGGACGACCACAATCCAATATGGCTTCTAGATTTTTAAGAGAAATACCTGAAGATCTATTGGAAAATGAAACTAAATCTAAAGCGAAAGCTAAAACACAAGGCAATAGCTTCCGTTCAGCAACAAAAGAACCAGCTAAAAGAGGTTATAGCCAACGTGCTACAGCTACTAAAAAAGCACAAGTGTCTTCTGATTGGAAAGTTGGAGACAAAGTTGTTCATAAATCATGGGGCGAAGGCATGGTTAGTAATGTAAAAGAAAAAAATGGTTCTGTAGAACTAGATATCATTTTTAAATCAGAAGGACCGAAACGCTTACTTGCACAATTTGCGCCAATTGAGAAAAAGGGGGAATAAAATGTGGCTGATTTACAATCACGCGTCGACGAATTGCATCAACGCTTAAATCGCTATAGTTATGAGTACTACGTTCAAGATAACCCATCAGTGCCAGACAGTGAATATGATAAATTGTTGCATGAGTTAATAGACATTGAAGAGACTCACCCAGAATATCGAACGTCTGACTCTCCAACAGTAAGAGTCGGCGGTTCTGCCCAATCAACTTTCGAGAAGGTAAGACATAATACCCCGATGCTCAGTTTAGGCAACGCGTTTAATGAAGAAGACTTAAGAAAATTCGATCAACGTATACGTGAACGTATCGGTGACGTAGAATACATGTGTGAATTAAAAATAGACGGCTTGGCAGTATCTTTGAAATATGAAAATGGCCGATTTGTACAAGGGTTAACACGTGGAGATGGTACTACAGGTGAGGATATTACGGAAAATTTAAAAACGATTCATGCGATTCCTTTGAAAATCAAGGAAGCTAGAACATTTGAAGTTCGTGGCGAAGCGTATATGCCTAGACAATCATTTTTTAATTTAAATGAAGCAAAAGCTAAGAATGATGAACAAGCGTTTGCGAATCCACGAAATGCTGCTGCAGGTTCACTTAGACAATTAGATTCAAAGCTTGCAGCTAAACGTAAACTAAGTGTTTTTCTTTATAGTGTTAATGACTTTACTCAATTTAATGCGAATACACAAAGTGAAGCATTAGATGAATTAGATGAGTTAGGCTTTAAAACGAACCAAGAACGTCAACGTGTACAAACAATTGATGATGTGATTGCATATATTGAACAGTGGACTGAAAAAAGAGAAGCATTACCTTATGATATTGATGGTATTGTAATTAAAGTGAATAAGGTAGAGCACCAAGAGGAGCTTGGTTTCACTCAAAAATCACCACGTTGGGCAATTGCGTATAAATTCCCAGCAGAAGAAGTAATTACAGATTTATTAGATATTGAATTAAGTATAGGTAGAACAGGTGTAGTCACACCTACAGCTATTCTTGAACCAGTTAAAGTTGCTGGGACTACTGTTTCTCGCGCTTCTTTACATAACGAAGATTTGATTCATGACAAAGATATTAGAATTGGCGACAGTGTAGTAATTAAAAAAGCAGGGGATATTATACCTGAAGTCATTAAAAGTGTATTAGATAGACGTCCAGATAACGCGGAAGTTTATCATATGCCAACACATTGCCCAAGTTGTGAACATGAATTAGTACGCATAGAAGGCGAAGTTGCTTTACGCTGTATCAATCCTAAGTGCCAAGCACAACTTGTAGAAGGCATGATTCATTTTGTTTCTAGACAAGCAATGAATATCGACGGTTTAGGTACAAAAATCATTCAACAACTTTATGATAATGAAAAGATAAAAGACATTGCAGATATTTTCTACTTAACAAAAGAAGATTTGTTACCACTTGACCGCATGGGAGAGAAAAAAGTAGATAATTTAATCAATGCTATTGAAGTGTCTAAAAACAATTCGTTAGAACAGTTATTGTTTGGCTTAGGTATCAGACATCTTGGCGTAAAGGCAAGCCAAGTTATAGCTGAAAAATATGGCACAATGGATAAATTATTCGAAGTAACTGAAGAAGATTTTGTTGGTATTCATGACATCGGACACAAAGTAGCTCAATCTGTAGTCACGTATTTAGAAAATGAAGATATTCGTGCACTTATTAATAAATTAAAAGAAAAAAATGTTAATATGACATATAAAGGCATAAAGACAAGTGATTTAGAAGGCCACCCAGACTTTAAAGGCAAGACAATTGTACTTACTGGTAAGTTGTATCAAATGACTAGAAACGAAGCTTCAAAATGGTTAGAACTTCAAGGTGCAAAAGTTACGAGCAGTGTAACTAAAAGTACAGACTTAGTCATCGCTGGCGAGGATGCAGGCTCTAAATTAACAAAAGCTGAAAAATTTGGTACAGCAATATGGTCAGAAGAAGACTTTGTTCAGAAGCAAAATGAAATCGAGGGATAGAGGAGATAATGCATGAAACGGAAGGTTATACTATTCATCTCAGCAGTTTTTTTATTATCAGCATGTGGCAATGATGATGAGAAAAGCAAAGAACAATCTAATGAAAATGAACAACAACAGCAGCAACAACAAGATTCTGGTTCTGTAAAAGATATAGCAACGGATAAAAATGTATCAGGCGACAATTACAGAACAATATTACCATTTAAAGAAAGTAAAGCACGCGGTGTATTACAAGAAAACATGGCAAATAGTTATAACGGTGAAGATTTCGAGAGTGGTCTATTAGATTTAAGTAAAGAAGTCTTTCCAACTGAAGATTATTTATATCAAGATGGCCAATATCTAGATAAAGATACGATTAACGCATATTTAGGACCTAAATATACTAAAGATGAAATCGATGATATGGATGAAGACGAACGTAAAGAGAAAAAAGCAAATGAGAATTTAGGATTAAATCCATCTCATAATGGTGAAACTGATCCTGAGAAAATTGCAGAAAATTCACCAGCATATCTTTCTAATATTTTAGAACAAGATTTTTATAATAGTGGAGATACAAAAGGTAAAAAAATTAAAGGCATGACGATTGGTTTAGCGATGAACAGTACATATTATTACCAAAAGGAAAAAGATGGGGAGACCTATAGTAAGAAATTAGATGACAAAGAAATTAAAAAACAAGGTAAAAAAATGTCTGAAGAAATACTTACTAGATTACGTGAAAATAAAGAACTGAAAGATATTCCAATTCATTTTGCTGTTTATAAACAGTCCGGAGAAAACTCTATTATACCTGGTGAGTTTATCGCTGGTACAACAGTTGAAGGTGATAAAACACGTATTAATGAATGGAAAGATATTCAACAGAAAACTGCTTTATTACCATCTGGAGAAGCTGCAGAATTAGATGAAAGTTTAAACTCTGATTTCAAACAGTTTAATGATAATCTCCAAACATATTTTAATAATTTCACTCAAGCAGTAGGTACTGTTAAATTCGATAATAAAGAAGCTAAGCAATTATCTGTAGATGTACCAATTGATTATTATGGTAAAGCTGAAACCATAGGTATTACACAATATGTCACTGAGCAAGCAAGAAAATATTTCGATGATATAGATGAGTATGAAATTCACATTAAAGATGGTAATAACCCTAAAGCACTAATTAGTAAAACAAAAGAAGATAAAGAACCGCAAGTTCATATTTATAAAAACAACAACTAATTTTTACTCAGCCTTGTAAGGGTGGGAATACGAAATCAAATTTAAAGTTTGATTTCTATCCCGCTCTTTTTTGTTTTAAAATGTTCCGATTTTGAAATGCATGCTTGCCTGGGTATGGCTCGAGCCTGTAGTCTCTCGCTCACACTATTCCCCTAGGCGTCAGCCCTTTACAAAATCGGTTTATTACATGAATTTATACAAAAAACTTAAGAATAGCGAATTCGCCTTAACATATTTTTAAAACGCGATAGCTTATGTATTAGAATTATAATCTGATTCAATAGATAATATCATTGGAACTGTGATACTAGTCACTAACAATGAATGTTTAAAATTTGATTTCTGTGCCGCTCTGTTTGGTTTCAAAATTTTCTAGTTTTGAACGTGTATGCTTGTGTTTATTCGAACATGAATGGTTATACAAGCGTATTCATAATAGCGTCGAGATAAATGTTAAGTAATTTTATGACTTTACTCTATAGATACTAAGTATTAAACGCTTACAATTTTTCGGAGTATGTTCTATATTCATATAAATAATAGAATTATTATACATATAAAAGTGATGAATAGTTATCTACATCTTGAAAACCTAGCTATAAAAGGGTTGTGAAAACATATATTTTTTGGAAAAGTATAAAAATAAATCACTATAATTTACTGTTATTATCGAAAAGCTTAGATTTTTGGGCGGAATTTTGGTACAATTTTGTAATGAATGAGTAAAAAGGAGGCTTTTATTTAATGGCTAAAGTTACACGTGAAGAAGTAGAGCATATAGCAAATTTAGCTAGACTTGAAATTACTGAAGATGCAACTGCAGAGATGCAAGAAACATTAGAAAGTATTTTAAACTTTGCTAATCATATAGATACAGCAGATACAAGTGAAGTAGAACCAACATATCACGTATTAGATTTACAAAATGTATTACGTGAAGACAAAGCAGACGAGGGTATTCCTCAAGAGCTTGCATTAAAAAATGCTAAAGAGACGGAAGATGGACAATTTAAAGTCCCATCTATCATGAATGAGGAGGACGCTTAAGATGACCATCCGTTATGAATCTGTGGAAAATTTGATCAACTTAATAAAAAACAAAGAAATTAAGCCTTCACAAATTGTGAATGATATTTATGATGCAATCGAAGAAACTGATCCAACAATCAAATCGTTTCTTGCATTAGATAAAGAAAATGCAGTTAAACAAGCTCAGGAATTAGATGAATTACAAGCTAAAGACCAAATGGAAGGTAAACTTTTTGGTATTCCTATGGGTATTAAAGACAACATTATTACTGAAGGCGTTGAAACAACTTGCGCAAGTAAAATGTTAGAAGGATTTGTACCTATTTATGAATCAACAGTAATGAATAAATTACGAAATGAACAAGCAGTACTTATCGGTAAACTCAACTTAGATGAATTCGCTATGGGTGGTTCAACTGAAACTTCATACTTTAAAAAGACAGTTAACCCATTTGATCATACTGCAGTACCTGGAGGGTCATCAGGTGGTTCAGCAGCAGCTGTAGCAGCAGGTTTAGTTCCTTTCAGTTTAGGTACTGATACTGGTGGTTCAATTCGTCAACCAGCGGCTTACTGTGGCATCGTAGGCATGAAACCTACATATGGTCGCGTATCACGTTTTGGATTAGTTGCGTTTGCATCATCATTAGACCAAATCGGACCACTTACACGTAATGTTAAAGATAATGCCTTGGTATTAGAAACAATTACTGGTTTAGATGAAAATGACTCTACAAGTGCGCCAGTTGAAGATTCAGATTTCACTACTGATATCGGTAAAGATATTCAAGGTCTAAAAGTTGCGTTACCAACAGAATACCTTGGTGAAGGTGTATCAGAAGATGTTAAAGCTTCTGTTAAACAAGCTGTTGAAACACTAAAAGAATTAGGTGCAACAGTTGAAGAAGTATCATTACCAAACACTAAATATGGTATCCCTTCTTATTACGTTATTGCTTCATCAGAAGCTTCATCAAACTTATCTCGTTTTGATGGTATTAGATATGGTTACCATTCACCTGAAGCGAACTCATTAGAAGAATTATACAAAATGTCTAGAAGTGAAGGTTTTGGTGACGAAGTTAAACGTCGTATCTTCTTAGGTACTTTTGCATTGAGTTCTGGTTATTATGATGCATTTTATAAAAAATCACAAAAAGTAAGAACATTGATTAAAAATGATTTTGACCGCATATTTGAAAATTACGATGTTATTGTAGGACCAACAACACCAACACCAGCGTTTAACATAGGTGAAGAAATTGATGATCCGCTTACAATGTATGCGAATGATTTATTAACAACACCAGTAAACTTAGCTGGATTACCAGGTATTTCTGTTCCTTGTGGTAAATCAAACGGACGTCCAATTGGTTTACAATTTATTGGAAAACCATTTGATGAGAAGACGTTATATCGTGTCGCTTACCAATATGAAACAAAATTCAATTTTCATAATGAATACGAAAAATTATAAGGAGTGGAAATCATGCATTTTGAAACAGTTATTGGACTAGAAGTCCATGTTGAGTTAAAAACAGAATCTAAAATGTTCTCTGCATCACCAGCACATTTTGGAGCAAAACCTAACTCAAACACAAGCGTAATTGATCTTGCATATCCTGGTGTGTTACCAGTTGTAAATAGACGCGCTGTTGATTGGGCTATGAGAGCTTCAATGGCAATCAATATGGATATTGCAACAGAATCTAAATTTGACCGTAAAAACTATTTCTATCCAGATAATCCAAAAGCATATCAAATTTCACAATTTGATCAGCCTATTGGTGAAAATGGTTATATTGATATTGAAGTTGATGGTAAGACAAAACGTATCGGCATTACACGTCTTCACATGGAAGAAGATGCTGGTAAATCAACGCATAAAGATGGATACTCTTTAGTAGATTTAAACAGACAAGGTACACCATTGATTGAAATTGTTTCTGAACCAGACATTCGTTCACCAGAAGAAGCATATGCATACTTAGAAAAACTACGTTCTATTATTCAATATACTGGCGTATCTGACTGTAAGATGGAAGAAGGCTCACTACGTTGTGACGCTAACATCTCATTACGTCCATATGGCCAAGAAGAGTTTGGTACTAAAGCAGAGTTGAAAAACTTAAACTCATTTAGTTTTGTACGTAAAGGTCTTGAATATGAAGAAAAACGTCAAGAAGAAGAACTATTAAATGGTGGAGAAATCCTACAGGAAACACGTAGATATGATGAGTCAACTGGTAAAACAATTTTAATGCGTGTTAAAGAAGGCTCTGATGACTACCGTTACTTCCCAGAACCAGACATCGTACCTTTATATGTGGATGAAGCTTGGAAAGAGCGTGTACGTCAAACAATCCCAGAATTACCAGATGAAAGAAAAGAAAAATATGTGAACAACTTCGGCTTACCTGCTTATGATGCGCATGTATTAACACTTACAAAAGAAATGTCTGATTTCTTTGAAAGTGCTATTGCTGAAGGTGCAGATGCTAAATTAACTTCTAACTGGTTAATGGGCGGCGTGAATGAGTATCTTAATAAAAACCAAATTGATTTATTAGATACAAAATTAACACCTGAAAACTTAGCTGGAATGATTAAATTAATTGAAGATGGCACAATGAGCAGTAAAATCGCTAAAAAAGTGTTCCCAGAACTCGCTGAAAATGGTGGGGATGCGAAACAAATTATGGAAGATAAAGGCCTAGTTCAAATTTCTGATGAAGCTACACTTTTAAAATTTGTAAACGAAGCGTTAGACAATAATGAACAATCAGTTGAAGATTACAAAAATGGTAAAGGTAAAGCAATGGGCTTCTTAGTTGGTCAAATTATGAAAGCTTCAAAAGGCCAAGCCAATCCTCAATTAGTAAATCAATTGTTAAAACAAGAATTAGATAAAAGATAATTAAAAATGCGTTGGATTTTAGTGTAATGTGATGATTAAATAACGTATTACAACAATAGATATAGCAGAACCTGTAGAACGTTTTTGTCTACAGGTTCTTTTACTATTTATACGATATTATATATATTCTGTAAAATTTGGCCTAAATACTTTTATCATTTATCTAAATCATATAATATAGACATTGAGTATAAGAAGTCGAGGGATAAAATATGAGAAAACGAGCTAGAATCATTTATAATCCAACATCTGGAAAAGAATTGTTTAAACGTACCTTGCCAGATGTTTTAATTAAATTGGAAAAAGCAGGGTTTGAGACAAGTGCATATGCAACTGAAAAAGTTGGAGACGCAACTTCAGAAGCAGAACGCAGTTTAGAACAAAACTATGATGTATTAATTGCTGCTGGTGGTGACGGTACGCTTAATGAAGTCATAAATGGTATTGCAGAGCAGCCGAACAGACCTAATATAGGCATTATACCTATGGGGACAGTAAATGATTTTGGACGTGCACTACATTTGCCAAATGACATTATGAGTGCAATTGATGTGATTATAGAAGGCCATACAACAAGGGTTGATATAGGCAAGATGAATAGTCGTTATTTCATAAATTTAGCTGCCGGTGGTCAATTAACACAGGTTTCTTATGAGACGCCAAGTAAATTGAAATCCATCGTTGGACCGTTTGCCTATTATATAAAAGGTTTTGAAATGTTACCTCAAATGAAAGCTGTCGATATTCGTGTAGAATATGACGATGAAGTTTTTCAAGGGGAAGCATTATTGTTCTTATTAGGTTTAACGAATTCTATGGCTGGTTTTGAAAAATTAGTGCCAGATGCTAAGTTAGATGATGGTTATTTTACATTGATTATCGTTGAAAAAGCAAACCTTGCTGAATTAGGACATATAATGACCCTAGCTTCTAGAGGAGAACATACTAAGCATCCTAAGATACATTATAAGAAAGCCAAATCCATTAGCGTATCATCATTTGTAGATATGCAGTTAAACGTAGATGGTGAATATGGTGGTAAATTACCAGGCAATTTCTTGAATTTAAAACAACATATCGAAGTATTTACGCCAAGTGATATTAATAATGATGAAATAGTTGAACAATAAAAGTAGGTTTCGTATAATATTACAAAATCAATTTGAAGAACTTAAGTGTTTCAAGTTAAAATGAATAATCGAAAAAATTAAAGATACAGAATAAACTGAGAGGTTAGGTAAAGACATCAAATATCCTAACCTCTTTTAGTGTGGGGTGAAGTCATGGATGCAATTCAAAAAAATGAGGTCATAGAAGGTAAAGTTATAGATTTAACACATGAAGGACATGGTGTTGTTAAATTAGATCGCTATCCTATATTTGTACCAAATGCATTGATTAATGAAACAATAGAATTCAAAGTGATAAAAGTTAAGAAAAATTTTGCAATAGGTAAGCTAATTGAAATTAAAAAAGAGAGTGAAGAACGTGTAGAACCACCATGCGTTTATTACCATAAATGTGGTGGCTGTCAGCTACAACATATGACTTATCAAGCGCAATTGAATATGAAAAAAGAGCAAGTTGTCAATTTGTTCCACCGTAAAGCAGATTTTAAGGACACAATTATTCACGATACGATTGGTATGGATAATCCTTGGTTTTATCGTAATAAATCTCAAGTCCCAGTTGGTAAGAACAATGAAAATAAAGTGATTACAGGATTCTATCGTCAAAGAAGTCATGACATTATAGATATGGATGAATGTTTAATACAAGACAATATGCATCAAGATGTGCTGAATCAACTCAAATTATGGTTCAATGAATTAAATATCAGTATATATAATGAACGTAAAAAACAAGGCCTTATGCGTCATGTCGTAATTAGAACAGGACACCATTCTAGAGAACTGATGGTTGTATTTGTTACAAACGGCAAGAAATTCAAACAAAGTGATGTGCTTACAGAAAAATTAGTAGCAGCATTTCCAGAAATAGTGAGCGTCAAACATAACGTGAATGATACACATTCGAATGTCATTATGGGTGAAACGTCATATACGCTATATGGTAAAGATGAAATTCAAGATACACTTTCAGATGTAACATTCAAAATCAGTGATCAATCTTTTTATCAAATCAATTCTATTCAAACTGAAAAATTATATCAACGTGCAATTGAGTATGCTGAACTTAAAGGTGAAGAAACAATACTAGATACTTATTGTGGTATAGGTACAATTGGATTATACATGGCACCGAAAGCGCAACATGTCTATGGTGTTGAAATTGTCCCAGAAGCAATTGCAGACGCTAAGCAAAATGCGACCTTAAACCAGTTCGAAAATACTACTTTTGTCTGTGGTAAAGCTGAAGAGGTTATTCTAAAATGGAAAGCACAAGGCATTAAACCAGATGTAGTAATGGTTGATCCACCTCGAAAAGGCTGTGACGAAACTTTCTTGGAAACACTTTTAGAATTGAACCCAAGAAAGATTGTCTATATTTCTTGCAATCCATCAACGCAACAACGTGATGCGCAAAAATTAGCACAACAATATAAATTAACACAAATTACGCCAGTAGATATGTTTCCACATACCACGCATGTTGAAACAGTAGCACAATTTGAAAGACGCTAAATTATAATATTTTATATTTAGGTGGCTTAACGTGAATATTGGATTTGTGTGAATTTAATTAATAAGCTGTTTACTAATTATTGCAAAATATTGCAGAACAAGTAAGTTTGTTAAAATTCAATTACAAGCAACTAACTTACTTGAAAAGCCCATCATTAGTGGTTACAATCGTTGTATAGTCTAGGTAATAACGATGACGATGACACGGAGGGTTGACACATGTTCAAGATTGATTTGTTCTCTAGCAAGAAAATGCTGGAAGGTTTTATACTTTTTCAATTTACAATAGTGATGGTTAGTATATTATTATCTTATAAATTTGCTTATTCATTTACACACATTATAGAACAAAATATTATATTAAATTTAGTATACGGTATATTAGGATTTGCAGTTGTTTATTTCTTACATGAATTTATTCATAATATAATGTTCCGTTTGTTGTCAAAAGGCAATAAACCTACTTTCCAGATCCGCCAAGGTTTAATTACTACTCATATGCCAAATGTATATTTTAAAAAATGGCAATACATCACTATCATGTTAGCTCCCTTAGTCGTTATTACAACAGTGTTGATTATATTATTCTCATTTTTTGCATATTCATCTATGATATTTATAGCGAGTCTTCATATTGGATATTGTGTAATGGACATGTATTTCTTAACAGGCGCATTTAATAATAAAGTGCAATATATTGAAGATACAGAAGAAGGTATAATATTTTATTCAGAGAGTCCAGTGACACAAATACAGGCTCAGACAGAAGTGAAATAAACATAATTGAATTTATAAATTTTAATCTGAGTTAGTTGTTTACTTACAGAGAGATGTTGACGATTGTGTTCAGCAGTCGTTTGTTCTGATAAGAGATAACTGGCTCTTTTTTTGTGTTACTTGAGCAAATTATAAGAAAATACATATTTTAAAAGTTAAGATTGAACTAATATTAATCATTGTATCCAGACGATGAAGGAGGCGAGTGCATTGTCAGAAAGACGTATTATCCATATCGATATGGACTATTTTTTTGCGCAAGTAGAAATGAGAGATAATCCAAAGTTAAAAGGGAAGCCTGTGATTGTAGGTGGTAAAGCAAGCGGTAGGGGCGTAGTTTCAACAGCCTCATACGAAGCTAGAAAATATGGTGTACATTCTGCAATGCCCACTGCACAAGCACATAAGTTATGTCCAAATGGTTTTTATGTTACGCCAAGATTCGAAGCGTATAAAGCAGCTTCAGAAAAGATTATGAAGATATTTAAGAGTTATACTGATGTTGTAGAACCATTGTCATTAGATGAAGCTTATTTAGACATTACACATTTAGTTAGAGCAGATTTACCTGCATCAAGCATTGCTCAATATATACGTAAAGATATTTTTGAAGCAACACAACTGACTTCTTCTGCTGGTGTATCTTATAATAAATTTTTGGCTAAATTAGCGAGTGGAATGAATAAGCCGAATGGGTTAACAGTAATTGATTATCATAATGTACACGAGATATTAATGGGATTAGATATAGGCGATTTCCCTGGTGTAGGTAAAGCTTCCAAACAGAAAATGCATGATAACGCAATATACAATGGTAAAGATTTATACGAACAAAGTGAAAGAGAATTAATAAGACTTTTTGGTAAACGAGGACATGGGCTGTATAACAAAGCGAGGGGTATAGACTATAATCCTGTTAAATCAACAAGAATAAGGAAATCAGTTGGAACAGAGCGGACTTTTGCGACGGATATGAATGATGACGATCAAATATTACAAAAAATATGGGAATTGAGCCATAAAACAGCTGAACGTTTAGCTAAGTTACAAAAATCCGGTAAGACAGTTACAGTAAAAATAAAGACGCACAAATTTGAATCATTATCGAAACAACGAAGCTTAAGAGATCCTGTCAGAGATGAAACGGATATTTATAATATAGCTTATACTTTATATACAGAATTAAAAGATCCAGATGTGCCCATTAGGCTAGTAGGTGTAACGGTAGGTAATTTAGAAAAAGCATCTTATGAAAACATGACAATTTATGATTATATTTAAAAAAGTGAGTTCAAATTTGAAGCTAACTTCATTAATCTTTATCCTTTAAATCTTTGCCATAAATATTAAGCATACTATTTAAATCATCATAGTGTTTTAAAAGGCGAAATGTGATCATTGCACAAGCTTTCGCATCATTTAATGCATCATGATGACCATGAAAATCTAAATTATAATATTGCATCATATAATTTAAGCCGTAGCGATGGTTCTGTATTGTTCTTCTTGATAGTTGTAATGAACAGAAGTATTTCATATTTGGCGTATCACTACCTATAGCTTTAATACTTTCATGCAGGACACTCATATCAAAAGCAGCATTATGTGCGACAACTGGTAGGTCGTCAATGAATTGCATCATAAAAGGGTATACTTTTTTAAACGTGGGAGCGTCATAGACCTCATCTGGTTGTATACCATGTACAGCAATATTTTGTTGTGAAAAGTAATCGTTTGGATTAACTAATGTGTAAAATGATTCAGTGATTTGGTGATTAACAACTTTAACCATACCAACTGAACAGATACTTGTACGTTTACCATTAGCAGTTTCAAAATCAAGGGCAATAAATGCGTCAGAATTCATTAAGCAAGATTCCTTTCTCATGTGTGAATATGATATGACTTTATATAAATATGTGCTTAGAGTCAAGTTAATCAGACTTTAACAAGGCAAATTACAAGCGCATAATAAACATAAAAACTCATCCCAGATTTAAATTGGGATGAGTTTTTATTGAGACAATAAACTTAAGTTATAATATGAAGATTACTCTTCGTCAAATGAACGTGCAGCTAATTCTTTCTCGTATAGGTAAAGTGTATTGCTGTCATCACCGATACGTTTTAGGTAATCAAGGTGTGTTTCAAACATCGCTTCTTCTTCTACTTGTTCGTCTAAGAACCAATTCAAGAATGAAATAGTAGCATAATCTTTCGCTTGATTAGCTAAATCTGATAAATTATAAAATCTACGTGTAACATCTTGTTCTTGCGCTAAGCCATCTTGAAATGTTTCCAAGATACTTGAGAAATCTGATTTTGGGGCAGGAATCGTTGCAAATAAAGCGTGTTCTCCACGGTCATTGATATAATCATATATTTTTTTACCATGGAATCTTTCTTCTTTCGCTTGTTGAACATAGAAATTCGCAAAACCTTCGTATGATTCTTTGTCGCAAAAAGCGGCCATTGCCATATACGCATGTGCTGCAAAATATTCATGATTCATTTGTTCATTTAATGCATTTAACAATTCTTTGTTTAACATAAGTAATAGCCTCCATGTATGTTTTTTTTTCAGTATAGCAAATCTATTCTCATTAGTAAATAATAATAATTATAATCTAGAAAAAAGACATGATTATTTCAATTGAGAATTGTTTGGAATACAACTTAATCATGTTATAATATTTGAGTGAAGAGTGAAGGAGGAAGTACATGAGACATTGGACTGCAACCCACTTAGCAAAATTGGCTAAGCAAGCAAGTAAAGCTGCTGGGAAAAAGGGCACAGACTTGCCAGGTCAAGTTGCTAGAAAAGTGGATAAAAATATTTTAAGAAAATTAGCATCACAAGTTGATGAAATTGTCTTTATAAGTGGCACAAATGGGAAAACAACCACTTCAAATTTAATTGGCCATACATTAAAAGTAAATGATGTCGACATCATACATAATAATGAAGGCGCAAATATGGCTGCAGGTATTACTTCAGCATTTATTTTGCAAATTAAACAAAGCACAAAAATTGCAGTCATTGAAATTGATGAAGGCTCGATTCCAAGAGTACTCAATGAAGTAACACCAACAATGATGGTGGTTACTAATTTCTTCCGTGATCAGATGGACCGTTTTGGGGAAATAGATATTATGGTAAATAATATTGCAAATGCGATTAATAATAAAGGGATTAAGTTATTGTTAAATGCAGATGATCCATTTGTCAGTAGATTGAAGATAGCTAGTGATACAGTTGTATATTATGGGATGAAAGCACATGCACATGAATTTGAACAAAGTACAATGAACGAGAGTCGCTATTGTCCAAATTGCGGTCGTTTATTACATTATGATTATATTCAATATAATCAAATTGGGCATTATCATTGTGAATGTGGATTTAAACGGGAGGATACTAAATACGAAGTGTCTGAATTTAATTTAAATCCATTCATTAATTTAAATGTAGGAACTGCTACTTTCAATATGAAAATCGCGGGAGACTTTAATGCTTATAATGCGATTGCAGCTTATACAGTGCTAAAAGAATTAGGACTCAATGATGAAGGTATAAAACGTGGATTTGAGACATATACGTCGAATAATGGACGTATGCAGTACTTTAAAAAAGACAGTAAAGAAGCAATGATTAACCTTGCCAAAAACCCTGCCGGAATGAATGCTAGCCTTTCTATAGGAGAACAACTAGAAGGTAGCAAAGTTTATGTCTTAGGATTGAATGATAATGCAGCTGATGGTAGAGATACTTCTTGGATTTATGATGCTGATTTTGAAAAATTAGTAAAACAACAAATCGAAGCAATTATTGTTACAGGGCTACGTGCAGAAGAATTGCAGTTAAGGTTAAAGTTAGCAGGTGTAGAAGCACCAATCATTTTAGAAAGAGACATATATAAAGCGACAGCAAAAACGATGGACTATAAGGAAAGTTTTACAGTAGCTATTCCTAACTATACTTCTCTAGCACCTATGTTAGAACAATTAAATCACTCTTTTGAGGAGGACAAAGCTAGATGAATGAATTGACTGTTTATCATTTTATGCCTGATAAATTAAATTTATACAGTGATATTGGGAATATTATCGCGTTGAAACAACGTGCAAAATTGCGTGATATTAAATTGAATGTTGTAGATATAAATGAAACAGAGGGCGTTACTTTTGATCAATGTGATATTTTCTTTATCGGTGGCGGTAGTGATAGGGAACAAGCACTAGCTACTAAAGAATTAAGCAAAATCAAAACGACATTAAAAGAAGTAATTGAAGACGGCATGCCTGGTTTGACAATTTGTGGTGGTTATCAATTTTTAGGAAGTAAATATATTACGCCAGATGGTACTGAACTTGAAGGACTTAATATTTTAGACTTCTATACTGAGTCACAGAAAGAGCGTCTAACTGGAGATATTGTAATCGAGAGTGAAACGTTCGGTACAATCGTTGGTTTTGAAAATCATGGTGGTCGTACGTATCATCCATACGGCACTTTAGGTAATGTCACACATGGTTATGGTAATAATGATGAAGATGCTAAAGAAGGCATCCATTATAAAAATCTATTAGGGACTTATTTACATGGGCCTATTTTACCTAAGAATCATGAAGTGACTGATTACTTACTAGAAAAAGCATGTGAACGTAAAGGTATACCATTTACGCCTAAGCAGGTAAATAATACTGAAGAAGAAGCTGCCAAACAAGTAATCGTTAATCGTGTAACACAAAAACAGTAATAAGCAAAAAAATAAAGTGGCTGTTAGAAATCCTATTGGAAATCTGACAGTCACTTCTTTTATTTTTGAAAATCTTTTGAATTTCAATGCGTAAGACTTAACTACACAAGTGTTACGCAAAACGATGATCCAATATACGATAGATTAATAAAATTTCATAAATTAGGTGACTTTTTAATTGATTGTCATCAAATTCGTCTAATCCTTTAACAGAAGTTTTCAATAATGAAGCAGATTGTTGTTGACGCTCAAAAGATCCAGTAGTGTATATGTCATTAATACTTTGAGCAATACTTAAGATGGCTATTTTTTCTTCATTCGTAAATTGGATATGCGTGCCTTTAGGTAAATAGACTAAGTTTGATAAATGCGTAATAAATAATCTATTTGTATGTGTACGTGTTGTTAATGATTTTAAACGTATCCATTCTGAATCGTGATGTTTGTGATAGCTCAGCTCATCCTTTTGATAAGAAAGCAATGTCTCAACCTTTTGATTTAAATCTAACAATATATTTAATTGTTGGTAAGGCGCACCTTTAGTAAATTTGCCTAACAGTAACTGACGCATACGATGATGAAAGAGACCGTACATTTTAGACTCTACTTTATTTATTGAAGATTCAAGTTGGTCATAATATTTTGGTGGGAATACAACAAAGTTGACTAAACCAGCCGTAACCAGACCAATAATTGCAGTTAATAGTCTTGAGAAAAAGTTGAAGAAATAAGCATCATGTATACCGGGTATCATAGCCATTGCTGTTAATGTTGCAACTGTGGTTCCGGCTTGAAGTTTTAACTTAGTACAAAATATTATTGTAAATGTAGCACTAAAAGCATAGGCGAAAGCAAATTCGTCGCCAAAAATAAATGTAAAAATAACTGCAAAGAGTGCGCCAATTACCGTAGCTGGAAGTCTACGATATCCTTTTTTTAATGATGCCTTCGCAGTGGGTTCAATTGTGACAATAGCAGTTAAAATTGCGAAAATAGGATTTAAATCTAATGCCAAACAAAAAAATGCGGTTAAAAAAGTAGCTAACCCAGTTTTAATTGTTCGTGCACCTATTAGTCCTTTATACCAATTGTTGCTCATAAAAAAACTCCTAGTCATGTTATGTATCAGAAGAGAATTAACACGAATTACAAAAGTAGCCATGTTATTCATATAATCAAAATGTTAAACTATACGTGTTCAAATATTCTAATTTATTATATCAAAAAAAGTCTGCTATAATAAGAAGGAATATAATTTACAAAAAGGAACGGGATAATATGATCGTAAAAACAGAAGAAGAATTAACAGCTTTAAAAGAAATTGGTTATATTTGTGCATTAATTAGAGATACTATGCAAGCAGAAACAAAGCCAGGTATCACAACAAAAGAGTTAGACGATATTGCAAAAGAGTTATTTGAAAAACATGGTGCACTTTCTGCTCCAATCCATGATGAAAAATTTCCAGGACAAACGTGTATCAGTGTTAATGAAGAAGTAGCACATGGTATTCCAGGCAAACGTAAAATACGCGAAGGTGATTTAGTTAATATCGATGTTTCAGCCTTGAAGAACGGCTATTACGCTGATACAGGCATCTCATTTGTAGTTGGTGAAGCGGACAACCCATTGAAACAAAAAGTCTGTGATGTAGCGTTAGAAGCATTTGATGCGGCTATGACAAGAGTTAAAGTAGGTGGGAAGTTAAGTCAAATCGGTAAAGCAGTTCATGCTACTGCACGTAAAAATGATTTAACAGTTATTAAAAACTTAACAGGTCATGGCGTAGGACAATCACTTCATGAAGCACCAAGTCACGTGATGAACTATTATGACCCTAAAGATAAAACTTTACTTAAAGAGGGTACAGTGATTGCAGTTGAACCATTTATTTCTTCAAAAGCAACATTTGTGACAGAAGGCAAAAATGAATGGGCATTTGAAACGAAAGATAAAAGTTTTGTTGCTCAAATTGAGCATACTGTCATCGTTACCAAAGATGGACCAGTGTTAACTACTAAAATAGATTAGATAGTGTTTCGGTCTAAAGTCCTAATATAAGATGGTTCCGGAGCCTATACCAATGGTTCCGGATATTCTTTATAATAGAGTTTAATCGATCATGAGGTGATTCTATGAATTATATTACGTCTTATTTAGAAAAGATGACAAAACACACATTTCGCACAAGCATAGTGGAGTACCAACGTTTTCTTGATAAAAAATTGAGAAGTGTTGAAATGTATATTAAATACTTAATTGAAAGAAAGGGTAATGTAGGCAGTTTAATTGATAGACTGACATTATCATTAGAAAATAAATATATTGATATGTTGGATAACGAGTACATTGATTGTGCCGAAGAAATAGAACATAAAGATATAGAGCAAATAAAATGTGAATTAAATGAAATGGAAGCAGACTACGCTCGTATTGAAACCGATTTATCACAACAAGCAACAGAGAGAGCTAATATTGAAACTGAGTGTGATCTAATCGAACGCATTAGTTTAGTCGCTTGAAGAAAGGTGGCGAAACATGACTCATAAATATATATCGACTGAGATGTTAATTGTTTTTACAACATTATTGATTATTGCCAATTTCTATTATATATTCTTTGAAAAAATTGGTTTCTTACTCGTGTTATTACTTGGCTGTATCCTAGCCTATGTAGGTTATTTGTATTTCCATAAAATACGGGGACTCTTATCATTTTGGATTGGTGCTTTGCTGATTGCATTCACTTTATTATCTAACAAATATACAATTATCATTTTATTTATCTTTTTAATAATGCTAATCATAAGATATATTATTTATAGATTTAAACCATTAAAAGTAGTCGCTACTGATGAAGCAATTGAATCTCCAAACTTCATTAAACAAAAATGGTTTGGTGAGCAACGTACACCAGTATATGTATACAAATGGGAAGACTTACAAGTGCAACATGGCATAGGTGATATTCATATCGATATGTCTAAAGCTGCTAATATTAAAGAAAACAATACTGTAGTGATACGACATATTATAGGAAAAGTTCAAATTATCGTACCTTTAAATTATAATATTATTTTAAACTTTACTGCCTTGTATGGGAATGCTTATGTTAATGAAACTTCTTATAAAGTTGAAAATAATAACATTAAAATCGTGGAAGAGACGAAAGAAGAAAACTATGCTGTAAACATTTATGTTTCGACGCTAATTGGCGATATTGAGGTGATTTATAAATGAATCACTACATAAGAGCAATAGGTTCCATGTTGATATTAGTTTATAGTACATTTTTTGCTCTATTTTTTATCGATAAAGTATTTGTAAACATAGTGTATTTTCAAGGTATGTTTTATACACAAATTTTTGGAATACCAGTTTTATTATTTTTAAATTTATTAGTTATTTTTCTCTGTATTATTGTAGGGTCGGTATTAGCATATAAAATAAATCAGCAAAATCATTGGTTACAGGACCAAATAGAACGTTCTATTGAAGGTCAAACAGTAGGTATTAATGACCAAAATATTGAATTGTATAATGAAACAATTGAATTATATCAAACGCTAGTTCCATTAAATCAAGAAGTACACAAATTACGTATGAAAACGCAAAATCTAACAAATGAATCATATAATATAAATGATGTGAAAGTTAAAAAGATTATAGAAGATGAACGACAAAGACTTGCACGTGAGTTACACGATTCAGTAAGTCAGCAATTATTTGCAGCGAGTATGATGCTTTCAGCTATTAAAGAAACACAATTGGAAGCACCTTTAGATCAACAAATACCGTTATTAGAAAAAATGGTACAAGATTCTCAGTTAGAAATGAGAGCCTTACTATTACATTTAAGACCTATTGGATTAAAAGACAAATCGTTAGGTGAAGGTATTAAGGATTTAGTCGTTGATTTAAAGAAAAAAGTACCTATGAAAGTTGTACATGATATTGAAGAATTTGAAGTACCTAAAGGTATTGAAGATCATTTGTTCAGAATTACTCAAGAAGCTTTATCTAATACTTTGAGACATTCAAAAGGTACCAAAGTAACAATAGAATTGTTTAATATGGCAGATTACTTATTATTACGCATTCAAGACAATGGTAAAGGATTCAATGTTGATGATAAGGTAGAACAAAGTTATGGTTTAAAAAACATGCGAGAACGTGCGCTTGAAATTGGTGCGACGTTCCATATTGTTTCTTTGCCAGATTCAGGTACAAGAATTGAAGTAAAGGCACCATTAAATAAGGAGGATTCACATGACGATTAAAGTTTTATTTGTTGATGATCATGAAATGGTTCGAATTGGAATTTCTAGTTACTTATCTACACAGCCAGATATTGATATTGTAGGGGAAGGTCAGTCAGGAAAAGATGCGATTGAAAAGGCTCATCAATTAAATCCTGATTTAATCTTAATGGACCTGCTTATGGATGATATGGATGGTGTCGATGCTACTGAGCAAATAAAAAAAGACTTACCTCATATTAAAGTTGTGATGTTAACAAGTTACATTGAAGATAATGAAGTATATCGTGCTTTAGATTCTGGTGTAGACAGCTATATTTTGAAAACAACTAGTGCTAGCGATATAGCCGAGGCGATTCGTAAAACGTATAAAAATGAATCTGTATTTGAAGCTGAAGTGCTTGTGAAGATGAGAAATAGAATGAAACAACGTGCCGAATTATATGAAATGTTAACGGAACGAGAAATGGAAATTCTATTACTTATCGCAAAAGGTTACTCAAACCAAGAAATTGCGAGTGCATCACACATAACGATTAAAACAGTAAAAACACATGTAAGTAATATATTAAGTAAATTAGAAGTACAAGATAGAACACAAGCAGTTATTTATGCTTTCCAGCATAATTTAATACAGTAATATATTCTATTTTAAGTATTTCCAAAAGGCTAAAACCGAAACGTAGATGATAGACATTTACGTTTCGGTTTTAGCCTTTTTACGTGTTATAAAGCCATTCAATAGGATAGCTTTAAATTAGGAAGTGAAAATAGCTGATAGATATCATGATTTAGATACCTATCAGCTATTTAGCTAAGTTTATATTAAATTATATTTTTTTGTTGTCTGAGTCTGAAATATTATGATTGGAATCAGAATCAGTAGCATGAGTTGATTCATTTTCAGCATTAGTATCTGCTTCGCTTCCAACATGAGTTGATTCATTTTCTTCAATCTCAGCCATTGTATGTTCTTCTGGTGTTTTACCAGCGACTACTTTGCGTTGATGAATAATCGCATTGATTTCAGCCCCGATAATAATAATAAAGCCTGTAATGTATAACCATAGCATTAAAATAATGATACCAGCGATACTACCATATGTTTTAGAATAGTTAGCAAAGTTTGAAATGTATATACCAAATAAGAATGAGCCACCTAAAAATACAATCGTAGCGAATATTGCACCTGGTATTACTGATTTCATTTTAATTTTAACATTCGGCGCTAACGTATATAAAACCATAAACGCTATGAAAATAATGATTAATGGTAATACAACACGTACTAAATTAAAAATCCATTTGATTTGATCACCTAAACCAAGTGGGCCAAATAAAAGCGAACCGATTTGTTCTCCAAAGGTAGGTAATATCAGTGCGATAGGTAAGACGATAATCATAGCAAGTGTAAATAACACACTGAATAATTTAGAAACAACAAAGTTTCTGCTATCTTCAACGTCATATGCGACATTGAAAGAGTTCATAATTGCAGTCATACCGTTTGATGCAGACCACAGTGCTAAAATCAAACCTACAGATAATATACTACCACTAGCGTTCCCCATAATATCACCAATGATTGATGATACTTGTCCTGCATAATCTGAAGGGACGTGCTCTTTAATCATATCTCTTATCGTTGACTGTTCAACACCTACGACAGGTACTATTGATAGTAAGAATAGGAGCATAGGGAATAGTGACAACATGAAGTAATAAGATAATTGTGCAGATAAACCGGATGCATCATCTTTACCTATTCTATAAATGAGATAAGAGAAAAAATTAGGGTTTTTCGTATATTTTGCTGGTTTATTAATACGTGATACAAAGAATTCTTGATTGTCTTTCTTAGGTGATTTTGATTTGAATTCATTAGGTGTGATATAAGTACGATCACGCCCGATTTGTTCATCTTTTGTTTTCTTAGACTTCTTCTCTTCATTCTTTTTAGCTGAGTTTAGAAACTTTGAAGTTGTTTTCTCTTTTTTAGACATATCAAATCTCCTTATGTATTGATGTTTTCAGTATATTGTTTAATATACTTTAAAAGTTAAAGAAGGTAAATAACTGTTGATATTCTTTTTTTAAAAATTGTTTTTAAGTTTTTAAAATATCGCACATTACAAGTTATATACAAAAGACAATACCTAAACATGTAATATTAGGTATTGCCTTAATTTAATTATTTAAACATGCGGTATCAAAAATACAATACTATAAATCAATTAATTGTTTAAACGTTTATTTTTACGTTCAACGAATGTATTTTTCGCGTCTTTTAAAGAACGTTCTAATTCTGGATTATTACGGCGAATTTCTTCTACCACATCTTTCCAATATAATACTTCGTCTTTTACGTTGTTGATAGCTGAAGGTTTTTGAGAACGATTGCCTTCTTTTCTATCTTTAGTTGATTGTTTTAATGATTGGCGAGTTGATTTGTCTGCCAATGTTGCTGCGCCTCCAATTACGGCACCTAATAGAATTCCTGGAATTAATTTATTTTGCATGATGTTTTACCCCTCTCTTAGATTTGCATCTTTAACTATAAAATCAATTAAGTTATCACAAGATGATTGTACCATTTTATAAACACCTTCGAAATTATTTGTATAATAAGGATCAGGTACGTCAGTCTCATTCATATCACTAAAGTCTAATAGCTTATACAATTGTCCTTTAATGCTAGAATTGATCTGTTTAATATTCTCTACATTACTTTGATCCATTGCAATGATATAATCAAAGTCATCATCAGCTTTAAATAGTTCACTGATCATGTTATCAAACGGTATATCATTTTTAGTGAGAATATCTTGCGTACCCTCATGAGGTGGCTGACCTAAGTTCCATTCACCTGTGCCTCTAGAGGTTACGTTTAAACCTGTTATCTTTCGATCTAGTAATCTTTGTCGCATTATAGCTTCTGCCATTGGCGAGCGACAAATATTGCCTAAACAAACGAATGCTACTGAAATCATGTGACTACCTCCAAATTATATAATGCTATTTCCCATTTTAAAGCTTTTTTAATCATTTCTAAAGCATTATTATGATAAAAGTTTTACAAGAAACGTAAATTTGATAAAATAAGTTGGTAAAAGGGGTGAACGAAGTGACAAATACTAACGAACAAATGATATTAGAAATAAGAGAACGTTTAAATCTTGTAAATCAAAGCTTGATTGATCCAGATAAATATGAAGAAGCAGATAAGCAAGAAATAAGCGAAATTCACGAATATGTAACATCAAAAGCGTCATTTACACCAAGTGAAGCAGCTGCAATTGCAGACGCACTTGGGCAAATACGCAAATAAAAGGAGTGTATAAAGATGACTCAATTACAAGAAAAATTAAAACAATACGCCGAACTTTTAGTTGGTGTAGGAATGAATGTTCAAGAAGGTCAGCCAGTATTTATTCGCTCAAGTGTTGATGCTATTGAATTAACACATTACATAGTAGAAGCCGCATATAAACGAGGCGCTTCTGATGTTAAAGTTGACTATAGCGACGATCGACTTTCTCGCTTAAAATTCGAATATGAAACCGTGGAACATTTTGAAAGTAATGAAGTGAAAGATTATGAAGTTGCTAAGCGTATGGATTATGTAAATAGAGGTGCTGCAAATTTAGCACTTATAACACAAGATCCTGATTTATTAAATGGCATTGACCGTGATAAATTAGCTGCTTTCCAAAGACAGTATGCTACTGCATATAAAGGATATATGGAAGCAAGTCAGAAAAACCAATTTCCTTGGTGTGTGGCAGCCTATCCTTCAAAAGCTTGGGCAAGCCGTGTCTATCCAGAACTATCTGAAGAAGATGCCTACAACACATTCATTGATGAAGTATTAGATATCGTTCGCGTAGATGGTAATGATCCAGTCGCTAATTGGAAGGCTCATGTTGCTAATCTAAGTAAACATGCAGATAAGTTACAAAGTAAAAATTATAAAGCACTTCACTATATTTCTGAAGGTACAGATTTAGAAATTGGTTTGCCAGAAGGTCATATATGGGAAGATGCAACAAGTTATGCAAGTGGAGGCCAAGCCTTTGTAGCTAATATTCCAACTGAAGAAGTGTTCACTGCACCTCATAGGTTGAAAGTAAATGGCTATGTAACGAATAAATTACCATTAAGCCATAACGGTAATATTATAGATGGTTTTACATTAACTTTTAAAGATGGAGAAGTCATTGATTATAAAGCTGAAAAAGGTGAAGAGGTCTTACGTGATTTATTAAATACAGACGAAGGTGCTAAGCGATTAGGTGAAGTAGCATTAGTACCTGATGATTCACCTATTTCTAATCGCAATACTATCTTTTATAATACATTGTTCGATGAAAATGCATCTTGTCACATTGCATTGGGCTCAGCTTACGGTTTTAATGTAGAGGGTGGTACAGAAATGACTACAGATGAAAAGTTAGCTCAAGGGTTAAATGATTCACTTATTCATGTTGACTTTATGATTGGTAGTAAAGATTTAACAATTTATGGCATTACACAAGAGGATGAAAAAGAACCCGTCTTCGAAAATGGTAACTGGTCAAAATAGAGAGATATTATGGAGAAATCTGTGAAAGTGTTCTGAAGTAGTATTCTATTTTTCAGAGCACTCACTTTTTGTCTTATAAAAGAAAAGGAAATGATTAAATTATGGACAGACCTAAACGTAAATCGATGTCTGAAGCACGAAGTATTAAAGAGAGACAAGTTTTTCCACAAGAAACGAATCATCTGCAGACAATGTTTGGCGGTATGTTGATGGCGAACATTGATGAAATTTCTGCTATAACAGCAACGAAACATAGTAATTCACAAGTAGTAACAGCTTCAACTGATTCGGTAGACTTTTTAAAACCAATTAAAACAGGAGCTGTCGTTTCTTATGAAGCTATGGTCTCATATGCTGGAAAATCTTCAATGGAAGTCTGCGTTCAAATTATTATAGAAGATGTACTTAAAAATGAAAGACATTTAGCAGCGCTAAGTTTTTTAACATTTGTAGCACTCGGTGAAGATGGTAAGCCAATAGAAGTACCTCAAGTTTACCCAGAATCACAGACAGAAAAATGGTTCTATGATACAGCACCTGCTCGAGTTAAAAGAAGAAAAGAGCGTAGAGAAGAAAGTAAAAGTACGATTGAGTTCTTATCAAACGTGCAACAATTAGGATAAAAAATGGAAGGTACATATCGGATTAATTACAATCGATATGTACCTTTCGTTTTTTATATAGATGATTTTTAAAATGTCAGTGATTTGTTTTGACTTCTAACTAGTTAATAAAGCATTAGCGAAATACCACAAGACAAGGTTGTGACCGCGGAAAAGGTGTACAAAAAATCTGCTGACAAAGTTATAAACTTTATTAACACTCTGAGACACGACACTTAACATTTTATTATAATATTATTCTGATACTACCAAAAGTTGTTAATTCCATGTTAGGATAATAATATCTTATAAAAAGGGAGTCTCATTGAAAATGAATGAAAATCAAACAATTGATCAAATAAAAGAAAGATTAGAAAAGTTTATTGACGATATAGACCAAGTTAATCCAAACGAAGTAAAAGTGGAAGATATTGATGAGTGGATTGGTTTATTAGATCAATTAGAAGAAAAAGTCAAAACTGTATCAAACACATCTGAATAAACACAGATTGTCCATAAATTAGATTGAGCTATTGTATGTTTAACTTTTCTTGATTTCGTCTATATATAATGTAG
Source organism: Staphylococcus parequorum (assembly GCF_039237145.1). NCBI lineage: Bacteria > Bacillati > Bacillota > Bacilli > Caryophanales > Staphylococcaceae > Staphylococcus > Staphylococcus parequorum. The sequence continues at coordinate 1,363,586 of NZ_CP150682.1, forward strand.
AACGCAAATAGGAAAGGTGATTATACATGGCTAAAAAAGTAGCAATCATAGTAACAAATGAATTTGAAGATGTTGAATTAACAAGCCCACAAGAAGCAATAGAAGAAGCAGGGCATGAAACAGTAATTATTGGCGATACAGCGAATAGTGAAGTTGTTGGTAAACATGGTGCAAAAGCTACAGTAGAAGTTAGTATTGCAGATGCTAAGCCAGAGGATTACGATGGATTATTAATTCCAGGCGGATTTTCTCCAGATCATCTACGTGGTGACTCAGAAGGCAGATATGGTACATTTGCTAAGTATTTCACAAAAAATGATGTTCCAACATTTGCAATTTGCCACGGACCTCAAATTTTAATAGATACTGATGATTTAAATGGACGTACTTTAACTGCAGTGTTAAATGTCCGCAAAGATTTATCTAACGCAGGCGCACAAGTTGTAGACGAATCGGTAGTTGTAGATAAAAATATAGTTACGAGTCGTACACCTGATGACTTAGATGATTTTAATAGAGAAATTGCAAATCAGTTAAATGACTAATTGAAAATCATTAATGAACGCACGCTTTGGACATAAGTGTCCTTAATATATGACTGGAAAAACGTATGGTAATGATTATATCTTATAAGTTGAATTAAAGGTTCAACCTGTGAGATATAGTCTGATGCTATGGGTTTTTCCAGTTTTTTGTATTTTATAATGATAATTTTCGCGTTAGTATATATCTTATGGTCGTATAATGTTTAATAACTTAAACATATATGAAATATGCTTACAATGAAACTCTATGCGTAGCGTGACATACACCCTTGGACTGATATTTTCAATTTGGTGTAGATAAACATTTAAACTATTGATAAACTCACTTATAATGATATGAGAGCAACATAAAGGAGCTAGCGCATGAAAAGAAGCGATCGTTATAAGCAAACTAAAAAACAAACTAGTCAAAAAAACTCAAATATACCGCAGCATAATACCTATTTCCAACCGGTAAACAAACCACCAAAAAAGAAAAAAGGAAAAGGTTTGTTGATAAAGATATTAATACCTATCATCATTTTAATCGCTGCGTTTGTAGCTACAATGTACACATTTTCTTTAAGAGCAGATGTGGATGACTTGAGAAGTATTGAAGATAAAGAATCCTTCGTCTCTGTTTCAAATATGCCCGACTATACTAAGGGTGCATTTATAGCAATGGAGGACGAAAGATATTATAAACATAATGGATTTGATTTCAAAGGTACATCGCGTGCACTATTTTCAACAATAAGTGATAATAGCGTGCAGGGTGGGAGTACGATTACGCAACAAGTAGTGAAAAACTATTATTATGATAATGAACAATCACTAACAAGAAAAATTAAAGAATTATTTGTAGCACATCGCGCAGAAAAAACTTATGACAAAAATGAAATTTTAAGTTTTTATGTGAACAATATTTATTTTGGAAGTGACCAATATACTGTCGAGTCAGCAGCAAATCACTTTTTTGGCGTAACAACAGATAAAAACAATCCTAATTTACCTCAAATATCTGTATTACAAAGTGCAATTTTAGCAAGTAAGATTAATGCACCAAGCGTATACGATGTGAATAACATGTCGGATAATTATATCAATCGTGTAAAAATAGATTTAGAGAAAATGAAACAACAGGATTTTATTTCTAATGAACAGTATGAAAATGCAATCCAAGAACTCGGTGTGTAATAAGCTAAGAGAATAGAACATAAATAAAACATTGCACACGAGCTGTAAGGTGTTTAAAAACACATGTTTCAAGCTTTTAAAGAACTACTTCTTCATTTAAGAAGATGAGTAGTTCTTATGCAAGAGTTTCAGCTCTTGTATTCCTTTGCTAGGGAGCCTTGTGGGAGCGGAATACGAAATCAAATTTTGATTTCTATCTCGCTCCTTTTTTGATGTTATAATTTAAATATACATACATGGATTAATAGCAATTTTAAATATGCTATACACTATAATTCCATTCATAATCAATATAAGTTATTCTTATAAGTGGAGTGAATAATATGCCTAAAATAACAAAGATAGAAGTGCAAAAAAAGAATAAAGAACGTTTTAATCTATATTTAGATGATGAATTTGAAATGGGTATCGATATTGATACCTTTGTCTATTTTAATTTAAAAAAAGATCAAATTGTTGAAGCTAAAGATATGGAAGAAATTCAAAGCTATGAACAATACAGGCAAGCAGTTAACGCAGCTATTCAATATATTTCATATAGAAAAAGAACTGACCATGAAGTAATTAAACATCTTACAAAAAAAGAAATTTCTGAGTCAGTCATTGCTAAAGTCATAGATTACTGTCATGAGCAAAAGCTTATAGATCATAATGATTATGCGAATAGTTTAAAAAACACCATGATTTTAACGACAGATAAAGGTCCTGGAATATATAAACAAAAATTACGAGAAGCTGGCATTGAACAATTAATTATTGATGAATATAGCCAGATTTATGAACAGGAGCAATCTATGGAGGATATATTAAAAGTTGCAAATAAAATTTTGAAACAGAAAAAGGGGCCATTAGTAAAAAGAAAAGAGAAATTGACACAATCATTAATGCAAAAAGGCTACTCTTTTGAGAAAATTAAAGAAGTAATGGACGAAATGGATTTTTCTCAACCTGAAGAAGAATTAGATGAGTTATTACAAAACGAATTAGAAAAAGCATATAATAAATATTCAAGAAAATTTTCAGGTAGAAAATTAATTAACAAAACAATAGAAGCACTTATGAGAAAAGGTTATAAATATGATAAAATTAAAGCTAAATTAGAAGAGAGTGGAATAGTAGATGGAACAGAAGAAATTGAGTGAAATGAGTGAAATTGAATTACGTCATGAGATACAAGGTTATAAAGAGAAAATGCGTAAAGCAGAAATGAATGGCATTTTTAATGAATATGACGTATATGCAAGTAAAGTAATTATTGCAGAAAGCTATCTTATAGATAGAAATAAAGTAGAATTGGGTAAAATATATAAATTAAATGATGGCACAGAAAGCTATTTCAAAGTTGAACGGTTAAAAGGCGTTTTTGCGTGGGGCTTTAGAATTAAAAGTTCAGAACCTGAAGAGGGTTTACCGCTCGCATTATTAAAATTGTAGAAGGATGAAGATAGGATGGGTAGTTCAATTATATTAAAGTTACTAAATGTAACTCATTATTATAGAAATAAAAAATCATCTAAATGGTATTTACCATTTGGTTATGATGAAGAAGATATAGAATTGAATAATTTTAACCTCCATATCTATCAAGGTGAAGCTTTAGGAATAATAGGTGAAGCGGGTTCTTCTAAATCATTAATAGGGCGTTTATTAAGTGGTGAAATAAAACCCGACAAAGGAAAAGTCGTTAAGAAAAGAGACTTGTTTTTTGCTGATATTGAAGATAAATTATTGCAGCATACTTCTGTAAATGATTTTGTGGCTAATGCAATCATGTTGTTTCAATATAAGACTTCGGATCATAAAGTAGAGCAAATTATAAAATATGCGCACCTTGAAGATAAAGCGGATGTTAAAGTTAGCCGATTAACTGATTCACAATATGCACAATTATTATTCGCATTAGCAAGAACTTCAAAAGCAAGCATTATAATTTTTAATCATATTTTACAATACTTAGATGAATCTTTTATCGAAAAAGCAATTGGACTTACAGAAGAATACATAAACCAAAATTTAACAATTGTGATAATCGATGATGATGTTCAACGTATAGCTCAGACGAGTAATTACATTGCCTGGGTCTCTCACGGCCAACTTAGAATGGAAGGCTCTTTAAATCAAGTCTTACCAGTATTTAAAGACCATGAGAAAGATAGATTGTCGTTGGAAGATGAGCAAGAGAAGGCGAATTTTGATGTTGATTGGAAAAAAAGTAGAACAAGAACGCCGGAATTAACTTATAATTTCAAACGTATAGAAAGATATAATCATGTGAAACCACCTGTTGCATTCGTTAGATTTTGGACATGGCTTTCAGTATTTGTAGTGGGCTTATTATTTATGACAATTTTAATGTTTAATAATGTCGGGAAGTTACAGATTGGACAAAATATTGATCAAGCCTCAATACAAAACCAACATAAAGATCCTTATGAAGAAATGTTAGGATACGGTATCGTATTAGATGAATCTATTACTGTGGAAGATATGGACAATGGAAATAAACAAAAAATAAATCAGTATGGCTTTGTAACTATTACCGCTAAAAATAATAAGCATTATAGAATTGACGTAGACAATAGGCATTATAAGGTTGCTAAAAATAAATTGCGTTTCTTTGAACCTGCAGGTTTATATGAAGCACATAGTTCTAAATCATTAGCACCATACATGCATAATAACTATATTAATTTTTATGAATTTTTCAACAGTCATTTGCATAAAAAACATAGTACAGTAACAGAGGGACTTGTACCAGAAAATAATAAGGACAATCGTTTTGTAGTACCTATAGTACAACAACCTATCTCTATGATTTTTAATGACGAAAATAAACTCAAGGGCTTTACATTCCCTATTAAGAAGAAGGAAGAATTAAAAGATAAGTTTAATATTGAAAATAATTTCTGGATTACTAAATCTGGAGAGGGCTATTTCATGGCAGATTTAAAAAATAATAAATGGATATATATTGAATTGTAGGTGTAAAGAATGATTGATAGTATAATTAGTTTTTTTAAAAACATGCCATATCTTAGCAAACAAGCATATCATCGATTAAAATCACAATGGGTGTGGCTTGTTATACCCTTTTTATCAAGCTTGGCATTGCTATTCTTATTAATGCTAATATTTAAAATAAATGGCACCGAAGAACTAATTCAAGCTCGTGCCTATTTTAGATTAGCAGGATTAACAACTTTTGCTTATATTTGGATTGCTGTTTATCGAAGCTATAACACTTATAAAATTGATTACTTTACTAGTAAGTTATTTAACTTGAACCCAATATTTCAAAATGTTGTTATAGCAATCATTACGAGTATAACAATGTTTATAACTTTAGTTATTATGATATATGCTACACCTGTTAATATTGAAAGTTCTATAACTTCTACGTTTTATTATGTAGTAATGTCGATGCTATTCATGATACTCATATCGACAATATTAGGTCTTTCAGCTATTGTTCGTCGCAAAATTAACGGCATGTTTTACGTGATTTCATTAGTAATGTTTTTTATTGTTCCAATACTCTTTATACCAACAAGTAATACGTCACTGGTATCGCATATATTAATGTTAAATCCACTATATTACCTTATTGAAGGTATTTCACAATCTGTCGTGCTGGGTGCTTTAAGTTTAAATAATATACCATATCATTTGTATTATATATTGTTTTTAGCAATACTTTGTGTAGTTATTTTTGCTAAATATCGAATAATGGCACACAGAAAATATTTATACGCAGTGCCGGATGAAACAATCGTTGCTCATTCAGATACAGATAAAGATGAAAATACGAATGAAGCAGATGATTTAAGCGAAAATAAATAAAGATTATTCACTATTAATTAAACTAAACGTAATAAAAGAACTGGAAAGGTTCGTTGATTGATAACGAACCTTTCCAGTTCTTATTGTATTTAGAGGTATTAAATTTTAAAAACGCGTTATTTTGCAAATAATTTTTTCTGTAATTTATCTTCGCTAAAGACCCAGCCGATATATGAATGGTCGATATTCATTTCATCGTCTAAATGGGCAATAGCTACAAAAGAATAATGTCCATTTTTTAAATAACGTAAATCAATTAATCTGATTTCGGTTGTTTCATCATCTAACTTTCTAGCTTCCCAACGATAAATTGTTGAGAAGTTAAGGAATGTTTTAATATTTTTATCACCCTCGACATATTGCATTAAATCATCACTTGGAAATGGATGACGTTTTGATTTGTCACTAAATACAATGTTTCTACCAAAACTACGTCCCACATAATCATGTTCTTCAGTTTGTATTGCAACACGCCATTGCATGAAGCGAATTGTTGGAGCAACAAATACTTTTACTGGATTATGTTCTTGTTGAATTTGTTTTAGAGCTTGTTCTTTAATCACAGCTTGCATTCTAAAGCGAATGATATAATATATTACAAGAATAGCGATAATTGGGAAAAACACAAGATATGGATGAATCCCAACTAACCAAAGCAGTATTCCAATACACCACAAGACAAATATAATTGGATCAAACGTATTAATTACACTGAGTTGTATCCATTTGTTAGTAATAGGCCTTAGCGCTTGTGTACCATAAGAATTGAAAATATCTACAAACACATGTAGAAATACTGCAAGCTGAGCCCATAGCCAAACATGTGTTATATCAACGTTTTTGAAAAATGTAAAAATTAATAAAGTAATTAATAAAGGCCATAATATCGTAAAGGGTATTGAATGTGTGATACCTCTATGATTTGATATATAGGTAGCGTTATCTTTTAATTTAAAAACAGTGTCGCCATCAGGTATTAAAGAGCCAACTACTAATGTGGTAGCTGTGGCTACAAATGATCCTGCCATTGCCGGGTCTTGAGTAGCTAATGCTGTTAATCCGATACCCATGACAATGTGTGTGCCTGTATCCATAAGTATTCAACTCGTTTCATGTCAATAATATATATTCATTATAATCTAATATCATAAATAATAAAAATAACATACTAAAATTTATTTTGAAATTTTTAAGAATTACTAATAGAAAGAGATGTGTAAAATGTTTAATGAGTCAAAATTCAAGAATAATCTCGTTACATGGTTTGACGAACATCAACGTGAAATGCCTTGGAGAGAAACCTCTAATCCATATTATATATGGTTGAGTGAAGTGATGTTACAACAAACTCAAGTTAAAACCGTTATAGATTATTATCATAGATTCATCCATCGCTTTCCAACTATTTCTGAGTTAAGTCAAGCACATGAAGATGAAGTGCTCAAATATTGGGAAGGCTTAGGCTATTATAGTAGGGCACGTAATTTTCACACTGCAATAAAAGAAGTACATGACAGTCACCACGGTGTCGTGCCAGACGAACCGGAAACATTTGGAAAACTAAAAGGCGTAGGTCCTTATACACAAGCAGCAGTTATGAGTATTGCTTTCGACAAACCCTTAGCAACTGTGGACGGGAACGTCTTTAGAGTATGGTCTCGACTAAACAATGATGAGAGAGATACGAAATTGCAATCAACACGTAAAGCATTTGAGAATGAATTACAACCATACGTTGAGCAAGATGCAGGTACATTTAACCAAGCAATGATGGAACTAGGTGCATTGATTTGTACACCGAAATCCCCGTTGTGTTTATTCTGTCCGGTTCAAGATCATTGTGAAGCATTTGAAAAAGGTACAGTTCAATCATTACCTGTAAAAACAACAAAAATTAAAAAGAAACATATAAAACAACATGTTTATCTACTTAAAAATGAAGATGATGCTTATTTAATTGAAAAACGTACACAAAAGTTATTAAATAATATGTGGGAATTTCCAATGTATGAAGCAGAGGAAGATAAGCATATTAACTCAGTATTGGGGACACAAGCGACATTTGATCAAGCGCCTGCATTTAAATTAAAACATCAATTTACACATATCACGTGGGATATTGAGGTATTTATGACTCAAGAAAATGTGCATAAAGATGACATCACCTTACCAGAGAATATGGTGTGGATGCAGTTAACAGAAAAAGAAGACTTTAATTTTCCTGTAAGTATGACAAAAATATATAATTTCATAACTAAACATTGTTAGATTCGGTGTTGTATCTTGAGTTATGTTATAATTCTATATGTGAAATTAAGAAAAGGTGGTGTGGAGCATGGTAAAAGAATCCATACCTAAAGAAGGTCAGACAATTAAGATTCAAAGTTATAAACATGATGGTAATATTCATCGTGTTTGGTCTGAAACTACTATATTAAAAGGTACGGAAGATGTTGTTATTGGTGGGAATGATCATACGCTCGTCACAGAAAGTGATAGTCGTACATGGATTACGAGAGAGCCTGCAATTGTATATTTTCATTCTGAATATTGGTTTAACGTGATATGTATGTTTAGAGAAGATGGCGTTTATTATTATTGTAATTTATCTTCACCATTTGTTTGTGATGAAGAAGCTTTAAAATATATCGATTATGATTTAGATATTAAAGTATATCCAAACGGTAAATATCATTTACTAGACGAAGATGAATACGAGCAGCATATGAGACAAATGAATTATTCACCTGATATCGACGTTATTTTAAGAAGAAATGTAGATATTTTACAGCAATGGATTGAACAGAAGAAAGGTCCATTTGCTCCAGACTTCATTAAAGTTTGGCGAGAACGATACAAAAAAGTTAGAAATTATTAAGCAGATTTAATGTTTTTAATTTAATTATCATTTATAGTGATATGAATGTGAACAATACAAACAAGAAAAAATAAGTTTGCTATAAAATATTCGTATTCGCAAATGAAATTGTCAAACAACTTTAGATAATGCATAAATTAGCAGCCTAGTTGGACCATCAACATAGGCTGTTTCATTTGCAAATATAGTGTGGGGAGGAATCGTTTTATGATTCGCAGATATTTACAATTTGTTCGACCATATAAATGGCGAATCATTGCCACTATACTTGTAGGTATTCTAAAATTTGGTATTCCTATGCTGATTCCATTATTAATTAAATATGTCATTGATGATATTATCAATAATGGTGCTATAACAGTAGAAGAAAAAATCACAAAATTATTAGTTGCAATGGGTATAGCAGCGTTTATCTTTGTGATAGTAAGACCACCAATTGAGTTTTTAAGACAATATCTAGCACAGTGGACAAGTAACAAAATTTTATATGACATACGTAAAAAGCTTTATCATCATTTGCAAGCTTTGAGTTCAAGATTTTATGCGAATAACCAAGCAGGGCAGGTTATTTCAAGGGTTATTAATGATGTTGAGCAAACTAAAGACTTTATATTAACTGGTTTAATGAATATATGGCTCGACTGTATAACTATTATTATTGCATTGACTATTATGTTTTTCTTAGATGTTAAGTTAACTTTAGCTGCAATTATTATATTCCCTGTATATATTTTAACTGTGTATTTCTTCTTTGGTCGTTTGAGAAGTTTAACAAGAAAGAGATCACAAGCATTGGCAGAAGTACAAGGGTTCTTACATGAACGTGTACAAGGGATGTCAGTTATAAAAAGTTTTGCAATTGAAGATAATGAAGCAGGGAACTTTGATAAACATAACCAAAATTTCTTACAAAGAGCGTTTAATCATACACGTTGGAATGCTTATTCATTCTCAGCAATTAATACGGTTACAGATATTGGACCTTTAATCGTTATTGGTACAGGTGCATTCTTAGCAATCAATGGATCGATAACAGTAGGTACTTTAGCTGCTTTCGTGGGCTATCTTGAACAACTATTTGGTCCTCTACGTAGATTAGTTTCCTCATTTACGACATTGACACAAAGTTTTGCGTCAATGGACCGTGTATTCCAACTTTTAGATGAGGATTACGACATCAAAAACAAAAAAGGTGCATTGCCAATAGAAATAAAACAAGGACACATCGAATTAAATAATGTTAATTTTAAATATGATCAAAATGAAGCAAATATCCTTAAAGATATTAATTTAGAAATTAATCAAGGTGAGACTGTGGCATTTGTTGGTATGAGTGGTGGAGGAAAATCTACTTTAATCAATTTAATACCTAGGTTCTATGATGTTACCGAAGGCGAAATAAAAATTGATGGTACAAATATCAAGTCATATTTAACAGGTAGCTTGAGAAGACAAATTGGCTTAGTTCAACAAGATAATATATTATTCTCGGATACGATTAAAGAAAATATATTATTAGGTAAACCAGATGCTTCAGATGAAGAAGTTATTAACGCTGCTAAAATGGCCAATGCGCATGATTTTATAATGGAACTATCTAAAGGTTACGATACAGAAGTGGGCGAAAGAGGGGTTAAACTCTCTGGTGGACAAAAACAACGTGTTTCTATTGCCCGCATCTTCCTAAATAATCCACCAATTATTATATTAGATGAGGCGACGAGCGCGCTTGATTTAGAAAGTGAATCTATTATTCAAGATGCCTTGAGTGTATTAAGTGCAAATCGTACAACACTTATTGTTGCACATAGATTATCTACTATCACACATGCTGATAAAATTGTTGTTGTAGAAAATGGTGAAATTGTTGAAAGTGGTTCACATTCAGCATTATTAGCTAAAAAAGGTGCATATGAACACCTATATAGTATTCAAAATTTATAGTCAGTAAATATTTAAAAGCGCATTGGGCATTTTAACGTATACCGAGTGCGCTTTTATCTTAAACGATTATGCTACTATTTTGATTACAACTATTATAAGAAATTTAAAAATACCCTTTGAGCAGATGAAAATTAAGCTCAAAGGGTATTTTATTTATAAATCGAAGTCTTCTTCTAGTATATCAATTTCATTATCATTTCGATGGTACGTGAAGAAACTAATACGCAGTCTATCTAAATGTTCTAAAATATAACGATATTCTTCGATTGCTGAAATAATTTGCATAATATTCGTATATGAGTACATTGATTGATAAGGATTTTGAATGATTTCTTTTTGAAATGCATCCATCAAATCTTTTTTCTGTGGGTTTGAAATCTGACTATCAAGTTGATCTACATCATACCGTGCCTTTTTTGAAAGACTGATGAAGATTTGTTCGTGATATGCAATCAATGTGTCTATCTCTAATTTAATCTGCAAAAGTAATTCGTTATTTAAATTATGAAGATCATTTTGATAACGATTCATTTTTCTCAACACTTCATACGCTCGCCGAGTACTACGGACTAATTCTTTAAAAAGAATTTTTTTCCTATTTTGTGCATACAGTTGCTTTTTAGTCCATGGTTTTTCTTCTGAATAATAACCCAAAGTTTCTTCGAGTTTATCAATACGGGTAACAATTAACCCTCTATCTTCTTTAATATGATGATACTCAGAGGTGTCATTTAAAACTAATTTAAACCATACAAAAATATCAGAACAGATATTTAATGAATTATAGTAAATTTTAGATTCAAATTTAGGTGGTAGAAATAAAAGGTTTACTGCTGAAGAACTAAGCACACCAACCATAACAAGTACAAATCTATAAAAGGCAGAAACATAAAAGTTACCAGTATGTTGTCCCATAATAATTAAAGCAGTTATACTTGCTAGCGTAGCAACATGTTCCAATTTGAAACGAAACAGGATTGCAATTAATAAAATTACTGTAACACCCATGATTACAATATTATTTCCAAATATCGTAACCATCACTACTGCTAAAACAGCACCAACAAGGTTACCTATTGCTCGTTCCCCAATTGTTTTTATTGAACGAAAAACACTTGGTTGCATTGCAATGACAGCACTGACTGCAGCAATGGCTTTTAAACCAGCTTCATCAGGTAATAGAGAAGCGATAAACAAAGCAAGTATAATTGCGATACCTGTTTTGAGAATACGGGCTCCTAATTTCAAATGTACCGCTCCTTAATATATTTAATAAAATAATGTTTATACTTGTTATACAACGATTGGGTGTAAAATTCAAGTTTATACCATTTGACTAAATGCATAATCTACCGCTTTTAATGTTGCATCAATGTCTTCGTCTGTATGTTCAGTAGTTAAAAACCAAGCTTCAAATTTAGAAGGCGCAAGATTAATACCTTGGTTTAGCATTAATTTAAAGAATTTAGCAAATGCGTCTCCATCAGTATTTTCAGCCTGAGCATAATTTTCTACTGTTTCATCTGTAAAATATAATGTTAGGGCACCATATACTCTATTTACTGTAGCAGTAATGTTATGTTTTTTAATTAATGAAAGTAAACCATCCTCTAAACGTTTACCTAATACATCTAATTTTTCATAAACGCCATCTTGCTCTAATACTTCTAGAAGTGCAATGCCAGCTTTCATGGATAGTGGGTTGCCCGCCATAGTGCCAGCTTGGTATGCAGGACCTAAAGGTGCTACTTGTTCCATAATATCTTGCTTTCCTCCATATCCCCCTATAGGTAAACCACCACCAACAATTTTACCGAAGGCTGTTAAATCAGGATATACATTATAAAGATCTTGTGCGCCACCGTAATGGAAACGGAATGCTGTAATGACTTCATCATATATAACTAAGCTTCCATTATTATGGGTAAGTTCGTTTACTTGTTCTAAGAAACCAGGTTTAGGTTTAACCATGCCAAAATTACCCACAATAGGTTCTACTAATACGGCAGCAATATCTTCTCCCCAATAATCAATAGCTTCCTTATAAGCACCAATATCATTGAAAGGAACTGTGATGACTTCTTGAGCGACACTTTCAGGAACACCAGCAGAATCAGGTGAACCTAGTTGAGAAGGCCCACTACCAGCAGCAACTAAAACTAAATCAGAGTGACCGTGATACTGACCAGCAAATTTGATGATTTTAGTTCTTTTAGTATAAGCACGGGCGACACGGATTGTAGTCATAACTGATTCTGTACCCGAATTAACAAACCTAATCTTTTCTAATGAAGGCATAGCTTCACGTAATTTTTTAGCAAATTCAATTTCTAGTTCTGTAGGCGTACCATACAATACACCTTGTGCAGCCTGTTCTTGAATTGCTTTAGTAATATGTGGATGTGCATGACCAGTAATAATAGGGCCATAAGCCTGTAAATAATCAATGTACTTGTTTCCATCTACATCAAACAAATATGCGCCCTGACCAGAGCGCATCATAACTGGTGCGCCACCGCCAACCGCCTTATATGAGCGAGAAGGTGAATTGACTCCCCCTAGAATATACTCGTTAGATAATTTTTGAAGTTTTTCACTTTCAGTAAATTTCATACATATCAACCTCTTTTAATTTAATAATTTCGTCTATTATCGTATCATAAAATTAAGAATAAAAAGGAATAGGGTGAGTTAAATGTTAAGAAAAGGCGATCAATTTCCATCATTTAAACTAGAAAATCAAAAAGGGGAGTTTATTTCTAATGAATCTATAAAAGGAAGTAAAGCTGTACTTTACTTTTATCCAAGAGATAATACACCTACATGTACTACTGAAGCATGTGATTTTAGAGATAATTTAGCAATCTTTAATGATTTAAATGCCAAAGTATATGGTATTAGTGGAGATACTAAAAAGAAACACGAAAATTTCAGCCAAAAACTAGATTTAAATTTTGACTTATTAGTGGACGAGAATTATGAGTTGTCAGAAGAAGTGGGCGTCTATCAATTGAAGAAATCATTTGGTAAAGAATCAATGGGGATTGTAAGAACTACATTTGTTATTGATGAAGATGGTATTATAATAGATGTAATCGAAAAAGTTAAAGTTAAAACACAAATGGATGAACTAAAAGAAATCTTGGGGTGAACATAGATGAAAGCTGTCAGTTTAAAAAGAATGGGAGATTTAGAATCTAAATTAATAGAAGCATATCCTACTGTCGATTTTGTATTTACAAAGGGTGTTTCTGAAATAGAAGAACAAGATAAAAAAGATTTAGATATAATATTCGGTTATGATGGTAAACTTAATCAATCGTTTTTAGAAAATTGTCCGAACCTTAAATGGATGGCATGGTATTCAACAGGTGTGAATAGTTTACCTTTAGATTATATTGATAAACAAAATATATTACTTACAAATGGTAAAGGTATACATGCAAAGCAAATGTCAGAATTTATTATAGCTTATATACTTGATGACTATAAAAAAATGAGAACTTCCTATATTAATCAACAAAATAGATATTATGATTCAAAACTTACGGGCTCAAGAGTGAGTGGGGAAACGATTCTATTTCTAGGTACAGGAAGTATCGCTCAATATACGGCTAATATTGCAAATGCAATGAACATGAAAATTATTGGTATCAATACAAATGGTCATTCAGTAGAGGGGTTTAGTAAGACCTTTGCATTAAATGAACTTTCTAATGCTTTAACCGAAGCGGACATAATTGTTAACACACTGCCTGAAACTGAGCAGACTATACATCTCATAACAAAAGCGCATTTTGAGTTAATGAATGAAACAGCATTGTTTATAAATGTAGGTAGAGGGACAATTGTTGATGAGAGTGTGTTAATTGAAGCTTTAAAAGAAAAGCAAATTAGACACGCATATATAGACGTGTTCGAAAAAGAGCCTTTAAATCCAAGTAATGAACTATATTCATTAGATAATATTACTATTACTGCTCATATCACAGGTAATGGTAAAGAAAATATGAGCGAGGTTACGGATATATTTATTAAAAATCTCAATCATTTTCTCAATAAGGAAGATTTAATTGAGAATGAAGTAGATCCTAAACAAGGCTATTAAAGACTTTTAAGTAATGAAGATTGACATTTCACACATCAAACAGTTATATTTATATTAAGTAATAATTATTCTTAAATAGAAAGATGGTGAGTGAAATGAGTGCAAAGATGGAAACAGTTGAACATCAACTAGAACATTCAATTGCGTCTTTAAGAAATAACGGTATTAGAATAACGCCTCAACGACAAGCAATATTGAAATTTTTAATTGCTTCAGAGACACATCCTACAGCCGATGAGATTTATCAAGCACTTTCACCTGATTTTCCAAATATAAGTGTTGCTACAATATATAATAATTTACGTGTCTTTAAAGATATTGGTATAGTAAAAGAATTACCATACGGAGATTCTTCGAGCCGTTTTGACTTCAGTACACATAATCATTATCACGTTATCTGTGATAATTGTGGAAAAATAGTGGATTTCCATTATCCACAACTTGATGAAGTAGAACAATTAGCGCAGCACGTAACAGACTTTAATGTAACGCATCACCGTATGGAAATATATGGGTTATGCAAAGACTGCCAAGATAAAAGAAACAGTCAATAGAAGAAAGAAAACATTATCTAATATCTTGTAATACTAATGATATAAGAAAAGGGAAAACTCATTTTTAAAACAAATGAGTTTTCCTTTTTCTTTGTTCTTACTTCTTTATATTGAATATGTTGAATGATACTAAACTAGAAAAGATGAGTTTATGCGATAGTGGCGGTATTACTGTTTGATAAGCATCCTAGTTCCTACTATATATAATAGAAGGTAAGACAACTCATTAAGTTAAGATGTATGCCGATATATTTACACTAAACTAACGTTTAATACATAAAAACAATAAATAGACATCACAAAGGTAAAATTTAACTAAAAAGATTGCTGAAAATGATTGACGGTTGTGAATAAACTTGATATTATAAAAAAGTCGTCGAAACAAGACACGTAGCAAAACAATCGATTCAACGAAGTTTTTACAAAGTGTAAATTTGACACTTGTTAAATTAGTTGAAAGGATATACAATATTAAATGTTGAGTTAAAAAACGCAACAAACTTAATAAATAAAAAAAGAAATTTATTATTGACTTAACAAAAACTTAATGTTATAATTATTTCTTGTAACGCATTAAAGCAGTAATGAACATTGAAAACTGAATTGCAATATGTCAACGTTAATTCCGAACGCAACATTAAATTGTTGGTTCAAACGTGTTAGAGATAACACACAAATTAGTATTTTATGAGCTAATCAAACATCATAATTCATTTATGGAGAGTTTGATCCTGGCTCAGGATGAACGCTGGCGGCGTGCCTAATACATGCAAGTCGAGCGAACGGATAAGGAGCTTGCTCCTTTGAAGTTAGCGGCGGACGGGTGAGTAACACGTGGGTAACCTACCTATAAGACTGGAATAACTTCGGGAAACCGGAGCTAATGCCGGATAACATTTGGAACCGCATGGTTCTAAAGTAAAAGATGGTTTTGCTATCACTTATAGATGGACCCGCGCCGTATTAGCTAGTTGGTAAGGTAACGGCTTACCAAGGCAACGATACGTAGCCGACCTGAGAGGGTGATCGGCCACACTGGAACTGAGACACGGTCCAGACTCCTACGGGAGGCAGCAGTAGGGAATCTTCCGCAATGGACGAAAGTCTGACGGAGCAACGCCGCGTGAGTGATGAAGGTTTTCGGATCGTAAAACTCTGTTATTAGGGAAGAACAAATGCGTAAGTAACTGTGCGCATCTTGACGGTACCTAATCAGAAAGCCACGGCTAACTACGTGCCAGCAGCCGCGGTAATACGTAGGTGGCAAGCGTTATCCGGAATTATTGGGCGTAAAGCGCGCGTAGGCGGTTTCTTAAGTCTGATGTGAAAGCCCACGGCTCAACCGTGGAGGGTCATTGGAAACTGGGAAACTTGAGTACAGAAGAGGAAAGTGGAATTCCATGTGTAGCGGTGAAATGCGCAGAGATATGGAGGAACACCAGTGGCGAAGGCGACTTTCTGGTCTGTAACTGACGCTGATGTGCGAAAGCGTGGGGATCAAACAGGATTAGATACCCTGGTAGTCCACGCCGTAAACGATGAGTGCTAAGTGTTAGGGGGTTTCCGCCCCTTAGTGCTGCGGCTAACGCATTAAGCACTCCGCCTGGGGAGTACGACCGCAAGGTTGAAACTCAAAGGAATTGACGGGGACCCGCACAAGCGGTGGAGCATGTGGTTTAATTCGAAGCAACGCGAAGAACCTTACCAAATCTTGACATCCTTTGAAAACTCTAGAGATAGAGCCTTCCCCTTCGGGGGACAAAGTGACAGGTGGTGCATGGTTGTCGTCAGCTCGTGTCGTGAGATGTTGGGTTAAGTCCCGCAACGAGCGCAACCCTTAAACTTAGTTGCCAGCATTTAGTTGGGCACTCTAGGTTGACTGCCGGTGACAAACCGGAGGAAGGTGGGGATGACGTCAAATCATCATGCCCCTTATGATTTGGGCTACACACGTGCTACAATGGACAATACAAAGGGCAGCTAAACCGCGAGGTCATGCAAATCCCATAAAGTTGTTCTCAGTTCGGATTGTAGTCTGCAACTCGACTACATGAAGCTGGAATCGCTAGTAATCGTAGATCAGCATGCTACGGTGAATACGTTCCCGGGTCTTGTACACACCGCCCGTCACACCACGAGAGTTTGTAACACCCGAAGCCGGTGGAGTAACCATTTATGGAGCTAGCCGTCGAAGGTGGGACAAATGATTGGGGTGAAGTCGTAACAAGGTAGCCGTATCGGAAGGTGCGGCTGGATCACCTCCTTTCTAAGGATATATTCGGAACATCTTCCTTGAGAAGATGAAGAGGAATGACATTGACATATTGCATTCAGTTTTGAATGCTCATTACGAGTATTCAACATCGAAATGGGCCTATAGCTCAGCTGGTTAGAGCGCACGCCTGATAAGCGTGAGGTCGGTGGTTCGAGTCCACTTAGGCCCACCATTTAGAATTTTATAAGCACTATGGGGGCTTAGCTCAGATGGGAGAGCGCCTGCTTTGCACGCAGGAGGTCAGCGGTTCGATCCCGCTAGTCTCCACCATAAAGAATTTAATTTGTACATTGAAAACTAGATATGTAAGTAAAATTTATGATTTTACCAAGCAAAACCGAGTGAATTAGAGTTTTAAAAAGCTTGAATTCAAAAAAATAGAAATAATCGCTAGTGTTCGAAAGAACACTCACAGATTAATAACATTTTAGGTCTTCAACCGATTTTTTTCGTGTTGAAAGTCGAAAAGATTAAGTTATTAAGGGCGCACGGTGGATGCCTTGGCACTAGAAGCCTACGAAGGACGTTACTAACGACGATATGCTTTGGGGAGCTGTAAGTAAGCTTTGATCCAGAGATTTCCGAATGGGGAAACCCAACACGAGTTATGTCGTGTTATCGATATGTGAATACATAGCATATCTGAAGGCAGACGCGGGGAACTGAAACATCTTAGTACCCGCGAGGAAGAGAAAGAAAAATCGATTCCCTGAGTAGCGGCGAGCGAAACGGGAAGAGCCCAAACCAACGAGCTTGCTTGTTGGGGTTGTAGGACACTCTATACGGAGTTACAAAAGAACAAATTAGACGAATCATCTGGAAAGATGAATCAAAGAAGGTAATAATCCTGTAGTCGAAAGTTTGTTCACTCTTGAGTGGATCCTGAGTACGACGGAACACGAGAAATTCCGTCGGAATCCGGGAGGACCATCTCCCAAGGCTAAATACTCTCTAGTGACCGATAGTGAACCAGTACCGTGAGGGAAAGGTGAAAAGTACCCCGGAAGGGGAGTGAAATAGAACTTGAAACCGTGTGCTTACAAGTAGTCAGAGCCCGTTAATGGGTGATGGTGTGCCTTTTGTAGAATGAACCGGCGAGTTACGATTTGATGCAAGGTTAAGCAGTTAATGTGGAGCCGTAGCGAAAGCGAGTCTGAATAGGGCGTTGAGTATTTGGTCGTAGACCCGAAACCAGGTGATCTACCCATGACCAGGCTGAAGTTCAGGTAACACTGAATGGAGGGCCGAACCGACTTACGTTGAAAAGTGAGCGGATGAGTTGTGGGTAGCGGAGAAATTCCAATCGAACCTGGAGATAGCTGGTTCTCTCCGAAATAGCTTTAGGGCTAGCCTTAAGTAATGATTATTGGAGGTAGAGCACTGTTTGGACGAGGGGCCCTTATCGGGTTACCGAATTCAGACAAACTCCGAATGCCAATCAATTTTATCTTAGGAGTTAGAACGCGGGTGATAAGGTCCGTGTTCGAAAGGGAAACAGCCCAGACCACCAGCTAAGGTCCCAAAATATATGTTAAGTGGAAAAGGATGTGGCGTTGCCCAGACAACTAGTATGTTGGCTTAGAAGCAGCCATCATTTAAAGAGTGCGTAATAGCTCACTAGTCGAGTGACACTGCGCCGAAAATGTACCGGGGCTAAACATATTACCGAAGCTGTGGATTGTCCGTAAGGACAGTGGTAGGAGAGCGTTCTAAGGGCGTTGAAGCATGATCGCAAGGACATGTGGAGCGCTTAGAAGTGAGAATGCCGGTGTGAGTAGCGAAAGACGGGTGAGAATCCCGTCCACCGATTGACTAAGGTTTCCAGAGGAAGGCTCGTCCGCTCTGGGTTAGTCGGGTCCTAAGCTGAGGCCGATAGGCGTAGGCGATGGATAACAGGTTGATATTCCTGTACCACCAAATTTCGTTTTAAGCGATGGGGGGACGCAGTAGGATAGGCGAAGCGTACTATTGGATTGTACGTCCAAGCAATGAGACTGAGTGTTAGGCAAATCCGGCACTCTTAAGGTCAAGTTGTGATGGGGAGAGGAAATTGTTTCCTCGAGTCGTTGATTTCACACTGCCAAGAAAAGCCTCTAGCTAGAATTTTGGTGCCCGTACCGCAAACCGACACAGGTAGTCAAGATGAGAATTCTAAGGTGAGCGAGCGAACTCTCGTTAAGGAACTCGGCAAAATGACCCCGTAACTTCGGGAGAAGGGGTGCTCTTTAGGGTTAACGCCCAGGAGAGCCGCAGTGAATAGGCCCAAGCGACTGTTTATCAAAAACACAGGTCTCTGCTAAACCGTAAGGTGATGTATAGGGGCTGACGCCTGCCCGGTGCTGGAAGGTTAAGAGGAGTGGTTAGCTTCGGCGAAGCTACGAATCGAAGCCCCAGTAAACGGCGGCCGTAACTATAACGGTCCTAAGGTAGCGAAATTCCTTGTCGGGTAAGTTCCGACCCGCACGAAAGGCGTAACGATTTGGGCACTGTCTCAACGAGAGACTCGGTGAAATCATAGTACCTGTGAAGATGCAGGTTACCCGCGACAGGACGGAAAGACCCCGTGGAGCTTTACTGTAGTCTGATATTGAAATTCGGTACAACTTGTACAGGATAGGTAGGAGCCTTTGAAACGTGAGCGCCAGCTTACGTCGAGGCGTTGGTGGGATACTACCCTTGCTGTGTTGGATTTCTAACCCGCACCATTTATCATGGTGGGAGACAGTGTCAGATGGACAGTTTGACTGGGGCGGTCGCCTCCTAAAGAGTAACGGAGGCGCTCAAAGGTTTCCTCAGAATGGTTGGAAATCATTCATAGAGTGTAAAGGCATAAGGAAGCTTGACTGCGAGACTTACAAGTCGAGCAGGGTCGAAAGACGGACTTAGTGATCCGGTGGTTCCGCATGGAAGGGCCATCGCTCAACGGATAAAAGCTACCCCGGGGATAACAGGCTTATCTCCCCCAAGAGTTCACATCGACGGGGAGGTTTGGCACCTCGATGTCGGCTCATCGCATCCTGGGGCTGTAGTCGGTCCCAAGGGTTGGGCTGTTCGCCCATTAAAGCGGTACGCGAGCCGGGTTCAGAACGTCGTGAGACAGTTCGGTCCCTATCCGTCGTGGGCGCAGGAAATTTGAGAGGAGCTGTCCTTAGTACGAGAGGACCGGGATGGACATACCTCTGGTGTACCAGTTGTCGTGCCAACGGCATCGCTGGGTAGCTATGTATGGACGGGATAAGTGCTGAAAGCATCTAAGCATGAAGCCCCCCTCAAGATGAGATTTCCCAACTTCGGTTATAAGATCCCTCAAAGATGATGAGGTTAATAGGTTCGAGGTGGAAGCATAGCGATATGTGGAGCTGACGAATACTAATCGATCGAAGACTTAATCAAATTTAAAAAGTGTTTTGTTTGGCATTATCAAATTTTACTTACTATCTAGTTTTGAATGTATAATTTTTATACAGTTCATTGTCTGGTGACAATGGCAAGGAGGTCACACCTGTTCCCATGCCGAACACAGTAGTTAAGTTCCTTAGCGCCGATGGTAGTCGGACTTACGTTCCGCAAGAGTAGGACGTTGCCAGGCAATTTTATACGGAGGATTAGCTCAGCTGGGAGAGCATCTGCCTTACAAGCAGAGGGTCGGCGGTTCGAACCCGTCATCCTCCACCATTTATTTTTTAATAGCCGGCCTAGCTCAACTGGTAGAGCAACTGACTTGTAATCAGTAGGTTGGGGGTTCAAGTCCTCTGGCCGGCACCATGTTTTGAGCCATTAGCTCAGTTGGTAGAGCATCTGACTTTTAATCAGAGGGTCAGTGGTTCGAGCCCACTATGGCTCACCATTATTTTAATATCGCGGGTGTGGCGGAACTGGCAGACGCACTAGACTTAGGATCTAGCGCCTCACGGCGTGGGGGTTCGACTCCCTTCACCCGCATATGCAGAAGTAGTTCAGCGGTAGAATACGACCTTGCCAAGGTCGGGGTCGCGGGTTCGAATCCCGTCTTCTGCTCCATTATTTTGCCGGGGTGGCGGAACTGGCAGACGCACAGGACTTAAAATCCTGCGGTGAGAGATCACCGTACCGGTTCGATTCCGGTTCTCGGCATTATCCCATGAAAATAGAATTATGCGCCCGTAGCTCAACTGGATAGAGTACTTGACTACGAATCAAGAGGTTACAGGTTCGACCCCTGTCGGGCGCACTATTTTACGGGAAGTAGCTCAGCTTGGTAGAGCACTTGGTTTGGGACCAAGGGGTCGCAGGTTCGAATCCTGTCTTCCCGATATCCTTAAAATAATATGGGGGCTTAGCTCAGATGGGAGAGCGCCTGCTTTGCACGCAGGAGGTCAGCGGTTCGATCCCGCTAGTCTCCACCATATATTTAAATGCAATCTAAATTACAACGGCGGCGTAGCTCAGCTGGCTAGAGCGTACGGTTCATACCCGTGAGGTCGGGGGTTCGATCCCCTCCACCGCCACTAATTATTAGTTGTAAATTATATTTAGGACCTTTAGCTCAGTTGGTTAGAGCTAACGGCTCATAACCGTTCGGTCGCAGGTTCGAATCCTGCAAGGTCCATATAATTTTTTGGAGGAATACCCAAGTTCGGCTGAAGGGATCGGTCTTGAAAACCGACAGGAGCTTAACAGCTCGCGGGGGTTCGAATCCCTCTTCCTCCGCCATTTTTATAATAATTGAATATAATTTATTTACCTAATATTTTTGGAGGAATACCCAAGCCCGGCTGAAGGGATCGGTCTTGAAAACCGACAGGGGCTTAACGGCCCGCGGGGGTTCGAATCCCTCTTCCTCCGCCATTAATATTATCACCGCGGGATGGAGCAGCGGTAGCTCGTCGGGCTCATAACCCGAAGGTCGGTGGTTCAAATCCGCCTCCCGCAATTTTTTATTTTAGGTCCCGTAGTGTAGCGGTTAACACGCCTGCCTGTCACGCAGGAGATCGTGGGTTCGAATCCCATCGGGACCGCCATTATTGTTATGGTTCAGTAGCTCAGTTGGTAGAGCAATGGATTGAAGCTCCATGTGTCGGCAGTTCGACTCTGTCCTGAATCATTTTAATGCAAGCCGGCCTAGCTCAACTGGTAGAGCAACTGACTTGTAATCAGTAGGTTGGGGGTTCAAGTCCTCTGGCCGGCACCATCTTTCGGGAGGGGTAGCGAAGTGGCTAAACGCGGCGGACTGTAAATCCGCTCCTTCGGGTTCGGCAGTTCGAATCTGCCCCCCTCCACCATATAACTTTAATTTAATAGGGGCATATTTCAACGGTAGAATACAGGTCTCCAAAACCTTTGATGTGGGTTCGATTCCTACTGCCCCTGCCATGGCGGTTGTGGTGAAGTGGTTAACACATCGGATTGTGGTTCCGACACTCGTGGGTTCGATCCCCACCATCCGCCCTTTGTATTTTTGGGCTATAGCCAAGCGGTAAGGCAACGGACTTTGACTCCGTCACTCGTTGGTTCGAATCCAGCTAGCCCAGTTTTTATTGGCGGCATAGCCAAGTGGTAAGGCAGAGGTCTGCAAAACCTCTATCACCGGTTCAAATCCGGTTGCCGCCTCCATCAATATGCGGGAGTAGTTCAATTCTTAGAACACGTTCCTTCCCGGAACGAGGTATAGGTGTAAGTCCTATCTTCCGCTCCATATTAATTTATATCCCATGCGGGAGTAGTTCAACTCTTAGAACACGTTCCTTCCCGGAACGAGGTATAGGTGTAAATCCTATCTTCCGCTCCATATTAATTTATATCCCATGCGGGAGTAGTTCAATTCTTAGAATACGTTCCTTCCCGGAACGAGGTATAGGTGTAAGTCCTATCTTCCGCTCCATATTTAATATTATTTGCATGCGGGAGTAGTTCAACTTTTAGAACACGTTCCTTCCCGGAATGAGGTATAGGTGTAAGTCCTATCTTCCGCTCCATCGATACTTCCACACTGGGAGTTTTTTATTTATTTAATTGGGCCGGCGTGGCGGAATTGGCAGACGCGCGGGACTCAAAATCCCGTTCCATTGATTTGGAGTGTCGGTTCGATCCCGACCGCCGGTATATATAACGTACTTAGATGTACATGTTAAGCAATCTCATAAGATGGGGTTGCTTTTTTATGTTTAAACTTAATTAACTGCTAATGCCTTTAATTATTTTACTTAATTGCTAAATATCACTTTATAAAACTATGTATGCAATATTAATATAATCAAAGTAAATATTGTAGTTTTTGGTAAAGTATAATATTATTAGTCTAATGTTATATTTGGAGGAAAATTCAATGGTTAAAACTAAAACAACCAAAACTAAAACAACTAAACCAAATGGAAAGCAATTTTTTGGTAATATCTTACAAGCTGTTGGCGCAGGGGTAGTTATTGCGTTAATACCTAATGCATTATTAGGTGAACTATTAAAGTTTTTTAAAGAAGGTAATGAGTTATTAGAAACAATATATCAATTAGTAGTTATGATTCAATCATTTATGGCTTTTATTATAGGTGTATTAGCTGCGCACCAATTTAAATTTAATGGTGCAGGTGCTACGATGATAGGTGTTTCTGCTATGTTAGGTAGTGGAGCTGTTAAAATTACTCCTGATGGATTTATACTAAATGGTATTGGTGATATTATTAATACTATTTTAGTTGTAATTATTGCTTGCTTTTTATACTTAATATTACAAAATAAATTAGGTTCATTAGAAATGATCTTGTTACCAGTTATTATTCCTGTAGTAAGTGGAATTATTGGTCTATATACATTAGGCTATGTATCTAATGTTACAAAAGGTTTAGGCCACGTAGTGCATTCATTTACTGAACTCAATCCATTATTGATGTCAGTATTAATATGTGTGACTTATTCGTTGCTGATGGTAACGCCAATATCGGTTGTAGCTATTGCAACAGCAATTAGCCTATCTGGACTAGGTAGTGGTGCAGCCAATATGGGAATTGTTGCAGCTTGTGTTACATTCTTATTTGGATCAATCAGAGTTAATGGTGCTGGTGTGAATTTAGTATTAATTATTGGTGCAGCTAAGATGATGATACCTGTCTATTTCAGACATTTAATTATCGCGATACCTTTAACAATTAATGGTATTATAGGTGGCTTGATTGCTTACTTTATTGGGATTGAAGGTACACCGATGTCAGCTGGTTTTGGTTATACAGGACTTGTAGGACCAATTAATGCCTTTAACCGTATGTCTGGAGATCCAACAATGAATATCATATTGTTAATTTTTGGTTATTTCATTATTCCTTTTGTTGCAGCATTTTTTGTTCATGAGTTATGTAAAAAATTCATTGGTAGATATACTGATGAAATATACAGTTTTGAAATTCCTAAACAGTAATCTTAAGAGACCTAATATTTATTAGGTCTTTTTTTATACATAAATAATGCATATTTTGTAATTTTTAGAAAAAAACCTCTCTTATACATAGCTTTTATATAAAAAGTTATTGAATAATATTACGTTATTATGTATAATAATTAATTATATAGAGAGGGGCTAACCAAGATGAAACACATTATTAAACTATTTATGGTCTTTATTATATTTATTAGCGCCATAATTACATACATAAATCCTGATGCTCAGGCAGCAGAAGAAGACCAATGGGATAAAATTAAGGAACGTGGAGAATTGAGAGTGGGTTTATCTGCAGATTATGCACCTTATGAGTTTGAACATAATGTGAATGGTAAATCTGAATATGCCGGTATTGATATTGATTTGGCAAAGAAAATTGCAAAGGACAATGATGTAAAGCTAAAAATTGTTAATATGCAATTTGATAGTTTGTTAGGAGCAATTAAAACTGGGAAAATCGATTTAATCATTTCTGGAATGACACCAACACCTGAACGTGAAAAAGAGGTAGATTTTTCAAATCCATATATGACGGTTGAACAAAAAATGATCGTTAAAAAGTCTGAAGCAGATAGATTTCAAAATATAGATGATTTTGCTAATCAAAAAATTGGTGTACAAAAACAAACACAACAAGAAAAAATTGCACAAACAGAAATTGAAAATGCACAAATACAATCTTTAACGAGAGTGCCTGAAGTAATCATGTCATTGAAGAGTGGCAAAATCAACGGGATGGTTATTGAAGGACCAGTTGCAGAAGCTTACTTGAAACAAAATGAAGATTTAGCATTTGCAGATGACGTGCAATTTAATGAAGGTACGAAACAAACAGCAATTGCAGTACCTAAAAATTCCCCTGAATTAATGGAAAGACTTAATGCTACTATTAAAGATGTTGAAGATAAAGGTTTACTAGCAGATTATAAAGCATCAGCTGCAGAAGCGATGAAAAAGGATGAAGGAAATTTCTTTACTAAATATGGAAACTTCTTTATAAAAGGTATTAAAAATACGATACTCATTTCAATTGTGGGAGTAGTGCTAGGGGCAGTGTTTGGCGCATTTATTGCATTATTAAAACTAAGTAAAGTTAGAGTTTTAAGATGGTTAGCTTCGGCTTATATTGAATTCTTAAGGGGCACACCATTGCTCGTGCAAGTATTTTTAGTTTATTTCGGCACAACTGCAGTATTAGGTTTAAATATCTCCGCATTAATTTGTGGTATGATCGCGCTTGTAATTAACTGTTCTGCATATATTGCTGAAATTATTAGAGCCGGTATAAATGCAGTAGACAAAGGACAAACTGAAGCTGCACGTAGTTTAGGATTATCTTATGGTCAGACTATGAAATCAGTTGTATTACCACAAGCGATTAAAAATATTTTGCCTGCTTTAGGTAATGAGTTTGTAACAGTGATTAAAGAATCTTCTATAGTATCTGTAATCGGTGTTAGTGAAATTATGTTTAATGCACAAGTAGTTCAAGGTGCTTCATTTGATCCGTTCACACCATTGATCATAGCAGCTATACTGTATTTTATTCTCACATTTACATTATCTAGAATTATGTATTTCTTTGAAGGGAGATTGAAAGTTAGTGATTAATATTAAAAATTTATACAAGTCATTTGGTAAAAATGAAGTTTTAAAAGGCATTGATTTTACTGTAAACCAAGGCGAAGTTGTAGCTATCATAGGTCCTTCAGGTAGTGGGAAAAGTACCTTACTGCGTTGCATGAATCTACTAGAGACGCCAACAAGTGGCGAAGTTATATTTAAAGATAATAATTTAACGAGTAAAGATACAGAATTAGAAAAATTGCGTCAACAAATGGGAATGGTATTTCAAAATTTCAATTTATTTCCGCATAAAAAAGTAATAGATAACGTTATTTTAGCTCCTAGTTTATTAAAAAAAGGGAATCAAAATGACTTGAAAAAAGAGGCCCAGTTGTTATTAGAAAAAGTGGGTTTAGAGGATAAAGCTGATGCATATCCAGCACAATTATCTGGCGGTCAAAAGCAAAGGGTAGCAATTGCTAGAGCATTAGCAATGAACCCTGAAGTTCTATTGTTTGATGAACCTACATCAGCTCTAGATCCAGAGGTTGTAGGAGACGTATTGAAAGTTATGAAGGATCTAGCTAAAGAGGGTATGACAATGGTAGTTGTAACCCATGAAATGCACTTTGCTAGAGATGTAAGTGATAAAGTAGTATTTATGGCTGATGGTGTCATCGTCGAGTCTGGGACACCAGAAGAAGTCTTTGACCACCAACAACATGAAAGAACGAAAAACTTTTTATCAAGAGTTTTATAATTAATTAAAAATAAGACTAAGTTGGTAACATAGTATTGTTTAAAATCAATCTTATGTTATCGATTTGGTCTTTTATTTTATTATATTTAAATTATAATAAAAGTAATATAGCTAATACGCCAAAGCCATACGAATGTGTTAAACTGTACAATGTATGTTTTTAAGGTGGGGTGTAAGAAAATGGATTTAAACCAATTAAAACAAGATGTTATAGACTATGCCCATTCAATTGGTATTGATAGTATTGGTTTTACGACAGCTGATCCTTTCGATGAAATGAAGCAAAAGTTAGTGGATTATCATGCAAAAGGGTATGCATCTGGTTTTGAAGAATCTGATATAGAATTAAGAACAGAACCGAAATTAAATTTGCCAACAGCAAGATCTATTATTGCAATAGGCGTTGGCTATCCAAATAAATTAAAAGGTGCGCCTAAAAGTGTCCGCGGAGACAGAAGAGGTATGTTTGCTAGAGCTTCTTGGGGGCAAGATTATCATAGTATTATGAGGAAACGGTTAGATAAATTGGGTGAGTATTTAGAATCTAGAGTAGAAGACGTTGAAATTAAATCAATGGTAGATACTGGCGCATTGTCTGATCGTGCTGTAGCAGAACGTGCAGGACTTGGGTTTGTAGGAAGAAATGGCTTCGTCATCAATCCTGACCTTGGTACATGGACGTATTTAGGAGAGATGCTAGTTAGTATACCTTTTCCGCCTGATGACCCGTTAATCGATAGCTGTGGCGATTGTACGATTTGTGTCGATCGTTGTCCAACAGGAGCACTCGTTGGAGATGGACAGTTAAATAGTCAGAAATGTATTAGCTTTTTAACTCAGACGAAGGGTTATCTAGAAGATGAATATCGTTATAAAATTGGCAATCGTCTTTATGGATGTGATACCTGTCAACAAGTATGCCCGAAAAATAAAGGGATTAATACACAGCATGACGATATAGAATTAGAACCTGAAATTTTAAAACCAAGGCTCGTGCCTTTATTAAAAATGAGCAATAAAGAATTTAAAAATACTTATGGTCATTTAGCAGGGGCATGGAGAGGTAAGAAACCGATTCAACGTAATGCAATTATTGCTTTGGCACATTTTAAAGAAGAAACAGCAATACCTGAATTACAAGATGTTGCGTTAGATGATCCAAGACCTATGATTAGAGCTACAGCATATTGGGCGATAGGACAAATTCAAGGCGAGGCTGCTAGACCATTTATTGCACAACATTATGAAAATGAACTAGAAGAGGTTCAAATTGAAATGTTAAAAGGACTTGAAACGAGGAGCGAAAAATAGAATGACAAACCACATAGTACTATTTCAACCACAGATACCTGGTAATACAGGCAGTATTGCAAGAACATGTGCAGGCACATATACACATTTACACTTAATTAAGCCACTTGGTTTCAGTACAGATGATAAGATGCTAAAGCGTGCTGGATTAGATTATTGGGAAACTGTTAATATCACTTATCATGAAAGTATTGAAGACTTTTTTGAAGCAACAGAGGGTACTTATTATTTATTAACTAAATTTGGTAAGAAAACATATTCAGATTTTGATTTTACTGATACTACTCACGATCACTTCTTTATTTTCGGACGTGAAACGACTGGATTACCTGACTGGGTGAAAGAGACATATCAAGAAACGGCGTTACGTATCCCAATGAATGATAATATTAGATCATTAAACTTATCTAATACAGCATCATTGCTCATTTACGAAGCGTTAAGACAACAAAGTTTTCCAGAATTACATTAATAAATGCGCTAAATGAATGAAAATAATGTGATAGATTTGTATAATAGAGATAAGTCTTATAACTTAGCATTTAATTAATCAAATTGGTACATTAGTAATGTTGTGGTTTATCTCCATTACATCAAGGGTATTAATAAAAATAATGCTAGAACGCGTCTTAATAAAAAAGAGGAGTGTAATTACTATGGCAATGAACTTTAAAGTTTTAGAAAACGAAAAAATTGTAGCTGAATATGCTGCAGATATATTAAGAAAACAATTTAACAACAATCCGACAACTATTGCAGGTGTACACCTTTCTAATGATAATTCACCAGTATTAGATGAATTAAAGAAAAATGTAGATAATCATCCTGTAGACTTTAGTCAAATTAACATTTTAGATTATGATGATAACAAATCTTATTTTGAAGCTTTAGGTGTGCCTGAAGGTCAAATTTATAATGTTTCATTTAATGAAGACACTGAATCATTTATTGGTGATAAAATTAAAACAAAAGAAAATAAAGGTAAATTGATTACACAAGTACTATCAATTGATACTAATGGTAAATTGAACGTAAGTGTAAAACAAGGTCTATTTTCAGCACGTGAAGTTATTTTAATTATCACTGGCGCTGACAAAAAAGAAGTTGTTCACAAATTATATGAAGAAAATGGTAAAACAAGCTTTGAACCTTCAGATTTAAAAGCGCATCGTATGGTGAATGTAGTTTTAGATGAAGCGGCAGCAGAAGGGTTACCTGAAGATGTAAGACATTATTTCACAGCACGTTTTGCTTAATATATAAATGTGAGGTGATAGGTATGACAAACAAAAAAGATAATAAACATTTACAAAATGATGTACCTGAACCTGAAAATGAAATGGTCAGTGACTACGAAGATGTAGTAGAACTTGGTAAGGAAATGGAACAAATTTCCGAGAAAAATGATGAGGATAAGTTAGATAAATCTCATGATCCAGAAGTTCGTTCAGATTTAAATGATTAGTTTTAACATAGCTCTTTGGGGGATTTTTTATTCACAAAGGGCTATTTTTATGTCTATTAATAGCAAATGAGATTTTGGAAAAATGAAAATTAATCTGTTTTGATAGTCAAATACTGTGATAAATTATTTTCAATTTAAAAAGAAATGCCAAGTTAAAAGTGAATGTGTTATTATTAAATCATTATTGGATTTAAGGAGACTTATACATATGTTAAGTAAGTATTGGAAATACATTATGATTAGTGCTGTCATTGTTAATTTAATTTCTATTAAGGGTTTTCCTATGGCGATTGGTGCACTTTACTTACCCGTGTTATTTAAAGTTATAAAATTGCAGATAAATTTATCGCGTGGGCTTGTTGATCAAGTTAATGCTTCAACGTTCGTTAAAGGTAACCAAACTGGAATTATTATAAGTGTGATATGTTGTATTGTAATAACTGTATTGTTGTTTAAACCATTAGGAGATTTTTATAGTAGTTTAACTGGATTTTTAGGTACATTAGTTACGATTAGTCCTGTTACTATGGTTATCGGTGCGATTCTACTCATATTAACAGCTGTAGGTGTAATACAAGCAGCAAAAGTACAATTCAACAAAATAAACATTACTAAAGAAAGCTAAATTGTATAGTTACTAGATGATTTATAAAAAAGTATAGTTTATATAAAATGCCGTAAAATCTTAATGATTTTGACGGTATTTTTTTGTGGAAAAGTGAAGGGTTCTAATTAATAAGGTAAAATAATAACTCATAAATTCAATTTAAAATAAAATAATATGTAAACGCTCTATAATACGATTGCCCCTTTAAAATAATTAATGCTATACTAAAGCTGAATAACGAATAATGAAGGGGAGAATTTGAAATGTCAGTTAGAATTGAACATGATACATTCGGTGAAATTGAAGTACCTGCAGAAAAATATTGGGGTGCTCAAACAGAAAGAAGTAAACGTAACTTTCCAGTAGGCAAAGAACAAATGCCAATTGAAGTTGTTTACGGATTTGCTCAGTTAAAAAGAGGAGCAGCATTAGCTAACAATGAATTAGGAAAACTATCGGACGCTAAAAAAGATGCCATTGTTTATGCTTGTGACCGTGTCATTAATAAAGAGCTAGATGAACATTTCCCATTAGTGGTTTGGCAAACAGGTAGTGGCACACAAAGTAATATGAACGTAAACGAAGTTGTGAGCTATGTAGCTAATGAATATTTAAAATCACAAGGCAGTGATGAAACGATACATCCTAATGATGACGTTAATAAATCACAAAGTTCAAATGATACTTTCCCAACAGCAATGCATGTGGCATTATACAATGAAGTAGAAACAAAACTTGAACCAGCTTTAAAAGCGTTACGTGATACTTTTAAAGAAAAAGAAGAACAATTTAACGATATTATAAAAATTGGCCGTACGCACTTACAAGATGCAACGCCTATTCGTTTAGGACAAGAAATTAGTGGGTGGCGTTTCATGCTTGATAAATGTGAAACTTTATTAGGTGAATCAAAAGCACACATCTTAAATTTAGCGATTGGTGGTACAGCTGTAGGTACAGGTATTAATGCGCATCCTGAATTTGGCGATAAAGTAGCTAAATTCATTTCGAAAAATACAGGTTATGCATTTGTTTCATCTGAAAATAAATTCCATGCATTAACAGCACACGACGAAGTGGTTCAATTACATGGTACTTTAAAAGCATTAGCAACTGACTTAATGAAAATTGCTAATGATATAAGATGGCTAGCATCAGGCCCGCGCGCAGGACTTGCTGAATTATCTATTCCTGAAAATGAACCTGGTTCATCTATAATGCCTGGGAAAGTGAACCCGACACAATGTGAAATGTTAACAATGGTAGCGGTACAAGTTATGGGTAACGATACAGCAGTCGGTATTGGAAGTTCTCAAGGTAACTTTGAACTTAACGTATATAAACCTGTCATCTTGCATAACACGTTGCAATCAATTTACTTATTAGCAGATGGCATGCAAACATTTAATGATAATTGTGCAGTTGGTATTGAGCCAATTCATGAAAATATAGATAATTATTTAAACCAATCATTAATGCTAGTGACTGCTTTAAATCCACATATTGGATATGAAAATGCTGCAAGTATTGCTAAAAAAGCACACCGTGAAGGTCTTACATTAAAAGAATCTGCAATACAATCAGGTCATGTGACTGAAGAGCAATTCGAACAATGGATTAAACCTGAAGATATGGTTGAACCAAAATAAAAGATATTAAAAAGCCAACGCTTCTTTAAATAGAACGCGTTGGCTTTTTTGTATTATATTAATATGATTTAAACTTCATCGTCCATACTTACTGAAATCGTTTCTTGCGTAAGTGGATGGATAAATTCAATTTTATAACTATTTAATTGAAGCTGTCTTAATGTTGAATTACCATATAATGGATCACCAATTACTGGATGACCAATTTCAGCTAAGTGAACGCGAATTTGATGGGTTCTACCTGTATCTAATTTTAAATCTACTTCACTTACATCTTCTTTAATCATTTTAGAATTAATGATATGTGTAATTGCAGTTTGTCCAGTAGGTGACACTCTACGTTTATTAGAGTGGAATTTATCTTTGCCAATTGGCATATCGATCGTTTGTGGTTTGATAGGTAATAAACTGTGCACATTTGCTTTATAAATACGGTCAATTTCATTTTCTTCTAGCATACGATCTAGAATTTTTTTCATTAATGGATTTTTAGCAACAATCAATAAACCAACCGTTTCTTGGTCTAAGCGATGTATTGGCTCAACGTAATCACTTTTGACTGTATAGATAACATGATTCATTAGTGTATTACTTTCTTTTAAATCATTCGGGTGTGTTTTAACGCCTTTTGGCTTCATCACAACAGCGATATCGTCATCTTCGTAATAAATTTGAGCATAGCGATAACTTGGTAAATAGTTGCTTACTTCTTCTGGTGTAGGAATATAAGCTACGTCACCAGTATTTACTTTAGACATTAATGTTGCTGGTTCATCGTTAATTGTAATTAACTTAGACATATTTAAATTATGTAAGTCTTTTTTAGGTAAGTGCAATTGTTGAAAAATTTCTCTCAATGTTAATTGATTATATTTAATAGGGATTTCAAATTTCATAGTATCCTCCTTGATTATCATATATAATCATACCATAAACAACGTGTTAAAAATATTAGACATAGTAATTCTATGAAATTTATTTTATTGTTAATTAAATCATTTTAAAGGTTAATCGAAACTGTATTTTTCAATTAGTTTATGAGCCTGTATAATGTATGTAAAGTAATATTGTATAAAAGAATGGACTGGTTAAATGGAAAAACCGACTAGACTTGCTTTATTAAAAGAAATTGCAGAATTTTTAAATGTAGAAACAGAAACATATAGTATGATGCAAGGTGCATTGAAGTCTTTAATTCAAGGAAGTGAGTTTACAACAGGCTGGATTTTCTTTATTGATGATTCAGGTCAACATGAGCTTGTATCTCATATAGATTTACCAGGCGCATTAGCCAAACAAAATTGTAAATATATGTGTGAAGGCACGTGTTGGTGTGTTCAAGCTTATCAAAATAAGAAATTGACCAAAGCATCTAATATCATTAATTGTTCGCGTATCAACCTTGCAAACCGTGCATATCATGATGAAACAGATGGTGTCACGCATCATGCAACTGTACCGCTAAGGTCAGGGGATGAACAATTCGGACTATTAAATGTTGCTACACCACATACAACGCATTATAGTGAAGAAGATTTAGAAATGCTTGAGTCTGTAGCGTTTCAAATTGGCTCTGCAATCAAACGTATTTGGCTAACAGATCAAGAAAAAGAAGCAGCTCGTATAAGTGAACGAAATCGCTTAGCAAGGGACTTACATGATTCAGTGAATCAAATGCTTTTTTCTGTAAAATTAACAGCCCATGCAGCTGAAGGAATTACTAATGAAGAAGTATCGCGCAAGGCTTTTCAAGTGATAGAACAAACAAGTCAACAAGCTGTTAACGAGATGCGAGCTTTGATTTGGCAATTAAAGCCAGTTGGACTAGAACAAGGTTTAGTTAACGCACTGAAAAAGTACAGTACGCTTTTACAACTTGAATTAACTGTTAAAGTAGATGGTCTGATCAATTTACCAAGTATAATTGAAGAAAATATTTATCGTATTATACAAGAAGCAATGAATAATACAAAAAAACATGGTGGTACAACACAAATAGATTTATCGTTGATTCAAAAAGATGGTTATCTAACTATTGATATAGTAGATCAAGGCAAAGGTTTTAATATTAATAAATCCAATCCACCAGACACTCATGGTTTAAGTAATATGAGACAACGTACAAAATTGATTAATGGTAAATTAGAAATAGATTCAACTCAAAATAAAGGCACTACAATTCATATAGCAGTTCCATTATAGTTTTTGAAAGGAAGTTTAACATGCATCGAATTATACTCGTAGATGATCATCATATCGTAAGACAAGGATTAGAATTCCTACTATCCACTGTTGACGATATAGATGTTATAGGAGGGTTTTCAGACGGTAAATCTTTCTTTGAATATTTAGAAACAAATGAATTACCTGATATTGTATTGTTAGATTTAGTTATGCCTGAAATGAATGGTATTGAAATTACAGAAAGAATGAAAAAGGCGTATCCAGAAGTGAAAATATTAGTCCTTACAAGTTATGTGGACGATGAACATGTAATTTCCGCTATTGATAAGGGTGCAGATGGATACGAGATGAAAGATGTAGAACCAGACCAATTAATAAAAACAATTAAGAAAGTACTTTCAGGTGAGAAAACGATACATCCTCAAGCGCAAAGTGTCATCGAAGCGGTGAGTAAAAAGCCACATTTTACTAATAAATTATCAAAGCGTGAATCAGAAGTATTGGCAGAGATGGCTAAAGGTAAAACAAATAAAGAAATTGCAGAAACACTGTTTGTTTCTGAGAAAACTATAAAAACACATGTCAGCCATATTTTCAATAAACTTCAAGTAACTGATCGCACACAAGCAGCGATATATGCGATGCAAAACAATCTCATTTAAGATAGCGAAGGCATAGTATTGGAAGCGCATTCATTTTTTTGTAATTATTTTCAAATTTTACTTTTAATTATATAATATTACTATATAATACAGAGTAATAAACAATAGGGGGATAATGCAATGAAAACAAAAAACCTTTCAATGAAGATTGTCATAGCATTAATATTAGGTATTGCCATTGGTTCTATTTTTAATATGTTTGCACAATCTGCATTTGTAGTAAATGTTGATAAATACGTATTTAATGTTATTGGACAAATTTTCTTAAATTTAATATTTATGTTAGTAGTACCAGTAGTATTTGTATCAATCGTTTTAGGAGTAGTAGGGGTTGGGGACCCGAAACTACTAGGTGGTATAGGTTTAAAAACAATTACATTCTTTTTAGCAACTACAGCTTTAGCAATTACAATCGGTATAGCTTTAGCATTAATATTTAACCCAGGCGAAGGTAAGTCAGATTTATTAAATAGTGAAGATGTTTCTAGTTATCAAAAAACTTTAGATAAAGAAGAGGGCTCACAAAGTGCTGCAGCCAGTCAATCGTTCGATCAAACTTTAATTAATCTATTTCCAAAGAATCCATTACAATCAATGACTGATGAAAATATGCTTCAAATTATTACATTTGCTATTTTTATTGGGGTCGGTATTATTATGGTCGGTTCTAAAGCACAAATGGTACATAAGTTTTTTGAACAAACCAATGAAGTACTCATGTATATCGTGACCATGATTATGAGTGTCTTTGCACCAATTGGTACATTTGGTTTAGTTGCACATGCCTTTACAGGAGCTGGTTTTGGTGCTATTAAACAATTAGGTATGTACTTCTTTATTGTACTGTTAGCACTCGCAATTCATTTCTTCGTGGTATACGGTTCAGCAGTTAAATTCATGGGAAAAACAAGCCCATTGAAATTCTTTAAAGCATTTATACCAGCGATTTCGCTTGGATTTAGTGCTTCGAGTTCAACAGCAACGTTACCAGTCTCACTAAGATGTACGAAGAAAATGGGAGTGAGACCTGAAATTGCATCCTTTGTCCAACCTTTAGGTGCGACAATCAATATGGATGGTACAGCAATTATGCAAGGGGTAGCAACAATCTTTATTGCTCAAATTTCAGGTGTGGATCTTTCATTTGGACAACTTATTACAGTAGTAGTAATTGCAGTCGTAGCATCCATTGGAACTGCGGGTGTCCCAGGTGTCGGCTTAATTATGTTAGCAATGGTATTAAATGCAGTTGGATTAGACCCAGCAGCAATCGGTATTATTTTAGGTATAGATAGATTGTTAGATATGAC
The DNA here is from genome assembly GCF_039237145.1 of Staphylococcus parequorum. NCBI lineage: Bacteria > Bacillati > Bacillota > Bacilli > Caryophanales > Staphylococcaceae > Staphylococcus > Staphylococcus parequorum. The sequence continues at coordinate 1,399,828 of NZ_CP150682.1, forward strand.
AAGAACATCTGTAAATATTACTGGTGACGCAGCTTGTGCGTTGATTATTTCAAACGCAGCAGACAGAAAAGATGCTAAAAAGGCTCAAGCATAAATAGTTAATAATATTTTAATAAAAAAGCCTCCCATTCAATTGTTTGAATGGGAGGCTTTTTGCATGTCAATTATAAATATGTATAACTATTAGTTTAGATGAGAGCAAAAATACTTAATTTCTATAGTAAGAATGATTCTCCTCTTTAATTTTATTAATGGAGTTGTAAAGTTCTACAAATCGTTTGCCATCTTTACGATTTACTTGGTCGAAGATCCATGATTCACCATCGTTATCTATTATGACAATGCGGAATGGAGAAAATGAAAACCCAAATTTAACATTTTTGACTTCATTAAAATGAAAAGCATCTTTATTTTCTGTTCCTTTAAGTGGTCCGCTTGCTTGAAACCGAATTTCATCATTTAGAAGTGTTAAAGTACCCGGAATTGTTTGAGCTGTAGAAACTTTCATAGCAGCGTATAGCGAAAACGCTGTATTGTGTGTCTGTATTGTCATAGCCGAGCCTCCAATTTTAGTGAAATTTTTCTTAGTATATCATTTTTTAATGTATGCAACAAATAAGAGATTAACTTAATATAAATTATAATTAAAAATTTAAATACAAACATAAAGTTTTTCGAAATATATTCATATAAAAACTTTAAAAATTCTGAATATTTTGTTAGTGTTATAACCAAGTTGCAAGGTAGTCAAAATAAGTTGCAACATTTTAAGGAGGAATTTTCTATATGGATACATTAAATTTTATGAAAAGTAAGGGGTTAGCAAGTTTAATGGTTGCTGCTTTAATTATTTCGTTAGTAGGTGTCTTCAATAGTGCAAGTGCTGCAAGTATAGATAATCCGGTAGAAGTTAGCAAGAAAGATGAGAGTACAGTACATCTTAAATTAAAAGAAGGTATCAAGGGTACTCAAGCTGAAGATGGAGCGGTTACGCTTACTGATGAAGATGGAGAATCTAAAGAATTACCTACGGAAGTAGAAAAAGATGGAGAAACAGTTAAGATAAAATATACAGAAACTGACGATGGATATGATATGGAAGTTTTAAGTAAAGAGACAACACGTACACAAGCAGACTCAATGTAACAATTCTTTGTTTTAAAAAATTAAATGATTGATTCCTAAAAATTATTTTTTAAGAGAATAGAATATCAGTAATCATGATAAATTAAATCATTCAAACTAAAAAAGAGCCTTTATAGTTTCTTTCAGAGTGTCGACAAAGTCTCCGACTTTGTTGGCACTTTTTTGTGCACGCTTTCCGCGGGCACAGCCTCAGCCTGTAGTCTTCGGCTAGTGCTTTTCCCGCAGGAGTCGGCACGAATTAGTGGCATTTTTCAAACAAAAATAATGTAATATATTTAAATTAAACAGTGGTGGTGTTTGTAATGTTGAATAAATCAATTGATAAAAGAGATAGAAACGAACGTAGCTTACCATTGGTAGTAAGGTTAAACTATTTAGATAAAGTACCTCGTTTAGGTACATTTAGTAAAAACTATACACGCCGTTTTCATGATACAGATTTATTTTCACAAAGAATGTGAAAATTTTTAAAACAACGTGTGAAAAGTTTGAGAACCTACGAAAGATATTAATACAGACAAAGCTGGTTAAGCTCTGTTATAGAACAGTTAACGTTAAAATTAAAGCTGTTCATTTAGATTGTATTGAATCTAAAAAAATCTAATTGCATCACTTAATAGTGAGCATGTAAATAAAAAAACGAGATAATACCTAAAGATTCTAGGTATTATCTCATTTATAAAAATCACACTTATAATAGAAGATATTGATAGTTATTATTAAAAAATGATACATGAGCATATGGTAACAGCGAGTAGTACACGCCGTTTTTACTATTAATTAAATACGATTGTTTTATTTCCTTTTGTAACTATTACTTTATGTTGAACGTGGTATTCAACAGCTTGTGCTAATACACTTGATTCAACATGACGACCAATTTTTCTTAAGTCTTGAACATTATAACGATGATTAATACGTGTTACATCTTGATCAATGATAGGGCCTTCATCTAAGTCAGATGTTACATAGTGACTCGTAGCTCCGACAAGTTTCACTCCACGTTCCCAAGCTTGTTTATAAGGATTTGCTCCAATAAATGAAGGTAAGAAGGAATGATGAATATTGATGATTTGATTTGGATATTGGCTCACGAAATCGTCACTTAAAATTTGCATATATTTTGCTAATACAATGAGTTCAATTTCGTGTTTGCCACAAATATCTAAAATATATTTCTCAACTAAATCTTTAGCATCGTTGCTAGGCACATAATAAAAAGGAATATTAAACGTTTCTGCAAAATGTCTATTATTTTCGTGATTACTGACAACACATACAATTTCCGCAGGTATTTCTCCACGTTTCACTCTCAGTAAAACTTCATTGAAAGCATGATCTTCTTTTGAAACAAATAAGGCAATTTTAGTTTTATGACTATTATCGAATAAGTTAAATTCAATATCATTTTCACTTAGTGTTTTTTCTAAAGCTTCTTTTACTAAAGGCACTTTATTAAATTCAAATCGTAAATATAATTTTCCATCGGCATCTTGTGCATGATCATATTCTGTAAAGTGATCTAAATGTAAAATATTAGAATCATATTGTGAAATGATATTTGTGATTAATGATGTAATTCCAACTTTGTCTGAACATGTTGCTAGTAATATGTATTTATCTTCCATTTTAAGCACCTCTAATTTTGAAAAGTAACTCAGAGTATAATGAAGATTCTGAAAAAAGTAAACGGTTATAGCTCAATTTAATAACTTTTAAATTTTTTAAATCTTTTTCTATGCGCAAATGGGTAAAGTAGGCTATAATGATTAATAGTGTTTTTATCTTAAAAGAGTAATAAGTAATTTAAGAAAATAACACTTTTCACAAAAATAATACGCTTACAATCAAAATGTTTTTTGTTTGTAACTTATTTATAAGATATAAGATTGATTATTTTGATAATTGCGCCAATGATAAAAAACAATGAAAATTTCATTTCACTCTTTTATTTTCTTGAAAATTGTATTAAGATGTAATTTGTGTTTCAAGAAGCGTGTATTATTGCAATTTCTTGTGTCCGGATAAAATATTCTTTTATGAAAGGTAGATTAAAGTAATGGATAGACAGCATTTCACAGATTTAATTCAAACAAAATTTAAAATGGTACGTATTGAAGCAGGTTATACGCAAGATACGATGGCCCAAACTATTGGTCTTTCAAAAAAGACATTAGTTCAAATAGAAAAAGAGAGAGTATTACCTAACTGGACTACGTGTGTATCAATTTGTGCGTTATTCAGAGATTCAGATGTTCTAAATAGTACTTTTGGTTGTGATCCTTTAGAAATGGTACAAACGATTTCTCGTAATCATTGTGCATACCCTAACCATTCTACAACAAGTGACATATACTGGAATACGATTGATAGCCGCAACGGTTTCATCTTACAAAGTAATAAAGTAAGTGATATCTATCGTGTACTTAATAACGAAACGCAACCAATATTTGGAACGTCTAAATTAAGAGAAGCTGAAACATACTTCGGCAGAATATCAAAAGAAGAATTAATGCACGTATAATATTAATTCATTTTGTGATAGGAGAATCATTATTTATATAATTGGGTGACATGGGACTTTAAATTGTATATGAATGATTTAGTCACTTTACTCTACTTGACCTAAACAAAGATTTAGGTCTTTTTTTATTTGGTTGTTTTGTCACTTTATTTTAGTTGCTTGTGATATTTAAGATGAATTAAGTAACTAAATATAGAAAACAAGGTATTTTTACTACACATTTTTATAGTAAGTATTATACAATGTAAAAATGATTGTAATTTAAAATGGTCTTTCAATAAAACAGAAATAAATTATAGAATTTAAAGGAGAAATCATCTATGCATACTTTTTTAATAATTGTATTTATGATGGTGATTGGAGCATTGATAGGTGGGGTAACAAATATTTTAGCAGTTAGAATGCTATTTCATCCATTTAAAACCTATTATATTTTTAATAAACGTGTGCCCTTTACACCAGGATTAATACCAAAACGTAGAAAAGAAGTCGCTGATAAGATTGGTCAAGTAGTTGAAGAACACTTATTAACAGAAAGTTTAATCCAATCAAAATTAAATGCACCATCTTCAAGACAAGCAATTGAAGAAGTATTACTTAAACAAATTCAAAAATTAAAACAAGAACATATGACATTGCAATATTTCGCTGATAAGTTAGATTTAGATGTTGCGCAGGTAGCAAATGAAAAATTAGACTTAGTGATTTCAAATAAATTAGATGCATTTTACCAAGATAATCAAACTACACCTATCAAACAGATTATTCCTGAAGAAATAGAAGCTAGTATTGATAGTAAAATAGATTTAGTTCCTGATTTATTGTTTGAAAGAGCAAGCGTGTATCTAAGTTCAGAAAAAGGTGCAACTGATATTGCATCTATGTTGGAGACTTTCTTCAACGAAAAAGGTAAAATAGTTGGCTTATTACAAATGTTTATGACTAAAGAGAGTATTGCTGATCGTATTCAACATGAACTTATTCGTTTAACTAAACATCCTAAAGCTAAGGCAATTGCAAAACAGGTCATTGATAATGAATATGAGACTATGAAAGCTAAAAATTTAAATGAACTTGTTAGCGAAAGTCAGTACAATTCATTTAAAACTTCTATAACTGAATTAGCTGTTGGTTATTTAGATGTAGATAAAGTATCAAAACAATCGTTTAATACTTTAATGCCAAGCTTTATTCATTTCTTAGAAAGTAAAGTTTCTCAAAAACTAACAGATGTTATTATAGAGAATATATCTAAACATATATCTCCAATCATGAAAAAGATTAATTTAAGACAAATGGTTGAAGAACAAATTAATACATTTGATTTAGCTTATATAGAAAGATTAATCATTGATGTCGCAAATAAAGAACTGAAATTAATTATGCTTTTAGGTTTTTTATTAGGGGGCATAATAGGGCTATTACAGGGCGTAATTGCAATTTTTGTATAACATATTAAATTATGTTATTGTAATACCGATGTGGTTTTCACACATATACAAAAAGGAGTGAAGCATAGTGGCAGTAAATTTACACGATCATGCAAATCAATTAGAACAAGCTTTAAGAGAAAGTGATGAATACCAAGCTATTCAAAAAGCTTATGCAAATGTTAAAGAAAATAAAGAGTCAAAAGAATTATTTGACGAATTCCGTGAAACTCAATTAGAATTCCAACAAAAACAAATGCAAGGTGAAGAAATCGGTGAAGAAGAGCTACAAAAAGCACAAGAACAAGCTCAAAAAATCGAAAATGATTCAAACATTTCAGAATTAATGGCTGCTGAACAAAACATGAGCCAAGTATTCCAAGAAATCAACCAAATCATTGTTAAACCTTTAGACGAAATCTACGCTGACTAATATCAATTAATCAGATTTTTGATTTCCAGCTACAATACATTTTATGTATTGTAGCTTTTTTTGTTTTATCGACTGAATCTTAGACAATGTGGTAAAATATAGAGATACAAGGTATTCGCATGCACACATCTTAAAATTTGAATGAGCAACTAATTCATTTATAGATTGTCTTGCATGTATCATCTTAAATAAACCTTTAGATAAAGGAGAACTGTACTGTATGGTGAAATTTATTCATTGTGCTGACTTACATTTAGATAGCCCGTTTAAGTCAAGAAGCTATTTAAGTCAGTCGATTTTTGAAGATATGCAAAAAAGTGCGTACGAAAGCTTTAAAAAAATAGTAGATTTAGCATTGAATGAAGAAATAGATTTTATGATTGTTTCTGGTGATTTATTTGACCAACAGAATCGGACATTACGTGCAGAAGTGTTTTTGAAAGAGCAATTTGAGCGCTTATCTAAAGAACAAATATTCGTCTATATTTGTCATGGCAATCATGATCCTTTATCATCGAATATTGGAACAGAATGGCCAGATAATGTTTCAGTGTTCTCAGAAAATGTTGAAACTTATCAAACAATCACTAAAAATGGAGAAGAAATCTATCTTCACGGCTTTAGTTATCAAAATGATGCGAGTTACGAAAATAAATTAGATGCTTATCCATCAAGTCAAGGCCAAAAAGGAATCCATATTGGCATACTTCATGGTACATATAGTAAATCTAGTGCGAAAGACCGCTATACAGAATTTAGATTAGAAGATTTAAACAATAAGCTGTATCATTATTGGGCACTAGGTCATATTCATGAACGTCAACAATTAAGCGATATGCCTCAAATTCACTATCCAGGTAATATACAAGGCCGACACTTTAAAGAATTAGGTGAAAAAGGTTGTTTACTCGTAGAAGGCGACGATTTAAATCTCGAGGCTAAATTCGTACCTACACAATTTATTCGCTTTGAAAAAGCAACGCTTGAAACAGATAAAACTTCTAAGCAAGGTCTTTTTGAAGCAATTCAAACTTTTAAAACACAAGTGAGAAAAAATGGTAAATCGATTTATCAATTGAAGGTTATTGTTAATTCCGATCAATTGATACCTGAACAAGACGTCATACAAGTTCATGAAATGATTAGTGATTATGAAGAAAATGAACATAACTTTGTATTTATTGAAAATTTAACAATCAACAATAAATATGAAGATCAAAATACATTAGTAAAAGAATTCTCGCCAGAGTTAATCGATGACAACACTGTTTATGATAAAGCTATGAACGATTTATATTTAAACCCTAAAGCTTCTAAATATCTAGAAAATTATAGTGATTTTGATCGACGTGGTTTGATAGAACATGCCGAAGAATTATTAAAGTCAGATATGAGGGAGGAATAATATGAAAATTAAATCGTTAGAGATATATGGTTATGGTAGATTTATACAAAGAACAATCGAATTTGATGAGACTTTCACTGAAATATATGGTGAAAACGAAACTGGAAAGTCTACGATACAAGCCTTTATTCACTCCATCTTATTTGGTTTTCCAACAAAAAAAGAAAATGAGCCGCGCTTAGAACCACGATTAGGTAACCAATATGGTGGTAAATTAACTTTAATTCAAGATGATGGCACATTAGTTGATGTAGAGCGTATAAAGGGTAGTGCAGTAGGCGATGTGAAAGTTTATTTACCTAATGGCACGATTAAAGATGAAAATTGGTTGAAAAAAGAATTGAATTTTATTTCTAAACGTACATACCAAGGTATTTTTTCTTTTGATGTACTTGGGTTACAAGATATTCATAAAAATATGGATGAGACACAATTACAAAATTATTTATTACAAGCGGGTGCATTAGGTTCTACAGAATTTACTAGCATGCGTGGCATTTTAAATGAGAAAAAAGAAATGTTATATAAGAAAAATGGACGTAATCCAATTATTAATCAACAATTAGATCAGTTGAAAGACTTAGAGAGTCAAATTAGAGCAGAAGAGTCGAAGTTAACTACTTATAAAAGACTTGTGGATGATAAAGATAAATCAGAACGCAGGTTAGATAATATAAAGCAAAATCTAGCACAGTTATCTAAAATGCATAACGAAAAACAAAAAGAACTCACTTTGCATGAACAAACACAAGAATGGAAAACATTAGAATCTCAACTAAATATTGAACCAGTACTTTTCCCAGAACAAGGTATTGATCGCTACGAATCTGCAAAAATTCAAACCCAAAACCTTAAAAGAGATTTGGGTTTAAGAGAAGAAAAGTTAGCGCATCTTAAATCAGAAAATGAAAAAATCAATGTTCCGAAACAAAGTGATATAGATGCTTTCAATCATTTACACCAACAAGAGAATGAAATTAAACAAAAAGAATACGAACTTAAAGCTATTGAAAAAGACATCCAAGATAAAGAGCGCGAAAAGACTGGTCTGAAGTCTAATATTGGCTGGCATGATGTGCATCATCAAGTTGACAGTTCAGAAGCAATGAAAAGCTTTGTAAGTAATCAAATTAAAAACAAACAAGAACAAACTGCATTTGTACAACAACTCGAACGTAATATCGAAGAAAATAAAATTGATCAAGAGACCAATGCTACGGAAATAGATGCTTTAGAAGCAGATATTGTACCTGAAGAAAATTTTGAAAAGAAAAAACAATATAATAAACAAGTATTTGAGCTTCAAGAAAAGAATAACCTTTACCAAAAAATGAAAGAGGCTTTTGATAAAGATCAACAAGAAAATGAGAAAAAACAGAATTTATTACGCATAAGCTTAATTATATTAGCAGTAATAAGTATAGGACTAACGATTTTCTCATTCGTATCTGCGAACATACTCTTTGGCGTTGTATTTACGATATTGTCAGTCATATTTATCATAGGCGTTTTCTTTGTAAAATCTAAGGAAATAGGTCATAGTGAAACTTTCTCAAAAGAAATAGATGATTTGCAACGACAAATTACGCATTTAGAAGATAATTATGATCTTGACTTTGACTTGGATGATCAGTACCGAGTGCGGGAACAGTTGCATAGTACAGTTAAGACAAAAGAAGCACTTGATAAAAAGGCCGACTATTTAGCAACGAGTTTAGAGCAAGCTCAAAAACAATATCAAGAAGCACAAGACAGTATTCATAAAGTTAAAACAGATTTGCATTTATCTGATAAAATGTCAGATGAACTAATCATTGATAGTATTGGCACAATGAATAAGATTAAAGACTACGATAAGCATATCGATGAACTTAAAGAGCAAGCGCGTCAATTACGTGAATCGTTAGAAGCATTTTATGCACATGCTAAAGAAATAACTAATAATCAATTTACGTATTTTAATGATTTATCACTATTCCATGACATTAGACAGTGGCTCAAAGAAGAAACAAGTAATCTTGAAAAATGGAATAGAAACGATGAGCAAATCAAATTAATTGAGAGTGAAGTATCGCAACTACACAATCGATTAAACGAAAATAATAATGTGATTACACAGTTATTTGGCTATGTTAATGCTTCTGATGAAGAGAGTTATTATCAACAACATGTACAATATCAAAATTATCAACAACAAATGACAAGGTTTAATGATTTATCGAAATACTTAGAGAATCAAAATTATAATTATGATTTAAGCTCAAGGTTAAGTGAAAAGACTTATGCGCAATTAACGCATGAAGATGAAGTCTTAGCACGACAAGTAGACGAATATAATGATCAATATTTAGAAATGCAGTCAGAAGTTAGTGACTTAAACGCAAAAATAACTGATATGGAAACAGACAAGACATTAGCTGATTTAAGACATAGATTCCATATTCTTAAAAATAAAGTAAATGATGAAGCAAAAGATTGGGCAAGTCTGAGTTACTTACAATCTTTAGTAGAAGGTCACATTGCACAAATTAAAGATAAACGTTTACCAGAAGTGATAAGCGAAGCAACTGATATATTTACGCATTTAACAAATGGTCATTACGTACAAGTGACTTATGCTAACGATGAATTAATGGTGAAACAACAAAATGGTCAAATGTATGAACCAGTAGAACTTAGTCAGTCTACTAAAGAAATACTTTATATTTCATTGCGATTGAGTTTAATCAAAACGTTAAAACCATACTATCCATTTCCAATTATCATTGATGATGCATTTGTACATTTTGATAAACAACGCAAAGAAATTATGATGAATTATTTAAGACAAATGCCGAAAGACTATCAAATTTTATTCTTTACATGTGTGAAAGATACAAGTGTGCCTTCAAAACAAATCATTACGTTGAATAAATTCGAGGAAGGCGGTAAATAATGAGAAACGTAGAAAATTTAAAGCCTGGAGATTCTGTAGATCACTTTTTTCTAATTCATAAAGCAATACAAGGTGTGACAGCTCAAGGCAAAGATTATATGACACTACATTTACAAGATAAAAGTGGGGATATAGAATCTAAATTATGGACGGTTTCAAAAGAAGATATGAAAATATTAGAGCCTGAACAAATTGTCCATGTTACTGGTGATGTTATCAATTATCGTGGTAGAAAACAGATGAAAATCAATAAAATACAGTTAGCTAAACCAGAAGATAATATGAAAACACAAGATTTTGTTGATGGTGCGCCATTAACACCAGATGAAATTCAAGAAGAAGTTTCACATTATATGCTAGATATTGAAAATGCTACGCTACAACGTATTACGCGTCATTTGATACGTAAGCATCAAGAAGCATTTTTCACATTCCCAGCGGCAAGTACACATCACCATAACTTTTCTAGTGGTTTAAGTTATCATGTATTAACGATGTTGCGTGTTGCTAAATCTATATGTGATATTTATCCTTTACTTAACCGTAGTTTATTATATAGCTCAATTATTTTACATGATTTAGGTAAAGTAAGAGAATTAAGCGGACCAGTTGCTACATCGTACACAGTAGAAGGTAATTTACTTGGTCACATCTCCATAGCGAGTGATGAAGTTGCAGAAGCGGCAAGAGAGTTGAATCTTGACGGAGAAGAAGTACTTTTATTGCGCCATATGATTTTAGCACATCATGGTAAGATGGAATATGGTTCTCCTAAGTTACCGCACATGAAAGAAGCAGAAATATTATTCTTTATTGATAATATCGATGCTAAAATGAATATGTTTGAAAAAGCATATAAGAAAACGGATAAAGGTCAATTTACTGAGCGTATTTTTGGACTAGATGGCAGACAGTTTTATAATCCAACGTCACTAGACTAATCACGTCATTGTTTATATAAGAGGATAGTTTGGAACATCAAGAACACATCCTCAAATTAAATACACCAAGCCATTTGTTTTTCTGTTGGCTTGGTGTTTTCTATTATAAAAAAGGCTGATAGAATCTCTTTTAGAATCTATCAGCCTTTTTGAATTTGTGTGAGCTATTTCAGAGACACTGTGATGGCTTTTTATTGTCCTGTAGACATTCCAGCGCCACCTTGTTGCATAGCTTGTTGCTGTTGCTGTTGTTGCTGCTGTTGTTTTATTTTTTCTGGGTTTAAGATTGAATCTTCAATAGCTTTTTTGATATCTCTATCCTTATAGTCTACATTATATTCATCTAATAATTCTTTGTATGCATCTGTTAATAGTTTAGGCTCTTTTTGTACTTTAGATTGTAATAATTGAGATTTAAGTTTATCTTTTTGTTTATCAAAGTCGTCTTCTTTGTCTGCTTTAATAATATGATAACCATAATCTGTTTTCACTACTTTAGAAATTTCGCCTTCTTTAAGTTTAAAGAGAGCTTTTTCAAATTTATCTTCCATTTGGCCTTTCATAACATAACCTAAGCTACCGTCTTTTTTAGCTGATGATTTATCTCCTGATTCTTCTTTTGCGATTTCACCAAATTTGTCTGGATCTTTATCGACTTGTTTTTTGATTTTTTCTGCTTTTGCTTTTGCATCTTTATCAGATAAACCTTCTTTATCATCTTCATTTTCTTTTACTTTAATTAAGATATGAGAACCTTTTTTAGTGTTTTCTTTGATTTCTTTATCTGAAACATCGACTTTGTCATTAAGTAATTCTTTTTGATAAGCTTGCGTTTTCTTCTGTTCTTTATAATCACTTATAGACATTTTTTGCTGTTTTAACATACTTTCAAATTGTTCTTTACCGCCATATTGTTTTTGTTCTTTTTCAACTTCTTTGTCGATGTCTTTCGTATTAACTTCGTCTTTATATTTATCTGCTAGTAATTTGTTTAATAAGATTGAGAATGAACTGTTGGCAATTTGTTCATCGCCCATTTTGCTCATGACATCTTCTACTTTAACGTCTCCAGCTTTTGATGAAATAATCGTATCATCTTTTGAATCTGTTGCACTACTACCACAAGCACTTAATAGCAACGCGCTTGCCGTAACCGGAAGTATAACTTTTTTAAATGTTTTCATGGTTGGAAACTCCTTTTGTAATAATAACAACGTAAATATAACATATTATGCTGTGTTCACCAATAAGAAACCCTATTTCTAAGACTATAGTATTAGTAAATATATAAAAAAATAGATTATTAAAATTAATTTGAATAAAAAACAAAAAAGTGGGATAGAAATCAAAATTTAAAATTTGATTTCTATCCCACCCACAAGACGTATTAGGTATCTGATAGATAGCATGCTGCTTGTATGTCAAAGACACTATGCATTATTGTTCATATTTAGTGTCAACTTTATTTAGAATATTAATACCAGTTTGATGTTCTTCTATATATGAACCTTCATTGGAAAATAGTATTATTTTTAAATAAAGAAAATCCATTACTGAATAACCCATATTTAATGCAAGAATAAACATAAAGTAGTGACCAAATTGTGGGAACTGTATGCTGGCATATGCACAGATGCTCGTAATAATGATTACAGGCGTAATTAAATCAAAGCAAAAGTAATATTTATTTACAGGTGTGTTCACATACGTATTATAAAAAGGAACGGATTTATGTCGCACTAATTTATATTTTTTGAAAGATTTATAATAAGGAAACAGAAATACTAAATGAATTGCTTTATGAATAGGGTATAAGATCACCACTAACACTAAAAATACTAAAAAATATTGATCCGTCAATTTCGTATTGGAAAAGAAATACAAAATTTCATAGGCAATTAAGAATGTAATGATCGTTGTGACTAAACTTAGAAATGCGATTCTAGGTAAGCCGAAACGTGCATTTATATCAATTTGGCGTGTACATAGATACATAACTAAATCATGCTCCTCTACTTAATAAATATCAGCACTTATATACTTTCGTATTATCTATCCTAACAGTAAAAAGGTCAAGATAATTTTGAATATGTAATAGGGCGCATATAAAAGAAGAAATAAGCGATCAATTGAATGCTTTTATAGGAGTTTATATCAGTATATAAAAAGAGCTGTAAACCTCATTATGGACAATGCTAAAGGTTACAGCTCTATGTTTAGGTTTGATAGATGTTTAGCATAAAATCAATTGAATAACTGTAGGTTACTTATCTTTTTCAAAAGTTTTGCTAATTTCTTCGCCACGATTTTGTAAATTCTCGATATGAGACTGTAATTTTTCAATGTTAGGGTTGATATCAGATTTGAAATCACCAATCATTGTTTTCACTTCATCACCAATTGTACTACCAAATTCTGTACTTTCAGATTTAATTTGAGAGATATAATTCGTAATATCATTTATACTTTGCTTAATGGTATTAATTTCTCTATCAACTTCTGATTCAGCGCCGGCAGGTCTTTTTGTTTGTGCATTAAATTGGTTAGACTCTCTTTTATCGCGATTCATTAAAGCAAAGCCAAGACCAGTTGCAACGCCAGCACCAAGACCTAATAATATTTGAGCTGTTTTCATAAAAATTCTCCTCATTTCTAAATAATATCGCATTCTTTAATATGTTTTATATACCCCGTATGAGATAAGATAAGCATATTTAGTCGAATTGAGCTGCTATTTCTTGTGCGAGTTTAGCTTTTTGGTCATCATCAATCGTATCTTCATGCGTTTCCCATTTATAGCCAAAGCCATCCACATCGTTTTCATATCTTGGTAAAAAGTGGAAATGAAGATGGAAGACAGATTGATCGGCAAATTCACCATTATTCTGTATAATATTTAATCCATCAGGGTTAAATGCTTTTTTAATCGCATTTGCCACTTTAGGTAATGCTGCACCAATATGTTTCATTGTCTCAGTATCTGTTTCGAAAATATTGGCTGATGCTTTTTTAGGAACTAATAGTGTGTGACCTTTTGTAACTTGAGAAATGTCTAAAAATGCGTAAACATAATCATCTTCGTATACTTTATGGCTAGGTATGTCACCATCAATAATTTTACTAAAGACTGTTTCTGACATGAATCTTCACTCCTTGTAAGATTGTTACTGACTATTATAGCATTAGTATATTATTTCCGTCATTTTTCGCAGTAAATTTATGCCTATAGACTGATTTTTGATACAATATAATTTGTGGAGGTGCCATATGACAGTAAAAATAGAACATTTAACAGGCGGTTATGGTAAACGACCTGTAATTAAAAATATAAATTTTGAATTAACCCAAGGTGAAATTGTTGGGCTTATTGGATTAAATGGAGCAGGTAAAAGTACGACAATCAAGCACATGCTTGGTTTACTGACACCTATGGAAGGTGAGATGACAATTTCTAATATAAATATAAAACAAGATGTTGAAACTTATAGAAGAAAATTATCTTATATTCCAGAGTCTCCAGTTATTTATGAAGAATTAACATTGCAAGAACATATCTACATGACAGCTATGGCTTATAATATTAGCAAAGAAGCTGCAATGGAGAAGGCACAACCTTTATTAAAAACATTTCGCTTAGAAGATAAATTAAATATATTTCCAAGCCACTTTTCTAAAGGTATGAAGCAAAAAGTAATGATTATTTGTGCCTTTATTGTAGATCCAGAATTATACATTATTGATGAACCATTTCTTGGATTAGATCCTCTAGGCATTCAATCAATGTTAGATTTAATGGTTGAGAAAAAAGACGAAGGTCGTACTGTATTAATGAGTACACATATTTTAGCAACTGCAGAAAGATACTGCGATAGATTCTTAATTATGGACGAAGGGCAAATTGTAGCATTCGGAAACTTAGATGAACTAAGAGCACAAACAGGCTTAGAAGGTAAAACATTAGATGAAATATATATCCATGTCACACAAGGTGGCCAACAAACATGAATCAAAATGCGAAACAATTATTTAATACAAGAAAACAAGAGATAAGCAAAGAAAAGCAATACTATAATAAATTCATCTTTAATGGCCATTTCTCCGTATTTCTTGTAATTATGTTTGGTGCCTTTCTAGTAGGCTATGGTGATTGGCTACAATCTATACCACATGATTTTAATTACGCTTTGATTGCTAGTATCGTCGTAGCATTAACATCTATGTTTCCAATTAGAACGTTGCTTAAAGATGCAGATAGACTTTTTCTATTACCATTTGAAAAACACATGTCGGAATATATGAAACATAGTTTGATTTATAGTTACTTTTCTCGAATAGGGTTTCAAGTATTAATACTAATTGTGTTATTCCCATTGTTCTTTGTGATTAATAATCAAACGTTTGGTTTTTATATTTTGTTTGCTGTATTAGCACTCATTTTCCCATTGCTAGGTTTATTATTAAAATGGCAATGGTATAAATACCGATTAGAAGGTTGGTCTCTGTATGTATTACTCTTTATTATTTTCACCTCGGGATATTACTTAGCATTAGACCCGAAACAATTATCAAGTATTACTTCTGTTTTCCTCCTCGTGGGTATAACAATGTTAATCCGTTATCAAAATAAGACACATTTATATCCTTGGGAAAGAATGATTAAATCAGAACATCAACATCACATGAATTATTATAAATTCGTTAATATGTTCACGGATGTAAAACATCTTAAAGAAACAGCAGTAAGAAGAAGCTATCTAGATCCATTGCTGATTACGCCTAAGCGTAAAAAGTTTAATTCAAATTATATGTATCTTTATTTATTTATAAGAAGTTTTGTACGTGGTAAAGATGCTTTTAATATTATTTTAAGGTTAGTAATGCTTGCACTTGTTTTAATGTTTTGGTTAGAACAACCTATTATCATGTTAATTATTGGTAGCTTGTTTATGTACATTATCTTATTACAAATGGCACAATTTTATACACAACAAGCCTATGGGTTGTGGCCACAAGTATGGCCCGTTACTGAATCGAAAGTAATAAAAGGATATGAACAATTCTTGTATAGATTAATGTTAATTGTAGGAGCGTTATTTATTATCATCTATGCTGTAGTATTTCCGCTCTATAGTTACTTTGGTTTGTTATACTTCCTTGTAGGTTGGCTAACAATTTTAAATGTCATTAAAAAACTTAAATATCAAGAAACATTGTTAAGAGATTAAAAAAAGTCGTTTCTCGATGTGTTAGATAGTTTATCTAGCGCATAAGAAACGACTTTTTATTTTAAAAATTGTAATTTCCAATATTAATTATCATCAATCGGGAATAAATATCTTTCGAAATAACTCGAATGTTGACGACTTGAGCCGAAGAACTGGCTTAATGCCAGCTTATCAAAGTTGTCTTTGAATAAAGACGAAGCTCTAAAATCTTCATAAGCATTTCTACTTTCGAAGCCAAAGTAAATCTTATATGTTAAACCTTGTTCCGGTTTTAAGAAACGATAACTTCTATAACCAGCAAATTGATTGAAATCAGTAGAAAAGCCTTCCAATTTTTTCTCTAATTGATAAGCATGATCTTCTGAAGTCGGAATAAATATTACTGAATAAAAGTTATTCTCATCTAAATCGCCCTCAGCCTTTAGAACTTCATAAACTAAAGGTTGTTTTAAAACGGATTGATTATCTGTTTCTTCAATGATTACTGAAGAGTCAGAAGCTGAAAATTGTAATAAGTTATGATCAGGGTTATTAAGTCTGATTTGATTCAAATAACCAAAAGTACCATAAGATGCATGAATTTTCATAAGATTTCCCCCTTGCTTTGTTTAAGAAAGTGCATATAACTATTATACTGTACTATAGATATATCTATGTTATCAAATAAATATAATAATAGTCTTTGATAACATTATAATAGATTTCTAAAAGAAAACAATAGTCAAATGATTAAGATGGTAAAAGTAGACTGTTTGTCTTTTTTATGACATTTTAACACAATGAAATACGGGGTATATAACAGTATGGTATTATAAATAAGAATGATTATAATGTAGGAGGATTCAAGGTGCATAATAAAAATAATACAATCCTAGATATGATAAATGGTGAGGCGGTAGACCACACACCAGTATGGTTTATGCGTCAAGCTGGTAGATCACAGCCTGAATATAGAAAATTGAAAGAAAAGTATTCTTTATTTGAAATTACACATCAACCTGAGTTATGTGCTTATGTTACACATTTACCAGTTGATAATTATAATACAGATGCAGCGGTGCTGTATAAAGATATTATGACACCACTTCAGCCGATAGGGGTAGATGTAGAGATTAAATCTGGTATAGGTCCAGTAATTCACAACCCTATAAAAAATATACACGACGTTGAAAAATTAGGAAAGATTGATCCTAAGCGTGACGTGCCATATGTTTTAGATACAATAAAAATATTGACTGAAGAAAAATTAAATGTGCCATTAATTGGTTTTACGGGAGCGCCATTTACATTAGCAAGTTATATGATTGAAGGTGGACCTTCAAAGAATTATAATTTTACTAAAGCAATGATGTATAGTGACGAAGCAACTTGGTTTGCACTTATGGATCATTTAGTAGACATGTCCATCACATATACCTCTGCTCAAGTTGAGGCTGGCGCAGAGATAATACAAGTGTTTGATTCATGGGCTGGGGCGTTAAATGTAAAAGATTATCGTTATTACATTAAACCAGCGATGGAGAAACTTATTAAGGGTATAAAAGCGAAACATGATGTACCTGTAATATTATTTGGTGTAGGTGCAAGTCATTTAGCACAGGAGTGGAATTCATTACCTATCGATGTATTAGGTCTAGATTGGAGACTCTCTATCAAAGAAGCTGGAGATTTAAATATCACTAAAACACTGCAAGGCAATTTAGACCCATCATTGTTATTAGCACCATGGGACGTTATTGAAGAAAGATTAAAACCAATATTAGATCAAGGTATGGAACATGGACAGCACATTTTCAACCTTGGACATGGCGTTTTTCCAGAAGTTAAACCAGAAACACTTAAACGTATAACAACATTCGTTCATGATTATACTAAGAGATAGTAGACATAAACACACGTCATCAAGAGTAACAATTTATTATGTCATATACATCTAAAATTTATTATACAAAAGGATGATTTAAAAATGACAAAAACAATAGGCTTATTAGTTATGGCATATGGAACACCATATCAAGAAAGTGATATTGAGGCTTACTACACAGATATTAGACATGGGAAAAAACCTACTGAAGCAGAATTACAAGACTTAAAAGACAGATACAAACATATCGGTGGGTTATCACCATTAGCTAATACAACCAATCGCCAAGCTGAAACACTTTGTGATGCACTAAACGAAGCTTACAGTGATGTTGAATTTAAATTATACATTGGTTTGAAACACATACATCCTTTTATAGAAGATGCGGTTCAATCAATGTATGATGAAGGTATAGAAGAAGCAGTTACAGTAGTATTGGCGCCACATTATTCTAGTTTCTCAGTTGGTTCATATAATACGAGAGCTCAAAAAGAAGCGGATAAATATGGTATTACATTTAAACATGTAGAACACTATTATCAACAACCTAAATTCATTCAATATTGGACAGAAAAAGTGAATGAGTCATTATCGGAAATTCCAGAAGAAGAACATAATGAAACAGTGTTAGTTGTATCAGCGCACAGCCTGCCAAAAGAACTTATTGAGCAAAATAATGATCCATATCCAAATGAATTACACCATACGGCACAATTATTAGAAGAACATTCTAATATTCTCCATGTAGCTGAAGGGTGGCAATCTGAAGGTAATACTGGTACACCGTGGTTAGGGCCTGATGTTCAAGATTTAACTAGGGCGTTATATAAAGAACATGGCTATAAAAATTTCATTTACACTCCTGTTGGTTTTGTATGTGAACATTTAGAAGTGTTATACGATAATGATTATGAATGTAAAGTAGTCTGCGACGAATTAGGCGTTAACTATTTCCGTCCCTCAATGCCTAATACGGATCCATTGTTTATTGGGGCAATCGTTGATGAAATCAAAAATGTTTATTAAAGGAAGCGTGAACTGTTTTGACTAAAAGTATTGCGATTATTGGTGCTGGTATTACAGGTTTATCAAGTGCATATTTTATTAAAAAACAACGACCTGACATTGATGTCACTATATATGAAGCATCTAATAGAACTGGTGGTAAAATTCAAACTTATAGAACTGAAGGTTACACCATTGAACTTGGGCCAGAATCCTATTTAGGACGCAAACAGATAATGACAGATATTGCTAAAGAAATTGGTTTAGAAAATGACCTTATTACAAACCAAACAGGACAGTCTTTTATATATGCTAAAAATAAATTATTTCCTATCCCAGGCGGATCAATTTTAGGTGTGCCAACTGACATTAAACCATTTTTAAAGACAAAATTAATTTCTCCTACGGGTAAATTAACAGCTGGATTAGATTTATTTAAGAAATCGATAGAAATGAACCATGATATTTCAGTAGGATCATTTTTCCGCCAACGTCTAGGGGATGAAGTGTTAGAAAACTTAATAGAACCTCTAATGGGTGGTATTTACGGTACGAATATAGATGACTTGAGTTTGATGAGTACTTTTCCAGAATTCAAACAAAGAGAAGAACAATTTGGCAGCTTAATTAAAGGTATGCGATATGAAAAAGAACAACGACAAAAACAACGTCAACTATATCCAGGTGCGCCAAAAGGACAATTCAAGCAATTCAGACATGGTCTGAGTTCATTTATAGAAGCTTTAACAAAATATGTTTTAAATCTAGGTGTCAAAATAGAGTTTAATACGCCTATTCAAGATATTATTGTTGCTCAAAAATCTTATGAAATCGTCACATCAGAAACGAAAACTGAATATGATGGTGTCCTAGTTACTACGCCACACCAAACATTTATGCAATGGTTTGGCAATGATCCTTCCTTTGACTATTTCAATACAATGAATTCTACGACTGTGGCAACAGTCGTATTAGCTTTTGATGAAGAAAATATTGAAAACACATATGACGGTACCGGATTTGTCATTGCGCGTACAAGTAAGACAAGTATCACTGCATGTACATGGACAAGTAAAAAATGGCCATTTACAACACCAGAAGGTAAAGTACTTATTCGTGCATACGTAGGTAAACCTGATGACACGGTCGTGGACGATCACACAGATGAGGAAATTGTAAATATTGTTAAAAAAGATTTGAGTCAAATGATGACATTTAAAGGTGCACCAGATTTCAGCATCGTGAATAGATTACCTAAAAGCATGCCGCAATACCATGTAGGCCATATAGATCGTATTAAAGAATTACAAACACATATTAAAACAAGCTATCCAAGACTACGTATTACTGGTGCCTCATTTGAAGCAGTAGGGTTACCTGATTGTATTCAACAAGGCAAAAATGCTGTCGAAGAATTAATAGCTGAACTATAATAGAAAGTTTAAAGAGCCGCTACTTCGATATAATAAGTTATTATATCGAAGTAGCGGCTTATTTTTATATTTTTAATTGTTGGATAATTTAATATTTATAATAATTGTGAGATACTTAATATATAGTGTAGTAGAAACGTATGCAGTAGCAATATAACAATGGTTTATGAGCTATTGTACAGGGGGAGTAGTTATGACAGATATTATAATTGTACATTCAAAAATTGGAGATGCCACAAATCATTGGTATAAATGGTTAGCTAATAATCTTATTTTAGAAGGTTACAATGTAACATTATTTGATTTACCAGTAGAAGAAAATGATAATCTTGAGCAGTGGGTGGAAAGAATGAAAGACCAGATCACTGTAAAAAAATATGAAACGTATTTTATAACACATGGTTTTGGTACTTTAGCATCACTAAAGTATATAGAAGAAATGAATATAAACCACATCGAAGGATTGTTTAGTGTTGCAGGCTTTATGGATGACGCGGAAGAAATAGATGCCTACATCGATCCTGAAA
Organism: Staphylococcus parequorum; assembly: GCF_039237145.1. Taxonomy (NCBI): domain Bacteria; kingdom Bacillati; phylum Bacillota; class Bacilli; order Caryophanales; family Staphylococcaceae; genus Staphylococcus; species Staphylococcus parequorum. The sequence continues at coordinate 1,420,696 of NZ_CP150682.1, forward strand.
CAAAAGCAATCGATTATGAGATTGTTAAAAATAAAGTAGATGAATTTTATGGTTTATGTTCTAAAAATGATGAATATGTATCGTATTTAGAAACTAAAAGATTAATGGATACATTAAATGGTGTATGTAAAGTTACAGAGAACGGTGGCCACTTTATAGAAGATGATGGCTTCACTACATTCACAATTTTACATGGAAAAATGCAAGGCATTATGAGTAAGTAATTTACTATTGTACATTAAAGAACATTATTTAGTTAGTTATTGTTCTTTAATGTACAATATTGAATGTAATGACATCACTATAAATGTAGTATTTAAGTATGAAAACAATAGAATTTTGTATAAATAAGGAACTAAAGATAAAATATTATTATTATATTCCTTTTTTACACAAAATAGTTTATAAAAGTTATTGACTAAAGTGTTGGAAATTTATATACTAAGTTAGTATTGATTGATAGGGGATGTGCAAACATCAATTATCGCATTAAAGTTTTAACTCCTGATTAAGCCAATGTAAATTACTTTTAAAAAGTTGTTGACATTAAGTAAAGATTCATGGTATATTAATTGGGTAGGCGTCATTAATAATATTACCGCGGGATGGAGCAGCGGTAGCTCGTCGGGCTCATAACCCGAAGGTCGGTGGTTCAAATCCGCCTCCCGCAATTTTTTATTTTAGGTCTCGTAGTGTAGCGGTTAACACGCCTGCCTGTCACGCAGGAGATCGCGGGTTCGATTCCCGTCGAGACCGCCATTATCATTATGGTTCAGTAGCTCAGTTGGTAGAGCAATGGATTGAAGCTCCATGTGTCGGCAGTTCGACTCTGTCCTGAACCATTTTTTTAATATTAGTTTTGGCGGTTGTGGTGAAGTGGTTAACACATCGGATTGTGGTTCCGACACGCGTGGGTTCGATCCCCATCATCCGCCCCATAATGATTAATTAAGCGGGTGTAGTTTAATGGGAAAACCTCAGCCTTCCAAGCTGATGTTGTGGGTTCGATTCCCATCACCCGCTCCATTTTAATTATTCCACAGTAGCTCAGTGGTAGAGCTATCGGCTGTTAACCGATCGGTCGTAGGTTCGAGTCCTACCTGTGGAGCCATATGGCCCCGTGGTCAAGCGGTTAAGACACCGCCCTTTCACGGCGGTAACACGGGTTCGAGTCCCGTCGGGGTCATACAAACAGAAGTGAAATATCGCTTCTGTTTTTTTATATTCTATTGGAGAGTTGTCCGAGTTGGCCGAAGGAGCACGCCTGGAAAGTGTGTAGACGTCACAAGCGTCTCGAGGGTTCGAATCCCTCACTCTCCGCTATTTGATTATGATTTCCCTCATTACTCATCATTCCTTAGAATGTTGATGTAGTGGGGGTTTTTTATTTCGTCTAACTATTAAAAAGATGGGTACTAAACAAAGAAATTGTGATTTTTAAATTTAAAAACTATACTAAATTAGAAAGCTTGAAAATCATAATTACGGGGGCTCATACTTGGAAAATAGAATAGATTATTATGAAATTGCTAGGGAAGAAATGGCATTAATTATGGATTTGGAAAAACAATTAAAGAAAACATCTATTAATAGAAAGTTACGAGAGTTGATTAAAATACGTGTTTCTCAAATAAACGGCTGCGCTTTTTGTATTGGTATGCATACTGCAGATGCTAGAAAAATGAAAGTATCAGAAGAAGAAATTTATTTATTAAACGCATGGCATGAAACAAATATATATTCTGTAAAAGATAAACTAGCTTTTAAACTTGCAGAAGCAGTGACAAATATTACTGTAAATGGCGTTACAGAGGAACTATTTAACGAAGTTCGTAAAGTGTATACAGAAGAGGAGTACACAGACTTAATATTAATCATTAATCAAATTAATATGTGGAATAGATTATCTATTTCTATGGGGAATAAACATATCGTGTAAGTCATAAATTTATAGAAATAATAAAGGAGAATCAATAATTTAATATTGATTCTCCTTTGTTATTTAGTGCGTTTTAATCATCTTGTTCATTGTTTAGTACATCGCCACTTTTAGCATCTATTGTGATTTCGTGCTTAGTACTATCATCTTTTAGGTCTAAATCGTAAACGAGTTTGCCATCATCTTCAGATAGGGACCATTCTTTGATGTCGCCATCAAATTCTTCTTGTCCTTTTTTGATAGCATCTTTATAATCGATGGCATCACTATATTTAAAGGCTTCATTTTTATTTACTGAATCTTCATTTTCAGTGTTTTTATTTAAAACTTCTTTGTTTTTATCAGAAATGATAACTTCTGATTCTTCACCATTTTTTTGTTGCTCTATTTTATAAGCCCATTCACCATTACTCTTTTCATAAGAGATACCTTTTAAGTCTTGTCCGCTATATTCATCTTGTGCTTTTTTAATAGCATCTTCAGGGCTTGTTTTGATTTTATCTAAAGCAATAACTTGTTTATCTGTATCTTTATTACTAGAATCCTCAGATTTAGTATCGCTCTCTGAATCTCCATTACCACATGCTGTAAGCAAAATACCTGATAGTGCAACCGCAGTCACCAATTTTAATTTCATTTTTATCTCTCCTTGTAAATGATTCATTAACAAGTATATACCCATTAATAATACTTTTAAACTATAAAATAAAAGAAAAAATAGTTTTTTGAGGGATTTTAGCGTGGAAAAATTTATATTTTTGAATATAAATAACTAAAAATGATAAATTAAACATATTTTCTATTTATGATATTCCAATTTTGAAAGCACATGTTTGTCTGCTTTTTTTATAATGTGACTCAGTTAATGCTGCCAATGGAAACTTCGATGTTCATATCAAACAATGCTATCACCCATGTAGTTAATTAAATTGTTGAAACAATTTTAGGAATAGAATACAATCACTTAAATGACTCGTTAACTTATCATCTTATAATGATTTAAAATCTACAAGATACACGGAGAAGAGGGGTATTATTAAAATTAAATTCTCCTTTTAAATCATGAATGTTTATATGACTTTTTAAATTGCTAATACTTGCTATTTTATACCCATTCATCATTAATATTGGTGTTTTATTTTTGTTCCATTTAACTGAAAATGTAATTTGCTCATAATTGGTGAATATCCATTCAATTTTTTCTTTGTTTAGTTTTAAATCTTCTTGCTTCAATGCTAAGTAATGTCTATTTTCATAATTAAAGTTTTCCAATTATATCTTTAACCACCTTTTAATATTTTATCTGCAGTCATCACAGCTAATAGGTTATTTTGTCGTATAGCCTCTAATTTTAAATTAAATATAGGTGTTACATATGTATCTGCGGTTCTGGGAACTTCATTTATAGTTTTTGATAAATAGTTAAGCCATTCTTTTTTCTCTCTATAACTCATTTTACTAATTGAAAAATGCTTATTCTGTCCATGTCTAAATAGTCTTGTCGTATACTTCGCTGCAAGTTTGTCACGGAGCACTCGCTTTTTGTATACTTTACTGCAATATATAGCGTTATAGATATTACTTATAGTAGAAAAATATTGTTTTGGTGTGCTTTTCTTAGTAGATAGATGATTTTTTTTCGAGAAATCATTCACAACAATGTAGTATTCATAATCAGTTTTAATAGAATAATTTTTTGAATTCATTAGGAATTCTATAGTGAAAAGTTGATCCTCTGCAGTTTTAGCATTTGTTTTAAAACGAATTTTATTTTTATGTATAATATTACTTTTAAACATCTTTAAAACTGATAATGCATAAAATAAACTGTTTTCTATAATATCTGCTCTTGGCACATTACCATTTTCAAACACTGCTTTCGGAACACCTCTACCTTTTCCTTCCACACCATACTTACCAATAATTAAATCACTATTATTTTCTTTCCCATATATGTAAAGGTCCTCTAACGCTCTTTCATGCAAGTAATCATCAGAATCTAAGAAGAAAATGTACTCCGAATTACTCATGCTTATGCCTTTGTTTCTTGGAGCACTTGCGCTTCCTGTATTTTTATTTAATCTTTTAAATTTTATTAAATGCTTATAATTAACCCAATATGCTTTAATAGTTTCAATGGTTTCAATATCGTTTGAATGATCATCTATAATTATTAATTCAAAATCTTTATGACTCATAGTTTGATTTAGAATTGAATCGATAGTACGAGAAATCATTTTTCCATTATTATATGTAGGCATAATGACACTAATCATTTTCATAAGAAATCACTCCTTTAAACTAAAATAGCAAAGTTAAATATGAGATGGAATAAAGTTTAGTAAAGTGTGAAAAATATAACGGTAAATGTAAAAAAACATATGTATGAAAATTCAAAAGCTATTTGAAATAATAACAAGCTTTAAAAATTAGAATGTGTGACTAAAAATTTAACTTATAAAACCTTTGCGTAGTCATAACATTAAAGTGAAGATTTGGACCATGTTAAATAATAATAAAAGCGTTATAATATAATATGAGATGGAGGAATGTAGGCGTGGAATTTTGGTTGAAAAAACAAGCAGAACTAAATGGTGAAAAGGTGTTTATAGATGATGGCACAAAGCAAATTTCATTTAATAAGACCTATCAATATGCTTCGAGATTAGCATATCAATTAAAACAATTAGATAAGCCAAGAATTGGATTATATATCGATAATTCGATAGCATCTGTCATTTTAATTAATGCAGCGTGGCTAGCTGGAATTGAAATTGCTATGTTAAATACAAGGCTGACTAAGAAGGAAATGCTTGCACAAATGGCATCAATTGAGGTTGATACTGTGATAGCACGTGAGCCAATACAATTAGAAGGTATTCATATAGTTAATTTTGAAAACTTATGGACTTATTTGGATGATAAGCAATTTGAAGCTTCATTTTCAATAGAACGTATTGCATCAATTATGTTTACATCAGGGACAACAGGGCCTCAAAAAGCTGTGCCACAGACATTTAGCAATCATTATGCAAGTGCAAGTGGTTGTAAAGAAAGCCTTGGGTTTGATCAGAATACTAAATGGTTATCGGTATTGCCTATTTATCATATTTCAGGATTAAGCGTAGTATTAAGAGCATTAATTGAAGGCTTTACAGTTCGTATAGCATCTAAATTTAATTCTGTAACTATGTTAAATATTATAAAAGAAGAATTACCTACACATGTGTCACTCGTACCACAAACCTTAAAATGGTTAATGGATGAAGGGTTTAATCAACCTTATCATGTTCAAAAGATATTACTTGGTGGTGCGAAACTCTCTAGTGCTTTGATTGATCAAGCACTTCAAAGTAGATTGCCAATATATAATTCCTTCGGTATGACAGAAACGTGTTCACAGTTTTTAACTGCCTCACCAGAGATGTTAGCACATCGTTATGATACAGTAGGGAAACCGAGTGAAAATGTTGATGTAAAAATTAAAGCTCCAAATACGCAAGGTCATGGTGAATTGTTAATCAAAGGAGATAACGTTATGCAAGGTTATCTATATCCTGAAAATAAGCAAGATACTTTTGAAGCAGGCTATTTTAATACTGGTGACATTGCAGAAATAGATGACGAAGGTTATGTCATGGTTTATGATCGCAGAAAAGATTTAATAATCAGTGGTGGAGAAAATATCTATCCTTATCAAATTGAGTCAGTTGCTAAGAATTATTTTGGCATAGAAGATGCGATGTGTGTCGGCATAGAAGATGATACTTGGGGGGAAGTCCCATATTTATATTACGTTGCGAATATAACAATATCTGAGGCGCAATTATTAGAACATTTCAAACAAAATTTAGCAAAATATAAAATACCTAAGCAATTTGTACGTGTTGAATCATTACCCTATACATCAACAGGAAAGCTACAGAGAAACCGTTTGAAACTTTAAATTCGAGGTGGATATGAAATTACAAGCAGTGAAATTATACGAATATAATACTAGTTTTAAACATGCTATTGTGACGCCGAAAATTAAATTGAGTTGCCGGAAGGTATTAATTATTGAATTAATTACTGATACGGAGCAACATTATTTTGGTGAATGTAATGCTTTTGAGACGGATTGGTACTCACCAGAAACGATAGAAGTTGTACGCTGCCAAACTGAGAAATGGATTAAACAATACCAAAATGAAACGTTTAATCATTTTGGAGAGGCACAAGCAACATTAGGTTGTTTGATGGCATATCCAGCTACAAGAAGCATGCTAGTAATGGCTTTTTATCAAATGTTTTATGAAATGCATTCATTTAATGTTCCTTATGGCGCAACAGTCAGTGGTTTGACTGAAGGGAATTTAAAGCAACTTGTAGATACCCAACCACAACGTGTTAAAATAAAATGGTCACAGCATATACTACAAAATATTGAAATGTTAAAACAATTAGATTTTCAACCGGATATCGCAATAGATGCGAATGAATCTATTCAAGATAATGAGTCGCACAAGTTAAAACAACTGGCTAATAAATCATTACTCTATATCGAAGAACCTTTTAAATCGTTAGATAAACTAGAGGCTTTTACTAAGTCTGAACTACCACCAATCGCAATTGATGAAAAAGCATTATCTCAAGATCAAATTATGGAAATCATTGCTAATAATCCTATTGATGTAGTTGTGTTGAAACCATTTAGATTGGGTGGCGTAGATAAAGTATTAGAAATCATTAACGTATTAAAAGCAAAAGATATCAAAATTGTTATCGGTGGTATGTATGAATATGGATTAAGTAGATATTTCACCGCATTGTTAGCTCAATTTGCTGACTATCCAAGCGATATCACACCAGAAGGTTATTATTTTAAAAATGATATAGTAAATAATGCAGGCATATTAAAAGGAGATTCAATATATTTTGAACCTCCTGTTGTTAATACAGCACAATTAAAGCGCGTTTATTAATCTTTTTTCTTTTCTTTTTTCTTTAATGGTACTGGGTCAAAGCCACCTTTATGAAGTGGATGGCATTTCGAAATTCTTTTAACACCTAACCACGTACCTTTAAATGCACCATAGACTTGTATCGCTTCTCTCGTATATTCAGAGCAAGTTGGATAGAAGCGACATGTAGCAGGTGTCATTGGCGAAATGAAACGTTGATAAATACGTATAAGTCCTAGGAACAATGTTTTCATTATAATTTTGCCTCCAACAAATAACTTAGCATAGATAGTTTAACATAATTAAAGGGAGAAGGATGAACGTGAAGTTTAAAGATAGCGAAAATGATGATGTGTTTTTATCATATAAAAATGACGAAAATCATGCTGATGGTAACCATGTCTTGATTATACCTATATTTCAAGGAGAGTTGCTGTTTACCAATCATAAATTGAGAGGTATAGAGTTTCCTGGTGGCAAAAAAGAAATAGGAGAATCCAGTGAGGTAGCAGCAGCTAGAGAATTATTTGAAGAAACAGGTGCAACGATAAAAAAGTGTAATTATATTGCGCAATATCGTGTAGAAAGACAAAATGGATTAAGCTTTACTAAAGATGTATTTATGGTTGTCGTTAAGGATGTAGCGCAACAAAACGACTATTTAGAAACAAATGGACCTTTATTTTATAATAATGTTTATGATATTCCAGAAGAACGTAAAAGCTATTTATTGAAAGATGCAGCAATTTTACAATGTTTAGAGAGAGTGATGGAGCTTGGATTTTATTCATAGAAAACGTATGCCAGTTGAATCATCAACACATTTTTTTGAAGAAGTCACATATCGTGTCGATGCGTTAAAAGTGCGTGGCCTCTTAATGGCACCTAAAGCTAATGTTGAAAGAATTGTAATTTATTTACGAGGTGGAAAAGGGCAAGTAGGTATGGTACGTACAGGACGTTTAATGCAATTTGCAGACGATCATACATTAGTTTTCGGTCCATATTATCGAGGGAATAATGGCAGTGAAGGAAAAGATGCATTTTACGGTGAGGATTTAAACGACGTTACTGTTGCTATTAGAATGTTAAACCAAATGTATCCAGAGGCACATATTCACATGATTGGATTTTCTAGAGGTGGTCTACAAGGATTATTAACATTTCAAGATTTACCAATATCTAGTTATATAATTTGGGGTGGCGTCTCTGATATATATTTAATGTATGAAGAGCGTGTAGACTTAAGAGGAATGCTTAAACGTATGATTGGTCATCCTAAAAAGAATGCTGAAGCGTATAGGCAACGAGATGCAGTTTCTCAAATTACTGAGGATAGCCCACCAATTTTAATAGTTCACGGTGGAAAAGATCATCAAGTTGGTATTCATCAAGCGTATTATTTAGCGGAACAATTAAATCGTATAGGTATGACTTATCGTACATTTTATCAAATGGAAGAAGGACATATTCCTAGACCTTTTGCATTAAAATCTACATTGTCGACCATCAAACAATGGATGACAGATGTTGAAGTCCAGCATATTAAACAAAATTATAATGAAAAATAAAAGACATGAACTACAATGCTTTCGTAGTTCATGCCTTTTTATTTATTTAACTTATTTGAAACCGCCATTGTTAGCTAAATCTTCTACTTCTGTACCAAATTTTTCGAAATTATGTTTAAAACGGTTAATTAAATCTTGGGCTTGCTCTCTATATGCTTCTGGCTTACTCCAAGCATTAATAGGGTTTAATAATGTCTGTGGTACACCTTCAATTTCTACTGGGATATCTAATCCGAACATATCATCTTTCATATATTCAATTTCACTTAATTGCCCAGTAATAGCTTGGTTTACCATTTGTCTTGTATAGTTAAGGCTAATGCGACGTCCGAGCCCATATTGGCCACCAGTCCAACCTGTATTAACTAGATAAACATCTACACCATGTTTATCAATTAAATTTCCTAATAAATCTGCATATACTTTTGCGTTGAGAGGTAAGAATGGTGAACCGAAACAAGTTGAAAATGATGGTTCTGGCTCTGTGACACCACGTTCTGTACCAGCTAATTTAGCTGTGAAACCACTAAGGAAATGGTACATCGCTTGATCTTTAGATAGTTTAGAAATAGGTGGTAATACACCAAAAGCATCAGCAGTTAAGAAAATAATTGTATTCGGATGTGCTGCTTTAGATGGTGTCACGATATTATCGATATGATCAATTGGGTAGGCAGCTCTAGTGTTTTCAGTGTAGTAGTTATCATCGAAGTCTACATCACCATCTTCATCGACAACTACGTTTTCTAAAATAGTACCATATTTAATTGCGTCGTAAATTTGCGGTTCTTTTTTATATGAAAGGTTAATTGCTTTAGCATAGCAGCCACCTTCAATATTGAAAATGCCGTTTTCATTCCAACCATGCTCATCATCACCAATCAGTTTGCGTGTTGGGTCAGCAGAAAGTGTTGTTTTACCTGTACCGGATAAACCGAAGAACAATGCTACATCACCTTTATCGCCAACGTTAGCCGAACAGTGCATGCTCATGATTTTATCTTTAGGGAGTAAGTAGTTCATTACTGAGAAAATTCCTTTTTTCATTTCTCCAGCATATTCAGTGCCACCAATCAATATCACTTTATGTTTGAAAGAGGTAATTATAAATGTTTCGGAGTTTGTGCCATCAACTTCAGGAACTGCTTTAAAAGAAGGTGCTGAAACAATAGTGAAATCTGATTTGATTTCGCTAGCTTCTTCTTTAGTACTTGGGCGAATGAACATATTTTGTGCGAATAAATTATGCCAAGCTAACTCATTAATGACAGTGAGTTTTAATTGTGAATCTTCATCACTACCTGCATAACCATTAAATACATAAAGTTCATCTTTTTTGTTTAAATGGGCTAAAACTTTATCATACAAATTTAAGAACGTTTCTTCTTCGATAGGTTGATTTATGTTTCCCCAATCGATGTCATCTCTATAAGATGGTTCATTTACAATAAACTTATCTTTTGGAGAACGACCTGTGTATTTACCTGTTTTAGCGTTAATTGCTCCAAGTTCAGTCAATGCACCTTCATCATTATTTAAAATTTTGTTATACAACTGTGTTGTAGATAGTTGAAATAATGATGATGGTTTCTCTAATATACTTTCAATCTTGCTTGTGTATGTGTATGTATCTACCGCCATACTAATCCCTCCAACGCTATTTAGTTAATGTAAGCCTTTACAATTAAAGAGTATAACACATATGAATTAATAGTCCACATCATATTAAAAGGAATTTTAGAAATTTTAAATAAATATTAATAATTGTTAAATTGACAATATATCATAGATTAGGTACTATAGGACTTAACGGATTCTCTTATCCTGAGTGGCGGAGGGACATGGACCCAATGAAGCCCAGCAACCTCTTCTTAATACGAAGAAAGGTGCCAAACCGTTTGCAGACATATATCGTCTGAACGATAAGAGCGAATGGACGTATAAGGGCCTTCTCTCTATTTAATATAGTGATGAAGGCCTTTTTTAATGAGCTCAACAGAGAGAGAATTTTCGTAATTTAAAACTAAAGGAGCAAATTATGACATACAATAGAAGATTATTCACTTCAGAATCTGTAACAGAAGGGCACCCGGACAAAATAGCGGATCAAGTATCTGATGCAATATTAGATGAGATTTTAAAAGACGATCCTAATGCAAGGGTCGCTTGTGAAACTACGGTAACTACTGGTATGGCGTTAATTTCAGGTGAAATATCTACAACAACTTACGTTGATATTCCAAAAGTAGTAAGAGAAACAATTAAAGAGATTGGTTACACACGTGCAAAATATGGGTATGACAGTCAAACCATGGCCGTATTAACTGCAATTGATGAGCAATCTCCTGACATCGCGCAAGGTGTTGACACAGCATTAGAGTATCGTGAAGATGCATCAGAAGAAGAAATTGAAGCAACTGGTGCTGGTGATCAAGGCTTAATGTTTGGTTATGCTACAAATGAAACGGATACGTATATGCCTTTACCAATCTTCTTATCACATCAACTTGCTAAGAAATTATCTGATGTACGAAAAGATGAAATATTAAAATATTTACGCCCAGATGGGAAAGTACAAGTAACGGTTGAATATGATGAACAGGATAAGCCGCAACGTATAGACACTATCGTTGTTTCTACGCAACATGCAGAAGATACTGAATTGCAACAAATACAAGATGACATTAAAGCGCACGTTATTTATCCAACAGTGCCTGAACATCTATTAGATGAAGATACTAAGTTTTATATTAATCCTACTGGTCGTTTTGTGATTGGTGGTCCTCAAGGAGATGCTGGACTTACTGGTCGTAAAATTATTGTAGACACATATGGTGGTTATGCACGTCATGGTGGCGGTTGTTTCAGTGGTAAGGACCCAACAAAAGTTGACCGTTCTGCTGCTTATGCTGCACGTTATGTAGCTAAAAATATTGTTGCGGCTAAATTAGCAGACAAATGTGAAGTACAATTAGCATATGCAATTGGTGTTGCTGAACCAGTTTCAATTTCTATTGATACATTTGGAACAAGTAGCGTAAGTGAAGATGAGTTAGTAGAAGCTGTACGCACGCATTTTGACTTAAGACCTGCTGGCATTATTAAAATGTTAGATTTAAAACATCCAATCTATAAACAAACAGCTGCCTATGGTCATTTTGGCCGTACAGATATCTTATTACCATGGGAAAAATTAGATAAAGTAAACCTATTAAAAGATTCTGTAGAAGCATAAAAAACTAAAATTTAATTTTCTGGACTTTTCTATCGAATGATGAGCTATTATCTATTATAATTAAGTTACTGAACACATAAAGGAGCGTTTTTGTTATGAATTCATTAGGGCCAATAGAAATTGGTTTAATCGTGGCAATCATCGTAGCAGTCATTTGTTTGATATTATTTATGCTTGCTTTAAAAAGTAAAAAGAAAGCGCAAAAAAACGCTGAAGAGCAGTATAAATCTAGAGAACAAAAATTAAGCGATGAGCATGAAGAAGAGTTGGAAAAGGAAAGAATAGAAAATAAAAAAACTGTAACGAAGCAAAAGGAAGAATATGCAGCTACAGTTAGTTCTAAAGATAGAGAAATTGATGCTTTAAAATTATTTTCTAAGAATCATAGTGAATATGTAACTGACATGAGATTGATTGGTATCCGTGAACGTCTTGTAAATGAAAAAAGAATACGTCCTGAAGATATGCACATTATGGCTAATATATTTTTACCTAGAAATGAATTTAGCGATGTTCAACGTATCAGTCATTTAGTACTGACACGTACTGGTTTATACATCATAGATTCTCAATTATTGAAAGGGCATGTTTATAATGGTGTTAGTGCAGCCCAATTCAAAGAACAACCAATGATGGAGCAGGTATTTAATACTTTAGATCTTGATAAGCATACACCACAAACACTTGTGTTAGATCAGAATGAAGATACGCAATCATTATCGTTTGTAAATTATACATCGCACTTAAATGAAATAGAAAAACTTGCCGGTGATATCCAAACAGAACTCAATTTAAAATTCACACCAACTACTATTTTATACTTCAATCCTAAAAATGAAGGTGCTGTAACAATTTCAAATTATGCACAAAGTTCAAATACTAAAGTGCTAGTGGGTGCAGAGCAACTTGATGAGTTCTTTAATAAATTTGTATTCCACGGTCGAATTCAATACAATGTTGAAGATTTACAACGTGTTATGGATGAAATAGAAACATTTAATTAATGTGAAATACTTAATTTTAACAAAGATAGGTAGCCATATAGGTTATCTATCTTTTTTTGTTGAATTTTAAAATGCCTGAACAATGTATTTTAATTATTAATTCGAGATAATTTGGTAAATTAAAGTCCTTTTAATTTATAATTTAAAGAAAATTGATTAATATAATAGTTATCTAAATAGAAAAGGGGATTTTAATTTGGAACATGTAACTTTTTATAATGGCAATGAAATGCCAATTGTTGGTTTAGGTACGTTTCGTGTCGAAAACAGTAACGAATGTAAAGCATCAGTAAAACATGCGATAGAAAATGGTTACACACATATAGATACGGCAATGGTATATGATAACGAAGAAAAAGTAGGGGAAGGTATCGCAGAAGGTTTAGTAGCTACAGGTAAGCAAAGAAGTGATTTGTTTATCACATCTAAATTATGGTTAGCAGATTATGGCCGTGAAAACGTTGCAGATGCTTATGAAACGAGTTTAAATAAACTTGGATTAGATTACCTAGATTTGTATCTCATGCATTGGCCAGGTACAGATGAAGCTTTAATGATAGATACTTGGCAAGGTATGGAAGATTTATACAAAAATGACAGAGTGAAAAACATTGGTGTAAGTAATTTTAAAACAGAGCATTTTGAAGCGTTGTTAGCCCAAGTTTCTATTAAACCTGTGATTAACCAAGTTGAATTCCATCCATATTTATTGCAAGAATCATTAAGCAGATATTTAGAAGTACAAAATATTCACATGGAATCATGGTCACCACTCATGAATGCGCAAATTTTAGAAGATGATACTGTAAAAAGTGTTGCATCTGAAGTAGGGAAATCACCAGCACAAGTGATTATTCGTTGGAACATAGAACATGGTGTTGTAGTAATACCTAAATCAGTAACGCCTTCTAGAATAGAAGAAAATTTAAATGTATTTGATTTCCAATTAACATCAGCACAAATTGAGAAATTAGATAAACTCAACGAAGATAGAAGAATTGGACCAGATCCATCTGAATATAGTGGGCACTAGTATGAAAAGAAGAGAGTGAGTTACAAATACGCACTTCTTAAATAGAAAAGGACCAATCTATTTGTTTTTTCAAATAGATTGGTCCCTTTTAAGTCTTTTTATAGTTAAGCCGTATGTTTAACTATTTTTATAATAAGGATGGTGATTGAAGTTATTAATACCTATTGTATTTATATGCATCTGAATTTCAATTAATCGGCTAAATCATGATGTATCCTAATAAACAGGATAAAAATGAAACGCCATATTGCAGTAAAGAATAAATTAAAAAGTTAAAAATGTTCTTTTCGGATGTTAGTAATTTGACTAACTCTGAAGATAAAGTAGAAAATGTAGTTAATCCACCGAGAACGCCGACAACTACAAAGGGATGGACCCAATCTATATTTAATGTCATACCCATCAATAAACCAATTATTAAACTGCCTAATATATTAACAATTGGCGTTGCAATAGGTAGCTTACTATTAAATCTACTTGTACAAACGTTAGTAATAAATCCTCTGATTACAGCTCCGAGACCGCCACCTAACATAACTAACAGTAATTGTGTCATGATATACGAGCCCCCATTTTCACACCAAGATAACAGACAAGTATACCTATAATATAACTACTTAAAGCGTATAAAATCATTAATAAATATGCTTGTTGTTCTAAAAACGAAACAAGCTCAAATTGAAAAGTAGAAAAAGTAGTGAGTGCACCTAAAAATCCAGTAGTTATACCTTTTTTAAGTAATGGATTATTTCTAAAATACTTTATAGTCATCGTTCCAATAAGTCCCATTAAGAAAGCGCCAACAACATTAGCAATAAATGTGTCTGCTGGAAATTCAGTAGTTTGATTGATGAATGTTAATAGATATCTTAGTAAAGCACCAATCGCGCCGCCTATAAAAATATATAAGTATTGCATTGTTTTTATTCTTCCTCTCGACAAAAAATAAAAAACTACAAAAGTATTATAACTTTTGTAGCATTAATTAGAAAATAATACCAAACGTTGATAGTGAAGCAACGATATGGATGATAAGCACTACTAATATCACATAAGGTAATATTTTACTTGCTTTTCTAACCCATCCAGAATTTTCATGTAAGTGTTTAATTGATTTATCTGCTAAAATAATTGAAATTATTAAAATTATAGCGTTAATAATACTACAAACAAAAATTAATTTGATCATTGAACTAAAATGCATAGTAATTAGAGGATTTCTAGTATTAAAATACAAGCTAATAATAACCAATAAACTAGATAAATAAAAATAAAGTTTTGAACGTGCCATATTTACCTCCTAGTACAATTCATTAAATAATAATACCATAGATTTACAAAAATTTAACTAATTTGTAAATTTAGAATATATATATATTTAGATTTATAGTAAAACATAACAATATAGAGCTTGAAGTATCTTAATGTTTCTTTTTACTCTAAAGATTTTGACAATTTAAGCAAAAAATTAGAATTTAGTGATTAATGGTGGTATAAATGAGTTGTATGGTTAATAACCGTTATAAGAATAATTCTTTATTGAATTATTTATTTAAGTCAGGAGGAATTAGTAATGGCAAAATTAAATGTTGAAGTGTTTGCAGATGGTGCAGATATTGAAGAAATGAAAACAGCTTATAAAAATAAACAAGTAGATGGTTTTACTACTAACCCTAGTTTAATGGCAAAAGCAGGTGTAACAGATTATAAAGCTTTCGCAGAAGAAGCTGTTCGTGAAATTCCTGATGCTTCTATTTCATTCGAAGTATTCGCAGATGATTTAGAAACAATGGAAAAAGAAGCTGAAATTTTGAAACAATATGGTGAAAACGTATTTGTTAAAATTCCAGTCGTAAACACAAAAGGTGAATCAACTATTTCTCTAATTAAAAAATTATCAGCAGACAATGTACGTTTAAATGTAACTGCTGTTTATACTTTAGATCAAGTTAAAGAAATTACAGAAGCTGTAACAGAAGGTGTTCCAACATATGTATCAGTATTTGCTGGTCGTATTGCTGATACTGGTGTAGATCCAGTTCCAATGATGAAAGATGCAGCAGAAGTAACACATAGTAAAAAAGGCGTTAAATTACTTTGGGCAAGCTGTCGTGAAGTAATCAATGTAATCCAAGCGGATGAAGTTGGCGCAGATATCATTACATGTCCTGCAGACGTTGTTAAAAAAGTAAATAACAACCTTGGCCGTGATATTAACGAATTATCAGTTGATACAGTACAAGGATTTGCTAAAGATATTCAAAGTTCAGGATTATCTATTCTTTAATAGAAGATTAAGAAATTTAAATTTCAAATAATAATAAGCTGAGGCAATTCATTCTAAATGAGTTGTCTCAGCTTTTATATTGAGCATAAGTATAGGATGCTAGATATCTGTTATACTGTTGAAGTTCTTAAAATATATATACTTGTTCGATTAAACATGAATGATATAGAGGGGAAGATGATTTATGAAAATACAACAACCCAAAATCAGCGCAAATTTAGAACTTAAAGAATTAGAAGAAATTTTTCAAGATGAAGATGATATAGTTGAAGTTGCGGAAATACAAAATGCTAATTTAAGTAATAAAGTTTTACAAAGATTTGTAGTTTATGGTTCATATATCAAGGATTGTGATTTTTCTAACTCTGATTTAGGTCGCGCTGATTTTACAGATGTTATTTTTGAAAATTGCGATTTCTCGAATACGAAAATGGATCATGGTTCCATACATAGAGTGACATTTAAAAATTGTCGTATGACCGGAACTTTATTTAACTATATGAGGTTTGGAAATACAGTGTTTGATGAAGTGAAAGCTGATTTTATAAGTGTTGTGGACTCTAAGATAGAAGCACTGATGACACAAAAAAGTAACTTTGAAAATGCTGAATTTCATAATTCAAATTTGAAAAAGGTTGTTTTTGACAATAGTAATTTAGAGCATTTATCAATTTACCAAACCCCATTAAAAGATTGTGATTTGAGCCAATCTTATTTTGAGTCATTTGTGGTTAATAAAGAAGACTTATTAGGTTGCAAAGTTTCTAGAAATCAAGCTGTACAATTTGCAGCATTAATGGGCTTAGTTATCGTAGATTAGATGAAATAAAAATCGATAAAATTAAAGTTAATACAAATATTATAAAATTTAATTGAATAACTTAGATAATTGATTTATTATTTAATGAGTATAGTGTACTGTGAAAGTTCTAAAGGAGAAACATTTATGAAACTAGATATCTTTAAACAAAAAGTTAAAAAGCAATTATGGTTTTTAAATAAAAAAGAAAAAAGTCAATTGAATGAAGTATTAGAGGAAGTTACTAAGTCTAGTGATGGACAAAATTTTAATCGTCCTATTGCATTTTCAAATCAATTTTTAAAGGAATATGTCTTTAAAGAGAAAGTTGTATCATCAACACAATTATTTGCATTGCTTATAGGTATTTTAATCACATATATCGTGCTCTTAGGTTTGTTTTTATTTGGTTTTTTGACAAGTCTATCATCTGTGCAATACTTTATTAAACCTGAAGTGCAATTATCTACAACCACTGTTATTTTGACCTTGATTGGCTCAATATTACTATTAATCGTTAGTTTATATTTGATTAAAATGGTAACTGCTTATTTTACGAAAAAATTATTAGAATATAAGCATAATAAAGCACTATAGTTGAATCGTGTTAAGTTAAATGGTGAGAAAGTGTTAAACTTTCTTGCCATTTTTTATGAATAAATACATAGGAAGCATTAACTGTAATATAGGTAGCATTAACTGTAATATAGGTAGCATTTTCAAAATATATAATTGTTTGTGTTCCTTTTGACTTTAATCCAGTGATTGGGATTGCGTTAATATAATATTGTATTGGTGAGCGCTGTGGTTTTACTGGAAATAATGTTATATCGCTATTAATAAATATTGGAACGATCTTGCGTATTTTTAGTAATTGTTTGGCTTGTTTCGTCTGAAGTGTTAAAGATAAATGTCGTGATTCTAAAAAATAATTTAACGTGAGATTAATTGTAGTAGGGTAAGTGAATTGGTGCGTAGTATATTGGCATATTGTTAATATTTCTGGTCCAAGAACTGTTTTGAAATAAAGCAATTGAGTAAGTGGCGTCATATCATATTCACCTCAATCTTAGGTATAAAATTTCAAATGTTTTTGTTGAATTCGTTTTTGATAGTTTTTTAAAGTTGAGACAGAACAATTTAGAAGTTTTGCAATTTCATATTGTTTAAGTCCTGCAAATTTTAATCGTAACCATTGTTGCTCTTTATCAGTCAATAATGATAAAAATTGTTGGAAAACTAGCATACTGTCATAATCATCATTATATAAAGAAGCTTTAACTTCTTGTTCTATAGGATCAACTAGTAGTAGTGGTTGGTGTTTGCGGAAAAGGTCTATCAAATAGAAATTTAATCGTGAATATAAGAAGGTGTTTAATGAGCTGCTTTTTTGTGAATTGTAGATTTTGCTTAGCTCCCACATTTTAATTAAGAGGAGTTGAGCATATTCATCATAATTGTACTTAATATTGTACTTTTTTAATAGATAATGAATAATATGTTTGTACTTTTTATAAACTTCTTCAAAGGTCATTCATTCTCTCCATTGTCGTATATACAACATATATTTCCGGATGTTATTATTTTATTATAAGAAATAGTAATTTTCATTTGCCAAATAGGGATAATAGGTGTTAAATAGTAGTCATAAGATAGATAAATTTTAAGTTTTATAACATTAGCGCGTATTCAACTTAAAGATATAACACTTTAGAGGTATATTATTATCTTCGGACAATTATCAGGAGGTTTATATGGATTACGCATATTTAAATTTAGAACATTTTTTTGCAAGGCATGATGATTTGGATACGATTAAAGATAAATCAGATTTTGTTATGATAAACAACATGGCAAAAGAAATGATGTATCGAGATGGGGAAATAGAAGGTACGATTGATTTAAATCGTTATTTTTATAAAAATAGATCACAAGCTGCAAGCTTTATTATAATGGATTATTATAAAAGTCAAGAGTAATGAAATTAAAATTTCATTACTTTTTTTATGAATATGTAACAACGTTCATATTAAATTGTCTGTTCAAGTAATTAGTGTTAAACTTTATAATCGGATGGCTTTAAAGCTATGATACATATGACGAAGGCGTGTCCTTCCTAATTATTACCTAAGAGGTGTAAACATGACGAAGCATAAAAAAGGCTCAATTCTATCAATCATTGGTTTATTGATAGTCTTAGGTGTAGCTGCGGTTGTTGTTTTTTCAATGATCTCAGATCAAATCTTTTTTAAAGAAGTTGACGAACAAGAAAAAGTAGAAAATCTTAAAGTAACTTTGGATAAAGCATCAAAAAAACAAATTGATAATTATACTAGCCAACAAGTTTCAAGCAAAGATAATAAAACATGGAGAGATGCGTCATCTACTGAGATAAAAGCTGCGATGAACAGTAGTGAATTTATTGAAAGTGATACGCAAAAATACCAATTTTTAGAATTAGATAAGTATCAAGGTATTGATGAAAATAGAATAAAACGCATGCTCATAGATAACCCTACGTTGTTAGAGCATTCAGATGATTTTATAAAAGCAGCACAGGATAAGCACGTCAATGAAGTTTATTTAATTTCACATGCGTTACTTGAAACAGGCTCTGCTAAAAGTGAGCTTGCAAGTGGTGTAGAAATTGATGGTAAAAAATATTATAACTTCTTTGGTGTAGGTGCACTTGATGAAGATCCGATTAAAACAGGTTCAGAATATGCTAAAAAACATGGCTGGGACACACCACAAAAAGCAATTAGTGGTGGGGCTAACTTCATTCATGATCACTTTCTATCTAATGAAGATCAAAACACGCTTTATAGTATGAGATGGAATCCTAAAAATCCAGGAGAACACCAATACGCTACAGACATTAAATGGGCTGAAAGTAATGCGACTTTAATGGCTCATTTCTATGAAGATATGAAAACAGAAGGTAAATATTATAAATATTTTGTTTATAAAGATGATGAAAAGCACAAAAATTAGATAAGTATTTGAAATATTATTTCTAATACAATAGAACGAAGAATACCAATTGCTATAAAAGCAGTTGGTTTCAGACTGCCAACAAAGCCTCTGATTTTGTTGGCAGTTTTTTTGTGCATGCTTTCCGCTGGCACTGCCTTAGCCTGTAGTCTTCAGCTAGTGATTTATTAACGAGTCAGGCGTCGGCCCAAATTACTGCCAATATTTTAATATTTATAAATTAAACAGTGATGGTGTTTATTATGTTGAATCAATCAATTGATAATGGCAGAGCATCTATAAATCCTATTTTTTAATTGATATTATTCTCTTGAAGTAAGCTTTATTTATTAATTTCATAATTTATATAAAAAAAGAGTCTCCAATTTTGGAAACTCTTTTTTATTATTCTACTTTGTTTTTTTTGCTTATAAGAATGAAGAACATGAGCGCTGATATAAACACTTTTATAGTAAATTTCATATTATCACATCCTAATCTATGCCAACATATTAACATTAAATGGGTGTGAAGATACATCAATAACTACATACAGGTGTATATACTGAGCATTATTCTTTTTCAAAGTAATTGTGCTCTTTTAAAAATTCTTCTGCAACAACTGCGGGCTCTTTGCCTTCTCCATCTGCTTCATAATTTAATTTTTGCATTTGCTCCGTACTTATTTTATCGTTCAATTTATTAAGTGCTTTCTTAACTTCTGGTTGTTCTTTTAAAAGTTTATTTGGTGCTACAGCACTTGCATCATATGTTGGGAAGAACTTTTTATCATCTTCAAGTACTACTAAATCATAAGCTGCAATTCTACCATCAGTCGTATAGCCTAGTGCAACATCTAATTTTTTACTTTTCAAAGCATCGTAAACGAGTCCGATTTGCATCGGTTTAATAGAATCAAAAGCAAAGCCATAATGTGCTTGGAAAGGTGCATAACCATCGCCCCCACGTTTAATCCAAGTGGTATCTGTGCCTACATCTACTTGATCTTTTACTTTTTCTAAATCTGAAACAGTATGTAAATCATATTTTTCAGCAGTTTCTTTGGTTACCATAAAGGCAAAGGTATTTTCAAAACCATATGAATCAAAAAAGGTCTGATTAAATTTTTGCTGAAACAATTTTTTAGTTAAAGCCATCGCTTTTTTAGGGTCAGTAACGGGTTCAGACTCAAGGACACCCACTAAATCTGTCCCAGTATATCGCGTGCTCGAAATATCAGCATCGTTATTCATTAGCGCATTATGCTGGATTGTAGCTGAGCCTAAGTTATTAATGATTGAACCTTTAGTTTTACCTTTTGTATCATGTTCGATAAGATCTATGATCATATATGCCATGATTTGAGACTCACTCGTAGCCAAAGCTGAAACTTTAATCTCGTTCTTTGATTGACTTCCACCAAGTCCTGGCAATCCACAACCGGATAATAATATTGTACTTGCTATAATTAAAAATAATAAATGTTTTAAAAATTTCATTGTCTAGCTCCTTAAAATAAGTACAGAAATAATATTTTTTCAATATATTAATATTAACATATTTATCAAAATATTATAACAACGCTAAATTGTACGGTAGTTGAATACATTAGCATGTAATATAAGGTTAATCATTGCTATAATGAATATAAATAAATTTAATAAGGATGTGTACAATGCGAATAGCTATCATAGGAATGGGCACAGCGGGTGTAAGCTTGCTAAAGGAATTAGTGAAACATGATAATTTTGCAACAATGAATATAGACATGTACGATAATCCTAAAAATATGGGGCAAGGTGTACCTTTTCAAAATGACAGTGATCAATTATTAATCAATATGCCTGCGAAACAAATGTCTTTAAATTTAGATAATCAAGGTGAATTTTACGAATGGTACAAATCACAATCGATATTTAAGTTTTCTAATCCGGAGTATTTACCAAGGTTTATATTTGGTCATTATATGAAAGATTTTTTAGAAAAATATAATCAGCAATTTGAAAATGTCCAGATGATTAAAGAAGAAGTGTCAGAAGTTTTCATTGAGGCTGATGTAGGTCAAACGGATGTTAAATATTATGTTTGTACGTCGAAAGACATGTCGAATTGTCAAAAGTATGATGCTGTATTTTTAACGATTGGTACACTGTCATACCATGATCCATACCATTTGAAAGGAAAAAAAGGATATATTCACACACCATATCCAACTTATAATACGTTAGATGATGTGAAGGATACTGACAGAATTGCGATCATTGGCACAGGTTTAGCATCTTTAGATGTAATTCGTTATGTTACTGCACATCATCCTAAATTACCAATTACTATAACAAGTCGCAAAGGTCAATTGCCAAGCGTGAGAGGCGAAATGCCTGACATTGAATTTAAATACTTAACACCAGAAAATTTTAATGCAATAAAGAACGAAAATTTTGGAAACGTACCTTTAGAAAAAGCACTAACTTTATTTATGAAAGATTGTGCATATTATGATATTGCAATTGAAAAATTAGTGCACCGTAGACAAAATGACCCTGTGAAGGATTTAACATATGATTTAGAACACGCAACTGAATTAGGGGCATTCCAAAGTATACTTGAATTAGTAAAAGAGAATTTAAATTGGATTTGGAATAGTTTCAGTAGGGAAGATCAAAAACAATTTTTAAAAGATTACCAATCTATATTAAAGGATAATTCTAATCCAATGCCTCCACGCACAGCTCGATTAATTATAGATCATATCAAAAATGGGACTATTGAAATTAAAAGTGGTCTAGAGGATGTTCAATATGAAGCAAGTCAATTTTGTTTCAAATATAAAAATGAAACAGAGGCAAACCATAAATTTGATGTCGTAATCAACGCAACTGGTTCAAAAACACAACTTTCAGATCTTGATAGTGATGATCAATTGGTTTTGAATCTTGAAAATAGACAGGTTGTACAAGCGCATCCACTTGGTGGTATTCAAATTATTGCTGAAACAAATCAAATTATAAGCCCTCGTTATGGAACACTTAAACACATGTACGCATTAGGTCAATTAACAAATGGAATCAATCAGTCTCGAAATGGTGTAGCAATGATAGTTAAACAAGCAGTTAGCATAGTAAATCAGTTATTACCGAATAAGTAATTACAAAAATAAAAACATTAACTGTATGGTTTCGAGAGGTTAATCTGTTAAATGATAACTAGATTATTAAGGTTATAAAAGTCATAATAAAAATTAATTTATTTTTTCATTAATTTAAGTAAAAAGCTTTTCTTATTAGTATTTAAAGCATTTTAATAATAATAATACGTTAAAAATAAAGCCGACTTAGATAATATGAATTGTCATTCTGCCTAAAATGTAGTACGATATTGGTGTAACTTAGTAAGAGTTACTTGACTCAATCATTAATTACAATTTCATAGATATTCTTTCGGGGCAGGGTGAAATTCCCAACCGGCAGTAAACAAAGCCTGCGACCTGCATTTGATTATTCAAATGTGGCTGATCTAGTGAGATTCTAGAGCCGACAGTAAAGTCTGGATGGGAGAAAGAATGAAGTATAACAAAAACGACACTTTTTAAGTGTTTATTTGGCATACACTTATGTTTGAAAATGGATAAGTGTATTTAACTTGAAGCTAATGATGTTATATCAATATATCCCACACCTGAAATATTTTATTTCAGGTGTTTTTTTATTATTTAGAGGTGATAACGTGAGTCAATATTTAAATTATGCAATCCAATTAGCAAAAATGGTCAATGGTCAAACGGGTGTAAACCCACCTGTAGGCGCGGTAGTTGTTAAAGACGGCCGAATCGTAGGGATGGGCGCACACTTAAAAAAGGGCGATAAACATGCTGAAGTACAAGCGTTAGATATGGCACAAGATGAAGCTAAAGATGGTACCATTTTTATCTCATTAGAGCCATGTACACATTTTGGTTCAACGCCACCTTGTGTAAATAAAATTATTGATTTTGGCATAAAGAAAGTCATATATGCTGTAAAAGATACGACTTTAGCGTCTAACGGTGACGAAATATTACAACATGCAGGAGTAGAAGTTGAATTTCGTCATAATGCAGAAGCAGAACACTTGTACAAAGACTTCTTTATAAGCAAAAGTAAAGAGGTTCCTGAAGTGACAGTTAAAGTAGCTTGTAGTTTAGACGGTAAACAGGCCACTGATGAAGGTGAAAGTAAATGGATTACGAATACAGCCGTTAAGCATGATGTATTCAACTTACGTCATACGCATGATGCTGTACTTACAGGTAGAGGCACGTTAGATGCAGATAACCCTCAATATACAACACGAATTGAGGAAGGTAAGCATCCAATAAAAGTGATTTTATCGCAATCAGGCCAAATTGATTTTGAATTAGACATGTTTAAAAATGCTAATACACCTATTTGGATTTATACACAAAATAAAAACTTGAAAACAGATATTGAACATGTAGAAATTATTATTTTAACTGATTGTTCAATTGAAAATATTTTAATAGATTTATATCAAAAGGGAATTGGGAAATTGTTAGTAGAAGCGGGTCCAACCGTATCTTCAGCATTTCTACAATCTCAATATACGAATGAACTTATCTTATATTATGCCCCGAAAATTATAGGTGGTTCTGGTAATTATCAATTTTATCAAACTAAAAACATTTTTAGATTATCAGAAGTACCACAATTCGAAATTGTTAATTCCCAAATGCTTGAGCAAAACATTAAATTAGAGTTGCGAAAGAAGTGAATAATCATGTTTACCGGTATTGTTGAAGAAATAGGCACGATTAAAAAAATAACGACACAACAATCTGTAGTTAACTTAACAATTGATTGCGAGACCATCTTATCAGACATGCATATAGGAGATTCTATAAGTGTGAATGGCGCATGTTTAACTGTTGTTGATTTTAATAAGCATTCGTTTTCAGTACAAGTAATTAAAGGTACAGAAAATAAGACTTATCTAAATCATTTAAACCAATCTGCAGAAGTGAATTTAGAAAGAGCGATGAGTGGTCAAGGTCGTTTTGGAGGGCACTTTGTGCTCGGGCATGTAGATGAAGTAGCTAAGATTACACGTATACAAGCATCAGATAATTCTAAAATTGTAACAATAAAGCCTACTACTACACTTATTAAACAAATGGTGCCACAAGGATCCATAACTGTAGATGGCGTAAGTTTAACTATTTTTCAATTAAAAGATGCTGAATTCGACATTCATCTCATTCCTGAAACGCGAAGATCCACTATTTTAAATCAAAAACGTGTAGGCGATCCGGTCCATATTGAAACTGATATGTTATTCAAATATGTAGAGAGAATTGTCAGTAATAATGAATCAGGATTAAGCACCGAAAAACTTAGAGCATTTGGATTTTAGGAGGGGTAGTATGAAATTAGATAGTATAGATACAGCGCTTGCGGAGCTTAAAAAAGGTAAAAGTATTGTGGTCGTTGATGATGAAAACAGAGAGAACGAAGGCGACCTAGTAGCTGTGACAGAATGGATGCAAGATAATACCGTTAATTTCATGGCGAAATATGGTAGAGGACTCATCTGTGCACCAATTAGCAAAGATATAGCCAGAAAATTAGAACTCAATCCAATGGTGAGTCATAACTCTGATGTTTATGGTACAGAGTTTACTGTGAGTGTCGATCATATTAATACGACGACAGGTATTAGTGCTGGAGAAAGAACAATGACAGCAAAAGCGTTGATAGAAGAAAATGCAACAGCTAGTGATTTTAATAAACCAGGTCACTTATTTCCGTTAATTGCACAAGATAATGGTGTGTTAGAAAGACGTGGTCATACAGAAGCATCTGTAGATTTAGCAAAACTAACAGGAGCAAAGCCAGCAGCATTAATTTGTGAAATTATGAATGAAGATGGTTCAATGGCTAAAGGTGAAGAATTAGAAGCATTTAAGGAAAAGCATGAGCTTGTAATGATTTCTATTGAAGATTTAGAAACATATAGAAAATCACTCACATCTAAGTTAGAAGCAAAAGCAAAAGTAAAAATGCCTACTAAACATGGTAAGTTTGATATGTATGGTTTTACTTCACAGACGAGTGACGAAGAACTTGTGGCGATTGTAAGTGGAGACATAAAGAAAACTGAGAATGTGCGTATTCATTCTTCTTGTCTGACAGGAGATATTTTTCATAGTCAAAGATGTGATTGTGGAGAACAACTTGAAGCTTCTATGAAATATATAAGTGAACATGGTGGCATTATTTTATATTTACCTCAAGAAGGTAGAGGTATTGGTTTAATTAATAAGTTAAAAGCATATGAACTTATTGAACAAGGTTATGATACTGTGACAGCTAATATTGCTTTAGGTTTCGACGAAGATTTGAGAGATTATAAAGACGCCGCAAAAATTTTAAAGTATTTTGGTATTGAAAGCGTGAATTTGTTAAGCAATAATCCCAAAAAATTCGAAAGTCTAGAAACTTATGGTGTAAATATTGCGAAAAGAATTGAGCTAGTAGTTCCAACAAATAAATTTAATCAAGATTATATGGATACAAAAAAAGAAAAAATGGGTCATTTAATATAGGAGGGCAATAAGATGAATTTTGAAGGTAAATTAATAGGTTCAGATTTAAAAGTAGCAATTGTGGTAAGTAGGTTTAATGATTTTATTACAAATCGTTTATTGGACGGGGCTAAAGATACTTTAGTGCGACATGAAGTACCGAAAGAAAACATTGATGTAGCATATGTACCAGGTGCATTTGAAATTCCATTAGTAGCTAAAAAATTAGCTCAAAAAGGTGAATATGATGCTGTAATCACTTTAGGTTGTGTAATAAGAGGATCTACTTCTCATTATGATTATGTTTGTAATGAAGTGGCGAAAGGTGTTTCTAAGGCAAATGATATTGCTGATACACCAGTTATCTTCGGTGTTGTGACAACTGAAAATATTGAACAAGCAATAGAACGTGCCGGCACAAAAGCAGGTAATAAAGGTGCAGATGCAGCAATTAGTGCAATAGAAATGGCTAATTTATTAAAAGAAATATAATAGAACCAGACTGAAGCACTAACTTTTTTATAAAGGCTATAGGTGTTTCTACTAAAATAAAAAGAATTGGACTTAACGAAATCGTTATTGTCCAATTCTTTTTTGTTAAAGATTATTTTTTTAAAAGACGATATACTAAAGCACTAGCTGCTCCAAAGGCTGCAACTACACCTGTAACGATACCCGCTTTTTTCATTACTTCGGGTTTCATTAACTCTTTAAACATTAAATTTAAATTTTGAGGTCGTTCAGCTAGTCGTCTCATAAAGTAACTAAACCAATCATCCCCATATGGTACATAAATACAGAAATTGTTACCTTCACCAGCTATTTTCTCTGCTAAATCAGTACGGAAACCATATAACATTTGAAATTCGTACTGATTTTTTTCAATATTATTATCTTTGATAAATTGTTTTATATGTGTAATAACTTTATCATCATGAGTGGCAATTGAAGTTACATTTTTAGCGTTTAATAGTCTTTTTTCAATTAAACGTATGTAATTTTCGTCAATGTCTTCTTTAGTTTGATAAGCTATTGTATCAATTTCTTTATATGCGCCTTTAACCATGCGCAATCGTAATTCCGGATATTTTTCTACAAGTGTATCAGCTTCATATAAATAACCTTGAATTACGGTACCTACATTTTTGAATTCACCTTTTAAACGGTCTAACACTTGCGTGATGTCAAATAAACTATCATACTTTTCAGTATCGATATTAATATGCATATTATTAAACTCATTCGCTTTTAATAATATTTCACGTAGATTGCGATAAGCAAGATCTAAATCAAATTCAGAGCCTAACTGGCTTAATTTAATAGACATGTGACCATCTAAGCTATGATTATAAATAGCATACATCACTTCTAATATTTGATCTTTTGATTGAATTGCTTCACCTTCAGTTACAACAAATTCTCCAAGGCAATCTACAGTAACTGTAATTCCCTTGCTGTTTAGACGTTCAATTGTGTTTAATAAGGCTTCGATTGTATTGCCGGCAACCACTTTATTAGCACCGAGCATTGGACCGATTTCCTTAGCACTCTTATTTAAAAAAGGGTTGTTAGATAACCCGATAAAAAAATTTTTCACAATTGGCATATTAATTCCTCCCATTCTGCTTACAGCTGATCTTTCAATATAAGTGTAGCATGAATCTAAAGGGAATGAAATCGTTTACAATAGAATATATTACACTTTATTTTATTAAATACACTTATGATAAAGTGTTGATTATAAGATGCTTTTAATTTTTAAAACAAATTGAGTTTTTCGCGTCTATGGTTATCTTTAAAATGGAAAAAGTACATCGTATTTTGATACAATAAATATAATGAAATTTAACGAGAAGGGGAAGTATGTATTATGTGGAAATGGGAAACCGAAAAGGAAGCTAAAGGTGTCGTTGTAATTGCACATAACATGCTTGAACATACGGGAAGATACGCATATGTAATTACGATGCTTCGCCGAAATGGATATCATGTTATTATGGGCGATTTACCTGGACAAGGGCAAACGTCACGTTCTAACAAAGGTCAAATTGACAGTTTTGATGTATATCATGAGCATATTCTAGAGTGGATTAGAATAGCGAATGAGTATAAAATACCTACTTACGTGTTAGGTGTCGGTTTAGGTGGTTTAATTACACTTAATTTACTTGAAAAAGTAGAAGTACCAATTGAAGGTTTGATGCTTTTATCTCCACTTTTAGAATTTAAAAAGAGTAATAAATCTCGTAAAGACAAAATAATTTCAAATATAGGTAAAGTAGCTAAAGATACAAGATTTAAAGTAGGGATTACAGTTGAAGACTTAACACGAAACGAAGAAGTAATTGAAGAAACAAAAAATGACCAGTTGATGTTGCAAAAAGTAACTTATCATTGGTATAAACAAATCATAGAAATTATGAAAGAAACGGTAACACATTTAACTGATATTAAACCATTACCACTATTGTTAATGTATGGTCTAGAAGATCAAGTTGCAGATGTATCAACAATGGAATTAATTAAAGACAAAGTCACAACCGAAGAATTATATTTCAAAGCATGGGAAGGACTTTATCATGAGGTACATAATGAACCTGAAAGAGATGAAGTAATGAGATATATTTTGGCATTTTTAAATAATAGTGCTAGCAATAATGGCTTTATCGTTCATGATGAACATGAAGTATCTTAATTAAAAGAACCCTTATACTAAAATAGAGTAAGAAAAGCATCGGAAAACTTTAAATGTTATCTGATGCTTTTTTTTATAAAATTATCAGAAGTATGGTGTATGTAAATCTATTAGAAAGATTAACAAAATAATATTGTGAAAAAAATAACAAAGTTATTGAAAAACTTATGAAATACTGTTATATTTATATTGTGAAATAAATCACAAACATTAACTAAATGATTGAATACGTGAGGAGCGTCATATAATGAAACAAATTAAAAATAATAAAGTAGTTTTAATAGGTGATGGGGCAGTAGGTTCAAGTTATGCTTTTGCGTTAGTAGCTCAAGGTGTTGCTGATGAATTAGTAATTATTGATTTAGACGAAGAAAAAGTTAAAGGCGACGTCATGGATTTAAATCACGGTGCGCCATATGGTGATTCACCAGTGAAAATCAAAGCAGGCGCATATAATGAATGTACAAATGCAGATTTAGTAGTTATTACTGCTGGAGCAGCTCAAAAACCAGGTGAAACACGCTTAGATCTTATCGAAAAAAACACCCAAATTTTTAAAGGAATTGTTTCTGAAGTTATGAAATCTGGATTTGATGGTATTTTCTTAATTGCAACCAATCCGGTAGATGTCTTAACATATGTGACATACAAAGTATCTGGTTTACCGAAAGAAAAAGTGATAGGCTCTGGGACAATTTTAGATACAGCACGTTTTAAATATGAATTAGCTGAAGAATTTGGCGTTTCACCAGGTAGTGTGCATGGTCAAATCATCGGTGAACATGGCGATTCAGAATTAGCGGTATGGTCTCAAGCTAATATAGCCGGTCAATCTTTATATCAATTTTTAAAAGATGACCCTGAAAAACAACACAGGGTTGAAGAGATTTTTACAAATACGCGTGATGCAGCCTACGATATAATACAAGCAAAGGGTGCAACGTATTATGGGATTGCAATGGGGCTATTACACATTACAAAAGCAATTTTAAATAACCAAAATGTTGTACTAACAGTTTCGAGTTATTTAGAAGGTGAATACAACCAAGAAGATGTCTATATTGGTGTACCAACACAAGTAAATAAAGAAGGTGCTGTAAAAGTTTTTGAAATGCCTCTAGACAGCCATGAGCGCGAATTATTCGAAAAATCAGCTACTATTTTGAAAGAAATGCAAAATAAAATATCTCATATAATTGCATAATTCATAGTTTAAATTTAAACTGTATATAAGATTAATTTTATTAAAAATTCTAATGTTAATTCAGTGAAGAATTTATTTACTAAGAATGATGTTTTTTGATAAATTAATTTTACATGTTTAACTTTATACTATGATTGGGGGATTATTCTATGGGGAAGACATTTACTGATAATGTTGATGGCGTTTTAAGATTAGAAATGGTGTTGAATGACATCGAAGATATCTTTAACAAAGTTCAAAAGCAGTACAAGATGTCGAAAGAAGAAATTTTGATTCTTTTAACGCTTTGGAAAGAAGGATCGATGACTTTAAAAGAAATGGATGATTTTGTGCACATTAAATCTTATAAGCGTACAAGAACTTATAATGATTTAGTGGAAAAAGCGTGGATCATTAAAGAAAGACCACAAAATGACGAACGTACAGTTATCATTCATTTCAATGAAGATTTAAAAGCGCAACGGGAAAGCCTTTTAAATTTCTTCAAAGAAGAAATTGAATCAAAATCAACTAGCATTCAAACTAGTCTTAAATCTATCATTAACTTATAGGGAATAAGCAAAGCCTCGGTAGTCAAATACCGAGGCTTTTGTTTGTCTTTTTTATTTTATTTTCGAATAAATTGTTAATAATCGTGATTGTGTTAAGAAATTATATCTTGAACTCATGAGGTATTCACAGTCTAAATTTTTTCAAGTGCACAGATAAACGGCGGGTTATTCTGTTGATTGATAAATTGATATTGCAATACATGTGCTTTAGTTTGATCAAACTGTGACAAATATTCAATTACAGCATCACGTTCTAATTTACCTTCATCATGACCATGGTAGATCACTAATATAATGACGCCTTCTGGAGCTAATATATCAAAAATTGAGTTGATAGCTGATAATGTACTTTCAGGGTGGGTAACAATCGATTTATCACCTTTAGGTAAATATCCTAAATTGAAAATGGCAGCATCCACTTTACCAGCTTCAATCTCTTGAATATGCTGTTTTACATGCGCATGACTATCTTGAATCAACATTACATTGTCATAACCTTCAGTTTTTTGTTTTGTATTACTAATAGCTTCTGCTTGGATGTCAAATGCATATACTTTACCGTGAGGCACTTGTTGCGCAAGAAAAAGTGTGTCATTGCCATTACCACAAGTAGCATCTATGACAATGCTTTCTGATGTCATATGTTGTTGAAGCAACGTTTTCGCAAATGGTAAAATGCGTTCTAATTTCATGATTTTATCGTACTTTCAAAATGTTTTCCTTGATATGATTCTCTGCGACCTAGTTCATTATCAATTTCGTTCAGTACTTCCCATTTATTAACACTCCACATTGGACCTACCATTAAATCAATCGGACCATCACCAGTAATTCTATGAACAATCATTTCTTTTGGAATGATTTCTAATTGATCACAAACTAATTTAGTATATTCATCCTGTGACATAAATTCTAACATGCCTTTATCATACTGTTTCACCATTGGCGTGCCTTTAAGTAAATGAAGTAAATGAATTTTAATACCTTGGACGTCCATTTGAGCGACTTCTTTAGCCGTCTCCATCATCATCGTATAGTCTTCGCCTGGCAAACCATTAATAATATGCGTACAAATATTAATATTATGCTTACGTAATTTAGCGATACCTTCATAATATGTTTGCATATCATGCGCGCGATTGATTAAATCTGATGTTTCTTGGTGTACCGTTTGTAAGCCAAGCTCTACCCATAAATATGTACGCTCATTTAACTCTGCCAAATACTCAACCACATCATCAGGCAAACAATCAGGTCGTGTACCTATTGAAAGGCCAACAACACCAGGTTCCTTCAAAGCAGTTTCATATTTTTCACGTAATTCTTCGACAGGTGCATGCGTATTTGTAAATGCTTGGAAGTAAGCAATGTATTGACCGTCACTCCATTTTTCGTGCATTCTATCTTTAATTTGTTGAAATTGTACATCGATTGGATCCACACGATTACCTGCAAAATCTCCGCTACCTGCAGCTGAACAGAAAGTACATCCTCCATGTGCTACAGTACCGTCTCTATTAGGACAATCAAAGCCACCGTCAATTGCTACTTTGAAAATCTTTTGTCCAAATTTATTTTTTAAGTGATAATTCCAAGTGTGATATCTTTTATTCTCGAATGCGTAAGGGAAAAATTGTCCCATAAAACATTTTCCTTTCTGAATTCATTCTAGTTAAAGATTTTAACATATTTTAATGATATAGTGTTTAGTGTAAAATTAGAAATTTTTAAAATAGAGAGGAGCTTACTGTTATGAAAATGCCTAAATCAGTGTGGTGGTTAGTTATTGGGATGGCATTAAATATCACTGGCTCAAGTTTTTTATGGCCCTTAAATACAATTTATATGAATGAACAATTAGATAAAAGTCTTACAATGGCTGGTTTTGTCCTAATGATTAATTCGTTTGGTATGGTCATTGGTAATTTATTAGGTGGTAATTTATTTGATAAATTAGGTGGCTATCCAACGATTATGATAGGTACTGTTATATGTTTAATCAGTACAACACTCTTGAATTTCTTCCACGGATGGCCTTGGTATGCGGTTTGGCTCGTAGCATTAGGTTTTGGTGGGGGTATGATTATTCCAGCTATTTATGCACTTGCAGGCGCTGCATGGCCTCAAGGTGGCCGCCAAACATTTAACGCAATCTATTTAGCGCAAAATTTAGGCGTCGCTATAGGAGCAGCATCCGGAGGTTTTGTGGCAGAGTTGAGTTTCAATTATATATTTATAGCTAACTTATTAATGTATGTAGCATTTGCAGTGGTAGCAATTACACAATTTAATATTAAACTTGATGTGAAAGTAAAATCGAATGATACGATGTCCTTATTATCTAAACAAAACAGAGTTCAATTTACTGCGCTGTCACTTTTATGTGTGATGTTTAGTATTTGTTGGATTGCATATATTCAATGGGAGAGTACGATTGCTTCTTTCACTCAAGAAATTAATATGTCAATGAGCCAATACAGTTTATTATGGACTGTTAATGGTATTATGATTCTGGTTGCACAACCGCTGATTATGCCGGTGATCAGGTTGCTAAAAGGTAATTTGAAATATCAAATGTTAGTAGGTATATCGATTTTCATAGTGTCATTTTTAGTGACGAGTTTTGCTGAACAATTTTCAGTGTTCATGATAGGTATGATTATACTGACATTAGGTGAAATGTTTGTTTGGCCAGCTGTTCCAACAATTGCAAACCAATTAGCTCCAAAAGGGAAAGAAGGAGCGTTTCAAGGGTATGTTAACTCAGCAGCAACTGTTGGTAAGGCTTTTGGTCCACTTATAGGTGGGGTCCTTGTAGATACACTAAATATGCAAGCGATGTTTTTAAGTATGATAGGGTTATTAGTTATCGCAGTGTTTTTCTTAATGATTTATGATAAGAAATTACCAAAAGACGTATAAGTTATACGTGGAAAATAAAAAGTTTAATCATTTTCTCGAACAGGTGTAAGGTTGCCTGTTCGATTTTTTTATAAAAACTAATAAATCGCCACACAGAAACTTTTAGTGTAGCTTTATTTCACGTTTTCCACTTGAAATAAAACCTTTTTTCAAATATCATTAGTAATGTATAGGAGTAGTAACTTAAAAGCTTTTCTACAGAGAACTAGGAAAGGTGGAACCTAGTGTTAAGCATTGAGTGAACTTACCAGGACTTAAATGAATTTATAACATCTCTAACTATTAATTTAAATGAGCGCACATTTAATGTGAAACTGGGTGGTACCGCGGTGAAAGTCGTCCCTTTTGAAGTCGATAATAGTTTGAGGTGTTTTTTTATTGAATAGGAGGAAAAGTAGTGAACTACAATCATAATGAAATTGAAAAGAAATGGCAGGATTATTGGGCAGAACATAAAACTTTTAAAACGAGCGATAATTTAGGTCAAAAAAAATTCTATGCACTAGACATGTTTCCATACCCATCAGGTGCAGGACTTCATGTAGGGCATCCAGAAGGTTATACAGCTACAGATATTATTTCTCGTTATAAACGTATGCAAGGATACAATGTGTTACATCCAATGGGGTGGGATGCATTTGGTCTTCCTGCAGAACAATATGCCTTAGACACTGGGAATGATCCTCGTGAATTTACTAAAAAGAATATTCAGACGTTTAAACGTCAAATTAAAGAATTAGGTTTCAGTTATGATTGGGATAGAGAAGTGAATACTACAGACCCAGAATATTATAAATGGACGCAATGGATTTTTATTCAATTATATAATAAAGGACTCGCTTACGTAGATGAAGTTGCAGTAAACTGGTGTCCAGAACTTGGTACAGTACTTTCAAATGAAGAAGTTATTGACGGTTTGTCTGAACGTGGTGGCCACCCTGTGGTAAGAAAACCAATGAAACAGTGGGTATTAAAAATTACTGAATATGCAGATCGTTTACTTGAAGATTTAAATGACTTAGATTGGCCTGAGTCTTTAAAAGACATGCAACGTAACTGGATTGGTCGTTCAGAAGGAGCTGCTATCGCATTCGACGTAGAAGACAGTGATGCCCAAATTGAAGTGTTTACAACACGTGCAGATACTGTATACGGTGCAACCTTCTTAGTGTTAAGTCCTGAACATGAACTAGTAAATGAAATTACAACAGCTGATCAAGAAGCAGCTATCAAAGATTATCAACAAGAAGCGGCTAAAAAGTCAGACTTAGAACGTACAGGTTTATCTAAAGAAAAATCGGGTGTGTTCACTGGCGCATATGCAACGAATCCTTTATCGGGGCAACAAGTGCCAATTTGGATTGCTGATTATGTGCTTGCCACATATGGAACTGGTGCAGTTATGGCAGTACCAAGTGGAGACCAAAGAGACTATGAATTCGCAAAAACATTTGATTTGCCACTTTTAGAAGTTATCGAAGGTGGAGACTTATCGCAAGAAGCCTATGATGGAGATGGACCACATGTTAATTCAGGTGAGTTAAATGGTTTATACAACGAAGAAGCGATTGCTAAAGCAATTGAATTGTTGGAACAAAAAGGTGCGGGTACTCGCAAAGTAAATTATAAATTACGAGACTGGTTATTTAGTCGCCAAAGATATTGGGGTGAACCAATACCTGTAATTCATTGGGAAGATGGTTCAATGACCACTGTTCCAGAAGAAGAACTACCATTACTTTTACCTGAAACGGATGAAATCAAGCCTTCAGGTACAGGTGAATCTCCATTAGCTAACATTTCAGATTTTGTTAATGTGGTTGATGAAGAAACTGGAATGAAAGGTCGTCGCGAAACAAATACGATGCCACAATGGGCAGGTAGCTGTTGGTATTATTTAAGATATATTGATCCTGATAATGACCAAATGCTTGCAGATCCAGAAAAATTAAAACACTGGCTACCGGTTGATTTATACATTGGTGGTGTAGAACACGCAGTACTTCACTTATTATATGCGAGATTCTGGCATAAAGTTTTATATGATTTAGGTGTAGTTCCTACTAAAGAACCATTCCAAAAATTATTTAACCAAGGCATGATACTTGGTGAAGGTAATGAAAAAATGAGTAAGTCAAAAGGTAATGTAATCAACCCAGATGATATCGTGAAATCACATGGTGCTGATACTTTACGTATGTATGAAATGTTTATGGGACCACTTGATGCAGCAATTGCATGGAGCGAAAATGGCCTGGACGGCTCTAGACGTTTCTTAGATAGAGTTTGGCGCTTATTAGTAACTGATGATGGTTTGATTTCCGATAAAGTGGTAAACAATAACAGTAAAGCTTTAGATAAGAGTTATCATCAAACAGTGAAAAAAGTAACTGAAGATTATAATACGTTGAATTTCAATACTGCAATAAGTCAACTTATGGTATTTATTAATGATTGTTATAAAGCAGATGAAATTTACAAACCATACATTGAAGGTTTCATTAAAATGTTGGCACCAATTGCGCCACATATATCTGAAGAATTATGGACGCAACTTGGACATGAAGAAACAATCACTTATCAACCATGGCCTTCATATGATGAATCATTACTCGTTGATGATGAAATCGAGATTGTTGTTCAAGTGAACGGTAAAGTACGTGCTAAGATTAATATTCCTAAAGACACTTCAAAAGAAGAAATGGAACAATTAGCACTTGGTAATGAAAATGTTAAGGCTGAAATTGAAGGTAAAGAGATTAAGAAAGTCATTGCAGTACCGAAAAAATTAGTTAACATTGTAGCTCAATAATAACAGGAGGAATTATTTATGGAATCTATAACAATTGATGAATTAAAAGAGAAAATTTTAGATAGTGACCCAATTCATATCGTTGATGTTAGAACAGATGAAGAAACAGCTATGGGTGTGATACCAGGCGCAGAAACAATACCGATGAATCAAGTTCCGGATGAATTAAATCATTTTAATAAAGATGAAACATACTACATCATCTGTAAAGTGGGCGGTCGTAGTGCACAAGTAGTACAATACCTTGAGCAAAATGATATCCATGCAGTTAACGTTGAAGGCGGCATGGATGCATGGGGCGACGAAGGTTTAGAAATCAATAGTATTTAAGTTAAAATAAAGCTTATAATATTGAATTGAAAATATTGTAAGTTTTATTTTTAGAGCGTTTATTGCAATTTTAAAATGTCGACAAAGTCTCTGACTTTGTTGGCATTTTTTTGTGCAGGTATTCCATAAGCGCAACATCATCTTATAGTCTTTAGCTATGAACTTGTCGAAGACAAAGATTACTTCAAAGAAAAATACAAATCAAAAAAAACAAACAAAATGCTATAAGCGCATTTTGTTTGTTTTTTTTGATTTGTGAAGCTTATATTTCAGCATTAAAGATGAAATTCACCCGCGTTTGAACCGGCTACATTACCAGTGACTAAAGCGCTTGTGATATTATATCCACCTGTGTAACCATGTATATCTAATACTTCACCGCATAAAAATAACCCTGGTACGTGTTTTGACATCATAGATTTAGGGTGTATTTCTTTTAATGACACACCACCACCAGTTACAAAAGCTTTATCGATGGGCAACGTTCCATTGACAGTAAAAGTAAATCCTTTAAATAATTCAACTAATTTATTAATTTGTGCATTTGAAATATGGTGAGCAGTTAAGTCATCACTAATTTGTGCTTGTTCAATAATGAATAATAAATAACGTTCTTCGATTAACCCGTGCAAACTATTTTTAATATATTTGTCAGGTGTATCTTTTAATATATTTCTAATTTGTGCTTCTAATTGAGCGACACTCAGATTTGGAAAAACATCAAGTTGCATCTGAATCTCTTTTTGTTTTTGACTTTTTTGCTCTTTATATACAAATTGACTACATCTCAGTGCGGCAGGTCCACTTATACCAAAATGTGTGAATATCATATCCATTTGATGTGTGATACGTTGTTTGCCATTCTTTTTTAATACGGATAGTGCAACATCTTTTAAACTTAATCCTTTTAAACGTTTGTTCTTAATAAATGGTTCAGAAGATGTTATAGGGACTTCGGTTGGAAATAATTCTGTAATTGTATGCCCTAAATGTTTAGCGAATTTATAACCATCTCCAGTAGAACCAGTTTTGGGTACACTAGTACCACCAGTCGCAATAATAAGACTCTTACATTCAAATTGTTGTTGATTATTTAGCATAACTTCAAACGTTTGTTGGGGCGTATATTCAATAGATTGAACAGTTGATTCTTCTTTAACGTCGACATTATTTTGTTGTAACGTATGAATGAGTGCATCTACCACGTCTTGTGCTTTATTAGATACTGGAAACATACGACCATGATCTTCTTCTTTTAAACCTACACCTCTGGATTCGAAAAATTGAATGATGGATTCATTATCAAATACAGAGAAAGGGCTATATAAAAACTTTCCATTACCCGGTATGTTTTTAATAATTTCATCATAAGGAAGGCGGTTAGTAACATTACAGCGGCCACCACCAGAAATTTTCAGCTTGCGACCCAATCCTTTTTTCTTTTCAATTAATAAAACATTTTCACTATTTTGACTTGCTGCAGCGGCAGCCATGAGTCCACTTGGCCCACCACCGATTATAATTGTTTGATACATTTTATTGCCTCCCTTAGCTATATAGTGTTATTTTATAGTAATATACTTTTGAAAAAAAGTAGTTATAACGTTATTATTAAAGTTATGAGTGTAAAAATTAATTTGAGATAGGAAGATCTGAATGAGTGAAAGTAAAGAATTAGTGAGGGGCACCTTTTTAATTACGCTTAGTATTTTGATTACTAAGGTTTTAGGTGTTATATATATTATTCCATTCTACTCGATTATTGGTGGAGAGGAAAATTTGGCGCCTTTCAACTATGCATACACCCCGTATAATATAGCGATTGCTATTGCAACTGCGGGCGTCCCATTAGCAGCGTCTAAATATGTATCTAAATATAATGCAATGGGCGCGTATAGGGTAAGTGAGAAACTGTACAAATCAAGCTTTCTTGTTATGACTGTAACAGG
The DNA here is from genome assembly GCF_039237145.1 of Staphylococcus parequorum. Lineage (NCBI taxonomy): Bacteria > Bacillati > Bacillota > Bacilli > Caryophanales > Staphylococcaceae > Staphylococcus > Staphylococcus parequorum. The sequence goes on from NZ_CP150682.1 coordinate 1,459,520, forward strand.
ATTTATAGGTTTTTTCATCTTATATTTATTAGCTCCAACAATTGCATCTATTACTTTAGCAAATAAAGCAGGTGCAAATGGCGGATGGTCAGTAGATGAAATTACATGGATTATTAGAATTATTAGTATGGTAGTTATTTTTATCCCGCTACTTGCTACATGGCGTGGTGTGTTCCAAGGTTACAAATCTATGGGACCGACGGCAGTGTCAGAAGTTATCGAACAAATCGCACGTATACTATTTATTTTAGTTGGTAGTTATTTAGTGCTTAATGTATTTAACGGTAGTGTACTTGCAGCTAATGGTATTGCTACATTTGCAGCGGCTGTAGGAGCAATTGCAGGGATTTTCACGCTATGGTATTACTGGAGAAAAAGAAAGCCTAATATTGAAAAAATGGTTGCAACGGATACAACGGGTATCGATGTATCATACGGTAAAATGTATAAGGAAATTATTTCTTACAGTATCCCGTTCGTCATTGTGAGTTTAAATTTCCCATTATTTAATTTAGTCGATCAATTTACACATAACAGTGCACTCGGTTTAGCTGGCGTTCCAAGTCATATGCATGACTATTTCTTTACAATTTTAAATATGACGACAAACAAAATTGTGATGATTCCAACAGCATTATCAGCAGGTTTTGCAGTAAGTTTAATTCCATTTATTACGAAAACTTATGCAAAAGGTGAATTGCATGAGATGCACAGACAAATGCGTACGTCGTTAGGTGTTTTAATGTTCATCACAGTGCCTGCAAGTTTAGGTATTATGGCATTAGCGTTACCATTATATACAGTCTTTTATAGTTATAATGTTGATGGTAGCCAAATGCTATTCTACTATGCGCCAGTAGCGATTCTAATTGGTTTACTGAGTGTAACAGCATCTATGTTACAAGGTATTGATAAACAAAAATTAACAGTATTTGTTATATTAGCAGCAGTTGTAATAAAAGTAGTATTAAATACGCCATTAATTTTAGCGTTCCATTCTGCTGGTGCGATATTAAGTACGGCAATTGCATTGTTATTTGCAGTATCATGTAATCTGTATATACTTAAAAAACACGCTAAATTTGATTTTTCAGAAACATGGTTACATTTTGGTAAAATATTCTTATATAGCTTAATTATGATGATATCAGTTGAGTTAACATTCTTTATCTTACAATTATTTATTTCAACACAATCTAAATTTGGATCGCTGATTATAATTATTGTTAGTGTAATTGTAGGTATGTTAGTTTATGCTAGCATGACAATGAAGACAAGGCTTGCAGATCAGTTTTTAGGTGATATTCCACAGAAAATTAGACGTAAGTTAGGTATTGCAGAATGAGAATAGATAAATTCTTAGCTAATATGGGCGTAGGAACACGTACAGAAGTGAAACAGTTATTAAAAAAAGGCAATGTTACCGTGAATGATAAAAAAGAGAAGTCACCAAAAATTCAAATTAATCCAGAAACGGATATTGTAAGCGTCAATGAAACGCAAATTCAGTATATAGATAAAATCTATTTGATGTTAAATAAACCAAAAGGGTATTTATCAGCTACTGAAGACAATAATCAACAGACTGTTATAGACTTAGTAGATGAATTTAGATATTTAGAACTATTTCCAGTTGGTCGTTTGGATAAAGATACTGAAGGGTTATTGCTCATCACGAATGATGGGCAGTTTAACCACCAATTGATGAGTCCAACAAAGCATGTTTCTAAGACATATGAAGTGATTTCTGAAAAAACTATTACAAAAAATGATATAGAATCCTTTAAAACGGGTATTGAATTAAATGAGGGATTGGCGAAACCTGCTCAATTAGTTGAAGGTGATGAAAAGAACAAATCATTTGTCACAATATACGAAGGAAGGTATCATCAGGTTAAGCGTATGTTTCATGCTATAGATAATGAAGTTTTAGCTTTGAAACGTATTAGCATTGGCGACTTAAAGCTAGATTCAGCATTAGCGCCAGGAGAATTTCGTCATTTAACTCAACAAGATTTTAAACAATTAGGATTAAAATAATGAAGAGGTGTTTTTATGTCAAATTTATTTAAAGCAGTATTAGGAATCGGTGGAGCAGCGGCTGCAGTTGTTCTTTCTAAAAAAGAAAATAGAGATAGATTGAAAGATGAGTATGGCAAATACAAATCTAATCCAGAATCATATAAGCAAAACGCGAAAGATATCGCTAGTCAAATTAGTTCAAAAGCAGGCGAAACTTATAGCGAAGTAAAACAAGATCCTAAAGGTTATGCTTCAAAAGTAAAACAAGACCCTAAAGGTTACCTTAAAGATCAGAAAAATAATTTCAAAAATAGTGTTAAAAAAGAAGACGTAGAGATTGAAGAAGCTAGATTCGATGATGAAGGCGGAGATCCTTCTAATAATCTACGTGTCGTAACTGAAGAAGAATTAAAAAATAATAGTAATAAACGTGATAATAAATAGTAAATTACTATTTGGCGACCTAGTTCACTTTAATGAACTAGGTTTTTTTATGCGTGTGGGACAGAAATCTATATTTTTAACAAGATTTCGTCGTATGAACCCAGCCCGACAAAGTAGACTAGAAAATGGAATACAAGCGCTGAAGCGCTTTTTCAATTTAGTCAATCACTGCGAAATTAATCATTGAGGCTGAGATATGTATTTTATCTCACCTTCTTTTTTATATTAATACAGATTTTGAAATATATTAATATATATAGGTTGAACTGTTTTATCTGTTAGCGAAACAGTTGGAATTTTTAAAAAATAATGACATCTCACTGTAGTTTCTGCCACACATCATGTAAAATATTAAATATATAAGTTTGGAGAAGGAAGTGGATCACAAATGTGGAAAGACAAAGTGAAAGAATATGAAGATCTAATCATTGAAGATTTGAAAGGTTTATTATCTATTGAGAGTGTTAGGGAAGATAATAAAGCATCGACCGAATATCCAGTTGGACCTGGTCCACGAAAAGCCTTAGATTACATGTACAAAATAGCTGAACGCGACGGATTTGGCACACATGATGTAGACCATATTGCTGGTCGAATTGAAGCGGGTGCTGGAGAAGATGTTTTTGGTATATTATGCCATGTTGATGTCGTACCTGCTGGAGAAGGTTGGGATTCTGACCCATTTGATCCAGTTGTGACAGACGATAAAATTATTGCAAGAGGTACGCTTGATGATAAGGGACCAACAATTGCAGCGTACTATGCAGTTAAAATATTAAATGATATGAATGTAAATTGGAAAAAACGTATACATATTATAATAGGCACTGACGAAGAATCTGATTGGCAATGTACTGAGCGTTATTTTGAAACTGAAGAAATGCCTGCTTTAGGATTTGCACCAGATGCAGAATTCCCTGCAATTCACGGCGAAAAGGGTATTACTACTTTTGATGTGATTCAAAACGAAAAAGCAGAAGACCAAGACGAGCCAGAATATGAATTAATTTCATTCAATTCAGGACAAAGATATAATATGGTACCTGATGAAGCTGTGGCGAATGTATCTGTAAAAGAAAACATGACTGATGTCATTCAAAACTTCGAACAATTTGTTCACGAGAACAATATTGAAGGGGAAAGCATCGTTGATAGTGGCGTACTTGTATTAAAAGTTCAAGGAAAAGCCGTACACGGTATGGATCCTTCTATAGGTGTTAATGCTGGTTTGTACTTGTTGAATTTCTTATCTAGTCTAGATTTAGACAAAACAGCAGCTAATTTCGTGAATTTCAGTGAAAAATATTTATTTAATTCTCATTTTGGAGAAAAAATGGGTATGAAATTTCACACAGATGTTATGGGTGATTTAACGACGAATATAGGTGTCATGTCTTATGACAATGTTGAAGGTGGAACATTTGGTGTTAATTTAAGATATCCACAAGGATTTGAATTTGAAGAAGCAATGACGCGCTTCAAGAGTGAAGTTCAACCACTTGGATTTTCAATTGAATTAGGTAAAAACCAAACACCGCATTATGTAGAAAAAGATGATCCCTTCGTTCAAACGTTAGTACAAGCCTATAGAAATCAAACAGGTGACGAAACAGAACCATACACAATTGGTGGTGGCACATACGCACGTAATTTAGACAAAGGTGTTGCCTTTGGCGCAATGTTCAGTGATTCTGAAGATTTAATGCACCAAAAAAATGAATATATCAGTAAAAAGCAATTGTTTGATGCGACGAGTATCTACTTAGAATCACTATATACTTTGTGTGTGGAGGAATAAATATGACAAAAGTATTAATAAATGAAAGATTACTAGAGGAAAAAGATGCGAATGTAGCTTATAACGATAGAGGATATGTATTTGGTGATGGTATTTATGAATATATAAGAGTTTATGACAATCATCCTTTTACTGCCAATGCGCATTTTGAAAGATTATTAAGAAGCGCTAAAGAAATTGGCTTAGAATTAAACTATACAGTTGATGGCCTTATAGAACTTGTACGAGAACTGATAGCTGCTAATGGTATTGTTAATGGCGGCGTATATATTCAAGTGACGCGTGGTACTGCGCCGCGTGATCATGCCTTTCCTACGCCATCAGTAAAAGCGAATATCACAGCTTTTACAAAATCTTATGACCGTCCATACAAATTATTAGAAGAAGGCATAAACGCCGTAACGACTGAAGATATCCGCTGGTTAAGATGTGATATAAAAAGCTTGAATTTATTAGGCAATGTATTAGCAAAAGAATATGCTGTTAAATATAATGCACAAGAAGCAATCCAACACCGTGGTGAAACTGTTACAGAAGGATCTTCAAGCAATGTTTACGCAATTAAAGATGGCGTGATTTATACGCACCCAATCAATAACTATATTTTGAATGGTATTACGCGTATGGTAATAAAAGAAATTGCTGAAGAAAAAGGTATTTCGTTTAAAGAAGAAACATTTACTTTAGAATTTTTAAAAAATGCGGATGAAGTTTTGGTTTCAAGTACATCAATTGAAGTGATGCCAGTTGTTAAATTAAATGGTGAAGCTGTAGGTGATGGAAAAGTAGGACCAATCACTAAATCGCTACAAGAAGGATTTAATAGATATATTGACACGCATAGTTAATAATTTCAATAAATGGATAGAAAATGTAACATATATTAAGGTCAAATTATGTTATAATTCTTACTGAGCCGTTTAATAGAATTCCATAAAGGTATGGAATCAAAATGTGAATTTTAATTTCTCATTTATAGTTGAAATAAAGTATTAAAGATTATAAAATCTTTTATAAGTCGTGAAATTTGGAAGTAAAAAATTTCACAAAAAAAGATAGAGAAATATTAAATTAATACTCTGTTAAGAGCTAATTTATGATATGATGTAAAAGTTATTGTAAATTAGCTCAGACAGTATGAGTATTAATAAATTAAAAAGAACTTGAACCATGATGGGACAATGTGTCAGTCATAAAACTTGAGGCTGCACAATTTTGGTTGGAGTTTATAATTTTGAATTAAAAAATTATTATATATGGCTCTCGAAAATTCTTTTCAGGAGCCATTTTCTAGTTGAAAGTGAGGTGAACGTGTTGGAGCAGTTTTATCAATTAGGATGGACGCTTGATTCAGCAGGTGGTGCATCTGGTGAAGCTTATATGGCTGAACAGGATGGGCAGAAATTATTTTTAAAAAGAAATTCAAACCCCTTTATCGCAGCCTTATCTGCTGAAGGTATTGTGCCAAAACTAGTTTGGACGAAACGAATCGAAACTGGAGAAGTTGTAACGGCGCAACATTGGAAAAATGGTAGAGAACTTACTTTCAATGAAATGCATGAACAAAGAGTAGCTAATTTATTGAAAAAAATTCATAGTTCTAGAACACTATTGAATATGTTAAAACGAATGGAAATGGAGCCGATCACACCAGATATTTTGTTAAATAAAATTAACGCTTCATTATCTAGAGAAGTTTTAACGCATCATGTAGTAAGAAAAGCATTAACGTATTTAGAAGACCATATGCCTAATTTAGATCCACGTTTCTTTACCGTTGTACACGGCGATGTTAACCACAATAATTGGCTATTATCAGATCGTGATGAGCTTTACTTAGTTGATTGGGAAGGCGCGATGATTGCTGATCCTGCAATTGATTTAGGCATGCTGCTATACAATTACGTTCCTGAAAAAAAATGGCCTCACTGGTTAGATGTTTATGGAACTAAAGACTCAATGGACTTACAAAAACGTATGAAATGGTATACAGTTATTCAGTCTATAGGTATGGTCCAATGGTATGAAGAACAAAAGCGCTACAAAGATATGAATATGTGGCTCAAATTCTTAAATGAAGTAATGAATAACAATGCTTTTATATAAGGAGTTATCAGAATGAGAATGCGTTACAAGCCTTGGGCAGAAGATTATTTGAAATCACATCCTGAACTAGTGGATATGGATGGTAGTCATGCAGGGCATATAAGTGACTGGTTTGATAAAGACCAAGAGATATACATTGAAATAGGATCAGGAATGGGACAGTTTATTACAACACTTGCCGGACAAAACCCTGACATAAATTTTATTTCTTTGGAACGAGAAAAAAGTGTAGTGGTTAATATTGTAGATAAAGTTAAAGAACTTGGTCTTACTAACATTAAATTGATTTGTAACGATGCACTGGAGCTCAATGAATATTTCAAAGATGGCGAAATTGATCGCATATATTTGAATTTTTCAGATCCATGGCCTAAAAAACGACATACTAAACGCAGATTGACGTATCATACGTTTTTAGCACTGTATAAGCAAGTTTTGAAAGAAGACGGAGAACTTCACTTTAAAACTGACAACAGAGGTCTTTTTGCTTATAGTTTAGAGAGTATGTCTCAATTCGGCATGTATTTTACTAAACTCAATTTAAATCTTCATCAAGAAGATGACGAAGATAATATAGAAACTGAGTATGAAAGAAAGTTTTCTGACAGAGGTTCAAGAATTTATCGAATGGAAGCAAAATTCCATAAAAATTTATAATGATTTTCAAATTAAAAGCAGCAATCTATTAGTTTTGATATGCTCCCTTCAAAGTAGACACTTAAAAAGTAAAAACTTTGAAGGGAGTTTTTTTGTGTCTCAAAAACTTAAAGTAGATTTAAATTCACTTCTTATTGCCTTTGACAAATATGAAGAAGGCATGAGTTTTGCGAATATTGTAGATGAATTAAACCTAGATATTCATACAGGTATATTAAGAGATAAATACTATCAATATTTAGATAAAGGTATGGAATCGTTGATTCCAAAATCAAATAACAATAGTTATTCAAAAGAATTTAAAATGAACGTTGTTGATGAATATTTTCATAGTGAGTTATCTTATCGAGATTTAGCGATTAAATACAACGTGCCATCACATAAGACTATAATTAATTGGACAAAACGTTATACTGAGGATAAAGAGAACCAAAATTATTCTTCAATATCTGAGGTGTATATAATGAAAGCGAAAAAAACGACTTATGAAGAAAAATTAAATATCGTTAAATTTTATCTGGATAATGAATTAAGTTACAAAGAAATAGCCCAAAGATTTAATGTTACTTACGGTCAAGTGTACCAATGGATACAAAAATATAAAGAGCATGGCGACTGACGGTCTAATCGATGGTCGAGGTAAAGGTAAACCTCAATCAATATTAACTTCTGAAGAAGTTAATGAAGCTGAAATTAAAGCATTAAAAGAACGTAATAAAATTTTAGAAATGGAAAATAAAGTTTTAAAAAAATATCAAGAAATAGAAAGAGAGATGATGAATCAAAAATCAAACAAATCACGGCATACGAAACGATCCAAACGCTAAAAGAAGAATATCCTGTTCAACAACTATGCCAAACGCTTGGAATTTCAAGATCCAGTTATTATAAATGGATTCATCGCGTACCTACACAAAGAGATGTAGAAAACGAATCTTTAATGGAAGACATACAAGAAATATATGATAAATATAAAGGCATTTATGGTTACAGACGTATTTACATTTATATTCGAATTAAATTAGGTAAAAAAGTGAATCAGAAGCGTATTTATCGATTAATGAAAAAACTGAGGCTAACTGCTGTCATACGTCGTAAGAGAACACCATATAAACGTTCAACGCCTCAAATCACAGCTGAAAATATATTGAATCGTGAATTTCAAGAAGATAAACCTAACGTTAAATGGTTAACTGATGTAACTGAGTTTCGACTTAAAGCTCGGAAACAAAGTATATTTAAGTGCTATTTATGATTTAGGTACAAATAAAATAGTTAGTTATGAAACAAGTGCTTCAAATAATAATCAACTCGTATTTAACACTTTTGATAAAGCAGTATGTAATATGGACTCTACCGAAGGTATTCTTTTGCATAGTGAACGAGGGTACCAATACACATCTAGGCGATTTAGAGATAAATTAAATCGCTTTGGCGTAATTCAAAGTATGTCGCGTGTTAGTAGATGTATAGATAATGGACCAATGGAAAGTGTTTGGGGGATTATTAAAAGTGAGATTTATAGAGGAAATAAACATTATTTATTTGAGAATATAGAAAGAGCTAAAATTATTATAGATGATTATATTCATTTTTTTAATAATGAGCGCATCACATTAAAAATGGCTGATCTCGCTTAATACGAGATCAACCTAAAATTTAATTATTTACTTGTCTACTTGACTGGGTGCAGTTCAGTTTCTAATGGATTGCTGCTTTTCTATTTAAAATATTCCGATTTTGAAAACGCATGTTTGCCTCGGGTATGGGAGTGGGACAGAAATCTAATTTTTCTAATAAGATTTCGTCGTCCCACCCTGGCAAAGATGACTAGAAGTGAAACAAGCTTCATATTATGCGCGTTTTCACTTCAGTCATCTACTGCCAATATAGCAATAGAGTTGAGATATTATTTGTTTTACAGACTCATACTATTCTACTAGGCGTCAGCGCTTTAAAAAATCGGTACAATTAAACCTTATTTAGAGCACATTAAAAATTATCATGGTGACATTCCTGTATATATCGTTGCTGCAGGCAATGGAAGTGAACCAAATTATTTATCTATTCTAGATGATTTTGGTAAAACACCTTTAGTTACATATGGAATGTTTATCAAAGAACAAAAAAAGAAATATAAAAATGACAAGTTTAATACACAAAACTGGCCATACAACGAGATTAACGATGAACTTATTTGTCCGAATAATTGTAGATTACCTTTTATAAAGTATGATTATAGAAATGATAAATATGGTTTTAGAAGAGATTTCAAACTATATGACAGTGATAGTTGTAACGGATGTTTATTAAGAAATCAATGTATTAAAAATAACTCACTATCTAATAAAAAGTAATGAAGAATTAGAATTGGGGATATTTTAAATTTCAAATCATTGCCTTTATTTTACGTAGTAAATGTATTGTATTACTATAGTAAGTAATTGACGTTGTTAAATGAAAGGTGAGGAGGAATTAAATGATGAAATTAGGTAATTATAAAGTACATTATTTAAATGGGGGTATTACTCATATTGATGGGGGCGCAATGTTTGGCGTTGTACCTAAAGCATTATGGACAAAGAGATATGAAGTAAACGAAAAAAATCAAATCCCATTACCGACGCATCCGATACTTATCCAAACTGAGGACAAAAATATTGTTGTTGATACTGGTGTTGGTGCGGGAAAATTAACTGATAAAGAACGTAAAATATTTGGTGTCCATTATGAGAGTGATATGGAAAATGATTTAAAAGCGTTAAATCTAACACTAGAGGATATTGATTATGTATTAATGACTCATCTTCATTTTGACCATGCAGCTGGGCTAACGGATAACGATGGGCACGCTATTTTCAGTAATGCAATCCATGTCATTCAACAAGACGAATGGCATGAGTTCCAAAGTCCAAATATACGTAGTAAATCGACTTACTGGCAGAAAAATAATGGAGATTTTAAAAATAAATTAATGCTTTTTGAGAAAGAGATAGAAATATATCCTGGCATTCAAATTCGTCATACTGGGGGACATAGTTACGGACATTCAGTAGTAACAATAGAAAGTGAAGGAGAAAAAGCAGTGCACATGGGAGACATCTTCCCGACACTGGCTCATAGAAATCCATTGTGGGTAACAGCATATGATGACTATCCTATGCAATCCATAAGAGAGAAAGAACGTTTAATTCCAAACTATATTATGCAAGATTATTGGTTCTTATACTATCATGATGCTAATTACTTTGCTGTGAAATTTGATAAGAATAAATTGAATGAAATAGAAACTTATATTTCGAGAAATTAAAAAGGTTAAAGTTATGAACGAAGAGATATGGATAATCACTGTTTTAGAAACGGATGGGTGTGGTCCTTGTGTCTATACAGTGTAAACCTTTATCTCTTGTCTTGTAATGTTTATCAGTGCTTTGAGCGATTGATACATTACATGTTCAAAACTTTAACCTTTTATGATTCACATTCAATAATATCTATAACTTCTCCACTTTTTGCATCTGCAAAAAAGTCATAATATGTTAATGTTTTATTGTTTTGTGTGGTAATACCACCTTGAAAAACAATAAAATTATCATCGGATTTTTTATACGTAATCGGTTCATTCAATATATAAGATCCTACAACATTCATAAAGTATGTTCTTACTTCAGTAATAATTTTATCTGGATCGTGATATTGTAGATCTTTTTGACGTTTATAAAAATAAGTCGCTCCGACAATTGTTGTTAGTGAAATAAATAAGATGATAAGCCAATTCTTTTTATTTAACATAACACAATCTACCTCCAATAAAGTCATATTTATAGTTTACCATAATGAAGATGATATAATAAATAGTAAGGAGTGAGGGACATTGAATATAGACAATAATAAAACATTAGCTAGAATGAAAACATTAACAGAATTACATGGGGCACCTGGTTTTGAAGATGATGTAAAAGCATACCTTAAATCAGAATTAGAACCATTTGTAGATGAGTTTGTTTATAATCGCATGGGTGGCATTTACGGTGTTAAACGTTCGAAAGTAAAGAATCCAAAGCGTGTAATGGTGGCTGCTCACATGGATGAAATTGGCTTTATGATTACAAATATTACAGAAAACGGTATGATACAATTTACAAATTTGGGTGGCGTTGCTACAGATATTTGGCAAGGTCAACGACTTAAAGTAAAATCGCGTAAAAATGAAGAAATCATCGGCGTGGTGGCGAATATACCTAAACATTTTAGGACAGGTAATGAAGGTGCACCTAAAATAGAAGATTTACTTTTAGATATTGGCTGTGAAAATCCAAAAGAGGTAAGAAAACGTGGCATTGAAATTGGTGATTCAATTGTTCCAGAAACACCGTTCACACAATTATCAGAGCATCGTTTCTCAAGTAAGGCTTGGGACAATCGTTATGGTTGTCTGCTTAGCATTGAATTATTGGAATTATTAAAAGATGTAGAGCTTGGCTATGACTTATATGTAGGTGCTAATGTCCAAGAAGAAGTTGGTTTAAGAGGAGCTAAAGCGTCTGCTGAATTGATAGACCCTGATGTGGCTTTTGTAGTAGACTGTTCACCAGCTAATGATATGAAAGGTAAACAGAATTTATCTGGAGAATTAGGTGCTGGCACATTAATTAGAATTAAAGATGGTACGATGCTACTTAAACCAATTTTTAGAGATTACCTATTAGATTTAGCTGACCAATTTAAAATTAAGCATCAATATTATATTTCACCTGGTGGTACTGATGGTGGAGAAATCCACAAAGCAAAAATCGGTATCCCAACCGCAGTAATTGGAGTTTGTGCACGATATATCCATAGTACAAATGCAGTGTTTGATATAAGAGATTACGAAGCTGCAAGAGCATTATTAACACAAGCTACAACTCAATTAGATGATTCTAAAATTGAAGAATTACAATATAAATAACACACTAAGGAGTGATTGGATGCAACAATTAGAAACTGAACAACAATTTGAGCAACTTAAAAACGAGCAAACAGTATTTTTATTTACGGCTGATTGGTGTCCTGATTGTAAAGTGATTGAACCTGAATTACCACAGTTGGAGGAAAAATACACTAATTACAAATTCATCTCAGTTGATAGAGATAAATTTATAGATATTTGTGTGGAAAATGGAATTATGGGTATACCAAGTTTCTTAGTTTTCCGTAATGGCTCACAAATCGGTAGTTATATTGGAAAAGAAAGAAAATCCATTGAACAAATTGATAACTTTTTAGCTTCTTTATAAAAAATTTTACTTCGTAAATAATTAATGTTGAAATATAAAAATATATACCCTTAGAACTTACATTTTTTCTGTTCCTAAGGGTGTATTTATTGTAAACTATAATAAGGCACGTAAATAGGAGTGTTAACAATGAATGTCTTTCAAATGAGAGATAAATTAAAAGATCGATTAAGCAAACCAGAAGTAAAGTTTACTTTTAATCGTGAAGATGAAACGCTACGTATATCTAGAGTAGACAATGGCAAGGGCGTCACTGTTAAAGTTGCTACGATAGTAGCTAAATATAAAGAACAAAAAGAAAATATAGTAGATGAAATTGTATATTATGTAGAAGAAGCAATTGAACAAATGAAAGGGGAGGGGCTATCAGAGGTTAATAGTGCTCAAATCATGCCAGTACTGAGATCCCCAAGCTTTGATAAAAAAGACAAAGATGGTAATGCATTTGTTATAGAAGAACACACTGCAGAAACAAATATTTACTATGTAGTTGATCTAGGGAAATCATATCGTCTTATGGATGAAAAAATGTTAGAGTCAATGAAGTTATCTAAGCAACAATTAAAAGAAATGGCTTTATTTAATGTGCGAAAATTAGAAAATAAATATACTACAGATGAAGTAAAAGGCAATATATTTTACTTTATTAACTCTAACGATGGCTATGATGCGAGTAGAATCTTAAATACAACATTTTTAAATGAAATACAAGACCAATGTGAAGGAGAAATGTTAGTTGCAGTGCCACATCAAGATGTCTTGATTATTGCAGATATCCGTAATAAAACGGGTTATGACGTAATGGCACATTTAACTATGGAATTCTTTACAAAAGGCTTAGTGCCTATCACATCATTATCATTAGGTTACGACAAAGGTCATTTTGAGCCTATTTTCATCTTAGGAAAAAATAACAAACAAAAAAGAGATCCTAACGTGATACAAAGATTAGAAGCAACAAGAAAACAATACGAAAATAAAGATAAGAAATAAGGAGTATATAGATATGAATTTATTTTATAATAAAGAAGCAGTAGGAGACGTTGCATTTTTACAAGTTGAACCAGCTAGCGGTGAGTTCAACTATGAGTATAAAGGTGATGTTGTTGAAATTAAAAGTGAATCACAAGTTGTAGGTTATAACATTTTTAATGTATCAGAAAAATCAACTATAAGTGGAAATGGACATGTTAAGTTAACTGAAACATTAGTTAATGAATTTCAAAAAGCCATTGAAGATGCTGGATTTACATTTAAATTAAAGGCAGATTTATCTCCTAAGTTTGTTGTAGGCTATGTTGAAACTAAAGAAAAGCACCCAGATGCTGATAAATTAAGTGTGCTTAGTGTTGATGTAAGTACTGAAAAGTTACAGATAGTTTGTGGTGCAGCTAATATAGATGCTGGACAAAAAGTAGTAGTGGCTAAAGTAGGCGCTGTAATGCCAAGTGGTATGGTTATTAAAGATGCTGAGCTAAGAGGTGTAGCTTCAAGTGGTATGATTTGTTCTATGAAGGAACTTGATTTACCCAATGCACCTCAAGAAAAAGGGATTATGGTCTTATCTGATGATTATACAGTTGGCCAAGCATTTTTTGAAGAATAAAAGGAGGTAATGTACGAATGAGCTGGTTCGACAAGTTATTTGGAGAAGATAATGATTCTACAGAAGATTATCTTAGTAAAAGAAACCAACGACGTCAAAAAGCTACACAACAAGAAGAACAAGATTCATTACTTCCTCAGAACAATGATGTTTATGAAAGACCCAAAGGAAAATTCAGGTTTCCAATGCGTATTTTAGAAGAAGCGAATGAAGCCAAGCATCCAGAAGAAGATTCAATTTCAAAAGATAGTTCAGATTATGGTAATCAACAACATAGTGACCGTCATGCTTCAGACTCAATAAATGCTAATCATAAGCAGAGAAGACGTAGACATATGTATGATAAGACAGCTTCTAATGATGTTAATACACAAACAGAAAATCAGCCGTCACAAAAAGAAACATATTCAGAACCAAAACGAGAACCAAAATCTCATAAAGGTCAACGAATGAGAATACAAACTGATGTTTTACGTGCAAATGCTTCTAAGAAAACTAAAAGAGACATACCTATGTATCATGAGAGTGATTTTAAAGCGAGTGAAGTGCCATCTGCAATATTTGGTACTCAAAAGCCACACCCGCTGGAAAACGGTGTTATAAAACCTTCAGACGAAACTGAAAACGGAAATAGCGAGCAAGTTTCAAATGATGAAGATAACAAAACACAATCACAAACTCTAGCACAGGAATCATCTGAAATACATGACACTAAAATTTATAATGACCAATTTGTAGAACCATCAAATGATGCAACAGACGATGAAAATTTACAAGTTGATAATCAGCAACCATATTCTTTTGAAGATAATGACTATTTAGAAGCGCAAGTGGAAGAAGATAATGAACAGTCACAACAACTTTCTGAACAAAAGCAGCGATCTTCAAATGAACAACCTAAAGTAAACAACGCAATTAATATTGAAAATATTTACGCATCACAAATCGTAGAAGAAATTCGAAGAGAACGTGAACGTAAAGTACTTCAAAAACGCCAATTCAAAAAAGCGTTGCAACAAAAACGTCAAGAAAACCAAGATAATAACGAAGACAGCATACAAAAAGCAATAGATGAAATGTATGCCAAACAAGCACACCATTTTATTGGAGAAAGCTCTTTAGACGAAGAGAGCAAAAATAAAAATGTTTCTGAACATCAAACAGAAGCATCGATTCAAGACGCTCAACTATCCGATGATAGTCAACAAAATGAGGATGAAAGCAGCTTAGGCGCTACATCACCATTTAATTATGAAGAAATTGATTTAGATCATGTGCGTGATGTACATACAATTAATGATGAATACGTAAATGTAGATGCAGATTTAGAATCAGAATCGCCTGATAGTGACATTGAAAATCATGCATCAACTGAGTACAAATCATTAAATGATGATGTCGAAACAACCATTTCAAACGATGATACTTTAAATACAGTTGAAGATAATAATGAAAATATTTCTGATGAAAATCTTTATGTAGAAATAGAAGATAATGAAGATATATCAGACGCTCAATATAGAGAAGTGACAAGCCCACAAAATGAATTAACAGAAGCGGATAGTATTATATCTGAGGGCGAGAGCGAAATACATTGTGAAGATCAGGAGTTAGCGACTGAAACAGAACTAAATAGTGCTCAAGATATGACACAACCGTCAGAATCAGAGATGTCATCGGAATCTGTATCTAATGAAATAGCTGAAGTACAACAAGATTCAGCACAATACAATACAGAGCAATCTGATACAGACCAATTTGAAATCGAAGATGAAGTGGTTGATCAAGAAACACAGCTTGATCCTAGTAGTACGCAATCAAGTGTACTAAAAAATGAAACAACTGAATCAAGTGAAGCAGCTACAAGTAGCAATCAAACATCAATTAGAAAAGGTAGCAAGCCATTTAATGTTGTTATGACACCTTCTGACAAAAAACGTATGATGGATGCTAAAAAACCTAAGAATAGTAATCAGCATTTTACAAATTCAAGTAACACATCACAATCATCACAAAATGAAAGTAAAGAAATTGAATCCAATGATCTTGGTACTGAAAGTGTAGTTAAAGATGAAACAGTTGGACAAGAGCAACAAGAGCAACAAGAGCAAAATCTGACATCAACGCCCGAAATAACAGAACATCCATCAACTACTATGGATGCATCAAATCATAGTGAACAATCTATCAATCATGGAACGTCAGAAAAACATGACGATGAAATAAATCCATCTTCAGTTGACTCCGCTCAACATGCGGAGCATAAGGAAACTGAAATTAATAATGAACAGACGTCACCAATAACACAAAATCAAGAGCCGAAATTAAAACCCGAGATGGCACACAATCAATTAGACGCTAACAAGACAACTGACGACAGTGGTAAGCCAACAATTAGAAGAGGGCCAAATATTAAGTTGCCTAACTTAGATTTATTAGAAGAACCTAAACAACATGAAATTGATAACGCTTGGATTGAAGATAAAAAACAAGAATTGAATGATGCGTTTTACTATTTTAATGTACCCGCTGAAGTTCAAAACGTTACTGAAGGACCAAGTGTCACACGTTTTGAATTATCAGTAGAAAAAGGTGTCAAAGTTTCTCGAATCACTGCATTGCAAGACGACATTAAAATGGCACTTGCAGCTAAAGATATTCGTATAGAAGCACCAATCCCTGGTACTAGCCTTGTAGGTATAGAAGTTCCTAATCAGAACGCTACCACAGTCAATTTACGTTCAATTATTGAAGATCCCACATTTAAAAATGCAGAGTCTAAATTAACTGTTGCTATGGGGCTTAGAATTAATAACGAACCTTTACTAATGGATATATCTAAAACCCCACACGCACTTATAGCTGGTGCAACTGGTTCAGGTAAATCTGTGTGCATAAATAGTATTTTAATGTCATTATTATATAAAAATCATCCAGAAGAGCTAAAATTATTACTTATTGATCCTAAAATGGTAGAATTGGCACCATATAATGATTTACCACATCTGGTAGCGCCTGTTATTACTGACGTAAAAGCGGCGACACAAAGCTTAAAATGGGCTGTAGAAGAAATGGAACGTCGTTATAAAGTGTTCGCAAAATATCACGTAAGAAATATTACTGCTTTTAATAAGAAAGCAACTTACGAAGATAGAATGCCAAAAATTGTTATAGTAATAGATGAATTAGCTGATTTAATGATGATGGCGCCACAAGAAGTAGAACAATCTATCGCACGTATTGCTCAAAAAGCCCGTGCATGTGGGATTCATATGTTAGTAGCAACACAACGTCCATCAGTAAATGTCATTACAGGTTTAATTAAGGCAAACATACCTACAAGAATTGCATTTATGGTATCATCTAGCGTTGATTCAAGAACCATTTTAGATAGTGGCGGCGCTGAACGCTTGTTAGGTTATGGAGATATGCTTTATTTAGGCAGTGGTATGAATAAACCGATACGTGTTCAAGGCACATTTGTATCGGATGATGAAATAGATGATGTTGTTGATTTTATAAAACAACAAAGAGATCCAGAATATTTATTTGAAGAAAAAGAATTATTGAAAAAAACGGAAGCACAACCTCAGGATAGTTTATTCGATGATGTATGTAGTTTTATGTTGAAAGAAGGTCATATTTCTACTTCATTAGTACAACGCCATTTCCAAATCGGTTATAATCGTGCAGCGAGAATTGTAGACCAATTAGAACAATTAGGTTATGTTTCTGGAGCAAATGGTTCAAAACCAAGAGATGTATACATTACAGAATCAGATTTGAATGAGAATTAAATAGAGATAAAGGAGTGTTACAATGACACATTATCATTTTGTCGGCATAAAAGGCGCCGGCATGAGTTCATTAGCACAAATAATGCATGATCTTGGAAATGAAGTACAAGGTTCAGATATAAATAATTATGTTTTTACAGAGGTAGCATTACAAAATAAAGGTATTCAAATATTACCTTTTGATGAAAACAATATAAAAGAAGACATGGTTATTGTTCAAGGTAACGCATTTCCAAATTCACACGAAGAAGTTGTTAAAGCGAATGAATTAAAACTAGATGTCATACGCTATCACGACTTTTTAGGTCATGTTATCAGTCAGTATACATCTGTAGCTGTAACAGGTGCACATGGTAAAACATCTACAACTGGTTTATTGTCACATGTGATGAATGGGGATAAAAAGACATCATTTTTAATTGGAGATGGCACTGGTTTAGGTATTCCTGCAAGTGATTATTTCGCATTCGAAGCTTGTGAATACCGTAGACATTTCCTAAGCTATCATCCTGATTATGCTATTATGACTAACATTGATTTTGATCACCCTGATTACTTTAAAGATGTTGAAGATGTATTTAGTGCTTTCCAAGAAATGGCACATAATGTTAAAAAAGCAATTATTGCGTGGGGTGATGATGATCATTTACGTAAGATAGAAGCAGATGTTCCAGTATATTATTATGGGTTTTCAAAAAATGATGATGTATATGCGGATAACCTACAAATTAGTGAAAATGGAACTAAATTTGATGTATACATTAAAAATGAATATTATGATACGTTCTTATCTCCACAATTTGGTGATCATAATATATTAAATGGACTTGCTGTAATTACAGTGAGCTATCTTGAAAGTTTGGATGTAAATAATATAAAAGAAGCCTTAGAAACATTTGGTGGCGTAAAAAGAAGATTTAATGAGACAAAAGTGGGAAAACAAGTATTAGTTGACGATTATGCACACCATCCTAGAGAAATTAGTGCTACAATTGAGACAGCTAGAAAGAAATATCCGAATAAAGAAGTTGTAACTGTATTCCAGCCTCATACTTTTAGTCGAACACAAGCATTCTTAGATGATTTTGCTGAAAGTTTAAATTTAGCAGATAAAACTTTCTTATGTGAAATTTTTGGTTCAATAAGAGAAAACACTGGTAATTTAACAATTCAAGATTTACTCCAAAGAATTGATAATGCGACATTAATTGATGAAACTACTGTGAATGCGTTAGAACAATATAGTGATGCAGTTATTTTATTTATGGGTGCGGGCGATATTCAAAAGATTCAACGTGCTTATATGAAAGAAATGGGTGTTACTACCTCATTTTAATATGTTTATGTTAAAATGATTTGGGTATTTATATTAAATAACAACATATGATTAATAGGAGGCGTTTTAAATGGAATGGATTTTACCTATAGCTGGTATTATTGCGGCGGTTGCTTTTCTTATTTTAGTAATTGGTATCGTTGTAATTTTACTTTCAGTTAAGAAAAACTTAGATCACGTTGCAAAAACTCTTGATGGTGTTGAAGGACAAATTCAAGGTATTACACGTGAATCTACGGACTTACTTCATAAAGCAAATCGCTTAACTGAAGATATCCAAGACAAATCAGATCGTTTGAATTCTGTAGTTGATGCAGTGAAAGGCATCGGTGAATCAGCTCAAACGTTAAATGGTTCAGTTGATAGAGTTACAAACTCAATCACGCACAATATTTCTCAAAATGAAGATAAAATTTCTCAAGTAGTTCAATGGTCAAATGTAGCAATGGAAGTTGCTGACAAATGGCAAAACAGAAGAAATCGTAGAGATAGTGCAAATTATAAAGCGAGCAGTGTAGCAGATGATTCTAATCATAGCTATACTACACGTGTAGATAATAAATAATTCGTATATTTAAACAAACAAATGCACTTAAATGAGGTATGAAACTTATTTAAGTGCATTTGTTATAGGAGGCATTCAATTATGAAGTACTATAACCGTGATAATTACGAAAGAAATGTAGAAAGTTATGAAGTGCCAGAATATTTTACTAAAGGTGCCAGAAATGAGTTTGTTTACGGATTTCTAATCGGTGCATTTATTGGCTCAGCTGTTGGATTAATTTCTATAAGCAAGTCACGCACTAAAGATAAATCTCAAGTTGATTCTGAAGATGACTCACGTTTTAAATCTAGTATTATTGAGCAGTCTGAAAGCGAACAAACAGATGCTGAACAACAAGTAGATAGTATTAAATCTACAGTCGCAGATGCGCAAAACAAAGATACTGAAGTAACAGATTCTGAACTAGCTGCTCAAAAAGCGGCGATTCAGCAAGAAAGTTCAGACAACAATTTAGCAGATACGTCACCACAAGCACAAGATCTACAAGATGATAATAATTTGGATCAGAGTGACGACACAACAACACATATTGATCCCAATTCAGAACCGACTGAGGACGAGGTCAGTGCGCGCAGAATGCTATTAAAGAAGAAGCAGCAGATAATAACTTAGCTGATTCCACTACTACACCTTCAAATAATAAAGGTACAAAAACTGCAGCTGCAGCAACAGGTGGTGCAATAGCAGCAGGTAGTTTAGCTAAAGTTGCACAGGATAAAAAGCAATCATTAAATAATGATTCACAAGTTGCAGAAAACACTGATAATCTTTTGAAATCTGAAGAAACAACGAAAGGTGATAATCAAAAAGATGCGCCTAACTTAGTTACTAAAGACTCAAAAGAAGATGAAAGTAAAAATAATGATCATTTGAAAGCAGGCGCTTTAGCAGGTACTGTCACAGCATCTGGATTAGCGTTAGCAGCTAAAAATAAAAACAAAGCTTTAAATGACGATAATAAAGTTGCAGAAAACACAGCAAGTTTATTAAAACCAGAAACACCTAAACAAAGCACAAAAAAAGATGTGCCTAATTTAGTAACACCTAAAGTTGGTCATGCGGTAGAATCAACTGATAAAGTAGAAAACTCTGCAGACAAAAATAAAAGTAATACGATTGCAAAACCAGAAAAAGCAGAACAACGTGTAAAACAGACACATAAAACTGTAAGTTTCAAAGATGGTATTATTGTTCATAATGAAGCAGAAACTGGTCTTAGTAATCAAACTGCAAACAAAGTACAACAGAGCGAAGCTACTACAAATGCAACAGATAAAACATCATCATTTAAAGATGGTATCCTTGTGCATGATGAAGCAGAAACTGATATTAGCAACCAAAGTGCAAGTGAAGGGCAACAGAACGCAGCCACTACTAATACAACAGATAAGACATCATCATTTAAAGATGGCATCCTTGTGCATGATGAAGTAGAGACTGATAAAACAACAGACGATAGTGAAGCACAACAAAGTAAAGGTGGACATAATGAGCCAACTTACTCTAAAAACAGATCGCAGTTGAAAAAATCAGAAAAAGCTCAAAGTAAAATAGACAAAAGAACTTTTAATGATTAATCATTACTAAAACTGAAATATAATAAAAGGAATCGAACATGTTTTGTTCGATTCCTTTTTAATTTATACTTTTTATTAGCTAGGTCATGTTAAGTGTAATACGAATTAGAATTTATTATACTCATTGAGCCTCTTAAAACGATTATGTTACTATTTTTGAAGTATTATAATTACACAAATAACTATGATGCATCTAGAACGTTATTTAAGTCATCTAGAATGCCTACAAATACTTTATTGCATATATTTGATTGATTAGACGATATAGCTACATTTTGATGCCTCAACGTGCAATGTGCTTTGCAAATTTATAATGGACGCTTAAAATTAATGCCAATCCTTTTTTAGTGCTTTTTAAAGCAAAAATAATTATGAGATAAACAATGTATTTATTTAATAAATGTTTGAGTAAATCATTATATAGAAAGTACAATTCGAGCATTTATATGACAATAAATTGAATTAAATGAAACTTAAGTTAATAAATTATAGAAAATGAAAGAATAGTGTAAAATATTACTGGTAAATGACTGAAAATTCAGTTACCATTAGGGATATTCACTTACAGAAAGTGAAATTTTAACAATCATTACTTGAACTTATAAGTAGTTATTGTTAGAATTACGTTTAACAAATATTTTATCGCTTTAAAGCAGAATAAAATATCGATTTTAAATTTTTCATAGAGGTGAATAAAATGACAGACAAATTACAAGAATTCAGAAGCGAGATTGTTGATATTAATGAAGAAATTTTAAATCTTTTATCTAAAAGAGGAAAAATAGCACAAAACATTGGTGAGGAAAAACGTAAGCAGGGTACAGCAGTGTACGATCCTCAACGTGAAAAAGAAATGATTAATAAACTATTAGATAAAAATGAAGGTCCATTTAACGATAATGTGATTAAACAATTATTCAAGGAAATTTTTAAAGCCTCTACTGATTTACAAAAATCTGAAAATGAAAAACATTTATATGTATCAAGAAAATTAAAACCAGAAGATACAATAGTACAATTCGATAATGGGGGCATTATTGGAAGTGGTAATAAATCATTCGTATTTGGACCATGTTCAGTTGAATCTCAAGAACAAGTTGATGCAGTTGCAGCTAATTTACAAGCTAGAGGCGAAAAATTCATTAGAGGTGGTGCTTTCAAACCGCGTACATCTCCATATGATTTCCAAGGATTAGGTGTTGAAGGTCTTAAGATTCTTAAAAATACTAAAGACAAATACGGCCTGAATGTAGTTAGTGAAATTGTAAATCCTGCAGATTTTGAAGTAGCAGATGATTATTTAGATGTATTCCAAATTGGTGCACGTAATATGCAAAACTTTGAATTATTAAAAGAAGCAGGTCGTTCAAATAAACCAGTATTATTAAAACGTGGTTTATCTGCAACAATTGAAGAATTTATCTTTGCAGCAGAATACATTGCTTCTCAAGGTAATGAAAACATTATTCTATGTGAACGCGGTATCCGTACTTACGAAAAAGCAACAAGAAACACATTAGATATTTCTGCAGTACCTATTTTAAAACAAGGTACACACTTACCAGTAATGGTTGACGTTACACACAGTACAGGACGTAAAGATATCATGTTACCAACAGCTAAAGCTGGCTTAGCAGTAGGCGCAGATGGCATCATGGCTGAAGTCCACCCTGATCCATCAGTTGCATTAAGCGATAGTGGTCAACAAATGGATTTCGATGAATTCGAGAATTTCTATAATGAAATTAGACCATTAGCTGATATGTACAATAACAAACAATTAAAATAAGATATATATAAAGCCCTTGTTACGTTACTACTTGATTAGTAATTGTAATAGGGGTTTTTTGTGTCTTTATACTATTTTTGAAATGAATGAAGCATATTGAGGTAATTTATAAAATGCTCATGCTTTGGAGTGACATGCTAACTGAATAGCATATTTAAATATAAAATAAAAACTAAATGATGAATCATCAAATTACACTTGATTTTAATAAAAAACATAAAAATTTAAACGAAAAAGGTTTGTTTTCACTGAAAATAAGAAATATAATACATTTAGTAGGTTTATAATTTTATAAAATGACATAATTATGACATTCAAAACAAAACTATTTTACATTTAGTGAAAATATGGTAAACTTTGAAAATGTTATGAAAACAGAGTATAATAATAAAGAAATCGCTTTCAAGGAGGAAATTATGACTGTAACTATATATGATGTAGCTAGAGAAGCAAGAGTATCTATGGCAACTGTCTCACGTGTTGTTAATGGTAATCAAAATGTTAAACCCGAAACACGTGACAAAGTAAACGATGTTATTAATAAATTGAACTACCGTCCAAACGCAGTAGCAAGAGGATTAGCTAGTAAACGAACAACAACAGTAGGCGTTATTATTCCAGATATTTCAAATGTCTATTATTCGCAACTTGCTCGAGGGTTAGAAGATATAGCAACAATGTATAAATACCATTCAATTATTTCAAATTCTGATAATGATCCAAGTAAAGAAAAAGAAATATTTAACAACCTATTAAGTAAACAAGTAGATGGTATTATTTTCTTAGGTGGAACAATTTCAGAAGAAATCAAAGAATTGATTAATAAAACATCAGTTCCTGTAGTAGTTTCAGGTACAAATGGTAAAGATGAAGGTATTTCATCTGTAAATATTGATTTCAAATCAGCAGCTAAACAAATTACAAATCAATTAATCGAAAACGGTGCAAAAACGTTTGCTTTTGTGGGCGGAGATTATTCTAAAAAAGCACAAGAAGATGTGCTAGTAGGATTAAAAGACGTCTTAGCAGAGCATAAACTTTCATTAAATGAAGGATTGATTTTTAATGGTAATGAAACGTATAAAGATGGTCTACGTGCATTTGATGCTTTGAAATCTGCTAAGCCAGATGCAATTTTATCAATCAGTGATGAACAAGCAATTGGCCTAGTTCATGCTGCTCAAGATGCAGGGATTAATGTTCCAGAGTCATTACAAATTGTAAGTTTTAACAATACTAGACTTGTTGAAATGGTAAGACCTCAATTATCTAGTGTAATCCAACCGTTATACGATATTGGGGCAGTGGGTATGAGACTTCTTACTAAATATATGAATGATGAAGAAATCGACGAGCCTAATGTGATTTTACCTCATAGAGTTGAGTATAGAGGTACTACAAAATAAAATTTTTGTAGATATAGCAAAGTATAATTAACAATCAATGTTATTAAACTATAATGAAATACAAAAAACGAAATTCTTATTAATTAAGAATTTCGTTTTTTATTTAAATTAAAGATTTAACTCAGTATATGTGATGTAGATTTATTTAAAACCAACTCAGCACTTGTTTAGCATATTTTAAATTGGTTTCCGTAATTTCTTTTTGTCTAGGTATGATGTGATAGTCAGTTTTTTCATCGGTCCAAGTTTGTGGTAGTTCGCAAGGTGCGTATTGTTGCCATTTTGTTAACCATTTATCAGGCAAACGACCAGTTTGTGGTTTTTCTCCGATTAAAGCTAAAAAAACGTGGCTCCAAGCACGTGGGACAACTTTCCAAATATTATAGCCGCCCCCACCAAACATTAATACTTTACCATTTGTGTATTTATCTGCTAAATCTTTAATGATATATGGAATTTGATATAGTGATTCAAGCGTACAGTTTAAATGCGTGAGTGGATCTAAGTAGTGAATATCAACACCATGCACACTCACAATGATATCTGGTTTAAATGAAGCTACTATAGGCTCTATCGTTTCTTTAAATATTTCCAGAAATGAATCATCTTCTGTATAAGGTTCAAGTGGAATATTTACTGTATAGCCAAAACCTTGTTCGCTACCACGTTCTGTGTAACGTCCAGAACCAGGGAAAAGAAATTTTCCAGTTTCATGTATCGAATAAATTAAGGCTTGATCATTTGTATAAAAACTCCATTGAGTCCCATCACCATGATGTGCATCTGTATCAATACATATCACGCGTTGCCCATATTTCTGTATGAGATAGGCGATTGTAACTGCAACATCATTATAAATACAAAAACCATTTGCACGGCCTGGTAGGCTATGATGTAAACCGCCACCTAAATGGCAACCATTGGTGATTGTATCATCCATGATGTGATCAGCTAAATTCAATGCGCCACCCACAATGCGTGCACTGTGCTTATGCATCATTCTAAATTGTAGGGTATCATCGCCATCTAATCCATACTTCTTAGCTTCATTGTCACTTAAAATACCATGTGAAGCACGTCTGATCGCTTGAATATAATCATGAGAATGAATTAATGATAATTCGGTATCATTAGCTATACGTGGTTTAATAATATGATGTGATTTTAAATATCCTAAATCTGTTAATAATTCTGTTGTTAATTTTAATCTCATTTGATTAAATGGATGGCTATTACTAAAACGATATTGCAGTATTTCATTAGAATAGACAAAGCCCGTTGATTGTTGCGTATTACTCATATGTTTCTCCCCTTTAAAAGAAAAAGCGATTCATAAATCGAATGTCATCAAATGCTTGTAATTGTTCTATAGAAATTCTTGAACCAATTCTTGCCATAAGACAATTAGCAGGATGACTTGTAATTTCTGGATCATCTGTTGCAAATACTTCAAGGCCCCCATAACCCATCAATTTCTGCATTAATTTTTTATATTCATACACATCAAGTCCAGAATTTTTCAAATCCCAATGCCAATAATATTCAGTAGTTAACACGATGTAATCTTCATATTCATCAGCTGCTAAACTGACTTTGATAAGTTCACTGCCTAAATGTAAATCACGATAGGCTAGGCTTAACTCTATAGCGCCTAATTCTATTAAGTATTCCAAATTACCACTAGACCAACGTTCTAATGGGTCTGGATAATGATAAGTGACATAGCCAATAATATGCTGTGAATTACGTAGTACAAAAATTCTGCCTTCTTCTAATTCACTAATTTCTTTTATGGCTTCAAATTGATCCGCAGGTGGGCGAAATGCAAAGAGCCCATCATCAAATGTCATAGATTCAAGGTTATTTCTTGAAACAGGACCTTCTATCACAAATGTTCCTTGCTCCAAATGATAAGTTTGAGATTGATATGTTTTTATATGTTCCATTTTTTCACTCCAAACTACCGCATACGCATACAGTAAACAATCTATTATAAGTCTATTATAAGTTAAAAAAGTTTAAAATAACACAATAATGTATTCGTTTACACACTATTATTTTGAAAATTTTGACAATGTTAGTTATAATAATTTTTAAGCAAGCGATTTCATTAAGAGGGGGATTCAAAATGAAAGTAGAAGTATACAAAGGGGAAAATGGAAATTTTAACCTACAAGACTATGAAAAAGAATACGCAAATTTTGACTGGAAAGAAATAGAAAAAGCATTTTCATGGTCAGAAACTGGTAAGATCAATATGGCACATGAATGTATTGACCGCCATGTGGATGAAGGTAATGGTGAAAAAATCGCATTACATTATAAAGATGATAAGCGTAAAGAAAGTTATACTTTTGAAGAAATGAAATCAAATTCTAATAAAGCTGCAAATGTATTAAAAGATAAAGCAAACATTGAGAAAGGTGATCGTGTTTTTGTATTTATGCCTAGAACACCAGAACTTTATTTTGCTTTATTTGGAATATTAAAAATAGGTGCAATTGTAGGACCGTTATTTGAAGCATTTATGGAAAAAGCTGTTGCAGATCGTTTAGAAAATAGTGAAGCGAAAGTGATTGTGACAACGAATGCATTATTGCCACGTATTCCTAAAGATAAATTACCACATTTAGAAACGATTGTAGTCGTAGATGAGGAAGTAGACAGTGAATATGTTGACTTTAATAGTGAATTTAAAAATGCGAGTGACCAATTTGAAACAGAATGGTTAAACTTAGATGACGGTTTGATATTGCATTATACTTCAGGTTCAACAGGCCAACCTAAAGGTGTATTACATGCTCAAAAAGCAATGCTCGTTCATTATATTTCTGGTAAATATGTACTAGATTTTAAAGAAGACGATGTATATTGGTGCACAGCTGATCCGGGCTGGGTGACAGGTACTTCATATGGTATTTTCAGTCCTTGGTTAAATGGTGTGACAAATTGTATCGTTGGAGGTAGATTCTCACCTGAAGCGTGGTACGGCATGATTGAAGAATATAAAGTTACAATATGGTATACGGCGCCAACTGCATTAAGAATGTTGATGAGTGCAGGCGATGATATTATCGACAAATACGACTTATCATCACTAAAAAGTATCTTATCCGTAGGCGAACCACTAAATCCTGAAGTAATTAAATGGTCAAAAGATGTTTTTGGTAAACGCGTCTTAGATACGTGGTGGATGACTGAAACAGGGGGCCATATGATCGTTAACTATCCATCTATGGATGTTAAATTAGGATCCATGGGTAAACCGTTACCAGGTATAGAAGCATCTATTGTTGATGATCAAGGTAACGAGTTGCCACCAAATCGAATGGGTAACCTTGCAATTAAAAAAGGATGGCCATCTATGATGGTTTCTATTTGGAAAAATCCTGAAAAATATGATTCATACTTTATTGGTGATTGGTATGTTTCTGGAGACTCTGCTTACAAAGATGAAGATGGCTATTATTGGTTCCAAGGTCGTGTAGATGACGTTATCATGACGGCAGGCGAACGTGTAGGTCCTTTTGAAGTAGAATCGAAACTAGTAGAACATGAATCGGTTGCAGAAGCAGGTGTGATTGGTAAACCAGATCCAGTAAGAGGAGAAATTATTAAAGCATTTGTTGCTTTACGCCCAGAGTATGAAGCTTCAGATGAACTGAAAGAAGAAATTCGCGTATTTGTTAAAGAAGGTTTAGCCGCACACGCTGCACCACGCGAAATAGAATTTAAAGAAAAACTTCCTAAAACACGTTCTGGTAAAATTATGCGTCGTGTCCTTAAAGCTTGGGAACTTGATTTACCTGAAGGCGATTTAAGTACAATGGAAGACTAATTAAACAAAAAAGTAGTTTTATTTTACTAAGTTTAATCATAAATATTTAACCTGTATTTCCAATGTGAAATAATACAAGCTATTTTATACTCCCTTTATATTATCAACTTTAAGTATGTGCTTTATGCTACACACTAAAGATTATGATGATATTCAGGGAGTTTTTTGTGTAAAATAACAATTTAAGCGTAACATAGGTCACATAAGGTGAATATATTCACTTATTATTTTGAAAGCGCTATCTCTATTAATCGACAACACAACATAAGTTAGTTAATATTAATATGTAAGGATTTATTTTTATCAGTAGTATATATGGGAAATATATGTATTGATTTAAAATTTATTTAAGAAGAGGCGAATGAATTTGGCACACTTATCTGATTTAGATATAGCAAATCAATCAACATTAAAACCGATTGGAGATATTGCTAAGCAGGCGGGCATACCCGCAGATGCATTAGAACCATACGGGCACTATAAAGCTAAGATTGATATTAATCAAGTTCAACAAAAAAATGGTAAGGGGAAAGTAGTATTAGTTACTGCTATGAGTCCAACGCCAGCAGGTGAAGGTAAATCGACAGTTACAGTTGGGTTAGCAGATGCATTCAACGAACTTAAAAAAAGCGTCATGGTAGCGTTACGTGAACCAGCTTTAGGTCCTATTTTCGGAATAAAAGGTGGGGCAACTGGTGGTGGCTATGCACAAGTATTACCAATGGAAGATATAAATCTACACTTCAATGGTGACTTCCACGCAATCACTACTGCAAATAATGCACTGTCAGCATTTATTGATAATCATATGCATCAAGGTAATGAATTAGAAATCGATCAAAGACGTATTGAATGGAAACGTGTTTTAGACATGAATGACCGTGCATTACGTAATGTAAATGTAGGTTTAGGTGGACCAACGCAAGGGGTTCCAAGAGAGGATGGTTTTAATATTACCGTTGCTTCTGAAATAATGGCAATTCTTTGTTTATCTAATGACCTTAATGATTTAAAAGCGAAAATCAGTAGAATTACTGTAGGTTATACTAGATCACGTAAACCTGTTACTGTAGCTGACTTAAAAGTAGAAGGCGCATTAGCGATGATTCTTAAAGATGCAATTAAACCTAACTTAGTACAAACAATTGAAGGCACACCAGCCCTTGTACATGGTGGGCCATTTGCTAATATTGCACATGGTTGTAATTCAATTTTAGCAACAGAAACTGCAAGAGACTTAGCAGATATTGTTGTAACTGAAGCTGGCTTTGGCTCAGATTTAGGTGCTGAAAAATTCATAGATATTAAAGCACGTGAAGCAGGATTTGAACCTTCAGCAGTTGTAGTAGTTGCGACAGTTCGTGCGCTTAAAATGCATGGCGGTGTAGCTAAAGACAACTTAAAAGAAGAAAATGTTGAAGCGGTTAAAAAAGGCATCGTGAACTTAGAACGCCACGTTAAAAACGTTAAAAAATATGGTTTAGAACCTGTAGTTGCGTTGAATGCGTTCGTACATGATACTGAAGAAGAAACACAATATGTACAACAATGGGCAAAAGAGAACGGTGTGAGACTTGCTTTAACTGAAGTTTGGGAAAAAGGTGGTAAAGGCGGCATCGATTTAGCAAATGAAGTGCTAGAGGTGCTTGATGAACCACAAGACTTCAAACATTTATACGAATTAGATTTACCACTTGAAGAAAAAATTGAAACAATTGTTAAAGAAATTTATGGTGGCTCAAAAGTTACATTTAGCAGCAAAGCACAAAAACAGCTTAAACAATTTAAAGAAAATGGCTGGGATAATTATCCGGTTTGTATGGCTAAAACACAGTATTCATTCTCGGATGATGCAACACAATTAGGCGCACCTGAAGGTTTTGAAATCACTATTCGTGAATTAGAAGCTAAAACTGGCGCAGGATTTATTGTTGCATTGACTGGAGCAATCATGACTATGCCTGGTCTTCCTAAAAAACCAGCAGCATTAAACATGGATGTTACTGATGATGGACATGCAATTGGTCTATTCTAAATTTTAACTATTATATAATACAAACATATTAAAAATAGCTGTAAGGAAATCTATAAAGATAGATTTCTTCACAGCTATTTTTTTAATTGTCAGAGAAGTTTATGAACTAGACACTTTATTTTGTCATTAAATGTTGTTTGATATTGTATTTTTCAGCTTTTTTAAAGTCATAAGTAGTAATTTCACCTTCAACTAACATCCGTTTGAGCACATAGTGTTGGCGATCCAAACCAATTTGTATTTGAGCGTCAGATTTGAGTGAACCATCTGTTTCATAAGGAGTGTAATAATAAGGGCTTTGTAAAAGTCCAATCAGATAGGCTGATTCAGCGATATTTAAGTTTGTAGCTGCTTTTCCAAATAAACTGTAGGATGCTGAAGCGATACCTGTGATATCAGTGCCATTATAATCACGTCCAAAAGGCACGATATTCAAATAAGTATAGATAATTTCATCTTTGGTTAAAATCTTTTCAGTTCGCATAGATAGGATGAGTTCATTAGCTTTGCGATGATATGTTTTTTCGTTTGTCAGTAATTGATTTTTTACGAGTTGTTGTGTGATGGTGCTGCCTCCAGTTGCAGCTTCTGTATTAAATATATCTTGACCAACAGCTCGAATAATAGCCTTTGGTAAAATACCATTATGATAGAAAAACAAGCTGTCTTCTGAAGAAGTTAACGCCTTTATCACATTGCTATTCACATGTTTTGGTCCTACGATAAGTGAATTTGTTGATCCATTGTATTCTGTTAAAATATGTTTACTGTTATAATTTATATCTTGACTACCAGCAATGTTCAGCAATTTAGTACGTAATTCGTTATCTGACATGTTTACAGATTCATCAGTCAAACTTTGGAAGTAAAATACCGATATGGCTAATAGAATAATAAAGGTACATGCGAAAATTGCAAACAAGCCAATGAAAAGATGCTTTAATTTTTTATAGATAATTTCAAATTTAGAGAATTTAGAGTTATGTAAATGATTGTGAACATTATTTTCATGTGTTTGATTTTCCATGTCTGACCTCCTTACGTATGCAATATTATAACATAATATTTGATATTGACTTTTAAAATAGAGTTACTTATAATTAACATCAATTCGATATCGTTTTTGGATAAAGGAGAAGTAACATATGGTGTCATCTTCAGAGAGTTAGTGGTTGCTGTGAACTAACGATGATTCATATGTGAATACACCTTAATGATTTCACTCATCCAAACGTTTAAGTTAATGAACGTATCATTAATAAAGTTGTTTGACTTAAAGTATGGTGGTACCGTGCGCATGCGCCCTTACATTAATTTGTAGGGGCGTTTTTTTATTTTTTAAGTGTTATTCGGTCGCACTTGCTAAAAGTAAATTAAACTTTGGATGATATTTAAAATCTATTCGAAACAATATCTTAATAAATATAGGAGGTATATACAATGACAAATGCATTATTAGAAGATTTAAAATGGAGAGGCTTAATTTATCAACAAACAGACGAAGCTGGTATAGAGAATGTATTGAATAAAGAACAAGTTACATTATACTGTGGTGCCGATCCAACTGCAGATAGTTTACACATCGGTCATTTATTACCATTTTTAACTTTACGTAGATTCCAAGAACATGGGCATCGTCCACTCGTATTAATCGGTGGGGGCACAGGTATGATTGGTGATCCATCAGGTAAATCTGAAGAACGTGTCTTACAAACAGAAGAACAAGTTGAATTAAACGTTCAAGGCATCAGTGAACAAATGCATAAAATTTTCGAATTTGGTACTGATAAAGGTGCTAAACTGGTTAATAATAGAGATTGGTTAAGCCAAATTTCTTTGATTGATTTCTTAAGAGATTACGGTAAACATGTTGGTGTGAATTACATGTTGGGTAAAGACTCCATTCAAAGTCGTTTAGAATATGGTATTTCGTTCACTGAGTTCACATATACAATCCTTCAGGCAATTGATTTTGGTCATTTAAACAACACTTACAACTGTAAAGTACAAGTTGGTGGTTCTGATCAATGGGGCAATATCACAAGTGGAATTGAATTAATGCGTCGTATGTACGGCCAAACAGAAGCTTACGGACTGACGATTCCATTAGTCGTTAAATCAGATGGTAAAAAATTCGGCAAATCAGAAGGTGGCGCAGTTTGGTTAGACGCTATAAAAACGAGTCCATACGAATTTTACCAATTTTGGATCAACACTACAGACGATGATGTAATCAAATTCTTGAAATATTTTACATTCTTAGAAAAAGAAGAAATTGAAGCATTAGAAAAATCGTTAAATGAAGCACCACATTTACGTGAAGCACAAAAAGCCTTAGCTGAAAATGTAACACGTTTCATCCATGGTCAAGCTGCATTAGACGATGCAATGCGTATCTCAAAAGCATTATTTGCTGGTGACTTACAATCATTGTCGGCTTCAGAATTAAAAGCAGGATTCAAGGATGTGCCACAAGTTGAATTGAGCAAAGAAATAACAAATATTGTTGAAGTAATTGTTGAAACTGGTATTTCATCGTCTAAACGTCAAGCACGTGAAGATGTGAATAACGGTGCAATTTATATCAATGGTATAAGACAACAGGATGTGAAATATGAATTAACAGCTGACGATAAAATTGAGAACGAATTTACAATTATTCGTCGTGGTAAGAAAAAATATTTCATGGTTAATTATAAATAATATATATAAAGATAGAAGAATAATACGATATTTAAATTATCGACAAAACAGCCGACAATGCCTTAGGACTTTGTCGGCTGTTTTTGTTTAGCTTGCCTCAGCCTTTATTCTTCGGCTAATACATTTTTTCCACAGGAGTCGGCTAAAGTATTGTCATTTTTTAATGAAAATTGTCTCATGGGAAAAGTGCTTTCTGTAGGATAGAACTGAGTTTAATTTTTATCATAATTATTAATTTGAATAAAATGGAATAGGCCTGATTGTTATGTAATAAAAAACCAACCAAGTCAGATTAATTTACTTGGTTGGTTCAAAATAGGTATTCTGTTATTGTTTTTAATTAAACGGTGAAGTATTTTCACTTTCTTTCTCAGATGACTCTGAAGATGTTGATTTTTGTTCTTTTAATGGTACTTCCACTGTTTGCTCTTTACCATTTCTTTCAATAGTCATTTCTACTGAATCACCAGGTTTTTTATTTTCATATAAATAAGAGCGTAAGTCTGTGTCTTCTTTAACTTTTTTATCGTCTATCGCAGTGATGATATCACCTTCTTTAAGCTCATTATCAGCATGAACTTTGGCAATGTAGACACCATCTTTGCGTTTTGTATTCAGTTCTTCTTTATATTGTTCTGGTATCTCACTTACATTGAGTAAACTAATTCCAATAGAAGGGCGCTCAATCTCGCCATTTTCTACAAGCTCTTTAATGGTAACTTTAACTTCATTACTTGGGATTGCAAAACCAATACCTTCAACTTGTTCACTTGCAATCTTCATTGAGTTAATACCTACGAGATTACCATTAATATCAACGAGTGCGCCACCTGAATTACCAGGATTAATTGCCGCATCTGTTTGTAATACATTTACTTTATTGGTACCAGCAGATGTTTTCGTATCAATTGTGCGTTCGCTAGCAGAAATAATACCTGAAGTCACTGAGTTAGCAAATTGTAAGCCTAAAGGATTACCCATTGCAAAAACACTGTCTCCTGTTTTTACTTTTGAAGAATTAGCAAAATCAATTGCTTTTGTACCTTTTGTATCATTGATTTTTAATACTGCTATATCTGTTAACGCATCTTTCCCAACTAATTTAGCATCGACTTGTTTAGAATTATGTAATTGTACTTTAATTTCATTTGCACCATCAATGACGTGGTTATTCGTTACGATATATGCAGAACCATTATTTTTTTGATAAATAACACCTGATCCAACACCAGCTTCTTCTGATTTAGAAGATTCACCTTTCAGTAAACTATCTAAATTCTGAGCTTTTTGCATATTAATAACGCCTACAATAGCAGGAGAGACATCGTTAATCATTTGATTCACAGAATCATATTTTTCACTTTTTCCATCAAGTGTATTGCCACCATTGCTACTATTAGAAGCGTCTTGAACGGAAGACCCGTTATCATTTAAACCTGTGCTTTCCATAATTTTCCCAATGCCTAATACCAAAAGCGCACCTATAATACCGGCAACTAAGGCCACGATTATTGTTTTAAACCAGGGGAATTTGGCTTTATGTTTTGACCTTTTATTTTGAGGTTGTTGCGGTTGTTGCGGTTGACGAGGGTTTTGAGTTTCATTAGAGTTATTATCGTTATTAAAATCTGACATACTTTACCTCCGATTTATTCTA
Organism: Staphylococcus parequorum; assembly: GCF_039237145.1. Taxonomy (NCBI): domain Bacteria; kingdom Bacillati; phylum Bacillota; class Bacilli; order Caryophanales; family Staphylococcaceae; genus Staphylococcus; species Staphylococcus parequorum. The sequence goes on from NZ_CP150682.1 coordinate 1,494,138, forward strand.
TATAACCTATTATGCTAGGTTTATACAACTTTTTCTAGTATATCACTATACAACTTTAGACTGAAATATAAATATTCTTGTTCATAAGGTGACTAAATGATAGAATCAATAGGTAAATATAATGGAAAATGAAGTAGGTGGAGAAATGTATAAATTCATTAGCGGTTTGTTAGATTTAATTATTATGAAAATATGTAAATCACTAGAGGTGCAAGGTAAAGAAAATATACCTCAACTTCACAGATATGTAGTGACTTGTACTCACGAAAGCTATAATGAAGTAATCATGTTAGGGACAGCAATATACCCAAATCAAATTCATTACATGGCTAAAAAAGAGTTATTCAACAATAAATGGTTTGGTAAGTTTTTAAGTTCTTTAAATGCTTTTCCTGTAGATAGAGAAAATCCAGGGCCAAGTACATTGAAAAAACCGGTTAAATTATTAAAAGAAAATAAAACGGTAGGTATATTCCCAACTGGTCATCGTATGAAATATGATGAGGGATCGCCAATGAAACGTGGCGCAGTAACTATTGCTTTGATGGCGCAAGCTCCCATTTTACCTGCTGCATATGTTGGACCTAAAGAAATTAAGGGACTCATTACAGGTAAAGCAATTGTTAAATTTGGTGAACCTATCGAAACAAAGCATTTACCAAAAAACATGAAACGCAATGAAAAGTTAGAATATCTAACTAAAGAATTAGAAAGTAGAACGATACAATTACAAAATGAATTAAATGATTATGTGAATGATAAATAGTAAGTTTCAATATTTTTTAAAAAGTTAGACATTTTAATTTATATACGAATTTTTTTAAACTTGTGTTATTATGTAACTGTACAATGACAACAAGTAAAACGTTTACAAACACCACGTGGACATATTGTGCATGTGGTGTTTGTTTGTGTAAATATCTATTTTGAAATGGGGAATTGTTATGTTTAGTTTCTTTCAACGTCTTGGTAGATCTCTTATGCTTCCTGTTGCAGTATTACCAGCAGCCGCGATTATTACAGGTATCGGTAACGCGTTAACAGCAATGGGAGTCTTGCCAACGGTAGCAGCGTTTTTCTCTTCTGCCGGTTCGACGATTCTTGAACAACTAGGTATTCTTTTTGCGATTGGGGTAGCATTAGGAATGGCTAAGAAAAATGACGGTGCAGTAGCACTTGCTGCAGCAGTTGGTTTCTTTTTAACGACAGTGGTTTTAAGTCCAGCAAAATTAGCACCATTATTAGGTGTTAAGGAGACAGGTGTAAACGAAGCTTTTGAACAAATGAATAATTCTAACGTTTTTATTGGTTTATTGATTGGTTTAATTGCAGCGTATACTTATAACAAGTTTAGTAAAACTGAATTACCTACAGCATTATCATTCTTTAGTGGTAAACGTTTAGTACCTATTTTAACAGCATTTTTTAGTATTATATTGGCTGTATTGATGCTATTTGTTTGGCCAGTTATCTATTCAGCAATTGTAACATTTGGGACGTGGATTTTAGATTTAGGTCCAGTCGGTGCTTTCTTATATGGTTTCTTTAATAGATTATTGATACCAACTGGCTTGCATCATGCATTAAATTCAGTGTTTTGGTTTGATTTAGCAGGTATTAATGACATTGCTAAATTCCAAACTGGTGATGGTGCAGTACATGGTATTACAGGACGTTATATGGCTGGTTTCTTCCCAGTAATGATGTTTGGTATTCCTGCTGCAGCATTAGCGATGTACCACACAGCTGAATCTAAACAGAAAAAACGTGTCTATGGTTTAATGTTTGGTGGCGCAGTTTCAGCATTCTTTGTTGGTGTTACTGAACCAATTGAATTCTCATTCATGTTTGTAGCACCAGTATTATTTGTTATACATGCATTTTTAACTGGTTTATCCATGTTTATAGCAGCATTGTTTGAGTGGACAGCAGGGTTCTCATTTAGTGCTGGTTTAATAGACTATGTACTATCATTAATTAATCCTGTTTCAAGTCAACCATTCATGTTATTACTACAAGGACTTGTATTCTTTGTGATATATTACTTTGTATTTAGAATAGCGATTAAAGTATTGAAATTAAATACGCCTGGTCGTGGGGATAACTTACTACCAGATCCAACTACTGATGAAGCGTCAACGGGGGATGCTGCAGATTCAGAAGGCGCATCTACAGCGGCAACTAATAAATATACAAATACAGCAAGCCAAATTTTAGATGGATTAGGTGGCAAAGAGAATATTGCATCATTAACAAACTGTGCTACTAGATTACGCATGGAATTACATGATAATAGCATTATTGATGAAGCTAAGATTAAGGGCGCAGGAGCTGTCGGTGTGACGAAGAGTGGTAAACATAATGCCCAAGTTATTATCGGCACTCAAGTTCAGCAAGTAGCTGATGAAATTGAAGTACAAATGGAATCAGAGCAACAAAAATAATAACTAAATAGTTTATTTTAGAATACGCCTAAGCATAGTTATCACTGAAAAAGTGGATCTTTGTAGGGCGTATTTTTTATATGAAAAAATTAAATATTTAACGATATGATTTGTTTGATAAAATGATGAAAATACATTGCTCTTTTCATGGGTAAATAGTACGATGAACTAGTATCAGAATTTTCTGATTTAAGGAGAGTAGATGAGATGAAGTCGGTATTATTTGATGTTGATGGTGTTTTTTTAAGTGAAGAAAGGTGTTTTGATGTATCTGCATTGACGGTTTACGAAATGCTTATGAGTAAAGATTATATGGGATTAGATCCATCTATACAATTTGATGATTTAAGTGATCAACAAATTACTGAAATAAGAGATATCGTATTCTATCATGATGAAATTTTAACTAAGTTAAAATCACTTGGATTAAATTCAAATTGGGATATGTTGTTTGTAGTAGTTGCCATTCACTTTATTGAAATTTGCAAAACATTACCCCAAGAAAAATTAGTAGAAGTTTTAAACTCAGAAAGCTTTAATCAAGAAACATTGCAACAGATTGGTGAAAACATTTTTGATATAGAATTGAACTTTGAGTCACCATTATCGTTTTTAGATGGTATAAGTTCAGGAAAAGACAATATTTATCAAACACTTGTTACGCATGCTGGTGATCAGTTAAATACAAAACAAACAGCACTATTTGAACTAAAAAGTCCGTTTTGGACGCTTGCGCAAGAAGTTTACCAAGAGTGGTACTTAGGCTCCCAGTTATTTAATGAAGTAGAACAAAAGCCTAACCGTACAGAATTTAAAGAAGGATACATATATAACGAAGTCGTGTTAAGACCTGTATCTGAAATTAAACAGTTATTAACAGATTTGAAAGCTGCTGGCTATCATATAGCCATTGCAACTGGTAGACCTAGAACAGAAACAATAGTGCCATTTGAAGCAATTGGTATCAAAGATTTATTTGATGACTTACATATTGTTACCGCAAGTGAGGTATTAATCGCTGAGGAACAATATCCTGAGTTAAAGCCATTAGGTAAGCCTAATCCCTTTAGCTATTTAGCAACATTAGAAGGTAATCATTTAAAAAATTATGAACGATATGCTACAAATCAAGAAAATCGTGTTAATAAAGATGATGTCTTTGTGGTAGGAGATTCATTAGCAGATTTATTAAGTTCTAAGAAAATTGGGGCGACTTTCATTGGTCCATTAACAGGTTTGAAAGGTCAGAATGCTCGTGAAGAATTAGAGTCTTATGACGCTGAATATATCGTAGACCATGTAGGAGATATCAGAGAAATATTATTGTAATTAAAAAAGATACTTCGCTTATTATTTGATGACTAAAAAATAATGCGTCAGTATCTTTTTTATTGTTAATAAAAAACACCAATCCATTAGAAAACTAATAGATTGGTATTTTTAATTTGAGAAATAAGCTATTTATGTTCCGGGTTCTTTTATGATGATTCACTATTTAAATGTTGTAGTTTGCATCACTCTGGATATCAAGTTCAACGCTTCGTATTAAATTAAATCCTTCAATTTGATATAAAGCATCAATAACATCTGGTGTAACAGGATGATCTATTGATAATACCATTAGCGCATTACCACCTTGGTTTGTACGACCAAGATGCATAGAAGCGATATTGATATCATATGTGCCAAGAATTTGTCCTGTACGGCCTACAATGCCTGGTCTATCGTTATGATTTATTACCAGTTGGTGATGTTCAGGTTTAAAGTCTACTGGATAGTCATTTATACGTACGATTCTTGGACCATAACCATTGAGTACAGTTGCACCAAGTTTAATTTGAGTATCTTTATTGATTAATGTTAATTCTATATAGTTACTAAAACCACGATGTTTTGTGTTTTTTTCAATATTATAAGATACACCTTGTTCATTTAAGAGTACTAAAGCATTGATTAAGTTTACACGCTCTGCTAAATCTTGACGTAAGACACCAGATACAAGTGTTCTGGTAATCAAACTTGTATCATCTAATGCAATATCACCTTCGTATTTGATTTGTAGTTCGCGCGGTGCTTTTTCAAGTAATTGAATACCCACTTCACCTGTCATTTTACTTAATTCAATATAAGGCTTCAATTCATCATTGATTTCACTGTAAGTCATTTTTGGTGCATTAATCGCATTTAAGACGTTACCATTTTCGAAAATATCCACGATTTCATTTGCTACTGAAACAGCTACTTTTTCTTGTGCTTCAACAGTGGATGCACCTAAATGTGGCGTAACAATAATTTTATCGTGCTCAACAAGAGGGGACTCAGTTGCTGGTTCGCTTTCAAATACATCTATCGCTGCACTTTGAATTTGATCATTGTTCAAAGCGTCTAATAGCGCTGCTTCATCAATAATACCACCACGTGCTACGTTAATAATCTGTAACGTCGGTTTTGCTTTTTCGAAAAATGCTTTACCGACGATACCTTTGGTTTTTGGAGTTAATGGTGTATGTACAGTAACGAAATCTGCTTGTTCAGCAATTTCTTCAACTGTTGCACGTGTTACATTTAGTTCTTTTGCTTTATCTTCAGATAAGTAAGGATCAAAAGCTAAGATATGCATACCGAAACTTTGTGCGCGTTTTGCAACACCTAAACCAATTCTACCAGCACCAATGACGCCAAGCGTTTTATTATAAAGCTCTGTACCTCTATATGTTTTACGGTCCCATTTTCCATTTTTTAATGACTGATGTGCTTGTGGGATATTACGCGCCATTGATAAAATCATGGCCATAGAGTGTTCAGTTGCAGAAATAGTATTACCATCTGGTGCATTAATTACAATAACACCATTTTTGGTCGCTGCATCAACATCAATGTTGTCAACGCCGACGCCAGCTCTAGCAATAACTTTTAAATTTGGCGCTGCTTCAATCATCTCTGCAGTGACTTGTGTCTGACTTCTAACGATTAAGCCTTGGTAATCACCAATTTTTTCAACGAGTTCGCTTTCATTTAATTCTGTATTGATTTCGACTTCGAAGTCTTTATGGTCAATTAAACTTTTTAAACCTTCTGGTGAGATTGGATCAGATACTAAAATTTTATACATATGCTTTTACGACCTCCATGTACTGAGTAATTGCGGTACCAATATATGATTCTTTTCTGAATTCTGTTAATAGAATTTCTAATGCTGATACGACTTGTAAAATATCAAAAGGTGAAATTTGACCCATATGACCTATACGTAGAATTTCTCCTTTTAGATGACCTTGTCCACCTGCAATTGTTATAGCAAAACGGTTTTTAAGTTCTTTTTTAATGAAGTTGAGTTCTTCTTTTGATTTAGGTACAAAAGCTGTAACAGTAGGTGAAGCATATTCGTCTTGTACCAATAATTCTAAGTCTAATGATTTGAGTGATTGTCTTAAAGCATCACGTATTGCATAATGACGTGCAATAACTTGGTCTAATCCTTCTTCTTCAACTAATTTGGCATATGCATTCACACCTCTAAATAACGAAACGTTTGGTGTGAAAGGTGTTGAATTTGCTTCTAATGATTTTAAATATTTATTTAAATCTAAATAAAACCTCGGCGTAGTAACTTGGCTAAATCGTTTTTTAGCACGATTATTGTAAGCTACAAACGCTAAGCCAGGAGGCAACATAATGGCTTTTTGACTACCAGATATAAGAACATCAATCTGATCTCGTTGTAAGTCTACATTAACTGCACCGATACAACTCACGCCATCAACGATAAAGTAAATCGATTCGTCGTAGGCTTTAAGGGCATGTCCTAATTCATGGACAGGGTGCAAAACTGCAGTGGATGTTTCACAATATTGACTATAAACTGCTGTAATATCTGTGTTCAATGATTTTAAGAAGTCAATAAATTCAGGCACATTTACAGCTTTACCCCATTCGACTTCAAAAATATGTACGTTATCGTAATATGTTTCAGCAATTTGTTTAAAACGATTACCGAAAGCACCTGAAACAATGATAACAATATCGTCGTCAGGATTTGCAATATTTAACATACTTGCTTCTAAAGAACTTGTCCCGCTAGAAGTTAATATCATTACGTCATTTTGCGCACCGAATATTGGTTTTAGTGCACGAAACGCTTCTTCAGCAATTGTTTCAAAGTCACTTGATCTGTGTCCGACCATTGGTGACTGTGTTGCGTGTAAAATTTCTTCTGGTACTGGCGTTGGTCCTGGTGTAAGTAACATAGGACGATAATATTTCATGTGTGATTCCCCCAATGCTTATGATTGTCTTAGTTTAGCAAATTTTCAGAAAATATAAAAGTGCAAAAGTTAAAAGATAATGTAAATAAACAAAATAAAATATCATGAAAGGGCATACATTGTTATCACATTCATATTCCGTCATATATAAAATTTTTTTAAATTATTTTATTTTTGGTTCTATTTTTACAGTGACATTACCTTTAATTGAGTTTGAAATCATACAATTATTGTCCGCAACCTTTAAGAGTTTAGGTAGTTTTCTAACTAAACTATCTTTTTGTGCAGTTTCAACTTCAATAACAGGGTAATGGATAATGTTGTCCATACGAAATTTTGCATTTTCAAAAATAGCTGTACCTATAGATGATTGTTGAATTTCTATATTATTAAAACCAGAACGTTCGAGTACAGCTGCAAGTGAGATAATATAACAAGAAGATGCAGCTGAAACTAACAATTCATCTGGATTTGTACCAGTTCCATTGCCACCTAAACCTGATGGTATAGATATTTGTTCATCTAATACGTCTCCGTGAAGTTGACCTACAGCTTCGCGACCACCAGACCATTGTGTGTTTACTTTGAATTCATGTTGAACCATAACGATTGACCTCCAGTTGATTTGTGATAATTTAAGTTTAGATGAAAATAAGCTATAAAGAAAGAGGAGAGCAATTTTAATGACAATATATACTTCTGACAACAAGCTCATATTAGTGGCACATCGTGGTATTGCTACATATTTTCCTGAAAATACGATGATTGCTTTTAAAGCTGCACTTATAAGTAATATTGATATATTAGAAATAGATATACACAGGACATTAGACAATCAACTTGTAGTTATTCATGATGATTCGATTGACCGTACCTCAAATGGATCAGGAAAAATCAAGGATATGACTTTAGCAGCTTTGCAGCAATTTGATTATGGTATAACTAAAGATAAGCAATTTGAAGGAGAGACATTACCAACATTGGATGAAGTAATTAAATTAATCCAAGACTATCCTCAAAAATTATTAATAGAACTAAAACAACCGCAGAATTATCCTGAAATTGAAAACGAATTAATAGATGCATTAAATGCTTGGAATTTACCAAAAAACAAAGTCATCATACAATCATTCAATCAAAAAAGTATGAAAAAAATATTTGATATGAATGAAGGATATGAGCTAGGTGTATTGATTAGTAAAAAGAAGTATTGGTATAAATTACCTCCATTTAAAAGCATTGCGGCCTATGCCAATTATGTAAATCCCAATTATGCATTAGTTACAGAGAAGTTTTTAAAAAGTGCACATCAGTATAGATTGTCAGTGATGCCCTATACAGTTAATGAACATGAACAAGCAAAATCATTGCAGAAATTAGGGGTAGACGGACTGATTTCAGATAACCCAAATGATATTTTGTAAAATGAAAAAGTTAAAAAAGCTTAAATGAATAGTAAAGATTCATTTAAGCTTTTTATAGTTTTAATAAATAGGCAAGACATATTATTTAATATGAGATAAATCATTATCGTGATGATTTACCCAATTCTTTTTTAATAACCCCATCACATGACAATCACTATATTCACCGCGAGTATAAAAATGTTCTTGTAATGTACCTTCGATGGAGAAGTTTTGTGCTTTATAAATATGAACGGCTTTTTCATTGTTTACATCAACAAATAAATATATTTTGTGGAGATTAAGTACTAGGAATGCATAATCAATAGCCATTTTAAAAGCGCTTTTAGCGTATCCTTTACCACCATATTCGGAATCAATGATAATTTGAATTTCACAATTACTATGTATAAAGTCAATTTCAACTAATTCAACAACACCGATACGCGTTTGATCTTTTTCAATAATAAATCTACGTTCAGTTTCATCTAATAAATGTTTTTTATATAATGATTGAAGCTCGCTTAATGATTGATAAGGTTCTTCAAACCAATAAGACATAATGGAATATTCATTATTTAAGTGATGTACAAAATCTAAATCTGTCTCCTCTAATGCTCTAATAATCAAATTTAACACTCCTTTACCCATAGCATACAGTAATTATTATAAAAAAGTAAAAAGATATTGTGCTTTAAAGCGGGGGAGTTAAAAAGATTTCTATTTATAATTAAATAATAGGGGGCAGTTTATTACTTTTATAGAAATAAAAAAACCAAGAAATCCTCAAAAGGACTTCTTGGTTTGAAATTAAAACGCTTATCTTGAGTAATACTCAACGATAAGTTGTTCGTTGATTTCAGCAGGTAATTCACTACGTTCAGGAACGCGTACATATTTACCTTTTAAGTTGTCTGCATCAAATTCTAAGTACTCAGGTACGAAGTTGTTGATTTCAACAGATTCAGCAATGATATCTAATTTTAAAGATTTTTCACGTACTGAAATTTCTTGACCAGGTTTTAAAGTATATGATGGAATGTCAACACGTTTACCATCTACTAAAATATGACCGTGGTTAACAAGTTGGCGAGCTTGGCGACGCGTACGCGCTAAACCTAATGAATATACAACTGCATCTAAACGAGCAGCTAGTAATTGCATGAAGTTTTCACCATGGACACCGTGTTGGTTACCAGCAATTTCAAATGAGTTACGGAATTGTCTTTCAGTCATTCCGTATAAATAACGTAATTTTTGTTTCTCACGTAATTGTAATGCATATTCTGATAATTTTTTACGTTGGTTAGGACCATGTTGGCCTGGAGCGTATGGACGCTTCTCTAATTCTTTACCAGTACCACTTAATGAGATACCTAAACGACGTGATTTTTTCCAGTTCGAACCTCTAAATCGAGCCATAATAGACTCCTCCTTTTTCTCTTTTGTTGTTATGAAAAAACAAAAAAGAGTGTTGCATGCTTATTTGGATATATTGTTTTATGTATCCTCACCTCATAGCTACGGTTACACGACACGTCCGCGTTGGGAACAACATAGAGCCAACTAATAGGCAACTGCTAATTTCGTTTATTCACACAAAGTACATTGTACCTTTGTTATAAATGACTGTCAACAGTAAACAAAGATTTACTTATTAGAAAGGCAAGCGTTAAATGTTAAGCTATTTGTTGTTCAATAATGCTTACGATTTCTTCTAAAGCAATTTTATCTGTGTTTGAAAAGCGATTTATAATAGGGGCATCAATATCTAAGACACCAATGACTTGATTGCCTTTATGAATAGGAACAACAACTTCTGACTTACTATTCGCATCACATGCAATATGTCCTGGAAAAGCATTAACGTCTTCAACGAGTTGTGATTCATTTGTTTCTACAGCTGTGCCACATACGCCCTTGCCGATAGCGATATGTACACAAGCAGGATGGCCTTGGAATGGTCCTAGGATTAATTCATTATTTTCTATTAAATAGAAGCCAACCCAATTAATTTGATCTAATGAATCATTTAGTAAAGCAGAGACATTGCTAAGTATAGCAATTAAATTTGATTCATCTTCGATTAGACTAGCAACTTGCTTTTGTAATAAATCGTAATTTGTTTCTTTTACCTCTGTCATATTAATAAAACCTCACTTTTTACTTTTCATTTAGTATAAAGACTGTTTTAATAGTAATCAATCAAATGATTTGTAAGGGCTTTTTTTAGTAGCAACATGATACATAATATTAACAGAGATAGATTTACTATGAAATTTAAAATATTATTATTGATTAATTCATTTTCTCTTTTAATGCATGGGTAAATTACGTTATAATGAATAGTGATAAAATAGGAGGAGAAAACATATGGTATTGTATATCATTCTAGCAATTATTGTTATTATACTGATTATTGTCGGTGTATTATTCTATATGCGTTCGAATAAAAGCCAAATGATTGAGAAGGCTGAAGAACGAAAATTACAAGTAGAGCAATTACCCTATGATGAAAGTTTATCTCAATTATCTGATTTAACTTTAACAGGTGAAACAAAATCTACTTATGATAGATTAAAACAAACGTCTTTAGATAGTAAAAATCAATATTTGTTACCATTAGAAGAAAAGATTCACAATGCGGAAGGTTTACTTGATAAATTTAAATTTTCGCAAGCGCAAACTGAAATTGATGAAGCACATGAATTGATGGATAAATACGAAGAAAATTATAATGTATTAACTACAGATGTCGAAGATATTATGGGCGTACATAAAGAAAGTGATCACTTATATGAAGCATGTAAAGTGGATTACCGAGAAATGAAGCGCGACGTGTTAGCGAACAGACATCAGTTCGGTGAAGCAGCAGCGCCATTAGAACATGAAATTGAAGCATTCGTACCAGAAATGGAAAGCTATGAATCATATAAAGCAGAAGGTAATTATGTTTACGCACATGAACATATCAAAACTTTAAATGAAGATATGAACTTTTTAAAAAAGGATATGTCAGAAATTCCTGAGTTAATCAGAGAAGCACAAAAAGAATTACCTGGACAGTTCCAAGATATGAAATACGGATGTAGAGATCTCAAAGTAGAGGGCTATGATTTAGATCATGTCAAAATTGATAGTACTTTACAAACGCTTAAAACAGAACTTAGCTTTGTAGAACCGATGATTAGTAGATTGGAACTTGATGAAGCGAATGAAAAATTAAATAATATTAATGATCGTCTTGATGAAATGTATGAATTAATTGAGCATGAAGTTAAAGCAAAAAATGAAGTAGAAGAATCAAAAGAAGTCATTACAGATAATTTGTTTAGAGCGAAAGAAATGAATTATACATTACAAACTGAAATTGAATATGTACGTGAAAATTACTATATAAATGAAAGTGATGTACAGAATGTAAGACAGTTTGAAAATGAAATTCAAAACTTAATAGCTGTTTATGATGAAATTCTAAAAGAAATGGCCAAATCTGCAGTACGTTACAGTGAAGTTCAAGATAACTTGAAATATATCGAAGAGCATGTAGCTGTAATTAATGAAAAACAAGAAAAATTACAAAATCACTTAATTCAACTACGCGAAGATGAAGCGGAAGCAGAAGAAAATATCTTACGTGTACAAAGTAAAAAAGAAGAGGTTTATAGAAAGCTATTAGCTTCTAATTTACCTAGCGTACCGGAACGTTTCATTATAATGAAAAATGAAATTGATTACGAAGTGCGTGAAGTAAACAAGAAATTCAGTGTACGTCCGATACATGTTAAGCAATTGAAAGATAAAGTATCTAAAGTAGTGCTGCAAATGAATAAATTTGAAGATGAAGCTACGGATGTACTCGTTAATGCAGTTTATGCTGAGAAACTTATTGAATATGGTAACCGTTACCGTAAAGATAGTTCAAATATAGATAAAAGCCTTAATGAAGCTGAAAGACTATTTAAAAATAATAGATATAAACGTTCAATTGAAATATCTGAACATGCGTTAGAAAGTGTGGAACCAGGAATTACAAAACAAATAGAAGATCAAGTTATTGGTTAAATTATTTATTTTTTAAAAATAACACGAGTAAGACACGAAATGAATTATGATTTCGTGTCTTTTCTTTTTATTAAAAGCGCGTATAATGCTTAAAGGGAAAGTATAAAATTAATTTTTAAAATGACAGAAAAGTATTGTTGTTGATGTAATAACTTAAATATAAATATAAAATTAGTGTCACTTCTTATATAAGTGTGTATGATAAAAATGAAATGGAGTGAAAGAATTGATATATCTTGATAATGCCGCAACGACAAAGCCAAACCAAGACGTGTTGGATACTTATGTAAAAGTAAATCAATCATTGTATTTTAACCCTAATAGTCCACACCAAGCCGGCTTACAAGCAGACCAATTGTTACAACAAACTAAAAAACAAATAAAAGATTTGTTTAATTTAGATGAAAAATTTGATATTGTTTTTACAAGTGGTGCGACTGAATCTAATAATATGGCGCTTAAAGGCGTAGCATATAAGAAAAAAGCATTTGCTAATGAAATAATCACTTCAGTACTTGAGCATCCATCTGTATTAGAAGTTGTACGTTCATTAGAAACAGAAGGATTTATTATTAAATATGTTGATGTTACTGACGAGGGTCAAATCGACTTGGACCATTTAAAAACATTGATGTCGGATGATGTTGCTATAGTAACCTGTATGCACGTTAATAATATTATGGGTCAAATCCAACCAATAGAAGAAGCAGCAAAAATTGTGCACCAATATCCCAAAGCACATTTTCATGTAGATGCAGTACAAGCGATTGGTAAAGTGCCATTATGCTTTGAAGGTGTAGATACGTTGAGTTTGAGTGGGCATAAATTTCACGGTTTAAAAGGGCAAGGTATATTATTTGTTCGAAATATTCATCAACTTGAACCTATTATTCACGGTGGTGGACAAGAATATGGTGTGAGAAGTGGTACAGTTAATTTACCAATGGATATTGCAATTGTTAAAGCCATGAAAGCAGCTGTGAATCATACCACAGAACTTAACCATGCTTTAAGTGAATTTAATGCTGACTTATGTCAATTTCTTACAGGTTTTCACGGCATTAAACTGAATTCACCTCAAAATTCGGCGCCACACATTCTTAATGTTGGATTACCAGGCGTTAAAGGCGAAGTATTGGTCAATGCTTTTTCAAAACATAGTATTATGTTATCTACAACAAGTGCATGTTCATCTAAAAAATCGAGTCTAAACGAGGTGCTTTTAGCGATGAATATACCTAGAAAACAAATTGAAGGTAGTATTAGAATTTCAATGGGAGCCAATACGACTCAAGAAGATATTCAAATATTTAAAGATAATTTTTATAAAGTATATGAAGAAGTAAGGGAGCTGTTAGTATGATTTATGATCATATATTAGTTAGGTATGGTGAATTAACATTAAAAGGCGCTAATCGTAAAATGTTCGTGAATAAATTGCGCGCAAATGTAAAGCGTTCATTAATGCCATTGCAAGGTTATAAAGTAAAAGCGAATAGAGATAGAATGTATATTGAATTAGACGAAGGCGCAGATATAGATGAAATGTGTAATAGACTTAAAAAAGTATTCGGCATTTATTCTATTAGTCCAGTGTTAAAAATTGATAAAACTGTAGAAGCGGCAAATGAACAAGCCATTCAATTTGCAAAAGACTACGCAAACGGAGATACATTTAAGATAGACGTGAAACGTTCAGATAAAAACTTTCCTTATGACACTTATCAATTACAACGTGGCATTGGTGCTGCGGTATTAAATGCAACAGAGGATTTAACTGTTGATGTCCACAATCCAGATCACAATATAAAAGTAGAAGTCCGTTTAGATGCCATTTATGTTTATGACAAAACCATAGCTGGACTTGGTGGCTTGCCAGTTGGAACAGGTGGCAAAACATTACTTATGCTCTCAGGTGGTATAGATTCTCCTGTAGCAGGTATGGAAGTCATGCGTAGAGGTGCAATGATTGAAGCCATTCATTTTCATAGTCCGCCATTTACAAGTGAAAAAGCTAAAGAAAAAGTTATTGAATTAACACGTATTTTAGCTTCTCATGTAGGTCCAATTAAATTACACATTGTGCCTTTTACAGATTTACAAAAACAAGTTAATAAAGTTGTACATGAACGTTATACAATGACATCTACACGTCGTATGATGATGAGAGTGGCAGACAAAATTGTTCATGAAATTGATGGGCATGCCATTGTAAATGGTGAGAATCTTGGTCAAGTTGCGAGCCAAACGTTAAAAAGTATGTACGCAATCAATAGCGTAACTTCAACACCAGTGTTACGTCCATTACTCACATTAGATAAAGAAGATATCGTGAAAAGAGCTAAAGAAATTGGAACTTTTGATGTCTCTATTCAACCTTATGAGGATTGTTGTACTATTTTCACACCAAAAAATCCGGTAACTGAACCTGATATTGAAAAAGTGGAAAAATATGAAAATATTTTTGATTTTGAACCATTAGTACAACAAGCTGTGGATCAAATCGAAACAATAGAAATTTCAAATGACTACCAAAGTGATAAAGACTCAGAGACACAAGCTTTGGCAGACGATTTATTTTAAATATAAATATAAGTTTAAATTATAGTAAGCATCATTTAAAAAATAGAAAACTTAGTTTTAGATGTTCAATTTATAATGAATAATCAGTTAACATGATTTAAACAGACAGGGGTTGGCGCATGTTAGAGTGGGACATTTCAATTGTAATTATCATCATACTTCTTGGATTTTTAGCAGCGTTTATTGATGCAGTTGTCGGCGGTGGAGGGTTAATTTCTATCCCTGCGCTTTTAGCAGTGGGTATGCCACCAGCTATGGCTTTAGGTACAAATAAATTAGCCAGTGCGTTTGGATCGATGACTAGTGCATTTCGTTTTTTAAGGTCAGGCAATGTCGATTTGAAAATTGTTGGAAAGTTATTTCCATTTGTATTCCTAATGGCTATGGGTGGTGCGAGTGTTGCTACATTTTTACCGTCTGAACTTTTGAAGCCAGTCGTAATCATTATCTTAACACTTGTCATGATTTATACATTAATGAAAAAAGATTGGGGTAGTATACGTACTTTTACAAAACTTACTACCGGTAAAGCCATATTATTTGCCGCGTTAATGTGCTTAATTGGTCTATATGATGGATTTTTAGGCGGTGGCACAGGTTCATTTATGCTTTTTGTTTTATTAATGTTTGGATTTGATTTTCTAGGTGCAGCAGGCAATGCTAAAGTGTTAAATTTTGCATCCAATTTAGGGGCATTAATATTATTTATATTTTTAGATCAAGTCGATTATTTTTATGGTTTTATCATGGCTGGTAGTATGATTTGTGGCTCATATTTGGGTGCTTTATTCGCAATTAAAAAAGGTGTTGGTTATGTCAAAGGTCTGTTTATTGTAGTTACTGCTATTTTAATTTTGAAAAATGCGTATGATTATTTAATGCAAATCATATAGTACTTAAAAATAGATTAAATTAAAAATTATATAACAATCTCATGCAAAATCTTCAGTGCTTATCTTCCTTTTTCAGTCCAGCCTTATAGGAACGGGAATACGAAATCAAATTTTGACTTCGTATTTCCGTTCTTTTTTGTATATGATTTTCGAAAATATAATATAATGTCTGTTCATATTTTAGTACCTTATTACTACAGTTACGATAAAACATTATTATTATTTTAAAACTCTTTTATTTTATATTTGAGATAAGGTATACATAGCTTAATTGATTATGGTTAAATTGAGGATGGAGTTAAAAGGAAAATAAATTATGGGAGTGAGTGTAAATGTCGAAGAAAAGGATTATCGCAATCATACTTGCGGTTGTCATCGTGTTAGGCGGCATCGTGATGAGTTCAATTTCAGCGGTCTTTTCATCTTTATTTGATGAACAAGCTACATCTAAAATGGACCCATTTACAGAAAAAGTAGAAAAAGAGGGCAATTCAAGTAAACGAATTGCACATTTAACATTAGATGGCCAAATAGCTGAAGGTACAGGCGGGGGCATGTTTGGTGGCGGTGGTTACAACCATGAGGCGTTCTTAAAACAATTAGAAAACGTAAAAAATGATGACACAGTCAAAGGTATGTTGTTATCTGTAAATACTCCTGGTGGTGGCACGTATCCAAGTGATGAAATTTATCAAAAGATAAAAGAAATTAAGCAAAAAGATAAAAAGATTTATGTACATATGGGTAGTATGGCAGCATCTGGTGGATACTACATTTCAGCACCAGCAGACAAAATATACGCAGGTCCTCAAACAATGACAGGATCAATCGGTGTTATTATGTCTAGTGTTGATTATTCAGAATTACAAGAAAAAATAGGCGTTAAAGAAAATGTTATAAAATCAGGGGATCATAAAGACATATTAAGTAGCTCAAGAGCTATGACAAGTGAAGAAAAAGATATTTTACAATCTGTATTAGATGATAGTTTTGATCGATTTGTGAATATAGTTAAAGATGGTAGAGGTATGTCTGAAAGTAAAGTTAGAGAGTTAGCTGATGGACGCATCTACAGTGCAGAACAAGCGGAAGATAATGGTTTAATTGACGAAATTGGTTATGAAGATGAAACTTTAAAAGCAATGAAAAAAGATATGAAAGCAAAAGATGCAGAAGTGTTTGAATATAGTGAAGAAGGTAGTTTCTTCTCATCGTTTAGTAATGCAAAAGCGAGTATTGGTCAGTTTAAAAATGAATTCAATGAAGTTAAATCAATAATTAAAAATGATACTGAAGCTGAACCTATGTATCTATACGAAGGTTAGGTGTAATAATGGATAATATGAAACAAGATGATACTGCACATTCGGTTGCAGATTCAAACGAAGCACAAACAGAGTCAGATGTACTTGCTCATAATCAATTAGCAAAAGCACTATATGCAGGATTTGGTATAAGATTTTGTAGTTTTCTCATTGATTTGCTCATCATTTTTGGTATTCAAAGTATTATATTGAAACCAATCTATCATTTTACACATATAGATAATGCAAAGTTATGGATTGATTATTTTAGTGTAGGTCACGTATTAGATGCACTCGTATTTTATTTGTACTTTGTGTTATTAACGAAATATTTTAAACAAACTATTGGTAAAATGATTTTGAATATAAGAGTGGAACGTGCAGATAGACAACCATTAACTTGGGTAGACGTATTATTTAGAGAATGGATTGGTCGCATTATCAGTGGCGTATTTGCTAATTTACCTTATTTAGTAACAATATTTACAGATAAACACAAAGGTATACATGATTATTTTGCTGATACTGTTGTAATAAAAAACAAATTCGAAAAATTGTTTTATTTGAAGTAGATTGTTATGTTTCAAAGGGTTTAAGGTTTATTTCATCAGATTAAACAGTTATAATTATTGAGTAAGCACTTTTTATAGGAGGCATTCAAATGGCGCAAATTACATTTAAACAAGAACCAATTACATTATTAGGATCACAAGTAAAAAAAGGTGAAACAGCACCAGATTTTACAGTGTTAGACAATGATTTAAATGAAGTAACTTTATCAAACTATGATGGTCAAAAGAAATTGATCAGTGTAGTACCATCTATTGATACAGGTGTCTGTGATAAACAAACACGTAAATTCAACGAAGAAGCAGCGCAGGAAGATGGCGTCGTGTTAACTATTTCTGTTGACTTACCATTCGCACAAAAAAGATGGTGTGCATCAAATGGCTTAGATAACGTGGTTACTTTAAGTGATCATAAAGAACTTTCATTTGGTAAAAATTACGGCGTAGTTATGGAAGAATTACGTTTACTTGCACGTTCAGTTTTTGTTTTAGATGAAAATAATAAAGTAGTATATACTGAAGTTGTTTCTGAAGGCACTGATTTCCCAGACTTCGACGCTGCTTTAGAAGCATATCGTGCTATTTAAATTAAATATAGGTAATATAAAATTTGTCATTTGATTTGAAGTTAAACAATCAAACAGTATCATTGACATTATAAAGTATACTGTCCATAATTATTTGGTAATATAAGTTAGCATAAACTGACTTAATTTCAAACAAATTATGGACAGTTTTTTTAGAAAGGACTATTAAATGACACAAGAAGAAACAGTAATGGAAAAGTTATTCCAAACACTCGACGAAAAAGCTAAAGCTTTAAATGAAAATAACGGTCAAAGTTTTATTGAAAACTTAGGACTAGCAATGGAACATATTTATACAAGTAAAAGAGACTTGTTAGAACAAGCTACATTGCAAGATAGAAGAAAAGCATTTCAGTTTGCTTACTTAAGCTTAATGCAAAAAGAAGATATCCAAGCAAATCATCAAATTACACCAGACTCTATTGGCTTAATTTTAGGCTTTTTATCTCAACGCTTCTTAAAAAACAAAGAAGAATTACACGTTGTAGATATCGCAAGTGGGGCAGGTCATCTAAGTGCGTCTGTACATGAAGTGTTAACTGAACATACGGTAATGCATCATCTTATAGAAGTTGATCCAGTATTATCAAGAGTCAGCGTTCATTTAGCCAACTTTTTAGAAATACCATTTGATGTTTATCCACAAGATGCAATTATGCCATTACCTTTTGAGGAGACAGATGTTGTTATTGGCGATTTACCTGTTGGTTATTATCCGGCAGATGAGAGAAGTAAGGAAATGGCTTTAGGATTTGAAGAAGGTCACAGTTTCTCTCACTTTTTATTAATTGAACAAGCTGTTGTAGCCTTAAAACAATCAGGTTATGCTTTTTTAGTTGTTCCAAGTAATATTTTCGAAGGTTCAAATGTGAAACAGTTACAAAACTTCATTGCAACAGAGACGGAAATGCAAGCATTTTTAAATTTACCCTCAACATTATTTAAAAATGAAAAAGCACGCAAATCTATTCTTGTACTACAGAAAAAAGAAACAAACGTTACTAAACCAGTAGAGGTTTTATTAGCGAACATTCCTGACTTCAAAAGCCCTCAACAATTCCAAGCATTTTTACAAGATTTAAATGTGTGGATGGAAGAAAATCATCCTGAAAATTAAACTGTATTATTCTTGAAAATAAACTGTATTAATGATTAAATAGATAGGTATATTAAAACTTAATTGAAAATGGAGGCAACAAGCTTATGTCAAAATTAGTTTTGGCCATTAACGCTGGTAGTTCATCACTGAAATTCCAACTTATTGAAATGCCGGAAGAAAAAGTTGTTACTAAAGGACTAATTGAACGTATTGGTTTAAAAAATTCTGTCTTTACTATTGAAGTGGATGGAGAAAAAATTACTGATACCAATGATATTGCTAATCACGAAGTAGCAGTAAACATTATGTTAGAAAGCTTTAAAAAACATGGTATCATTGAAAGTATTAATGATATTGATGGTACGGGTCACCGTGTTGTTCATGGTGGAGAATTATTCCCAGAATCAGTTTATATAACTGATGAAGTAGAAAAGCAAATTGAATCGTTAAGTGAATTAGCTCCGTTACACAACCCAGCAAACTTAATGGGAATTCGTGCATTCCGAAAACTTTTACCAGAGACACCACATGTCGCTGTGTTTGATACTTCATTCCATCAAACAATGCCAGAGAAATCTTATTTATATAGTTTACCATATCAATATTATGAAGATTTTGGAATTCGTAAATATGGTTTTCATGGCACGAGTCATAAATATGTTTCACAACGTGCAGCTGAAATTTTAGGAAAACCAATTGAAGAATTACGTATTATCTCGTGTCATATTGGTAATGGTGCTTCAATCGCTGCTATTGATGGTGGCGAATCTGTAGATACGTCTATGGGCTTCACTCCTCTAGCAGGTGTTACAATGGGCACACGCTCAGGTAATATTGACCCAGCTTTAATTCCATTTATTATGGAAAAAACGGGTAAAAATGCAGAAGAAGTATTAAATACACTTAATAAAGAATCGGGATTATTAGGTATTTCAGGTACTTCAAGTGACTTAAGAGATATCATTGAAGACTCTAAAGAGGGTAAAGAAAGAGCGCAATTAGCACTTGATGTCTTTGCATCTCGTATTCACAAATATATCGGTTCATATGCGACGCGTATGCATGGTGTAGACGTTATTGTATTTACAGCAGGTGTAGGTGAAAATTCTGACCCTGTAAGAGCAAAAGTCTTAGAAGGTTTAGAGTTTATGGGTGTTTATTGGGACGCTAAGAAAAATGAAATGATTCATGGATCTGAAGGTTTCATTAATTATCCACATTCACCTGTAAAAGTTATTGTTATTCCTACGAACGAAGAAGTAATGATTGCTCGTGATGTTGTTGATTTTGGAAACGTAAAATAATCTGGAAGTAAACCCAGATTCATTAAATAAGTATGAGTTGTAAATATTTATACTTAAATTAAAAGCACCCATTCATTAGAAAAACTAATGAATGGGTGCTTTTATTATATTGTTAATCCATTTTAGCAAATGGATTATTTTTTCTCTGGTTTAACCTCAAAAGCAATAATTTGAGATTGTTGTGTTTCATTAAAATTATTATCAGCTGTCAATACTAGACTGTCATTACCGTTGGATAGCTTTTTACCAAAGGTCATACCTTCAATATTATCCACTTTACCAATGTCTTGTTCATTTAAATCAGCAATCAGCGTTTTGTTTAAAGGTTTTGAGTTTGTTTCTTTGAGTGACTCTATATCTTTGATATCAGTTCCTTTACTCACATCAATTTTATATATACGCACATAATTACTAAATGAGCCATCTTCCGCTTGTACAGATGCACGCTCTAAAGTAAGAAATTCATGGTCATTGAGGGCTAATATTTCTGTGATGCCATTATCAGCTTGTTTGTCTTTGCCAGGCTTTTTAGGAATCGCATCAAGTGGATATGCAAATTCAGATAATATGTTGCCTTCGCGGTCATATTGTGTGATGCGTGATAAGGCGCCTGACTCAGGCGTAGGTTTTTGGCCATCTTGTATTAGTGGACCTTCCATAGAAGTCCATAACGTATTACCATCTTGAGAAAAAGTGCTACCTTCAATAGCTTGATTATTGCGGAAACCTTTCTTATTTTGTTTGTCCATTTTTATTGTATCTTTAATAGGAATTTCAGCTGAGTATTTACCATCTTCAGTTGCTTTACGAATAAATGGATTCAATCCTAAGGAACGATCTCCTTCACTAGTATATAGAATCTCATTAGTTTGTGGATCGAACCGTATCGATTCTGGGTCAGCGACAATATTATCAGCGTCGTTCTTATATTGCTCTTTATTGATGTAATCTTTGCCATTCGGTTGTTTTAACTTGTGAACGCCATTAAATTTGACGTCTTTGAATTCATTACTATTATAGTCGATATCAGCTTCATAGAACCTTGCTGGATTGTGTTCTGATCGGTCATCGCTCATAAGTAGCCATTTATCATTTTTAGGGTCATACGTTATACCAGATAATCCACCAACTTTTGTATCTTTGTAAGTTTTATCGAACGGTAAGATTTTGGTGTCTATTAATTTGAGATGATCTGCGGTACGTGTTGTATTGTCTTTTTCTGTAGCAATTATTTCACTATGTAAGGTTGTGCTCGAAATGAATAATGTAAACATGCTTGTAATAAGCGCTTTACGCATCGGTTTCATAGGTTGTTCATACTCCTTTCATTATGCTTTTCAACTTCAATCATATATCTTTTGTTTAAAGTGCATATGAAGTTTTGATAAGGAGTTTGTAAAACTCACTTTGAATGCGCAATATAACTTTGCAAGTTCATTTCTTTGGATATTAAAAAGGATAGATTGCTCTAAATAAATGAACAAACTATCCTAACGAAACAAGCCAATTATCTTTGTTTCGATTTTAAAGGTAACTAAATTATTTTTATGAAATTAAACTAGTGAATTTTTATTGAGCTTGGTGTTGCGATCTAAGTTCGTCTGTTGCTACTTGTGGTTGGAAATCTTCTGGCAGTTCTTCAGTACGTACAACAAGTACATCACAAGGTGAGTGGCGTACAATTGCTTCAGAAACAGAACCAACAATAAATCTTTCTACAGCATTTAAACCAGAAGTACCACACATAATTAAATCAGCTTCTACTTCAGTTGCTAATTTTTTTGGAATAATTGCTTTTGGAGAACCAAATTCTAAGCGAGTTTCAACATCTTTAATACCAGCGTTTGTTGCAACTTCTTTATAACCTTTTAACAAGTCGTCAGAGAAATTTTTTGATTTCTCAGTGAACTGTGCATCATATACCTCGTATGATGAATATGTTCGTGAATCAATGACGTTCACAACTGTTAATTTTGCTTCGTTACGATTTGCAACATCTACAGCTTTATTAAACGCCCATTCAGCCTCGTGTGAACCATCTACCGCAATTAAAATGTTTTTATAAGTTAGCATATCAATGACCTCCTTATTCTTCTTATTTATATTATACCACCATTTACAGAATATTAACATAATTCGCTGTTGTAAAAGTACCCTATTCTTTGATTGCGCTTTCATAGAATACACGTTACTATAAATTTGGAGGTGGATGAAATGATTATAGGTATTCCTAAAGAGATTAAAAACAACGAAAACAGGGTGAGTTTGTCCCCAAGTGGTGTGCATGCATTAGTTGAGCAAGGTCATAATGTTATTGTTGAAAAATCTGCTGGTTTAGGCTCTTATTTTGAAGATGTGGACTATACTGAAGCTGGTGCAAAAATTGTAAATGAACAAGCTGCAGTATGGAACGTAGATATGGTTATGAAAGTTAAAGAACCATTGGAAGAAGAATTCCAATTCTTTAAGGAAGGATTAATTCTATTTACTTATTTACATTTAGCAAATGAAGAGAAATTGACTAAAGCTTTATTAGAAAACAAAGTCATTAGTATCGCTTATGAAACAGTGCAATTGCCAGATCGTTCTTTACCATTATTAACACCAATGAGTGAGGTGGCAGGTCGAATGTCTGCTCAAATTGGTGCTGAGTTCTTACAGAAATATAAAGGCGGCATGGGTATTCTACTTGGTGGTGTTCCTGGCGTAGAAAAAGGACGCGTAAGTATAATTGGTGGTGGCCAAGCTGGTACAAATGCTGCAAAAATTGCTTTAGGCTTAGGTGCTGACGTTACAATTTTAGATGTTAACCCTAAACGTTTACAACAATTAGAAGATTTGTTTAGTGGCCAAGTACATACAATCATGTCAAACCCATTAAATATAGAGCAATGTGTTAAAAATAGTGACTTAGTCATTGGTGCAGTGCTTATTCCAGGCGCAAAAGCACCAAAACTCGTTACTGAAGAAATGGTTAAACAAATGAAAGATGGGGCAGTGATTGTTGATATTGCGATCGACCAAGGTGGCATTTTCGAAACAACAGATCGTATTACTACACACGATGACCCAACGTATAAAAAACATGGTGTAGTACATTATGCAGTAGCTAATATGCCAGGTGCAGTGCCGCGTACGTCAACAATCGCATTAAACAATGCGACGTTACCATATGCGCAACAAGTAGCTGGAAAAGGCTATTTAAAAGCACTACAAGATAATCCAGCATTATCTTTAGGCTTAAGTACGATTAATGGTGAATTAACTAATAAAGGTGTTGCAGATGCATTAAACTTATCATATACCGATATTGAAAGTGCATTAAAATAAAAATACCTATAATACAACTCAACCATAACGAATTGATTGTATTAAATTGATGTAAATAAAATGAGAGTAGGACATGTATTTATGTACCTCACTCTAAAGTGCCGACAAAGTCAGATACTTTGTCGGCACTTTTTATACATGATTGTCTAGTGGTGTTATAGGACAAGCAGTAGTTCTTTAAACGCTTGTTATAAGCGCATTTTCAATTCAGTCAGCTACTGCCAATATAATAAAACAGGCTGAGACATGTAATTATGTCTCAGCCTGTTTTATTGATGCTATAAGATCTTGTGTCTCAAGCAGTTAAACTATAAATGACATGTTTTAAACGATTCTTGTACCATGCACTTCTTGGAAAGGGAAAGAAGATATTAAATCTTGTAAATTATCTTTATTTAATCCACCACCAGGCATAATTTCGATACGGCCGCCTGTATTAACCACAAGTTTGCCAAGATGATTTAAATTATCGAAAATATCAGTGTCTGAAGGGCCGCCATGTGTTAGTAATCTGATAAAGCCAATATCAATCAGCTGATGTAGTGCTTTGATTTGACCATGTATATGAATTTCATCAAATGCCATATGGCATACGGCCGATACAGGTGCCGCTAGGTTTTTCAAAGTCTTCATTTGCCATTCATTTAAGACATTATCCTCTGTTAAACATCCAAATACAAAGTAATCTACGTTGAGTTGTTTGATTGCTTTCATGTCTCGTTGCATGATTTCAAAGTCATATAAATTATATACGAAATCACCGCCGCGAGGGCGAATCATTACTGCGATTTCAACATCGTTGGTATGACAAATTTCTGTCGCTATTTCAATCATCCCGATGCTAGGTGTCGTCCCGCCGACACTCAAATTATCACATAATTCTATACGATCAGCACCATTGCTTATTGCTTGTTCAACTTGTTGAATCGTTTCAACAACCGCTTCTTTTATCATTTTTCGTAACCCGTTAAACTTTCATTACCATCTTCAGTTACTAAAATATCGTCTTCAATACGCACACCTGCAACGCCAGGAACGTATATGCCTGGTTCAACAGTGATAACCATTCCAGCAACAAATTGGTTGGTATTTGAACTAGAAACATCTTGATACTCATGTTCTTCCAAGCCTAATCCATGTCCTAAGCGATGAGGGAAATAATCACCATAACCTGCATCACTGATAATATTACGTGCAATATCATCTACATCTTTAATCGTAACGCCTGGTTTGATTGCTGCAATCGCTTCTTGTTCAGCTTTCAAAACCACATTATAAATTTCTTGGGCTTTATCATTTGGTTCGCCAAATTTAACGGTTCTAGTCATATCACTACAATAATTGTTATAAATAACACCAAGATCAAATAATACATATTCATCTCTTTGTAATTGACGATCACCAGGCGTACCATGTGGTGAAGCAGCGTGATCACCGAAGAGTACCATCGTATCGAAACTCATTTCATTTACACCGTAATCTTTGATTGCATTCTCAATATGATTAACAACTTGGCGTTCCGTCACACCTTCTTTTAAAAAGTCTACACCGATTTCAATGCATTTGTCAGCAAGTTCACATGCTTTTTTAATAGTAGCAATTTCATTTTCGCTTTTTACGTTACGTAAGTCTTTAATTGTTTGATCAATATCACCAAAAGTTTGTACATTAAATGCTTCAACGAGTTCGCGTTGACGTTTTACTGTTAAATGTTCAGCTTCAACTAATAATTTATTTACAGTGAACGTATATTTATCTAATGCATTTTCTGTGTCTAAATATCCAACTACTTCACCTTCAAAAGGAGAGGCTTTTACTTCATCAACTTCTAATTGTGGACAAAATAATACTTGTTCACCATTTTCTTTGATTAATAATGCGAGTAAACGTTCATGAGGATCACTTAAATAGCCTGTAAAGTAAAAAATGTTTAATGGTGTTGTAATCCATGCTGCTCTAGCTTGTTGTGATTTTAATTCTGCGGTAATCTGTTCTAATTTCATTTATCATCATCCTCCTAAAAATACTATCATTCTAAGTTTATGTTAGTTCATGACGGAATTCAAAAATAAAATATTAGAATGATACTATTTTAACTAAATGTTTTTAAAATAAGCATAAAAGAGCTATATAAAATGCACGGATATGTTATAAAATAGTATGAATGTGGTATGTAGTAAATAAACAGATTTATGGGAGGAATTCATATAATGAACTTATCATTTCATGGACAATCAACGATTTATTTCGAAGCGAACGGTAAAAAAGTAATTGTAGATCCATTTATTACTGGCAATGGTCAGTCAGATTTAGATGCAAATGCTTTAGAAGTAGACTATATTATTTTGACGCATGGTCATGGTGACCATTTCGGAGATACAGTCGAGTTGGCTAATAGAAATAATGCAACTGTAATTGGTTCAGCAGAACTGGGAGATTATTTAACTACAAATAAAAATGTTGAAAATGTAAGACCAATGAACATTGGTGGTAAAGCTGAATTTGAATTTGGTACAGTGAAATTTGTGCAAGCTTTTCACAGTTCAAGTTTAACTAATGATAATGGTATACCGGTTTATCTTGGTATGCCGATGGGTGTTATTTTAGAAGTTGAAGGCAAAACAATTTATCACACTGGTGATACAGGATTATTCAGCGATATGAAATTAATTGCAGAACGTCATCCTGTTGATGTTTGTTTTGTTCCTATTGGTGATAACTTTACTATGGGTATCGATGATGCAAGTTATGCTATCAACACATTTATTAAACCTAAAATCACTGTCCCTGTGCATTACGATACATTTGAATTGATTGAACAAGATCCAAACAAATTTAAATCTGCTGTTACAGTAGGAGAGGTGCAAATTTTAAAACCTGGAGAATCAGTTAAGTTTTAAATTATTTAAAGGCTTAGGATTTGCAATAAATAGAAAATGGCGACAAAATCTTATTATTTTGTCGCCATTTTTATGTTTTTATAAGAAAAATTCAAACCATTCATTTATATTTCATGTTTTTTAAGGATACAAATTAAAAAACAAACCCAATGCATTTGTGCGTTAGGCTTGTTTAGGCGTGTAACTCAAATGAATACAAAAGTTTTTTGAGTTTTATCTTATTTTACGATAAGAACAGGGATGTTTGCTCTTTTAGCCACCTTATGGCTGACACTACCTAGGACAAATTTTTTCTTTTCCTCAGCTTTGCGGTTACTGAGTACGACGATTTCATATTTGCCACTATTAGCTTGTTTAACTAATTGTTCTTTGGCACTGCCACGAACAATAATTTCATCATATTTGATACCATATTCATCTAAAGCTTTACGTGTAGGCTCAAGTCCTTTGCTACGCTTTTCAACTAGTTTATCTAAATGAACACCAGATTTAATTGATGATTGTGCATCTTGTTCACTAATCGAATTTAAAATAGTGACCGTTGTTCCTTCACCGGCTAATTTTGATACTTCTTTAAGTGCTTTTTCATTAGTAAGTGTTGTATCTACACCAAGTAAAATATTTTTGAACATTGTTCATCCCTCCTTGATATCATTCTAATCAAAATTTCTTAATAAATCCAATTATAATATAAAATCTTACATATTAATTTCTTAAAAAGAATTATTTATATTATTTAAAAGGTGCAGTTCAACATTATAAAGTTAGAATCTACCATAATTTGAATTGTGACATCGCAATTTTAGATATAAGAAGTTATAATGGCATAGAAACTGTTCAATATAAATGAGGTTATTTAAATGACAAAGCATGAGCAAATTTTATCATATATAGAATCTCTAGCAGTAGGACAAAAAATTTCTGTTAGAAAAGTGGCGAAAGATTTAAGTGTATCTGAAGGTACAGCTTACAGAGCGATTAAAGATGCTGGTCAAATTGGCTTGGTAGCAACAATTGACCGCGTAGGTACTGTTCGTATAGAAAAGAAAACACGCGAGCAAATTGAACAACTTACATTTGGTGAAATTGTAAAGATTATAGACGGTCAAGTGTTAGGCGGCAGAAACGGTTTAATTAAAACACTAACTAAGTTTGCCATAGGTGCGATGGAGATTGATGATGTAGTAAAATATTTAAGTACGCATACATTATTGATTGTAGGTAATCGTAAAGATGTACAATTAGCAGCTTTAAAAAGAGGAAGTGCGGTGCTGATTACAGGTGGTTTTAGAACATCTGATGAAATTATAAAGTATGCAGATGAACATGATTTACCAATACTTTCTTCTAATTATGATACATACCTAGTAGCAAACATCATTAATAGAGCAATGTATAACCAAATGATTCGTAAAGAAATATTGGTCGTTGAAGATATTGTGAAGTCAGTAAAAGAGAGCACAGTAATCTTTGAAAATATGAAGTTGATTGATTATAAAGAAAAAGCAAGAGCTACTGGACATTCAAGATTTCCAGTTATTGATGAACAGTGGAAACTAGTAGGTATTATTACGAGCAAAGAAATTATTAAAATGGATGATTATGATACGATAGCTCAGTTTATGACGAAGGCTCCTATAAATGTCCAATTAACTACCACAGTAGCAAATTGTGCGCATATGATGATTTGGGAAGGTATAGAACTGTTACCAGTGACTACAAGTAGTAAAAAACTTATAGGTGTTATTACGAGAAAAGATGTATTAACAGCGATGCAATTATTAAGCCGACAACCCCAAGTGGGTGAAACTATTAATGATCAAATTGCAAAACATATCAACATTACAAATAATGGCATTCAAGTACAAACAACCCCGCTATTAACGAATCAATATGGTACTTTAAGTAAAGCTGTATTTGTCGCTATAATTGAAGAAACAGTGCGCTATGAAATGAGAAAGTTAAAAAAACTTGAAGTCATGATAGAAAGTTTGAACATTATATATATTAAGACAGTACAAATTGAATCAGAAATCGATGTGCATTATGATATGTTAGATGTAGGGAGAAACTTTGCTAAACTAGAAGTGACAATGTCTACTGATGAGCATCATGTCGCGAAAGCAATGATTATCTGCCAGATGATAGATTAAACGAATTTTATATAACTAATGAAAAGGAAGATATAAATGACTAAAGAATTCAATCAAATTATGAGTGAAATTAACGAAGCTGAAACAGTTATTATACATAGACATGTCAGACCTGACCCAGATGCTTATGGTTCACAGCTTGGTTTGAAACATTATTTAACATTAAAATTTCCAGATAAAAACATATATGCAGTTGGGGAATCAGAGCCTTCGTTAGATTTTATAGGAACTTTTGACGAAATTACAGATGAACAATACAAAGATGCATTAGTGATTGTTTGTGATACGGCTAATTCACCAAGGATTAGTGATGAACGCTTTAATAAAGGTCGTTCCCTAATTAAAATCGACCATCATCCTGCAGTAGATCAATATGGTGATATTAATTATGTGAATGCACAGGCTTCTTCTACAAGTGAAATTATCTTTGACTTTATTGCGCATTTTAATGACACAACTGTGATAGATGCATCTGTTGCACGTGTACTATATTTAGGGATTGTTGGTGATACAGGTCGTTTCTTATTTAATAATACGACGTCCCATACGATGGAAGTCGCAAGCCAGTTACTTAAATATCCATTTAATCATAATGAAGAGCTTAATAAAATGGGCGAAAAAGACCCAAAACTCCTACCATTCCAAGGATATGTATTACAGAACTTTGAGTTAGATGAAAATGGATTTTGTAAAATAATTATTACACAAGATGTACTTAAGCAGTTTAATATTGCGGCTAACGAAGCTTCATTATTTGTAAATGCGATTGCGGATATTCAAGGCTTGAAGATATGGGTCTTTGCTGTTGATGAAGGTTCTGAAATAAGATGTCGCATCCGCTCAAAAGGCATTGTGATTAATGATGTTGCAAGTGAATTTGGTGGCGGAGGTCATCCAAATGCTTCAGGTGTTTCTGTTGCTAACTGGAACGAATTTAATACATTAGCGGAAGCTTTAAAGAATAAGTTATAAGTATATAGGAGGTGTTTGCTGATGGTTACGCATTTAAATATTCATACAACATACGACTTATTACATTCTAGTTTGAGA
This sequence comes from Staphylococcus parequorum, assembly GCF_039237145.1. Classification (NCBI taxonomy): domain Bacteria; kingdom Bacillati; phylum Bacillota; class Bacilli; order Caryophanales; family Staphylococcaceae; genus Staphylococcus; species Staphylococcus parequorum. The sequence goes on from NZ_CP150682.1 coordinate 1,524,087, forward strand.
ATAAAAGATGTTGTTGCTAAGGCCGCTAAAGAAGGGTATACCGCGTTAGCGATTACAGACACAAATGTCTTATACGGTTATCCACAATTTTATGACGCGTGTATTGCAGCAAATATTCATCCTATATTCGGTATGACAATTTTTGTGACAGATGGATTAGAGTCAGTGGAAACGATAGTGCTAGCGCAAAATGAACAAGGACTAAAAGATATGTTTAAGCTGTCGTCTGCTATAAAAATGAAAGAAAAAACTGAAACACCTATAGAGTGGCTAAAAAAATATCTACAGCATTTTGTTGTTATTTTTAAAGATGTATCATCATCAAATGAAGCTATTGTAGCTGAATTTACCGATAATACACATGTTTATGTGAATCATACGAGTGAAGTAACATTAGAATTACCAATGGTTTGGGCACAAAGTACACGTTATCTTAATCAACAAGATGCTGATACACTGACTGCACTTGCTGCAATCAGAGATAACGATAAATTAGATTTAGTGAGTGAACAACCTGATTATAATGCACATTTATACGACAATAATGATTTAACTACACTTCATTTAAGTAAGGAAGTGTTGGATAACACAAATCAACTTGCAACAGTATGTCAGGCTGAAATGATTTATCATCAGTCTTTATTACCTAAATTTAAAACGCCAGATAATCAGCAATCAAAAGATTATTTATGGCAAATATTACAAGAAAACTTAAGCCAACTCAATTTAGATCATAGTCAATTCGAAACGTACAGAGAAAGACTTGTACATGAGTATCAAGTCATTACTCGCATGGGGTTTGAAGATTACTTTCTTATAGTAAGTGATTTAATACATTATGCAAAAACACATGATGTATTAGTAGGGCCTGGTCGTGGTTCTTCCGCAGGGTCATTGGTAAGTTATCTTTTAAACATTACTACGGTTGATCCCATACAATATAATTTACTGTTTGAGCGTTTTCTTAATCCGGAACGTGTAACAATGCCGGATATTGATATTGATTTTGAAGATACGCATAGAGATAAAGTAATTCAATATGTTCAAGAAAAGTATGGTGATAATCACGTTGCAGGTATAGTAACGTTCGGTCATTTGTTAGCTAGAGCAGTAGCTAGAGATGTTGGTAGAATTATGGGATTTGATGAGATTACTTTAAATGAAATTTCTAAATTAATACCACACAAGTTAGGTATAACTTTGGATCAAGCATATGAACAAAATGATTTTAAACAGTTTGTGCACCGAAATCATAGGCATGAACGATGGTTTGAAATTAGTAAAAAATTAGAAGGTTTACCTCGTCATACTTCAACACATGCTGCAGGTATCATTATTAATGATCATCCATTATATGAATATGCACCGTTGACGTTAGGTGATACTGGATTATTAACGCAGTGGACGATGACAGAAGCAGAGAGAATAGGCTTGCTGAAGATTGACTTCTTAGGGTTACGGAATTTATCCATTATTCATCAAATTGTGAAACAAGTAAAAAAAGATATGAATACACATATTGATATAGAGCAAATACCTTTTGATGATAGCAAAGTCTTTCAATTATTGTCACAAGGTGATACTACAGGTATTTTTCAACTAGAATCAGATGGTATTAGAAATGTATTGAAAAAATTACAACCTGAACATTTTGAAGATATTGTAGCCGTAACGTCTTTATACAGACCAGGTCCTATGGAAGAAATACCTACCTATATTACGAGAAGGCATAATCCATCGAAGGTGCAATATTTGCATAGTGATTTACAGCCGATATTAAGTAACACTTATGGCGTTATCATTTATCAAGAACAAATCATGCAAATTGCCAGTAAGTTCGCAAACTTTAGTTATGGAGAAGCGGATATTTTAAGACGTGCGATGAGTAAAAAGAACCGTGCTGTATTAGAAAGTGAACGTCAACACTTTGTGGATGGTGCTTTAAATAATGGCTATGATGAAAATTTAAGTAAGCAAATATTTGATTTGATTCTAAAATTTGCAGACTATGGCTTTGCACGTGCCCATGCTGTAAGCTATTCTAAAATTGCTTATATTATGAGCTATTTAAAAGTATATTATCCTAACTATTTTTACGCTAATATTTTGAGCAATACTATTGGAAGCGAGAAAAAGACAGCACAAATTATTGATGAAGCAAAGCATCAATCAATCAATATTTTAACGCCGAATATAAATCAAAGTCATTGGTTCTATAAAGCAACTAAACAGGGTATATACTTGTCAATCGGTGCGATTAAAGGTGTAGGTTATCAAAGCGTTAAGTTAATTGTTGACGAACGCATAACGCATGGTCATTTCAAAGACTTTTTTGATTTCACAAGACGCATTCCTAAAAGGATTAAATCTAGAAAATTACTTGAAGCGCTCATATTAGTAGGCGCTTTCGATACCTTTGGTAAGAATCGTGCTACGCTACTACAGTCAATTGATCAAGTACTTGATAGTTCATCTGATATTGAACAAGACGGTTTTATATTTGATGTATTAACGCCTAAAGCGACATATGAAGACAAAGAGGAATTGCCAGATAAAGTATTAAGTGATTATGAAAAAGAATATTTAGGCTTTTATGTTTCAACACATCCTGTCGAAAAAGCCTTTGAACAAAAGCAATATCTTGGTATATATAAACTCACTAATGCACGAGATAATCAACCGATTTTTGTTCAAATTGATAATATTAAACGTATACGTACAAAAAACGGTCAGAATATGGCTTTTGTAACATTAAATGACGGAATTAATAGTTTGGATGGCGTTGTTTTTCCAGATGCATTCAAAAAATATGAAACAGATTTGAAAACGGATGAGACATTTATCCTAAAAGGTAAGTTTGAAAATAGGAATAATAAGAAGCAACTTATTATTAATCAAATAGAGACGATTGATGCATTCGAAGTGAGTACATTTGAACATGCGAAACAAATTGTGATTAGAAACCTTAGCGATGAAACAGAAGTAAAGCAATTTTTAACACAAACAGAGCACAGCAATTATATTCCAGTTAAGTATTTTCAAGAAGCGCAAAATAAGTTCAAAATCATAGGTTATATCACACGAGATAACGACGTATTAAATACATTTATACAACGATTTTCGCCTTGGGATATAAGAATTATTTAACTTTAATAGCGCTATGAACTATGGTATAGTAAACTGATGGTTAAGCATAAACTTGCCGTCAGTTTTAATTTTAACTAAATTAAAGATAAGAATTATTTAATGTCAAATCAATCTATATATTTTTATTACAAATATTAACTGTACGGGTGAATTCGACATCTTGTTAGCAATATCATTTGTAATTTAAGTTAGATTGTAATAAAAATATATATGAACTGATTTTTATACTAGTTGAATGTAAAGGGGTAGATTTACATGACATTGAGAGACGAAGCATTAGAAATGCATAGACGAAATCAAGGAAAATTGGAAGTAACGCCTAAGGTTCAAGTTACCAATAAGGAAGAATTAAGTTTAGCTTATTCACCAGGTGTCGCAGAGCCTTGTAAAGAGATACATGAAGATTCTAGAAAAGTTTTTGAGTATACCATGAAAGGCAATACTGTTGCTGTTGTAACAGATGGCACAGCTGTTTTAGGATTAGGCAATATTGGTGCAGAAGCGAGTATCCCAGTAATGGAAGGGAAAGCAGTACTATTTAAAAGCTTTTCTGGTATCGATGGTGTACCTATTGCATTAAACACTACAGATACAGATGATATAGTAAACACTGTGAAATTATTAGAACCGAATTATGGTGGCATAAACTTAGAAGATATTTCGGCACCGCGTTGTTTTGAAATTGAAGAACGTTTAAAAAAAGAAACTAAAATACCAGTATTTCACGATGATCAACATGGTACAGCAATTGTAACAGTAGCCGGTATGATTAATGCCTTAAGAATAGTGGATAAAGATTTATCAGACATTAAGGTCGTTCTCAATGGTGCTGGGGCAGCTGGTATGGCTATCGTTAAATTATTATATTCTTATGGTGTTCGAGATATGATTATGTGTGATTCTAAAGGTGCTATTTTTGAAGGACGCGCTTTTGGTATGAATGATACAAAAGCATACGTAGCTAAATGGACTAATAGAGAAAAAATTGAGGGCAGCTTAAATGATGTCATCAGAGATGCTGACGTATTTATAGGTGTTTCTGTTGCAGATTTATTAACAAAAGAAATGGTTGAATCTATGGCCGATGATCCAATTATCTTTGCTATGGCAAACCCTAACCCAGAAATTCAGCCAGATGTTGCAAAGGCGCAGGTGCAAAAGTAATTGGTACAGGTCGTTCAGATTTTCCAAATCAAATTAATAATGTCTTAGCATTTCCAGGTATATTCAGAGGTGCTTTAGATGTAGAAGCAACACAAATTAATGAAGCAATGAAGCAGGCTGCGGTTGAAGCGATTGCGAATTTAATTAATCCAGAAGAATTGAATCCTGATTATTGTATTCCTGGTCCGTTTGATAAGCGAGTAGCACCGTCAGTTGCTAGAGAAGTTGCAAAAGCAGCGATGGAGTCCGGCGTTGCTAGAAATGATATGGATCCAGAGGAAATATATGAAAAGACAATGAAATTAACAGATTTAGATAAATAATATTCGTTAATACTAAACTCAATACGTAACTTACAGTTAAGTGTAGAGACAGATTGCGATATTTATGTGGAGGTTTACCAATGTTTAAAGATTTTTTCAATAGAAGTAGTAAAAAGAAAAAGTACGTAACCGTATCGGATTCAAAACAAAGCGATGTTCCAGCAGGTATTATGACGAAATGTCCTAAATGTAAAAAAATTATGTATACGAAAGAATTAGCTGAAAACTTAAACGTTTGTTTTAACTGTGATCATCATATTGCACTTACAGCTTATAAACGTATTGAAGCTATTTCTGACGAAGGCACATTTAAAGAATTTGATAGAGGCATGACTTCGGCAAATCCATTGGACTTCCCAAGTTACGAAGAAAAAATCCAAAAAGATCGACAAAAAACTGATCTAAACGAAGCAGTAGTAACTGGAACTGCAAATTTAGAAGGTATAAGTTATGGTGTTGCTGTTATGGATGCTAGATTCAGAATGGGCAGCATGGGTTCTGTAGTAGGCGAGAAAATTTGTAGAATTATAGAGCACTGTATTGAAAACCGTTTGCCATTTATTTTATTTTCAGCAAGTGGCGGAGCTAGAATGCAAGAAGGTATTATTTCGTTAATGCAAATGGGTAAAACAAGTGTGACACTGAAGAAACATGCGGACGCTGGGTTATTGTATATTTCTTACATTACTAATCCAACTACAGGTGGTGTTTCTGCAAGTTTTGCTTCTGTAGGTGATATCAATCTTAGTGAACCTAAAGCGTTAATTGGATTTGCAGGGAGACGTGTCATCGAACAAACAATTAATGAAAAATTACCAGAGGATTTCCAAACTGCAGAATTTCTATTAGAACATGGTCAATTAGATAAAGTAGTACATAGAAAAGAAATGAAAACAACGTTATCTAGTATCCTAAAAATGCACCAAGAGGTGAAAACAAATGCTTGATTTTGAAAAGCCGCTTTTTGAAATAAAAAATAAAATTGAATCATTAAAAGAATCTCAAGAAAAGAATGATGTAGATCTGCAAGAAGAAATTGATATGCTTGAAGCTTCTTTAGAGAGAGAGACTGAAAAGGTATATACAAACCTTAAACCTTGGGATCGTGTGCAATTAGCACGTTTACAAGAAAGACCTACATCTTTAGATTACATACCTTATATATTCGACTCATTCATGGAACTCCATGGTGATAGAAATTACAGAGATGATCCTGCAATGATTGGTGGCATTGGTTATTTGAATGGCCAAGCAGTTACTGTAGTTGGACAACAACGTGGTAAAGATACCAAAGATAATATTTATCGTAATTTTGGGATGGCACATCCAGAAGGTTATAGAAAAGCAATTAGATTGATGAAACAAGCAGAAAAATTCAATCGACCTATTATTACTTTTATTGATACTAAAGGTGCTTATCCAGGTAAAGCAGCAGAAGAACGTGGACAAAGTGAATCTATTGCTAGAAACTTAGTCGAAATGGCTGCGTTAACAGTACCAGTCATTTCTATTGTGATTGGTGAAGGCGGTAGTGGCGGAGCTTTAGGTTTAGGTATTACAAATCGTATATTGATGCTTGAAAATAGTACGTATTCAGTTATTTCACCTGAAGGTGCCTCTGCACTGTTATGGAAAGACAGCAATCTTGCAAAAATTGCTGCAGAAACAATGAAGATTACTGCTGAAGATTTACGTGAACTCAATATAGCTGATGATGTAATTAAAGAACCATTAGGTGGTGCGCATCATGATGTTGAAATTCAAGCACAAAATATCAAAAAAGGGTTTGAATATTATTTAGCAGAATTAAGTCAGCTAAGTAAACAACAACTTGTTGATGACCGATATGCTAAATTTAGAAATATTGGAACATACCACGAATAATAATAAATATACTAAGATTAGCTGTACAGAAATTTATGACGATAGATTTCTGTACAGCTATTTTTTATAGTTGTACAGAAGGAGATTGAGTAAATGCAAACCCTTAACTTATTTAAAAAATAAATACATTGTTTAAGAAATATAATTTAAAGGTAAATATAAAAGAGTGCTCATTTCATTTTTGCCGAAAAATTATAGTAAACGCTTACTAGTTATAATTTAATAGCTTAGATTACTTTAAAACGTTTACATTCGGCACAAAGCCTTATTTTAATGGCACCATTGTATTATTTATGGTATTTTTAGAATAAGAAATACATGTTAGAAAGGTTTGTCGTCATGAAAAAAATTGCAGTGTTGACAAGTGGTGGAGATTCTCCAGGCATGAACGCAGCTGTAAGAGCTGTAGTTAGAAAAGCGATTTTTAATAACATTGAAGTCTATGGTGTTTACCAAGGCTATCAAGGTTTATTAAACGATGATATCGAAAAGCTTGAACTCGGTTCTGTAGGGGATACAATTCAACGCGGAGGCACTTTTTTATATTCAGCAAGGTGTCCTGAATTTAAAGAAGTAGAAGTGCGTAAGAAAGGCATAGAAAACTTACGTAAAAGAGGCATCGAAGGCCTTGTAGTTATCGGTGGAGACGGTAGTTATAGAGGCGCGCAACGTATAAGTGAAGAATGTGAAGAAATCCAGACAATTGGAATACCTGGTACGATTGATAATGATATTAATGGTTCAGATTTTACAATTGGATTTGATACAGCATTAAACACTATTATTGATTGCGTTGATAAAATCCGCGATACAGCATCGAGTCATGCTAGAACCTTTATTATAGAAGTTATGGGACGTGATTGTGGAGATTTAGCATTATGGGCAGGTATGTCTGTAGGTGCAGAAACAATTATTGTTCCAGAGGTAGAAACAGACATTAAAGATGTAGCTGAAAAAATCGATAATGGTATTAAAAGAGGTAAAAAACATTCAATCGTCATGGTTGCAGAAGGTTGTATGTCTGGAGAGGCTTGCGCACAAGAGTTAACTAAGTATATTAATGTTGATGCGCGTGTTTCTGTATTAGGTCATATCCAACGTGGTGGTAGCCCAAGTGGAGCAGATCGTGTGTTAGCGTCACGTTTAGGTGGTCATGCAGTAGATTTATTATTACAAGGGAAAACTGCTATCGGTGTAGGCATTCGTAATAATGAATTAACTGACACACCATTCGAAGAAATATTTAGATCAGATCAACATGAGTTTGATTTTGAAACTTATGAATTAACAAATGAATTATCTATATAAAATACTTGGAGGCATTATTAATGAGAAAAACTAAAATTGTTTGTACTATTGGACCAGCGTCAGAATCGGAAGAAATGCTTGAGAAATTAATGAAAGCCGGAATGAACGTTGCACGTTTAAACTTTTCACATGGTGATCATGCAGAACATAAAGCAAGAATTGATTCAATTCGCAAAGTATCTAAAAAATTAGGTAAAACTGTTGCAATCTTACTTGATACTAAAGGCCCTGAAATTCGTACACATAGTATGAAAAATGGCAAAATAGAACTTGAAAAAGATACTGAAGTCATTGTAAGCATGACAGAAGTAGAAGGTACACCTGAAAAATTCTCAGTAACTTATGATAATTTAATCAATGATGTAGAAGAAGGTTCATATATTTTATTAGATGATGGCTTAATTGAATTACAAGTTAAAAGTATCGACAAAGACAACGGCGAAGTTGTTTGTGATGTACTAAACACTGGCGAATTAAGCAACAAAAAAGGTGTTAACTTACCTGGCGTTAAAGTAAGTTTACCTGGTATCACTGATAAAGATGCTGAAGATATTAATTTCGGTATTAGCGAAGGCGTTGATTTTATCGCAGCTAGTTTCGTACGTCGTCCAAGTGATGTACTAGATATCCGTAAATTACTAGAAGCACAAAAAAATACAACAATCAGTATTATACCTAAAATTGAAAACCAAGAAGGTATCGATAATATCAAAGGTATTCTTGAAGTTTCAGATGGTTTAATGGTTGCACGTGGTGATATGGGTGTTGAAATCCCACCAGAATCAGTACCTATGGTGCAAAAAGATTTAATTAGACAATGTAATAAATTAGGCAAACCTGTTATCACTGCGACTCAAATGCTTGATTCTATGCAAAGAAACCCACGTGCTACACGTGCCGAAGCAAGTGATGTTGCCAACGCAATTTATGATGGTACTGATGCAGTTATGCTTTCTGGTGAAACAGCTGCTGGACTTTATCCTGAAGAAGCAGTTAAAACAATGCGTAATATTGCAGTTTCTGCTGAAGGTGCACAAGATTATAAAAAATTATTATCAGACCGTACTAAATTAGTAGAAACTTCACTTGTTAATGCAATTGGTGTTTCAGTTGCACATACAGCATTAAACTTAAATGTAAAAGCAATTGTTGCTGCTACAGAAAGTGGTTCTACTGCACGTACGATTTCTAAATATCGTCCACAATCAGACATTATCGCAGTAACACCTAATCCAGAAACTGCACGCCAATGTGCGCTAGTATGGGGAATTCACCCAGTAATCAAAGAAGGACGTAAAACTACAGATGCATTATTAAATAATGCTGTAGCTACTGCAGTTGAAACAGAAAAAGTTCAAAATGGTGATTTAATTATTATCACTGCTGGCGTTCCAACAGGTGAAAAAGGTACTACTAACATGATGAAATTACATTTAGTAGGCGATGAACTTGCAAAAGGACAAGGTATTGGTAGAAATTCAGTTGTTGGCCAAACACTTGTTGTTAATAATGCAAGTGAGTTAGAAGGTAAAGATTTATCTGAAACTATTATTGTAACGTCTTCAGTAGACGAAACGCTTGTACCTTATATTGAAAATGCAATTGGTTTAATCACAGAAGAAAACGGCATCACTTCACCAAGTGCGATTATTGGTTTAGAAAAAGGTATTCCTACAGTTGTTGGTGTTGAAAACGCAACTAAAGAAATACAAAATGATGTTTTAGTTACTATTGATGCAAATCAAGGTAAAATCTTCGAAGGTTATGCTAACGTTCTATAATAAATTTACGAATATAAACAAATAGGCGGTTGTAAATTCCTATTTGAAATAATAGAAGACATTGAGAGTTAATTGAATTTTAAATTCAGTTAACTCTCTTTTTAATTTTCACTCAATCTTATATAAAATCACTAAGATTACTATTTTTAATCATAATAAAAACTATCCATACACATTGGTTCGCGAACAATGTGTATAGATAGCTTATTTTGAAAATATCTTCTTTTATTTATCTTGTGTACGTGCTACTTTTTTATATCTTAAGTACATTAAACTTAAGGCAACGAACCATATTGGTGTTAAAAATACTGCTGTTCTTGTAACCTCACTTACGAATAATAGACAAAATACTAAGAAGAAAAATATTAAGATGATATAACCCATATATTTACCGCCAAGTAATTTAAAATTAGCCTGTTTGTGAGCTTCTGGGTTACGTTTAGTATAATTGATATAAGCAACGGTGATTAACGCCCAAACGGCTAAAAACAACACTGTAGATACAGTTGTGATATAAGTGAAGACGAGTGTCGCATTCGGTACAATATAATTTAATAAAGCTGCGATCATCAGTAAAGCGCATGAGACAAATATTGCAATGTGCGGTACACCATTTTTATTCGTTGATGCAAAATAAGGTGGTGCTTGTTTTTGATTAGAAAGACCAAAGAGCATACGACTGTTAGAAAAAATACCACTGTTACAAGAAGATGCCGCTGCAGTTAGTACAACGAAATTAATAATGCCTGCTGCAAATGGAATACCGATTAGAGCGAACAATCTAACAAATGGACTATCGTCAGGATTTATAGCATTCCATGGGATGATTGACATAATCACAGCTAACGCGCCTACATAAAAAACTAATATACGTAAAGGCACACTATTAATTGCTTTCGGTAAGGTCTTAGTTGGATCTTTAGTTTCACCCGCAGTCACACCTATTAATTCGATACCCACAAATGAGAATACAGCCATTTGGAATGACATTAAAAATCCATTAACACCTTTAGGGAATATACCATTAGTGTATAAATTAGATAATGAAGCATGTCCAAATTGTGTGTCATAGGCCATAATAATCATAATTGCACCAACAACAATCAAAGCGAGAATCGTTACAATTTTTATGATTGCAAACCAAAATTCTAATTCCCCAAATAATTTAGCACTTAATAAATTAAGTGACATAAGTACAAGTACACAGAACAAAGCACTGATCCAATTTGGAATGTGAGGAAACCAAAAACTTACATATTTAGCTACTGCAGTTACCTCAGCCATACCAGTAATAATCCAACATAACCAATAAGTCCAACCAGTTACAAAACCTGCAAATGAACCAATGTATTGATTCGTGACATCGGCAAAAGACTTGAAATTAGTATTTGTAACAAGCATTTCTCCTAAGCCACGCATAAACATAAATAGCATAAACCCAATGATAATATATGTAAGTAAAATAGAAGGGCCAGTTAACGCGATAGTTTGACCAGCTCCTAAAAATAGACCTGTACCAATTGCGCCACCAATTGCAATCAACTGGATGTGCCGATTACTTAGTTCTCTCTGTAATTCATTGTTTGACATAATCTACTACTCCTTCATTTTGTCGTTTTATTATTATGCAACTGTCTTTAAAATATTACAACTGTTTTTTAACTGAATCATAAAAAAAGTTAAGGATAAAACTACATTAATAATTAGTTATTAATAATGATAACCAAATGAAAAGTAATAAAAATTGAACTGTAAGGCTTTCCATACTAAAATGAGATTATAACACCGTTTCATATCATGACGTGTTTAAGGGTATATAAACAAATACTTATTTCTTAGTGTTTTGGCAAGAGGATTAAACTTTAAATATTCACAAAAGGGACGAAATTGGATATAATGGTTAATGAAAGCCATTTCATAACGAAATAGAAAAGGGGAATTTATATATGGCAGAGTTACAAAAAGGTTTAGAAGGGGTAATTGCATCTCAAACTAAAGTAAGTTCTATCATTGATAGTCAATTAACATATGCAGGTTATGATATTGATGATTTAGCTCAAAATGCTGAGTTTGAAGAAGTTGTCTTCTTATTATGGCACTACCGATTACCTAATGAAGAAGAATTAAAAGAATTAAAAGAAAAGCTTTTTGAACACATGACACTAAATCCTAGAGTGTATAATCACTTTAAAGAGTACGCTACTAGTAATGTGCATCCAATGACAGCGTTAAGAACTTCTGTGTCTTATATTGCCCATTTTGATGAACATGCTGAAACTGAAAGCGATGAACAAACAATGGAACGTGCAATACGTATTCAAGCTAAAATAGCTTCTCTTGTTACAGCATATGCAAGAGTTAGAGAAGGTAAAGAGGTTGTAAAACCAAATAGTGATTTAAATTATGCAGGAAACTTCTTATATATGTTAAGAGGGGAACTACCTACAGATATCGAAGTTGAAGCGTTTAACAAAGCGCTTGTATTACATGCTGACCATGAGTTGAATGCCTCAACATTTACAGCAAGATGTGCTGTTTCATCATTATCAGATATGTATTCAGGCATTGTTGCTGCAGTTGGTTCATTAAAAGGCCCACTTCACGGTGGCGCAAATGAACGTGTCATGAGCATGCTAGCTGAAGTGAAATCAATTGATGAAGTTGATAATTACATCGATAAAAAAATTGAAAATAAAGAAAAAATTATGGGCTTCGGACACCGTGTATATAAAGATGGTGATCCAAGAGCGAAATACTTAAAAGAAATGAGTAGAAAAATCACAGCAGAAACAGGTCAAAGTCAATTATTTGATATTTCCGTTAAAATTGCTGATAAGATGAAAGAAGAAAAAGGCTTAATAGCCAATGTGGATTTCTTTAGTGCGACAGTTTATCATAGTATGAACATTGAGCATGATTTATTCACTCCAATTTTTGCGGTAAGTAGAACTTCTGGTTGGATTGCACATATCTTAGAACAATATAGAGATAACCGAATTATGCGTCCAAGAGCTGAGTATATTGGTGAAACAGATAGAAAATATGAACCAATAGAAAAAAGATAATAAGTTTAATCATTTTCATTACAGTTTTTATTGTAATAATGAATGTATAAACAATATTTTTGAAAAGTATTTAATCAATAAAACAAAACACGGAGGTTTTTTTACATGTCAGGAGAAAAAATAGTAAAATCACAAGAAGGTTTAACAGTTCCAAATAATCCAATCATCCCATTTATTATCGGTGATGGTATTGGACCAGATATCTGGAATGCGGCAAGCAGAGTAATCGATGCAGCTGTTGAAGAAGCTTATAACGGTGAAAAGAAAATCGAATGGAAAGAAGTATTAGCTGGACAAAAAGCTTACGATGAAACTGGCGAATGGTTACCTAAAGAAACACTTGATACAATTAATGAATATCTAATTGCTATTAAAGGTCCTTTAACAACACCAATTGGCGGCGGTATCCGCTCACTTAACGTTGCTTTACGTCAAGAATTAGATTTATTTACATGTTTACGCCCAGTACGTTGGTTCCAAGGCGTTCCTTCACCAGTTAAACGTCCTGAAGACACTGATATGGTTATTTTCCGTGAAAATACTGAAGACATTTATGCTGGTATTGAATTCCAAGAAGGTACTCCTGAAGTTAAGAAATTAATTGAATTCTTACAAAATGAAATGGGCGCTAAAAATATTAGATTCCCAGAAACATCAGGTATTGGTGTGAAACCAGTTTCTAAAGAAGGTACAGAACGTTTAGTACGTGCTTCTATACAATACGCTTTAGAAAATAATCGTAAATCATTAACTTTAGTGCATAAAGGTAATATCATGAAATTTACTGAAGGTGCATTTAAACAATGGGGTTATGATTTAGCACATAACGAATTTGGTGATAAAGTATTTACTTGGCAGCAATATGATGAAATTGTTGAAAAAGAAGGTAAAGACAAAGCAAACGAAGCGCAAGAAAAAGCAGAAAAAGAAGGCAAAATTATCGTTAAAGATTCAATTGCTGACATTTTCTTACAACAAATCTTAACACGTCCATCAGATCATGATGTAGTGGCTACAATGAACTTAAATGGTGACTATGTATCTGATGCATTAGCAGCACAAGTTGGTGGTATTGGTATTGCACCTGGTGCAAACATTAACTATGAAACTGGACATGCTATTTTTGAAGCTACACATGGTACAGCTCCAAAATACGCTGGACAAAACAAAGTTAACCCATCATCTGAAATTTTAAGTGCAACACTAATGTTAGAACACTTAGGTTGGCAAGAAGCTGCAGATAAGATTACTGAATCAATTGAAAAAACAATTGCTTCTAAAGTAGTAACTTACGACTTTGCCCGTTTAATGGATGGTGCTAAAGAAGTATCTACTTCTGACTTTGCAGATGAACTTATTAAAAACATCAAATAATATAAATTCGTATTGATTTTAAAGTTACCAACAATATCTTAGGATTTTGTTGGTATTTTTTTGTTTTCACGATTTAGTAAAAATGCACCACAAAGAGTATTTAATTCATATAGTTTTAAATGTAAATTGTAAATTTAAGGATAGTATTTAATGTAAATTAACACGGAGGATTTCAGGGAACTGCATATTTTCAGTGATATAAGTGTTCATCTTGTTAATTAAATGTTAAGATTTTGTTAACGTATAATTTCAGGAAAATTCAGTAAAACAAAATCAACAGCACAACAGATTGTTAACAGTACAATTACATTAAATTCATGAATACTTAATTTGTTTCTATAATATAGGCATTGTAAAGTTTATGTGAAAAGAATTTAAAGTATGTTATTTTTATTTAAATATAAGTTATAATTAATTTGTAAACACAAATATGGAGGTATACTATGTCACAAAAAGTACTTGTAGTAGATGATGAGCAATCAATCGTAACCTTATTAAAATATAATTTAGAGCAAGCTGGATATATAGTGGATGTAGCTTATGATGGAGAAGAAGCACTGGAGAAGGTTAATGCTACAAACCCCGAATTAGTTGTGTTAGATGTCATGCTTCCCAAAAAGGATGGAATAGAAGTGTGTAAAACGATCCGTTCTGATAAAAATCTTGTACCCATCTTAATGCTGACAGCTAAAGATGATGAATTTGATCGTGTACTTGGACTAGAACTTGGCGCAGACGATTATATGACTAAACCATTTTCACCAAGAGAAGTCGTAGCAAGAGTCAAAGCTATTTTAAGAAGATCTGCCATGGTTACAGAAGCAGCTCAAATTGAAAATGATGAAGATGACATACTTATTGGTGCAATCAGAATTAGACCAGAATATTTTGAAGTGTATAGAGAAGATGAACTATTAGAATTAACACCAAAAGAATTTGAACTGTTATTATATCTTATCGAAAGACAGGGTAGAGTAATCACACGTGAACATATGTTAAATTCAGTTTGGAATTATGAATTTGCGGGTGACTCTAGAATTGTGGATGTACATATTAGTCATTTAAGAGATAAATTAGAAGAAAACCCAAAACAACCTAAACTTATCAAAACAGTACGAGGTTTAGGATATAAATTGGAGAGACCTAAGGTTTAATGCTGAAGTTTCATCACCGCCTCTTATTTTTATTATGTACCATCGTTATCATTAGTTTTATTATGCTAGGCGCAATCATAACACATGTTATTTATAACACGGTTACTACGGGTCAAGAAGGCGACCTAGAGCATCGTTCGGAGCATTTCGTTAGTTTGTACAACCATGATAAAATAGCTGAAATCAAAGATATTGCTGAAAGTGAGAAACTTACTGTAGTCATTGAAAAAGGTAACGATGTCTTGTTGTCCACAAAACAAGGTACTGAGTTAAATGAAGATATAAGAAATGAAGCTATTCCTTCGAAACTAATTTATGATAAAGTAGCCGATGATCGAAGATATACATTTAAAACTTCAATCAAAGATCAAGACGTTTTGATTAGTGGTGTAAATAATGAAATCTTAGAATTGCAAATTGAAATATGGAAATACACTGCTTTAATTGGTTTGATTGTTTTAGTGATTATTTTCTTTGTAGTTCGAAGTATCAATAGAACATATATTAGACCTATTAATGAAGTAACTTATGCCACGAACCTTTTAGCTGAAGGTTATTATCACGTGAGGGTACCTGAAAGTAACGTTAAAGAGACGAGAGAGTTGTTCGTTACTACAAATGAATTAGCTAGACGTTTACAACGTTTAAACCATAAGCAAAAACTACAATCCAATAGACTAAAAACAACTGTAGAAAGTATTCCAAGTTCCATATTAATGATTGATAAATATGGTGAAATTGTTGTAGCAAATAAAGCATATTATGAGTTGTTTACGCCTGAAGAAGCAGTAGAACATAAAAGTTATGTTGAGTTTATCGATGTTAAAATTCAAAAACTTATTGCTGATGCTTTTAAAGTAGAAAAACCTATTTATGATCAAGTGGAATTAACCATAGATCAAGTGCATCAAAAATATTTTGATACTGCTTGTGTGCCAATTTTGTCAAAAACAAAGAAAAATTTATATGGCATGGTTATTGTTATGCATGATATCACGAACCTTAAAAAGCTTGAAAATTTGCGTCGTGAATTTGTAGCGAATGTATCACATGAACTAAAAACACCTATTACTTCAATAAAAGGATTTGCTGAGACATTATTAGATGGGGCGAAAAATGATGAACAGGCATTAAATGACTTTTTACAAATCATTTCTAAAGAATCTGATCGCATAGAAACCTTAGTTTTTGATTTACTAGATTTATCTCATGTCGAACAACAATCTGAAATAGAAACAGAATATATCAGTTTGTCTGACATTGCTGAGTTAACGATAAAAAATATGCAGACGATTGCTGAAAGTAAAGATATAACCATTTTAAATGAAGTGACGCCTGATATTGTCATTGATGCAAATAAGGATAAAGTTTCACAAGTTGTTATCAATTTGTTATCAAATGCAATTAGTTATTCTAAGGAATCGGATGAAGTCATTGTACGTGTATATAAAGAAGGTAATAAACGTATACTAGAAGTAGAAGATTTTGGTATGGGGATCAGTGAAGAAGATCAAAAACATATTTTTGAACGCTTCTATAGAGTAGATAAAGCACGTAGTAGAGATTCAGGTGGTACGGGCTTAGGACTATCGATTACAAAACATATTATGGAAGCCCATAATGGTAGAATTAACGTCATTAGTAGTCCAAATGAAGGCTCGACGTTTAGAATTACATTTTTTGAAACAGAGTAAGTATACTTTAAATGAACAATTGTTGTATAATATCAAATTGATAGTCGATCTAATTAACTTAATGTTGTTAGGTCGACTTTTTATATTGCTATGAAAATCAGAAGATATGTCGTATCAATACGGATAGGGTCATAATTTATGATAAAATGGATAGTAAATATGTGTTGGAGGTTAAAACATTGAATAAATTAATCTTAGTTGATGGTAACAGTCTTAGCTTTAGAGCTTTTTACGCTTTGCCATTGTTACAAAATAAAGCAGGTATTCATACC
Source organism: Staphylococcus parequorum (assembly GCF_039237145.1). NCBI lineage: Bacteria > Bacillati > Bacillota > Bacilli > Caryophanales > Staphylococcaceae > Staphylococcus > Staphylococcus parequorum. The sequence goes on from NZ_CP150682.1 coordinate 1,541,253, forward strand.
AATGCCGTGTACGGTTTTGCAATGTTGCTTGAAAAAATTATAAAAGAAGAACAGCCTACACATTTCTTAGTTGCATTCGATGCTGGAAAGACAACGTTCAGACACTCACAATATAGTGAATATAAAGGTGGACGTCAAAAAACACCACCTGAATTAAGTGAACAATTTCCTTATATCAGACAATTATTAGATGCTTATCAAATTAAGCGCTATGAGTTAGACAATTATGAAGCGGATGATATTATCGGTACGCTGAGTAAACAAGCAAATGAAGAAAAATTCCAAACGATTATCGTAACTGGTGACCGAGATTTAACACAACTTGCTACAGATGACGTGACAATCTATTATACTAAAAAAGGTGTAACAGACGTTGATCATTACACGCCGGAATTTATAGCCGAAAAATATGATGGTTTGGTTCCAGAACAAATTATTGATATGAAAGGCTTAATGGGTGATGCTTCGGACAATATTCCAGGTGTTGCAGGTGTTGGCGAGAAAACAGCAATTAAATTATTGAAGCAATTTTCAAATGTTGAAAATGTCTATGAACACCTAGATGAAGTGTCAGGTAAGAAATTAAAAGAGAAACTTGAAAATAGTAAAGATGATGCTTTAATGAGTAAGGAACTTGCGACAATTAATTGTGAAAGTCCAATTGAAGTATCCTTAAACGAGACTAAGTTACAAGAAAATCCAGATACAAATGATAAAATTGAATTATTTAAAAAATTGGAGTTCAAACAATTGTTGGACCAAATAGATGTTGATGGTAGTAGCTCAAGTGTTGAAGAAATGGAAATCAATACAGTGAGTGATTTTGCACAGGTTGATTTTAACAACTTGGCTGCCGCAGCTATACATTTTGAGTTAGATGGTTCTAATTATTTAAAAGATGACATATTAAAATTTGCTTTATATGATGGCACACACCATGTTGTTATTGATGCACATAAGATGCATGATTATCCAGAACTTATTGCATGGTTAGAAGATAGTACTACAGAAAAGAATGTATATGATGCTAAAAAATCATATGTCGTCGCACATAGATTAGATATCGCGATTAAGCACATTGTGTTTGATGTGATGTTAGCAAGTTATATTATTGATCCATCCCGTACAATAGATGACGTCAATTCAGTTGTTACGAATTATGGTCAGTATTACGTACAACAAACCATCGCTATTTATGGTAAAGGCAAAAAAAGACAGTTGCCTGAAGATGAAGTTCTGAATCATCATGTAGCAACTATTATAGAAGCAATTAGTGCGACTAAACCTAAAATGGCAGAACAACTAGATGAATATAACCAAACAGATTTACTATATGATTTAGAGTTACCATTGGCACGCATTTTAAGTGAAATGGAAGAAACAGGTATTTATACAGTTGCTGATGATTTAAAAGAAATGGAAAAAGAGATTCAAAGTAAATTAGATGTGTTAATAAAAAATATACATGAAGCTGCAGGAGAGCCGTTTAATATCAATTCACCAAAACAGTTAGGTGTTGTATTATTTGAAACATTAGAGTTACCTGTAATTAAAAAAACGAAGACTGGTTATTCCACAGCAGTAGATGTGTTAGAACAATTACAAGGTGAACATCCAATTATTGAACATATCCTTGAATATAGACAACTTGCTAAATTACAATCTACGTATGTAGAAGGATTACAAAAAGTAATTGCTGAGGATAATCGTATTCATACACGTTTTAACCAAACGCTAGCACAAACTGGTAGATTGTCATCTATTGATCCTAACCTACAAAATATACCTGTTCGTTTAGAAGAGGGTAGAAAAATTAGAAAAGCGTTTAAATCTACAGATGAAAATAATGTCATATTTGCAGCCGATTACTCGCAAATTGAATTAAGGGTATTGGCGCACATCACGCAAGATGAAAGTATGAAACAAGCATTTATTAATGATGAAGACATTCACACAGCTACAGCTATGAAAGTATTCAATGTGCAACCAGATGAAGTTGATGGCACGATGCGTAGACAAGCGAAGGCAGTGAATTTCGGAATTGTTTATGGTATAAGTGATTATGGTCTAAGCCAAAGTTTAGGCATAACAAGAAAACAAGCCAAACAATTTATTGATGATTATTTAGATAGTTTCCCTGGTGTTAAACAATATATGGAAGATATTGTTAAAGACTGTAAAGCTCAGGGCTATGTTGAAACATTATTACATCGTCGTAGATATATACCTGATATCACAAGTAGAAACTTTAATTTAAGAGGTTTTGCAGAAAGAACCGCAATGAATACACCAATTCAAGGTACAGCTGCAGATATTATTAAATTAGCCATGGTTAATTTTGCAAATGAAGTTAAAGATACGGATTTCCATGCGCAACTTTTATTACAAGTGCATGATGAATTGATTTTTGAAGTACCTAAAGAAGAAGTAGAAGCATTTGAAAAATTTATTGAAAAGATTATGGACAATGCGATAGAGTTAGATGTACCATTAAAAGTTGAATCTAGCTATGGTCAAACATGGTACGATGCAAAATAGAAAGAGGGTATTATATTGCCTGAGTTACCAGAAGTAGAACATGTAAAAAGAGGTATTAAACCTTTTGTTAAAGGACAAACAATTGAATCAGTTACTTTTTCTGACAAAGTGCATGAAGGTAAAGCAAACAAACGTGAAACAATAATTAAAGGTTTAGAATTAGATACGTTTAGACGCTTTACTGAGCAATTTACAATAAATGATATAGATAGACGAAGTAAGTATATCGTTTTCTATTTAGAGAAAGACGGTGAAGAAAGAATACTCATTAGCCATCTGGGTATGGCTGGTGGTTTCTTTGTAGTCGATAAAATAGAAGATATTAGTGTTCCAAATTATCGTAAACATTGGCATGTTATATTTAAATTAAATAATGATAAGTTGCTTGTCTATTCTGATATTCGCCGCTTCGGTGAAATTAGAAATGTGCCATCATTTGAAGCGTATCCATCATTTTTAGAAATCGCTCCAGAACCATTTGATGAAGAAGCAATGCCACATTACTTATCATGGTTTAATAAAAAACTTTACCAGAACAAGCCAATTAAACAAATGATTTTAGATCATCGGGTCATTTCGGGCTGTGGTAACATTTATGCGTGTGAAGCGCTTTTTAGAGCAGGTATCCATCCAGCGCGTCTATCAAAAGAGTTAAATAATCAAGAACGAGAAATATTATTTTATTATGTTCGAGATGTATTAGAAGCGGGTATAAAATATGGTGGAACGAGCATATCTGATTATCGTCATGCAGACGGTAGTACAGGTACGATGCAATTACATCTTAATGTTTATAAACAAAAGATATGTAAAGTGTGTGGAAGTGATATTGAAACTCAAGTTATTGCAACGAGAAATAGTCATTTCTGCGCTACATGTCAAAAATAAAGGAAGAGTGATATTATGCCAAAAGTTATAGGACTAACAGGTGGTATCGCATCAGGTAAATCTAGTGTTTCGGAATTATTAACCGTACATGGTTTTAAAGTCGTAGATGCAGATGTTGCATCACGCCAAGCAGTAGAAAAAGGTACTAAAGGACTAGAACAAGTTAAAGAAGCATTTGGAGAAGAAGCAATAGATGAAGATGGCAATATGAATAGATCATATGTAGGAGATGTCATATTTAATCATCCAGAGAAAAGATTGGAATTAAATGAAATTGTTCATCCTATTGTTAGAGATATCATGGAACAAGAAAAAGAAGCTTATCTTGAGCAAGGCTATAACGTAATTATGGATATTCCGTTATTATTTGAAAATGACTTACAAGATACTGTGGATGAAGTTTGGTTAGTATACACTTCTGAAAGTATACAAATTGATAGATTGATGGAACGTAATGATTTATCAATGGAAGATGCGAAAGCACGCGTTTATAGCCAAATTTCAATTGATAAAAAACGTAGAATGGCGGATCGTGAAATTGATAACCGTGATACGAAATTAGAATTGAAACAGAACTTAGAACAATTGCTCGTAGAGGAAGGTTATATTCACAACAATACTGAAGAAGAGGCGCAATAAATCATGAGTCTTTAAATGATGATTTTCGTAAGCTTGATTTAATATACATTAGTATGGTTTAATAAGTATATTCTGAAGTACTACTCAACTTATAATTTAAGTTTGAGTGGTACTTTTTCAATATGAAGTTAAATTATTTGGATAAACTTATTATGAAAAGGGCTCTTTAAGTTCATAGGTATGCGGAATTTAAATTTTTTTAAATTTATTTTAGAAAACGCTTTCTTGTACTTTTATTTATGTTATACTATTTCCATAAAGTATAACACAAAAACAAGGGGTGCTTTGAATGACGACAAATATTGCAATTAATGGAATGGGTAGAATAGGAAGAATGGTATTAAGAATCGCTTTGAAAAATAAGGATTTAAATGTAGTAGCAATTAATGCGAGCTACCCTCCTGAAACGATTGCCCACCTAATTAATTATGATACAACTCATGGTGCTTATGATTTAAAAGTAGAGCCTATAGAAAATGGCGTCAAAGTTGATAATCATGAGATTAAGCTTGTAGCGGAAAGAAATCCTGAGCACTTACCTTGGGAAACGCTGAACATCGATATCGTTATTGAAGCTACTGGAAAATTCAATCATGGAGATAAAGCTGTTGCACATATTAATGCAGGCGCTAAAAAAGTATTGCTTACTGGCCCATCTAAAGGTGGAGAAGTCCAAATGATTGTCAAAGGTGTTAATAATGAGCAATTAAACATTGAAGAGTATGACATATTTAGCAATGCTTCATGTACTACAAACTGTATTGGTCCAGTTGCAAAAGTATTAAATGACCAATTTGGTATACAAAACGGTTTAATGACAACGGTTCATGCCATTACGAATGATCAAAATAATATAGATAATCCGCATAAAGATTTAAGACGTGCGCGTTCTTGCAATGAAAGTATTATTCCAACTTCAACAGGTGCTGCAAAAGCACTAACAGAAGTTCTACCTGAATTAGATGGTAAATTGCACGGTATGGCATTAAGAGTACCGACGAAGAATGTTTCATTAGTGGATTTAGTCGTTGATTTAGACACGAATGTAACGGCTGAACAAGTCAATCAAGCATTTAAAGATAATGACTTAGACGGTGTGATTGCAACTGAAGATGCACCTTTAGTATCTATGGACTTTAATACAAACCCACATTCAGCAATTATTGATACACAAAGTACAATGATTATGGGTGATAATAAAGTTAAAGTAATCGCGTGGTATGATAATGAATGGGGTTATTCAAATAGAGTAGTAGATGTAGCTGAACAAATAGGTCAATTACTCAAAAATGATGTTGGTGCTGTCACAAATTAAAGTACACATTTATAACAGTTAATAATAATCTATTTGATTAAATTTTAAGAAACTACCATGTTTAGACTATACGACATTATAATAGAAAGTATTATGTATACTCCTTTTGAAGTGATGCACATTGATAGTGCCTACTTTGAAAGGAGTTTTCATTTTGTCGTTTAAACCTATATAATAGATGATTGTAGAAATAGACAATGATGAATTTACTGAGCATGTTAAACTTACTGTCAGGGAGACGTGATAAGTATTTTAATTTCTAACAATATTTGGGATGTTAGTGATAAAAATTACATAATGCATTAAGTATTTTACATGTATCATAGTGATTCTTTTGTGACATACATATTTATAGTATAATGATAAGTAATCAAAACGAGAGGGTGATAATTCGATGAAATGCCCGAAATGTAATTCGACTCATTCTCGTGTTGTAGACTCTAGACATGCAGATGAAGTTAATGCGATTCGACGTAGAAGAGAATGTGAAAAGTGTAGTACGAGATTCACAACTTTTGAACATATAGAAAAAAGACCACTTATTGTGGTGAAAAAAGATGGTACGCGGGAACAATTTTCACGTGAAAAGATTTTAAATGGATTGGTACGCTCATGTGAAAAAAGACCAGTACGTTATCAACAATTAGAAGATATTACGAATAACGTTGAATGGAAGTTACGTGATGACGGACATGCAGAAATTTCTTCAAGAGAAATTGGAGAACATGTGATGAATTTGCTTATGCACGTAGATCAAGTATCATATGTTAGATTTGCATCTGTATATAAAGAATTTAAGGATGTAGATCAACTATTACAATCTATGCAAGGTATTTTAGCTGGAAATAAACGGAGTGATTCTTAAATGGGGTTACAATCATATGATTATGGTTTGAGACCACATGATAATTTTACTGTTGTGCGAAATTTCTATTTGAACAGTAAGCATCTAGAAATTTTAAATAGATTGTTCACACCAATGATTGGTGCAAATGCAATTGGTTTATATCATTATTTGAATCAGTTTGTAGAATATGAAGCGGATTCTGTATTGACGCACTATATAATTATGAGTGAGTTAAAGATTAATTTATTAGAATTTAGAAAAGATATGGACTTATTAGAGGGTATTGGTTTAGTTAAAACATTAGTGAATCATGATGCACAGCATTCGTCTTTTGTTTATCAGCTTGTTCAACCACCCTCAGCAAAACAATTTTTCAGTGATCCAATGTTATCAGTGTATTTGTTTAGTGAAGTAAGCAAACAACGTTATCAACAATTGAAACGCCATTTTGAACATAAAAAGCAAATTGACTTTAGTAAATATCAAGATGTGACACGCAATTTCACTGATGTGTTTAAGGTGCCTAATAAGTCCTTAGATAACGATACAAATGAAATCCAAAGTGAAACTGCATATGAAGGTTTAAACTTGTCACAAGTGCACTTTGATTTTGAAACACTATATGATTTATTACAAAATCACTTTATTAGCACAAAAATTATAGATAAAGAAGCAAAAGCTTTAATCACACAAATCGCGACCTTATATGGTTTAACGCCTGAGCCGATGAAGCGCATCATTTTAAAATCTATAACAAGCGCACAAGAACTTTCGTTTGAAGAATTAAGAAAACATGCAAGAACTTATTATTTGATGGAGCATGAACAACAAATGCCATCTTTAAATATAAAAACTAACAATTATGCAGATAACACAACCCAAGTTGATCAAACGCAGAATGATAACCAAACTCAAAACCAAACACAAAATGAGGATAACTCTGCTACATGGTTAAAACAGTTAGAAGAAACAAGTCCAATAGATATGTTAGCATCTTGGTCAGAATCTGAACCGACAACACAACAAAAATATATGATTGAAGAGTTAGTAGAACGTGAACAATTGTCATTCGGTGTCATTAATATACTGTTACAATTTGTGATGTTGAAAGAAGATATGAAGCTACCTAAGACTTATATTTTTGAAATAGCATCCAATTGGAAGAAAAAAGGTATCAAAACAGCGGAACAAGCATATCAATACGCGATAAAAGTGAATCAACCTAAGACTGAAAACAAGTCATCTAAACCTTATTATAAACAAAAACAACTGGCATCGAGAGAGATGACGCCTAAATGGTTAGAAGAGCGAGATAACAAAGCAGAAACTGACACTTCAAATAATAATGAAGATGATGAAAAATTGAAGAATGATAGAGAACAGTTTTTAAATCAACTTAAAGATAGATGGAAGGAGGACAAATAAATGAAACCTTTTAATCAAATTATGGGCGATTCTAACGATTTATCAAAAAAAATTGCCAAAATAAAAAAAGATGTCGTCAATGATCCAGACGTTAAACAGTTTCTAGAGTCACATAAAGCTGAATTGACGAATGCAATGATAGATGAAGATTTGAATATTTTACAAGAATATAAAGATCAAGAAAAGCGTTATGATGGTCATAAATTAAAAGACTGTCCCAATTTTGTTACAGGTCATATTCCTGAATTATATATCGAACATAATCATATAAAAATTCGCTACTTACCTTGTCCTTGTAAAATTAAACATGATGAAGAACGGTTTAATAAACATTTAATTACGTCGCACCATATGCAACGTGACACACTAGATGCAAAACTTGAAGATATATATATGGATAGAAGAGATAGATTAGATGTCGCAATGGCTGCTAACCAAATTTGTGAAAAAATAACAAATAAAGAGACCCAAATTAAAGGTTTATATTTACATGGTCCATTTGGTACTGGTAAATCATTTATCCTTGGCGCAATTGCAAATCAATTAAAAACTGAAAAGATACCATCTACAATTGTTTATTTACCAGAATTTATTCGTTCGCTTAAAGGCGGGTTTAAAGATGGTACTTTTGAAACAAAACTCTCTAGAGTGAGAGAAGCAAATATATTAATGTTAGATGATATAGGCGCTGAAGACATCACACCATGGGCACGAGATGAAGTGATTGGACCATTGCTACATTATCGTATGGTTCAAGAGTTACCTACATTTTTCAGTTCTAATTTAAGTTTTGAAGAATTAGAATATCACCTCTCTGTTACACGAGACGGTACAGAAAAAACAAAGTCCGCAAGAATAATGGAAAGAATCAAAACATTATCAACACCTTATTTCTTAGAAGGAAAAAATTACAGGAACGATTGAAATCTAAAATAAATGTTGTATAATAAACTTAAATCTAAATCATAAAAAATGAAATGAAGACGAGATGAATAAACCACTACTTCACAGAGAACCAGTAAAAGATGAGATGCTGGTAAGTAAGTTTATTCGTTACTACTTTATAAAATGATGTTGTAATGAACATCCGGCTCAAGACCGTTATCTTACGTAGAGTAAAGTTATGTATATCAAATACATCATAACTTTAATTTAGGGTGGTACCGCGAAGACCTCGTCCCTTTTTAGGGATGGGGTCTTTTTGTTTTTTTGAGTCTAATTCAGTATAAACGTCATTTCATTTTGATTTAAGTGCTTGAATAAATAGGAGGGTTTTTTATGGAGCAAATAAATATTAAATTTCCAGATGGCAATTCAAAAGTGTTTGATAAAGGTACAACTACAGAAGATATTGCACATTCTATAAGTCCAGGATTAAGAAAAAAAGCTGTAGCTGGTAAATTAAATGGACAACTCATAGATTTAACTAGATCAATTGACGAAGATGGATCAATTGAAATCGTTACACCTGGTTCTGATGAAGCGCTAGAAGTGTTACGTCATTCTACTGCACATCTTATGGCTCAAGCTTTAAAACGTCTATATGGTAATGTTCATTTTGGCGTTGGTCCGGTAATTGATGGTGGGTTTTATTATGACTTTGATATGGAAGAAAGTATTTCATCAGATGATTTTGAAAAAATAGAAAAAACAATGAAGCAAATTGTTAATGAAAACTATCCAATAGAACGTAAAGTCGTTTCGAGAGATGAAGCTAAAACATTTTTCTCAGACGACCCGTATAAGCAAGAATTAATTGATGCTATTCCAGAAGATGAAAATGTGACGCTATATTCACAAGGAGAGTTCACTGATTTATGTCGTGGTGTTCATGTGCCATCTACTTCTAAAATAAAAGAATTTAAATTATTATCAACAGCTGGTGCATATTGGCGTGGAAACAGTGATAATAAAATGTTACAACGTATATACGGCACAGCATTTTTCGATAAAAAAGAACTGAAAGCGCATTTGAAAATGTTGGAAGAACGAAAAGAACGTGATCACCGTAAAATTGGTAAAGATTTAGAACTGTTCGCTAACAATCCTTTAGTAGGTGCAGGTTTGCCACTTTGGTTGCCTAATGGTGCTACAATACGTCGTGAAATTGAACGTTATATTGTAGATAAAGAAGTAAGTATGGGTTATGACCATGTTTATACTCCAGTGATGGCTAACGTTGATTTGTATAAAACATCAGGCCATTGGGATCATTATCAAGAAGACATGTTCCCAACAATGAAATTAGATGAACACGAAGAAATGGTCTTAAGACCAATGAACTGTCCACACCATATGATGATTTATGCAAATAAACCACATTCATATCGTGAATTGCCTATTAGAATTGCTGAATTAGGTACTATGCACCGTTATGAAGCGAGTGGCGCGGTTTCTGGTTTACAACGTGTCCGCGGAATGACATTAAATGATGCGCATATTTTTGTACGTCCGGACCAAATTAAAGAAGAATTCAAACGTGTTGTAAATTTAATTGTTGATGTATACAAGGATTTCAACTTTGAGAATTATAAATTCCGTGTAAGTTACAGAGATCCCGAAGATAAAGAAAAATACTTCGATGACGATGACATGTGGAACAAAGCAGAAAGTATGTTGAAAGAAGCGGTAGATGAACTTGGCTTAGATTATGAAGAAGCAGTAGGTGAAGCAGCATTCTATGGTCCGAAACTTGACGTACAGGTTCAAACTGCTATGGGTAAAGAAGAAACATTATCTACTGCCCAATTAGACTTCTTATTACCAGAAAAATTTGATTTAACTTATATTGGTAATGATGGGGAACAGCATAGACCAGTAGTCATTCACCGTGGTGTAGTATCTACTATGGAGCGTTTCGTTGCATTCTTGACTGAAGAAACAAAAGGCGCATTCCCTGCTTGGTTAGCGCCAAAACAAGTAGAAATCATACCTGTTAATGTTGATTTACATTATGATTATGCTAGACACATTCAAGACGAGCTTAAATCTCAAGGTGTTAGAGTTGAAATTGATGACCGTAATGAAAAAATGGGTTATAAAATCAGAGAAGCGCAAATGCAAAAAATCCCTTATCAACTTGTTGTAGGGGACAAAGAAGTAGAAAATAATGAAGTGAATGTACGTAAATATGGTTCCCAAGATCAAGAAACATTAGAAAAAGAAGAATTCATTTGGAATTTACTTGATGAGATTAGATTGAAAAAACAAAGATAGTCTTGAAACTCTTGGTGAAATCATGTATATTACAGAATAGTGAAGTAAGTTCACATTCATATAAAAATTAAATTTGAGTTAGAGGTTGCATATTCAATTAGTAATTATTCAGAAGCCGAATGGGGCATATGTTGAATAATAGAAAGGTGAAGATGCCGAAACCTGTATTGTCCATTAACTATACAGGTTGGGCCAGTTATCGAAAGAAACTGGACTGTCACATACGTGATGTGCTACCTATATAAATGCTATTATTAAAATGGTTGCATATCTAATAGGTATGCAACCATTTTATTTTTAGTCGAATGATTATCATAAATACGTTAACGGGAAAGAGCGAAATTTATAATTGTTGTGTAATTTATATACCTAATTACAATGAAGTACTGCTCAAACTATAAATAGTATGAATCTTAATCATATAGTAAGTTAACCTCTATATTTAAGGAAGGGAAGCGTCTATGGCAAAACAAGTGAATCAAAATGATGGAGTGCAAAGGGGTCTGAAAGATCGCCATATATCCATGATTGCAATTGGAGGTTGTATTGGGACTGGTTTATTTATGACTTCTGGTGGTGCAATCCATGATGCAGGTGGTTTAGGAGCGCTTTTAGCCTTTGCAATCATTGGGGCGATGGTATTCTTCCTTATGACTTCTCTAGGAGAAATGGCAACATATTTACCTGTGTCAGGCTCATTTAGTACATATGCTACACGTTTTGTTGATCCATCTCTAGGATTCGCATTAGGTTGGAACTATTGGTTTAACTGGGTAATTACAGTTGCAGCCGATGTAACGATTGCAGCACAAGTAATACAGTATTGGACACCAATGTCAGGTATTCCAGCTTGGAGTTGGAGCTGTCTATTCTTAATTATCATATTTGGACTGAATGCATTGTCCGTTAGAGTATTTGGCGAAAGTGAATATTGGTTTGCTTTAATTAAAGTAGTTACCGTAATTATCTTTATTGCTATCGGTTTATTAACAATAGTCGGTATCATGGGTGGCGAGTTTGTTGGTTTTGACACGTTTACTCAAGGTAATGGTCCTATTTTAGGTGATGGTTTTGGAGGAAGTATCTTAGCAATTTTAGGTGTGTTCTTAGTAGCAGGCTTTTCATTCCAAGGTACTGAACTCATTGGTATTACAGCAGGAGAGTCTGAAAATCCAGAGCGCGCAGTTCCTAAAGCAATTAAACAAGTATTCTGGAGAATATTAATATTCTATATTCTTGCAATTTTTGTAATCGGTATGTTGATACCATATGATAGCCCATCACTTATGGGTGGCGGAGATGATATTTCAACTTCACCATTTACGCTTGTATTCCAAAATGCAGGACTAGCATTTGCTGCCTCATTCATGAATGCTGTTATATTGACTTCAGTATTATCAGCCGGTAACTCAGGCATGTACGCTTCAACACGTATGCTATATTCAATGAGTAAAGATAAGCTTGCATATCCTATATTTGGTAAAACAAATAGAAGTGGTGTGCCATACGTATCATTACTTGCTACAGCAGTAGTCGTAGTAATTATCTTTGTACTACAACATTTGAGCGGTGACGCTTATGAGTATATCGTTGCTGCAAGTGGTCTGACTGGTTTTATTGCATGGGTTGGTATTGCAGTCAGTCATTACAGATTTAGAAAAGCTTTTGATAAACAAAACTATGATAAATCGAAATTAAAATATAAAGCTAAATTATTCCCATTTGGGCCTATTTTTGCAGGTGTCTTGTGTGTACTTGTAATTATTGGACAAGATGTTGATTTCATCCAATCAGGAGAATTTGATCTTAACAGATTTGTTATCACATATATGGGTATTCCGGTATTCTTAGCATTCTTCATTTATCATAAACTACGTTATAAAACAAAAATTGTACCATTAGAACAAGTGGATTTAAGACAAAATGTTAAAATGGACGATAAATAATAAGAAAAGCTATTGACTTGCTAATGAATTGTTGCTAAGATAGGTAATGTTGAATACGAAACGAACCAAGTAGAAGCTCCCGCTTCTCACCTGTTGCGACACTGATAGTAGTTGGCAGGTCTATATATACACGACATTGTTGTGTGTAAAGAAGAGCGGGTATATTATATACCCGCTCTTTTTCTTGGGATAATTTCGTAAAAATCTTGGAGGTGTCAACCATAGCAAAAGATCAGACTCAAGTTAACGAGAAGATTCGTGCAAAAGAATTACGTTTAATCGGACATGACGGAGAACAGATTGGTATTAAATCTAAAGCAGAAGCTTTAGAAATGGCAGAGCGCGTAGAACTCGATGTAGTTATTATGTCGCCTAATGCTAAACCACCTGTTGCGAAAATCATGGATTATGGTAAGTACAAATTCGAACAACAGAAAAAAGAAAAAGAAATGAAGAAGAAACAAAAAGTTATTAACCTTAAAGAAATCCGTTTAAGTCCTACAATTGAGGAACATGATTTCCAAACTAAATTGAAGAACGGACGTAAATTCTTAGAAAAAGGCGACAAATGTAAAGTTTCAATTCGTTTCAGAGGGCGTGCTATTACGCATAAAGAAATAGGTCAACGCGTATTAGAGAAATTTGCAGAAGAATGTAAAGATATCGCTACGATTGGGCAAAGACCTAAAATGGATGGACGCCAAATGTTCATTATGCTTAACCCACTCAACGAAAAATAAAAAGATACTACAGGAGGAATTGAATCATGCCTAAAATGAAAACACACCGTGGAGCAGCAAAACGTGTTAAAAGAACTGGTTCAGGTAAATTAAAACGTTCTAGAGCTTTCACATCACATATGTTTGCAAACAAAACAACTAAACAAAAACGTAAATTACGTAAAGCTTCATTAGTGAGCAAATCAGATATGAAACGCGTTAAACAATTATTAGCTTATAAAAAATAAGTAACGACAGATAAAATAAAGATTGAAGATATTTTGAGGAGGAATTTATTATGCCACGTGTTAAAGGTGGAACGGTAACAAGAGCTCGTCGTAAAAAGACGATTAAATTAGCTAAAGGTTACTTTGGTTCAAAAAGAACTTTATATAAAGTAGCAAAACAACAAGTAATGAAATCAGGACAGTACGCATTCCGCGACCGTCGTCAAAGAAAACGTGATTTCCGTAGATTATGGATTACACGTATTAACGGAGCTGCACGTCAACATGACATGAGCTATTCAAGATTAATGAACGGTTTGAAAAAAGCTGGAATCGATGTTAACCGTAAAATGCTTTCTGAAATTGCTATTTCAGACGAAAAAGCTTTCGGTGAATTAGTTGCTAAAGCTAAAGACGCTTTAAAATAATTCTCAAATAAAGAGATGTACAAATTCGTACATCTCTTTATTTTTGTATCGATTAACATTTTGATAAATAACTATCATTTGATAAAATGGCTAAGAAGTCATATATGAAGGAGAAACTTATGTCTAAATTTGATGAAATGATTACAGTAGTACCGAGAACAATTTTATTTAATAGTGAAAAGAATCAATTCAACGGTTTTCTTGATAAAAATTCTGAAAAGGGTCAAGACATCTTTGACGCACTTTCAAAGTATGAAATTAAGCGTCGTGGAGATATGGAGGAAGATCCGACATATAAACAATTGGTATCTTATTGTATTTTAGAAAATGAGAATGATGAAATTTTAGTGTATGAGCGATTAGCAGGTGGTGGAGAATCACGTTTGCACGGTCAATCTTCAATCGGTGTTGGTGGACACATGAACGATGTTAAAGGTGCTGAATCTATCAATGAAGTCTTGCGTATTAATGCACAAAGAGAACTTGAAGAAGAAGTAGGTCTGTCAGATAGTAAATCACAAAATTTAGCATACATAGGTTTTATTAATGATGATACTAATGAAGTTGGCGAAGTTCATTTAGGCGTAGTGTTTAAAATTAAAGTGAATAGTAATGAGGTTGAAGCTAAAGAAACAGATACATTAAAAATAAAATGGGTGAATCAAAGTAAAATAGATAACTATGATGACTTTGAAACATGGAGTACATTAATATTACAGTCAATACAATAGAGGTGCATAAAAATGTCTGATATCATTCCATTTCCACGTTCAAAAGATAAGTTAATAAGAGAAATCAAACAATCTTTTAACAATAATGAATTAGATCAAATGTATGAACTGTTTGAAGATTTTGAAAAGCAATTTGAATTAGATGAGCAAATGTCTCTATTGAAATGTGCCATGCTATATAAGATGGGGCATTATCTTGAGTTGCGTGAAGAAGCTATCATATTACTAAAACAAGGCATTACTAAGTATGATAATCTTATGGTTTATTACGTGAAAAGTTTAAACGGATTAGGACAATATTTTGAAGTCGTTGATGTCATTAATCAAATTATTGATGAAGTCAATGATCATAAAACAAGAATGGAACTATTTCCATTAAAAGAATATGCCCTAAGTCAAATTGATAAACATAATGCGCATGCAGCAGAAATGCTTCGTGATTTTGAGTCGTTGTCACTACGTGAACAAATTAGTACAATCTTAACTTTAATAGATCATAATCAGTATCGATATCAAGAAACTGTGGTAAATATTATTAATGAAATTGAACTTGCACCGAATGTTGTGAGTATAATGCTTGAATATTTACGTTTTGCCGGATACAATCAAAACATTCGTGTTCAGAAATTTGATTATACAGTTGAAGTAAATCCAAATCATCTATCTGGTCTTGAACAAACACTGTTTAAGATTAAAATTATTCCAGAAGTTATTAAGCAAATAGAAGATGATGCAGCACAAATTGTAGAGGAAGCACTTCACCTGATGAACAATCATGCTATTTTACTTTATCCATTAGATATAGAAAGCATAGCATCTGAAGATGAATGGATTGAAGCTTACACAAACTATTTCAAATCAATGTTAGGCTTAGAAAGTTTAGACACAACAAATACTATTGTTAACTTAATTACTTCAATTGATATGCATGAATAATTAATTTTTAAATTTTTGGGTAATTAATAATAGTAGTAAAATAATAATTAAATTAATTTCAATTATTCATTCAATATGTTTTGTAAACTCAGTGTTTGTGTAGAGCATTGACGTATGATATAATAATGAAGTTGAAAAAATAAAATAGGATATTCATGGAGGTTTTTATACATGACAGCAACTTGGGAAAAAAAGGAAGGTAACGAAGGCGTTTTAACCGTTACAGTTCCAGCAGAAAAAGTAGACAAAGCAATTGATCAAGCTTTCAAAAAAGTAGTTAAACAAATAAATGTGCCAGGTTTCCGTAAAGGGAAAGTACCTCGCCAAATTTTTGAACAACGCTTTGGCGTAGAAGCACTATATCAAGATGCCGTTGATATCTTATTACCAGAAGCTTATGGTGAAGCTATTGACGAAACTGGAATTAAACCAGTCGATCAACCAGAAATCAATGTAACTACAATGGAAAAAGGTAGCGATATGACATTCGAAGCGAGTGTAGTAGTTGAACCTGAAATTGAGTTAGGAGACTATAAAGGTCTTGAAATTGAAAAACAAAATGTTGAATTAACTGAAGAAGAATTACAAGAATCAATTGACCACCAATTAGGCCACTTAGCTGAAATGGTAGTTAAAGAAGATGGCGCTGTTGAAGACGGCGACACAGTTAACATCGACTTTGATGGTTACGTTGATGGCGAACAATTTGAAGGTGGACAAGCTGAAGGCTATGACCTTGAAATTGGTTCAGGTTCATTTATTCCAGGATTCGAAGAACAATTAGTTGGTGTTAAAATTGGAGAAGAAAAAGACGTTACTGTAACTTTCCCAGAAGAATACCATGCTGAAGAATTAGCTGGAAAAGAAGCTACTTTCAAAGCTAAAGTAAATGAAATTAAATATAAAGACGTTCCAGAATTAACAGATGAGATTGCGAATGAATTAGACGCTGAAGCAAACACTGTTGATGAATACAAAGAAAACTTACGTAAAAAACTAACTGAGCAAAAAGAAACTGACGCTGAGAATAATCAAAAAGAAGAAGCAATTAGCAAAGCATCAAATAATGCTTCAGTTGAAATTCCAGACGCTATGATTAACACTGAGTTAGATCGTATGGTTCAAGAATTTGGACAACGTATGCAACAACAGGGTCTTAATTTAGAAACATATTACCAAATTTCTGGTCAAGATGAGTCGCAATTAAGAGAACAAATGAAAGATGATGCAGAAGAACGTGTTAAAACAAACTTAACATTAACTGCTATTGCTGATGCTGAAGAAATTGAAGTAACTGAGGCTGATATCGATAAAGAATTAGAAAAAATGAGCGGACAATTTAATATGTCAGTAGAAGATATTAAACAAACGCTTGGTAATACTGATATCGTTAAAAATGATGTTCGTATCCAAAATGTTATCGATTTATTAGTTAAAGAAGCAAAATTAGTAGAACCATCTAAAGATGACTCTGAAGCGTAACTAAATATAAAAAGAGCAAATTATTTTGTGAATTATATGTTGGTCGTTTAATATAGTAAACTAGTAGCAGATGCATTCAAATAATGTATCTGCTACACTATTTTTAAAGCAAATAACTTGTGAAAGTTGTAAGTTGCATATTAAAATGCTATTTAGTATAGTCTTTAGGGAATAGGGGTGTAAATAGAATGTTCAAATTCAACGAAGATGAAGAAAATTTAAAATGTTCTTTCTGTGGCAAAGACCAAGATCAAGTTAAAAAGCTAGTTGCAGGAAGTGGCGTTTATATTTGTAATGAGTGTATTGAGTTATGTTCAGAAATTGTAGAAGAAGAATTAGCTCAATCGGAACCTGAAGGGTTAACTGAATTACCGACACCAAAAGAAATTATGAACCAATTGAATGATTATGTAATCGGTCAAGAAAAAGCTAAGAAATCATTAGCTGTAGCTGTTTACAATCATTATAAACGTGTACAGAATTTAGGACCAAATGAAGATGAAGTTGAATTACAAAAAAGTAATATCGCTTTAATTGGACCTACTGGTAGTGGTAAAACACTTTTAGCACAAACATTAGCTAGAACATTAGATGTACCTTTTGCAATTGCTGATGCTACAAGTTTAACTGAAGCTGGTTACGTAGGTGACGATGTTGAAAACATCTTACTACGCTTAATGCAAGCAGCTGATTTTGATATTGATAAAGCTGAAAAGGGTATTATTTATGTCGATGAAATTGACAAAATAGCTAGAAAATCAGAAAATACATCAATTACACGTGATGTATCTGGTGAAGGTGTACAACAAGCATTGCTTAAAATCTTAGAAGGCACAACTGCAAGCGTGCCACCTCAAGGCGGTCGTAAGCATCCTAACCAAGAGTTAATTCAAATTGACACAACAAACATTTTATTTGTTCTTGGTGGTGCCTTTGATGGTATAGATGAAGTAATTAAACGTAGATTAGGTGAGAAAGTAATCGGATTTGCAAGTAGTGAAGCTTCAAAATATGATGAAGATGCAATACTTGAACAAATCAGACCTGAAGATTTACAATCATATGGTTTGATTCCAGAATTTATCGGTCGTGTACCTATTGTTGCTAATTTAGAAACATTAAATGTAGATGCACTGAAAAATATTCTAACTCAGCCTAAAAATGCTTTAGTGAAACAATATACTAAAATGTTAGAACTTGACGATGTAGAATTGGTATTTACTGATGAAGCATTATCTGCAATCAGTGATAAAGCAATTGAACGTAAGACAGGCGCACGTGGCCTTCGTTCAATTATAGAAGAAGCTTTAATTGATATTATGTATGACGTGCCTTCTTCTGAAGGTGTTGTAAAAGTCGTGATTACAGAAGAAACAATTAATGATGAAAAAGATCCTGAACTATACGATAAAGAAGGTAACCTTGTAAACAAGGAACAAACTTCTGCTTAAATTAGGTGAATCAAATGAGGCTGGGACATATCACATGTCTCATCCTCATTTTTTATATTGGCAGTGGCTGACTGAATTGAAAATGTACTTATATCAACCTTTTAAAGAGATTCAGCTCTTGTATTCCAATTTATAGTCATTCTTGCCGGGGTGGGACGACAAAAATTCATTAGAAAAATTAGTTTTCTGTCCTAGTCCCATTTTTTAAAAAAGAAAGCATAGATAAAATAAAAATACATATTCATATAAGCCATAGTGTAATATAATAAACAATGAGTTCAGAAGAAAAGAGGGACGATAATGAAAGTTAATCCTAATGAAATAGAATTATTAATTAGTGCAGTAAAACCGGAACAATATCCAGAAACCGGTTTAAGTGAAGTTGGCCTAAGTGGCAGATCTAACGTAGGTAAGTCAACGTTTATCAATAGTATGATTGGTCGAAAGAATATGGCAAGAACATCTCAACGACCTGGTAAGACACAAACACTTAATTTTTATAATATAGATAATCAACTTGTATTTGTTGATGTACCTGGTTATGGCTATGCGAAAGTGAGTAAATCACAACGTGAAGCATTTGGTAAAATGATTGAAAGATATATTTCACAAAGAGAATCCTTGAAGCTTGTCATTCAACTTGTTGATTTACGACATAACCCAACCGAAGACGATATCATTATGTACAATTATCTTAAATACTATGAAATTCCAACACTTATTGTAGCAACGAAAGAAGATAAAATTGCTAAGGGTAAAGTACAGAAGCATTTAGCGAAGATTCAGCAAAAATTAGAAATGGAAGCTGAGGACGAGATTATAAGCTATTCTTCAATTAAAAAAGACAAACAACAAAAAATATGGAATATGATTGAAAGTTATTTGTAATGATTACATTGAAGTAATATGTTTTGCTTTAAATAGGTTGAATTTAGTACAATTATGACAACATTTTGAATGTAAATTAGAAGAATTATAATTTACTCGAGCAAGATGGTTAACTCATGATGTAATTGTGTTATAATTTACTTATTGTAATATGTATGGAGGGCGTTATAAATGCATTTAATTGCGGTTAGCATAAATCATCGTACAGCAGATGTAGCATTGAGAGAAAAAGTTGCTTTTAAAGATGATGCCATACGTTCAGCCAATGTTGATTTATTTGAAACAAAATCTATTTTAGAAAATGTTATATTATCAACTTGTAATCGCACAGAAGTATATGCAGTTGCGGATCAAATTCATACTGGTCGTTATTATATCCAACGATTTTTAGCGAGATCATTTGGGTTTGATGTTGAAGATATTAAAGAAATGACTGAAGTAAAAGTGGGGGACGACGCAGTAAATCATTTATTGCATGTTACTTCAGGCTTAGATTCTGTTGTTCTTGGGGAAACTCAAATTCTTGGACAAATTAGAGATGCATTCTTATTAGCTCAAGAAGAGGACACAACAGGTACTATATTTAATCATCTTTTCAAACAAGCAATTACATTTGCGAAAAAAGCTCATAGTGAAACTGATATTGCAGACAATGCAGTAAGTGTTTCTTATGCGGCTGTTGAACTAGGTAAAAAAGTATTTGGCAAAATTGACAATAAGCAAGCTTTGATTATTGGTGCAGGGGATATGAGTGAATTATCACTCTTAAATTTAATTGGTTCTGGTGTCACAGATATAACAGTTGTTAATAGAACATTGAGTAAAGCTCAAAAATTAGCAATGAAACATCATGTGAAATTTGAATCAATGGAATCATTACCAAAACTTTTAGCTAATGTGGATATTGTTATCAGTTCAACAAGTTCAGACGAATATATTGTGACAAACGACATGATGCGTTCTATTTCAACAGAACGTAAAAGTGATTCACTTGTTTTAATAGACATAGCGGTTCCAAGAGACATTGAGCCTAATATTAATACAATTCAAGATGTATTTAATTATGATGTAGATGACTTGAAAGGATTAGTGGATGCTAATCTCAGAGAACGTCAAATAGCAGCAAATGATATTATGCAACGAATCCCAGGAGAAATTGTAGCACATAATGAATGGGTAAGCATGTTAGGCGTTGTACCTGTTATTCATGCCTTAAGAGAAAAAGCAATGAATATTCAGGAAGATACTATGGATAGTATTGATAGAAAATTGCCTGCCTTAAGTGAGAGAGAACGTAAAATCATTTCAAAACATACTAAAAGTATTATAAATCAAATGTTGAAAGATCCAATCAAACAAGCAAAAGAATTGAGTAATGATAGAAATAGTAACGAAAAATTAGAGCTGTTTCAAAACATTTTTGACATTGAAGCTGAACAGGCTTATGAACCTAAAAAAAGAAGAAGTGAAGTGCCAACTAGTCAAATCTTAAGTTTTGAATAAGCACATGCAAATGGTGATAATATGCAAGAATTTTCATTTATAAGATTAAATGAACTTATATTATTAATTTATTTATTTAGTATTGCTTGTTACTTTTTTGATTTTGTGAAAAAGCATTATAAAGTTAGAAAAATTGGTTTTGTTACATTAGGGATTGTTTGGGTGTTACAAACAATCTCTTTATCTATTTATGCTAATGTAACGAAACAAATTCCGTTAGGTAATGTTTTTGATGTGTTTTTTGCATTAGCTTGGTTGATTATTTCTATTTCTATAGTGATTAGTGTCATCAAGCAAATAAATTTTTCGATATTTTTATTTAATTTAATTGGTTTTGTACTAATTGCTATAAATACATTTCAACCTATGCATTATCAAAGTGCAGGAGATAAATTAAGTATTATAAACGAATTGTTAATAGTACATATTGCCTTTGCAATTATAAGTTATGCCCTGTTTGCTTTTGCATTTGTTAATTGTATATTATATTTAATACAGTATAAAAATTTAAAGCAGAAACGTTTTAATCAAAAATATTTTAGAATCGGTAGTGTAGCTACACTAGAGCAAGTTGTGTTTTATAGTAGCCTAATCGGTTTTATATTTATCATATTAAGTATCATTTTAGGTACACAATGGGGTATAAATACTTTAGGTTTACACATATTGAATGATCCTAAAGTAGTGATGTCTATAATTATTGCATTGCTGTATGGTGTATATATCATCTTTAGAGTAAGACATACGTTAAGTAAACATAATTTGATTTATTTTAATCTCAGCTTATTTTGCTTAAGTATGATTAATTTGATTTTTGCTTCTCATATATCTGATTTTCATCAATGGACAGGGATATGATTACAGATAGAAAAGGTTAATTGTTAAATATAGTCATTTCTAGGAGGTTGCGCCTAATGCGTAAGTTAATCGTTGGTTCACGTAGAAGTAAGTTAGCTATAACTCAAAGCCAACAATTTATTGAAAAATTAAAAGCTGTTGATCCAGAATTAGATATTGAAATTAAAGAAATAGTAACAAAAGGTGACCGTATTGTAGATAAACAATTATCTAAAGTAGGCGGTAAAGGGCTTTTTGTAAAAGAAATTCAAAATGAATTATTTGATCATGGTATAGATATGGCGATACACTCTTTAAAAGATGTCCCTAGTGTCATACCAGAAGGATTAACTCTAGGTTGCATACCAGATCGTGAAAATCCATATGATGCGTATATTGCTAAGAATCATGTTCCTTTACATGAACTTCCTGACAATAGTATCGTAGGTACAAGTTCTTTACGCCGTGGTGCTCAAATACTTGCGAAATATCCTAAATTACAAATAAAATGGATACGAGGCAACATTGATACACGTTTAAGTAAGTTAGAAACTGAAGATTTCGATGCAATTTTACTTGCAGCTGCTGGTTTGAAACGTATGGGATGGTCAGATGATATCGTGACAACTTATTTAGATAAAGAGACTTTAATACCAGCCATCGGACAAGGTGCTTTAGGTATTGAGTGTCGTGCGGATGATGAAGAGCTGTTAGCATTACTTAAGCAAGTTCACAATGAAGATGTAGCAGATTGTGTTACTGCTGAAAGAACATTCTTAGAGCGCATGAACGGCAGTTGCCAAGTTCCAATCGGTGGCTATGCTACGAAAAGTAGTGATGGTACAATCGAATTCACAGGCTTAATTATGTCTCCTGATGGTAAAGAACGTTATGAGCATACTGAGCGCGGAGAGAATCCAATTGAAATCGGTGAAAAAGTAACTGAAGTTTTAAATGCACAAGGTGCATATGAAATAATAAAGGCACTAAACGAAGAACAATAATCGTTTGAGGTGAAAATAATGAGACCAGTGATAGTAATGACACAGACTAGTGAATTTAACAAAGAAGATACATGTATTCTACACAAGCCCTTCATAGATGTAGAGCCGTTATCCTTTGATTTGAATTTGCTAGATGTTAACTATGACTGGCTTATTTTTTCGTCTAAAAAAGCTGTGAAACATTTCCAACCATATTTACCTATGTTAAATATACAAAAAATTGCAGTAATTGGTGAAAAAACAGCTGATTATTGCAAAACTTTAGGTCTAGATGTTTCGTTTTGTCCCACAGATTATTCACAAGAAGGCTTTCTTGAGGAGTTTGAAGCGATAAAAGGCAGTCGCATCTTATTACCATCAAGCGCAGCAGCAAGAACGTTATTACAAAATGGTTTAAAACAACAAGGGTATTTAGTTAGAAAAATTGACTTATATGAACCTGTTCCACATACTGAGAATATAAATGAAGTCTTAAGTCTCATAGCTGAAAATAAAATAGATGCTATTACTTTTGCGAGCTCATCAGCTGTGCGATATTTTTTTGAAAGTCGTCAACATATACCTTTTAATAATTATTTTGTCATTGGCCAACAAACATTGGACACATTAAATACATTTAATGTTCAGGGCACGATGTCAGAAATCCAAACATTAGAATCATTAGTTCAAAAAACTTTAGAAAGTTGGGAAGATAATGCAATTTGATAGACACAGAAGATTACGTAGTAGTAAATCACTGAGAAACATGGTGAGTGAAACGCACGTTCGCAAAGAAGATTTGATTTATCCAATATTTGTAGTTGAACGTGATAATGTGAAAACAGAAATTAAATCTATGCCTGGCATTTACCAAATCAGTTTAAATTTATTAGGTGAAGAAATTAAAGATGCGTATGATTTAGGTATAAGAGGCATCATGTTTTTTGGTGTGCCAAATGAAAAAGATGAAGTTGGTACAGGTGCGTATGATCATAATGGCATCATCCAAGAAGCAACAAGAAAAGCGAAGTCTATGTACAGTGACTTATTAATCGTTGCGGATACGTGTTTATGCGAATATACAGACCATGGTCACTGTGGTGTGATTAATCATGAGACGAAAGATGTTGATAATGATAAATCACTACCATTACTCGTTAAGACTGCAATTTCTCAAGTTGAAGCTGGTGCTGACATTATTGCGCCAAGTAACATGATGGACGGATTCGTTGCAGAAATTAGAGCGGGTCTAGATGAAGCTGGTTATTATAATGTGCCAATTATGAGTTATGGTATTAAATATTCTTCTAGTTTCTTCGGTCCATTCCGTGATGCAGCAGAATCTGCACCACAGTTTGGTGATCGCAAAACATATCAAATGGATCCTGCAAATAGAAGAGAAGCACTTAGAGAACTTGATAGTGATTTAAACGAAGGCGCAGACATGATGATTGTTAAACCTGCTCTAAGCTTCTTAGATATCATTAGAGATGTTCGAAATACTACAAACGTACCTGTAGTCGCTTATAATGTAAGTGGAGAATATAGCATGACAAAAGCAGCCGCACTTAATGGCTGGATTGATGAAAAAGCGGTAGTTATGGAACAAATGATTTCAATGAAGCGTGCAGGCGCAGATTTAATTATTACGTATTTTTCAAAAGATATTTGTAGATATATTGATGAACAATAAGGAGGTTATTTAGAATGCGTTATACTAATTCTGAAAAAGCGATGGTAAAAGCTGAACAATTGATGCCCGGTGGTGTCAATAGTCCAGTAAGAGCTTTCAAATCAGTAGATACACCAGCAATATTTATGGACCATGGTGAAGGTTCAAGAATATATGATATTGATGGTAATGAATACATCGATTACGTTCTAAGTTGGGGGCCATTAATTTTAGGACATAAAAATAAGCAGGTAATTGATAAAATTCATGAAGCCGTGGATAATGGTACAAGTTTCGGTGCTTCCACACTACAAGAAAATAAATTAGCTGAACTCGTTATTGATCGTGTGCCATCTATTGAAAAAATACGTATGGTTTCATCAGGTACTGAAGCAACCCTTGATACATTACGCTTAGCACGTGGTTATACTGGTCGTAATAAAATCATTAAATTTATCGGTTGTTATCACGGTCATAGTGACTCACTATTAATCAAAGCAGGATCTGGTGTCGCAACGCTTGGTTTACCTGATTCACCAGGAGTACCTGAAGGTATTGCGAAAAATACAATCACAGTTCCATATAATGACTTAGACGCACTAAAAGTTGCTTTTGAAGAATTTGGTGACGATATTGCTGGCGTTATAGTAGAACCTGTAGCTGGTAATATGGGCGTCGTACCTCCAGTTGAAGGATTTTTACAAGGCTTAAGAGACATCACTACAGAATATGGTTCATTACTTATTTTCGATGAAGTGATGACAGGGTTTAGAGTGGGATACAACTGTGCGCAAGGTTACTTTAATGTAACACCAGATTTAACTTGTTTAGGTAAAGTAATCGGTGGTGGCTTGCCAGTTGGTGCTATTGGTGGTAAGAAAGAAATTATGGATCAAATTGCGCCAGCGGGTGATATTTATCAAGCTGGTACGTTATCAGGTAATCCATTAGCTATGACAAGTGGTTATGAAACACTAAGTCAATTAACTCCTGAGTCATATGATTATTTTAATAAATTAGGTGACAAATTAGAAGAAGGATTGAAAGCGGTCTTTGCAAAACATCATGTGCCAATCACTGTAAATCGTGCTGGTTCTATGATAGGATATTTCTTAAATGCAGGGCCGGTGACAAACTTTGAACAAGCAAATAAAAGCGATTTAGAAATGTTTAGTCAAATGTATAGAGAAATGGCAAAAGAAGGCGTATTTTTACCGCCTTCCCAATTTGAAGGAACATTTCTTTCAACAGCGCATACAGAAGCTGATATTGAACAAACAATACAAGCATTTGATACCGCTCTAAGTCGAATTGTATAAAGTTTATTTTTAGCCCGAACAACCATGGTGTTGATCGGGTTCTTTTATATGTAAAGTACTATGAAGTATAATGATACCTATGAAAGTTGTGAGTACATGAGTAAGCAATTAAGAAACAATATCATCGTTTTAGCGTTAGCTTTATTTTTAAGTTTTATACTTAATGCAGCCAATATATTATTGCCATTTATGTTTGGTCCTATTATTGCCAGTATAATTTGTGTGAGATATTTGCATTTAGAAATAAATTGGCCATTTTGGCTAAGTCAAATTGGTTTAGTGTTACTAGGTGTTCAAATTGGATCTACTTTCACTAAAGAGGTTATTTTAGATATTAAAGATGATTGGTTTACTATTGTAATAATTACAGTGTTATTACTTGGGCTCGCGTTAATCATTGCTTATTTTTTCAAAAAAATAGCAAAAGTAAATACTGAAACAGCAATACTTAGTGTCATTCCAGGTGCATTGAGTCAAATGCTGATTATGGCCGAAGAAAATAAAAAAGCGGATATTATGGTAGTGAGTTTGACTCAAACTTCGAGAATTATATTTGTGGTTATTCTTGTGCCTTTTATTTCTTACTTTTTTAAAGACTCACAAGAATTAGCAACCGGTGGAACTGGAGTAACAGCAACGTTGACTGAAGCTTTATCGATGCCAAGTATTATCTTTTTGACATTAGCTGTAATCGCTGTATATATCGTAATGGGTAAAATTAATTTTCCGACAAAACAGATACTTGCACCTATTCTTGTACTAATATGTTGGAATTTATTGACAGGTGCTAACTTTACATTAGATAATTATATTATTGCAGCTGCACAAGTCATATATATGATTAGAATTGGCATTCAAATTGCGCTCTTATTAGATCAGATGAAAGGGCGAATTGCCGTCGCAATCGCTTTTCAGAATATATTACTCATATTGTTAGCTTTCGTAATGGTGCTAATCATTTCTACATTTTCGACGCATTCAGTAAATGAATTGTTCTTGGGCGCTGCTCCAGGAGGTATGAGTCAAATTGTTATTGTGGCATTAGAAACAGGTGCGGATGTCGCATTGATTTCTAGTTACCATATCTTTAGAATATTCTTTATTTTATTCTTAATTGCGCCAGCGATAAACGTGTTCTTGAAACATCGTGAAAAAAAAACTTAATTAAACTGATGATATTTTTAATTAGAAAATTGAACAATTACATCACAATTATATATTACGACTTTTATACACAATATTATGATATAGAGAGGGTGAGACCGTGTTAGAAAATGTGATATAGGCATATCAAATCACTTTTCAGTTAAAGTGACACTACTTTTTGAGCGAATAAGGTGAACCAAAAGTCACAATTAACAAAGTGTTTCTAACATATATTATGAAAATTATTTATATCATGGTCATCATTCTTCTATGGATTAATGTCATACTGACCTACGATATTGTAAAGGGTATCGTTGCAGTACTATTGACTTTACTTATAATCAGGTTGTATAAAAATAAAAAGATTGTTAAAAATAGTCACAAAAAACGAGATTTATAAAAGTTTTAAATTTTACAACACTTTTCTATTTATTTAAAATTAAAAATGTAGAATCGCTACTCTGTGAATTGCCAATATAAAAAATAAGGCTGAGACAAAATACATGTCTCAGCCTTATTTTTTATATAGTCTATTGAAATAATTTGGGTTTTGGGCGGGCATTTTGTTGAATCATGCTGAAAGATATCGAAAAATAAAATTTTCTCAAAAGGGAATGATCTATGGCTAATTAAAGCCTTTGCCTCGATAATGCTTTGGATTATTAGGACATGATTGCATATGTGCATTATACAAACCGGCAGCTTCTAAAAATGAATAAACTGTCACTGGCCCTAAAAATTTAAAACCATAACGCTTCAATGTTTTCGATAATTCTGTTGCGCGTGTGTCTACAGTAATACGATCACTTGGATGTGTATAGCCACAATCGATAGGTTGGTGATCTACATATGACCATAGAAAATCACTGAAACTTCCGAAGTCTTTTTCTATTTCAAAATATCCTTTTGTTTGTCCTACAATAGCTTCTATCTTTTTTCTATTATGAACGATATTAGGAAATGTCATCAAGCGGTCTATATCATCTGGTGTCATTTTGGAGATAAGCACTGGATCAA
Organism: Staphylococcus parequorum; assembly: GCF_039237145.1. Taxonomy (NCBI): domain Bacteria; kingdom Bacillati; phylum Bacillota; class Bacilli; order Caryophanales; family Staphylococcaceae; genus Staphylococcus; species Staphylococcus parequorum. The sequence goes on from NZ_CP150682.1 coordinate 1,569,406, forward strand.
AGTCATAAAAAGCTTCTTCGTAAGATGCTTTTTTCTTTAAAATTGTTAACCAGGAAAGACCAGCATGTTGTGATTCTAAAGCCATCAGTTTAAATAATTTCAAGCTATCATAAAGTGGTTGGCCCCACACTTCATCATGATATTCCAGATAGGTTGGATCTTTTGTGCCAAATGCGCATTCATTCATATATTTTCACTCCATTCCATTGACTTATCTTAACATCCATTATACTATAATTAAGTAAAGAAATATTGTCTACTGGGAAGAGTAAATAGGCTTAGATTTAACAGAGAGTACATGTATGCTGAGAATGTACAGTTTAACTTATTGAAGGTAGCCCACATTGAACTTTAGCTGAAATACTACAATGTAATTGTATGTAAAATAGGTTAAAGCGTGTTTGAGCGTTAATCATAATTTTAAGTGCTTGAAATTAGTGAACTAATTTCTTGAATTTAGGTGGTACCACGGGAAATCCGTCCTATATATTTATAGGGCGGATTTTTTATTTTAAGGAGGATTTTAACGAATGGAAATGAAACCAAAATATAATCCGAACGAAGTTGAGTCAGGGCGCTATGAAGAATGGCTTGATAAGGGCTATTTTAAAGCGTCTGAAGATAATACAAAAGAAACATACACAATTGTTATCCCACCACCAAATGTAACGGGTAAATTACACCTAGGACATGCATGGGATACAACGTTGCAAGATATATTGACACGTATGAAACGTATGCAAGGTTACGATACTTTGTATTTACCTGGTATGGACCATGCTGGTATAGCAACACAAGCCAAAGTAGAAGCTAAATTAAATGAGCAAGGATTATCTCGTCATGATTTAGGTCGTGAAAAATTCCTTGAACAAGCCTGGGATTGGAAAGAAGAATACGCTACATTTATTAGAAAACAATGGGCTAAACTAGGATTAGGTTTAGATTACAGCAGAGAAAGATTTACATTGGATGAAGGATTGAGTAAAGCAGTTAATAAAGTATTCGTTGATATGTATAAGAAAGATTTAATCTATCGCGGAGAATATATTATTAACTGGGATCCCATCGCTCGTACTGCGTTATCAGATATTGAAGTTATTCATGAAGACGTACAAGGTAAATTTTATCATTTTAAATATCCTTATGCAGATGGTGAAGGCTATATAGAAATCGCTACAACACGTCCTGAAACAATGTTAGGTGATACTGCGATTGTTGTGAATCCTAATGATGATCGTTATAAAGATATCATTGGCAAAAAAGTTATATTACCAATCCTAGGTAGAGAATTGCCTATCTTAGCAGATGATTATGTAGATATTGAATTCGGTAGTGGTGCTATGAAAGTAACACCTGCGCATGATCCAAATGACTTTGAAATCGGTAACCGTCATGACTTAGAACGCATTATTGTTATGGATGAATCTGGTAAAATGAATGACAAAGCTGGTAAATACGAAGGTTTAGATAGATTTGACTGTCGTGAACAGCTTGTAAAAGATTTAGAATCTGAAGGTTTAGTTATTAAAATAGAAGAGCATGAACATTCTGTTGGTCATTCTGAACGTTCTGGTGCAGTTGTAGAACCTTATTTATCTACACAATGGTTTGTAAAAATGAAACCTTTAGCAGAGCAAGCATTAGATAATCAAAAAACAGATGATAGAATCGATTTTGTACCTGCAAGATTTGAAAAAACATTTAACCGTTGGATGGAAGAAATTAGAGATTGGACAATTTCACGTCAATTATGGTGGGGACATCAAATTCCTGCATGGTATCACAATGAAACTGGCGAAATTTACGTCGGTGAAGCAGCACCAGAAGATATTGAAAATTGGACACAAGATGAAGATGTATTAGACACATGGTTCTCTAGTGCATTATGGCCATTCTCAACGTTAGGTTGGCCAGACGTTGAAGCTGAAGACTTCCAGCGCTACTTCCCAACGAATGCATTAGTAACTGGTTATGACATCATCTTCTTCTGGGTGGCAAGAATGATCTTTCAAGGATTAGAATTTACTGGAAAACGTCCTTTCGATGATGTATTATTACATGGATTGGTCCGTGCAGAAGATGGACGTAAAATGAGTAAATCTCTAGGTAACGGTGTTGATCCAATGGATGTTATCGATGAGTATGGTGCAGATAGCCTAAGATATTTCTTAGCAACTGGTTCTTCACCAGGTCATGATTTACGTTACTCTACTGAAAAAGTTGAATCTGTATGGAATTTTATCAATAAAATTTGGAATGCAGCTCGATTCAGTTTAATGAATATTGGGGATGACTTTAAAGTTGAAGATGTAGACTTATCAGGTAATCTATCATTAGCAGATAAGTGGATTTTAACGCGCTTAAATGAAACGATTGCTAACGTTACAGATTTAAGTGACAAGTATGAGTTTGGTGAAGTTGGTCGTACGCTTTATAACTTCATTTGGGATGATTTCTGTGATTGGTATATTGAAATGAGTAAAATACCAATGAATAGCGATGATGAAGCACAGAAACAAGTAACGCGTTCTGTACTAACTTATGTGTTAGATAATACAATGAGAATGTTACACCCATTCATGCCATTTGTTACTGAACAAATTTGGCAAAATCTGCCACATGAAGGTGAAACAATTGTTAATGCACCTTGGCCTAAAGTGAACGATGCATTGATTTTTGATGAAAGTAAAGAAACGATGCAACAACTTGTTGAAATAATTAAATCTGTTAGACAATCACGCCTGGAAGTAAACACACCATTATCTAAAGCAATACCTATTTTCATTAAAGCAAAAGATGAAAATGTTAAAGATACGCTAGTAAATAATTCAAATTATATAGATAGATTCTGTCATCCTAGTGAACTTACAATCGATACAGCAGTTGAAATACCTGAAAAAGCGATGACATCTATTACTACAGCTGGTGAAGTTGTTTTACCACTTGAAGGTTTAATCGACATGGATAAAGAGATTGAGAGATTAGAAAACGAACTTGGGAAATGGGAAAAAGAATTGGATCGTGTTAATAAAAAATTAGCAAACGATAACTTCGTTAATAAAGCACCTGAAAAAGTAATCAATGAAGAACGTGAGAAAAAACAAACGTATCAAGAAAAATACGAGGGTGTTAAATTACGAATTAATCAATTAAAAGCATAGGAGTCCTAAACATGAATTACCTAGATAGCTTATATTGGATACATGAAAGAACTAAATTTGGCATTAAACCAGGCATTAAGCGTATGGAATGGATGTTGGAACGATTAAACAATCCTCAATTTAATATAAATGGTATTCATGTAGGTGGCACGAATGGAAAAGGATCCACAGTTGCATATTTAAGATCAGCGCTTGTTGATAATGGATATGAAGTGGGTACTTTCACTTCGCCATTTATTGAAACCTTTAATGAGCGTATAAGTTTAAATGGGATACCGATTAGTGATGATAATATTGTTGAATTAGTTCAAAAAGTAAAGCCAGTAAGCGAAGCATTAGAAGTTGAAACAGAGCTTGGAACAGCCACTGAATTTGAAATCATTACTACGATGATGTTTTTATACTTTGGTGAATTACACCCAGTTGACTTTGTAATAGTTGAAGCGGGATTAGGGATAAAAAACGATTCAACGAACGTTTTTAAACCGATATTAACAATTCTCACAAGTATAGGACTAGACCACATTGAAATTCTAGGGGATACTTATACTGATATAGCAAAAGATAAAGGCGCAATCGTCAAACCTAATACACCAATTATCTATGCAGTGAAAAATGAAGATGCGCTTAAAGTAATTCGTGGTTGTGTTGAGCAACAGAATACTGAAGGTATAGAGTTTGATCGCGATATTAGTATCGTTTCACAAGAAGAAGAATTTACTTATCGTTATAAAGACTATGAATTAGAAACCTTACTATTAAATATGTTGGGTGAGCATCAAAAAGAAAATGCAGCTTTAGCAATAACTGCACTTATTGAACTAAACGAATCAGGCATTGTTGATTTAGATTTCAACAAGATGATAGATGGTATTGAATCAGTAAGCTGGACTGGGAGAATTGAGCAAGTTAAAGAAAAGCCTTTGATGATTGTTGATGGCGCACATAATGTTGAAAGTGTTGAGGCTTTGATTAGTACAATGAAGGATTATTATCACGTTGATAGTCTAGATATCTTGTTTTCTGCAGTAAAAGGGAAGCCAATTAATACGATGGTAGACCAACTTAAAACAATTGCTTCAACGTTTTATGTTACTGATTTTGATTTTCCTCGTGCATTAACTAAAGACGCTATTTTTGAAGAAATACGATTTGATCAAAAAGAACTTGTTGATGATTATGTGAAGTTTATTGAAACATATGAAGGTGATGGATTAATCATAACTGGAAGTTTATATTTCATTAGTGAAGTTAAAGCAAAAGTTAATTTTTAGATTTTATTAAACAATAGTGAAACTGTGCTGATTTTAATTAAATAAAGAGTTATTCAATAAGAAAGCTAGTTATTATTTAGCGTTATTGAGTCAGGATTAATGATTTATTCTGACTTTAATGTAAAAGTAACTGGCTTTTTTATATAATAGTTTTATGAAAAGTGAAGATTTGTTTGATTATTTGTGTAAATTGTAATTAATGTGTCGTTTAACGCGAATAATTATTGTTGATTTTTTAGCTATTTAGCAATTCCTATTTTAATTTGTAATAATATGATAGTATTTAAAAAAGGGAGGGAAAGATTAACATGACAGAAAAGAAATTTCCAAAGGATGCAATGCGCGTACTGAAAGAAACAAGCCGTACGTTTTATATTCCGATTACCTTTTTAGAAAAAGAATTAAAACATTCAGTAGCATCTGCATATTTAATACTACGAGCAATTGATGAGATTGAGGATCATGAAGAAGTAGATAATGATTTAAAATATACAATTTTAATGCAAGTGAGTGAATTGTTTAAAGAACCTTTTGATGAAGAAAAATATCTAGAGATTCTTGGCCCTGTGAGAGATATTATGCCTGAAGTTACACTACGTTTAAGTGAGTGGATAGACGCATGTCCCGACAGAACTTTGCCAATCGTTTTAGATTGTTCGAGCGAGATGGCATTCGGTATGGCTAAATGGGCGAAAGCAAACTGGGATGTTCATACACGCGAAGATTTAGATGAATATACATATTACGTTGCAGGGCGTGTCGGTGTCATGCTATCAGAGCTATGGGAATTGTGTGCTGGTGAAAAAACAGACCGCGATTTAGCCATTGGTTATGGACGTGGACTTCAAGCTGTTAACATTTTACGAAATGAGAAAGAAGATTTAGATGAACGTGGTGTGAGTTTTGTACCGGATGGTTGGACTCGTGCAGACCTGTTTGATTACGCAGATGAAAACTTAGCAAAAGCAGATGCATATATCAATTCAATCCATAAGAGAACGATTATATTATTCGCACGTTTACCATTAGCGCTTGCACATAAATCTTTGAAAGCTATGAAAAATGGCCGTGAAAAAATAACACGTAAAGAAGTCGAAGAAACAGTAGAAGAAGTTAAGAAAAAATAGTATCGAAAAATAATTATTTACTTTATTTTTAAAAGTAACAACAACAAATAACATATTAATTAATAAATACAGAGTGTCTGATTGTGTCTTTCTGTATTCCCTAGTTAAATATGCATATAATTATTACACATACATAAGCGCGTAATTTCTATTTTATTTAAATGCTTTTCCCTTTAAATTGTAGAGATTACAGCGCTTTTTGTGTACTGAAAATTCATTTTAACAAGTTTGCAATTAAAATTTTTAATTAAGTGATAATTTTGTTATTAAATTAAAATGGACGTGCTATAATTTTTATAAGGAGGCACATCATTGATTAAACAACTTTTATTATGTCCAGTTCTATTTAGTTATTTGTACCAGTTGAGCCATGTAAATCAATTAAGGTTAAAATACTTTACCTTACGTTCTCGTTGTGATTATTGTCAAAGCGTACTTAAATTTACCGAAATGATACCAATTTTAAGCTTTTTGTGTTTAAAGGGAAGAAGCAGTTGCTGTCAAAGTAAGTTGAGTTCTTTATATTTAATTGGAGAATTATTATCTATTGTTCCTGCATTTATACTTTCTTACTTATCATTTCCTTTAGATCACACCACCTTTATACTTATATATATATTCCTACTTGTATTTACTATGTATGACATCAAAACTTTTGCGCTGCCACTCCATCTGTACATTATATTTTCGTTATGTGCCTATTTTATTGCACAAGGAAATGTATACCACTGCTTAATCATGACTACGATATTACACCTTTTTTATTTTTTAATACGTCACGGCATTGGTTACGGTGACATACTTCTTTTTTCATTGCTATCTTATTTACTACCATATCCAGATTTTGTGTTAACAATGTTTTTTACGTTTATTTGTGGGGGGATTTTTGCTTTAGTTAGTATGATACTTTTTCGTAATTTAAAGCAAAGAATACCACTTATACCTTTTATTTTTGTTGCTTTTAATTTAACGATGGTGTCTCATCAATATTTAACTTTAGGAGAGGGTCTAATTTGAGAATAAATGAACTAGCAGATAATCAGAAACCGAGAGAACGTTTGTTAAGCTATGGTGCCTCGCATTTATCGCATGCTGAGTTATTAGCTATACTCATTAATACTGGTCGAAAAGGGAGTTCCAGTTTAGATATTGCAAACGAATTGTTGAAGACAGTTGGCAACTTAAAAGAATTAAAAAGGTTATCTATCAGTGACTTAAATAAAATCAAAGGTGTAGGTTTATATAAAGCGCTTATTTTGAAAGCAGCATTTGAGTTAGGAGAACGCATGCATTCAGGTAGCGTAGACGATAAGATTCAAATTTCAAGCCCTAAAGATGTCGCAGATTTCATGATGGGCAAAATGGAGCATTTGACACAAGAGAAATTTATAGCGTTGTTTTTAAATTCTAAAAACGTAATTATTAAGCAAAAGACTATATTTATTGGCACTTTAAATAGCTCAATTGTACATCCAAGAGAAATATTTAGTGAAGCTGTTAAATGTGCGAGTAACGCCATTATTGTATTACACAACCATCCTTCAGGTGATGTTACGCCTTCAACCGAGGATATTAAAACTACTGAAAGGTTAAAAGAATGTGGTCAAGTGCTAGGAATTGATTTATTAGACCACATTATTATAGGTGACCATACTTATTTAAGCATGGTTGAAGAAGGGTATTTTGACTGAAGACTATTTGAGTAACTGAAATAATTTAGCCCTGTTTCCAAGTTTGACTCATTTACATGTGTAGAACATAAGCTACTTGTTCTATATTTTAAAAACATATTAATTTGATAATTAAAAGACCGTTTAGATTGTTGATTTTTTAAATATACTATATATTAAAGAAAGTTATGGAGGAGAACATTTATATGAGAGTCAAAAAAGTATATTTATTACTGATCCAATTTTTAATTATTATTTTATTAATGTCTTTATTATTTACTAAGTCAACTGCTATATTTGCAGTCATATTTGCTTTATCAGCTGCAATTCTTATTATACATATATTGGCGTCGAAGAACGCATGGAAAGTGAAAATCATGTTCGTTTCAATATACACTTTAATCTTAATTCTACAAGAAGTTTTTATAGCTTCTACATTTTTTAATAATAGTAGTATTTGGCTCGCCTTTTTAGTGAAAAATGTCATTGGTATTATTATCATTTTTGTACCATTCTTTGTAAGATACTTACATTATATATACACACTTGAACATCAATTTTCAATGATCAGTAAAACATCAATTAGTTTTGATATGATTAGAGAAATAAATAACAAAAGGAACAGTTTAAAAAAGAATGTTAGTAAAAGTAAAACTGCTTTATCTAAAGAAAATATTCATGAAGTTGCGAATGATATTCCTAGGCATAGTTATATTAAATATTTAAATAGAAATTCACTGAGTGAAAGTTATTTCGCGGAATGTGAAAAAAGTTTAAATGATGAAAATTTGTATATTGTTTTATCTAGCACAGGTAGTTCTGCAAGTGAATTAATTTCACTTTTTACTCAAAAAAATTATAATCATGTTTCTCTTAGTTTAGATAAAGAACTGAAAACAACAATAAGTTACAATGGTGGAGAAAATTTAACTCTACCTGGATTAAACCAAGAACAATTAGAGTCTTTTAATAAAAAAAGTGACGCTAGTATAATGGTATATAAAATTAAAGCTACAAAAGAACAAAAGAAACGTATAATTGAAAAAATCAATGAAATAAATAACGCCGGCAGTGCTTATAATTTAGTAGGACTTGTAACTAAGGCATCTATTAGACCTAATATTATGTTTTGTTCTCAATTTGTATACAGCATTTTGAAAATAGCTAACCTTGAATATTTTGAAGCAAATAATACTAAGGTTAAACCTACTGATTTTGTAGAAAATGATTATTATAGAAAACTAGAATTTTGTTATGAAATTGCTTTTTAATATGTTATTTATAGAAAATTTATATACAAGATTTATGGGTAGTCTAAACTATTAAGAGGAGTGTAATATATGCATAATCGAAAAAAGTATAAAGTAAAACTTGATAACACAGCAATTATTCATATGGCTTCTCATAACAAAAGCTGGTTAAATATATTCAGGTTATCTTTTACTTTGAAAGAAGAAATAAATCCAGTCATATTACAAGAGGCTTTAAATGTAGTTACAGAAAGATTCCCTACAATTGCAGCTAGAATATCCAAAGGTATGTTTTGGTATTATCTAGAACCAGTTTATAAAGCACCCAATATAGAAAAAGACACAAAACTATTAAAGTATATGTCTAAAAAAGATTTATATAAAAGTAGTTTTCGCGTATTATATTCAGAAAAAAGTGTACATGTTGAATTGTTTCATTCATTGACTGATGGTAAGGGTGGTATGGTGTTTTTGAAATCATTAGTTTATGAATACCTTAAACGAAAAGAAAATCTACATTTAAAAGATAGAGAAGATATACTAGATATTAATGAGCACCCTAGTAAAGATGAAATAGCAGACAACTATAAAGATATTAAAATAAAACAAAGAAATAAAGTTATTTTCAAGAATAACCAAGTGTACCAATTAAAAGGAAAGACAATAAACAAATTAAAAACAGAAAAATATATTATTGATATAGTAGATATAAAGAAAATAGCTAAAGACATGAATATAAGTTTAACTGTTTTAGTAGCTTCAATGATAATTATGGGGTTAATAAATCTGCAAAAAGAGGAAATGAAAATGCAAAGTCAGAAAGATATTAAAATCTTCTTGCCTATTGATTTAAGAAATGTGTTCCATAAAAACACGTTACGTAATTTTGTCCTCTATATGAAACCTCAAATTAATCCTAAAGTTCAAGATTATAGTTTAAATGAAATTATTAAAACTATTGATAATCAACTTAAGTCAGGATTATCAGAAGATAATTTACGAACAAGGATTCAAAAAAATGTGAGCATACAAAATAATATATTCATCAAAATGATGCCATTATTTCTCAAGCAAATTTTTCTTAAGCGTTCATTTTTATATAGTGAAAAAACAACATGTTTAACGCTATCGAATTTAGGATTAATTCGGATACCATCGGAAATGGATAAATATATAGATAGAGTAGATTGTATACTTAACACTAGATCACGGACACCATACAACTGTAGTATGTTAAGTTATGATAATAAGTTATATATAAATTTAATTAGAGACATTGAGCAACCGTTATTGGAATTGGAAATAAATAAGTTATTAAAAAAATTAAATATTAAGTATGAAGTAGAGAGTAATGAATACTAAAAACTAACTATATATCAAAAAAGAGACAAACTAATACAGTTATTTCTTAGTTTGTCTTTTGCCATTGAAAAAACAATATAACGATTATATAAATCAAAACATCCATCGGTTTTGATTGTCCAAATGTTTCCCCAGATTATTAAAGTATTAAAACGGGTAGAAATAGAAAGTAACGATTATATATAATCAGTTTATTTAGGCTGATTTTTAAATATATGGAAGAAGGGTAGGATTATTAATGACGATGTATGATGAGTTTCGTTTAAATGATGGATCAACTTTACCTCATATAGGATTAGGAACGGTTAATATTCAAGGCGGAAAAGGCGTTAATCAAGTAATAAATGCAATTGATATAGGCTACAGCTTAATAGATACTTCAACTAATTATAACAATGAAGGTATGGTGGGCGAGGCAATTCGTCGATCGTCAATACCTCGAGAACAGATTTATGTAAGTGCTAAATTACCAGGCGCTGCACATGAATATGATAAAGCTATTAATCTTATTCAAGAGTCACTTTATCGTACAGGCTTAGACTATTTTGATAAATATTTAATACATTGGCCGAATCCCAAACAAGGTCAATACGTTGAGGCTTGGAAAGCATTAGTCGATGCACAGAAATATGGTTTAATTAAAACAATTGGTGTTTCTAATTTTATGCCTGAACATTTAGATGAAATTATTGAAGCAACAGGAGTGACACCAGCTACTAATCAAATAGAAATTCACCCGTATTTCAATAATAAAGATTTAATAGCAGAAAATGATAAAAGAGGTGTTTTATCAGAAGCTTGGAGCCCTTTAGGTCGTGAAATTAATGATGTTCTTACGAACGATACGATTAAGGCTATTGCTGATAAATATGAGCGTACACCTGCTCAAGTAATTATTAACTGGGTTAATCAAAACCATGTATTTCCAATTGTTAAATCAAGTGATGATGTACATCAACAAGAAAACTATAATTATCTTGATTTTGAATTAGAACAAGAAGACTTGGATAAGATTGATGACTTAGATCAAGGTGAAAGCGGTCGTGTTGAAGATCAAAACCCACGTGAATATGAAGAATTTGTTTAAGCATTTAAAGTAACATTATATATTAAAGACATCCTGATATTGAAAGGGTGTCTTTTTACATATGATTGATTTGTTTTATGAGACACATTAATCTTCCGGTATGCGTCAAGGTAATGTATAATCAAGTTGTTATATAAGGAGGATTATATATTGGGAAGTATCTTATTAATCGGGTTATTGTTACCTGTAGTGTATCTTATGCAACTCACAAAAAAGCGCCAAGCAATTAATTTGAAAAAAACAGGTATTGCCATAGCTGTTTCAGTTATCGGGGTTGTTATTACAACTATATTATTCGTTGTATTTAATCATTCATCAACTTCAATTTGGATTTATTTATTGAGTGCTATAGTGGTAGCGATAATATGGGCACTATTATTAAGTGGCTGTTATTATGTTTATCAGGTGTTAAGTAATGGTGTAGGAAAGTAAGTAAATGACAAGTTTCTATAGTATATGTTAAGTTTTGCTAGTAGTACTTTATAGTTTTTACATATTTTAAGTAAAAGTATTAAATGTTTTAAATCTAATAACACAAAAATGCGCTTAATGGATAATTTAATCCTTAAGCGCTAAAATTTTAATTTATGAAATTGAAATAAGTGTTAAAATTCTCCATTAACCAAAGAATACCTTGGTAACCCAAATATATACATAACACAATAATTCCAATATATATTATAAATCTTAAAATTGATAAACCTACTCTAAATAGTAGTATGACTAAGAGTGCAAGCAGGATTATTGATAAAATACTCATTCTGTATTCACTCCCTTTAAAAACATTGTACTATGAAAATAGGGCGTATGCATCAGTCTATAGATAAGTTTTAAATACTTCTAGAGACTGATGATAATTCGACTGTGAAAAATTATAATATAGAGTGACTTAATAGGAGGATGGTTCATGCGGTTTATTTTCAGTATTGTAAAAAACATTATAGCTGTCATAGCGATAGTAGCAATTGTACTTTTCGCATTAAAATATGCACCTTTTTTAAAAGACCAAGAATGGAACCCAGTACATGATGATAAGCCATCTATGAATAATGAAGCACCTCAACAAAATTTGACTGGTGGCAAACGGTATTCAGTAGAAGATAATGACATCCTTAATAATGTACCGTTTAGTCAAACGAAAAATGTGTTTGATTGGATTAATAAAAAAGAGTTTATGTCAGTCTCAGGTTTAGAAAGAATGGGTTATACTGATGAATACTTGGCTGGTCAACGTGGCGATGAGTTTATTATCTATAAATTTGGCTCAGATTCACTTCGTGTTTATAAGACGGAAATTGAAATGGAACAAGATTTAAATCAATTAGGAGTGCATATTGAACTACAACCACAATCTAGCTACGAGTAATGCGTTTGAATTATAGGGTGAAATGCGTTAGCCTTAAATAAGTAAAAACGTTAAAGGTTGGTGTCCAATTATGAGTGAACAGTCTAAAGATAAGAAAATGGCTGAGCAAGCAAAAGCACAAAATTTATTTGCACGTTGGCGTAAAAAAGAAACATTATATGAAGAAGATGAGAAAAAAGCTAAAAAATCAACTGACGACAACAAATCAGATGAAAAAGAAAATGACTAAAGTAAGTTCACGTCTCTTATAGTAGAGGCGTTTTTTTTATAGTTTGAAACTTGAAGACATTTTGAATGCTTATATAAGCGTATATAAAAAGATTAAACATATAAGATATAAATAAATGTGTTTTCCTCAAAAAGTATTTAATATTAATTTTTAAACAAAAATAATATATTGAATTACTATTCGCAAAATCAAAACTTTTTAATACACTATTGACTATAAGTATTGTTATAATACAATGTATCGTTTAATTTATTACATTTTAATCAAATCTTGAAACGTATCCGTTTAATCTAGTTAAACTGTTGATTTAATATAGGATAAATTTTGTTATGGAATATCAGGGTTCGTGCTTTATTTCGTAACACTAGTGATATAAAATGGTAATAAGAATATAAAATAGTTGGTTAATAGAGGTGTTCAGGTTGTCAAAGTTTTTTAAAAACAACAAACTGATTGTTATACTGTGTGCAATCATTGTGTTTATAGCCTTAATTGGTGTATCTTTGCGTTCACAAACGCAATCACCAGTAGAACAGTATGTTGGAGATACTGTTGCTTTTGGTCAAAAAGCAGTTAGCTATCCTGTACATTTTATAACAGGATCTATCGGTAATCTCTTTGCAAAAGATAGTTCAGAAGAACAAAGTAGTAAGTTAAAGCAATTAGAAGCTGAAAATGAAAGACTAAAAGCTGAAAATAAAACTTACAAAAAAGAATTAGATGTTGAAGATATTTCAAAATATGAACCGATTTCTAGCACAGTATTATCTAGAAATCCTGATCAATGGATGAATACGTTGGTTATAAACCAAGGTTCTAAAGATGGAATAGAAAACAATATGGCTGTGATGACTTCAGAAGGGTTAGTTGGCCGCATCTCTAAAGTGAATCAATTCTCGTCTCAAGTGGATTTAATCTCAACGAACACACGTGCTAATCGATTGTCTGTAAACATTCAACATGATGGAGAAAACGTTTTTGGTTTAATAGATCATTATGATGCTAAGAATGAAGAACTTGTAATTACAGATATAAATAATAAAGATAGTATTAAAAAAGGAGATAAAGTTGTTACGAGTGGCTTAGCAGATCAACTTCCTAGCAGTATTTACATAGGTGAAGTATCTAAGGTTGAAAATGATGAGTACGGTCTATCTAAAGAAGTAAGAGTGAAAACAGCTGCAAGTTTAGCAGACTTAAACCACGTCTATGTTGCTAAAAGAGACCCAAAAACAATACCAGATAATGAAAGCGGGGATAATTAATGCGCGCATTATACTACTTTCTTATTGGTATTGTATTGTTTTATATTGATACTGCAATTGGGCTTGTTATACCAATGCAAATAGGAGATAAAGATATTATTTTCGTGCCACATTTAACGATCATGTACATTTTGATGCTAAGTGTGTATAGAAGTTTTGGTGTAGCGCTGGTTTTATCAGTAGTATTAGGTCTAATTACAGATTTATATTTCGGCAGCTTTTATGGTCTATACCTATTTGGCTATATTTTATTTGTAGTCATCATGGACTTTTTCTTCAAAATATTTTATAGAGATCATACAATGCTGTTTATCATTATTTTACTGAGTACAGTTTTCTTAGAAATTTATGTAGCAATTATGTATAGTATTTTAGGGCTTATTAATTTTGAGTTTATAGATTTTATTATATTTAGATTAATACCTACATTTATATTAAATTTAATTTTACTTACAATTTTATTCCCAATTATTATGAAATTCCTAAGAAAAGTGCAATTGAAGATTGACAGTAAGAAATCCTAATGCTAAAATGCAGTAGTTGAGTAGTTCATAGCTACATACAACCGCTCAGATTCAGGTTCAAGTACATTTATGTCACCTGCATTTGGCGTGACTTAAAATTATAGGAGGTGCAAAGTATGTTTGCTATTATCGAAACAGGTGGAAAACAATTAAAAGTTGAAGAAGGACAAGAAATCTTCGTTGAAAAATTAAATTTAAACGAAGGTGATTCATTCACTTTTGACAAAGTATTATTTGTAGGTGGAGACTCAGTTAAAGTTGGTGCGCCAACAGTTGAGGGTGCTACAGTTACTGCTACTGCTAATAAAGAAGGACGCGGTAAAAAAATCACTGTATTTACTTACAGACGTCGTAAAGACTCAAAACGTAAAAAAGGTCATCGTCAACCTTACACTAAATTAACTATCGACAAAATCAACGCTTAATTATGATTACTGTTGATGTTACATTGAACGAAGCTGGTCAAGTAACTGATGTTATTATGGATGGTCATGCAGAACATGGCGAATACGGGCATGATATAGTTTGTGCTGGTGCATCCGCAGTTATTTTCGGAAGCGTTAATGCTATCATGGGATTAACAAGCGAAAAACCAGACATTGATTACAATGATGACGGTGGACATTTCCACGTAAGAAGTGTCGATGCTACAAATGAAAAAGCGCAATTAATTCTTCAGGCAATGTTAGTATCATTGCAAACAATTGAAGAAGAATATAAAGAAAATATCAGACTAAATTATAAGTGAGGTGCAACCCAATGTTAAAATTAAACTTACAATTCTTCGCATCTAAAAAAGGGGTAAGTTCTACAAGAAACGGCCGTGACTCTGAGTCAAAACGTTTAGGAGCTAAACGTGCTGATGGTCAATACGTTACAGGTGGATCAATTTTATTCCGCCAACGTGGTACTAAAATCTATCCTGGTGAAAATGTTGGTCGTGGTGGCGACGATACATTATTCGCTAAAATCGACGGCGTTGTTAAATTTGAACGTAAAGGTCGCGACAAAAAACAAGTTTCTGTTTACGCAGCAGCTGAGTAGTTTTTGTCACCATTAACACCAGAAGTTATGACTTCTGGTGTTAATTTTTTTGTCTTTATTTTCTAGTAGGCAAGATAATGATATAATATAAAAGATATGGAAATTAAGTTTTTAGAAAAAGAGGTGAAATCATGTTTGTCGATCAAGTTAAAATATCACTTAAAGCAGGTGATGGCGGTAATGGTATAACAGCCTACCGTAGAGAGAAATATATTCCATTTGGTGGTCCAGCTGGTGGCGACGGTGGTAATGGTGCGTCAATTATATTTGAAGTTGATGAAGGATTAAGAACTTTATTAGACTTTAGATATCAAACACATTTCAAGGCTAATAGAGGTGGCGCTGGTCAAACGAGTAATATGCATGGTAAAAATGCAGACCACTTAGTTCTAAAAGTGCCGCCAGGCACAATTGTGAAAAATGTTGAAACAGAAGAAGTTGTTGCAGATTTAGTTGAAGATGGTCAACGTGCAACTGTAGCTAAGGGTGGTCGTGGTGGCCGAGGTAACTCTCGTTTCGCTTCTCCAAGAAACCCTGCACCTGATTTTAGTGAAAATGGAGAACCAGGTGAAGAAATAGAAGTTACATTAGAATTAAAATTACTAGCCGATGTAGGATTAGTAGGTTTTCCTAGTGTAGGTAAATCTACCTTGCTCTCAATAGTATCTAAAGCCAAACCGAAAATTGGTGCTTATCATTTCACTACAATTAAACCTAACTTAGGTGTTGTTTCTACAAAAGATCAAAGAAGTTTTGTAATGGCAGATTTACCTGGTCTTATTGAAGGTGCGTCTGAAGGTGTAGGATTAGGGCATCAATTTTTAAAACACGTTGAGAGAACAAAAGTTATTGTTCATATGATTGATATGAGTGGCTCTGAAGGTCGCGATCCATTCGAAGATTATAAAGTAATTAATGAAGAATTAAGTGCTTATGAACATCGTTTAGAAGAGAGACCTCAAATCGTTGTAGCAAATAAGATGGATATGCCAAACGCTGAAGATAATTTAGAAATTTTCAAAGAAGAATTGAATGATGATAGTATTCATATTATTCCTTTATCTACAGTGATGCATGATCATATAGATGAACTTTTATATGCAATTGCAGATAAATTAGAAGAAGTAAAAGACATTGACTTTAGTAAAGAAGAAGAGGAAGACTTGGGTGTTAACAGAGTGTTGTACAAACATACGCCGAGTCAAGATAACTTCACAATTACTAGAGATGATGATGCTGCATACGTTGTAAGTGGTAAAGCAATCGAAAGAATGTTCAAGATGACTGACTTCAATAGCGACCCTGCAGTACGTAGATTCGCACGACAAATGCGTTCTATGGGCATTGATGAGGCGTTGAGAGCACGTGGTTGTGAAAATGGTGATATTGTAAGAATACTTGGTGGAGAATTTGAATTTGTTGAATAGGAGTGCTTAATTTGGACAAAAAAGACTATAAAAAGTTTTATTTAATTAGAGAAGATGTTTTACCAGAATCAGTTGTAAAAACTTTAAAAATTAAAGATGTATTAAAAAACGATCCGTCATTGTCCATATTTGAAGCAGTCAAACAGTTCGATTTATCTAGAAGTGCATTTTATAAATATCGAGATACTATATTTCCGATAGATGAAAAGATGGAATCAACGAGAGAGTTTACATTAATATTGTATGTCAATGATATTGTAGGCATGTTGGCACAAGTATTAAATACATTATCTAGTTTACAGTTATCTGTGTTAACAATTCACCAAAGTATTCCAATGGATGGTAGAGCAACAATCACACTTTCATTAGATGCCAAGGGCACGGATTTGGAAATTGATGATGTAATGGAAGCTTTAAAAATTATTGATCATATTTCTAAAGTAGAATTAATTAGTATGACTATATAAGGAAGTGTAAACGTGTACGCATATATTAAAGGCACATTAACAGTATTGAATCCTACGCATGTAGTAGTTGAAGCATCAGGTGTAGGATACGAGATTCAAACACCTAATTCTTATCGTTTTCAAAAACAAATGGATCAAGAAGTCGTGATTCACACTTCACTTATCGTAAGAGAAGATGCACAGTTGCTCTATGGTTTTATAAATCAAGAAGAAAAAGATATGTTTTTAAGTTTGATAAAAGTAACTGGTATTGGTCCGAAATCTGCATTAGCAATTTTAGCAAGTAGTTCTCCGAATGACGTCAAAATTGCCATCGAGAACGAAAATGATGCTTACTTAACACAATTCCCTGGAATAGGTAAAAAAACTGCGCGCCAAATTGTATTGGACCTTAAAGGTAAAGTACAGATTAACGAAGTAGATAGCAGTCAGCTATTAAACATGGGAATTGATAGTAATGGTGCAACTGCAATTGTTAATGAAGCAATACTAGCATTAGAAGCATTAGGTTATTCTAAACGTGAATTGACTAAAGTCGAAAAAACATTAACTAAAGAATCATTTGAATCGGTCGATGATGCAGTTAAAAGAGGGTTACAATTACTTATATCATAAATATTACTATATTTAAAAAGGGGGGAATGTAATGGATGATAGAATGGTAGACCAATCAGTACATGAAGAGGAAACTTCATTTGAACTTTCTTTACGACCAGCAAGGTTACGTCAATATATTGGACAATCAGCGATTAAATCGAATTTAGAAGTGTTTATTAAAGCAGCTAAAATGAGACAAGAACCGTTAGATCATGTCCTATTATTTGGTCCCCCTGGATTAGGTAAAACGACTTTGTCTAACATCATTGCGAATGAAATGGAAGTGAATATTAGAACGATTTCTGGGCCGTCCGTAGAACGACCAGGTGATTTAGCAGCGATTCTTTCTAGTTTACAACCAGGAGACGTTTTATTTATTGATGAAATTCACAGGTTAAGTAGTGTTGTTGAAGAAGTATTATATCCTGCAATGGAAGATTTCTTCTTGGATATCGTTATTGGTAAAGGAGAAGAAGCGAGAAGTATTCGTATAGACTTGCCACCTTTTACTTTAATAGGTGCTACTACAAGAGCAGGTAGTTTAACAGCTCCTTTACGCGATAGATTCGGTGTTCATCTCAGATTAGAGTATTACGAAGAACCTGAATTGGAAGAAATCATTGTGCGTACCGCAGAAGTATTAGGTACGTCTATCGATAAGGAAAGTGCAACAGAATTAGCTAAACGTAGTCGCGGCACGCCAAGGGTAGCCAATCGTTTGTTAAAACGTGTACGTGATTTTCAACAAGTGAAAGAAGATGAATCAATCAGCATAGATACTACAAAGCAATCTCTGCAGTTATTACAAGTAGATGATGAAGGGCTAGATTACATTGATCATAAAATGATGAATTGTATATTGCAGCAGTATAAAGGTGGACCTGTTGGTTTAGATACGATTGCTGTTTCTATTGGAGAGGAACGCATTACAATTGAAGATGTATATGAACCCTTTTTAATTCAAAAAGGATTTATTGAGCGTACGCCAAGAGGACGGAAAGCGACACCTTATGCATTTGAACATTTTAGCAAGAATGGAAAGAGGGAATAAGTTTGGATATTGAAGCATTTGATTATCATTTGCCTGAAGCGTTGATAGCACAAACACCTCTGAAAAACAGAGATGAGAGTAGATTATTAGTTCTTGGCAGACAAACTGGTGATATTGAACATAAACATTTTAAAGATGTTATTGATTACTTAGATAAAGGTGACACGCTTGTATTAAACGATACAAGAGTAATGCCAGCTCGTTTGTTTGGTTTGAAAGAAGAAACCGGTGCAAAAGTAGAAATGCTAATGCTGACACAAATCTCTGGTAATGATTGGGAAGTATTATTAAAGCCTGCAAAAAGAATTAAGGTTGGTAATAAATTAACGTTTGGTGACGGTAAGATAGTTGCTGAATGTATTGAGGAGTTAAACCAAGGTGGTCGTATAATGAGACTACATTACGAGGGCATATTACAAGAGCGCTTAGATGAGCTTGGTGAGATGCCTTTACCTCCTTATATAAAAGAACGCTTAGACGATCAAGATCGTTATCAAACTGTTTACGCCAAAGCATCTGGTTCTGCAGCCGCACCAACAGCAGGGTTACATTTTACTGATGAATTATTAAATCGTATAAAAGCAAAAGGTATTAACATTGCATTTATTACGTTACATGTTGGTTTAGGTACATTTAGACCTGTAAGTGTAGATAATATTGACGACCATGAAATGCATAGTGAATATTATCAAATGGACCAAGAAACAGCAGAGTTATTAAATGAAACCAAGTCTAAAGGACATCGTGTGATTTCTGTAGGTACGACATCAACTAGAACACTAGAAACGATTATGCAAACGAATGAGGTATTTAAAGCTCAAAGTGGCTGGACAGATATCTTTATCTTCCCAGGCTATACATTTAAGGCAATTGATGGTTTAATTACAAACTTTCATTTACCAAAATCAACGCTTGTTATGCTAGTATCTGCTTTTAGTAGTAGAGATTATATTTTAAATGCATATCAGCAAGCGGTAAAATCAGAATACAGATTCTTTAGTTTCGGAGATGCAATGTTAATTATTTAGGGAATGAAAGGAGATTTTATATGCCAGCAGTAACGTATGAGCATATTAAAACTTGTAAGCAATCGGGTGCTCGATTAGGTATTGTACACACACCGCACGGATCATTTGAAACGCCGATGTTTATGCCAGTAGGTACAAAAGCAACTGTAAAAACAATGAGTCCAGAAGAATTACATCAAATGGAAGCGAAAATCATTTTAGGGAACACTTATCATTTGTGGTTACAGCCAGGAAATGATATTATCAAAAAGAGTGGGGGCTTACATCAGTTCATGAACTGGAATGGTCCTATACTGACTGATTCTGGCGGTTTCCAAGTATTTAGCTTAAGTAATTTGAGAAATATTACTGAAAAAGGCGTAGAGTTTCGCCATCATAAGAATGGATCGAAGTTATTTTTGAGTCCTGAGAAAGCTACAGAGATTCAAAATGATTTAGGTTCAGATATTATGATGGCATTTGACGAATGTCCTCCTATGCCTGCCGAATATAAATATGTGAAAGATTCTATTGAAAGAACCACTAGATGGGCTGAAAGATGTTTGAAAGCACATAAGAGACCTGATGATCAAGCTTTGTTTGGGATTATACAAGGCGGAGAATATAAAGATCTTAGAAAACAAAGCGCTGAGGAATTAGTTGCTTTAGATTTTCCAGGATATGCAATAGGTGGCTTGTCTGTAGGAGAGCCTAAGCCAGTGATGTACGATATGGTGACACACACAGAACAATTTATGCCGAAGGACAAACCACGTTATTTAATGGGTGTGGGTTCACCAGATGCATTAATTGAATGTAGTATTCGAGGTATAGACATGTTTGACTGTGTACTACCAACACGTATCGCGCGTAACGGTACTTGTATGACTTCACATGGACGAGTGACTATTAAAAATGCTAAATATGCAGAAGATTTTGGACCACTTGATGAAAATTGTGACTGCTATACTTGTAAAAATTATAGTAGAGCTTACATAAGACATTTAATTAAAGCAGAAGAAACTTTTGGTATTCGTCTTACTACTTATCATAATTTACATTTCTTGCTAAAATTAATGGAAAATGTACGACAAGCTATTCGTGAAGATCGTCTTCTTGATTTTAAAGAAGAATTCTTTGAACAGTATGGACTTAATGTAGACAACCCAAAAAACTTTTAACAAGGGAGAAATAAAATAATGCAATTTACTTCATTAATATTACCAATTTTATTATTAGCATTAATGTGGTTTTTCTTAATCAGACCACAGCAGAAAAGAGCGAAAGAGCATCGTGAAATGATTAGCCAAGTAAGTTCTGGCCAACATGTAACTACAATCGGCGGTATCAAAGGTACTGTTCGTGCAGTAGATGAAACTACAGTAGTATTAACTTTAAATGGCAATGGTACTGAAATTACTTTAGAAAAACCTGCTATAAAACAAGTTGATCCTTCATAAATAAAGTAAAGAACTGATATGAAAATATCAGTTCTTTTTTTATTAACATATTCTACTGAAACATTCATAGAAATCATATATACTTTCTTAAACAATATGTTGATATAGTGTTATAATTTAAAATGACCTAGTATATAATCATAACTTAACGTATAAACGAGTAATATTTTTGTAATAATTTAAAAAGTTAATAACGCTTACAATTAAGTTATGAATACAAAATAGTTGAGTTAGTTTTTACACACGTTGTAATATGTTAAGATAATAAGGTCGTTTAGAAGAAAGTATAGATTGTATAAAATTGCATTAAAATGATTTAATCAAGTATTCTTATAACATAAGCTTACAATGAGGTGTTCAAGTGAAGAAGAGTAGTAGAATAGTTGCATTCATAGTGCTCGTAGGTCTGTTGTTGGGAGCTATGGCATTTACTTATAAGAGTGTAGTTAAAGACGTTAGCCTTGGTTTGGACTTGCAAGGTGGATTTGAGGTCTTATATCAAGTAGATCCTTTACAAAAAGATGATAAAATTGACGATAAAGCGGTTAAATCAACAGCGAAAACGCTTGAAAACCGTGTCAACGTCTTAGGTGTTTCCGAACCAAAAATTCAAGTCGAAGATAAAAATAGAATTCGTGTTCAACTTGCGGGTGTTAAAAACCAATCTGAAGCCCGAGAGGTCTTATCATCACAAGCAAATTTAACAATTCGTGATGCGGATGACAATATCAAATTGACTGGTAAAGATATCCAGCAAGGTTCAGCAAAACAAGAATTTAAAGAGAATACGAATCAACCAGCAGTTATTTTCAAATTAAAAGATAGTGATAAATTCAAAAAAGTAACTGAAGAAATTTCGAAAAAAGATGAAAACGTCATGGTTGTTTGGTTAGATCACGAAAAAGGTGATTCTTACCATAAAGAAGTGAGTAAAAAAGATCCGAAATTCGTTTCAGCTGCTTCAGTAGATAAACCGATTAATTCTGATAGTGTTGAAATTTCAGGTGGATTTAATGGTGAAGAAGGCATCAAAGAAGCAAAACAAATTGCTGATTTATTGAATGCAGGTTCCTTACCAGTAGATTTAAATGAGATTTATTCTAATTCAGTCGGTGCCCAGTTTGGTCAAGACGCATTAGATAAAACAGTGTTTGCTGCTATAATTGGTATTGCAGTAATTTATCTATTCATGTTAGGTTTCTACCGTTTGCCAGGTTTAGTAGCAATTATTGCGCTAACGGCGTATATATATTTAACAATGCTAGCATTTAACTTTATATCTGGTGTACTTACATTACCAGGTTTAGCAGCCTTAGTGTTAGGTGTCGGTATGGCTGTCGATGCGAACATTATAATGTATGAGCGGATTAAAGACGAGCTCAAAATTGGACGGACACTCAAACAAGCTTATAAAAAAGCGAATAAGAGTTCTTTCTTAACCATTGTCGATGCACAGTTAACAACTGTGATTGCAGCCGCAGTGTTGTTCTTCTTTGGTGAAAGTTCAGTTAAAGGTTTCGCAACTATGTTACTCATCGGTATCTTAATGATCTTTGTAACAGCAGTGTTCTTATCAAGATGGCTATTATCATTACTAGTGTCATCTAATTACTTCAAAAAATCATATTGGTTATTTGGTGTAAATAAGAAAGAAATCTATAATATCAATGAAGAAAAAGACGTCCATGATTTGAAAACGCCATATGAACGTTGGGACTTTATGAAATTGGCTAAGCCATTGTTATCATTAAGTGTCCTTATTATTATTATCGGTGCTATCATTCTCTTCATTTTCAAATTGAATTTAGGTATTGATTTCACAAGTGGTACGAGAGTTGATTTTGAATCTGAAAATAAAGTGTCAGAGGAAAAAGTGACTCAAACACTTGAAGATAAAGATTTCAAACCGACTCAGGTTTCACTTGGTGAAAATGGTCAAAATGCTACTGTACAATTTAAAAATGATTTATCTAAAGATGAAGTTGCTAAAATTAAGAGCACTATAGATAATGAGTTTGGTAATGATCCAACAGTCAATACAGTTTCACCAGTGATTGGTCAAGAACTTGCTAAAAACGCCATGTTTGCACTTATATATGCTGCTATTGGTATTATTATCTATACTACATTTAGATTTGAATGGCGTATGGGACTATCATCAGTACTGGCACTACTACATGATGCGTTTATCATTGTTGCTGTATTTAGTTTATTTAGATTAGAGGTAGATATTACCTTTATCGCAGCAGTATTAACGATTATAGGTTACTCTATCAATGATACGATTGTTACATTCGATAGGGTCCGGGAGAACTTACACAAAGTAAAAGTGATTACGAAAAAATCTCAAATAGACGATATTGTTAATAGATCGATTCGTCAGACAATGACACGTTCTATTAATACAGTTTTAACAGTAGTTATCGTAGTTATTTCGTTACTAGTATTGGGTTCACCAAGTATCTTTAATTTCTCATTAGCATTACTTATCGGTCTGATTTCAGGTGTGTTCTCATCTGTATTTATCGCAGTACCGTTATGGGGCATTATGAAGAAACGTCAACTTAAAAAATCAGACGATCATAAGATTGTCGTTTATAAAGAGAAAAAATCAAATGATGAAAAAATCTTAGTATAACTTGCACAGGATGTAAGTACTTTGAATTCTAGTGTCAATTATAACTAAAACATTTCAAATAAAGTGAAACAGCTCGAATTAAAAATTCGGGCTGTTTTTTTATGATTTTAAAAGGTATTAACAAATAAAGTAATTTTAAATACGAATTATAGTTAATAAGCTAAAGTAGATTACTTTTCATGTTAAGATGTATTTGTGAATTTTTTAAAAACATGGTATTCGTTTTATAAATATAATAGAAAGTCTTGTTTAAATGTAAGTACTTTTTATTTTCGAATATCTTTTGTATAATTGCTTGTGGAAATGAGGGAGAATAGTATGATTAAATCCAAGTATACTTGGGATGTTAACGCACCAGAAACTGAGATTACAGAGGAAGTTTCATCAGAATTAAAGCTAACTCCTATTGTAAAGAAAATCTTAGAAAGTAAAGGTTTAACTGATAAACCATCAATTGATGATTTGTTAAAAGGCACTCAAGTCACACATGATCCATTGTTAATGAGCGATATGACTAAAGCTGTCGAACGCATTAATTTGGCGATAGACCAAAATCAAAAGATTTTAGTATATGGTGATTATGATGCAGATGGTGTAACGTCTACAACTATACTCGTAAATACGTTAAAAGAGTTAGGCGCACACGTAGGTTGGTATATACCGAATCGTTTCTCTGAAGGTTACGGCCCAAATGAAATGGCGTTTAAAAATGCTTATGAAGAAGAGATTTCACTCATTATTACTGTAGATAATGGCATACAAGGCCATGAAGAAATACAAATGGTACAAGATTTAGGCGTTGATGTGATTGTGACAGACCATCATGAAATTGGTAGAACGATGCCTAATGCCTATGCAATTGTGCATCCAATGCATCCGGAATTTGATTACCCATTCAAATACTTATGTGGTGCTGGCGTAGCTTATAAATTAGCACAGAATTTATTGGATGAACCACCTGCATATTTCCTTGGCTTAGTTGCTATAGGAACAATTGCTGATTTAGTCTCTTTAACGGATGAAAATCGAACTTTAGTTCAAAAAGGATTAGAAGTTCTTAACAATCATTGTCCACCATCTATAAGGGCGATTTTAAAACAAGCTGGTTACAGTGATGAAATTAATGAAGAAACAATCGGTTTTATCATCGGCCCTCGTTTAAACGCAGTAGGTAGACTAGAAGATGCTGCGCTTGCTGCAGAATTATTAATGGCTGAAACAGATGAAGAAGCAGATTTTCTAGCTGAACAGGTCGAATTCTTTAATCAAGAACGTAAAGATATCGTTGCACAAATTTCTGAAGAAGCATTACAAGTAGCTGAAGCACAAGTACAACAAGGCGCTAAATTCTTATTATTAGCTGAACCCAATTGGCATGAAGGTGTTTTAGGCATCGTGGCATCTAAAGTTGTAGAAACGTATAGTTTACCAACGCTTATATTAAATATCGATGAGGCGCAAGGCCATGCAAAAGGCTCAGCTCGTAGTATAGCGCAAGTCTCAATGTTCGAAGTTTTGAATGCACATGGTGATTTAATATCAAAATTTGGCGGTCATCATATGGCTGCAGGTGTGACGATGCCAATAGAACACATTGAAACACTGAGACAAGAATTAAATGATTGGATGACTCAACTTGCTGAAACAACATCACTTGAGCCACGTAAAAAAGTAGACGTTAAAATTTCAGAAGCTGATATTACAATAAAAAACATTCAAGATATTCAAAGATTACGTCCTTTTGGCACAGACTTTTCTAGTCCATGCTTTGAATTACAAGATGTCATTGTCAATCAAGCAAAAGGGATTGGCCAAGAACAGAAACATCTCAAACTCGTAATGGGTGAAAGTCAATTACAGGCTATCTTTTGGCAAAATGGGCACCTTGTTAAAGAATTAGGGGAACAACAACCAATTAATTGTATTGGTACATTGCAAATTAATGAATGGAATGGTTTTCAATCACCTCAATTCATGATACAAGACTTATCAAGTAATAATTTACAAATTCTTGATTATCGAAGTAAAAGTAAAGTGAGTGGCTTTGAGCAAAATTCAACGGATGTAGCTTACCTTATTCATAAAAAAAGTGAAAAACTAGGCGAAAATTATTACTTTTATGGTGATGAAATTCAGCAAAATTATGATAAATATGTTTTTCGTGATTTGCCTGCTTCTATACAAGAAATCAAAGATACTTTGAAAACCGTAGAAGTTTCACAAATTTATCTTGTTTTAAATCATGAACGCTCGATTTATTTCGAAGGCATGCCAAAAATGGAAACGTTCAAACAATGCTTTAAAGCGTTAGCTATGAAAAAGGAAACTAATTTAGCTAAAGATGGAATGCAACTTTGCCAATACTTAAATATACAGTCTAGTATGCTTAAATTCATCTTGAAAGTTTTCCTAGATTTAGAGTTTATCAAAGATGAAAATGGTATAATTAAGATAAATAGCGACTCTACTAAGAAAGCCATTGAATCGAGTAAGTATTATCAAGGTCGTTTAGAAAGAATTGAAGTTGAAAAAATGTTGCTTTATGAAGATTTTAATAATTTAAAGCAATGGATTAAGTCTGAACTGGTAGATAAATAGGAGGAAGTTTGAATGGATTTAAAACAGTATGTGTCGGAAGTAGAAGATTGGCCAAAGCCTGGAGTTAACTTTAAAGATATTACAACAATTATGGATAACGGTGAAGCATTTGGTTATGCTACAGATCAAATTGTTCATTATGCTAAAGACCGTGATGTAGATGTTATAGTTGGACCTGAAGCACGTGGCTTTATCATAGGTTGTCCAGTAGCGTATTCAATGGGTATTGGTTTTGCGCCAGTTAGAAAAGAAGGTAAATTGCCAAGAGAAGTAATTCGTTATGAATATGACTTAGAATATGGTACAAACGTGTTAACAATGCATAAAGATGCGCTTAAACCAGGTCAACGTGTGCTGATTACGGATGACTTATTAGCTACAGGGGGAACGATTGAAGCGGCAATTAAACTTGTTGAACAATTAGGTGGCATCGTTGTAGGTATTGCATTTATCATTGAACTTAAATATCTTAACGGTATTGAAAAAATAGAAGATTACGACGTAATGAGTTTAATCTCATACGACGAATAAAATATAAAAGTAATATAACAAAAGAAGCTCAGACATGTATTTATGTCCTGGCTTCTTTTTTTAATTTAAAATATATCCAATTTATTACAATAGGTTGTATTGTGGGTAGTTATCTGAGACTTTGTTATGAATATCATTCACTTGAACACACTATATAATATTTAAAAATAAACTTTATTTCCCCAATACTCACATGAACTCATTTATTTATTTAATAACATGTAGTATCATATAACTATTATACAAAATTTGACCTAATAAAATGAAAATACGTTACAATCGTAGTTAAATAAGATTAGATAAAACTAACGGAATATAATACTGGGTATCTAATAGCGATTAATATTTAGTATGGGGGTGTCTTAAGTGAACAATGAATATCCATATAGTGCTGATGAAGTACTATCCAAAGCCAAATCATATTTGTCAAAAGAAGACTATGAATATGTGTTGAAAAGTTATCATATTGCTTATGAGGCACATGAAGGTCAATTTCGAAAAAATGGTTTACCATACATAATGCATCCAATTCAAGTTGCTGGCATATTAACTGAAATGCATTTAGATGGACCAACAATTGTTGCAGGGTTTTTACATGACGTAATCGAGGATACACCATATACATTTGATGATGTTCAAGGTATGTTCAATGAAGAAATTGCAGTTATTGTAGAAGGTGTAACAAAATTAAAAAAAGTGAAATATCGTTCAAAAGAAGAACAACAAGCGGAGAATCATCGAAAACTATTTATCGCAATTGCTAAAGATGTACGTGTGATTTTAGTTAAATTGGCAGATCGTTTACATAATATGAGAACAATCAAACCGATGCCAAGAGAAAAACAAATTAGAATTTCTAAAGAGACGCTCGAAATCTATGCACCTTTGGCTCATAGATTAGGTATCAATACTATTAAATGGGAATTGGAAGATACAGCGCTTAGATACATTGATAGCGTTCAATATTTCAGAATTGTTAATTTAATGAAGAAAAAACGTAGTGAAAGAGAAGATTACATTCAAAATGCTATAAATCGTATACAAGCAGATATGTCTAGCATGAATATTGTTGGGGAAATCAATGGTCGACCTAAACACATATATAGTATATATAGAAAAATGGTTAAACAAAAGAAACAGTTTGATCAAATTTTCGATTTGTTAGCTGTTAGAATTATCGTGAATTCTATCAATGATTGTTATGCTGTACTGGGCTTAGTACACACGCTTTGGAAACCGATGCCTGGTAGATTTAAGGATTATATTGCGATGCCAAAACAAAATATGTATCAGTCATTACATACAACGGTTGTTGGTCCAAACGGCGATCCACTTGAAATACAAATTAGAACTTCTGAAATGCATGAAATCGCTGAACATGGTGTAGCAGCGCACTGGGCATATAAAGAAGGTAAGAAAGTAACAGAGAAAGCACAAAACTTTAATAAAAAGTTAAATTGGATTAAAGAGTTTGCAGAAACAGACAATACTACGTCAGATGCTGAAGAATTTATGGAAACACTTAAATTTGATTTACAAAGTGACAAAGTATATGCGTTTACGCCAGAAAGTGACGTTGTAGAATTACCTTACGGTGCAGTTCCTATTGATTTTGCATATGCAGTTCATAGTGAAGTAGGTAATAAAATGATAGGTTCAAAAGTAAACGGTAAAATTGAACCTATAGATTATGTCTTGCAGACTGGAGATATTGTTGAAATTAGAACAAGTAAACATTCTTATGGTCCAAGTAGAGATTGGTTGAAAATTGTTAAATCATCAAGTGCTAAAAGTAAAATTCGCAGTTTCTTTAAAAAACAAGACCGTTCTTCAAACATTGAAAAGGGTAAATTTATGATTGAAGCGGAAATCAAAGATCAAGGTTTTAGAGTAGACACGGTATTAAATGAGGAAAATATCGCCGTAGTAAATAATAAATATAATTTTGCTAACGATGATGACTTATTTGCTGCAGTTGGTTTTGGAGGGGTAACAGCCTTACAAATAGTGAATAAATTAACTGAAAAGCAACGTATTCAAGATAAGCAAAAAGCATTGAATTCGGCACAAGAAATTTCTAAATCAGTACCTATTAAAGATGACATTACAACGGATAGTGGCGTTTATGTTGAAGGTATTGAAAATGTCTTAATCAAATTATCAAAATGTTGTAATCCAATCCCAGGTGATGATATTGTTGGTTATATCACTAAAGGGCATGGCATTAAAGTACATAGAACAGATTGTCCTAATATTAAAAGTGAAAAAGACCGTTTGATTCACGTAGAATGGGTACGTTCTAAAGATGCCACTCAACGTTATCAAGTAGATTTAGAAGTTTCTGCTTATGATAGAAATGGGCTTTTAAATGAAGTATTACAAGCTGTAAATTCAACTAAAAGTAATTTAGTGAAAGTATCTGGCAAGTCAGATATAGATAAAAATGCTGTGATTAATATTAGTGTTATGGTAAAAAATGTTAATGAAGTTTACCAAGTTGTAGACAAGATTAAACAACTCGGCGATGTATATACTGTCACAAGAGTTTGGAATTAGAGGTGCAACATACATGAAAATAGTCGTACAAAGAGTAAAGGAAGCTTCGGTTTCTAATGAAAATATAGAAAATAAAATAAAAAGAGGATATTGCCTATTTGTTGGTGTTGGTAAAGCATCTACAGAGGCCGATATTTCTGCATTAGCAAAAAAAATTGTGAATGCACGGTTATTTGAAGATAATGATGGCAAGCTTAACTTAAATATTCAACAAGTAGAAGGTGAAATCTTATCTATATCACAATTTACATTGTATGCAGATGTTAGAAAAGGGAACAGACCAGGATTTTCTCATTCTATGCCTCCAGAACAGGCAAATGAATATTATGAAATATTTAACGATGCATTACGTTCTTATGGAATAAACGTGTTAACAGGCGAATTTGGTACGGATATGTTAGTGAATATTGCTAATGATGGACCTGTAACAGTGATTTATGAAAGTCAGGATGGCAAAATAGTATGAAAAAACTCGATACTTGGTTAGAAAAACATAATCTTAGAAATATCCCCACATTTATTGTCGCAGTAGCATTTGTCATTTTCATTATTACGATTATTGCTTTCTTAAATCATAATGATGAAAACAGTAGTACGATTTATATTACTGAAGATGCAGAATTAAGAACTGGACCTAACGCTGTTTATCCAGAAATTAATTCAATCAAAAAGGGACAAAACTTCCATAAAATTGGCGAATCTGGTAAGTGGATTGAAGTAGAATCCGGTAACAATGAAAAAGGCTGGGTGGCTGGTTGGCATACGAATTTAAATATTCAAGCAGACGCTAACAAAAATGCTAAACCTTTAAAAGATAAAATAATTGTACTTGATCCTGGTCACGGTGGACGTGATCAGGGGGCATCAAGTAATACAAATAAACATAGTAAAGAGAAAGTATACACTTTAAAAACCGCTCAAGAGCTTAAAGCACTTTTAGAAAAAGAAGGTGCAACAGTGAATATGACACGTAGTTCAGATGAATATGTCAGTCTTAGCGATAGAAATATTAAAGGTGATGCTTATATTAGTATACATAATGATTCATTAAAATCAGCTAAAGCAAATGGTAGTACCGTTTATTGGTTTAAGAAAAATCAAAAAGCATTAGCAGAGACATTGAGTGCGAGCCTACAAAAGAAAGCATTATTAACAAATAAAGGCGCACGACAAGAAAACTTCCAAGTATTGAGACAAACAGATGTACCAGCAGTATTATTAGAATTAGGTTATATTAGTAATCCTACAGATGAAGATATGATTAGAGACCAATTACATCGACAAATTGTAGAAAAAGCAGTTGTTGATGGACTACGTGCATACTTCTCAGAATAAAAAGGTTGCATATTAGTCGTAAACTCGTTATTATTAAATATGAATTCTATATTAAAACCGCTATAATTCTTGAAAGTTCTAAACGAAATGGTAGCATTTAAACAATGCGAAGAGACATAATTCCTGGCTGAAAAATTATGCTTAGTAATTTAGAAATTTAACACAAGAAGAGGTGCTTTAAAAATAAAGCCGTGTAACGAACGTTATTCGTATGAAGTGGGTTATAAATTTAAATATTTATAACCAATTAGGGTGGCAACACGGAAATTCGTCCCTTGTATGACTATTAGTCATGCAAGGGTTTTTTTATTGCTTAAAAGGAGAGGTTCTATGATAAATATACCTAGAGGGACTCAAGATATTTTACCAGAGGAAACAAAGAAATGGCGTTATATTGAAGCAAAGTTAGATCAACTCATGGAATTGTATAATTACGAAGAAATTCGTACACCAATTTTTGAAAGTACTGAATTATTTGCGCGTGGTGTAGGTGGTTCAACGGATGTTGTTCAAAAAGAAATGTATACCTTTAAAGATAAAGGCGACAGAAATATCACATTACGTCCAGAGGGTACAGCAGCAGTTGTGCGTTCATATATAGAAAATAAAATGCAAGGTATTCCGAATCAACCTATTAAATTATATTATAACGGACCAATGTTTCGTTATGAACGAAAACAAAAAGGGAGATATCGCCAATTCACTCAGTTTGGTGTAGAAGCTATTGGTGCTGAAAATCCAGGTGTAGATGCAGAAGTACTAGCAATGGCAATGCATATTTATCAGTCATTTGGATTGAAGCACTTAAAACTTGTTATTAATAGTATAGGTGATATAAATTCTCGTAAAGAATATAATGATGCACTTGTGAATCATTTTGAACCTGTAATCGAACATTTTTGTAGTGATTGTCAATCACGATTACACACAAATCCAATGAGAATTTTAGATTGTAAAATCGATAAAGACAAAGAAGAAATAAAAACAGCTCCAAGTATTACAGAATTTTTAAATGAATCATCAAAAGCTTATTACGCAGAAGTAAAACAACATTTAGATGATTTATGTATTCCGTACGTAGAAGATCCGAATTTAGTTAGAGGATTGGATTATTATACACATACTGCTTTCGAGTTAATGATGGATAACCCTAATTATGATGGTGCGATTACTACACTGTGTGGTGGCGGACGATATAATGGTTTATTAGAATTATTAGATGGACCAAGCCAGACTGGTATAGGGTTTGCGTTAAGTATTGAAAGATTGTTACTTGCACTAGAGGAAGAACAAATTGAACTTAATGCCAATCATGAATTTGATTTATTTATTGTAACAATGGGCGATAAAGCGGACCGTTATGCTGTGAAACTATTAAATGATTTACGTAAAAATGGTGTGAAAGCAGATAAAGATTATTTACAACGTAAAGTTAAGGGCCAAATGAAGCAAGCAGATAGATTAAATGCGCGATATACAATAGTCGTAGGTGAACAAGAGCTAGAAGAAAATAAAATAAATGTAAAAAATATGGAGTCAGGTGAAACTGAAACTATTAAATTAGATGAAATGGTTAATTATTTCAAAAATTAAGGAGAGATATCATGAGTAAACGTACAACATACTGTGGTTTAGTAACAGAGTCGTTATTAGACCAAGAAGTAACATTAAAAGGTTGGGTACACAACCGTAGAGATTTAGGTGGCTTAATTTTTGTTGATTTACGTGACCGTGAAGGTTATGTTCAAATCGTATTTAACCCAGATTTTTCAGCAGAAGCATTACAAATTGCAGAAACTGTTAGATCAGAATACGTGGTAGAAGTTAAAGGGATAGTTAAGCAACGTGATCCTCAAACGGTAAACCCAAAAATTGAAACTGGCCAGGTTGAAGTACAAGTTTCAGATATCCAAATTATCAATAAATCTGAGACGCCTCCATTTGCATTAAATGAAGAAAATCAAAATGTTGACGAAAATATCAGATTAAAATATAGATATCTTGATTTACGACGCCAAGAGTTAGCACAAACATTTAAAATGAGACACCAAACAACACGTTCTATTAGACAATACTTAGACCAAGAAGGTTTTTATGATATAGAAACACCCGTATTAAATAAATCAACGCCAGAGGGTGCCCGTGACTATTTAGTACCATCACGTGTGCATGGTGGCGAATTTTATGCATTACCTCAATCACCCCAAATATTCAAACAATTATTAATGATTAGTGGTTTTGACAAATATTATCAAATTGTTAAATGTTTCCGTGATGAAGATTTACGTGCTGATCGTCAACCAGAATTCACTCAAGTGGATATTGAAATGAGCTTCGTAGATCAAGAAGATGTGATGGATATGGGCGAAGAAATGTTACAAAATGTTGTTAAAGATGTGAAAGACGTTGAAGTACCACGTCCATTCCCAAGAATGACATATAACGACGCTATGAGTCGTTATGGTTCAGATAAACCAGATACACGTTTTGGCATGGAATTAATCAATGTTTCAGAACTTGGTGAAATTATG
The DNA here is from genome assembly GCF_039237145.1 of Staphylococcus parequorum. Lineage (NCBI taxonomy): Bacteria > Bacillati > Bacillota > Bacilli > Caryophanales > Staphylococcaceae > Staphylococcus > Staphylococcus parequorum. The sequence continues at coordinate 1,602,963 of NZ_CP150682.1, forward strand.
GACTTTAAAGTATTCAAAGATGCTATCAATAAAGATGGTCAAGTTAAGGCAATTGTAGCTGAAGGTGCTTCTGATAAATATACAAGAAAAGACATAGATGCTTTAACAGAATTTGTAAATATCTATGGTGCTAAAGGCTTGGCATGGGTAAAAGTTGTAGATGATGGTTTAAATGGACCAATCGCTAAATTCTTTGAAAATGATCATGTTGAAAAGTTACAATCACTAACTGGAGCGCAAGCAGGTGACTTGGTGTTATTCGTAGCAGATAAACCAAGTGTTGTTGCACAAAGTTTAGGCGCTTTACGTCTTAAACTTGCGAAAGAGTTAAACATGATTGATGAAACGAAATTGAATTTCTTATGGGTTACAGATTGGCCATTACTTGAATATGATGAAGATGTTAAACGCTATACTGCAGCTCATCATCCATTCACTTCACCAAAACAAGAAGATATTGAAAAATTAAGCACTGAGCCTGAGAATGTTCAAGCCAATGCATATGATGTTGTTTTGAATGGTTATGAATTAGGCGGAGGTTCTATCAGAATTCATGATGCTGATTTACAAGCTAAAATGTTCGAAGTTTTAGGTTTCACAGACGAACAAGCAAGAGAACAATTTGGTTTCTTACTAGATGCCTTTAAATATGGTGCACCACCACATGGCGGCATCGCATTAGGATTAGACCGTTTAGTTATGTTATTAACGAATCGTACAAACTTACGTGATACAATTGCCTTTCCTAAAACTGCATCTGCGACATGTCTATTAACAGATGCACCAAGTGAAGTATCAGAAAATCAATTAGAAGAACTTTCATTACGTATTCGTCATTAATTAGCGCAAGAAGTTTTAATTCTTGCTAATTTGAGATTATGTGTTATGATGTTCACATAAGATAGTCATCTGAAGTGTTCGTAAGTTTGCTTCATATTTGGGCCTAACACTCTTTGATCCGGGAGCCCAATGGGTTTTCTTGCAGCGCACACGCCTCAAAGGAGGACTTGCAAAACAAGAAACAGGGCACCCACCTGTTATAAGCAGGCCGAATGATCAAGCACTTTATAACTACGGCACTAACGGACTCTATCGTACGCAAGACTTCGGTCTTGCGTATTTTTTTTGCTGAAATTTAAAATGTGAATGCTACGATTTCAAATAATGTAAGATAAATAATGCATTTTGTAAATATAAATATATGATAATGTTATAATAGTTTTGTTATAGCATATTAATAATAATAAGGAGTATTTAGATGAGACATCAATTTTCTAGAAATGAATTAGCCTATGGTCAAGAAGGCTTGGAATTATTAAAAGAAAAGACAGTTGTTGTGCTAGGCGTAGGTGGTGTTGGTTCATTTGCTGCTGAAGCTTTGGCACGTACAAATATTGGTCATATCATTCTTATTGATAAAGATGATGTTGATATCACTAACGTCAATCGTCAATTGCATGCGCTTACCTCTACAATCGGACAAAGTAAAGTGACTTTGATGGAGGATCGTATTAAATTAATTAACCCTGATTGTAAAGTGACTTCATTGCATATGTTTTATACGGAAGAGACTTATGAAGCATTGTTCAGTGAATATGATATCGATTATTTTGTAGATGCAAGTGATACAATCATTTATAAAGTACACTTAATGAAAGAGTGTTTAGATAGAGGGATTTCCGTGATTTCAAGCATGGGTGCTGCCAATAAAATAGATCCAACACGTTTTGAAGTGGCAGATATTTCTAAAACACATACAGATCCTATGGCTAAAATTATAAGACGTAAATTAAAAAAATTAGGCATTCATAAAGGCATACCTGTTGTTTTTTCAGATGAAAGTCCAATTGTAATTAGAGAAGATGTTAAGGATACAGTGGGGGATGCTAATGCACCAACGAGAAAAGGACAAATGCCACCATCTTCAAATGCTTTTGTACCTAGTGTAGTTGGATTAATCAGTGCGGGTTATGTAATTAATGATATTCTAAAAGACATTCCTGTTACGCGTATTAAAGACAAAAAATAAAAAATGCTCAGTCATCAATAACTATTTTAAAAAGGTAGCTTTCCGTTTTGGAGAGCTACCTTTTATTGATTGTAGTGATTTATAATACATTTTATTTCTTTTTTTGTGAATGGTTAATATTGTCATAAACAGACTTAAATTGTTGTTCGCTTTTAGAAGTTGTTTTGGGCTCATAATAAATTCTATTTTTAAGTTTATCGGGTAAATATTGTTGTGAAACGAAGCCGCTCTCATAACTATGCGGATATTTATAACCGATTGCACGACCTAATTCTTTAGCACCTGCATAATGACCATCTTTTAAGTGGTCAGGAATCTGACCAACATGCCCCTTACGTATATCTGATAAGGCAGCATCAATAGCTGAAATACCTGAGTTAGATTTTGGTGATAAACAAAGTTCTATTACAGCTTGGCTTAAAGGAATTCTAGCCTCTGGGAAACCTAGACGCTCAGCTGATTCTATTGCTGCTAATGTACGTTGACCAGCTGCTGGTGACGCTAATCCAACATCTTCAAAACTAATCACTAACAAACGTCGAACGATTGTTGGTAAATCTCCAGCTTCGATTAAACGTGCTAGGTAATGTAATGCAGCATTGACATCGCTACCTCTAATTGATTTTTGAAATGCACTCATCACATCGTAGTGCATATCTCCATCTTTATCACTTACAAAAGCCCCTTTTTGCAAACAATCTTTAGCATCGTCTAGTGTGATATATCTATTGTCATCAGTCACTTTAGAACTTAATACAGCCAATTCCAAAGCATTGAGTGCACTTCTTACATCGCCTTGACTTTGTGTAGTAAAATAAGTCATTGCTTCGTCATCAACAATAGGGTTGTAAGTAGCGAGCCCACGTTCAGCATCATTGATTGCTCTCTCTAATGAGACTCTGACATCATCGTCATCTAATGGGTATAATTCGAAAATTTGAGCTCTCGAACGTATAGCAGGATTAATTGCATGGTAAGGATTAGATGTTGTCGCGCCAATTAATACAATTTTTCCATTTTCTAAGTGTGGCAGTAAAAAGTCTTGTTTGGCTTTATCTAAACGGTGTATTTCATCTAATAGTAGAATTACTTGTCCAGACATTTTTGCTTCTTCAACAATCAACTGCATATCTTTTTTGGTATTAGTTACAGCATTGAGTTGTCGAAACTTGAATTGCGTACTACCAGATATCGCTTTTGCAATACTTGTTTTACCTATACCGGGAGGGCCAAAAAATATCATTGAAGATAATCTTTTCGTTTCAACCATTCTTCTAATAATCCCTTTTGGACCTACTAAATGTTTTTGAGAAATAATTTCATCTATGTTATTCGGACGCATTCTCGATGCAAGTGGTTCGTTCGTCACAATCTGTCACACCTTTCTAATTCTATATTAACGTAAAAAATGATAGAATGTTAATATATAGTATTCGAATTAAGTGAGGTAATATAATGAAAATTTCAACAAAAGGAAGATATGGGTTAACATTAATGATTTCCCTAGCTAAAAAACAAGGACAAGGGTGCGTATCATTAAAATCTATAGCAGAAGAAAATAATTTAAGTGATCTATATCTAGAGCAATTAGTCGGTCCTTTACGGAATGCTGGATTAATTCGAAGTGTTCGTGGTGCAAAAGGCGGTTACCAATTAAGAGTACCAGCGGAAGAAATAACAGCTGGTGATATTATACGTTTATTAGAAGGTCCGATTACATTTGTAGAAAGTATTGAATCAGAGCCACCTGCACAAAAAGAACTTTGGATTAGAATGAGAGATGCTGTAAGAGAGGTACTTGATAATACAACTTTACAATATCTAGCTGATTTTAAAGAAACTGATGATTTAGACGGTTATATGTTTTATATTTAAATTTAACTATAATTTATAAATTTATAGTTCACAATGATTTCTTTTAAAGAAAATATTGGATTTATTTTATTTATCATGTTTAGACACAATGATTAGTGGTATTTAACTTATATACATTGCTAAGGAGGTAATTTACATGGCAGATGAAAATAAATTCGAACAAGCAAAAGGTAATGTGAAAGAAACAGTCGGTAACGTAACTGACAATAAAGACTTAGAAAATGAAGGCAAGGAAGATAAAACTTCCGGTAAAGCTAAAGAATTTGTAGAAAATGCAAAAGATAAAGCAAATGATGCTATTGATAAATTCAAAAAATAATTTAAGTTTTAATTAACTTTCAAAGGAGTAATTACTATGGCTGAAAATTTCTTAGACAAAGCAAAAGACACTGCAAAAACTGTATCTGAAAAATTAAAAGGTTCTGATAACGAAAAAGCACAACAAGCTTCAGAACAAATTGATAAATTCACTGGTGGCAGTGATGATAAAAATGATGAAGATAAAAAAGACGAAAAATAGTCTTCGCTAAATTTATTTTGTAAATAACTAAAATCCCAATCTACAAATTTGTAGATTGGGATTTTAACGTTTCATTAACTTGAATTTTACAGCGTATCTATTACATTTTTAAGTTTACGATAAGAATCAAGTTGAGCTTCTTGATCATAAATATAGCTGATAGCCATTAATTCATCAATATCGCCATGCTCATCTATAAAGGTTTTAATTTTATTTTTTACAGTTTCTTCTGAGCCGATAAGTGAAGAGACCATACGTTGTTGCGCAACTTCAAATTCAGTCGGTGTTAAAATACCTTTTAAATCATCAGTAGGTGGTTGAAGTGGTTGCATTCTACCTCTAGTTATACTAACCATTACTTGTGCTTGAGTTGTTGATAAGTATTCAGCTTGTTCATCCGTATCAGCAACAATGGCATTTAAACAAACGATGACATAGGGTTTGCTAAGTTCATCAGAAGGTTCAAATAAATCTTTATATATTTCAATTGCATCTTTCATTTGTTGTGGTGCAAAATGACCAGCAAATACATAAGGAAGTCCTTTTCGTGCTGCTAAATGGGCAGAGTCAGTAGATGAACCTAGGATATAAAGTGGTACATGTTTATCTACAGCGGGATAAGCTCGCACATATGCTTGTTGATTACCAGGACCAAAATATGTAGCGAGTTGCTCAACTTCTTCTGGGAATTCATAAACACCATTATGTTGATCTCTACGTAAGGCACTAGCTGTCATCATATCAGTGCCAGGTGCACGTCCTAAACCTAAATCTACACGTTCTGGAAATATTGTTTCCATCGTACCAAACTGTTCGGCAACTACTAATGGTGCATGATTTGGTAACATAATACCACCTGAACCCACTCGGATTTTAGATGTGTGCTCTAATGTATGTTGGATTAACAAAGCAGTAGCAGAACTTACTAAGTTTGGGGCATTATGATGTTCTGCAATCCAATAGCGATTATAATCTAACGTTTCTAAATTTTGAGCTAATTTGACCATATCTTTAATTGCAGCTTGATCATCTTCTCCTTCTCGAATAGGTACAAGATTAAGCGCTGATAATTTTAAATTGTACATGTTTATCGTTGTCCTCCTTAATGATTGTTATTACCTTGAAGTATAACAGTCGCTATAAAACTTGCGTAAGAAACTGCTCACTGTTATAATGAGTGAAATTAAAAACGTTAGGTGGCTTAATTAAGGCGATGAAGACATTGGATAAATATCAAGAGAATAAATTAACAAAACTACATTTAAATGAAAAAGTTACAGGATATGACCATGTCGTAAATAATATAAGCTATTATTAAGCAACCGCATAGATTGATTGCAGTATGTATTTATGGCATGTCATGTCCTTGGAAGCGAGGAAATTGATATGTCTTTTTATTATGTTCAAAAACCATTTGAAAAATATGGTAAAACGCTGATAAATCACGTAAATATAAGTGTTGAAAAAGGAGAACACATAGCTTTTGTGGGTGATAATGGTGTTGGAAAAACAACCTTACTAAATGAACTATACTTAAAGTATAGAGACAATGCGTATCTTATGAAGCAAGAAATGACAGATTATTATTATGAAACTGGAATGGAATTCATTTTATCTTTATTTCCAGAAATATTAAAATTAAAAAAAGAAATAACTTATAACTATGAAAAAATAGCTGATTTTATAGCATATAATGGCTATGAATTAGAACAAAAAATTATAACACAGGCGAATTTATTTAATTTAAGCGAAACTGATTTAGACAAGGAAATTAGCCTTTTAAGCGGAGGTCAACAAACACGCGTCGCATTATTACGTTCAATTATTTCAGAAAAAGATTTAATCCTATTAGATGAACCAACTAATCATCTTGATCAAACGATGCTAAATGATTTAATAACGCACATGAATAAATCAAAGCGGACAATCATTTATGTATCGCATCACCGTGGATTTATCAATGCAACTGCTAGTCATATCATAGAAATAAATCGAACGCAGACAAGGAAATTTACGGGTAATTATAACCAGTACAAAGAAATTATAGATTTAGAGTTTCAAACACAAGTGAATGCTTATGAAAAACAGCAGAAAGAAGTTAAGCAGCTTGAGGATACTATCAAGAGAGTTAAAGAATGGCATGCTGCTTCTAAGCAAACAACAAGTGTTCGCGATCCATCTGAGCAAAAGCGATTAAGTAAATTAGCGCAAAAATCAAAAGTAAAAGCGTCACAATTAAATCAAAAATTAAACGAAAATAAACTAGAAGAACCTGAAAAAGATGGCAGAAGGTTTTATTTTGACCAACATGAAAACATGCGCAAACGCTACTTATTAAGGCTAGAAAATTTCAGTATTTCAATAAATAACCTTTGTATTTATGATCAAGCGAATTTCGAAATTAAGAATAATGAAAACATTTTGCTTACAGGACGCAATGGTAGTGGGAAATCACTATTAATCAGCTTGATTAGACAAACATTAAAACCTGATCAAGGTCATATTTATATTACACCTTCACTTAAAATAGGTTATTTTGATCAACAAAATGATAATTTAACATACTGTGAGACCCCTTTAAATACTTTGTTAGATTTAGAAGGTATGACACTTAATCACGCTCAAACGATTTTAGCTTCATTTGGTTTTGACCAAGATAAAATTAAGGAGCCCATTACTTATTTATCAATGGGAGAAAAAAGCAGGCTACAGTTTGTATTATTATTTTTCTCGAGACCCAATTTATTGATATTAGATGAACCAACAAACTATTTTGATATCGCAACACAGGACTTGATTATGGACATGATTCATAGTTTCACTGGTCAAGTGCTTATTGTCACACATGACCAGTACTTACAATCACGATTTACAGCAACACATTGGGAAGTATCCAATAAGCAACTTCATAATTTAACGCTTACTCAATATCGCAGGTCAAATACAGACGATACATTGAAATTAATAGATGATTACAAAACAATTGATGAAAGTGGACATTTTGAAACAGACAACTAGAAAATTTGATTAGATGGTGCTATCATTGGAACATTGATAAAATTGTTAGGAGTGTCAAACATGGAAGTATATGCAGATTATGCTGCAACAACGCCAGTCAAACAAGCAGTTATAGATAAGATGATAGATGTTTATAGCGTTCATTATGGTAATCCCTCTTCTATTCATAGTATGGGAAGAGATGCAAGAAAATATCTCGATGAGTCGCGTAGAACTGTAGCGAAGATATTTAGTGCTAAGCCAAGTGAAGTTATATTTACAAGTGGCGCTACTGAATCTAATAATACTGCAATAAAGGGTATTGCGTACGAACATCAACATAAAGGTAAACACATCATTACATCTAAAATTGAACATCACTCTGTACTCCATGTATTTGAACAACTTGAAAAAGAAGGCTTTGAAGTCACTTATTTAGATGTGGATCACGAAGGCTTAATACAACTAGACCAATTAAAAGCAGCACTTACGGATGAAACAATTTTAGTGTCAATCATGTTTGTTAATAACGAAATTGGCACAGTCGAACCTATGTATGACATTGACGACATCATCGCTGAATCTAACGCTTTGTTCCATGTTGATGCAGTTCAAGCAATAGGCCATCTTGAAATAGATTTTCATGAATTTAACATAGATGTGATGAGTATTACTGCACATAAATTTGGAGGCCCTAAAGGTGTGGGTGCGTTATTAGTCAAAGATGAAACAATATTGCAATTCCCACAATTAGGCGGAGAACAAGAAGCAAAACGAAGAGCTGGTACAGAAAATCTTCCGCAAATTGTAGGATTAGCTGAGGCTTTGGCTTTAGCCAATAATCATATAAACGATAATAACGTTCATTTAATGAATTTGAAAAATCAATTTCTCGTGACATTACAAGAGCGATCGGTTCCATTTGAATTGAATGGTTCTATGACAGATTCAACAGGACATATCGTTAATTTATATTTGCCTTTCGTTGATGTAGAAACGATGCTCACCTTATTGGATTTATCTAATATATATGTCTCGTCAGGCTCCGCATGTACAGCAGGAACAACAACACCATCGCACGTATTAATAGCAATGTATGGCAATGAAGAACGCGCAAAACACTCTGTAAGATTTAGCTTTAATGAACAAACGACTGAACAAGAAATTAAATATATAACTGCAGAAATACACAAAATTTATCACAAATTTAAGGAGGAAATATAGTTGTCAAATCAAGATACACGTGTGGTAGTCGGTATGTCAGGTGGCGTAGACAGTTCTGTAACGGCACACATATTAAAAGAACAAGGTTACGATGTCATAGGCATTTTTATGAAAAACTGGGATGATACTGATGAGAGTGGGTTTTGTACGGCTACAGAAGATTATAATGATGTAATCGCTGTATGTAATCAAATCGGTATACCTTATTATGCTGTTAATTTCGAACAAGAATATTGGGATAAAGTATTTACTTATTTCCTAGATGAATATAAAAAAGGGCGCACGCCTAATCCAGATGTAATGTGTAATAAAGAAATTAAATTTAAAGCATTCTTAGAACATGCATTAAAATTAGGTGCAGATTATGTTGCAACAGGTCATTACGCTCGCATACGACGCCATGAAGATGGTCATGTTGAAATGTTACGTGGTGTCGATAATAACAAAGACCAAACTTATTTCTTAAATCAATTATCGCAAGATCAATTATCTCGTGTTATGTTCCCAATAGGTGATATTGAGAAGAAAGAAGTACGTCGTATTGCTGAAGAACAAGATTTAGCTACTGCGAAAAAGAAAGATTCTACAGGTATTTGTTTTATAGGAGAACGTAATTTCAAAGAATTTCTATCACAATACCTACCAGCTCAATCTGGTGATATGGTTACATTAGCAGGGGATAAAATTGGTACACACGCAGGACTAATGTACTATACAATTGGTCAACGTCACGGTCTTGGTATTGGTGGAGATGGAGATCCATGGTTTGTAGTAGGTAAAAATCTAGACGACAACGTGTTATATGTAGAACAAGGTTTTCATCATGAGGCACTATACAGTGACTATTTAATCGCTTCTGACATTTCATTTGTGAATACGGTTGATTTAGAAGAAGGCTTTGAATGTACTGCTAAATTTAGATATCGCCAAAAAGATACTAAAGTATTTGTTAAAAAAGAAAATGACAATGCAATTCGCGTTTCATTTGCTGAACCAGTTCGTGCAATCACACCGGGTCAATCTGTCGTACTTTACGATGGTGATGTATGTTTAGGTGGCGCTACAATTGATGATGTATTCAAAGAATCAGGTCAGTTAAGTTACGTCGTTTAATACATTTTACTTAGAAATCGTTAGTAAGCTATATATTATAGTAACTAACGATTTCTTTTTCTAAAATATGATTTAAAAAAGATGAGCAAATGTTATAATGAATAGTCAGAAATGAGGGTTTAAATTGGATCAAGAACAAATATATAAATTAATTAAACAAGGTAATATTGAAGAAGCATTAACAGCATTATTTGCAAATATTGAAGAAAATCCTAAAGAAGTTGAAAATTACATAAATGCGGGTATTCTAATCGCTGAAGCGGGTGAAGTTGAAAAGGCTGAAAAGTTTTTTCAAAAAGCAATAACACTCGACCCAGAGAATGGTGCGATTTATTATAATTTAGGTAATGTATATTATAATGAAGGACGTTTTAGTGAAGCAATCAAACTATATCAGCAAGCGCTAAAATACAAAGTAGATTTAGTGGATACGAATTATATGATTGGTATGTCATTTAATCAACTAGAGGCATTTAAAGAGGCATTACCGTTCCTAATGACTGCTGCTGAAAAAGATGACCGTAAAGACGTGGAAGTTCAATTTCAATATGGTCTTGTATTATGTCATTTAGAAATGTTTGAACAAGCAATGACTCAATTGAACCATGTATTAACTTTAGATGAAAAGCATTCAGATGCTTTATATAATCTAGGCTTAGCTACTTATATGCAAACTGAAGATACAACACAAGCAATTCAAATTTTTGAACGTGCAGTAGAGGCTAATCCAGAACACGTGATGAGCCAACACGCAATTAAAACTTTTAAATCTATAGCAGAGGAGGAATAACTAATGGAAGACCCTACATTATTTAATAATTCAATGATTAAAGGAACCGTAGATGCCATTTTATTTCAAAATAAAGAAAACTTTTATACGGTTTTAAAGGTAGATACAATTGAAACAAATGAAGATTTCGATTCAATGCCTACAATTGTAGGGTTTTTTCCAGAAATTGCTGAAGGTGATGTCTATACGTTTAAAGGTCAAGTTGTAACACATTCTAAATATGGTAAGCAACTCAAAGCTGAAACGTTTGAAAAAGAATTACCACAAACAAAAGAAGCAATCATTAGTTATTTATCCAGTGACCTTTTTAAAGGTATTGGTAAAAAAACGGCGCAAAGCATTGTAAATAAGTTAGGCGAGAATGCCATAAGCGATATACTCAATGACCCTGCCGTTTTAGAAAAAGTACCGAGTCTACCGAAAAAGAAACAAAAGCAAATTGCAGAACAAATCGCCAGTAATCAAGAAACAGAACAAATTATTATACGCCTTCACGATTTAGGTTTTGGTCCGAAGCTCGCTATGGCAATATATCAAGCCTATTTAGGTGAGACACTTAAAGTTGTTGAAAATACACCTTACCAATTGGTTTATGATGTAAAAGGAATCGGTTTTAATAAAGCAGATACTTTAGCGCGCAACGTGGGTATTCAATTTAATGATGATGAACGTTTAAAAGCGGGTTTATTATATGTTTTAGAAGAAGAATGTATTAAACAAGGTCATACATATTTACCTACAAATAATGTTCTGGAAATGACACAAGATATGTTGTCTCAACCACCAACAGAAATGATTGATGCACAACAACTTATCAATGTATTGCAAGATTTAGTAAATGATACGAAATTAATCCAACAAGAAAATGAAGTTGCTATACCAAGTTTGTATTATTCAGAGTTGAAAAGCGTTCAAAACTTATATCGCAATTTTACGCATACAAATAAATTAAAAGAAATTGAGCAATCAGAGTTATTACTTGAAATTGGTGAAATAGAGAACCGTAATGAAGTAACATATGCCGACTCACAAAGAGACGCGCTGCAAACTGCAATCAATACTAAAATCATGCTACTCACTGGGGGTCCAGGTACTGGTAAAACGACAGTAATCAAAGGTATCGTAGAGTTATATGCAGAAATCCATGGATTATCGTTAGACTATGATGATTACCAGAATGACGATTACCCAGTTGTGCTTGCCGCACCTACCGGCAGGGCATCGAAGCGGCTTGCAGAATCTACAGGCTTAGAAGCAATGACGATACATCGCCTAATTGGTTGGAATCAAGATACACAACCTGAAGACATATTAGAAAATGAAATATCAGCAAAACTTATTATTATTGATGAGATGTCGATGGTTGATACATGGCTATTCCATCAATTTTTGAGTGCAGTACCTATAGACGCACAAGTTATATTAGTAGGTGATGAAGATCAATTACCATCTGTTGGTCCTGGACAAGTGTTTAAAGATTTAATCGATTCAAAAGTCATTCCCCGTGTTAATTTAACTGAAGTATACCGACAACAAGACGGTTCTAGCATTATTGAGTTGGCACATAGAATGAAATTGGGCGAAGCAATTAATATCACACAGCGTTTCCATGATCGTAACTTTATCAAATGTACGACTGAACAAATACCCATAGTAGTTGAAAAAGTAGTGACAAGTGCAGTAAATAAAGGATATGACATGAGTGATATTCAGGTGTTAGCACCTATGTATAAAGGTTCCGCAGGTATAAAAAAACTTAATACAGTCTTGCAAGATATATTGAACCCTAAAGACAAAGATACTCGAGAAATTGAGTTTGGTGATGTTGTTTTTAGAAAAGGTGATAAGGTTTTACAACTTGTGAACCGACCAAGTGATAATATTTTCAATGGTGATATCGGTGTAATCGTAGGTATATTTTGGGCGAAAGAAAATGCATTAAATAAAGACATACTTGTCGTTGATTTTGATGGCAATGAAATAACGTTTGTTCGAAAAGATTTATTAGAATTAACACATGCATATTGCACATCTATTCATAAGTCTCAGGGTTCTGAATTTCCTATAGTCATTATGCCAATGGTCAAACAATATTTTAGAATGTTACAAAAACCTATTTTATACACAGGGCTTACCCGAGCGAAGCAGTCGCTTATATTTTTAGGTGACCCACAAGCATTTGATATTGGATTGAAAACACACGGTCAAGTGAGAATGACACAATTATGCACATTTCTGAAAACTTATTTCAGCAACGAAGTAACTGAAGATGCTGAAGATAGTATTGCAATCAGTAAAACAATTGATGCAGACATCATTTTGACTGAAGATAATATCTTTAAAATTAACCCAATGATCAACATGGGAGACATTTCACCATACGACTTTGTAGAAGATTGACATTAGTAACGAAAGTAAATACAATATAATTAACTTAGCATAAAGGTGAGTAGACTGTGTTAGACAACAAGAGATGTACTGGTTGGTGGAAAGTACAGATAATACAGTTGAACGCTGCTTTATGTCAGTATAAATATTAACTAATTAAGTGATAAGTGTGAGTTAGTAAATTTTAAGAATAACTATCGTCTGATATGTAAATCTTTAAAGTTTAGATAGAAATAGATTTACTAATGCTTATAACCAGGGTGGTACCGCGAAACGTTCGTCCCTTTTATGAGGATGGGCGTTTTTTATTTTCAATTTTTTCTTATAACTGTTATAACTTGATTTGAGATGGAGGAATTTTAAGGATGAAAAACTTAAAAGCTAGTGAAATTAGACAAAGTTTTATTGATTATTTCGTTGAACAGGGACACATGGTTGAACCTTCAGCGCCGTTAGTGCCTATTGATGATGATTCTTTACTATGGATTAACTCTGGTGTTGCTACATTGAAAAAATATTTTGATGGTAGAGAAACACCGAGAAAACCTCGTATAGTGAATTCACAAAAAGCAATTCGTACTAATGACATTGAAAACGTAGGCTTTACTGCACGACACCATACGTTCTTTGAAATGTTAGGAAACTTCTCAATTGGTGATTATTTTAAAAAAGAAGCAATCCAATTTGCATGGGAATTTTTAACAAGTGAGAAATGGATGGCAATGGATCCGAAATTACTTTATGTCACAGTTCATCCTGAAGATGTGGAAGCATATAGAATCTGGAATGAAGAAATGGGATTAGAAGAAAGTAGAATCATCCGTATTGAAGGTAATTTCTGGGATATAGGTGAAGGTCCATCTGGTCCCAACACTGAAATATTCTATGATCGTGGCGATCAATTTGGTCATGATGATCCTGAAGAAGAAATGTATCCTGGTGGAGAAAATGAACGCTTTTTAGAAGTGTGGAATCTAGTGTTTAGCGAGTTTAATCATAATAAAGATCACACTTATACACCATTACCAAATCAAAACATTGATACTGGCATGGGTCTAGAAAGAATGGCTTCTATCGCCCAAAATGTACGTACAAATTATGAAACTGATTTATTTATGCCTATTATTCATGAAGTTGAAGCAGTTTCTGGCAAAAAGTACTTAGAAAAAGATGCCTATGATGTTGCCTTTAAAGTGATTTCTGATCATATACGTACAATTGCATTCGCAATTGCTGACGGCGCATTACCTGCTAATGAAGGCAGAGGTTATGTATTGCGTAGATTGTTACGCCGTGCTGTAAGATTCAGTCAATCTCTAGAAATTAATGAACCATTTATGTACCAGTTGGTTGATATTGTTGCGGATATTATGGAACCTTATTATCCAAACGTAAAAGAAAAATCAGATTTTATTAAACGTGTTATTAAATCTGAGGAAGAACGTTTCCACGAAACTTTAGAAGAAGGACTTGCGATATTAAATAATTTAGTTGCAAAAGCTAAAGATTCAACTCAGGAAATCAATGGTAAAGATGCGTTTAAATTATATGATACTTATGGCTTCCCAGTTGAATTAACTGAAGAGATCGCAACACAAGAAAACCTTTCTGTTGATATGCAGACTTTTGAAATTGAAATGGAACAACAAAGAAATAGAGCAAGACAAGCACGTCAAAGTTCTCAATCTATGCAGGTTCAAAGTGAAGTATTGAAAAAAATAACTACTGAAAGTCAGTTTGTAGGTTACGACATCATGGATAAAGCAACAACGATTACTGATATTATCTATAACGGAGAATTAGTAGATACAGTTGAAGCTGGAGAAACAATTCATTTTGTATTAAGTGAAACACCTTTCTACGCTGTAAGTGGTGGACAAGTTGCAGACCAAGGTATAATCAGTAACGAACAATTTGAAATTGCCGTGACTGAAGTAACGAAAGCACCAAACGGGCAGAACTTACATACAGGTGAAGTTCAGTTTGGAACAGTTAGAAAAGATGCTGAAGTTTCTGCAAGCGTGAATCACGAAGACCGCCGTACAATCAAGAAAAACCACAGTGCCACGCACTTGTTACATGCTGCTTTAAAAGAAGTGTTAGGCGATCATGTTAATCAAGCTGGTTCATTGGTTGAAGCAGACCGTTTAAGATTTGATTTCTCACATTTCGGTCCTATGAGTCAAGCAGAAATTGATCGTGTTGAACAACGTGTTAACGAAGAAATTTGGAATAGCATCGATGTTAATATCCAAGAAATGCCAATTGATGAGGCTAAGCAAATAGGTGCTATGGCACTATTTGGTGAAAAATATGGTGATGTAGTAAGAGTTGTAAATATGGCACCATACTCTATTGAATTATGTGGTGGTATCCATGTGAATAATACGTCTGAAATTGGATTGTTTAAAATTGTTAGTGAATCAGGTACAGGTGCAGGCGTGCGTCGTATCGAAGCATTTACAAGTAAATCAGCATTTCTATATTTAGAATCTGTACAAGAGAAATTTAATGCTGTTAAGACTCAAGTTAAAGTTAAAACAGATGAACAAGTATTTGAAAAAATAGTGCAAATGCAATCTGATGAAAAAGAACTTACAAAACAATTAGAGCAAAAAAACAAAGAAGTTACAGCCTTGAAAATGGGTGATATCACTAACCAAGTTGAAGATATAAATGGCTTGAAAGTTTTAGCAACAGAAGTTGAAGTTGCAAATGCCAAAGCAATTCGTGAAACGATGGATGACTTTAAATCGAAATTACAAGATACAGTAATCGTATTAGTAAGTAACGTGGATGGAAAAGTATCATTAGTTGCCACTGTACCAAAAGAATTAACTGCTAAAGTGAAAGCAGGAGATATTATTAAAAACATGGCACCTATTGTAGGAGGAAAAGGCGGAGGCCGTCCTGACATGGCTCAGGGTGGAGGTACTCAACCTGAAAACATCACAGAATCATTACGTTTCATTAAAGATTACATTAAATCTCTATAACTTCAGTGCATAGTAATGTAGAATGTAAATAAGAACTTTTTTACTTGATACGAAGGAGTGCTAAAAGAATGGAAAATTTTGATAAAACAATGAAGTTTAATTACGATGAAATTCCAAAAGAAGATGTCAAAACAGTATTGCAAAATGTCTATAATACGTTGGAAGAAAGAGGATACAATCCTGTAAATCAAATCGTAGGTTATTTACTATCAGGTGATCCAGCTTATATACCTCGTAATAACGAGGCCAGAAACCAAATACGCCGCATAGATCGTGACGATATTATGGAAGAACTTGTTTCGAATTATTTACAAGAGAATTCAAAATAATATATGTTAAAGCATAAAATATTAGGTTTAGACGTTGGAAGTAAGACTGTTGGCATTGCAGTAAGTGATTTAATGGGTTGGACAGCCCAAGGATTAGACACACTCCGTATAGACGAAGAAAACAATGAACTAGGTATTGAACAATTAGTAAAAATTATAAAAAAAGAGAATGTTGGCTCTGTTGTTATAGGTTTACCTAAAAACATGAACAATTCTATTGGATTTCGAGGCGAGGCTTCGTTACAATACAAGGAGCAACTTCAAGAAGCACTGCCATCTGTAGAGATAATTATGTGGGATGAACGATTAAGTACCATGGCTGCAGAACGTTCTTTACTGGAAGCAGATGTTTCTAGACAGAAACGAAAAAAAGTAATAGACAAAATGGCAGCAGTTTTTATACTGCAAGGCTATTTAGACTCTATTCAATAAAAAGGAGCGTTTAATAATGACAGAACAAAATAAAGATGCAGAATTAGAAATTAACAACGAAGAGGAATTATTAACACTATATGATGAAGAAGGTAATGAAGTTTTATACCGTAAAGTTTTAGAATTTTTCCACCCAGAATTCAAGAAAGAATATGTTATTCTTGCTGAAGAAGGCGCTGAATCTGATGATGAAGATTTAGTTGAATTAGTACCAATGATCAATGAACCAGACGAAAATGGTGAAGGTGGTAAATTCTTACCAGTTGAAACAGATGAAGAATGGGACATGATTGAAGAAGTAGTTAATACTGAAATGGATGATCATGACCACGATCACGACCACGAATAAAATCACTGTAGAGGCCACATATAGCCTCGTATAGCGACGAATAAATAACTAAAGGATGATTTCACTAGAAATCATCCTTTCTTGCTGTCAACAAACGTGTGAGGTTTTGTTGACAGTTTTTTATATTGTTGGCATAAGTCCCTGTTCAGCTCATATTCTAAACAGAGGCTTCCGTTTTGGAAAACAACTATATAAAGCTCAGCACAGCTTTGAAACACAATTTACACTTATATTTTGTGCTAGTTTATGGTAAAATATATAAAGTTAATTTCAATCGTACGTTATGTATATTGATGATATATTTAAATATCAATAATCGAACGCGTATCCTTATAAAAAGCGAGTTACCAATTACTTTTATTGCAGACAATCAGTCAATTTATTCTGACTGATTTATTTTATTATTTAAACAAAAAGTATCATTTTACAACAAAGGAAGTTATGAAAATGGATAATAATCAGTTATATTTGTTAAATTTGCATAAGCAAACTGATAAAAATATTGAATCATTAAGAACCTATGCAGAGGAAAATCAAGTGCCCATCGTTGATAAGCTCACTTTAGAAATGATAAAACAAATTATTAGATTACATAAACCTATTAATATTTTAGAAATTGGAACTGCAATTGGTTATAGCGCAATGCAATTTGCTTCTATTTCTGAAAAAATTAATGTGACTACAATTGAACGTAATGTAGAAATGCAAGATAAAGCGAAAGAAAATATTGAGTTATTTCAATATTATAACCAAATCAGATTAATTGAAGGCGATGCATTAGAGCAAGTTGAAAATGTGAGTGATCGCAGCTATGATATGATATTTATTGATGCAGCGAAGGCACAATCTAAAAAGTTTTTTGAACTTTATACGCCTTTATTAAAAATAGGTGGCATCGTTGTTACTGACAATGTACTTTATCACGGCTTTGTATCTGATATCTCTGTTGTTCGTAATAGAAATGTCCGACAAATGGTAAAGAAAGTACAAGATTACAATGAATGGTTAATGAATCACACAGATTATACTACTAATTTTTTAAACATGGATGATGGTTTGGCAATTTCAATTAAAGGGGAATCAAAATGACAGAATTATTAGTAACACCCAAATCTGTTGAACATATTGAAGTATTAATTGAAAAAGGTGCTGATGCTTTTGTAATTGGCGAACAAAAATTCGGCTTAAGACTTGCAGGTGAATTTAATAAAGATGACATGATAAAAGCTGTGGATTTAATACACAGTCAAGGTAAAAAAGCTTATGCTGCAGTTAATGGCATTTTTCATAATTATCATCTGAACGCATTGGCGTCTTATATTAATTTTTTGCATGAAATTAAAGTAGACCGTATTATATTTGGTGACCCAGCAGTGGTTATGTTTGTAAAACAACAAGCACATCCAATTCCATTAAATTGGGATGCTGAAGCACTAGTTACCAATTACTTTCAATGTAATTATTGGGGTAAAAAAGGTGCACAACGTGCTCAATTAGCTAGAGAACTTAGTTTAGAAGAGATTATTAACATTAAAGAAAACGCTGATGTTGAGATTGAAGTTCAAGTGCATGGAATGACTTGCATGTTCCAATCTAAACGTATGTTATTAGGCAATTATTATACATTTCAAGAACGACAAATGAAAATTGAAAGAAATAAAGAAGCAAATGAATTATTATTATACGATGAAGAACGTGATAATAAATATCCCGTGTATGAGGATTATAATGGCACACATATCATGTCACCTAATGATATATGTCTAATTGAAGAGCTAGAACCACTTTTAGCAGCTGGTATAGATGCATTGAAAATAGATGGTGTATTACAATCAGAAACGTATATTAACGTATGTACAGAACAATATAGAGAAGCCATTGATTTATATAATGAAGATCCTGAAGTTTATGAAGATGAAAAATTTATGCTTGTCGATCCAATTGAAGCTATACAACCAGAACATCGTCCGTTTGACGAAGGCTTTTTATTTAAACAAACAGTATATTGATGGAGGTTTAACAGTGAAAGTTTTAGAAGAAGTTAAATTACATAATAAACCTAAAATGAATAAACCTGAACTTCTGGCACCCGCTGGTAATTTAGAAAAATTAAAAATTGCAGTACACTATGGGGCAGATGCTGTGTTCCTCGGTGGACAAGAATACGGTTTAAGATCAAATGCAGATAATTTTACAATGGATGAAATTAAAGAAGGCGTTGAATTTGCTCAACGCTATGGTGCTAAAATTTATGTCACTACAAATATCATTGCGCATGACGAAAATATAGATGGATTAGATGATTATTTGCGTGATTTGGCCTTAACTGGTGCAAGAGGCATTATCGTTGCTGACCCTCTGATTATTGAAACATGTAAACGAGTGGCTCCTAAATTAGAGATACATTTATCTACACAGCAATCTCTTTCAAATTATAAAGCCGTTGAATTTTGGAAAGAAGAAGGCTTAGATCGAGTGGTATTAGCTCGTGAAACTGGAGCAATGGAAATGAAAGAGATGAAAGAAAAAATAGATATTGAAATTGAGTCTTTTATACATGGTGCGATGTGTATTGCTTATTCAGGAAGATGTACTTTAAGCAATCATATGACAGCGCGCGATTCCAATAGAGGTGGCTGTTGTCAAAGTTGTCGTTGGGATTATGACTTGTTACATATAGATCAAGACGGCGATTTAGATTTATTCTATGGCGATGATGAAGTTGCGCCATTTGCAATGAGTCCTAAAGATTTAAAACTAATCGAAGCTATACCAAAAATGATGGATATTGGTGTTGATTCTTTAAAAATTGAAGGACGTATGAAATCTATTCACTATATTGCAACAGTTGTTTCTGTGTATCGCAAAGTCATCGATGCTTATGCGGAGGATCCAGAACATTTTAAAATCAAGCCAGAATGGTTAATCGAATTAGATAAATGTGCCAATAGAGATACGGCTTCAGCGTTTATTGAAGGTACGCCAGGTTATGAAGAACAAATGTTTGGGCAACAAAATAAAAAGAATGCTTCATTTGACTTCTGTGGTTTAGTATTAGATTATGATAGTTCTACCCATATAGCTACAGTGCAACAACGTAATAAATTTGAACCTGGACAAGAAATCGAATTTTTTGGCCCTGAAATTGAAACATTTAGACAAGTTGTGGATACAATTTATGATGAAGAAGGTAATGAACTTGATGCTGCACGCCACCCATTGCAAATCGTGCAAATCAAAGTCGATCATCCAATTTATGCCAACAACATGATGAGAAAGGAAATTGGATAATGAATAGTACGACAATTATAGGAATTGCAGGCGGTTCTGGATCAGGGAAAACATCAGTAACAAATGAAATTATGAAGAATTTAGAAGGTCATAGTGTTGCACTATTGGCTCAAGACTATTATTATAAAGACCAATCGCATTTAACTTTTGATGAACGCTTGGAAACCAATTATGACCATCCATTTGCATTTGATAATGATTTGTTAATCGAGAATTTAAATGATTTGAGAAATGGGAAACAAATTGAAGTTCCAACGTATGATTATTCAAATCATACGAGAAGTGATAAAACGATTGCATTTGAGCCAAAAGATGTTATTATCGTGGAAGGTATATTTGCGCTTGAAAACAAAACATTAAGAGATTTAATGGATGTCAAAATTTATGTTGATACTGATGCTGATTTGCGTATCTTAAGACGGTTACTTCGAGATACTGAAGAAAGAGGCCGTACTATGGATTCTGTTATAAATCAGTATTTAAATGTGGTGCGACCAATGCATAATCAATTTATAGAACCTACTAAAAGATATGCAGATATTATTATTCCAGAAGGTGGCAGTAATAAAGTAGCAATCGATATAATGACGACAAAGATTCAAACTTTAGTAAGTAAACAATAGTATGTATATGTAAAGGAAGATGACATAATGGAAAATCAAAAACAATATCCAATGACTCAAGAGGGTTTTGAGAAACTAGAACATGAGTTAGAAGAATTAAAAACAGTTAAACGACCAGAAGTCGTTGAAAAAATTAAGGTAGCACGTTCTTTTGGTGACTTATCTGAGAACTCAGAGTACGATGCTGCAAAAGACGAACAAGGATTTATCGAACAAGATATTCAACGTGTAGAACATATGTTACGTAATGCACAGATTATCGAAGATACTGGTGATAACAATGAAGTTAAAATTGGTAAAACAGTAACAATTGTAGAATTACCAGGCGAAGAAGAAGAAGAATACCAAATTGTTGGTTCGGCTGAATCTGATGCATTCAATGGTAAGATTTCTAATGAATCGCCAAT
The DNA here is from genome assembly GCF_039237145.1 of Staphylococcus parequorum. Classification (NCBI taxonomy): domain Bacteria; kingdom Bacillati; phylum Bacillota; class Bacilli; order Caryophanales; family Staphylococcaceae; genus Staphylococcus; species Staphylococcus parequorum. The sequence goes on from NZ_CP150682.1 coordinate 1,624,326, forward strand.
GGCTAAAAGTTTAATTGGTAAGAAATTAGAAGATGAAGTACGTGTACCGTTACCAAATGGTGGCGAAATAAACGTTATTATTAAAAATATTAAATAAAATTAATCCCCCTAAATATCTTCAAGGATATTTAGGGGGATTTTACACTATGCAAAAGTATTTATATACTTGATGGTAACATTTTGTTAACTTAATGATAAGAATGAAATTTTAGAATAATATTGCTATTTTATTTACTAATATACTTTGTTTAATAAACGTTTAGTTATTATTAGTAATAACTTTTTCTATTAAACACAATTTTAAAATAAATGATATACTATCAATAGCATGTGCACAATATAGTTTATCTGAAGATAAACTATATTGTAAATGTAATAAAGGGGGCATAATCTTTGAATTATAAATTAATTAATGAACAAACGATTATGATTTATTTTGAAGAGCGTATTGATCCTGATACGTTTCAAAAGGTACAACGCGTTGAACAATATATTAAAGCACAAAACAATCCAGCTATTATTGAAGTAGTTGCTTCGTATCGTGCAATTATGTTAACCATTGATATCAGTAAAAGTGATTTAACCCATATAATTAAAGCGCTTAATTTAAATCAAATAGAGATAACAAAATTTAATGATACAGCTACACCAACACAAACGATTAATATACCAGTGTTATATGGTGGAAGTTATGGACAAGATATTCAAGAGGTAGCATCACATAACAATTTAACTACTAAAGAGGTTATACGAATACATACTGAAAATGCTTATTTAATTTATATGCTAGGTTTTATGCCTGGTTTTCCTTTTTTAGGAGGATTAGATACACAATTACATACGCCAAGACGGCAAGAACCAAGGACAAGCATTCATGCAGGCTCTGTAGGTATTGCTAATAATCAAACAGGACTATATCCAAAACAATCGCCTGGTGGTTGGCAAATTATAGGACGCACGCCAATTAAAGTGTTTGATATTCATAGAGAACCTATGTGTTTATATGGCGCAGGAGACTATATAAAATTTTATGCTATTGAAGAAGAAACATACCATCGTATATTAGATGAACAACAACATGACAATTTTGATATAGAAAAGTGGGTGAAAATTTAATATGTCTATAAAAATTTTGAATCCTGGACTATTTAGCACAATACAAGATCAAGGTAGAATTGGTTTTCAAAACCAAGGATTTTCAAATGCAGGCGTGTTAGATCAATATGCATATAGATTAGGTCAAACACTTATTGGAAATGAAGGGCCTGCAATTGAATGCACAATCATTGGGCCAACACTTCAATTTTTAGAAGATAATTCTTTTATTATCACTGGTGCACAATTTAATGCCAAGATAAATGATGAAGTGATTGATGTTCAAACAGTAACTTCAGTAAAAAAAGGCGATATATTGGAACTAGGTGCCGTAGTTAATGGTGCGAGAGGTTATATTTTGTTAGGTAAACCCCTGTATGTTCCAATTGCAGCTGGTAGTTATGCTACTCATACACGTAGTCATATCGGAGGATATAAGGGACGTGCCTTAAAACGAGATGATGTAATTTTGTGTAAACAAGATGATACATACCTTTCTAAAGTAGGCTACAGTTTAGAATTAAATACTGAACCATTTAATAAAGATACAATTCAAATTATCGAAGGACCACAAATAAATCGTTTCACTCAAGATGCGCAAGATAAATTAACAACAGTTGATTTTAAAATTTCTGAAAAATCAGACCGCATGGGATATCGCTTACAAGGTGAGATAATTTCACCAACAGATTCTGCGGATATCATTTCTGAACCAGTAGCTTTAGGTAGCATTCAAGTTCCAAACGATGGCAATCCAATTATTTTATTGAATGATAAACAAACAGTTGGTGGTTATACAAAAATTGCTACTGTATGTGCTTCAGATTTACATATTTTAGCACAGAAACAACCAGGGGACGTGCTACATTTTGAATGGACAACGATTGAAGCAGCAACAAAAAAATTAAAACAACAAGAATTAGATTTCAAGAAAGTATTAGAAAATACAATCGATACACCTATTTATAATACGGCTCAATTCAGACCAACGGCTTCACGTATCAAAAAATTACTAAAAGGGGAATTAAAATGAATCTTGAAAAAATCGAGCAATTAATAAAATTAGTAAAAGAAAATGAAGTTAAGAAATTTGAATACAAAGATAGTAAAAGTGAAATAGCAATAGATTTTAATGATAATAAAGTGCATTCATTTTCTTCCGATAATAGTTCACAAACTGTAGCAAACCAAGCGTTCAATCAAAATCAAATTGTAGCAGACGGTCAAGCAGAGGACTATGACAACTTTAAGGAAGTTAAATCACCAATGGTAGGTACGTTCTTCCAACAAGATGAAAAAGAGCTTACTGAGCCCATCATTCATGTTGGTGATGAAATAAATAAAGGTGATACGATTGGTTTTATTGAAGCGATGAAAGTAATGAATGAAGTGAAAAGTGACGTAGATGGTGTAGTGAAGGAAATCGTAGTAGAACATGGTGCGAATGTCGAATATAATCAGACGATTATTAAAATAAAATAAGTGAAAGAAAGGGGCGTTTGCTGTGTATCGTTGTTTAATAGCAAACAGAGGAGAGATAGCTGTTAGAATTATCCGAGCATGTAGAGAGATGGATATTGAAACAGTAGCTATATATGCATTAGGGGATGAAACGAGTTTACATGTGAGTTTAGCAGATCAAGCTATTTGTATAGGTGAAGCAAATCCACTAGAGAGTTATTTGAATCAAGACAGAATTATTAGCGCCGCCAAAATCAGTGGTGCTACTGCAATACATCCAGGCTATGGCTTTTTATCAGAGAGTACTTCTTTTGCACAAAAAGTAGAAGAAAATAATATTGATTTCATTGGTCCAACACAATTGACGATGGAAATGATGGGTGATAAAATCACTGCACGTCAAACGGTTGATGATGCGGGTGTGCCAATTATTCCAGGTTCTACGAATGCTGTGGAGTCAATTGAAGAAGTGAAACAAATATCAAAAGATGTTGGCTTCCCCCTAGTTTTAAAAGCAGCTAGCGGTGGCGGTGGTAAAGGCATTAGAATTGTTAAAACAGTTGAAGAATTGCCTAAAGCTTTTAAAGAGGCCAAGAGTGAAGGCGAGAAGTATTTTGGTGATGATCGTATTTATGTTGAATCGTTCATTCCTGTAGCGAAGCATGTAGAAGTTCAAGTCATTGGTGATGGTAAGAATAATTACATACATTTAGGAGAAAGAGATTGTTCTGTACAAAGAAAAAACCAAAAATTAATTGAAGAATCACCATGTGCAGCAATATCAGAAGAAACTAGAAATGCAATGTGTACTGATGCTGTCAAAGTAGCAAAGGCTTCAAATTATAGAAGTGCAGGTACAATCGAATTTTTAGTAACAGACGAAGCATATTATTTCATTGAAATGAATGCGCGTATTCAAGTAGAACATACTGTGACTGAAATGAGAGCGAATAGGGATTTACTACAAGCTCAACTATACTTGATGATAAATGGCAAATTGCCTTTCACACAGGAAGATATAGTTTTTGATGGACATGTAATCGAAGCACGAATTAATGCAGAGAACCCAGAACGACAATTCCAGCCTTCACCAGGCAAAGTAGAAGCATTACACTTACCACAAGGATTTAACGTACGTGTAGATAGCTTACTTTATCAAGGTTATACTGTCTCTCCTTACTATGATTCTTTAGTAGCAAAAGTGATTGTCAAAGCACCCGACAGACAACGTGCAATTAAAAAATTAAAAGTCACTTTAGATGAAATGGTGATAGACGGTTTTACAACAACTGCTGACTTTTTATACGCAGTATTATCTTATCCATTGTATGCAGATGGAGATGCAAAAGAAGTAGATATAAAATTTTTAGATAGGCACCAAATTATCAAGGGGGTATCTTAATGCAAGTAGACTTAAATTGTGATCTCGGTGAAGCATTCGGTAATTATTCATTTGGAGGGGATGAACATATCATCCCACTTATTACTTCAGCAAATATTGCTTGTGGTTTCCATGCCGGGGACCAACATGTAATGAATGAAACGATAAAATTAGCCAAAGCACATGATGTAGGCATCGGTGCTCATCCAGGACTACCAGACTTACAAGGATTTGGACGTAGAAATATGGATTTATCACCAAGTGAAATTTATGATATTGTTGTTTATCAAATTGGTGCGTTAAGTGGATTTTGTAAAATTCATAACGTGAAGATTAATCACGTAAAACCGCATGGCGCCCTTTATCAAATGGGAGCTAGAAACAAAGATATAGCGCGTGCAATTGCACAAGCAGTATTTGATATTGACAACACCCTAATATATGTGGGATTATCTAACACGTCATTAATTTCTGAAGCTAAATCAGTTGGTTTAACAACAGCCTCAGAAGTCTTTGCAGATAGACGATACGAAGATGATGGCCAACTCGTAAGTAGAAAAGAACACGATGCATTAATTACGGATACAAATGAAGCAATTGAGCAAGTAGTTAACATGGTGAAATCACAAACCGTTGTCGCAAAAAGCCAAAAGACCATCAGCATAGAGGCTGATACAATTTGTGTGCATGGAGATGGTACACATGCTCTCGAGTTTGTAACACAAATTAGAGAAAGATTAACGAAAGAAGGCGTTTCTATAAAAAGTCTAGGGGGCTAACCTATGAAAGAAAGATTAAGTTCTGAAGAAAAAGATTTTGAGTTCACAAAAAACCATAAAAGGTTACTATTAGGTTCGGTATTTTTAATGGCAACATCTGCTATTGGACCAGCATTTTTAACTCAAACCGCAGTATTTACTGCACAATTTACTGCAAGTTTTGCATTTGCTATCCTATTATCTATTATTATAGATATTGGTGCACAAATAAATATTTGGAGAGTATTAGTAGTTACAGGTAAACGTGGTCAAGAAGTAGCAAATGAGATTTTCAGTGGGCTAGGTACAATTATTTCGATACTGATAGCCATTGGAGGATTAGCTTTCAATATCGGTAATATAGCAGGAGCTGGACTTGGTTTAAATGCCATTTTCGGTTTAGATGTGAAGATTGGCGCTGCAATTACAGCAGTTCTAGCTATCGGTATCTTTATTAGTAAAAGTGGCCAAAAAATTATGGACGTTGTTACAATGTTTTTAGGAATGCTTATGATCGTAGTCATAGCGTTTGTAATGTTTAAGGCCAACCCGCCATATGCAGAAGCGGCTAAGCATTTAGTCATGCCAGAACAACCATTGGCGCTTGTATTACCGATTATTACTTTGGTAGGTGGTACAGTTGGTGGTTATATTACTTTTGCAGGGGCACATAGAATTTTAGATTCTGGAATTAAAGGCAAAGAATATTTACCATTTATTAACAAAGCCGCGATCTCAGGCATATTGACTACCGGCGTTTTAAGAGTTTTATTATTCTTAGCGGTATTGGGTGTAGTTGTTACAGGTGTTACTTTAAGTTCAGAAAACCCACCAGCTTCAGTCTTTGAACATGTACTTGGACCAGTTGGACGTAGTATCTTTGGTGTCGTATTATTCGCAGCTGCAATGTCATCTGTAATTGGTTCTGCTTATACGAGTGCGACATTTTTAAAAACACTACATAAATCGATATACAATAAAACCAATATAATTGTAATTAGTTTTATTGTAGTTTCTACGCTAGTATTTTTATTCATAGGTCAACCAGTTACTTTATTAATCGTTGCTGGAGCACTTAACGGATTTATTCTACCAATCACTTTAGGTACAATTTTAATAGCGAGTAAACGAAAATCGATTGTCGGAGATTATCATCATCCAACATGGATGTTACTCTTTGGTATATTGGCAGTAATAGTTACAATTGCTGCAGCGTTATTCTCTCTACAAAGCTTATCAGGCTTATTTGGTAGTTAATATATAAATATTTTAATACTCTGAACGATACATACTGCTCATGTGTTGTTCAGAGTTTTTATATGGAAAAAATAAGGAATTCAAATGTATAAAAAAATTATTATTAATTACTTAAAAATAGGGAAAATAGCATAGAGAATTTAATAATAAAAAGTTGAACAATGATCGAGCTATGAACATAAATGTGGTAGAATAACTAAGGCTAGGATTTTAATATGAGGTGAATTATAATGATAGGTATTATAGGTGCTATGGAAGAAGAAGTAGCAATCTTAAAAGATAAACTTGTAACATTAGAAGAAATAAAAATTGCGCATGTAATATTTTATAAAGGTCGTCTACATGATAAAGAAGTAGTACTGTCACAAAGTGGTATAGGTAAAGTGAACGTAGCAATCTCTACAACATTATTAATTGAAAAATTCAGACCTGATGTAATTATTAATACGGGCTCTGCAGGAGCGTTAGATAAATCATTAAATGTTGGTGATGTTGTAGTCAGTGATATGGTTACTTATCATGATGCAGATGCAAGAGCATTTGGTTATCAATTAGGACAAATACCACAAATGCCAGCACAATTTGTTGCTGATGAGCATTTAATTCAAAAGGCAACAGATGCAATTAATGAACAACAACTAGTAGCTAAAACTGGCTTAATTGTGAGTGGAGATAGCTTTATTGGTACAACTGAGCAACGTACAACGATTAAAATGAATTTTCCACAAGCAATGGCTGCAGAAATGGAAGCTACTGCAATTGCACAAACCTGCTATCAATTTAATTTACCATTCATAATTACGCGCGCAATTTCAGATTTAGCTGACGGCGATGCTGGTATTACGTTTGATGCATTTTTAGAAAAAGCAGCAATATCTTCTAGTGAAATTGTTGAGCGTTTAATTAAAACTATATAAAAAGGTGAAAATAAATAATGGGTATAATAAAAAACTATTTTATGCCAAACGAATATGTGCAGTCCGTTTTTCAAATAGATATTGATAAACTTGCAGCATCTGGCGTGAAAGGAATTATTACAGATTTAGATAACACACTTGTAGGATGGGACGAAGCAGACCCTACTACAGCAGTGAAACAATGGTTTGAGAAAGCAAATGCATTAGGCATTACAATTACGATTGTTTCTAATAATAATGAAAAACGTGTTGGTAGTTTTTCAAAATCATTGAATGTTGATTATATTTTCAAAGCCAAAAAACCAAGAGGTCGCGCTTTTAATCAAGCTGCACAATTAATGAACCTAAAACCTGCTGAAATTGTAGTGATTGGTGACCAAATGCTTACAGATGTATTTGGAGGTAATAGACGTGGACTCTTCACAATTATGGTGGTTCCCGTGAAACAAACGGATGGGTTTATTACGAAATTCAACCGAATGATAGAACGAAGATTACTACAACACTTTAGAAAAAAAGGCTATATCAAATGGGAGGAAAATTGATTGACTGAAATTTTAAAATGTATCGGATGCGGCGCACCACTTCAATCTGAAGATCCAGATGCGGCAGGCTATGTGCCAGAACATAATTTACATCGTGAAGATGTCATATGTAAAAGATGCTTTAGACTAAAAAATTACAATGAAGTTCAAGATGTTGGTTTAGATAGTGAAGACTTTTTAAATTTGTTGAATGGTTTAGCAGATGAAAAAGGGATTGTAGTAAATGTTGTAGATGTCTTTGATTTTGAAGGGTCTTTCATTAATGCAATCAAACGTATCGTGGGTAATAAAAAAATCATTTTAGTAGCCAATAAGTTAGATTTATTGCCTAAACAGATTAATAAACGCCGTGTTAAAGAATGGCTGAAGAAAACAGCTAGAAAATATGGTTTGGAAACTGAAGATGTTGTATTGATATCTGCAGAAAAAAATGAAGGTATAGATGATTTGTTAGCATCTATTAACACATTACGTAATAACGATAATGTTTATATTGTAGGAACTACAAATGTTGGTAAATCTACGCTTATAAATAAATTGATCGAACGCAGTGTTGGTGAAAAAGATGTCGTTACTACTTCTAGATTCCCAGGCACAACGCTAGACATGATTGACATACCGTTAGATGATACATCATTTATGTTTGATACTCCAGGCGTGATTCAAGCACATCAAATGACACATGTGGTAACGGAGGATGAGCTTAAAACGATTATGCCTAAAAAAGAAGTTAAACAGCGCGTATATCAATTGAATGAAGGTCAAACTTTATTCTTTGGTGGAATAGCGCGTATTGACTATGTTAGTGGTGGCAGACGTTCGTTAGTGTGTCATTTTTCAAACGAACTCAATATCCATAGAACTAAAACTGAAAATGCCAATGAATTGTGGAAAAATCAGTTAGGTGCACTATTGTCACCACCTCATAACCCTGATAATTTTGATTTACAAAATGTTAAAGCAGTACGATTAGAAACAGGTAAAGAGAAGCGAGATGTGATGATTTCAGGATTAGGTTTTATCACGATTGATGAAGGTGCCAAAGTTATAGTTCGAGTACCGAAAAATGTAGATGTTGTATTAAGAAATTCAATAATGTAAGGTGTGTTTAATATGAAATACGCAGTAATAGGCAATCCTATAGATCATTCTTTGTCACCCGTTATGCATAACGCTAACTTTGAGACTTTAAATGATGATTCAACATATGAAGCGATTAATATTCCTGAAGCACATTTTCATCTTATTAAAGAAATCATAGAAGACAAAGCGCTTTCTGGATTTAATGTTACAATACCTCATAAAGAACGTATTCTACCTTATTTAGATGAAATTGATGACCAATCTAAAACGGTTGGTGCTGTTAATACAGTGAAAATTGAAGGCGGAAAATGGATAGGCTACAATACAGATGGCATAGGCTATGTTACAGGTCTTAAACAGGCTTATCCGGATTTACAAAATGCTTATATACTCATTTTAGGTGCAGGCGGTGCCAGTAAAGGTATTGCAAATGAACTGAATAAACACGTTCGACCTAAATTAACCGTTGCTAACAGAACTATGAGTCGCTTTGATAACTGGGATTTGGATATAAATAAGATTAATTTATCAGACGCAGAAAAGTCATTATCTGAATTCGACATTATTATTAATACTACACCTGCAGGTATGAATAAAAACAAAGATGTAGCTATAAGTCTCGATCAATTAGATTCACATACATTAGTAAGTGATATTGTTTATATTCCTTTTAAAACACCGATTTTAGAAATAGCAGAAGAAAAAGGCAATCCTATACACAATGGATTGGACATGTTTGTTTACCAAGGCGCAGAAAGTTTTGAGATTTGGACCGAACAAACACCAGACATTCAAGTAATGAAAGAAGCAGTACTAAAACATTTATAAAAGGAGCATATTATGCTAACAGGTAAACAAAAAAGATTTTTAAGAAGTAAAGCAAATAACGTAGATCCAACTTTCCAAATTGGGAAATCAGGTATTAATGATAATATGGTTAGTCAAATTAACGATATTTTAGAAAACAGAGAATTAATTAAAGTACATGTTTTACAAAATAACTATGAAGATAAAAATGATTTAGCACAAAGTTTAAGTGATGCGACAAGAAGTGATGTAGTACAAGTAATCGGGTCTATGATTGTATTGTACAAAGAATCTCAAGACAACAAACAAATTCAATTACCATAATGACTGAATCAATTGTATTATATGGTGGGCAGTTTAACCCGATTCATACAGCTCACATGGTTGTTGCAAGTGAAGTGAATAACGTAATAAAACCTGAGAAGTTCTATTTTATACCGAGCTATATGTCTCCATTAAAAGAGCATAATGATTTTTTAGACGCACAGTATAGAATAGATATGATTCAGTGTGCGATTAATGAACTTGGATTTGGAACAATTTTTCTTGATGAAATTGAACGTAAAGGGCAAAGCTACACTTATGATACAGTAGAGCATATTTTAAAGCAGCATCCTCGATCTAAGCTATACTTTGTTATAGGTACTGACCAATACAATCAACTTGAAAAGTGGTATAAAATTGATGAGTTAAAGTCATTAATTACTTTTGTAATTGTTAACAGAGATAAATCAGCTCAAGAAGTAGAGCCTGGTATGTTAGCAATCAATATACCGCGTATTGATATTAGTTCAACATTAATCAGAGATAGAATTAAAAACGATGAAAATATTCAAGTTTTAGTTCCTCCTAGTGTAGAACAATATATCCGAGAGGAAGGATTATATGAAAATTGATCAAGCAGTTACTTTAGTTAAAGATAAATTACCTGAGAAAAGGTTTAACCATTCATTGAGAGTTGCTGAAACAGCTGTGAAATTAGCAGAAATCTATGATGGCGACAAAGATAAGGCTGAACTTGCAGGTATACTACATGATTACTGTAAATATGATGATTTAGGATCAATGTATCAAATTGTTACACAGAATGAATTAGATAGTAATTTACTGAGTTATGGCTCTGAAATTTTACATGGCCCAGTAGCAGCTATAATAATGAATCAACAGTTTAATGTCACTGATGAAGAAGTCTTGCTAGCGATTAAAAACCATACAACTGGACGCGCTCAAATGACGAAAACTGAGAAATTAATATTCATAGCTGATTATATAGAACCAGGTCGTCAGACCCCAGGCGTTGAAGAAATTAGAGATTTAGCATACAATCAAGGTAGCTTAGATAAAACCATTTATGAAATTTCTAAGCGAACAGTTTTATACTTAATTAATAAAGATATTAATGTTTATGATGCCACGATTGCATGCTTGAATTATTACAATTACAGTGACGAAAGAGTAAAGGATGATTAAATGAATTCAGATCAATTATTAAACATTGCTGTCGAAGCAACAGAGAATAAAAAAGCAGAAGATATTATTTCTTTAAAAATGAAAGGCATTAGTGACATGACTGATTATTTTGTAGTTTGTCATGGTAATAACGAAAAACAAGTCCAAGCTATAGCACGTTCGGTAAAAGATGCAGCAGGTGAAGCTGATATCGAAGTAAAACGAATGGAAGGTTTTAATGATGCCAGATGGGTCCTTATTGATCTATCTAATGTAGTGGTACACGTATTCCATAAAGATGAACGTGATTACTATAATATTGAGAAATTATATCGTGATGCACCTCTTGAGAGTTATAGACAGGTTGTTTATTAATTATGGTGCAATATGAAGAAATGAGCTTGTTCTATGATCAATTAACATTAGATCAACCCTATGAATCATGGTTAGAAATTGTAAACCAATTTGCAGAAAATAGGACGTCTATATTAGATATTGGTTGTGGTACAGGAAGTTTAACATCATTGCTAACAGACTTTGACCAAATCACAGGTATGGATTTGAGTGTTGATATGCTTTCGATAGCAACTCAGAAATCTAACAAAGTGAATTGGATAGAAGGTGATATGACTGAATTTGAGTTGAATCAGAAATTTGATGTAATTACGATTTTCTGTGATTCATTAAATTATTTACCTGAAAAAGATCATGTTTTCACCACATTTAGTCATGTTTTTAACCATTTAGAAACAGATGGTGTATTTATGTTTGATGTTCATACACCTTTTAAAATGAATACATTATTTAATAACCAAAGTTATATCGATGAATCTGAAAAAGTTTTTCTTGGTTGGGAAGCTGTGCAAGGCGAGGAACCACTGAGTGTTTGGCATGATATGTCATTCTTTATTAAACAAGATGATAATCAATATGCAAGGTTCGATGAATCACACTATCAACGGACTTATACAGAAGCAGATTATATGGAAATGCTTAATAATGTAGGGTTTAGCCAAATCACTACGTTTGTCGATTTTGATATTAAGAATAATAGCAATGAAGGGCATCGACTGTTTTTCATTGTCAAAAAATAAAAGTAAAATCACTCCTTTATACGTGTATAGTATAAAGGAGTGATTTTTTCTTGTTAGATCAGTGGAACAATATAAAAGAAATCATTTGTAAGTACAAAGCAGTTGCTATAGCAATTTTAATTTTCGTGGTCATTTTAATCACTTGGTTGCTGCAAAGTACTTTTACAAACGAAGATAATCATAATATAGTAAATTCGAATGATGAAATTACCACAGCTACACAAACACAACTAGAGTCCAATGCAAAGCATATGAAAAATAGTAATGAACAACCAAAGCAAATTAAAACAGAAGACATTTTTGTGGACGTCAAAGGTGCAGTGAAGCATCCTGATATTTATAAAATGAAATCTTCTGATAGAATTAAACAACTTTTAGATCGAGCAATCGTGACTGATGATGCTGATTTGTCAAAAATAAATTTAGCTGAAAAGTTAGTAGATCAAAAGTTGATTTATATACCAAAGAAAGAGGAAACGATAAATTCAAATCAACAAATGACTGAAAATATTAATAATAGTATTAATAGAAGCACAAACTCAAACTCAACAAAAGTCATTGACAATAGCACTAATAAAGAAAAAATAAATATTAACAGTGCTACAGAAGAGGAACTGTTAACAGTTCCAGGCATAGGTCCTTCAAAAGCTAAATCTATTATAGAATATAGAGAACAAAATGGTGCTTTTGAATCTATCGAACAATTAACAGAAGTTAAAGGCATTGGAGCAAAAACGCTTGAAAAATTAGGCTCATATTTTACAATATAGATTTTTTATTGCAATATAACTCAATACAAATTAACCTATAGTTACTTATAAAATAAATATTTACTATTAATGGAGGTATAACATCATGGATCGCATTAAATGGGAAGAATACTTTATGGCTCAAAGTCATTTATTGGCGTTACGTTCCACTTGTCAACGATTATCTGTTGGCGCAACAATTGTTAAAGATAATAGAATCATCGCAGGTGGGTACAATGGCTCAGTTTCAGGAGAAGTTCATTGTATAGATGAGGATTGTTTATTAGAGGATGGCCATTGTATACGTACAATTCATGCTGAAATGAATGCATTACTACAATGTGCCAAACAAGGGGTGTCAACAGAGGGAGCAACGATATATGTCACACATTTTCCTTGCTTAAATTGTACGAAATCCATTATCCAAGCTGGTATTCAAACAATTTATTACGCTGAAGACTATCACAACCATTCATATGCGTTAAAGCTTTTACACCAATCAGGTATCGATTATAAAAAAATACCATTTAATCAAGAACATGTAGCACAATACCTTACCAATAAATAATCACTGATTTACTATGCAATTGCTTATTTAGTCGGTCTACTATGGCTACATGTTAAATTATTATCGATATTTTTATGTGGTATCTTAATTTTTTTAGTGATACGCAAAAGGTTAAAGTGGTTTCAAATTTTATTTGTTTTAATCATACCATTCATTAGTTATATGATGTTTCAGAGTAATTTCGTAAGTGAGAATAAAGCACGTGCAGTGTACTTAAATCAAAATATTGAAGTAGATGCACAATTTGTGACAAAACCTATTCTGAAACATCAAAAGCTACATGGTAAAGCTAAAATAAATAATAAAAAATATAACTATTACTTTTTTGTTAATAAAAACATTAACAGTTATAAATACATACAGCTCTATCAAAAGACATGTCATATGAAAGCAATATTTAAACCATTAAATCAGTCCCCATATAGCCCCGTTTCACTTTTTATTAATACAATTGACTTCGAAAGTTGTAAACTAAATAATTCGAGATATCACGCTATCTTAGATAAGCATAAACAATATATTTTCGAACGTTTAAGTCACACCAATATCAAGTATCCGGAGAAAGTTATTGCATTAATTAGTGGAGATACCTCGAAAATTGATAATAATGAATTAGATAAATTCAAAGAAATTGGTATCTATCATTTATTAGCAGTAAGTGGCACACATATTGCAGCAATTATAGGTATTTTAATATACGTATTAAATATTTTTAAGTGTCCGTTAGCCTACATCAAAATGGTATTGTTTATCTTTTTACCGATATATGCTCTTTATACTGATTTAGCTCCTAGTGCTGTGAGATCAATTTTAGCAGCCTTAATAATCATTTTAATTCCTAAAACTATTATAAAGAATTCAATGAACATTCTCGCACTTTTATTTATAATATTAACAATTATATATCCTGCTTATGCCTATAATATAGGCTTCCAATTTTCTTTTTTAATTACATTCTTCATACTTTTTTCATTACCCTTAATAGCTCAATCCTCACCGATAAAATCGCTTCTAATTATTACTATAATAGCTCAGTTAGGTTCATTTATGATTAGTGCTATTAATTTTAACCAGATTCAATGGCTTGGTTTTTTAGCGAATCTTATTTTTGTTCCTTTTTACACCATTATACTATTTCCGTTAGTAATTTTATTTTTTATTATAAGCCATTTTCCATTTGAAATAACGCCTTTAACTTATTTACTTAATTTAATTTTAAAGCTACATGATTTTATTTTGGAAATGTTTATTTATTTAAGTTCATACAGATGGTATGTACCAGAGTTAAATGGCTTACATATCACTTTAGGATTTGCGCTCTTATTTGCGTGTTTAATATTATTTGCACATAAATTTTATAGTTTATTTATTTGTTCATTTGTTTTATTGTATATAGTCGTTACCGTATTGCCATTATCTAATGATTATAAATTGACAATGCTTGATGTTGGTCAGGGAGATGCCATTTTATTTGAGACAAATAGGCAAGAGAGTTTATTGATTGATACGGGGGGCAAGTTATTACAAGAAGGAGAGTCAAGCCAACATAATATATCAAAATTTCATATACTACCGACTTTGAAAAAACAGGGTATTAAGAAAATAGATTATTTAATTGTTACTCATCCACATATAGATCATATGGGAGAACTTAATTTTTTGATTGAAAAATATCCTATAAAAAATATAATAATTAATAAAAGTAGTTACCAATTGAAAGAACTGAAATCATTAGTTAATATATGCAAAAGTTTTAACATAAAGCTATTAGACTTTAAATCAATACAAAGTTTTTCACTTAACAAAGCGAAAATTAAATTATTAGATGCCACAATTACAACATCAAATGATTTAAATGAACAATCAATTATTACATTAATTGAATATGATAAATTCAAGATTTTACTTATGGGAGATGCTTCAAAAAATAACGAGCAGTTATTGTTAAATAAGTATCACATTGAAAATATTGATATCTTAAAAGTAGGACACCATGGTAGTAAAACGAGTTCTAGTGCATCTTTTATAAATACACTTCACCCGAAAATAAGTTTAATTTCTGTTGGTCAAAATAATAGATATAAATTACCCAATGAAGAAATAGTGGAACGCTTAAAAAATACTAATTCTCAAGTTTTACAAACAAATGAAAACGGAGAAATTTCTATTACATTAAATTCGAATTTTGGGCTTAGTACTAATCTAAATCAATGATTTTATGTAGAGAGATAAAGCACTGCATGATATAATGATTAAATGTGTAATAGTGATGAAAGGGTGCTACATATGAGCAATAATATAATTACAATATACGGAGAAGTGCCTGAATTAATTGAAAAAAAATCTACAGAAGTAATAGAGAAATATTTAGATACTCCAAAAGATGATTTCAATTTTGTTAAATACAACCTATATGAAAGCGATTTAGCTCCAATTATAGAAGAAGCTTTAACGATGCCATTTTTCTCAGATAAAAAAGCAGTATTAGTACAAAATGCATATGTATTCACTGGTGAAAAAGCGCCTAAAGATGTAAATCATAATATAGAGCAACTCATGGAATTTATAGAAAAATATGATGGCGAGAGTATGATTGTATTCGAAGTTTATCATTCTAAACTTGATGAGCGAAAAAAATTAGTAAAGACTCTGAAGAAGCATGCTCAATTGAAAAAAATTGAACAAATGTCTGAAGATGAAATTAAAAATTGGGTTAAAAATGAATTACATGGAAATTATAAAGATATAAAACAAGATGCTTTAGATTTATTTATAGAATTAACAGGTATTAATTTCAATATAGTAAAGCAAGAAATTGAAAAATTGATTCTTTTTCTAGGAGATAGACCAACGATAAACAAACAAGATGTCCAACAAATTGTAAACAGGAGTCTTGAACAGAATGTGTTTTTACTGACAGAATACATCCAAAAAAATAATAAGGCTAAAGCAATACGATTAGTAAAAGATTTGATTGCAATGAAGGAAGAACCTATTAAATTATTAGCACTTATTACGAGTAATTATCGTTTATTTTATCAAAGTAAAATATTGAGTCAAAAGGGTTATAGTGGACAACAAATTGCAAAAACAATAAGTGTACATCCTTATAGAGTGAAACTAGCATTGAATCAGGCAAGACATTATCAATTGGAAAGTTTATTGAATATTATTGATAATTGTGCGGAGACAGACTATAAATTAAAATCTTCTTATATGGATAAACATTTAATATTGGAATTATTTATTCTATCACTTTAATTATAAATGTTTGCGCTAATATTATTTAAAAGTTAATACAAGTTTGAAAACCCATAATAATACAAAAAAAGCCTGAAACCACAGTGGCTCAGACTTCTTTGTTATTCGTATATTCATTTGTTTACGCAAATAAAAAAAGTTCAAGCCTTGGCTTGAACTTTTTTATTATTTAGCAGCTGTCATAAGTGAAGATTTGATACGATCAGCTTTGTTTGAGTGGATTAAGTTGCGTTGAGCAGCTTTATCTACTTTTTTCAAAGCGAAGTTTACTAAGTCAGCTTTGTTGTCAGCATTTGATTCAATTGCTGTGTGTGCTCTTTTAACTGCTGTACGCATTTCATTTTTTTGTGAAATGTTACGCTCTTCAGCAGTACGGTTTGTATTAACACGTTTAATTGCAGATTTGATGTTTGGCATGTGTGTCACCTCCTAATAATGATTTCGCTATCAAAATGAATTTGATTACAACAAGAAATATTTTATCAAAACGAGCGCCTTTCTGCAATCATTTATTTATCGCAGGCGCATAGAATCGATGAAAATGGTACAATACTATTTGGAAAAGAAGAACATTCACTCTATAATGCAAAGTAGAATACAATATCAAGTATATCAATTATTTACGGAAAATAGTAAAAAATCGTAGTAAGTTTGCAATTACCTACTAAAAACGTTATTATATCAAAGAATGTCATACATATTTACGGGCTAGAATTATGAAAGTGAGAAGGATAATACATGGATAAACAAGACCGTTTCAATAAACGCGAAAATATTAGGAACTTTTCAATTATCGCACATATAGACCATGGTAAATCTACGTTAGCTGATAGGATTTTAGAAAACACGAAATCAGTTGAATCGAGAGATATGCACGCACAATTGCTAGATTCCATGGATTTAGAACAAGAACGTGGTATAACAATTAAATTAAATGCTGTTCGCTTAAAGTATGAAGCTAAAGATGGTGAAATATACACATTCCACCTTATTGACACACCTGGACACGTAGATTTTACATACGAAGTGTCTAGATCATTAGCCGCTTGTGAAGGAGCAATCTTAGTAGTTGATGCAGCGCAAGGGATTGAGGCACAAACTTTAGCTAACGTTTACTTAGCTCTAGATAACGAATTGGAGCTACTGCCTGTAATTAACAAGATAGATTTACCTGCAGCAGAGCCAGAACGTGTGAAGCAGGAATTAGAAGATGTCATCGGTATCGATAAAGAGGATGTTGTGCTAGCAAGTGCAAAATCTAATATTGGTATAGAAGATATACTCGAAAAAATTGTTGAAGTTGTTCCTCCGCCGCAAGGCGACCCTGAAGCACCGTTGAAAGCACTTATCTTTGATTCTGAGTATGATCCTTATAGAGGCGTTATTTCATCTATAAGAGTTGTGGAAGGTACGGTTAAACCTGGAGACCGCATTAAAATGATGGCTACAGGTAAGGATTTCGAAGTTACTGAAGTTGGTATTAATACGCCAAAACAATTAGCTGTAGAAGAACTTACTGTCGGTGATGTAGGATACATTATAGCTAGTATAAAAAATGTTGACGACTCACGTGTTGGTGATACAATCACGCATGTAAGACGTCCTGCTGAACAAGCACTACAAGGTTATAAAAAAATGAACCCGATGGTATTCTGTGGTTTATTCCCTATAGATAACAAAGACTACAACGACTTGCGTGATGCATTAGAAAAATTACAATTAAATGATGCCTCATTAGAATTCGAACCTGAATCATCACAAGCATTAGGCTTTGGTTATCGTACCGGTTTCTTAGGTATGCTTCATATGGAAATTATTCAAGAACGTATCGAACGTGAATTCGGTATTGCACTTATTGCAACAGCACCGTCAGTAATCTATCAATGTATTATGAAAACAGGTGAAGAAGTTACTGTTGATAATCCAGCCAATATGCCTGAAAGAGATAAAATTGATACGATCTACGAACCATTTGTTAGAGCTACTATGATGGTACCTAATGATTATGTTGGTGCTGTAATGGAATTATGTCAGCGTAAACGTGGACAATTTGTAAATATGGAGTACATGGATGATATTCGTGTAAATATTATTTATGAAATTCCATTATCAGAAGTGGTTTTTGATTTCTTCGATCAACTTAAATCGAATACAAAAGGTTATGCTTCTTTTGATTATGAATTTATTGATAATAAAGAAAGTGACTTAGTAAAAATGGACATATTGCTAAATGGCGAAAAAGTAGATGCTTTAAGCTTTATAGTACATAAAGAATTCGCATATGATCGTGGTAAAATGTTAGTTGAAAAATTAAAAACACTTATTCCAAGACAACAATTTGAGGTTCCTGTTCAAGCAGCAGTTGGCCAAAAGATTGTTGCGCGTACAAATATTAAATCGATGGGTAAAAATGTATTGTCTAAATGTTACGGCGGAGATATTAGCCGTAAGAAAAAATTATTAGAAAAACAAAAAGCCGGAAAAGCTAAAATGAAATCTGTAGGTAACGTTGAGATTCCTCAAGATGCATTCCTAGCAGTTCTTAAGATGGATGAAGATTAATATAAATTAAACATTGGGGCCTTAAATCCATTCGATTTATGCCCCAGTTTTTTGTTGTGTGCTCACATCTTCAAAAAATGAAAGTAGGTGAACGCAATATGGAAGTGAAAAGTGCTTATATCCATATTCCTTTTTGCGTGAGGATTTGTACGTATTGTGATTTCAACAAGTACTTTATACAAAACCAACCAGTTGATACGTATTTAGATTGTTTAATCACTGAAATGCAACAAAGTGAAATAAGAAAATTAGAAACAGTTTTTGTTGGCGGCGGTACGCCCACAGCACTTGATTATCAACAACTCGAAAAATTATTAGTAGCTATTACAGATACTTTTGAAATAAAAGGCGAATTTAGCTTTGAAGCAAATCCCGATGAATTAACAATTGAAAAAGTTCAATTACTTAAAAATTACGGTGTCAATAGGTTGTCTATGGGTGTTCAAACATTTAAACCAGAATTATTAGACATACTTGGTAGAACACACAAAACAGAAGATATTTATCAATCTGTTGCTAATGCTCGTCAAGTTGGCATTCCATCTATTAGTTTAGATTTAATGTATCATTTGCCAAACCAGACTCTAGAAGATTTTCAAGATAGTCTAGAAAAGGCTTTGTCGATGGATATTGATCATATATCCAGTTATGGTTTGATATTAGAACCCAAAACAAAATTTTATAATATGTATAGAAAAGGACAATTGAAAGTTCCTAATGAAGATATTGGTGAAGAAATGTACGAATATCTATTAGAAAGAATGGAACAATCAGAGATGCATCAATATGAAATATCCAATTTCGGTAAAGTTGGACATGAATCCGAACACAATAAAGTGTATTGGAAAAATGAAGGCTATTATGGCTTTGGTGCTGGTGCAAGTGGTTATGTAAATGGAGAGCGTTATAATAATGTAAATCCAGTAAACCATTACATTAAAAAAGTACAAAACAATGAACGACCCGTATTAGATTCAACATTTCCTACTGAAACAGAACAAATGGAAGAAGAAATGTTTTTAGGATTACGGATGAATATAGGTGTGGATAAAGACAAATTTTCACAGAAATTTGGAAAAACCTTAGAAGAAGTCTATGGTCAAACTATAGAAGACTTAATTCAACGTGAACTTTTAATTGATCAAAATGGACATATCACGATGACTGAACGTGGAAAAGTGATTGGGAATATTGTCTTTGAAGCATTTTTATTAAATGTATAAATAAATTTAAAATTGAATGCTTTAACATTGACTTACTTTGACCAATTTGATAAATTATAATTAGCACTTGGAACAAAAGAGTGCTAATGAGGTGAAAACATGATTAGCGATAGACAATTGAGCATACTTAATGCAATTGTTGAAGATTATGTTGATTTAGGTCATCCAATTGGTTCAAAAACACTGATTGAACGACACAAATTGAATTTTAGTCCTGCAACTATTCGAAACGAGATGAAGCATCTCGAAGATCTTGAATTGATTGAGAAGACACATACTTCATCAGGGCGATCACCATCACAGTCAGGCATCAGATATTATGTGAATCAATTATTGCAACAAACATCTCATCAACAGCAAACAAAAATTCAACGTTTGAGTGATTTACTAGTTGATAATCATTATGACATTTCCTCAGCATTGAGCGAATTTGCAAATGAACTTTCAATTGCATCTCAATATACAACGTTGGTAATGCGTCCAAATCACAAAAAAGATATAATTAATAACATTCATTTGATTCGAGCAAATGCCTATTTGGTTATAATGGTAGTCGTGTTCACATCCGGTCATGTAGAACATCTGCATTTAGCATCCGAAGTTCCGTTATCTAATGACGAACTGACAAAAATTTCGAATTTTGTTACTGCTAAATATGATGAATGGAATCATCATCGTTTTGAAAATGAGTTAGATGCTTTTGTTAATTCTGAATTAGAGAAGCATTTTATCAAAGATATGCTAAGTACAATCGAGATTCATTTTGATAATCAAAGTAATGGCATTTTTATGGGCGGAAAGGTTAAACTAATTGATGCGTTGAATGAAACGAACGTGTCATCGATTCAACCTATTTTGCAATATATAGAATCGAATAAAATCACGCAATTACTTGATGATATGTCCAATTCGACAATTAACGTCAAAATTGGACATGAAATAGAATCAAGTTTGAGTGGTATTTCTATCGTCACAAGTCAGTATCACATTGACGATAGATTAAAAGGCCAAATTGCGGTTATCGGACCAACAGCAATGAATTATCAGAACGTAATACGATTACTAAATACGATTTGGTAATTAAGTATTGTATTGGAGGGCGGAAAATGACAGAAAAAAATGAATCAGTATTTGATCAAGAAGCAAATGAAGATGTAACTGATAACGAGCAAAATACATCTTCTGTTAATACTGATGAAACTACAGAAGCATCACAAGATAATCTGCAGGAGGATGATTCACAAGAAACTACAGAAAATGTAGATCCTAAAGATGAAGAAATTCAACAATTAAAACAAGATGTTCAAGAAAATGAAGAAAAGTATTTAAGATTATACGCAGAGTTTGAAAATTATAAGCGTAGAATCCAAAAAGAAAATCAAACAATGAAAGCATATAAAGCGCAAGATGTACTTAATGATATTCTACCAACAATAGATAACATTGAGCGTGCGTTACAAATTGAAGGCGAAAATGAACAATTCCAATCACTTAAAAAAGGTGTGGAAATGATTCATGAAAGTTTAATTAATGCATTAAAAGAAAATGGTTTAGAATTAATTGAAACAGAAGGTCATCAATTTGACCCGAACATTCATCAAGCTGTAGTTCAAGATGACAATCCTGATTTTGAATCAGGCGAAATCACTCAAGAGCTACAAAAAGGTTATAAACTAAAAGAACGTGTATTAAGACCTTCAATGGTTAAAGTAAATCAATAGGTTTTAGTATTGATGAAAACACCAATTTATATAAACAAACAGGAGGAAATTATTTATGAGTAAAGTAATAGGTATTGACTTAGGTACAACAAATTCATGTGTTTCAATTTTAGAAGGCGATGAGCCAAAAGTAATCCAAAACCCTGAAGGTGCAAGAACTACACCATCAGTAGTTGCATTTAAAAATGATGAAACTCAAGTAGGTGAAGTTGCTAAACGTCAAGCAATCACAAACCCTAATACAATTCAATCAATTAAACGTCATATGGGTACGAATTACAAAGTTGATGTTGAAGGTAAATCATACACACCTCAAGAAATCTCAGCAATGGTATTACAAAACCTTAAAGGTACAGCTGAAGATTACCTTGGTGAAAAAGTAGAAAAAGCAGTTATTACTGTTCCTGCATATTTCAACGACAGTGAACGTCAAGCAACTAAAGATGCTGGTAAAATCGCTGGTTTAGAAGTAGAACGTATTATTAACGAACCAACTGCAGCAGCTTTAGCATATGGTTTAGACAAAACAGAAAAAGAAGAAAAAGTATTAGTTTTTGACTTAGGTGGCGGTACTTTTGACGTTTCAATCCTTGAATTAGGTGACGGCGTATTCGAAGTACTTTCTACTGCAGGTGACAACAAACTAGGCGGAGATGACTTTGATGAAGTAATCATTAACTATTTAGTTTCTGAATTCAAAAAAGAAAACGGCGTAGATTTATCAAAAGATAAAATGGCTTTACAACGTCTTAAAGACGCTGCTGAAAAAGCTAAAAAAGATTTATCTGGCGTTTCTCAAACTCAAATTTCACTACCATTTATTTCAGCTGGAGAAAATGGCCCATTACACTTAGAAATTAATTTAACTCGTGCTAAATTTGAAGAATTAGCTGACGATTTAATCAGAAGAACAATGGTACCAACTCGCCAAGCAATGAGCGATGCAGGCTTATCAAGTTCAGAAATTGATGAAGTTATCTTAGTTGGTGGTTCAACAAGAATCCCAGCAGTTCAAGAAGCTGTTAAAAAAGAAGTAGGTAAAGAACCTAATAAAGGCGTTAACCCTGATGAAGTTGTTGCTATGGGTGCAGCGATTCAAGGTGGCGTAATCACTGGTGATGTTAAAGACGTAGTATTATTAGACGTTACACCATTATCATTAGGTATTGAAATCATGGGCGGACGTATGAATACACTTATCGAAAGAAATACGACAATCCCAACATCTAAATCACAAGTCTACTCAACAGCAGCAGACAACCAACCAGCAGTTGATATTCACGTGTTACAAGGTGAACGTCCAATGGCATCAGACAATAAAACACTTGGTAGATTCCAATTAACTGACATTCCAGCAGCTCCACGTGGCGTACCTCAAATCGAAGTTACTTTCGACATCGATAAAAATGGTATTGTAAACGTTACTGCTAAGGACTTGGGAACAAATAAAGAGCAAAATATCACAATCCAATCTAGCTCTTCACTATCAGATGATGAAATCGATCGTATGGTTAAAGACGCTGAAGAAAATGCTGACGCTGACCAAAAACGTCGCGAAGAAAGTGATACAAGAAACGAAGCAGACAGCTTAGTATTCCAAGTTGAAAAAACGATCACTGATTTAGGTGAAAACATCAGCGAAGAAGATAAACAAAATGCTGAAGATAAGAAAGAAGCATTAAAATCAGCACTTGAAGGCGAAGATATTGAAGATATCAAAGCTAAAAAAGAAGAGTTAGAAAAAGTAGTTCAAGACTTATCAACAAAAGTATATGAACAAGCTGCTCAAGCTCAACAACAAGCACAAGGTGAAGAAGCAAATGCTTCTCAAGATAGTGATGTTGAAGATGCTGATTTCAAAGAAGTAAAAGATGAGGACAACCAAGACAACCAAAAATAAGTATAGTCATTGACTAATTAATTGTTATTAATAGAAAAATATGACACAATTGCTTAGCCAAATTAAGTCAAAGTCAATTGAACATTGGCTTTGACTTTTTCCTTTTTTAAAAATGATTTAATAAAACAGTAAAAGGAGAGATATTAGTGGCCAAAAAAGATTATTATGAAGTCTTAGGTGTCAGCAAAGGCGCTTCTAAAGATGAAATTAAAAAGGCTTATCGTAAATTATCAAAGAAGTATCACCCGGATATTAATCAAGAAGAAGGTTCTGATGAGAAGTTTAAAGAAATCTCTGAAGCCTATGAAACATTAAGCGATGAAAATAAACGCGCAAATTATGACCAATTTGGACATGATGGTCCTCAAGGTGGCTTTGGCGGCCAAGGATTCGGTGGCCAAGACTTTAGTGGATTTGGTGGCGGTGGTTTCGAAGATATATTCAGTTCATTCTTTGGTGGCGGCCGTCAACAACGTGATCCTAACGCCCCAAGAAAAGGCGATGACTTACAATATACAATGACAGTTACGTTTGATGAAGCTGTTTTCGGTAGTGAAAAAGAAATTTCAATCCGTAAAGATGTGTCTTGTCACACTTGTGATGGTGCAGGCGCTAAGCCAGGTACTAAAAAGAAAACTTGCGAATACTGTAGTGGTGCTGGACATGTGTCTGTAGAACAAAATACAATACTTGGCAGAGTTAGAACTGAAAAAGTTTGTCCAGTATGTAGTGGTTCTGGACAAGAGTTTGAAGAACCATGTCCAACATGTAAGGGCAAAGGTACTGAGAACAAAAATGTTAAAATCAGTGTCACAATACCTGAAGGTGTAGATAATGAACAACAAATTAGATTAGCAGGTGAAGGTGCTCCTGGAGAAAATGGCGGACCTCAAGGTGATTTGTATATTGTATTTAGAGTTAAACCTTCAGAAAAATTTGAAAGAGATGGCGATGATATTTATTATTCACTTGATATCAGTATCGCTCAAGCATCACTAGGTGACGAGGTTAAAGTGCCGACGCTTAACAGCAGCGTGATGTTAACAATTCCAGCAGGTACGCAAACTGGAAAACAATTCCGTCTAAAAGAAAAAGGAATTAAGAATGTTCATGGCTACGGCTATGGCGACTTATTTATCAATATAAATGTCGTAACACCAAGTAAAATGAGTGATCGACAAAAAGAATTATTAAGAGAATTTGCCGAAATT
This sequence comes from Staphylococcus parequorum, assembly GCF_039237145.1. Classification (NCBI taxonomy): domain Bacteria; kingdom Bacillati; phylum Bacillota; class Bacilli; order Caryophanales; family Staphylococcaceae; genus Staphylococcus; species Staphylococcus parequorum. Next base: position 1,649,368 of record NZ_CP150682.1, read on the forward strand.
GATGGCGAAGAAATTTCTGAACAAGCATCAAATTTTAGAGACAAAGCTAAAAGATTCTTTAAAGGAGATTAGAATATGAATTGGACCGAGATATCAATCATTGCTAATCATGAAGTAACGCCTATAATTACTAATATATTGGAAAATTTTGGTTCAAATGGTGTTGTTATAGAGGACTCTCATGACTTAAATCACGACTTTGAGGATAAATATGGCGAGCTATATGCGCTTAATGCTAATGATTACCCTAAACAAGGGGTCAGGCTAAAAGCGTATTTCAATGAACTGAAATATACTGAAACGTTTAGAAAAGCGCTTTTAAATGAAATTTCGCAAGTTGAATCTCTAGATAACTCTATTTTTAACTACGAAGAACAAATGCTTCAAGAACAAGATTGGGAAAATGAATGGAAAAATTATTTTCATCCATTTCGTGCATCAAAACAATTTACGATAGTCCCTAGTTGGGAAACATATCAAAAAGAAGATGATAGTGAGTTGTGCATAGAATTGGATCCAGGTATGGCATTCGGTACAGGCGATCATCCTACAACGAGCATGTGTTTAAAAGCAATTGAAACTTATGTGAAGCCGAATGATTCAGTTATAGATGTTGGTACAGGTTCAGGAATATTAAGTATTGCTGCACATCTTTTAGGTGTTAAACGTATTAAAGCATTAGACGTTGATGAAATGGCAGTGAAAGTTGCTAAAGAAAATTTCATGAAAAATAATTGTGCTAAGGCAATTGAAGCTGTTCCTGGTAATTTACTAACAGAAGAAACTGAAAAATTTGATGTTGTTGTCGCCAATATTTTAGCTCATATTATTGAAGAAATGATCGAAGATGCTTATAACGTTTTAAATAAAGATGGTTATTTTATAACTTCTGGTATTATAGAAGAAAAACATGAATCTATTATAAATCATATGAAGCGTAGTGGTTTTGAAATTGTTTCTATTAATCACGATAACAGTTGGGTTTGTATCGTTGGACAGAAAGTGAGCGAATAACGATGCAAAGATACTTTATTGACCAAAACGCTGATGTAAATCAGCGTTTTTTCATTACTGATAAAGGTGACATACACCATATATCCAATGTGATGCGTCATCAGACTGGCGATAAAATAATTATTACATTTGTGGATCAGAACGTATATAAGTGTCAGATTATCGATATAGCTACTGAAGGTATTGAACTTTCGTTAGTAGAAAAAATTGATATTGATACTGAATTACCTCAACATATTACGATTTGTAGTGGTTTAATTAAAGCTGATAAATATGAATGGATGCTCCAAAAATCGACAGAATTAGGTGCTAATCATTTCATAGCTGCTGGTATGAAACGTTCAGTGGTTAAATTAAATGATAGTAAGATTGTTAAAAAATTAGAGCGCTGGCAAAAGATTATTAAAGAAGCAGCTGAGCAAAGCTACCGTTTAGCTATACCGTCCATAACTTATGAACCAAGTTTAAAAGTAGTTTATAATCATATCGATGAATACGATTATGTACTCATCGCTTATGAAGATGCTGCTAAAACAGGTGAAACGCACAATTTTAAGTCTGTAGTTCGTGAAATGAAATCTGGTGCTCGTGTGTTAGTTATATTTGGGCCAGAAGGTGGCTTATCAGAAGAAGAAGTAGCATTATTCGATGGTAAGGCGTATCAAATTGGTCTAGGTCCTAGAATTTTAAGAGCAGAAACTGCACCACTTTACGTATTAAGTGCTGTAAGTTTTGAAAAAGATTTATTAGATTAATGTTAAAATAATCATGTGTTAAGTAATACAATGTATACATTTTAGTACAAATTTTTGCTTTAAATTAAAAAATTGTAAATTTTACTAATTGACCGCTTTAATCAGATATATTATACTGATTAATACATGGTCATAACCATGAAATGATAATAAAGTTTCGTTGATATTTGGAGGGAGGGAAATACACATGTCTAAAACAACAGTTAAGAGTAATGAATCACTTGAAGATGCGTTACGTCGTTTCAAACGTACAGTTTCTAAAAGCGGTACAATTCAAGAAGTTCGTAAGCGTGAATATTACGAAAAACCTAGTGTTAAACGTAAGAAAAAATCAGAAGCTGCGCGTAAACGTAAATAGTATTTACTAACGGTAGCTTGCACGTAAACGAATATTCTAATAATTAATTGTGTCGTTGACTCCCTCAACACCAACATTAATTATAAATAGTAATAGTCTTAGTTGTTCAACAACTAAGACTATTATTTTTTTATATATTCAGGTTCATGATTTGAAAAAATTAATATAATTAACATTTATGCTATAAACGCTATAATCATACATTCATTTCATGTATAATCAAGTTGAGAGCGAGGTGATAGAGTGATTCCTTCGAGTAGTATACATACAATATTTTCAGTCAACTTTGTTGAACAAGGAAATTGGATTGATAATGTTGCAAGCGTTATCGTCAGTCCGTTTGGAGCTTTAATTTTAACTTGTATTATCTTCCTAGGATTTTTATATCAATTATACTCTAATAAGATAAATATTGTGGGTATCGTTGCCACATTAGCCTTATTGATACTCTTTTTAGGGTTTTTTGTAAAAGGCGATGTCAACTTGTATTCAATCATCTTATTTGGAATCGGTGTCATATTGGTAATAATAGAACTTTTTGTTGTTGGTGCGATTATCGGAATTATCGGTATGGGGCTAATAATTTTTAGTATTATTACTTTAGGTGACAATTTAATTTATATGATTGCTAGTGTAGTTGTAGCATTGATATTATCAATCATAGAGTGGGTGGTACTAGTGAAAATTTTCAAACGTAAGATACCGTTTTTAGATAAAGTAGTTTTGAAGGATTCTACAAATGCAGAGGCAGGCTACACTTCACATGAAGATCGCTCTCATTTAGTTGGGCTTACTGCTACTACATTAACAGATTTAAGACCAGCAGGAATCATTACACTCAACAATGAACGTATCGACGCAGTTTCTGATGGATCATTTATTTTGCGAAATAAAGCAGTAACCATTTTAGAAGTAGAAGGTACGAGAGTTGTTGTTAGAGAAAACGAATCATAAAGGAGAGAAAGTATGATCGGATTAGTTGTTATCGTCGTCATAGTAGTAATAGCTTTATTATTACTATTTTCATTTGTTCCAGTCGGATTATGGATTTCAGCAATAGCTGCAGGCGTTAAAGTAGGTATTGGAACATTAGTTGGTATGAGACTTCGTAGAGTTTCACCACGAAAAGTTATTTCACCATTAATTAAGGCACACAAAGCTGGTTTGAATTTAACAACAAACCAACTTGAATCACATTACTTAGCAGGAGGAAACGTTGACCGTGTTGTTGATGCTAACATTGCAGCACAAAGAGCCGACATCAACTTACCATTTGAACGTGGAGCAGCTATTGATTTAGCTGGCCGTGATGTATTAGAGGCTGTTCAAATGTCAGTTAACCCAAAAGTAATAGAAACACCATTTATCGCAGGTGTAGCGATGAACGGTATCGAAGTAAAAGCTAAAGCGCGTATTACTGTTCGTGCTAACATCGCTCGTTTAGTAGGTGGTGCTGGTGAAGAAACAATTATTGCACGTGTCGGTGAAGGTATCGTATCAACAATTGGTTCTAGTGAGCACCATACACAAGTTTTAGAAAACCCAGACAATATTTCTAAAACAGTACTTAGTAAAGGTTTAGATTCTGGTACAGCATTTGAAATCTTATCAATCGATATTGCTGACGTTGATATCAGCAAAAACATTGGTGCAGACTTACAAACTGAACAAGCACTTGCTGACAAAAACATTGCACAAGCTAAAGCAGAAGAACGTAGAGCAATGGCTGTAGCTCAAGAGCAAGAAATGAAAGCTAAAGTTCAAGAAATGCGTTCTAAAGTTGTTGAAGCAGAAGCAGAAGTACCACTTGCTATGGCAGAAGCGTTACGTTCTGGCAACTTAGGCGTTAAGGATTATTATAACCTTAAAAATGTTGAAGCTGATACTGGCATGAGAAACTCAATCAACGAACGTACGAACCCAAAAGATGATGAATCACCGGAAAATTAATTAGGGGTGATTAAATGAATATAGCTATTATTATCTTTGTAATATCTGTGATTGTTACAATAGTCAGCGCTATTAGCGATAATAGCCATAAAGATAGAAAAAACCAAAAACCACCAATAAATAATCAACCTAATCGAAATGATCAGCCACCTAAAAGAGGCGGTTTCCTTGATGAAATTGGTAAAGCATTCAAAGAAATCGAACAACAAATGAATGAAGGACCAACGAGGAAAGATATTGAACAACAACCGCAAAAGCGTGCAGAACCTGCAAGACCAGTTGAAACTAGAGCTGAAAAAATGGAAACGCCAAATCCTCAACAAACGACTCGAACAATGCGTACAGACAACGAGACTGAAGCAGAAAAGTTAAAACGTTCGCAAGAGCAAAAAGAGGATAAACTGCAAAAAGAACTTGAAGCAGATTTAATGGGCGAATTACAAGATGTGCGTACAGAAATTGATCGTGAAAACGAGAAAAAACTGAAGAGAACTGAAAGAAGAGCACGTGCTATTATTTCAGATAAATATTTATCTGAGAGAACAAAACGTTTCCGTTTAAAACAGTTAATGGATGCACAGGCAATTCAGAGTCCAGTTACTAATGAAAAATATAGGTTTGCAGAAGATGAAGTTGTAAATGGTATTATTTGGTCGGAAATATTAGAAAAACCCAAAAGATTATAGCGCAGTATAGTCTATAAATTAAACGCCTTATGGAGTCGATATATAATGACTTTGTAAGGCGTTTTTGTGTATTTGCAATAATTTCAATGAAAAAATAACCATAATAAATTAAACTAATAGCTCACGACTAATAAGAATGTAAACATCATGTAAAATTTGATAAATGAGCCTCTATTTAATACTCTTTGAAATAATATATAGTTAATTCGTGATATAATGATGGTGTAATCATCATTATATGATTGAATTGTTAAATGCTTAAAATAATTTAATGAACGATAATAATTTTTGTAAGTTAAAATCTAATAGGATAAAATAAGATGAAACGAATATATTTGTAAAGGAGCACCTATATGCCTGGAATTATTCAAATAGATGACATCAATGAAGCTCAAGCGCTCATTGGTAATAACGATGAACACCTTAAATTAATTGAGGAAGGGTTTGATGTCATTGTACATGCTCGAGGTCAAGAAATCTCTGTAAAAGGAGAGCAAGTAGAGCATGTTAAAAAAGCAGAATCAGTACTCATTAACCTTTTGAAAGTCATTCAACAAGGTATTTCAATCTCTTCAAAAGATGTTGAAGCAGCAGTGAAAATGGCAAATAATGGTACGATTCAATACTTATTAGATTTATATGAAGAAGAAATAACTAAAGATGCATACGGAAAGACCATCCGTGCAAAAACCATGGGTCAACGTATGTATGTAAATGCTATGTATCATAATGATTTAGTGTTTGGTGTAGGACCAGCTGGTACAGGAAAAACCTTCTTAGCGGTTGTGTACGCTGCGAAACAGTTAAGAAAAGGAAATGTTAAACGAATTGTGCTAACAAGACCTGCAGTGGAAGCAGGAGAGTCACTAGGCTTCTTGCCAGGAGATCTAAAGGAAAAGGTTGATCCATACTTAAGACCTCTGTATGACGGTTTAAATACTGTTTTAGGAAGAGAACAAACGGCGCGCTTTATAGAAAGAGGCATCATAGAAATTGCGCCCCTAGCTTATATGCGCGGTAGAACATTAGATGATGCTTTTGTTATTTTAGATGAGGCACAAAATACAACACAAGCACAAATGAAAATGTTCTTAACTCGACTAGGTTTTGATTCGAAAATGGTAGTTACTGGAGACCAAACTCAAGTAGACTTACCTAAAGGAGTTAAAAGTGGTCTAAAAGAAGCAGTTAAAAAATTAAAAGAAGTTAAAGGCTTAAGCGTACATTATCTTGATCAAAGTGATGTTGTACGTCACCCATTAGTAAGTAAAATTATTGACCGTTACGAAGGAGAAGAGTAAATGTTTACAATAGACTTTAGTGATCACACTGAAATAGTTAAAAGTGAATGGTTAACTCAGATTGATAAACTCCTCACTTTTGCAAAAGAGCAAGAACAAATTGATAGCGATGCCGAGTTATCTGTAACTTTTGTAGATAAAACCGAAATTCAAGAAATTAATAAAATGTATCGTGATAAAGATAAAGTAACAGATGTTATCTCATTTGCTTTAGAAGAAGATGAACCAGAAATTATTGGACTTGATATGCCAAGAGTATTAGGCGACATTATTATTTGTACTGACGTAGCTCAGGAACAAGCCGATTCTTACGGTCATTCTTTTGAAAGAGAATTAGGCTTTCTTGCACTCCATGGTTTCTTACATCTATTAGGTTATGATCATATAGATGAAGAGGACGAAAAAGAAATGTTTGGGCGACAAGATCAAATTCTAAATGCTTATGGTTTAACAAGAGATTAGAGGTAGACATGAAACGTTTTAAATACGCTTTTCAAGGTATGTTAGTACTATTAAATAAAGACAGCAAATTTTTAATGCATCTTTTATTAGGGCTTGCCACTGTTATTTGTGGTATTGCTTTTGGTATTAGTCAATTAGAATGGCTTTTTATTATTATAGCGATAGGTGTTGTACTTGCTTTCGAAGCTATCAATACAGCAGTAGAATATGTGGTTGATTTAGTTACAGGTGATTATCATATATTAGCAAAAAAGGCTAAAGATATCGCTGCTTTTAGTGTTGTGTTAGCTTCTATTACTGCACTTGCTATTGGTCTCGTTGTTTTTTTACCATATGTGTTCTAAATTGTAGTGCAATTTTATAGAATTTGTTTATACTTAAAGAACAGAGTAATTAAACATTAAATCGATAATTAAGTGGATTTTTTTAATAACCCTTAATATTGAATAGGAGCGTGTTAGCTATGGCTTATCAATCACACTATTTTACAGAAGTAAGAAATGCTCAAGCCAATTCATATTCACCATATAGTAATTTTAAAGTTGGTGCATATTTAAGAACGAAAGACGGTAAAGTTTATCATGGAGCAAATGTTGAAAACGCAGCATACTCAATGGCAATTTGTGCAGAGAGATCAAGTTTGGTTGCTGCAATATCAGATGGTTATAGACCAGGTGATTTTGAATCAATTACAGTTACTGTTGATGCAGATGCGCCATCTTCACCATGTGGTGAATGTCGTCAGGTGTTAAAAGAATTATGCGATGACGATATGCCAGTATATATGACTAATCATAAAGGCGATATGATAGAATCAACCGTAAATGACTTATTACCATTAGGATTTTCTGGAAAGGATTTAAATTAATGACAGGACATAAATCAGGATTTATATCAATTATAGGTAGACCCAATGTTGGGAAATCTACGTTTGTTAACCGTGTGATCGGACATAAGATAGCTATTATGTCTGATAAAGCACAAACTACAAGAAACAAAATTCAAGGCGTTATGACACAAGAAGATGCTCAAATCATTTTCTTAGATACACCTGGTATTCATAAACCGAAACATAAATTAGGCGACTACATGATGCGCGTCGCTACAAACACGTTATCTGAAATAGATGCTATTATGTTCATGGTAAATGTAAATGAAGATATAGGTCGTGGTGATGAGTATATTATGGATATGCTTAAAACGATTAAAACACCTGTCTTTTTAGTATTAAATAAAATTGATTTAGTACACCCAGATGAACTTATGCCAAGAATTGAAAAATACAAAAAATATATGGATTTCACTGAAATTGTACCAATTTCAGCACTGGAAGGCTTAAATGTAGATCATTTTATAAATGTAATAAAATCTTATCTACCAGAAGGACCTAAGTACTATCCAGATGATCAAATCTCTGATCATCCAGAACAATTTGTTGTAGGCGAGTTAATTCGTGAAAAGATTTTACATTTAACAAGTGAAGAAATCCCTCATGCCATTGGTGTAAACGTAGATCGCATGGTTAAAGAAGATGAAGACAGAGTTCGAATTGAAGCAACAATATTTGTTGAACGAGATTCACAAAAAGGTATTGTTATTGGTAAAGGCGGTAAAAAACTTAAAGAAGTTGGTAAACGTGCACGCCAAGATATCGAAATGTTACTAGGATCTAAAGTTTATTTAGAACTTTGGGTAAAAGTCCAAAAAGATTGGCGAAATAAAGTTAACTTCATCCGTCAAATGGGTTATTTAGAAGATCGAGATTAATTTGGGAGTCGGTGAGCTAATGTGTTAATCAAACAAAAAGGTATTATTATTAAAACGGTTGATTATGGCGAATCCGATAAAATTATCACAATTTTAAATGAGCATGGTGCAAAAGTACCACTAATGGTGCGAAGAGCTAAAAAAAGCAAAAGTGGTTTACAAGCTAATACACAGTTATTTGTGTATGGCTTATTTATTTATTCTAAATGGAAGGGTATGGGAACACTGAGTTCTGTCGATGTAATAGACCAAAATTACAACCTTCGTTTAGATATTTATGAAAGTAGCTTTGCCAGTTTAAGTGCAGAAACAATTGACCGCTCGATTGAAAGTGATGAAATTTCTCAATATAGCTATGATTTATTACATTTTGTATTGTCGAAAATTAAAGATGGTGTATCTGCCCAACTCATGTCAGTCATTGTTTTATTAAAATGTATGACAAAATTTGGCTTCAATGCAATTTTTGACAAGTGTGTAGTTACTGATAGTAATGATCAATCTCGTTTAATTGGTTATAGTTTTAAATTTGATGGTGCTATTTCTGCGAATGTGCGACATCAAGATCCACATGCACTCATTTTAATGAATAAAACACTTTATCTATTGGATATATTGCAAAAATTGCCGATTAGTCAAATGAGTTCTTTGAGTATTCATGATGATGTAGTAGATGAAATGTCAGAGTTAATGATTATGCTCTATAGCGAATATGCAGGTATGTTTTTTAAAAGTCAAAAGTTAATTAACCAACTACATAGATTAGATAGTAATCTGTAATTATCTATGTACGAGAAGAACGTAAATTTAAAAAAAGAGTACACCTTGAAAATAAATTTCAAGGTGTACTCTTTTTATATTAATAATATATGTTTTCAGCTGTTTGAATAGATGAAAAATGATGGAGTCAGCCGACAAAATTAAATTGTTGTAGCAAGATTTCGTCATGAGCCCAGCTTGGCAAAGTAGCTTGGAAATTTGAATACAAGTGCTGAAGCTTTTCCATAGGAACCAATTCTCTTCATAAATGAAGTTGTAGTTCTTTAAGATCTAGATATAAGCACATCTTCAATTCATTCAACCACTGCCAATATAAAAATTGAGGCTGAGACATGTATTATGTCTCAGCCTCATCACGTTATTAGCAATCTGCTAAATCACAGCTGTGTATTTTATTTAAAAATTAGAATTTTACTTTTTCAGTTAAGAAAGCTTCTAATTCTGAAATTGGCATACGTACTTGTTCCATTGAATCACGGTCACGTACTGTAACTTGTTGATCTTCTAATGAATCAAAGTCAAAAGTAATACAGTAAGGTGTGCCGATTTCATCTTGACGACGGTAGCGTTTACCAATAGATTGTGATTCATCGAAATCTATTGCAAAGTTAGCGCTTAGCTCTTCAAATATTTTGATAGCGTCGCCAGATAATTTTTTGCTTAATGGTAAGATAGCGGCTTTATATGGTGCTAGAGCAGGGTGGAAGTGTAATACAGTTCTAGAATCTTTACTTCCTTCAACGCCTTCCTCACTATATGCATCACATAAGAAAGCTAATGTAACACGATCAGCACCTAATGAAGGTTCGATACAATATGGAATATATTTTTCGCCTGATTCTTGATCGTGATATTGGAAATCTTCACCTGAATGTTCACTGTGTTGTTTCAAGTCGAAGTCTGTACGACTTGCGATTCCCCATAATTCACCCCAACCGAATGGGAAACGATATTCAATATCTGTTGTAGCATTAGAATAGTGAGATAATTCATCAGCGTCATGATCACGTAAACGTGTAGCTTCTTCGCTTAAATTTAAGTCTTTTAACCATTGACTTGCAAATGTTTTCCAGTAGTTATACCATTCAATTTCTTCACCAGGCTTACAGAAGAATTCTAATTCCATTTGTTCGAATTCACGTGTTCTGAATATGAAGTTACCAGGTGTAATTTCGTTACGGAATGATTTACCAACTTGACCAATACCAAATGGTAATTTTTTACGCATTGTACGTTGTACATTTTTATAGTTTACGAAAATACCTTGTGCAGTTTCTGGACGTAAGAAAATTTCATTTGTTGAACTTTCAGTTACGCCTTGGAACGTTTTAAACATTAAGTTGAATTGACGAATATCAGTCCAATTGGCTGTACCACTTACAGAACAAACAATACCTTCTTCATCGATAATACGTTTCATTTCGTCGAAACTTAAGCCATCAGCTACAAAGTTTTCATCACCTTTAACATTTGCCATATGATCTTCGATAATTTTGTCAGCACGATAACGAATCTTGCTGTCTTTGTTATCGATCATAGGATCGTTAAAGTTACCTAAGTGACCTGAAGCTTCCCAAGTTTTTGGGTTCATTAAAATAGCTGCATCAATACCAACGTTATATGGTGATTGAGTGATGAATTTTTGCCACCAAGCTTTTTTAATATTATTTTTTAATTCTACTCCTAGTGGACCGTAATCCCATGTATTTGATAAACCACCATAAATATCACTACCAGGGAATACAAAACCTCTATGTTTTGCTAATGAGACAATTGTTTCCATATCTTTTGTCATAAAAAACACTCCTTTTTAACATAAAAACGCCCCAAGACAAAGAAAAAGCCAAAAAAACTTAATCATTGTCTTGGGACGAGTTAATCATTTTTAATCACATATAAAATATACATGTTTATTTAAATTATTCTTGATAACCCGCGGTTCCACCCAACTTAGTGTGTACACTCGCTTTTATCTATCATTTAATTGTGGCCAATGAGTCTTGTTAGGCTTTCACTGTCCCCAACTCGCTTTAATTTTAATATTAATGTATTGTGCGTTTATTAGCAAGTAATTATATGTATTTGTAGCAATTAAAAATTCCATGTATAATTAAGAAGAATGAGTGAAGGGGTGAAGTACAATAGAACTAAGTAAAAGACAACAGCAAATAGTTGAAATTGTCAAAAACAACGGTCCTATAACTGGTGAGCATATAGCAGAAAGACTTAGTTTGACACGTGCAACATTAAGACCTGACTTAGCCATTTTAACAATGTCCGGTATTTTAGAAGCTAGACCACGTGTAGGTTATTATTATTCTGGTAAGCCAAAGAATAAATTACTAGCTGATCAATTAAAACAATATATAGTGAAAGATTATGCATCGCATCCTGTTGTGGTTAAAAATGAGATGTCAGTTTATGATGCAATATGTACAATATTTTTAGAAGATGTCAGTACGTTATTCGTAATCAATAGTAATGGAGATTTTATTGGTGTTTGTTCGCGTAAGGATTTACTACGAGCATCTATGATTGGTGAAGATATACACACAATGCCTGTAAATATTATTATGACACGCATGCCGAACTTAAGCTTTATTCTTGAAGATGAAAGAGTCGTTTTTGCAGCCAATTTAATGATTGAAAAAGAAATTGATTCACTACCCATCGTAATCAAAAAAGAAAATGGCAAATATGAAGTCAAAGGACGTATATCAAAAACTACAATTACAAAAATCTTTGTATCATTATTAAACGAATAGGTGGTATTTAACTTATGGAAAATATAAAAATTATAGTCGCATCGGACTCGGTAGGAGAAACAGCTGAGCTTGTGGCAAGAGCATGTATTTCACAATTTAATCCAAATCAATGCGATAGTGAAATTAATAGATATCCGTATATTGAAACTTTAGAAAATGTAGATGAAGTTATCCAAGTAGCTAAAGATACAGAAGCTATTGTTGTCTATACACTAGTTAAACCTGAAATAAGAAAATATATGGAATCAAAAATCAAAGAGGATGCAATCAAATCCGTAGATATTATGGGTCCGCTCATGAATATCCTCTTAGACAAAATTGATGAACAGCCTTATTTTGAACCAGGGCTAGTACATCAATTAGATGAGGCATATTTCAAAAAAATTGATGCAATTGAATTTGCTGTAAAATACGATGATGGCAAAGATCCTAAGGGACTAACAAAAGCAGATATCGTGCTATTAGGAATCTCTAGAACTTCAAAAACCCCACTATCACAATATCTTGCACACAAAAGTTACAAGGTGATGAATATACCTATTGTCCCAGAAGTAACACCACCGGATGATTTGTTTAACGTTGATCCATCAAAATGCATTGCTTTAAAAATAAGTGAAGAAAAACTAAACCGTATTCGTAAAGAACGTTTAAAACAACTCGGTTTAGGTGACAGTGCAAGATATGCGACTGAGCAGCGTATTGAAGAAGAATTAAATTACTTTCATGAACTCGTGGATAAGATAGGTTGTCCAGTTATTGATGTTTCTGATAAAGCGATAGAAGAAACTGCAAATGATATTATTAGCATTATTGAGCAAAATAGTTTCAAAAACCAATGAAAAAAGCTATAATATTGTAATTAATGTCTAATAGGTGATTAAGTTGCGAATAGAACAATCAACAATAAATGAAATAAAAGATAAGACTGACATACTCGACTTAGTAAGCGAGTATGTCAAATTAGAAAAAAAGGGACGCAATTATATTGGTTTGTGTCCTTTTCATGATGAAAAAACACCGTCATTTACAGTGTCAGAAGACAAACAAATTTGTCATTGCTTTGGTTGTAAAAAAGGTGGCAATGTTTTTCAATTTACTCAAGAAATAAAAGATATTTCTTTTACAGAAGCAGTAAAAGAATTAGGTGAACGTGTGAATATTGAAGTTGAAACTGACCAAAGTGCTTCAGGGCAAGATGATAAACATCAGGTTGCATCAGAAGATTTACAAATGATTGAAATGCATGAACTGATGCAAGAATATTATCACTATGCATTGAAGAAAACAGTAGAAGGTGAAGCAGCTTTAACTTATTTAAAAGAACGTGGATTTACAGATGCATTAATTGATGCAAGAAAAATTGGCTATGCACCAAAGAATTCTCACTTTTGTCATGATTTTTTACAAAAAAAAGGTTACGACATTCAATTAGCCTATGAAGCGGGTTTATTGTCTAGAAATGAAGAGAATTTTAGTTATTATGATCGCTTTCGAGATCGAGTTATGTTTCCACTGATGAACGCTCAAGGTAGAACAGTGGGTTATTCCGGTAGAACATATACGAATCAAGAGCCAAAGTATCTTAATAGTCCTGAAACGCCCATCTTCCAGAAACGAAGGTTGTTATACAATGTTGATAAGGCGCGAAAATCGATACGCAAAAATGATGAAATTATCTTATTAGAAGGATTTATGGATGTCATTAAAGTTGACCAAGCTGGAATCAAACAAGTCGTTGCTAGCATGGGTACACAAATTTCACAAGAACATATTGCTTTCATTAAGAAACTCACATCTAATGTAACGTTAATGTTTGATGGTGACTTTGCAGGTAGTGAAGCAACATTGAAATCAGGTCAAGCGTTATTGGAACAAGGATTTAATGTATTTGTGGTACAACTTCCAAAAGATATGGATCCAGATGAATATATTGGAAAACACGGCGCTGATGCATTTAACTATTATGTAGAACATGAAAAGAAATCATATATTTTATATAAAGTGCATATACATCAAGATGAAATAGACAATAATGATTTATCATATGAAAGATATTTAAAAGAGATAACAAATGATATATCACTCATGAAGTCATCAATACTTCGTAAAAAGATATTGCAAGAAGTATCGGAATTGTTTAAAGTTAGCTTGGATAGTCTAAATAATGAAGTAGGACACCAACAAGATTATTATCAACCTCAAGCTTACCAATTACCAACAGTCCCACAATTTAATAACTTAAACAAAAACGAAAAAGCAGAACGTGCTTTATTGAAACATTTTATGAATGATAAAGACACTTTCTTGAATTATCACAAATTACTTCAAGTAGAAGACTTTACAAATGAGTATTTTAAGCGTATATTTAATGTTTTACACCAGTTTTACTCTGAGCATGATACATTTAATATTAGTGACGTTTTACAGTACATTGATTCCAATGAAATCAAGGAAGCATTTATATCATTAGATAACTATATGATAAATGAAGAACCATTTGAATATGAAATTGATGACTATGTAAATACACTAACATCTAATAGAAATGAAGAAACGATAGAATCGCTTAATCATAAGCTACGGGAGGCTTCGAGGTTAGGTGATTTAGAATTGCAAAAATATTATTTAGAAAAAATTGTAAATCATAATAAAAATAGGATGAATTAATTCAATAATGAATGTATGTGTATATTAATAGGATTAACAGCCTGTATACTAGAATGTTATTTTAATTCAGTTTTATAAATTTTGACTATAAAATATTTTGGTATCAAGTTGATATTATATATTCGGGAGGCCTTTTCATGTCTGGAAATAAAGTTAAAGTTAAAAAACAAACCATCGACCCATCTCTAACTTTAGAAGATGTAAAAAAACAATTGATTGAAAAAGGTAAAAAGCAAGGACACTTGAGTCATGAAGAAATTGCTGAAAAAATGCAAAACTTCGAAATGGATTCTGATCAAATGGACGAACTTTTTGACCAATTAACAGATAACGACATAAGTTTAGTTAATGAAAAAGATAGTTCAGACAAAGATTCAAAATTAAATCCAAATGATTTAAGTGCACCTCCAGGTGTGAAAATAAATGATCCAGTCCGTATGTATTTAAAAGAAATCGGACGCGTAAATTTATTAAACGCACAAGAAGAAGTTGAATTGGCTAAAAGAATTGAAAAAGGCGATGAAATTGCTAAATCACGTTTAGCTGAAGCGAATTTACGTCTTGTAGTCAGTATAGCCAAAAGATACGTAGGACGCGGTATGCTGTTCCTTGACCTGATACAAGAAGGTAATATGGGACTTATTAAAGCCGTGGAAAAATTCGATTTCAATAAAGGTTTCAAATTCTCCACATATGCAACGTGGTGGATACGTCAAGCTATCACGCGTGCGATTGCTGACCAAGCACGTACGATTCGTATACCTGTTCACATGGTTGAAACAATTAATAAATTAATCCGTGTACAAAGACAATTATTACAAGATTTAGGCCGTGATCCAGCACCAGAAGAAATTGGTGAAGAAATGGATTTACCACCTGAAAAAGTAAGAGAAATACTGAAAATAGCTCAAGAGCCAGTTTCTTTAGAAACACCAATTGGTGAAGAAGATGATAGTCATTTAGGCGACTTCATAGAAGACCAAGAAGCCCAAAGCCCTTCAGATCATGCAGCTTATGAGTTGTTAAAAGAACAGTTAGAAGATGTATTAGATACACTAACTGACCGTGAAGAAAATGTATTACGCTTACGTTTTGGATTAGATGACGGTAGAACTCGTACATTAGAAGAAGTTGGTAAAGTGTTTGGTGTAACTAGAGAACGAATTCGTCAAATCGAAGCTAAGGCACTTAGAAAATTAAGACACCCAAGCAGAAGTAAACGTCTAAAAGACTTTATGGACTAACTTTTTAGCTCTTTTGTACAATGATGTACAAAAGAGCTTTTTACATATACATAGAGGAGAACTTTTTATGATTCCATTAAATCAAAGATTAAAAAAAGTAAGTACTTATATACAAGGCGATTGTCTAGCGGACATCGGTTCGGACCATGCATATTTACCAATTTTTGCAATTGAAAACAACTTAACGCAAAAGGCAATTGCTGGTGAAGTGATCAAAGGACCGTTTGAAGCATCGAAGCGCAATGTCATTGAACAACAACTACATTCTTTTATTGACGTTAGACTCGGTGACGGTTTATCTGTCATACAAAAGAGTGACGATATTTCATCGATTACGATTTGTGGTATGGGCGGGCCTTTAATTGCTAAAATACTAGATGAAGGTTCTGAAAAATTAACAAATCAACCGAGATTGATTTTGCAAAGCAACATCCAATCTAGTGCCATACGAAAACAACTTGTGAAGATGAATTACAGTATTATAGCTGAGGATATATTAGAAGAAAAAGGTCATATATATGAAATTATTGTTGCAGATTATTTAGAAAGTGTTGAACCTTTATCATCACAAGCATTAAAATTTGGCCCTGAATTATTGAAAAATAAAAACAATTTGTTTTTCAAAAAATGGGAACGCGAACGAGATGCATTATATAAAATACAACAGAATTTAAATCCACAACAGCACGCCGAACGCTTAAATGAAATCAATAATGAAATTAATTTAATCAATGAGGTGATATAAATGAACGTTGAACAATTTCTTCACATTATTAATCAGCATGTACCATTGAATACGGCAGAATCATGGGATAACGTAGGCTTACTTATTGGTGATACATCTTCTACAGTTACAGGGGTTCTGACTGCGCTTGACTGTACTGATGATGTAGTTGAGGAAGCAATGACGAATCAATGTAATACAATAGTTTGTCATCACCCGCTAATATTTAAAGGGGTTAAAAACATTACACAGCAAGATGGCTATGGAGCTATCATAAGGAAGTTAATTCAAAATAATATTAACCTTATCGCCTTGCATACAAATTTAGACGTTTATCCAAAAGGTGTTAATGCGATGCTGGCTAATAAAATCGAATTACACAATCAACATATTCTAAATCCAGAAACAATTCCATATTTTAAAGTCCAAGTGTTTATTCCAAAAGTAAATTTAGAAACTTTCAAAAAACGTCTGAGTGAAGCAGGTTTAGCACAAGAAGGCGAATATGAATATTGCTTCTTTGAAAGCCCTGGTAACGGACAATTTAAACCTGTAGGTCATGCAAATCCACATATTGGTGAATTAGGATCTGTGGAACATGTTGAAGAGTATAAATTAGAATTTATGATTGAAGCCAATCAACGCGTTTTAGCACAACAATTAATCACACAACATCATCCATATGAAACACCCGTTTATGATTTTATAAAAATGGAAAAAGAAGCAAATTATGGTTTAGGTATGATCGGTGAACTTAAAGCATCTATGTCAGCAGAATCATTTGTGAAGCACGTTAAAACACAATTGCAAATGCCTAGTGTCCGATTTACTGGTGACAAAAACGCACAGATCAAAACAGTTGCTGTTATTGGTGGTTCTGGTATTGGTTTTGAGTATACTGCAGCTAAAAAAGGTGCAGATATATTTGTGACTGGAGATATTAAACATCATGATGCTTTAGACGCTAAAATTGCAGGTGTTAATTTATTAGATATTAACCATTATAGTGAATATGTGATGAAAGATGGATTGCGTCAACTTTTAATAACATGGTTAAACGACGAAGAATTTAATTTTAATATAAACGCATCCCAATTAAATACAGATCCATTTGAATATATATAATACGTGAATGACTCGAATTTACTTATGACAGGTAGGTTCGAGTTATTATTATGTACAATGAATGAATAACATATGCAATATGATTAAATAATTTAGTTCAAAATTATAAGCTAATGCTTTATAATAGATAAGATGAAGATTTAAGGAGGCCAAGACATGGCGAATCACCCATTTGAGAAATTTAATTTAGAACCAAGTCTATTAGACGCTGTGAAGGATTTGAATTTTACTCAACCAACTGAAATACAAAGTAGAGTAATACCAAAAATAATGAAACAGGTAAATTTAATAGGTCAATCACAGACTGGTACAGGAAAATCACATGCATTTTTATTACCATTAATGAATTCAATCAATACAGAATATAAAGAACCACAAGCAATTATCGTAGCCCCTACAAGAGAGCTAGCACAACAATTATTTGATGTAGCTAGTCACTTAGCCAAATTTAAAAATGAAGTCTCTGTAAAGCTATTTATTGGTGGTACAGATATAGAAAAAGACCGTAATCGAGCAAAAAACCAACCACAACTTATTATTGGTACACCAACACGTATAAATGATTTAGCTAAAAATGGGGATTTACATGTTCATTTAGCTTCTTATTTGGTTATTGATGAAGCAGATTTAATGATTGATTTAGGTTTAATTGAAGAAGTAGATTATGTGGCTACAAGATTAGATGAAAATGCGCATATTGCAGTTTTCAGTGCCACTATACCAAAATCACTGCACCCATTTTTAAACAAATACCTAGAAAATCCCGAGTATGTCGAAATCGAAAATACTCAGAAAAATAAAAAGAATATAGAATTCTATTTAATTCCAACAAAAGGTGAAGCGAAAGTTGAAAAAACTTTAAAGCTAATTGATATTTTAAATCCTTATCTATGTATTATTTTTTGTAATAGTCGTGATAGTGCGGACGAATTAGCAAAACAATTAGCTGCGTCTGGTTTGAAATTAGGTATGATTCACGGTGGATTAACACCGAGAGAACGTAAACAACAAATGAAACGTGTTAGAAACTTAGAATTCCAATTTGTTATTGCGAGTGACTTAGCTTCACGTGGTATAGACATTGACGGCGTGAGCCATGTAATTAACTTTGATGTACCAAGAGATATTGATTTCTTTACTCACCGTGTTGGACGTACTGGACGTGGCCAATATAAAGGTGTCGCAATTACATTATACAGCCCAGATGAAGAAGAAAATGTTACTTTGATTGAACAACGTGGCTATGAATTTGAAAATGTTGACATCAAAGATGGTGAATTAAAAGCAGTAAAAGCCCATAATACCCGTCGAAAACGCAGAAATAAAGATGATCACTTAACAAACGAATTAAAACATAAAGTAAAAAGTAATAAGAAAAAAGTTAAACCTGGTTATAAAAAGAAATTCAAACGTGATTTAGATGATTTAAAACTTAAAGAACGTAAACAATTTAGTAAACAACAAAGTCGACAACAGAGGAAAAATAAAAAAGGATAGGTGACTACTATGTTATTGGGATCTCATGTATCTATGAATGGTAAAAAAATGTTAGAAGGTTCAGCAGAAGAAGCACATAAATTGGGCGAATCAACTTTTATGATTTACACAGGTGCGCCTCAAAATACTAGAAGAAAACCCATCGAAGAATTAAATATTGAAAAAGGGCATGAAATTATGGAGCAACATGGTCTTTCAAATATTGTTGTTCATGCACCATATATTATTAATATAGCTAATACTATAAAACCACATGTTTTTGACTTAGGTGTGGAATTCTTACAAAGTGAAATTGAACGTACACAAGCGCTAGGTGCAAAAGATATCGTACTTCACCCTGGATCACATGTAGGTGAAGGCGCTGATGTAGGTATTAAAAAAATCATTGAAGGCCTTAACGAAGTGCTAACTAATGACAATAATGTAAGAATTGCTTTGGAAACAATGGCTGGTAAGGGTTCAGAAGTTGGAAGAAATTTTGAAGAAATAGCTCGAATTATCGATGGTGTTAATCATAATGAAAGATTATCAGTGTGTTTTGACACGTGCCATACGCACGATGCAGGTTACAATGTTAAAGAAGATTTTGATGGCGTATTAAACGAATTTGATAAAATCGTTGGTGTGGATAGAATTAAAGTTGTACATGTGAATGATAGTAAAAACGATATTGGTGCTCATAAAGATAGACACGAAAACATTGGCTTTGGTTATATCGGCTTTGACGCTTTAAATTATATCGTTCATCATGATGCCTTTAAAGATGTACCTAAGATTTTAGAAACGCCTTTCGTAGGTGAAGACAAAAAAAGTAAAAAGCCACCCTACAAACTAGAAATTGAAATGTTGAAACAACAACAATTTGATCCTGAATTACAAAACAAACTTTTAAATCAATAAAATAAATATAAAACACGAACACTTTCATTTAACAAAAGTGTTCGTGTTTTTTGATAAGTCGTAAAGATTACTATTTACATAATGACATCTACGTTGTATAGTATAAAACGAGGTGAAAACATGTCTACGCCAGTATTCGAATTAAAAAATATTGATTATTATTTTGACAATAAACAAGTACTAGAAAATATAAATATTAAAATTAATCGCGGAGAGTTTCTAGCAATTGTCGGCCCAAATGGAGCAGGGAAATCAACTTTGCTAAAAATTATACTCGGATTATTACCTATACAAAAGGGACAAATTTATGTTGATGGTAAAGATTACAATGGTAAACAGTCTATGCTTAAAATCAGTTATGTTTCCCAGAAAGCACAAGCTTTTAAAGCCGGATTCCCAGCGAGCGTTAAAGAAGTCGTAATTAGTGGTCTGACTAAACGTAAAAAATTACTGCAATGGTTTAATAAAACTGATGAAAGCAAAGTGAAAGAAGTATTGAAAAGGCTGAATATAGAACACTTGATAGATAAAAACATAGCTGAACTCTCAGGAGGACAACAGCAACGTGTATTAATAGCTAGAGCCTTAATTAGCGAGCCATCGGTATTGATTTTAGATGAACCTACAAGTGGTATCGATGCCAAACATGTAAGTGAGTTTTATGAAACACTAGAGACCCTTAAACATGAAGGTGTAACAATCATTTTAGTAACTCATGATATTGGTGTTGTTGCTGATACAGCTACCGAAGTAGCGTGTCTGAATAAACATTTACATTTTCACGGTTCTACTGAAGATTTCAAATCGTTGGATGAAGTTGAAATATCGAAAATATATGGACACCCTATTCAATTTGTAGATCACCAGCATAGTAGGGAGTGTTGTTCATCATGATAGAAGCATTACTTAATTTTGATTTCATGCGGTACTCCTTAATTAGCGGTGTGCTTATTGGTCTTATTGCACCATTAATCGGTGCTTTTATTGTTGTACGCAGGTTATCACTTATTGCTGATGCATTAAGTCACGTCACTTTAGGTGGTATTTCATTTGGCATGTTTGTCGTTACAATTATGCCAACTTTAGCATTTATAAATTCTATGTGGTTTGGTATTCTTTTTGCTATTATAGGAGCACTATTAATTGAAAATCTTAGAACTTCTTACAGTAATTATCAAGAGATTGCGATTCCTATTATTATGAGTGCAGGTATAGCACTGAGTGCTATTTTTATTTCTCTTGCGGATGGTTTTAATCAAGAGATTGTTGGTTTACTCTTTGGTTCAATTAGTGCAGTAACTGAAAGTGATTTAATTACTATTATTGCTATTGTAATTATTGTAATTGTCTTTATATTATCCTTTTATAAAGAATTATTTATATTGTCATTTGATGAGGAATACAGTAAAGTCATCGGCATTCCTAATTGGATACAATACCTATTTATTATTATTGTAGCTATGGTCATATCAGCTTCTATGCGTGTTGTAGGCATCTTATTGGTAAGTGCATTAATCACACTACCTGTAGCTATTGCTATGCGCACGACGAAAGGTTTCAAGCAGTTAATCATCCTAAGTGTTGTTATTGGAGAACTGTCAGTTATCGGTGGATTAGTTTTAGCGTTTTATATGAACATTTCTCCTGGTGGTGTGATTGTAGTATTACTTGTACTTATCCTTGCAATAACGATGATGTACCAAAAATTTAAAATAAGAATGGTAAAAGGGGCTGTTAAAAATGAAAACTGAGGAAGCCATTGATATAATCAAAGCAAACGGTCATAAATATACAAATAAAAGACGAGAAATGGTAGATATCTTCGTTGCAGAAGATAAATATATTAATGCAAAGCATATTCAACAAAAAATGGATGAAAATTATCCTGGCATTTCTTTTGATACCATATATCGAAACTTACATCTTTTTAAAGATTTAGGCATTGTAGAAGGTACAGAACTTGATGGAGAGATGAAATTTAGAATTGCTTGTACAGATCACCACCACCACCATTTTATTTGCGAATCATGTGGTGACACTAAAGTGATAGATTTTTGCCCAATTGAACAAATTAAAGCTTTTCTACCACAAGTAAATATTCGTACACATAAATTAGAAGTTTACGGTGTTTGTGAACTTTGTCAAAAAGCTTAAGTTGTTTAAACTAAGCGCAGAATATAAAAATTGAGCCGACGTTAATAAAGACGTTTGGCTTATTTTTTAAGTTTTAAATAAATATGATAAGTTGATTTATAATGGCCGTAACGGTCTCTATATTGAATTAACATCATTTATGTACTAGGTAAACGAGCATAATAGCACAGCGTACAAAAAAACATTATTCTATAACTTGTAAAACATCACAAAATAATTCTTTCTACTAAAAATGAGTTGATTAAACATAGGCCGTTAGTATGAATTAAATTGAATTTTTAAAATAGTTCGTCAAAGATGTTTAAATAGGTCTGATTTGAGATATACTAATAAAGGAACTAAAGATGACAAATAGTATTTTATGACTATATGTATTGCTTTCACAAGCATATTAATTGTTGTCATTAATATAACTTGTTATGCTTTATTTAAGATTAATTAGGAGGATGATTATTTATGGCTTTTGAATTACCAAACTTACCTTATGGTTTTGATGCATTGGAACCACACATTGATCAACAAACAATGGAGATTCACCATGACAAACACCATAACACTTATGTAACTAAATTAAACGCTGCAGTTGAAGGAACTGATTTAGAATCTAAATCAATCGAAGAAATTGTTGCAAACTTAGACAGTGTACCAGAAAACATTCAAACAGCTGTTCGTAATAATGGTGGAGGACACTTAAACCATTCATTATTCTGGGAATTATTAACTCCAAACTCTGAAGAAAAAGGTACTGTTGTTGATAAAATTAAAGAACAATGGGGTTCTTTAGATGCATTCAAAGAAGAGTTTGCTAACCAAGCTGCAGCACGTTTCGGTTCAGGTTGGGCATGGCTAGTTGTAAACGATGGCAAATTAGAAATCGTTACTACGCCTAACCAAGACAACCCATTAACTGAAGGTAAAACACCTATCCTAGGCTTAGATGTTTGGGAACATGCTTATTACCTTAAATACCAAAACAAACGTCCAGACTATATTAGTGCATTCTGGAACGTTGTAAATTGGGAAAAAGTTGACGAATTATATAACGCTGCTAAATAATTAAGCAGGCGATTATGACGGCCTTTTCAAAGGTCGTCATTTTTTTTAACTAAAATAATAGAAATATTGTCTGATTTCATATATCATTTGTAGTGAGAACTTTTGAATAGAGGTATGTTGTTTTGCTAAAAAGACTAAAAGAAAAATCAAATGATGAAAAGATTAGAAATACAATGAATAAAAGAATTAGTTTTATTTTTGGTGTTATTGTATTCATTTTCGCAGTAATTGTTTTAAGATTGGGTTATTTACAAATTGCTGAAGGATCTCATTATGAACAGCTTATTAAAAACAGTGAAAATTTAACTGTTAATGAAGCTGTGCCAAGAGGCCGAATTTTAGATAGAAACGGTAAAGTTCTCGTTGATAATGCATCTAAAAAGGCGATTACATATGCAAGAGGCAGAAAAACATCCCAATCAGAAGTTTTAAAAATTGCTAAAGACTTGTCTCGCTTAATAGAAATGGATACAGATAAAATTACAGACAGAGATAAGCAAGATTATTGGATTCAAATTCACCCTAATAAAGCTGAAGATTTGATGAAAGAAGAACAAGCATTATTAGAAGATGGCAGTATTTCTCAAGATGATTATGATGAATCATTGTATAAAAAGATTGGTGCTAAACAAACCGATACATTAACTGATGAAGATTTGCAGATACTATCTATTTATCGAGAAATGATGTCTGGATCGGCTTTAGATCCACAAATGATTAAAAACGAAGACGTTAGTGACGAAGAATATGCAGCAGTATCTCAAAAATTATCAGAATTACCAGGAGTCAATACTACAATGGATTGGGATAGAAAATACCCATATGATGATACGTTGAGAGGTATATTTGGTGACGTTTCTACAAGTGAAGAAGGAATACCAAAAGAATTAACAGAAAAGTATTTATCTAAAGGGTATTCACGTAATGATCGAGTAGGTAAATCTTATTTAGAATATCAATATGATGACATTCTAAAAGGTAAGAAGAAAGAAATGAAATATACTACGGATAAATCTGGAGACGTTATTGACTCGAAAGTTATAAATCCAGGCTCACGTGGTGATGATTTAGTTCTTAGTATCGATATAGAACTCCAGAAAAAAACTGAAGAGTATCTAGAAAAACAAATTGACAAATTGCGTAGTGAAGGCGCTAAAGATATGGATAATGCTATGATTGTAGTCCAAAATCCAAACAATGGCGATGTCTTAGCAATGGCAGGTAAACAAATTGATAAGAATGGCGATTTAACAGATTATGATATCGGAACATTCACTTCACAATATGCAGTAGGTTCTTCTATAAAAGGTGGTACACTGTTAGCCGGATACCAAAACAATGCAATTGAGGTAGGCGATGAGATGGTCGACCAACCATTAGAATTTGCTGGCGGACTTAAGAAAAGTTCTTACTTTAACCAAGATGGTAAAGTGACTATTAATGATAAAGAAGCATTGATGCATTCTTCCAACGTTTATATGTTTAAAACAGCATTGAAAATCGCTGGATCTGCATATACACCAAACATGACATTGCCTTCAGATATTTCAGAAGCGGGTCAAAAATTGCGTAAAGGTTTAAACCAAGTTGGTTTAGGAGTTAAAACAGGTATTGATTTACCTAATGAGACAAGTGGACAAATTGAACCTTTAACTGATAATCCAGGTAACTTCTTAGATTTAGCAATTGGTCAGTACGACACATATACACCGTTACAATTATCACAATACGTTTCTACCATTGCTAACGATGGTTATAGAGTACAACCACATATCGGATTAGAAGTAAGAGATGCTACTAATAAAGACACACTTGGTCCAGTAAAAGAGAAATTCAAAGGCGATGTACTTAACAAGGTTAATAACACTGAAGAGGAAGTTAACCAAGTGCAAGAAGGATTTGAAATGGCCTTTAATGAAGAAGAAGGAACAGGATATGAAAGCTTTAATGATACTGAAGTGCCTTCTGCAGGTAAAACAGGAACAGCCGAAGTATTCCAAGATGGCGATCCTAAAGTAAACGCAACATATGTTGGCTATGCACCAATTGAAAATCCACAATTAGCATTTTCAATCGTATATACCAATCAACCCGTACCTGAACCTTGGTTAAACGGCGGAGATTTAGGTAGAGATGTTATAAACTATTATTTTAAAGAAAAAGACAAAAATTAAATCATTTTAAGACACAATTTATTAAAAATACCGACATAGTGGTGTTTATTGAAAAATTAATACTTTTCAATTTTATAACTAAATGGTATGATTAGTAGGTCGTATTTTGAAAAGGTAAGGAGGAATTAGCATGCGCGTAAACGTAACTCTAGCTTGTACTGAATGTGGAGAAAGAAACTACATTACTACAAAAAATAAACGTACTAATCCTGAACGTATAGAAATGAAAAAACATTGTGCTCGTGATAACAAACACACTATGCACCGTGAAACAAAATAATTTATATTTTGAACCAGATTCTTTTAATAGAATCTGGTTATTTTTTTTGGAAGACTACATTAATTATTTTTTAAAAATTGCAGTTTAATGACATTGTAATTCATTAACGTTATAATAACAGAAGTATAATTAACGGGAAGGTGTATGTTATGAGTAAAAAAGTATTACGCCAAGATAAAATTGAATTAATGAAATCTTTTATGTCTAATGACCATAAACAAGTTTCAGATGAATATCTTGCTCACCATTTATTTGATACGAGTGAATATAAATCAGCTAAGCGTGTAGGCGTTGTATTATCTATGCCACATGAAGTAAATACATATGCTATTATTGAGCAAATGCTTACTGAAGGTAAGACTGTTTTTGTACCTGAAACAAATTATCAAAGTAAAGAAATGACATTTAAACATGTAGATAAACTTGACCATATTGGACCAGATGATAAAGGTATTAATCATGTGGAAGCTGATACGGAAATTTCAAATCAATTAGATTTATTAATTGTACCTGGCGTGGTATTTAATCATAGTGGATATCGCATTGGATACGGTGGTGGATATTTTGATAAGTTTTTAAGTCAAAATACACAACCAACGATAAGTTTGCTTTATGACTTCCAACTTGGTGACTTTGAGGTTGAATCACATGATCAGCCCGTTGAAAAATTAATAATAGCAACAACTTAATTATGGAGGCAGAAATGATTACAGAAAAACATTATTGGAAGTGTATCTACACTTGGATTAAATATTTTAATTATCATGTTGTTCATCGTAATCAAGATGATAGTGAAATTTGGTTAGCAAACAAGAAAAAACAGTCTGTTGCTATCTTTGAATTTGGTGCTAATTCCACTCAAGAAGTTAGGTTTGCTAAAAGTAGGATTCAAGAAAACGAAGAGAATATCGTTTCATTTTTAGATTTTTCACCTAAAAATTATGAATTATACATATTCACGGATAAAGCTTTTACTGATGAAAATTTAAATGAATTACAACCACTTAAATTTAAAGTGAAAATTATTAGAGAAGCAAGTCACGCTGAAAGAATTATGCCGAATTTCATAATGAAGAAAATTTATAATAGAGATACTAAACTTACAAAATATCAATATAAACAACGAGCGTTAAATAATAATCCCATTGAAAAACATATGTTGAAGTTTTCTCCTGTGACCTACACATTAATTGCAATCAATATTATTATCTGGCTTGCAATGGTACTGTTTTTAAATCGTTTTTCAGATTTGAAAATGTTAGATGTAGGTGGACTTGTGCACTTTAATGTTGTGCATGGTGAATGGTATAGATTGATTTCATCTATATTTTTACATTACGATTTTGAACATATTTTAATGAATATGCTAAGTTTGTTCATTTTTGGTAAAATTGTAGAATCAATCGTAGGTCATTGGCGAATGTTTGTCATCTACATTGTTGCTGGACTATTTGGTAACTTTGCATCATTGTCATTCAATATTGACACTGTTTCTGCGGGTGCAAGTGGTGCAATATTCGGATTGATTGGTGCCATTTTTGGATTTATGTATGTAGGTAAACAGTTTAATCGTAAGCTTATCGGTCAGTTGCTTATTGTTCTTGTAATAATGATAGGATTATCTTTATTTATGCAAAATATTAACATTGTCGCACACATAGGTGGCTTTGCAGGTGGTCTATTAATTACATTAATTGGCTACTATTATAAAGCAAATCAAAATCGTTTTTGGTTTTTATTAATTCTTATGCTTGTATTATTTATTGCAGCACAAATTCGTATTTTTACGATTAATGAAGATAATATATATAACACAATTATTTCGAATGAAATGAAGCAAGGACAATATAATGAAGCCAAAGATATGGTTGAAGATACGATAGATAAGAACTATGCAGATGATGAAACGTATTATCTGCATGGACTCATCAACGCCACTCTAAACTCAAAATCTGAAGGTGTCGCAAGTTGGAAAAGAGGCTTAAGGTATTTTCCTGACTCCGGTCTATTAAATTATCAACTAGCGATTGCAAGTAGGTCACTTGAAGATGATGATAAAGCTAAAGAATATATAAAAGCTGCACTAAAGGCAGATCCAAGCAATAATGATTATATTAATTTAAATAAAGAATTGAGCGATAATAGTGAATCAAAAGATTAATAATTTTTATGATGTACTTCAGCTTTTAAAAAAGTTTGGCTTTATTATATATTTTAAAGACAAAAATGATATGTATGAAATGATGGAACAAGAAATAAAATCATTGTACGATTATAAATTATTAACAAATGATGAATATTTGAAATGCATATTAATTATTAATCAAAGAAGAATAAATAAATAAAACAAAATATCCCCCTGTAACTATTGTGTTTACAGGGGGATATTTTGTTTTAAGTATTAAAAAGGATAGAAAAGTGCGGATTTTCTAATGAGATATGTTTGTTAATCAAAGGTTTGTCTATTTTTCATGAAATAGAAGTATATATTTATGACGTTGTATTTCGTCTGCAAACCCAACACGTTCCATAATGTTTAAAGTGAAATGTGCGTTTCTACAAGTGAATTAATATAAGTGGGTTGAATGTAGATAATGTAACTTCTTACGTATTCCTAATTTCAACACATCCTCTTTTTGAGAGGCTTTAGTATTTTTATTTAAAACAATACTCATGTGTTGCCATTTGTCTACGTATGGGGCTTTAAGTTTCACGTAATAGCGATATTTTATATCGTCTTGTTTATACTTGAATTTTTTCTGTCGACATTCCGATTCTCTCCTTAAAAAATCAGATGATTCAATATAAGGTCTTCGCGGCTCAACCGTTAATGAGCTATTTTATTAATAGTAAGTGGTAGGCGTACCATGGATTGTAACTTATAATATGACAAATACTTCAGACATATTGGTGTTGCACCTATGTATGTTGCCCTTGTTACAATTTATAAGGTAGTACAGTACATTGTGCCTACTATTTTCATTTAAATTAGTTGCAGGAAATAAGATAAAATAATATTATAATAGTAGTGATGTTTGGTTAAATTATTTAATGGAGGTGCGTCTCATGGCAGACGAAAGTAAATTTGATCAATTTAAAGGTAATGTGAAAGAAACGGCTGGAAACGCAATTGGAAATGATGAGTTAGAAAAAGAAGGTAAAGAAGATAAAGCTTCTGGTAAGGTCAAAGAAGTCGCAGAAAATGCAAAAGATAAAGTTAATGATATCGTTGATAAATTCAAAAAATAATTTTTGATTAATATGAATTGTACTTGTCATACATTTAACAAAGAGGTAGTCACTTTAAGTGTCTACCTCTTTGTTATGTTAAAGTTCTTGCATAGATTTACTACAACGCTAAATCAACGTATGAGATTTAACAAATATAGTATTAGAATATGAAAGAAAGACTCATATTGAGCAATAGAAGATAGTTATTTTGTAAAAGGTTATATACGAATGGAAATGCACATTAGCAACTACTTTGTTTATATGAAATATATATTAGGAAGTCTTATTTAGAGAGATAAGTTTTGTTCGTTATAATTGCAATTGAGAATTGATTAAGATTAAAATGTATATAAGGAAATATCTTGTAATATTTTAAGGGCAAAAAGGGCGGGTTATTTTAAAAACGGTAAAAAAACATAAATTATATATTGGTGTAAAATCTCCAAAACCCTTGATATATAAGCATTTTTGAACTACAGTGAAAGATAGCAAACCCTTTCAAAAAAATAGAGAAGGATGAATAAATTAATGAATAAAATCATATTAGCAGCAGATATTGGTGGAACAACATGTAAATTAGGTGCTTTTGACGAAAATCTTGATCGCTTAGCAAAATGGTCAATTGATACTGATACGTCTGATGCTACTGGCTATTTACTACTAAAAAAAGTTTATGATTCTTTCGTAAATTACATAGATGAATCTGAATATGCTTTTTCAAACGTCATTGGTGTCGGCATAGGTGTCCCTGGTCCAGTGAATTTCGAAACAGGCGAAGTAAATGGAGCAGTTAATTTATATTGGACTGAAAGTGTTAATGTACGACATATATTCCAACAATTTGTAGATTGTCCAGTTTACGTTGATAATGATGCGAACGTTGCAGCCTTAGGTGAAAAACATAAAGGCGCTGGAAATGGCTCAGATGATGTTGTGGCTATAACACTGGGAACCGGATTAGGTGGCGGTATTATTTCTAATGGAGAGATTGTACACGGTCATAACGGTTCTGGCGCAGAGATTGGACACTTTAGAGTAGATCATGATCAGCGTTTCCGTTGTAATTGCGGCAAGTCAGGTTGTATTGAAACCGTAGCCTCTGCAACCGGTGTAGTTAATTTAGTCAATTTTTATTATCCTAAATTAACGTTTAAATCATCAATCTTGCAGTTAATTAAAGATAATGAAGTAAGTGCAAAAGCAGTATTCGATGCGGCTAAGGCTGGAGATCAATTCTGTATTTTCATTACTGAACGTGTAGCAAATTATATTGCCTACCTATGTAGTATTATTAGCGTTACAAGTAATCCTAAATATATTGTTTTAGGTGGTGGCATGTCCACAGCTGGTTTGATATTAATTGAAAATATTAAAACAGAGTATCATAATTTAACATTTACACCCGCACAACAAGGTACAGAAATCGTTCAAGCACAACTTGGAAATGATGCTGGTATTACCGGAGCAGCCGGGTTAATTTATACTTATATAATTGAAAAGGATGGTGTTAAATAATGGCTATTGTTGATGTAGTTGTTATACCAGTTGGTACAGATGGTCCGAGTGTTAGTAAATATATTGCAGAAATACAAACAAAATTAAAAGAATTTAAAGCGCAAGGCAAAATAGATTATCAATTGACTCCTATGAACACTTTAATCGAAGGTGACTTAAAAGATTTATTTGAGGTTGTTCAAGCAATTCATGAATTACCTTTTGATAAAGGCTTAGACCGTGTCTGTACGAATATAAGGATTGATGATCGTCGTGATAAGTCTCGCAAAATGAATGATAAAGTGAAAGCTGTCCAAAATCATTTGGAAAATGGAGGCAACTAGGGTGAGGATTTCGAGTTTAAGTTTAGGTTTAGTTGATACAAATGCATATTTTATTGAAAATGATAAGCAAGTCATTTTAGTAGATCCTGCTAGTGATAGCGAGTTAATTATTAAAAAACTAAATCAAATTAATAAATCACTAAAAGCGGTATTGTTAACACATGCACATTTTGATCATATTGGTGCTTTAGATGATATTGTAAAAAAATATGATGTGCCAGTTTATATGCATAAATCAGAATTTGATTTTTTAACAAATACAGAAAAAAATGGTTCTGAAAAGTTCAAACAATATGGCATGCCAATTATAAAAAGCAAAGCAACACCAATAGAACTTAAAGAAGGTAAAATGCAAATCGCTGACTTTAATTTCGAAGTCCTTCACACACCAGGACATTCTCCAGGTAGTTTGTCATTCGTCTTTAATGAATTTGCAGTTGTTGGTGATACATTATTCAATCAAGGTATAGGCAGAACTGATTTATATAAAGGTGATTATGAAACTTTAGTTAATTCAATATTAGATAAATTGTTCAAACTAGACGATGATTTACCATTATTCCCAGGTCATGGGCCGCACACTACAGTAGAGGATGAGCAATTAAACCCATATCTACACGGTTAATATATCGTCATATCAATTAAGATTATAAAAAAGATTGAAAAATAAAATAAGTAAAGTAATTCTATCACCTCCTACGTGTTTATAAGTAGGAGGTGATTTTTTGAAGTTATTATTTAATAACATACTTGAGAAAGCAATTCAGAGCAATGCTACTGATATACACTTTATACCTTCTGAAAAGGAAGTGCATATCAAATTTAGAATTCAGGATGATCTAACCTTTATTGAGTCGATTCAGATACATGTTTATAGAAAACTGCTTACTTATATGAAATATCAAGCTGGATTAGATGTATCAAAACATAATTCGGCACAAAGTGGAAGATACATATATAAACTAAAACAAATATTTTATTTAAGAATCTCAACGTTACCATTGTCTCTCGGTAATGAAAGTTGTGTCGTTAGAATCATTCCTCAATACTTTCAAAAGCAAAGTATCTCCCATAATATTGAAAAATTGTATACATTAATGAATAAAAAGCAAGGTTTAATATTGTTTAGTGGTCCAACTGGATCTGGTAAAAGCACGTTAATGTATCATATGGTTATGTATGCAAAAGAAAAGTTAGGCTTAAATATCATAACAGTGGAAGATCCGGTGGAACAGTTAGTTGAGGGTATTACTCAAGTTTCTATCAATGAAAAAGCAGGTATTAATTATGAGAGTTCTTTTAAAGCGATACTAAGGTGTGATCCAGACATTATACTTATTGGTGAAGTTAGAGATTCTACAATAGCAAAATATGTAATACAAGCAAGTTTAAGTGGTCACTTGGTACTTACTACAATACATGCTAACAATTGTAAGGGAGCGTTATTAAGATTATTAGAAATGGGCATAACCAAACAAGAAATTAATCAATCTATTTTGAGTGTATTAAACCAAAGACTGATTACAACTTATAACAGTGAAAGAAAATTGATTTATGAACAGTTACTGCAACATGATATAAGTTATTTTTTTAATAATGATTACACATTACCGAAGCATTTTCATAATTTATCCTTTCATTTAAACCAAATGTCTAAAGAAGGTGTGATATGTGAAGAAACAGTTGATCGCTATATTTAAAACACCTAAATATAAGATAATAACCGAGAAAAATCAAATAGAACTTTTAATAAGATTAAAAGATTTACTAGAACATGGATTCACACTTTCTGAAGCCTTTAGCTTTTTATTAAAACATATTAAAGTTAAATCACCTAAAGTAACCGCATTAATTGAAGAAGAATTAAAAAATGGTGCAAACTGTCATCAAATACTTCACATATTAAAATACCCGCAACCTGTTGTGATGCTTATTTATTTCTCAGAGCTATTTAGTGATTTACCTATGAGTTTAGCGCATGCACATGATTATTTATCGAGAAATTATAATGCTAAAAAAGCGTTATTTAAAACACTTCAATATCCTTTACTATTATTAACAATCTTTATAACAATGTTAATCGTTCTAAATCACACTATTATTCCAGAATTTCAAAATTTATATAACAATATGGATGTCCAAATATCGACTTTACAACTATTTTTATCGACATTTATTGTTTATTTTCCTACCTTCATTACTTACCTCATTATATTTCTATTCATTACTTCAATAGCCTTTATCCTTTATTACAATACTTTATCAATACAGCATAAACATAAGTTTGTTTTAGTAGTACCTATCATACGTAAATTTTTCAAACTTTATAAAACGTATCGAATTGCCTCTGAATTCTCATTGTTTTATAAAAATGGTGTGAACTTACAAAAAATAGTGGGGATTTATGCTCAACAACAGAATGATAAATATTTAAAATTTTTAGCTGATCAAATAACACGCGGAACACAAAATGGATTAACACTCAGTGAAATTTTAACTAGCATCGCTTGTTTTGAAAAAGGATTAACAGAATTTATAGAAGAAGGTGAGAAAAAAGGTAGAGTTGAAATAGAATTAAAATTATATAGCGAGATAGTCATTGCACAAATAGAACGTTATTTGCAACAACTCATAAAATTCATTCAACCTTGTATATTCACATTATTAGCTTTTCTCATCGTATCTTTATATCTCGTTATTATGTTACCAATGTTTGATTTAATGCAAACAATAAAATGAAAAGGAAAGGGGTATATACACTTTTTGAAAAACCTTAAAAAACAGTTTAATAAAGAAGCGTTTACACTTATTGAAATGTTGCTTGTTTTATTAATCATAAGTTTATTGCTTATCTTAATCCTGCCTAACATTGCAAAACAGTCATCACATATACAATCTACTGGTTGTGAAGCTCAACTAAAAATGGTAGACAGCCAAATTGAAGCTTATTCATTAAAATACAATAAAAAGCCAACATCAATTGATGATCTTGTATCAGAAGGATATATTAATGAAAGTCAAAAGCATTGTAAAACTGGTTCCACGATTTCAATAAATAATGGTGAAGCAGTTGCTAACTAGTAAGGCATTTACTTATATAGAAATGCTATTGGTTTTAGGTATAGTAAGTTTGTTATTATTTTTGCAAGTAAGACACATCTCTTTAAATGATTCCTCATTCCAATCAAATAATCATTCTATGACGAATCTTATTATGCAATTTAACTATTTAAAATCTAAAGCAATTAAAGATAATAAACCAATTACTTTAATATTCAACACTTTTTCATCAAAAATTATTGTTAGAGAACCCCAACATGAAAATCCTCCTATAAAGTTAACTCATAATACTTATATTCATCCTAGAACAAATGTGAATTATTTAACCTTTGATAAAAATGGTGATACTAATAAATTTGGAACACTTTACCTATCAAGAAATAACCGTTTATATAAAATTGTTTTCCATATTGAAAAAGGAAGGATGAGATTTGAAAAAATATAATGTCACTGCTTCTTTATTTTTAGATGCTATTATTTCTTTCTCAATTATCACTACGATCTGTGTATTATTTTTACCAATGTTATTACAATTAAATCAATCTACAAAAGAAAAATTATCAGAAATAGAAATGAAAAGAATCCTACTTCTTTCAATGCATAACTACAGCAAATCTGAATTGAAAAAAGGTTTGATTTTGGATGGCTATAGTTTAACTCTCAAAGCGAATAAAATTTGTATAATAAAAAAGGAAACAAAAAATGAAATTTGCTATTATAAAAAAGATTAGTGCTTTCACTTATATCGAGATGCTTTTTGCATTAATGATAACTGTATTGTTACTAACTATAATTCCTGGAATATTTAAATCGACTACAGCCTTGGGTTTTCTAGCAAATGATCATCTAAATGTAGAAAGTGAATTATTTGCGAGAGATTTAACTCAAGACTTAATGAATAAAAAGGCAAATATAATCATAGATAAATCAAAAGAGACTCAACTTTTGATTAAAGAGGAAAATAAACTTATATCTTATAACTTTAAAAATAATAAAATTATTAAGTCTATTAATGGAAAGGGAAATATCACAATACTTAATAACGTAAAGGCGATAAAATTTCGAATACTAAAAAATAAATCTTTACTTGTTAACTTGAAAATATTTGATAAGGATAAGACATTTGAAAAACAAATACTTTTTTAATATATCGGGCTATATATATCCTTTTGTGATGGTCATATTTATGCTATATTTATCTTTAATAACAAACTACACGTTCCAATTTAGCGTTCAGCTAAAAACGTTAGATAATATTGAAGCTTATTATGAAAAGCAAATTAACTTATTTATAAAAAAGGAAGATATTTTTGAAAAATAACAATTTAGAGCCAATAATCCTTATAGGATTTATGGGTACTGGCAAAACAACTTTAGGTAAATATCTTGCTAAAGCTGAACACCTCACTTATGTCGATTTAGATGCCTATATCGTTCAACAAGAGAACAAAACAATTCCTAATATTTTTAAACAACTAGGTGAAAGTGGTTTTCGAGCACTAGAATATAAGTATTTAAAACAGTGTATGGATCGTTTTGATATCATTTCTACTGGTGGTGGCATTATAGAAAGTGATAAGTCATTTGACTTTTTAAAACAACAAACCAAAATTATTTGGTTAGATTGTGATTTGACAATTGTTTACAATAGAATCAAGAATGATAACAATAGACCAAATGCTAATAATAAATCACTTTTTGATTTAAAAAGCTTGTATTCATCTAGGGTTTCAAGATATAATGAAATCGCATTCATAAAAGTGAATAGTAGTAATTCTCTTTCAGATTTACACAAAGAAATCAAGAAAGAGTTAACATGCGAATGACCAGTATTAGAGAGAATGGCAGGTTATATTATATATAACATTAGACCATCGCCGAAGGTGCAAGTTTAACGAAACTCTCAGGCAAAAGGATAATACTGTGACGCATTCCTGGAGTGTCATAAACAGGGTAGATTAGTCTACTCTGTTTTTTTTATAAAATTTTTAGGAGGTTTCTTCATGTCTAACGAACTTAAACATACACCGCTTTACCAAAATTTTGTTGATAGCGGGGCTAAAATTGTGGAATTTGGTGGCTGGGCAATGCCAGTTCAGTTTTCAAGTATAAAAGAAGAACATAATGCAGTAAGAACTGAAATTGGCTTGTTTGATGTAAGTCATATGGGAGAAATTATTATTAAAGGTTCTGAAGCAGATAAATTAGTACAATATCTTCTTTCAAATGATATTGAAAACTTAACTACTACTAAAGCTCAATATACCGCGCTATGTAATGAAAATGGTGGGATTATTGATGATTTAATTACTTATAAATTAGATGAAAAAGTTTATCTATTAGTAGTAAATGCTGGAAATACAGATAAAGATTTTGAATGGATGAAAGAAAATGCTATAAATTTTGATGCAGAAGTAATTAATGCATCAAATGACTATGGTCAATTAGCAATTCAAGGCCCGAAAGCACGTGATTTGGTTAAACAACATGTTAACGTTGACGTAGCAGAAATGAAACCTTTTGATTTTAAACAAAACGTTGAATTCTTTGGAAAGAATGTAATCCTTTCACAGTCAGGTTATACAGGTGAAGATGGCTTCGAAATTTATTGTAATGCAGAAGATACACCTGACTTGTGGGAAAAAATTCTTGAATTCGATGTACAACCTTGTGGACTAGGTGCAAGAGACACATTAAGACTTGAAGCTGGACTGCCGCTACATGGTCAAGACTTAACAGAGTCTATAACACCATATGAAGCTGGTATCGCATTTGCTGCAAAACCATTGATAGAAGCTGACTTTATTGGCAAAAGTGTACTAAAAGATCAAAAAGAAAATGGTTCTAAACGCAGAACTGTAGGTATAGAAATGATAGACAAAGGCATTCCAAGAACTGGTTACACAGTCTATGATTTAGATGGCCATGAAATTGGTGAAATCACTTCTGGTACACAGTCACCATTAAGTGGTAAATCAATTGGGTTAGCTTTAATCAATCGCGATGCTTTTGAAATGGGTAAAGAAGTGATTGTACAAGTTAGAAAAAGGCAACTTAAGGCTAAAATTGTTAAGAAAAACCAAATTACTAAATAATCCAAAGGGGTGTTACTATGAGTCATCGTTATATTCCATTAACAGAGCAAGATAAAAAGGAAATGTTAGATACTATTGGAGCTAATTCTATTAAAGAACTTTTTGGAGACGTTCCAAAAGATATTTTACTGGGAAGAGAATTAGCTATACCTGATGCTGAATCAGAAACAACATTAAGTAAGCGATTGAGCAGAATCGCAAACAAAAATATCACCAAAGAAACGCATTCATCATTTTTAGGTGCAGGGGTATATGATCACTATGCTCCAGCTGTTGTTGATTCAATGATTTCACGTTCAGAATTTTATACTGCTTATACACCTTATCAACCAGAAATTTCTCAAGGTGAATTACAAGCGATTTTCGAATTTCAAACGTTAATTTGTGAATTAACTGATATGGATATAGCAAACTCGTCAATGTATGATGGTATTACAAGTTTTGCAGAAGCATGTATTTTAGCTTTCAACCAAACACGTAAAAACAAAGTTGTTGTATCAAAAGGACTACATTATCAAGCTTTACAGGTATTAAGAACTTATGTTAAAACACGTGAAGAATTTGAAATCGTTGAAGTTGATTTAGATGGCACGATTACAGATTTAGATAAGCTTGAAGCAGCGGTTGATGATGATACAGCAGCTGTTGCTGTACAATATCCAAACTTCTATGGTTCTGTTGAAGATTTAGAAAAAATCAATTCATTTATTGAAGACAAAAAGGCTTTAATGATTGTATACGCAAACCCGCTTGCATTAGGTTTATTAACACCTCCAGGTAGTTTCGGAGCAGACATAGTTGTCGGAGATACACAACCATTTGGTATACCTGCACAATTTGGTGGGCCTCATTGTGGGTTCTTCGCAACAACTAAAAAATTAATGAGAAAAATACCTGGCCGTTTGGTAGGACAAACCGAAGATGGAGATGGCAATCGTGGTTTTGTATTGACTTTACAAGCACGTGAACAACATATTCGTCGTGATAAAGCGACATCAAATATATGTTCAAACCAAGCATTAAATGCTTTGGCTTCCTCAATTTGTATGTCAGCTTTAGGTAAACAAGGTATTTATGATATCGCGGTACGAAACTTTGAAAATGCTAACTATGCAAAAGATCAATTCAAACAAGCTGGTTTTGAAGTTGCTAATGGCACATCTTTTAATGAGTTTGTAGTTAAATTCGACAAACCAGTTAAAGAAGTTAATGATGCTTTAATTGAAGAAGGAATTATCGGAGGATTTGACTTAAGTGAAGCTTCTGAAGACTTTAATAATCATATGTTAGTTGCGGTAACAGAATTAAGAATGAAAGATGAAATAGACACATTTGTTAAGAAAGCGGGTGAATTAAATGGTAGTAAGTAAATCTAGTCCACTAATTTTTGAACGTTCTAAAAAGGATCGTTATGCATACTCGTTACCTCAGAAAGAAATTGATAATGGTGCTGTAGATAAATTATTAGATGATAAATTCATCAGAAAAAATAAAGCAGAATTACCAGAAGTTGCAGAATTAAATTTGGTTCGCCATTATACCGAACTCTCAAACAAAAACTTTGGCGTTGATTCAGGATTTTATCCATTAGGCTCATGTACGATGAAATATAATCCTAAAATTAATGAAAAAATTGCAAGAATACCAGGATTTGCAGAATCACATCCATTACAAGATGAATCACAAGTACAAGGCTCATTAGAAATTATTCATAGCCT
This sequence comes from Staphylococcus parequorum, assembly GCF_039237145.1. Taxonomy (NCBI): domain Bacteria; kingdom Bacillati; phylum Bacillota; class Bacilli; order Caryophanales; family Staphylococcaceae; genus Staphylococcus; species Staphylococcus parequorum. The sequence continues at coordinate 1,687,969 of NZ_CP150682.1, forward strand.
ACAAGAAGAGTTAAAAGAAATTACAGGTATGGATGAAGTTACATTACAACCAGCTGCGGGTGCACATGGTGAATGGACAGCATTAATGATTTTCAAAGCCTATCATCAAAAAAATGGCGAAGGTCACCGTGACGAAGTTATTGTTCCTGATTCGGCTCATGGTACCAATCCAGCTTCAGCTGCATTTGCAGGATTCAAAGCAGTTACTGTTAAATCAAATGAGCGCGGTGAAGTTGATATTGATGATTTGAAACGTTTAGTTAATGAAAAAACGGCAGCAATTATGCTAACTAATCCTAATACTTTAGGGATTTTTGAAAAGAATATTATGGACATCAGAAATATCGTTCATGAAGCAGGCGGCCTATTATACTACGATGGTGCAAATTTAAATGCAATTATGGATAAAGTAAGACCAGGTGATATGGGATTTGACGCTGTACACTTAAACTTACACAAAACATTCACAGGTCCTCACGGTGGCGGTGGACCAGGTTCAGGTCCAGTAGGTGTTAAGAAAGAACTAGCTAGTTTCTTACCAAAACCTATGGTTATTAAAGAAGATAACGAATATAAATATGATAATGATATTGAAAATTCAATCGGTCGCGTTAAACCGTTCTACGGTAACTTTGGAATTTATTTAAGAGCATATACTTACATTCGTACGATGGGTAATAAAGGTCTTGAAGAAGTTTCAGAAGCTGCTGTGTTAAATGCTAACTATATTAAGGCTCGATTAAAAGACCACTTTGAAATACCATATGAACAATATTGTAAACACGAATTTGTGCTAAGTGGTTCTAAACAAAAAGAACACGGTGTGCGTACATTAGATATGGCTAAACGTTTGCTAGACTTCGGTGTTCATCCACCTACAATTTATTTCCCACTTAACGTGGATGAAGGTATGATGATTGAACCGACAGAAACTGAGTCAAAAGAAACTTTAGATTATTTCTGTGATAAAATGATTGAAATAGCTAATGAAGCTAAAGAAGATCCAGACAAAGTATTGGAAGCACCTCATACTACAATTATAGATAGATTGGATGAAACGAAAGCTGCACGTCATCCAGTATTGAAATTTGAAAATCTACGTTCAGAAAAAGAATAAAATTTTTGAGTAATGAATACTCATGCTCATAATAAAAGTACTACTCCGTTGAAATTATAATCGGAGTAGTACTTTTTTATATTAAATTCTTATGATTAATCAAAATCGTTTCATTATGTCAAAGTATCTTATATCAAATAACCATAGTTATTTTAAAAAGCAATAAATCCAGTAAGGAAACCGCGACTAAATTTTTGGATACATTTGTAGATATTAAAAATAGCGAATTATTCACCCATTAAGGTCAATAATCCGCTATAAAAATGAGTATGTAGAGTTAAGCTAATGTAAATCAAGTTTTATAAACACAATACTTATTTATACATTTATTTTTTCGACTTAATCTTACCAGTCCACTTTTTATATCCACCTTTTAACATGTAGATATCTTTATAACCATTCTTTCTCAATATTTTAGCAGCACGATAACCCGCAATGCCATTTGCATCACATAGATAAATAGGTTGATCAGTTCTCAATCCCTGATATCTTTGCTTAAACGTTGTAATTGGAATGTTGCGTGCACCGTTAATGTGTCCGTAATCATAATCCACTTTTTCTCTTACATCAATAACTTGAGCTTTACGCAAACCATTATGGAATTCATTTTGGTTTAATTCAGTGACTGCTCTCTTGTTAAGAAGATAATTGATTAGCATGTAAGCGATGATTATTATTAATGCTGCTAAAGGTATAAACCAAAAATTACTCATCTTGCATCCTCCCTAATTAACCGATATTATATATTATAAGACTGTTAGCACAATTTATCAAAATTTTTTATTTAATTTATTGGATAATGCTGACAAACTTAGACAATTAGTGCAAACGATAACATAAAATGAATATTAAAACAATTTAATTTATTGATTGGGGTTTTTAGTGTGACTGAATCTTGGAATTTTATAAATACAGGAAGTAACGATCCATATTTCAATATGGCAATGGACGAAGCGCTGCTTAATTTTGTTTCTAGGGGAGAAATTGATCCAGTTATTAGATTTTACACGTGGAATCCAGCAACATTATCTGTTGGTTATTTCCAAAGACTGACTAAAGAAATAGATATAGAAAAAGTACAAGAAAAGGGATATGGTTTAGTCAGACGTCAAACAGGTGGCAGAGGCGTGCTACATGACAAAGAACTTACATATAGTGTTATTGTACCAGAATCTCATCCGGAGATGCCCTCGACCGTAACAGAGGCATACAGAGTGATATCTGAAGGTTTGTTAGAAGGGTTTCAGGCTTTAGGCTTCGAAGCATCCTTTTCAATCCCTCGTTCAAAAGAAGAACGTGAGAAATTAAAACAACCAAGAAGCGCTGTATGTTTTGATGCTCCTAGTTGGTATGAGTTAGTTGTAGAAGGGCGTAAAATAGCGGGTAGTGCGCAGATACGTCAAAAAGGCGTCATTTTACAACATGGTTCATTGTTACAAGACGTCGACATTGATGATTTATTCGATATGTTCATTTTTAAAAACGAGCGTTTAAAAGATAAAATGAAACAATCTTTCGTAGAAAAAGCAGTGGCGATTAATGATATTTCAGACCGACATATTACAATACCCGAAATGGAAGAGGCTTTTGAAATAGGTTTCAAGAAAGGGTTGAATATTGATTTTAAACCACTAAACTTAACGCATAAACAACAAGAAGAAGTGAATAAACTTATTGAAAAATATAAAGCTGACGAATGGAATTATCGTAAATAAAATTATCGAAATCAAAAAATGTGAGGATACAGTCTTTAATGACTGTATCCTCACATTTTTTGTTACATATAAAGTTAGATAGATTTAAATAAAAGTTTTAAGAGTAAGATAGCGCAATAAAATTATTTTTTTCTATTGCGTCTTTTATATTTTCTTTGTGCGCGTTTATACTTTCGTTGATCTTCTGTTAAAAAGAAGAAGTAATATATCGCATATATAATCCCTGCAAATACAGCAAAACTAATTGCCATACTAACAAAACTGAATATAAACGAATCTAAATTGAGGATTAACCCAATTGCTGCGATTGCGATTATTATATAAAATATTGCTCGTTTCAATTTATAACACTCCTATTTAGTTGTTAACTCTGTTTATTATCGATACTAATGGTTGATAGGGCTTTTTGTCCTTTTTTAAGTTTCTTCTTATCTTTCTCGCTATAACCATCTCTAATGTCATTTATTGCTGAACTAAGGTCTTTATTTAATTTAGTGATGTTTTTCTTTTTACTCTTATCTTCATCACTCATTTTATCTTTATCAATATCATTTTCATATGTAGTGTGCGCAGAATCGATTTTATTCGTTATGTCAGTCAACTTACCAAGAATCTTTTTATCATTTTTATTTTTTGTTACATCACTTTCAATATCATTATATTGATCAACTGCTTTTGCTATATTTTGATAATATTTAGATGATGCTTTTAAATTTGTTACTTTCTTTTTATTGTTTTTAGCCTGTTTAATGTTTTCTTTGTCTTTCTTAAGTGAAGCAACGTTTGTTTTTTCTTTGTCGATAGTTTGTTCTAATTCTTGAATATTACTTTTTAATTTATGATTTTCATCACGAAGTTGTGTGGTCTTTTCTTCTAAAGGACCTAAATTTTGACTACCACAACCTACTAGTAAACATGAAGCACTTAATATAGCTATAATTTTTTTCTTCATAACTCTCTCCTAATTCAAAAACTATATATTCACATAATAATTATGCTATCATTTTAATGTATAAAAAGAAAATGTACAAATTTATTGAATAGGAGGAAGACAGATGACTAGAATAGAAAAACTGAATTCTGCCTTAGAAACAAAACATTTGGAAGCGATTGTTGTATTAACCGATTTTAATAGAAGGTATTTATCAGGATTCACAGGTACAAGTGGCGCGCTTGTTATTACAAAAGATAAAAACTTATTGATTACAGACTTTAGGTACATAGAGCAAGCAACTTCCCAAGCTACTCAATTTGAGATCATTAAACAAAAAGGTGGTCTCATAGAAGAAGTGAAAGCACAATTGGAAAAGTTAAACGTCCAGAATGTAGGCTTTGAAGGTGATTTAGTCAGCTATGATACATACTTACAATTAAGCAAATCCTACATTAGCTTAATCAGTGTTTCTGGTTTAATTGAAAAAATCAGAGAAGTAAAAGATGATAGCGAAATTAAACTTATTCAAAAAGCTGCTGAAATTGTTGATGAGACGTATGAGTATATCTTAACTGTTGCAAAAGCAGGTATGACTGAACAGCAATTAAAAGCTAAATTAGAAAGTAAAATGTTAGAACTAGGCTCAGAAGGTACTTCATTTGATACAATTGTTGCCTCAGGTGTCAGAGGTGCGTTGCCACACGGTGTCGCAAGTGAAAAAGTTATTAATCAAGGTGAACTGATTACTTTAGATTTCGGTGCATATTATAAAGGTTATTCTTCTGATATCACACGTACGTTTGCTATAGGTGAACCAGATCCTAAACTCAAAGAAATATACAATATTGTCTTAGAAGCTAATATTAAAGGCATTGAAGCCGCTAAACAAGGTGTTACAGGCAAAGCTTTAGATGCTATCGCTAGAGATTATATTACTGGACAAGGATATGGTGATGCGTTTGGTCATTCCCTTGGACATGGGATAGGGTTAGATGTACACGAAGGACCCAATCTATCTAGAAAATCAGAAGCTAAATTAGAGATAAATAACTGTGTTACAATTGAACCTGGTATTTATTTAGACGGATTAGGTGGCGTTCGCATTGAAGATGACGTTTTAATTACAGAAAATGGTTGTGAATGCTTTACTAAATGCGCTAAAAACCTTATTATTTTATAGAAGACCTTATAATTGAGGAGGAAACTGAATGATTTCGGTTAATGATTTTAAGACAGGCTTAACAATTGCAGTAGATAATGGTATATGGAAAGTATTAGATTTCCAACACGTAAAACCAGGTAAAGGATCTGCATTTGTGCGTTCAAAATTACGTAATTTAAGAACTGGTGCTATTCAGGAGAAAACATTCAGAGGCGGCGAAAAAGTCGAAACTGCTATGATTGAAAATCACCGCATGCAGTATTTATATGCAGATGGTGATACACATGTTTTCATGGATAATCAAACTTTTGAGCAAACAGAATTAGCAGCCGATTATTTAGAAAATGAATTGAATTTCTTAAAAGCTAATATGGAAGTTCAAATTCAAACTTACGAAAGTGAAACACTTGGCGTTGAATTGCCAAAAACTGTTGAACTTACAGTAACAGAAACAGAACCTGGTATAAAAGGTGATACTGCTAACGGAGCAACAAAATCAGCTACAGTAGAAACTGGTTATACACTAAATGTGCCGTTATTTGTAAATGAAGGCGACACACTTATAATTAACACAGGCGATGGTAGTTATATTTCAAGAGGTTAACACTTATAAAAATAATCATATTTATTATTTTTAGTTTAGCCATATTTATTAATAACCTTTCCAATTCACGAAACGTTGGAAAGGTTATTTTATTTTTTCATTTTATAATAAACAAACGACTGTTATAGTAGTATTATTCAAAAGAATTTAAACTTTATATCAATTAATTACAATAACATGGCCCCATTCCATTAAAAAAACGTTATAATAAATAGAATTATCATTAAATTATATCTATATAGAACTTTATAAAGAATAAACACTTTATTATTGAAAGCATGTATATGCTTGAATTGAACATTTCACTAAAGTAAAATAAACTAGGTAAATGAAAACAATCTGAAGGAGTCAGTACTTATGAATTTTAAAGAAATTAAAGAATTAATAGAAATTCTTGATCAATCTAGCTTGACTGAAATCAATATAGAAGATAAAGGCAACGTTGTTAATTTAAAAAAAGAAAAAGAAACTGAAATCATTACACCTCAAATTTCACAACAACCAATGCAACAAGTTTCACCGCAACAAGGTGTAATGTCAGCTCCTGTAAACACGCAAAGTTCAGAGGAAGTAAATACAAACGCAGTGGAAGACAACTTACAAACAATTAATGCGCCAATGGTAGGGACATTTTATAAATCACCATCACCTGAAGAAAGTGCATATGTACAAGTTGGAGATTCAGTTACAAACGAATCAACAGTGTGTATCTTAGAAGCAATGAAATTGTTTAATGAAATACAAGCTGAAGTAACTGGAGAAATTGCTGAAATTCTAGTAGAAGACGGTCAAATGGTAGAGTATGGCCAACCGTTATTCAAGGTGAAATAATGAATAAAATATTAATTGCAAATAGAGGAGAGATTGCGGTAAGAATCATTCGTGCATGTCACGATTTAGGATTACAAACTGTGGCTATATACTCTGAAGGAGATAAAGACGCTTTACATACTCAAATTGCTGATGAAGCATATTGCGTTGGCCCAACACAATCTAAAGATTCTTATTTAAATATCCCAAACATTTTATCTATCGCAACATCAACAGGTTGTGACGGTATACATCCTGGCTACGGATTTTTAGCGGAAAATGGTGATTTCGCTGAACTATGCGAGGCCTGCCAACTGAAATTCATTGGACCAAGTTACGAATCTATCCAAAAGATGGGTATTAAAGACGTTGCTAAAGAAGAAATGAAACGCGCGGAAGTGCCTGTTGTCCCAGGCAGCGAAGGTCTTGTAAAGGATATCGACGATGCAAAAGGCATTGCCGATAAAATTGGTTATCCAGTTATTATTAAAGCAACTGCTGGCGGTGGCGGTAAAGGTATCCGTGTGGCTCGTGATGAAAAAGAATTGGAAACTGGCTTTAAAATGACACAACAAGAAGCGGAAACTGCGTTCGGTAATGGTGGTCTATATCTCGAAAAATTCATTGAGAATTTCAGACATATAGAGATTCAAATCATGGGTGATAGTTTTGGTAACGTTGTCCATTTAGGTGAACGCGATTGTACTATACAACGTAGAATGCAAAAACTTGTTGAAGAAGCGCCATCTCCAATTTTATCTGAAGAGAAACGTCAAGAAATGGGTAACGCTGCAGTCAGAGCAGCAAAAGCTGTTAATTATGAAAACGCAGGTACAATTGAATTTATATATGATTTAGATTCTAATGATTTTTACTTCATGGAAATGAATACAAGAATCCAAGTTGAGCACCCAGTAACAGAAATGGTTACAGGTGTAGATTTAGTTAAATTACAATTAAAAGTTGCAATGGGCGAAAAATTGCCATTCAAACAAAAAGATATCAAAATAGAAGGTCATGCGATGGAATTCCGTATCAATGCTGAAAATCCATATAAAAACTTCATGCCTTCACCTGGTCAAATCACCCAGTATTTAGCACCAGGTGGCTTCGGCGTAAGAATTGAATCAGCATGTTATACTAATTATACGATTCCACCATATTATGATTCTATGGTTGCTAAGCTCATTGTGCATGAGCCAACTAGAGAAGAAACGATTATGACAGGTATACGCGCGTTAAGTGAGTATCTCGTTTTAGGTATAGATACTACGATTCCATTCCATATTCGTTTGTTAAATAATGAAATTTTCAGAAGCGGAGAGTTTAATACTAAGTTTCTTGAAAAATATAATATCATGGATGATCAAACTAAATAGGAGGTATGTGAAATGGTCAAAGTATCAGAAACCTCACATTCCAATTTAGGAAAAATAGAAATTGCACCTGAGGTATTAACAGTTATAGCAAGTATTGCAACAGCTGAAATAAAAGGGATACAAGGTCATTTTAAAGAATTAAAGGATAGTAGTATTGAAAGATTTACTAGAAAGCAACTGAGCAAAGGTGTTAAAGTTGATACAAGAGAAGATGGTATCTATATTGATGTCTATTGTTCATTGTCTTACGGTATCAATATTTCAGAAACAGCGAAAACAATCCAAAGTACCATTTTTAATTCTGTAACAACGATGACTACAATTGAACCTAGCCAAATCAATGTTCATATTACACATATTGAACCAACCAATTAAAATTATATAAGCAAATTTTACTTTAAATACATTTTGTAGATATGTAATAACGAATATTTCAATCTATTTGTTATTACGTTTCTCAAATGATTTACAAAAATACAATGCTTGAAGGAGTTTATAATGAGTCGAAAAGAATCCAGAACACAAGCCTTTCAAACTCTTTTTCAACTTGAAATGAAAAATAGCGAATTAACAATTGAAGAAGCAATTAGTTTTATTACAGATGAAAACCCAGACTTAGAATTCGATTTTATCAACTGGTTAGTAACTGGAGTAAAAGATCATGAAACGATTTTAGATGAAAAAATCCAACCATATTTAAAAGATTGGACACTAGACCGTTTATTGAAAACAGATCGCATTATTTTAAGAATGTCTACTTTTGAATTGTTACATAGTTCAACGCCACAAAAAGTAATTATAAATGAAGCTGTTGAATTAGCGAAACAATTCAGCGATGATGATCATTATAAATTCATCAATGGTGTATTGAGCAATATTGAATAAAAGAGTGATATAAAATGGCAGACTATTTAAGTGTTTCCGCATTAACTAAATATATTAAATACAAATTTGACCAAGATCCCCATTTACAATCTGTATTGATTAAAGGGGAACTGTCTAACTTTAAAAAGCATAGCAGTGGTCATCTTTATTTTAATGTGAAAGATAAAAACAGTGTCATTAGTGCAATGATGTTTAAAGGCAATGCTTCTAAAATTGATTTTGATCCTAAAGAAGGTGACGAAGTATTACTAGAAGCACGCGTTTCTGTTTATGAGCGTAGAGGAAATTATCAAATCTATGTTAATAAAATGCATATTGATGGGGTAGGTAATTTATACCAAAAATTAGAACAGTTGAAAAAGAAATTAACTAAAGATGGTTTTTTTGATCAAAATCATAAAAAGTTAATTCCTAAATTCCCCCAAAAAATAGCGGTGTTAACTGCAGGTACTGGAGCGGCAATTAGAGATATTCATACGACGATAAATAGTCGATATCCACTAGCTGAGCAAGTTCAAATTAATACTTTAGTACAGGGTGAACAAGCTAAAAATGATATAGTCGAAAAGATACAACAGGCTGATCAATTAAATGTTGATACAATTATCATAGGTCGTGGTGGTGGTTCTATAGAAGATTTATGGAACTTTAACGAAGAAGATGTAGTAAAGGCAATATATTTTTGTGAAACACCAATCATATCCGCTGTTGGACATGAAACTGATTTTACATTAAGTGACTTCGTAGCTGATGTACGTGCTGCTACACCAACACAAGCAGCAGTAATGGCAACACCAGATCAATATGAATTACGTCAATATTTAAAGCAAACGAACCTTTCACTCACTCGTTTTATTAAACAACATATGCAACAACAAAGAAAACACTTGGAACATGTATCTTCATATTACAAGTTCCAAACACCAACTTTGTTATATGACCAACAAATTCAAAAACGTGATGATTTAGAAAAGCAGTTAAGCCTATCAATGAATTTAAGAATTAAAAATGAACAGCAACAATTGCAACTATTAACTAATAAGTTTAACTTGAAAAATTTCAAACAAAATATTAATAGAGAACAATTAACAAATAATCAAAAGCGTACAGATTTAAATAAAGTCATGAATAATTTTATTACCAATCAACAAAATAAACTTGCTAGTAAACTAGAAAGCTTAAATAATCTAAGTCCAACAAACACAATGTTACGTGGCTATACAATTGTGAATAAAGATGATGATGTAATAACAAGTACGAATGACTTAGCTGAAAATGATAACATTGTATTAACAATGAAAGATGGCGTTGTTGATGCACAAGTTAAGAAAGTAAGGTGTAAAGATGAGTAATAGTAATACACAAAGTTTTGAAGAAATGATGAAAGAACTCGAAGGCATCGTTCAAAAACTTGATAATGAAAATGTATCATTAGAAGAATCTTTAAATTTATATCAACGTGGTATGAAATTATCTGCAACTTGTGATGAAACATTGAAAGATGCTGAAAAGAAAGTTAATGAGCTCATGACTGATGAAAATGTTGAAAATGAGGAGACGATTGATAACGATGGAGAATAACAAGATGAATAATTTAATAGAAGAAATTAATCAAAAGTTATCTACAACAGTTCCAGAGTCTTCACTCAACACTAATATAGAAGAGAGTATGCGTTATTCTTTAGAAGCAGGCGGTAAACGAATAAGACCTGTCTTATTATTATTAACTTTAGATATGTTATCAAATGAATATAAATCCGGATTATCATCTGCCTTAGGATTAGAAATAGTCCACACATATTCATTAATTCACGATGATTTGCCACCGTTAGACAATGATGATTATCGTAGAGGCAAACTTACAAATCATAAAGTTTTTGGTGAATGGAAAGCGATACTTGCTGGAGATGCACTACTTACCAAAGCTTTTGAAATCATTACCAATGACTCAAATCTAACTGATACTGTTAAAATTAAGCTTGTTAAGCGTTTGTCATATGCGAGCGGACACTTAGGTATGGTAGGTGGTCAAGCTTTAGATATGCAAAGTGAAGGCTCATCAATAGATTTAAATACACTTGAAAAAATTCATAACGCTAAAACGGGTGCGCTACTTAAATTTGCAGTTATGGCTGCAGTTGATATTGCTGAACCAGAACAATCTGTGGCAGATTTGTTAGAAACATACAGTGAACATTTAGGTTTAATGTTTCAAATTAAAGATGATTTGCTAGATATCTATGGCGATGAAGCAAAATTAGGAAAAGCAGTAGGTAGTGATATCGAAAATGATAAAAGCACTTACGTATCTTTATTAGGACAAACTGGTGCAGAAGATAAGTTGAAGTTTCACGCTGATGCCGCTTATCAGTGCTTAAATGAATTACCGGAATCATATAATACTCAAGATCTTGAAGGTATTATTGAATTATTTAATAATCGTGAATCATAAATAGGATGCTTTAGATAATTATTTATAACGGTTCCCATCTTTAAATAATGTTCAGTTAATAAAATACTTAATAGCTCAAAGAATCATGCTACGTATATGTAGTGTGATTTTTTATTGAGTGAAAATATATTATTCAATAATTATTCATCAATTTAATGATTCTTTACATAATTTGCTGAAATTTTACAACTCATATTTGTATACCTTATAGTGACATTTTACTGATATATAGCATAATTAACGTGATATATTTAGCGATATTTCAAATTAACTTTAGTAGTAGAATTCTTATGCTTGTGGTAAAATAAATGTATAAATATTCGTTTACAGAGGTGCTATACATGGCTAAAAAATCAGTGAGACATATAAAAATACGAGAAATCATTTCAAATGAAAAGATAGAAACACAAGATGAATTAGTAAAGCGTTTAAATGAGTACGAATTGAACGTCACTCAAGCAACTGTTTCAAGAGACATTAAAGAGTTGCAACTTATAAAGGTACCGACTCCTGCAGGACAATATGTCTATAGTTTGCCAAATGATCGAAAATATCATCCTTTAGAAAAATTAGGTCGCTATTTAATGGATTCTTTTGTAAACATTGATGGAACAGGCAATTTATTAGTTCTAAAAACATTACCTGGTAATGCTCAATCAATCGGTGCAATTTTAGACCAAATTGATTGGGAAGAAGTTTTAGGAACTATTTGCGGTGATGATACTTGTTTAATTATCTGTAGAGATGATTCTGCGAGCGAAAAAATTAAGACACGCATCTTTAATTTATTATAAGTATAAGGAAGTGATATAAGGATGCTACAAACTTTATCTATTAAGCAATTTGCAATCATTGATGAATTAGAAGTGCATTTTGGTGAGGGCTTAACAGTATTAAGTGGTGAAACAGGTGCAGGTAAATCAATTATCATTGATGCAATTGGTCAACTCATTGGCATGCGTGCTTCTTCAAATTATGTAAGACATGGGGAAAAGAAATCAATTATTGAAGGTATCTTCGACATTGATGAGAGTAAAGAAGCTATTTCCATATTACGTGATTTATCAATTGATATAGACGAAGATTTTTTATTAGTTAAAAGAGAAATCTTTAGTTCTGGAAAAAGTATGTGTAGAGTGAATAATCAAATTGTTACACTACAAGACTTGCGAAAAATAATGCAAGAATTGTTAGATATACATGGCCAGCATGAAACGCAATCATTATTAAAGCAAAAATATCATTTACAATTATTAGATAATTATGCAGAGGATACATATAAATCTTTGCTTGATGATTATGTGTCTACTTTTGATCAATATAAAGCTAAAAAGAAAGAACTTGAAGATTTGGAAACTGCGGATCAAGCACTGCTTCAGCGATTAGATTTACTTAAATTTCAATATGAGGAATTACAGGAAGCTCAATTAACTGATGGAGAAGTTTCACAACTTGAGACAGATATTAAACGCATTCAAAACTCTGAAAATTTAAGCCTAGCACTAAGCAATGCACATCTAACATTAACTGATGAACATGCAATTACCGATCGTTTGTATGAATTAAGTAACCAGCTTCAATCAATTAGTGATATTTTGCCTGATAAATATGATCGTCTTAAAGAAGATGTAGATCAATTTTACTACACATTAGACGATGCGAAACATCAGCTATATGATGAACTCACAAACACTGAATTTGACGAACAGTATCTTAATGAACTAGAAGCTAGAATGAACGTCTTAAACAGCTTGAAACGCAAATATGGCAAAGATATTAGTGAGCTTATTGTTTACCAAGATAAATTGGATAATGAAATCAACAAAATTGAGAACTATGAAGAGAGTACGTCACAATTGCGTGAAGAAATAGAATCACTTTATGATAAAGTTTTCAAGTTAGGTAAAAAATTATCTCAAGAACGTCGTGTTGTAGCTCAATCACTGCGAGACAATATTGTGGATGAAATTCAAAACTTACAAATGAAAGACGCGAACTTAGAAATTTCCTTTAAACCATTAGATACACCTAACCGTGAAGGCATTGAATTTGTAGAATTTCTAATAAGCCCTAATAAAGGTGAACCGCTTAAAAGCTTAAATAAAATCGCTTCTGGAGGAGAATTATCTAGAATTATGTTGGCGCTCAAAACAATCTTTGTAAAAACAAGAGGGCAAACAGCGATTTTATTTGATGAAGTAGATTCTGGTGTTTCAGGTCAAGCAGCACAGAAGATGGCTCAGAAAATGAAAGACTTAGCACAACATATACAAGTAATCTGCATTTCTCATTTACCACAAGTAGCGACAATGAGTGATCAACATTTATTTATTAGTAAAGCTTCTAAAGATAACAGAACAACTACTCATGTTAAAGAATTAACCGGTGAAGAACGTATTGATGAAGTAGCAAGAATGATTTCTGGAGCAAGTGTTACTGAGCTTACACGTCAGAATGCTAAAGAAATGATAGAACAAAATCACCTTAATGATTAATAATGCGAACGTATAAATACTACTTTACTTATAGGGAAAGGTGTTGGTTTTCATGCAATATCAACATTTAATTGAACCGACTACAACTTTAAAAGGTAATATAGCCATTTTATATGCAAATGATGAAAAGATGCTTTCAGTCGTGATAGAAGCACTTACTTTAACAGATATAGAAGTGTTTTTATATGATACACATGATCTTACTGAAATTATTAGATCTTTTAATATAGACGCACGATTATTAAACAGAATTCACATTTATACATTTGATGATGAAAATGAATTATTTAAACAATGTGCACAAGATTTATCACGTGGTAAAGTTTCGATGTTAATGAAAGGTAATTTAACGTCTTCATCATTACTATCTTTTATTTTAAGCAATAAAAATTTTATAGAAAATCATGGTTTTCTAAGTCATGTCGCATGTTTCGATATACCAAATTATCATAAAACATTAATGATGAGTGATGTTGCTTTAAATATTTCACCTTCAGTAGAGGAAAAAAGACAAATTATTAAAAATTTGTCAGTATTTAGTAAGGCATTAGGTTATGAACAGTTTAAAGTAGGTTTATTATCATCTGTCGAAAAAGTTACAAGGAAAATCCCATCTTCTACGGATTCTGAAAAAATCAAAAATATTTTTAATAGAGATGCGGATGATTATTTAATTGTTGACGGTCCTCTAGCTTTTGATAATGCAATCAGCATGGAAAGCGTTATTAAAAAGAATATAAAGTCTACTGTAGCTGGTGACGTCGATGCTTTGCTTGTATCACATATTGATGTTGGCAACGCGTTATACAAGTCATTCACATACTTTGGTGGTGCACGTGTAGCAAGCCTAGTTTTAGGCGCAAAATTTCCAATTGTACTTACTTCTAGAGCTGATAATAAACAAAACAAACTTGATTCATTATTGTTAGCCCTAAAAGTTTTAAATTGACCTTGCTATGAAAGGCTCATTTTACTTGTTGCGATATAAAATAGGTTATTAATTTTATATTTTGTCTATTTGATGTAAAATATAAGTGGATATTATAAATAGTTTAATATAATCCTTTTATGTGCGATGACTTTTTCAAAGTTGACTATTTATTTCAATTTTGAAGCCGGTAATCTAGCCGTTGCATAATAATAAAATCTATGTTCCTTGAGCAGTTAAAGTTAATAACTTTCTATTTTATTTTCAATAAAGAAGGTGGGGCAATGTCTCAAATTTTAGTGCTTAATTTAGGAAGCACATCTTCTAAGGTTGCTATTTATACAGATGCGTATTGCAATTATAATGAAACAATACGGCATGACCTCGAAATTACTTCCTTAAATTTGATAGAACAAATCAAACATCGACGATTTGAAATTGAACGTTTTGTAAAAAATGTAGCTGGTGTGAATTTTAGTGACTTTGATGGCATTGCGTGTAGAGGGGGATTATTGAAACCCATACGTGGTGGCGTTTATACAATCAACGAAACGATGTATAATGAACTTCGAACATTTAAATATGGTGACTATGCATCTAACTTAAGTGGGGTTATCGGTTACGAATTAAGTCAAGATCTTCAAATACCTGTTTTTACAATTGACCCTGTAGTTGTAGATGAATTAATGGATATTGCTAGAGTTACAGGTATCAAAGATATTAAGCGAAGGTGTATTTTTCATGCATTAAACCAAAAAGCTGTTGCAAGCTTATATGCAAATTCATCCAGTAAAACTTATAAACAAGTTAACGTTATTGTTGCTCATATGGGTGGTGGTATAACTGTTGGCGCACATAAACAGGGTCTTGTCGTTGATGTGAACGAAGGCTTGCTAGGCGAGGGTCCTTTTAGTCCTGAACGGGCAGGTTCTATACCAAATGATTTGTTATATGAATATGGTTATAAACGCAATTTTACACCACAAGAAATGAATCACTTTTTGAGCAAAGAAGGTGGTTTTGTTAATATGTTTAAAACAAATGATTTAAAAGTGTTATCACATAAATATGAATCAGATAGTGATGTAAAACTAGCGTTTGATGCATTAGCATATCAAGTCGCGAAAGCGATTGGTGAACGCGCAATCGTTTTTAAAGGAAACGTTGATCAAGTTATCCTTACTGGCGGACTGAGTTATAATAAAATATTAACATCCTTAATCCAATCTTATGTCGATTGGATAGCACCGGTGACAATCTACCCCGGTGAAAAAGAAATGGACGCTTTAGCGACTCGCACATCGCTTGTTTTAGAAGGTATAGAAAGTGCTAAAGTTTATAGTTAGGAGTGCAAGCATGTCAGAAGAAAAATATGATTTAGTAATATTAGGCGGAGGTACAGCGGGTTATGTCTCGGCAATTCGAGCATCTCAACTAGGAAAAAAAGTTGCACTTGTAGAAAAGTCTTTACTTGGAGGCACTTGTTTACATAAAGGATGTATCCCAACAAAAGCACTTTTAAAATCAGCTGAGGTTTTGCATACAGTTAAAAACTCAAGTGAATATGGTGTTGATATAAATGATTTTAAATTGAACTTTTCGCGCGTTCAAGAACGTAAACATGAAGTCGTTAATCAAATGTTTAACGGTGTGAAACATTTGATGGACCATAATAAAATCGATGTATTTAATGGTACTGGTCGTTTATTAGGGCCTTCCATTTTTTCACCGCAAAGTGGTACAGTTTCAGTAGAATTTGAAGATGGTGAGTCAGAATTAATTCCGAATAATAACGTGCTAATTTGTACTGGTTCTCAACCAATGGAACTACCATTTTTGCCATTTGATCATAATATCGTTCTTTCTAGTGATGACATTTTAAATCTTGAGCAACTACCAAATTCTATCGCAATTGTTGGAGGCGGTGTAATTGGTTTAGAATTTGCATCATTACTAGTAGATTTTGGTGTCGAGGTATCAGTGATTGAAGCTGGAGATCGTATTCTACCAACTGAAAGTAAATCAGTAGCAAAAGTATTAAAACAAGAATTATCTAAGCGTGGTGTAACGTTTTATGAAAACACTCAACTAGGTGAAGAAAATATTGTAATTGATGAAAATAAGATAACAATAATATTAAATGAAAAGTCGGTTACATTTGACAAAGCACTCGTTTCGATAGGTCGTAAACCGAACACTGATGATATCGGCCTAAATAATACTAAAATCAAGTTGACTGATAAAAAGCACATCATCGTCAATGAATATCAACAAACTGAAGATAAGCATATTTACGCTGCGGGTGATTGTATCGGTAAATTGCAACTTGCACACGTAGGTTCAAAAGAAGGAATGATTGCGATTGATCATATGTTTGATGCATCGCCATTACCGATAGATTATCAAAAAATGCCAAGATGCGTTTATAGTCAACCCGAAGTAGCGAGTATTGGCAAAAATATAGAAGAAGCCAAAGCAGAAAATATTAAAGCACGCACAGTAAAAGTGCCGTTTAAAGCAATTGGTAAAGCTGTAATTGAAGACACACAAAATCAAAGTGGTTTTTGTGAAGTCGTAATCGATCAAGAAAATGATACTGTATTAGGGCTGAATATGATTGGACCTCATGTCACAGAACTGATTAATGAAGTGTCGTTATTCCAATTTATGAATGGCTCAACATTAGAACTTGGTTTAACAACCCATGCACATCCTTCTCTTTCTGAAGTGTTAATGGAATTAGGATTAAAAGTTGAGAATAGATCGATTCACGTTTAATAAGGAGGCAATAAAATGTTTGATTATAAATCTGTAGGCTTAGAAAAAGAAGACCTACAAGCAATGTACAAATGGATGGACTTAGGTCGTAAAATAGATGAACGTATGTGGCTATTAAACCGTGCAGGCAAAATCCCCTTTGTCATTAGCTGCCAAGGACAAGAAGCAACACAAATAGGTATGGCTTATGCTATGCAAAAAGGTGATATTTCTTCACCTTATTATAGAGATTTAGCGCTTGTAACTTATTTAGGTATGACACCTCTGAATTCTATGTTAGCCGCTTTTGGTAAACGTGATGATATCAATTCAGGTGGAAAACAAATGCCTTCTCATTTTGGTCAAAGTGACATAGGGATGCTTTCTCAAGGTTCTCCGGTAGGAACTCAAATTTTACACGCTGTTGGTGCCGCTTTAGCTTTGAAAATGGATAACAAAGCAAACATAGCAATGACAACTGTCGGTGAAGGTAGTTCCAACCAAGGTGATTTTCACGAAGGATTAAACTTTGCAGGAGTACATAAATTACCGTTTATTTGTGTAATTGAAAACAATAAATATGCAATTTCAGTTCCTGATTCACTTCAATATGGTGCTGAAAAACTTTCTGACCGTGCTATTGGCTATGGAATACATGGCGAGCATGTGGATGGAAATGATCCAATAGCTATGTATAAAGTAATGAAAGAAGCTAGAGAACGTGCTTTAAATGGCGGTGGATCAACACTAATAGAAGCTATGTGTACGAGAATGACTGCTCATTCATCTGATGATGATGATAAATACCGTTCAAAAGAAGAACGCGATGAACTTAAATCTTTAGATTGTAACCTTAAATTCAAAGCATTTTTACTTGAAGAAGGTTTTATTGATGAAGGCTGGTTAGATGATTTAGAAAAAGAACATAAAGAAATAGTCAACCAAGCAACTAAGGAAGCTGAGCAAGCACCTTATCCATCAGCAGAAGAAACTTATACACACGTTTACGAAGAAGGAGGCTCAAACAATGGCTAAATTATCCTATTTAGAAGCTATCCATCAAGGGCTAGACCAATCAATGGAAAAAGATAATGACGTTTTCGTATTAGGAGAAGATGTCGGTATAAAAGGCGGCGTATTTGGAGTCACTTTAGGATTACAAGAAAAATATGGTGAGGCACGTGTATTAGACACGCCATTAGCAGAATCTAATATAGTTGGTACAAGTATAGGCGCTGCAATGTTAGGTAAACGTCCTGTTGCTGAAATTCAGTTCGCTGATTATATTTTACCTGCTACAAACCAAATCATTAGTGAAGCTGCTAAGATGAGGTACCGTTCCAATAATGATTGGCAATGTCCCATTACAATTCGTGCGCCGTTTGGTGGCGGAATTCATGGTGCACTTTATCATTCACAAAGCGTTGAAGCGATATTTGCATCGACACCTGGATTGACTATTGTTATACCGTCTACACCTTATGATGCAAAAGGTTTATTATTGTCATCAATTGAGACGAATGACCCAGTGCTCTTCTTTGAACATAAAAAAGCATATCGATTATTAAAAGAAGAAGTACCAGAAGACTATTATACTGTGCCTATCGGTAAAGCTGATGTAAAACGTGAAGGTGATGATATAACTGTTTTCACTTATGGTTTATGTGTGAATTACTGTATCCAAGCAGCAGATATGTTATCTGAAGATGGTATTAATGTAGAAGTTGTTGATTTACGTACAGTTTATCCTTTAGATAAAGAAACAATTATTGAACGTGCTAAATTGACTGGTAAAGTATTATTAGTTACAGAAGATAACTTAGAAGGTAGTATTATTTCTGAAGTATCTGCGATTATATCTGAAAACTGTTTATTTGATTTAGATGCACCTATAATGAGACTTGCGGGACCTGATGTTCCATCAATGCCATTTGCACCAACTCTCGAAGACGAGTTTATGATCAATCCAGATAAGATAAAAATTAAAATGCGAGAACTCGCAGAATTTTAAGGAGGCACAATCATGGAAATCAAAATGCCTAAACTCGGTGAAAGTGTGCATGAAGGTACAATAGAACAATGGCTTGTATCTGTAGGAGATACTGTTGAAGAATATGATCCATTATGCGAAGTTATCACTGATAAAGTGACAGCAGAAGTGCCATCTTCATTTTCAGGAACAATTAAAGAAATTATAGTAGAAGAAGGCACAACAGTAGCGGTAAATGAAGTCATATGCCTTGTTGATATTGGTGATGAATCGCAAGAAACAAACAATTCAAATACACAACAAACAACAGAATCTAATGAACCTCAAGAGGTTGCTTCAAATGATATAGATGATAATGTTAATAGCGCTTCACATGAAGATAAACCCAAAAACAATGGTCGCTTTTCACCAGTGGTATTTAAACTTGCTTCAGAAAATCAAATCGAGTTATCTGAAGTGATTGGTACTGGTTTTGAAGGTCGAGTTACGAAAAAAGATATTGAAAAAGTAATTAAAGAAGGTACGAACAAAACACCTTCAACAGTTGTAGCACCTAAAGATTCACCTAAAGTTACAAAACAAGCGTATTACAATGAACCTTCTCCAGGGTCAGCAATTCCAGTTAATGGTGTTCGTAAGCAAATCGCTCAAAACATGGTAAATAGTGTCAATGAAATACCGCATGCATGGATGATGGTAGAATCGGACGCTTCAAATCTAGTAAAAACACGTAACTATCATAAGCAAAGCTTCAAAGAAAGTGAAGGATATAATTTAACTTTCTTTGCATTTTTCGTAAAAGCTGTTGCAGAAGGGCTAAAAGCGTATCCACTGTTAAATAGTAGCTGGTCAGATTCAGAAATTGTTATGCATAAGGATATTAATATTTCTATCGCTGTCGCAGATGAAGACAAATTATATGTCCCTGTAATTAAAAATGCAGACGAAAAATCAATTAAAGGTATTGCCCGTGAAATTAACGAGCTTGCAAATAAAGCGCGTAACAAAAAATTACGTTCTGAGGATATGCAAGGTGGTACGTTTACTGTGAATAATACTGGAACATTTGGTTCTGTTTCATCTATGGGTATCATCAACCATCCTCAAGCAGCAATATTACAGATTGAATCTATTATTAAAAAACCTGTCGTTATTGATGATATGATTGCAATTCGCAATATGGTTAATTTATGTCTATCGATTGATCATCGTATATTAGATGGTCTTCAAGCAGGTAGATTTATGAATTTTGTAAAAACACGTATTGAACAATATTCAATTAAACATACAAGTATATATTAATATATTTAACTTTGTAGACTAATTAATTTTCAAGTTTAAAAAATGAGTGTGAGACAAAAGTTTCACACTCATTTTTCATTTAATTTTTCTGGTTTAACATGTGTTTTATCAACCGTCCGCGATATAATTTTTATGAATTTAAGCAATATTATTATATATTATAATCACACATGTTGAAGTATTGCGCATATATTAGTAGAATAAAAGTAATAATTCAGAAATGAAAGGTGACGTTATTATGGATTTAAATTTTGATTTATATATGACTGATGTTGTTAATCAAGCAAGAAATGAAATAGAACAGGCTGGATATGAGCAATTAACATCTCCAGAAGAAGTAGATAAAGTATTACAACAAGATGGAACGACACTTGTGATGGTTAACTCAGTATGTGGTTGTGCTGGTGGTATTGCTAGACCAGCAGCAACGCATGCTTTACATTACGATAAAACACCAGACCGCCTTGTAACTGTATTTGCGGGTCAAGATAAAGAAGCAACACAACAAGCAAGAGATTATTTTGAAGGTTATGCACCATCAAGTCCATCGTTTGCATTAATCAAAGATGGTAAAGTTGCCCAAATGGTAGAACGTCACCAAATTGAAGGTCATGACGTAATGGATGTCATTACTCAATTACAAAACACATTCGACACTTATTGTGACGAAAAATAGAGGGATTAATACATGACACGTTTGAATCCATACCGCATCGGATTTAGAACGATAAAGACTGCAATTGGAATGGCACTAGGTATTATTATTGCAAAATTAATTGGTTTAGATAATTTTGCATCTAGTGCCATTTTAGTGGTTCTTTGTATTAAACATACAAAGGTGCATTCACTACAAGCAATTGTATCTCGTTTTGTATCTTGTCTTATGATACTCGCACTTGGTTCTATTATTTTTAATTTATTAGGACAAAACGCAATTGTTTTAGGTATCATTGTGCTACTTTTTATTCCTTTAACTGTTGTATTTAAAGTTCAAGAAGGTGTTGTTACAAGTTGTGTTATCTTACTTCATGTTTTCAATGCTAAAACGATTGATATGGATTTATTTTTCAATGAAATTATCTTATTAATTGTTGGTCTCGGTATTGCATTCTTAATGAATGTTATTATGCCAAGCTTAGATAGTAATTTAAAACAGTATAAACAACAAATTGAAAATCAATTTACTGAAATTTTTCAAATGTTCAGTAAGGCTTGTACAAGTCCAAACCCAAGCTTAGATATATCCTTTGAGAAGTTAAAAGTTACGATTCGCAAAGCTAAATCAATCGCATTTAGAGATGTTAAGAATCACTATGTTAGAAATGAAAATTCTTATTATCATTATTTTGATATGCGGGAAGAACAGTTAGAGCTGTTACGAAGAATGGCTCTAATCCTTCAAAATATTGAAACAAAAGATTGCTTATTATCCAAAATATCTAATTTATTTGCTGAAGTAGGGACAAATGTAAATAGTAATGATTATACTGCATTACGATTGCATTCGTTATATGAAATTCGAATAGAATTAAATGAATTAGAGTTGCCTACGTCACATGAAGCTTTTCGAACACGTGCAAACTTATTACAACTTTTAAATGAACTTGAATCATATTTATTACTAAAATCACAATTTGGATCATTAAGATTACATAATGATTCTAAAATCGCAACATCCTAAATAATAAAGCCATACAAAATTCTTTTGATTTAAGAATTTTGTATGGCTTTATTCATTTTCTACTGTACTTATTAACTATACATATATTAGTGATTCATCGCTTTTAATAATAAAATAACGTTTAATTAAAAATTGATACTTTCAAAAACCATTATAATTAATTCACTAATGGTACGACACTTGTCAATACCAATGCAAGAATAATAGCTACTAACATGACTATAATAATGACTCTTAGAACTTTGTTGTTACCCAAAGATGATTCCTCCAAATCTAGAATATGGAATTGAAATATAGATAAAACACACTGTATATATCAATATAATTCAATTACAACACATTCAATTTCAAACTACTTTATAAGTTTATTATATCATACGCACCCTCTAGAATTGAAACATATTAGTTTTGCTTATGTACACATTTCGTTACACTTAAACGTATGGCATATAAATAATGGAATGGGGATTTTTAAATGATAAATAAACAACGACTCCTAGATACTTTTTTGGAATTAGTGCAAATTGATTCTGAGAGTGGCAATGAGATTGAAATTCAACGGTTACTTAAATCTAAGTTTGAAAAATTGGGATTAAAGGTAGTTGAAGACCATGCTGGTCAACATGAAAATTTAGGAGCAAATAATTTAATTTGCACATTAGAGGCGACGACAAATGATGAAAATATAGATAATATCTATTTCACGAGTCATATGGATACAGTTGTGCCTGGTGTTAATGTAAAGCCGATAGTTAAAGATGATGGTTACATCTATTCAGATGGAACTACAATTTTAGGTGCTGATGATAAAGCTGGATTAGCTACTATTTTAGAATTAATTTACATATTAAATGAACAAGACATAGCACATGGTAAGATTCAATTTGTACTTACTGTTTCGGAAGAATCTGGTTTAGAAGGTGCGAAAGCATTAGATACATCTTTACTCGATGCCAAATATGGCTATGCTATCGATGCAAGTGTAGACGTAGGGACAACTGTTATTAATGCACCCACACAAATGAAAATTAATACTACAATTCATGGTAAAAAAGCTCACGCGAGTGTACCTAACAAAGGTGTAAGTGCGATTAATATTGCCGCTAAAGCTATAAGTGCGATGAAATTAGGTCAGATAGACGAATATACCACAGCAAATATAGGCCGTTTTGAAGGCGGATCTGCAACTAACATTGTAGCTGACAAAGTAACACTTATGGCTGAAGCCCGATCACACTCAGATGAAAGTATAAATGCTCAAGTAACTCATATGAAATCTGTTTTTGAAGAAACAGCAGAAAAATATGGTTGCTCAGCTACAGTTGAAATAATTAATAGTTATCCTGGCTTTAAAATTGCACAAGATGCCACAGTTACTAACGTAGCTAAAGCCAGCGCAATTGCATTAGGGTTAACACCGAACACAGTTATGGCTGGCGGGGGTTCTGATGGTAATATAATTAATCAATTAGGCATACCAACTGTCATCTTAGGCGTGGGTTACGAGCACATCCATACAACTGAAGAACGTATGTCAATTGATGCTTTAAATCTTCTAGCAGAACAGCTTATAAAAATAGTTGAAATAATTACTCAAAAATCTGAAAACTGATTAAGTGAATATGAGTGATGCTTTGTGATACAATATATGAGAAAACTTTAATAAGAGAGGTTAGTTAAATGACACAACAAATTGGTGTAGTAGGTTTAGCCGTAATGGGTAAAAACCTTGCTTGGAATATTGAATCACGAGGATATAGCGTTTCAGTTTTTAACCGTTCATCTTCTAAAACAGATGAAATGGTAACAGAATCTGAAGGTAAAAATATACATCCGACGTACTCTATAGAGGAGTTTGTGAATTCTCTAGAAAAACCCCGTAAGATTTTATTAATGGTGAAGGCAGGACCAGCAACAGATGCAACAATCGATAGCTTATTACCATTACTAGATAATGATGATATTTTAATCGATGGTGGTAACACTAATTATCAAGATACAATCAGACGTAATAAAGCACTAGCTGAAAGTGGTGTTAACTTCATCGGAATGGGCGTTTCTGGTGGTGAAGTTGGCGCGCTTACTGGTCCTTCATTAATGCCTGGTGGACAACAAGAAGCATTTGATAAAGTTAAAGACATTGTAGAAGCAATCTCTGCTAAAGCTGAAGATGGCGCTGCATGTGTAGCTTATATTGGACCTAATGGTGCCGGTCACTACGTTAAAATGGTGCACAATGGTATTGAATATGCAGATATGCAGTTAATTGCTGAAAGTTACGCAATGATGAAAGACTTACTTGGTATGTCTCATGAAGAAATTTCACAAACATTCAAAGACTGGAACGCTGGCGAACTTTCAAGTTACTTGATTGAAATCACTGGTGACATCTTCACTAAATTAGATGATGATGGTAATGGTCCATTAGTTGAAAAAATCATGGATACAGCTGGCCAAAAAGGTACAGGTAAATGGACTTCTATTAACGCTTTAGAATTAGGTATTCCATTAACAATTATTACTGAATCAGTATTTGCACGCTTTATATCTTCAATCAAAGAAGAACGCGTGAATGCTTCTAAACAATTAAATGGACCAAGTACTAAATTTGAAGGTAACAAAGAAGAATTCCTTGAAAAAATCCGTAAAGCGCTGTATATGAGTAAGATTTGTTCATACGCACAAGGCTTTGCTCAAATGAGAAAAGCTAGTGACGACAATGAATGGAATTTAAAACTTGGAGAGCTTGCTATGATTTGGCGTGAAGGTTGTATTATCCGTGCGCAATTCTTACAAAAAATTAAAGAAGCATATGATAATGATACAGAATTACAAAATCTATTATTAGACCCATACTTCAAAGATATCGTAACAAACTATCAAGATGCATTACGTGATGTTGTAGCTACTGGTGTACAAAATGGTGTTCCAACGCCAGGTTTCTCTGCAAGTATTAACTATTATGATAGTTATCGTTCAGAAAACTTACCAGCTAACTTAATTCAAGCGCAACGTGATTATTTTGGTGCACACACTTACGAACGTAAAGATCGTGAAGGCGTATTCCATACACAATGGATTGAAGACTAATAAACATCTTTATATTAACATTATAAAAGACGTGAAACTACTTCGCGTTTGAAACTACTAGCAAAGTCTACGGACTTTACTAGTAGTTTTTTTATGTAAATTTTTAATAACAGCTTTAGTATTACATTAAATTTCCAAGTAATGGCATTTAAATAAGAAAAAGCTAACCCATGATTACAAAAAATGCAAACTTTGTGCAATCGTTTGCACAAATCCTTTGACTTTCCCTTTATACTTAATTATCATTATAATTATAGTTTTGAAAACGCTTTAATTATATACATTAGCAAAGGATGACTCAACTTGGTAACTATAAAGGATGTTGCAAAAGCAGCAAATGTAGCACCATCGACAGTTTCACGTGTCATTAGCGGTAACAATCGTATAAGCGATGCTACTAGATTAAAAGTATTAGCGGTGATGGAAGCATTAGGCTACCAACCAAATCATGCAGCCCGAACATTAGTTACAAAAAAATCTAAAACAATAGGTATTATTCAAAAAAGCGGGCGTAATGAAACAAGGCAAAATCCATTTATTATAGATGTCCTTTCAGGTATATATAAATCATGCAAAGCACATGGTTATGCAACAATATCTACCACAAATGAGCAATATGAAAATATAGAATTAGAAGTAAGTCACATGATTTCTTATCATGCAGTAGATGGCTTTATTTTATTATACTCAAAAGAAAACGATAAGATAGAACAAATACTTGCTCAACATAATATGCCGTACGTCGTCGTGGGGAAACCCTTATCTAATCAACAAGTCATTCATATAGATAATAATAATGTTGAAGCAGCGGAGCAATTAACACGCTATCTCATAAGTCTTGGTCATAGTAAGTTTTTATTTTTAGCTGAACGTGGAAATTATGAAGTTGTTAAAGATCGAATCAAAGGATTTACTAATGTCCTTAAACAACATGCACAAGTAGGTCTTATCGAATATTTTGATATGAACTACCAAAGCATAAAATCTTATTTTCATTATTTACTCACACATAATGAACTATCTTCAGTCATTATTACATCAGATACGATGCTCAATCATATTGTGCTTAGCGTATTGTATGAACTACAACTTCGTGTGCCAACAGATTTACAAACAGCAACCTTCAATGATTCTTACTTAACTGAATTTGCAGCGCCACCACAAACCGCGGTCAATATTCATCCTGACTTATTAGGTGAAGCAGCAGGCGACGCTATCATTCAATTAATTAGTGGAGAACATATTGTCGATTTTAATAAAGTTATTCCAACAGATATTATTAAAAGAGTCTCAACTCAATATTTAACAAAGGAGCAATAATATGAATAAACAGTGGTGGAAAGAGGCAGTAGCATATCAAGTTTATCCTCGAAGCTTTAACGATTCAAATAACGATGGCATTGGAGATTTACAAGGAGTTATTGAAAAACTAGATTATATACAAGATTTAGGTATCGATATCATTTGGTTAAGCCCGATGTATAAATCACCAAATGATGATAATGGTTATGATATTAGTGATTATCAAGATATCATGGATGAATTTGGAACGATGGATGATTTTGATCAATTATTAGATGGTGTACACCAACGTGGTATGAAACTCATTTTAGATTTAGTAGTCAATCATACATCAGATGAACATCCATGGTTTATAGAATCTAAATCGAGTAAAGATAATCCAAAACGAGATTGGTATATCTGGAAAGATCCAAAAGCTGATGGATCTGAACCTAATAATTGGGAAAGTATATTTAATGGTTCTACATGGGAATATGATAAAACAACAGGTCAATATTATTTCCATTTATTTAGTAAAAAACAACCTGATTTAAATTGGGAAAATAAAGACGTTAAAGCAGCTGTCTTTAACATGATGAACTGGTGGTTTGAAAAAGGAATTGATGGCTTCAGAGTGGATGCAATTACCCATATTAAGAAAACATTTGAAGCCGGAGATTTACCAGTTCCTGAAGGCAAAACATACGCGCCTGCATTCGACGTAGATATGAACCAACCAGGCATACATGATTGGTTACAAGAAATGAAGGATGAATCCTTAAGTCATTACGATATTATGACAGTAGGAGAAGCAAATGGTGTGAATCCTGATAATGCTGATGAATGGGTCGGTGAAGACAAAGGTAAGTTTAATATGATTTTCCAATTTGAGCACTTAGGTTTATGGAATACTGGCGATATTAAATTTGATGTTAAAGCATATAAAGATGTGTTAAATAGATGGCAAAAGAAACTTGAAGATGTAGGCTGGAATGCATTGTTTATAGAAAATCATGATCAACCTAGACGTGTATCTACATGGGGTGATGATGAAAGATTTTGGTATGAGTCAGCTACAAGTCATGCGGTTGTATATTTCTTACAACAAGGCACACCATTCATATATCAAGGACAAGAAATCGGTATGACCAATTATCCATTTGAAAGTGTGGAAACATTTAATGATGTTGCTGTAGTGAACGAATATAATATCGTTAAGGCTCAGGGTGGTGATTTAACAGAACTGTTAAACAAACACAAAATGGAAAATAGAGATAATTCTCGTACACCAATGCAATGGACTAATGCTATAAACGGTGGATTTTCTGAACATGAGCCTTGGTTCCCAGTTAATCCTAATTACACTGAGATTAATGTATCATCACAGCTACAAGATTCTGATTCAATTTTAAATTTTTACAAATCTCTGATTCAAGTAAAAAAATCACATGATATTTTTACATATGGCACTTTTAATCTGATAGATGCTGAAAATGACCGTGTATTTGCTTATATTAGAGAATTAGAAGGAAAACGTGTCCTTGTAGTAGGAAATTTAACTGATAAGTCTGCCTCGTTGGCATTCAATGAAACGATAAATGAAAATAATATTAAACTGCACAATTACAAAGATAACAAATTGAATTTAACTGCATTACGTCCATTTGAAGCTTTTGTAATAGCTTTATAAAAAATTAATTTATTTAAGTCTACAAAAAACCTCTAACGATATTTGAATTATTTTGAATTCAAATTATGTCAGAGGTTTTTTATAGTTCATTGTCATGATATTGTTCTTGATCTACAGGCATCCATAGCTGAACTTTAGTGACAGCATCATCAAAAGATAATTCTAAGGGATAAACTTCCACATACAGGCTGTTATGCTCATATGGCAGGGTCATTTGAAGGCTTGTTTCGATGTAATACCAAGCTTCGTTAATGACATAGTCTAAATCACCTTGTAAGTTAAATTTAGCATATTGTCTTTCAGGTAGGAAACGGCTTTCTAAGTGTGCAGGGTATCTTTCACTTGGTACACCCACAAATATTTCCATACCTTGATCTAATGGACAATTGACTACAAATAACTCATGTGGACTTACATCATTATAACGTTGAAGCTCTTTAATTTTTCCATCGACTAATAAATCTTCTAAAAAGTCAGGTACTTTATATGGATTTTCTAATTCATCTGCATCTAAAAATCGATTGTAACCTACTAATGATAGGCCCTGTGTATCTTCTAATCTGTAATTATAAGGTGCAGTTTCAGTTGTTGTCAGTTTTATATAAAGTCTTGGCTGCATTTTAAGTTCATCGCGTTTGGTATTCACTTGGATGGGTGACACCCCGTGAAAATCACTGAAATCATTTGCGAACGCGTTTGTATCACTATAATTGTATTTTTTAGCTACGTCCATTAAACGACTTGAACCACTAATAATCTCTTTTGCTGCTAAAGTCATTCTACGTGACCTCGCATATTCACTTGGAGACTGACCAACAATCATTTTAAATGATTGATCAAGATGATAAGGTGAAAGACCAACGTAATCACTGAGTTCTTGCAAATGAAAAGGCTCTAGCAAATGATCTTCTATATAAACAATTGCCTGTTGTATTTGCTTGATAACGTCCAAAACTTTCACTCCTAATTTTCAAATGACTCATGCGCCATCATTGCTTTTAAATTTATTGTTGGAAAACGTTAGCATCGTTTACCTAATTAATTATATTCTACATCATTTTACTTATACTTACATCTCAAAAATATTAAATAGAGTAAAATGTAAATAAGTAAACGCATAAACTTTATGTAATTTGCTCAATAGATTAAATCATAACACAAAAAAAGGTTAAGAAAAAAGCAACAACACAAGTGATTTTTTACACTTGCGTTGTTGCCTTATGTTATAGAAAGATAAACATATTAATGAATATCGTCCCACCAATGGAAACCATCTCTACTTAAGAGTAATTCACTTTCTAATGGACCATTTGATCCTGATTCATAGTTAGGGAATTCAGGTTCATTTTGGTCCCATTCTTCTTGTATTGCATCGACAAATTTCCAAGTAGATTTTAACTCTTCCCAATGGGTAAAGTTAGTAGCATCACCATTTAGACAATCAAATAATAAATTTTCATAAGCATCGACAGTATTCATTTTATCTTGTGCGCTCATCGCATAAGATAATTGAACAGGTTCTGTTTCAATACCTTGAACATTTTTCTTCGCATTTAAATGTAATGATACACCTTCATTAGGTTGGATGTTGATGACAAGTAAATTTGAATCTAATTTCTTATCTGTTTCATAATATAAATTCATAGGCACTTCTTTAAATTCAACAACGACTTGAATCGTTTTACTCTTCATTCGTTTACCTGTTCTAATATAAAATGGCACGCCAGCCCATCTAAAGTTATCGACAGTCAATTTACCTGAAACGAAAGTAGGGGTTGTTGAGTCTTCAGCAACACGGTCTTCATCTCTGTAACGTCTTACTTTTTGATCATCAATTGTACCTTCATCATATTGTCCGCGAACAAAGTTTTGACGAACTTCTTCTGATTCTAATTTACGCAATGATTTAAGTGCTTTAACTTTCTCAGCTCGTATATCTTCACTGTGTAAACTAATTGGTGCTTCCATTGCTAATAATGCAACCATTTGTAACATATGGTTTTGAACCATATCTTTTAAAGCACCACTTGATTCATAGTAACCACCTCTATCTTCAACACCTAATACTTCTGAAGATGTTACTTGAATGTTAGAAATGTATTTATTATTCCATAATGGTTCGAACATCGCATTAGCGAAACGAAGTACTTCTATATTTTGTACCATGTCTTTACCTAAGTAATGGTCAATACGATAAATTTCTTCTTCTTTAAATGAACGACGTAATTGTTCATTAAGTTGCTCTGCTGACTCTAAATCAGTACCAAATGGTTTTTCAATAACTAAACGTTTGAAACCAGTAGTCTCGGTTAATCCAGATGATTTCAAATAATCAGAAATCACACCGAAGAAATTAGGAGCCATAGCTAGGTAGAATAATCTATTACCCTGAAGTTGGAACTCAGTATCTAATTTATTACTCACTTCTAGTAGTGATTGATAACTTGCTTCATCACTGACATCATGTTTATGATAAAACACGTGTTCCATAAATTTATCAAGATGTTTTGTATCTTTAACATGTTCTTGAATTGATGATTTCACTTGACTACGGAAATCATCGTTTGTTAAGTCTCTTCTACCTATCCCAATGATTGCAACTTGTTCATTTAAGTTTTCTTGTTGATACAAATGGAATAATGATGGAAATAATTTTCTGTGACTAAGATCACCAGTTGCTCCAAAAATTGTTATTAAGCATGGAATATCTTTGTTTCTAGTATTCAAGATCAAAACCTCAATTCTTTTTATAAATCTCTATTTATTATAGACCAATATTCAGTATTATTCCTACAATTTTGCTTGGAAGTATTTAATTTTAATATATTTTTTATTCTTTTGTGTGATAAAATGTGAACAAGAAGAGGAGGCATATGCATGGAAATCACATTTTTTGGCACGAGTGCAGGTCTACCAACCAAAGAAAGAAACACCCAAGCAATTGCATTAAATTTAGAACCATACTCAAATAATGTTTGGTTATTTGATGTGGGTGAAGGGACTCAACATCAAATACTGCATCATTCAATCAAATTGGGTAAAGTTGATCATATTTTTATTACGCATATGCACGGGGATCATATATTTGGTTTGCCCGGACTATTAACGAGTCGTTCATTTCAGGGTGGAGAAAGTAAGCCACTCACAGTAGTTGGACCAAAGGGTATTCAACAATTTATAGAGACGGCCTTACAACTATCTGAATCCAGATTAAATTATCCAATCACATACATAGAAATTGAAGATCAATTAAACTATCATCATAACGGTTTTAATGTGAACGCACATCTATTAAACCATGGTATTACATCTTATGGCTACAGAATTGAAGCGCCCTATACCCCAGGGAAAATTGATGTTCAAGCTTTAAAGGATATTGGTTTGGAACCGGGACCTAAGTATCAAGATATTAAAATTAATGAAACTTTTGAACATAATGGATTAATTTATGATTCTAATCAATTTAAAGGCGATGCTATTAAAGGTCCTGTTATCGCTATATTTGGCGACACGATGCCTTGTAAAAATGAGTTGTTAATTGCTCAAGATGCAACAGTAATGGTACATGAAAGTACTTATATAGAAGGGGATAAAATGTTAGCAAACAGTTATCACCACAGTCATATTGACGATGTGTTTGAGTTAATTGATGAAGCTCAAGTTGAATATAGTTTAATTACACACATAAGTAATCGCTATACAAAAGAAGAAGTGGAAACGATTAGTCAATCATTAAAGTCTCGAGACAAGACACCACCATTCATGTTTGTTAATGATTTTGATTCGTGGTCATTCTAGCTACAGCTAATTCAAAATAGTAATATAGATATCTAACGAAAGCGTAAGTTCTTAATTTAGGAACTTGCGCTTTTAAACTACCAATATTATCTTTAGTGTAGGTTGATCATATGTTTCTACGTGTTTTGTGCACGCTTTCCGCGAGTTTAGTTGTAATATAAAGTGATGAAATATTTCGAAATTAAAATAACACTAATTCAAATGCAACATGCAATGAATTAGTGTTATTATTTTATATTTATAAGTTAGTTAAAGTAGCATTTGTATCTTAAATTTAAATTAACTAATCGTCATCTCGACTTGATAATTCAATACTTCTATTAACCGCGGCACGTAAACAATCTTCAAATATGCCTTCTATATCATGTTCTGATAAAGCATTTAAGCCTGCTTGGGTAGTGCCACCTTTAGAAGTTATATTTTTTCTCAATTGCTCCATACTCAATTCAGATCGTTCAATCATTTTACTTGTGCCAATAATTAAATTACGGATAGATTCTTCAACTTGAGATTTCTCTAAACCTAGTTGCGTGCCCGCTGTCACATATTGTTCGAATACGTGATATAAAAAGGCTGGACCGCTTCCTGTAATTGCAGTAACTTGATGCAAGTTATCTTCAGAAACTTCTATTGCTGAACCAAATGCATTGATCAAATCATCAACTTCTTCTTTAGATTTTGGTCCAAAATTATTAGAAAAACTGATACCTGTTACAGAATGACCTACATGCGCATTTGTATTTGGCATAATACGAGCAATTGGATTATCAGCACCAATTTTTTCACGAATATAGCTTATAGGTAAACCAGCCATAATAGAAATGAATTTATTGTTTTCTGTTACATTAGGTCTAATACGCTCAGATAATACATCAAAATCATAAGGTTTTGTACCTAAAAATACATAATCAGCATCTTTTAATAATGCTTCATCATCGTAACTATAATTCACACCTAATTTTTCTGCATAATCTTTAAGTGCAACTTCGTTAGAACGATTTGTTAAATAAATATTGTTAGAATCAATCACTTTTGAATTAACGATACCTGTAAAAATGGCATGAGCCATGTTACCAGCACCATAAAATACTAGTTTCATGTGAATATTTCACTTCCTCTTAGTTTTTATGTTTCTATACTAACATAGATTTATAATATAACTAATATTTATATTATATACATGACATATCATAGCCATTTCAATTATACTAACTGTACATTGACAAAGGGTAGGGATAATTATGATTGGCAAACATTATATTTTAACTGGAGGAACGAGTGGTTTAGGTAAAGCAATATTAAAGATACTATTAAAGAAAAGGGTGTTTGTGACAGTAATCGTACGTAATCCACAAAAATTAGATGATATTATTGCGCAGTATGGTACAGAGCATTTATCTATCATACAATGCGACTTACAATCACAGGCTCAAATTCTAAAGCTTAAGCATCATTTTCAAGACCAATCAATCGATGGTTTAATTTATTCATCTGGGTTAGGTTATTTTAAAGCAATAGAGCAACATAGTATTGATGAAATGTTAGAAACTTATAATTTAAATGTAGTGAACTTCAATATACTTTTGACTACTATTCAACCATTTTTAAGTACTAATCCATCCATCGTTGGTATTGGTAGCCAGTCTGCTTTTTTAACACAAGCTTATGCTGCACATTACGGGGCAAGTAAAGCTGCTTTTAACCAAGTCTTGAATGCACTACGCATTGAAAAACCTAACTATCATGTCCTAACTATAAATACTGGTCCCATTGCTACACCATTTCATGAAAAAGCAGATCCATCGCTAGCATTTGCACAAAAATATAAAAGTATTATGCTAGATTCAGATAAATTAGCACAGCAAGTCGTAAAAGGGATACTTACGAACAAAACAGAAATCAATGAACCTAAATGGATGCATTTTATATTAAAGATTTATCAACTTGCACCACGTTTTATTGAAAAACATTTCACGATATTTTTTAAAAATAAAGCTTAATTGCTACTATTCTGTTTATGTATTATTGAACTTAAATGGCAATATAAAAAGAGTTAGTTGAACTTAAAGGATAATAGATGAGGAACAGGACATCTACTTTCACAAGTATCAAACTAACTCTTTTTTAGTGTTGTGATTTATTATTTTAAATGCTGTGTATATTCCAGATTCTTAACACGATTACGTGCAACTTTCAGTTTTTCTAAACTAATTTCTTTTGATAATTCGTAATTCTTCACATTTTCATCTAATTGCTCAACGCTGCTAGCCCCCATAATAATAGAACCTAGAGCATCATGCGACGTAAGATAGTTAAATGTTAAACCAGTTAAATTATTTTCAATCTCTTTAATAGAAGCTATCGTTTCTCCTAATTCTTGGTAAGTATAATCAAATATACCTTCTGCAAATTTAGAATCTAATGCTTGATTACTATTAGTAGTTAACAATCCTTTAAAAACAGGCCCACGTGCAAGTATTTTAACCTTCTTAGCATGCACATCATCTAATAATACTTCTGGTCTATTATCAATTAAGTTAAATTGAGACATTAAAGTTTCGATATCGCTGTGTTTTAAATAATAATCAATGACATTAGGTCGAATTGAAGATATGCCATACGCACGCACAACACCTTCTTTTTTCAATTCCTCAAATGCACTAATTGTTTCATCTAGTGGATCATCAATCGTACCACCATGTAATTGATATAAATCTAAGTGATCTAATCCTAGTCTTTGTAAAGAGTCCTTCACAGCAGCTTTGATATATTTTTTAGAAGGATCCCAAAATGTAGTACCATCATCAGCTAAATGATTACCTACTTTTGTGCCAATCACAATATCATCTCGATTTTGATATTTTTTCAAGGCTTTACCTACAATATCTTCGTTTACACCTTTATCATAAATATCAGCCGTATCAAAATATGTGATGCCTTGTTCAATCGCACGTTCTATAATTGGTTCTGCTTGTTCATAATCAGTGCCTAGACTCATACATCCTAAACCTAATTCTGAGATTTCAATACCACTTTTTAAAATATTTTTTTGCATGTCGTTTCTCCTTTCGATACACTTGATGATAGGGCATAGACGTAACAAAATAAGTCGTTATGAATTACTTTTATGCATTGCGCAAAATTTTTGATATAAATGAAATATAAATACTTACATTTCTACAAATATCGCTTTTATCGCTTTTGCTATTCCCTGAAACACTAACGTGTTAATCTTAACAATAACTTAATTCAAATAAAAGGAACGTGATTATAATGAATCTATTCGAGAAAACATTACATAAAGAGTCCATCTACAAAGGTGCAATTATTGATTTAGAAGTCCATGATATAGAACTACCCGATGGACAAACGTCAAAACGTGAATTAGTTTACCATAACGGGGCAGTTGCAGTATGTGCAATCAATCCAGATAACCAAGTTATTCTCGTCAGACAGTATCGTAAACCCGCTGAAAAAACATTATTAGAAATACCAGCTGGAAAATTAGAATTAAATGAAGAAAGAGAATCAGCTGCCAAAAGAGAATTAGAAGAAGAAACGGGCTATATTGCTGAAAATTTAGAATTGATTACTGAAATGTACGGTTCTCCAGGCTTCTCTAATGAAAAGATTTCAATTTATCTTGCCAAAGATTTGAAAATAGGTGAAATGAATTTAGATGACGATGAATTTATTGAAATCGAAACATATAATATTGAAGAAATAACATCCATGCTCCAAAACCAAGAAATCGAGGATGCTAAAACAATTATTGCTTTACAATATCTATTACTTAATTATAATCATTCCAAATAACTTGCCTACACACTTGCGTATTTTATCAATTATTGGTATTTTATATATATAAATCATTATGTAAATTGAAATGATTATAATTATTAGTAGGGGAGTGAGGCTTCCGTGGAAGAACGATTAAATCGCGTGAAGCAACAATTACAACAATCATCTTATAAATTAACTCCGCAGCGCGAAGCAACGTTAAGAGTTTTAATTGAAAATGAGAAAGATCATTTAAGCGCTGAAGACGTTTATTTAAAAGTTAAAGATAAAGCACCTGAAATAGGACTTGCGACTGTCTATCGTACGTTAGAATTATTAGCAGAATTAAAAGTTGTGGATAAAATTAATTTTGGTGATGGTGTTGCCCGTTTTGATTTACGTAAAGAAGGTGCGAAGCATTTCCACCATCACCTTGTTTGTATGGAATGCGGTAAAGTAGAAGAAATCGAAGAAGATTTATTGCCTCAAGTGGAAGAAAAAGTAGAGCAAGATTTTAACTTTAGAATTTCAGACCATCGCTTAACATTCCATGGTGTATGCTCAGATTGCCAAGCTCAAGGTAAGTAAGCTCAACATCATACACTATTTTATAAATAGAGGTGGTACCATTGGATACGATAATTGAAGAATATTTGAGATTTATCCAACTAGAAAAAGGGTTGAGTTCGAATACAATTGGCGCATATAGAAGAGATTTAAAAAAATATGCCACTTTTTTAGAAGAACAAAAAATAGGGCATATAGATTTTGTAGATAGACAATTAATCAATCAATGCCTTGGCTATTTACACGACGAGGGTGCTTCCGCAAAATCATTGGCGCGTTTCATATCTACAGTACGCAGTTTTCATCAGTTCGCATTACGAGAAAAATATGCTGCAAAAGATCCAACTGTATTAATCGAAACACCGAAATATGATAGGAAATTACCTGATGTCTTAGAAGTAGATGAAGTACTTGCTTTGCTTGAGACTCCGAACTTATCAAAAATTAACGGCTATAGAGATCGTACAATGTTAGAATTGTTATATGCTACAGGCATGCGCGTTTCTGAACTTATACACATTGAACTTGAGGATATCAATTTAATCATGGGCTTCGTCAAAGTATTTGGTAAAGGAAACAAAGAACGCATTATCCCATTGGGTGATGCAGTAATAGAATATTTAAATACATATTTAGATACAACACGCCCTCAATTACTGAAGCGTACTGTGACAAATGTATTGTTTTTAAATATGCATGGTAAACCTTTATCAAGACAAGCTATTTGGAAAATGATTAAACAAAATGGTGTAAAAGCGAATATCAATAAGACGTTGACACCACATACATTGAGACATTCATTTGCTACACATTTACTTGAAAATGGTGCTGATTTACGTGCTGTACAAGAAATGTTAGGACATTCTGATATTTCGACAACACAACTTTACACACATGTCTCAAAATCACAAATTCGCAAAATGTATAATGAATTTCATCCACGTGCATAAACACAAACCAGTTTATTCGTTGAATAGCTAGCTTGTGTTTTTTTGTTTGCGTCGCCATTTTAATATGACTTGTTTTATTCATTTGATTTAAGTTTATTCTTTTTTTGCACGGCGTATATCAAGTGCCTGTTGTCGCGCTTTGTCAACTTCTGAACGATCTCTTTCTAAATGATGATTTACAATATAACTATCTTCTATCATATGTGGTGTTCTAACAAAATTAGGGTATTTTTTTAAAATATCCTGTTCCATTTCTTTTGTTATTGGTAATTGAATTGGCACAAATTGCTTAGCACTAGCCACAGACTGAATTAATTCTATAATGATTTTTTTATATTCATCTGTATAGATGCCTAAATCAATGGATTGTTCACTTTGTTCTATAACACTTAATGCTTTTTTAAATGATCGTAACGCACCAACATTGTTATGTCTGCGATAATGATAGCAACCTGTTGCTAACAAAATCAAACTTACAATTGCATCATCTTTACTAAATTGCGGATTTTCTTTCCAAGTTTCTTCTAAAATGTCATGACACAAAAAGTAATGTTGTTCCGTATGAAATTGATAATAAAAATCTTGTAATGCATTTTCCATAATTAAAACCGCTCCAAATTTAAATGTTTTCATTAAACATGCTATAATATTTTAGTGAAATACGCACATAACTTGCTATATGAGGTAGATACTATGTATGAAGTAAAACTAGATGCTTTTAATGGTCCTTTAGATTTATTATTGCATCTCATTCAAAAAATTGAAATTGATATTTATGATATTCCCATGAAATCATTAACAGAACAATATATGCAATATATACATGCAATGAATCAATTAGAGATTAATGTTGCTAGTGAATATTTAGTTATGGCTTCTGAACTGCTTATGATTAAAAGTAAAATGCTGTTACCACAATCAGAAGAAGTCGACGAATTAGAAGAGGATCCACGTGAAGATTTAGTAGGACGATTAATTGAATATCAAAATTATAAAGAATATACTGAGATATTAAATGAAAAGAAATCTGAACGTGCTTTTTACTTTTCAAAGCATCCAACTGATTTAACACACCTAGAATCTAATGAAACATGGGATTCAAGTAATACAATTGATTTAACAGAATTAATCATCGCTTATCAAAAAGTTAAAAATCGCGTTGAATTCAACACGCCAAAAACTGTAGATATACGTAAAGAAACATTTACGATTCAACAAGCAACTTCTCAAGTTAATGCGCGTTTACAACAACATGATTCGTTTAATTTTTTTAGTTTGTTTAATTTTACAGAACCTGTTGAAATGGTGGTCACACATTTTCTAGCAATACTTGAAATGTCTAAATCGGGCATTGTAAATATAGAACAACTCAAAAATTTCGACGATATCAACATTATAAGAGGGGTAAACTATGGCATTGAACGATAAGGGTATACTAGAAGCATTACTTTATACAGCAGGTGACGAAGGTTTAGATGAAAAACAATTACTTGAAATTTTAGACATTGACCAAACACAATTGTCACTACTCGTTTCTGAATACATATCAGATGGCTTAGAAATTCAACATTTTGGTCAAACTTATGTACTTACTACAAAAAAAGATGCAGCAAATTATATTGAAAAATTAATAGAACAAAAATCAAAAATGAAATTATCGCAAGCAGCAATGGAATCATTGTCTATTATTGCCTACAATCAACCTTTATCACGAAGCGACATTGAGATGATAAGAGGTATAAATTCTGACGGCGCTGTTAAAACTTTAATTGCTCGAGGGCTAATAGAAGCTAAAGACGAAGCGGATTCCAGAAGCCAACAACTCTATACCACAGAACTATTTTTAAACGTATTTGGCATTGAACATTTAGATGATTTACCAACAACTGATGAGGAAGATGAAGAAATAGAAGCTTTCTTCAGTAACTTAGTAAATCAAAAAGGAGAAAATAATGAATAAAGAGACAGAAAGATTACAAAAACGTATTGCAAACAGTGGTCACACGTCACGTAGAAAAGCAGAAACATTAATCACAGAAGGCAAAGTCTTAGTTAATGGCTCAGTAGTAACAGAGTTAGGTACGAAAGTTAAACCGTCGGATACAATTGAAGTTGAGGGCATTAAATTAGAACAACAAGATAAACTATATATTTTATTTTATAAACCAGCACAAGTTATCACTAGTGTATCGGACGATAGAGGTAGAAAAGTGGTTACAGATTACTTTAAACAAATTAAAACAAGAATTTATCCAGTGGGTCGTTTAGATTATGATACTTCAGGTTTACTTTTATTAACTAACGACGGCGAATTCACTAATTTAATGACACATCCGAGTTATAAAATTAAGAAAAAATATGTTGTTAAATTAAAAGGCTATTTAATGCGTGAAGAAGTTAAAGCTTTAGAACATGGTGTTGAACTAGAAGATGGCCATACACAACCAGCTACTGTAAAAGTAAAGAATCAAGATAAAGATAAAAATTCAACACTTGTTGAAATTACAATTACAGAAGGACGCAATAGACAAGTCCGTCGCATGTTTGAACATTTTGGTCACGAAGTTACAAAATTACAACGCATTGAAGTTGGTCCACTTAACCTAAAAGGGCTTAATGCAGGTGAAGGCAGAGTCTTAACACCTCATGAAGTAAAAGTGATGCGTCAACTTGCAGAACATGGTAAATAATTGTTATTACGTTTAGTTTAATTTAAATCATGAGAAAAGTTTCACAATCTTTTTCTTCGTAATCACTTTTCCTATTAAACGTATGATATAATGTGATTAAATTGAAAGTTAGCAGTGTGGGAGGTACATATGTATGTCAAATGAAATACTTATCGTAGATGATGAAGATCGAATCAGAAGATTATTAAAATTATACCTTGAAAGAGAATCTTTTGAGATACATGAAGCAAGTGATGGTAATGAAGCGTATAAAATGGCGATGGAACATGATTATTCATGTATTTTATTAGACCTTATGCTTCCAGAAATGGATGGTATCACTGTTGCTTCACGTCTCAGAGAACACAAAGAAACACCAATTATTATGTTGACTGCTAAAGGTGAAGAAACAAATAGGGTAGAAGGATTCGAATCTGGTGCAGACGATTATATCGTGAAACCATTTTCTCCTCGTGAAGTGGTATTGCGCGTCAAAGCGTTGTTAAGACGTACACAAGTAGCGCATACAGAACAAAGTGAACCTCATGCGCGTGATTTAATTGAATTTGACCACCTTGTCATTGACAACGATGCACACAGAGTATTAGCAGATAATAACCAAGTTAATTTAACACCAAAAGAATATGAGTTGTTAATATTTCTAGCTAAAACACCTAACAAAGTCTTTGATCGAGAACAGCTTCTAAAAGAAGTATGGCATTATGAATTCTACGGCGACTTGCGTACTGTAGATACTCACGTTAAACGTTTAAGAGAAAAGTTAAATCGAGTATCTGATGCAGCAGCTCAAATGATTCAAACTGTTTGGGGTGTTGGTTATAAATTCGAGGTTAAGTCCAATGATGAATCGGCTAAATAATGTAGTAATAAAACTGTGGTTAACTATTATTTTAATAGTAACGACAGTTTTAATTTTACTAAGTGCTGCACTCATAACATTTATTCAGTCCTATTTTACGCAAGAAACCGAAGATTCATTACTCAAAGATGCACAGCGTATCAGTCAATTGGTGGAAAGTGCAGATGATAAAACTACAGCTATTGAATACAGTCGTAAATTGATAGAAAACCCAGATGGGCTTATTATTATGAATGATAAGCATATGGTGAGCCAACATAAAGATAAAATTAAAGACAAGATGTTTAAAGAAATTAAAAACAATAAAGATTATAACCAAGTGTTTGATAAAGGAAAACAAATTTCAGAACACGTTACTGTCAAAATCAATGGGCAACAGCGGACTTATGTGTTAATTGGTTATCCTGCTAAAAACTTGACTGAGCAAGATAATAATCGAAATAATAACTACAGTGGCGTATTTATCTATCAAGATTTAAAAACGATTGAAGAAACCAATAACGTAATTACAGTTATTATTTTAATTATCGCTATTATCTTCTTAGCAATTACAACCGTTTTTGCCTTTTTCTTATCATCTCGTATAACAAAACCGTTACGAAATTTACGGACACAGGCCTTGAAAGTTTCTAAAGGAGATTATGCTCAAGTCGTACCTGTAAATACGCGCGATGAAATTGGTGAATTATCTCGTACGTTTAATACGATGAGTTCTGAAATTCAACAACATATAGATGCCTTGTCATCTTCAAAAAATATTCGTGATAGTTTAATCAATTCTATGATTGAAGGTGTATTGGGATACAATGATAAAAAAGAAATTATAATTTCTAATAAAATGGCTCAAAACACACTTCAAATACTTGGTGATCATGAACTCAAAAAGCTTGATAAACAAAATGAACGTACTTTCAAAAACAAGCAAACACAATTTGAAGAATATGAAATAAATACGCGTTATTTAGTAATAATAACGAGTTATATTGATCAAATTCAACCAGATGGTCGTAGTGGTATCGTAGCTATTATTCGTGATATGACAAACGAACATAACATAGACCAAATGAAAAAAGATTTTATTGCTAATGTTTCACATGAATTACGTACGCCTATTTCATTACTACAAGGCTATACTGAGTCTATAGTGGACGGCATCGTCACAGAGCCCGATGAAATACATGAATCACTATCTATTGTACTAGATGAAACTAAACGCTTAAATCGACTTGTAAATGAGCTTCTCAGTGTTGCACGTATGGATGCTGAGGGGCTAACGGTAGAAAAATCTGTTCAGCCAATTGATACATTGCTAAATAAAATGCAACAAAAATATCAAAGTCATGCAGAGAGTTTAGGTTTAAGCATCAATTTAAATCCAAATACGCACGAACAGCTGTGGTATTATGATTTAGATCGAATTGAACAAGTCTTAACTAATTTGATAGACAATGCAACAAGGTATACCGAAGCAGGAGATGCCATCACTATCAGTTATGGGGAAACAGAGACAGAAAACATATTATATATTACAGACACGGGCTCTGGTATTGCGCCAGAGCATCTACAACAAGTGTTTGAACGTTTTTATAAAGTTGATTCCTCGCGTAAACGTGGTAAACAAGGTACAGGTCTAGGTTTATTTATATGTCGAATGATTATAGATGAACATGGTGGCAGTATTGACGTTAAAAGTAAACTAGGTAAAGGAACAACATTTATTGTCAAATTACCAAAGTTAACTAATAATGAGATGTTATAGAAAATAGTTGAGTGGTTACTGCTTCAATTAAACTAATCAAACATTAATATAAAGACCGGCGAAATCATTATTGTTATTTCGCCGGTCTTTATTATCAATTATGCTTGCAGACTCACTAAAAAGTGTAGGTTTTCTTTAATTTAGTCGCTTTTACTCCCTTTTTAGCATATTTAGAGCAATAGTATTGTTTTTACCTGAGTAATAAGCTATGATATATTTATAAAAATTTAAGATATTCATCTTCGGGGTAGGGTGTAATTCCCAACCGGCAGTAATTAAAGCCTGCGACCCATTTATTTTCATTTAAATAAATGGCTGATCTAGTGAAAATCTAGAGCCGACAGTAAAGTCTGGATGGGAGAAGATGGAGGGTTATTTGTTGTGCTGTTAAATCCTCCTATTCGATGAAAGATGAATGGAAGGAGATAATTTAATATGCAACAACAAACAAAACGACTTATTACGATAAGTATGTTAAGTGCGGTTTCTTTTATATTGATGTTTATAAAATTTCCAATACCATTTTTACCGCCTTATTTAACTTTAGACTTTAGTGATGTGCCCGCATTATTAGCTACATTCACACTCGGACCGCTCGCTGGTATCATTGTAGAATTTATAAAAAATTTATTAAACTTTTTATTTAATCTTGGAGATCCAGTAGGTCCAGTTGCTAACTTTTTAGCAGCATCCAGTTTTTTACTAACAGCTTATTATGTTACTAAAAACAAATATAACCTTAAATCACAGATTATAGGTTTTACTGTAGCAACTATTGTAATGACAATTATTCTAAGTATCTTGAACTACTTTGTGTTGTTACCTTTATATGGCATGATTATGAATTTATCTAATGTTGTAGAAAACGTTAAGATTGTCATTGTATCTGGTGTTATTCCATTCAACATTATTAAAGGCGCTATTATTTCTATAGTGTTCATTCTTTTATTTAAACGTTTAAAAAATGTATTACCAAAATAAATATAAAAACAGGGCGATTTCTATTAAAGTAATACAGAAATCGCCCTGTTTTTATATATTAAATCAACTATTCATAATTTAAAATCATTTTAGACATAAAAATTAGCATGCTCCATGCAATGTGAACACGCTAACCTTAAACGTAGCCATTAGTAAATATAGTTAGTAATCACTATATTTAGACAAACGCTTATTATATATTATTAAGTATAAATCGCATACTTACTTTTATGGTACTAAACTTGCTTTTATTCAAACTTTAACGCATCTCCATCAAATGATTCTTCTTCAATTTTAATTGAATCAGTAGGACAACCATCTAACGCATCTTCCATATCCTCATATAATTCTTCCGGCACCTCTGCTGTACCTTTGTTGTCATCTAGTATCACATAAGCAATACCTTCATCATCATA
Source organism: Staphylococcus parequorum (assembly GCF_039237145.1). Classification (NCBI taxonomy): domain Bacteria; kingdom Bacillati; phylum Bacillota; class Bacilli; order Caryophanales; family Staphylococcaceae; genus Staphylococcus; species Staphylococcus parequorum. Next base: position 1,732,041 of record NZ_CP150682.1, read on the forward strand.
GTCATATATATCAGGGGCAGCGGCACCACAAGCACCACATGCAATGCATGTATCCATATCAACAATTGTATATTTAGCCAATTTCTTCGCCTCCTTTGACAAAAATGCTACACTAATAGCACAATTATTATTGTAGTCACTGTTTTAAGATTTTTCAAATGTTTTCGTTTTATAGAATGAGGGAGTAAACATGTATAATATAATCCAATTTGCACAAACACATGCACACAATTACAAAACTGAAAAAAGTATATTTAATATTATCACAGGGAAAAAGTCACATCAAACCTTTTTTGATGCCTGTAGTCAACAACTCTTGTCATTATATCACAGCATGCCTAACTTGAAATATCAGTCGTTCGAGCGATATTTCAATCAATTTAATGCTCAAGATAATAGCTATCAAAATATCGCTAATCATCCGAGACATACGTTTGATAGTTTAACTAACACATTTAAAGCCATACAATTATTAACTCAGACCCTATCTAATACTAAACATAAGGTCTATCAATTCGTACCTATTACTCAACATAGTACTGTACACCAACAAGTTAAATTTGTATATAAAGAAATTATAAGCAATCAATTACAGGACCAATTCATTGCAGAACTTACGACATTATTCCAATCTATGTTGAATAAAAACAACACAATATATATTCACTATTACCTACAAGGTTTTGAAGAAAGTATGTATACACGACAACAAATTAGTTTAATAGAAGACATACCACAAGAACACTTATTTGAATTAGAATTTACAGATTTAGTCACATTAATGTACGAGATTGAGCACGAATCTAACTATCCACTGTTAAATAAACTGATTGTGCTACCATCATTATTAAATAAAACAGAGCAAACTTACGTAGGTTTACAAAATGGATTAAACTTCGAACAATTGGCTGCACAACAAAATGTTAAACCTAATACGATAGATGATCATATTTTAGAGCTATTTATAAAAGGCTACATATCGAATTATGAAGATTATTTAACACATTCAACTTATACTGATTTCATGACTTATTACATTTCACATCGTAGCGAGAGGCTACGCAATTATAAAGAAATATTTTCTGACCTCAGCTATTTTGAATTGAAATTGATTATCGTTGGAATTGAGAGAGGTGAAATCAATGTTACAACATGAGCTAAAAAAGTGGTTCGGGTTTGAGACTTTTAAACCTGGTCAACAAGAGATTATAGAAAGTGTATTGAACAATGAAGATACATTAGGTATTTTACCTACAGGAAGTGGTAAAAGTCTTTGTTATCAATTACCAACATACATACGTCAACAACCGACTCTCATCATTTCACCACTCATTTCTTTGATGGATGATCAAGTCATGCAACTCAAATTACATGGTGAACATCATGTCTGTTGTATTCATTCAGGCATGGATGAAAATGAGAGAAAAAGAAACATTGAATCACTAACAAAAAGTCGATTTATCTATTTAAGTCCAGAATTTATACTCCAACCGCAAAATTTCAAACTCATTAAAAATTTGAATATCGGCATGGTCGTATTAGATGAAGCACATTGCTTATCTGAATGGGGATATGATTTCAGACCACACTATGCACTTATAGGTAAAATTATCGCACGTTTTCCGACAGCAACCGTGCTTGCTCTGACTGCAACAGCACCGAATTATTTAACTTATGATTTAAATGATATGTTTAAAAAATCTTTTCATGTCATTAAAACGAGTATGAATAGAGACAATATTTCTTTAACACATAAAAATTTCGCAGACGATGAAGCTAAATTAAAATGGTTACTTCCAGCATTAGAAAATTCAGGACCTACAATTATATATGTTTCTTCCAAAAAAGTGTGCCTAACCTTAGCAAAAGAAATATATAACTATGGATTTTTAACAGGTATTTATCATGGAGATTTATCTTATCAAGAACGGCACACAGTTCAGCATCAATTTTTAAATAATGAAATACCTATCATCGTGGCAACTAGTGCATTTGGTATGGGCATTAATAAAAAAGATATACGTTCTATTTTTCATTACCATTTATCAACAAGTCCATCAAACTACATGCAAGAAATTGGTCGTGCTGGTCGTGATGGGGCTGACAGTCAAGCAATTAGTTTATTTCAACCTGACGATAGTTTTTTACTAGAAACACTATTATTTACGGATATGATGACCACTGAGGATGTAGATGCCTTTGAAGTAGGTGCCTTTGTAACTCCGGATAAATTTGAAATATTAGAAATATTAAATAGCTATTACTCATTTACTGAGTTGCGTACGATATTTGACAGGACCTATCAACGAAAACGCCAAGGTTATATACGTATGCTAGGATACAAAAACCTAGACCAATGTCGACGCACTTATATGATGGAATTCTTTGGTGAAACGTTAAGTAAAAGACCTGATCAATGCTGTGATAATGATTCTGATTTAAATGTAATTAATTTAATTAATAGAAAAAAAGTAAAAAGAAAAATGGATTTTAATGAAAAAATACAAAATTTGTTTAAATAATAGACAAATACTTTACTTCACTTTTTCAAACAAGCTATAATACTACATATATACTAGTTTAATAGTGATTTTTTGCATAAAAAGTTATACATATTTACTTATTTTTAGGGTATAACAGTATATACTTAAATTAAAACGAGGAAGGATGATGAATTTGTCTAACAACAATTTTAAAGATGATTTTGAAAAAAATCGTCAATCCATTGATCCAAAAGAACATCAAGACAATGCAAAGGATTCCGTTAACGGTTCAGTTGACAACGTAAAAGAGGAAGTTTCTGATAAGACAGACGAACAATTCCCTCCTAGAAACGCTCAAAGAAGACAGCGCAGACGTGACACAGCTACAAATCAAAATTCAGATAATCAGCCTGAACATGACAATGATGAAGTTCAAGGCGAAAATCAATCACCACAAGATAATAATAACTCAACAAAAGATCCTTCGAAGAATAATGATTTAAACCCTGGATCTACAAACAATCAAAATACAAAAGAAAACCAAAATGATTCCAATGAAAATATTGAATCACAAAAAGATAATGAATCTAATAAGAAAGGTGCTGCTGTAGCTGGTGGCACTGCTGCAACTGGTGCAGGTGCTTATGCTGCTGGAAAGCACAATGATAATAAAGATTCAGAAAATGACTTAAATGATAATGAACAAAATATCAACAACTCTGATAACGAACAAGCAGACAAATCAGATGATGCTTCGCATTCAGAAAATGATAATAATAGTTCTAAGAAAAAAGGTGCTGCTGTAGCTGGAGGCGCCGCTGCCGCAACTGGTGCAGGTGCTTATGCTGCTGGCAAGCATAGTGATAACAAAGATGAACATAAGCAAGATAACAACCAAGATAATAACAATAAAGCAACCGAGCAGAATAAAAATGAAAAAGATATAGAAGATCAAGATAAAAAAGAGCAAGATAAAGATAACTCTAAGAAAAAAGGCGCTGCTGTAGCTGGAGGTGCCGCTGCAACTGGTGCAGGTGCTTATGCTGCTGGCAAGCACAAAGGCAACAAAGACAATAAAGATAATCACAGCGAAAACGAAGCACAAGATAAAGATGAAAAGAACAAAGAAAAAAATGGTTCTAAGAAAAAAGGTGCTGCTGTAGCTGGTGGCGCTGCTGCTGCCGGAACAGGTGCTGCCGCAGCGGCACATTCTAAAGCTGGCGGCAATGGCAACGGCGGTAATGGTAATGGCGGCAATGGTAATAATGGTGATAACAATGATGACGATAATAAGAAAAAGAAAAAAGGCGGTTTATTAGGTAAATTATTACCAATATTAGCTGCGATATTAATATTAGCTGCAATTGCTATTTTCGGTGGCATGGCTTTAACTGGCGATGACGATGGTGACAAAAATAGCGATGACAAAAAAGTAGCTGATAATAAAGATAGTAAGTCTGATTCTGAAAAAGAAAAAGATGAAGATAAAAAATCAGAAGATGATAAAGCCAATAAAGATGAAGACAAAGATAACTCATCTGCAAACTCAGAAGACAGCAATAGCGGTTCAGATTCTGCCAATTCTGATAGCGAAAACACTGACCAAGCAAACAGTGATGCAAATTCTGATCAATCAAGTAACGATGCAAATTCTGATTCAGCTAGCAATGGTTCACAAGATGCAACAAATAATACGCAAGACAGTCAAGGTCAAAGCGACCAAAACAGTCAGAGCGGTCAAGATCAACAAAGTGATCAATCTAACGCTCAAAGCAATTCATCTTCAGATCAATCACAAGCAACTAACAACCAAGATAGCGAACAAGCAAATAGTAACTCTGGCCAACAATCACATGTAGTCAATGGTCAAAACCTATATAGAATTGCTATTCAATATTATGGTAGTGGTTCTCCTGAAAACGTTGAAAAAATCAGACAAGCAAATAATCTACAAGGAAATGAAATCCATAATGGACAACGCCTTGTTATTCCACAATAGTTCATCACCTTATAAGTAAAAACCAATTAAACGACCAAACTCCTTAAATTAGTGAGTTTTGTCGTTTTTTCATTAATTTTTTAAGTTTAATAAAGCGTCAATATCATTTGTGCAAAAATATTCGATTTCTATCATTTGGTTTTTTCTAAACTACTGGTATAATATATTGGTGGTATAAGGAGGACAAATAAACTATGCAAACAGTTGAAAGTATAATTATTGGTGGCGGTCCTTGCGGATTAAGTGCTGCTATTGAACAAAAGAAAAAAGGTATTGATACTTTAGTTATTGAAAAAGGAAATGTTGTAGATGCAATCTATAATTATCCTACACATCAAACTTTCTTTTCATCAAGTGATAAATTAAGTATTGGGGATATTCCATTTATTGTTGAAGAAAGCAAACCACATAGAAATCAAGCTCTAGTATATTACAGAGCAGTGGTTAAGCATCATCAATTGCGAGTTAATGCTTTCGAAGAAGTCCTCACAGTGAAAAAAATTAATAACCGTTTTACGATTACAACAACTAAAGATGTCTACCAATGTAGATTCCTTACTGTAGCAACTGGCTATTATGGTCATCATAATCATCTTGAAGTAGATGGAGCTGAGCTTCCGAAAGTAATGCATTATTTTAAAGAAGCACATCCTTACTTTGACCAAAATGTTGTAATTGTCGGAGGTAAAAACTCAGCTGTAGATGCAGCTTTAGAGTTAGAAAAAGCTGGGGCTAACGTAACAGTTATTTATCGTGGAGAAGATTATCCAAAGGCAATTAAACCATGGATTCTACCGAATTTCGAATCTCTAGTACGCCATGAAAAAATTAACATGGCATTTAACTCAAATGTTACTAAAATAACAGAAGATAGTGTATTTTATGAGCAAGGAAATCAAACAATTGAAATTCCTAATGATTATGTCTTCGCTATGATTGGTTATCATCCAGACTATGATTTCCTACAATCAATTGGTATAGATATCAATAGTAATGAGTTTGGTACTGCGCCAGTTTATAACAGAGAAACTTATGAAACAAATGTCGAAAACTGCTATATCGCTGGTGTCATTGCGGCAGGCAATGATGCAAATACAATTTTTATTGAAAACGGCAAATACCACGGCGGTATTATCACTCAAAGTATATTATCTAAAAAACAAACACCACTTGAATCATAATAATATAATAAACTAGGGTATGAGACAGAAATTTTTCTAATGAGATTTCGTCGTTCCATCCCGGCAAGGCTGACTATAAAATGGAATGCAAGCTTGATATAAGCATATTTTCAATTACGTCAGCCACTGCCAATATAAAAAACTGAGGCTGAGACATGTGATATGTCCCAGCCTCAGTTTTTTTAAATCATTATAACTGTGATTCGAAATATTTTTTTAACTGATTAGCATTTAATTGATTACTCAAACCTACTAAAAGTTTAAGTCTTGCTTTAGGTCCATTTAATCCGTTTGAAAAAACAACGCCTTTTTCAGCTAAGGTAGCACCGCCACCTTCATAGCCATAAATTGGGCCAACAATACCATTGAACGATCGTGAGACAAGTACAACAGGTATTGCTTTATCCAAACACTTATCTAGACCCTCTAAACATGTAGGTGGCAAATTGCCTTGGCCTAGGCCTTCGATAATGATGCCATCAACTTGATGCTTACTATAAAAGTTTAATACATCACTATTCATTCCCATATAAGCTTTTACTAAAGGAATATTTAAATCATGGTTAATATCATTTAAAACTAAATGTTCGTATGGTTTATGGTGAAATTGAACACTATTTTTTGTCACTACACCCAATGGGCCATGATTAGGACTCTGAAATGTATTTGTATTGGAGGTATGCGTTTTAGTCACATTTCGTGCAGTATGAATTTCATCATTAAATACGACCATAACACCCATATCTGCTGCATTATCACTTGAAGCCACTCTAATAGCCGAGATGAAATTATATAACCCATCTGAACCAATTTCGTTTGAAGAACGCATAGCACCCGTAATTGTTATCGGTTTTGAAACATTTATAGTAAGATCTAGTAAGTATGCTGTTTCTTCTAACGTATCTGTACCATGTGTAATAACAAACCCATCATAATTTTCATTCCTACTAGCATCCTCAATAATATGCTTTAATATTTCTACATATTTTATATTCATATGTGGGGATGGAACGTTAAATGGCGTAATTTCTGTTACATCAGCATATTGTTCAATAATGTCTTGATGGTTGGATATTGGATTGTCTGAATTTGTTACTACTTTATTAGTTTCATCTTGTGACATGCTAATCGTCCCACCAGTATGTATGAGAAGAAGTTTTTTCATATGGGCATTCCTCCTATTTATAACTTACATATTTATGATAAAATATTATACATAAAACAACAAGGAAGGTTTACTAAAATGAAATTAATTAATATCGCACTTGATGGACCTGCTGCTGCAGGGAAAAGTACAATAGCTAAACGCGTTGCTGCACAATTATCAATGATTTATGTAGATACTGGCGCAATGTATCGCGCTATAACTTATAAATATTTACAACAAAATAAGACTGAAGACTTCTCGCAATTGATAGATTCATCCGAATTATCATTGACGTATGATGAAGAAAAAGGTCAGAGAGTCATTTTAGATAACCATGATGTTACTGATTTTTTAAGAGAAAATGATGTGACAAACAATGTTTCCTTTGTAGCATCTAAAGAAGCTGTGCGCACTTTTGCAGTTAAAAAGCAACAAGAATTAGCAGCTCAAAAGGGTATTGTTATGGATGGTAGAGACATTGGAACAGTTGTATTGCCAGATGCAGATTTAAAAGTTTATATGATTGCCTCTGTTGAAGAACGCGCAATGCGTAGACAAAAAGATAATGAACAAAGAGGCATCGACTCTAATGTTGAACTATTAAAACAAGAAATTGCCGATCGAGATAATTATGACATGACACGTGAAATTTCACCTTTGAAAAAAGCGGATGATGCAATTACAGTAGATACTACAGGTAAAAGTATTGAAAAAGTAACTGAAGAAATTTTATCCTTAGTTACTCAAATCAAATAAAATATTAGTCTTTTTCTTAAATACAGCGTATTATAATGCCGTTTCTTTTTAAATTGTGTAAAAAGGTTATATAATAACAATTATAGGGTATATAAATAAGGTACATTTTTATATCAATTAGATCTGCATATATATAAATAAATGTAAATTTTAGGTAAACATTTCAAAGCTTTTGTTAGCTCGAAACCCTGATTTTACAACTTTTTAACAAATAGAATTTGAATTCCTATAATAAAGGGGAATTTCTTGACAATTCTGTCAGTTTATAAGATGTTATAATTATGTAGTGTAATAAGGAGGCAGACAAGATGACTGAAGAATTCAACGAATCAATGATCAAAGAGATTAAAGAAGGGGATACAGTTACTGGTGAGATTCAAGAAATTGATGAAAAACAAGTAATTGTAAACATTAATGGTGCTAAATTTAATGGTATCATCCCTATTAGTCAACTTTCTACGCATCATATAGACAATCCAAGTGATGCTGTCAAAGTTGGTGATGAAATTGGTGCATATGTTACAAAAGTAGAGTATGACGAAGAAAATGAGACAGGTGCTTATATACTTTCTAAACGTCAACTTGAAACAGAAAAATCATATGAATTTTTACAAGAACAATTAGACAACAATAAAACGATTGAAGCTAAAGTCACTGAAGTAGTAAAAGGTGGTTTAGTAGTCGATGTTGGCCAAAGAGGGTTTGTTCCGGCTTCATTAATTTCAACAGACTTCATTGAAGATTTCTCTGATTTCGAAGGACAAGTTCTTAAACTAAAAGTGGAAGAACTGGATCCTGCTAATAATCGTGTCATTCTTAGTCGTAAAGCTGTAGAGGCATTAGAAAATGCAGAGAAAAAAGATGATTTATTAAATTCACTTAATGAAGGCGATGTGATTGAAGGTAAAGTTGCACGCTTAACTAACTTTGGCGCTTTTGTAGATATTGGTGGCGTAGACGGACTTGTTCACGTTTCTGAATTATCTCATGAACACGTTAAATCTCCAGAAGACGTAGTATCTATTGGAGATACAGTTAATGTAAAAGTAAAATCAGTTGATAGAGATTCAGAACGTATCTCATTATCAATTAAAGATACTTTACCAAGTCCATTTGAATCAATAAAAGGTGAGTTTAACGAAGGTGATGTCATCGAAGGAACAGTTGTTAGACTAACTAACTTCGGTGCCTTTGTTGAAATTAAACCAGGCGTTCAAGGCTTAGTACACATTTCTGAAATAAGACATACTCACATCGGTTCACCAAGCGAAGTATTAGAGCCTGGGGAAGTCGTAAGTGTTAAAGTACTAGGTGTTGACGTAGAAAAAGAACGCATTTCATTATCTATTAAAGCAACATTAGAATCGGAAAATGTCGTTGAAAGTGATAGTGCCACTACGAAATCTTACTTAGAAAGTGGTTCTGACGATGATGATAATCCTACTTTAGGTGATGTTTTCGGAGATAAATTAAAAGACTTCAAGTTTTAACGTATAAATTTAACACCAATTTTAAATCTTGTCCTAACATCTATTTAGGACAAGATTTATTTTTATGTAATCTCTAAAAACAAATTTTTTAAAACTAACCTAATAATATTAGTACAGATTAAATATTTCTTTTGATTTGGTTACCCCTTATGATAGAATTATAGAGATTAAAAAAGAGAGGAAGTTAGTTATGACTAAACCTATAGTAGCAATTGTAGGCAGGCCCAATGTAGGCAAATCTACAATTTTCAATAGAGTCGTAGGTGAACGTGTATCTATAGTAGAAGATACACCCGGTGTGACTCGAGACAGAATTTATTCATCAGGCGAATGGTTAACACATGATTTTAACGTCATCGATACAGGTGGTATTGAAATTGGTGACGCACCATTCCAAACACAAATAAGAGCACAAGCAGAAATTGCAATTGATGAATCTGATGTCATTATTTTTATGGTCAACGTACGAGAGGGTTTAACACAAAGTGATCAAGTTGTTGCTCAAATGTTGTACAAATCAAAAAAACCTGTTGTTTTAGCAGTAAATAAAGTAGATAATCCAGAAATGAGAAATGAAATCTATGATTTCTATGCGCTTGGTTTTGGCGATCCTTATCCAATTTCTGGTTCGCATGGCTTAGGTCTAGGTGATCTTTTAGATGAGGTTGTCAAACACTTTAAAGAAGAAGAACCTGATCCATATGATGACGATACAATTCGCTTATCAATTATCGGACGTCCAAATGTTGGTAAATCTAGCTTAGTTAACGCAATACTAGGTGAAGAACGTGTTATCGTTTCTAACTTAGCAGGAACGACACGTGACGCCGTCGATACTCAATATACTTATGACGACCAAGACTATGTCTTAATTGATACAGCTGGTATGCGTAAAAAAGGGAAAGTATATGAAAATACAGAAAAATATTCTGTATTACGTGCCCTAAAAGCTATCGAACGTTCAAACGTTATTTTAGTTGTTATTGATGCTGACCAAGGCATCATCGAACAAGATAAACGCGTGGCAGGATATGCTCATGAAGAAGGCAAAGCTATTGTAATCGTAGTAAACAAATGGGATACAGTTGATAAAGAAACGAATACAATGAAAAAATTCAAAGATGAAGTTCGCAAAGAATTCCAATTCTTAGATTACGCTGAAGTTGCATTTGTTTCTGCAAAAGAAAGTCAAAGACTTAGAACGTTATTCCCATATATTACACAAGCTAGTGAAAACCATAAAAAACGCGTGAAGAGTTCAACTTTAAATGAAGTAATCACTGACGCTATTTCTATGAACCCAACTCCGACTGATAAAGGTCGTAGATTGAACGTATTCTATACTACGCAAGTAGCGATTGAACCACCAACCTTTATCGTATTTGTAAATGATGTAGAATTAATGCACTTTTCTTATAAACGTTATTTGGAAAATCAAATCAGAGCAGCATTCGGTTTTGAAGGTACACCTGTGCATATTATACCTAGAAAGAGAAATTAATTATCGGAGGAGATATTCATGTCTAAAGTAACAGTCTTTGGTACAGGAAGTTTCGGTACAGCTTTAGCAAATGTTTTAGCTGAAAATGGACACCAAGTATTGATGTGGGGTAAAAACGAACAAACAATCAATGAAATTAATGAACAACACATCAATAGTAAATATTTAAAAACAGCTAAGATCAATGATTCAATCAAAGCAACATTAGATATAAAAGCTGCTGTAAATTTTTCTAAAGTCTTTTTAATGGCATTGCCTACAAAAGCTATGAGATCAGTAGCAAGCGAAATTGATTCACTTTTATCAACTCCAAAAACATTTATACATGTAGCAAAAGGAATAGAAAACGATACTTATAAACGTGTTTCTGAAATGTTAGAGGATTCTATTTCAGCAGAATATAATGCAGGTATCGGTGTATTATCAGGTCCAAGTCATGCAGAAGAAGTTGTCATCAAACAACCAACGACAGTTGCTGCATCTTCTAAGTCACCTGAAGTAAGTAAATTAACACAAGACTTATTCATGAATGATTACTTACGCGTTTATACAAATGAGGATCTTGTAGGCGTTGAATTAGGTGGCGCGTTAAAAAATATCATCGCTGTAGCAAGTGGTGTAATCTCAGGCATGGGCTTCGGAGACAACGCTAAAGCTGCACTCATGACTAGAGGTTTAGCAGAAATTAGCCGATTAGGTGAAAAACTAGGTGCTGACCCTATTACTTTCTTAGGTTTAGGTGGCATTGGTGACTTAATCGTTACATGTACATCTACGCATTCTAGAAACTACACATTAGGCTTTAAATTGGGTGAAGGAAAATCATTAGACACAGCGTTAGATGAGATGGATATGGTTGTCGAAGGTGTATATACCACAAAATCAGTTTATCATTTAGCAAAATCGCAAAATGTTGACATGCCAATAACTAACGCACTTTATAGTGTTTTATTTGAAAACAGACCTGTAGATGAGAGTGTTAAAGACCTTATGGGACGTGGAAAAAAATCTGAATAAAGAAGCATTATTACACTTTTTAACAAATATATAGCAATTTGTTGTTAAAATCCTATTATTTCAACGTTTTCTGCGCATAAATCATTGCAGTTGCAGTATTCGTTGTGTTAAAGTCATACCATAATGATATTAAGTATCATTATAAACCCTAGGGGAGGTGAATTCATAATGAACAAGACAGATTTAATCAATGCTGTTGCAGAACAAGCTGATTTAACTAAAAAAGAGGCTGGTTTAGCTGTAGATGCAGTATTCGAATCAATTCAATCATCACTTTCTAAAGGTGAAAAAGTACAATTAATTGGATTCGGTAACTTCGAAGTACGCGAACGTGCTGCTCGTAAAGGCCGTAACCCACAAACAGGTAAAGAAATTGATATCCCTGCAAGCAAAGTTCCAGCATTCAAAGCTGGTAAAGCATTAAAAGACGCAGTTAAATAATTCTTTACTAAAACTAAAGCCCTTTTATAAGGGGCTTTTTCTTTTTTTATACACTTTTAATCTAAGAACGTTAAACAATTTGCATTTATTTATACTTAATATGATATCATTCGATATAATGATGATATAAATTAAATATTGTAATTGTCATAGCGCTTAATATAAATTAAATTATACATACATAAATCAGAAAAATTAAACGTTTCATTACACTGAAAATGTATTTGTACAAATACATCATACATAAATATTTACCGCTTTAACTATCGTTGATTTTATTTTTCTCTATATAATGTTAATATGTATATGGATAATAACGTGAGGTGTGAACATGGAAACGACATTAAGCATATTAGAAAAACAAATTGTACATCGACTTAAAGGTATACATTATTATGAATCTATAGCTATTGATGAAAACTTAGCGCAAATTCTCGATTCATATGATATTCCTGAAGAAGCTAGATTAGCTTGCCTCACAATAGATACTGCGATGCGTCATTTAGACGAAGTTTCTACAACGTTATCGTCTAAAAAGTCTATTTTAATTGGTGACTTATTGAGCGCACATTTTTATACATTATTAGCAAAGTTAAACGCTCCAACTTATCAAAAAGAAATAAGTGCAGCAATCGTTGAAGTGAATGAAATGAAGTCATCCATACATCACGATGCACTTACTAAAGAGCACATCAGTCAATATATATTAAAAGTTGAAAACCTATTTCCACGTATTACAATTCAACATTTTGCTCCTGATGCCAATCTTGAATCAATCAATGATAAATTATTAGCGAACTTAGCTGAAAAGCATCCTTCTTATTTAAGTAAATTTTCTAAAGATGAATTAATAACATTTTTAGGTGAAATAAAGTCTGAAATACATTCAAAAAAGAGGTAATTAAATATGGCAGATAATAAAGCAAAAAAAGAACAAGTACATGACGTTTTTCAAAATATTTCTGGCAAGTACGATCGCCTAAATAATATTATTAGCTTTGAGCAACATAAGACTTGGAGAAAACGTGTTATGAAAGAAATGAACGTTAAACCTGGTAGTAAAGCTTTAGACGTATGTTGTGGTACTGCTGATTGGTCTATTTCACTCAGTAAGGCTGTAGGACCTACAGGTGAAGTCATTGGTGTAGATTTCAGTGAAAACATGCTCGAAGTCGGCAAAGGTAAAACACAAGATATGCATAATATACAACTTGTACATGGTGATGCAATGAATCTACCATTTGAAGACAATGAATTTGATTATGTAACTATTGGGTTTGGTTTACGTAATGTACCTGATTATCTAGCTACACTTAAAGAATTATACAGAGTGCTTAAACCAGGTGGTATGGTCGTCTGTTTAGAAACTAGCCAACCTACAACACCAATATTCAAACAAGGTTATAAACTTTATTTTAAATTTATAATGCCTATTTTCGGTAAAGTTTTTGCAAAATCTAAAGATGAGTATGAATGGTTGCAACAATCTACTTTTGATTTTCCAGATAAAGAAAAATTAAAACGTCTGTTTGGTCAAGCAGGTTTCAGTAACATAAAAATACGTAGCTTTACAGGTGGCGTTGCAGCGATGCACCTTGGCTATAAATAAAAATGAATCAACCAAAGGTGATTAACGTGTCAAAGTTAAACATGAATAGTGAAATAAAGAAAATCGAAAAGCGATTAGAACAATCTCTTATAAGCAATGATAAAGTACTAGAAGATGCTTCTTATCATTTGTTTTCTTCAGGTGGTAAACGCGTTAGACCTGCCTTTGTAATTTTAAGTAGCCAATTTGGTAAAGAAATGAATGAGGATGTTTATCGTGTAGCTGTTGCGCTTGAATTAATCCATATGGCAACTTTAGTTCACGATGACGTCGTAGATAAGAGTGATAAACGTCGAGGAAGCTTAACTATAGCTAAAAAATGGGATCAAAATACTGCTATTCTTGCCGGTAATTTTTTACTTGCATCAGCACTTGAACATATTTCAAACATTGAAGATAACCGTATTCATTCGGTGATTTCAAATGCAATCGTTGAAGTATGTATGGGGGAGCTATTTCAATTCCAAGACCAATTTAATGGTTATCAAACAATCACGAGTTATTTGCGTAGAATTAATCGCAAAACAGCATTACTAATACAATTATCTACTGAAGTAGGTGCGATTGCTTCTGGTGCCGATCTGAAAACAGTTCACAACTTAAAAATGATTGGCCATTATATTGGCATGAGTTTTCAAATTGTGGATGACATCCTGGATTTTACAAGTACAGAAAAAAAATTAGGAAAACCAGTTGGTAGTGATTTGATGAATGGTCATATCACTTTACCCGTATTATTAGAAATGAGAAAGCACCCAGAATTCAAAGCGCAGATACAACAACTTACTCCAGACTCAGATCAAGAAACGTTTGACTACTGTATTCAACGTATTCAATCATCTGATGTTATACAACAATCACAAGTAATTAGTGATAAATATTTAGATAAAGCCTTAAACCTACTTGATCAATTGGAAAGCGAAGCTGCTAAGCCCTTGTTTAAGAAATTAATTAAAAAAGTTGGAAAAAGAAATTTATAAGTTACATGAAAAGCATTGAAAGCGCTTTAATTACCTGTTAATATATTAATGTATCTCAAAACATAATATTTTATTGATACATAGTCATGTACATTATTACTGTACAATTGATACATAACAAACAGGGGGATTCACACATTATGGAAAGAACATTTCTAATGATTAAACCAGACGCGGTACAACGCAATTTGGTAGGAGAAATCATTTCTCGTATTGAACGAAAAGGACTAAAACTTGTAGGCGGTAAATTTATGACTGTACCACAGTCACTTGCAGAAGAACATTATGCAGAACACACAGATAAACCGTTCTATAACAAATTGATTGACTTCATCACTTCTGCACCAGTATTCGCTATGGTAGTTGAAGGTGAAGATGCCGTAAATATTTCGCGTCATATTATAGGTAAAACTAATCCGTCTGAAGCTACACCAGGCACAATTAGAGGAGACTTAGGTTTAACTGTAGGTAGAAACATTATTCATGGTTCAGACTCAGTAGACTCAGCTAAAAAAGAAATTAACCTTTGGTTTAAAGCTGAAGAATTAAGTGATTATACTGGATCACGTGAAGCATGGTTATACGAATAATATTAACTTCAATAAATAATAGGCTTCATAATGATGAATTTTTAAAATATAAAAAGCTAACTGAAATTTAATTAATTCAGTTAGCTTTTTATATTTTACGTCTACCATTTAGTGAAACACTAAAGTGAGTATAGAGTATAAAATAGCCTTCTGATATCTAAATAACCTTATAGATGGAGAGAACGAAATCAAATTTTAACCTTTACTTTCTTTTCCACCCTAAGTAATAAATAATATTGGAAAATGATAATGTTTCTATATAAAATCTAAAGTTCTTACTATAAAAAATATTCAAATGTTACACTTAAAACATGGAAGTTTTCATAAGATTCAATATTTGTAAATTTTTCTGTTAATTTGAACAATTGAATGTGATAAGATATAGAGAATATTATAATTTAAAGTACTAAAGGAACGGAGTGGGAAAAGTATGAGATATTTAACTTCTGGTGAATCACATGGACCACAGTTAACTGTAATTATTGAAGGTGTACCAGCAAATCTAGAAATCAACGTAGCAGATATTAATGAAGAAATGTTTAAACGACAAGGTGGCTACGGAAGAGGTCGTCGCATGCAAATTGAAAAGGATGCAGTTGAAATTGTTTCAGGAGTGCGTAATGGATATACTTTAGGTAGTCCAATTACATTGATTGTTACAAATGATGACTTCACACATTGGAAGAAAATTATGGGCGCTGATCCAATTAGTGAAGAAGATCAAGACAATATGAAACGTGTAATTACCAAACCACGTCCTGGCCACGCTGATTTAATTGGTGGTATGAAATACAATCATAGAGACTTAAGAAACGTGTTAGAACGTTCTTCAGCAAGAGAAACTGCTGCACGTGTTGCAGTTGGTGCAGTTTCTAAAATTTTGTTAAAACAATTAGATATTAATTTTTATAGTAGAGTGGTTGAAATTGGTGGCATCAAAGATGATATTGAATATGATCTTGAAACAATTAAAGCTAATATCGATAAAAATGATGTTCGCGTTGTAAATGATGAGATAGCTCAAGAAATTCGCGATAAAATTGACTCAGCTAAAAAAGCAGGTGATACAATCGGCGGTGTAGTCCAAACAATTGTTGAAGGCTTACCAGTAGGTATTGGTAGCTATGTACATTACGATCGTAAACTTGACGGTAGAATTGCTCAAGGCGTTGTAAGTATTAATGCATTTAAAGGTGTAAGCTTTGGTGAAGGTTTTAAAGCAGCTGAGAAACCAGGCAGTGAAATTCAAGATGAAATCTTGTATGATACTTCGAATGGTTACTACAGAGGTTCCAATCACTTAGGTGGCTTTGAAGGTGGTATGTCTAATGGTATGCCTATTGTGGTTAATGGTGTAATGAAACCCATCCCAACACTTTACAAGCCACTAAACTCCGTTGATATTAATACAAAAGAATCATTTAAAGCTTCTATTGAGCGTTCCGACAGTTGTGCTGTACCTGCAGCAAGTGTTGTAGTTGAGAATGTCGTAGCATTTGAAATTGCAAAAGCATTACTTGAAGAATTCCAAAGTAATCATATAGAGCAATTAAAATCACAAATAGACGAACGTCGTTTATTAAATATAGAATACTAAGTAGCAATTTAAAATTTATGAAGTAACTAGGTGAGCATATGAAATTAGAAACTACTTATACATCCAATAACTATCCAATTATTGTAGAACACCATGCATTAGATCAATTACATCAATATATTAATGATTATAAAGATGTTGTGTTGGTAGTTGATGAAACGGTAAATAATAATTGGAATGAAACGATAGATTTTATCACTTCTGAATATGGCGCACATAAACTTATCATCCCTTCTGGTGAAGCGACCAAATCGTTAGCCTTTTATGAAGAAACGATTGAAGTATTACTCAGTAAACAATTGACGCGTGACACTTGTTTAATCGCAGTTGGCGGTGGCGCTACCGGCGATTTCACAGGATTCCTTGCTGCAACCTTATTAAGAGGCGTAGATTTTATTCAAGTACCAACGACAATTCTTGCACATGATTCAAGTGTAGGAGGCAAGGTAGGTATTAATTCTAAACATGGTAAGAATTTAATAGGTGCCTTTTATAGACCTAATGCTGTCATTTATGATTTGAACTTTCTAACAACTTTACCTTATGGAGAAATTTTAAGTGGGTATGCAGAAGTTTATAAACACGCCTTATTGAGTGACATGGAAGCTGTGCAAAATATTGAAACACAATACCCTGATCAGCCAGCACTCGCTTCGTTAAATGAAATTGAATATTATTTATTTAAAGGTATCCAAACGAAATTAAATATTATCGTCAAAGATGAAAAAGAATCCAATGTCCGTAAATTTTTAAATTTAGGTCACACATTTGGACATGCAGTTGAATACAATTTTAAAATTCCTCATGGCCATGCAGTGATGATAGGCATTATTTATCAATTTATTGTTGCTAATAAAGTCTTAAATAGAGATTTTGATATATCTCATTATATTAATTATTTAGTTTCATTAAATTATCCATTAGATATCATTAATGAATTTGAGTTTGAAGCCTTATATCAGCTCATGTTAAAAGATAAGAAAAATGATCAACAAGGCGTCCAAATGGTATTATTGGATGGCATTGGCAATCCTGTGGTAAAACACATAGATAAGCCAACACTTCTACATGCATTCACAGATTTCCTAACATATTTTAAAAAGTAGGTGGATTTTTTGACAAACAGTAAAACAATTGACATTAACGGACCATTGATTGGTGAAATAGAAGTGCCAGGAGATAAATCAATGACACATAGAGCCATTATGTTAGGTTCTCTTGCATCTGGCTCCTCTACAATATATAAACCGCTTCTTGGTGAAGATTGTCTGAATACAGTGGAAATTTTCCAGCAATTAGGTGTTGAAATTACTGTTGGCGAAGATAAAATAGAAATTAATTCGCCTGGTTATAAACACTTCAAAACGCCTCATCAAGTACTGTATACAGGTAATTCTGGTACAACGACACGTTTGGTCGCTGGTCTGTTAAGTGGTTTAGGTATTGAAACTGTTATATCAGGTGATGAATCTATTGGTAAAAGACCGATGGACAGAATTATGAAACCTTTAAGCTTAATGAACGCTAATATAACAGGCGTGGATAATAATTACACACCGCTAATCATTAAACCAGCACAAATTAATGGCATGTCTTATCAGATGGAAGTTGCGAGTGCACAAGTAAAAAGTGCAATTTTATTCGCAAGTTTGTTTGCAGAAGAGGCGACAACTGTTAAAGAACTAGGCACAACACGTAATCATACAGAAACGATGTTCCAACATTTCCATATTCCTGTTACTACTGATAGGAAAACGATAGAAATGCCAAAACGAGGGATCGAACACATTCACCCCGTAGATTTCCATGTGCCAGGCGATATTTCTTCAGCAGCATATTTTATAGTGGCGGGCTTGATAACAAAAGACAGTGATATTACAATTCACAATGTTGGCGTAAACCCAACACGTTCAGGTATTATAGATATCGTGAAACAAATGGAAGGGAACATTACGCTATTCAACCAAACAGATGGTCCAGAACCAACTGCTTCAATTCGCATACAATATTCTCCTGATATGAAGCCAATCCAAATTAATGGCGATTTAGTACCAAGAGCAATTGACGAAATCCCAATTGTAGCATTACTATGTTCACAAGCTGAAGGTACAAGTATTGTAAAAGATGCAGAAGAATTGAAAGTTAAAGAAACAAATCGTATTGATACAACTGCGAATATGCTAAATTTATTAGGATTTATGTTACAACCAACAAGTGATGGTATGGTTATTCATCCTTCTACTTTAAAGCAAACAGCAACAGTCGATAGTTTTACTGATCATCGTATAGGTATGATGCTTGCAATTGCATCATTATTAACAGATGAATCGTTAACTATTAATCAATTCGATGCTGTAAATGTTTCTTTCCCAGGTTTCTTAACGAAGTTAAAACAATTAGAAAAAGAGGGATAAAAGTATGGAAGATATCTATAAACTCATAGACGATATCAACTTACAAAAATTAGATAACTTAGACACTCGTGTGAATGAAGCATTAAGTTCTCCAAAGGACGATGCACTTTTTATACTTGGTGAAACGTTATATAATTACGGTTTAATGCCTCAAGGGCTTGAAGTATTCCGTACGTTATACCATAAATATCCTGATGAAAGTGAATTGCTTATTTACTTCATCGAAGGTTTAATGGCTGAGAATCAAACTGATGAAGCTTTAGAATATTTAAACCAAGTTGAGTTATCAACTGAACGTTTAATGTTAGAAGCTGATTTATATCAACAATTAAATATGTTAGAAGTTGCGATAGATAAATTGGTTGACGCCATAGATATAGAACCAAATGATCCAATCATACACTATGCACTTGCTGAATTATTGTATTTTGACGGACAATACCTACGTGCAGTTTCTGAATACGAAACTGTGCTTGAAACAGGCGAATATCAAGTGAATGGCACAAATTTATTTTCTCGCTTAGCAGACTGTAGTTTGCAAAGTGGAAACTACAGTGATGCGATTAAAATGTTCGATGAAATTAATGAAGAAGAAATGGTATCTGAAGATTACTTTAAAAAAGCGATTGCTTATGAAAAAAATGAGCTCTCTCAAGAAGCGATTAATTTAGTTCAAACACTATTATCTAAAGATCCAGACTTCTTACAAGGCTATTTTTATCTGCAACAACTTTATGAAAATGAACATAACCATGCAGAAGCCATTGAAATTGGTAAAGAAGGCTTGAGATTAAGTCAATTTTATAAAGAGTTGATGGTATCAACAGGCAGTATAGCAATTGAACATGGCGATGCTAATGAAGGTGTACAATTATTACTGCAAGCCTTAGAAGTTGATAATGCTTATCAAGAACCACTTTTAATCCTAAGTGATTTATATAGACAGGAAGAAGACTACGAGGCACTTATAGCATTATTGAAATATGTTGACGAAGAAGATTTAGATCCCGTCTTTATGTGGCATTTAGCATTTGCATTAGGACAAGAGGAACGTGACAAAGAAGCACAACATTTCTTTGAATTAGCATATCCAACATTGCACACGCAATCTGCGTTTCTAAGTGATTATTATTTCTATCTAGTTGAAATCGGACAAATTGAACAAGCAAAAGCAATGCTAAATCAATTACTTGAATTAGATCCAAGCAATGAAACATGGCATGATGAAGCAGAAAGATTATTATCTTTCTAGTCAAGGAAGGTGATTAAGATGAGCAATACCCTACAACAAGTGAAAGCTAATTTCATTGAATATCTGCTTTTTCAATATCAGTTTAAATCTAGGATTAGTGTGTGGGTATTAAACTTAATTAAGTCTTCACCTGAGTTATTGCAACAAATCCATTTTGTGGATGAACTCATTTCCGAACATCATATATTGGAAATTGCTATGGAAGATACTGATCAACAAGGTATTAGGTTTACACTTAAAAATCAACAGTTGATTAATAGTGACGAAATCTTCAATTATGTAGCAAACGATGCTGTGTCTTTTGATATCAAACTGCATTTTAGTAAAACACTATCAAGAGAATCTCGTTTAGATGAATTATTATTAATGCAATTGTTACATTCACCATACTATGCTATGTATATGCAAGACATCTATAGTATCCCACTATCAAAACAAAGCGAGTCCTCTATAATCACACATTTACAAGATAATATTGATTTAAGTTTACAATTGCATGATAAAGCACTGTTTTATCAATTAACTCAAATCCTTAATACTTTTGAGTTAAGAAATGTAAATAAAACAATGAAGGATTGACCTTATGAATATAAAATATTTATGGCATTTACTCATTTATAATAAAGGTGTACTTTACTTTCTGCTTATTTGTAATTTATTAGGCACGATATATGGTTATATATGGTATGGCAGTCAACTGAGCGTGTCCAGTTGGCAGTTCGTACCGTTTGTGCCAGATAGTCCAACAGCTTCATTATTTTTATGTATTGCACTCATTGGACTCATCGCAGGTAAGAACTTACCAATTATAGAAGCTTTGGCTTTTGTATCGTTGATAAAATACGGTGTATGGGCTGTTATTATGAACATTATTATGTTTATCCAATATGACTCGGTTACAATCATTGGCTGTATGCTTATCCTTTCTCACGGTATAATGGCTATAGAGGCATTTTTCTTTTATCCAAGGTTTAAAATCACTATACCTGCTTTTACTATTGCTGTGATATGGGTATTCCATAATGACATTATTGATTATGTATTTATGCAATATCCTTACTATGATTTTATTGCTAGCCATATTGAAGGTGTTGCTTATCTCGCGTTTTGGTTAAGTGTCATACCTTTAGTGCTATATTTAAATTTAACTCGATTTAAAAAGGATAAAATATTTGACCATCATTAACGTTCACAGTAAAATGTTTATAAAGGAGTGAGGATTTTTGTCTTTTATCTATATGATTATATACTTTGTTATTCTAATGGTATTGCCTTTATGGGCGCAACACAAAGTTAAGTCTAATTATGAAAAGTATTCACAAGTAAGATCGACAAGTGGTAAGACTGGTCAAGAAGTTGCTATAGAAATACTTCATGCAAATGGCATTTATGATGTAGATGTCGTCGAAGGAAAAGGGTTCTTAACAGATCATTATGATCCTAAAAAGAAAGTCCTTGTGTTATCACCAGCTAACTTCAGTAGACCTTCAGTTGCTGGTACAGCAATCGCAGCTCACGAAGTTGGACATGCGATACAACACGCAGAAGGTTATTTCTTCTTAAGATTCAGAACATCTTTAGTACCACTGGCTAACGTAGGTAGTTCAATTGGTTACTTAGCAGTATTTGCGGGTATTATTTTAACTACTATGCAAAGCACTTTAGGTTCTACAGCATTATGGATTGGTATTGCGTTCATGTCTCTTGCAGTATTATTCTCAATCGTTACACTACCAGTTGAATTTAACGCAAGTAGTAGAGCGATGAAACAAATAAAAAGCTTAGACATTGTTAATGAAAAAGAACACCGCCATGCTAAAAAAGTACTTACAGCAGCAGCAATGACTTACGTTGCATCAACTGCAGTTGCATTAGCAGAACTTGCAAGATTTATTCTTATTGCTAGATCAAGTGAATAATAATATAAATGAGGTTGAGACATAATTACATGTCTCAACCTCATTTTTTATAGTCACCTTTGCCGAAGTGAGACGGTGAAATCTTATTACAAAAATTAGATTTATGTCTCGCTCCCATTTTTTATTTAAAAGACATTCCGCTCATTACAAAGTTAAATCTCACATTAAAAACACATCAAAGCAAAAACATTAATTTACCTATTTTAAAAAAAGAAGCATGCACTACTTAATTACGTGTAATAATGAAATAAACAAATTAAAAAGATCATAGTCAAATAGTAAATAATATAACGGTTAACTATTGCAGGAATAATGCATGAAGCCTAAAATTAGTCTATACTATATAAGAAACCGTTAGAATGTGAGGCGTATATGATGAAGACTATGAAAAATATGCAAACTGAAGTGGACGACTATATTGGTCAATTTAAAACAGGGTATTTCTCTCCCTTAGCTAATCTTGCGCGATTAACTGAAGAGGTTGGTGAACTGGCAAGAGAGATTAATCACTACCACGGTGAGAAAAAGAAAAAAGAGACAGAAGCCGAAAATACAATTAAAGCAGAACTAGGCGATAATTTATTCGTTTTATTATGTATTGCCAATTCTTTAGATATTGATATGACAGAAAGCTTTGATGAAACAATGAATAAATTTAATACTCGTGATAAAGATCGTTTTGAACGCAAATAAATTAATTTGAAATAGAAAGGGTGTCCCACCTTATGAAAATAGGCATTACTTGTTACCCATCTATGGGTGGTTCTGGAATCATCGCCACTGAATTAGGCATAAAGCTTGCTGAACGAGGGCATGACATCCATTTTATTACATCTAATATACCTTTTAGAATACGAAAACCATTACCAAATATCACATTTCACCAAGTTGAAGTCAATCAGTATGCTGTTTTCCAGTATGCTCCTTATGACATAACTTTAAGTACTAAAATTGCTGAGGTTATCAATGAGTATGATTTAGATTTGTTACATATGCACTATGCAGTGCCTCATGCAGTTTGTGGTATCTTAGCAAAACATATGTCCAAAAAGGACATTAAAATTATGACTACATTGCACGGGACTGATATAACTGTTCTAGGTTATGATCATTCTTTAAAAAATGCAATTAAGTTTGGTATAGAAGAAAGTGATATTGTGACGAGTGTAAGCCAGTCACTTGCGAAACAAACTAATGATATTATTGAGACAGATAAAGAAATTGTTCCAATATATAATTTTGTTCGAGAAAATGAATTCCCAACAAAACCTGATGTACAAACTGAAGAAAATGAACAATTAAAAGCTTGTTATGGTATTAAACCAGAAGAGAAGGTTTTAATTCATGTTTCAAACTTCAGAAGCGTAAAACGTATCGATACTATTATCGATACATTTGCAAAAGTACATAAATCTATGCCATCAAAATTATTATTATTAGGCGATGGTCCAGAATTAATGGATATGAAACAAAAAGCACGTGATCTAAATATTGAAGATGAAGTTCTTTTTTTAGGAAAACAAAATTGGGTTAGTGAATTTTATCAAATTTCAGACTTAGTCTTACTACTAAGTGAAAAAGAAAGTTTTGGCCTAACACTACTTGAAGCAATGAAATCCGGAGTAGTGCCAATTGGTTCTACGGCTGGTGGAATTAAAGAAGTCATTAAACATGAAGATACCGGTTTTTTAGTTGATGTAGGTGATAGTACAAGCGCAAGCCAGTATGCCTTAAAATTACTCACAGATGCAAAGCTTTATAAAACAATGCAAACACGCATGCTAGCAGATGTCTCAGAACGCTTTTCGTCTGACTTAATTGCAGATCAATATGAGTATTACTACAAAAAAATGTTAGAGGGTAACAATGACTAAAACATTATTCGAAGCGGCAAAGCCGATTTTAGAAACTTTACAAAAACATCATTACCAAGCATTTTATGTTGGTGGCGCAGTTAGAGATTACTTAATGCAAAAACCAATTCATGATATCGATATTACGACTAGTGCCACACCAGATGAAATTGAAGCAGTATTTGATAAGACCATTCCTATTGGTAGGGAGCATGGTACGATTAATGTCGTCTATAATGGCGATCAATATGAAGTGACAACCTTTCGTGCAGAAGGGGAATATGATGATCATCGCAGACCTAATGAAGTCTTTTTCGTAAGAGACTTATACGAAGACGTAAAACGAAGAGATTTTACAATGAATGCCATTGCTATGGATGTGAATTATCAAATCCATGATTACTTTGATGGTCTAAAAGATATAGAACAGCGATTAATCAAGACAGTTGGCAATCCAGCAGAACGATTTAACGAAGATACGTTACGAATTATTAGAGGATTGCGCTTTCAATCACAACTTGGCTTTACGTTAGAGAAAGCCACATTTAATGGTATGCATGCCCATATAGCAGATATTGCGCATTTATCTATTGAACGTATCGTAATTGAACTTAAAAAATTAACATTAGGTCAATATGTGGCTCAAAGTTTCAATAATTTAAAGTATTTTAATGCATTTAATTATATACCATTTTTTAACCGTTTTGACTTATCAAAATTCATATTAGAAGAACCAATATCATTATCAATGTTAATTGCATTCTTAAAAGCACAACAACCTGATGTTGACACACAGCTCTCGGATTTGAAAATTAGCAACAATGAAAAGAAATATATCACCAGACTCGAACGTATGTTACAACAAATGCCAGAAATCCAAAGCAAACAAAATTTGAAGTTATTTGTTTATGATTATGGCAAAGAAGATATACTACAAGTATTAAGTTATGAACGCATGCTCAATGACAACAATATTATGAAGGTATCTCCATTTATTTTTAACGCTGCTTCCATCAATGAAGTTAGCCAAAAATTACCGATTTCCTCAAGAAAAGAAATGGATATAGATGGCAAAGATATATTACAAGCATTAGATAAACCGAGTGGCGCATGGCTTAAATCCATATTACGTCAGGTTGAATGTGCCATCATATCAGATGAGGTCAAAAACTTTAAACCAGAACTGCTAAAGTGGGTGAAAACACATGTCCAAATATAGTAAAGATGTTGTTCAAATATTGTATCAACACCAACCTGATTATATATCGGGTCAGTTTATAGCAGAACAATTAAGTATTTCACGTACAGCCGTAAAGAAAGTAATAGATCAACTTAAGCTGGAAGGATGTCAGATTGATTCAGTGAATCATAAAGGGCATCGCTTAATCCAATTACCTGATAAATGGTATAGTGGCATTGTCCTACCAATGCTAAAAGCACAAAATGTATTTGATCAAGTTGAAATATTGGAAAGTATTAATTCAACTCAATTATTGGCTAAGCAAAAATTAGTAGGTAATACAAATACGTTTCTTATTTTAAGTGATGAACAAACACAAGGTAAAGGTCGATTCAATAGACCTTGGTCATCCTCCAAAGGAAAAGGCTTGTGGATGTCGATTGTGCTACGCCCTGATGTACCTTTTGAAATGATAACAAAATTCAATTTATTTATGGCTCTAGGAATAAGAGATGCGATACAACAGTTCAGTATCGATCCGGTTACCATTAAATGGCCAAATGATATTTATATAAATAAACAAAAAGTTTGTGGCTTTTTGACAGAAATGGTTGCGAATAGTGATGGTATTGAAGCGGTAATTTGTGGCATTGGTATTAATATGAATCACTTACAAGAAGATTTTAGTGAAGAACTGCAACAAAAAGCCACAAGTGTCCGCATTCATGCTGACGAAAAAATTAATCGTTACTATTTTTTACAATCACTTGTAAGTAATATTGAATACCGATATAAACAATTTCTTACAGAACCATTTTCAACTATTCGAGAAGAATACATAGTAGCCTCGAATATTTGGAACAAAACATTAAGATTTACAGAAAATGGTAGACAATTCCACGGAGAAGCAGTTGATATTGATGAAGATGGGTTTTTACTTGTTTTGGATGAAGCAAACAATCAACATCGTTTAATCAGTGCAGATATAGAATTTTAACCTCGTTGAAAGGAGGAATGAGAATGACAAAACCGTGTTATGCCGTTATGGATTTAGAAACAACAGGAAATCAATTAGACTATGATGAAATTATTCAAATAGGTATTACTTTTGTTCGAGAAAATAAAATAATCGGCACGTACCATTCAATGATTAAAACAGATTTAGAAATTCCTCCTTTTATACAAGCATTAACGTCAATAGAAGAAGCAATGTTAAATCAAGCACCATATTTCCATGAAATAGCTGAAGATATTTATAAACAAATAGATGGGTGTATCTTTGTGGCACACAACGTTGCTTTCGATTTGAATTTCATAAAAAAATCTTTTAAAAATTGTGATATCAAATATCGTCCAAAAAAAGTAATGGATACGTTAGAATTATTTAAAGTCGCTTTTCCAACAGATAAAAGTTATCAGTTAAGTGAGTTAGCAGAAGCACATGGTATTGTTCTAAACAACGCACACCGCGCTGACGAAGATGCCGCAACAACAGCGCAACTTATGATACTCGCATTTGAGAAATTCGAAACGTTACCTTTAGATACTTTGAAACAACTATATTATTTAAGTAAGAATTTAAAATATGACTTACATGATATTTTATTTGAAATGGTGCGTAATCATGAAGATAAACCACTAGAAGATGTTTATGACCAATTCGAACAAATTATTTATAAAAAACAAAAAGATTTCAAGGCACCTACAGTAGATTTTGATGGTACTTTGAAAGATTTATATACCTTGATTACTAAGGAACTTAGTTTGACCTATCGACCACAACAATTGTATCTATCTGAGATTATTTTAGAACAATTAATGAATAGTGAAAAAGCAATGATTGAAGCACCACTTGGTAGTGGCAAGTCATTTGCATATTTACTCGCATCATTAATGTATAATATTGAAACTGGTAAACACGTAATGATTTCAACTAATACTAAATTATTACAAAACCAATTGTTGGAAAAAGATATACCTGCGCTTAAACAAGCTTTAGATTTCAAAATAAATGCTACTTTAATAAAAAGTAAACGTGATTATATCTCATTAGGTTTAATCAGCCAAATTTTGAAAGAAGAAGCCAGTAATTACGAAGTCGGCATATTAAAAATGCAATTATTAATTTGGATTACCGAAACAGATACAGGTGATATTCAAGAACTAGATTTAAAAGGCGGGCAAAAAATGTATTTCGAACAAAAGCTAGAGACTTATGTGCCTGTTCGCAACGATATACATTACTTCAATTTCATTAAACGAAATGCTCAAAATATTCAAATTGGTATTACAAATCATGCTCATTTAATACATGCTGCTCATGATAATTCTATATATCAATTATTTGATGATTGTATTATCGACGAAGCACATCGTTTGCCTGACTATGCTTTAAGCCAAGTGACTAATGAATTGAGTTATTCTGATATTAAATATCAACTTGGCTTAATTGGTAAGACAGAAAATGAAAAGCTACTTAAATCTATCGATCATTTAGAACAACAAAGAATTCTTGAAAAATTAGATATACCGCCTATAGATGTTTTCGGATTAAAAACAACAGTCAATGAGATACATGATTTAAATGAGCAATTATTCACTACTATTTTTGACATCATTCAAAGTTCTGAAGTGCATGATGATGAAGTTCACAAGCTCCATTTTGTCTATCATTTTGACGTTGCACCAATTTTGAACGATTTACATTCAATTATTCATAAACTCAATATGACATTAGAATTCTTCAATGGTATGAGTCATAAAACAATCAAGTCGGTGCGCAAACAAATCCTTTATATTAATGATCGTTTTAAAGAAATTGAACACAGTTTAAAAAATAATCACACAAGTTATTTATCAATTAAAAATATAAATCAAAAATCAACAATTAGACTTAATGTTAAAGACTATGATGTTAAAGAAATATTGACCACACAAGTATTAGATAAATTTAAATCACTTACATTTATTTCAGGTACATTAACGTTTAACCATTCATTTGAAAACTTCAAACATTGGTTTAATAAAGATATCGTCTTTAACACGTATGAGATTGATTCGAAGGTGATGTCACCAAACCAAACTACTGTATTCATACCTAATGATGTAGCTTCATATAATTATAAAAGCATTGATGATTATGTGAGTTCTATTGTTAATTATGTAATTGAGTATATTAACATTGTAGAGTCTAAATGTTTAATACTATTTACAAGTTATAAAATGATGCATATGGTTCAAGAGTTATTAAATGAATTGCCAGAATTTGAAGACTATGTGGTTTTGACACAACAGCAAAATCAAAACTATAAGATTGTTCAACAATTTAATAGTTTTAATAAAGCAATTTTATTAGGTACAGGTACATTCTTTGAAGGTTTTGACTTTCAATCTAATGGTATCAAATGTGTAATGATTGCTAAGTTGCCTTTTATGAATCAAAACAATACAAAATATTGGCTAATGGAGTCTGAGTTTACTTCTACATTCAAAGATTATGTATTACCTGATGCTGTAACGCGTTTTAGACAGGGTCTTGGTAGATTGATACGTAGCGAAAATGATAAAGGGATTATCGTATCCTTTGATGATCGCTTAATTCGCAGTAATTACAAGCAATTTTTTGAACAATCATTAGAAAGTTATCGTCAAAATAAAGGCGATATCAAACAATTTTCAAGCATACTCAAAAAATTAAAAAAAGAAGACAAACGCAATCAATAAACTTAGCACGCGCAACTAGAACTTATACATCGATTTTGTTAAAATATATAAGGATAAAGAAAAGAAGACTACAATATTATTAGGAGACTGGCTATGAAGACAACGATTAAAGAAGCTAAAAAATATCTAAACCAAGAAGTGACTATTGGCGCTTGGTTAACTAATAAACGTTCAAGTGGGAAAATAGCATTCCTACAATTAAGAGATGGTACGGGCTTTATGCAAGGTGTCGTAGCAAAAGCAGAAGTAACTGAGGAAATATTTAAATTAGCTAAAGAATTAACACAAGAATCATCTATTTATATTACTGGCATTATATCTGAAGATAATCGCTCAGATATTGGTTACGAAATGCAAGTGAAATCTATAGAAGTAATCTCAGAAGCTCATGATTACCCAATTACACCTAAAGACCATGGTACAGAATTTTTAATGGATCATCGTCATTTATGGTTACGTTCTAAAAAACAACATGCTGTAATGAAAATTAGAAATGAGATTATTCGTGCAACTTATGCCTTCTTTAATGACAATGGTTTCACAAAAATTGATCCACCTATTTTAACAGCAAGTGCACCTGAAGGCACAAGCGAGCTATTCCATACAAAATACTTTGATGAAGACGCATTCTTATCTCAAAGTGGACAGCTTTATATGGAAGCTGCTGCAATGGCTCACGGTAGAGTGTTCTCATTTGGTCCGACATTCCGTGCTGAAAAATCTAAAACACGTCGTCATTTAATTGAATTCTGGATGATTGAACCTGAAATGGCTTTTTGTGAACATGCACAAAGTTTAGAAGTCCAAGAACAATATGTAACACATGTTATTCAATCTGTATTAAATAATTGTAAACTTGAACTTAATGTATTAGAGCGTGATACATCTAAACTTGAAAAAGTAACTACACCATTCCCACGTATCACATACGATGATGCTGTAGTATTCTTAAAAGAACAAGGTTTTGACGATATAGAATGGGGCGAAGATTTCGGTTCTCCACATGAAACGGCTATCGCTAATCATTATGATTTACCAGTATTTATCACTAACTATCCAACAAAAATCAAACCTTTCTATATGCAACCAAATCCAGAAAATGAAGATACTGTACTGTGTGCAGATCTCATTGCACCTGAAGGTTATGGCGAAATTATAGGTGGGTCTGAACGTATAAATGACCTTGACTTGCTAGAGCAACGTATTAACGCATATGGCTTAGACGCTGAGAGTTATAGTTATTATTTAGATTTACGTCGTTATGGCAGCGTACCTCATAGTGGTTTCGGTTTAGGATTAGAAAGAACTGTAGCTTGGTTATCAGGTGTAGACCATGTCCGTGAAACTGCACCATTCCCACGCTTACTTAATCGATTATATCCATAATATTTAAAATAAGATTCACAATAAGCGTCCAGTCCACAAATAATGGCTGGACGTTTTTATAGCAATATCAAAGATGGGAGGGGCTACTTTGGATAGAGAACAATTAAAAACGAGACCAGTCGTAATTCGAAAAGAACTACTTGATCATTACAATGAATTAGGTTTAAATGAAACAGAGTTAGTTATTTTAATCAAATTATTACATGCATCAGAAACTTCTAATAAACAACCTTCAATTGAATCTTTACAGCAAGGCTCTGCGTTAGATTCAAGAGAAATCACTTCAATCATTCAAACTCTAATACAACATGATTTACTAGAGCTTAATGTCAATAAAGACGAAGAAGGCAAGTTTACTGAATATATGAACCTTAATCAGTTCTATGATCGATTAAGTGAAATTATGCAACAAATGAATGTAAAACAAGATGAGCACGAATCTGAACTAGAGTTCAATACACTATTTCAAAAAATTGAACAAGCGTTTGGCAGGCCTTTATCTCCATACGAGATAGAAACATTAAATCAATGGTTAGATATAGATAAACATGATTTAAGTGTCATTCAAGCTGCTTTAAATGAAGCAGAGAGCCAAAATAAAATGAGTTTTAAATATATCGATCGTATTTTACTGAATTGGAAAAAGAATAATGTAAAAACGATTGAAGACTCAAAAAAAATTAGCCGCCAATTTAACCAACCTAAAATGAAACATACAGTTAGTAAGGTCCCTAAATTTGATTGGCTGAATGGGGAGAATCCAAATGGTAAGTAATAAAAAAGCACTTGAAATGGTTGATGTCATAGCTGATATGTTTCCAAATGCTGAATGCGAACTTGTCCATGACAATGCGTTTGAACTTACAATTGCTGTACTCTTATCTGCACAAACAACTGATATTTCTGTAAATAAACTCACGAAACCTTTATTTGAAAAATATAAAACACCTGAAGATTATTTAAGTGTGGATATTTCAGAATTAGAAAATGATATACGTACTATTGGTTTATATAGAAATAAAGCCAAAAACATTCAAAAATTAAGCCAATCGCTTTTAGATAAATTTGATGGTAAGATTCCTCAAACACACGATGAGTTAGAAAGCTTAGCAGGTGTGGGTAGGAAAACGGCCAACGTCGTTATGAGCGTAGCTTTTGGAGAACCTTCATTAGCTGTAGATACACATGTAGAACGTATCTCAAAACGTTTAGGTATATGCCGATGGAAAGATAATGTACGTCAAGTAGAGGATAAATTGTGTAAAGTAGTTCCTAGAGAAAGATGGAACAAAACACATCATCAACTCATATTTTTCGGTCGCTATCATTGTTTAGCTCGTAAACCAAAATGCGATGTTTGTCCATTATTTGAAGAATGTAGAGAAGGGCAAAAGCGCTATAAAGCAAGTTTGAAAGAGGCATGAATAAAATGATTACAAAAGAAGACTTTACAAAGTTAGAACTGGAATTGGATTCATACGCGAAAGTAAAAAAATTAAAATTACCAGAAGCAAAAAGATTGTTAGATCAATACTTTAATCTGATTCAACTTTACTTTCAACAAATTAATGATATTGAAATGATTGATTTTAATTGCTTAGATGAATATGCTGTCGTTCCAATGAACTTTGAAGAAAGATATCATTATATGATAGCACGTAAATATCATTTTATGGGTTACAGCCAAATGAAAACATTAAAATCAGAACTTATTAAAATGAACGCATCTTATCAAATTCGTCTAAAAAACAAACATTAAACAATTAAAAACAGCGTAAGCTCTCAAAGTTAGGAGACTTACGCTGTTTTTTTATTCATGATTGTATCTGTTTGATGAATTGATATATAAATATACTTTAACTAAAAACAAAGACCCGATTCCAATTAATATGGAAAGCGGGTCTTTTAAAACTAAAATCTTGTTATTGTGTACTATTTGAAGTAGCTGTTCCACTTCTATTTGCATTGGTAGTGTTTGTACCACTTGTATTATTGGTATTCGTGCTACCAGTATTGTTACTACTTGAACTATTACTGTCTGAATCACTATCAGAATCACTGTCTGAATCACTGTCTGAATCACTGTTACTGCCTTGACCTTTAGGATCATTATCAGTTGTATTGTCATCAGGTTCACCTTTAACTGATAAATTATCTTTACTGTCTCCGCTAACAGAATCTGGTTTCGTGAAGTCTTCACCATCGCGTGGCGAAATATTAGACATTACATCTTCTAATAGGAATTGAGGATATTCTTGTTCATCACTTCCTACAAATGAGTTTGTTCCGCCTTGTTTAACTTCATTGAATCCCATCCATACAGACATACTGTATTTAGGAGTGAAACCATTAATCCAAACATCTTTAGCAGCATCATCAGGTAGATTATACTGTTGCTGAGTTTGTTGACCATAAGTACCTGTACCTGTCTTAGCA
The DNA here is from genome assembly GCF_039237145.1 of Staphylococcus parequorum. Lineage (NCBI taxonomy): Bacteria > Bacillati > Bacillota > Bacilli > Caryophanales > Staphylococcaceae > Staphylococcus > Staphylococcus parequorum. The sequence continues at coordinate 1,764,995 of NZ_CP150682.1, forward strand.
CCTATGTTTAATCCAGAAATGCCATGTCCATATGCAGAGCCATAAGCCTCAAATGTACCTTTAAGTGTTTCGGCTAGCATATAAGCAGTAGAATCTTTCATAGCTTTTTTACTTGTATGGTCATATTCAATGACTTCGCCATCTTGTTTTTCAACTTTTTCAATAGAATGTGCATTGTTGTACTCGCCACCATTTGCAATTGCAGCAAATGCTGATGCTAATTGTGTAGGAGAGAACTCAGATGCAGAACCACCTAATACTTCAGAAGGTCCAATATCTCCTTCGTATTCTAATCCTACTTTTTCAGCGAATTTCTTCGGTGCATCGTTTCCAGCATTTTCTTTTGTTGATTGCCAAGCTTTTAAGGCAGGGATGTTGAAACTTTGACGTAATGCATCATAAAGTTTAACTGTTCCGTGACTTTCCAAGTCATAGTTTCTAAATGTAACACCATCAACTTGATATTCTTCTTCATCTTTCATGGCATGATCTGTTGCCCAAGACATGTTTTCAATTGCTGGACCATAAGATAAGAATGGTTTTAATGACGATCCGGTAGGGTGTGCATCTGTTGCTAAGTTTCTATCAACGACGTCTTTATAATTTCTACCACCAGATATTGCAACAAGTTCACCAGTTTCACTATCTACGATAGATGAACCAACTTGTTGATCATCATTTTTATAGTAGCTACCATTATCTATACGTTCTTGCAATGTATCTTGAACATCTTTGTCCATATTCGTATGAATCTTAATGCCACTATTTAATACAGATCCTAAATCTTCACCTTTGAACGCTTTATTATTCATAAGCTCTGATTTCACAAAATTAATATATGAATCATATTCTTTTTTAGAATCATCATTGCTTACTTGTCGTTCTTCATTAGTTCGTTGAACAAGTGTATCTTGTATTTTAGTATCTTGTGCTTTTTCTTTCTCTTCTTTAGAAATCCTATTATGATATTCCATGAGATATAGCACAGTATTTTTACGTGATTCCGCTTCTTCAGGATTATCATAAACATTATACGTATTTGGTACTTGTGGTAATCCAGCAAGATATGCTTCCTCAGTTAAAGTTAAATCTTTCAATTCTTTATCAAAGTAATATTTAGCTGCCGCTTTCACACCATAAACACCATCAGAATAATAAATCTTATTCAAGTACATTTCGAATATTTCATCTTTACTGTACTCTTGTTCTAATCTGTATGATAAGTATGCTTCCTGTGCCTTACGTGCGATAGATTTTTTATCTGTCAAGAATGATCGTTTAACAACTTGTTGTGTTAAAGTCGATGCACCTTGCGAACCAAATCCACCAGTGATATTTTTGGCAACAGCGCCGAACAGACGTTTATAGTCAAGTGCACCATGACTGTAGAAGCGATTATCTTCTGTAGCCAAAACAGCATCCTTCATTGCTTTAGGTACTTCATCTAATTCAACATGTTCACGTCGTTGTCCGTTATCAATTGTTTTCACCAATTCTCCATCTTTATCATAAATCTTAGCTGGGATTGGATCTTGTAATTTTGACTCAGTAAATGCTGGAGCTTTCCAAGCATAATAAGCAAATAACAAGATACCTATTAACGCTAAGACAATGAAGGCAATGATAAGAAAGCCAATTATCTTGATTATCGTTCGTTTAATATTCCTATTCTTTTTTTGCTCGGACTTACCTTTCTTTTTAGATTGGGAAGTCCTTTTTTTCTCCGTCATACGCGGTCCTCACTTTCATCTAATATCAACTTATCAACAGCTTTGAGGTAATTCAATCGTGGTTGATACTGATAAGGAATATAGTAACCATTTTTTCTTACTTCTTCAACCGTTACCGACTTTTTAATGTTATTTGTATGTCTTTCCCAAAAGTATTCAAACTTAGAATAGGGAAGTAGATATACTTCATCAAGCGTTTTAAATCGAATTAATAAAAATACTATTCCATTTTGTTTGAAACAAGACGCCATATGTGAAACTTGGTGTTCATGCATATTACTCAATGGGAAAGAAGTTTTATTTTTCGTTTCTTTCGCTTCAAAGTCAAGGTAATGTCCATTATAAATACCATTATAATCAGTTGTAGACGGCGTTCGGAAATAAGCCTCATTAATTACAGCCTTACTTCTCATAGGATAATGAACATTTACGATTTGAACAGGCGTTGGTTTTTTATGTATAACCGCCATTCCATGGTTCAAATAGTAAGTGTTCGACAGTTCGATATCATTTTCAAGCGACATACCTCTGCCACCATAGTCTATTTTACCCGTTTGACCCTTATGAGTTCGTCCGACTTGAGACTTATTTCTATTAAATGGTTTCCCATTAGGGTAATTCATTGTTTTTCACCACTTTAGTTTGGAAATCAAAAACTTTTTCCATTATACCCGACTTTGGCAAATTTTTCCAAACCTTGAAATATGAATCAATGTATTTACAAATACATCAAGTACATTTTAACGTGCTTTGCATAATTAAACAATATTTGGAACTAAATAAGGCGCTATTATAACATAATTGTAAGACGACGCTTTAGAAATGACGCACATTGTCTTTTATGGTAAATTTATTGTGTAGGAGGAAACTTCATGCAACAGTTAATTACGCAATTATTAGATGATGTACAGCTTATGCAAGATAAATATGAATCCGTAAAAGCATCTGGCGAAGATTATGATTTTTATTCTGTTGTCGTCCCATTCACGAATAATATTGATGAATTGCTCACATCCTTTATTCAATATGAAACTCAAATACTTCAATTGCAATATATGAACAAACAAAAATTTGATTTATTAGTTTCTAATATCGAAGAATTATCTGTGGAGTGCCACTTTAAGCGCTCAAGCAGAAAGTTATTCACAGAAAAAATAAAGGCTGTTCAATATGATTTAAGCTATATTCAAAGAAGTGAGTTGTATCTATGATAAAAACAGTTTATGTCACAGGCTATAAATCTTATGAACTTAATATTTTCAAAGATGATGCTCCAGAAGTTTCCTATTTAAAAAAATTTATAGCACATAAATTAAATCAATTGATTGAAGAAGGCTTAGAATGGGTATTAATACAAGGACAGATGGGTATAGAGTTATGGACAGCAGAAGTAGTACTTGATTTGAAAGCAACATATCCAGAACTTAAATTGGGTATTATAACGCCGTTTTATGGTCACAGCGATAGATGGAACGAACAAAATCAAGCTAAATATCAAAATATCACACAAAAGGCTGATTTTGTAGATAGTGTGTTTCATTCACCATACGAAGGACCTCATCAATTTAAACAGACAGATCAGTTCATGTTAGATCACACAGATCAAACATTATTAATATATGATGAGGAGCAAGAAGCAAGTCCAAAATTCTTCAAGCAAATGTTAGTTGATTTTATGGAAAAAACAAATTATACTTGTGACATTGTGACGTTCGATGAATTAACTGAGTTCATCAATGATTTACAGTGGTCTCAAGAACAAAGTTTCGAATGAGGTGGGAAAAAATGGCAGATATTTCATTGAAATTATCAGCAAAGGATATTTATGAAAAAGATTTTGAAAAAACTATGACACGTGGTTATAGAAGGGAAGAAGTCGATGCCTTCTTAGACGACATCATAGCCGATTATCAAAAAATGTCAGACTTAGATAGTGAAGTTGTTAAGCTTTCCGAAGAAAACAATAAACTAAAAAAAGAACTTGAAGAACTTAGATTACGTGTAGCAACGTCAAGACCACAAGAAAATAAGAATTTCTCTTCCAATAGTAATGCTGCAACTAAGAGTAATAACAACAATAACAATAATAATAATGTTGATATTCTAAAAAGAATTTCTAACTTAGAAAAAGCGGTATTTGGAAAATAACACGCTAATGAATGATTATAGTGTGTGCAAATCGTAGATATAGCTTCATCTACATAAAACCAAGTTTTGATTTCATTCAAAACTTGGTTTATTTTGTTTGTTTAGCCGTCTAAAGCATGGTATACTTTCAAAGATGGTGTTTTGGGTGATCGCTATAGCAATATAGAGGAAAGTCCATGCTCACACAATCTGAGATGATTGTAGTGTTCGTGCTTGATGAAAAAATAAGTCAAGGCATTAAATTGACGGCAATGAAATAACCTAAGTCTTATAGATACGGTTAAAATAGTTTGAAAGTGCCACAGTGACGTAGCTTTTATAGAAATATAAAAGGTGGAACGCGGTAAACCCCTCGAGTGAGCAATCCAAATTAGGTAGGAGCACTTATTTAACGGAATTCAACGTATAAATAGGACATGCTTTTAAAAGCATGTAGACAGATGGTTACCACCAGCGTACGAGTGTATCTAGTACACGATAGCAGTACAACGGTACAAAACATGGCTTACAGAAATATCATCACTAGACCCAAGCTCTCCCACATAGGAGAGCTTTTTTAATTTCTAAAGTTATAGAAGATATTCATTAACCTGAGTTGCATTAGAACTTAGTACAATGTCATATCTATTTAAAAATTTTTTTGATAAAATATAAGTAAATCTTTATTTAAGAAGGAGCAAACTAATGTATCAATTATTAGCCGTATGTCCTATGGGATTAGAAGCAGTTGTGGCAAAAGAAGTTCAAGAATTAGGTTATGAAACAACTGTCGAAAATGGCAGAATATTTTTTGAAGGTGACGAATCTGCAATTGTTAAGTGTAATTTATGGTTACGTACAGCCGACAGAATTAAAATTGTAGTAGGTCAATTTAAAGCCACTACATTTGATGAGTTATTTGAAAAAACAAAGGCTTTACCATGGGAGACAATTGTTGAACAAGATGGTAACTTCCCAGTACAAGGTCGTAGTGTGAAATCGACGTTGTTTAGTGTTCCTGATTGCCAAGCAATTGTAAAAAAAGCAATTGTTGAACGTTTAAGACGTGCGTATCAAGAACGCGGTTGGTTAAATGAAACAGGTGCAAAATACCCAGTGGAAGTTTCAATATTAAAAGATAATGCACTTCTTACAATAGACACTTCTGGTTCAGGATTGAATAAACGTGGTTATCGTTTAGCTCAGGGTGAAGCACCAATTAAAGAAACACTTGCAGCAAGTTTAATTCGTTTAGCGAATTGGACAGGTGATACGCCGTTAATAGATCCATTTTGTGGTTCAGGCACAATAGCAATAGAGGCTTGCTTAATCGCGCAAAACATTGCACCTGGGTTTAATCGTGATTTTGTTTCTGAAAAATGGGACATGATGCCTGACAATTTATATGACGAAATGAGAGACGAGGCAGATCAACAAGCTGATTACGATAGAAAACTTGAAATCTATGCTTCGGATATCGATCCAGAAATGATAGATATTGCACGCAGAAACGCTGAAGAAGTTGGATTAGCTGATATTATTCAATTTAGCGTGAAAGATGTTAATACACTTACAATAGATACAGAGGAGCCACTCGCACTTATAGGTAACCCGCCATATGGTGAACGTATCGGTGACCGTGATGAAGTAGAAGTTATGTATCGCTATATTGGTGAACTAATGCAACAACATCCTCATCTATCTACTTATATTTTGACAAGTAGTACAGAATTTGAACATTTAGTTAACCAAAAGGCGACTAAGCGTAGAAAGTTATTTAATGGATATATTGAATGTACGTATTATCAGTATTGGGGTAAAAGAAAACCTCAAAATTAAAATTTGATAAATTGAAAAAGTAGAAAGAGGTGCATCTTTTGAACACTGAATTTAAAAAGGGTATCGTATTCGCTTTTGCTGCTTATATATTATGGGGCGTCCTACCCATATATTGGGATTTAATTAGAGATTTAGGCGCATTTGAAATCTTAGCATATAGAATTGTGCTTTCGATGATATTTATGCTATTTGTTGTAGTGTTCACTAAAAATACTGGGCCCTTTAAACGAGATGTTCATCAACTCTTTACAAATCCAATTCAACTCATTGCTATTATTGCAGCAGGTTATGTAATTACAATTAACTGGGGCACATTCATATGGGCTGTAGCAAATGGTCATGTGCTGCAAACGAGTTTAGGATATTATATTAATCCACTCGTAAGTATAATACTTGCGCTTATTTTCTTGAAAGAACGTTTTAATAAATTAGAGTGGATCGCAATTGCATTAGCAGTTATAGGTGTACTCTATATGACATTGAAAATGGGTGTATTCCCAGGTATTTCCTTATTATTAGCAAGTTCATTTGGCTTGTACGGATTAATTAAAAAACTAGTGCCGATAGATGCCATTAGCAGTATCACTATAGAATGTATTGCTACTGCTCCAGCAGGCTTTATATATCTATGGTATATATGGCAACAAGGGAGTTCTTCTCTAGGAGTTAATAGTTCATCATTTTGGCTATTATTCTCAGGGGCGATTACAGCGATTCCGCTAATACTGTTTTCAGCAGGCGCACGTAGAATTCCCTTGTCTTTAACTGGCTTCATACAATACATTGCTCCAACGTTGATGTTTATATTAGGGATATTCTTATTTAAAGAACCATTTAATATTGACCAGTTAGTAACGTTCATTTTTATATGGATTGGTATTATTGTCTATAGCATTTCACAGTACTTTAAAATTAAGAAAGATAAAACCCCTGTAATTCGTTAACAATTTAAGTTTATCATTACAATTAGATCTCTAGATGTTGAAAACTGTATTAAGTTGATACTTAAGAACTGTTTAACATATCTAGGGATTTTTCAATTCAATATATTATAGTAATCAATTAAGCACTCAGATTGTAATCAAGTATGTTTTAAGTTTAATATGAGGGTAAAGAGGTTAACTATAGTACTGTGAGTATAAACAGATTATATGTAACAAACGTATTTCAGATTTTGGAGATAAAAAGAGACTTAAAACATTTTTGATTATATAGTAAAATTACTGTAACAATAAAATGATATTGGAGTGATTGGATGACAAGAGTATTAATTCTAGGGGCAAATGGTGCAGTTTCTAAAGCAGCTATTAATTCTTTTTTAGAAAACACATCCTATACCTTAAGATTATTTTTAAGAGATGCGAATCGATTACCGGACTTTGCATCAGATAGAATTCGTGTGCGTGAAGGTGACGCTACTAACTTTGATGATGTTAATAGTGCAATGGACGATGTAGATATCGTTATAGCTAGTCTATCAGGTGATCTTGATAAAGAAGCAACGACTATTGTAAAAGCAATGCAAACAAATGATGTGAAACGTTTAATCTTCGTAACTTCTCTAGGTATATATAATGAAGTACCAGGAGAATTTGGGGAATGGGTCCAGCAACAAATAGGTGATAGACTACCTGTATATAAAGAAGCAGCTGACATTATTGAAAATTCAGGGCTAGATTATACTATTTTTAGACCAGCGTGGTTAACTCATACAAACGAGATTGATTATGAAATCACTCAAAAAAATGAATCCTTCAAAGGCACAGAAGTATCTAGAAAAAGTGTAGCAGCTGTCGCTGTTAAAATTGCTAAAGATCCAAGCCTTTATTTAAAAGAAAACATTGGTATCAATAAGCCTAATACTGATTACAGTAAACCTAAAGGGAGTTAATAATTAAGTAAGTGTATATAAAAGCTGTAAGTTAAACAATAGACAGACTAACAATACTGAAGCGGATATATAAGATAGCTCATCATAAACTATCTTATGCTATTGTCATTCCAAATATGTTTGGAGTGACTTTTTTATTACAGCCGTTTATATCATAACGACATATTTTAATAATTAGCCTAGTGATTAGAATACACTACGTACGCAACGTAACATTAAGACAAATTATCATTAATACGTAATTAAAAGAAATTTAATTTCACTTACTACCTTTAGACAAACAATAATTTGTTATACAATAAGATTAATTACATACAAGTAATCAAAGGGGATACATATCATGTCTAATACTGAGCAACTCGATATTTTATATAAACTAAAAAAAGAAGTTGAAAAATCAAATAATGGACGTCTTGTCCACATTATCAATCAAGTTATTAAAAAGGTATACTTAGAACAATACACTGCAACTTTTGTGGGCCACTTCTCAGCAGGGAAATCTACTTTAATTAACTTACTCTTAGAAGAAAGTATTTTGCCAAGTTCACCTGTACCAACAACAAGCAATACGGCTATTGTTTCTGTGTCAGACGAACCAGGAATTATTGCAAACTTGAGCAATCAACAATATACATTATTAAATAATTACGATGAAGTTAAACAAATGAATCGTGAAAACATAGATGTAGAATCTGTAGAAATAAAATTTCCATCAGACAAATTCAAAAAAGGTTTCACGTTACAAGATACACCTGGTGTAGATTCTAATGTTGCAACACATCAATCAAGCACTGAGGAATTTATGTATACGAGTAATGTACTTTTTTATACAGTAGATTATAACCACGTTCAATCAGCTTTAAATTTCCAATTTATGAAACAGTTAAATGCAGCAAATGTGCCTGTGGTATTTGTAATTAATCAAATAGATAAACATAGCGAAGAAGAAATTACTTTTGAGACATTTAAAGATCGCGTAGAGAAATCAATCGCTGAGTGGGAAATCGAATTAGATCAAATATTTTATGTGTCAAAATATGAGCATGAATATAATGAAATTGACACGCTTTCTAATTATTTGATTGAAAAGGACACCCATAGAGAATCTATCGAGGATTATGTGGAACGAATTGTTAAATTTATTACTGATGAGCAATTATCTTATGTTCAATATGAAATTCAAGATATTTTAGAACAACTTGATATTTTCGAAGCGGATTTTGATCAAGCTTATCTCAATTTCCAACAAAATCAAGAGGTCAGTGAAGAAGCCAAGTTATTAAATAACCCTGATGAATTATATGACTTTTTAAAGCAAAAACGTAAAGATATTTTAGATAATGCATACATCATGACGCATGACACGAGAGAAAAAATCAAAATTTATTTAGAAAGTCGTACGAAAGACTTTAAAGTTGGTGGTTTATTTAATAAAAAACAAAAAACATTAGAAGAACAGCAAAAGAGATTAACAGCAGTTGTTGAACAACTCCAAGACAAAGTGAATCAAGAAGTCAGACAACCACTAAGAGAAGATATGTCATTTTTAACACGATTTATAAATTCTTCAGAGGTCAATGATGACATTCTTAATCAGCATTATACAATACACCCAGAGCTCATAACAGATTTATATCAAATGCAAATAACGATTAGTAATCAATACGTTTTAACATTTGCAGATGATTTGATGGCTTCACTCAAAAAATTCATTGCAAAAGAATCTGATCCATTATTTAAAAAAGCCATTAACCATTCACAAGCAAATGATATCGGCACAGAACAAGAAGACGATTATAATGATTATGTGAAATTTATGGAAATGCGTAATTTAAGAGAGTCTTTGGAAACACAAAATTATATGCATTATTACATTCATATGGATGACTCCTTGGATAAATTAATAGACAGAACAGAAATCAAATACACAGCGAAAGACAATACTGATACTGTGAAGGCAAGTAAGAGGAACACTGTTGCAACACATTACGATAACCAAGATAATACCCAAAACATCAAAAATGCACTTGAATTAATTCAAGATATCCCATTATTCGAACAAACAAAACAAGACATTGATGATACATTAACCCGGTTAGAGAATAAAGTTGTTAAAATAGGGGTCTTTGGTACATTTAGCGCAGGTAAGAGTAGTTTAATTAATGCGCTATTAGGTGGTTCGCACTTAGTCAGTTCTCCTAATCCAACCACTGCAGCAATGACTGAATTAACTTATGGTCATGAAAGTCAGATAACCCTTAAATCATCTGAGCAACTTTTAGATGAGTTGAATCAAGTTTTCGAAATTGAAAATAAAACATTTGAAAGTATTGATACGTTTTTAAGTAAAAATACAGATAAAATCAAAGCAACTTTGGAAAAAAATCAATTGGCTTTTGTGAACGCAGTTGAAAAACATTACAGTATGTATAAACGCAGGTTAGAAGAAGGACAAACACATACTATTCCGCAAGACGACATTAAAAAGTGGAGTGCAGAAGATGAGTATGCAACGTTTGTAAATACAGTACACCTTAAACTACCAATAGAATGGTTAAAAGATAAAATCATCGTTGATTCTCTAGGTTTACATTCAAATAATCAACGTCATACGAACGAAACTGAGAAAATACTGACATCTTCAGATTTAATCTTATATGTTAGTTATTTTAATCATTCATTTACAAATAATGACAAGCGCTTTATTGAACACATGAAAGAAATGAACCAGTTAAATGAAAATCAAGCCTTCAAAATGATTATAAATGCGACCGACTTAGCAGAAACTGACGAAGATTTAAATGCTGTGATAGAATATGTTGGTGATGCTTTAACTCAAGTCAACATGGATTCAGATATTTTTGCTGTTTCTAGTAGAGAGGCGCTTAAGTCTGGCGATAAAGGTATCGATAAATTACAGGAGAGTATTCAATACTTTACTCAAGTTGAATCTAAATATATACTCCAACAACAAATGTTAAAACAACTCACACATATTTCCGAAGCGTTTGAGCAAATGATTGAAGAAACAACGAATAACAAAGCTCAAATTGAACAACGTAAACAAAAATTAAAAAATTATAAACAATCAACAGTGTTGAGTTATAACATATTACAAACTGCAGAACAACGTGCTTCAAATGAAGTAGAAGACCAGATCTATCATTTAAACGAACGTTTGAAATTACAATTACAAGATGAAGTCAAATCTATTTATAATGGACAAATGACAAAAAACAGTAATTTCAACGAAGAAAAACGACTATCTACGAAAATTTATTTAGATCAAATTCATCAACGCTTGTACTTGGAGCAATCCTTACTTGTTGAACGCGTCAAAAAATACTTCCACGAACAATTGCATAATGAAATTGCGCCATTGAAACAAAAACTTGAACAATTGCATGTATTTATTGAACCAGAATTTGATAAAAACAATATTGAATTAGATGAACCTTATTTAAAAGTGGAGTTAAGTCATATGATTGATGCATTACCTAAGTCACTTTCTAAAAAGAATATACTGCAACCTAAGACACAGGGTGAATTACAAGAACAAATTACACAAGAAACAATCAAGTTGCTCGCCCCTTGTATTGCTGATCTTAGAAAAGCACTCAATGAAATCGTCTTAGTTATGGACGAAAATGCTGAAACAAAATTCAAGCAATTTGAAAATGACATTCATCGTCAAATTAAAGAATTATTATCATTTGAAATCGATGATGCATTGATTCAACAATTGCAAGAAACGAACGCACAATTAAAAGTGTTATTGTAAATAAGAAAGAGGTACACAAAATGTCTAATAAAATATTACTAATAGATGGCATGGCTTTATTATTCCGCCATTTTTATGCTACAAGTCTTCACAAACAATTTATGCGCAATTCTTCAGGCACACCTACAAATGGGATACAAGGATTTGTGCGTCACGTATTTAGCGCAATCAATGACATACAGCCAACACATGTAGCTGTATGTTGGGATATGGGTAAATCCACTTTCAGAAATGATATGTTTGATGGGTATAAACAAAATAGACCGGCACCACCTGAAGAACTTATTCCTCAATTTGATTATGTGAAAGAGGTGTCCAATCAATTTGGTTTTGTAAACATTGGCGTTCAGAACTATGAAGCTGATGATGTTATTGGAACCTTAGCACATCAATATTCTGATGAAAATCAAATTTATGTAGTAACTGGTGATAAAGACATACTACAATGTATCAATCCCAATGTAGAAATTTGGTTAACTAAAAAGGGGTTCAGCATTTATAATCGCTACACGCTTGATAGATTCCAAAGTGAATATGGATTGAATCCGTTACAACTTATTGATGTAAAAGCGTTTATGGGAGATAGCGCAGATGGTTATCCTGGTGTAAAAGGTATAGGAGAAAAAACAGCAATTAAACTTATTCAAAATTATGGTTCTGTAGAATCTGTCGTTGACGCAATAGACGAATTAACACCTGGTCAACAGAATAAAATAAGTAATGATATGCAAAATTTAAAGGTTTCCAAGTCTTTAGCTAAAATTCACACTGAAGTACCTTTAGATACAACAACGTTATTACAAGATATGAAATTTGGTACAGATATCACTAAGATATTAAATATCTGTAACGAACATGAGTTATACGTATCAGGAAAATACTTGTCTACTCATTTCAGTTAAACATACAAATAAAAAGTGGCTGTTAGCAATCCTTCTGGAAAGTTAGCAGCCACTTTTTATATTATTTGCCTTTTTTATTTTTAGAAATTTTGTATAGTGCATTTTTAGCATGATGATTTGCTTCTTTATTTTGATTTCTAGGAATCCATCTTACAAAAAGTAAATCAAACTGTTGTTCTAATTTTAACATTTCACTGTAATAAGGTTTGAATTTATTATTTTTTACGCGTCCCTTATTCAAACTATCTTCAATTAATTTTGAATCTGTATAAACTATCGCCGTCGTCACTTCGTGTTTCACAGCACTTTCTAAGGCAAACACTAACGCGGCCCATTCAGCACTATGGTTATCCATTATACCTAAACTAGCGTCATACTGAATCCGTTCATTGTCTGTTACTATGACAACGGCACAAGCACTTTCACCTGGATTACCGGCAGTAGCTGCATCAAAATATATTTTCGCCATAAATTCACCCACATTATTTAAGTTAATCTAATCTTATCAAAACTATTACATTTATACTATATAATCGCTAATCATATCAGTTGGAAATTCAATATATTTTTCGTATCATAGATATACATTGAATTTATACTTAATTAGTCGGAGTTGAGCAAGAGAGGTCTGATACTTTGAAAAATATGTTTATTATACATGGTTATCAAGCACATACTGATAGCCATTGGTTTCAATGGTTAGCTGCTAAAATGAAAGCTTCTGATTATGATGTCGAAGTCATATATTTACCAGACTCAAATCATCCAGATATAGATCAGTGGTACAAAGCATTACACAATAGTATGGCATATAAATTAAATTCCGAAACGCTTATTGTCGCTCATAGTCTTGGGGTAGTATCCGTGCTTAATTATTTATCTCAACTTCCTCAATGCCCACATATTAAAGGATTATTTTTAGTTTCAGGCTTTAATGAAACATTAAAGAATTTACCAGAATTAGATTATTATATCAAACAAACTAACATTCAGCTTGATCGCATTAATGCTCAACATATTATTACTATTGGTAGCGATTATGATCCTGTTGTTGATATACGTGCAACAGATCGTTTGTCTAAAGCTTTAGGAACTCAAACAATTCATATACCACACCAAGGACACTTTCTAGCTAGCGATGGTTATGTAACATTTGAATATCTAAGAGAACAAATTACTACTGTTTTAAATCAAAAAAACTCTGAAATCGGTATATAACCAATTTCAGAGTTTTTTTAGTAACCTTCATCTAATTTCTGTATTTTACCTTTTCGATACATAGATTTTGCCCAGTAACCGAACGGCACGTTAAATATTGTAGAAATAATTTTCAACAAGTAAGTTGTTATAAAAATTTCAAATACTGCTTCATTTGGCATTGTTCCTAAAAACGCAATAGCTACGAATAATGCTGTATCTATAATATTACTAATTATCGTACTTCCATACGCCCTAATAATAAATGTTCTATCTGAACTGAACACCTTTTTAATCAATGAAAATAGCAGTACATCTAAATGCTGTCCAATGATATATGCAATAACAGAACCTAATGCAATTCTAGGCACAAGATTAAATATTGTATCTAATGCACCTTGCGTCGTGTCCACGGGAGATGGGGTGAAGTGTAACGATAATTGCATGACAATAATCATGACTAACGTTGAACTAAAACCCAACCAAACCGCACGCTTTGCAATTTTCCTACCATATATCTCATTCAAAATGTCAGTAGCTAAATATATCGATGCAAACATTACATTACCTAATGTTGCAGAAATAGTAAAAATATCTACTGTTTTTATTACTTGTATATTAGCGATAATTGTACCAATTGCAATCCAAGCAATTAACCCTTGTTTTCCAAAAAAGCGATACATTGCGACTAATAATAAAAATGTGATTAAAAACGTTAACACACCAAAAACTTCGTTAAACAATTTAAATTCCTCCTAAATTTTGATGATGCGGGTGTTTAGAAACCGCATATTTAACAACTGCATTATCTTATCAGATAAATTAAAAATTGCAAGTATACTTTAAAAATTAATACACATTATTTCTACATTAATCTTAATTGCAAATTTAATATTAAACAATCGTAGTTACAAATGATATAATACTTTCATGCGTCAAATCTTAATATAATTAAATACTTTTATTTACAGAAACACAGGAGAGTGAAGATTATTCTAACTTATTCTGAAAAAGAAGCAATTGATGCGATAGATCATTTAATGAACACCTACTGCAAAGAATGCTTGCTTAAAAATCATATCAGAAAGACTGAAGGAAAAACACAGGCACATCACTTTTGTATAAATGAGTGTTCAATTGGAAAACAAATTAAACAAATAGGAAATGAATTACAATAAGGAGGATTTATCATGGAAATTTTAAATGTAGAAGCAACCCCAAATCCAAATACAATGAAATTTGTATATAGCGTAGAAGGTGGAGACACAAAACCCAACACGTATACTAAAGTAAAAGAAGGACAACCTGAATTTATTAATGCAGTATTAGAAGTAGAGGGTGTTAAATCTATATTCCAAGCTATGGATTTTATTTCAGTTGATAAACAAGCTAATGTTGAGTGGGATGATGTATTACCGAATATATTAGCTACGTTAGAAAGAATATAAATATAACAAGGAGGTTCCTTGATGGAAATTGTTCGTGTTGAACCTACACCAAGTCCAAATACAATGAAAATTGTCTTGAGTGAGAAAAGAGAAGATAATAAATCAAATACGTATACTGCAGTTGCAGAGGGACAGCCTCATTTTATTAATGATGTATTAGCAATAGAAGGCGTTAAGTCTATATTCTATGTCATGGACTTTTTAGCAGTGGACAAAAAGCCGAAATTTGATTGGGAAGATGTTTTACCTAACGTAACTGCAACGTTAAATGAAGACCAAGAAGAAATAAGTGAACCTTTGCCTGATGAACACTATGGAGAGGTTAAGGCTGAAGTATTAAAATTTAAGGGGATTCCTTATCAAATTAAACTTACTACAAGCTCTGAAGAAAAACGCAAACAATTACCAGAAATTTATATAGATAGCATGCTAGCTGCACAAAAAGATAATGATAATATTGTCTTTCTTCGCAAATGGGATGATTTAGGTGTGCGCTACGGTGAATTAGACGATATTATGTCTGAAGTATTTGAAGAAATTACTGCGATTTATCCTGAAGAACGCTTAAAAACACTTGTCCAAGAAGCATTAGCTACAGATATTGTTGTACCAGAAAAACAATATCAACACGTTACGCTTGAAGCTTATCAAGCTGCGGATGACTGGAAAGAAAGATTAAGAATGTTAAAATCCTTCCCAACACCAACTGTACAAGATTTCCCATTATTAGGTGAAGCAGTGAGCGATGAGCAAAAAATACCTTTGAGACGTGAAGCTATCGTACTACTTGGAATGGTGGAAGATAAGGCTGTATTACCTTATCTGTTTAAAGGTTTAAATGATAAAAGTCCTGCAGTAAGACGTACGGCAGGAGATTGTTTAAGCGATTTAGGTTTCAAACAAGCGCTACCCGAAATGGAAAAAGCATTGAATGACCCACAAAAAATTGTAAGATGGAGAGCGGCAATGTTTATCTTTGACGAAGGTGGCCCTGAACAACTTGAATCATTAAGAGCACATGCAGATGACCCTGCATACGAAGTAAAACTACAAATAGAGATGGCAATTTCTAGAATTGAAAATGGTGACGAAGCTTTAGGATCCGTTTGGAAACAAATTGCTAACAGAAACAAGTAATTACTGATAAAAATGAATTAAAAGATAAATTTTAGGAGTGTTATCAATGAATGCATATGATGCTTATATGAACGAATTATCTACACAAATGCGTAGTGAATTAACAGAACATGATTTTGAAAGTTTAGAATCTGCTGAAGCAGTTTCTAATTATATGAATAATGTCGCAGCAGATGACACAACTTTTGTAGTTATTAACTCTACATGTGGTTGCGCAGCTGGGTTAGCAAGACCTGCAGCAGTGACTGTAGTTGAACAAAACGATAAAAAACCTAGTAATAAAGTCACAGTGTTTGCAGGACAAGACAAGGAAGCTACTGAAGAAATGAGATCATTTATTCAGCAAGTACCGTCAAGTCCATCATTCGCTTTATTTGAAGGTCAAGAATTAAAACATTTTATTCCACGCGAACATATTGAAGGTAGAGATATTCAAGATATTTGTATGGATATCAAAGATGCTTTCGATGAATATTGCTAATTACTTAATTTAATATAATCTGTTATTTTATATTAAATGATAATAGTAATTGGACTTGGATAAATGTTTCTCTAAACCAACTTATCATATCTAACTTATTATTTAAGATATGGTAAGTTGGTTTTTTAAATTTAAAAATAATGCTACATTTTAAACGTTTTCAAAAAAATAATGTATACTTTATATAATGTGAATTGTTTTTTACACAATTAATAGTAAACTCTTTTAATTGTCAGTAATTTCCAATAAGATAAATATAAATAATAGAAAGGAGTGTGATTGTTATGCTTAATAGTTTTGACCAATCATATCACAATCTATGCGAAGAAATTTTAGACATCGGTAAACAAAAAAATGATCGCACAAATACAGGCACAATTTCAAAATTCGGACATCAATTAAGATTTGACCTCTCGAAAGGATTTCCTTTATTAACAACCAAAAAAGTATCCTTTAAATTAATTGCAACGGAATTATTGTGGTTTATCAAAGGTGATACGAACATTAAATATTTACTCCAATATAATAACAATATTTGGAATGAATGGGCGTTTGAGAATTATGTGAAATCATCAGATTATAAAGGGCCAGATATGACCGATTTTGGACATAGAGCACAAGCAGATGAATCTTTTAATAAACTATATAAGGAAAAAATGCAAAAGTTCAAACAACAGATTTTAAACGATGATGCATTTGCCCAAAAATTTGGTGACTTAGGCAATGTGTATGGTAAACAATGGCGCGACTGGGAAGATAAAAATGGTAACCATTTCGATCAACTTAAGACTGTTATAGAACAAATCAAAAACAATCCGAATTCTCGACGTCATATTGTCTCAGCTTGGAATCCAACTGAAATAGATACCATGGCATTGCCACCATGTCATACGATGTTTCAATTCTATGTACAAGAGGGTAAATTAAGTTGTCAACTTTATCAAAGAAGTGCAGATATATTTTTAGGTGTGCCATTTAATATTGCTAGTTATAGTTTATTAACGCATTTAATTGCGAAAGAATGTGGACTAGAGGTTGGAGAATTTGTGCATACATTTGGCGATGCCCACATTTACGCTAATCATATTGATGCTATAGAAACACAATTATCACGTGATGGTTTTGAACCACCTCAATTAAAAATCAACAGTGATGCTTCTATTTTTGATATCAATTACGAGGATTTGGAAATTATAGATTATAACTCTCATCCAGCAATAAAAGCACCGATAGCAGTGTAATCTACAAAACGATCAAAATTGATTAATATATGATAATTATTAAAAATTCAAAATAATATTTTACTATATTAGCAGTAGGGAGGAAAAATATGACACTATCAATACTTGTAGCGCATGACCAACAACGTGTTATCGGCGTAGATAACACATTGCCTTGGCATTTACCGAATGACCTTAAACACGTTAAAAAATTAAGTACTAACAATACCCTCGTTATGGGACGCGCAACATTCGACTCTATAGGAAAACCACTTCCTAACAGGCGAAACGTTGTATTAACTAGAAATAAAGCGTTTCAACATGAGGGCGTTGATGTAATTCATTCTATGGATGATATATTTGATTTACCTGGCCATGTTTTCGTATTTGGTGGTCAATCATTATTTGAAGCAATGATTGATAAAGTTGACGATATGTATATCACAGTAATTGAAGATAAATTTGATGGGGATACATTTTTCCCACCTTATACATTCGAAGATTGGGAAGTCGAATCATCAGTAAAAGGGGAATTAGATGACAAAAATACAATTCCTCATACTTTTTTACATTTAATTCGTAAGAAAAATTCATAGGAGGACATTATGATTAAAAAGAAAATTGTAACCGATTCAACTTCAGACTTATCAAATGACTATTTAGTTGAAAATGATATCCATGTTGTACCACTTAACTTAACAATAGATGGAAAATCATATGTAGACCAAGTCGATATCACTTCTGAAGCATATATACAAAGAATTCAGGATGATGCAGATGTTAAAACAAGTCAACCAGCGATTGGCAAATTCATTGAGATGTATGATGAATTAGGTGCTGATGGTTCTGAAATCATTAGTATTCATATCACTTCGGGATTAAGTGGTACTTATCAAACTGCACTGCAAGCCAGTCAAATTTCTGATAGCAATGTAACGGTTATAGACTCTAAATCAATTTCTTTTGGTTTAGGTTATCAAATTCAGCACGTTGTAGAATGGAATAATGAGGGTATTGCAACTGAAAAAATTATTGAAAAATTGAATGAATTACAAAAAAACATTAAACTTTATGTTGTTATTGGCCAACTTAATCAACTGATTAAAGGTGGGCGTATTAGTAAAACAAAAGGTTTAATTGGGAATATGATGAAAATTAAGCCGATTGGTACACTTGTTGATGGTAAACTTGAAATGTTACACAATTCACGTACGCAAAATGCAAGTGTTCAATTCTTAAAGAAAGAAATAAGTCACTTTATAGGTGATAGGAATATAAAATCTATTGGTATTGCTCATGCCAATGTCATTGAATTTGTAGATAAGGTTAAAAAGCAATTTTCTGAAGAATTTAATTTCCATCATTTCGATACAAATATAACAACACCTGTTATCTCAACACATGCTGGTCAAGGCGCCATCGGATTAATTGTTTTAAGATCTTAATATGATTTTGCTCCATATATGCTGTTACTATTAATAAGAAAATTTACAGTCCTTATATTATTTATAAACAATTTGATAGCATATCTCTTAAAATAATGGTAACTTTATGACAAAATAGATATAGGAGGTATATTATGGCTTATGCGACATTAGCTGGCGGTTGTTTCTGGTGTTTAGTTAAACCTTTTACTTCTTATCCAGGTATCGAAAATGTTGTTTCTGGTTATAGTGGTGGCCACTTGGATAATCCTACTTATGAAAGTGTAAGTACGAATCAAACTGGTCATGTAGAAGCAGTACAAATCACATATAACTCTGAAATCACTTCCTTCGAAAATATTTTAGATGTTTATTTCAAAACATTTGACCCAACTGATAATGGTGGCCAATTTTTTGATCGTGGTGAACACTACGAACCAGCCATTTTTTATCACAATGAAGAACAAAAGAAAGCTGCAGAAGCAAAAATACAGCAATTAAATGAACAGGCTATTTTTAATAATCCTGTAATTACACCCATCAAACCATATAAAAACTTTTATCCTGCTGAATCACAACATCAAGATTATTATAAAAAAAATCCATTGCATTATGAGCAATATCAACGTGGATCAGGACGTAAAGCATTTATAGAAAAACATTGGGGGGAACAAAATGATTAAAAAAAGCAAAGATAGTTTAAATGAAATGGAATACCTAGTTACACAAGAAAATGGAACAGAACCTCCATTCCAAAATGAGTACTGGAACCATTATGAAAAAGGTATTTATGTCGATAAAATTTCAGGAAAACCTTTATTCACCTCAGAAGAAAAATTTGAATCAGATTGTGGTTGGCCTAGTTTTTCTAAAGCTCTAGATGATGAAGAAGTTGTTGAACTTGTAGATAAAACTTTCGGCATGGTACGTACAGAAGTACGTTCAGATGATGCAAACAGTCATCTCGGTCATGTATTTAATGATGGACCGAAAGAAAGTGGCGGTTTAAGATATTGTATTAATTCCGCAGCAGTTCAATTTATTCCTTTCGAAAAGCTTGAAGAATTAGGCTATGAAGATTTAATATCACATTTTGAAAAATAAGGAGCGAACAAGATATGTTTAAAAAATTATTCGGCAAAGGTAAAGAAGTCAATAAGGATAGTGTTATTTATGCGCCAATTACAGGGGAATATGTAAAAATTGAAGATATTCCAGACCCAGTTTTCGCACAAAAAATGATGGGCGAAGGTTTTGGAGTAAACCCAACAGAAGGCGAAGTCGTATCACCAATCGACGGAAAAGTAGATAATGTATTTCCAACTAAACATGCTATAGGCTTAAAAGCTGATAATGGTTTAGAATTGCTCGTTCATATCGGTTTAGACACAGTTCAATTGGATGGCAAGGGATTTGAAGTTTTAGTTGAAAGTGGAGATACAGTAAGTGTTGGCGATCCATTATTACGTTTTGACTTAGATTATATTAAAGAAAATGCAAAATCTGTAATTTCACCAATCATTATCACAAATTCTGATAATACCTCATCTCTTAATGTTGCAGATGTAAATTCTATTACTAAAGGCGAGACAAAAATCGTTGATGTGACAATGAACTAATGAAAGATCATTCATTTTATCAATTTGTGCTAACGGCAAGAGGTCGTAAAAACGAAAAAGGTGAATTAGCAGAAGAAATTTTTGATGATTTATCTTTTCCAAGACAAGAGAAAGATTTTCATATTATATCTGATTATATAGAGACACAAGGCAATTATCCCATTTCAATGGCTGTGTTCGATGATTTATATGAAGAATATACAGAATGGCTAAAATTTTAAATCACTTAATGTTTGTGTATATAGATTCAAATATATTAAAATATTATAGTGTCATATAAGTAGCTGGGATTAATCGAATATGGTTCAATCCTAGCTTTTTTATTTTAGTTAAACTTTAATAGGAATTTTTACATATGTAGTAGGAAGTGATTAAATGTCAGATCATAAAGACATACATGAGGAAAACAGTAACGACAGTAATAACGATAATAATCACCAAAATAAATCTAAATTCTTAAATTTCAAACGCAGCCATTTCATTTTATTGATAATAGCTACTGTGATCATCACAGCACTCATTGCAGTATTTGCAACAATTGGCGTTAGTAATTGGAAAAGCGGACTAAATAGTGATCAACGAACAGAAATGCAAAAGGTGCAAAAAGTTTATAAAACTTTAAATAATGAATATTATAAAGAGACAGATTCAGAAAAATTATCTGAAGCTGCTATTGATGGAATGGTAAAAGAGTTAGATGATCCATATTCTGACTATATGACTAAAAAAGAAACGAAATCTTTTAATGAAGATGTTTCTGGAGATTTTGTAGGTATCGGCGCAGAAATGCAAAAGAAAGGCAATAAAATTGAAATCACAAGTCCAATGAAAGGTTCGCCAGCTGAAAAAGCAGGTATACAACCTAAAGATGTTGTGACTAAAGTTGATGGTAAATCTATCAAAGGACAACCATTGGAAGCGATTGTAAATAAAGTGCGCGGTAAAAAAGGAACGAATGTAACTCTAACAATTGAAAGAGCTAACCAGGCACACGATATCACGATTGAGCGTGATAAAATACACGTGAAAAGCGTTGAATATGAAAAACAAAATGACATAGGTGTCTTTACTATCAATAAATTCCAAGATAGCACTGCAGGTGAATTAAAATCTTCAATTATCAAAGCACATAAAGATGGCGTCCGTAAAATTGTTTTAGACTTACGTAATAACCCAGGTGGTTTATTAGATGAAGCGATTAAAATGGCTAATATATTTATAGATAAAGGTGAAACCGTTGTACAACTTCAAAAAGGCGATCATAAAGAAGAAATTACAGCTTCTAATGATGCTTTAAAAGAAGCTAAAGACATGGAAGTATCAATTCTTGTCAATAAAGGCTCTGCAAGTGCTTCTGAGGTATTTACAAGTGCTATGAAAGACTATGATAAGGCCAAGGTTTATGGTTCTAAAACATTTGGTAAGGGAATTGTTCAAACAACAAATGAGTTTGACGATGGATCATTATTAAAATTCACCAACATGAAATGGCTAACACCACATTCACATTACATTCATGGTAAGGGAATTAAACCGGATGTAAAAATTAATGAACCAGAATACCAAACATTAAATGTTATACCTAATGATAAAACATTTGAGTTGGGTGATAGCGATAAAAATGTTAAAACAATGAAGGTTGGATTATCTGCATTGGGTCATAAAGTAAATAATAATTCTAATGAATTTGATAATGCTTTGCAATCTGCTATTGAATCATTCCAAAAAGAAAATAATTTGGAAGTAAATGGCACATTCGACAAAAAAACAAATGAAAAATTCACCCAAGCGCTTGTCAACAAAGCAAATAAAGAGGATACTGTTTTACAAAATCTTCTTAAAAAATTAAATTAACTATAGAGAGGTACTATTTCTATGATTAGAATTGCTAACAAAAACGATTTATCAAGTGTTCTAAAAATTGTAAAAGAAGCTAAAGCAATCATGAAACAAGATAATAATAACCAATGGGATGAACAATATCCTTTGGAGCAGCATTTCAAAGAAGACATACAAAAAGAAACACTTTATGTACTTGAAGAAACTTCTATAATTTATGCTTTTATAGTTGTCGACCAACAACAATCAGAGTGGTATGATGAACTAGAATGGCCAATCGACAGAAGTGGTGCATATGTAATCCACAGACTTGCTGTTTCATCAGCATATAAAGGTGCTGCTACTCAATTATTTAACTTTGCTGTTAACCTTGCACTTGATGATAATATTCACGTTATAGTGACAGATACATTTGCATTAAACAAACGTGCACAAGGTCTGTTTAATAAATTGGGCTTTAATAAAGTAGGCGAGGCAGAAATTGATTACCCTCCTTTTGATAAAGGAGAACCCTTTTATGCCTATTATAAAAAATTAGAAGAATAGAGGTTACAATATGACGAAAATCGCATTTACTGGGGGAGGCACTGTTGGACATGTCTCAGTCAATTTAAGTTTAATACCCACTGCCTTGGAAGAAGGTTATGAAACCTTTTACATCGGTTCAAAAAAAGGAATTGAACGCGAGATGATAGAATCTCAATTACCTAAAATCAAATATCATTCAATTTCTAGTGGTAAATTAAGACGTTATATTTCTTGGGACAATATAAAAGACGTATTTAAAGTATTAAAAGGTGTATTAGATGCGAGAAAAGTATTAAAGAAAGAGAAACCTGATTTATTATTTTCAAAAGGTGGTTTTGTATCTGTGCCAGTAGTTATGGCTGCAAAATCTTTGAAGATTCCAACAATAATTCATGAATCAGATTTAACGCCTGGCTTAGCTAACAAGATTTCACTCAAATTTGCTAAGAAAATCTACACTACTTTTGAAGATACATTGCAGTATCTCCCTAAGGATAAAGCAGATTTCGTCGGCGCAACAGTACGTGAAGATTTGAAAACTGGAGATAAAAACCGAGGATATCAACTCACTAAATTTACTAATGATAAAAAAGTATTGCTCGTTATGGGTGGTAGTCTAGGTAGTAAAAAATTAAATGAAATCATACGACAAAATTTAGACGCACTGAATGAAAACTATCAAGTTGTACATTTAACTGGTAAGGGCTTGTTAGAAAAGCAATATTCAAATAAAGATGGTTATATTCAATTTGAATTCGTGAAAGATGATTTAACAGACCTTTTAGCAATTACTGATACGGTTATTAGTCGTGCTGGCTCAAATGCGATTTATGAATTTTTAGCACTTAGAATTCCTATGTTATTAATTCCACTTGGTTTAGATCAATCCCGTGGTGATCAAATTGATAACGCTAAGAATTTTGAATCTAAAGGTTTTGGTAAAACATTACCAGAGGATACGTTAACTGAAACACAATTAATCACACAGCTTAATGAAATTGAAGCTAAGCGTGAATCAATAGTTAAACAAATGCAAACATATAAAGAAAGCTATACGCGTCAAGATTTATTCAATAAAATTATTAATGACGCACTAAACTAATGGGAGGTCATATGCAATGAGTCGATGGAAACGAATTTCATTATTAATCATTTTCACTTTAATATTTGGCATCATTGCATTCTTTCATGAATCTAGATTAGGAAAATGGATTGATAATGAAGTATACGAATTTATATATTCTTCTGAAAGTTTTATTACGACTACTTTCTTCTTAGGCGTAACTAAGATTGGTGAAGTATGGGCAATGGTTTGTTTGTCACTACTACTAATTGCTTATTTAATGCTAAAACGATTAAATATTGAGGCTTTGTTTTTTGCTATCGCAATGAGTTTATCAGGGACTTTAAATCCTTTGCTAAAGAACCTCTTTGATAGAGAACGTCCAACATTATTAAGGCTCATTGATATTTCTGGGTTTAGCTTCCCAAGTGGTCATGCTATGGGCTCCGCCACATTCTTTGGCAGTACGATGTATATCGCTAATCGAGTGCTACAAGGTAAATCTAAAGCATTTATGATAGGATTATCTGCATTATTTATCATTTTAATATCATCATCTCGCGTATACCTAGGTGTTCACTATCCAACTGATATCATTGCTGGAATCATTGGTGGCGCCTTCTGTGTGGTACTACCAACGCTTATTTTAAGACATAAACTACAAGTTTAGTATTTATTGATAGTTTATCAACACTAAATCAACTAGATATATGTTACATCTAGTTGATTAGTCTGCCGAAAAGTCACTGATATGCTCCCTCCAAAGTAGACATTTAAAAAATGAAAACTTTGGAGGGAATTTTTATGTCTAAAACTTATAAAGTAAATACAGAAACTTTTCTTTTAGCTTTTAGAATGATGGAAAATGGTGTAAGTGCTTCAAGCGTTATAAAAGAACTGAATATAAATTTAAGTAAATCAATGTTAAATGAAAAATATAGCAATTTTAAAATCAATGGTATTAAATCTATAATGCCATCTTTAAAAAATAATACCTATTCTAAACATTTCAAAAGAAACGTTGTGGAGGAATATTTCAATACTGAATTATCAAGTTATGACTTAGCTTATAAGTATAATATTCCTAGTTCGGGTACTGTTAGATCTTGGATAAAACGTTATACTGAGGGTACAGAAAACAAAACATATTCCCCTAAATCCGAGGTGTATACAATGAAGGCTAGAAAAACAACTTTAAATGAACGTATTGAAATTGTTGAATATTATATCGCGAATGAAATGAACTATAAGGCAGCCGCCGAGAAATTCAATGTGACCTATGGTCAACTATATAACTGGGTAAAAAAATACAAAGAACATGGTAGTGATGGTCTAATTGATAGTCGTGGTAAGCATAAACCTAAATCAATTATGACGGATGAAGAAGTGTTGAAAGCTGAAATCAAAGCTTTGAAAGAGCGTAATAAATATTTACAAATGGAAAATGAAGTATTAAAAAAGGAGGAAATTATAGAAAGAGAGTTGATGAATTAAAAATCAGACAACAGGCATCGTACAAAACGATAGAAGCATTAAAATACAAATATCCAATCTTAAAATCATGTGAAATATTAGGAGTTTCCAGATCGGGTTATTATAAATGGCTTCATCGAACAGTAAGCAAATTAGAACAGGAAAACTTAGATTTAATGGATACTATTCAAACAATATACGATAAATATAAAGGGATTTATGGTTATCGTCGAATCTACATATACATTCGCCTCAAATTAGGAAAAACAGTTAATCATAAGCGTATTTATAGATTGATGAATAAAATGAATTTAAAAGCTACTATTCGTAAGAAGAAAAAGAGGTACATTAAAAGCAAACCTACGGTTACTGCAGAAAACATTTTAAATCGTCAGTTTAATGAATCACGTCCTAATACCAAGTGGCTGACAGATACTACTGAATTCAAAACCAAAACAGGACAAAAAGTTTATTTAAGTGCTATATACGATTTAGGTTCAAAGAAGATTATCAGTTATGAAATGAATACAACTAATAATAATGAGTATGTTTTCAACACGCTTAGAAAGGCAATTAACCAAGTTGATAATACCCAAGGTATTGTATTTCACAGTGATAGAGGCTTCCAATACACAAATAGCAGATTCAAGAAAATATTGGATGAAAACAAAATGATACAGAGTATGTCTCGTGTTAGTCGCTGTATAGATAACGGGCCGATGGAAGGTGTTTGGGGCATTATTAAAAGTGAGATTTATAAAGGAAATAAAAATTACACATTTGAAACTGTTAAATTAGCTAAAAAAGTTATAAGTGAATATATAAACTTTTTTAATAACGATCGAATTACATTAAAAATGGCTGACCGCATACCTAAAGGTATGAAGTCAGCCTAAAACAAATTTCAATTATTTAGTTGTCTACTTGACTGGGTGCAGTTCACACTGACTTTTCGGCAGTTTTTTATTTATGATTTTGAAAATATCTTGTTTGAATTTTGAATTGCAAAAAAAAAACAAGCCAAACGTCGATATTAACGTTTGGCTTGCCTCAATTTTGAGCAACTTGATATATAACGAATCTTGTTGCTTTTTGTGTCAAAATTTATTATAAAAACCGATTTTACAATGTAAAACCGGTTTTTATATTCACGTTGTCTCGCAACGTTAGTCTTTTACGGGCATATAAAAGGGGATATTTCTGAAAATGATCAATCCAATAAGATCGAAATTCGTGTGGGGGGGAATGTCTTATATTTGGAATTGATAATCATTTTCAATTACATTATACAATACTGAGAATTATTGTCAATTAGAATTAAAGAATTTTTATAGATTCTTATATTTATCAAGACTTAATAACCTTTAAAATGCAATACGAGGGAATATAATACGATTTACTTGTTTAAGTATACCTCGTATACAAACAACAAATATTATACAATTATTAGTAATAACTTCCTACATTGTGTATTATCATTTAAAATATAATTTGAGGTGCAACTTATGACAAAAATATTAATAGTAGAAGATGAACAAAATCTTGCTCGCTTTATAGAACTTGAACTTGAACACGAAAATTACACTGTAGATATAGAATACGATGGACGTCCTGGTTTAGAAAAAGCATTATCAAATAACTATGATCTTATACTTTTGGATTTGATGCTACCAAATATCAATGGCTTAGAAATCTGCCGTCAAATTCGTCAAAAGCAAACAACGCCAATTATTATTATTACTGCTAAAAGCGATACCTATGATAAAGTCGCAGGTTTAGATTATGGCGCTGATGATTATATTGTTAAACCATTTGATATAGAAGAATTACTAGCTAGAATACGTGCTATGCTACGTAGACAGCCACAAAAGAACGTCATTGATATCAAGGGTATCATTATAGACAAAGACGCTTTTAAGGTCACTGTAGAGGGCGAATCCTTAGATTTAACAAAAACAGAATATGACTTATTATATTTACTTGCTGTTAATAAAAATCATGTTTTGCAGAGAGAACAAATTATCACGGATGTTTGGGGATATGATACCGAGGTTGAAACAAATGTTGTTGATGTTTATATTCGTTATTTAAGAAACAAACTCAAACCATATGGTAAAGATAAATACATCGAAACCGTTCGTGGCGTTGGCTATGTGGTTAGACAATGAAGCAAAGAAAATTAAAAACAAAATGGATGATGATAACAACAACAATAACGTTTTCAACAATATTTATTTTTAGTTTGATTATTATATTCTTCTTAAGCAATAGTTTACGTCACAATGAATTTACTGAGGCAGAACGAAGTTCGTCAGATATTGTAAACCTTTTTGAAACTAAGCATATGAAAGATATCACACCTTTAGATTTAAATGCTTCTTTAGGCAACTTTCAAAAGGTAATACTTTATAGTGACAATGGTAACAAATTAATGGAGACTTCAAATGATAATACGATCAATTACACACCAAATTTTGCGGCTAAAGATGCGAATCAAGCTTCAATTAAAAATCATCATAATACGGAATACCTGACTATAACGCAACACATCGATTCTCAAAGTTTCAAAGGGTATAGTGTAATCGTCCATTCATTAGAAAGCTATAACACACTCGTAAATTCTTTATATTTTATTGCGCTTATTTTCGGCATCATTGCAACGTTTATCACTGCGATTATAAGTTACTTTTTCTCATCACAAATTACAAAGCCATTAATTTTGATGTCTAACAAAATGCAACAAATACGTAGAGACGGTTTCCAAGAAAAAGTAGAGTTAACTACAAACTATGAAGAAACAGATAATTTAATCGTTACTTTTAACGAAATGATGTTCCAATTAGAAGAATCTTTTAATCAACAAAGACAATTCGTGGAAGACGCTTCTCACGAATTACGTACGCCATTACAAATTATCCAAGGTCACTTAAATTTAATTCAACGTTGGGGAAAAAAAGATGCAGCAATACTTGAAGAATCTTTAGACATTTCCTTAGAAGAAATGATGAGAATTACAAAATTAGTAGAAGAGCTTCTCTTACTCACTAAAGATAATAATAATAGTCGAGATGGAGATATCGAAAATGTAGACATTAATCAGGAAATTACTTCTCGTATAAAATCTTTAAAACAATTACATCAGGACTATAAATTTGAATTTGAAGCTTATCCTAAACCACTTAATATTAAAATAAATCGTTACCAATTAGAACAAATATTAATTATCTTCATTGATAACGCTATGAAATATGATCAGCATAACAAACATATTCATATCCAAACCAATCTTAGAAACAAACAAATTTCTATTGAGATAACAGACCACGGTGTTGGTATTCCTAAAGAAGATATTGAATTTATTTTTGACCGTTTCTATAGAGTCGATAAATCACGTTCACGTAAATTAGGTGGCAATGGCCTCGGTCTATCTATTGCTAAAAAAATAATTGAATTGAATCATGGCACTATACAAGTTGAAAGTGAAATAGGTAAATATACTACTTTTAAAATTACTTTTTAACACGTGAAATCTAGCATTAAAAAAGTTTAAATTTAGCAAAACATACGTTACATTATTATATATATTACAAAAGTAACAGAATCTATTTAATTTAGATTCTGTTTTTTCATATAACTAGGCTATTGGTACTTTAATTTGCGCCTGTTTAATGCTATTATTGATTTGTAAGCGTTTCAACTATTTTGTGGAGGGTGTAATATGAGCAACGAAAGACAGGTTTCCGAGGCACCTGTAAATTTCGGGGCAAATCTTGGATATGTTTTAGATTTATATGACGTATATCTAAATGATCCGACTTCAGTCCCTGAAGATTTGCAAGTCCTATTTAGTACAATCAAAAACGGTGAAGCTAACATCGTAACAAATACTGAAGGTCAAAGTAATGTGACTAAAGGTGATAGCACAATCAAACGTGTTATGCGCTTAATAGATAATATCCGCCAATATGGGCATTTATTAGCAGATATTTATCCAGTCAATAGACCTGTAAGAGAAAATGTTCCAAAGTTAAACTTTGAAGATTTCAATTTAGACAAAGAAACACTTGAATCTATTTCTGCAGGTATCGTATCAGAGCATTTCAAAGATATTTATGACAATGCTTATGAAGCTATTGTACGTATGGAAAAACGTTACAAAGGACCAATCGCCTTTGAGTACACGCATATCAACAACAATAGAGAACGTGTATGGTTAAAACGCAGAATTGAAACACCGTACAAAGCAACTTTAAATGACAATCAAAAAATCGAACTTTTTAAAAATTTAGCCCACGTTGAAGGTTTTGAAAAATATCTACACAAAAACTTTGTAGGCGCAAAACGCTTTTCAATTGAAGGTGTAGATACATTAGTCCCAATGTTACAGCAAACTTTAAAACTTGCGAGTGACGAAGGTATTCAAAACATTCAAATTGGTATGGCTCACCGTGGGAGATTAAACGTACTCACACATGTTTTAGAAAAGCCATATGAAATGATGATTTCTGAATTTATGCACACAGATCCAATGAAGTTTTTACCAGAAGACGGAAGCTTAAAATTAACTTCTGGTTGGTCTGGCGATGTTAAATATCACCTTGGTGGCGTGAAAACGACGCGTTCATATGGTAGTGAACAACGTATTTCATTAGCTAATAACCCAAGTCATTTAGAAATCGTAGCACCTGTTGTTTTAGGGAAAACACGCGCAACACAAGACAACACAGATAAACCTGGTGCAGTAACAACGGAATTCGAAAAATCTATGCCAATATTAATTCATGGTGACGCAGCTTATCCTGGCCAAGGCATTAATTTTGAAGCAATGAACTTAGGTAGCCTTGATGGTTATTCTACTGGTGGTACTCTGCACGTTATTACAAATAACCGTATCGGCTTTACAACAGAACCTGAAGAAGGTCGTTCTACAACATATTCTTCAGATGTAGCTAAAGGATATGATGTGCCAATTATGCATGTTAATGCAGACAACGTTGAAGCAACAATTGAAGCAATTGAAATTGCTATGGCTTTCAGAAAAGAATTCCATAAAGATGTTGTTATTGACTTAGTTGGTTACCGTCGATATGGTCATAACGAAATGGATGAACCATCAATCACAAATCCACTACAATATCATGAAATACGTAAACATGACTCCGTTGAACTTTTATACGGAAGACAGCTCGTAGATGAGCATATTATTACAGAAGATCAAATGAATAATATTATGGATGAAGTACAAAAATCATTACGAGCAGCTCATGACAAAATTGATAAAAATGATAAAATGGATAATCCAAATATGCAAAAACCAGATGACTTGGCAGAACCAATTCAAAGCCAAGATACTGAATTGAGTTTTGAACAACTTAAAGAAATTAATGATGCGATGCTTACGTATCCTTCAAATTTCAATGTATTGAAGAAACTTAATAAAGTATTAGACAAACGTAGAGAGCCATTTGAAAAAGAAGATGGATTAGTTGACTGGGCTCAAGCAGAACAATTAGCTTTTGCGACAATTACTCAAAATGGCAATCCAATACGCTTAACAGGGCAAGATAGCGAACGTGGTACTTTCAGTCACCGCCATGCAGTCTTACATGACCCAGAGACTGGCGAGAAGTACACACCGTTACATCATGTACCTGATCAAAAAGCGACGTTTGAAGTACGTAACTCACCATTATCAGAAGCTGCAGTAGTTGGCTTTGAATATGGTTATAACGTTCAAAATAAATCATGTATGACAATTTGGGAAGCACAATATGGTGATTTTTCAAATATGTCTCAAATGATTTTTGATAACTTCTTATTTAGTTCAAGAGCTAAATGGGGTGAACGTGCTGCTTTAACATTATTGTTACCTCATTCATTTGAAGGACAAGGACCAGAACATTCATCTGCACGTTTAGAAAGATTCTTGCAACTTGCAGGAGAAAATAATGCGACAATCGTTAATTTATCTAGTTCAAGTAACTATTTCCATTTATTACGCGCACAAGCTGCTACATTAGGTACAGAATCTATGAGACCTTTAGTAGTAATGTCACCGAAAAGCTTATTACGTAATAAAACAGTAGCAGATCCTATTAGTAAATTTACTACGGGCAAATTTGAAGCGATTTTACCAGAAGAACATCAAAAAGACACTGTAAGAAAAGTTATTTTAGCTTCAGGAAAAATGTTTATTGATTTAAAAGAATATTTGGCTCAAAATCCGAATGATTCTATATTAATTGTTGCAGTAGAGAGACTTTACCCATTCCCTGTAACAGAAATCGAAGCATTGTTAAATGAATTGCCGAATTTAGAAAACGTAGCTTGGGTACAAGAAGAACCTAAGAACCAAGGTGCATGGTCATTTGTTTATCCTTATCTAAAAGAATTAACTACAGATAAATACGATTTAAGTTATCATGGTCGTATACAACGTTCGGCACCGGCTGAAGGTGATGGTGAAATCCACAAACTCGTTCAAAATATGATACTCGAACAAAGTACAAAAATTAACTAGGGGGAAGTCAAGCATGCCAGAGGTAAAAGTTCCAGAATTAGCAGAATCCATAACAGAAGGTACCATTGCAGAATGGTTAAAACAAGTAGGCGATAACGTAGATAAAGGTGAAGCTATCGTTGAACTAGAAACAGATAAAGTAAACGTTGAAGTTGTTTCAGAAGAAGCAGGCGTTCTTCAAGAATTACTTGCAAACGAAGGCGATACAGTTGAAGTAGGTCAATCTATCGCTGTTGTTGGAGAAGGTAGCGGAAACAACGCTTCTGAAACACCAGCTAAACAAGATGACGCTAAAGACGATTCATCATCAGAAAAAGCTCAACCACAACAATCTGAAACGCAAAATGATAAATCAGAAGAAAAAGATCAAGACAACGGACAACGTGTTAATGCAACACCTTCAGCACGTAAATATGCTCGTGAAAAAGGTATCGACTTATCTGAAGTAGCAGCACAGTCAAATGATGTTGTAAGAAAAGAACATGTTGATCAAAGTCAAAATCAAGCAAGCTCAAAACAATCAGCTCCAGCCGCTAAAGAAGAAGCGAAAAAACCGGCACAACAAAATCCATCAAAACCAGTAGTGAGAGAAAAAATGTCTCGTCGTAAGAAAACAGCTGCTAAAAAATTATTAGAAGTTTCTAATAACACAGCTATGTTAACTACATTTAACGAAATCGATATGACGAACGTAATGAATTTACGTAAACGTAAAAAAGAACAATTCATTAAAGATCATGATGGTACTAAACTCGGCTTCATGTCATTCTTTACAAAAGCAGCTGTTGCAGCGCTGAAAAAATTCCCAGGTGTGAATGCTGAGATTGACGGCGACGATATGATTACTAAACAATTCTATGATATCGGTGTTGCAGTATCTACTGACGACGGTTTACTTGTTCCATTCGTAAGAGATTGTGACAAGAAAAACTTTGCTGAAATCGAAGAAGAAATTGGCAATTTAGCTAAAAAAGCACGCGATAAAAAACTCGGCCTAGACGATATGGTAAATGGTTCATTCACAATTACTAATGGTGGTATCTTTGGTTCAATGATGTCTACACCAATCATTAATGGTAGCCAAGCTGCTATTCTAGGTATGCACTCAATTATTACACGTCCAATTGCTGTCGATGCAGATACAATCGAAAACCGTCCAATGATGTACATTGCATTAAGCTATGATCACAGAATCATTGATGGTAAAGAAGCAGTAGGATTCTTAAAAATGATTAAAGATTTAATTGAAAATCCAGAAGATTTACTATTAGAATCTTAATCCACAACACAAAATAGTTTATTAATCCCAATACAACGGCGCTAAGCGTCGTTGTATTTTTTGTTTTTAAAATTTTAATTACTCTAAAATCCAAATAAGAGGCGTGAACATGAAATCAAAATTCGACTTCGTATTCACGCCCCCAAAACTAATCCAAAAACAAATACGATGATTAATAATATCAAGCCACACGTTAAACAAATATAACCGGAAACCTTTGAGCGTTGTCTTAGAAGAAAAATACTTAAACTAATTATGGCAACGCTTAAAATCAACAATGCTATTAAGTTTAACCATGAATTTAATAAAAATAGATAGTATTAGAAAATCGAGTTATGTCTTTGACTATGCTTAACAGATACATGGAATTTTAAAAAATATGCTCATTTAAAAGGACATATACAACAACAATAACTAAAAAGGCATATTTGATCACAAAATAAGACATTAACTCAAAATCGTACTTAAATTACAATGTGAGCGATCAGCATAAAGTAATTTATATTTTTATTACAACTCTGAAAAAGTTAAATATTTCTGCAAAGAAATTAATAATGCACAATCATATTAAATCGAACTGATGAAATATTTTCATTTGAGTAAAAATGGAAGATATTGGCGTTAAATTGGATAGATTCATCTTTATGAACCGTATAGTTATCTCCATCCAATTTAAGCGTTAGTGTACCTTCATAAACCGTTATGTACTCTATAGATCCAGAACCATGTGGCGATTCTTTCATAAGACCTTCAGGCTCTATAATAACCATATGACTCTCAAACTTTTTCTCAATATCAAACTTAAAAAATGGATATACTTTATATTTATTGTCATCTGAAGTTAATGGATTCAATTCATTCGCAGATATCTTTCTAATATTTTCAATATTTTCTTGTGTAAGTTCAGAGAATGAAACTCTTAAACCGTTAGCTATTTTCCATAATGTTGTAATCGATGGAATAGATTCTTTACGTTCAATTTGCCCAAGCATCGTTTTACTTACTTCAGTCAAAGTGGATAAATGTTCTAGTGAATATCCATTTTGTTTTCTATATAACTTAAGATTTTCAGCAATAATATCATTAATTTCTTTCATAGATCTTTCCGCCTTTATTTTATAATCTAACGCATGGAAAATTCATTCCAAGTCTTAAAACGTTATAACGTCATTATACACGTTATAACGTTTTATGCGAGAGGGGAGGTGGTAATGATACTGTTGTAAAAGCTATAAACCTTGTAGCATCAGTGTCCTTACCACTATTTACTAATTTAAACATTCTGGATTTTAAACACGTAAAACAGCAGATTTCATGTTTAAAATCTATACTAGTTACGATATTTCTATTTATTCTAATGACTACAGTTCATTATTCTATTTCAATAACAAGCTTATTATATTAAATTTTCGACCATTCAAATAATGATTACTAACCGTTGAATATTGCTTGAGCATAAACATAATTTTTGTATCTTTAAAAGCATAGATGCATTATTTATTATGTTAAGTACCTTTTTCATGATCAGTCTTTCCATTAAAAATTGCCATTACTTTAGACTCACTAGCTGAGACAATTCTAAAGTAATGGCATTTCTCTACTCTATAAACAGTTTAATTTTTGGCGTGTTTTTGATAATAATCACGTGGACTGCACCCATAAGACGTTTTAAATTTTCGATAAAAGTTAGAATAATCGCTAAAACCGCATTGATTGGCAACTTGTTGTGGACTTTCTCCATTTTTCAACATACGTTGCGCATTTTGCAATCGTTTCTGTAATAAATAACGATATGGTGGATAGCCTACAAGGCGAGTGAAGTGCTGAGTAATTTTATAGCGACTAACATAGAATTTCTTTTCGAGATCTTCTAATGAAATAGGATCTGCGTAGTGTAACTCCATATAATCTAATACTTGTCTTACTAACTCAGATTCCGGGTCATCTATCACTGATACTTGTTCATTAGCAATTGACACTCTATTTAAAAGTATAAAAAATTGAGTGAGCAATGCTTCTTCTGCTAATTTCTTTCCAAATTTCTGACTATTTTGTTCATTAATTAAACCCTGAAGTAAATAATATAGTTCTCTTTTTTGTGATTCTGACAATTGCAGTAAATTTTTAAAGTTTGGTGATTTTGTGTCGAAGCATGCACTTAAATCATATGTATCTGTAGACAAAGATTCTAATAAATGTTCATCAAATCTTAATCCGATACGTTCGGCATGCCCATCCATTTGTTCATTTAACTGATGAAATTCATATGGTGTAATGAGTAATAAAGAACCTACGTCTAGCTGATATTTTCTACCTTCAATGGTATATAGCATATTGCCTGACAGTGAGAAGAATATTTCATAATGGTCGTGATAATGTAATTCATTGCCAAAGTGACCATCACTTATCCTGTGCCATGCTGCATACTCTCCATCAAAAGGTAACGAAATAGAATCAAATTTAAACTTAATATCCCCGTTGTCTTTCATTCAAATACCTCCCGCTCAAAAAACAATCTTTTTCCCTTTATTTACAATGTTGTTAATTTTCACTCAATATATAATTAAATTATAACACTAAAGCAATATTATATTGAAAGGATGATTTATATGACTGAACCACAAATTGGAGTTCAAATGATGATGCTTAAAGATAAGGTAGCTGAAGATGGGATATACAATGTTTTAAATAAAGTAAACGAGCTTGGCTACCATGCTGTTGAGGTATCTCAAATAGAAATGACAGAACAGAATATTACTGAAATGCAACGTGCAATTAAAGATTTTGGCATGAATATCGCGGCAATGTCTTGTGGTGTCGAAGATATTTCTGAAGATCAAAAATATCCAGGTGATACATTACAAAATGATTTTGATAAAATTGTAGCAGATTGTAAAGCTGTAGATTGTACAATTTTACGTATTGGCATGCTTCCTATGAACTATATGGGTTCTAAAGAAAGTACGCTTAAATTTGCCGAAATATGTGAGGAATATGCGAAACGCTTAAAAGAACATGGCATCGATCTTTACTATCATGCGCATAACGTAGAATTCGTTCGTTATAATGGAGAGCTCATGTTAGATTTAATGCGTGATAACACTGAACATTTAGGCTTTGAGTTAGATGTACATTGGATTTGGCGTGCTGGTATAGACCCAGCTAAATTCATACCAACATATGCAAATCGCATTCGTGCCATCCACTTAAAAGATTATCGTATTGGTGAAATTGATTGGGACCAATACCCTGGAGAAGGCGTTGAGAAGGTATATTATATGCTACATATGATTACACAATTTGCTGAACTTGGTGAAGGTACTTTACCTTTAAGAGATATCATAGAAGCTGGCCTTGAAAGTGGCAGTGAATATTTCTTTGTTGAGCAAGATGAATTATACGGTGCCGATCCATATGATTGCTTAATCACAAGTCGTGATCACTTAATTGATTTAGGTTATAAAACATGGTTCTAATTTAAATTAATAGTCTATCTACACCTTAATAGGTGCTTTTTAAAGAAGTTAAATGTAAGCGATTGCAATTTACTTCTTTATAAAATTCAAGTTATATTTAATGAAAATGGAGGTATTTTTATAATGAAAAATATCGCAATATCAGGATTTTCGGATGAAATATCATCCGAATTAGATACCCAGTTAAAAACTGTCAGTGAATTAGGTATGCGCTATATCTCATTGCGTGGTGTTGATGGTGAAAATATTAGCAAATACTCTGTTGATAGCATACAAAAAGATGTCTTACCAAGGTTGAAAAAGTGGAACATTGGCATTTCATCCATTGGTTCGCCAATAGGCAAAATTTATATTAATGATGAAGATGCTTTTAAAGCGCAATTAGAGACATTAAAAACATTATGTCAAATATCAAATACTTTAGATTGTAAATACATTAGAATATTTA
The DNA here is from genome assembly GCF_039237145.1 of Staphylococcus parequorum. Taxonomy (NCBI): domain Bacteria; kingdom Bacillati; phylum Bacillota; class Bacilli; order Caryophanales; family Staphylococcaceae; genus Staphylococcus; species Staphylococcus parequorum. Next base: position 1,802,417 of record NZ_CP150682.1, read on the forward strand.
GTTTTTATATACCAAAAGAAGATAATTTTGATGATTATGAAAAAGAAGTCATTGCTAAATTAAAGCAATTTGCCAAAATTGCTGAACAATATAATGTGATATTACTTCATGAAAATGAAAAAGATATCTTTGGAGATATTGCTCGACGTTGTAATGTTATTTTAAATGAAGTCGGTTCAGAACATTTTAAAGCAATATTTGATTTCGCAAATTTTGTTCAGTGTGGCGAGGATCCACAAGCATGTTATGAATTATTGGCTCCACATATTGAATATATTCACATTAAGGATGCTATTTATGAAGATAGCGTCAATGTCTTATGTGGTACGGGTGATGGTAAAATTGAATCGATACTTAAACAAGCAATCGACCGCGGCTACAAAGGATTTTTAACACTAGAACCTCATCTCGTTGTATTTGATTCACTTAAAGATTTAGAACTTGAACATTCCACAGAGACGATTCAAAACACAGTAGCTAAAGACGGCGCTGAAGGATATAAAATGCAATATGAAGCTTTACTAAAAATACTATCTAATATTGAACAAAAGGAGAATGCATAATGGAAAAAGTTCGTTTAGGAATTATTGGTTTAGGTGCACAAGGTGGCACGTATGCAGGTTTTATTCATAGCGGAGAAGTAGATAAACTAGAAATTGGCGCAATATGTGACATTGATCCTGAGAAAAAAGCATTAAGTGCTGAAAAATATCCAGATGTACCTTTCTACGATAACTATATTGATATGTTAGAAAGTGGCGATGTAGATGCAGTCGTTACTACAGTGCCTCATTACCTTCATACAGAAATAGGTAAAGAAGCATTGTCTAGGGATATTCATGCACTTTTAGAAAAGCCTGCAGATATCTATGCTGAAAAAGTTAAAGAAATCAGTGATTTAGCAGCTTCTAAACCAGAATTAACGTTTGGTATTTTCTTTAATCAAAGAACCAATCCTTTATACCAAAAAGTTAAAGCATTAATTGATGCTGGTGAAATTGGTCATATTCGTCGCACAAATTGGATTATCACTACATGGTGGCGTCCACAAGCATATTATGATCAAAGTTCTTGGAGAGCAACTTGGGATGGAGAAGGCGGTGGCGTTTTAGTAAACCAAGCACCACACCAAATCGATTTACTCCAGTGGTTATGTGGCTTACCTGAAAAAATATTTTCAAATGTTAAATATGGTTACCAAAGAGAATTAAACGTCGATGATGATGTAACAACTGTATTAGATTATGGCAACGGGGCAACAGGTGTATTCATTACATGTACTCATGACATTATCGGAACAGACCGCTTAGAAATCACTGGCGATAAAGGTAAAATATTAGTCGAAGATAGTAACAAAATTACACTGACTCGCTTAAAAGAATCTGAAACAGACATGAACCGTAATATGTCGTGGGAAGATGCTGCCAAAATATTCACTGGCAATGGTTTTGACGATATCTATGATCAAGAAACGTTTGAATTCGAAAGTGTATGGGGTCAACAACACATCAGCGTATTAGAAAACTTTGCAGCTAACATTATTGATGATACACCATTGATTGCTCCAGGCAGTGACGGTATTAATGGTGTTAACTTTGTAAATGCCATTTATCTTTCAAGTTGGTTAGGCAAAGAGGTATCACTACCAGTAGATCCAACAGAATTTAAAAATGCATTACAAGAAAAAATTCAATCAGAGCAATAAATTAACTCATAAAAGCATAAATAAACGGAGATGGTCATATGCTTAAAATTGGAATTGTTGGACTAGGTGATATCGCTCAAGTACATATTCAAGCGATTGATGATAATCCAGAGGCTCAATTAGTAGCAGTTTGTGATGAAAACGAATTATTAAAAAACAAAGTACCTCATACGCATTTTTATAAAGATTTAAATGAAATGTTAGATTCAGAAGCGTTAGATTGTGTTCATATTTGTTTACCACACTATTTACACTTATCAGCAACAGCGACTTGTGTTGAAAAAGGCGTTCATGTGTTGCAAGAAAAACCACTTGCAATTAACGCTAAAGAAGGTCTTGAATTAGTGAAATTAGAGCGTAAGTACCCAGAAATTAAAATTGGTATTTGCTTTCAAAATCGCTATAATGATACCTTTCAAACACTTCAGAAAATCGTCGGAAGTGGTGAATATGGTAATGTCATTGGCGTAAAAGGGCTAGTAACTTGGTTTAGACCTGAAGCTTATTATACAGAGAAACCTTGGCGCGGTAAGATGGACACTGCTGGTGGTGGCGTACTAATCAATCAAGCTATTCACACACTAGATTTAATGCAATTACTTTGTGGCAAAATCACATCTATTAAAGGCAATGTCTCACAACTATTAGATTATGATATTGAAGTAGAGGATACCGCAGCTGCACACATAGCGTTTGAAAACAAAGCAAATGGTATGTTTTTCGCTACAAATGCCAGTATTGGGAATTCTAGTGTTGAGCTTCAAGTCATCTTTGAAAATGAAAAATTCACAATTAAAGATAATATTCTGACACGTGTAAATGAAGACGGTTATAAAAAGCAAGTTATAGAAGATGCTAAAGCACCTAAAACAAAATCTTATTATGGACCAAGCCATGGTAAACTGATTAATCAATTTTATGATTGTCTGCATAACGATACACAAAATTATGTACATGCTCAAGATGCACTCGCATCCATCGCTATGATAGATGCAATTCAAATGTCTTCTGAATCAAAACAAACCGTAACATTTACCAGTGATTAAATTTATCATTATTAAAAATCTATTCAGCGCACGGAACATAAATACAACATGTTATTTTGTAAATGTAAATTATATATTTCACTGTAGTTGTCTGTATTTACTCAGCTATGTGGGAGCAGGGTAAGTAATCAAACATTGATTGCTTATCTTGCTCCTTTTTATTCGAACATTTTTGATTTTTGAAAGTACATGTTTGCTTGGAATATGAATCGAATCTATTATCTCTCACTCATACTATTTCACTGGACGTCAGCCTTATACAAAATGGGACAAGTACATATAAATATTTAAATCATCTATATCGTTTCAACTTCATTAGGGATACTTATGACTTGTACTCTTTTTCATACAATTTTTAAGTAAATAAAATAATTTTATCATTCAACACAATGATTGTTTTTTCATTTAAGCTTCACTACAATAAATATATAATAATATATTTTAATGAATGAAGGTGCATTTTATGAGCGATAATAGCAAAATTATATTAGATTTAGCTGTATCTTTAGATGGTTTTATAGAAGGATCGAATGGTGAAATTGATTGGTGTATCATGGATCCAGAAATGAATTTCACTGCATTTTTAAACCAAATAGACGCTATTATTTATGGTAGAAAAAGCTATGATTTATGGGGAACTTTCCAACCGCAAGCAGACGATAGCAATGGAGAGCAGTTCATGTGGGACAATATTCATAGCAAAAGTAAATATGTATTTACACGCCAGCATATTTCAAATCAAACAACTACTGAATTTATTTATAATCCTGACATTACCAAAGCAGTCGAACAAATCAAATTAGCTCATACAAATGACATATGGTTATATGGTGGGTCTAGTATTATCACCTCATTTATAGATAAAAATTTAATTGATGAATATCGTTTATCTATTCACCCAGTAGTATTAGGTGCTGGAAAACCATTATTTGAAAATATTAATCAAAGATTGAATTTGTCATTGTTAAAAATGCATACTTATCAAAGCGGTGTCGTACAGCTCATTTATGGCAAAGATAAATAATGATCTTTTATAGAAAAAGGAATGATATTCAATGAACATAGCGATTGAAGCTAAAAACGTGTCAAAAGAGCTTAACCAGAATCTTATCATTAATGATTTGTCTTTTAAAATCCCCAAAAATTCCATAACTTTAGTAAAAGGAATAAATGGAGTAGGTAAAAGCTTAACATTAAAACTTATTTCTAAATTACAGTTACCAAGTAGCGGCAATATTTATACTGATTCTAAAATTAGCTATGCCCCGGATGCATTTCCTAAAAACATTAAAGTAACAGTAAAACAATTTTTATTATTTATAATTAACTCAAATAATCAAATTAATAAAAAACAAGTACATACTATACTGCAAAATTATTTGGATTTATTTTATTTAACTGAATTTCAAGATTTGAAATTGCATCGTTTATCTAAAGGTACATTACAAAAAGTTAATATTATACAATGTCTATTAGCGGATGCTGACATTTTAATTTTCGACGAACCATTTTCAGGTCTAGATAATAAATCAGAAAAACGGTTTGTAAATCATTTACGACAATTAGTTAAAACGAAAACAATTATTATAACAGCGCATGATTACAATTTTGAAAATACTGTAGTCACTCATATACTCAATTTAGACGATTACACATTTAAATCCATCTCTAAGCAAGATACGCAGAAATTAATTACTGTGCAAAGCTATAAACAAAACCACAACTTAATTATGGTAAATAATGAAGGTTCTATACTTTCTATACTAGAAATTAGCGACAATAAGTTAGCGATACAAGTATATAAATCAAAATCTAACTTAGTTATACTAAATTTAATAAATAATAATTATGAAATTATAGAAGTAAAGGACTTATAATATGCTACTTACTTTTTTAAAATATGAAAATTTAAAGTTTTTAAAATCTTTTATTTTTATACCACCTATTTTTATTTACTTATTATGTCTAATAAGCATCTATATTTATAAAGATGTCCCTGTATTATCTAGTTATGGATCCACATCAATTGTGCTATTTCTTATAATGACTTGGCTTACAATTATTAACTTTAAGCACGATACTATTAACGAACGCTATATTTTATATATCCAATTAAGATCTAAAAGCAATTATTTAAAGCTTAAAGTTTTATATCTTTTTCTAGTTAGTTGTTTATTAATTCTAGTTTCACTATTCTATCCATTATTAATCCAAGTTTTTAATAAAGAGATTACATTAAATTTAATTTTCATAGGTTTAATCACGCATATATTAATGAGTTCTTTTGGGATATTATTAGGTTCTTTTGTAACAAATACACAAATTGCCAGTAAAAACTTTAATTGGCTTCTTACAATACTTATCTTAATTGTTACACTGACCAAGGATTTATTAATAGAACAATTTTCATTTTTGCAATGGATATTATGGATTCTTCCTCCTATAAGCAATATCTTGTATCTTTTAAATAAGGATTCTATTCATATATTTAACTTAGACTTTATAACGTTGTGCATTCATTCTGTAATTTATATAGTTATAGTTTTTCTCATGACCAAATATTTTTTCAATAAACAATAAGATAAAAAATTGTTGTTAATACAAAAAGCTTCTAGCCATACGGAGACAAGTAGACACTTTAGTATCTTTGAATATTAAATAGAAAGCCCCAATCTATTAGTTTTTTCTAATAGATTGGGGCTTTCTAATAGAGCATGAGATAATTCTGTCCCACGCCCTTTTAAATTTTACTACGACTTTATTATTCAAGTATAACAACTAACTATTCATTTAAATTATAACTCCAATAATCTCGATTCAATTTACATGTCTTAAACATGTAAAATTATTAAGCTATATACACGAAAAGCTCAATAATAGCTAGAATTAAAAATACTAAGAAAACTACGCCATAGATATTATTTTTCTTAACACTTTTAGCATTAGCATTTTTTTGCTTTGCTTTATTATTTATATTCGAAAAGAAAGTAATTCCAGAATACACTGCTATAAGCACAGTAATACCAAATACAACCCATACAGTTAACATTTTAAAACCTCCTTCTAATTCAATAAATCTATTTTCAAATTTGTCATGAAAAATAATAAATCACGATATATATACATTTTAATACATTTTCTTAATTCGTCCAATGTATATTCGTTATAATTTTGTAAAACCATTATTCATCATACAAATAATACTTAAAGTAAGTTATAATTAGTTGAAAAGATATGAATAGAGGGGTTAATATAATGAATGGTCTTAGAAGTGTTACTACAGGGACAAATGATTTAGAAAAAACTAAAACTTTATTTAAAGATATACTCGGACTCAATGTGACAAACAAAGGACAAGCGCTACGTTTTGGAGATGCTGAACTTAATTCTGGGACACGTATACATTTTGTAGAAATACCTAACTATATTAACAATAATAATCATATAGATAATATTGGCTTGCGTGTGCCAAGTGATGAAGGTCTGGATGAGTATAAATCAGTATTAGATAATCATCACATTAATCATGGTGGTATTACCGATTTAAATGGTCATCAATATTTTGATTTTAAAGACCAAAATGATCAAACATTTAATATTTACTCAAATGAACATAATACTGGGACACCATTAGGTATGCCATCATTTGAAAGTACTGTAAATCCGTTACACCAGATCCAAGGATTAGGGCCTGTCCTCTTGAAAGTTAATGAACTTATATTAACGCAATCTATTTTAACTAAAGTTTTTGGACTCATACATTTTGCTGAATACGCACCAACAGACAATGCCGATTATAAAGTACAAGTGTTTCGTATAGGAGACGGCGGGCTAGGTGGCGAGCTACATATTTATGCTGCAAAGGATGAAGTGAAAATGCCTGAACATGGTATAGTTGAACAAATTGAATTTGCTACTGAATCCAAAGCACATTTTCAAAATGCATTGCAACAACTTGAAGTCATTGGTATTCCTTATCAAACATTAGATCAAGATGGCGAACGTTCTTTAAGAATTAGTGAAAAAAGCGGCATCACATTTATATTAACTTTAGAAACAAAACAATAAAGAGAGGTTTTTACAATTATGTTACATGAAACTTGGAAAACAAATACACCTATTAAAAAAGTCGAAGTTGAACATGCAGAAGCGAAAAAATTCACAGTATCTGATATGCTAACAGTAGGTAAACAATATGACGTTATCAATGAAACTGAAGAATATTATCAAATCATCGATAACTCTGGTCTAGTTGGTGGATATTATAAAGAATATTTTAAAGAAGTATAAGATTTTAAATATATCGTATTGCACCATAAACGCAACAAACAATTCCTCACAAACTATTGTGAGTTTATAAATTTTCTTATTAAAATAGGGCTAGGGCAAAATATGATGATGTATTCTTGCCCCAGTCTATTTTTAATGATTTTTAACAATCATCAGACAAACATGTAAATGCAAAAGGAGATAAAAAAACATGACAAATACACAATATATTAATAGAGACGAGACTGTCTTTAATGATGCTAAATCATTAATGCAATTAAATAAAAATATACTGTTAAAAGGACCAACTGGTTCTGGTAAGACGAAACTTGCAGAAACGCTAAGTGAAACTTTAAATAGACCGATGCACCAAATTAACTGTTCAGTCGATTTAGATGCTGAAAGTTTATTAGGATTTAAAACAATACAAACAAATGACAATGGGTCACAAGAAATTGTCTTTATAGATGGACCTGTCATACAAGCCATGAAAGAAGGAAATATTCTTTATATTGATGAAATCAATATGGCGAAACCAGAAACACTGCCTATACTGAATGGTGTATTAGACTATCGTAGAAAACTAACAAATCCATTTACAGGAGAAGTTGTAAGTGCAGCACCAGGTTTTAATGTTATTGCAGCAATAAACGTAGGATACATTGGCACATTACCTATGAATGAAGCATTAAAAAACCGTTTCGTTGTTATTGAAGTAGATTATATTGATGGTGATATTTTAAGTGATGTTATTAAAAACCAAAGCCAGTTAAAAGACGACGCTGTTATCCAAAATATTATAAAGTTCAATGAAGATTTGAGAACAATGACAAAACAAGGTCAAATTTCTGAAGAAGCAGCCAGTATTCGAGCGCTGATTGACTTGAGCGATTTAGCAACAATCATGCCAATAGAACGTGCGATACAGCGTACGATTATAGATAAATTAGAAGACGAACGTGAACAACAAGCAATTAAAAACGCAGTAGAATTAAACTTTTAGTGAGGGATAATCATGAGTGATCGTTTTATAAAATTTAATGACGAACAACTTGATGCAAAGCAAGTCATGATGCTACAAGATTTAGCTCGTCTTTTACTGAAAAATGAACAAGCACACGTTAAAATACAAAAATTTCCATACTATGATCCAATCAATCATACCTTAATTACAAGCTCATTTTGGTCACATAGGAGTAAAGAAATAGAATCCACAGGATTAAAATCAGATGTATTACTTGCTACTTATGGTTATCAAATGATGGATGAAAAAATTGTAAATAAAGTCATTCATAATCGAGAGTTTCAACACCCAAAATTCTTCCAACAACTTTTCAAATTATTAGAAGACAAACGTGTATTAAATACCATAGTTCAATTACGTCCTTCGACAAAGCCTATAATTCAAATGCGTAATGAGGTTAGATTGAATTATACTCAGACACAAATCAAAGTTTATAAAACCAAAACAACTTTTACAGACTTACTATTTTTATATTTAGAAGCATCTTTTTTAACAGAAAACTTTTATGATGTACCGCAAATCCATCCTCAAATTGATGATGTTTTAAATCATATGTATCAATACTTACCTAATTTCTTTTATAATGAAACGTCTGAAGATAACATGTATTTAGCAGAACGTATCATGTATCAAATCGATGATATTTTAAAAGAAGATATGTTGAACGAATATTATCATTTACCGAAAAAAGTTTATGAAGCAATAGAAGAACTTAATTTTGAGGATATAACGAGAACTGACGCAAGTAACTCAGATGGTCAGTCTGATGAACAAAACGATGAAGACGTTGTAAGCGAAGATATGGAATCTAATAATCAAGATAGTGCGTCAGAAGGTGGCGCTTATTTAGAAATGGAATTACATGAAGGTGAGAATAGTGATGTCATGGGTGATAATGACACCGCACGTGAGGGTGATGCGAGCGATGATATGACTGATATGCAAACTAAAAAGGGCAAAGGCTCTACTGATAATGTTGAAGATGACGAAGGTGGTACTGTCGGTCATAACCAAGCGTTTGCACTTAAAGGTATCAATCAGAACGTAGAGATTAAATGGAATATTCCAGACATAGAACCACAATATATCAATGATTATCGTGACGTTGAATCTGAAGTCCAGTTTGAGACAAAAGATTTAATCCAAATCATAAAGAAAACAATTGATAGAGAATACCAGGATGAACGTCATAATTTAACTAAAGGAAGACTACAGAAGAATCTACTTAATTGGTTTATTGATGATCAATATAAGCTGTTTTATAAGAAACAAGATTTAAGTCAATCCTTTGATGCTACTTTTACATTGCTAGTTGATGCATCTGCAAGTATGCAAGATAAGATGGAAGAAACGATCAAAGGCGTTGTCCTATTCCATGAAACTTTAAAATCATTAAATGTTAAACATGAGATACTTGCATTTAACGAAGATGCGTTTGATGCAGATGAAGCAAATCAACCCAATATTATTGACGAAATCATTTCATACGACCGTTCAATTTTTGAAAAAGATGGACCACGAATTATGGCTCTAGAGCCTCAAGATGATAATAGAGATGGCGTAGCAATTAGAATAGGAAGTGAACGATTAATGCGTCGTTCACATAATCAACGTTTTCTAATTGTATTTTCAGATGGTGAACCTTCAGCATATAATTATAGTCAAGATGGTATTTTAGACACTTATGAAGCCGTTGAAACTGCTAGAAAAATGGGGATCGAAGTATTCAATGTGTTTTTAAGTCAAGATCCTATTACAGAAGACATAGAACAAACGATTCATAACATTTATGGTCAGTATGCCATCTTTGTAGAAGGCGTAGAAAATTTGCCAAGCCATCTGTCACCATTATTGAAAAAACTTTTATTAAAATCATTTTAGCTAGACTAATTTTTATAAATTAATCGCTATATATTTAAATATTCTGAAATTTATATAGACGGCATCTAATTAAACGTGATAGAATAGATAATATTATTTTATTGGATTAAAAGGAGAACGTCATATGAATAAAAATACATGGATTATAGGCTTCACATTGTTTGCAATGTTCTTTGGCGCTGGCAACCTTATTTTCCCACCTAATTTAGGTTTAGATAGCGGAGAATATTTCTGGCCATCCATTTTAGCATTTGCATTAACTGGAATCGGATTACCGTTATTAGGCGTTGTTGTAGGTGCATTAGATAAACAAGGCTACATCGGGTCATTAAATAAAATATCACCTAAGTTTTCAGTAGTATTCTTAGTAATTATATACTTAACAATAGGTCCATTATTTGCGATTCCACGTACAGCATCAACATCATTTGAGATGACTGTTACACCGATTGCACAAACAAATAGTAGTTTAGCATTATTTATATTTACAGTTATTTATTTCTTAATTGTATTATATTTATGTATCAATCCTAGTAAAATGGTTGATCGTATCGGGTCATTGCTAACACCATTACTACTTATCACGATATTAGCGATGATTATTAAAGGATTTGTAGATTTTGGTGGTAATGCACCAAGTCAATCTGCAGAATCGTTTACTTCTGGTTTTGCTGGATTTTCACAAGGGTTTACCAATGGTTACTTAACGATGGATGCTATTGCAGCAATTGCCTTCTCAATGATTGTAGTTAATGCTGTAAAAGCAACAGGCGTTACAAATGCTAATAAGATCTTTAAGCAGACATTATTAGCTGGTTTAATCGCTGCAGTTGCCTTAATGTTCATCTATATTTCTCTAGGTTTTATAGGAAATCACATGGATGTATCGCAAGAAAAAATTGCTAGTTTAACAGCAAAAGATCAAAACATAGGTACATACCTATTAACTACAATGGCAGATGTAGGCTTTGGAACTTTTGGTAAATATCTATTAGGTATTATTGTTGCACTTGCGTGTTTAACTACTGCATGTGGTTTAATCGTTTCAGTGTCAGAATATTTCCATAGAATTTTACCGAAAATTTCTTATAAAGCTTATGTAATTGGATTTACGCTAATTAGTTTTATATTAGCAAATCAAGGTTTAAACTCAGTAATTACAATGTCTGAACCAGTACTTAGTATTGTATATCCAGTAGCAATTACTTCAGTATTACTGATATTGATTGCACGTTTTGTACCAACTAAGCCAATTGCACAACAAATTCCAGTTACGATTGTTTCTATTGTTTCAATATTAAGTGTAGTACATACACAAGGCTGGATAAAAATGAGCTTTATTGATAGTTTACCTTTAAAAGACTATTCATTAGAATGGTTCCCAATTGCTATAGTCACTACAATCATAGGTTATATTGTAGCTACTATGGTTAAAAGTCAAAAACCTATCGTTTACGAAAAAGATTAAAAGTTCATTTAAGTAGATTCTGCTCAATATTTAAATGCATCGTTTTTGTAAAGATACAATCCCTTCAAAGTAGTCACTGAAACAGTGATTGCTTTGAAGGGATTTTTTTATGTGTAAAAATAACATTTTGCTGTTAAAATCTTCATTTAAATAAAAATATCATTTTTTAAGGTGCAGAATTTTCCAATTGCATGATTAATATATAATAATTTAATCTTAAAAATTATAACTATTTTACAAAGTCCAATTGATTACTAAGAAGAAGTGGGCTATAATCTTAACTTCAAGTGTTTCGTCAGTGACAATAGTAAGTCTCTTGTCACAATCATAAATAGACTTACATATTTTTATTAAAGATGGAAAGTACACGTGTTCATATTCACAAAAACACCATTTGCTATAGCGTAAGACTTCGTTTTCATACTTATAATTTTGAACTCTAAAACAATATTCAATGATATTCGTAAGCAATTTGATAAGTACTGAAAAAGCTAAACTATTTATTATAAAAGACTTAATATAGAGAAAATAGAGAGAACCTAAAAAGAGGAGTAGAATAACATTAAATTTTCTTATTGGAAAGACAAACTAGATTGGCCGGTGTTTCTTATTAGCGGTGGCGTACTCGTATTATTTGTAATTATGTCATCACTATTTACAACAGCAACTTCGGATTTCGTGCAAAAAGGCTTTGAACTATCCATTACATATTTCGGTGCATTTTGGCAAATTTTATTACTAGCAACATTTGCGGTAGGTGCTGTTTTAGCCTTTTCAAAGTATGGTCGTGTAAGGCTCGGAAATGCTTCTAAACCTGAAATGAGTTACTTCAGATGGGCAGCAATTGTGATTACGTCAGGATTAGGCGCAGGTGCTATATTTTGGGCTGCTGCTGAACCTATGTATTATTTTATTGATGTGCCACCAACTATGGATCCAAGTATCAAAGATAGTAGTTCAGCTGCTATACCAGCAGCAATGGCTCAAAGTTTCACATCATGGGGCTTCACAGCCTGGGCAGTTTATGGTGCTGTCAGTGGTATCATTATTATGTATGCACATTATAATAAAGGCATGAAAATGCGTCCAAGAACAATTTTATATCCAATATTTGGTAAAAAGATTGAGCATACTAAGACAGGCTCTATGATAGATGTCTTTTGTATTTTAGGTGCTGTAGCTGGAACAATTGGAACAATTGGGTTTTTCGGTTTTCAATTTAGTTACTGGTTACATAGTATTTTTGGTATTCCAGATAATATCATTACTCAAGTCTTATCTGTTGCAGGACTTATGGTCATTGTATCTATTTCTGCAACTACAGGGATAGATAAAGGTATACAGTTTCTTAGCAAACTAAATATATGGTTAGCAATAGCACTTGCTGTCTTTATATTGTTAATAGGCCCTGGTGGTTTTATTATTGATACTTTTATTTCTTCTTATGGAACATATATCACTAATTTCTTAGAAATCAGTACCTTTAGAGGAGATAATCAATGGGCTGGCGCATGGATGCTTTTCTTCTTTGGTTGGTTTATAGGTTATGGTCCTTTAATGGCTATGTTAGTTGCCCGTGTCTCAAAGGGACGTACAATCAGAGAAATCTTCATACTCGTTTCAGTCGTAGCAGCTGTAGTTTCTCATTTTTGGTTTTCTATTTTAGGTGGAAGTGGATTGTTTTATGAATCTAAAAATAATGGTTCAATTAGTGATCCTTTATCTGAAAATGGTTTACCTGCAGCAGTTATCTCAATTGCTACACAATTACCTTTAGGCAATGTGTTAGTTATAGCTTTACTCATTTTGACACTTATATTTGTAATAACAACTGCCGATACAATGTCATATTCAATTTCTATGTCCGTTACTGGCGAAGGAGATCCGCCTAAAATCATCAGATTATTCTGGGTTGCTATTATGGGTGTAATCTCAATTATTCTTATTAATATTGGCGAGGGTAGTATTAGTGCAATACAGTCCTTTATAATCGTAACAGCAGTACCTATATCGATTATCATGCTTCCTGTCGTTTGGACAGCGCCGAAAATTGCGCACAAACTTGCTGTGGAACAAAATATAGTAACTACTAAATCCTCAGACACAGTTGACAATACAGAGAATTTAATTAAAAATTCAGCAAATCAACATACAGAAGATTCTAAGCATTAAATAGAGCGATTAGAATTAAATCTCAAAATGAGTCTGAGACATAAGCTTCTCAGATAACTAAAAAATGATGGTTTCTACGTGAAATAAAGTAGAAGCCATCATTTTTATGTTTTTTATCTATTTTTGTAGCTCGATGAGCTACTATTTTCCTTATATTTATTGCCATTCATGCTAATCCTACTTCTCGTTTTAAAGTTATGTTAGAGTAACTTTATTATACAAAAGCGTCTTATTTTTTGTATTAATTTATATAATTGTACCGATTTTGTAAAGCGCTGACGCCTAGGGGAATAGTATGAGTCTGTAAAACAAATAATATCTCAACTCTATTTCCAGGGTGGGACGACGAAATCTTATTAGAAAAATTAGATTTCTGTCCCACTCCCATACCCCAAGCAAGCACGCGCTTTCAAAACCGAAAGATTTTAAATAGAAAAAGTAGATGGGGCGGGGAGAAATCAAAATTTGATTTTCTGTCCCGACTCCATCTACTTTATTTGTTCATAAACCTTATTTATTATCTTTCATATCTAACAATTGATTTTGTAATTCTGATTCAAGTTGATTTAATTCTGTTTCTGCTTGTTTACGTTTAGTACGGCCTTGTTCTTGGATTTGAAGTGTCTGTTCAATTGTTTCAATAATATCATTTTGTGTTGTTTTGAGTGTCTCGATATCAACGACACCACGTTCATTCTCAGTAGCTGTTTCTAACGCGTTTTGTTTTAATAATTCAGAGTTTTTTAATAGTAAATCATTTGTAGTATCTGTAACTGCCTTTTGAGCTGATACGGCATTACGTTGTCTCATCAATGTTAATGCAATAGACATTTGGTTTTTCCATAATGGAATACTCGTTAAAATTGAACTTTGAATTTTCTCAGCAAGGGCTTGGTTTACGTTTTGAATCATTCGTATTTGAGGTGCAGTCTGAATTGCAATCTGTCTTGATAACTGCAAATCATAAATTCGTTTATCTAAACGATCTATAAATTGTTCCATATCAGATGCTGCTTGCACATCCATTTGGTTACCTGTCGTTTTTGCTTGTGTTCTTAGTTTAGGTACTTCAGTCTGTTGAAGCGTATGCTGTTTCTTTTTAGCTGCTTCAATATATAAAGACAATTCTTCAAAATAATCTTTATTCATATTGTATAATTCATCTAACATGTCTATATCTTTTTTTAAGTTATTTTTATGCTTATCTAACTCAATAGAGATACGATCAATCTGTGAACCTACAGATTGCATTTTAGAAAATATTTCATTAACAGATGCTTTCGTACGTTTAAATATACGTTTCAACTTAGATTGGTTTTCTGGATTAAGTTCTTCAGGGTTAACTGACTTTAATTTACTCATTAAACCATTCAGAGACTCACCCACAGGGCCAACATCTGTTGTGTTAACTTCATTTAAAATACGGTGTGAGAACTGTGACATATTTGATTGTGCTTGTGTACCATAATTCAGTAAACCATCATTATCCATTGGCTTTATTTGTTCGCTCAACTTATCGATTTTTTGTTGTTCCTCTTGAGTATATTGCGTTTTATTATTGATTATTTCATTTTGATTAGCTGACTGTTCATCAATATATTTGTCCAATGGATGTGAACTTAAAAAGTCTTGTTCTTTAGCCATTCAATTTCTCTCCATTCTTAATTCTATGTTATTTATTTCTTTTCTGTTCCATTTTGTTTAATTCCATCTCTATATCTAACTGGCTATAGTCTTCGTTATTAATTCTCTTCAAGTCAGCAACTAAAGTTCTTTTCACTTCGTCTAAAGTAATTCTTGTTTGTTCTAATTTTTGTTTTTCTTCTTTAGATTTTTTAGGTGACTTAGATAATCTTGTATATGCTTCAATTAAATTTAATGCATTATCAATATGTGAATAGAAGAAACCTTCTACTTTGAAAAATGAACCTGGTTGTTGTTTCACTGCAAAATAAATTGCACGAGAAATTCGGTATATTTCATTCACTTGTCTAAAATCTTTAATCGATCTCACATTTACAAATGTTTTCAAAATTCTTCTAATCTTATCTTGTGCATTGTTTAACTGACTATTTACAAAATGATAATCACGACGTGATAGACCAATTTCATTTAAATATTTTCTAGAAGTTAAACGTTGAGTAGGGAAGTAAATTGCCAAGAACGTTACCGCAGAAATAAGAAAATCAAATATAACATAAATATCAAGAGCAAAAACACTAGTAAACCATGCGATAACTGCTACTGGAAAAGCTATGATTGTCCCAAAAATACGTGAAATAGTATATCTCAAACTTCATCTTCCTTTATATAGTTTTAAAATCCTTTAATGATTCATCAATATTCAATTCTTCTATAGTATAATCTTCAACATGCGAGGCAGGTGACGCACCGTCTATAACTGCATTTAAAAATGGAGTTAATGCTTTTTCATTTCCTTGCGCATAAATATCAACATAATTATCAATATTTTCAACTGTGCCTACAATATTATACTTTCTAGCTATCTTCTGTGTATAGTATCGGAAACCTACACCTTGCACCATTCCAAATACTTTAACGTGTTTGCACTGCATATTATCACCTCTTAGTAGTATTATACGAAATTTTAGGCCACAAAACTAATATTTACGTTTGAGCTACGTATGTATATAGGCCAAAAGTATGAGTCAGATAACTTGATTTTGTATATTATCTAGTTAAAATATTACACATAGACAAATTGTGCGACTCTAATTAAATTATATAAAGTATATAACTAGTTCTATTCATATCTATTTATAAACGTGGGGATTTTATTTAGAGTGAATGTATGAAGACCATACATAAGTATAATCAACTTGTTCTATTAAGCTTAAAATTTAGAACACGCTATTTAAATGTTTTGAAAATGTTTTTGAGCTGACTATGAAAGGGTGAAATGAAATGTGGACAGTTGCAAAAATTCGGGCTGACTATGAAGGTTGGTGGTTATTTAGTGACTGGACTGATCATATCGTAGAACAACATAATTTTGAGACTTATAACGAGATGTTAAGCCAATATCAATCAATCATTTTAAAATGTAAAAAAGATTATGATAACTATTTAGTTGGAAAATATAATATTCATGCGTTTTATAATAATTGTGATTTAGGATTTTGTGAAGATTGCGATGAAGATTTACAAATATTCTATAGTTTTATTGTTTTAAATAATAATGAAGTATATTATAAATTACCTATTGTTGAATAAACAGTTTATTCAGATTTGTATTGCAATTTTATTTAAATTGCTTTATACTGTTAGTCAAGCAATAGTTTTATTCCATATTGCAAAGAATATTGTACTAACAGACTTGAACTGTGAAATTGTATTTTTTGTAATATGCGAATAACGCATATTGAATGAATATTAGTCTTGGAGGTTTCACAGTTATGAAACAAGGTACAGTAAAATGGTTTAACGCCGAAAAAGGTTTTGGTTTTATCGAAGTTGAAGGAGAAAACGACGTGTTCGTACACTTCTCAGCAATTAACCAAGAAGGATACAAATCATTAGAAGAAGGTCAATCAGTTGAATTTGAAGTAGTTGAAGGCGACCGCGGTCCTCAAGCTGCAAACGTTGCTAAACTATAATATAGATTTCTATATTGACTTTATTTAAAAAGAACCTTGTCAAAGGTTCTTTTTTTATATATATAGGCGCCTTTACATTTTAAATATGTTAGGGCGCCTTAATGCATGGGACAAGCATGTAATCCGCTAATGCTTCTTAGATTACATTTTAAATATGTTAGGGCGCCTTAATGCATGCGACAAGCATGTAATCCTCTATTTCCGTCGATGAAATCGAGTTAGGCTTTCTTAATGTGTGCAATATACATATATTCATTCAATATAGGCATTTAAAGAGCTTTCAGTTATAATCATGACCAAATAATCCAGAACTTTATATTGTTTGTTTAACACGCTTAAAACACCATTTTAAGAACATTAAAAAAAGGTTGTTAGCATGCCCAGTAGGGAGTAGCTAGCAACCTTTTTCTTATATAGTCATTTATTTTGTATCATTAATGATTAATTGGCGTAATGATTGACGCTTAATAACTTCTCTTGCTTTTCCATCTTTCAAGAAAAACACGGACGGTTTCTGCATTTGGTTATAATTTGATGCCATTGAATAATGATAAGCACCAGTTGATAGAATAGCTAAATAGTCGCCACGTTTAACTGTACTTGGTAATTGTGCATCTTTGATAATAATATCTCCAGATTCACATAATTTACCTGCCAGCGTTACAGTTTCATCCTTTGGATCATTTCTATTAACCAGTAGAGCTTCATACTTCGCATCATAGAGAGAGGTACGAATATGATCACTCATGCCACCATCGATTGACACATATTTATTCACATTAGGAATATCTTTAATTGTACCTACTTCATATAAAGTAATACCTGCTTCTCCTACAATTGAACGTCCAGGTTCAATACCAATTTCTGGAATAGGGTAATCAGCTTCTTGTGCTATCGTTTTAATTGCTTCAGTTATTTCTGCAATACCATCTTCGATAGGGAAGCTCACATCACCTTCGACATACTTAATACTAAAGCCGCCACCTAAATTGATCAATTCTATCTGAATGTCATTTTCTTTCAGCCATTGGATAACTAATTTAGTAGTTTCAATCATAGCTTCAGTACCTTCAATTTGCGAACCTACATGGAAGTGAACACCTTTAAGATTTAAGCGCTTAGCATCTTTAACTTTTTTGACACCTTCAATCGCCAAACCATGTTTGATAGACAAGCCAAATTTACTATCTTCTTGTCCAGTTTGAATAAATTCATGTGTATGTGCTTCAACTCCAGGATTTAACCTTAACACTACATTCACTTCTTCACTTGCATAACGGTTAATAATATCAATTTCTTCTAAAGAGTCAATCACAATATAACCCACTTTACTTTCTAAGGCATATTGTATTTCACGTTTTGTCTTATTATTACCATGAAAATGTATGTGTTGTGCATCAAAACCAGCAGCTAATGCTGTGTATAATTCACCTTCAGATACTACATCTAATTCGAGTCCTTCTTCTTCTACTAATTTAACCATTTGTAAACAAGTAAATGCTTTAGAAGCATATGAAATATTATAGTTTAATCCGCTCTTTTGAAAAGCTTCATGAAAACGTCTCATTTGTGTTCTGATTTGCGTTTCATCATAAACAATCGTAGGCGTCCCAAAACTTTGTGCTATCGTTTTAAGACTTGTACCTCCAATTGTAAGCTCTCCTTTATCATTGTATTCTACTACCATAATTTATCTATACTCCTTTATTAGTGAGTCATGATTCATCGCGCTTAATTGTTCAGAATTCGCGCCCACACCTTTAAATGTGAACTCATCTACGCGTATATCGTTATTATATAGTATCACTTCATCTTGTGCACGAACATTGCTATCTACTTCCACAAACATATGACTCATCATTAACGCACGTATAGGATAACGTTTACCGTTAATCAATGCTTCGTGTTGTGCTCTTGATTTAAGTATACCATCGCCGTAACCAACATCTACGACTGCTAACCTTGTTTCATCTTGTGTAGCTTCATAAGCAAAACTATACCCACAATAATCTCCTTGATTAACTTCACGCACTTGGATGACATTACCTTTAACAGTCAATGATTGTTTAATTGCTGTTTCCTCTACATGACTGTATGGTCTTGAACCATACAATGCAATGCCAACACGTGCGTGTGTATGATGGAGGAAAACACCATTTTCTCGATAATAACTCGCACTATTTTGAGCATGAATTAGATCAAACTGATAGCCCTCAGTCAATAAAGTATCTACAACGTCTAACCATGCTTTTCGCTCAATTTCATAATCTGGAACATCAAATTCGTCTGCATATCCAAAGTGTGTCCATAAGCCAGTTATTATCATGCGCTGTTCATTTTTATTTTGCGCATGATGTATAAGGACTTCTCTCATTTCTGCAATTGATTTCAATCCTGAACGATGTAATAAATTTTCATATTCTAAATGAACTTGAATATCATATAAATCTTCTACATGTTCATAATAGAAGTCTAGAGAAGGTAAAGTCATCTGAATATGATAAGCACGTAGTTTATCGAATTCATAAACTGCATTCATTAAAAATATCGTAGCGTCGGGTGCAAGTTTACGAATTCGGATTGCTTCTCTCAAAGAAGTTGTACTAAAAGTTTGGATACCAGCTTTTTTAAATTGTTGAACAGCAAATTCCAAACCGTAATGGTAAGCATTATTTTTAACTACAGCCATGAGTTGGTTATCTTGCGCTACATTTACTGCATTTTCATAAAATTTCTCTGTATCTACTGACCAAATGGCTGTCATTGTACACGCACCTCGCTATAGGATTTTAGAAGTTGTTCATAATAATCTGCAATACGTATGAGCATATATTCATTAAAATTTAAATGAGAAGTGTGTAAGCCAGTTACATAACCCTTCGCTTCATCTCGTACACCGACAAATACAAAATAACTCGGCGCAAGTCGACTATAAAAGCTGAAATCTTCCCCAAATAAATAAGGTGTAGGTTTATCAATAATTTCAAAATCTGCATTTTCCAATCCAAGTTCAACATGTTTACGTAGTAATGGATCATTATAAGTAGGTGGGTAACCTTCTTCAAACTTCACTTCACATTCTACATTAAATAATAAGCTGACACTTTCAGCAATTTTGGCCATTTGTTGTTTCACGATTTCTAAGTCATGAACATCATATGTTCTGATTGTACCTTCTAGATAACCATGACTAGGGACAGTATTAATCGCTTCTCCAGCTTCAAAATGACCCATATGGACAATATTTCGTTTTAAACCGTTCAAATGATATTGTTGAATTTGTCCTACTTGGCTTAATACATGTTGTAATGCTTCTCCACAAGAATGTCCTTGTTCTTTATCCGCTACATGACTAGAAAGGCCATTTAAATAAAATCTATATTCAGTAGCACTTGCTGTTATTTCTTCATCTCGTATAACAACTTTACCTTCATTTTCAAACGGCATAACATGAATACCAAATACTGCTTCAATTTCATAATTTTTAAAAGCACCAGCACGAATTAATCGATTTGCACCGCCACCAGTTTCTTCAGCAGGTTGAAATATAAAAACGATACTTTGCGGTAACGTTCCTTGATCAGCCATCGCTTTACATCGTTTAACAAAGAGCATTAACGCAGTAGTGTGC
This sequence comes from Staphylococcus parequorum, assembly GCF_039237145.1. Taxonomy (NCBI): domain Bacteria; kingdom Bacillati; phylum Bacillota; class Bacilli; order Caryophanales; family Staphylococcaceae; genus Staphylococcus; species Staphylococcus parequorum. The sequence goes on from NZ_CP150682.1 coordinate 1,823,230, forward strand.
CCATCATGTCCACAAGCATGCATTACATTATCTGTTAAACTTTTGTAAGCTACATCGTTTTCTTCAAAAATAGGCAATGCATCAATATCTGCACGATAAGCTATCGTATGCTCACCGTTCCCAGGTAAATAAGCAACCAACCCTGTATCAAGAGGGCGTTCATAACTGATACCTAATTCATCTAAGAAAGAAGCAATATAGGTAGTAGTTTCATATTCATGTAGACTTAGCTCTGGGTTTTGATGCAAATGACGTCTATGTGTTGTTACGAATTCTAATTCATTCATTTTAAATCAAATCCTTTTAGTTTTATTAATTAACTTCAGATTTTAATCTAAAGCACTTTGTTTATATGTATAAAAAAGCGAAAACATAATATTAAAAAAATGAGGAGGTAAGACCGATTCATCAATGTATAATGGATAGCAACTTTTTAAAAGTTATAAACGCCATCATTTATTACATCTTGTCTCGTCTTAAACCTCCTACATTAATATTTATGGATGTTCGTATTAAGTAGCATAGTTCTGATTATTCTAGAACCATAACTAACTTAGTAAAAGTGGAAATTGCATGAAATTAAGCTTTAGTCATTCAATTTTCTTAAAGCTGAAACGATTTCACGTTTCGAATCTTCAACTTCACTTGTCTGTTTAATTACTTTAGCAGGTGTACCTGCAACAACTGATCCAGCTGGCACATCTTGCGTTACGATTGCACCTGCAGCCACAATAGAGCCTTTACCAACACGAACACCTTCAAGAATAACTGCATTCGCACCAATAAGTACATCATCTTCGATTACTACTGGTGAAGCACTAGGTGGTTCAATGACACCAGCTAATACTGAGCCTGCACCAACATGTACATTTTTACCAGTAGTTGCACGGCCGCCAAGTGTTGCATTCATATCTACCATTGTACCTTCACCAACTACAGCACCAATATTAATTGTTGCGCCCATCATAATCACTGCGCCATCTTCAATAATAGCTTGTTCACGGATGAAAGCGCCTGGTTCAATACGTGCATTTGTGTTAGTTAAATCTTTTAATGGAATAGCCGAATTACGACGATCCATTTCAATTTCTATAGTTTCAATACTAGATTGATTCGCTTCATAAAATGTTTTCCATTCATCAGCTTCACAGAAAACAACTTTTGAATCAGGTGAACCAAACACTTTGAAACTATCAGGGAAGGTTACATTTTCAAAATTCCCATTAATATAAACCTTTAGGGGTGTAGATTTCTTTGCATCACTTATATATTTAATAATTTCTTCTGCCGTTAAATGTTGTACCATAATTTAATACGCTCCTTAGTTTTTATAGGTTATCAAATGTGTAATAATCATTTGCCTTATTGATTAATTTTTCTGCTGCACCGATTGCACCATTTGCAAAAATATCTTTTGACTGTGCTCGATGCGTAATCTCTATTGTCTCATCAGTACCAGCAAATAGCACGTCATGTTCTCCTACAATCGTGCCACCACGAATGGAATGGATACCAATTTCATCTTGTGTGCGTTTTTCAGTATGCTCATGTCTGTCATATACCGGTGTAGATTTTTCTCGCAAGTCATCAATCACATCATATAATTTTACTAATGTACCACTTGGCGCATCCACTTTTTTATTATGATGTGCTTCCGTAAGTTCAATGTCGAAATCTTGTAATAGGGGCACTGCTGCTTCTAAAATTTTTGTTAAAGCATGTACACCATAACTCATATTCGCACTGAAAAAGACTGGCATTTGATCACTTAATGCTTTAAGTTTATTGATTATTTCTTCTTTTTCACCAGTCGTTGCTATTACTAATGGTAAATTAAAGTCTTCATCCAATAATGGTAATAACAGTTCAGGGTTGGAGAAATCAATTGCAACATCTGCTTCTTTAGCATCTGCTATACGTTCAAAAGTAGGGTACGGGTAATCCTTGGTAGCATCTCGTACAATAACACCAATTATTTCATGTCCTTTTGCTTCAGCTAATCTTGCGACACGTTGGTTCATTGCACCATAGCCTATTAATACGATCTTCATACTTTGTCACCTACTTTAAATTGTTCATACGCTTTTTCTAATGTTCGACGGTCTTCATCTTCTAAAGTTACAAGTGGTAAACGCACCTCATAATTTCCGAAGCCTTCTACAGCTGTGAGTGCCTTCACTGGAATAGGATTCACATCAACCGCTAATGCATCTAACAATGTTTGAATCGGTTGGAATTGTTTTTCAATATCTTCTCCATTTTGTTTAGCATCATATAACGCTTGAAAAGATTTAGGAATCACGTTAGCTACTACTGAGATAACGCCATGTCCACCTTTATTAAAATACTCAACTACATTGTCGTCATTACCACTATAAAGTGTAAAGTCATTTAAGTTGATACGTGCTTTTACTTCTTCTAAATAATCAAAATCGTTGGTCGCATCTTTTAATGCAATAATATATTCATTCTTACTTAAAGTTTCAACAGTATCTGGTTCTATAGTCATATTTGTACGAGAAGGCACATTATATAATATGACTGGTAATTTAATCGCATCTGCTATTTTCGTAAAATGAGCAATTAAACCACGTTGATTCGTCTTATTATAGTAGGGTGTGATTAGCATAATTGCATCTGCACCAATTTCTTTAGCACGAACTGAAGCTTGAATTGATTTTTGTGTGTTATTCGTACCTGTACCAGCAATTACAGGAATGCGTCCATCTACATAATTTACGACTACTTCTAATATTTGATCTTTTTCGTCATCAGTTAATGCCGGATTCTCAGCTGTAGTACCATTTACAACAATCGATTTCACATCATTTTCAATTAAGTATTTCAAATGTCTTCTAAGTGCATCATAATCTACTTCATTGTGTGTAAAAGGTGTTGTTAGAGCGACACCTACGCCTTCAAAAATATGTCCCATATTATTTTACTCCTTTCAAGCTCATAACTTGTTCAAGTATTTGCACTGCATTCAATGCCGCACCTTTCAATAAGTTGTCAGAAGTACACCATACATGGAATGTATTATCTAATGTTTCATCACGGCGAATACGTCCTACAAATATTTCATCTCTGTCTGTAGAATTAATAGCTAACGGATATACATTATTTTGTGGATCATCTTCAAGTACCACACGGTCATCATTTTCAAATAATTCTTGAATTGCACATACTGTAGCTTCTTTTTCTAACGTTACACTCATGTGAACACTATGACTGTCTTGAACTGGCACACGTACACAAGTAGCTGTAACTTTCAATTCATCATCTTTTAAGATTTTACGTGTTTCGTCTATCATTTTTTGTTCTTCTTTTGTATACCCATCTTCAAGGAAAGTATCAATATGAGGTAATACATTATTATAAATAGGGTGTGGGTATGCTTCAGGTGCTTTACCATTTGCTCCCTCTGCTAAATCTTGTTTCCCTTTTACCCCAGAACCCGAAACTGCTTGGTATGTCGTATATGCAACACGTTTCAAACCAAATTCTTCTTGTAATGGTTTAAGTGGTACAACTGATTGTATTGTTGAGCAATTTGGATTTGCAATAATTTTTCTGTCTAATACAGGTTCGTTAACTTCTGGAACGATTAAGTCTACACCTTCAGTCATTCTCCATTGGCTTGAATTATCAATGACAATTGCACCCGCTTGTTCAAAAATAGGGGAGAAGTGTTCACTTGTACTTCCACCAGCACTCATTAATACATAATCAAATGATTCCTTAGCTGCTTCTTCTGTTAATTCTCTAACAGTATAGTTTTTACCTTGAAATTCAATGTTTTCACCTGCTGAGCGAGCTGAAGAGAACAACACTAACTCATCAAAGGCCACACCTTTGCGATCTATTGTTTCTAACATTTTTCTTCCTACTAAACCTGTTGCGCCTGCCAATGCTAATTTTGTCATATACCATACACTCCATTTTTATTATTTTAATAAATCTTAATTATATTCCGAAAATTCAGATATCAAAAGCTTGATAAAGGGTTCGAACAGCTCGTTCGCCATTCTCAGCATCTATCACACATGAAATACTTATTTCTGATGTTGTAGTTTGATAAAATGAAATATCGTTTTCAATTAAAGTAATGAATGCTTTTGATGCTACACCAGAAATATCACGCATACCAGAGCCAATTAAAGAGATTTTAACGTATGCTTCATTAATTTTGAAGTCTAATGCATTAAACTGTTCTTTTAAAGTTTCTAATATGGTTGAAATCTGAAAAGCATCTGTATCTTTAATAGTAAAGGACATTTGTAATCCTTCCAAGTTAATAATCTGAGAAATCATATCAACATTAACTGAACCTTCTTCCAATTGAGTAAAGAGCTCAGTAAGTAATCTATTATCTGGTAGGGGATAACTAATTGTAACGTGCATCATATGTGTATCTAACGCCACACCTGTGACTGCTTTTTTTTCTAATAATTCTGCTTGTGACATAATCCATGTTCCTTTCACATTTGATAAAGTTCTTCCTAAATAAAGCGGGATATGATAGTTGTTTGCTAATTCGACGCTTCTTGTTTCTAATACGCCTGCACCTAATGCACTCATTTCCATCATTTCTTCATAAGAAACGTATTCAAGTCGTTTTGCATCTTTATATAATCTTGGGTCTGTAGCATAGACACCATCGACATCGGTGTATATCTCACATGCCGTGTCATTACTTGCAGCTAAGGCAACAGCAGTAGTATCTGAACCACCTCGACCTAATGTCGTTACTTCAAGTGATTCATTAATGCCTTGAAAACCAGCAACTACTAAAACATCATTTTCTGTAAATGCGATTTCGAATGTATCAGGGTTAATTTCTGCTATTCGACTTTTTAAATGATGTCCAATTGTCTTAATACCCGCTTGATATCCGGTCATCGCTTTGGCGTTTACCCCGATATCATTTAAAACCATAGATAAGTAAGAAACTGTCTGTTGTTCACCGGTTGTTAATAATAGTGCAAGTTCTTGATCTTTAGGGCTTGTAGTTAATGCAGAGACATTAGCCATAAGCTCATCTGTGGTCTTGCCCATGGCGCTAACAACAACAATAAGTTGTTCACCTTGATTAACTCTCATTTTCAACATTTCCGCTATATTTTTTATTTTTGTAAAATCACTTACTGAAGAACCTCCAAATTTCAAAACACTTCTGTTCAATTCTATATCCTCCTCAATCAATAGGGGAGAATCACAGTATTAAAAAAAGAACAAGTTCGGGATGCGAACTTGTTCTATAATTTATATACAAGTGATGCACTCCATTATCTTACAATAATGACAGACTCTTAGCTCTTAACCATAAAGTCCAACGTGTTATAAGCTGCTATTATAACTATTTCGGCATCTCACCCTTTCAAAATTAGCTGCTAGCAGGCAGGTTCTTCTAATATTTACTAATGATTGATGCGCCTCATCAAAACCATATTTAATTTTTGTTTGTTTATGATTCATATTATACATATGCTTATATGTACTGTAAACCGCTTTTATCAAGTTTTTTAAATTTACTGAAAAATACAACATTATATTTATACATTTTACGTTATAAGTGTAAATATAATTAAATCTGTTTAATGACAATCACTTTTCTATATTTCCAATTTTTAAAACTCTTCATATGTTGCAGGGTCTTGACCTTTTAATCTACCATCTTTTTGAGATAAGTTGTTTATTTTTTCTACGTCTTCAACTTCTAAGTTAAAATCAAAAACATTTAGATTCTGAATTTGTCTCGTGATAGATGTAGATTTTGGAATTGGCACTACACCTAATTGAACGTGCCATCTTAATATAATTTGAGGTATTGTTTTATTATATTTTTCGGCAATTACAGCGATGTCTTTATCTTTTATTACTTCAGATGCACGACCCAATGGACTCCATGCTTCTGTAATAATTCCTTTTGTATTATTATACTCAACCATATCTTGTTGATTAAAGTACGGATGTAATTCAATCTGATTCACAGTAGGTAAGACACCAGTTTCTTTTTCTAATTTTTCTATATGTTCTGGTAAGAAATTACAAACACCAATAGATTTAATAAGTCCCGCTTTTTGAGCATCAATCATCGCTTGCCAAGCTTCAACATATTTATTATGTCTTGGGTTTGGCCAATGAATTAAATATAGATCAATATAATCAACATTTAATCGATAAATAGATTCTTGTATAGCTGTTAATGCTGCATCATAGTCTTGATAACGACCTGGTAATTTCGAAGTTACAATGATTTGATCTCTTGAAACATGACTTCTTTCAATTGCTTTACCCACTGTACCTTCATTTTCATAGTTATAAGCTGTATCTAATATTCTGTATCCTTGATTTAACGCATTAACGATTGCATGTACACCTTGCGCACCATTTAATTTATATGTACCGAAGCCGATTTGTGGTAAAAGTTGTCCATCAATCATATTTAAATTTTCCATTAAAATAACTCCTCCGTTCATTTGAATTAATTATGATTATATAATTCAAAAATTTATTTTGAAAGTAATTAGCCCAAACAGTGGGGCGCTTCACTCTAAATCAGATGAATAAAGCAAATGAAAAAGACATCTCTAATGCTGTAAAAGCATTAGAGATGTCCACATTTTAAGAGGAGTACACTACATATTAAATAGAATACGCTTCTTATTTATTGCGTTATATTTAAATCAATAACACATGGTTATTATTTTAATACACCAGTTTCTTCTAAATAAGCTCTATAAGTCGTTTCTTTAGAAAGACCACCAGTTGGATTTAAATCAATAACACGGTTTGCAATCGTATTGATGAATTCAAAGTCATAAGATGTAAAGATAATAGAACCTTTGAATGATTTCAAGCCATCATTGACTGCAGTAATACTTTCTAAGTCTAAATGGTTTGTAGGTTCATCCAGTAGTAACACGTTAGAACTTGATAACATCATTTTACTTAGCATACAACGTACTTTCTCTCCACCAGATAAGACACTCGCTTTTTTCTTAACTTCTTCACCGCTAAATAGCATACGTCCTAAGAAGCCACGTAAAAATGTCTCAGTTTGTTCGTCCTCAGGTGCGTATTGACGTAACCAGTCAACTAAGTTTGTATCTACACCTTCGAAGTAGAATGAGTTATCTTTAGGTAAGAAACTTTGAGAAGTTGTTACGCCCCATCTTACTGTACCTTCATCTGGTTCCATTTCACCAGCTAAGATTTTAAGTAATGTTGATTTAGCAAATTCACTATCACCAACTAATACAGCTTTATCGTTAGGATCCATAGAGAATGAAATATTATCTAATATTTTCACACCGTCGATTGTTTTAGAAACATTGTCGACATGTAATAAATCATTACCAATTTCACGTTCAGGTGTGAATTTCACAAAAGGATAACGACGAGAAGAAGGTTGAATATCATCAATCTCGATTTTTTCTAATTGCTTCTTACGACTTGTTGCTTGTTTTGATTTAGAGGCGTTTGCAGAGAAACGTGCCACGAAATCTTGTAATTCTTTAACTTTCTCTTCTTTTTTCTTGTTTTGATCTTGAGCCATTTTCATAGCAAGTTGACTTGATTGGTACCAGAAATCATAGTTACCAACAAACAATTTAATTTTCCCATAATCTAAGTCAGCAATATGCGTACAAACATTATTTAAAAAGTGTCTATCATGAGACACAACAATAACTGTATTTTCAAAATTAATTAAGAAATCTTCTAGCCAGCTTATTGCAGGGATATCTAAACCATTGGTAGGCTCATCTAGTAATAATACGTCAGGTTTACCAAAAAGACTTTGTGCTAATAACACTTTAACTTTTTGATTGTTTTCTAATTCAGACATTGTTTTATCTTGTAGGTCTGCTTTGATACCTAGACCAGAAAGTAGGGTACCCGCATCTGCTTCAGCATTCCAGCCGTCCATTTCAGCAAATTCGCCTTCTAGCTCTGCAGCTCTAATACCATCTTCATCGCTGAAGTCTGGTTTCATATAGATTTCATCTTTTTCTTTCATTACTTCATATAAACGTTCGTGTCCTTTAACAACAACATCAATCACACGTTCATCTTCAAATGCAAAGTGATCCTGTTTTAATACTGCTAAACGTTCGTCTTTACCCATAGAAACATGACCAGTTTGAGCATCTAATTCACCTGATAAAATCTTTAAGAACGTTGATTTACCTGCGCCATTAGCTCCTATTAATCCATAACAATTGCCATCTGTAAATTTAATATTTACATCTTCAAATAGTTTACGATCACCAAATCGTAAACTTACATCAGTAACTTGTAACATGCATTTACTCCTTTTCGTTATCCTTTTCGTTAATCTACCGGACAAATTATAACACACTTATCAACTTGTTTCGACCATTCTCGATGTAGTGATGCTAGTTTCTTCATAGCATGTTATAATAAATAAGAATAAATCTGTATGTACGAAGGAGAAAAGTATGGCCCAAGATGAAAAAGATATTGTAGGTTCTATAGAATTTCTTAAAGTTGTTGGATTAGAAGGCTCAACATATAAGTTAAAAGGACCAAACGGAGAAGAAGTTAAACTCAATCAATCCGAAATTAAAGATGAAGACGAATTAAATATAGGGGAAGAATATAGTTTCTTTATTTACCCAAATAGATCAGGTGCATTATTTGCTACGCAAAATATGCCTGACGTAACAACTGATAAATACGATTTTGTAAAAGTATTAAAAGTAGATCGTGATGGTGCGCATGTCGACGTAGGTTTACCAAGAGAAGTTTTAATACCTTGGGAAGATTTACCAAAAGTTAAATCAGTATGGCCAGTACAAGGTGATGAGTTATTCGTTACGTTACGTATTGATAGAGATAACAATATGTTCGCACGTTTAGCAACAGAAACAATAGTAGAACAAACATATAAATCTGTTTTCGACAATGAATTGAAAAATAAAATCATCGAAGCAAGACCATATCGTTTATTACGAATTGGCAGCTTCTTACTATCAAAAGAGGGTTATAAAATTTTTGTTCACGAAACAGAACGTAAAGAGGAACCACGTCTCGGTGAAAATGTAAAAGTGCGTATCATTGGTCAAAACGATAAAGGTGAATTGAATGGTTCATTTTTACCGCTAGCACACGAAAGACTTGATGATGATGGTCAAAACATCTTTGACTTGCTCGTAGAGTATGATGGGGAACTTCCTTTCTCAGACAAATCGAGTCCAGAAGCTATTAAAGAAATTTTCAATATGAGTAAAGGTTCATTCAAAAGAGCAATTGGACACTTATATAAGAACAAAATTATCACAATAGATTCTGGTAAAATTGCTTTAACTAAAAAAGGTTGGGAAAGAATAGAAAAGTAATTCCTTCTATTATAAAGTGATATTTTCATCTAACTTGTTTCATAATAATAATGTCCACAATTTTTAGAATGAATTGGACTTCAAAATACAGTTCTCAACAAATCAATCCTGAAACTACTATTTTTTATATAGTAGTTTCAGGATTTTTCTTTTTTATATTACAATTCCATAGTTGTTTGTAATATAAAATTCGACCAAAACGTTGTATTATCAATCTTTTCAAGTCACTCCTTTATTAATTCATAGTGTTTATAAACTTTGTAAATAGAAGCAACCTTAAATTAACAAAACATTTACAGTATCTATATTTGTATTTAATAAATTGTGTGTAATATAGGAACTGTAAGAAATACATATAACTTTTAAGGGTTATTTATTTATTAGGAGGATGTTTCAATGAAAAAATGGCAAGTATTTGGAACTACAGTAATTGGCTCTTCACTTTTATTAGGCGCTTGTGGCGGCGGAAATGCTGGTTCTGGTGGCGGCGAAGGCGAAGTTAAAGGCGACGGTTCATCAACAGTAGGTCCAATCATTGAAAAATTAAACGAAAAATTTGCTAAAGAAAATTCCGATGTTACAGTTTCATCTGGTACATCTGGTACTGGTGGCGGATTCGAAAAATTCATTTCAGGGAATACTGATTTTTCAAACGCATCTAGACCAATAAAAGATGAAGAGAAGAAAAAATTAGAAGATAAAGGTATCAAATATAATGAATTTGAAGTTGCAAAAGATGGCGTAACAATTGCAGTTAATAAAGAAAACGATTTTGTAAACGAATTAACTAAAGATCAATTGAAAGATATTTATTCTGGCGAAGCAAAATCATGGAAAGATGTTAATCCTGAATGGCCAGATAAAGAAATCAAATCATTTTCTCCAGACCAATCACATGGTACGTATGATTTCTTCACTGAAGAAGTTATGGATGACGGAGATATCAAAGCAGAGAAAAACGCTGATACAAACGTAATCGTTCAATCAGTTCAAAAAAATGAACAAGGTATTGGTTACTTCGGTTATAATTTCTTTGAAGAAAATAAAGATAAATTAAAAGCCGTTGAAATCAAAGATGATAGTGGTAAAGTTACTAAACCAACTAAAGAATCAATTCAAGATGGTTCATATGCTTTAAGTAGACCATTGTTCATTTATACAAACGAGAAAAAACTAAAAGAAAATGAAGGATTCCAAGATTTCATGAAATTTATCTTTGAAGACAAAGGTAAATCAGCTGAAGAAGCAGGATTTGTAGCTCTACCAGAAAAAGATTACACAAAACAACTAGATGAATTAAAAGAGATTACTGGTAAAGAAAGCAAAGACAAAGAAGAAGACAAATAACACATAGCTGTAAATCTTAAAGGTCGGGATTCTGTATTAGAAAACAAAGTGGCGATGGGAATAACGTCCACTTTGTTTCTCTATTTCTAAATATCCCAACCTTTTTTTAACAATTTCGGAGTCTATATGAAGGAAGGATATTAACATGGCGAATAAAAACCGCTCCGTAAGCGAAATGATTGAAAAAAACAACGCCAATAAAAATGGTGCAAGCGATAAAATTGTTCCTATTATTTTAGGTACAATAGCAATTTTTTCTATATTAGCGACAATCGGCATTGTAGTCACATTATTAACTGAAACAATTACGTTTTTCACACGTATTCCTATTACAGAATTTCTCTTTTCGATGGAATGGACACCATTCTCATCTGATCCTAAATTTGGAATTTGGCCATTAATATTAGGTACGTTGAAAATAACTGTAATAGCGACAATCGTAGCAGTGCCATTAGGTCTGGGTGCAGCACTTTACTTAAGTGAATATGCTTCGCCACGTGCTAAAAGTATTATCAAACCAATATTAGAAATATTATCTGGTATTCCAACAATCGTATTCGGTTTCTTTGCTCTAACATTTGTTACACCGTTAATACGTGGAATCTTTCCAGACATAGGTAGTTTCAACTCTATTAGTCCAGGTCTTGTAGTTGGTGTAATGATTATTCCATTAATATCAAGTATGAGTGAAGATGCAATGTCATCTGTACCAAACAAAATGCGAGAAGGTGCACTAGGTTTAGGTGCTACAAAATTTGAAGTAGCAACTAAAGTTATTTTACCAGCTGCAACTTCAGGTATTATGGCCTCAATTGTATTAGCAATTTCACGTGCAATTGGCGAAACTATGATCGTATCTCTTGCTGCAGGTAGTACACCGAGTGCATCACTTGATATAACAGGGTCTATCCAAACAATGACAGGTTATATCGTTCAAGTAGCAACAGGTGATGCAACATTTGGTACTGATACTTACTATAGTATTTATGCAGTAGGATTCACTTTATTCTTATTCACGTTAGTAATGAACTTGATTTCTCAATGGATTACGAAACGTTTCAGAGAGGAGTATTAATATGACTGAAACAAACAAAAACGTGCTCGTAGATCAACAAACAGTTGAAAAGAAACTCTCTGGAAGGTTAACGACAAATAATGTTAATAAATGGGCTTTCTTTGCCTGTACAATGGTTGGTCTGCTCGTATTAGCGGCATTACTCATTGATACACTTATAAAAGGTGCTGGACACTTAACTCCATCATTTTTCACTAATTTCTCATCATCAACGCCTTCTATGGCAGGGATTAAAGGTGCCTTTATCGGTACAATATGGTTAATGGTTACTATTATCCCGATAACAATTACTTTAGGTGTTGGTACTGCAATTTATTTAGAAGAATATGCTAAAGAAAATGCACTTACAAACTTTATTAAAGTGAGTATCTCAAACTTAGCTGGTGTACCTTCAGTCGTATTCGGTTTACTCGGTCTTACAATTTTCGTAAGAGGTATGGGTATCGATTCAATTGCACTTGGAAACTCCGTTTTAGCGGCTGCATTAACAATGTCATTACTTATCTTACCGGTAATCATTGTAGCTAGCCAAGAAGCTATAAGATCTGTACCTAGTTCTGTAAAAGAAGCTTCATACGGACTAGGTGCTAACAAATGGCAAACAATACGCCGTGTTGTGTTACCAGCGGCGATTCCTGGTATTTTGACAGGTTTCATCTTAGCACTATCTCGTGCATTAGGTGAGACAGCACCATTAATTTTAATTGGTATACCAACGATTTTATTACAGCTACCATCAACAATATTCGATCAATTCCAAGCGTTACCAATGTCAATTTATAGCTGGACAAAATTACCACAGGAAGAATTCCAAAACGTTGCATCGGCAGGAATTATCGTATTACTCGTTATATTACTATTAATGAATGCAATAGCGATATTCTTAAGAAATAAATATAGTAAAAAATACTAAATTTAAGACACGATAAATATTATTTAAAAAAGGCTAGTAAATGGGAATGTGCTAGGGTTTCAGTAAAACCTTAGCATCTAGCCTATAAAAAGGAGTTTTAATTATGAATAAACAAATTATAGATAATAACGATACGAACGATACAATAAAATCACATACCGACCGTAATGACTCACCAATAGCTACTATTGAACCAAACCATTCAGACAATAAAATTCCAGATAGCCAAAAGAAAATTGTCTATTCAACTAAAAATCTTGATTTATGGTATGGCGAAAATCATGCATTAAAAAACATTAACTTAGATATCTTAGAAAATAATGTAACAGCGATTATTGGGCCATCAGGGTGTGGTAAATCAACATACATTAAAGCATTAAATCGTATGGTTGAACTTGTACCATCTGTTAAAACTGCTGGTAAAATCATGTACCGTGATAAAAATATTTTCGATAATAAATATTCAGTTGAAAAATTGAGAACAAATGTAGGGATGGTATTCCAACAACCAAACCCATTTCCTAAATCAATTTATGATAATATCACTTATGGTCCTAAAATCCATGGTATTAAAAACAAAAAAGTCTTAGATGAAATTGTTGAAAAATCTTTACGTGGCGCTGCAATTTGGGATGAATTAAAAGATGACTTAGACAAAAACGCTTATAGTTTATCAGGTGGACAACAACAACGTGTTTGTATTGCGCGTACATTAGCTATCGAACCAGATGTTATATTAATGGATGAGCCAACGTCAGCTTTAGATCCAATATCAACATTAAAAATAGAAGAACTTGTTCAAGAACTTAAAGAACAATATTCAATCGTCATTGTTACGCATAATATGCAACAAGCTGCTCGTGTTTCTGATAAAACTGCTTTCTTCCTTAACGGCTATGTTAATGAATACGACGACACTGATAAGATCTTCTCTAATCCTGCAGATAAGCAAACTGAAGATTATATCTCAGGTCGCTTCGGTTAATCTATGGCGACAATTAGACATAAATATGAAGGCCAACTAGACGGACTTATTAAAGATCTACGTCGACTTGGTCTTTATGTATATCGTAATATAGAATTTGGACTAACGTCGTTAAGTGAAGAAGATCGTAATTATGCCAGACAAACAATAGCTAAGGATAAAGAAATCAATGAGCAAGAAACTGAAATTAATGAAAAAGTAATCATGCTTATCACTAAGCAACAACCGATTGCTACAGATTTACGTTTAATGATGGCCGCTTTAAAAATCGCTACTGATTTTGAACGTATAGGCGATAATGCAGCAAGTATAGCGAAAATTAGATTACGTGCAAAAATTATTGATGAATATGTACTGACGAGACTCAACACCATGGGAAAACTTGCGCTATTAATGTTAAAAGACTTAGATGATGCAGTAAAAGACAATGATATTACCTTAATAAAAGAAATCATTGATCGTGATAAAGATATTGATGATATCTATAAAAACATTGTAAACACAACGTATTTAATAGATAATGATCCTTTCGTTGCAGGGCAAGCACATTTAGCTGCAAGACATTTGGAACGTATTGGAGATCATATCTGTAATATAGCAGAGAATATTTATTTCTTTATTACAGGCGAACGTTATGAATCCTATAATAAATAAGAATGTTACACATAATAAAAGCACAATGGCTTTATAAAGATGACTCGCTTTCAGATAAATGAAAGTGGATGATCTTCTAAATTGCCATTGTGCTTTTTAAATTTTATAAAACGTTATTTCTTTTCAATTTCATCAGTTAATGTTTCTAGTTCATCAACAAGTTTGCCAATATAGCCAATTGTTGATTTTAATGGTTGTTCCGTACGGATATCTATACCTGCAATTTCGGCTAAATCTACTGGTGATTTACTACCTCCTGCTTTCAATGTATCTAGCCAAGCATCAACAGCTGGTTGTCCTTCATTTTGAATACGTTGAGACATCACTGTACCAATTGTTAAGCCCGCTGAATACGTGTATGAATATAATCCCATATAATAGTGTGGTTGTCTCATCCAAGTTAACTCTGCGCCTTCTGTCAGTTTCACACTGTCTCCAAAGAATTGACTATAGACATCAAGCATAATGTCATTAAGTACTGGGGCAGTTAATGATTCGCCTTGATCGACTTTATTATAAACTTCACGTTGGAAAGCAGCTTCAAGTAAATGCGTAACCATATTATGATAATACGTTCTTGAAATAATAGAACCTGTTACCCAACGTTTAAATTTAGCATCATTACTATTTTCAAATAAGTAGTTTGCCATAAGCATTTCATTCATAGTAGAAGGTGCTTCTACAAAATACATCGAAGCTTCTGATTCTAAATAATTTTGATGTTCCTGTGCTAAAGTAAAGTGACCCGCATGACCTAATTCATGCGCTAACACAAAGGTTTCAGTCATTTTACCAGTCCATGATATAAAGACATATGAATGTGAAGCATATGGACTCGCACAATAGGCACCTGTTTCTTTACCTTTGTTTTGTGCAAAATCTATCCATCTATCTTTATAAGCAGCTTCAACCATTTTCAAATAATCTTCACCAAGTACATTTAAAGCACCATAAATATATTGTTTAGAATCTTCTATTGAAATTTCGGGCTCATAATTTGGATCAATAGAAACTTTTAAATCTTCAAAATGCATCACATCTAAGCCATGAACACGTTTAACTAATTTCGCATATTTTTGCATAATGGGCGCTAAATCACTCATAATTACATCAATTTGTCTGTTAAACATGTCTCGTGTCACTTCTTGCTCTTGTAGTAAATAATCAATAACAGAATCATATCCTCTTAAATCTGCTTCGATTTTCTCTTGTTGCACTTGCATATTATATGTCGCAGCTGTCGTATGTTGATACTTACTTAATGCATTACTGAAATGTTTGAAACTTATTCTTCTAAACGCCTCATTTGGATTATCTTCATATTCATTCTCAAAAGTAGCATAATCTAAAGGATATGTTTGATGATCATATTCAAATGATTCAAAATCAATATCCAACATTTTTGTAGTTCCATAAAGTTCAAAAGCGCTCTCAAAAGTAGGGGACAAACTTGCTAATACTTTTTCAACTTCTGGAGATAATTGATGCGCCTTATTCGCTTTTAATTTTGTTAAAAAGTGTGGATACTTCGATGTTTTAACAAGTTGTTCAAGTGTTTGATCAGAAAGTTCTAATATTTCTGAAACTACAAATGAAAGTTCACTAGCGATTTTTCCATAAGATGTAGACAATTTTGCGCTTAATGTCTGTGCATGTTCATTAGCCGTATCAACGCTCAATCTTAACTCAGCGTAATTTGCCATTCGATCTAATTGAATTAATAGTTCAGAATATGCATCCAGTGCATCTTCAACAATATCTACTTCATGTAAGTGACCTGTATATTGTTGATTAAACGCCTTAGCTTGTTCTAAAGTCTCATTCAATGTATTATAAAATGCATCGTCAGAACTAAATAAGTCAGTTACGTCCCACGTTTCTTCAATTGGAACATTATTTCTAAATGGTAGTGTTTCAGCCATATAATCTACTCCTCTACATTTATATTGTATTCACAGTTAATTATACATGAATGACCCGGATAAATGATAATCGAAAGTTTATCTATATTAAAAGTGGGGAACAGTAAACCGAATTGGATTGACACGTATTTTTTATTAATTTAATATAAAATTATACTGCTCAAGACTGAATGTATTTATATAGAAAATATAGTATGATATATATATAATGTAAGTAAAGTATAAATATTAAATAAAAAGGAGAGGAATTAATGACTATTTTTGATATGCCTAATTTTTTATGGATTACTGTAGTAGCTGTCATATTAGTAACAGTATTTTGCAATCTTGTCTTAAATAAATGGTTTACTGCACCAATCTTAATATTAGTAGTATTAGCAATATCAGCATTTTTAATACCAAATTTTCAAGATATTACATATGAACCTTTATTAGGTTTTGCTGCGTTTATGACTATATTAAGTTTAATCCTAAGCTTTGTAATATGGTACATGACACGTAACTGGAGACGTAAACGCCGCGAAAAGAAAGCTAGAAAAGAAATACGTAAACGTGGTGGCATCCCAAAAGATGAATTAGAAGATTATAAACAAAAATAAAAAATGAACTGTAGCTATAATCTAAGTTACAGTTCATTTTTTTAATTATATCTTTAAATTCGCGTTAAAAAATTGAAAGTCTATGTATTGTTGTAAAGAAGAAGATAACGAGTAGCGAAATATAAAACTCTTTATAATTGGACAATCAGTTTCAGAAAAGTTTTAACCAAACTTACTGGAGAAGAAATAAATTTCAATCCTCACTCCTATCGTCATATGAAACTACCATGTCGTATTTGAAAGATAAAGATCAAGAGTTATTAAACAAAGAGTTAAATCTATAAAAAATGAGATCGGGAATTTCCCGGTCTCAATTATCTTTATAAGTCTTTTAAAAATATTAGTCTTTCTAAATTCGTATCAGTATAACCAGTTATATTTCCTATAGAATGTCTTCCTCTTGGAATTCCATATATTCCACCATTACTAGTTTCACCATATATACCAAATTTTTTATTTTTAAATGGTGATGATTTATTATACATTAGTCTGTCTTCATATATGATTTCACCAATATACTTTCCATATATATCAATAAAGATATTTAGATCAGTAACACAATGGCCAATATTTATTCCTTTAACAGAAAACAAATTATCATTAATAACATTTGCTATATGATTACCTTTACTATCGAACAAGTATTTCATAAGTTAGCCTCCTTACTATTGTAAAGCTGTAACTCTATCATCTAGCTGTTCATATTCAATATCTAATACGTCTTCATCCACATGATTCATTTTTTCACCATCAGTAAGACTATTATATTCATCAACTAAATCATTGTAAGCTTCTGCCGAATAGCCACTATCATCTTCTGTGCTTTCATCAGATTTTTCTGAAGTAGTAGATTCTTCTGAAGATGTATCTTCTTCTGTATCACCAAATTCTCCAAGTTCTTCTTCCATATCTTTAGCTTCACCTTCAACGTCTTCATAACTATCTATACCAGCGTCTGTGTTAGCACCGACAACACCATTTCTTATATCCATCATATTCATATTTTCTGTAGATGAAACCATCTTATCAACTTCTTTATAATGAAGGAACTCTGGAGCGAATTTATTAAACATATTTACTGATTCGTTGTACTCGTTTTTAGAAACATCAGCTTCTTCAGTAATCATTAACTTATTTAATTTTTCTCTATAATCTGTGTTAGATAAAGATTTTGTTTGATCATCATTTAGATCTTCATCATAATCGACTACTAGAGTGCCATATCCTTCAACAAATTCATTTAACTCATAGCCTGAAGTTATTGCTAATATATCAGTAATTTCTTCATTAGCTTTTTTGCCTAAGTATTCATTTTTAGAAGAAACATCATAATCTTCATACTCTGAACTCATACTTTCTATAGAGAATGCAGCATTTACAACTGTATCCATAAGAGCAAGATCATAAGTTTTTTCCTTATCTGGATTGTTTTCTTTAAATTCATCTAAATCGAACATTCTATTTCCAAGAATTTCTGTAATCTTAGCAACTTCTAAAGCATGATCACCGATTCCTGTATCGATTCCATCTAAATTTTTTGTTTTACTTTCGTATCTATCAATAGCTTTTTCTAGATTTTTTACAGCTTCTTTGCTTTCAGAATCAGATTCAGCTTCAGATTCTTTAACAATTGCTGATCCTAATTTTTTAGTTTCTTTCTTGTATACTTCTTCTTGTTTTTCTGGTTCTAAATTTGAACTTTTATCTTCTGATGAATTAGAATTACCACAAGCTCCCAATAACAATGCACCCGATAAAGTTGTAACCACTAGTAGTTTTTTCATATCTCTATCTCCCTTTATTTTATATTTTAATTATACAATTAATTAGTTAAGTAAACCAGTACTAATCTAAGTACTGGAATAAATAACAATCTAACTATTCATCACAGAACTTAGGTTCGATTATTAAAAAAATTGGACCAGATGATTCCTATTATTCCTAAATTTATTATATAATATGTAAATTTAATAGTTTAATTACTTCATACATCGTTCTTTGAAAAAGTGGGGGAAGCGAATGAAATAGAAGTTTGCTAATATTCGTATTTGCAGTACAAACACCAGCTATTCTAAAACAGTTGCATTTACATCACTTGGTTATTTAAATTACTTAGACCAAAAGTCAAAGAACAAATAAGGAGGTTTCATTTATTATGACAATAATGGTTGTACTTTTAATTATCGCGGTTTTTTTACCAGATATAATTAAAATAATTAGAATTACGCATCTTAATCAATTGAAGAAGAAAGCAGGGAAAATGGACAATAAATAAATGTTTCACAATACGTAAATGGAAATACACTATTTTATTTTTGTGCAACATTTATTAGAAAATAAGAAAACATTAGTATTGATCAAGATTCAAATAATAATTTGCTTATGAAAATCTTAAACATAAATGAAAGTGTTCTTGAAAGGTATACTAAAATACTACTTAATTTAAAACAATCAAAATGAATTGCAACTTAATCAAAGAAAAATCATACAGTCTCAATTAGATAATAGTTAGAGGCTTATTTTATTAATTATACATATCCAGTTAAGAAGGGATAGTACAACCATTTAACTGTAACGAATTATTAACAAGTATAACTTCCTATAATATATATTATGTAAACTAAAAAGTAAATTTTAAAAGTTACATATCTATATAGCTATTTTTATCATATATATTATGTATTTAGCATTTACTACTTATTAATCCTATTTTAGCTTTTTCATGCATATACATAACGTCATATCATTTAACATTTACTAGATACTTATACGCATCTCACTTAATGTCTAATTATAATTGTACTTTATTAACTTTCAAGCTACGTAAATATCTATACAAGTTTTGTTTTGACTGTATGCAGCTAAGATATTGTTTATCTTGTTTTCGGTTATTTTATACAATGATCTAAACTCACAATTTTACGTGTGTTTACATGGATATATACTCATGAACTTATATTTAAACGCTGAGAAATCGACTTCTCAGCGTCTTATTTTTATGAATTAGTGATTTTAAGCTCAAACAATACTTTGTTCTTTAATCTTGCTATTAGATTGATATCTCCTTCAATTTTATAGCAATCCTTAAAAAATGGTCTTTTATTTAAAGCATATACTTATAGGGTTACATAACATAAATATAGGCACCTATAAAAAACGTGTTCTTTTCTGTCATTTGGGTATATACTATTTAGATAATCATTTAGGAGTGAAATTTATGCAGGAACGTTCCCGAATCAAATGGTCTAGTTTAGTGATTGGCGTCATTTTTCTAATTATTGGCGTGTTTATTTTAAGTTTTCCTGAAGAAAACTTATTTGCTATTACATGGCTCATAGGACTACTATTTATTATTAACGGTTTTTTAGAAATTTTCGTTCGTCGTGTAATGAAAAAAACAGATAAAAATGCTTCAACCATAGTGCTTGTACTTGGTGTAATTAACATTATTTTAGGGTTATTGATTTTATTTAATATCGTTACAAGTACGACATTTATTGTTTATTTATTTGCTATTTGGTTTATTATTAATGCGTTATTTAATATGTTTACGGTAACGCCACTTGAAAAATCAAATAAAGGTTTCCATATTATATCGGTTATTTTGAACATTATTACAATTATTTTCGGTATTATTTTACTGTTTAATCCACTTATGGTGGCAATTTTAGTTGCTATCTTCATGAGTGCGGTGTTCTTTATTATTGGTATAACTTATATCATTAGAGCATTATCTTAATGATCCTTAACTTGTAAATAAATAGGGCGCATTTTTGAAAAATCATGCTAGAAAGCGCACTACAAGTCGTCTTGTAGTGCGCTTTTCATATTTTCATAACTATTACATATATTATTTTAATAATTTTATAAAAATAAATTTTACTATAAAATTATTATAGTGTAAGGTTATTGCATTGCTAAAATCCTATGCTATACTAAAAAATGTGGGAACAACAAGAATTAACATCTCAGACTATTCCACATTTTAGTTCATTGTTATATTGGAATTGCCATCCTAATATAACTAACTTCAGAACGAAAGAAAGCATACTGATTAGGGCTTACATACCAGTATGCTTTCTTTTTTTGCTATTTTTTTACTTTTTTTCTAACATTATTCAACGTATTAAATAACCAATATTTTGTTTTCTTAATTGGTTTATAAAAGTCGCCGATTAATTCTTCAATTTGCACATTAAATCCACGTTTAAAGCGATATACGCCGTAATCTTCACTATTTTCAGTGAAGTCGCCTGATAAACCATAGAAATTATAGCGACCATAACCATTGTCAAAACAATAGTTCAACATGTACCAGTGCATCATATAAGGTCCCATATATTGATTATATTTTTCTGATGAGCCACCAGAGAAGTAGTTTACTTCATATGCATTTGCAAAATATACACCAGCAGCTAAATTTAATATAGCACCATCTGTTAATCTTAATTCACTTGCATGCATTAACTCTTTTTTATCATGCTCTATTTGTTTATCCAGTTCTGTAATTTTCTTCAACTGTTTATCTGATTTATTTTCATTCTGCATGATTTGATCTCTACGTGATTCTTTATCATTAATACTCTCTTGTGTATTTTCAATATATTCATTTAAGTCTATATATGCTAAAGGTATTAAAGCTTTATCACCATAATTATCAATGAAATTATAGAAATATTCATCTGTTTTAGATACAAAGCCAGCACGTTTTTCAGTTTCTCGATAAAGATCTAAGAAAAGACCGAATTCATCCCTATTTAACAATCTAACTTTAATACCAAAATTAATTGCTTTATTGATATTACGTTTTCTTTGGCTATCAAATTGTTTTTTTAAAGATGCTGGTGTTTGGCCATCTAAGTTCAATACACCCATCCATCTTACTTGGCTAGATGTATCATATTCAGTCGTAAAGCCGTGATGTGTATACCCATGAGATTTAAATAAGTTGACTAATGCGTCATTCTTATCTGGTTCTGGCAATGGATTGATATCTTTATCATATATTTTATAAATCCAGTACGGGTCCATTTTGACATATAAACAATTATGGTGTTGAAGATAATGATCTAATTCACGTAAATAGAAATCTACTAAACCTAAATCATTGTAATCCATAACTGGACCACGATTAGAATAATAAACATAGCTCCCCATTGTAGGAATTTTAGAGAAAAGACTAGCAGCAATAACCTGATTGTCGTCATCTTTTAAGCCTAATAGTACAACTTGAAATCCATCTTCTTCTCTTGTCGCAATATTTTCTTTTACTTGAAAGTAATGACTCTCTAATGCTGGGTTTTGTACAAAATTGTCATACTCTTTGACGGTTAACTCTGTAAATTTCATTCTAGCTTAGTTCCCTTCTATAATTTATATCTACTTCTTAATATCTTTTATTTTTTTTAATGTCGTATAAATTTTGTACATTGGTTTATTAATAGGTTTTACAAAATCCCCAACGTATTCAACTACTTCGGCATTAAATCCTTTTTTAAATTTCACTACGCCTGCATCTTCCGCATCTTCTGTGAAATTACCACTGATACCGTAGAAGTTATATCTATCTATATTATGGTCAATAGCGTAATTAATCATCTTCCACTGAATCGCATAACTACCAGCAAAGTGTCTAAATTCATTTGAAGTGCCACCTGCATAGTAAACTACTTCAAAGGGGTTAATAATAAAGTATGCTGCAGAAATTGGTAATTCATTACCGTGTTCAGCCTGTAACGATTGCGCTTCTTCAATTTTTTGTTGATTTGCAATAAGCTGTTGTTCTAAATTATCTCGCTTATTATACGCTTTTTTATTTTCTGGTCGTTTTTCTATATCTTTAATCGCCTTGTTAATATCTTTACTTAAGACATCACGCTCTGCTTTTAATTCTTCGATATATTCATCAAAGTCCATATAAGCTAACGGGACCAAGATACGATTCTTATAATATCTCAATCTATTATAATAAAAGCTATCTTCCCTATCATCAAATTCTTTTGATTCAGATGTATCTTCCATAAACGAACGGAAGATTGGTAACTCATCTTCTTCTAAGAATCTTACTTTAACACCATTCTTTTGAACTTTTTTTGTATTACGTTTACGTAGGCTATCCATGCCGTTAAGTACATCTTTAGCTGTTTTACCTGCTAAATCTAATACTGAGTGATATCTAATTTGAAGAATTGGATCAAAACCAGTTAAAAATCCTTGGTGTTTGTATCCTAATTGTTTCATTTTGTCGAAAAACCAGTCATGACCAGCATTTCCTAACACTTCTCCATCATGATTACGATATTGATAAGCTAAATAAGGGTCAACTCTTAAATGTAAACCTTTATGTTTTTTAACATATTTAGTTAATTCATTAAAGAAGTAATGAACAAGTTCTTTATTTTCAAAATCTATAACAGGTCCTCTGTTTGTATAAAAATATTTATAAAACTTCATTACTGGTACTGCAGTCAGTAAACATGCTGCAATGACTTCATTTTCATTGTTTTTAATACCAACTAAGTGTGTTTCTGTACTTTCTGCAATTTTCAATTCGTAGTTTCCTACCATTTGTGTAAAATGACTATTTGGCATATTATCTGTAAATGTACTGAACTCTTTAGCAGTTAAATTCGTAAATTTCATTTTGTATACTCCTATTTGTTTATAGTTCTTTTTTTATTTGAGTTTAAACTTCAATCTTGATTATTATACAATAACCATTTATAAAACTAAATCAATAGCATATATAAATTCATTATACATGAACTTTATGTATGTCTTATTATATCATTACTTATATTTTAACAAAGAATAAGCAATTAAACACATTTGCCATTGTTATAACAATAAAAACTGGAAAACTTATTAAGTTTTCCAGTTTTCTTTATAGTTGGGAGTAGAACATTTATATCTGTTCCACGCCTTATGATACTATGTTCTAATTTAAAGCGTCTCGTAATGTTTCACCTATTGCTACGCTTGATTGTGGGTTTTGACCAGTAATAAATTGATTATCTGTTTCCACATGTTCAGTGAAGTTGTCCTGAGTTACAAATTTGACGCCTTGATTTTCTAATTCTGTCTGAGTTAAGAAAGGTACTTTTTCCTCAAAGCCCATTGCACGTTCTTCTTCATCTGTAAATGCAGTTAACGTCACGCCCTTCACTAGGAAGTTGCCTTTCTTATCTTTAGCACCGACAAAAGCACTTGGACCGTGACATACAGATGCAATGATTTTATCATCTGCTTTAAAGTCAGCAAGTACAGAAGCTAACTTCTGATTATGTGCAAAATCAAATACTGTGCCATGACCGCCTGGTAAATATACAGCGTCGTATTGACTCACGTCTATATCTTCTATACTTGACGCTGATTTCGTTTGCTCAACAAATGCTTTATATTTATTAAGTTCACCATTCTGTGTAGAATTGGGATCTAATGGGACTTCCCCACCATTTATTGTAGCGATATCTACATTAATATTTGCTTCCGTTAATATATCATAAGGTTCACTTGCTTCTTCTAACCATAATCCTGTTGGTGTACCATCTTCAAATTGATTAACACTTGTTATAATAAACAAGACTTTTTTACTCAAATTATGTCACCTCTTTTTAAAAATAAGAGAATAGCTATATTTAATTCATTGAAATTGCATGCTATGCACCTCAAAAATATATTCTCTCTTAATAGCGTACCCATAATTCTAACCTCTTACACACACAATGCTTTATTCACTTTTTCTATCGAGTGCATTTCTAATTGAATTAAAATAACTCACTGTGTCTGCTTTTGGATCTTTCTCTAATCGTTTAACAATTTCACTACCTATAACGACACCATCTGAAGCTTCTATGATATCTGACACATGTTCTGGTGTACGAATACCAAAACCTGCAACGACAGGCACATTAGAAATTGATTTTATATGCTTAATTCTATCTTTAAGTTCAGGATGGAACTTACCATTTTCCCCTGTTGTCGCATTCATTGTTACTGTATAAATAAATCCTTCCGCATCTTGAGCGATTTGATTACTACGTTCTTCAGACGTCGTCATAGCGATGAGTGAAATAATATTCACTTTTCTGTCAGGATGGCGTTCTTTTAATTGTTGCACTAGTTCATGTGGCAAATCAGGAATGATTAAACCGTAGACACCTGCTTTTTCACAAGCTTTAAAAAATGCATCTTCTCCGTAAAAATTAATAATATTATAATAAGTCATTAATACATATTTACTTGATATTGAATCACGATGTTCAGTTAGTTGATCTAAAATATACTGAATATTGACGCCCTCTTTTATGGCTTTGCTACCAGCGTCCATAATGACTGGTCCATCAGCCACTGGGTCTGAAAATGGTACACCTACTTCAACAATATCAGCACCTGCATCACTGACGGTCTTAAGATTTTCAATAAAAGATTTATTACCCATAATATATGGAATGAATAGTTTACGCATTAGAATCACCGTCTTCTTTCATATAATTTCTAATTGTTTCCATATCTTTATCGCCACGTCCTGAAACTGTAACAACAAGAATTTCATCTTTGCCCATCGTTGGTGCTAACGTTTCTACATAGCTTAATGCGTGTGCACTTTCAATAGCTGGAATAATACCTTCAGCTTTTGTAAATCTAACTAAAGCATCCATCGCTTGTTTATCACTTGCAGTGGCGAACTTCACTCTACCTATATCGTGATAATACGAATGTTCTGGTCCAACACCAGGATAATCTAAACCTGCAGATATAGAATGTGCTTGTTGAATTTGACCATTTTCATCTTGAATAAGATACATTTTAGTACCGTGCAATACGCCTTCTTTACCTTTGTTAATAGCTAGTGCATGTCTATCCGTATCATAACCTTCACCTGCAGCTTCTACGCCATATAATTTCACGTCATCTTGAACGAATGGGTAGAATGTACCAATGGCATTAGACCCACCACCAACACAAGCTACAACTGCATCTGGTAAACGCCCTTCTTTTTCTTGAATTTGCGCTTTAATTTCTGTACCGATGATTTTTTGTAAATCTCTTACAATAGTTGGAAATGGATCTGGTCCTAAAGCTGAACCTAATAAATAATGCGTATCATCTACATGACTTACCCAGTATTGTAATGCTTTATTAACCGCGTCTGATAACGTTCCTTGGCCTTCAGTTACAGATTCAACTTTCGCACCTAACAATTCCATTCTAAATACGTTTAAAGATTGTCTTTTAATGTCTTCTTCACCCATAAATACTACGAGTTCCATATCAAATAATGCAGCAACCGTCGCACTCGCAACACCATGTTGACCCGCGCCTGTTTCAGCAACAAGTTTATTTTTACCCATTCTTTTGGCTAATAGTGCTTGGCCTAATGCATTGTTTATTTTATGCGCACCAGTGTGATTTAAATCTTCACGTTTTAAATAAATTTTGGCGCCACCAAGGGCTTCTGTATATGAATCAGCATATGTCAATGGTGTTTCACGACCAACATAGTCTTTAAGGTAACCATCTAATTCTTCTTGAAATTTAGGGTCTGCTTTGGCTTCTTGATAAGCTTGTTTCAATTCTTGAATTGCTGGCATTAACGTTTCTGGTACGTATTGACCACCATAAGCACCGAAGAAACCAAATTCATCTGCTTCTGTTTGTATGTTTTTATTCATAATTCATTTGCTCCTTTTACGAGTTTAATAATTGCTGCCATTTTTTCCGTATCTTTTTCATTATTTGTTTCTATACCACTAGCGATATCATAGCCTTGATGTGCTAAATCTAAAGATGCTACAGCTCGTATATTGTCGTAGTTCATACCGCCTGCGATTAAATAGTTAACATCGTTGATTGTTTTTAACATTTCCCAATCATATACTTTACCTGTACCACCATAAGACTTCGATGGTGTATCAATAATAAACATATCTACATTATCTTTATAATAATCAATAGCTGTCGTTAATGTTTGTTGGTCTGTTGCGGGTAAGGCTTTGATAACTTTAATGTTCGGATTACTTTTCTTAATAAAATGTACAGTTTCTAACGGTTCATTTCCATGGAGTTGAATTGTTGAAATCTGCGTTTGCGTTATCAAATTGGTAATCGTGTCATAACCTGGATTAACAACGATGACTACTTTTTCTTTATCATCAGGTATAACTTCAGTCAATTGTTTAATGGTTGGAATATCTACATATCTTTTACTCTTTGGAAAATGAATAAACCCCATCGCATCAATATTTAAGTCTTTTGCTTTGTTTACATCGGCTAATGTGCGAAAGCCACAAAACTTTAACTTCATCGTTGCACCTTGTCTAATTTTAGACCTGGTAAGAATTGACTTAAGTCATCACATTTCATTAATGATTCACCAATTAATAAACCATCTATACCCGAATCAACGATATTTTGAACATCTTGCTCATCTTTGATACCACTTTCTGAAATATAGTAATAATCCGGTTTTTTATCTTCTAAAATCTCATTTGTATGCAAGACATTTGTAATGAAACGCTTCAAGTCTCTATTATTCACACCAATAATTTTTGGGTCTAGTTTATAGGCACGTGCTAATTCTTCTTTATCATGAACTTCTACGAGCACTTCTAAATTTTGCGATGTAGCGTATTTATATAATTCTCTTAATTCTGGATCGGTCAAAACGTTAACGATAAGTAATATTATCGAAGCGCCTGCTTTTTTAGCAACATCAATTTGAATCGGATCTACTACAAAATCTTTACACAATACTGGTAATGATGTTTCTGTTGTTAATGCTTGTAAACGTTCGTAGCTACCACCAAAATAGTGCTCATCCGTTAATATAGAAACTGCATTCGCACCATGAGCTTCGTAATCTTTCACTTGTTGCGCTAAGTCTCTTGCTGGTAATCCATCAAGCGTTGGACTTTTAGATTTAATTTCAGCAATCACTCCAAGTTGATTTGAATCATCTAAATGTGATTGGAATGTTTTTTTATGTGAAATATCCACTGCTTCTAGTGTTGATAATTTATCTTCATAATAGCCCTGCTCTAGTAAACCTCTTTTATATGTTACAATCTCATCCAATATAGTCATACGTTTTGCCTCCCATTTTATTATATTGCGTTAAAGCTTTGCCACTTTCTATTAATGCTTGTGCTGCTTTCACACCAGCTTCTATTGTTTCAGCTTTTTCTGCTACATAGAGTGCGATGCCTGCGTTCAAGATAACAACATCTCTCTTAGCACTACGATCTGTTCCATTTAATATATGTTTCGTGATTTCTAAGTTGTCTTGTGGTGTACCTCCAACAAGTGCTTCGTTTGGCGCATAATCTAAGCCTACATCTGTTGCATTCAGCGTATAGTGTTTAATTTCTTCATTTGCTGTTACTTCATAAATAATATTGTCGCCAGATAATGTAGCTTCATCCATACCATTTGCACCGTATACAACGATTGCTTTTTTACGTCCTAAATCTGCTAAGGTTTGTGCAATTTTTTCTAATTTTGATGTTTCGTAAACACCCATGACTTGATAATCCAATTTAAAAGGGTTAATGATTGGACCAGTAATATTAAATATTGTTGGATTGCTGATACCTTTTCTGATAGGTTGAATATTTTTCATTATCGGATATGTTTCAGTAGCATTTAAAAAGACCAATCCATTATCGTCTAATTGTTTTGGTGTATCTTCAACAGTGCTTGATTTGATAGCCATTGCATTTAACAAATCCGTGCTTCCAGATGATGAAGTGACACTCTTATTACCATGCTTAATTACGGGTACACTTGCACTAGCGATAACAAAAGATACGGTTGTAGAGATATTAAAACTATTTGATTTATCTCCACCCGTGCCACAAACACACATAGCATTAGGATAGTACGGTTGTTCACGATACATAGAATGAATTAAACTATTTGATATATAAGTTAACTCCTCTTGCGTAGTTTCTTTTTCAGAAAACGTTTCGAGTAACTCAATTTTTACGCTGTCTTCTAAATTTTTAGAAATAAGTAATTCTATAAATTCATTCATTTGTGCTTGATTAAGTGGTTTATATTGTTTTAACTGTGTTTGTAGCTCCATCTTCTGTTACCTCCTTCATTATGTTTAAAAAGTTATTAATGATTTGTTTACCATGTGCCGTAGCAAATGACTCGGGATGATATTGAATCCCATAATGTAACAATTGTGTGTGTTCAAATGACTGTATGCAATCTTCTGTTTGTGCCGTTATTGTTAATGTTTCAGGTAATGTTTGAGGATTACTCATCAATGAATGGTATCGCATAATTTCTGAATATTCTGGAATATCAGTGTATAACAAAGTTTCTTTTGTGATACGCATTTGGTCTTTTTTACCATGTTTTATATAATCACATTGGATGACATCGCCGCCATGATAACAAGTCAATGCTTGCGACCCTAAGCAAACGCCTAAAATCGGTTTATTTTTATAATGATCAATGATTTGCATCAAATCATCTGTATCTAATGGATGACCTGGACCAGGTGAAATAATAACACCGTCAATATCCATATTATATATAGATGGGTCATCCGGATATTTAACTATCACTGCTTCTTTCTGTGCAATCATATCTACTAAGTTATAAGTAAATGAATCATAATTATCAACTATAAGTATCATGGTGACACCTCCAATAAGCTTTTAGCTTTTAATTTTGTCTCTTCAAGTTCTTTTTCTGGAATTGAATCATACACAACACCACAACCTGCTTCTACGTTAATGTGCGTGTCATCAATCATCATTGTACGAATCGCTAATGCGAAATCTAAGTCGTGGTTACAATTGATATAACCAATACCGCCACTGTATACGCCACGTTTTTGTGGTTGCACTTCATAGATACGTTGAATCGCTCTTAGCTTAGGTGCGCCTGATACAGTACCTGTAGGTAATAAACTCGCAATCACTGTCATTGGTGAATAATTGTCTTTAAGCTTTCCAGTAACTTCACTGACAATATGCATCACATGTTCGTAACGTTCAATTGTCATTAATTTACCAATTACCGAAGTCCCTGTTTCACTTACACGATGGATATCATTTCTACCCAAATCAACAAGCATACTGTGTTCGCTTAATTCTTTTTCATCGTTTTTTAAACTGGCTTCGTTTACTTGGTCTTCTTCTTCAGTAGCGCCTCTTTTTATCGTTCCAGCAATTGGATTAGTCACTACGGTTTGCCCTTTTACTTTTACAAAACTTTCCGGTGAACTCCCTACGACAATCGGCTGATCCATATTCAAGTAATACATATATGGACTTGGATTTTGACGTTTTAAATTTTGGTAAAGTTGATAAGACATAGCTTGTAATTGTTGACCAAAGTGATGTTCGTAACTATAAACGATAGATGGTACAACTTGAAACATATCACCTTGTTGAATGAGTGACTTCATTTTACTAATTGTATTAATAAATTGTTCTGGTGCAATATTTGATTTAATCTCTTTTTCTGTAGCTGTATGTTCAAGCTCAGATGGATAAATCGTAATTTGTTTTAATTCTTCTACACGTTTAGCTACGCGCGCTTTTAATTGTTCATCATTTTCTTTTGAAAACAAGTTCGTTGCAATAACGTATAAATGCTCTTTGTAATGATCAAATATATATGCATCTTCAACCATATGAAACTTAGCATCATGTTGCGGATGATCTTCAAGATTGATTTGTTTTAGTACTGGGAATTCATGTCTTACTAAATCAAAACTACATGATCCTACAAAACCAGAAATAAAAGGTAATAACGCTAATGCTTCGTCTTCAATTTCTGCTTTATATTGATCAATTAAATCTTTCATTTTTTTATAAGGTTGCTCATGTTCTACTCTGTTTTCTTCTGGTGTACATACTGTCATTGTTTCATTATCCAACGTGATTGAACCGTAAGTATCGAAAATCACTATAGAATAACGCCCTTTTAGTTTCGATTGTTCTGAACTCTCTAATACGATTTTATTTTCTTTCAATCTTGCTAACGCTTCTGGTGTTACCTCTGCATTTAATCTTTGATATTGCACTTTCATTTTATTTTCCTCCTCATAAAAAAAATCAGCATCCTTAAACATTGTTAAGGACGCTGACGCGCGGTACCACCTAAATTAGTAGATATACTTGCTTTAATCTACTCTCTCATTGATTTATTCATTTGTTATCCAACAAAACCCAATTTCAGTATATGTAGGTGTTAGTTTCCATCAACCACTAACTTTCTGCTTGCTACCTTTACATCACTTACTTCATTTTGCTTTCTTATTTTTTGGTATATAAAAAACACCACACTAACGCATATCTGTAAGGACGCGTTACCGTGGTGCCACCTTAGTTAACAAATTATTTGTTCACTTTAAATATTATAATTTTTAATTACATCTAAAAGCCCAATTCACATTATATGCAGTGCTAATTTCCATCACCCATTAGCTTTCTTCTTACTACATGTCATATATGCTACGTCATCTTTCAAATGGCAACCTAAGTTGCGAAAAGTAATTACCTAGTATGCTACAAGGATATTTTCAATTTGTCAACATTTGAATTTATATTAATTACTATTTTACTTTAAACGATGATTATTGTTGAAATCATTTTGGTTATACTTGTTGAAGTTGGTTTTGAATACATAGCCGCCAATGACTAGCATTAAAACAGGGACGATAATAATGACATATATCGTCAGACTACCAAAAAAGTTAGTGAAAAATGCTAAAGCAAAAATGATGAATAATATTAAAAACAAAAGGTTTAAGCCTAGTGTTTTTTTCATTAGATATCCCCCTTACTTAGAAAATAAAGATAATATTCACGCTTATTTTTATCATAACTTATCATCTTTGTACATGTAATCTGCTAAATTTCCATTACTATTTTGTGATATTTTATATGAAAATCAATGGTTTATTATCTATGAATCCGATGCTTAATCAACAAAAATAGAATAGAATATAATTATAGTGTCGTCTATCTCTCAGGCGTCAATATGACGTAGAGAGCAGGTGCATATTAATGATCGAGGCTCTTGTTCATACCACTGTCACAGTAATTAGTGGTTGCATCGTTACCTTATTTGCGTATTGGTTACGTAATCGTAATGACAAGTAAAAGGCGACATTAACCACACCAAAAAACCCCCTCGCTATTAGTGGTAGCGAGGGGGTTTTTTGGTTCATTCAATGCACGAAACTCTTGTTAAATATATTATAACATCGTATATAGTAAAATTGCAAAATTAAATTGAAGTTGCTAAACAAGCGAAATTATTTATTTTAGTAGTTATGCACATATCATCTAATTTTCAATGCATTATAATATATTGACATAAATTTTACGTTTTAAATATAATATAATTATAGTGTTCGATACATCACTTTATAATTTCGAAGTATTAGATACATATACAAAAACTAGAAAGTAATAGTTACGAAGTCACTAACGAAGCACCTAAATCTTTGTCCTTAGAATAAGTATAGAAGACAGAGAAGTCATAAATTATTAAATGTACTAAGAAAGAATATCAAGGACGCTTTGAAGAAGCCTAGCTTTCTAATATTAAATCTAAATTCTCTTTTAATCTTAATAATGATGATATTTACAGGTAGACGTACGATAGCGTTATAGTTTTACACCATAATTAGGTTTCATTGTTCAATAAAACATTGATATTTGATTAATATTTAGTACGTCCTAGTGGTATAAGAAAAGCTTATGTAATAAAAAAGTCGTCAATATAATGAAAAATAACGATTAATAATGCTGAATTATTATAAAAAATGTTTAGTAATAAAAAGAAAAATGCTACATACATAAAGGAGTTGTATAATTTCTAATGAGCTCATTTTATATAATCTCACTTTTACGGGGAATTATTATAGGATTTTATGCTCCTATTTGGATACTATTCCTATTTAACTGTGGTTATAATTTGTTTTTTATTGGGATTATAGGAACAATTTTTGAAATCATGAAATTTCTTTTTGAAATACCTTCAGGTGCAATTGCAGATAAATTTGGTGTGAGATTCAATTTAATTATTTCATGCACTTGTCTTTCATTAACTTGGTTATTTTTTCCGTTTTCGTCAAATATATTAATTCTAATAATTATACTATTGACTTGGACTCTATCTGAAACTATGTTTTCTGGAACTTTCGAATCATGGCTCAGCTATTCTGTGGGAGAAATTAACTTTTCTAAATATATGTTTAATAGCACAAAAATTTTTATCTTGTCTATAATAGTGATATCTCCATTATCAGGCTTTTTCTATAAAATTAATAATTACTTACCTTTTATCTTAGCTGGAACTATCTCTATAATATTGGTACTTTATTTAATTATCTGTATTAAAAATGACAAACTTCCTACTAAAAAGCATAAACAACAGCAATACCCTATACTATCAATTATAAAAGATGCAACAATCGTTATGATTAACAATAGAAGAGCCTTTAATATCATTATAGCCAGTTTTTTCTTTGCCTTTGTGATAGATACAATTGATAGATATTGGCAACCGTATTTTCAATATATAGGGATAAATGAAATGCTTTTTGGTTTAATAACTACTTTTGGTGGAATAATTTTATTATTAGTTTTACAGTTATTTTCAAAATTTGATTCTCATTTTAATAAATCACCTGAAACTTACAATGCTTTAATCATATTTGTAACTATGATATTTATAGCATTACTCATATTAGGAAGAAAGTTAGTTTCTATAATAAGTATTTCATTAGTTACTATCGTTGATGATCTTATGAATACCTTAATCAGCAATATCTTGAATCAAGAAATGGCAAACAAAACAACAAGTATGGCTACGATATTTTCATTGAATGGTGCCTCTGGTGCAATTGGAGAAATTTTATCAGGTATTATATTTGGTTATATAATAGCCAAAACAGGATATAATATTACTTTTATCATTTGTGTTTTAGTTCTCCTCATACCATTCACTCTATATTTGATAAATCTAGTTGCAAACATTAAACGAAGACCTAATATAAACCCATAGTCTATTTTTAGCGTAATTGAATGCACCATCTCTTATTTATAGCATTACAAAATTAAATAGATAATCTAGGTTTCAATATATTTATGATTGAATCGGTGCTAAACAATAAGCATGTAACAATGCTTGTGTCGCTTTTAATGAATCAATATGCGTACGTTCTAATGCATGTGATGATTCGATACCTGCACCGAATAAGCCATGTTTTATATCTGCGCCTGCTTTTAATGCTGCTGAAGCATCAGAACTATAATATGGATAAATATCAACTTTGTATGAGATTTTATTTGTTTTACATAAATTGACAAGTTGTTCACGTAATGCCTTATGATATGGACCTGAGGCGTCTTTAGCACAGATAGAAACTGTATACTCATCTGAAGCTTGACCATCCCCTAAAGCACCCATATCGAATGCAATAAACTCAACAATATTTGATGAAATTGAAGCATTGGCACCATAGCCTATTTCTTCATTATTAGAAATGTAAAATTGGATCGTATGCGGTAATTTGAGATTTTCTTTTTTAACTGTTTTTAAAAACTCTATAATCATGGCAACACTTGCTTTGTCATCTAAATGACGTGATTTTATAAAACCCGAAGATGTGATTTGTGTTCTAGGATCAAAACTTATAAAATCTCCTACCTCGATACCTAATTGTTCTGTATCTGCTTTTGTATTCACCTTTTCATCTAATCTTACTTCCATATGGTCTATGTTTCTAGGCTCATTATCATTATTACGATATACATGTACGCTTGTTTCATGTAGACATATTGTGCCTGTGTAAGTTTGTCCTGCAGATGTTTCAATTTCGCAATATTCCCCTTCTATTGCGTTATAACTAAAGCCACCAATTAAATCTAATGCTAAACGGCCATCTTCTTTAATTTCTTTTACCATTGCACCTAATGTATCCACATGGGCTGTAATACATTTATGGTCTTGATCATTCTCACCTTCTACAGTAATAATCAACGCACCTTTGTTAGTAATATGAGTCGTATAACCTAACTTTCCAACTTCATCTTTAACGTATTTAACTGCCATTTCTGCATGCCCTGAAGGACTATTAATATTCGTTAATGCTTGAATTGTCGTAAAAATGGATTCTGTCATACTATCCCCTCCTTATATGTATATCTTTAGTTTAACTGTTATTTTCTAAAATTGGTAAGATTCCGAATAGAAATTCCTATTTGATAACAGTGATGCTAAACGCAAAAACCCTTATATTTTTATTACAGTTTAATAACCTCTACTGAAGTCTACTTGATTTGATAATGTTTTATCTCTCTCTAAATACTCTAATGTATTACAGAAGCATGAAATAGCATCATCTAAATCTGTTAAAGCTGAAATATGTGGTGTTATCGTAACATCTTCCCTGTGCCATAACTCTGATGATTTTGGTAATGGTTCTGACTCAAAGACATCTAATACTGCATGTCTCACTTTTCCAGTATCTAGTGCCTTTATAAGTTGATTTGTATCAACACCCTGTCCTCTACCAACATTTATAAAATAAGTATTATTTAAATAACTAAAGATTTGTTCATTAAATAGTTTTTCAGTTTGTTGTGTTAACGGTAAGGTACTAATAATATAATCCGATTGTTCAATCAATGGTTTGGATGTTTCTAACGTATTTACTTGTTTAAAGTACCTTTTGTTTTCGCCACTACTTGAAACACCGTATACAGTTGTGCCAAATGACGATAAAACTTTTGCTATTACTTTTCCAGTTTCACCAGTGCCGAATATCGTTATCGTTTGATCTTTCAAGGCAGCGGGTGTTTCGCATGACCAGAGCTTATCTTTTTGTTGTGATTGAAATAATTTATGATGTTGCAAGTCTTTTAATATATAACTCAAACAATATTCACTCATTTTTTCTCCAAAGTCACTCACAGTTCGAGTTAATACCGTATTTGATTTCTTCCAACCATCTATTGCTAAAAAATTATTTACGCCTGCATTAAATGCATGGACCCAATTTACCTTAGAAGGATGAAATGCTTTACTAGGAGCAAAACCTACATAAGCATCCGCCCATTCCATATCACCTTCTGAAATCATATCAATCGATTGAAAACGCAAATGATACTTTTCTAAATACAACAAATATTGCTGAAAAGCAGATTCATATTGACCAGCAATCAAAATATTTTGTATATTCAATTTCACCACTCCTGTATAATTTAAATGATTTTTATTTCGGTTTTATTCTTTCATATATAAATCTTTATTGAATTATCTCATACCATTTCATCATACAAAGTATATCTCAATTCATAAAATTATAACTTGCTTAGTAAGTTAAATCTTCATTTTCAGAGTTTAGGCATATTGCGAAATAACATTTGCTGCTTTACAATGTTACTATTCTGAAAATTTTGATAGAGGTGATTCGCACAATGAAACAAATACTTTTCGTTGGCTTAGGTCTTATTGGCGGAAGTCTAGCGAGTAATTTAAGATATTATCATGATGATATAGAAATCACAGCTTATGATGCAGATACCTCTCAATTAGATAAGGCTTTATCTATAGGTATTATTGATTTTCAATCGACAGATTATAAATCGAGCGTTGAAAGTGCAGATATCATCATTTACGCAACACCGGTACAACAAACGATAAAATACTTACAAGAGTTACCAAACTATCATATGAAAAAGAATGTGATTATTACAGATACTGGCAGTACAAAGTCAACCATCCAACAATATGAACAACTTCTTTTATCTCACGATATCCATCTGGTTGGTGGTCACCCTATGGTTGGTAGTCATAAGTCAGGTGTATTAAATGCTAAAAAACATTTATTTGAAAATGCATTTTATATACTCGTTCATGATGAATCAGCTAATGACGCGGCTTTTGAAGAAATTCAAAGTTTGCTCAAAACTACAGATGCGAAGTTTATTTCTATAACTCCAAAAGAACATGATTTCGTGACGGGTGTTGTAAGTCATGTCCCCCACATCATTGCTTCGAGCTTGGTACACTTAAACGCCAAACATGCTGATGAATCTACGCTTATAAAAACACTTGCAGCTGGTGGCTTTAGAGATATCACAAGAATTGCGAGTGGTAGCCCTGTTATGTGGCGAGACATTACGATTGAAAATAAAAACACAATCTTAACTATTTTAAATGACTGGAAAACTCAAATGGAAGACGTTATTGCTCTCATTGAGCGTGATAGCTCTGATGACTTATATGATTTTTATAACGATGCTAAAATATATCGTGATGAACTACCCGTTAAATCACAAGGCGCGCTATCTATTGAGTATGATCTATATGTGGATATTCCGGATAAACCGGGTATGATAAGCAAAGTTACAAATATCTTGAGTTTACATAATATTTCTATAAGCAACCTAAGAATTTTAGAAGTACGCGAAGATATTTATGGTGCATTACGTATTAGTTTTAAAAACCCAGAAGATCGCAAGAAAGGTGCTGAAGCACTAAGCGATTTCGATACTTATATAGCCTAATTTTATTAACAAGCCAAACACTAATAAAGACGTTTGGCTTGTTTTTATATTTAACATTATTAATTCCTAACTCATGTTAAATAATGACAGTGATTTGAGCCGACTCTTGCGTAAAAGCACGAGCCGAAGATTACAGGCTGTGACTGAGAAAAGCGTGTACAAATCAATCGTCTACGTCGACTAATTTTATCAACAGTTTTAAACACTTCATTATCTAATATGCTAAGCACTTTTTTACATCTTATGACCTGCCATGAGTCCTAAGCGGCCGTGTTTTGTACCCGCATCAGTATAAGATGCAGCTTTAGATACGATGCCTCGACCAAATTTTTGATGTAAGGCATCAATGGTTTTTGCTAATTTTTCATTTCTTTTTCTTTCATATTCATCTATAAACAAGTTTAACTGTCTGTCTTTTTCATCTATAAATTTCGTTAATGAAACACTTACAGTTCTAAATAACATAGTATGATCACATAATTTATCTGCGAAATGTTCAACGATTTTATAAATTTGCTCTTCCAAATTCGTCGGATCCTGTAAGGTGTATTGTTTATTAATGCTACCTTCATCACTATAACCAAATGAAAAATGAATCGTTTTTGCTAATTGGTTTCTTGCCCTAACACGACTAGCAACATCTTCAATCAACTCACGCATGACAACCTTAGCTTCTTCATAATGATAATCGCGCATCAGTATTTGACTCTTACAAATCGATGGATTCATTACTTCATATTTATCTCTTACTCTACTTTGATCTATGCCATTCGCATGTAAATGCAAATCTACCCCCACTATACCTAAATCTCTCTTTAAATATTGATACGGATAATTGGCTAAATCACCTATAGTAAAAATACCTCGTTTATTCAATTTTGCTTCTGTTTTCCTACTAATTCCCCAAAATTCACTTAACGGCTGAATAGGCCAAAGTTTATTCGGCACATCTTGGTAACGCCACTCTGCAATTAAACTAGAAGAATGTTTCGCTTCTACGTCCATTGCAATTTTACTTAAAAGCATATTTGAGCCAACACCAATAGAACAGTTAATTCCTGTTTCTTCTTCAATCTCACATTGCAGCTTTTCACAAAATGAATGAATCGTAGTGCTAAAACGGTGATAGCTATCCGTAACATCCATAAAAAACTCATCGATACTATATTGATGTAGATCTTCCGGCGCTACATAACGTAAAGCAATTTTTGATATTGCTACAGACACTTCCAAATATTTTCTCATACTCGGATTAATAATATATATGTCGCTTCTATGTGGTATTTCGAA
This sequence comes from Staphylococcus parequorum, assembly GCF_039237145.1. Taxonomy (NCBI): domain Bacteria; kingdom Bacillati; phylum Bacillota; class Bacilli; order Caryophanales; family Staphylococcaceae; genus Staphylococcus; species Staphylococcus parequorum. Next base: position 1,861,929 of record NZ_CP150682.1, read on the forward strand.
TAGTCTCGACCCGGTTTTAATACCTAGCGCTTTTAAAGGCCCTGTGGCAGCTAAAACAACTGATCCTTGTCTCTTCGTATCGGCAACAACGGCTAATTTCTCCTTCAATGGGTCTAATCCTTTTTGAATACAAGACACACTTGCAAAAAAGCTCTTTTGGTCTATACACAATACATCTCTTTCTTCCACCAGATTATAATCATACATATCAAATACCTCCCTCAATTAATTCTATTATATACGAACATGTGTTCTCATTCAATACTTATAAGAACAAACGTTCTATTTTGATTGTTTTTAGAATTTTGAGAATTTTCATGATATAATAAGCTCAAATTGTTATAGGAGGAAATACATATGCCAATCGTTAATGTGAAATTATTAGAAGGTCGTTCAGATGATCAACTTAAAGATTTAGTCTCTGAGGTAACACAAGCTGTAGAAAAAACTACAGGTGCTAATAAAGAAGCAATACAAGTTGTTATTGAAGAAATGAAAGCATCACACTATGGTGTTGCCGGCGTTAGAAAATCCGACCAATAATACCATGCTATATTTATACGTATAGAGAACGTAAACAGACCAAACGTTAATACATAGCGTTTGGTCTGTTTTGTGGTTAACACCAACTTTTTAGTAATGTTCGTTTTCTATGCGCTTTGTTACAACCAAGGCAGTAACTTGTGCTGACTCCTGCGGGAAAAGCATGCACAAGAAACTATCAATAAAGATTTTACTCATAAAACAAAAGGTAGACAATCATAAAAATGATTGTCTACCTTTTTTGAGATTGGCAGTGGCTAACTGTATTAAAAATGCGTTTATATCAAGCTCTTGTATTCCATTTATAGTCAGCTTTGCCGAGCCAGGTTCATGCGACGAAATCTTGTTAAAAAATAGATTTCTGTCCCACTCTTTCATATTATTCGTTTAAAAACTTCTGAACTTCTTCTTTATTTTTCGCTTTATCGATTTCTAACGCACTACCATCACCAAACGTTTGAATATCTTGGTAACTTCCTTCGACAGGTAACGTTAGAGAATCAACATTTTTATCGCCTCGAATACCAAAGTTTAAGCCTGCTTGCATAATTGCAGAGTCTGGCATGTTCGTATTCAAGTAACCTCTTAAAATACCAGCGACACGTGGCAATTTAGGAAGTGTATCGATACTTGCAAGTTCACCTTTAAGTGCTTGCATCACTTGTTGTTGTCTACGGACACGACCAAAGTCACCTTCAGCATCATGTCTAAATCTAGCATAACCTAAAAGCTCTTTACCATTTAATCGATGGTGACCTTCTTTCAGTGATACACCTATATTTTTCGACATATCTTTTTCAACATCTATAGGTACACCGTTAGGTTCTAGTTCATCAATCATTTTTTCAAAACCAGTAAAGTCTAAAATAGCGTAATACTCAGGATCTACACCTAAGTTTTTCTTCAGCGTTTTTCTCATTAATTCTGGACCGCCTATAGAATATGCAGAGTTAATTTTATGCTGTCCATTTCCAGGAATATCAGCATAGATATCACGCATGACAGACATCATTTTCAGCTTTTTATGCACAAAATCATATTGAGCAATCATAATAGAGTCTGTTCTAGAAATACCACCTTGCTCCTTATCTGCACCTAACACCATGACTGTAATCTTACCGTCATTTTTTTGAGCACCATTAAATTTATGCTCTTTCAGTGTCTTACCATGGTCTTTAGCATAATCAATACCTGAATTATAACCATGAATCGCATAACCAATCACTATCGCCAATAGGATAATGATAATTAAAATAATGAAAGGAAGCTTTCTAATCCGCTTCTTTTTCACCCTTCGTAAAGGGGCCTGTGTTGTTTCTTCGTTCTCATCTGATGTACTTCTTTTTTTGTCCTTATTCATTAGTATCAACCTTATATCTTCAAAATTGCACTTCTATGTACTATAATTAACATATATTAAAGTTATATAAAAAGAGTATAAAAATCAAGTAATATCTTAATATATGGTACTAAGGTCTAATACAGAAAGGATGTTAAGCATGAATATAAACAAAGCATACTTCGCCGGAGGTTGCTTTTGGTGTATGGTCAAGCCTTTTGACACGTATGAAGGTATTGAACAAGTAACCTCTGGTTATATGGGAGGTACAGTTGATAATCCATCATATGAACAAGTCAAGACTGGCAACACTGGGCATTATGAAACCGTCGAAATCGAATATGATGTCGCACTGTTTTCATATAATAAGTTATTAGAAATTTTCTTTTCTGTAATAGATCCAACTGATGACGGCGGACAATTTCAAGATAGAGGTTCGCAGTATAAGACAGCTATTTTTTATTCTAATGACAATCAAAAGGAAGTAGCTGAAACGTATATCGAAAAATTAAAACACACGATTGATAGAGACAAGGCAATTGCAACTCAAATCTTGCCCGCTTCTAAGTTTTATAAAGCTGAAGCAGAACACCAAGAATTTTATAAAAAAAATCCAGAACGTTATGCTGAAGAACAAAATGAACGTCAAAATTATAAGCAATAACAAATCAATCATAAAAGCCGGAGCATATCTTCTATGCATCCGGCCTTTTGATATTATATGATCGAACTCACTTATTAGTCTCCCTATAGCACTATAAGCTATTTTTTACTACTACTCTTGTTTTTTCATTTCTAATGGTATCTTATTCTTCTTCTCTACTTCCTTACCTTTGTGTAAATCTATTACTGTTTTCAAACTTTCTTCACCCATCAAATCAGGTTGTTGCGCGACCGTGGCATATAACTTACCTTTGTCTACTGATTTAATTGCATCTTCATTACCATCAAAACCAATAACTTTAATATCTTTGCTGCCTACCGCTTCTATTGCGCCTAATGCCATTTCATCATTTTGTGCAAAGATTGCTTTAATATCTGGATGTGCTTGAATAATATTTTGAGTTACATCCAATCCTTCTGTTCTATTAAATTTCGCACTTTGTTTGGATACCACGTCAAGTGAGTCATCTGCTACGTTATGGAACCCTTTACCACGTTCTCTTGTAGCACTTGCCCCAGGTATACCTTCTAACTCTGCAACTTTAGTACCTTCCCCAAATTTATCAACGATGAGGTTTGCAGCCATTTCCCCACCTTTAACGTTATCTGAAGCAATAAATGAAGCGACTTCCCCTTTAGCAACTTCCCTATCTAAGGTTACTACTGGTATGTTCTGATCATTAGCTATTTGTATACTACCAGAAATTGCATCTGAGTCTGTAGGATTCACAATAAGATAATCTACATTTTGTTGTATTAAATCATCAATATCGTTTGCTTGTTTTGCTGCATCATCTTGCGCATCTGCAAACTTCACTTTAACACCTTGTTTTTTTGCCTCATCTTCAATACCATCTTTAATTTTCACAAAGAATGGATTGTTTAACGTTGAGATACTTACACCAATGACAATATCAGATTTTTTCTTATCTGACTTACCGTCATCATTATTTTCCAAAGGAGACTCAAGTGAACATCCTGTTAAAAATAATAAAATCGCAATTGCACTGATTAATATTTTTTTCATCTTGCTAACCTCCCACACTATTTATTCTTTCTATCAATTAATACAGCTATGATAATCACTACACCTTTAACAACCTGTTGATAGAATGATGAAACGCCTAATAAGTTCAAACCATTGTTTAACACACCAATAATAAGTACACCAATTAATGTACCGAGTATGCGTCCCTTACCACCCGTAAGTGATGTACCACCCAGTACAACGGCTGCAATCGCATCTAGCTCATATGACATACCTGCTGTTGGTTGTGCAGAGTTTAAGCGTGATGTTAATATTGCACCTGCCATTGCCGACATTAAGCCAGCTAAACTATAAATCATGATTTTTAATTTATTTACTTTAATACCAGAAATAAATGCTGCCTTCTCATTACCGCCCATAGCATAAGTTTGTCTACCAAATACTGTTTTATGTAGCAAAATATATAAAATGATAAACGTAACAAACATTGTAACTGCCGGAACAGGTATGCCTAAAAAGTAACCACGACCAAATAATTGGAATGCATAGCTCCCATTTAAGTTTGTAATCGGGTTACCATCCGTAATCACTAGTGTTAAGCCCCTAAAGACGGTCATAGTAGCCAATGTTGCGATAAATGGTGCCATCTTACCTAAAGTAATTAACAAACCGTTAATGGCCCCTAGAACTGCACCAAAGATACAACCGAGTAATAACGCAATCATTGAATCTACACCTGATACCATTAAAATTGCTACCATCGCACTTGATAACGCCAATGTAGAACCGACGGACAAATCAATACCGCCCGTTAAAATAACAAATGTCATACCAAATGCAATGAGTCCATTAATCGATACTTGTCTCAGTAAATTAAATAAGTTGGATGGTTCTAAAAATGCGCTGTTTAATGCACTAATGATAATAACTAATAAGATTAACCCAATAAACGGAATTATTTTTTCTAAATATGAAAATGATAGTTTAGAATGTGTCATGTACTTCCCCTCCAGTAGCTAATGTCATAATACGTTCTTCTGTTAATGATGCTTTCTCTAGCACGCCTGCAATATTTCCTTCATGCACAACGGCCACTCTGTCACTCATGCCTATAATTTCAGGTAATTCTGATGAAATCATAATGATAGACATGCCTCGTTCGGTCAATTCATTCATCAATTGATAAATCTCTCTTTTCGCACCTACATCAATACCACGTGTAGGCTCGTCTAAGATTAGGACATGTGGCGCAGTTGCTATCCATTTTGCAATAACAACTTTTTGTTGATTACCACCTGATAAATCAACACATGCATCATTTTTCTTACCTTTAATATTCAAACGTTGAATCATTTGTTCTGCATATTGCTCCATAGAAGCTCGTGTTAAAAAGCCGGATTTCGAAAAACTTTTCAACGCTGGTAACGAGATATTCTCTAATATTGAATCTTGCAAGACCAAGCCTTCTTCTTTTCTATTCTCTGTGATAAATGCTAAGCCTTGTTTGATAGAGTGATTAGGATTATTTATCTGTAGTTGTTTATCATTGAGAGTTACTTGCATATGCCCCTTATCTAAACCAAACAATACACGCATAATTTCAGAACGTCCTGCACCCATCAATCCACTAAAACCTAAAATTTCACCTTTATGTAGATTAAAGTGAATATCATTCAATTTATGTTCAGTAGAACTGAGGTTTTTTACAGAAAGAACAACTTCCTCATCTTGCGTGTAATGTCTGTCTGGGTATTGATTATCTAGGTCTCTACCAATCATTGCCTTAACAATTTTCTCATTTGTTGTATCTGCTGTTGCAGAAGTTAAGATGGAACGTCCGTCTCGCATTACCGTAATACGATCTGAAATACTGAAAATTTCTTCCATTCTATGAGAGATATAGACAAATGACACACCTTCACTTTTCAGTTTTCGAATTTGTTCAAATAAAATATCAATTTCGTTATTTGTTAATGCTGCAGTAGGCTCATCCATAATAATGACTTTTGAATCTTGCATTAAAGCTTTACTAATTTCTAACATCTGTTGCATACCTACAGATAAAGCACCCGCTTCTTTATTTAAGTCGATATTAATATTTAACTTTTTGAAAATAGCATTTGCCTGTTTTTTCATCGCTTTATTATCCACAATACCTAAGCACTTTGTTTCCTCTTTACCAAGAAATAAATTTTCTAACACTGTTAAATTAGGCCATATATTTAACTCTTGTTGTATGAACGACACACCATTAAGTTCCGCGTCTTTGGTATTTTTAAATTGAATCGCTTCACCGTTTTCTTCAACAGACCCACTATCCGACTTATATACACCGGTGAGTATTTTCATCAATGTACTTTTCCCAGCACCATTTTCTCCCATTAAGGCATGTATCTCACCATCACCGATTTCAAAATCCACGCCTCTTAATACGTCATTTTGCCCAAACGATTTATATATTTGTTCCATCTTTATCATTTTATTCACCCCTTAAAATAAAACACCGCTTGTTAGTACAACATTAGCAAACGGTTTAGCTTCACCTGTGCGAATGATGGCTTTAACTGTTTTACTTTGTACTTTGAATTGCTCATGTGACGTTGTTTGAATTTCAATATTTTCAGCTGATAATGTCTGATATAATGCCGTGTTTTGCGTTATCATTTCTTCAGCTAATGTCATTTGCTCGATTTCCATATGCTTTTTTATAAGGTTAAATACTTCAATAAAAGAAGGCTTTCCAAATTCCAATGCCAGATCAATCTTTTTCACGCCTTCTGGAACTGGAAGTCCACAATCTGCAATGATAATTTGATCAGTATGCCCTAAATCACTTAACAACTTTGAAATTTCGCTATTTAATATACCTGTCTTATACATTCAATCACTCCTAAAATTTTATGTAACCCGTTACATGTTATGCATCAAAATCTCGTACTTTCCCTCCGCTTCACTGTAATTGCTACTTGATCAACGTGGTCCGCGTCTCCCTCCTCATACAAATTGAGGAGTTTCGATACAGCAAGTTCACCTATACGATATGCCGATTGATCTATTGTTGTAATTTGAGGAAATGTCATTTTTGAAAATGGTATGTCATCATAGCCAACAAGTTGTATATCTTTCGGCACTTTAAATCCATGTTGTTGAATCACACCCAATATTTTAATCGCAATCAAATCATTACTACATATAATGCTATCGATATGATTTTGACGTATTTGTTTAATAAATTGTGTTTCGTCATCTATTTGTTCTTCTTCACAACGACAATATGACACATTATGTTGGTTGAGTACTGTTTCTACGCCATTCACACGTAATTGGAATGCAGCTACATTTAAATCAGAATGCACGATTAATACGTGCTGTGCCTGTCCTTCGATGATTAATTGAGATTGGAGTTGACCACCTTCAAAATGATTTGTAGAAATCCCTTCATTGCCATCATTGATACGATCAACAAATACAAATGGAATACCATATGAATGAAGTGTATTTTCAATTACATTTTCATTTAGCGCTGTGGAAATCATACCCGTACAATTATGCGCTACAAATGTAGAAAGATAATTTTTTGCTTTATCAATATCATTATCGCTATTACCTATCAATACTTGGTAACCGTGTGCCAAAGCTACATCTTCTACTCCGCGAGCAATAAGTGTGAAAAACGGATTACTAATATCTGGAAGTAATAGTCCTATCATTTTAGATTTTCGCTTATATAACGTACGTGCCGCTTCATTCGGTTGATAATTCAGTTGGTTAATCGCACTTTCAATTTGTGCTCTTGTTTGTGCTTTTACGTATCCATTATTATTGATTGCTCTAGAGACAGTTGCTACTGAGCATCCTGCCAATTGAGCTACTTCTTTTATTGTTGCCAATGAAATCACCTCAATTTATGTAACCGCTTTCATATTACCACAACTTTTTATAATTTAATAGAACAATCGTATGTTTTAATTATTAGATTAATTTTCTGTAGAGCTATTTGCAGTTTTTAAAAATAAAAAACGGTATTCTTTTAACTTTAGAATACCGCTCTAACATATCAATGCCTTTATCAAATCATATGTAATGTCGTTCAATACTATAACTATTTATCTGGATATATTAAATAACTATAATTGCCACTTTGTACTTTTTAATGATTGTCCGTTACTTGATCTATACTTTCTATCCCCTTAATTTCACCATTTTGACCTACATAAACTTTTACCGAGAATTTATTATTAGGATTATCATCATAAATCATTGTATTTTCTTCGTAGTTTATTGTTCTTGTACCATGTACTTGTCTAAATTGTTGGACATTCACGTCTTCCGGTATGATAAAGAAGCGGCTCACTTTATGATTGGTATAGCGAACCCCAATGTCACCGTATTTAACAACTTTCACACCGGCAATATTCATTGTTTTTTCGCTTTTACCAAATTCAGCTTCTATTTTATCTTTGTGTATTCCCTTCGATACTTTATGATAACCATGTCTTGTATCACGATTCATGAAATCTGTGCTAAATTGCTGTGCTAATACATCTATTTTCGGCGGATGACCGTTACTTTTTTCTTTATTGTGCTCATTACTCTGAGAAACTTGATTTGTCCCTTTATAATTAGAATTAAGGGATTGGTATAAAAACGTGCCTGCAACGATTAATGCAATAACTAATAAGGCTAAGATAATGCCAATTATGATCTTCTTCATTTTAATACGCCCCAATATTTTTAATTTATTTTATATCTTACTACAAATGATGAACTGATTGAATCTATTTTTAATATTAAATAATTATCATACAATTCTATTTTTAGCGATCGTTCCACTCCTAGCAAATAGTAATAATACAATTAAATTTTAAAAAGAAATTATGTAGATAAAATGTCATTTTTTATTTGAATAATCTTACTTCCCACCATTGAAAGCGTTTTCTAATGATGATATATTATGATTATACCTTAACAAAGGGGTAACGAGAAATTCATATATAGTTAGAGTCAAATGATATTTAGAACAGTTCTACCAGTTAGTTTATTTAAAGTAGTTAATAACTTCTCCAGATATTAACTACAGAAACCATTAAACACTTTTAAACTCCTTAAAAAAAGCAACCAACACATAAAATGTGTGTTGGTTGCTTTTATATTTATTCCTTCTTATTTATACTTTCTAATTACACGCATCACTTTTAACATACTAAGCCATAATGAATGATGTTTTCTATAAACTAAAAATCTTGGTTCCCAAAGAGGATTAAATTTCTCTTTGTATCTTCTGAGACCTTGAAATCTATATAGACCATTAAAATGTTCAAAAACTCTACCTGCGATTCTCTCTCCATAAAATGAAAACGGCACTTGCCCCACATTAGATAATGTAGCCATACCCATATTAAAATGCTCATAATTATGCGCCTTTGCCCATAACAACATATTCAAATATAAGCCATCCATTAAAGGTAAATGACTATCTGCCTTCCAACGAATTAAATCTACAGAAAGTGTTGCTTTGTAATACGTGGGCATAAAGGTACAAAATGCGATGATAGATTCATCTTTATTTTTAATGATCGCTATAGGTGCTTGCGATACATAGTATTCATTAAAGCTACCTACAGAAAAATGCATTTCATTTCTTTCTGCTAACCAATCGTGACTAATGTTTTTCAAATCCGCAAGTAATTTGGATGAAAACGGCGGGTCCAACACTTCAAAAGTTAGATTAAGATCATCAAACTTATTTAATGTTGCACGTAAGCCACGTTTCTTTTTACCTGATGTAGTAAATGTAGTTAAATCTATAACCGCTTCTTCACCTAATTTGAAAAATTGATTACCAAAATCATGATAAAGTGACATATATTTATCAGTTACTTGATAAAATATCACATCATAACCTAAGTATTGTGCTTCACGGTAAAACGTTTCTAATAATTCATGAAATGATTCTGGATTGCCTACTGGATCACCTAATACAATATAGGCACTGTATTTATAACGATACATAAGAAAGGCATCTTCTTTTTCATTAATAAAACAATGCTTATCTCCACTATACATTAAATGGCTTAAATAATTACCGCCATTTTGCGCTATGATTGCTTCACACATTTCTATATTGTTACTTCTATTCTTTACTCTATAACGATACTCAAACCACCAGACGATTGCACCGACAATAATAGCAACGAGTAGAATCGTAAACCAGAAATAATACCTTAATATTGAACTGTCCATTTCCAAATGATAAATATCTAATGTATAGAATGTCCCATCTATAACAATATGATTAATATACAAAATGAGTGCACCGACAGCGACACTTAACCATAACTTTGTATATCTGAATGGTCTTTTAATTGTATTTGAGCGTCTATAAAATACCAATAGTAGGACAAACATAACTGCTAGCCAACTCAGTAGTATAAAAGAAGCATAAGTATAAGCTGTAACAATAAATATTAAACTAATCGAAATCATTGAAAATAAAATAGCTCGTTTAGAGAGATGATATACACCAATTATATTTAATAATAAAAGTAAACATGCCGATGTATGTACTGATACGATAATGTAATAAATATAATGATTCGGATCATATAAACCATCATATATAATCGTCATATTATTTAAAAAACATATGAGGCTTGTATACATCAACAATAGTGCAATTGAAAACGATGGCACTCTTACAATTATATCTTTTTGATACGATGCTACGAGTGATGTCATATCTTTCACTGGTAACATAAGCTTTGAATCTTCCCAATAGCGTTTTGCAGTACTTCTGAATTCAAATGTAGAAAGAATCAACGCGATTAACACTGGGAATAAATAATAAGCAAAACGATAGAGCAATAATGCTAAAACAATTTCTTCTTCCGGTACATTCAGACTTTTCAAACCTAATAAGACGACTAAATCAAATGTTCCAAACCCACCAGGAATAAAACTAATTAAACCTGATAGTGACGCTATAATAAATATGCCCATAAAAGCAGTAAATGGTATGTGGATGCCTACAATGACTAAAGCCATATATAATACAAATGACGCTATCATCCATTCAACACCAGAAACAACTGTGCAATAAATACCAAGTAATTTATGTGATTGTTTAACTGGTTTTACATAAGTAACTATAATAAATATTGGTAAAAATAGTGCCACAATATACAATAACCATCTAATCCATGGAAAAGGGCTAAATATGTGCGTCACGTCAAATACGTGAATCACTACAAGGATAGACAGTAAACTAAGTCCTGTTAACATTGATATTAAAACAATAGAGATTGTATGTACTAACGCCTTTTTATCGTCAGTTGCGTTCTTGTATAATAGAAAACGTACACTTGCACCAATAAAACCTCCAAAGCCTACGACAGCATTAAGTGCATTTACAATATAACCAATACGAATCGTTTTCAATAAAGAGAGTTTCAACTTTAACGTTTTTACTAAGAGGACGTCATAAAGCGATAATACAATAATAGATAACCCACCACTTAAAAATAAAGCAACTAACCATACTCTATTAATTTCCCCAAATGATTTTACTGTTTCTTTAAGATTAATATGTGAGAGTTCTTTATATAATGTGAAAACAACAAAAATAAATAACGTAACTGCAAATACTATTTTTAATATAGAAAATACTTTACTTCTTAATTCCTTAGACATATCTTCACTTCTCTTTTCAGTGATTCTATTGTGTCATAAAAAATATAGCACAACACTAAAATATAATAAATAAATTTTTAATGACATCTATATAACATAATTGTTAGGTGGCTTTCATTTAAATCATTTATACGATGCACAGTGAAGTCATTATGAAACGCAAAGTATATAAAAAACGACGAATTTCAGCCTTTGTCATTTTTGTGCGTGCTTTCTGCGGTCACAGCCTTTATTGTTATATTGGCAGTAGATTTCTGTCCACTCCCATGCTCAGGCAAGCATGTACTTTCAAAATCAAAAATTTTCTAATAAAAAAGGAGCGGTGATAGGAAATCAGATTTTGATTTCCTATCACCGCTCTATAAGACTGACTCGAAAAAGTAATACAGGAACTGAAAAAACTTCATTTAGATATCAGACAGCTACTGTGCAATCTAATCGAAGGATGCGTTGATATTAACGAATTTCTTCTTCTGATGAAGTTTGATACTCGCCTGCATCTTGACCATAATATTTATTATATCTACGTTTATACATAGAATATAAGTGTGAAATAAGCACTTTTAAGATAGCGTATGCTGGTATACCTAAAATAACCCCAACTACACCGAGTAAGTTACCCGCACTTAACAAGATAAAAATAATTGTTAGTGGATGTATTTTCAGTGTTTTACCCATTACATTCGGTGAAATAAAGTGCCCTTCAATAAATTGTACAGCAGTCCACACGATAATTAATTTCAACAACATGATTGGTGAAGTAATTAATGCAATAATAATTGCAGGTGAAATTGCAATCGTAGGACCAATGTATGGTACTACACTCGTTACAGCTGCAATAGATGCTAAGATTAAACTATAATCTAATCCGATAATGCTATAACCAATAAATAATAGAATTCCAATACAGAACGAAACAACAATTTGTCCTTGGATATAAGAACCTACTTGAACACTCATTTTGTCTAATAAATCATGAAAATCTTTTCTGAATTTTGGTGGCATCAATTTTGTAGAAAAATCTTTGAAACGATAGCCATCTTTTAACATAAAGAATAATACAAATGGTGTTGTTGCAATTACTACACCAACATTGACTAATGCTTCGGCAAAATTCTTGATTTTAGATCCAAAACCATTAAAATAATCAGAAACCATACCTGGTAATTTTTTTGCTAATGTATCAAGTTGATCTTGAATCTGCGTATAGAAATTAGATATCACAGAAAATTTAGTAAGACTATCAATAAATTGGTTCACTTTATCGACATAGTATGGGAAATTATTACCAAAACTTTTGAATTGTGACCCAATCACTGGAATAAGTAGATTAATTGCCAATGATATTACACCAACGATGAGTAGGAATAGAATGATAACGCCCCAAACTCTTGGAATATTATATCGTTCCATTAAATTAACTACCGGGTTAAATAAATAATAGAGAATAATTGATACAATGATAGGTGCTGCAAGCGTATTAAATACGATAATAAATGGTTTGAAAATGTAAGAAACTTGATCAAATATAAAAATTGAAAAACCTACTAATATTAAAATCAACAAACCAAAAAGTAAATCTTTACCGCCTAAAAACTTCATGAAGCGGGTTTCTGGAAAACTCAGTCTCAATTTATCTTTTCCACTCTTTTTTTCTTGCTTTATATTTTCTTCATTCGACATATACTCACCATACCTTAATTTGATTCTAAAATTATAATTTAACATTAAATGATACAAATCGTAGTACAAAACTACGAACATAAAATGCATTGTCGATTTATTTGCTAATATTAATATTAACACATTCGTCATCTTCCAAACATATATTTTACCACATTATATATCGTAAGAATCTTTTTGAGAAATTATACACATAATAAAAGTACAACAATACTTTCATTATTTTTGTACTACTACAGCTTTTAATAAAAAAAGACAAACCAAACGTGAAAATTTGCTTGGTTTGCCTAGAAGTTAGTATATTCCACAATAATACGAGAGCTCTAAATTGTTAATTTAAAGTGGGTTCATTTTCACGAACTGGTTCTTCGGTAATATCTTTATTTTTATTCGTCTTCTTTTTAGGAATCGGAACGATATAATTGCCATAAGGTAATTTACCAATTAAGTATACTAATAATGCAGATAGTGCAACTGCTGCAATAAAGACACTCACAAATTTACTTTGTGGTGCTATATTCTCTACAATTGGTAATCTTTTCACAAATTGTATGGCAACATAGTGAACTAAGTATATCCCCATTGAATAGTTACCAATTACCGTTAACGTATTTAATACAATCTTATTTTTCTTAACATGCTCGTACATGTAATTAAGAAAAACGATAAAGAATGGAATATAAATAATGTTCGATATTGTGATTGAACTATTGAGATTTTCTAAATCAATACTTATGAGTAAATCTATAAATAATATTGCAATAATTATAGTAAGCGGCGTTTTATACTTAAATATCAATTCTTTTATTTCATTATAAAATTTAGCATATACAATGCCTAGCATAAAGAATGAAATCCAATTCAAAATAAACAGTTTATCATTAACAAAGCGTTCGACGCCTCCGCCACCTAATGAAATTGGCTGAATGACGATCCAAACAATGTTGACAATGGTCGCTAAAATGAAAACCGATATGATTGGCCAACCTTTTTTAAATTTATGCACAAATGGAAAAAGAAAATAAAATTGAATGACAGTCAAAATAAAGTATAAATGAAAATTAGCTTTACCATAAACAAAATAGTTAATTAACTTACCGTCATCCTCAAGGTTATGTAAAAAATATTCTCTATATAACAAATAAAAAATCGTCCAAATTATGTAAGGGATAAAGATTTTACTAAATCTAGATTTCATAAAGTAATTCAAACTAAATCCTCTATTAATAACTGATATCGTCAATAAAAAAGCACTAATAACAGCAAATATAGGCGTGCCTAATCTTGCCATTTGATTGATATATCCTAAAGCGTCAGAAGTAAAATCGCCTGTTGAAGCTGAATAACCAATACTATTGACTGTATGAATTGCTACAACTAACATAGCCGCTACTGCTCTTATAATAGGCACTTCATCATAATACTTCACGCAACTGTAGCCCCCCTACTCATAATTAACCTGAAGACTAAGTCTATAATGTTCAACATAAGCTGTAAACCTTGTTGGCGGTGAAAAGTTGAATCTTAATACATTATTATATGTTATTTAATATTTTCTAAACACTCTTTACATTTCAACCTTTTTAAAAAGTAAAATTACTTTTTATTTAAATTAAAATATCAAAGTTTTTTAATTTAGTTTGTGGTTTTAAAAATAGCACCTAGTCATTTGAAATGACTAAGTGCTATTAGCAGTGTTAACTGGGGCATATAATAATTTTTATACATAAGTTTATATCATTGTCCGATTTTGCAATGAATTAAATTATGTTTGATCTGACGGCTTAGCAGCCATAAAATGATAAACATGTAATGTTAAATAAATGACCTCTGCCTCATATATAGTAACATTCAGTTCTTGTTGCAACATTTTCATTATTTTCAAGGCGATATTAAAACACAAAGGGTACTGCGTTTTTAATAATTCTTCAAACGCACTTGTTTTTTGCAATACTTCCCCTTTATTTAATCTTCTTATTAAAAATTGAATATGTCTAATAAACCGTTGATATTGTACCGTTTCTTTATCTATTGTATGTTTCAAATCGTGCTCTAAAATAAAGATACTTTTATTAATCAACACATTTATCGTTTCCATCTCACGTATGGACACTGTTTCAGTATTAGAAGCGATATGTAATGCGATAAAACCAATCTCATCCTCAGGAAAATTCACTTCTAAAACATCGTTTAATCGTTCAATTACTTTTTCTGCTATTTCATATGCCTCACTATATAATTGCTTTGTTTCCATGACGAATGGATTATTAATTAATTGATTTTGTTTCATACGCTTATAAGCAAAAATAATGTGATCTGTTAACGATACAACCAATTTTTGATTGTCTATTTTCATTACCGAATTGGTAATAATATTTACTGCATCAATCACGGCTTGTATCAAGTTATCATCAGCTAATTCAACCAATGTTTTATAATGATCTTGTTGTGATTTTTGATCTAATATATATACTTTTTCAATGGATTGGTTTTCATGTAATGTCATTCCAATCTTTTTATTAAAACCAATGCCTTTTGCAATTAATACATATTCTTGCATTTCATTAGTACAAATAATTACATTGTTATTTAAAACCTTTGTAATAAGGTAAGAACTCATGTCACTCATCCTTCTTATTATGTCAATAAGCATTATATAGTGAAATTTATAAAATTGAAAGTAGTAAAACGCTTTTCTATTAATTTCATAGTATTATTACATAAAAAAACTATGCATTTTCATTTTATAGAAAATACATAGTTACAATCACTTTATATAATTATTTCTTTTTCATGCCCCAGCTTTCAATGCCAAATAAATTAATTTCTAATTCTTCTGGTTTAAAGACAGGCTTTTTACCTGCTTTACGTTGACGTTGGTAATCATTCATAACTGCAAATGCAATATTAGATAATCCTATAATTGCGACTAAGTTGACGATTGCCATTAAGCCCATAAATACATCGGCTGTGCCCCAAACAGTTTCTGTTTTAATTACTGCACCTACAAATACAAGTACAACAACTAAACATCTAAAAACAAATAATAATGTTTTGTTTTTAGATAAAAATTCAATATTTGATTGTCCATAGTAATAATTTCCTACTACAGATGAAAAAGCAAATAATGATATTGCTACTGTTAAGAAAATACCACCAGCACTACCTAAATGTTCATTAAGTGCAGATTGTGTTACTGCAACACCTTGTGCCGCATTTTCACCAAATTCTAATCCTGTATATAATAAAATCATAATCGCAGTTGCTGTACAAACAAGCATAGTATCAAAGAATACACCTAGCGATTGAATTAAACCTTGTTTTACAGGGTGAGGAACGGCTGCTGTTGCCGCAGCATTAGGTGCAGAACCCATACCAGCTTCGTTGGAGAATAAACCACGTTTAACTCCTTGTAAAATCGCTGCACCAACAGCACCACCAGTCGCCTGTTCAAACCCAAAGGCGCTCTTAACAATTGTAGTAATCATTGGAATTATTTGATCATAATTGATAAACAAAATAACAGCTACAAGACCGATATATATGATTGCCATAAATGGTACGATGACTGATGATATTTTGGCAATACTACGGACACCACCAAAAATAATAACACCTGTTAGTACTGCTAAAATGACACCTGTTACAACAGGGCTTACGTTATATTGTGTTTTTAATGATTCAGCGATCGTATTAGATTGCACAGTGTTAAACACAAATGCAAATGTCACTGTAATTAATATGGCAAATAAAACACCTAGCCATTTTTGATTTAAACCTTTAGTTATGTAATAAGCTGGTCCACCACGGAAACCACCATCTTCATCAGGTACTTTATATACCTGTGCTAAAGTTGCTTCTATAAAAGCACTCGCTGCACCAATCAATGCGATAACCCACATCCAGAACACAGCGCCTGGTCCACCTAAAACAATTGCAGTAGCCACACCTGCGATATTACCTGTACCGACACGAGATCCCGCACTTATTGCAAAAGCTTGGAATGGCGAGATACCTTTCTTACCACTATCTAGTGTTTCGGGTTTTTCGCCAATGGCACGAAACATTTCTGGAATCCATCTTAATTGAACAAATTTAGAACTAATAGTAAAGTATAAACCTGCTGTTATTAGTAGTCCAATTAGGTATTGCGACCAGATTAAATCATTCCCGACTTGAACAAAAGTTTTGAACCAATCTGGAATTAAACTATCAAAATTACTCAATTTAATCCCTCTCATCTATATAATTTAAATTTTATAGCAAAATCAAGAGATTTATAGTTATTTCATGTACATATTAATAATCAAAATGCATATGTGCACATGAAAGTGAGCGAAGGTTTAAAAGTGTTTAGCTAAAGGCTTTGCACTATCATATCTTGCTCCACTATAAATCTCTTGGTTTTATTTTTTATTGCACCTAAAAGGTATTTTATCATTATATAGTTGTATTTACTAACAGTTTTTTCAATTTATATTATTTAACAACTAAATTTTCCACTTCTCCAAAGTCATTAATATCTACTATGAAACTACCATTTGTGTATTGTTCTGATAAATGAATATCTTTAATCTCGCCTGTTTCTTGTTGTTTATTTGAATAGATTGTATATTGCTTTTGTCCTGGTTGGACAACTTCGGCAGCTACAATACGATGAGGTGCTTTCTTAAGTTCTTTCAACAATGTAAGACCACGTTGCGCACGTTTTGCTGTTTGCAATACTTTAAATCCTACACGTTTTAATGAACCTCTTTGTGTCGCCATTAGAATTGAATCTTTTTCAGATATCAATTGTGTAAGCACTGCATAATCTTCGTCTTTTAAGTTAATAGATTTAACACCAGCTGCTCTTAAACCAGTATCAGAAAGTTCATCACTACTATATGTTAAGGACATACCTTTATGTGTAAGCACTGTAATCAGTTGTAGTTCTTCTATGCGCATGACATTAATGATTTCATCATCCGTTTTTAACTTCATTGATACTAATGGTTTATTAAAGCGTGAAGTTTTGAACATAGAAACATTACTTTTCTTAATCATACCATCACGTGTAGCAAGAATATAAAATGCTTCAGGTTTAAAGTCACGTTCACAAAAGACATCTACGACATGTTCACCTTCATCAATCGGTACGATTTGTGATACGTGTTGACCCAAATCTTTCCATTTGATCTCTGATAATTTATGCACTGGAATATACAAGTAACGTCCTTTATTAGTAAAGACAAGTGCAGTATCTAAAGTATTAACTTCTTGATATTTAAGCAACTCATCGCCTTCTTTGACACCAACTTCTTCGGCGCCACTTGCATTAAAACTACGTAAAGAAGTACGTTTAATATAACCATGTTTTGTAACGCTCATGATTACAGTTTCACTTGGTATCATAACTTCTTTATCAATTTTGATTTCCGTAATTTCCGCTTCAATTGAAGACAAACGTTTTTGTTTATAGCGATTTCTTATTTCAGTTAATTCTTCTTTAATAACATTTAATAAGGCATCATGATTATCTAGGATGTTTCTTAAAGCTTCGATCGTTTTTTTCAATTCATCATGTTCATTTTGTAATTCAACAATATCTGTATTTGTAAGACGATACAATTGTAACGTCACAATCGCTTCAGCTTGAGCATCACTAAAATCATATTCAGCTACTAAGTTATTTTTAGCATCTTTTTTATTTTTAGAACTTCTAATGAGTTTTATGACCTCATCCAAAATAGAAAGTGCCTTCATTAAACCTTCTACAATATGCATTCTACTTTCAGCATGGTTTAATTCATAGCGCGTACGTTTTGTCACAACATCAATTTGGTGATTGATATAGCTATCAATAAATTGGCGAATGCCCATAAGTATAGGACGTCCATCACTAATCGCAACCATATTAAAGTTATATGCAACTTGTAAATCAGTGTTTTTATATAAGAAGTTCGCCACCGCTTCACTATTTACGTCTTTCTTCAATTCAATTGCTATACGTAAACCAGTTCGGTCTGTTTCATCACGTACTTCAACGATACCATCTACTTTTTTATCTGCGCGTAACTCATCCATTTTTTTAACTAGTGAACTTTTATTCACTTCATAAGGTACTTCAGTAACGATAAGCTCTTTTCTACCATTTCGTAGTTCCTCTAATTCTACTTTAGAACGGACAATGATTTTACCTTTACCGGTTTCATAAGCTTTCTTGATACCGTCAATACCCTGGATAATACCACCAGTAGGAAAATCTGGCCCTTTAATATATTTCATCAATTGACTCACTGTAATATCAGGGTTATCAATATATTTAAGCGTTGCTTGAATTACTTCTGCCAAGTTATGCGGTGGTATATCTGTTGCATAACCTGCAGATATACCGGTACTACCATTAATCAATAAATGAGGTAACCTTGCTGGTAAGACCATAGGCTCCATTGTTGTGTCATCATAGTTCGGCATAAATGGCACTGTTTCTTTATTAATATCTCTTAATAATTCTTCTGAGATACGGCTTAATTTAGCTTCCGTATAACGCATAGCTGCCGCTGGATCATTATCAATACTACCATTGTTCCCTTGCATTTCGATTAGTACATGGCGTAATTTCCATCCTTGACTCAGTCGAACCATTGCGTCATACACAGAGGAATCACCATGTGGATGATATTGTCCAATGACATCACCGACAGTTTTAGCACTTTTACGGAAATTTCTATCATATGTGTTTCCACTTGAATACATTGCATATAAAATACGTCTTTGAACAGGTTTGAGCCCATCACGAACGTCTGGCAATGCACGCTCTTGAATGATGTATTTACTGTACCTACCGAATCGATCGCCAATAACATCTTCTAGCGATAAATCTTGAATTATTTCACTCAATTTATTTCCTCCTCATCGGGGTTTTCCTGTTCTAAAATTTGAATTTCATTATTATCCAAAATACTTTGTTCTTGTTGTAAGCCAAATTCAACATTTTTTTCAATCCATTCACGTCGTGGCGCTACTTTATCACCCATTAATGTTGTCACACGTTTAGAAGAACGCAATTCATCTTCAATTTGTACTCTAATTAACGTTCGAGTTTCAGGATTCATTGTTGTTTCCCACAATTGATCGGCGTTCATTTCACCAAGACCTTTATAACGTTGTAGTGTAAAGCCTTTACCTAATTTATTTTGTAATTGCTCTAATTCTTCGTCAGTCCAAGCATACTCAATTTTTCTCGAAGCACCTTTACCTTTTTCTAATTTGTATAAAGGAGGTAGTGCAATAAATACTCTGCCAGCTTCTACTAAAGGTTTCATATACTTAAAGAAGAATGTTAATAACAACACTTGGATATGTGCGCCATCGGTATCAGCATCTGTCATGATGATGATTCTATTATAATTGCTATCTTCAATCTTAAATTCGTTACCGACACCCGCACCAATTGTATGGATGATTGTGTTAATTTCTTCATTTTTGAATATATCA
Source organism: Staphylococcus parequorum (assembly GCF_039237145.1). Taxonomy (NCBI): domain Bacteria; kingdom Bacillati; phylum Bacillota; class Bacilli; order Caryophanales; family Staphylococcaceae; genus Staphylococcus; species Staphylococcus parequorum. The sequence continues at coordinate 1,882,313 of NZ_CP150682.1, forward strand.
TCCAGTTTAGCTTTTTCTGTATTTATTACTTTACCTCTTAGCGGTAATATAGCTTGATACTTACGATCTCTTCCTAATTTAGCAGAACCACCTGCTGAGTCACCCTCTACTAAGTATATTTCTTTTTTCTCAGTATTTTTACTTTGTGCAGGTGTTAATTTCCCAGAAAGTAATGTGTCTTTACGTTTATTTTTCTTGCCTGAACGTGCATCTTCTCTTGCTTTACGTGCTGCTTCTCTCGCTTGTTGGGCTTTCAGAGCTTTTTTTACTAGAGATTTAGATAATTGCCCTTTTTCTTCTAAATAATACGGCAATTTGTCAGACACAACGGAATCAACTGCACTTCTAGCTTCTGGTGTACCTAACTTAGACTTGGTTTGTCCTTCGAATTGCAGTAATTCTTCCGGCACACGTAACGATATAATTGCTGTAAGCCCTTCTCTTATATCATTACCATCTAGATTCTTATCTTTCTCTTTTAATTCATTAATACGTCGCGCATAATCATTAAACACACGTGTCATAGCTGATTTAAAACCAACTTCATGCGTGCCTCCATCTTTAGTACGAACGTTATTAACAAAACTCAAGATACCTTCTGAGTATTGATCGTTGTATTGAAATGCTACTTCTACTTCAATTTTATTCGCTTCACCTGCAAAATTAGCGACTTCGTGTAATACTTCTTTGCCTTCATTAACATAACTCACAAATTCTTTAATGCCATCTTCATAGTGGTAAACATCTTCACGTTCTTTACCAGCTCTTAAATCTCTAAGCGTGATTTTTAGGCTTTTCAGTAAAAAAGCCGACTCTTGCAATCGTTCACTTAACATATCGTAATTAAATGAAGTTGCTGCTTTGAAAATTTCAGGATCTGGTTTAAACGTTACTTTTGTACCTGTTCTTTTTGTTTTACCATGTTTTTCAAGTCCTGATGATGGTTTACCACCATTTTTAAAACTTTGGGTATATATCGTACCATCTCTACAGATTTCAACTTCCAACCATTCACTCAGCGCATTGACAACTGATGCGCCCACACCGTGTAATCCACCTGAAGTCTTATATCCGCCTTGCCCAAACTTACCGCCTGCATGAAGTACCGTGAAAATGACCTGAACAGTAGGTTTCCCTGACGTGTGGATACCTGTTGGCATGCCACGTCCGTTATCTTCTATTGTAATACTTTCATCTTTATTGATAGTTACTATGATTTCACTACCAAAACCGTTTAATACTTCATCGACGGAATTATCGACAACTTCATACACTAGATGATGTAATCCACGTTTATCGGTAGAACCAACATACATACCAGGTCTTTTTCTTACGGCCTCTAACCCCTCAAGAACCTGAATGGAATCATCCGAATAGTTATTTTGTTTATTCATTGCCAATCGTTTCGCCCTCCTACAAACATACGTTCGTTTTTAAAACTATACATTAGTTATTCTTATATAAATCTGGATAAATTGCAAGCACCAAATCAATTTTCAAAAAATAATTCATTCCTCTATGAAAATTTTTATTCGTCTTATTATGGTCTTGTATGGTAAAATAATTTTAATGTCATTAAAGGATGTGGATTATATATGATGATGATTATAATCATGTTGATACTAAGTTACCTCATTGGTGCATTTCCAAGTGGCTATGTAATAGGAAAATTATTTTATAAAAAAGATATCAGAGAATTTGGTAGTGGCAACACTGGCGCGACAAATAGCTTTAGAGTATTAGGTAAACCAGCAGGCTTCCTAGTTACTTTTTTAGACATATTTAAAGGTTTCATTGTTGTCTTTTTCCCACTATGGTTACCTGTCAGTGCAGAAGGTCCTATTAGTTCATTTTTCACAAATGGATTAATCGTTGGTGCTTTCGCAATTTTAGGTCATGTATATCCAGTTTACCTTGGATTCAAAGGTGGTAAAGCCGTTGCTACAAGTGCTGGCGTTATACTTGGTATGAATCCTGTCTTATTAATTATACTAGCAGCTATTTTCTTTATAATATTGAAATTAACAAAATATGTTTCACTTTCAAGTATTATTGCGTCAATCTGTTGTCTTATTGGTGCTGTACTCATTCGAGACGTCATCTTAGTTATCGTTAGCATCGGTGTAGTTGTATTGCTGATTATTAGACACCGTTCTAATATTGTAAGAATTTTCAAAGGTGAAGAACCCAAAATAAAATGGATGTAACTATTACACAAGTCACTATGTAAACAATCAAGTAATTAAAATAAAAAGCTAGAGGACTTCATTGCCTCCAGCTTTTTATTTTTAGCTTAAGACCCCTAACATCCACGTACGAAGAATTAATTTCTTCGATCACTTTAAAACATCATTACTTCTATTATACTACTAATGTAGTGCTTTAACATAGATTTTCGCTATTTCACATATGTCTAAATTGATTTCAAATAATTTTTTGATAATTTATGCTATAATATCTTTAGTATTACTCAAAACGGGTAATGTATATAATACTAATTTTTAGATTAGTCACTAACTATCATAAGTTAAGCACTTGTGAACCGAAAGGAGACTTTTATTATGGAAATAGAACTTTCAAATAATGCAGTGTCTTGGTTTAAAGAAGAACTTGAATTACCCGAAGGTGATAAAGTCTTACAATTTTTCGTTCGTTATGGTGGAGAATTTCAGTTAAAACAAGGATTTAGCCCTGCCTTTAGCGTAGACAGAAAAGATGAAGTTGAAATTGGTTACGAAAATAATTACGAAGGTTTAGACGTAGTCATCGCTGAAAAAGATTTATGGTATTTTAAAGATGATAATTTATTCATCGATATAAATGATAGTGTTGATGAAATTTCGTATACTACTAAATAATATATAGTTAAATTATTTTGAACTTAAGTTAATGTACAATCAGTGTTGATTATTATCTTTCTTCTATATAATATTGCTTAAACAGTTGTATTTAAACTTTTAGATTCAAATGATTTATCATTAGTATAATTAAAGAAGCTTTCGAGATAAAAGAATTAAAGTTAAACAAGAAAAAGGATGATTTCTATTAAATAATATAGAAATCATCCTTTTTTATTTGTTTTACCATGTATCTTTTAATTAACATTTAACGAAAAGTAGTATTGAGTTAAATACCTTTTACAAGCTCTAACGTTTCGCCCGCTTTATTTTTTTGATCAATATCAAGATAAGCTGCATGCCACTCTGGGAAATACTTATCTAGTCTAATTGGTTTAAAGTCTTCCTTTTTAATACAAGTTAAAGTAGTAGATCCTGTAGTCGCTAACTCGTCTGCTTCATTAAAAATCTCATAACGATAAACATATCTCAATCTAGAGTATTTATCTACCCAAGTCTTAATTGTTACCTTTTCTGGATACGTGATGGATTTAATATATTTAATATCTATATCTGTTACTGGTGAGATAATACCCGCATCTTCCATGTCTTTATAACTGAAGCCCAATTTAGAAATATAGTCTGTACGTGCGACTTCGAACCATGTAGGGTAATTACCATGATAGATTACGCCCATTTGATCTGTCTCTTGATAACGTGATTCTATTTTTGTCATACTGTAAATCATTTTACGTCCTCTTTTCAAATACACATAGTCATTATTACACATTAAATATTAACATAAAAAAGGGAGCAGGACAGAAATCAACGTTTGATTTCATTTTCCCACCCCCCACAAGACTGATTAGATAAAGAAATACAAGTGCTTAAGCTCTTGCATAAGAACTTAAAACAAGTGAATTTATATATCAGACAGCTAATGTGTAATCATTAAGTTATTAATTACTAGCTAATTTTTTTCTTAATACAAGTTGTAAGATACCACCATGGCGGTAATAATCCATTTCTACATTTGAATCAAAACGTGCAACTGCTTCAAATTCAATGACTTTACCATTTTCTTTTTTAGCTTGTACTTTAACTAAATCATGAGGTTTAACATTTTCATCAATATCAACTGAAATAACTTCAGTTCCATCGATACCTAAACTTTCTGAAGACTCTCCGTCTTTAAATTGTAAAGGTAAAACACCCATCATAACTAAGTTTGAACGGTGAATACGTTCGTAACTTTGAGCAATAACTGTTTTAACACCTAAAAGGTTTGTACCTTTAGCTGCCCAGTCACGTGAAGATCCCATACCGTAGTCATTACCAGCTAATACTACTAAACCAGTGCCATCTTCTTTATATTTCATTGCTGCATCGTATATTGGCATTTGTTCACCTGTTGGCCAATACGTTGTGAATCCGCCTTCTGTACCTGGAGCCAATTCGTTTTTAATACGAATATTAGCGAAAGTACCACGGACCATAACTTCATGGTTACCACGACGTGAGCCATATGAGTTAAATTGACGAATTGGAACATCATGATCCAATAAGTATTTACCTGCTGGTGTGTCTTTGCCAATAGCACCTGCTGGCGAAATATGGTCAGTTGTTACTGAATCTCCAAATTTACCCATAACACGTAAATTTTTAAGTGATTCAATTGTTCCTGGCTCTTTAGATAAGTCTTGGAAGAATGAAGGGTTTTGAATATAAGTAGATTCAGAATCGAAGTCATATAACGGTTTATCTGTAACATCGATTTCGTTCCACATTTCATTATTATTGTATACCGTTGCATACTCTTCTTTGAACAATTCAGGTGTAACAACATTATCTACAGTATCTGAAACTTCTTTAATTGTAGGCCAAATGTCTTTTAGATATACATCTTCGCCATCTTTGCCTTTACCTAGTGGTTCATTTTGTAAATCGATATTTACTGTACCTGCTAAAGCATAAGCAACAACTAATTGTGGTGAAGCTAAGTAGTTACCTTTAACTAAAGGATGGATACGTCCTTCAAAGTTACGGTTACCTGATAATACAGATGTAACTAATAAATCTTCTTCTGCTATAGCTTTTTCAATTTCTTCACGTAATGGACCTGAGTTACCAATACAAGTTGTACAACCATAACCTACAAGGTTGAATCCAAGTTTATCAAGATAATTGTTTAAACCTGAATCATTTAAATAGCCTGTAACAACTTTTGAACCTGGTGCTAATGAAGTCTTAACGTATTCTGGCACTTCTAATCCTTTTTCTACTGCTTTCTTAGCAACTAGTCCAGCACCTAACATTACATATGGGTTAGATGTATTTGTACATGATGTAATTGCAGCAATAGCTAGGTCGCCCGTTTTCATTGTTGTACTTGAACCGTCTTTAAATTCAATATCAACAGTTTTATCAAACTCGCTCTCATCAAATCCGTGACCTTGGTTACCTGCTGGTGCAGTAACTGATTTTTGGAATTCAGTTTTCATATCACTTAAGAAAATTAAATCTTGAGGACGTTTTGGTCCTGCTAATGAAGCTTCAACAGTTGATAAATCTAATTCAACAACTTTAGTATATTCTGGTTCATCATCTTCTACTGTGAAGAACATGCTGTTTTCTTGTAAATATTTTTTCACAAGTTGGATTTGATCCTCAGAACGACCTGTTAAGCGCATATATTTTAATGCTTCTTCATCTACTGGGAAGAAACCACAAGTCGCACCATATTCTGGAGCCATGTTTGCAATAGTTGCACGGTCTGCCAATGGTAAATGTTGTACACCTGGACCAAAGAATTCAACAAACTTGCCAACCACGCCTTGTTTACGTAACTCTTGAGTCACACGTAAAGCTAAATCTGTAGCTGTTGCACCTTGTGGTAATGCGTTAGATAATCTAACACCAATCACTTCAGGGATTGGGAAGTATGAAGGTTGACCAAGCATTCCTGCTTCGGCTTCGATACCACCTACGCCCCAACCTAATACACCAAGACCATTAATCATTGTCGTATGTGAGTCAGTACCAACTAATGTGTCAGGAAACGCTACAGTTTCACCATCTACTTCACGAGCATGAACAACATTTGCTAAATACTCTAAGTTAACTTGGTGAACGATACCAGTTGCTGGTGGCACTGCACTATAATTGTTAAATGCTTTAGTAGCCCAATTTAAAAATTGATAACGTTCGTAGTTTCTTTCAAATTCTAATTTCATATTACGTTCTAATGCATCTGGATTTGCATAGCTATCAACTTGAACTGAGTGGTCAATAACTAAATCTACTGGTACTTCTGGGTTGATTTTATCCAAATCTCCGCCAACATCATTCATTGCTTTACGTAATGATGCTAAGTCTACAACTGCAGGAACACCTGTGAAATCTTGTAGAATAACACGAGATGGTTTAAATGGTACTTCGCCTTCTGCGCCTTTGTTAAAGTCAGATAATGCTTTGATGTGTTCATCAGTGATTACAAAACCATCTTCTTGTCTTAAAACAGACTCTAGTAATACTCTAATTGAGTATGGTAATTTTGATACTTTCGTTAAACCTTGTTCTTCTAACGTATTTAAATCATAAAATGTATATGATTTTCCGTTAAGCTCAAACGATTTTTTCGCTTGTTGTTTGATATTAGAAGCCATAAAAATCCCCCTTGAAATTTATATTGATTATATGCCGTTATCTGAATTGTATAATTAAATGCAACTTAAAACAACTACATAATACTAGAAACCTATATAATTTAGATTTGATTTTTCAATCAGTATGTATAAGTATAACTTATCACGCTATGATTGTGTAATAAGTTAATGTTATCAATTGAGAATCATTATCACCTATATTTAATTATATATACAATTCTTTTTACTGTTTTGCTTATATTTTTTATTTATATTAAACGCTTTAACAAAAACCGCTCCTGCTTAATATTTAATCTTTTTGCGCACAAAAAAACTGGAGGCCCATTAGGATCCCCCAGTTAATTCACATTATTTTTCGTTTTTTTCATCGTCTCTTAATGGTTTACGTCTTTCAATAATGTCATCTTCATAATCATCTTCTTGATGTTGCACATAATCTTGCAATCTATGTTTGTTAGGCGTCAATGTTAAGCCTAAGAACTTACGCTCTTTATTGGCATCTTTGTAGAATGAAACCATCATCATTATAACTACAAAGGAGAACGGCAAGGCACTTATAATGGCGGCACTCTGAATCGCGTTCAGTGCTTGTGCACCATCACCCCCACCTGCAAATAATAATACGAAAGCAATTAATGATTGTGCAATACCCCAAGTTACTTTAATGTAATTCGAAGGATTTAACGAACCATATGTCGTTTGCATACCTAATACGAATGTAGCTGAGTCTGCTGAAGTAATAAAGAATGATGCAATTAATATTAATGCAACGATTGATAATATAATACCCATAGGTATTTCGTTAAACACAGCAAAGAGTTGTGTTTCTACGGTCATATCGAATATTTCAGGATTTTTCTTACCAGTTTCAATACCTAGTACTCCAAATACACTGAACCAAACGAAACTTACTAATGCAGGCACTAAAAGTACACCAGAAATAAATTCACGGATAGAACGTCCTTTAGATACACGTGCAATAAATATACCTACGAATGGACTCCAGCTTAACCACCAGCCCCAATAGTAAAGTGTCCAACTAGACATCCATTCACTCTTTTGAGGGTTTAAAGCTGCTGTATCAAATGAGTTAAATAGGAACGAGTTCAATAGACTACCTGTTGAACTTGTCATCATATTTAAAATTAATACAGTTGGGCCAATAATAAGTACAGCTATCATCAATATTAAACCTAAACTAATATTTAGATTACTTAAATATTGGATACCTTTACTTAATCCAGACCAAGCACTCATGATAAATAATATAGTTACAATCACAATAATAATTGCTTGTACCCATATATTATTTGGAATTCCGAATAAGTAATTCAAACCACCATTGATTTGTAATGCGCCCATACCAAGTGATACGGCAACACCAACAACAGTAGCAAATACTGCTAATACATCGATTATTGTTCCAATAGGACCTTCTACTTTATCGCCTAAGATAGGTCGTAAAGTTCTAGAAATAAGTCCTGGTTCGCCTTTTCTAAATTGAGCATACGCTAGCGCTAATGCTACTACGCCATAAATTGCCCATGCGTGGAAGCCCCAATGGAAGAATGTTGCGCGTAAACCTTCAGTATACGCTTCAGTTGTTTTTGGATCTGCAGTTGGTGGCGCAGCAAAGTTAGCCATTGGTTCAGCCGCTCCATAGAATACAAGTCCAATTCCCATACCAGCACTAAATAACATCGCAAACCATGAAATTGTATTAAATTCAGGTTTATCATTCGGTTTACCAAGTTTCAGTTTACCGATTGGGCTAAATATTAGGAAAACACAGAAGAAAACAATGAACGTTGTAAGTATTAAGTAATACCATCCAAGTTTTTCTGTTATCCATAGTTTGATTGTATTTGTTACAGTGTCAAACTGTTCAGGCAAGAATGCACCTATAAGTACTACAATCGCTACGAGTATCGCACTATAGATAAAAACTGGAGATATTTTCTTACCACTAAGTCTATCGTTAGAAGAATTCATTAATAATAACTCCCTTTCTCATCTTATTTAATTTTTTAAAATCCTAAATAGAAAAAACACTATAAATTCTATTTTTATCTTTCGCCACGTATTAGAATAACAAACCCTAGTGTTAATATCAAATTTAGTTAAAAAAACTATTCTCTTTATTTAAAACTTATTGTATAATAAAATTTATATTTAATTAAGAGGTGTTATAAAATGTTGAAGGAATTTAAAGAATTTGCATTAAAAGGTAATGTCTTAGATTTAGCGGTAGCTGTAGTAATGGGTGCAGCTTTCAACAAAATTGTTACAGCACTAGTTGCATACATCATCATGCCTTTAATTGGCTTGATTTTCGGAACTGTTGACTTTGCAAAAAGTTGGACATTCATGGGCATCGAATATGGTATGTTTGTACAATCAATTATAGATTTCATTATCATTGCTTTTGCATTATTCATCTTTGTTAAAATTGCAAACACCTTAATGAAACCTGAAGAAGAAGAAGTAGAAGAAAATACTGTATTACTAACAGAAATTCGTGATTTACTACGTGAAAAAAATTAATAAAAAGCAATAAGCATTTGATATCCATTGCTTCTTACTACCAACTAAGTCTAACGATTTTGTTGGTATTTTTTATGCATGTTTACCGCAGACAAAGCCTCAGCCTGACGTAGTCTTTGACTAGCGTATTTCCTGCATGGGTCAACCCAAAGCACCATCATTTTCTAATAATTCAACAACCAAAAAACATTGATGTATAACCAGTTTTTGGTTTCTTGAATGCTATTTTGAGTTTCAAATGAATGTCACTTCGTGGGTTACCTAAAGTTAAACGAGAAGTAGAATTAGTATTAATGGCAATAAATATAAGAAAAATAGCAACTCATTGAGCTACTAAAATGGATAAGCGATTAAAAATGGTGGTTTCTACTTTATTTCACGTAGAAACCACCATTTTTTAGTTTACTATGAAGCCTATGTCTCAGACTCCTCTATAAGCATATTGGCAGTAGCTGACTGAATTGAAAATATGCTTATATCATGCTTTTGTATTCAACTTTATAGTCAACTTTGCCGGGCTGGGCTCATGCGATGAAATCTTTTTAGAAAAACTAGATTTCTGTACCAATCCCTTATTCAATTATTGCCTTTTAAATTGTGTAGTACTTTGATATTGCTCTGTACTAACTTCAAGTATTAACGGAATTCTTTGCTTAAGTTCACTTACGTGAGAAATAATACCTACCATTCTCCCTGTAGATTTCAAACTCAGTAATGTATCTAACGCTGTTTCTAATGTTTCTTGATCTAATGTTCCGAAACCTTCATCTACAAACATAGAATCTAAAGCAATTCCTCCAGACTCTTGTTGAACTACTTCACTAAGTCCTAATGCTAAGGCTAATGATGCTTGGAAAGTTTCTCCACCAGATAATGATGAAATATGTCGAGATTGATTCGAATGCGAGTCAAAGACGTCTATTTCAAGTCCACTGTAACCTTGTGATATTTGTTCTCTTCTTGTTAATTGGTAGCGTTGCCCTGTCATCAATGCTAAACGTTGATTGGCTTGAGCAAGAATTCGTTCCAAGTAGTAAATTAATACATAGTTTTCTAACGTTAACTTTTGATCATTTTTACCTGACAATATTTCGGCTAATTGAAACACTTCTTGCTGTGCTTTCAATTCCTTTTCTAATGTTTCTATAATTGAATTAATCTCATTGATTTTCTTCTGATTAAAATCAATCTTATATTCATGTTGGCTTAATTCCGTAGCTATCTTGTCTAATACTTGTTGCTTTTGTTGATAGATTTCTTTTAAATGTTGGCTATCTTCAAGTTTTTTATTTTTTGTTTCTTCACTAAGCTGTGTAATAACTAATTCTAATGACTGTTTCTCTTTATTGTAAGTATTGACCTCTGCTTCAATTTTGTCTTTATCTGCTACTTTAACTATTGTTGCTTCCACCTGCTCAAATTGAGTGAAGCCAATTCTATCCATTTCTTCATCTATCTTCAGATTCATATTTTCCAATTCATTTTTTAATTCTTTTAAACTTGATTCTAAATATGCTTTACTATTTTCTTCAATAGACAGTTGTTGGTTACTATTTAGAATATTTTGTTCTAATTTATTAAAAACATTGTCATATTCTTTTATCTTTTCTAAATTACTTTCATAAGCTTTCACAAACTTAGCAACATTATCAAGTTCGGTGTTATGTTCGAAATCATTTATAGTAATATCATTTTCTCTTAGAGTATGTTGCTTATTTTTCATATCTAATTCAAGCGTATGATAAGTTTGTTCGTTTTTTTGTAATTGTTCTTTTAATTGATTAATCTCTTCATTTTCTTTTTCTAAATTCTCTTTTTCATCATATTTATAATCAATACGCTTTTCAAGTTCACGATAATTCGTATTATTAAGCTCTTCTTGAGAAAATTTTTCTATTTGTTCATTTAAATAGTTTAATTCACTTTCACATTTTATCTTTTTCTCTTTTATATCTTTATGTTGTTCTTCTATTGCAGTTAACGCTTGATGTCTTTCAGTTAGTTCATCAAAGTCTAGATGTTGCTCAATTGAATGTACTTCATTTCCACAAATCGGGCATGTATCACCTGAATTTAATGCTGATTGAACTTTTGCAATAATATCCTTTTTATTGTTTAAATCTATATTCGTTTTGTCTATATTAGAGTATTTGTCATCTAATTGTTGAAGCTGCATATGAAATTTTTCTATATCTGTTAACTTTTGTTTTTTTCTGTTTTGTAAGCTTTCAAATTCAATTTTTTTGAGTTCATTCTGTTTTAACTCTTTGATTTCATTATTTAAATTATAAATTTGTGCATTAAGCAATTCAACTTTTTTATAATCACTGTTACGATGGTTTAACTTCTTAGCGAGATCATCCAGTAGTTGCTTTTGTGTTTTAACCTTTTCTTCAAGTGTTTTATAAGCTTTATTTATTGTTTCACGTTGATGATATGCCTCTCGATATTTACTTGCTTTATCATAAAACAACTTACATTTTTCTACATACTTTCTAAAACCTTCTAATATATCTGAAGACTGTAAATGTTTTTCGAGTTGTTTTTTATTTTCATGTGACTTATCTTTGAGTGAATTAATCGATTTTTCTTTTTCTTCGATATCTTTTATTGATTTTTCTTTTTTTAAAGTTAACGTTTCTTTAGACTCTAACAAATTAGCTAACGGTCTTACTTCATAAATTTCATTTAATAGTTGGATTTTCTTTTTGATTTCGTCATCAACTAAAAGTAACTGTTCATATTGCAGTTGTTTCTCTTTAAGCTGCGTTAATGCTTCTTCAAGTTTTAAATTATAATTTAAATTATTTTCTGCCGTGGTCACTTCATCTTTATATTTACTCTTTTTTTCTTTTATTTCTTGTTGTATTTTTCGTGCTTTTTCTTTAAATTCTGGTAATACTTTCATAATTCGATTTGTTTGTCTAGCATTGATTGTTTTATATTCAGTTAATAGTTCATCGTTAAATGTTTCAATATCATGCCAATTATTTTCTAACATATTGAATCTTTTTTCAATTTGTTCTCTAACTTCTTTTACGTCGTTACTCAAGTGTTTCTGTATTTCTTCAAAACGCTGACTATTAAAAAGTGTCCTTAAAATTTCTTGCTTCTCTGAGCTTTTAGATAGTAAAAATCTCTTGAATTCTCCCTGAGGTAATATAAAAAGTTGTCTGAATTGCTCAGCGTTTACGCCTAATAAATCTCTGATAAATTGATTACCCGTATTTATTTTACTCTCTCTGAGATTATATTCATTGTCTTCGTATTGGTATATTGCTAACTGGCCTAGCGTTTTATTTTTATTACCTTCTTTAATAAATGCACCTTGTCGCACAATCTTAAAAATATGGTCTCTTAGTTTAAATTCAAATTCTACAATCATAGGTGTCTTGCTATCTGCAAAATGACTTCTTAAATCACTCTCTTTTCTATCTTTAGTAGACGCTTCACCAAAAAGTGCATAGACAATTGCGTCAAAAACCATTGTCTTACCTGATCCAGTTTTACCACTGATTAAAAAAAGTTGATTATCTTTTACGTTATTAAAATCTATCATTTCTTTTAAGAAAGGTCCGAAATTATTTAAATTTAATGTTAAAGGTCTCATTTATTCAGATTCTCCTTCGAGCAAATCATTTAACACCTTAGCTACTGTTTTACTTTGAGTTTGTGTTAGTTCTTCATCAGTAATATTTTTATAGAATTTATCAATTATCGTTTCATCATCTAATTTTTGAATTTCATAGTTATCTTGATGAATGTGTGCACTAAAATCAAAAGTCTGGTTTGTAAGTGCCAATGTATTAGGATAAATTTGTTTTAAATGTACCATTGGATCACTGACATGAGACATATGTTTTAATTTGAAGTGTAAATAATTATCTTTATCTTTTACCTTTAATTTTTCTTGTATCGCGTCTTCGTAATCGCCTTCTACAACTTCTAATTGTCTTAAAGGCGCAATCGGTATGAATTTCTCTTTAATCGTATCTTCATTAATTTCAATGGTTCTATACCCTTTAGGTTGATCCACTTCTGAAAAAGAATATTGGAGTATAGACCCACTATAGCTTATAAAATCAGAATCTATGCTAAACGGATGGTGTAGATGACCCAGCATAACTCTATCAAACTGTTGAAACGAATCAGCTTCTACAGATTCGACTGTCCCTATAGATAAAGGTCTCTCTGATTCTGAACGCACACCACCTTGTACAGTTAAGTGACCAATAAGAATATTGGTATTATTCTTATTTATATTATTACTCATATATTCAATAGATTTACTTAAAGCTTGTTGATAAGTTTCTATCGTATTATCTTTTAAAAAATGTTGAGTTTCATTAATTGTTGCAAACGGTAACGTATAAAAATCTATAGCCCCAATTGAAATAGGTACATTCATATCTTCAAGTTTTGTACGTATATATAAATTTGATTTTTCAAACCACTTGGAACCATAGTTCAATCGTTCTTTACTATCATGGTTACCGCTTATCATAATGAGCGGAATGCCCATCTCTAGATTCAAAGTATCAATTGTACTTTCTAATAATTGAATCGCATCTTTATTCGGATAACTCGTATCATATAAATCACCCGCAATGACTATGACATCCGGTTGTTCATTTTCCATTGCTTCTATAAAACGATTTAAAATATATGCTTGGTCTTCTAATAATGATTTACCATTTAAAATTCTGCCTAAATGCCAATCGGCAGTATGTATTACTTTCATTTTAACACCTCTAATAGAACGTTTGTTCGTATTTATATATTATAATATTTTTACTACTAAGACAAGTATAACCATAATGGCGATGAGACAAAAAGCTAATTTTTCTAATAAAATTTTGTCATATGACTCCAGAACACAAAGATGACTATAAAAAAAGACAATAGCTTCAGCGCTTATATAAGAACTACTTATCTTCATAAATGAAGAACTAATGCTTTAAAAGTTACATATAAAGGAATTTCCACTTCTTTCAACTACTGCCAATATAACAATTGAGGCTGAGACATGTATTTATGCCCCAGCCTCTACAAACTATTGAATTAACGTGCTTTTAAGCTTTTTATATTTATATAACATTGCTAAACGCCAAGGAACAATCATAGAAAAACCAAGTAAGAAAAACATGCCACCAATTTCTCCTGGGTCTATTTTATTGCTAATAAATATTTTAAGTAATGTACGTATTAACAGTAGTGAAATAAGAATGATAGGGAAAGCTTTAGAGCGTTTCATATATATTTCACTGCCCTGAGTTTCAAATTTAGATGTCCATATTAAAATTGTAGAAAACGCTATACCTAAAATAATACATTCTACAATTTCAAGACCAGTTAATCTAAAATATGGAACAACGTACATTAAAGCACCTGTTGCCATAAAAAATGGTGGTAATATAATTTTCTTTTCATTAACTGGAAAATTTTGCGCTTTCATTCGCACAAAGATAGCACCTAGTCCCATTATAAAAGCGAAAATTATAGAAATTACTAAATATAACACACTTACACCTTCTTTAAATTTCTATAAGATGATATTTACTTTCGATAGTATATCACTTAACAAAATATTAATCAGTATTTTTAATTCGTTTTCCACTATTTTCTCGTTTCTAACATTACATAGTATATATTAGCATTTTTAAATTAAGTAAATAACAACTATCAATATCTTTTCCCTCTATAAATAATAAATTTCTTATACTAAATATGCTTAACATCTATGCGAATAATATAATTTTTTCTATTGTTTTATTCTTGGGAAAGTGAAGTGCTATGACTAAAGCTTTGTGAGACTAAAAAATCTAAAACATACACCATAAAAAATGCCAACAAAGTCTTTAAGACTTTGTCGACAATGTGAATGAACCTTGGTAAAGGTTTATTCTATCATTTTTGCTCTATTGCACATGTGAATTAACACATGCTGATAATGCATCATTTAGTGTATATCTAAGATAATTCATATCATGAATTTGCATTGCGTTATGATATTTCTTAAAAGCTTCATCGTTCGGAAAGTTAATGTGCATATTAGCTAGTCGATCTAATACTTCTCTGTCTTCCATGTCATAAGCATCCTTCACTTATCGATACCTCCCTTATATATACACAATTATAACAAAAATCATATCACAATCAAATGTTTTCTGAATATTTGAAATATAAAGTTCACATTTTAATTATTGAATACTTTAGGGTTCGCGACATAAACATCTTGATAAAACTATCATTCACTTTGAAAATATTTAATATGGCTAAGGATTTAATGATTTAATCTTATTGTTAAAAAATAAAGGTTCAAACCAATTCACTTATTGGCTCGAACCCTTTATAGAACATTATTTTGTTTTTTTCATTTGATCTTGTTGATTTTTGTTCATCATTGTCATCATTTGATACGAACAGTCAAAAATAGCGTAACAATGGCGTTTTTGTTTATATTTGTTAAAGTCTATAAACCCCGTCATGACGGCAAAGTAAAATATACTTTAACCTTTTGGTTGCCAATCTGTTGCCACTGAATATTAAATATCACGCTTTTATATGTTCGTATAAATATTTTTAAAACAGAACGTATATTCTTGTTTTTACGAAAAATAACGTAAACCGTTATGAATAATCAGTAGATAACGATAAAAAGAAAACAATTATAAAAGTTGCTGTCGGTAATCCAAAAAATATAATGCCGGCTATAACTTGCATAATATTGTTTTCTATCGCCATTAATGGCGTAACTGCATACATAACGACAAACAACATTATCAAAGTAACTATAATTGCCATAACTAAACTAATACCAATTTGCGACAATATACCACCTATCACAAACATCACTTACACCCCTTTTAAAGTCATTCCTTCTTTTTACCATATAATGGAAGGAACACGAAATTATTAACGTATTTGATATGTATAAATGCAATACACTCAATATATCAAAAATTAATAATTCATGCGCTACCTACTAAGTGATTTACCGAAATTATTTTAATTCCGGGTACTTGTTGGCGTAATTGTATAAAACAACGATTTTACCAAATCTCAAATTATTTATTTTCGCTTTGTCGTTTCTTAATCTACTTATTATGCCTCTATCTACGCCGGTATCAACTTGAATTTTATTTGCCGTTATATCAGAATCTAACAATCGTTGCACTTTATCATACATCTGTTGCGGTACATCGTTTGCGTTGTTTGTCATGCTGTTTCCTCCTTTGCATATCGTCCTATTCGTTTATGTTTTCTTTTGCTAATCTGATAAGTGAATTTTTGCTTTTTCAGTTCCAAACATTCCGGAAGATACTTCCATTTTCAACTTATCTGATTGAGCTGTTTTTTGTGATACATCGAACACGACTTTGCCTGTTTTTTCATTGCTAGGGTTGAGCTGTTCTAAAAAGAAACCTATATCGCTTGGGTTGGCATCTGTTGATGCTGTAGCGTCTGCTGTGTTTGTTGCGCCCTCATTTAGTAACTTAAACAAGTTAGTATCAATCGTGATTGATTCATCGCCGTTATTCTTGACTGTCACATCTGCTACAATATACTTGCCGTCTGCCGTACTTGATACATATTGATTGCCTACTGTGTCTGCATTTTCAACACTGTTGACCGTATATTCTAGGTCGCCGACTTTGACTTTCTCGCCAATTGCAAACTCTTGTTCTGCATCTTTGCTTGAATCTGATTTACCACCCGACTCGCTACCCGACTCGCTACCACCTATAGTCGCGAAAATAGCCACAATAACAATAATTCCTACAAATACAAAACCTAAACAACCTAAACTTCCAAAAATTACTTTTTTCATGATAATTCCTCTTTTCTATAATTTTTATTTGTTTCTGAAAATGCGTACTATTCGTTTATGTTTTCTTTTAAGTATTCGGCATCAAGATTTAACTTTTTAGCCAATTTCTTAATAACAATACGTTCTTCGTTCGTCTGCTTTTTAGTAACACCACCGCTAAAATTCGTTGATTTAGTCATGTCACTGCTAACCTTTGCTAATCTGATAAGTAAATTTTCAATTTCTCTGTTATCCAACTTCAATACCTCCTGTATTTCTGTCTAGGAAAGCGACAACACTATCAATATCAAAGTTGAAATCAGTGTAACGCTCTGAAGTGTCTAGTCCCGATAGGCTCGCATTGCCCTCAAAGCCTTTGTATTCGATAAAGTCCACCCAACCATAGCGAACGGTTTCAAGTTGTACAGTGCCTCTCATATCGTCGCTGTAGTCGTCTGTGTGCCATTCGTCCATTCTCAAGTTACGCCCTTTATAAGTAAATTCTGTCATGTTATTTCGCCTCCAACTTTTCTGTTACTTCTTTTAGATACTTAACTACTTCCGTTTGCTTTGCTAATCTTACACGTTTTATGTCTGATGTTTCAGTGTATACCGAGTAATATTTCTTGTAGTCTTTTACTTCGACTACATTACCTCTAATATTAATCTGAATGAGCTTTTGTTCTGATGTCGTTATTTTAACTTTATACTCATACCCGTTTTGTTCTGCAAATTTGATTAAAGTGTTCATGTTATTTCCTCCTAGAAATTTAAAAATGGTAAATCATGGATCAATTTTTTAGATTAGGGGGCTTACACCCCCTGTTTTATTTAGTTAAACACTTTTTTATCTGTTCTTCTTTTACTTCGATTTCTTTTCTCAATTTCTCAATTTCTTTTTGGTCTGTCGTTTCCGTTATTTTTCTTTCAAGTTTCTTGATAGCCGACCTTTTAAGTCTAACAAGTCCACTACCTTCCGAACGATTATCTTTTCTTTGTTCAAGTAGTCCGTTGTCTTTCAAGTTGTTAATCATTGTTTTACGTTTATCAATTTTTAAACCATGTGCTGATTTTTTCATAGCTTAATTCCTCCTTTAGTTTTTAGATTAGAGGGCTTACGCCCCCTGTATGCTTTACTGAAATTGTTCTAGTCTGTTGTGTACTTCTACTAAATCTACACTTTCTAAATCGTAATCTTGACTGTTCATCGTATCTTCATCGTAAAGCATTTCAAATACTTGTTCGTCGATGTTTAACATCTGTTTTAAAATCTCTTTGTAACTTCCGAATACTGGTAAACCTTCCAATCTTTCTTGTACGTTGTTTTCTGCTTTCTTAAACATATCTTGTAAATTATTCATTTGGTTTTCCTCCTAGTTTATATGTAGAGGGCTTTCGCCCTCTGTGTTTTACAATACTGTGTGTTTTCTGTAACGTTGACCGGCTATGTCTTTGTCATTTGTCATAGCTTGTAACAAACCTTTTTTCGTTTTGTAAGTTTTAACTAATTTTTCATTTTCAATTTGTTCTTGTTCCATTTCTTCCAAAGTTGTTTCTTCTTCGATAAAGATATATGATTCGTAAATCTCAAAGTATGTAGTACCTTCTTCTTCTTGCTCTTGGTAATTAACTAAGGTAATGTTTGTGTGTTCTTCGCCTTCTAGTTGCAAATATGCTTTAGCCTGTGTAAGTATATCTTGATTTTCTTGCTTAGTGTAATTTGATAAGTTTTTTAGTTTCATAATTTGTTCCCTCCCTGTTTTCTAGTACAATACTAATATATCATAAGTGTTGTTAAAGAACAACACTTATTTTAAAATTTTTTACATAAAATCAATTTTTGCTGTATCTTCCAGTTGTTTCAAAGGCATTATCCAGTATTCAAAACTTTTTACGTCCATTTGATTTAATACGATGTCTTTGTATTCGTCTGATTTAACGCTAATCGCTTTTAATATTGCATTGTCGCTAATATCTAGGTTTGACGGATTGCGGTCGTGAAACGTGATTGTTTCGTTATTTTCGATTTGTTTAATCATTGGCGCCCATTTGTCTATTGCGTCGATTGATACAATTTCATCAAAAATATGTTCGCCTAACGCTAATTCCATTACTTCTTTTAATCCTTCTTCATATTGGTTCATTTTTTCTTTTACTAACATGTTTGTTACCTCCAAAATTTATTTGCTGTCTGTTGACTACATAAATAACTATATCACTTCTGTTGTTCTTTGACAACAGTTAAATTAAAATTTTTTAATTTTTTTCCTTCAACTGTTCCAACAAATCTTTTTTCTTTTGTTTACTAGATTCTAATTTATCTATTTCCAATTTTTTATCGTTCATAGATTCGCCGTTCGTAAATAATTCTATACATTCATCATAAAGTTTTGAAATTTCTCTACTATCTTGTTTAATACCTCTTACTAATTCGTGCATTAATTTTGCAACTTCTTGTTTAGTCATTTTTATTTCCACCTTTTTTATCTTTTGTCTGCTACAGTTATAATACTATCACTTTTGTTGTCCTTTGACAACACTTAAATTAAAAAAAGTGAGTAGGTTCAAGAAAACCTACCCACAATTCCAGTCTGGAGAACTGCCAAACATCTTAAAAACAGAATATCAACACAAATATTATATTAACACTATTCAATTCATTTTAAAAATCGAATGTAGTAAAAAACGACAATGTAATTAAAATGTTTCTACAACTCGTAAGCGTTCATACCATATCCAACCGTTGTTTGAAGATGAATAAACTCTTGCCCAACCGTCTAATATCTCGAATATATAAAATTGGTCGTAACCGGCACTGTAACTTTCATTTGTAAGGTGCCATTTGTATTTGCCTTTTTTACCTGTACGTTTAGTAATAGTAGCGCCGTAACTATCAATACGACCTCTAAAGTATGCACTATCAGACCAATTTAAGTCATCGGGTGGAATTGAACCAATCGCCAAATCACTTGGCACGTTATCATATGCGTTTACATCATCGTGTAACCCATTACCGCCACCCGGTTTGTAAATTTCGTTCATGCGTAATCTTTCATACCAAACGAAACCGTCGTTATCCGGCGAATAAACTCTTGCCCAACCGTCCCTAATTTCATAAATATATAAATCTTCATAACCGGCGTTGTAAGTTTCGTTAGTAACAACCATTACATTGTTGTGGTTTGGTCTACATATTGAAACGCCTTCGCTGTCTGCTGTTGCTCTAAAGTATGGTTGGTTAGACCAAGTTAATTTTTTAGGTGGTACATTGCCCACTTTAAGCGTTGCGCCTTTCTTAACTTCTTTAATTGGCGTTGGCGAAATGTCTGTTAAATCTACATTTTCATCTACGAAATCGGGAACAATGAAGTGTGTTAAACCTTCAAAATTATCAGTTCTTAATTTTGCCGGGCTATTTGCTAACGTGTCATAGTTTTGTTCTAAGATAACAAATGTTTCAGTGCCTCCGCTGTTGTCCCAAACTAAACCAGTATGACCCCATTTTTTATAAATGCCTTCGGTAAATACTGCAATTGAGGCGATAGGTGGCACATAATCCGGTGTGTTTTCAACAAGTTTCCAACCTTTAGGTAAAGCAACCCATGTTAAATCTTTTGCATTACCCCATATTCTGTAGCCGTTTGTTACATGGTCTGCATAATCAACAATTAAATCCATGCATTGAAAGGCAAATTTTTTATCAAAATCAACAAATAGACCTTTGAGGCTGTGCATGTACTCGATAGCCTCTTTGTAAGAAATATTTGTTTTAGGGCTTTCTGTTGGTTTTTCTTTCGTTGGTTCTGATAATTCTTTTGAAGGTTCGTTGTCGATTTCTTCATCTACGCCGTTAATATATTTAGCAATGATTTTATCTAAATTACTAACGTCACGACCATAACCGGCATGTTCTAATAGGTTGCCGGGGTCTACTTTACCTACTTGAATATCTTGGTGTCCCGGCACTTCCGTTTTGTAATCTATATTCCAATAGTTACATAGATAAGCTATAACACGTGCTAAATTGTCTAATGATTTTTGAGAACGTTTTTTATCTGTGAAATATGAACCTTCGGCACCAAACGCCCCGTCGTTAGCATCTACACCGTACATTTGATTATCAGCACTTGCACCATATAGTACATGCCATGCTTTTTCAGTAACCGGTATACATACCACACATTCTTTGTCGTCTACGAATATATGGGCGCTTGCCACGATAGACCAATCAATATTATATGAGTTCTTGTAATAGTTTATATTGTCTTGTGCTGTTGTATCTTTATTGCCTGTATCGTGTGCTACTGCGAATTTTGGTTTGCCTGTAGTTAAAGGTTGTCCGCTACGTCTTGTTCCAATTGGCAACCAGTCATAACGTACCGGAACGCCATTCCATTTTTCTTGTGCCATTTATAAAACCTCCATTAAATTTTCATATATAAAAACCGATTAAATGAATAACCGGTTAATCATTAATTATTTAATATTGCCCCCACCTTGTTTTTGGTGGTCGTCTTTTGTATTACCACTGCGTTGTTTACCTGTTTCCCATAATCCAGTAGCCATTAAACCACTAATAATACCACCTAAAATACGGGCGCCTACAGATAATTCAGAAAAGATTTCTGGAATGAATACGGAAACACCACCAATAACACCACCGATTACGATTGATATTAACGGTATAATATTTTTAGGTATTGCACCGGTTTGTTTTATGCCTTGTATAATTCCAATTGTTAATACTGATATGATTGTTGCGAAAGTTATAATTTGTTCCATTTATAAAAACCTCCAATTAATAAAATAAAAAACCGACTAAATTAATAGCCGGTTTGTTCGGTATTACTTTTTAGCAATCGCCGAACCAAAAACAAGTTAAAAATGAACCTAGTACGGTTACTTGTGGTAGTAGTTTGAACATAGTTTTTCACCTCCTTTAAAGGAAAAAATATTGGATAATGGCAATAGTTAACGGTATTAAAAAACTAAATACCATTCCCATAGTCCACCGCCTTGTATTTTTTATTTCTTTATTGGTTTTATCTCGTTCTTGTTTTTCAATTTTTTTGTTTTCTCTTTCTCTTACTAAATCATCGTTTACGTTATTCAAAGTAAATCGTAATTCTTGGTTAATTAACTTTTGGTCTGTTTGATTAGTATTGATTTCATCAAGTTTATTAGCTAATCTTTTGGAATCTTCAGTTTGTTCTTTGTGTTTAGCGTCCAATTTTTTATCTAAATCGTTGAAACTTTGTTCAATTTTCTTTTCTAAATTTTGGTCCGTTTTCTTTAATTCTCGGTCCGTTTGTTTTAACTCTTTAATATCTCTTTCTACTGCTCTTAATCGTGCGTCGTGTGATTCCAACGGATTAATTACCCTCCCGGTCAAATGTAGTGGGTAATGTAATTCTTTGTTACTGTTGTTTATTATGTTGTTTTACCGTCTGTGTTGTCTGTATTGTTTTCTGTTGTGGCATCATCTACATTTACGCCTTCTTTATCAAATAAAGTACGTGTTATATTTTCTTCGGCGTAATAAACAATGTTAGATTCTCCAAACATTTGGTTCATGCTATTTTGTAATTGGCACGCATTTTTTGCTTTTTCCGGCGTATCAAATTTATAAGCGTTGAAAGTTGTTGATGTACGTGAAAAGGCACTACCGTTATATACTTTTTGCATTGGGTATTCTTTACCTGTTTCATCGTCTTTCTCAACTAAATAAAATAATTGTTCTTTGCGTTCTAGCATAATTAATTCACTCCTAATAATTTTTGTATATTAAAAAAAGCTAACGATTTAATCGTTAACTTCTTGTGATTCGCTTAACTCTTTAAACTTTTCGTTTTGCTCTTGGATAATCGCTTTTAACATTGCGTTTTCTTTAGTTACTCGTGCGTTCTCGTCCACTAGGTAATTAACCATGTAGTCCGAATTAGGTTTGTGTTGTTGTGGTTGTTCACTTTGGTTATTTTGCATTATATCCACTCGCTTTCATTTGTATTTCATAATTGTAATAGACACTTTTACCTACTTGTCCTAGATGTTCTTCAACTGTAAGGTAGCATTGTAAATCTTCATTTAATTTATCACTGTGTAGAATAGTTAAATATTTTTTCTTGTTACTACCACTTGGCATTTCAACCATTCTTAGTGGCGTTAATGTTTCTTCAAAATATTCTCTAATATCTGTTTGTAAATTTGAAGGCGTTACACCACTAAAACTCATTGATTCTTCACTTTCTGTAGTACGATATATTTTATTAGTATAATCATCTACATACAAATGCTCTTGGTATTCATAACCCTCAAATTTATATGTTAAGATTCCTAGTTTTTGTAATTTATCCATTAATAATAGCCTCCAATGATTTTATTTTTCTTTCTAATTCATCATTTCTTTCAATTTGCTCTTTTAGTGCTTTAGTGTTTGTTGAAACCATTTCATATAAATCAATGGTATCAGTCCCTTTAATATGGTCCGGTGTTTCTCGTTCTAAAATAACCCCATGTTTTTTTATATCTTCGCCACGTTCTAAGTCCGAAATATAATTGTATTCATATAGTTTTGTGTCACGCAATGTTTGAGTTGCATCAATATTCCAATTTTCTATATTTGTTTTATATTTCTCAGAAGAATTGGGTTCAAGTGAACCATAGAAAGTGCGTGCTCTCACATTTTGATATTGCGTATCTCCACCATTCCACCAATTATTTGCTGTAATTCTTAATTCGTTATAACCTACACCAAAATAAACATCGGACCCACTGTGGTTGGCAAATGCGTAACTGTGATAAGTATTCAAACGCAATGCCTCTATATCTCTATAATTAGGGTCGCCACCGTTATAACCCATGATGTCGGTAACTCTTAACGAACCATTACTTTGTACACAAGCGTATAAATTGGTGTTTTTAGTTAGCCAATCGCCTTGAAAACCTTCGCCGTAAAAATAGCCACTTCCCATATCGCCATTATCATTTGTAGCGTAAACTACTGGTGCGCTTTTACTAAATCTGATACCGGACCCCATTTTGGTGCCGGAACCTGTTAAATTACCGTATAGTAATACGCCGTCTGTTGCGTCGGCTGTGGGATTGTCTTTAACATAATATTGAAATTCATTTACACCAACACGTGTATTTACGAACGGTCTAAGGTATACAGAATATTTATTACTACCAATGTTAACGGTATCGTCTGCCTCAATAACCATTCGGTTTGAATCAGCCCTTAATGCCACAACACCTAAACCGGATTGCAATGTCACACCACGTGCGCCACTATCGTATGTGTAATCAAAAAACTCTAGTGTCCCCGATGCGTTTCGTGGGTCGCCATCAAGATATGTTGAAACACCAAAATCAGATAAATAAATAGAACGGCTTAAATCATTATTTCTAAATCTTAAATGACCGTCTTTTAATCTTGTAAAAACTTCGTTGTAATCTGTTGAGCCTTGCCAAGTTCTTGTGTAACTACCATGTAATTCGATAGTGTCGTTTTCGATATTTAAGTATTGGTTGCTGTCGCCACCTCGAATACCTAAATTATTAACGTCAATATCCAAGCCTTCGGGCGATAAGTTTAAACGGTTAATAATGTTGTCTTGGTCTACTTTGTTATCTAAATCTTGTGCTACGACTTTAAAATCATCATTGACCGTAATATCTACGCTATCGCCTCTGATTGTCACACCGTCATTACCAACGTTAAAACTTGTTATCTTACCGTTTTCATCAAACGTATAAGTTAAACCGTTTGTCGTGTCTTGTGTGAGCGTTGAAACAACTTGCGATAATGTTTTATTACTTTCGTTAAACTCGGTTAAACTAACTCGGTCTTGTATTTGTTCGCCATTTTGTTGGATTGATGTTTCCATTTCGTTCAATCGTGTATCGGCTTGTTCCGGCGCCTCGTCGTAATCGCCGGCTTTATTACCTTCAACTAGCATTGCGTTTTTAATAACAAAGTCTTTTGTTGGGTCTGTCATTCCGGCAAGACCTTTATAAAGATACATCTTTTCACTTTTTGCTTGTGCTGTAAACGTTGCAATTACTTTATTATCTACGACCGATACATCTTTTCTCTCGCCTGCCGGGTCATATGGTAAATAACTTACTCGGTTTATCTGTTCCCCGGATAAATCATAAATTTCATAAGACAATGTGTATTCATCGCCAACGGTTAATGGTCTAGTAAGTTCATATTCAATATACCTATGAGTATCTTCCAAACCTATAAAATCATCACGTTCATTAGTGTTTAACATTAAGTTACGTGTACCGATGTTAAGATTCTGATATTCGGTTAACGTCACTCTATCATTAATTTCATCGCTTAATTGTTGGCGTTCTGTTTCGGCACTGTCTAATCGGTTAACAACATTTTCTTGGTCTGCTGTGTAGTCGCTAGTTGAAACCTTACTGTTGATTTCATCAGATTGTATGTTTAATTGTGCTGTATTATCTTCTACTCGTGATTCAACTTCGCCAAGCTGTTGTGTAACTGTTGTTTTATCAGCTTTTAAATCGATGCTATCTTTCATCAATGAAATTTCTGTGTTTTGTTCTTCGACTGTTGCGCCAATGCTACTAATATCATTTTTAAAATCTTCCGGTGCCGGTGTGTAATCTGTTTCTACCGTACCTTTTTCAAGTTTTAAATTAGTAATACGTATATTATCACTTTCTGATACTTCAACAGTTTGTGTTGTGTCTGTTGTTGTGCCGTCTGTTTGCTCTTGTGTGCCGTCGTTAACACTGCCTGTTGTATCTGTTGTTGTGTCATTTGTTGTTGTGTCATTTGTTGTTGTGTCATCTGTAGGCTCTTGAGTGCTTGTTGTATCGTCTGTTGTTGTTTCAGTTGTGTTTGTGTCTGTTGTTGTGTTTTGTTCGTCTGTGGTAGGCTGTGTGCTTTCTGTGGTGTTATCAGTATCGTTTTGCGTTGTATCATCAACAATTACGCTACCTCTAAACAAATTAGAATAGCCTATTAAATCATAATCGCCGGTTTTCATTTCAAACGTTTCTGAAATGTGTTCGGTATAACCGATTTCACGTGGCATTTCTTTTCTTGAACGCATTACATAATCGTTTGTCGCTCTATCAAAAAGAATTAATCCAGTAGATAACATTGTAGGTTCTAACTGTTGGTCTACGTCCGTTAATCCGATAACTTCAACATCGTATGAAATGGTATATTTTTCTGTAGGTTCCAATTTCTGATTGATATATTCGCTTAAATACAAATCTACGCCCCAACCGGAAAAATCAAAACCTTCTGTGCTTTCAATATATGATTTAACCAAACCGTTATATTGGTCTGCATAACTTACTAATAAGTTTCTAGCGCCTACTTCCAAACCGTTAACTTTTTCTTCCACGCTTGAAACACTAGCGCTTAATTCTTCTTTTGTTGCTTTAATATCGGTGTTAATCTTATCTACTAAATTATCGTTAAGCGTTTTTATTTCGCCGTCTACATAAGCATTAACGGTTGTTTTTAAATCGTTCAATTGCTCTTGGTTAGGTATATCAGCTAATAATTGACCTGTTTCACTGTTCCATTCCCCGTTTGGTAGTGTTTTTGCTACTTCGGTCATTGCATCATTAAATTTTTCTTCGGTGTATTGCTGTTGTAATAATTTTAAACGCTCGTCAATGCTTATTTTAGCGTTTTGTAGGCTATCATTTAGTTTTTGTAGGTTTTCCCTATAATCTTGAAACATTGCTTGTGTATCAATCAATTTGCCTATTGTAGCCGTATCTTTATCCATGCTATCTAAATTAGTTTTGATTTGATTAAATACAACGCTAACGCTGTCTAAATCTGTTTGTACTTGTTCTTTTAATTGCGTATCAACCAAATATTGACTATTTATTACATCGTATACATCAGTTTGTAGCATTGAGTGTTGTAACTGCAAATCTTCAAATGTGCTTACTAATTCATTATAAATTGTTTCTTCTCTCGTCATACCACCTAGTTGTTGTACGTCACTTGCTGTTTGGTTGTGCCATTCGCCGTTTCTGTATCTTCTTAATACTGCAACGTCCGGATTGCTTGTGTCGTACCATAACATGTCGTCAACGGGGTTTGTGGGTGGTTCGGGTTGCTTAACAATCTTTTGTTCGTAATATTTTTCTGTATATTCTGCTGTTTCTTGTAGTTGGGTATTAAGGTTTGTAATATCATCATTTAATTTTTCTCTTATTTCTTGTAAACGTTGTCTAAAGAATTGTGTCAAATCTTCTTCATTATATCTTATGACTTTACCAAATGAATAAACACTTTCTTTTCCTAGCAAGTCGTATTCTTCGCCGATAACCTCCGCCTCTAAATATAACGGTGGGTTAAAGTCTGTGTCCTTAACTCTAATTGTATCGCCGATTGATGTTGATTCATGTTGATGTAAATAATCAATATCTAACGATGAAATTTCATAGGTAACACTTGCTGTTTTAATTTTATCTAATTCGTTTTCGCCTAACGCTTTTAATCGACTTTCTGTTATATCACTGTCTTGCGATTCCGGTTTATATACGTCCCATATATAACGTTGAGGTAATCCGAATTGTTCTTGTGCTTGGTCGTCTGTAACGATAACCTCGGTTGTATTTCCGTTGTCATCTTCGGGACCTACAACCATTAAAGCCGTTTTAATTTCAGTGAAATCAATTTCTCTTGATAAACCTGTTAAATCTTTACCAAAAACAATTTCTTTACCTTTAAATAATCGTTTCGGTTTTTTCAATACGGCGTAACGATGTTCAACTTTATTTGAACCTAGTTCGATATAGAAATCTAATTCCATATCATAGGTAGTTTCAAGCTGTAATGCTACATCGTAAGGGGCTTTGTGTTCCGTCCATGTTGTTGTTTTTAAGCCGTTGTATTCTGTATCGGGTGCAACTTCCCAACCTGTATCACGTAACACCTCGGAAAGTGCTTGTGAAGTTGTCATATTTTCAAGTTTGCCCGGCACAAATGGTTTAGCTGTGCCAATATCTTCAAGATATGATGCGTTGGTTTGTATATCTGTCAAACCGTCCATATCGTCCGAAATACCAGTAATAATAAATTCCCTGTATTGACCGTCGCTGTCTTTGGTAATTACTCGGTTACGTTCTCTAAACTTTTCAGCTCGGCTTGAAAGAATAGTAAAATCAAATGTTTCTTTTTTATCTTTTTGTTGCCTGTCATGAACCGCCTCAAATAATGCCCCGTCATCTTCCGAAATAAAATCTATGATTTCGCCTTTAAAATTTAATAGATGAATCAATTAAACACCTCCATTCTTTTATAAATATCTATCTCGCCAAAATATCGATGTATCAAAAGTATCTTCGGGTAAAATGACTAATTCGTTTGTCCCACTTTCGATATTAAAGAAATCACTTGCAAAGGTTTTTTCTTGTAACATAGGTTCTTCATTAATGACTACAATATTATTTTCTGTGTCTACTCTAATGTCGTCCCCTTTTTGAATTATCATATCTCTAGCGCCTTTAGGTTTTTCCAATAATTCCCTATTGTACGTTCCTAAAATATAAATGTTAGCAAAATCGGTATTTTGATACCTAGCTTGATAAAGTGTGGTACTCGCTACTTTGCGTTGGTAAAAGTTTCCGGAATCGGTAAAGGTTTTTTCTCTTACTGCAATCGGTACTAATCTTTGTGGGTATGGCGTTTCGTCATACTTCCAACTTTTAACCGTAAACTCATTACCTTTTCTAGTTAAGGCGATATAAATAACAAAACTATCAAGACCTTGTATATACGGGTCATTATCAAAGTCATATATTTTCACTTGTTCGCCACTTTGATTAAATAAAGTAACAATAATTGTTCCTGTTCGTCTTGATTCACTTTTCTTAACATATCCGATTGATGCCAATAATCTATTATCTACATCATAAATAAATTGCGAAAATTTAGCCGTTCCTTTTTTCGTATTATTAAGTAGAATTTTAACCGTTGCCCTAAAATCTTGAACACTTTTTGAAAATGATTTTTTTAGACCGGCACCATTCCAACCGTTGTTTTCTAACGTATCTACATTTAGATATATACTATTGTTTGATGATGAACTTTGTAATTCGCCACCAGTGGTACCACCTAAATAATTATCGTTAATACTGCCACTACCTAATTCAATCCAATCTCTCATATCTCGCATTTCAGACGTTAATACGGGTGGGCTGTAATTATCTAACGGTTTATCTACATCATCATCGCCAACCATAAAAAATTCGTCACTATCGCCGTTATATCCTTTTGCAATCATAAAGTGACTACTAGGTTCTAAGGCTCTTGCCTGTATCTCGATTGGTGTGTTTTTATTACCGGCATTATATAACGTTGCTTGGTCTGATATAGCTGTTTGTTTGGTTCTTGTACTAGCGTATTTATAAGGGTCGATGCAAAGAAAATTAACTGTAGCTTTACCAAAATTAACAAAATAATCTTTATCAATTGCACCTTCTAATATCCCGTAATATATTCTGTCGGGTTCTCTAGCGAATTGTATCGGTTTTGGTTCGTCGGTTGTTAACCAGTCTGCCAAATCTTCGGCTACGTGTTCCAAACTTTCCCCAACTTCCAAACTATCAATTAATAAATTAACTTCGATTTTTCTAACTTTATCTCTTACAGATGTTAGGACGGTACCGGACCGTCCATTTACATCAGTAGTGTTAATTTCTCTATCTTGCCCCCAACTCGTTTTATAGTCGGTATAATAACAGTAATCTTTTTCAATACCATTAAATGAGAAATTACTCATTAGCAACCTCCTTTCTATCTACGATTAAAGCGTTTGTTTCTTCTTTCGATGTTTTCAATTTCAGTTTTAACCGGTTCTGCAACTTGTTTACCAACTTTCTTATTATCAAGATAAATTGGATTGTTGCCACTGTTACGTGTGTTAACTTCGATTGTTTCGTTCGTTTCGTTGCCTTCTTCGATAAGTTCCATGATACGACGTAACGTTTCGCCTTCGGTACTGAAACCTAGCTTGTCGCCTGTTTCTTTCCAAATAGCTTGTGATTTAACTTTGTTTGAAGGGTCGTGACTTATTATTGATTCACTGAAACCGCCTTCGGCAAGCCATGCGATTTCGGGACTATTAACAATGCCACCACTAGCATAGCCATGCCCATGTCCGATTACATCAAGTAATGATGAACCGTATTTTGCGCTTGCGTAACGCATACCGGCAATTAGGTTATCCGTACCGTTCATGATGTTGTCATGACCGGGTAGTTTAAAGGCGTTAAATGTACCGGGTTTAACTTGTACAAGTCCTTTAGCTCGACCGTCGAACAATCCGTCTGTACCACCGATAGCTTTGGGGTCGCCTCCACTTTCGGTTTGTATTTGTCTTTGCCATGCACTTACATAATCTTTTGAAGTTGGCAAACCGGCTTTTTTCAATGCACCTTTAACGTCCCATTTACCACCAGAACCACCAACATGTGATTTCAACCATGGTAACGGGTCAAATGGTTTGCCGTCTTGCCTCATTTCGTAATGTAAATGTGGTCCCGATGAACGCCCCGTATCGCCCGATGTACCTAGTTTGTCGCCGGCTTTAACTTGTTTCGTTCCGTCAAATGCAAAATCGCTTAGGTGTCCGTAAATAACTTCTAAACCACTACCATTTTTAATAGATACGTGATTACCAAAACCGCTACCGTCTTGCGGTATTGCTCTTGCTAGTCCACTGATTGTTGAATAAACTTTCTCATAGATATAGTTTAAATCAATGCCCATGTGTGGACTGTTAAACGGATAACCGGGCGCTCTACCGTTTGGACTATAAGGGAAATTTAGGTTGCCCGGCGAAAAGTCTAGGAAACTACTGTTGCCGGCTGTTACTTGTGCAAACCAACCTTTAATTTTTTCTTCTGCACCTTTTTTAAGGCGTTTTAATCCACCTCTAGCAAAGTCGCCAACGATACCGGAATAATCCCCAAAATCAACGCCAAATCCTTCAAGCGCTTTATCAAGTAATTTACCGGGTTTCTTGACCCAATCCATAACATCGCCGACGCTATCTTTAAGCCAATCTGCGCCTTTACCTACTTTGTCTTTAGTCCAATTATAGCCTTGTCCTAATTTATCGCCCGCCCAACTTAATGCGTTGCCGACAGTACCACCGTTTAAGCGTGGGTTTGCGTCGCCACCTAGCGTGCTGTTGGTTGGACTTTGGTTTAATAGTGCGTGTGTTTGTTTACCACTATATACTTTTGAACCTTTAGGCAAGTAAGTGTTGGTATCTCTATTTGGTGTAAATGATATTTTCCCATTAGGGTATTTAATCATTTCGTTACGATAACCACCCGGTCCATTGCCTTTACCTTTGTCGCCAACTGTAGCAAATGTACCTTCTTTTAATGCACCGTCACTTGATGTTTTAACTTTTCTATTAACTTGTTGATTGTGTGTTGTACCAGTGCTTAAATGTGGTATCTCTTTATCAATACCTAATTTATCGCCAACCCAATTAATACCGTCAATTAATTTATTTAATCCGTCTTTAATTGAATCGACCATATCGCCAATAAAACCTTTGATTTTATCAATGATATTTGATAAACCATTTTTCATATTATTAAAAATTGATTCTACTCGGTCCCATAAATCGCCTACAGTATCGACAACCGTATTTCTTATTGAGTTCCAAATATCGGAAAGGAAATTAAATACGTTGTTGAAAATGCGTTTAGATGTATTCCATAAATCTGTGAAATAACTTTTAACGCCATTGAATAATTTTTTCGCTAAATCTACTACTGTATTTCTGATTTTTCGCCAAGTATCATATAAGAAATTTTTAACAGATGTGAAAATTGATTTGATTGAACCCCATAAGGAATTGAAAGCACTTTTTACTTTGTTCCAAATATTACGGGCAAATGAAATAACTTTACCAGAAATATAATTCCAAGTTGAGATTAACCAATTTTTAACAGATGTAAAAATTGATTTAATGCTATTCCACAACCAAGTGAAATATTGCTTAACTTTAGACCAAATATTACGGGCAAAACTAGAAATTTTACTATAAATATAATTCCAAGTGCTTACTAACCAGTTTCTAACCGTTGTAAAGATAGATTTAATACTGTTCCATAACCAAGTAAAGTAATTTTTCACTTTAGACCAAATTAACCTTGCGAAATTACTTATTTTTGTATAAAGATAATTCCACGTACTAACTAGCCAATTTTTAACAGTCGTGAATATTGATTTAATACTGTTCCAAAGCCATGTGAAGTATTGTTTGACCTTCGACCAAACCAACCTAGCAAAGTTTGAAATTTTTCTATAAATAAAGTTCCACGTACTAACTAACCAGTTCTTAACAGTAGTGAAAATTAATTTAATACTATTCCATAACCACGTGAAGTAGTTTTTAACACCCGTCCATATCCATTTTGCAAAAGCTGTTACTTTTCCATAAATGAAATTCCACGTGTTAACTAACCACGTTTTAACGGTTGTGAAAATAAGTTTGGTATTAAGCCATAAGTTAGTGAAATAATTCTTAACACTCGTCCAAATCAACCTTGCGTAATAACTCACTTTTGAATAAATGGCAAGCCATACGGCAAAAAGCCAATTTCTAACTGTCATAAAGATTGATTTGATGCTAAACCAAAGTTGATTAAACCACGTCTTAACTTGGTTGTACATTTGTACAACTCTTGCAATGACTTGCGTTTTAATAATATTCCAAACCCAAACGAAAAAGTTCTTAATACCATTAAAAATCATTGTGATTGTAGACTTCCAAAATAGGAAATTCGCTTTGAGGTTTTGCCACCACAATTGAATAACTTTCATTACAAGGTTTTTTGCGTTCGTCCATATAAAGACTAGGAAATTTTTAACGGCTGTAAAAATCGTTACCGCCCAATATTTAATTGAGTTCCATATTCCTATTACCGCATTTCTAAAACCTTCGTTGGTTTTCCATAAATGAATGAACACACCAACAAGCGTTGTAATGATTCCAATAATGATTGTTACCGGTCCACCCATGAAACGAATTGCTAAACCTACTGCCTTCATGATTGGCGGTAGTATTTTTAATACCATTCCTAAACGTCTGATAATAGGTAGCACAATGCCAATTCCGATACCAATAAATTTAATAACACCGGATAAAGCAACTGCCGACGCTATAAATTTAGTTATTTGTGGGTGGGCTTTCATAAACTCGGCTGTCATTTTAGTTATTTTAACCGCAATGTTTAACACCGTTGCGCCTATTGGCGATACTGCTTGTACAAAGCGTACAAACACATCAACAATGTTACCGATTAACTGCCCAACCATTGGGGCATTTTCTCTTATATAAGACAAGAAATTTTGGAATGATTTATTTTGACTTAATGTAGCCGACCAATTTTTAAACTTATTAGTCATACTATCTAAACCATTTAACACCCAACCTGTTTCACTACTAAACGCTTTGAATAGGTTAATAATGCCGTTAAATACATTGCCAAAAATACTACCTAAAATAGGTAAGTTTGTTTTCGTGTAACTGATAAAGTCTTTAATGCCGTTTGCCGTTGATGTACTGTTAGCCCATTTTTGGAAACTGCGTGCCATGTTCTCAAAGCCTTGTGATGCCCATGTGAACAATGGATTAAGTTTGTTAAATAAAGCTACTGCACCGTCGCCAAAACTACCTATAGCATTTAAAATGTTTTTAAATACTTGTGGTCCTATCTTGTTTAATATCTTAAACATGTTTTGGGCGTTCTTGCTATTCTGCGCCCATTCTAGCAACTTGTTTGATGCTTTTGATGTAATACTAGCAATTTCGTTTATAGCCGGTGTGAGTTGGTCTAAGGCAAAATTTGCTGTCTTAATACCATTAGTCATAGTATTAAATATTTGTGCTTGATTACCTCTAACCAAATTATCAAATTGGGTTTTGATACCGGCTAACGCATCTTGATATTTTTGTGTTTCTGCTGTTGCTTTTAACAACCCTTCATCAAGCATCGCTAATGCACGTTTTGACATGCCAACCATTGTCATTGCGCCGGCACCGGCTATACCAAATGCACCGGCAAGCCCAACGGCACCACCTACTACGGCTGTTAATGATGAACCAATAGCCATAACACTTGAAACAACTGCACCGGCAACGGGTATGATTGCTGTAAAACTTGAAATCATTAAACCTTTAAACATACCACTAGCTACTTCGCCAACGTTACGTAAGGTAGTACCAATTTTATTTATTGTCTTAAACGTTTTTGAAAAATCGTTTCTCATACCACCAAGCGTACGTTTAACAGTTCCACCAACACTATTAACAACACGTGTTGTTGTACTAAATTTATCGTTCATAAACTTAATATCTTTGTTTAGTGAAGTCATTTCGTTACGGATTGAATTAAACGCAATTTTTGCCTTGCCCGGTAGCTGTGAAAACGAAATGCTTTTGATGTTCTTGTTTAGTTTCTGCGTTGTTTCATATGAGATATTACCAAATTGTTTAAATTCCTTTTCGGCTTGATGCAATGTTGCGTTGATTTCGTGCATACTTTTTGAATATGATTTGAAATCACTTTCATTCATTTTCTTTTGCATACTATATAACGACAATTCAGTGCTATTTAATTTGCTTTGTAAGTCTTTAAAACTATATCCAACTGTTTTGAAATCATCGCCCAATGACTTGCCGAAATTAATTTTGTCAATTTCTGTGAGTTGTGTATCAAGTTTGCCAACGTCTTTTGATAATGTGCTAAACGCTTTACTTGTCTTGTTTGTCATTTCAGATGTATCAACATTAGATATTGATTTTTGTAAATTAGTAAAGGTCTTTTGCGATACGCTACCAGTGTCTTTAAATTCCTTTTTAGCACTGTTTAATTCTGATTTAACGTTACTTAAATCTACGTCATCGCCCATTTCTGACATTGATTTATCAATTTTAGAAACCGATGTATTCATCATATCGAAACGTTTATTAACGTTCTTTTCAGTCGATGTTGTTTTGTCGTCAAACTCTCGCATTTTACGTTCCATACGGTCTACGGCTCTTGTAAATTTCGTTACATCAGCATTAAACTTTACATTAACTTTATCCATTTCAGCCATTCACTTTTTCCCTCCTTTCTTACCACTTTTTTGTATTACGCTATGAGTTTTCGATTCGTTTTAACTTCTCTAAACTGTCCCACTCTAATTCTTCACTTGAACGTGCTTGATTTTGTCCGGCGTTACCTTCTTTTCCGGGTTCAATGTTCTTCATGAATTTTTTGTTAGCTTTGTCTTGGTGCTTGTCTTGTGGGTTTGCGTGCATACGTGAAAGGTGGTTAAGATACAAGCGTTGTTTTTCTGCGTTTGCCTCTTGCTCTAAGGTTTCAAAGTGAATCAATAAATAACCTAGTAAATCAACCGCCGGTGCATCTATGACTTGTTCACGACCACCAACGATTGGACTAAGCGTATATACTAAACTATCTTCGACTGTTATTGTTTCTTGCTTGTTGTTTGTTTTGTTTCCTTGTTGAAATTCAGTGCCTTTCCCACTTTATCCATAAGTGATTTAACACGTTTAACGATTTTTTCAATATCGTTCACTTCAACTACTGCCTCGATAATTTCAAAGAAAGTATCCATATCTTGCACTTCTAAGTAAGCGCTATCAATACCACTTGCTACACTCGTCAATTCAATTGTTCTTTCCGGTACTGTTTCGATTAAGAAACCAAACGCCGATAATACATCGAAAATATTAAAATCTTCACTACGAATTAAATCTTCAATATCAAAGCCTTCTTGATACTGACCGAATAGTTTAATTACTGTATCTTGAAATTCTTTGTTATCTTGTAAATCTTTTTGAATAGCATTAACAACTTTTGCAATTGCGCCTAATTGTCCGGGTCTAATTGCTTTAATTTCTACTGCTTGTGATTGGTCTGTTTCGTGTAAGTTACCTTGTTTGTCTTGGTCGAATAATTGAATATTTACTTTAGTCATTTAAAATTCCTCCGATAATTGTTTGTTTTGCTTAAAATATTGTTTTTTGAAAAATAAAAAAGGTAGCCAATTTGACTACCTTCTAACTCTTGAAACTATTATGAAACTGTTACTGTTACTGTTGAAGTCACGTTGCTACCGTCATTTGCTGTTGCTGTAATTGTCGCCTCGCCTGTTGCTACTGCTGTAACTACACCGGCGTTATCTACTGTTGCGATTGATTCATCGCTTGATGCGTAAGTTACTGATTTATCAACTGCGCCTACCGGTTGTACTGTTGGTTGTAACGTTACCGTTTCGCCAACTGCTAATGTTTGTGATTCACTATTAAATGCAATGCTTGAAACTAACGTGTTATCTGTGTTTGAAGTGTTGCCATTTAATAAGTCGTCCCATTTAGGCAAGATACCGTTAGGGTCAACTGCGCCTGTAAAGAAATAGTTACCTTTACGGCTAGGGTTTGCGTTATCACGTGGGTATGCACTCATTGAGATTTCAAGTGAACCTTGTTCGTTTGCACTTGAAATTTCTACTTCATCGTTTGCGCCGGCTTTGTAGATATTAATATCGTTGTCGTGATTGTCGCCGTCTGCACGTCTATGAATACGTACCGGTCTAGCGTTCTTACGGTTTGATGCGCCTAACGGTGCGTCTGCTACACCTGTGATTTTACCGTTTTCGTCTACAGTATCAGTACCGGCAATAGCAAGTAATAACATATCTATTGTCTGTTGTGCTGCCACAATACTTACTGTTACGTTATAACCTGTTGAACGTTGGTCGTATGGGCTGTTACCGTAATCGGCAATTACCACATCTTCCATTTCCGGTTCGAACGATAC
Source organism: Staphylococcus parequorum (assembly GCF_039237145.1). NCBI lineage: Bacteria > Bacillati > Bacillota > Bacilli > Caryophanales > Staphylococcaceae > Staphylococcus > Staphylococcus parequorum. Next base: position 1,919,035 of record NZ_CP150682.1, read on the forward strand.
CGAACCACCCTCGGCTTGTAAGTAACTGTTTGAATCGCCGTTTTTACCGTCGAATTTAATAATATCGTCGCCTTCGCCAACGATAATATCCGAAATACCGAATATAATTTCATCATCGCCACGACGTGTAGCTTGTGCAAAGTGCTGTAAGTTTAATTTAATATGGTCGCTTTTATCAGCGAATGGAAATACTTTTTGTTGTGTCATTCCTTTTGCCTCCTAATTTGAATTAAAAAAAGCGAACGCTATTTTTTGCGCTCGCTTGCTTTCTTGATTTGTGTTTCAAAATTTAAACTATATGACATGATGTTATCTTCATCTACACCCAACCTTGCCGGTAGGTGCAACCCGTCTATTGAAAACACATTGTAATCAATTTCACGTGTCTTATAACTAACTGTCATAGTGTCATACCTGTGTTGGTGTAATGCCTCGTAAATCTCTATTGCTACATCATTTGCTTTAGCAAAATCAGACGACTTAACAATTATTTGATAACGTGGTCTTATCAATTGACCTTCGTACATGCTCGGCGGTTCTCCGGGGTCGCTATAAACAACAATCGTATTATCGTTACGTGTAGTGAAATTCATAGAAATTAACATATCTGTTTGTATGTTCGATTTTAAATAATTCATTATCGCTTGTTCTATCATGTTTAACCTCCATAAGTTTCGGTAACGACTTTAGCCAATTGAGTGCGCCACCTATTTTGATTAAGTAGTTTTGCATTGGTTAAGTATTTTCTACCCGGTTCAAAACTACCAACATTAGGTTTAGCACGTGTTAACTCGCCCCGTCCGTTAAAGTAATAATCGGTATAAGTAACGCCCCTAGCGTATTTATTGTATATGCCTTTTCTTGAAGGTTCTTCGTGTCTACGCAACGCATAAACTAACGGCGAACCAACAGATAAAGATATTTGACCGTTTACATATTTTGCGCCGGTACTTCTTATTGATTGTTCTAACTGCCCCGTATCTCTTGGTGCCAATGCTTTCGCATCTGCCTCAACTTGGTAGCCTACTCTATTTGCCTTTTTAACCATATTGGTAACTAATTCTTTATCGGCTGTTTTCATCTTGGCAATAAAACTTTCTGTATCTTGGTTGTTGATACTAAAATGTTTACTTGCCATTGATAATCAACGTTCTAAAATAAGTTCTACTTGCCGATAAATTAGTAGTTTCCGTATAACTTTTAACGGTACCTGTCTTAACTGTTCCACGTCTTGTCGTGTACTCAACTTTAACACCTGTTTGAGCCGGTACGTTGTGCATTACGTCTACCTCGTCTACTGCGTCATCATATACAAAGGTTTTACTTCTTTGTAATTCAGCGTGTTCATTAACACGACATTTGAATGTTGATGTATCAGTTAACGGCTGTCCGTAATCGTTGTAACTTTCATTACCGTTTTCATCAAGTATTGGTACAGACATTGTAATGCTTTGTCGCATTGGTGGAATCATATTAACCTACCTACTTGCATTGTTGTTTTCGGTGTACCGTTTTTCTCGTGTTCCTTTTCGATAATAGAAACAACGTTAGGGCTTAATATTTCGTCTTGTTCTAATACGGCTTTCACATCTTTGACAGTATAATCAGTGATTCCCTGTCTTTTCAACATCGCTATGCCTTCATACTCTGATTCAACGTTGTATAAAGTCTGTAGGGCTATCATACGCTTTGATAAATCTACATTAGGATAGTTGGTTAGGAAATCGTTAATTTGTTCCTGTGCGCTAAATATATGCTTTGTAAGTGCATCTTCTGGTAAGTCGTCGAAATAATCCGGTGTGGGTAGTTTTAATAAATAACTTTTAACTTCTTGTTCGTTTATTTCCATACCTTACACCTCACGTTTCTAATTCTTTTAAAGCATTAATATAATCTGATTTTTTAGCCTTACGACCAACTTCGATATTATTATCTTTTGCTAGTTGCTGTAGCTCTTTAACTGTCATTGATTCATAGTCAACACTATTTGTATCGTTTGGTTCTTTGTTGTCTGATTCTTCGACAACCTCCACCAATTGATTAAGGCGACTATATTCGTCATCGTTTAGATAAATATAATCGCCTGTGCTAACTAATGATTTATGATGTGATATTGAGCCTTGTATAACTCTACATTTCTTCATCATAAAACACCTCTAATTAATTATGCTGTTGTTCCGTCGTCTACTGTGCCACCGTCTGTAGTTCCACCACTTGTTGGCGCTACGTTAAGGTAAACTGTACCGTTAACATTTTTAGTAACTGGCATAACAACTTGTCCTACAATTGTTTTTTCTGTTACTGGGTCTTTGTCAATTACAGTGATAACAAATTTGCCTTTTTCGAAATTGTTTTCAACACTTGGACCACTCATAGTAGAACCTAATACAGATGAACGTAATACTACTTTGTCGTCTGCTAAGTGTTCGTGTGTTTCAATCTCGCCAAGTTCGTTTTCAATTGCCGTTTCTGTGTCATCAATAACGATTGGTGGCAACTTAACAGAATTGAATAACGCTATAACGTCGTCATCTTTAACAATGCGTGGACTGTTTGTGTCGTTAAATAATTCTGTTTTGATTTGTCCGGAACCAACTAACTTGTTATAAGTAGTTGAGTTCATGTTAATAACTTCCGGTTTTTTACGACCATTAGTTTTTTGGAATTGCTTAACGGCGTTTTGTAAGTCTGTAATTGGTGTAGCTTGTTCCGTACCCCATTCATTAGATACCGCAACGTTGTTTTCTTCCGGACGGTCTAAGTCGAAAGTTAAACGTGTTTGCGTCATTGGGTCTACATAGTCTACACGACCGTTGTAAGCCATTTGAGAACGAATGTACTCTACTGTGTCATCAACTGATACTGATAATTCGTTAGTATCAATTAACACACCGTCAACAATTTTTTGACGTTCTGCGTCATTACGTGGGTTTCTGTAGTGATACATTTCAATTTCATCTAAGAAATTAGCGTTTTGAATTTTAGTAAGGCTTGCAATTGCTTGTTTGCCTTGTCCTTTGTTTTTGATTGGTGCGCCGGCGTTAAAACCTGTAATTGATGCCGATGCATTAATTTGTTGTTCTACAACGTTGTAAACGTTTTCAATTTCTTCTACTTCTTCAACTGGGTATGCGCTCGCTAACGGGTACTGATTCGGCGTATCTTGTGAACGTAAATTATCAGCCTCTTTAACAAACGCTTTTAAACTTGCTTGTTGTAAGCGTGTATCTTCTAATACCATTAATAATCCTCCTTATGATGTTAATAAAATTAAATGTCGAATACTAAACGACCTTGCGTCGCTTGTTTAAAGTTATCAGTAACACCTTTACAGCGTGCCTCAATAACCGATGCTTTGCGTACTGCACTAACAATTTCATTTTCGTTAGGCTCTACTGTTACATCGTTCGCTGTTAATACTGCACCTTTCATTGTTGCCGGTGTACTTCCTGTTACAAGTTCAAATAAACCTGTTTCTTCATTACGGAAAATAGCCGTACCAATTGGCACTTCTGTTACTTCTGTGAATGTTGAACCGTCTAAAGTAGGATTACCTACAGTATATTCAACGTTCTTGCCGTCACGTAAAAACTCAACTGATTTACCAAATGTTTTGTATGTTTTTGGTTTTAAATTCATTGGTTATGCCTCCTTGCCTAATAATCTTTGTGCATTACTTTTCCCGATTGCCTCGTCACTGTTATTAAAACCGTTATTGCCTTTTTTAGCACCCGGATTATAATTATTTGTTTGTGATTGGGCTTGTTGCTGTTGTGAGCCTTGAGCCGGGTCATCGGTATTTGAAGTTTCAACGAATAAATAAGAATCTGATTCACGTAATTTTTCCAGTTGGTCTTGTAATCCTATAACCTCGTTATCTTCATCGTTGAATTTAAGGTTATCTGATTCAAGTAATGCCCTAACCGCCTTAATGTTACGTGCGCCCGAATCACGTAATTTATTTTCTAAACTGTGATTGAAGTTTAATTCTTTAACTTCATTTTGGCGTTGTTCTTCTTTTTCTTGATTCGCTTGTCGCAAGTCACTAATAGTTTGTTGCAAGTCATCGCCGTTTTTCGCTTTCTCTTGTAAGTCTTTTAATTCGTTATCTTTTTGCTCGTTATCCTCTTTGTAAGAATCAACGGTAGTTTGTAACTCTTTAAGTTTGGAATCTTTTTGACTTACTTTATCTTTAAAACTTTGTATTTCTTGCCCATGTAGTGACATGATACCTTCAATCTTTTCATCATCAATTCCGATGCCTCTTAAATCTTCTCTTGTAAAACTCATTTACAATTCCTCCTTACGTTTTTTTCTACGGTGTGCGACACCGATTAGGATTAGCGTTGTAACGTAACGCCTACGAATCACGTATAAGGTAAACAAAAAGGCACACACCTTTTATTGATGTGTACCTTCAAAATTTATGTTCGCCAAATACATGAGGGATATATAATGACTACAACTTTCGTTGCAAGTTACATTGTACCGTATAACGTTACTTTATAGCAAACCATGTTATATACGTCACTTGTGCCACTGTATTTAATTCATATATGGCGTGTAATCTTCTGTGTTTTTATTGTATTCATTCGCTATATCTTTGTCGGCATCATCTATATATTTATATAAATCATTAGGCATTAACATAAATATATGTTCTAACGGGTCATTGTCTGCGTATGCCTCGATTACATCATCAAAACTTTGTTCGTTATCAAATGATTGCGCTATGTTATAACGTTCAATTGCTAACGCTAGTATTTTGTCTAACCAAAACATTTGTGTTTCTCTAGTCATTTACAACACTCACTTTTCCACGATTTAATAATACATAGTATTGTTGCCCTTCAATATACAACACGTCATAGCCTAACATAACAGCTAAGTTTGAAGAATTTCGGGTAATACCTTTTAATAAATCTTTTGTATTAGTATCTAAATCAGATAATTTAATATCCATTTCCCATTCTTTTTTAATCTTGTTCAAATCTTTTTTACTTATTACGTTAGCATCATCATTAAATTTCATGTTCATTATATTACTTGCGTTGTCTTTAGCGTAACGTGATAAAACAAGTTCTTTATTTTCTTCGGTCATTACTGCTGTATAAGTACCATGCCCAAATATTCCACGACCTATATAATGTTCGCCGGTCTTGTATTGTTCTATTAATTCACTTGCCGGTGTATCGCCAAAATCATTAAGCCCACGCATTAATTTATTACTTTCGTCTAACTTATCAAATTCATCTTGTGTAATTAACTGTGGTAATTCATTATATCCAAACATTTCAGAAATAACTTCCTGTGATTTTCTATTGAATGGTATTTCGTTTTCTTTATCAAAATCATCAAGTTCAAATTTAAGTTCGTTTTTTTGTGCATCTGCAAAATTAGTTCCAAATGTATTATCAAATGTTTCTAATAAAGTTGGTGCTAAATCTATTAATTCGTCTAATGTTTCGATAGGTTCAAATGAATTATTATCCTGTGTTGCATTTTGAGTATCGTTTTCGGCTTGTTTATTATCATCTTGAATATTTGTATCAGATACATTGTTTGCGCTTGTGTGTTCTTCCTGTGTGCTTTGTGTTTCATCTGATACTTTGTTAGGGTCATAGACTTTTTTCATCTGTGCTACCCATTCATGATATTTAGGTTTGTCATTTGTCTTAACCTGTAGGTATTCTTGGAACGTCTGCGGTCCGTCACTACCTAATCGGTTACGCATCTTGTTATACGAAAGACTGTTTCGTCTTGCTTTAGCCTTTGCCTTTTGGTCTGTGTTGTATCGTTCTTTTTCTGCCTGTGTTCGATTGTCTGTAGATTCATCAAATGTTTTTGAATGTTCCAAATCTCTTTTAATTTCTTCATCACTTTTAAAGTCTATGATATACGGTCTAAAGTTACATTGACAATTAGGGTGTTTTGGAAACGTTGTATATAAATTGATATACGGGAATTGGTCGCCACGTTCTGTAGCGAATACATGCCCTCTATATCTTACACATTCCCCGCATGTTGGAATGTTCCCCGTTACAGTTACATGTTTTATATCATCTTCGGCATATCTGTTTAAATGACTATGATTATATGCCGTTTGTGTTTTTGTTCTTACTACTGTTTCGGCGTAAAAGTCCAATGGCAAATGTTTGCCGTCTACTGTAACGAATGAAGTCATACCCTGTTCGCCAAACTTTTTAGCAACTCTTTGTGACATCTGCTTATTAGTCATACCAACCATTAAGCCTTTTGATATTTCGTTTTGTACATCTTTAACTGCAACGTCCACATTCTTTTTAGAATATTGTTTAGCTGTCCTAAATGCACTCGCTAAGTCTTGCATGGTATCAGTGACGATTGATGTTATAGCGTCTGTATGAACATACTCTTGGGCAATTGCATTTTGCACATTAAACGCGCCGTTACTTGTAATTAATCCTACATCAATTAATTGTTGTTGTGCGTTAGATAAACCATTTGCGTATTGCTCGTATATCGTTTGTGGCACTTCTTGTTGTACACTTGACCCAATGTTATCAAATAACTTTTCTATAGCCATATACATGCGCTGTGTGTCCTTATCGCTTTCGATGTTTACACCACTAACTAATTCTTTAACTTGATTCTGTAAAAACTGTGATAACTTCTTAATTTGTTCTGGTGTCAATGCCATTTATAACACCTACTCATTCAATGTTGGTGCATTTGTATTTTGTTCAATAGGGTTTCCCATTTCATCAAGTGGGTTGCCGTTGTCATCACGATTGTTCATAAAGTTTTGTAGTGATTGATTGCCTAAGTCCATACTCATGCTATCGCTTTGTGTCTGATTGCTTTGTATACGTTCAATTTCTTCTTGTACCCATTCTTCCGACTTTTCCGGATTAATGCGTCTTATTGTTTCTTCTAACGATTGAACACCTGCGTTATATTTAGAAATGTTTTCAGTGCTTACTTCTTCTTGTGGTTTCGGCAACATGTCTTTAACAATGATATTGGGTCTTTCGATAATGATTTCGTTGTCTTTATCATTCGCAAACCATAAAGCCGATTCAAAGGCATTTTGTAAAAACTCTACGTATTCATCACGTATCTTTTCAGATTTGATTACAGATAACATTAAGTCATAGAATTTAGCTATGCCGGATTGAGTACCACTACTTGATTCTTTTACTAACTCAATAGCGCTTTCCGACGTTTGCGTTTCTGCTAACATCATACGGACGATATCTTTTACATACGACATATCGCCAATTTTACTTGTGTCGATTTGGTGTACTTCCATTGATTTGCCGTTCTCGTCTATTTCTGTAACTTCTAAGTCCCTATGGTCTATCTTGTTCTCGTCCCCGAATTTATCTTGCGCAATGATTTTAAGCTGTTCCATTGTTCCTTTTGGTATAGATATTCTAGGCTTACCATTACGTTCGAATGTTTGCGCTGTACGTGTTACCGTCCAATTGATTTCTTCTTGCTTACCGGATATACCACGTAAAGCCGAATTACCTAGTTTGTTAGTAAATGTTGGGTCGTTTGCTAGATAACTTACGAATGTACGTTGACGCCCTTTAAATACTTTGTGTGTGTCTGCTAAATCAATTTGTAGTTTCTCTTGGATTATTTCCGGTTCTTCCACTAATACAAGATTGTTTTCATCGTTAGATTTATATAATCTATCCAGTGTTTCAATAGCATCTTCGCTTTCTCTTTCAGTGTATACGTGTACAAACCTAACGCCTTGTTCTTCTTCTTGCTGTGTTGGTTCCAACTCATATACTAAATCAACGCCTAGCCCGTCATCATGTGGATAATAAACATTACGTTCTTTAATATCAATTGCTATTTTACCGTTCTTAATCATTGGTACGGCTACGATTCCACCGTCAATTTGTAATTGGTTTAGATTCATAGTGTGATTGATATTACTATTCTTTTTAATTTGGTCTATAACTTCCTGTTGCTTGTCGGTTGTTTGCCCGTTAAAGTCTGTTGTTTCTGTTTGCTCTATAAATTCCTCTTGTTGTTGTCCCTGTGTGCTTACTGTAGTTTGTTGTATGTTGTTTAACATATCTTCTTGGGCTAAACTATCACTTGGATAATTGGTCTTAATTCCGTTAAGTGTGCGTGCTACAAGCATACTAGGTAAATCAACTATCACACGACTAATATTAATCATTAGGTAAGGCGTGCGAACGTTCTTTGATGCTACTTCATTTTGTGTGCTGTACACGTCGATAATCTCGCCTTGTTCGATTAGGTTAATTGCACGTGGAAACAACTCGTGGTGTCTACCCTCGTATAACCCCCTGTAGTAATACATATCGTCATGTACTTGTTTAATGACTTCTTTATCAAACTTAACCCATGTGTTATCTTGATTTCTAAATTGCATTGTGTACCTCCTTAATTCTATTTAGGTTATCTATTAACCTAATACGTTACATATTACCATGCGTTACCTGTAATCACACTAGCCGTTGGTTTAGATGCAAAGTAGTTTAACGCTTGTGTCATAGCATCTACGGTATCGTCATGTACTGCGTTATCAAACATTGTTAGTTCATCAATGAAATCATCAACACTAGGAACCTTCTTACCAACAAATACATTACCCGCCTCAAAGAATGGCGTTACGGCGTATGCCCTTGCTACCTTACTTTCTCTTGGTGTGATAGGTATGATGCCACTAATCTTTTGTTTTAATGTTGTAATGATTGCCGGACCATTTGCCTTATCCTCAATCAATATCTTTCTACATTTAGGATATTTATTCTTCATGCTTTCTACTGCTCTAACGCTTTGTGTAAAGTCCATTTTTGCCCGTATTTGGTCGATTAAATAAAAGTCTGCACCCTTCTTAATCCATACTTGCCCGACCGCATAGTCGCTTGATTCACTATCTTTAAAGGTAAAGTCCCAACTTACTAACATATCATCATGTTGTGGTGGCACCCTATCATAGTATTGTACCCATTCACGTTTAAATATGGTACCTTGTGCCGGCGACGGTCTTTGTTGGAATAACGATGCCCACGTTCTCGAACCTACTTCACGTTTTTTAAGGTCTGCCCATTCTTCATCATAGCCCAATTCTCTACATAATGGTTCTCCTTCTTCACGATTTAATAAATCGTCGTCATCTTCTGCAATTGCCGGCAACCTTAACCTGTTCCAATCATAAGGCGATTGCTCTAATAAACGCCCTATAAAATCGTCTTGGTGCCAACGGGTCATAATAACTATAACGCTTGCGCCGTCGTGCAAACGTGTAGATAAAGTGCTTTCCCATTCGTCCCAAATGTTCTCACGTATTGTTTTACTTTGTGCCTCTTTTGAGTTTTTAATAGGGTCATCAATTATCATTAAGTCGGCACCTTGTCCGGTAATACTACCGCCAATACCTGTAGCAATCATGCCACCGTTGTAATCTGCTAAACCCCAATCGGTTGTACTGTTGTTATCAGCCGATAAACCAAGATTAAATAAATCACTCGAAAATTCTTCAAACTTGTTACGGTTTAATCTACCGAATTTACGGGCTAACCCTTCGGAATATGCCGATGTAATAACTCTTTTTGTAGGGTTTTTCATTAAGAAGTACGACGGAAACGTTTCGGTAACAGTCATTGATTTACCATGACGTGGTGGCATTTCAATCATTAAGTGCATTTGTTCGCCGTCTGCTATACGTTGCAAATAATCACATATTAAATCAGTGTGTGCGTAATGTTCAAAGTTTCCATGATGCGCCGATTTAACATAACTGCGATAACTACGCCTTGCGCTTTCACGTCTTGCCTCTCGTATAATTAACTTCTTTTGTTCTGCTGTCATCGTCATTCTTCATCACTCATATTCGCTAATTTTTCTATATCTTTATCGCTTAATCCGGATAAATCAACTTTCTGTTCTATGCCACCGGCGTGTTCAATATTTTGTTTCTCTCGCCATACTTCTTGCTTACGGTTTTTAAGCCAAAATATTTGTGCTGTTGTATTAGGCTTTGCGTATTTCTCTACATCTACTACTTCGCCTGTATCTGTTAACTGTTGTTCTATATATTTAAAGCCTAGTGCGTTTTTAAACAAAGCGTTCTCTACTTGCCTGTCTGCACTATCTCTACTTACTTTTAAGGCGTCCGAAAAGTCTTTGCTCTTTTCAATCCATTTGTACAATGTTGATTTAACTATTCCTATGTTATGGGCTATCTGTTCCATTGTTAGTCCGTCCCTCGCCCAACCTTGTACACGTATTAAATTTTCTTCTTTTAACCAATCTTCAATTCTTACACGTCTTGCCATTGTTCCACCTCCTTAATTAAAATATGGTAAAAAAATAAACGCCACTTAATTAAAAGTGACGTTTTAAACAAAATAAACAAAAAGAAAAAAGCAAACAAAGAAAAACATTTAGAACACCACTTGTAGATGTTCTTAATTGATTTTACCACCTGTTTTAAATAACTACCACATGTGCATAATGTGTAATTTACGTCACTTATTATTAAGCAATATCATGCTTTTCTTTATACTGCTTATATTCTTCATCTGATTTACACATAACTTGAGCTATCTCGTTAATAATGTTTTGTACTCTAGTACGTTGTACCCTTAATGTACCGGCAATGTATTGGCAAGTATGCCCTTGTATTCTCAAAGCAAATACAATAATATGTTGGTCTTTGTGTAACTTGTATGCGTTATTGTCTATAAACGCTATTTTCTGTTCTAAATTATGAATCACATTATTGTTTTTCATTAATTGTTTAGCTTTTCTAAATGTTGGGTCGCTAACACCATTACCCTTTGGCATTGTTGCATCAATTCCGTATGCCATTGCACCGGCGCCCGGTTCCATGCTGTCGTTATATTCTTCTACTAAACAATGCAATGTGTGAACATCATCATTGTATGTTTTAAGCATATTAATAACTTGCTTTGGTTCGTATATCAATATAGCACCCACTTTTCATTTGTTATGCGATATTTAGATAATCGTAATAAATACCGTTTTTGCTTTTAATTTGTGTTTTATTTTCTCTAAACCAATTTAACGGAATTGATTTCCGTTCCATGTTTTCTTTTAAATACTCGTATTCGCTTATTGTGAGCTTATACAGTTCGTTTTCTTTAGTGAATAGTATTAATATAAACGCTAAGCCTTTTTGCTTATGTGCGTTCTTTAAATAGCTTTCTTGATGCTCTTGTAATCTACTAAATTCAAATCTAGGTGTATTACATTGTTTAGCATCGAATGAAACAAATTGACCTAGTGATACGCCTGTAAAATCAACTGTACTTTTCTTTGTATAACGAAATGTATTTTTTCTAGTGTTACCACTCATTGGCGTTGGTATTTTGTCTATCAATGCTAAACCTCGTTCTAAATATTGGTTGTTGGACTTCTCTATTACTTTTTCTAAAAAAGCCCCTCTATTCTTGTATATTGTATTAGTCATTTATGATTACTTCTTTTCTTTTTAATAAGTCCGTCAAATTATGAAACGACGGTGTACCAACATGTATTGGCATGATGTTTAAATTCTTAATTTCCCAACCGCCTATAATCTCGTCATTCTCGTTAATCATGACCAAACTAGGTTCGCCCGGTATTGAGTACATGAAATATCTATCGTTCGATTCTTCACTTATGTGTTCATCTTGAAAGTTTAAATTCTCATAGTTGATACGCATTGTAACGCCTCCAAGCCTAAAGTATCTTTAACCGTTACTTAACTTTAAATAAATAACTTTCGGGTCTTTCGTAAGCATCTTTAACATGTGCTTTTGGTTTATATGACATATAACCTTTAGTAAATTGATATATAGTTTTCGAACATTCCCAAATAGATATAACTAGAAATGCACGTGATAAACTTAATGCAATTTTCTTCATGCTATCCCTCTTTTCTTTAAATAACGTAATACGTTACTACTGTCATTATTATATCATTTGTAGCCTTGTAATTCATGTTAGATAAATAAAAAAACCATTGAAATTAATCAATGGTTAAAAGTTCGTACTTAATAAATAAAGGAGTTTGTAACATAGCTTTAAATTACGTCTGCAATTAAAAGTAAAACAAAAACTGTAAAAATATAAGGAAACAAATATATGGAAAAACTAAAAAAATAAGAAAGGTATAGATGAAATAATCTATAAATATATATTATAACGTATTACGTTATTTATCAACTCAAATGCAATAAAAAAAACAACGCCTTTTATTGACGTTGTTTAATAATACATAATATAGTATTGCGTTGATTTATACATAAACCGTTCTTATTGGTATTAATGTAAGTAAAAAGTACAAGGAATAATATAAGCGTATATTTAATATAACGTATAACGTTATTTATTGCAAATAAAAAACAACGGTCTGTCTATATGCAAACCGTTGTTACCCTGCTAAGTGGAGATATTAAATTTGAATGAATATAAAAGTTAGGTTTGAGCGACCTATTTATTATAATAACCTATTACGTTACTATAGTCTAATAAAAAATACTTGTTAGAACACCGTTGTGTCGATTAACAAATACACTGTGACGACCATATAAATAATTAAAGTAACTACAAACAAAAATATTCCAAATGCTATTTCGTTGTTGTCTTTATGTTCAATGCCTTTTTGTGCTGTAATCACACTATTAACCAATGGATATACAAGCAACACATAAGCTGTAATATAAAGAATAATTATTAACACCTACTTGTTATACTATTTTAAATTGAATAGCCTCTATATCCTTCTCATATAGCATGTGTGCTTTTTTAGTTTTATCGACAACAAACATTCTTGATATTTGATAACCTTCGGCGTGTATATCTTCAACGCAATCAAATATACAATCCTCAATCGTTTCATTTTTTGTTAAAACTGTTATTACTTCGCCCCTACGTATTTTATCAGTAATTAATTTTAAATTCATAATATCATATCCCATAACCAATATGCACCGGCACCCAATACAGATACTATAAAAAATGCTAGTGCAATCATTACAATTGCTACAAGTACGTTTATTACCTTGTTTTCGTTTTCACTAAGATTATTTTTCAATTTATCTTCATTCCTTTTATTTTGTTATTTGATTATCCATTACAAGAATCATCATAACGCCAATGTAAAGTGACCATACACAAACTAATGCAATTGTGAATGTTACTGCTACTTTTACATAACCCCTTTTATATGTTTCTCTAAGTTCTTGTGCAAAGTTGATTGTTTGATAAAACAAGAAAGCAAATGCAATTGACCCCACAACGTAAATCAAAGCGTTTAACATGTTTACCCTCCTTTTTTTATTCTTTTTGAAACTTCATTCAGCTTATCAGCATAATACTTCATTTTATTGCTAAATTGTTTCATATCCAATTTAACTTTTAACTCTACTGCATTTTTTGCCTCGACAATCATATAACTTTCATTCTCTTTTACTTTCTTCGCATCTATAAATACTTCGCCTGTATTGTGTTCTGTTTGCTTAACTAAATATTTCATTGCGTGACCTCATATGTTTTGTGGAATATATCCGGTTTGCATGGGTAGACTTCGCCGTTAACCCCTTTAATAATATAATCGCCTTTATTAACTAGCATATCTCCTTCTAGTGTGTTTACATACAAACGCTTTTGTTGTGTATCACTTTCAAAAACTAATTCGATTTGGTCGTTAGACCAATCGTATAAATCAACAATGTTTGTACCGTTTGTGTACTCTACAAACTCAATTTCTACCGGTTTTTTTCTCGCTTTGTTAATCATTTTTTGCCCTCCATTATTTCGTCTGCTTTACTTTTAACTTGTTGTCTTTCTATTTCTGCTACATTGCCTTGTGATTCAGTTTCTAACTTTAACGAATGTACAAAATACATGTTAACCAACCATTTAATAAATGCGTCTTTGTCTTGTATTTCGTCTAATTGTCTTTTTATAACGCCTGTCATTTAATCCCTCCTTACCTATCCGATGTAAACATTGCGGTTAATATACTTACTATTAGTGCGAAAACACTAATATATAAACCAAATTCATCTAAATTCATTTACCTAGCACCTCTTTTACTTTTTCGTATATATCTTTAGATTCCTGTTGAGCCGAAACCGTTTCGTCCTCTTGCTGTTTCATTGCTAAATTCATCTACTTTCTGTAATTCCGGCGTCCATATCGGAACAATAACCAATTGTGCTAACTTGTCGCCTTTGTTGATTTTGTACTTCTTGCCACTGATTATTTCAAACGGGTTGCCATTTTCGATTTTTTCGCCTTTGATGTCGTATACTAAAGGTTCATAACCTCGTTCTAATTCCTCGTTTCTTTGTAGTGTATGCCAATCCAAATGTTGTTCATCATTCTTAATATCAATCTGCATATGACCTATGTAACCGGCGTCAATCTTGCCTATTTCAATTACAAGGTTTGAACCGGTACTTACACCACTGCGACTTGTAAGTAATCCTACATAGCCTTTGGGAATGTTAACGGCTAAGTCTGTTTTAATCTTTGCTTTGTCTTGTGGTTCTAATATTTTTGTTTCTGATGAGAATATATCAAAACCGGCGTCTGTGTCATGGTGTCTTTCCGGCATTATTGCGTTCTCACTTAATAATTTTACTTCTAATGTATTGTTCATTGGTTCGCCCTCACATTCATTTTTATTTATTTCATCAAATGCTTTCGCTTTCTTCTCTAATTCTTCAACATATTCATTTTCAACATACACAAAACCGATTGGACGTGGTGCGCCTCCTTCTACCTCTAAATCTTCGCTATTCAATAAATTATTGCTATTTACGTTAAAAACTATTTCATCTTTCATTTACTCGTCCTCCACGTTCTTTTCAAACAACACATTGTTTTTTCTAGTTAATTCGTTTTTCTCATTTCGCAATTTACCGTTCTCACGTTGTAATCTTACGTTTGATGCCCTCACTACCGGCAAATCGTCTATTAATGTATCTCGTTCTTCCTTCATTTTTTTATATTCATTCAGCAAAGTATTATAATCATTTTCTAAACTTGATAAACTCGCTTTTAATTCTTTATTCTCTTGTTCAAGTTGTAATTTATTTTCCATTTCATGACCTCCGATTAATAAGGCACTAAGCCCAATTCTTTTTTTATTTCAGCAATACTTACTTTTTCAGCGTACATAATTCCACCACGTCTTTTTTTAATCGCTTTTTCTTCATGATACCGCCGGGTTGATGTCATGCTATCAAACATGCCCCCACTAATATTCATCTTCAACATGATTTCTTTACGTGTTCCGCCACAAATTACTTCATCGCCTTTATAAACTACATATTCATTTTCGGCTATACGTGGCATTTTCAAACCTCCTTACATAAAACTAAACAAATCTAACTGTTCTACTTCTTTTTGTTTAACATCTTCCACTTTTGGTAATTCACGATTGTATTCAATTTCATAATCGCCAATGAAAAAACCTTCAATTGCTCTTGTGTTGTTGTTCTCGTCTTTGCCTAAGAACATATCAATGTTGCCGGTTTCTCGTTTAAAAAACTCTATATATGCTACGTCGTTTATACCTACTTCCAATGCTTTATCTTTATTACAAACTTTTTCAATCATTTTATTACCCCTCTAGACTTTTTAAATTGTTATCAAAAATAATAAAGTTGTCGTTAATTTCTACTTTGATTCTTCCAATCCTAATTATTGCCGTACAGTCGCCGTTGTTATATATTAAGTCGTCCACAACCCCAAAATGAGATTGCGAATGACCTTTTTTAACAAACCAAATTTCCTGTTCTTGTATCAGCTCGTGTGTTTTTAAATACATATAAACCCCCTAACGTTACAAAGAAACTTATTACGTTACTCAATATTGTAATAAATCATCTAAACTTATTTGACCTAATTCAAATTCGCTTACAACGTCGAAATTTCGTTTAAATTCTTCTAATTGATGTTCGGTTAGCATTTCATCTTTGTAGCTTATATTCGTGCCTGTATGTCCTTTCAAATGGAAATCAATAGCATTTACTTTTATAACTGTCGCTACTTTGTTTCTTGAATGGTCGTAAAGGTAAAATTCCAATGTTATACCTCCCCGTCTAAATCTTTATCAAATTCGATTTGTACATCGTGTAACTTTGCTAAATCACTTGTAATTGATTCTGTAGGGTCTGTATATCGTGTGACTATATTACCTATCGTGTCGATTGATAAATTCATATTACTTAATTTTAATACGGCTGTTAACAATTCGTTGTAATCATAGTCTTTAACTTGATTAAAAATATCTTGCCATTGCTCGTTATTCGTTTCATATGTGACTAGCGCTATTATCTGTGGTGTGTCGTTCTTCGGACTAATACTTTTGTAGTCGATTGGAAACATAACCGAATGACTACCGATAAAATCGTTTAGTATGTTTTCAAATTCCGCCATGTTGTCCGTATAACCACTTATTGTTTCAACTTGTAAACTCATTTGTTGACCTCCTAGAATTGTTTCATCATTTGATTATATGTGACTTTCCAATACCTACTAATTTTTACTTTGTGCGTTTTATCTTGTTTAACTTTTTTTCTTAATTCTTTTGGTTTAATAACATTCTGTTTTTGAGTTTCGTGGTATTCTTCGATGAACAATCGTTCTTCTAAATCTTCTAAGTTCTCACTTACTTTTCGTTTTATCGCAATTTCAAAAGGTTCTCCTTTCGCAATGCGTGTATAAATTCGGTTCAAATCAACGCCAATCTCTACTAAATGTAAATATTGTTTGCTTGATAAGTGGTATAACTCGCCTTTAACTCTAAGTTGCTTATAAATTAATCCGTCGTCTGCTAGTTTAAAAGTTCTCGGTAATGAAATTGTTTCTTCAAGCGACCAACCTTGATTAATCCGTTTATTAAACATCTTGTTTGTTACGCTGTTTTTTCTCATTGTTTCTTTTTGTTCTTCCGTCAAATCTCTAATCGTTTCTATGTTCATCGTTCTTACTCCTTTTTAATTTCATTTATATATTTTGTATTTTTAATTTAGAACGGTAAATCGTCATCTTGTATATCAATTGGACCATTAGCATTAGAAAACGGGTTTCCTTGCGTTTGATTGCCTTGTGATTGGTTATTTTGCTGTTGCCAATTGTTTTGTGCTTGTCCTCGTTGTTGCTGTGGTTGTTGACTATTAAAGTTACTTTGTTGTTGTGATTCTTGGTTGTTTCTACCTGTATTGATTAACTGAATATTATCTGTAACAACTTCCGTTAAGTACACCATTTGCCCTTCATTGTTCTCAAACTGTCTTGTTTGCATACGTCCATGAATATTACATAAATCGCCTTTGTTCAAACGGTCATTCGCAATTTGTGCCGTACCTCTAAACGCTATAACGTTAATAAAATCGGCTTGATAGTTATTGTCTTTGTCCTTAAAACTTCTTTGTACTGCAAGCGTAAACCTTGCTACCTGTACACCACTTGTTGTTACTTGAAATTTAACTTCTTTTGTTAAACGTCCGCTTAACGTCACTGAATTAATCATTTTTTATTTCCTCCAATATCATAAAATTTTTCAACATAACTATTGTTTTTAAGAAATGCTTTTTACTTACTTCTTTTTCAAGCTCTCTATAAGTTTCAACAATAATATTTAATGCCTCGTTCCTACCTAAACGTTTTACATTTCCGTTTTGTTTTTCAAACACTTCTTTGTTAGCGAAAATACTTGCTATTGCGTATTTGATTATTCTTGGTTTTTCTACTTCAAAACTATTACTATCTGTTAATTTTAAACCCAATGCCTTAACTACTGATTTTGCTGTTTGATGTTCGTTTCGTACTTCCCAATTCTCTAATAAAAATTCAAATTCTTTCAAACCACCGTTTAACGCCTCGTTTATCATTTCGTTTTCTAAACCGCATAATAATTTTTCCATTTTATATCCTCCTACATCGCTTGTTGTTCGTTATCGTCATTAATTGATTGCTTGATTAAAAATACTGTCGATTGTGACGGGTACCAATTTAAAATCATATCTAGCACATCGTTAAAGTGTTTTTGTTTTAATTGCGTTCTAGTAACAATACCTGTCATACGCTTAATTTGACCGTTAATATCTTTGTACAACTCTTTGTTAACCTCGTTTGCATTTGGGAAGTTATACGCCGACTTGATGTATTTAACCCGTTTAGATACTGAAATACTAATTTGATTATATTCGCCTGTATCTAATCTTTGGTTTTCTTTCAAGTCGTGTACTTCATCTTGCAAGTAATCTACTTGTTCCTTTGTTTCCATTTGAGCTTTCATTGTTAACATCAATTGTTCATTAGCTGTCATTGGTGGTTGGTAACTTCCGGTTTTTCTAATTTCTTTTAAAATCTCTTTAACTTGTTTCTTAAATACTTTTGCAATTGGTTTTTGTGATTGCATTAACACTTCATAAACTCCTTGTTCTGTTAAAAAGGCTTTACTACCGCCACTATTACTATTTGTAATAGTGGTTTTTTCATCTTCATCAATTGTCATAAGCATTTTAGACACGTTGTAATAACCTTGACTTGTTTTACTGTAATCAATCCATTCTGCTATATCTTTCGCTAAGAACAATGGTTCTTCCGCTGTTCCGTAAATCGAAAAATCATTACCTAAAATGTCTTTCTGTTCCAAAACTTTTAATTCGTTCATAATCCAAAAAACCTCCTGTATTTTTACCTAGTTTCTTAATGCGTTACTTAAAATCAAATTTAAGGTATCTCATAAAGCGTATATTAAGCGAAATTACGTTTTTCGATACTTACTAACCGTTTACCTTTTTGTTTTAATTTGGTACTTATATTGCCTTTGTATAAACTAACGCTTTTTTCGTTAGGTTTAATTTCAACAATCGCTTGGTTATTTCGTTGTTTGTATAACTGTCTGTCGATTTGATAATTTAACTTGTCCTCGTCGCCGTCTGCGTACTCTACAACCTTCTGTGCGTATATTTCACTGCAATTTAAAACTTCTTGTATTTCTTTAATTAGCGTTACCATGCGTCGCCCTCCCTGTAATCATCGCCTAATACATTTAATCGTTTAGCATTAAACTTCATTCGTGAATAAACACGTTGCCAATTCAAATCATCGTTTAGTTGCTTGTTAGTGTAGTTTGTTGTGAATATGTTGTTTAGCCCTGTTCTATTATCGACTATATCCGATAGCTTATTTATTGCGTGTACGCTATCGTCTACGCCTACATCATCAAGAACCAATAAATCTAAATCGGTTAATTGCTTAATAATGTCCTCGATTGTTTCCGTTGCGTCACGTTTATAAGTTGATTTAATTCGATTCATTAATTTAGGTATGTGCATAAATGCCACTTTGTAACCTTGATTCTTCAACGCTTTAGTTATTGCAAATGCTAAATGCGATTTACCTGTGCCAATAGACCCATGTAATATTAATGATTTCGGATTATCTAACGAAAATGTTTTAACGTACTCTACAGCTATATCTTTTGCTCTTTGTTGCGATTCGTTTGTCGGTTTGTAATTGTTAACTGTAGCTTGTTTAATTGACGGGTTAATCTGTGACTGGTTAAACATTGCGTCAATCTTACGTTGTTCATGTTCTTGTTTACGTCTTTCGGCTGTTTCTTTTGCTTGTTTGATATTTTCACACTCGCAACCGTCTTTTACAGTGTAGCCACTTTCAAATTCGTGTAAGTCGTATTTATGACCGCAATATTCACAATATAAACCGGGTGTGACCTTTGTAGCCTCGTACTGTTTGAGTTGTTTTTTTAGTTTTGGACTTATTAATTTTTGCATTTGTTTGCCTCCTAATCCCAATAATTCGGGTCTTGCATTGCATCTTTCAACGCTTGCCCTTTTAATTGTCCGTCGGTGCCATTACTTTGTTTACTTCTTTGATTTTCTAGCGCTTGAATATCTTCAATGCTCTTAATACCTTTTTGGTACCATGCCTTTAATATTCCGTTTGCATAATTCCAATTAGTCTTGTTATTCATCAAAGATACTTTCATTGCCTCTATAACTATTTCATCGCCATGTTCTTTAAAATCATCTAACCATGCCCCTATTTGGTCTGCTATAAATGGTTGTAACATTCCAAAACCGTTTTGTTGGTAAAAATCAAACGATGATACCGATTGTTCTTTTGGTTTTTCTTGCTTGTCGTTCTTGCTAGATATAGGCATTACATTACTTTGTTTTTTAGATTCAAAATTTCTATGTTGGTTATAATAAGGGTCTAGTATGTGGTATACATTATGAAAGCCTTTAGCCGTCTTTTGTTTTGCTATATACAAATAACCTTTTTTACATAATGATTTTAAGTTAGTGTTTACCGTTCTCGTTGCCATGTTTATTTCTTCGGATATTCTTACAATACTTGGAAATGCACTATTTTTTTTACCGGCATACATTCTTAGATAAAGATATATTTTTAATTCGTTACCAGTAAGACTTGATAGTATTAAATCATTAAATGCTTTTACAAAATATCTATCTTGTTTTTCTACTTCGTCAATTATTGTTCCATTGACTTGATTTTCAAATTCCAACTCTTAACCTCCCAAAAACTACGACGATTTACTGTTCTCGTTATAGTTAATCTAGTTATAATTAATCTAGTTATAATTAATCTATATTACGTGTTAATTTTTAACATGTACCAATGTTAATTTTTAACATGTACCGATGTTAATTTTTAACATGGACCAATGTTAATTTTTAACATCACTTACCTTAACCTATGTTAATTTTTAACATGCTTGTTTTTACATACTCATACTACCGGCTGTTACGTCCTTAATTTCAAAAATATCTTCAAATTTAACGCCTAAGTTATCACAAATCTTTTGTGCTACTGCCGGCGCCGGACTTCTACGGTGTGATACAATCATAGAAATATAATTCGGTGTAATCCCACAACGTTTACCTAATTCAGTAAACGTTAATTCTTTTTGTAATAACAAAACTCTAAACTCAAAACTCTTTAAAACAATTTTTCTTTTCAAAATCATGTTTTAACCTCCTGTGATTAACTGATAAATACATTGTAACACAAATTGCGTTACTTGTAACGGATTACGTTACAATTTAGTTATAAAAAAGTTAATGCCAATAAATCAACTTGGCAAAAACTCTTTCATGTTCTGTTGTATGCGTTTCTATCCAATCATCTAAGTATCTTAATGATTCGCCCGTTACAAATTCTAATTCGTGTTCACTTTCGATAAACTCTTGATATATAATTTCATTTTCAGATAAGGGCGTTAGCATTAAAGCTACGCCGTTATCTACTAATTCAATGTTTTTGTTAAATTTAAAACCCTTATAAATGAATGTGCCTTTGTTACTACGCATAAATTAATTGCCCTCCTGTAACTGTGCCGGTTCGTCATTAACTTGTGAATAGTCTGTTACATCAATTATGTTTCCGTCATCATCTAATTGTTGCGCTTTACTGTCACTTGATACTGCGTCGTTCATTTCAATAGATTTAGGCGCAAATTTCAGTAAGTCTTTTAATACTGTCTTTTTAGCCATTGCGTTAAAATTTGTTTTCCATGGACTTTGCCAACCTTTTTGTACGGCTTTAGAAAATTGGTTTGCGTGTTGGTCTATCTTCGCTCTACTCCAATAAACAAAATCATAACCACCGTTTAACAAGTGATAAACTGCATAATATCCAATTGGTTCACTTTGTGGATTGTCTGCCGGCTTGTGTACCAAATCTTTTTGTAATCCGTACTGATATTCAAAATAATCTTCTTGGTACACTTCATGGGCGTAAATTGCCTTATATTGCTTACTGCGATTTGCTAGTTCAATCATACCTAAATACGAAACTTGCAATTGTACTTCTTTACCGTATGGAATCAAATATGCTTGTCCTAAATTTGTATTTGGTTCTAATCCAATTTGTGACGCTTGCATCAATGCCCCAATTAATGATTTAGGGTCACACTCTAATAATTTCGGCGTGCTTGATACTGCCGTCATGGCGATTCTTGCCATTCTGTCTGCGTTCATGTGTTTTGGTAATGCTTTTTGTATTTGGGGTGCCATTTGGTCTAACAAGTTACTAATTTGTTGTTTTGGTCCTACTGCCTTTTGTTGCGGTTGGTTGTTGCCGTCTTTCTTTTGTGTTAATTGATTTTTAAATTGATTTTGTGTAGCCATGTTTATATTCCTCCATATTTGCCCGTACAACGTATATACGGGCTATTATTTATTTTAAGTAGATTTATTCATAAAACTTAATTTCGCTTAATGTGTGCTTTGTGTATTCAATATAGCGTTACTTTGTTTCTTTATCCGTTACTTACTTTCAGTTTTTTAACATTCAAAGTACGTGTTGTACTTGATTTCTTAAATTGCTCGTATAATTCCGGGTATTCTTCTTTAAATCGTTTTGCATCAAATGATTCTCGATTTTGTTTCTTCCAACTCGCTTTGTAGTCTGATACTTCGCCAAACTCATTTTCGCCCAATAACTCTTTGAGTTGGTTTTGATGCCCTTTTAACTGTTTGTCTAATTCCTTTTGCTGTTCTTTGATTGCTAAAATACCTTTAAATAAAGCTGTTTTTTCTTCGTCAAAGTTTACTACGTCGGGTCTTGGGTTCTTCCAAAAGTTGTTTAACGCTTTTGAAGTAACTTCGCTATCGTCTGCCGGTGGTCTTTGACCTTTAACGATGTATTCGTTCCAAAACTCAACTTCGGCATTTATAATATCGTTTATGATTTCTTCGTCACGTTCGATTGGTTCGTAATGAAATTCACTGTTTCCAAACAATACGGCTATATAAACAACGTCCACGCCTGTTACTGCCATGTAGTGATAACATTGTGCCATGTAGCTTGCCGGTACGTTTCCGTCTTTCCATTTATCCTTTAGAAACTCACTTGTTGTTTTACATTCTAGCAAAGCATTTTCGCCAATTACTACTCTATCAACGTTTGCACTAATAAAATCATAATCTTTGTGATACATCATTTTGTTATGCTTGCGTACTTTTTTACCTGTTGCATCTTCAAATAGTTTCGCTACAAATTGTTCGTTGTAATGACCGAATTTAACTTGTATCTTGTCGCTTATATCTTCTTCGTATTCGTCCGCCCACAATTTCTTTTGCCATAAAGTGAAAGGACTTTCGTAATTGTTCATACCTAAGATAGTACCGCAATCAGAACCACCGATTGAGTGCGTTCGTAATTGTTTCCATTCTTCATCGCTCATATTTTTAGTATTAATTGATTTTAGTTTATTCATTTGATAAGACAAATGTTTAACCTCCTTGTATAATTAACCCATGCTTTAAATAAGCATAATCTCTTTTTTTAATTACATTTTTTATATTTTGGCGTTCGGTTGACAGCCGGACGTTTTTTTATTTCAAAAAATAATAAACTTCTTTAGTGATATTAAAGTTAGCGGTATTTTTTAATAAACAAGCCATAGTTTCCAAAATATCATTTTGGTTACTCCCACAAATTACTTGGTCAAAAGTATTACTACTCATTTCATAATATTTATAATTTGATTTTGTTTTACGTTTAATAACAATTTCATAATCTGCAACGCTTAAAACCACATTTTCTTTTTCTTGCTTATAACCACACTTAAATGTTCTTGCAAACCTTTTTATTGTTTCCAATTGTTATACCTCCCATTTTTAACCTCTTATGTTTCTTTCTTCTCTCATTTCGTCGTGTGCGCTTTCTTCTAAATATCCGAAAACATTTTCTTTTTCGTCCTCGTCGTGCATTGCGTCAAATTCTGCTAAACCATAAATTTGTCTGATTAAATCATTCATTCGTTAACCTCCAAAAGTTTTATTTTAGTTACTAGATAACTTATTACGTTACTTTATTACAAAAAATTTTTAACGTAATATCTTCCTATTTGTTTTATACCAAATGCCATACCCATAAAAATAAAGAAATAAAGAAATGTAAGCCATGTACCGTCGTTAACAAAATATGATGTTAAATGACTAAATACAAAAGTTAATGTAATACCAGTAAATAATAACGTTATATTAAACAACTCTTTTAACATTTTCATTGTCTTTTTCCTCCCAAAATAATGTATCTAATGATTCATTAAAGGTTTTTGCTATCGTTATCATTTCAGTGGAAGTAAAATCAGAATGTCCGTTTTCCTTGCTGTTATATGTTTGTTTTGAAATGTGTAGCAAGTCGGCTAGTTTCTGTTGCGTGAATCTGTTTCTCTCTCTAATGTTTGATAGTTTGAAATTTTTGTTTCCTTTTTTCAATTTTTATTCCCCCTCAAAATCTATATCAAAATAATCTTCAAGTTTGCCACCTAAATAATGACTAACTCGTAACGCCCCTTTAAGCGATTGTGCTTTACCATTAATAATATTCGTGAAATAAACACGTGACATATTAATTTCTTTTGATGCCTCAATATTATTAAGTATCTTCTTTTCTCTAAGTTGTGATTTTATCTTGTCTTTCATTGGTGTAATAACCAAGTGATGACCTCCCAAGTATTTTTCGAAAGAGTTTATACTTTCTTCAAAATCTTTCTTTCACAATAGTAATACAAAATTTAATATTTGTAAACAAGAAAATTACAAAAAAGTATTAAAACACGTTACTTTTTAGTGTATACTAACCTTATAAGTTACTTGATATTGATATAAATTATTGTGAGGGGGATTCGATGAGTAACAAAAAAGCTAGACCAAGAGCAAGCAAAGAATTAACAGATGTTCTTTTTAATGCTCGTAAGAATAAAGGTTACAGTTTGCACCAAGTTTCTAATAAAACCGGATTATCACACACATTCATTTCTGAATTAGAACATGGCAAACGTATGACACCAGTACCGGAAGATTTAAGAAAATTGGCAGATGCGTTTGATATAGATTATGAATATCTAATGGTTAAAGCTGGTTACTTAGATGAACCAAGAAACAATAATGAAGATGAATACTTTATGTTTAGGGATAAAGATGCTTTTGATAGTTTACCAAGTGAGGATAAAGAAAAAATCTTACTTACACTACGTGAACAAGCCGATTTTATGATTTCTAAATACCGAAATAGTAAGGGGGATTAATCAATTGGAAGAATATAGCAAAAATCTTAAATTTCTAAGGAAACAAAGAGGTATGACACAAAAAGCATTAGCAGATAAGACCGGACAAAGTAAACAAATCATATCAAATTTGGAACGTGGTTATACTTCGCCAAATAACAAGCAACTTTTAAAATTAGCACATGCACTTGATTGTACGACTAACGACATTTTGGGAGATGTTGAAAATACTAAAAGAAACTATCAATCAATCATGTTTAAAGATAAGGAATCATTTGATGAATTATCAAGTGAAGAAAAAACAAGAATCATACAGTCGTTGGAGGACCAAGCCGACTACTTAATAGCAAAAACTATAAAAGAAAAAAACGATGAAACATAGCATCGTTTATTTTTTTCACAAAAAATACATCAATGTAACTTAAAAGGGAGTAATAGTTATGCTTATAGATGATAAAGTTAATGAGTTAACAAATGAATTAAATGTAAACAATGTAGAATTTACTATTGAAGGAATAGCAGATTACTTAAATATAATAATCGTATACAATGAACATATGAGTTGTACGATGAAGATTAAAAGTTATGACATAATTTATATAAAGCAAGATGAACGCTGTAAAATGTGGGAAGATTTTACGCATGAATTAGGTCATTATATGCTACACGAAACAGACCAACGCAACATGAACGATATGTTTAATAAAAAACAAGAAAATGAGGCTGATAAATTCAGTTTGTTAATACGTATGCCTCAAAAAGAAATTGAATTACATGAATTGTTTACTGAAAAAGACTTAATGGTTTTTTATGATGTTGGGCATGGTGTAGCTAGAAAACGTTTAATTAGTTTATGCAATTATTATTGTAATGATGAAGTGAGTATATCAAATGACTGTTCATAAAGACCCCAACACAAATAATTGGTTCTATTCTGTACGTGTTGAAAATGTACAAGGCGAAAAAGTACATAAGAAAAAACGGGGGTTCGCCAAAAAGAAAGATGCCCTAATTGCCCAACAAAGATTTTTAGAAACATACGATACAGACATTGAAGAACAATATACATTTAGAGAAATCGCCGAAAGATTTATGCGTTATTCTAAAGGACGAAAAAAAGAAACTACTATTTATAATCAGAATAATCTGATAAATCATATTCTGATACCACACTTTAAAACCACACCGATTAAGAATATAAAGCCAAAACATATCGACGACTTTTATCAAACTATTTTCGATAAATACAGTAATTCCATGTTAAGTAATATACGACGTAATTTATCGGCTATATTTAATTTTGCTGTTAACTTCTACAACTTATCACGTAACGTTGTAAAGGTTGTATCACTTCCAAAACATGAAGAACGTCGCAAACAAGAGTATTGGACTATTGATGAATTTAATCACTTTATAAATGTAGTAGATAACGTGGTATATAAAACGCTGTTCATGGTCTTGTTTTGGTCCGGCGCTCGTAAAGGCGAAATATTAGCCTTACGATATTGCGATGTTGATTTTGAAAATGAAGAAATAGAAATAAATAACTCATGGAATGATAAAACAATCACTACAGTTAAAACCACACCGTCGGAACGTACAATAACAATACCAAAACACGTAATAGAACAATTAAAAGAATTAGAACAATACCAATTAGAAAAATTTAAATATATTAATAACGATGATTTCATTTTTACAGTTAGAACAATAGCAAAACCAATGGCATTATCAAATGTTAATAAACAATTTAAGATTGGTATTGATAAAGCGAATGTTAAACCAATAAGAGTACACAACTTGCGACACTCACACGCAACATTGTTAATTAACAATAACGTACAGTTGTATACTATTTCTAAGCATTTAGGACATTCAGATATAACCACAACTGCGAACACATACGGACATTTATATCCGAACACTGAAAAGGAATTACAATCCGTATTAACTAACGCTTATAATAATAGTTTTTAGTTTTGTTGCCAATTTGTTGCCAATAGCAAAAAGAACGGGGTTTACTAACACTTATCAAAGTGCTGTAAACCCCGTTCTCATGCCTTATTTAGGCTTTTTCATTTGGTCTTGCTGATTCTTGTTCATCATCGTCATCATTTGATTTATTTTCTTTTGAGATGGTTTTTGACCCATTTGCATCATCATCATACGTAGCATTTCTTCGTTAATTGGTGGGTTCTTTTTAAGATAATCCATCATATATTTTCTTGCAAGGAAAAATCCACCGACTAGTCCTAGAATTAGTGCTAACACGATTAATAAAATTGCTAACCAAGTTGCCATTGTTTCACCCACTTTCCTATCCTAATGAATTTTACTAAAATTGGTGCTCCTTTTCAAGAGCAACTCAATTAATATATATTTTTTCAACCTTATGTATTATATCAATTACAAAATCAATTTGTAAATATAAGCTATGCTTTATATCTAATAATAAAAATTGGTATGAGAACTTTCGCTCTCATACCAACAATTTAAATAATTAATTATATTAATTAGAATGTTTGTATTTGATTCAATACGTTTTCTTTAGTGAAACCATATTTTTCAATTACTAAATCGCCAGGCGCACTTGCACCAAATCCATCAATTGCGATGACTTTGCCTTGTGTGCCGACATATTTATGCCAACCAAGTGGTGAAGCCATTTCAATAGCTACACGTTTTGTAATTGATGATGGTAATACTGATTCTTTATACTCAGCAGATTGTTGATCGAATGCATTCCAGTTAGGCATTGATACAACACGAACGCCTTTACCTTGTGCTTCTAAATCTTTTGCTGC
Organism: Staphylococcus parequorum; assembly: GCF_039237145.1. Taxonomy (NCBI): domain Bacteria; kingdom Bacillati; phylum Bacillota; class Bacilli; order Caryophanales; family Staphylococcaceae; genus Staphylococcus; species Staphylococcus parequorum. The sequence continues at coordinate 1,946,902 of NZ_CP150682.1, forward strand.
ATCTACAGCAAGATTAACTTCAGATCCTGTTGCTAATAATAAGAATTCTGCTTCTTTGTCAGATTCAAACACTACATAAGCACCTTTACGTACGCCCTCTTCAACTGTTTCTTTTGGTAAGTCCATTGTTGTAAGGTTTTGACGCGTTAATACTAATGATGTTGGTGTACTTTCTGATTCTAGAGCTACTTCCCAAGCCACACGTGTTTCGTTACCGTCTGCAGGACGAATCACATTCATATTAGGAATCGCACGTAAACCAGCTAATTGTTCGATTGGTTCATGTGTTGGACCATCTTCACCAACAGCAATTGAATCATGCGTAAAGATGAATGTTGAATTTAAGCCCATGATTGATGATAAACGAAGTGCTGGTTTTAAGTAGTCACTGAATACGAAGAATGTTGCACCGTATGGATGTAATCCACCATGTGCAGCCATACCATTTACTGCAGCTCCCATTGCGAATTCACGCACACCAAACCAAATATTTTTGCCTTCTGGTGTATCTTTGTCAAAATCAGCCGCATCTTTTACGTTTGATTTGTTAGAACCAGCTAAGTCTGCTGACCCACCAAAGAATGAAGGTACTGTTTTACTTAATGCTTGTATTACTTCACCAGAATCAGCACGAGAAGCACCACTATGGCCAGCTTCGAAGTTTGGTAACTCATCTTTATAATTTACTGGTAATTTACCACTAATAGCTAGTTTAAATTCTTCAGCTAAATCTGAGTACTTACTGCTATATTCTTCAACAAGTTTATTCCATGCTTCTTCGTTTTCGTTAGCACGTTTTAGCATAGTTTGTTGGAAAATTTCATATACTTCTTCAGGCACATTGAAACGTTTTTCAGGATCTAAACCATAATTTTCGAAAGCTAATTTTCTTTCGTCTTCACCTAATGGCGCACCGTGCACACCATGAGAAGCTTGTTTGTTTGGTGCACCATAACCAATAATTGTTTTAACTTCAATTATTGTAGGTACATCATTAGACTTCGCTTCTTCAATTGCTTTATCAATTGCTTCGATATCATTACCGTCTTCAATTAAAATATGCTTCCAACCGTATGCTTCGAAACGACCTTTAACATCTTCAGAAAATGCTTTATCTAAATCACCATCTAAAGAAATATCATTTGAATCATATAAAACAATTAGTTTATCTAATTGACTATGACCTGCTAATGAAGCAGCTTCATGTGAAACACCTTCCATTAAGTCACCATCAGAAGCAAGTACATAAGTATAATGATCTACAACTTGTGCGTCATCTTTATTAAATTTACCAGCTAAGTGTTTTTCTGCCATTGCCATACCAACTGACATAGCGAAACCTTGTCCAAGTGGACCTGTTGTTACTTCAATGCCATCCGTATGTCTAAATTCAGGATGACCAGGCGTTTTAGAATCCCATTGTCTAAATTGTTTTAGCTCTTCTAATTCTAAACTACCTGAAACATGTAATAAACTGTATAATAACGCAGACCCGTGTCCCGCAGATAATACAAAGCGATCTCTATCAAAGAAATCTTTTGATTGGGGGTTAAAGTTTAAATGACGCGTCCATAAAGTATAGGCCATAGGAGCAGCGCCCATTGGTAATCCAGGGTGACCTGAGTTTGCTTTTTCAATAGCATCGATACTTAACGCTCTAATCGTATCTATCGCTAATTGATCTTTTTCTATATTCATCTAACATGACTTCCTTTCTTCTAGCAAGATTCAATACCATTATACATTAATTTTCTTCTATTTAACAAAAAAGTGATTTAGTTTTTATCTTCTTTGTCTTTAGAATCTAATATTTTTTTCACTTTATTAGGTGTAACATCATTTCCTTCTGAATCAATAATTCTAGTACTTTCAATTTGTTGCTTGAACTTGCCTCTAAATTCGTCTAAATAAGCTTTGCGCAACTTAGATTGCTCTTTGGCTTCAATTTGAGTAAGTCCCTGTTCTTTTTTCTTCTTTGCTAATTCATTAATACGTTCTAAATCTACGCTACCCTTGTTAGCCATAGTTAACCTCCGTAATTTATAATCTAGGAAAAATATAACAAAAAAGTGAGCGAAACTAAATCGTTTCGCTCACTTTATCCCTATTTACTATTAACATGCTTGCTTTCCCAAATCACTTCTATTTAAAAAATTATTTAACCGCTGCTATAACCGGTTGTTGTTCGTGTTCGCTATTCTCTTCGATTTTCACATTGTATTGTTCGCTTTGTGCTGGTTCATGCGTTATTTGATGATCGGTCATTTCGTACGTCTGTTCTGATTCTGCATTGTTATGTGCACTTAAAATAAATAATGCGCTTAATAGCATCGTAACAAGTAACACTGTTACATACGCTTTTATTTGGTGTTTATATATTTTCAACATTAATAGCCACTCCTAGAACGTTTGTTTGTATTTACACCTTACCAGAACACTTGTTCCGAGTCAACAAGAAACGAACAAACGTTTGTAATATATATATATGCATGCTATAATAAAAACAAATTAATCTAGGGAGTGCCTACTATGAGAGAGTTAACAAAGCGACAAAGTGAAATTTTCGAATATATAAAACAAACAGTTCATTCAAAAGGATATCCGCCAAGTGTAAGAGAGATTGGTGAAGCCGTAGGATTAGCATCAAGTTCTACAGTGCACGGTCATTTATCAAGATTAGAAGAAAAGAGTTATATAAGAAGAGATCCTACTAAACCTCGTGCAATTGAAATTGTATCAGAACAATTAGGTGATACTTTAAATATGGAAGAAACTATTCATGTTCCTGTAATCGGTAAAGTAACAGCCGGTATACCGATTACTGCCGTAGAAAATGTTGAGGAATATTTCCCGTTACCCGAACACTTCACTTCAACTCATAATAGTGATATTTTCATTCTCAATGTCGTTGGAGACAGTATGATTGAAGCAGGTATCTTAGATGGTGATAAAGTAATCGTTAGAAGCCAAACAATCGCTGAAAATGGAGATATTATTGTTGCTATGACTGAAGAAAATGAAGCTACTGTTAAACGGTTCTATAAAGAAAAGACACGTTATCGCTTACAACCTGAGAATAGTACAATGGAACCTATCTATTTGGAACATGTAACTGTATTAGGTAAAGTTGTAGGCCTATTTAGAGAAATGTAATTATAAATTGAATCCTTTAAAAACACTCTCACAAAAATAAGAGATTGAGCAATGAGCTCAACCTCTTATTTTTTGTCTTTTTTATCTAAGACTTCTTTTACTTTTTCAAGTATATCTTCTGTTTTATCTTTTTTATTTGTTGTCATAACTTATTCATCCTCACAAATTATAAGATACCCTCTTATAACAATCAATAAACACTATCCACTGTAATTTTCAGTCCAATAAGGTTGTCTATCTTCATTAAAGTCGACACCTACACCTAATGTTTTGAATTCTTTTTTTAGTATGTTCTTTCTATGTCCCAATGAATTCATTAAACCTTGGTGTGCATAAATGCTACTTGTTTGACCATAAGCTAGATTTTCACCTGCTGCATTAAAATCATGACCGTCAGCTTCTAATCTGTCGAATGGTGAATCACCTGATAAATTATCATGATCAAAATAATCATGCTCTGCCATATCTACACTATGTTTTCTAGCAGTATCAGAAATACTAGCCGAATAATTTAACGAGGCTAAATCACGTTGGACTCTCTCAGCGTTTACTAAATCAAAGTTTTGTAATTCGAAACTTTGCGCTAACCCTTCTGATGGTGCAGCGTATTGTTGTTGTAAGCGGTTTTCCATTTTTTCACTAACTTGTAAAAGTGCAGTTAAGTTATTGTTCTCATGTTTGTCGTAAAAAGCTGTTGTATAAATCTGATCATCATGGAAATTGTCGAATTCGTCATCTTGCACATCAAATTTTACATGACCTTTTTCTTTTTCAGTAATAGGTTCACCTAATCTATCTCTAACGACTTCTTTGGGTGTTCCATATTTAATTTTTGATTTTGATGAAATCACATTCTGATTACTATAAAGTGCATTTACTTTATCATCAATGTAACTCACCATCACAAATGATCTATAATCACCAGAGTAGTAAGTATGCCAATTTGTACCGTACTCACTAGAAGTCACACGTTGTGCGTCTCCTAACTTTTTGTCAACTTCATCTTTAGTCATGTTCATTTGAATATTATTCACAGCAAATTCTTGTTCACTCGGCACTTTCAACGCATCATCAGAAGTAGATTGTTCTGATGTCCAACCATCCACTTTTGATTTAAACTGTTGTTGTAACGATGTCATAGGAGCTGTTTCTTTGATTGGAACGACTAATACTATGATTAACAAAACAACTATATATAATAAAATTTTTCTGATTTTATACACCCACTATAAAACTAGTCTCTATCACCATTAAAAATAGAGTTTCTAACAATTACATAATCCACTTTTCTTAACGCATTCAAATCTTTGCCACCTGAATATGAAATTGAACTTTGTAAATCTTGTTGCATTTCTATTAAAGTATTCAGTAAAGAACCTTTGTGTTCAACAAACATTTTTTTACCTTCAACATTTTTGTGTTCGCCTTTTTGGAATTCAGAAGCACTACCAAAGTATTCTTTATACATTTTACCATCTAATTCAACAGTTTCGCCAGGAGATTCTTCATGTGCTGCAAATAATGAACCCACCATTACCATTGATGCGCCAAAGCGAATTGATTTAGCGATATCACCATGTGTTCTGATACCACCATCAGCGATGATTGGTTTTCGTGCTGCTTTACTACAATGGTTGAGTGCTGATAACTGCCAGCCACCAGTTCCAAAACCAGTTTTAATTTTAGTAATACAAACGCGACCAGGGCCTATACCTACTTTCGTAGCATCTGCACCGGCATTTTCAAGTTCACGAACGCCTTCAGGTGTACCCACATTACCAGCTATTACAAATGTCTCTGGAATATGTGCTTTTATATGTTTAATCATATTAATGACTGAATCTGAATGACCATGTGCAATATCAATTGTAATATAGTCAGGGATTATTTTTTCTGCTGCTAATTTTTCAACAAAACCGAATTCACGCTCTTTCACTCCTACAGAAATAGATGCGAACAAACCTTTATCTTGCATCCTTTTAGTAAATGGAATACGAGCTTCTTCGTCAAATCTATGCATAATATAAAAATAATTATTTTCTGCAAACCATTCTGCTAATTCTTCATTCATCACTGTTTGCATATTTGCTGGTACTACTGGCAATTTAAAGTTTCTTGAACCAAATTTAACAGTTGTATCACATTCAGAGCGACTATCAACAATACATTTATTTGGTATCAGTTGGATATCTTCATAATCAAAAATTTTCATAATTTAACAAACCCCTAACATCTTTAATAAAACAATAATATAATGGTAAGATTTTCATGATGATTTTAAATATTATATAAGGAAAATACATGTTTTTACATCAGATTCCGAACAATAACTTTTTAATTTATCTTAACCAATTGATAATATACATTGTTTTACTATAAATGTAAACGAACTTGGGTCGTATTTACCAACTTGATTTTTTAATACCTGGAATTTGTCCTTTATGTGCATATTCACGGAAAGCAATTCTAGACATTGCAAATTTTCTGTAAACACCTCTAGGTCTTCCAGTAACTTTACAACGACGTGTTAATCTTGTTGGTGAGGCATCTCGTGGTAATTTTCTTAAAGCTTCATAATCTCCTTTAGCTTTCAATTCTTGACGTAATTCATAATACTGAGCGACTAACCGTTCTCTTTTTTGTTCTTTTGCTATTTTTGATTTTTTTGCCATTAATATAACTCTCCTTTTAAATCGTAATGATTTCGTTTTAAATCATAACACATCTATTTAATTAATCAAATAGAAAGTTCTAAATCCAACTCATTATTACAATTTGTTTGAATGAGATAATTCATATCTTCTTTAATGCATATATATTTTAGAAAAGTAATTGAAATTGAATAATTTATATGATAGAATTTTAAAGCGTAATCATTCCTGTTAAGAAAGAGGTGTCAACTTTGCGCGTAAATATTACATTGGCTTGTACTGAGTCTGGCGAGCGTAACTATATTACTACTAAAAATAAACGTAATAATCCCGAGCGTATAGAACTTAAAAAGTTCTGTCCAAGATTAAACAAATATACGTTACATCGCGAAACAAAATAATATGATGTTAGACCTTATCTTTTGAATACGACATATTTAAAAGTAATACAGAACTTAAATGATTTGTTAAGTTCCAGAAATAAAGGTGTTTCCATAATGGTGTCACCTAAGAACGTAGATAGGGAGTGGGACAGAAATCTAATTTTTCTAATAAAATTTTGTCGTCCCACCCCAGCACAGCTGACTAGAACTGAAAAAAGCTTGATATAAGCGCATTTTCAATTCAGTCAGCCACTGCCAATATAAAAATGAGCCTGAGGACATATGCTATGTCCCAGGCTCTATTTCCTACGATTAGTCAAGTACTAGTATTTAAAAAAGGCATACTAAAATAGACCTTATGATTTTATTTTTTAAAATAAGGTGTTAATATATATTTGATTGTATGATTGTTTTAATGTGGGGACATTTGATAATCATATAACTTATTATTAGTAACTAAATAATGAATTGTTTTCAATAGGCGGTTCATACAAGCTACTATTGCAGTCTTATGAGATTTCTCATTAGGCTGCTTTCTTAATTTATAATAATAATCTACTATATGATTTTCAAAACGGTGTTGACCACGTAATATATTACATATAACCAAAAATAATAAACGACGTGCTTTTTTGTTTCCACGTTTATTAATTGTGTCTCTATAATGCGTTAACCCAGATTGATATCGTTTGATATCAATACCTACAAATGCGTTTAATTGTTTATGAGAGTGAAAGTTAGAAATATCTCCCAATTCTCCAATAATCATCGCCGCTGTTAATTCTCCTATACCTGGAATAGAAATAATATTTTGAAAGCAATTTAATTCTCGTGCTAAATCAATCATCTCATTATCTAGCTTATCCATCTGTTGAATAGAAAATTTTAATTGTTGAGTAATAATTTGAACTTTTTGGACTAAAAATGATTCTGCTTCTACATTTGGATAACTTTCATTCGCTAATTGAAGTAAAAGTGTTGAATACTTGTCTGCTTTTTCTAGAGACATACCTTTATTTGTTGAGTTAAGTATATCTAAAGTTAATGTGTGTGGGGCTTTTTGAAGCACAAAGTCTGGATGAGAAAAGCATTCCGCAATATTAAGGGCAATTATAGAATAGCGATTTTTAAAAAGATTTTCTAATCCGGGAAAAGTTTGATGAAGCACTTCAATCAATTCTATTTTTAAACGATTTTAATTATTTTCGATTTCAAGATGAAATCGAGCTCTTTCTCTTAATTCGAAATAAATAGAACTATCTGATTGTTTCATACTCTTTTTTGAAAGATTTGGTGCTAATAGAGCTAACTTGTGAGCGTCAGACTTATCCGTTTTCCAGGACCTTAAAGAACTTGTTTTAAACTTTGCTTCTAACGGATTAATTTCAACGAAATTAATATGATTTGTCTTACAAAACTTAGCCATAGCTCTTGAATAAATTCCAGTCGATTCAAATATGAGACACATATCATGAAATTGCTTCAAATATTTAAGTAAATGGTTAAATCCATTTTGGTTATTTTGCATTGTAAATTCTTTAACAAATTGCTTTTCAGAATAGTGGGCAATTACACTATCTTTTTTACTAATATCAATTCCTAAGTATTCGATATAAATCAAACCTCCTAAAAAAAGTTTGAGAAGCGAAAACTTTACTTAACCTTTCTCATTTCACTTTCCTATACACGGTTTCAAGAACCCAACATACTACAATCGAATTTCAAAAGGCGAGAGTAAAGCTGATCAGTTTTTAGTACGGATTTAAAATCCAAGAGTCTGCTCGATCTACTTCTCTCTACAACTATAAAAAATAGCTGTGAAAAAATCTATCGTCATAGATTTCTTCACAGCTAATCTTAGTATGTTTTTTATATTCATTTTTATTGAGAGTATCTTTTTTTATTTCATTTTCTAAGGGCTTTTTCATAATAGAGATTCCTTTATTTTTATTATGAAACTTTAAATTTGATTAGATCATCACACAGAAATAAACCCTTTTGCCATGCATTCCATAGCTTTCAAATCTTATAGGTCATTAATAAGTGTTAATTAACATTTTACAACTTAATTGTCACTTTTAAATTTTTAAGCAGTCTTCTAATCAACCGTGAAACATCTTATAATAGAATAAGTATTTATTATTGGAGGAGAATTTTATGGAAAATCGCCACATGTCAGACGAGCAGAAAAGTCATATCATTAATTCAATAACGACAAAAACAAAAGACAAAAGTATTTGTAATTGTGAACAGCCTAAAATCGAAATTTTAAATGGGCATTATTTCGCGCCCTTATTAACAGCTTCATTAGGAAATGATGCAACGCCGTTAATTGCACTAATGTGCAATAATTGCGGTAAAATCCATTTTTATTCACAAAACTTTTTAGGAATTAAAACGAGATAACATAAAAAGGTAGCCTCCATTATATTGGAAGCTACCTTTAATTATAAATTCTGCTTTAAGGTTTTAAAAATCTTAGAAAGTTAATACCCATCATATTAACTTAGTCTGCTACTTCTAAATCTACATCATTGATATCAATACCTAATGCATTCGCTACGCCTTTACCATATTCACTATCAGCTTTGTAACAGTGACGGATATGACGGTGTTGAACTTCTAATGTAGTACCTTGCATTTCATTTGCAGTATTTACAAATATACGCTCTTGTTGCTCTTTAGATTGTAATCTAAACAAGCGACCTGGTTGTTCGAAGTAATTGTCATCATCTTGTCTAAAATCATATTCATATGCTTCGCCTTCAATTGGTAATCCAGGTTTTTTAAATTGTGGTTGATCTTCAAAAGAACCATCACTATTTGGATAATAGTGTGTGCCACCGCCTTGATTATTATCTAAAATTCTCATTTGACCATCTCTACTGAATGGACAAATATTTTCAACACCTACACCTTTAGGTTGGTTTACTGGAATTTGCCAATGGTTAGCACCCAGTCTGTAACGTTGTGTATCACCATATGAGAATAAGCGGCCTTGTAACATTTTATCCGGTGAAAAATCTAATCCTGGTACAATGTTTGTTGGCGCAAATGCAGCTTGTTCAACATCTTGGAAGTAGTTATCAGGGTTACGGTTCAGTTCCCATTCACCAACTTCAATTAGCGGATAATCACCTTTATACCAAACTTTAGTTAAATCGAATGGATTATCTTTATGATTTCTTGCTTGCTCTTCAGTCATCACTTGAATATATAATTTCCATTTTGGATAATCTTTATTTTCGATTGCTTCGAATAAATCACGTTGTGATGATTCTCTATCGTTAGCAATAACGCTTGCTGCTTCCTCAGGTTGTAAGTTTTCAATGCCTTGTTGAGTTCTGTGATGGAATTTCACCCATACACGTTCACCTTTGTCATTGTACATTGAATAAGTATGAGAACCGAAGCCATGCATATTTCTAAAACCTTTTGGAATCCCTCTATCTGACATCAAGATTGTTACTTGATGTAATGCTTCTGGTAACGAAGTCCAAAAGTCCCAATTGTTTTGCGAACTACGCATATTAGTTCGTGGATCACGTTTTACTGCGTGATTAAGACTCGCGAATAATTTAGGATCTCTAAAGAAGAATACTGGTGTGTTATTACCTACTAAATCCCAGTTACCTTCATCCGTATAAAATTTCAAAGCAAATCCACGGATATCACGTTCAGCGTCTGCTGCACCACGCTCTCCAGCTACTGTTGAAAAACGTGCAAACATTTCTGTTTGTTTTCCAACTTCTGAAAAAATACTTGCAGAAGTATATTTTGTAATATCATTTGTTACTGTGAATGTACCAAATGCTCCAGAACCCTTCGCATGCATGCGTCGTTCAGGAATAACTTCTCTATCAAAATGAGCCATTTGCTCTAAAAAGTACCAATCTTGCATTAATAGTGGTCCTCTAGGTCCTGCCGTCATACTATTTTCTCTGTCCGAGACTGGCGCACCAAAAAGGCTTGTCAATTTTTTATCATTACTCATAAAAATTCCCCCTCGATTTTCTAAATAATAATAATTATTATCTAGCACTTATTTTAATGTAATATGATTTTAAAAGCAACAAAGTATCATTGAAATATGTGAAAGTTTTCTAAATATTTAAATATTTTATGAATTTTAAGTCACAAAAGGCATTGCTTGTATCACTTAAAAGCATTAAAATGGACTGTATATATAAAATTCAATAGATTATAGGAGATTTTTTATGGCACAAAATAATATGAATCGTGGTCTTAACTCTCGACATATTTCAATGATAGCAATAGGCGGCGCCATCGGTACTGGTTTATTTGTAGCAACTGGGAATGTTATATCTCAAGCTGGTCCAGGCGGCGCAATATTGGCGTACTTGATTATTGGCGTAATGCTGTATTTCTTAATGTCATCTATCGGTGAATTAGCTACGTTTTATCCTGTTTCGGGGTCATTCAGTTCATACTCTACCCGTTTCGTGGATAGTTCATTAGGCTTTACGATGGGTTGGTTATATTGGGCAATATGGTTACTCGTAACGAGTGTTGATATCATTATATCTGCAAGCGTACTTTATTATTGGGATGTATTTCAATTCTTCTCACCAATGACGTGGAGTATTATCTTTTTATGTTTACTCTTTTTACTGAACATTTTTTCAGTTAAAGCTTTTGGTGAAACAGAATTTTGGTTGTCACTTATAAAAGTTATCACAATTGTTGTATTTATTGTGATTGGTGTATTAACTATTGTTGGTATCTTAGGTGGTAAAACATATGGTTTAAGCAATTTCACAAGCGGAGAAGCACCGTTTGTTGGTGGGATTTCAGGCTTCTTAGGCGTATTACTGGTCGCAGGTTTCTCTGTTGGTGGTACTGAGGTTGTTGCTGTAACGGCTGGAGAATCCTCCAATCCGCATCGTTCAATGCCTAAAGCAATTAAACAAGTATTTTGGAGAATTTTATTATTCTATGTATTATCAATAGCTGTCATATCAGCAATTATTCCTTATACTGATCCAATGTTATTGAACAAAAGTGAATCAGTAGCACAAAGTCCATTTACAATTGTATTTGACCGTGTAGGTATTGCATTTGCAGCATCTGTAATTAACGCTGTAATTTTAACTGCATTATTATCTGCAGCGAACTCAGGTATCTATACTACGAGTCGTATGCTATTCTCAATGGCAGAAGATAAGCAAGCACCAAGATTCTTAGGTAAATTAAATAAAACTACAAAATTACCAATGGCTGCACTTTTTGTTACTTTTATCATTGTATTAGCTATAATTATTATCGCCCAATTCAAATCTGATATTATTTTCACATTACTTAATATCATTGGTTCTTTAGTCATTGTAATTTGGGGATCCAGTATTTTAGCACAAATAAGATTACGGTCAGCAATTAAAAAACAAAATAAAAATCCTGATGATGTACTTCCTTATAAAGCACCATTTTACCCATTAGGACCTATCATTGTAATTCTTGCTTTACTATTCTTATTTGTTGGAAATTCATTTGGTGCTGTAATGGCTCGTGATTTCGGAGCATTATTCCGAAATATTTTCCCTATGGTGATTTTAGCTATTGTTTACTTTGGTCATAAGTATTTCAAAAAAACTAAAATTGTTAAACTTGAAGAGTTGGATTTAAAAAGTCACGATTACAGTTAATGTCTTAGCATTGATGCACAGAAGCAATTATTTGTTTCTGTGCATCAATGCTTTTTCTTTTATAATAAATCGTGTTTATTGAATTCAACACATATTCAAATCTATAAGGCGATGATATTTTCAGTTGAAGAGAAATATAGTATAATGGATTATAATAATAAACGTAACTTAGAGGTGGAAATTATGATTGGACAAACGAATTTATTTGACGATATTTTAGAAACTGAGGAACGCTTCGTTATTGTTGTGCAATCACTTGAAGATAGACATAACCGCTTAATTAAACGCACATTAAGGGAGTATAGTAGTTTAGACCATTCACAAATGGAAAGTCTTTTTAACCATCTTAAAGATTTATTTCTCGAAGAAGATTTTGAAGAGAATCAATCCGCATTTTCTATTACAGTCTACACAAATTTAGATTATGCAGCTGATCAGGTATACGCGCATGTTAAACGACATCGCGGTAAAAATGAATGGACACATACAGCAAAATAAATACGTAAACGAACTTTAGACGATTGCTCTATTCATAAAACAAATCACCAATTCAATGGCTTGATATGCCAAGGAATTGGTGATTTTTTAAATTGAACAAATATAAACTAAACTTAAATCCAAGCCTATTTTATTATTTTTTGTAACGTATGTGGAATGCCATTATCAATATTACTTAAAGTAATTTCATCAGCTACAGCCTTCACAGCGTCATTTGCGTTGTCCATAGCTACTGCATAGCCTACAACTTCAAGCATTGATATATCGTTAGAACTATCACCAAATGCGACGACTTGTGCTATATCTATATCCAATTTCTCACATAGAGCAATAATTGCATTTCCTTTAGATACGTCTTTTGTCATAAATTCTAAAAAGTAAGGTTTGCTTGTTGTAACATCTACAGCTTCATTGAAACTGCCATCTAATTCAGTGTTAATAGCTGAAACTTTAGAAACATAATCAACGCCCATAATTTTAGGCACATCTGATTGAATATACGCCTTTATATCAACTACATGCTTCATTGGTAAACCAGTAAGCTCTGATTCAATGTTCATGTATTCGTGTTCACCTTCATATATGATGTGACCATCTTGATAAGTTAAAACAAACAATTCATGTTTTCTACAAAAATCTACAATTAAATCAAAATTTTCTTTCGTTATTGCTCGGCTCACTTCAACCGCTTCATCACGAACATTGATTGTTTGACCACCATTGTAACTAATCACATAACTATTATGTCGATCTAACTCTAACAATTTCGCAGTGGGTAGCATACCTTCAGTTGGACGACCTGAAGCTAAAATAACTTTATACCCTTGTTTTTGTATCTCAATTAAATAAGATTCTGTCTCAGGGCTGACTTTATTTTCAGCATTCATCAACGTATCGTCCATATCCATTACTATTACTTTATATTTACTCATGTTGCCTATCTCCTTTCAACATCTTCATTCTATACTACACCAAATTAAAGATGTTGGTACAATACTTTAGTTTCTACACCAGATTCGTTGATTGTAACAAGTTCAGATCGGCAACTTTCAAATTCATGCTTTAATTCTCTTACCAACTCACCACTACGTTCAGGTGCAATTAAATTTAATACTGTAGGCCCTGCACCACTTATTACTGTCGCATAGGCTTGGTACTGTTTAGCAATCGCTTTAATCGATTGGAACTCAGGTATTAAATGCTGTCTATAAGGTTCATGGAAGCCATCTTGCTCCATCATCTTGCCAGCAAGTTCATAATTATGCTGTATGAGTGCACTAATCATCGTATTACTTATTGCACTGTTTTGAACCGCTTTTTTGTGTGAAAAAGTATCAGGCAACGCATTTCTTGAGTCAGTTGTCTTCAATTCATATGATGGAATTGTGATAATAATATCTACTTTCGGTGTGTCAATATAAGACACATCTGTAACCTTTGTATCTGGATTATAATACCCGAGTACTAAACCACCATATATCGTAGGTGCGACATTATCAGGATGCCCTTCAAATTCTGTAGCAAGTTGAAGCAATTCATACTTAGACAATTCTATATCACCAAAATAGTTAGCAATATAAAGCGCACCTACCAATGCAGAGGCTGAAGAACCTAATCCTCTCGCTAATGGAATTTCACTTCTCATTTCTATATCTAAGTTGGGTAAAGTAACGTTATACTTACGCGCAACCTTTTGAGCAACTTGGAAAATATAGTGACTGTCATCAGTTGGTAATCCTTCAACATTTGGGCCGTTATGGTTAAATGTCCAAACATTATTCTTACTTACTTTCACATCTAAATATAAAAATTTATTTAAAGCCATTCCTATAGAATCAAAACCGACACCTAAATTTGCAGTAGATGCCGGAATTTTTAAATATAACCTATCGCTCATGCTATAGTGCTCCTTTGATGTAGTCTAGAATACTCTTTCTATCATTTGGTAAAGGTTTAATAGGGTTATCTAATAAAGAAATTGCAGTGTCAGGATCTTTTAAGCCATTACCTGTTAATACAGCTACTACCTTTTTACCTTTTGGTAGTTTTCCAGAACGGTGTAGTTTAATTAATCCCGCGATTGAAGCATTACTTGCAGGTTCACTAAAGACGCCTTCTTTTCGTGCCATAAGTTGATATGCTTCTAAGATTTCTTCATCAGTTACACTGTCGACTAATCCATTAGATTCATTCAATGCATTTGTCGCTTTATCCCAACTTGCAGGGTTCCCTATTCTAATTGCTGTTGCAACTGTATCAGGATCCTTCACTACTTTGTTTTGTACAATTGGCGAAGCACCTTCAGCTTGGAATCCGTACATGTTAGGTAATTGCGTATCATGCTTGTCGTGATATTCTTTAAAACCTTTCCAATAAGCCGAAATGTTTCCAGCATTACCTACTGGTATAGATAAAATATCAGGGGCAACACCGTCCAATTGTTGAATTACTTCAAAGGCACCTGTTTTTTGACCTTCAATACGGTATGGATTCACTGAATTTACAAGTGCAATTTCACCATTTTTAGCAACTTCTTGAACAATTTCTAAAGCTTCATCGAAATTGCCTTCTATTGAAACAATTTCAGCACCATACATAACAGCTTGAGATAATTTGCCTAAAGCAATTTTCCCTTCTGGTATTACAACGATTGCTTTTAAACCAGCACGTGCAGCGTATGCTGCAGCTGATGCTGATGTATTACCTGTAGAAGCACAAATCACTATTTTTTTGCCTTCTTCTTTTGCTTTGGCCATAGCCATAACCATACCTCTATCTTTAAACGAACCTGTTGGATTTGCACCTTCATACTTCACATGTAATTCAATATCAAGCATCTCTGACATGTTCTCACAGTAAATTAAAGGGGTATGTCCTTCATTTAATGTTAACTGTGGTGTTGCTTCATTTACGGGTAAATATGATTTAAATTCTTCTACTAATCCTTGCCATCTTTTCATAAATATTAAACCCCTTCTACTGGATAAATTTTCTTAACAATATAACCTGACTCTGTAATAGAGGTCTCTGGTGCTTCATCGATACCAACGATGACTATACCTACAGTATGCGCATCACGCTCTGATACTGATAATGATTTATGGAAAGGTAATATACTTTTAATTTGAGTTTCAACTTTGTTTATTTCTTCACCATCTGTTTGGACTACTAAGTAATAACTTTCTTTATCTTTAAACGAAATTGTATCCTCGTCATCCATCATTTCTTTTGTTTCTGCAGTTTTCAATTCAAAGTGTGGTGGTAATGTATGCAAATTCGTTTCAAAGTTTAATGTGACATTCAATAAGTCACTTACTACAGCACTACCTGTAGCTAAACTACCTGCACCTTTACCATAAAACATTGTTTCACCGACAGCATCACCGATAACATAAATTGCATTGAATTCATCTTCAACTGAAGCTAATTGATGCGATTTATTAACTAGTGTTGGCGCTACAGAAGCTTGTACTTGGCTATTTTCATATGTACCTTTACCAATTAATTTGATTTTATATCCTAATTCATCGGCTACTTTAATATCTGAAAGTTCAACGTCACTAATACCATGTCTATCTACATCAGCTAAATTGATGACTTGGTTAAATGATAAATAAGACGTAATTACTACTTTTCTTGCTGCATCGATGCCTTCAACATCATCAGTAGGATCTGCTTCAGCAAAACCTAATCTTTGCGCTTCGTCTAAAGCATCTTTAAATGATGTTTCTTCTTGTGTCATTTTACTTAAAATAAAGTTTGATGTTCCATTTAAAATACCCATGAATTTACTGATATTATTTGCATTTAAACCGTTATTTATCGCATTGACGATTGGTATACCACCTGCAACACTTGCTTCATATTTTAAAGCTACATCATTTTTTTGAGCTAATTCTTCTAATACATTCAAGTGAACTGCCAATAAATCCTTATTTGCTGTAATAACATGTTTTTTCTCGCTTAAAGCACGTTTCAACCAATCTACTGTTGGTTCAATACCACCCATGACTTCTACGACGATATCAATTGAATCATCATTTAATATTTCATCAATGTCTTCCGTCAAATGATACTTCGAAACATTTATAGGTCTTGAACGACTCTTGTCGCGTACCAAGATATGTCTAATATTAATATCTTTGTTCATTGTTTCTTTAATTTGTTCTCTATTCTCTTCAATAATTTTTACTACACCTGAACCTACAGTACCTAAACCGAGCAGGGCTACATTTAATTCCTTCATAAATTCATTCCTCCGATTGTTCTTCTAAAAAATACAATTGTACAGTTGAAAAATACTTGAATATGGTATAGTATAAATTCATTCATTATTTTTGTAAAGCTTGAAAATCTAAATCGTATATCTATCCTATCACTCTCGTGATAAAAACTAAACAAAATTTTCTGATTTTTTAGAAAGGTTGTATGTCACTATGAAAGTTTCAAAATTTGGAGGAAGTTCTGTTTCTAATGCAGAACAAATAAAAAAAGTATTAAATATTGTTAATTCGGACGAAGATAGAAAAATCACTATTGTTTCTGCACCAGGGAAACGACATAAAGAAGATGTGAAAACAACTGATTTATTAATTCGTCTATACGAAAAAGTAATTGATCGTTTAGACTATATTTCTAAAAAAGAAGAAATCATTCAGCGCTATGCCGATATTATTCATGAATTACATATGAGTGATACATTACTATCTACGATTGATCAAACACTAGAATCTTACATTGCTACATTAAAAGACAAACCTTCTCGTTTGTTAGATGCTTTATTATCTTGTGGAGAAAACTTTAATGCTCAATTGATCGCTGAGTATAATAACAGTCAAGGCATCCCTACCCGTTATATTTCGCCCGGAGATGCTGGCATAACTGTTACAGATTTACCCCAAAATGCCCAAATCTTAGATCAATCTTATGAAGCATTGTATAAATTAAGAGCATATGATGAAAAATTAATTATTCCCGGTTTCTTTGGCCTTTCAAGACAAAATTACATTGTTACATTCCCACGTGGCGGTTCTGATATTACTGGAGCAATTGTCGCTAGAGGTGTTAGAGCAGATATATATGAAAACTTTACAGATGTATCTGGTATTTTCAGAGCCAATCCTTCTATAGTAAAAGATCCTGAAGTGATTGATGAAATTACTTATAGAGAAATGCGTGAACTTTCATACGCCGGCTTTGGTGTCTTCCATGATGAAGCACTGCAGCCATTGCATAAAGATAGAATTCCTGTCGTCATTAAAAATACGAATAGACCTAATGATATAGGGACATATATTCGTCATGATAGAGAAATAAACTCTAATAACGTTGTCAGTGGTATTAGTTGTGACAAAGACTTCACAGTACTGAACATCAAAAAATACTTAATGAATAGACAAGTTGGTTTTACACGTAAAATATTAGGTGTACTTGAAGATTATGAGATTTCATTCGATCACATGCCTTCAGGTATAGACAGTATCAGTATCATAATGCGTTCAAAAGAAATTCAACATAGAGAAGAGCAAGTCTTAAACGATATTCGCGAACGTTGTGATGTTGATGAGTTGAGTGTAGAGCACGATTTAGCTGTACTCATGATCGTAGGAGAAGGTATGCATAGAATTGTCGGCACAGCCAATACAATAACGCATGCGCTTGCCGAAGCTAATATAAATTTAAAAATGATGAACCAAGGTGCTTCGGAAATATCTATCATGTTCGGTATAGATGTAACAGATGCAGAAAAAGCGGTTAAATCAACATATGAATACTGCTATAATGGTCAATGTTTAAAAATCTAACACGATGCATTCATAAATATTAAATAAAGAAATCCTTCAAATCAAATGTGCTTTAGTTAAAAGACTGACATTCTGATTTGAAGGATTTTATATTGCTTTCTTTTCTGAAATTAATGCTTGGTTAATACGTTCATCTCCAACAACTAAGCGTAAGATAACGAATTGATAATAACTTAATGAATCAATGACACTTCTATAATTAGGAATTTGATGATAATCGATAGGATCCAACAATTCATACATCAAGACGATTTCTGGTTTAACATAATCTACATCCCATTTGATTGAATGGAAATAAATATGTTTCTCAGGCATCCTAATATTATGATTCCATCTAAACATCCAATCTTCATCTTCTACATCATAAACAATAATCGTCATGATGATATCTTCGTTATCAAAGATATTAGCGTGTGTCACTTTAGGAAAATCAATTTTCGTGAAATCTGACGTTGAGGATGTGCCATCATATAGCACAGATTTAAATGTTTTAGGTATATATTTTAAAACTTCCCCTAAAAATTTTCTTTCAACACTTATGTCTACTTTTCCATTTAAATTAAATTTATCATGCAAAAATAATTGTTTAGCAACTTCACCATTATATTTAAATAAACTAGCTACATTTTCATTTAGCGTCTCTACAATTTGTTTAATATTATTATTTTTAGTATCTGGCAAATGAGCACCTCCTATTCAAAGTAAGCGTTTCCAATAATATTCATTATATAATTTGTAGAAGCGTTTTTCAATGTATAAAACATGAAAATGTGAAATAAAACACATTTAATTTTAAAAATCACCTATATGTATAAAATCATGTGCTAATCTGGTATTTAAAAATTCAGGTCTATTAATAAGCAAAAATTGATCAGCACTTTGTATTAGCGCAACTTGAATTTCAGCTACTTCAGGTATAGTCTGATATAATGAATTATCTGCCATATAAGGCATAGTAGCAAAATACCGACTAATACGATATTTTGAAAATGTTTGAGCAACATCTGTCCCTACTATAATATGATATTCACTGCTAACCACACCATTTGATAATATAATATTAAAATTTGTATGTTTAGCTACATATTTAATAATATCCGTAGAATAACTAATCACTGAGATTTTAATTCCATTATAAAATAATTGATCAATTATTTTATAAGCAGCAGGATGATTATCAAATGCGATAATTTCATTTTCATTGATCTTCTCAGTAATTTGCTCGAGATAACTTTTAATAGCACTCAAATTGTCGTCCTCCATCTACACTATTTATATTGCGCATAATTTATTATATCTATTTATAGTCATAAGTAAAACTATAAATCATTGTTCAAACGTTCACTTAGTTAACTTTTATTATAGGAATAATCACACAAATAATAACAATTGTTATTAATAATGATTTTATTGTATTTTTTATAACAATTTAATAAATACAATTTGTACTACTTTAAAGAAAGGCGTAAAATAAACCTTGTTAAAAATTAAATTAAGATTAGGATGATACACATGTTTTTAATTTCTATTTTACTTATAATAATTGTTCTATTAATTATTATTGTATTTATAAATCATCACCTTATGAAACATAAGCTTGATACTGAAATATATTCTAAGAATCAATTAGTTAATAAAATCAGTATGGTTACGAGTGAAAACACATACTTAAAAAATCAGATGTTAGATATTGATGCAAATAACGATACATATCATCATGGATTAAGAAAAGCCAAACAGGATTTAAATGAAATTTTATCACAATACAAAACAGAAACTAAGATTAAGTTTTATGACATCATTGCTACAAGTAATCTTGCAGTAAAACATCCGTTATTTGAATATGCAAGAACATTCGATTATATCGTGATAACTGATAAAGGGCTCTTCAACATTAATGTTAAAAATTGGAAACAAAAAACGTTCTACCATTTTAATGTAGACTCTAACTTAGAATCTTTATCTAATAATGAAGACACAGTAAATCAAACTGTCGGTCGCTACATTGCGAATCAATATCATTCACAATTTCAAACAACACGAAAAACAAGTTATACATTTATAGAACGTATCAAAAATAACTCAGTGATTTTTGAATTTTATAATTATGATCCATATGAACAATCTTCTCAAAATGCCAAAGTATTAGAAGATAAAATAAATGAACACTTAAAACGTCAAATCAAGAGTATAGGACTTGTTTATTTTACAGATGGTAGTGTGAATATCATAGATGGACCAACAATTAGAGGAGATTACGCAGAAACCGTCTCTTCAAAATCATCTTTAAAAGAAGTCATTGGTGAAACACTAGCATCTTCAAATGAATCATTAACTGAAGAACAATATAATAAATTAGTGAATCATATGCATTAATCGATATTACTAGAAAGAATAGTGGCAAAAATAAAAAGGTAGCTCCCTAAAATGGGAAGCTACCTTTTATTTTGTGCACAAAGTCACATGATTCCTTTTAGCATTTATATGCATACTTTGTACAACCACGTTCGGTTGATTACTTTAACTCCAAATATTCTCATTGTTATTTTTTGCTTGTTGTTCAGCTTTTTCAAATACGTCTCTGTATTTACCATTAGGTGCATAATATTTTTCTTTAGCTAAACCTTTTTTTATTAATTCTTCATTAAACATTGTATGCTTATCTAACCATAAATAAGCTAATGTTCTTCCATATTGATCTTCTTGTTCTTTATCATATTCCAAAAAAACGTCTTTGTTTGTCAATTGTGCTTTAGAATAATCAGAAGCTTCTTTACCATATGGTTGAACTGGAGTATCAGGTTTAACTGTTTCTGGCGTGTCCACTCCGATAAGTCTAACCTTCAGTTCTTTGTTATTGTCATCTTTGGCAACCAAAGTATCACCATCAACAACACGTTCAATGTGCACTTCCTCAGTTTCGTTAGGTCCAGAATCTGATTTTGATCCATTATTTTGAAAAGGCCCTGTTCCATTTATAAATTGAAACGCAAGTACACCTAACACAATCACACTAACAACTAATATCGTCATTTTTTTAGTCGATTTCACTGTTGCACCTACTTCTTTTGAATTGTCCAAATTATCATATAGAAAATCAATTAAGCCGTCAAGTTAGCGTAGTCCACAATATTTTATACTTTAATTCAAATGACAAAATTCTGTTATAATATTCAACGTAATTATAATGACGAATAATAATATTTTATTTTATATCACTGATAAACTCGTGCTATAATACATTAGATAGGAGTGAACAAATTGAGTATATTTAAAGAGAATATGATTACAATCATCGCAGTGATTATTGCAGTGATTGTAGGACTCATATTACAAAATCAATTTCAATTACCGTTAATGGTATCAGCAGTCGTAGCGATTTGTTTAGGTGTCCTTATTGGTTTCATTGTTTTTGTTATCCAAGCAGTCGTAACGAAATATAAAAAGAAATAACCTTTACTGCCGCATATCAAATGCAGGCAGTTTTTTTATGTATCATTTTAATACGTATTAGCAATAGAACGATAAGAAATAAAATTTTTCACTTTAGTTTACATAACTATATTATAGTAGTTTTAACATCTTTCTTAAATTATCGTCGTTACTTTATAGATCCTTTTCACAAAATAAAAAAGTCGAGTAAAAAGTTAAAACTTCATACTCGACTTTTTTATTTTAAGTATTTTTTATGAATGTCAGTATAGCATTAAACTCTTCTTCATTCGATGAGTATGTGCGTTCCTCAACTTCTCGTACTGTAGCATTTAGTAACTGATAACCTGCCACTTCATCATCTTCTAAAAATGCATTAATACTACTCTCTAATTCTTTTAATGATGCCGCTCTCAATGTACTTAGTTTAATCTTGTTCATCTACCCATCCCCTTATCAAGATAAATAATATTTATTAGTTACATATTACTACTTATACATCATACATACAATTAATAATACAATAGCTTCAAATATTAATGTGCATTATAATGCTCTTTGTTGACTCTTATAATCCTTTTATCTTAAAATTAAGTTTCAGTTTATAATGATTGAGGTGATTATTTTCTTCAAATCAAAAGAAGCGCGTGCATTTATTATATACTTTGGAATATGTCTTACTTTATTTACATTATATTTATTACCTTTCGTGCACGCGATATTCGGTTAATATAGGTGTATCACTACAATTATATTATCTCAACAAACAGCCCCAAATAACTCAAATCGAGTTATTTGGGGCTGTTCTTTATTAATAATGTTTTAACGTAAGATGTTATTAAAATAGCTAAGATTTGCATGAGTAATATAATTAATATGTGTCGCTTCTTTAGACAACATATCCTGTGATTTAATTAATTTTTGTATTTGCAAATCATTTTTATGCTTGTTTTTCATCTGACTTTTAGTAATAAAGTGGGCTAAAAATGGTATAACTATAAAAGTGATTATCCAGTTTGGAATTTAAAACCTGCACCAAAAACACTTCCTAACATTAAATCGGTGCAAAAAAACAACCCGAGATCATTCATTCAGAATGACCCGAGTTGTTGATATTACTGATATTATCCCTCTTGTTTAGCACCTAGTATTCTTTAAGGTATTGTTCTCTTTCCCATTCAGAAACTTGTGTTCTATAATAATCCCACTCAATTGATTTAGAGTTAATAAATTGATTATAAATATGATTGCCTAAAGCTTCTTTAATTGGTGCGTTATTTTTCATTGCTTTAACAGCAGTGTATAAAGTTGAAGGTAAATCTTCTATACCAACAGCTTCACGTTCTTCGCGATTCATTTCATAAATGTTTTGGTTAACTGGTTCTGGAACTTCTAGTTTATTTTTAATACCATCTAAACCTGCTTCTAAAAGTGCTGCTAATGCTAAATATGGATTGGCAGCTGGATCTACTGAACGTACTTCAACACGTGTAGATAATCCACGAGAAGTTGGTACACGGATTAATGGTGAACGGTTTTTACCACTCCAAGCGATATAACATGGTGCTTCGTAACCTGGAACTAAACGTTTGTATGAGTTTACTAAAGGATTACATACAGCTGTGAAACCACGTGCGTTTTTCAAAGTACCTGCTATGAAATGATAAGCATCTTTCGTCATTTGCATATCGCCATCTGGATCATAGAATGCGTTCTCTTTGCCCTTGAATAATGACATGTTAAAGTGCATCCCACTACCATTAACACCGAATAAAGGTTTCGGCATGAATGTCGCATGTAGATTATGTTGACGTGCAATTGTTTTTACAACAAGTTTAAATGTTTGAATGTTATCACAAGCTGTAATTGCATCTGCATATTTAAAGTCTATTTCATGTTGACCTGGTGCGACTTCATGGTGACTCGCTTCAATATCAAAGCCCATGTCTTCAAGTTCTAATACAATATCACGACGACAATTTTCACCTAAATCTGTTGGTGCAAGGTCAAAGTATCCACCATTATCATTTAATTCTAATGTTGGTTCGCCTTTTTCATCTAATTTAAATAAGAAGAATTCTGGCTCAGGCCCCAAATTCAAATCTGAGAATCCTAATTCTCTCATATTTTCTAAGACACGTTTTAAGTTTGAACGTGGATCACCTTCAAATGGTGTATGATCTGTTTTATAAACATCACAGATAAGTCGAGCAACTTTTCCTTGTCCTGCTGTCCATGGGAAGATAACCCATGTATCTAAATCTGGGTATAAATACATATCTGACTCTTCAATTCGAACGAAACCTTCAATTGAAGAACCATCAAACATCATTTCATTATCTAATACTTTTTCTAGTTGGCTAACCGGTACTTCTACGTTTTTAATTACGCCTAGAATATCAGTGAATTGTAAGCGTAAATATCTTACGTTTTCTTCTTTAGCAAACTTATGAATGTCTTCTTTAGTAAATGTACGTTTTGGCATTGTAAATGTCCCCCGTTAATATTATTTGATAAAACGTGATAAGTCACCACGATTTATCGGTATTGCTTCTCGTTGTGGTTTCTGGGTAGCTTCAACTATCATTTGTTTTCTTGTTTCTTGTTCATCATCAGAAAGATGACTTTGCTCTTCATTAAGAATTTGCTTAATACCCTTGATATTAAATCCTTTTTCAATCAGTTTTTTAATTTCTAAAAGTCGTTCCAAATCATTTAATGAAAAGAGCCTCTTATTGCCTTCTGAACGTTGTGGTTTAATCAGTTCATGTGTTTCATAGTAGCGAATTTGCCTTGCGGTTAATTCACTCAATTTAGTTACAACACTGATAGAGAATACAGGCATATTGCGTCTTAATGTATCGTTTGACTTCAATTCCCTCACCTCTATTTTTGAACTTGTTCTAAATTTAGCACAATTTTTCAATAATTTCAAAAATATGTAAGGTTTCCTCACATATCCTTTGAACCCTTGGTATCACTAACGTGCGTCTTATCAACATTTATAAATCATATTAATTTTTAGAAAATTCCTTTAATTTGTTCAAAAAAATCCATATATTTTATCTAAATTCACATCATTAGCAAGTATATTACTTCAAAATGTGTGTTTGATAGAATACATGGATTTTAGCTTCCTTTTATATCAGTTGCTGTGATTTAAGATTTGCTGCAGCTCTTGTTACTGCCAATTTCACATGCTCGTAAGTTAAGCCACCTTGTACATAGGCTTCATATGGTGGTCGAATTGGACCATCAGCTGATAATTCAATAGACGAACCTTGGATAAACGTACCAGCAGCCATAATAACATCGTCTTCATAGCCTGGCATAGAAGCAGGTTCTGGCTTAAAGTGCGCGTTAATCGGTGAAGCTTGTTGAATACTTTGGCAAAATTGAATCATTTGCTCTTTCGTATCAAATTCAACTGTTTGTATAAGATCCGTTCTCGGAACATCATATCTTGGTTTTGTATGCATGTTCATTTTTTCTAATAGTAGACTCGTAAACAATGCGCCTTTTAAACTTTGGCTAACAACATGAGGTGCTAAGAAAAAGCCTTGGTACATTTCTTGTAATGAGTTAAGAGAGGCACCCGCTTCTTTACCTATACCAGGTGCAGTTAAACGGTATCCACATCTAGCAACCAAGGATTCTTTGCCGGCAATATAACCACCAATTTTAGCTAAGCCACCACCTGGATTTTTAATTAATGATCCAGCAATTAAATCTGCACCACATTCTATCGGTTCACGCGTTTCAACGAATTCACCATAACAATTATCTACAAAAATAATCACGTCCGGATACTGTGATTTTATTGTTTGAATTGCGCGCTCAATCACTTCTAAATTAAGAGAAGGTCGTTGATCATATCCTTTAGAACGTTGAATTGCAATAACTTTGGTTTGTGGTTTGATTTGATTCATTACTTCTTCTATATCTATATCATCATCTTTTAAATCAACTTTATTATAACTCACGCCGTATTCTTTCAAACTTTCAATACCATTTCCATTTATGCCAATAACCTCTAATAAAGTATCATAAGGATTTCCTGTTATATATAACAGCTCATCACCATATTTTAATGTGCTTTGTAAAGCAATCGTTATCGCATGGGTACCTGAAATAATTTGCGGTCTGACAATAGCATCTTCTGCTTTAAAAACATGAGCATAAATTTCTTCTAAATGGTCTCTACCAAAATCATCATAGCCATAACCAGTAGTGCCTTGCAAGTCATTTTCAGTTGCTCTAACCGCATGAAATGCATCTAATACTTTTTCCTGATTAACATATGCTGTTGCCTCAATGTTTCTGAAATATGGTGCTAACGTTTCTTCTGTATTAGCAATCAGCTGTTTCATATCTTCCATTAATCATTACTTCCTTCTATTCTTTTTTATATCCTTTAATTTCATATGTCGCATCATCTTCATTAAATATTAATTCTGAGACAAGTGTATGCTGTTTGAGAAAATATAATCTATCCGCATTCGCACTTGGTATGGTTTCTTCATAATATGTGAGTGTTTTTTGCACTTGATCAAATAGCAATTGTTTTACTTTGTCTATATCTGCTTCATCTCGACTAGAAACAAATACCGATGGCTTATTCGTTGTCGGCGTCGCACCTTCATGTAAATCTTTTTTATTAAATATAATCGCTTGCGGAATTTGTGCCATATCTAAATCTGCAATAATTCCATTCACAGTATCATATTGCGCTCTATACTCAGGATGACTACTATCAACGACATGTAATAATAGATCCGCATTTTTTGCTTCTTCAAGCGTTGATTTAAAAGCTGCAATTAATGTCGTTGGCAGCTTTTGAATAAATCCAACTGTATCTGAAATAATTAAGTTAAACCCATCATTTATCTGGATTTGTCGTGTTTTAGGGTCAAGTGTTGCGAATAATAAATTCTTTTCATATGTTGTTTCATTGGCAAGCATGTTAAACCAAGACGATTTACCTGCGTTCGTATAACCTATGAGTGCAACTTGGAAAACATGGTTCTGTTCACGTTTATTACGATAACGTTCACGATGTTCAACCACTGTTTCTAATTGGTGTTTAATTTCATTCATTCTCGTTCTAATATGACGACGGTCCATTTCTAGCTTCGTTTCACCAGGGCCTCTTGTCCCAATACCGCCACCTAAACGTGACAAACTACGTCCATGCCCTTGCAATCTTGGCATTAAATAATCAAGTTGCGCTAATTCAACTTGTAATTTACCATCTTTACTGCTTGCTCTTAATGCAAAAATTTCTAATATTAATTGCGTTCTGTCGATAATTTTCACATTTAAATTTCCATTTAGCGCTTTTGATTGTGCTGTTGTTAATTCATCATTAGCAACAACGACATCGATATCATGATATTCAATATACGCTCGAATATCTTCTAATTTCCCTTTACCAACATAATATTTTCTATCAAAATGCGTTCTGTTTTGAGTAAACTGTTCTTGAACGTTTAGTTGACACGTTTCTGACAATGATGCTAATTCTTCCATTGTCGACTCAAAATCAAATTCATCATCATTTTGAGCATGTACTCCAACTAAAATAGCTGTTTCTAATTCTTTTTTTGTATTATAAGTTTGTTGTTGGGTCATAACATGCACCTCTTTTCTTAGCTATTCTATCATAGTGTATATATAAAGACTACAGCGCCAATTTATGTTAGATTATTTATAAGAGGTGAATTAAAATGACTATATATGACATAGAAGTTCAGAAACCAAATGGAGAATCGTACAAATTAGATACGTACCAAGGACAACCCATGTTAATTGTTAACACGGCTAGTGAATGTGGTTTTACACCACAGTTCGAAGGACTTCAAAGTTTATATGATAAATATAAAGATCAAGATTTTATAGTATTAGGTTTCCCTTGTAATCAATTTGGAGGTCAAGAGCCTGGCACTGGTGAAGAAGCTACACAAAACTGTAAAATTAACTATGGCGTTACTTTCCCAATGCATGAAAAAGTTGATGTCAAAGGTGAAAATCAACACCCACTATTTGAATTTTTAACTAAAGAACAAAATGGTGTCTTCAATGAAAAAATCAAATGGAACTTCACTAAATTCCTAGTAGATAAAGATGGTAAAGTTGTAAAACGCTTTTCTCCACAGAAAAAACCTAATCAAATCGAATCAGAAATTGAAGCATTATTATAATTTGAAGATTTTATGATTTTCTGAAACAATATTAATCATTACAATATCTATAAATAAATATAAGCTACACTAGATGTCAATTAATCTAGTGTAGCTTTTTTAGTTTTTAATTTTTAATTATATATTTTCTGATTATGATGTTTGAGGTACATCATCAATTGTAAAAGTACTGATAGCATGTTTATAAATAAAATGCTGTTTACCTTGAGATAATAAGCATACTACATACTTATCATAATCCTCAATAACACCTTTCATTTGAAAACCATTCATTAAAAACACAATCACTTTTGTTTGATCAGTCTTAAATTGTCCTAGGAATTTATCTTGGATGTTTTCTGTTGTCTTCATGTTCTATACTCCTTTTCTTTATTTGGACTGAAACTTCATCTAACATCGATGAAAGTGACATTTTCTCTTTATCTAACCATACTACGTCTAGCTTATTTTTGAACCAAGTCATCTGTCGCTTTGCATAGTTTCGAGAATGTTGCTTTAATTTATCTATTGCGTCATTTTTATTTGTACCGCACTTCACTACAGGCAACATTTCTTTATAGCCTATAGCTTGCATACTTTGACATGATTCATATCCCGCATCTACGAGTTGTTTCACTTCATCAAGTAAACCACGTTCCAACATTATATCTACGCGTTTATTTATTCTTTGATATAATATGTCACGCGACATTTCTATCCCTAATAATAATGTATCATAATTTTCTGTATATTGTTGAACTTTCTTTCGAGAACTTAAAAGTTTTTTTGTTTTTAAATAATATTGTATTGCCCTGCGCACTCTTTTTCTATTATTAGGATGAATATCTTCTGCTGACTCACTATCAAATGATGATAAATACTGATGTAACGCTTCATTTGATAGCTGATCTAATTCTGCTAATTTTTTATCTACTAATTCACTTTCTTCTTCTGTGATTGTTTCATCTTCAAACGCATAATCGTGAATCAGAGACTGGATATATAAGCCCGTGCCTCCAGCAATTATAGGCACACATCCTCTATCAGTAATCTCAGTTATTAATTGCTGGGCTCTATTTTTAAAATCAAATGCAGAAAATGTTTCATCTGGTTCTAATATATCTATCATATGATGTGGCACGCCTGACATTTCATCTGGTGTAATCTTTGCTGTACCTATATCCATATGCTTGTATACTTGCATTGAATCGCCACTGATAATTTCACCATTAAATTTTTTCGCTAATTCAATGCTAAATTCTGTCTTTCCAACAGCAGTCGGTCCTACAAGTACGATTAAAAAAGGTTTATCGTTATGCACGTGTATATCAACTCTCTTTAGTTATTTACTATTATTATTTATCTTTTTTAAAATTTGCTTTTCAATCCATTCATACATGTTATTCCATGTAATATCAGAATCCGTATCGAATAAAACTTCATGGCGTTTATTTTTGTATAAATGGACGGTTACATGTTTCACACCACAGCGTTTATATAATTTCCCTAGTTTTCTAATACCTTTACCTTTGCCACCTAACGGATCGTCTTTACCCGATATGAGTAGTACAGGAAGTTCTGTATTCATTTTTTCAATATTTTTTACACGACTTGTGGCTAATGCGTGTTTTATTATTTGGTATATAAGTTGATTGGAAACTAAAAAACCAGTATTCGGATCTTTTATAAATTTAGCCACTTCTCGAGCATCGCTAGATAACCAATCGCTTGAAGTTTTTTGATTTTTGATATCTTTATTGAATGATTTATACATTAATCGGTTAATCCACTTCAATCGACGTCGTTTCCCTAATATTAAAGTAATGATTTTCATTAATGCAGCAATGGGTAGACCTAAATACTTTGGATATTGTGCTGTGCCACTAAGAATTAAACCTTGCGCTGCATCAGGATATTTTTGAGCAAATACACGCGCTATAATAGAACCCATAGAATGACCAATCATAATGTATGGGATGTTTGTATAGTGTGTACACATTGTTTGAGCAATTTCATATGTATCATCCGCTACTTGTGATATATCATCTATATGTCCGCGTTCTTTTTCATTTATTTCTTTACCATGACCTCTATGGTTATGGCGTAATACATCATATCCTTGTTGATTAAACGATTCAACAAGTTCATCATATCTTCCCATATGTTCTGCCATACCATGAAGCAAATGTACAACACCAATTGTTTCATGTTTGGCTTTATCTAATTTCACTTCTAACATTGTGCCATCTTCAACAGTAATCTTAAATTCCTTTTGACTCATGTGATAGCCCCCAAATCATGCATCATTTCAATCTTCTTATACTATACAATATACCCTCAAAATTCAATGTTATCAAATAGAATGCAAAACGTTAACCACTAGACAACGATATATTAAAAAACATTGATTTTATAAATACTTAAGAAAATATTCTCACCAATAAAAATGCAATAATCCTTCGAAACCCTAATATGATTCTATATTAAAAATGTTATACTCAATATCAAGTATTGAATCAATAATAGGTATTGAGTTAATCATGCTCATCATAAAATGTAAAACAAACAACAATTCGTCGAGGAGGACATCTAATGGATATAACGATTTTTATTTTTATTTTATTAGCTATATTCTTAGGTGCTTTAGTCCGAACATACTTTGGCTTTGGAGAAGCTTTAATCAGCATGCCTTTATTAGCTTTAATCGGTTTAGATATAAAAACAGCTATATCTTTAGTGGGTATCGCTGGTCTAACTGTGGCTTTATTCAATATTTTTTCTGAAATGAAGCATATTAAATATAAGACTTTGGCAGTCATGATGTCCGGTAGTTTAATCGGCATACCTATAGGCATATGGATACTCCATCATTTTGATACTGAAAAAATACAATTACTGTTAGCTATTTTTCTAATCTTTTATGGTATTTATGCATTTATCAAGACCGTTTTTCTTACCCATCACGCTAAAATTAAACTTAAATCTTCTCTATGGGAAGGTTTGGCAGGACTTGTTTCCGGCATGCTAGGCAGTATTTATAACTCTCATGGTGTACCAATCGTTATTTTCGGAACGCTAAGTCAATGGCATATTAAAGACTTTAAAAGTACAATTCAGGCTCATTTTCTATTAACAGCTATCTTTGTTGTCATAGGTCAATTGTTGGGTGGTATATGGACGAGTCAAACTATTCAATTATTCTTAGCTACTTTACCTGTATTGATTGTTGCAGTTTTATTAGGTAAGTATTTATCGAAAAAGACACACCATAATCATTTTGAAAAATGGATTTATATTTTTATAGTTATCTTAGGTATATTAATGCTTTCAACACAGTAATTAGATTTTATATTACTTGCTTCAGAAAACAAAGACTTAAATATAATTTAGCAAAGGTTGGTTTATTATGTTTGAAAATTATGCTTCTAAAAAGTTAATAAATAAAATGCACGAAATGGTAAATGACTTTTCTCCAATTAATTTTGAAGTTGAAAAATGGAATCATGAATATGAGGCTTTTAATTTTAACTTAGCCCATCATACTTTTAAAAGTCGGTTAGCTAAGAAGACACCTAAAAAAACTGGTTATTTTGTTGCAATGTGGCATAAAAATGAAATAGCTCAAAATACTCCTTTTAATTGCGAGGGTTCTAAAGATTACTTGGTTATTAATATTATTGATGGTGATCGTAAAGGACAATTTATTTTTCCGAAAGATATTTTGTTAGCAAATGGCGTCTTAACTTCAACCCAATACAAAGGCAAAATGGCAATGCGTGTTTATCCCAATTGGGAATCAAATTTAAACAAGACTGCATTAAAAACACAAAAGTGGCAAAGCCCTTACTTTTTAGATTTATCTGTCCCCTTCAACGAAAAAGATATCTATACATATTATGATATAAAGTAACACAAAGATATATTGAGGTAGACAAACAAAAACTGGCGACAAAGTCCTAAGACCTTGTCGCCAGTTTTACTATTTATACATATTTATTCTTTAACTGCTGGTTGGTTATTACCTGTTTGTGCTTCTTTAATCGCAGTTTCTAATTCTTTTGTATATAATTCTTTTTGAATATTTGTATAGCCTAATAATTCAGCCATTACATCAATTACTTGTTCTTTATAATTTAATACATCATCAATCTTGAAATATAATTTACCTGTACGACGGATAAAGAAATCTGTTGGACGGTGAACCATTTCATTTTGAATTGAATAAATTAATTCTGTGTAGATATCTAACGGTAAACCAGTTTCTTGATATTGCGCAGTTTGTGCAATTTTGAATAACTCTTCAGCGTTTGAACCATATTTAGATACAAAGTGACGTGCAGTCGCTTCGTCTATTTGATAAGCTTTTGCATCTTCAACTTTTTGTTCAATATATTTATCAAAGTTTTTACTGCCGCCTACATCGCCACCAGAGATTGGTAAGTGTTTTGTTGCCGCTTTAGCGAAAGTAAGTTTATATTCTGATTTTAAGCGTTTTGCTAATAAATCAACAATTTCTACTGCCATATGACGGTAACCAGTTAATTTACCACCTGCAATTGTTAATAAACCAGATTTACCTTCCCAAACTTCGTCTTTACGAGAAATTTCTGAAGGATCTTTACCTTCTTCTAAAATAAGTGGTCTCACACCAGCCCATGATGATTCAATATCTTCATCAGATACGTTAACATCAGGGAACATATAGTTAATTGCTTCAATTAAATAATCTCTATCTTCTTGGTTAACTAATGGTGATGTCTTAACATTGTCATAAAAAGTATCTGTAGTACCAACATATGCTTTGCCTTCACGTGGAATAGCAAAAATCATACGGCCATCGTTTTCTGTATCAAAGTATACAGCTTGACCTAGTGGGAATTTAGATTGATCAATTACAACATGAACACCTTTTGTTAAACGTAATTCTTTATTGTTACGTGCATAATCGCCACTACGTACTTCATCTACCCATGGACCACTTGCATTGATAACTTTTTTAGCTTTAATTGGGTAAGTTTCATTGCTAATTTGGTCTTCTACTTGAATACCATTAACTGTTTCATTTGAATCATATGTGAAATGAACAGATTTTGTATGGTTAATGATAGTAGCGCCTTTTTCTTCAGCACGTTTCATTACTTCAATAGTTAATCGTGCGTCATCTGTACGGTATTCAACATAAGAGCCACCAGCTTTAAGACCAGCTTTTTTAACAAGTGGTTCTTTTGCAAGTGTTTCTTTTGCATTTAACATTGTTTTACGTTCAGCTTTTTTAACACCTGCTAATCTATCATAAACGCCTAAACCAATCGATGTAGTGAATTTACCCATAGATCCGCCTTTATGCAATGGTAATAACATGCGTTCTGGTGTTGTTACATGTGGACCATTTTCATAAACAATCGCACGTTCGCGACCAGTTTCTGCTACAACGCCTACTTGTAATTGTTTTAAATAACGTAATCCACCATGTACTAATTTAGTAGAACGTGAACTTGTACCTTGTGCAAAGTCTTGCATTTCTACTAAAGCGACTTTCATACCTCTATTACTAGCATCTAAAGCAATCCCAGCTCCGGTAATTCCGCCACCAATAATCACAACGTCATAAGCGTCATTTTTCAATTCTTTCTTAATCTGTTCTCTTTTTAAAGTTGATAAACTCATAAAATCCAGCGCCTCCTAAAGTATTAAAAAAAGAGAGACCCATCCCATACATATATAATTGTACGAATTGAATCTCTCATTTCTCATCTCGATATTATTAACTTACCCGTATTGTAGCACAGATAACACTTTTAAGTCTAATTTTTTTACTCATCATCTAATTTAAAGACTTGAGTAGCTTCTACAGCTTTCTTCCAGCCTTTATAATATTTTTCTCTTTCTTTTTCTACCATGTCTGGATTGAATTGTTTTTCTAATTTCCAACGATTAGCAATTTCATCTTTACTATCCCAGAATCCAACTGCAAGTCCAGCTAAGTATGCTGCACCTAATGCTGTTGTTTCACTAATTTCTGGACGTTCAACACCAACGTTTAAGATGTCGGATTGGAATTGCATAATGAAATTATTCTTAACTGCGCCGCCATCGACACGTAAATTATTTACTTTAATACCAGAATCTTTTTCCATCGCTTCTAATACGTCACGTGTTTGGTAACATAATGATTCTAAAGTAGCACGAATGAAATGTTCTTTTTCAGTACCACGCGTAAGTCCGAAAATAGCACCACGCGCTTCTGCATCCCAGTATGGTGTGCCAAGACCAACAAATGCTGGTACAACGTATACACCTTCAGTTGATTCGACACGTTCTGCATAATTTTCTGATTGCGGCGCTGAATTAATCATTCTGAGTCCATCTCTTAGCCATTGAATTGCAGAACCTGAAACGAAGATAGAACCTTCAAGTGCATAATTGACTTTACCATCAATACCATACGCGATTGTTGTTAACAAACCACTCTTAGAAGTTACAGCTTCTTCTCCTGTATTCATTAACATGAATCCACCAGTACCATAAGTGTTTTTCGCATCACCACGGTTGAAACATGCTTGGCCGAATAGTGCAGCTTGTTGGTCACCAGCGATACCAGAAATCGGCACTTCTTTACCAAAGAAATGGTAATCAACTGTGTTAGCATAAACTTCACTAGAAGATTTTACTTCAGGAAGCATTGAATTCGGAATTTCTAAAATGTCTAATAATTCTTGATCCCATTCTAGGTCATGAATGTTATAGATTAATGTACGACTTGCGTTTGTATAATCTGTGATATGTGCTTGTCCACCTGATAGTTTCCATACTAGCCATGAATCAATTGTTCCGAATAGTAAGTCACCATTGTCAGCTTTTTCTCTTGTACCTTCAACATTATCAAGTATCCATTTTACTTTTGTACCTGCAAAGTAAGGATCTAATAAAAGGCCTGTTTTTTCACGGAATTTGCTTTCTAAACCTTGGTCTTTTAAGTCTTGACAAATACTTTGTGTTTGACGCGATTGCCATACAATTGCGTGATACACTGGACGTGACGTATGTTTATCCCAAACTACTGCTGTTTCACGTTGATTTGTAATACCGATACTCGCGATTTGATCTGCGCCAACATTTTCTTCATTAAGCACTTCAGCAATAACTGCCAATACAGACGTCCAAATTTCGTTTGCGTCATGTTCTACCCAACCAGATTTAGGAAAATATTGTTTAAATTCACGTTGTGCTACGCCTTGGATTTTCCCATCTTGGTCAAAAAGAATCGCTCTTGAACTTGTTGTACCTTGGTCAATTGACAAAATATATTTTTTCATATTGATAATCTCCCTTTTATTATATTTGTTGAATAAATAATGTATGTGAAATGTATGTTTCCCAACAATCTACCTGTATACATTTCTTTTTAATAATTCAACAAACATATTCATATTATTTATTTTTTTATAATATAAGACCTGTTTATATTTTAACGTATAAACAGGACAGTTAAAACTTATTTAATAAATTGTTTCGATACCTTTTGCACTTTTTGCTTTGTTTAAAGCGATTCCAAGCGCAATTGTTACAATTAATAACACGATTGATACAACAGACATCATATCAAACGCACCTTTATAGAACAATCTATAAATGACCGCACCCATCATACCACCTGTAATAGGTCCTAAAACCGGAACAATTGCATAACTCCAATTTGATTTGCCTTTACCAGCTATTGGTAAAATGGCATGTGCGATACGAGGTCCTAAATCACGAGCAGGATTAATGGCATAACCAGTTGGACCACCTAAACTTAAACCAATCGCAACAATTAAACTACCAACAATTAATGGATTTAAGCCGTCAGCTATTTTATTCATTCCAATGAATAATAAACCCATTGTTAAAGCAGCAGTACCAATAATTTCACTTAAAAAGTTGGCAAAGTAATTTTTTATTGCTGGTGCTGTAGAAAACACAGCTAATTTTGTATCTTTATCTTCAGTTGCTTTCCATTGTGCTAAATACATTAACCAAACTAAAATACCACCGATGATACCACCAAGTATTTGACAAATGATGTATCCAGGAACCATACCCCAGCTTAATGCACCGTCCATTGCGAACGCTAAAGTAACAGCCGGATTTAAATGCGCACCAGATATTTCACCAGTAGCGTAAACGCCCATAGTTACGGCAAGCCCCCAACCTGTAGCAATTACAATCCAATCAGCACCGTTACCATTGCTTCGTTTTAAATTAACGTTGGCAACAACGCCACCCCCAAATAATACTAATATTGCTGTTCCCAATAATTCAGCAAAATATACACTCATAGAGACTCCTCCTAAAAAAGACAAAGAGACTCCTACAATTATGTCCAGTGTTAATCCACTGGTTTAATGACTGTAGAAATCTCCCATCTCTGTTCTAATTATTAACTTGTGTTTATCTTACACCTCTATTGAAAGCGTTGTCAATCTTTTTTGTAAAAAAATTGCCACAATTTAAAAATCAATAACAGCGCTTTCTTTAATTTCGAATTGCTGAGTATGACAATTAATTTTTGCTGATAAGCCATAAGGCATGCTGTGCTTGGGTTCATTGTGTCCAAATGACAAATTATATAAAATTGGAATGCTTGGTTTATTACTTCTTTTAATAATTTTTAATATTTCATTTTTATACGCTTCATAATATATTTGATTAAATGGTTTACCAAAAACAATGCCTTCTACTTTATCTAACACCCCTATTTGTAATAATTGATTAAACATTTTCGAAAATTCTAAAGGAGATGGTGTATCTTCTGAAGTTTCTAAAAAAAGTATCGCATGATTGAAATGCTCTAATTCCGGAAATATGGGAGTATCTATCAAACTCACAAATGTTTCTAAATTACCTCCAATTAAATGGCCACTCACAATACCTGCCCCATTTATAACTTCATAACTTTGGTTGTCTCTTTTAGTCCTAGCAATATTTTTATTTTCTACTTTCCATTCTAATCCTGTTGGTCTTGTATAAGGCGTAGGCAATCGTTCGCCAATTGCTGAACTATTGAACCAACATTTTTCAATATCTTTAATTGTATAGCTATCCATTTCTATATTCTCCGCAAAATCTGTCAATAAGGCTTGTCCATAAAAACTAACGATACCCATTTTATAAAACAT
Organism: Staphylococcus parequorum; assembly: GCF_039237145.1. NCBI lineage: Bacteria > Bacillati > Bacillota > Bacilli > Caryophanales > Staphylococcaceae > Staphylococcus > Staphylococcus parequorum. The sequence continues at coordinate 1,983,823 of NZ_CP150682.1, forward strand.
CATGTGCACAGTCGTTGAATCGGAATAACCCGAAAAAATCTTGGGGTTATCATAAATTGCTTGAAAATCTACATAGGGTAATATGCTAATGGCATCTTCACCACCAATACAACTTATAATCGCTTTTACATCACTATCTTTTAATGCTTCATTCAAATCTGAAGCACGCAGTTCAGGGTGTTCACGGACATATTTTATACCTTTGAGTGCATTGGGCATAATTTTTACATGCAAACCAAATACGGATTCCAGTCGTTCGATTCCTTGTTTTGTTCGCCATAAAATCGAATCTTCTCCGGCTAAACCAGAAGATAAAGATACAATTGCAACAGTGTCACCTCTTAATAATTTCCTCGGTTTTATCATTAAATGTTCCCCCTAGGTTTTTAATTTACATAAATTGATACTTAATCATTAAAAAATGGTATAAAAAAGAATTAGCTATAAGCTTTAGAAATGATTATACATTAATAAAATGATTTAATCTGTTTCTAAAATAGCTAATTCTATTAAGACAATTACATTATGATCAACATCATTCAATCTTTATGCTTTAATAGAACGATTGTTAATTTAACTGCTTTAGCTTTATTACCATAAATCCCGATCACTTGTAGTGATATATTTCGCACCATTTTTTACCGCAACATCAACTTCCTCAACGTCATTAATCAACCCACCAGCAATCACAGACGTATTCGTCTCTTCATTAATGATTTTTATGGCCTTTGTTGCTATACCTGGCAACACTTCAACAAAGTCAGGCTCAACACGTTTTATAAGCTCAATACTTCTAGTTAGTGCATGACTATCTAGAATAAATACACGGAAAACCGTAGTCGTATTCAACGCTTTGGCTTTGTTTATAACTTTCGTTTTTGTCGATACGATGCCTTTGGGATGATAGTTTTGAATGATAAATTCACAAGCAAATTCATCGTGACTCATACCTCTAATTAAATCAATATGCATATACACTTCTATATTATTCTTCTTCATCAATTCCATAATACTTTTAATATGACCTATATGCGTATCTAATAACACACATTCTTTATAATCTGTCTGTATCAGTTTTTCTAAATCTTTCATTGAGCGAATAGCCGGTAAAATATATGGCTTCATCCACTAACCTCCTATATAATACGCTTAAATAAGCGTTCTAATTCATAATTTGAAAAATTAATGATTATCGGTCTGCCATGTGGACATGTAAATGGATCTTCTGTTTCTCTCAATTGATTCACTAAATCTGCCATTTCATTATTCTTTAAATAGTGATTTGCTTTAATTGATTTCTTACAACTCATCATAATAGCAGCTTCTTCACGTATTTTTTTAACATTCACTTTTTTATGTTCTAAGACATACTCAATCATATCTTTAATAATTTCTTCCGCTTCAGCAGCAGGAAACCACACTGGATAACTATCAACAATATAATCATTACCACCAAACGGTTCTAAATGCACGCCCACTTTATCTAATTCTTCAACGTGTTGATTGATAATCATCAACTCGTCTTTAGAGAAGTGAAAAGTTAAAGGAATTAATAAATTTTGTATTTCATTAGATACATCACCTATTTTTTCTCTAAAATATTCGTATTTAATCCGTTCTTGCGCAGCATGTTGATCAATCATAAACATACCGTTCTCATTTTGCGCAATAATATATGTGCCATGTACTTGACCTACGACTTCCATATAAGGTATACGCTGTGAAGGATTGCTACTGATACTCCCTTTAATGTCTGGTACTTCAGCTACATCTTCAGAAGGTGCTAATGTATTAGTAATATCTTGTTCTTCCATATCTGTCAAGACATCTCTTTGCGTCTTAGCATAATCATAAGTCGATTCTTGCACTGAATAGGAATCCTCTGAGGAGGTATTCGGACTTGAGAGTGTATGATCTAAGGCTTGATTAGATTGATTTGTTTCATTGGGCTGTTTATCCTCAAGGTCAAAATTCAAATTCGTTGAATGTGTAGCATCTCTTTGCTGTTTACGTTTCTCAAAATCAATTTTCTGTTGTTCAAATTTATCCAGCACTTTATTTTTCTGCGTCAATTTATTCATATCATTTTGTGGTATTAAAATACGATCTTTAAAAGCTTCTCGTATTTTTTCTACAATCAATTCAAACAACTGATCTTCTTTAGATAAACGTACCTCTAATTTAGTTGGGTGCACATTGACATCGACCAGTATCGGATCCATTTCAATATTAATATAACAAATCGGGAATCTGCCAATCATTAGCAGTGTATGATAACCTTCTAAAATTGCTTTGTTTATCAAAAAGTTTTTGATATATCTACCATTAATAAAAATAGATATATAATGTTTATTACTTCGGGAATGTTCTGGTTTAGCAACATATCCCTCTAAGCGATAGTCGCTCGTTTCACCAGAGATATGTACTAAATCTTTAGCCACTTTCATCCCATATATTTCTGCCATTACTTCATTTGTACGTCCTGAACCATTTGTTTTTAAAATCGTTCTGCCATCTGAAATAAGTGAAATACGAATGCCTGGATGACTCATTGCCATTCGATTTACGATATCAGTAATTTTACCTAATTCAGTATATAAACTTTTAATATATTTTAAGCGCGCTGGTGTATTATAAAATAATGATTCAACTAATATATCAGTACCTTGTTTCGCTTTTGCAGGTTTTTGATTAAGAATTTCACCATTTTCCACATAAATCTCTTGGCCTTCTTCATTATCTGTACATGTTTTCAGTGTCACTTTGGAAACAGAAGAGATACTCGCTAATGCTTCTCCACGGAATCCAAGTGTGCGAATATGAAACAAGTCATCATCTGCATCTAATTTACTAGTTGCATGACGATGAAAGACGAGGCCTAAATCTTCTATATGAATACCCGTACCATTGTCAACCACACGAATGGATGCTACGCCAGATTGTTCAACTTCGATATTGATTTCAGTCGCTTGGGCGTCAATGGCATTTTCTAATAACTCTTTGACTACTGAGCCTGGACGTTCAACAACTTCCCCAGCAGCAATCTTATTCGCTAATGATGTTTGCAACTCTTTAATTTTACCCATTTGACTTCACCTCTATTTCAATTGTTTTTGTAATTCACTTAATTTAATTAATGCTTCTATCGGCGTCATGTTAGATAAATTCAACGTCTTAATTTCATTTTCTATTTCAGATTGCTCGACCGGCGCATCAAATAGTTCAAATGCTGTTTGTTCAAATTGATTTCTATTATCATCCTGTTTTGCATATTCAGATTGCTCAGGATATGTTGCAGCTGCTTCTTCTACATTTGAGTATTGCGCTTCTTGAATACTTGAGTCTACTTCAAGTTTGTTAACTACGACTTGGTTTTCTTGTTTGTCAGTCTGTTCAAACGCATCTAATATGACTTGCGCCCGTGAAATTACTTCATCAGGTAAATGTGCTAATTTAGCTACTTGAATACCATAACTATCATCTACTGCGCCATCTTTAACCTTATGCAAGAAGATAAGTTCACCTTTATATTCGTTTGCTGCTACATGCACATTTTTCAAACAAGATAAAGATTGATCTAAAGTTGTTAACTCGTGATAATGCGTAGAAAATAGTGTTTTAGCATGAGACGTATTCGCAACGTATTCTATCATCGATTGTGCAAGTGCTAATCCATCATACGTCGATGTACCTCTTCCAATTTCATCAAAAATAATCAAACTATTTTCTGTCGCATGTGCGAGTGCTTTCTGCGCTTCTAACATTTCAACCATAAATGTACTCTTACCTGATACAAGATCATCTGCGGCGCCTATTCTTGTAAATATCTGGTCAAAGACTGGGAGTGTTGCAGATTCACAAGGGACGTATGCTCCCATTTGGGCCATAATACTAATTATGGCTACTTGACGCATATAAGTGGATTTACCCGACATATTAGGTCCAGTTATTAAATAGACAAATGTATCTTGATCTAATTCACAATCATTTGGCACATAATCATTATGGTCCATCACGCGTTCGACAACCGGATGACGCGAATTTGTTAATTGTAGTGTTTTATCTTCACTAAAATTGGGACGTGCATAGTTATATTTTTGCGCAATTTCTGCAAAACTTTGTAAACAATCAAGTTCTGATATAACTTTAGCTTGTTTTTGTAAACGTTCTGTATAGGTTTTAATTTTTTCTCTTAGCTGAACAAACAATTGATATTCTAATTCGATTGCTTTATCTTCAGCGCCAAGAATGATGTCTTCTTTTTCTTTCAATTCATCTGTGATAAAACGTTCTGCGTTAGATAATGTTTGCTTGCGATGATAACCAAATGCTGTGGGATCCAAGTCTTGTAAGTTCGCTCTAGTAATTTCAATAAAGTAACCAAACACTTTATTAAAACTAATCTTTAATGATTTAATGCCAGTACGTTGGCGTTCTTTAGCCTGTAATTCAGCTAGCCATGACTTCCCATTTTTAGATGCCTCTAAATACTCGTCTAACTCACTATTAAAACCAGTTTTAAAAAGGCCACCCTCTTTTACAGAAATTGGTGGTTCTTCTTTTAAACTTTCTTCTAGTAAGCCAAGTAATTCATCTAAGGGCTCTAGCGCTTTAAATTGTGCAGTCATCTGTTCATCAAAATCATTAAGTAGATTTTTAATATTTGGGATTTCTGAAATAGAATGTTTCAACTGAATTAAATCGCGTGCATTGACGTTGCCATAACTTACACGGCCTACTAAGCGTTCAATATCATAAACTTGATTCAAATGATTTCTTAATGTATCTCTTTCGATAAAATGATTAATAAACTGTTCTACTGTATCTAAGCGAGATTCTATATGTGCTTTATGGATAAGTGGTCTATCAATCCACTGTTTTAATCGTCTGGCACCCATTGGTGTCTTAGTCTCATCCATTAACCAGAGCAATGTTCCTTTTTTAGTTTTTAAACGAATACTTTCTGTTAATTCTAAATTTCGTTTAGCGTAAAAATCCATTTTCATAAAGTCTACCGCTTCATATTTAACAACTGCTTCAATATGGGATAAATCTCTTTTTTGTGTGTGATATATATAATCTAACAACAATTGTGTCGCATTAAACAAGTTGTCTTCCGTCATAGTATTCACACTATACTGTGCATCTGAAATTTCCGATAATACCGTTATTGTTTCAGTTGTTAAACTGATTTGTCGTTTTAAATCATCATCAATATTCTCGTTTACGACGATTTCATTAGGATTAATAGTTGTAATTTCATTCATTAGTGTCGCTTCATCTTCGAAATGTGTAACTTTCAATTCTCCAGTTGAAACATCACAATAACTTAATGCGTAAGCGACATTATCTTTCACAAAACTTAATATATAGTTGTTTTGTTTTTCATCAACGCCACCTTTATCCATTACCGTTCCAGGTGTAACGATTCTAACAACTTCACGACGAACCATACCTTTAGTCTGTCTTGGATCTTCCATTTGCTCACATATAGCTACTTTATAACCATTGCTAATCAATGTTTCAATGTAGCCATCTGCTGCATGATAAGGTACACCACACATCGGTATTGGGTTCGTTTTTTTGGCATCCCTTTTCGTCAAAGTGATTTCTAATACTCTTGACGCCTCTTTCGCATCATCGAAAAACATTTCATAAAAATCGCCCAATCTAAAAAATAATAGACAATCTTGATATTGTGATTTTATTTTTAAATACTGTTGCATCATAGGAGTTTGGTTAGTCATTTTGATATTTCACAATCCTTCTATTAGTTTCTTACTTTTCAAAAATTAAATTCAATTATTATTGTATCTTTGAATATGTATGTGTAGTCATGTAGCACACATTTCAAATATGCACTGAGCGTGTTTTCATATTCATTTTTGTACCGAAAGCCTCTTTAATACTATCCATTTTCGTTTAATTTTCTTTAACTTTATTAGTTAATTTAACTCTTAAATTTTAACATAACTTTAGATATTACGCCTATTTATTCAATCGTAGCGTTAAAGCTTAATTATTATCAAAATATTTATCAATAAAGTAACCGTAGATTTAAATTCAAAAAAACGAGACCAAGTCTCTATAAGTAATCAAGAATAATAGCACGACATAACTTGTTTCGTTATCCATCTAAAACTTCCTGATTAGTTATTTGAGTCTTAATCTCGTATCGTAAATCTGACATAGCTTATAAGAAGCGTTTTAATATGCCTTTTCTTTTCAATATCATTAATAATATATAACTGATGATAGCACCAATAATACTAGAAACGATAAATGCTAACATTAATGGTTTAATAGCAAAATCTGAAAAGCCAAGTATCCAAGCTAATGGAATACAAATTATACTACCAATAATACCTGTTCCTATCACTTCACCTACCGCAGCCATGAAGATATGCTTACGGTAATGATAAAAACCACTTGCGAGTAGTACACCTACCATACTTCCAGGAAAGGCGAAGAAGCTACCAGTACCAAAAATCATGCGTAATACAGAAGAAATAAATGCTTGAGCTAGTCCAAACCACGGACCAACAAACACAGCACATAGTACATTAATCAAATGTTGAATAGGTGCTGCTTTAATAGGGCCTAACGGAATGACAATGATACTACTCAACACTACATTAATAGCGATGAATATTGCGGTTAAAGTTAACCTTTTCGTCTTAATTGTCTTCATTCGGTTCATTCCTTTCCTGAAAGTACATTACACGCTAGTCATCATTTTGTTCATGTTGATTTAAACGATTAGACATTGTACTTATCATCATTTGTAATAAATCGTTGGCTTCAGTTTGTGATTCTCTGAACTCTTCCACTATAGGTAATACATTAATATCTTGCTCAATACCTTGTATTTTACCTTCAGATTGTTTTAGCGCTTCTGTTTTACCGTAATTTTGTAAGTTTACGGATTGCTTTTGTGTTTTCTTTAAATCTTTCATGCGTTGTTCAATATTTTTATTGTAATGAATTTGTTGTTCTACAGTGTGATAATCTTTAACTGTATCCAATGATTTGATTCGTTCACTAATGCGATTTGCTTCAGCTAATATGTCATCTTTTTCATACATTATTGAGTCACCACTGCTTTTTCACTCATGCGTAAGAATGTACCATTTAATGAAAATTGTTTCGCTTCATCAACTTGTACATCTACAATTCTACCTATCATTTCTTTAGGTGCTTTGAAGTTAACGAGTTTATTTTTTGAAGTATAGCCTGCTAACACAGTATTATCCTTCTTACTGGCACCTTCACACAATACTTGGATGACTTCGCCTTCATATTGTTTCATAGCTCGTTCTGAATAATAAGCCACTTTTTTATTTAATTGTTGTAATCTATCTTTCTTCACGTCTAAAGGCACATTATCTTTCATCTTCGCTGCTGGTGTACCATCTCTTTGTGAATAAATATAAGTATATGCATGTTCAAATTCAACTTCGTCATACAATGTTAAAGTTTCTTCAAATTGTGCTTCAGTTTCATTTGGATAACCTACGATAATATCCGTAGTCAGTGCAACGTTAGGTATCTTCGTTTTAATTCTATCTACTAAATCTAAATAGCTTTCACGTGTATATTTACGTCCCATAATTTTTAATACTGCGTTGTTACCTGATTGAACTGGTAAATGTACGTGAGGTACAATATTGCCCCCGTTTGCAATAACTTCAATCATACGATCCGTAAAGTCCCAAGGATGGCTTGTAGTAAATCTCACTCTTGGTATATCAATTTGTGTAATATCTTCTAATAAATCACCCAAACCATATTCTAAGCCCTCTATATCTTTACCATAAGCGTTTACGTTTTGACCTAGCAGCGTAATTTCTTGATAACCTTGACGCGCTAAATCTCTTACTTCAGCAATGATATCATCTGGACGTCTACTACGTTCTTTACCTCTTGTAAAAGGCACAATGCAATATGTACAGAATTTGTCACAGCCATACATAATATTTACCCAAGCTTTAATATTACCTTTTCTCACTTTAGGAAGGTTTTCAATAACGTCTCCTTCTTTTGACCATACTTCTACGACCATCGCTTTTGATAAATAAGCTTCTTCTAAAATTTCTGGTAAACGATGAATATTATGCGTTCCGAAAATCATATCAACGTTCTGGTACGATTTGAGAATTTTGTTAACAACTGATTCTTCTTGTGACATACAGCCACATACGCCGATAACTGTTTCTGGTTTTTCTCGTTTTAAGTGTTTTAAATTACCAATCTCACTAAACACTTTACTCTCCGCATTTTCACGTATTGCACATGTGTTAATTAAAATCACATCAGCTTGATTGATATCTTCTGTTGCTGAATAACCTAAAGCGCCTAAAATACCAGCCATGACCTCTGTATCATGCGCGTTCATTTGGCAACCATATGTTTTAATTAAAAAGGTCTTCCCTTGACCCATATTACGATATTTTTCATCTATGTGAAAATCACGGTTATAGTTTACTTCTTCTTTACCGCGTTTACGTGCTTCTTTTAAACTTGGTGGTTGATAGACATGCTCAAAATACTTGCTATAATCTTTAGTCTTCTTATCTCGTTCAGCTAAAATATCTATAGAAGTACTTTTTCTTTGCTCTTCATTCACTCTACAAAATCCTTTCTATATCATATAAACTAAGAACAAGTGTTTTTAAATATGTTTTATACTTTGGTATTTCAACCTAGGTGTTCAAAGTTCTATAACTTTATCCATAATCATTACTTCATTATATTAAATTTAGCCCCAAAGTGCAAAAGGTCTTTCCCAATAAACAAAAACGATTCAACATCTTGATATGTTAAATCGTTTTTGTTTATTATCTATTTTTTAAATTTCATCATATTTTCCAGTAAGTGTCTCGATTGTAATACCTTCAGGGACATGATAAAACTTAACCTGACTAATCGTACTCGGTATTTCTAATTCAACCATACGCTCATTTAACTTTTGAATCAAGATCAAACATTCATTCATCTCACCTTGTACTGTTGTTTCTAGTGGTCCAACTCTATAAGTCAAACCAGAATCATCAATTATCTTTATTGCTTCATCAACATAAGGTATAACATCTTCACCATTAGCAGTTTTCGGAATAATTTGGACACTCATTAACGTATCATGCATATTTCTTCAGCCCCTTATATGTTTTACTTATCTTTTAGTTTATCAAATAAGATGTTCAAGGCATAGATATAAAACGTTAATCATTTATATCATAAGATTTATTTTAAAAATCTTCACTAATTTGTGTCATCATTACCATTTTAGCAACCATGCCACCATTAGCTGCTGCATCTATGATTTGACCCGCGAAATTATCTTTTGTTTCACCTGCAATATAAAAATGCTTAATCGAAGTTTCACCAAAAGCATTGACTTCAAATTTTTCATTTTCATCACGCTCTAAACTCAAATTTTCCAAAAAATCAAAATGAGTATCCCATTGCATTTGGCTAAATGCACCTTCAACTTCAACTTTATCGCCGTTTGCCAATTTAATATGAGTCAATTGATCCTTTTCCCCACTTAAATCAGCAATGGGTTCAGTATATATATCAATATTTTTAGCTTTAAGCCAAGCTTTGTCTTCGGCTGTAACACTTTCCCCATTTGTAAAAACGATAAGTTCTTTTGAAAAGTTGCTTAATAATTTAACCATATGTGTTATCATCTCAACTGAATATATGACAGCCAACCTACGATGACGCATTTCATAGCCATCACACCACGGACAATAAAATATAGATTGTCCATAAAAATCATTGAAACCAGGTATGTCTGGTCCTTGTTCATTTAATCCTGTTGCGAGTAACACTTGTCTGGCTGTAAATGATTGTCCTTGGGTAAAAACTTCAAATCCTTCATCATTTTCTTTAATATCTATAACACGTTCTGCTAAAAATGATACATCTTTGTATTTAGCAATATCTTGTTTTGCTTTTTGTTTGAATTCAGTTGGTGAAATACCATCTTGTGTTAAATAACCATGTGATTCTGATGTCACTCGATTTCGTGGTTTATCCTCATCGATAACTAATGTATGCATCATACCTCTTCCAAAATTCAATGCTGCGCTTAAACCAGCAGGACCGCCACCAATAACTATGATTTCATAATCCATTTATTCCACTCCTTTACACCTTTTAAAGACTCTTAATATCTATAATTAATTGAAAAATTAAAGAACTTAGCGTTAAGCCAAGTCCTTTAATTTTTTTTGTTCTAAATTATTTATTAAACTACGTTCCGCTTCATCCATAATTTGTTTAATAGAACAACCTTCACCATGACTAAAACTATCCTCTAGTAAGCTTTGTTTGCCATCTATAGTTACGATAATTTCATAAATTGAAATATCTTGCCATCCATTTTTTAATTGATAGCCGCCTTTTGCACCACTATTTGCTGAAATTATCCCAGCTTTTACAAGTCGTGTTAAAATTTTAGATAAATAAGTCGTAGAAACTTTCAATACGGCTGCTAAGTCTTGTACTGGTATTCTTTTTGAATCGCCGTCACTTTTTATCATAAATAATAAAGCGTGTAATGCATAATCTGTTGCCTTAGAACATTTCATCTGTTTATCAACTTCCTATTATAGATATAATATATCTATAATATCTTATTATGTTTTGTTTTGCAAATATTATTTCTAATGTTAGTTAAAATGACATCATAAATGGTTAATTGCGCTCTTTTTGATAATGGCTTACAGCATCAATGATTGCTTGCGTAAAATCAGCCATTAATGAAGACCAATTATCTCGATTTTCCCTATCATAAAGATTATATTTTTTGTTAATAAAGAAATTTTTTCTTAGACACGCAGTTAATTCTAGCTGAACGCCAGCTTTGTGTTGGCAACAATTAACAAAATTATCATCGTGAAGTCCAGAAATATGGGATGGTGCATCTTTAACAATGATATTAATTTCAGATAAATAGTGTTTAATATATTTTCTTAGTGCTTGATCTTTTCCTCCAATATACACTTCTGGTTTATCACCCATGCAACCATGAACAGAAATCGCATGCCGATTATCATCGATCATTTGTAACAGTTTTGGCTCATCAAAATGTCTTGATGTCACATGTAGTTCGTGATTTTTATTATGACGTACACCTTTAAAAGTATAAAAATCATAGTTACCACGCTCACTTATCGATTGAGCAAGTTCAGTTGTGCCACGTTCAATCGCCCCACCATGGACTGCCGTAATAATCATTGGCTGACTTGCTCGCCGCGTATGAATTTCCCAATCTTTACCTTCACTTGTCTGTAACAAAAGTTCAGTCATTGAATTAAATTGGTCTACCATCGTATTCCCTCCAAAGTATAAAGCACTGTTTAGCTTCTATAATACTATAAACCAGAGTAAAATATTCCTACATTTACTAAAAAAAGCTGATACTATACGATATTGAATTTGTCTTAATTCAAGCCCCGTATGTAATCAGCTTATATGCTATCATTTAATTATTTTTACTATATAAATATTATCTATACTTCGAATTTAAACAAATTGCTTTGTTAATTCATTGAACTGCGTTTCATCAATATGGATATCTCTTTTAGCTAATGGCGTATCTTCCATCTCTTCAATTTGAGATTCATATGAAGGTGTTTCCGTATCTTGATAAACAATTCCTTTAATTAGAGAATCATACTCTAACACTTTTTGTGTTGCATTACTTTTATCTGTAACATCAAAACCTTCTATATCATCAATACTTGTAAGGTTTTCTTTAAACCAATCATAAGTATTCACTTTATTATATGTTACACATGGTGAAAAGACGTTCACAAATGAAAAACCGTCATGGTTAATAGCATCTTCAAGCATTTTTGTAAGTCCTTTTATATCACTTGAGAAGCCTTGTGCTACAAATGTTGCTCCAGAAGATAATGCGAGCTCTAATGGTTTAACATTTTGCTCGATATTTCCTTTTGGTGTTGATTTTGTAACAAAACCTGGCGCTGATGAAGGTGATGTTTGACCTTTAGTCAGTCCATAAATTTGGTTATCCATTACAATATATGTCATGTTCATATTTCTACGCAATGCATGAACAGTATGGCCCATACCTATTGCATAACCGTCACCGTCTCCTCCGGAAGCAATAACAGTCAAGTCTTTGTTCGCCATTTTCACGCCTTGTGCTAATGGTAATGAACGACCATGTATACCATGTACACCATAAGAATTTACATATCCAGATAAACGACCAGAACAGCCGATACCAGTAATGATTGCTACTTCCTCAGGTTCTAAGCCAATATTGGCTGCTGCTTTTTGAATCGCTGCTTGGACTGAAAAATCTCCACAGCCCGGGCACCAATTGGGCTTAACATTATTTCTAAAATCTTTAAACGTTGCCATTTATACCAGCTCCTTTAAATCTTTGGCAATCTCAAGTCCTTTTGTTTCAATTTCATGTGGCAAGAATGGCGTCCCATCGTATTTTGTTTGGTTCACTAATTTATCACTCAATGTAACATTCATCTTCAAGATACTTGCAAGTTGTCCTTGATAATTGTGTTCTACTACGACAACTTTCGATGCTTTATCAATAGATTTTTGAAGTGTTTCTTTAGGGAAAGGATGCAATTGTCTAATTTGTATATGATTTACTTTTAAGCCTTGTGCTTCTAATCTATCTTTACCTTCTTGAATTGCGCCTTTAGTCGAAATGAAACCTAAATATAAAATATCTGCTTCATCATGTTGTTCATCTGCTTCTACTGGCTCATTAATTAGTAAATGCTCAGTTTTACGCATACGTTTATCCATTTGTTGTTGTCTGTTATCAGCTGCTTCACTCGTCTTACCTTCTTCGTTATGCTCGACACCTGTTACATGGTGTATACCACCTTTAACACCTGGAATAGGTCTAGGTGATACGCCACTCTCAGTCAATGCATAACGTTTGAAATAAGCTTTGTCGTCTTCTTCTCGCTCTATGTCAGATTGAATTGTTTCGCCACGGTTAATTTCGATTTTGTTATAATCTAATTTTTCTACAGTTTGTTTGCCTAATGACAATTGTAAATCACTTAAAATAATCACTGGACATTGATACATTTCTGCTAAATTAAATGCTTCAATCGTAAGATAAAATGCATCTGCTGCATCAGTAGGTGCAACTACGATTTTAGGGATATCTCCATGTGTACCGTATATCATCTGCATTAAATCAGATTGTTCTTGTTTAGTAGGCAATCCTGTAGAAGGCCCACCACGTTGGGTATTAATCACTACAAATGGTGTTTCTGTCATACCAGATAAACCAATCGCTTCCATCATTAATGAAAGTCCAGGTCCAGCACTGGCAGTAAAAGCACGTACACCAGCATAGTTTGATCCAATAGCCATGTTTGCAGCAGCAATTTCATCTTCAGTTTGTACAACTGTGCCGCCTACTTTTGGTAGATTATCAATCATGTACTCCATAATTTCTGAAGCAGGCGTAATAGGATATGCCGCCATAAATCTTGATCCAGCTGATAAAGCACCTAAACCAATTGCATCATTACCAATCATATATAGATGTGGTGTTCCATTTGTTTCTTCTAAAACAAAGTCACCTTCAACAGTATTAAGTTGCTCCATCATTAAACGATAACCTTCATTTAATGCTTCTATATTCATTTCGACAACTTTTGCGCCTTTTCTAGTAAACATATTAGTAATAAGCGTTTCAAAAGCTGAAATATCTAATTTCATCACTGCACATGTCGCACCAATAGCAACCATGTTTTTCATTAAGGCAGTGCCTAATTCTTTAGCTGTTGCCGTAAACGGTAAATCTATGAGTTGCGCACGACAGCCTTCAGGTTTTTCTGGTTTTGCCTTGCTGTCTGCAATGATAATACTGTCTGTTCTCATTTCATGATGGTTAACTTCTATTGTTTCTTGATCAAAAGCGATTAATATATCTAAATCATCACTTATCGCGTGTACAGGTGATGTTGATACTCTTATTTTATTATTCGTATGTCCGCCCATTATTCTACTTGAAAAATGACGATATCCATATAAATAGTATCCTTTACGGTTCATCGCAGTAGCAAAGATTTCCCCCGTTGATTCAATACCTTCTCCTTGCTGGCCGCCAACTTTCCATGATACTTGTGATTTCATACCATCTTGCCTCCTAATGGTTATAATAATTCATAATCAATCATATCAAAATAAACCACCCTATTACTATGTAAAGAGTGGTTTATTTTAAAATTCATACTAACGGACGATAATTAAAATGGATGATCATCGTTAATGAGCACGCGTTCAATATGCGTTGCTTTACCATCTTTATTAATATCTATAATAACACCAGATAAGACACTACGTCCTTCATCTGGCACTACATGTCTTTGTGGTAGGCTAGTAATAAAGCGTGTGATAACTTCTCCTCTATTGATTCCAAGTATACCATCATAAAATCCTGTCATACCTACATCTGTAATATAGCCTGTACCACCTGGCAATATTCTTTCATCAGAAGTTTGAATATGCGTATGTGTACCTACAACAGCACTCACTCTATTATCTAAATACCAACCCATTGCATTTTTTTCAGAAGTTGTTTCCGCATGAAAATCTACAAATATATAATCTGTCTCTTTTTGTGCTTCAGCAATTAATTCATCTGCTTTTTTGAATGGATCATCTATATCTTGCATAAATGCACGACCTTGTAAGTTAATAATCGCCAATTTCAAGTCATTGATTTGAATAATGCGCATACCTACACCTGGTGCTTCATCTGGAAAATTTGCTGGTCGAACCATGCGCTTAGCACTTTCTATAAAATCATAAATTTGACGTTGTCCGTAAGTATGGTTCCCCATAGTCATGAAATCTACGCCTTCTCTTAATAATTCTTTATATATCTTTTCAGTTAATCCTTTACCATGTGCGGCATTTTCCGCATTTACAATTGTAACTGTAGGACGATGCGTTTGTTTAAGCTTAGGCAAGTACGTGTTAATTGCTTCTCTACCTACTTTACCTACGATATCTCCAATAAATAATATTCTCATTTACTTGTTCATCCTCTCTTAATGTTAGTTTAATGTAAATAATTTAAGTTGAAAAGGTTCTTTAGTAAATATTTCTTTAATTTTTAAGTTTTATATTTTGTAATGGGGGTATAATTCATTATAGTAATTATTTTAATCCACAATATAGGAGTTGGAAGTAATACATGTCAATTAATATCGATCCACAACATTTTGCTGATCTAGTTGTTACAGCAAATCCATCAAAAAGTGAAGACGCAGAAGATATAGCAAAAGATAGTCTAGAGCTATATATCAATGCTTATCGTTTAGCAGAAAGATATGCAAATATCGCTACAAACTGCTATGACACAGCTGAAATTATCAAAGAAGTTAAAGTTGCAGATTTAGAATTAAACTAATTAATAAAAATATAAATTGCTTAGTATAGTGAGGTTTTACTTCAGTATACTAGTAAGTTGAGGCTGGGACATAAATACATGTCTCAGCCTCAACTATTATTTGGACAATGGCTGATTGAAATAAAAGTGCACTTACACCAATCTCTTGTATTCCATTTTGTCAGCTGTGCCGGGCTGGGCTCATACGATGAAATCTTATTAGAAAAATTAGATTTCGTCATCCCACTCTTTTTTTGTTGTTTGAGACTTCAAATATCTTTTACTATTTAAAAGCCGTATAATATCACTTTGTTCGAGAAATGTCATAAACACAATTAATGATACGAATCATCAAAAAACTGCCAACAAGTCTTATGACTTTGTTGGCAGTCTGTCGTTAGTCATTGAATGGCTAACATTTATTTTGCGTATTCAATTGCTCTAGTCTCACGAACAACTGTCACTTTTATATGACCAGGATATTGAAGTTCGTCTTCAATTTGGCTTTTTATATCTCTTGCTAAGCGATGTGATTTTAAGTCGTCGATAGTATCTGGTGATACAATAACTCGAATTTCTCTACCTGCTTGAATTGCAAACGCTTTTTCGACACCATCATAATTTTCAGAAAGTGTTTCTAATCTTTCCAATCTTCTAATATAATTTTCTAATGTCTCTTTACGAGCACCTGGTCTCGCAGCTGATAATGCATCTGCTGCTGCTACCAATATAGAAATAATAGAAGTTGGTTCAACGTCACCATGGTGGGAATGAATTGCATTAATAACTGTTTCATTTTCAGCATATTTTTTCGCTAATTCTACACCTATTTCAACATGGCTACCTTCAACTTCATGATCGATTGCTTTACCAACATCATGAAGTAGACCAGCACGTTTAGCTAATGTAACATCTTCACCTAATTCAGCTGCTAACATACCACTTAAGTGTGCAACTTCGATAGAATGTTTCAATACATTTTGTCCATAGCTTGTACGATATTGTAAACGACCTAAGATTTTAACTAAATCTGGATGCATATTATGCACATTTATTTCAAATGTAGCTTGTTCCCCTGCATCTCGAATAATATCGTCTACTTCTTTACGAGCTTTGTCTACCATATCTTCTATTCGTCCAGGATGGATACGTCCATCCGAAACAAGATTTACTAATGCAGTTCTTGCAATTTCACGTCTAATTGGGTCAAAACCAGAGAGGATAACCGCTTCTGGCGTATCATCTATAATTAAATCAATACCCGTTAATGTTTCTAACGTACGGATATTTCTTCCTTCTCTACCAATGATTCGACCTTTCATTTCGTCGTTTGGTAAATTAACAACTGATACTGTAGATTCAGAAGTATGTTCTGCTGCTAATCTTTGAACAGTAGTTGCTAACAATTCTTTTGCATTTTTATCGACTGCTTCTTTTGCTTCTTTCTCTTTTTCCTTAACAAGTATTGCAATATCTTGTGACAATTCATCTTCAACTCTTTGAAGTTGCTCTTGTGCAGCTTCTTCTTGAGAGAGACCAGAGATGCGTTCTAATTCTTGTTCATGCTTATTTATTAATGTTTGAACACTACTCTCTTTTGCATCTACTTGTTGTTGTCGTTCTTCAAGTTTAGACTCTTTTTGCTCTAAAATCTCATCTTTTTTATCTAATAGATCAGATTTTCGCTCTAAGTTTTCTTCTTTTTGAAGAAGTCGAGCTTCTTGCTTTTGAAGATCACCGCGTCTTTCACGAAGTTCGTTTTCACTTTGTTCTTTTAAGATTTGATTTTCTTCTTTAGCTTCTAGGAGCTTTTCCTTCTTAGTATTCTCTGCTTCCTTATTACCTTGTTCAATAATATCTTCTGCAGTTTGTCTTGCTTGTAATTGCTTTTGATGCAATAGATTACGGGCTACAATGTACCCTACAACAACTCCGAGAATAATACCTAGCAAAATGAGTAGGAGGCCTAATAAACTCACACAAACACCCCCTTTTTATCTAGGATTTTGCTCTGTATATCAATTTCAATATGATTATATGAAGTTATATAAGAATCATACAATGTAATTGTACGGTTTTAAACTAAGAAGTGTCAAGGTTTCCTACACATTAATTCAATATTTGAGACCCCTCTTTTACACTATTTCTCCTATAACTATTGTTGTCACTTATGTTATTAAGCTTATATAGCAAAATATTTGTCATATTATATTTTAAAATTCTTATATTTATATAAAAAAATAAGCGCATATTTTTATATATACACTTATTTTATAGTAAATCTTTAAATTGTTTTAGATAACACTATTCGTCTTCAAGAAGCGTAGTTTGTTTTTCATCTTCGTCTTCTTTAACATCACCATCAACAATGCCTAGTGCTTCACGCAATCTACGATTAATATCTTCTTTAATTTCAGGGTTTTCTTTTAGATATAATTTAACATTTTCTTTACCTTGTCCCATACGATCACCATTGTATGAATACCAAGCACCTGATTTATCTACAATTTCATTTTCAACACCTAAGTCAATAAGTTCTCCTTCTTTAGAGATACCTTTACCATACATCATATCCACTTCTGCAACTCTGAATGGTGGTGCTACTTTATTTTTAACAACTTTAATTTTCGTTCTATTACCAACAATATCTTGGCCTTGTTTTAATTGTTCAGCACGACGTACTTCTAAACGTACAGAACTATAGAATTTTAACGCACGTCCACCTGGTGTTACTTCAGGGTTACCGAACATCACGCCTACTTTTTCGCGAATTTGGTTAATAAATACTGCTGTTGTTTTTGATTTGGAAATAGCGGCTGAAAGTTTACGCAATGCTTGTGACATTAAACGTGCTTGTAAACCAACATGTGTATCACCCATTTCACCTTCAATTTCAGCTTTTGGAGTTAATGCAGCAACGGAGTCAATAACTACGATGTCAACAGCACCACTTCTTACGAATGCTTCAGTAATTTCCAGTCCTTGTTCCCCATGGTCAGGTTGAGATAAATATAGATTTTGAATATCTACACCTAAAGCTTCTGCATAGACAGGATCTAACGCATGTTCAGCATCAATAAACGCCGCAACGCCACCATTTTTTTGTACTTCTGCAATAGCATGCAATGCTACTGTAGTCTTACCAGAACTTTCTGGCCCATATATTTCTATAATTCTTCCTTTAGGGTAGCCACCTACACCTAACGCATTATCCAAAGTAACTGAACCACTTGAAACGCTAGAAACTCTTTGGGCTTTATTGTCACCTAATTTCATAACTGCGCCTTTACCAAATGATTTTTCCATATTTTTAATTACTGTATCTAAAGCTTTTTGACGATCGTTATCCAATGCTGGACCTCCTAATTGAGATTAATCTCTGTAAAATATCTTAACTCTACTATACCTTGATTTAAATAATTCCGCAAGCTTTTTGCGAATATTTGTTCGCTTATACAGACAAAACTTACACCTAAAACAGAACACACGTGCTATATTTTTAAGTTTTTGCAGTCTTCAAATGCTTATTTAAACCAATTTAGTAATCGTATTAGTACATAATTTTGAGTTCTGCTTTTTATTAAATTTCTTCTTTGCGTCATTTTAAAGGACTGAATTTCAAGTCGTTCATTTTCTAAAATGCCTAAATAAATTGCATCCTTATAATACATTATTGAAATACCTACTTCTGTTTGATACAAATCTTTAACGATATTGGCAGAGACAGAAAGTTGAGTTTCAATTGTATCATGTTCATCTATAAATTGCGTATGATGTGGTAACATCCCTTGAAGTAATTGTGAAGTATTAAAATTCTTCAGTCTAGAATATAATTCTCCATCTGTAACAGCATCATATAGAGCAAATGATTGATGAATTTTATCCATCAGAGATTGTTCCAGTAGTATATCATCAGAACCATAATAATATTCACCAATGCGTGATAAAATTTCTGATTTAATAGGAGCGATAAGTTGCTCGCATTCACGTTGCGTATCTCCATTTGCCGTTAATCTAATATTAACTTCATGCGTTCCAGCCAATGGCGCAATCGTAGGATTTGTCTGTCCATCTATTAAATCCATTAATACTGTTTCTACTTTAGATTCGCCGATGCCTGCAAAACGCAATAATTCTGAGAATATAGTGCTTTCACCATTGAAAAAGAATGGCAAAAGTTCGTTTTTAGCCATAGGTTGCATTTCTCTTGGTGGTCCTGGTAACAATACAATACGTCGTTCATCTTGATCTACTACCATACCAGGCGCCATGCCGACTTTATTTTCTAATATATGTGAACCTTCTATAACTAACGCTTGTTGACGATTATTTGGAGTCATTTCAATATTCTGCTCTTCGAAGAATTGTTCAATGTAATTCAGAGCATGTTTATCAATAACTAATTCTCGTCCTAATACCTTAGCAACAGTATGTTTCGTTAAGTCATCTTTAGTTGGGCCTAAGCCACCAGTTAGTATAACAGTATCATAATGATTAAATGATGCTTTTATCACTCTTTCTAAGCGTTCTGGATTATCACCGATTACTGTATGTTCTACCACACTGTGACCTACACCATTCAGCAATTTCGATAAATATTGTCCATTGGTATTAGCTATTTGTCCTAATAATAATTCTGAGCCTACTGCAATGATAGATATCTTCACAACTTCTCCTCCTCAACACCAAGTTACATGATTTACTTTAGTTTATATTTTTTATGCACTAAAAAGCGAGTGCAAAATTATTCGATAAACTTAATTATAAATCTTAATTCCTCAAAAAACTAAAGATTAGATTTTTATATATTTTAAAAAGCTTAGTAAATCAATTATTATACTATTTTATCAAATAAAATAAAAACAGCCCAAATTTTATCACTTTGGACTGTTTTGCTATATTAAAGTACTTAATTTTATTGGTAAGTGTGGGTGTGGCACATGTATTGGAACTGCCCCCCCATTATTTCGCTTTAAATACATCTCTACCTTTATAGAAGTATTCAATTCCAGATAATATTGTGAAGAATACACCGATGTATAACAGAACTTGTCCTAATTCAAAACCAATCCAAGTTGCTAAAGGATCACCTAGGAGAATCCAAACAATTGCGACCATCGTAACAGCAGTTTTAATCTTACCTAATTGCCCTGCAGCACTTACAAAACCTTGCTCAATTTGTAATAGACGTAATCCTGTTACAGCGAACTCACGTGCAATGATAATAATCGCAACGATTGAATTTGTTAAATCAATTTGTACAAGCGCGATTAAAGCGCTTGAAACGAGTAATTTGTCAGCTAATGGGTCTAAGAATTTCCCCATATTAGTTACAAGTTCCCATTTTCTTGCTAAATAGCCATCAACAAAATCACTTAACGACGCGATAATAAAAATAATACCACTAATTAATAATTCAATTCTAATTTCATTACCACCGATAAATGAAATATTACCAAATCCAAAATCTATCAGTGCAAATAGAAGAAATATTGGAATTAGTATAACTCTAAAAACAGTTATCCAATTCGGTATATTCATAAGAAGTCCTCTTTTCTTTTTATAACTTAATCGTTTCTTTATACTTTAACAGATTATAATACTAAAACAGCTAAAATCCATAATAGTGCTGAGATGATAACAACAACACTAACTATAACAGCTACTTGCAACGGTTCTTTATTCTTACTGCGATATGTAGGCTTACTTTCTTTAGAAAAAGCTTCAATCGTCTCTTGCATGCTTTCATCATTATTTGGGATTTCGTCTCTATGTGCTTTGATTAACTGTGCAGAATCAATATTAACGGCTTTTGCATATTTTTTAATAAAACCTTCTGCATAATCAACTTTATTCAAAGATTCAAAATCGTTATTTTCTATCAAAGTCAAAGTTTGACGTTTTATCTGTGTGCGTGTTTCTAATTCATTTAAAGTCATACCTAAGCGTTCTCGGCGTCCCTTTAAAGTTTGACCAACTGTGTTCACGATGTCAGTCCTCCTTGATAACTATTCATTTTTTTATTCAAAGAAACCAAATCCGCCACCAAATTCATCGTTACCAAAGTCTAAGTTGTTTTTACTTTTAACAGTTTGTTTCTTCATTTCTTCATAATGAATTTCTTGATTTTTATTTTCTCTTAATTCAATAATATAATCGAAATCGCTCATCTCATAATCACTTGTTTCAACAAACAAGTCAGGATGCTCTACCACCTTGATTGAAGGCAAACTCATCACTTCTTTTACTAATTCTTGGTGTTTTACATTAGATTCTCTAGCTGTTACAGCACCATCAATAATATAAACATGATTAGGATCGTACTCGCCTTTAATTAATGAGCTACGCACAGTTTGTTTGATTAATGTAGAACTGATGAACAACCAACGTTTATGCGCACAGACACTGCCAGCAACAATAGATTCTGTCTTTCCAACTCTAGGCATACCTCTAATGCCTATTAATTTATGACCTTCTTCTTTAAATAATTCTGCCATAAAATCAACGAGCAAACCTAAGTCTTCTCTTTCAAAACGAAATGTCTTTTTATCGTCAGCATCTTGCTCTATGTACCTGCCATGTCTTACTGCCAATCGATCACGAAGTTCAGGTTTGCGTAATTTAGTAATAGAAATATCGTCAATTTCAGTAACAATATTTTCAAATCTACTCACTTTTTCTAAGTTATCAGATTTAATGAGTAAACCTCTTCGACCTTCATCAACGCCATTAATCGTTACAATATTGATACCCATCATACCTAACAAACTAGATACATCGCCTAATAAACCTGATCTATTCAACGTTATCTCATATTCTAAATACCATTCTTTTTTAGTAGCTACTGTCATGAAATAAACACCCCTTAGTTTAAAAACAACGGTTATTTTATAATAGACTGGTGCTGAAGAAACATCTATTAATATCACTTTTTTAAATCATGTGATTTATTGTACTGTTATTATATCATTGAATGTTTCATAGTTGGCTTATTTTTTTACACAATATTAAAATTTATAAATACCATGCGCCATTCACTTTTTGTACTGTCCCCGTGATACTCTTTGCTAATGGATGGCATAAATAACTACACGTATGTGCAACTTCTTCAGGTGCAATCAATCTTTGTTGTGGTAAATCGCTTGTTATGTCACTAAGTTCGTCTGCCGTCCAGACTTGAGTCATGTTGCCACTTACCAAACCAGGTGCAATAGCATTAACCGTAACATTTGTCATAGCTAACTCTTGGCTAAGCGCTTTAACAAAACTAATTTGTGCACCTTTCATAGCTGAATAAACAGTTTCCATACTTGCGCCAGTTTCGCCCCAAATAGATGAGATAACGATGATTCTACCATTTTTACTTTGTCTTAATTGATCTGTAAAATATCGACTTGTTCTTATAAATTGACGCACATGTATTTGATAACTCGAATCGATCATTTCGTCTGTCATATCCTGTAATTGCCCATATAAAGCTGAACCACTACTATAAATTAAACAATCTAAATTCTTTATAAAGCCAAAAGCTTTGTCCAATTCATTACACTGAGTTAAATCACATTTTACAAATTGTACTGACTTTTGTTCATAGCGCTTAGTTAGAGTTTCTATGTTTGATTTATTATAGTGTACGATGACTTCATACCCATCCGTTAATAAACGATCGACAATTGCAGAACCTATTGTACCAGATCCTCCCATGACCAAAGCTTTCATTTTATTTCATCTCCAAACGACTATCTACAACTTGTGTTAGATTTAAACATGTATTTGCTGTTTCGTTCACGCTATCTAAAGTGATACTCTCAACAATGTCTAATAAGTCGAATAAGCTTACGCCTTCAAAATAAAGTTTTGTGTATTGATTAGCAATATACTCTGGTGAGTTTAAACCTGAGATAAATTCTCCGATAAATTGTTTTTTCAATAAATTAAAGGCCTCTGCATCACTTAGTTTACCTTGTGTGTTTTCTAATTCCTCTAATAATAGTGCTTTCAATTTATCAGGATATTGCGTTGCACTCGTGATAACTGAAAAGCTATAAGTTGGTTCTAAAACAAATTGATAACCAAATGTTTCATCTATTAAATCTTGATTAAGCAACGTTTGATAAAAATCTGTCTCTTCACCAAACACCATTTCATAAAATAGTGTCATTTCTAAATCACGTTTAACATAAGCTTCGTTAGGTTCATTTTTTAAAGTTTCATTTTTAAAACCAAGCATTAATCTTGGTGATTGAAGTTTCATGGATTCTGATACGTTTACCTCATTAACTTCGCTTTTTTCAGCTAAAGCATCTCTGACAATTTGTGGTTGATTCACTTTGTCTCTTTTATTTTCGTGCTCAGCAATGACTTCATAAATGTGCTCTGCATCTACATCACCTACAACAAATAACACCATGTTCGATGGATGATAGAATGTTTCATAGCATAGATATAAATCATCTTTAGTTATTTCATAAATGCTTTCAACACTACCTGCAATATCTACACGAATCGGATGTGTTTCATACATAGCCTTTAGCGTATTGAACATTAATTTATAGCCTGGTTGTTCTTGATACATTTTAATTTCTTCTTCAATGATTCCTTTTTCTTTATCAACTGTCTCTTTAGTAAAATAAGGCGTTTCTACCATCGTTAATAAACGTTTGATATTGCGGTCTACATTATCAGTAGCACTGAATAGATAGCTTGTTCGATCAAAGCTCGTAAAGGCGTTAACTTGAGCGTTGTCTTCCGCAAAAGCAGTAAATAAGTCTTCTTCTTCATTTTCAAATAATTTATGTTCTAAAAAGTGTGCTACGCCATCAGGTACTGTGACATATGTATCGCTACCATGTGGTTTAAATTTATTATCTAATGAACCAAATTGTGTTGTGTATGTGACGAAGGTTTTTTGAAATCCTTTTTTCGGAATAACAAATAATTTGAGTCCATTATTTAACTCAGCTTCATAAACTTTTTCGTCTATTTGTTTATAATATTTTTCATTCATCAGTCATTACCTCCTTTCGTCAAAATGTAAATCGTATCTAATATTGTTTCTTGTGCTAATTGCTGAATCTCTGCTCTAGATACATTTTGTATACCTTCAATAAAACTTGTTTCTGACATATCTTCATCAAGTAAAATATTGTTATTTAATATTTCAATAATACTTTTTGGTCTATCATGAGATTCTTGACGTTGTGAAATAATTACTTTTTTAGCTAGCTCTAATTTATCGTCATCAAACTCACCTTGTTGGAATTTTTCAAATTCAGCTATTATTGTATCTTTAGCTATTTCATATTTGTCAGCTGAAACACCACTAAGTACAAACATAAAACCATTTTTAGCATCCATTTGAGAGTGTATTGAATACGCTAAGCTCTGTTTCTCACGTACTTCATTAAATAATACGGACGATGGATCACCGCCAAACATGACATTTAACACGACCATAGCAAAGTATTGTGGATCGCCATATTGTGCTGGGAATTTATATCCCATATTTAATTTAGCTTGATCCACTACATCTGTTTCAATAATTTCTTGTGGTAAAGTATGTGATGTCGGTGTTGGTACTGCATGTGATAATTCAAATTGAAAAGGTTTAAGATCAAAATATGATTGAATTTGTGATTTCACTGCTTGCTCATCTACGTTGCCTACTACATAAACCGCGCAGTAGTCATCTTTTAGCATAGATTGATATGTATGATATAAATTTTTTGGTGTTATGCCTGATATGTATTCTACTTGCCCTGACGCTATATGGCGATAAGGTTGGTCTCCAAACATATTTTTCAGTAAGTTTAAAAATGCAATTTGTGATTTATTATCAACTATAGCATCTAATTTTTTTGTTAATAACGATTTTTCTTGTGCAACAAAAGTTTCATCAAATTCACCATCTGTAATTAACGGGTTCCAAATCATTTCTTTTAACAGATTCAAACCTTTTTCAAATAAGGGTGTCTGGTCTTTTAAATAACGTTCGTTTACGATTTCTAAAGATATTGTAATTACATGCTTGTCTTTGAATTTTGAAATAAAACTATTGACATATGCACCATATAATTGTGATAAGTGTTGGTTAAATGCTTTATCCGTCGGCCATTGTTTTGTCGCACGAACGAGTACTTTGCTCAATAGTGAACGTGCTGTCATTGTTTCGCTATCTAATGGCGCCATAAATTTCAATGTGATTGTGGTTGTTTTAAATTTTGTTGTTGGCATTACTTTTATATGCAAGTCATTTTGCTGTTTATCTATCTTCAAATTGTCATGCCCCGCTTTCATAATTTTGTTTTTATATTCTATTTCTAACCGTTTTAAATTTTACTAAACTACTTTTGAAATAATTAAAAGAATAAAGTATTGGATTATCTTCATTATCGTAATGTATTAATTTCAAAAGCATGAGCCCTTCATGCGGTGATGCGTCTAGCACGTCCGAGATATGAGGTTCGTAACTAATTGCCTCAATTTCTGTATTCGCATAGGCAACTTTTTTATTAGCATAAGCTTCAATCGCGTTTAATAAAGATTCATCGCTATTTTGATACTGTGCACACGTTAAATCATCAGCGGGCACTTTATCTAAGCAATATACTACTGGTTGTCGATCTGCCAGTCTGACACGCTCTATAATGGTCACAGAAGCTTTATCAGGAATGTTTAATCTTAATGCATCCAATGAAGTAGCTGGTTTTTCATCTAAGCTTATAAATTCTGTTCTAGCATTAAAGCCTTGTTGTTCTATCATTTGACTAATACTTACAAGTTCACCTAAAGGATAGAAGAACGGGTGCAGTGATTTAACACTCGCACCTTCCCCTAAGTTATTAGATAATACTTGTTCTGTAATCAATTCATCTACGGCATCATAAACGTCATCTGTTTTAACGTTTAGTGTTCTAGCCACTGCTAAATTACTTGGCAATGGCTCTCCAGGACTCAATTTACCTTCTTTAATTTGTTGAATCATCCACTCTTTAACTTTATACACAGAAGTAAGTTCCATATTTACACCTCATCACTATCTAAATCCACAAGTATCTGTCTAGGTTTGCTACCTTTTTGTGGTCCAATAACTTGATTCCGTTCTAAATCATCCATCAGTCTTGAAGCTCGATTATAACCAATTCTAAACTGTCTTTGTAGCAAGGATGTACTTGCTTTTTGTTGTTCAATTATAAATATATATGCTTCATCATAAAGTGAATCTTCACTTTTCATTTCTGATTTTTCAACTGGTGCATCTGGTTCCATTTCTTTAACATAGTTCGCTTTTTGTTGTTCAACAACATAATTAACAATATCTTGTACCTCTTGATCGCTTAAAAATGCACCTTGCACGCGTGTTCTCGTAGAGCCACCATTTGCAACGTATAACATATCACCTTTACCTAGTAACTTGTCTGCGCCGCCACTATCTATGATCGTTCTAGAGTCAATTTGAGAACTCACAGCGAAAGCGATTCTTGATGGAATGTTATTTTTGATTATACCAGTTATAACATCTACAGAGGGACGTTGTGTTGCAATAATTAAATGAATACCTGCTGCACGTGCCATTTGAGTAATTCGTTGAATTGCATTTTCCACATCTTTACCTGCAACCATCATTAAATCTGCTAATTCATCAACTATCACCACAATATATGGTAACTCAGATTTCTTCTCTTCTAGTTCCTTATTTTGTCGTCTAATTGCTTCGTTATAGCCTTCAATATTTCTAGTTGAAGAATGTTGGAATAGATCGTAACGTCTTTCCATTTCAGCAACTACTTTTTCTAGTGCTTGTGATGCTTTATGTGGATTTGTCACAACGGGTATAAGCAAATGCGGTATACCGTTATATATATTCAACTCTACCATTTTTGGATCAATTAACATAAGTTTTACTTCATGTGGCTTAGCATTAAGTAAAATACTTGTAATAATGCCATTAATACAAACTGACTTACCACTACCAGTTGAACCTGCTACTAGTAAGTGAGGCATTTTATTTAATTCAACTGTAATTGGATCACCTGAAATGTCTCTACCTAATCCAACTTCTAATTTGTTTTTGGCAGGAAACTTCTCATCTAATACTTCTTTTAATGAAACGAGTGATACTTTGTCATTAGGCACTTCTATACCGACAGCTGAACGACCAGGTATTGGTGCTTCTATACGAATATCTTTCGCAGCAAGTGCTAAAGCAATATCATTATGTAAATTAACAATTTTACTTACTTTCACACCTTGCGCAGGTTGTATTTCATATTGTGTCACCGCTGGACCAATTTTTATTTGAGTCACTCTAGCATTAACACCAAAGTTTTTGAGCGTGGTTTCTAGTAACTGACCTTTTTTTTGTACTTCTGCCTTAGATGTAGCTTTTTGCTTAGCAGGTTGATTGAGTAAGGAAAGCGGTGGTATTGTATATGCTTCGTTTTCAACCTCACCTGCTTCAGATATTGAATTTGCGCCTTCTTCATCTGAGGCTTGTTCAGATTCATCTATCAACTGATCTAATGAAGCTTGTTCCTCTTTAGAACTTTGTTGTGATGGTATTGGCTCATTGGCATCTTCTTGATCGCGCGTGCGTTGACTACGTTTGTATTTTTTATTTTCCGTAGGTTGAGCACTATCATCATCGTTATCACCATGTCCATATATAGGTATGGATTGTTGCTGTTCTGCAGTTAAATTTGAAACTTCAGGTAAATCACTTACATCTTTAACTTCATTATTAGCTTCATCCTGAGTAGCAGCTTGTTGTGCTTGCAATTCAGCTTTTTTCTCTGCTTTTACACGCATTTTAGCATCTTTTTTAATTTTATTTTGTTTTCTTTTTTCTTTTAAGTTTACAGAAGCATCTTGACTTTTAATTTTCACCTTTTCAAATACGATTTTCGATACATCACGATGACTTTGCTTTAAAAGTAAAATTGCACTTGAAGCAATCAATAAAATTGTCACAATAATAATACCAACAATAGAAATTAAAGGCGTGAATAAAGTTAATAAGTAATATCCTATTAACCCTCCACCAAAATTAGGGAAGTTAGTCTGTTCATAAGCCTTATAGACAAATGACAATACTGGTTCTCGTTCAGCTTGTGCATTATTAGTAAAGTAAAAGAAGATTTGTGTCACTAACAATAGTGCGAATTGTAATAGAAAAGCACCAACTGTACGTCTTGTCTTCGGTAAAGCTTTATAATAAGTGATAAATATTGTGCCTATAATTAGTAATATATATGTTATGAAACGGCTATTACCGAATAAATAGTTCAAGAAACTATCTATCATTGTTCCAATAATACCAAGTTGGAACGCGCCTAGTATAATTAATACAAAAGCGATAATAGCAAAAACATATCTAATAGGACTGTCGCTTTGTTTTTTCTTTTTATTTGTTGTTTTCTTTCTTGTATTTGTTGGTTTTCTCTTAGTTGTAGTTCTCTTTTTTGTTTGTGCCACGTTCCACACCTACTTTTCTAACTCTGATTTCAATTTTATTTTAATCCTATACCCATTGATTGTTATGTGAATCACTTTTATTCATCGTAAATAATATGTATTTAGATTTTATTATATAAGTATGTTTGTATAATAAAAGTTTATTTGTATTCTATAATAACATAAAAGAGGTAAGACAATGTTCGCTTTGAGTGGATTTAAAGGTTGCTTGCATGTCATATTTAAGATATAACAATCAACTGCAATCTACTTTTAAATATGTTTACCTAAGCGTTTGTCTTAACCTCTTTGTTTAGTATGGAAACTATTAAATTTCAGAAATAACTGGAATAATCATCGGACGACGTTTCGTGTTTTCAAATAATAACTTGCTAATTTGATCACGCATACTTTGTTTGATTTCAGACCATTCAATGCGTTTTTCTTGTAGTCCTAGTTCAACGATTTCACGCACTTTTTCTTCAGCTTCATTTAATAAAGCTTCACTTTCTCTAACATAAACGAAACCTCTAGATTGAATTTCTGGTCCAGCTGCAATTCGTCTGTTTTTCGGATCAAGTGTTACGACCGCAATAAAGATACCATCTTCTGCTAATAAATGACGATCTCTCAGAACGATATTTCCTACGTCTCCAACACCAATACCATCGATAAGCACGTTACCAAAATTCACTTTTTCATTTAAAATCATTTCGTCACCATCATAGTTAACGACATCACCTTTTTCCACAAGGAAGATTTTCTCAGGTTTTACGCCTGATTCATTCGCTAATTTTGCATGAGCAATTTGCATTTTAAACTCACCATTTACTGGTATAAAGTATTCTGGTTTCATAATATTAATCATCATCTTCAATTCTTCCATGCAACCATGACTTGAAGTGTGTATTTTTTTACTACTAGGTAAGATTTCTGCACCAGCACGCGCTAATTCATTTAGCGTGTTACCAACGATGACTTCCATACTTGCAGAAGCAGTAATTGCTAGGAATACAGAATCCCCTTGTTCAATATTCATTATTTTATGTTTCTTTTGAGCCATTTGACTTAATGCTTCTACTGGTTCACCTTGCATACCAGTTGCAATAATAATAACTTCATTTTTAGGATAATTTTCAACTTCATTAATTGGAATTAATAAGTCCTTAGAAATATCAAAATAGCCCATCTTTCTAGCGATATTAAATGAACTTTCTAATGAACGGCCTAAGAAAGAAACTTTTCTATTCAATCTCTGAGCCAAATTCAATACTTGCTGAATGCGGATAAAGTTCGATGCGTAACATGAAACAATTAGTCTGCCTTTTACTTTAGTAAACGCATCATACATATGTGATTCAATGACATTTTCTGGTGTATTATAACCTGGTTTTTCTGCCTCAGTGGAATCACTGATGAGCGCAAACACGCCTGCTTCGCCTATTTCAGTCATTTTTTTCAAGTCTGGTGCATAATGACCTTGTAGACTTTGATCAAATTTAAATTCGCCAGTATAAACAATCGCACCATATGATGTATGAATACATACGCCTAAACTGTCTGGAATACTATGCGTTGTATTGAAAAATGTAATGTTTACCCCTTTAAAACGCATAACTGATTCATTATTCACTGTATAATATCTTACTTTTTTATTAATATTACGTGCTTTCATATTTTCTTTAATTAACGCGATTGTCAATTTAGAACCGTACACAGGTGCATCTACTTGTTCTAATACATATGTGACAGCCCCGATAGCGTGTTCATGGCCATGCGTTAAAAATATACCTTTTAATTTATCTTTATTATCAATGACATATTGAATGTCAGGAATTACAATGTCCACACCTAGCATTTCATCTTCTGGGAACATCAGCCCTGCATCTAACATGAACATTTCATCGTCTACTTCAACGACATACATATTTTTCGCAATTTCTCCAACTCCGCCAAGTGGAATTATACGAATATTTTTATTTTTTTTCTTAATTAAACTCAAAATGTTACCTCCTATTTAAATTCCCGTCCATATATAAACTCATAGTATATTATAAGTTAAAATAGGCTTTATGTACACTATTAAAGTAATTACTATAAATAGTTCGGGATTGATATCAATAAATAAACAATTACTTATAAATCTTCAATATTTTCTATGTTTTGTTTTATATTTTCATATTCACGTTTTTACTACAATAGAAACTATGAATTTCCTGAAAATTAAACTTTAGTCTTATACACTTATGTATTTAATTACTTACGCAATAATTCTGCTAATATTTGCATTAAATAAAAAAGAAACCAGTATACTTTGATATGAAAACCGTTTAAGAATAGAACAGGAAACATTCTATCGTAACGCGATTCATATCATTTACTAGTTTCTAATAAAATTCGATTTTTTATTTTATATTAATTTGATAAAAGCACTTTATGAGACGCATTCACGCGACCTTGTTTATCAATTTCTGTTACTTTTATTTTAAATGTATCTCCAATTTTCAATACATCTTCTACTTTATCAATACGTTCATTTGCAATTTGTGAAATATGAACTAAAGCATCTTTACCAGGGAATAATTCAACAAATGCACCGTATTTTTCAATACGTTTTACTTTGCCTTCATATACTTGGCCAACTTCAGCTTCACGCGTAATATCTTCTATGATACTACGTGCTTCGGCGATTGCATCTTTATCAACAGCACCTATAAAGATTGTACCATCTTGTTCAATATCAAGTTTCACACCTGTTTGATCAATGATTTCATTAATTTTCTTACCGCCAGGTCCAATAACATCTCTGATTTTTTCAGGTTTGATTGTCATCGTAACGACTTTAGGTGCAAACGCACTTAACTCACCGCGTGTTGTATCAATTGTTTGTAGCATATGTTCTAAAATAGCTAAACGACCTTCACGTGCTTGGTCTAAAGCTTCTCTAATAATCTCTTTTGTTAGACCATCAATTTTAATATCCATTTGTATTGCAGTAATGCCTTCAGACGTGCCGGCTACTTTAAAGTCCATGTCACCTAAAGCATCTTCCATACCTTGAATATCCGTTAAAATAGTGTAACTATCATCACGTGTTACTAATCCCATAGCAATACCGGCTACTGGTGCTTTAATAGGAACACCTGCATCCATTAAGGCTAACGTAGAACCACAAATTGACGCTTGTGAAGATGAACCATTTGATTCTAATACTTCACTCACAATTCTTACAGTATAAGGGAAGTCTTTAGTATCTGGAATAACATGACTCAATGCACGCTCACCTAAAGCACCGTGACCAATTTCACGACGTCCTGGAGAACGAACTGGACCTGTTTCACCAACTGAATAGTTAGGGAAGTTGTAATGGTGCATGAAACGTTTTTGTTGTTCCTCACCAAGGCCATCAAGAATTTGATATTCGCTCATTGAACCTAATGTTAACACAGATAGTGCTTGTGTTTGACCTCGTGTAAATAAGCCAGAGCCGTGTACGCGTGGTAACACACCAACTTCTGATTCTAGTGGACGAATTTCATCTGATTTACGGCCATCAGGTCTGATTTTTTCTTCAGCGATTAATCTTCTTACTTCTTCTTTTACTAAACTATTTAAAATGCCATGCACATCTTTAATTAGTGCAGCATTATTAGCATCTTCTTCATCAATAAATTCTGAAACAACTTTTTCTTTTAATGTGTCAAGATTGATATCACGTTGCTGTTTATCAAACGTTAATACAGCTTCTTTCAAACCATTGGCTTCAGTAAGCTGTTTCACTTTTTCTGCAAGCGTTTCGTCTTGTTCAACAGGTGTGAATGGTGTTTTCACTGGTTGGATGTGATCCACGATTTCTTGTTGGAAATTAACTAAAC
The DNA here is from genome assembly GCF_039237145.1 of Staphylococcus parequorum. Taxonomy (NCBI): domain Bacteria; kingdom Bacillati; phylum Bacillota; class Bacilli; order Caryophanales; family Staphylococcaceae; genus Staphylococcus; species Staphylococcus parequorum. The sequence goes on from NZ_CP150682.1 coordinate 2,016,574, forward strand.
GTTGTATTTCATTATGACCAAAGAAGATTCCCTCAAGCATTTCACTTTCAGTAATTTCACTTGCGCCTGCCTCAACCATATTTACAGCATCTTTGTGACCAGCAACTTCTAAATCAAGACGCGACACTTCTTTCTGTGCAACAGTTGGGTTAATTACGTATTCACCATCAACATAGCCTACGTTGACACCAGCAATAGGTCCTTGGAATGGAATGTCTGAAACACTAAGTGCCATAGATGAACCTATCATCGCTGCCATTTCTGGAGAACAATCAGGATCAGCACTTAATACGGTATTCATGATTTGTACATCATGTTTATATCCTTTAGGGAAAAGCGGACGAATTGGTCTGTCAATTAAGCGCGCAGTTAATGTTGCTTCGTCGCTTGGACGTCCCTCACGTTTTTTAAATCCACCAGGAATTTTACCTGCTGCATACATTTTTTCTTCATAATTTACCATTAATGGGAAAAAGTCAACATCGCGTGGTTCTTTTGAAGCTACTGCAGTAGATAATACTACTGTATCACCATAACGAACTAGCACGGCACCATTAGCTTGTTTAGCAAGTTGCCCTATTTCAATCGTTAATGATCTATTTGCCCATTCAGTTTTAAAAACTTTTTTCTCTTGAGACATTACGAATCTCCTCTCATATATCTATTAGTTACATCATATCATTTCTTAGAAAAATTTTATATTAGTATATTACTTTTTAAATAATATGCTTTCTAGATTATAAAAAAGGGAAAGGACCCTGAAGGTTCTTTCCCTTTCAATATCCATCTTAAAATTAACGACGGATACCTAATGATTTAATTAATTCACGGTAACGTTGTACATCTTTGCCACGTAAATAGTTAAGTAAATGTCTACGACGACCTACCATTTTTAATAGTCCACGACGTGAATGGTGGTCTTTCGTGTGTTGACGTAAATGTTCGTTTAATGTAGTGATTTCTTCAGTTAACACAGCGATTTGTACTTCTGGAGATCCAGTATCCGCTTCGTGTGTACGATATTCTTTAATTAGTTCATTTTTACGTTCTTGTGAAATTGCCATAGTCAATTTCCTCCTTTAATTTTTATGCGCCTTTAACCGAGCGAACCGTTGGAGACTCGGACTGCCAAGATAAAGGTGCCTTAAATGTGTAAAACACATTCGACTTAAATATTATATGATATTTCGTCTCCAAAATCAACTGATAATAAGTATTTCGCTTTTTCTTTATCTTTATTCATTTGTTCTACTAAAGGATCTATCCCATCAAATTTAATTTCTGGTCTTAAATAATGATGCCAAAATACAGTGACACGCTCGCCATAAATATTTTCATTAAAATCAAATAAATTCACTTCTATGACTACTTGAGCTTTAGAAGGGTCATGAAATGTTGGTTTCACACCAACATTAGCCACACCTCGATAGACCTTTTTATTCGCCCCAATTTCCATACTTACCGCGTAAACACCATTTTTAGGCAAAACATAATCACCGCTAGGTTGAACATTTGCTGTTGGAAATCCAATGGTTCTTCCACGTTTTTCACCTTGCACAACTGTCCCTTTAATACGATAGAGATAATCTAATTCTTCATTAGCCTTTTGCAAGTCACCTGTTTTAAGCGATTTTCTAATTTCAGTAGTTGAAATTTTTTCAGATTCTATTTCTTGTTTACTTACCACTGTCGTATTAAATTCAGTCATTTCATTTAATATCATCATATTACCTTTACCAAATTTACCAAATGTAAAATCAAAACCAGCTACTACTTCTTTAACATTATTTTTTATAATATACTCTTCTATGAAAGTTTCAGCGGGTACATTAGCAAATTTTGAAGAAAAGTTAATAACAATACAATAATCTATGCCATAGGACTCTAATATTTCAACTTTATCTTGTATTGGTGTTAAATAATCGGTACGTTTACGTTCAGGATTTAGAACTACCGAAGGATGAGGATCAAACGTCATCACAGCTTTTTTTAAATTGGATGCTTTTGCTTTTTGCTCTAAAATATCAAATACTTTCGCGTGCCCCTTATGCATGCCATCAAAAAAACCAAAAGCCATGGCAACGTCTTCTGTTATATATTGATCTTCTTGAATTGGATGAGCTACTTCTATCACTTTCATGCGTATTTCTCCTTTAGTTAAATACCTTCTTAGGCTTAATTTCGTCAATTTTTTCAGGATGTGGCGCATAAATTGCTAAGACTTTATTGTCTGTAACATCTACCAATGCCACTATCGTATCTATTGTTTCTGTGAATTCATTTTTATAGAATTTTTGGCCATTTAAAATTTTGCTTTTTACTACTGCATCTGAAATCAAAATTTGTTTTAAACCTTTTAATCCATATTCTATAGGAAATAGCTTTTCTTGTAACGCGTCATGCTCATGTAATTCTGCAACGTCATTTAGTGTAAGACTTTCATCTACATCAAATCCACCACTTTGAATTCTAGTTAATTTTGACATATGGGCTGGAAGTCCTAAGGCTTTTCCAATATCTGTCGCTAATGTTCTGATATATGTTCCTTTGCCACATTCCACTAAAATTTCGAAATGACAACTGTTATCTTCAAAGCGTAGTTCAGATGTACGGTTAATATGCATAATATTAACTTGTCGTTCTGGTCTTTCTACTACTTCGTTATTCCTCGCATATTCATATAGTTTTTTTCCATTCACTTTTACTGATGAGTACATCGGTGGTATTTGAGTAATCGTTCCTTCAAATTGATTCAATATTTGGTCAATGTCTTGAACTGTAATTTCATCTTGCGCAATAGTTGTTCGCTCAAGAATTTCACCGGTTTGATCCTCAGTAGTTGTACTACTTCCAAGTGTAACAGTCGCTTTATAAGATTTTCCCATATCCATAATGTAATCACTGACTTTAGTTGCACCACCAATACATATAGGTAAAACGCCTGATACTTCTGGGTCTAAAGTGCCAGTATGTCCAACTTTTTTTGTTTTTAAAATTTTCCTCAATTTAAATACTACATCGTGGCTTGTTAAACCACGTTCTTTATACACAGGCAAAATACCGTTATACATCTTTACGCCACCTTTAATGCTCTTTTTTTCATTACTCTCATATTAACATGACTTAGCTTGCTTTGTGTTATGTAAAAAAGCTGAAACATAAAATCTAAAGAGATTTTGTTCCAGCTTGGTATAATAATTAATCTTTTTTGTGCAAATCTTGAATCATTCTTTCAATTTTATTTCCGTAATCAATTGATTCATCATATTCAAAATTCAATTCAGGAATAATTCGTAATCTCATTCTTGAACCTAGTTCAGATTTAATAAAACCTTTTGCCTTTTCTAACCCTTTAAAAGTATCTTCTTTTTGTTTTTCATTACCTAATACTGTTAAATAGATTGTTGCAATTGATAAATCATTTGTTAATTGCACATCTGTAATCGTTAAAAATCCGATTCTTGGGTCTTTGACTTTGTTATTAGCGATATCCATAATTTCTTGCTTCATCTGTTCGCCAACACGTTCAGCTCTCATATTCATTATATTCACCTCACACGATTTATTTGTCCGGGAAATGTTTCCTTACTTAAAGATTATATGACAGTTCATTTCATAACGTCAAACAAATTTATTATTTCAGTTGGTTATATTTTTAAAAGTTTCGTTCGAGTCCTGTACACTTTATATTGTACATTATTAACAAAAAATAAACATTTTATGACAGTTAGGCATTATTTTAATTCCTAACTGTTAACTTATGAAACATTTTTTCATTAATAGTCAATAAAATCTATTTTAAATTGCTCAAGTGTTTAATATTATGCCTAACTGTTATTTTAAGAAGATTTTTTGACATAGAAACACCTAACCTACGCTTATAAATGTTTTTTATAAAGTTTTACACATTATATAAATTGTAATGTTATACTGTAAGCCAACTTAATAATTAAGTTTATTTATTTTAGGAGTTGTGAATGATTGGAAAAACCAGAAAGACTTTTATATATTTATACCCGCTTTTTAAACGGAAAGAAACTCAATAAAGAAGAACTCGCACAGCAGCTTAACGTCAATGTTCGTTCAATTCAGCGAGATTTTAGTGATATTAACAGTTTTTTATATGAAGATAACGAATGGCATGGTATTGATGGAGAAATAATATACGATAATAACTTTGAAAAACATTGTTTAAGAATCAACAAATATAAATTTAAAAATAATAGATTACTTAACTTGTTATTTAGATTGAAAAATTTTACACCGATAATACATGAAGACACTTATAATCTTATTAGAGGGCTTAATGCAAACTCTAATTTTGCTGAAAAAATCCTGTCTAACAAGCTCTTAAGCCAGTTCAAAGTGACGTGTGAGATGAGCAAAACCACGTTAATTTTCAGACTCCAAATGGCCATTGAAAATAATAATTTTGTTGCAATACATATAAGTAATAATTTGACTATAAAAGTAATTCCAATATATACTAGATATTTTTCTAACAAATACTGGTTTACTTATTTGTATCAAGGAAAGATACACATATTAAATTTGTCTTCAATTATAAATATCGATCAACTTAATGAAGTGTTTGATAAAACTATTTTTTCAGATATTCAGTCTGTAAAGTTACTCATTAAAGATCCTCTGTGGTCAGAAATACAAAGACAGTTCATTATTATAGACAGAACTGAAAGTGATCATGGGACTATCGCACATATTATTATTTCAAAAAAAGAAAGCATACAAATTGCATATGACTATCCACAATATATTACAATTATAGAACCTCAACATTATGTAGATGAATTCAAAGCACATATCCAGACTTTGTTTAAAAACTATTACATTTAAAATTAGCCTATACTCACCTTAGATATCTTCTATGCTGAATATAGGCTTTTTATAATTAATATTTCAGTGTTGATGCTCTACATTTTTTTGCATCGCGCTAATTTTTCTATAAAAATCTGAATTACCTTTTTCTCGCTTTTCTTTTTGTTCTTTATTCCAGTTGTAATATTCTATTTTACTCAATTCTTGTTTTTTTCTTAAACGTATTTTGTGTTCTTGGTAACTTAACACATTGCATAAAGTAACATGGCGGTTTTGTTTTGAAGCAAGTACGAATAAATGATCTATTAGGTAGTCACATATTGAACTATGAGCAAAGTTCTTCAAAATCGAAATATATAATTCTTCCTCACTAACAAGATAAATGCGATGCTTATCATCGTTTAAAAGTTTCAACAACAAATTAAAACTCATTCTCTGAGAAGGTAATCCATGTTTAAATGTTAAAAAATCTTTTGGTATTCCTGCAGTATGCCCCGATTGATAAGGAAAAAAATTAAGTACCATAACTCTGTTTGGGTCAATATTAAAACGTTTTAGAGTCGAAGAAGCGTTATATAAATATTTCATAAACCATCTATGTTTATCTATATAGGGTAAAAACAGTTTCTCACCATTAAATGTTAATCTACCTTGTATATCCAATAATATTCTTTGCCGATAATCTATCACTACAGATTCTGGTATATCAGGTTCGTACATTTTAAAATCGTTTTCTGGCTGCTTTTTTAATATAACAATATCAGCTAAATCAGGGTTCCCAAAATATGGTCTAGCTATAGCAGGATTTATTTCTGCATTTTCAAATAAAATTCTTTGTCTATTTTTATCAATAATTACTTTTCCGTTTGCAAAATCTATCATTTTTTTAAATCTAGGTATTTCAGCAAAGTTATTCCCAAAATGCTCTTTAAAATATGCTAAATCCTGTGGATGTAAGAACGCTGTCGTATCATCATTTTTTATAATTTGTTCTAAAGTATTTTGATCATAAATAGAGTTATATTGCTTCAAATATTCTTGCCAAAATTCATTGATCTCCCTTAAATATTCACTCATCATTTATAACCTCCTATTTCATTTAATTGTAATTAAGTACATAGACAGCTAGTGTGAGTAAAATAGTTATCCCAAAATTTCACTATAATATTTTGACTTATTCGCAACCAAATAAATACATATGATTTACAAAACATATGCTACCCTTTTTTAATATTTAATTATTGTGAAAACTGTTTGGTTAAAGCGTTTTTATAATTTGATTTTTAAAGTAAGCTACATCATTACGAGGGGTTAAAATTTTTTGTTTCTAATTGAAGTTGTAATATTAAGTCATGTTATATTTTAATCCATAAACTAAATCGCTAGTTTTTATGTAATAATATCATTATACTTATATATTTCACTTTTGGACAGCACTTTAATATTAAAAATACAGCCATAGCATCTTTTCCAGATAAAAAGCCTCCAATAATTTGTATGCTTAAGAACGACTACATACTAATTACTATAAAGGCATTTGATTTATTTTTATATAGAAAATCATTGTTCAAATTCAGTTATATATTTTCACTACAAATATGACAATACTTTGAGCCAACTCCTGCGGCAAAGCACTAGCCAAAAACTACAGGTTGAAGCTGTGCCTGCTGAAATCGTGCATAAAAAAATGCCAACAAAGTCAGAGACTTTGTTGACACTCTGAAAGCCTCTAAATTATTGGAGGTTTTCTATCATTAAATTGGATTCATCTCCAATTATTTATCTTTTTATTTCGACCATTTCGAAAGCTTCAATAATGTCGCCTTCTTTTAAGTCATTGTATTTCTCAACTGTGATACCACATTCGTAGCCTTTAGCAACTTCTTTAGCATCATCTTTAAAACGTTTTAGAGTGTCTAATTCGCCCTCAAATTGTACAATATTATCTCTGATGACACGAACGCCAGCGTTACGCGTGATTTTACCATCTATAACATAACTACCTGCGATTGTACCAACTTTAGAAACTTTGAATGTTTGACGAACTTCTGCTTGTCCAATTATTTGTTCTTCGAATTCTGGATCTAGCATACCTTTCATCGCGAATTCAATTTCTTCTATAACACTATAAATAACACGGTGTAGACGCATATCAACGCCTTCAGTCTCAGCAGCACGTTTCGCGCCTGTATCAGGACGCACGTTAAAGCCAATAATAATACCATTTGAAGCGTTAGCTAATGTAACGTCAGATTCGTTAATTGCACCCACAGCAGTGTGAATGATACGTACATTGACGCCTTCAACGTCTATCTTCATTAGAGATGCAGCAAGTGCTTCTACTGAACCTTGCACGTCACCTTTAATAATAACATTTAAGTCTTTCATTTCACCTTGTTTCATTTGTTCAAACAAGTTATCTAATGAAACACTCTTACTTTCATGACGTTGTTGAATTACGTTCGCTTCATGACGAGATTCACCAATACGTCTTGCTTGTTTTTCATCTTTGAAAACCACAAATCGATCGCCTGCTTTTGGCACATCATGAATACCAGTAATTTCAACTGGTGTAGATGGTCCTGCAGTTTTAATACGTTGGCCTAGGTCATTGACCATAGCACGAATTCTACCATACGTATTTCCAACTACTAAAGAGTCACCAACGTTAAGTGTACCATTTTGTACTAATAATGAGGCTGATGGACCACGTGATTTATCTAATTCGGCTTCAATTACTGTACCGACAGCTTTTTTACTTGGGTTAGCTTTTAATTCTTGTACTTCAGAAGTAAGTACAATCATTTCTATTAAATCATCAATGCCATCTCCGCTTAATGCTGAGAGTGGAACAAAGATTGTATCGCCGCCCCAATCCTCAGGTACTAAACCATATTCAGTTAGTTCTTGCATTACACGATCTGGATTTGATGTTGGTTTATCAATTTTGTTAACAGCAACAATTGTAGGGACATTTGCTTCTTTAGCATGATTGATTGCTTCAATTGTTTGAGGCATAACACCATCATCTGCTGCTACAACTAAAACAGTTATATCCGTCACTTGTGCACCACGCGCACGCATTGTTGTAAACGCTGCGTGACCTGGAGTATCTAGGAACGTAATTTTTTTACCATCATTTTCAATTTGGTAAGCACCAATATGTTGTGTAATACCACCAGCTTCTGCAGCTGTTACTTTTGTATGACGAATAGAATCTAGTAACGTTGTTTTACCATGGTCAACGTGCCCCATGATTGTAACAACCGCTGGACGTTCAACAGCATCTTCATCTTCAGTTTCATCATCGAAGTAAATTGATAAATCTTCTTCATCAATAACAATTTCTTTTTCAGCTTCAACACCGTAATCATCAACGATTAACTCAAGTGTTTCTTCATCTAATGATTGATTAATATTAGCCATAATACCAAGTAAGAATAACTTTTTAACAATACCTGAAGACTCTACGTTTAATTTCTCAGCAAGTTCACCTACTGTAATACCTTCTTGATAAGTGATTTTTTCTGGAATTTCTTTAGGTTCTTCTTGTTTTATTTGTTTTGATTTTTTATTATTCTTTTTGTTGTTTTTGTTATTCGGTTTATTATTGTTTGATTTATTATTTTGGTTACCTTTGTTATTTTGATTATTCTTGTTGTTTTGGTTACCTTTATTATTTGATGATTGTTGCTTGTTTTGAGCAGTTTTTTGTTGTTTTTTCTCTGCTTCTTTTGCTTTTTCAGGTTTGTAAATTTTATCTAATGCGTGGATTTGATTATCTTCTAACGTTTGCATATGACTTGTTACCTCAACGTCCATCTTTTGCAATTCGTCGATAATATCTCTACTCTTTAATTTTAAATCTTTAGCGTATTCGTAAATTCTTTGTTTACTCATATAGTCACTCCTTACGATATTCATCAATCATTGACAATAACTTTTTAGCAAAGCCTTGATCAGTGATTCCAATGTTTACACGTTCTGCTTTACCCAAAGCCTGTCCTAATTCAGCTCTCGTTCCAAATATGCGTAATGATATATGGTAACTTTCACATTTGTTCTGCATCACTTTCATTGTGTTGTCAGAAGCATCTGTTGCAATGATTACGAGCTTTAATTTATTGTTCTTCAAATCATTTATAATGACTGATTCGCCTGTTTTCACTTTTCCTGCACGCATTGCTAATCCTAAAAAATTCACAATTTTTTCTTTTGTCATTTAGGTATCTCTTCACGATAGATAAGACGTATAATCTCTTTATAAACAGGCTCTAACGTTTCAGCATTAGATTTGAAATATCTTTCTAATGTTTCCTTTTGTTGTGCTTCTTCTACTAATTTAACATTTTTAGATACATAAGCGCCACGGCCTTGTTGTTTGCCAGTTGCATCAGCAAAAATTTGTCCGTCTTTATTAATTACAACTCTAATCATGTCATTCTTAGGGTACATTTCATTTGAAAGTATACATTTACGCATTGGAATTTTTTTCTTTTTCATAAAGTTATCACTCCAAGTTATTTTTCAGCGTCTTCTTCTTCAGTTACTGTTTCAGAAACTTCATTGACTGTTTCTTCCAAATCAACATTTTCTTCGTCAACAACATCATTAAGTTGATCTTCTGTATCTTCAACATCTACCGGATAGACACCTGCTTCTCTAGCATCTGTTTCTGATTTAATATCAATTTTCCAACCAGTTAATTTAGCAGCTAAACGGGCATTTTGTCCACGTTTACCTATAGCTAATGATAATTGATAATCTGGCACTACAACTACGGTTGATTGGTTTTCTTCATCAACAATAACTTGTAATACTTGTGATGGGCTTAAAGCATTTTTTACAAACACTTTAGGATCTTCATCCCATTGCACAATATCAATTTTCTCTCCGCCAAGTTCTTCAACAACAGCTTCAACACGACTACCTTTAGAACCTACACAAGCACCTACTGCATCGATGTCATGGTTGTCTGAGTGTACACTGATTTTTGAGCGATCGCCAGCTTCGCGAGCTACAGATTTTACTACAACTGTACCGTCAAAGATTTCTGGCACTTCTTGTTCAAATAAACGTTTTAATAAACCTGGATGGCTTCTTGAAACGTATATTTGTGGTCCTTTTGTAGTTTGTTCAACTTTGTTCACATACACTCTTATTCTTTCGTTAGGAATGTAGCTTTCATTTGGACTTCTTTCTGCTTCAGACAATACAGCTTCAGTACGCCCTAAGTTTACATATACATAACGATGATCTACTCTGTCAATAAGACCAGTCACAATATCATCTTCTTTGTCGATGAATTCATCATAAAGTATTTCACGTTCAGCATCACGTAAACGTTGCATAACAGCTTGCTTAGCTGCTTGCGCACCTACACGTCCAAAATCACTTGGTGTTACGTCTTCTTCGTAAATATCACCAATTTCATATGCTGGGTTTTTTACTAGTGCCGTACTTAAATCGATTTCTTCTCTGTTATCAAATGATTCTTCAACCACTTCTTTACGTGCGATAACATTGAATGTACCTTCATCCATATTTAATTCAACACGAACGTTTCTTGCACTTTCATAATTCTTTTTATAAGCGGTAATTAATGCCGCTTCTATAGCATCAATTAATACTTCTCTAGGAATTTTCTTTTCTTTTTCTAAGTACTCAGTAGCTAATAATAATTCATTACTTGACACGATTTATCATCCTCCTCGTCACGTTATATAATTACTGCATGACGTGCTTTAGCGATTTTACTTCTTGGTATTTCAACTTGTTTTGTTCTTGACTTATCTTTGACTTCCATAACTATTGTTTCATCATCAACTGATTGCAATATACCTAACCATTCTTTTGCGCCTTCGATTGGAGCATATAAAGAAACAAATACGGGTTTAGTCACAGCGTTGTGATAATCTTTTTCTTTTTTAATTGGTCTTTCAGCACCAGGTGAGGCAACATCTAAATAATACATCTGTTCGATAGGATCTTCTGAGTCCATTACTTCACTGATTTTTTCAGAAGCAAGCGCACAATCATTTAAATCTACGCCACCTTCTTTATCGATAGATACTCTTAAAAAATGATCGTTTCCTTCTTTTGTAAACTCAACTTCTACTAATTCAAAATTTAAGTCGTCAAGGACAGGTTGAATTATTGCTTCAACTTGCTCAGTTATTTTACTCATGCTGACCTCCTGTTTTGGCAAATAGAAAAGAGCGGGTATTATGCCCACTCTTTCTGCCTGAGTCTAATTTTTTAAGCACTGTTATTATATCATATGTTTATTTGGTAGACAAATAACTATATTTGTAAAAAGCCTATAATGACAAGTTAATTCATGCTTTTTGTTTTTTATTAAGTCTTTTCGTTCATTACATATCGAATATTGATAATTGCGCTTTATCAGGCAAATTAGGTAAAGAGCCTAATTCATCTAAGTATTCTATTACTTTTTGTGATAAACCAGCCTTTTTATTTAAATCTTCTTTAGATAAAAATGGACCTTCTTCTCGAGCTTCTACAATTCTTTGCGCAACATTTTCACCTAAACCTGGAACAGATATAAATGGTGGAATCAATGTATCGCCTTCAATAATAAACTCAAATGATTTACTTTTTTCTAAACTAATTGGCTGCATACGAAAACCACGCTGTGCCATTTCATTCATTATTTCAAGCACTGTTAAAGTATCTTTTTCTTTTTTAGCTAAATCCATATAACGTGAATACATATCATTAACAGTATTGCGAATACTTTCTTTATCTTTAATCATTGTAATTAAATCAAAGTCAGATGCACGTACCGTGAAATAACTTGCATAATAATAAAGTGGATAATGTACTTTAAAGTAAGCAATTCTTACCGCCATTAACACATAAGCTGCGGCATGGGCTTTAGGGAACATGTATTTTATTTTTCTACATGAATCTAAATACCAATCAGGTACTTCATTGTCTACCATTGCTTCAACCATATCGTCAGTCAATCCTTTACCTTTACGCACAAATTCCATTGTCTTAAAGGCAAGTGACGGCTCTAAACCGTTATACATTAAATAAACCATAATATCATCACGACAACAGATTACACTCGCTAAATCACATTTACCTGAACGTATTAAATCTTGAGCATTCCCTAACCATACATCTGTACCATGTGATAATCCTGATATTCTAACAAGCTCTGAAAATGTTGTTGGTTTCGTATCTTCTAACATTTGTCTAACAAAGCCAGTACCAAATTCTGGTACACCAAACGTGCCAGTTTTACATAAAATTTCCTCTTGTGTGACACCTAAAGGTTCAGGTGAACTAAAGATGCCCATCGTTTCTTTATCATCCACTGGAATTGTTTTAGGATCTATTCCTGATAAGTCTTGTAACATACGAATCATTGTTGGGTCATCGTGTCCAAGTATATCTAACTTCAGTACGTTATCATGAATGGAGTGGAAATCAAAATGCGTTGTCATCCAAGATGAAGACTGATCATCCGCTGGGAACTGTACAGGTGTAAAATCATATATATCCATATAATCAGGTACAACTATAATCCCACCTGGATGTTGTCCAGATGTACGTTTAACGCCTGTACAACCTTTAACAAGCCTGTCTACTTCTGCGCCACGTTTATGGATACCTTGGTCATTTAAATAACCTTTCACATAACCAAAAGCTGTTTTCTCTGCGACTGTACCAATTGTTCCAGCACGGAATACTTTATCATCACCAAATAATTCTTTTGTATAATTATGTGCATTCGGTTGATATTCTCCACTAAAGTTCAAGTCAATATCTGGTACTTTATCGCCTTTAAAGCCTAAGAATGTTTCGAAAGGAATATCTTGACCTTCTTTAATAAGGACGCTACCACAAGTTTCACATTTTTTATCTGGTAAATCAAAACCAGAGCCAACAGAGCCATCATCAAAGAATTCACTCGTTTTACATTTTGGACAAATGTAATGTGGTGGTAATGGATTAACTTCTGTGATTTCTGTCATGGTTGCTACAAAACTTGAACCTACAGAACCACGTGAACCAACGAGATACCCATCATTTAAAGACTTTTTAACAAGTCGTTGTGAAATAAGGTATATAACAGAGAAACCATTACCTATAATACTTTCTAATTCTTTTTCAAGACGATCAATTACAATTTGTGGTAAATCTTCACCATAGAGGTCTTTCGCATTAGAATAGCTCATTTCTCGAATTTCTTCATTTGCGCCTTCCATTCTCGGTGTATATAGCTCATCTTTGATTGGAACAACGCGCTCTATACGATCTGCTAGCTCATTTGTATTCTTAATGACAAGTTCATAGGCTTTTTCTTCACCCAAGAAGTGCAATTCATCTAACATTTCGTCTGTAGTTCTAAAATGCGCCTTTGGCAATGTAGAACGGTTTAATGGATTACCAGGTTGTGCAGCAATCAATATTTTACGCGCAATTGAATCATGTTCATTTAAATAGTGTGCATTGCCTGTAGCTATGACTGGAATATCGTTAACTTCACCCGCACGGATTAAACGATTATATATTTCATGTAATGTTTCATTATCACGTATCAGTTCTCTATCAATTAGGCCTTGATATAAAGCAGGTGGTTGAATTTCAATGAAATCATAGTATTGAGCTATACGTTCAACTTGAGACTGGTCTTTTTGCATTACAGCAGTAAATACTTCTCCTTCGTCACATGCAGAACCAACGAGAATACCTTCACGATATTCATCTAATAGTGAACGTGGAATTCTAGGTGTTCGATAATAATATTGAACTAAGGACGCACTTACAATCTTGAACAAGTTTTTAAGACCCTGTTGATTTTGAACAATAAGCGTGACATGGTTCGGACGTGCACGTTTGTAAGCATCTTCGTTTGATAACGATGTATTAATATCTTGGTGATTATGAACACCCAGTTCTTCTAATTGTTTAAGCATTTTAATAAACATATAAGCCGTTGCTTCCGTATCGTAAATCGCTCTATGGTGTTGAGTTAACTCTACGCCGTACTTTTTGGCTAAGAAATTCAATCCATGTTTACCGTATTCAGTATTGATTGTTCTTGATAATTCAAGTGTATCTATTACAGCGTTTGTAGACGCGCCAATACCAACATGTTCATATCCGGTATCAATAAAGCCCATATCAAAGGATGCGTTATGTGCCACGAAAATAGCGTCCCCTACCCATGCTTTAAACTCAGTAAGGACTTCTTCAATTTCTGGTGCATCAACTAACATATCATCCGTGATATGTGTCAAATTAATAATAACGTCGGATAAACGTTCATGTGGGTTACTAAAACGTTCAAACTTATCAATGATTTCTCCGTCTTTAACTTTGACTGCAGCAAGCTCGATAATTTTATCATATTGATTAGATAAACCAGTCGTCTCAACGTCAAATACAACGTATGTTGCTGTTTTCAAATCACGATCCAAAGGTTTGTATGCAATAGGAACACCATCGTCAACTAACATACCTTCCATTCCGTAAATCATTTTAATACCATTTTTTTCAGCTGCCGCATGGGCGTCTGGAAAGGCTTGAACACCATTATGGTCAGTCACTGCAATGGCTTTATGACCCCACTTTGCTGCTTGATCTACGTACGATGAAATATTTGGTATGCCATCCATTTGACTCATTGCCGTATGCAAATGGAATTCTACTCGTTTTTCTTCAGATTTATCTTGCTTCGTAGCTTTTTTAATTTCTTCAATATCTGACATCATCATCACTAAATCACGAACAAATGAATCTTCTTCTATGCGTCCTTGTGCGCGAACCCATTTACCGACGCTTAATGCCTTAAAGTTATCTAAATCATCTTTATTTTTACGAGTGAACATTTTTAATACGAGCGAATCTGTATAGTCAGTTACCTTCAACTCTACAATGTGTCGCCCACTCTTCAACTCTTTTAAGTTAATATCAAAAATAACGCCTTCAACTGCTACTTTGAATTCTTCTTCAATAATTGAATCTATCGGTTTAATATTATCAATTTGGATTGGTTTACCTATTTGACACTTAGTTACCGAACTTTCATTATTATCTTGTTGTTTTGCCTTCTCGGCTTTCATTTTTTCTAATTTTTCAGTAGCTTCACGTGCACTTTTTTCATCTTCTTCTTGAATATGTGCTTCTAATGATGCTAAGTCATCTTCGTTGCCCACACTATCCGTTTCAAAAACTATCTTACTAATATCGAATCCACACTGTTGAAAAGCTTTAACTAAACTACCATTACAGGCTTTATCAAAATGGTCTCTCTCGATATCATTTTGACAAGTTACTTTCAGTACATCCCCCGACATAATTAAGCGTTTTTGCTTTAATTGTCCTTTTACTTTAGGTGAAAGTTTTGTTTGGTCGATACAATGATTAAAATACTTTATCGCATATTCATCTTGGTTTGATTTATTATTTATCGTAATATTACATTCTACATTTGCAATTGATTTAAACTCTTCTGTAATTGCACCTGTAAAAAGCAAATAATCTTCTATTGATAGAAAGTGTGGTAATGTGATTTGAAACACCCATGTACGATCTGTTGTCTTAACATCCACACGCGTTAGTTCACTTTGCTCCAAAATTTCTGGTTCCAAATGGTTTGTTATTTTAATTTGGTCAGCTAGGATTTTAAATTTTTCCTGATTTGTCATTGCCATGACGATAACCACCTTACTATTAATTACACTGCTTTACTTGTATATGCTTACTTACATTAAATGACGGTGTATGTATTATTATTCCATTCTCTATATTATAACGGATATGTGTGAAATTCTAATAGTTAAACTTAATAACTTAAATTCATATTTTTGTGAATAACAAATGGGAGCGGAACAGAAATCAAACTTTAAAATTTGATTTCGTATTCCCGCCCCCTCTTTAAAAGTTTGAAACAAACACATTTAGAAATCAGACAACTATTGTGCGTTCTCTAATTTACACTCACTAATATAGTATGCCATATTTATGTGCCAGCCTCATGATTTTATATAAGTAACATCTACCATTTCACTTTTTAATTATATATTTGTATATAATTCATTTACATAATTAATTAAATTATCAATATGCACATCTTCACTGTCACCAGTATCGCGGCGTTTAACTTCTACAATACCTTCTGCAGCATTTTTGCCTACGACGATACGTATTGGTAGACCGATTAAATCAGCATCATTAAATTTCACACCAGCACGTTCTTTACGGTCATCATAAAGCACATCATAATTTTCTTTTAATTGCGTATATAATTGATCCGCTAATTCACGTTGATCATCTTTTTTAGGATTGATTGTGATTAAATGTAATTCAAATGGTGTGACTGATTTTGGCCAAATAATACCATTTTCGTCGTTATTCTGTTCAACGATTGCACTTAATGTTCTTGAAATACCAATGCCATAACATCCCATTAATAATGGTTGCGCTCTACCTTGGTCATTTAAGAACGTGGCGTTCATTGATTCAGAATATTTTGTTCCAAGTTTAAAGACTTGGCCTACTTCAATACCTTCTGCAAAGTGCGCTTTGTCTGAGCTATCTGCTAATAATTCACCTTCTAAAATAAATCTAAAATCTCCATAGGCTTCTACTTCAAAGTCACGACCTACATTTGCGTTTAACAAGTGATACCCATCTTCATTCGCACCAACGACAATATTATTCAAATCTTGAATGAAATTATCTGCATAAATTTTAATGTCTTTATCAAAAACTGGACCCAGTGAACCCGGTTTTGCACCTAAAATATTAATAATTTCATCTTCGGTTGCTAACTCTACATTGTCGGTACCAAAATAAGCTTTTAATTTAATATCGTTAATTTCATGGTGACCACGAATTAATACTAATATAAATTCACCATCGACATTAAATATCATAGATTTAGTAATTTCGTCTAATGGTTTATTTAAAAATGTCGCAAGCTCTTGTGCTGTATGCACATTTGGTGTTTCAATTTTTGTTAACGGTTGTGCATCTTCATGTTTTTTATTAGGATGGTAAACCACTTCAGCTTTTTCAATATTTGCAGCGTAATCACTTTGCTCACTGTACACAATCGTGTCTTCACCGATTTCGCTTAACGCCATAAACTCATGTGTATGACTACCACCAATTGCACCTGAATCAGCAACAACAGGTCTCGCGTTAATGCCTACACGATTAAAGATGCGACCATATGCATGGTACATATCTTCATACGCTTCATCTAGTGATGCTTCATCAGCATGAAAAGAATAAGCATCTTTCATTATAAATTCTCTACCACGTAATAGACCAAAACGTGGACGCTTTTCATCTCTAAATTTAGATTGTATTTGGAAAAGTGTCATTGGCAGTTGTTTATATGATTTCAATTCATCACGGACAATCGAAGTCACAACCTCTTCATGTGTTGGACCAAGCGCAAATTGACGGCCATTACGGTCTTGCAAACGCATAAGTTCTGGACCATATGCACTCCAACGTCCTGATTCTTCCCATAATTCTGATGGTTGTAATGCTGGCATTAATATTTCAACGGCATCAATACGCTCCATCTCTTCACGTACGATGGCTTCAATATTATTTAATACTCTCGCAGCAATTGGTAAGTAACTATAAATCCCACTTGTGCTTTGTTTGATTAAACCTGCTTTTAATAATAGTCGATGGCTTAATGCCTCAGCACCAGCTGGCACTTCTTTCATAGTTGGTATAAATACTTTTGATTGTTTCATTTAAATGCTTCTCTCCCTCTTATAAGAAATAACGCTGAATATCGTTCCAAGTCACTAATACCATAACGATTAATACAAATACGGCACCAATGGCGATAATTGTAGTTTCTGCTTTTTTATTTACTGGTTTTCTAAAGATTGCTTCATATATTACAAATAAAATTCGTCCACCATCTAATGCTGGTACTGGTAGTAAATTCATTAATCCTAAGTTAACACTTAGCAAAGCAGTCCATGAAATCAAGTTAATTATACCAGTTTTAACGACAGAGTCGACAGTATGATATATACCTACTGGACCATTTAACATATCAAATGAGAATTCTCCAGTGAAAATACTAGCGATCATACTTACAATTGCAGTGAAAATAATTTTACCTGCACTAAGTGTTTGTTCCACACCCGCTGCAATTGGTTTGAAAATAGTGTGTTCAGTCGTTGCACTATAACCTAATAAATATTTTGTTTCTGAGTGTGTTTTCGTTACTTTCTGTTCAATTTTTTCAGGCTTAATATCAAATGTTTGTTTGTTGCCATCACGTTCGACGACTAATTTTGTCTTATTATCTTTAATGTCTTTTACCGCTTTATCGATATCATCTTTACCATCAATATTATGGTTTCCTACTTTAACAATTGTATCTCCAGATTTAAGCCCTGCTTGTTCAGCAGGTGAATCTTTAACAACTTCATCAACTGAATTTGTTGCTGTACCTTGATAATATGCTAGACCAATAAATAATACTAATGTAAGTAAGAAATTAAACAGTGGTCCTGCGAATAAAGTTAAGAATTTTTGATAAGGTTTTTTATACGTGAATTGACGATCTCTAGGTGCAATTTGAATTAAACTACCATTCTCTACAAAGTATGATTTCTTAGCTATTGCATAGCGTTGTCTTTCTTGATCATATGATGTTACACCTTCAATGAATAAGCCATCTTTAAAATCACATTGTTTTACTTCTATTGCTTCAATTTGTTGAAATTTGTGTTGATCATCTAAAATGATGTGCGTAATTTCATCTTTGTCATTTAATTTTATTTTTACATGCATACCTGGTTGAACTGGTGGTTCTTCTAAACCATCACCAGCCATGCGTACATAACCTCCGACAGGTAATAATCTAATCGTATATAATGTTTCATTTTTTCTGAAACTAAATATTTTAGGTCCCATACCAATTGCAAATTCCGGACACATAATGCCTGCGCGTTTTGCAAAAAACATATGTCCGTACTCATGAACTGTGACAAGGACACCAAAAACGATTATAAATGAAATAATTGTTACTAGAAAACTCACTTTGCTACACCTCATATTTTCGAAATAAATTGTTTGATCATACTATATATTAATTCATACAATACACTTTCTTATGACTACTTGCTTACTTTAGATTATAAAAGTATAACACAACAATGCTGAGTGACACACGTAACTTTAATATGTCTTCAAGTCATTCACTTACATTATACTTATCATTTTGCAGTCGTAATTACACAAAGTATTTTTGCTTGTGAAAAGGAGTTAAGAAATAAAATAACTGTATTGAAGCACTCAGTTATTTTATTTCATTAACTCCTTATTTTTGTTTATATAATTGTATAGTATCACTTTGAATCGATAGTTAAGCTTGTATTAACAAGATGTTTAATAGTGGCAATACAAACATAAAACTGTCAAAGCGATCTAAAATACCACCATGGCCAGGCAAAATACGACCAGAGTCTTTCACACCAAAATGACGTTTGAAACCTGACTCAACAAGGTCACCAAGTTGTCCAAACATACTTAAAACAATCGTAACAATTAATAGTATCCACGTTGCAATATTAAAGTCTACAAACATAATCATAACAAGTGGAATAATTAAACTACAAATCAATCCGCCAACAAAACCTTCTATTGTTTTATTAGGACTAATCACAGGCCATAATTTATGTTTGCCCATTAAGCGACCAAAAATATATGCCCCTGTATCTGTTGACCATACGATTAGAAATGCAAATAGTATGTAGTGTAAGCCTTCAGACCTTGTTTCATAAAGATACATAAACCCAATACCAACATACGCAATCGTCATTAAACAAAATGCAGCGTCCATAAAACTAAATCTATTTTTAGAAAGCACTGTATAACTTAATAAAATAAAACTCATTGCTATTAATGACTTTAATTGTAAATCATTAACCCAGTTACCGGCACCTTGAGGTAACATAATAATTAAAATTCCTAGCGCACTTATGATACCTGGCACCGATAAAAACTTAATCATATTCATATTAAGCAATTCTTTTAATGCTATGAACGCTAACAAATACGAAAACAGCATTAATATAACTCCGCCCTTCAGTAAGACCGGGAGGAAAATGATAAGCGCTATGATTGCCGTCAAAGTTCTAACTTTCATACTATTCTCCTAACTACTTATAATCCCCCAAAACGCCTTTGACGAGATTGATAAATTTTAATACAGTTTATTAATTCTTCTTTATCAAAATCTGGCCATAATTTTTCATTGAATAAAAATTCACTGTAAGATACTTGCCAGATTAGGAAATTACTAATACGTTGCTCTCCTGATGTTCTAATCAAAAGATCCGGGTCAGGGTAGCAATGAGTCATTAAATGATCATTAATCATTTCTTCAGTGATTGCTTCGCTTGTTAAACCTTCAGCGGTCAATTTGTCGTAAATTGATTTCACACTGTGAACAATTTCGGCTCGTCCGCCATAATTTATAGCAAAGACCAATTTTAAGCCCGTATTATGCTTTGTTTCTTCTTTTGCTTTATCTATCGCTTTAAGTGTAGATGTTGGTAAATGCTCAATAAAACCAATCGTCTCTACTTTAACATTATTTTCTATCAACTCTGGTAGAAATGTTCTTAAAAAGTTAACTGGCAAGTTCATAATGTAATTCACTTCATTTTTAGGTCTTGTCCAATTTTCTGTAGAGAAAGTATACAATGTTAAATATTTAATTCCTAAATCACTAGCTGCTTTAGTGATTTTTTTAACAGTTTGCATACCTTGGTAGTGGCCTTTTATTCTAGGCAATTTTCTTTGTTTAGCCCAACGACCATTACCATCCATAATTATAGCAACATGTTCGGGTATATTATGTACTTCCAAATCTATATCGGATTGCTTATACTGATTTTCTTTCTTCTTTTTTAACTTTTTAAACATGGTATTTCCTCCGAGCTTGATCATCTCTGTTTATTATAATTAGATTCTAGATGCAATTAACTACCATTTTATCATAATAGATAGGTGCATTGAATAAACAAATAAAAAAACTGTACCAAAGTCTGATTTGATACAGTTCAGATAAATATATGATATACCTCTGCTTCAAGCTCTAACTATAAGTAATTATATACCTTAATGAGTGAATAGAAGTATAATCATCATTACCATGTTTATACTGACATTATATCTTTTTCTTTTTCTTCTAATAATTTATCAATTTCTTTAATTGAGTTGTCAGTTAATTTTTGTACATCATCTGTTTGTGATCTTAAATCATCTTCAGTGATATCGCCATTTTTCTCTTGTTTTTTAAGTACATCATTTGAATCACGACGAACATTTCTAACTGCTACTTTCGCATCTTCGCCAATTTTCTTAACATCTTTTACAAGCTCTTTACGGCGTTCTTCAGTTAATGCCGGAATAACAATACGTATAACTTCTCCATCACTTGAAGGATTCACACCTAAGTTAGCAGCATTGATTGCTTTTTCAATATTACCAACAGATGATTTATCATATGGTGCAATTACTAATAAACGTGCTTCTGGCACATTGATACTAGCAAGTTGTTGAACTGGTGTTGGAGCACCGTAGTAATCAACATTTACGCCATTTAATAAATTGGAATTGGCTCTTCCGGCACTAATATTAGCTAATTCTCTTGAAAGATTATCAACAGATTTTTGCATTTTTGATTTCGTATCATTAATAATGTCGCTCATTGTCATACACCTCTAATTATTTTGTTATTATTGTTCCTATTTTTTCACCCATTACTGCACGTTTAATATTACCTTCTTCAGTAATTGAGAACACATTCAACGGAATGTTGTTATCCATACAGAATGAAGATGCTGTTGAATCCATTACTTGTAAACCATCTTGTAACATTTGAATATGAGTAAGATGTTCATACTTAATAGCATTAGGGTCTACTTTTGGATCAGCAGAGTAAACGCCATCAACATTATTTTTACCCATTAAGATAACATCGGCTTCGACTTCAGCCGCACGTAAAGCTGCTGTAGTATCAGTTGAGAAGTATGGATTACCAATTCCCGCTGCAAAAATAACTACACGTTTTTTCTCTAAGTGTCTAATTGCACGACGACGAATGTATGGTTCTGCAACTTGTTTCATTTCAATTGAAGTTAAAACGCGTGTATCGCATTCTAATTGTTCAAGGCTATCTTGTAACGCTAAAGCATTCATTACCGTAGCTAACATACCCATGTAATCAGCAGTACCACGATCCATGCCTAAGTCACTACCCGTTTTACCTCTCCAAATATTGCCTCCGCCAACGATAACTGCAATTTCGCAGTCCATCTTTGCAACTTCGGCAACTTGTTCAGCCACACTTTTAATCGTAATTGGATTAATTCCAAATCCATCGTTACCTGCTAGTGCTTCGCCACTTAATTTTAAAACAACACGATCGTATTTAGAAGTTTGAGCCATTGTCTTATCCTCTCTATTGTAAAAATATGTAATTGATACAAGTAAAGAAGACACAATAGGTCTTCCAATACAAAAGTAAATCTTTCATACGGAGCACAAAGGTGTCTTCTTTCTTGTTTTAACTATGAAAAATTATTTCATTTGTCCTTTTACTTCGTCAGCAAAGTTTTCTTCACGTTTTTCCATGCCTTCGCCTACTTCATAACGTATGAAGTCAACAAGTTTTCCACCTTTTGATTTCAAGAAAGCTTCAACTGTTTGATCAGGATCTTTTACAAAGTTTTGGTCAACTGCACAAATTTCTTGTAAATATTTACGTAAACGACCTTCAACCATTTTTTCTACAATTTTCTCTGGTTTGCCTTCGTTTAGTGCTTGTTGTTTTAAAACTTCTCTTTCGTGATTAATTTCATCTTCGCTTACTTGTTCAGATGAAACATATTTAGGGTTGATTGCAGCAATGTGCATAGCTACGTCTTTAGCAGCTTGGCCATCAGTTGAACCTTCAACTACAGTTAACACACCGATACGTCCGCCCATGTGTAAATAAGAACCAAAAGCATCGTTATCTGATTTTGTTCTAATAGCAAAACGACGGATACTTAATTTTTCTCCGATAGTTGAGATAGATTCTTTAACACGTTGGTCTACTGATTTACCATCAGCTAATGTAGTTTCTAATAATGCTTCTACTGTTTCAACTTTTGTTTCTAATACTTGGTTAGCAATTTCTTTCACTAATTCTTGGAAACCTTCGTTACGAGCTACGAAGTCAGTTTCTGCATTAATTTCTACAATTGCTGCTTCATTGCCTTTTTCTTCAACATGAACTAGACCTTCTGCCGCAATACGGTCAGATTTTTTAGCAGCTTTTGCGATACCTTTTTCACGTAAGTAATCAACAGCTTTGTCGATGTCACCATCAGTTTCTGTTAACGCTTTTTTACAGTCCATCATACCTGCACCAGTTTTTTCACGTAATTCTTTTACAAGTTTAGCTGAAATTGCCATTTCATATTCCTCCATTATTTAATGAATTTTAATATATTTGTTTTTAAAAAAGGGTGATAAGCTTGAATATCTTATCACCCATTTTACATTATTCTTAGTTTGATTCAACAGAAGTGTTTTCTTCAGTTGTTCCTGCTTCAGTAGCTTCTTTTGATTCATTTAAATCAATATTTTGTTCTGCTGCTACTTCTTCATTAGATACACCTTGTTGACCTTCTAAGATCGCATCTGCCATTTTACCAGTTAATAATTTAACGGCACGAATAGCATCGTCGTTTGCTGGGATAACGTAATCAATTTCATCTGGATCACAGTTAGTATCCACAATACCAACGATAGGGATGTGTAATTTGCGTGCTTCAGCAATTGCGTTGCGCTCTTTACGAGGATCAACTACAAATAATGCTTGAGGCATTGATTTCATATCACGAATTCCGCCTAAGAATTTGATTAAACGGTCGTATTCTTTTTTAAGTTCTACAACTTCTTTTTTAGGTAATACTTCGAATAAGCCATCTTCTTCCATTTTTTCAATTTCAGAGATGCGTTTGATACGTTTAGAAATTGTTTTATAGTTAGTTAAGATTCCACCTAACCATCTTTGGTTTACATAGAATTGACCAGCACGTTCTGCTTCAGCTTTCACTGAGTCTTGTGCTTGTTTTTTCGTACCAACGAATAAAACTTTTCCGCCATCTTCTGATACTTGTTTAATGAAGTTATAAGCTTCTTCTACTTTTTTCACTGTTTTTTGTAAATCGATAATGTAAATACCGTTTCTTTCAGTGAAAATGTATCTTTTCATTTTTGGGTTCCAACGACGTGTTTGGTGACCAAAGTGAACGCCTGCTTCTAGTAATTGTTTCATTGAAATTACTGCCATAATTAAAATCCTCCTATTGGTTTATTACCTCCACAAAAAGCTCATATAAACACGATAACTAAATATCGCACCCTTTATACTTATACTTTTTATGTGCGTATTGGCTTCATAGCCGTGAATAAATATATCATATTTGTATTTATAAAGCAATACTTTCACATTACTATTTCACACATTAAAAGAACATCTAAAAGTCTTATGATTTAGACGCTCTTTTTGATGATATATTTTTAAATTCATTTACGTATTTATTATTTAATTCTTTCTAGCTCATCTAAGAATTTTTCTTTTTTCACTTTAATAAATGTACCTTTCATTCCTAAAGAACGCGATTCAATAACACCAGCACTTTCAAGTTTACGCAAAGCATTAACAATAACTGAACGTGTAATACCTACTCTATCAGCAACTTTTGATGCAATAAGTAATCCTTCTTTACCACCTAATTCTTCAAAGATATGCTCGATTGCTTCACTTTCAGAATATGATAAAGAATTAATTGCCATGCTAATAGAAGCTTTGTCTCTTGCTTCTTGTTCAACTTCACTATGTTTTTCACGTAAGATTTCCATGCCGATAACTGTAGCAGCATATTCGCCAAGAACTAAATCATTCTCAGAGAAATCTTCTTGAACACGTCCAAGGACTAAAGTACCTAATCTTTCACCGCCACCTAAAATCGGGAAAATTGTAGTTCTGCTGATTTTGAATAAATCTTTGTTTTCTGGTGGGAACACTGATAATACGTTTTCAATATCAATGTTAGATTGTGTCTCTCTAACATCCATTAGTTTATCCGTATATTCTTTAGGTATGTGTCTATTTTCAAGCATTTGTATAATACGATCATTTTTCAATAATTCATTTAAACTTGATCCTAAAATCTTTCCTTTTCTAGAAACAATAAATACATTTGTTACTGTTACACTACTTATTGTTTGTGCTACATCCTTAAAATCAACGGCAATACCTTTGTGCTTTTGCAAAAGTGTATTTAATTCTCTAGTTTTCGATAATAAGCTCATATTCCTTCTCCTTTTTATTTATATTATAAAATAAATGCACTTAAATCTTTGTTTGTTGAAATTGATTTCAACTTATCATCAACATATTGTGGTGTAATGTCTACAACCGCATTGGGCATACTTGGTGCTTCAAATGATAAATCTTCTAGCATCTTTTCAAGTATAGTATGCAAACGACGTGCGCCAATGTTATCAGTATCTTGGTTTACCTGGAAGGCAATTTCTGCCAGACGTTTAATCGCGTCATCGGTAAAGTTGACTGTCACTTCTTCTGTTTGAAGTAGCGCTTCATATTGTTTGATAAGTGATAATTTCGGTTCAGTCAAGATTCGTACAAAATCTTCTACTGAAAGACTTTCTAATTCAACACGAATTGGGAAACGACCTTGCAACTCAGGAATTAAATCACTTGGTTTAGCCACGTGGAATGCTCCAGCACCAATAAATAGCATATGTTCAGTGTTAACAGTACCATATTTCGTTTGTACCATGCTACCTTCAAGTATTGGTAAAATATCTCTCTGAACGCCTTGTCGAGACACATCTTGACCTGAATTTTGATTGTTAGTTGCAACTTTATCGATTTCATCAATAAATATAATGCCCATTTGCTCGGCAAGTTCGATTGCTTGTTGATTTGCTGATTCTTGGTCAATCAGTTCATCGGCAAATTGATCCGTTAATATTTTACGTGCTGTTTGTACAGGGACTTCTCTTTCAACTTTTTTCTTAGGCATGAGTTGTTTCATCATATCTTGCATTTGTTCATTTTGATTTGTGCCTAACATCCCCATAGCGCCTGGGTCTTGCTCTACTTTTAATCTTACTTTTTCTTCTTCCAATTCACCATTCAATAATTGTTGTTTAATTTCAGAACGCTTTGTCTTGATTTCATCTGTAGGCGTATCCTCTTCTTCTTCATTGTTTTGACCAAAGTTTGGCATCGAACCACCAAATAATGATTCTAAAGGATTATTCCCACTGTTATTCGCATTATTCGCTTTTTGCTTCATACTAGGCACTAAAAGTTTTACTAATTTTTCATTTGCTTTTTGCTTCGCTTCTTCTTCGACTAAAGCTTTCTTTTGTTCTTTAACTAGTCTAATAGCTACGTCAACTAAATCTCTTACCATGCTCTCAACATCTCGACCGACATAGCCTACTTCTGTAAATTTAGTTGCTTCTACCTTTATAAAAGGTGCACCTACAACTTTAGCCATTCTTCTTGCTATTTCCGTCTTACCTACACCTGTTGGTCCAATCATCAAAATATTTTTGGGTGCAATCTCTTGTTTAGCTTCATCAGCTAAAAGACTTCGTCTATATCTATTTCTTAATGCAATTGCTACTTTGCGTTTTGCATCATCTTGCCCAACAATGTATTCATTCAATTTTGAAACGATATCTTTTGGTGTTAATTTAATGCCAGTCGTTTCCATAAGATAAATTACCTCCGTAATTTTGATTTCAATTATTCTAAAAATTATTTTTAAATTTATTTATTATTACTATATCCTAAATTTTTACAATTATACATTTTTATTTTTCATTGCGCTTTTTTAGTTTTAACTTTTATAATTTTTCAACTACGATTTGATCATTTGTAAACACACAAATATCAGATGCAACTTTTAAACTTTCATAAGCCATTTCTTCTGCAGTTAAGTTTGTGGCATGACGTTTCAAGGCTCTTCCAGCACTCAAAGCATAATTACCACCTGAACCAATTGCTATTAA
The DNA here is from genome assembly GCF_039237145.1 of Staphylococcus parequorum. Classification (NCBI taxonomy): domain Bacteria; kingdom Bacillati; phylum Bacillota; class Bacilli; order Caryophanales; family Staphylococcaceae; genus Staphylococcus; species Staphylococcus parequorum. The sequence continues at coordinate 2,043,544 of NZ_CP150682.1, forward strand.
AGCATCATCTGGTGCAATCACTTCTCCTGTACCACTTACAACAAGGATTGAATCCTCATCCATAACGATTAACATTGCTTCTAGTTGACGCAGTTGTTTGTCACCTCTCCATTCCTGAGCTAATTCAACTGCGGCTCTTTCTAAATTACCACCAAATTGTTGTAGTTTAGTCTCGAACTTTTCGAATAACGTAAATGCATCTGCAACGCTTCCTGCAAATCCTGCTAAAACTTTATCGTTGTATAAGCGTCTAACCTTGCGTGCTGTTTGTTTCATAATAACTTGTTCACCAAGTGTTACTTGGCCATCACCTGCCATTGCTGAATGGCCGTTATGTTGCACTGCAAAAATCGTTGTCGCGTGAATAGATGTACTCATAATCTAATTCTCCTTTTTTGCACGAGGATGTGCGTTTAAATATACTTTTCTTAATTGTTCATTTGTAACATGTGTGTAGCGACCTGTAGTTGATAAATTCACATGCCCTAGCAATGATTGAACGGTACGTAAATCAGCGCCCTGATTAAGCATGTGTGTTGCAAATGTATGTCTTAATTTATGTGGGTGAATATCCGTGACGCCAGCTGTACGTTTTACAACATCGTTTAACACATAACGAACGCCGCGCTCTGTGATAGGCGCACCGTTCATATTTACTAATAAATAATTATGATCACTTTTGCTTTTAGGTTTAAATAATTCTAAATATCGTTCTATACTTTGTTTACAAAATTCCCCAAATGGAATAAAACGTTCTTTACCGCCTTTACCTAACACTTTTACACCAGGTGAATTCATATCTAAATCATGCTCTTTTATATGGACTAACTCCGAAACCCTTATCCCTGTTGCATAAAGGAGTTCCAAAATCACTCTATCTCTCAAACCTTTTTTCGGGTCTTTTTCAACAGTATCAAATAAAGCTTCCATTTCTTCTTCATAAAAAAAGTGTGGTAAGTATTGTTCTTTCTTGGGATGCACTAATTGAACAAATGGATTTATAACTTTTTCATCTTGCGTCATCCAATATTCATAAAAACTTCTCAGCGTAGAAATTTTACGAGAAACTGAGGTTCTTTTCAAGTTTTTCGAATATAAATAACTTAGATAGTTTCTTGCATCTTTATATTCGAATGCAGATAACTCTAAATATTCTTGACTTAAAAATACATTAAACTGTTCTAAATCATCGTGGTATGACTTTAAAGTATGCTCTGAAAACTGTCGTTCAACTTTTAGCATAAATAAATATGCCTGCTGGATTTCTTCCAATAAAAACCCCTCCATCAATATGAATTGTAGCATATTGATGAAGGGGACTGCGAAAAATAACTATTAAATTGAGTCAAACTTACAAAATTTTTAGAAAATGGTTATATCAACGAATATTTTATAAAGTTTGCTTATAATTATCTAGATATGATAACGCGCGATCTGCAAGTTTTTCATAACGTAATTTTTTATCTTTAACACGATTTTCTAAAGTTGGCAGTAAACCAAAATTCGCATTCATTGGTTGGAAATTTTTCTCGTTTTTAGCATGAGAAATATAATATGCCATACTTCCAATCATTGTTTCTCTTGGAAATACTACGCCGCCTTTACCTTTAATTTTATGCGCTACGTTGATGCCTGCTACTAAACCACTTGCTGCACTTTCAACATAACCTTCAACGCCAGTCATTTGGCCAGCAAAATGAACTTCTTCTCTACCTATCAACTCATACTTTTCCGTCAATACGTCTGGCGAGTTAATAAATGTATTTCGATGCATCACACCATATCTTACGATTTCTACATTTTCTAAACCAGGAATTAAACGTATAACGTCTTTTTGTGCTCCCCATTTTAAATGTGTTTGAAAACCTACAAGATTATATAATGTACCAGCCGCATCATCTTGTCTCAATTGTACGACTGCATATGGACGTTCGCCTGTCTTAGGATCTTCTAGACCAACTGGTTTCATAGGTCCAAACAATAAAGTTTTACGCCCACGTTCCGCCATAACTTCAAAGGGCATGCATCCTTCAAAATATTTTTCTTTCTCGAATTCATTTACTGGTGCAACTTCTGCTTCCATCAATGCATCATAAAATGTATTGAATTCTTCTTCAGTCATTGGACAGTTCAGATATGCTGCTTCACCTTTATCATAACGAGATTTCAAATATACTTTATTCATATCTATACTTTCTTTTTCAATTATTGGAGCTGCGGCATCATAAAAATACAATTGATCTTCACCAGTAGCTTCAACAATTTCAGCAGCCAATTTTTCTGTTGTTAATGGACCAGTAGCAATGATTGTATAACCTTCAGGTATGCTATTAATCTCTTCATTTAACACTGTAACATTGGGATGATTTTTTAAAGTTTCTGTAACGTAACCAGCAAAATCATGTCGATCTACTGCTAACGCACCACCAGCAGGTACTCTTGCTTTGTCTGCTGCATTAATAATAAGTGAATCAAGACGTCTCATCTCTTCCTTGAGTACACCAACTGCATTCGTTAACGCATTGCCACGTAATGAGTTTGAACAAACTAATTCAGCAAATTGATCAGTGTGATGTGCTGGTGTTTGCTTCACTGGCCTCATCTCTATTAAATTAACTTTAATCCCTCTTTGAGCTAATTGATATGCTGCTTCTGAGCCAGCTAGACCAGCCCCGATAACATTGACAGTTTGAGTCATTTAATTTCCTCCGATACATTAAAAATAGCAACTACGACATCATATCATAATTATAAATATATGCGTCTACATTATAAATATGTGTCGTTAGTTGCTTATAGAATTATTAACAATATTCGTAATGTAAGTTTGTATTACGCAATAATTAATAAATGATATGTTTGTTTATTTTTGCAGTTCTTCTTTATAATCACAGTTTGAACAAATAACCTGACTTTTACGTCCTTGTTTTTTCTCAACAAGATATTGTTCACATTTAGGACAATCACGACCTACAGGTTTATCCCATGTAACGAAGTCACACTCAGGATATTTTGAACAACCGAAGAAAATACGGTTCTTTTTAGATTTGCGTTCAACGACATCGCCCTCTTTACATTTAGGGCAAGTCACGCCAATCGTTTTGATAATGGCTTTCGTGTTACGACAGTCTGGGAAGTTAGAACATGCCATGAATTTACCATAGCGTCCCATTTTAATTACCATCGGAGATCCGCATAGTTCGCAATCTTCTCCAGCTGGTTCATCTTTAATTTCAATTTTTTCCATTTCTTCTTCTGCACGTTCAACATCTTGACTAAAGCTACTGTAAAAATCACGAATTACTTTTTTCCAAGGAATTTCGCCATCAGCTACTTTATCCAATAATGTTTCCATGTTTACAGTAAAGTCGACATCAATGATTTCAGGGAAATAATCCTTCACTTGTTCATGAACGATTTCACCTAGTTCAGTTGGAACAAATCGCTTACTTTCATTTTTTACATAATTTCTTTTTTGTATCGTATCTATTGTCGGTGCATACGTAGATGGTCGACCAATTTTCAATTCTTCCATTGTTTTTACTAAACGCGCTTCAGTATAACGCGGCGGTGGTTGTGTGTAATGTTGAGAAGGTTCGATATTAGTTGCTGTAACCATTTCGCCTTCTTCAATATTAGGTAATTTATTTTCTTTACCGCCTTCATCGTCGTCTGTAGTTTCAATGTATAGTGTCATGAAACCTTTAAACTTAATTGTTTGTCCATTCGCACGGAATTTTAAATCATTTTGTGTTAAATCCATAGCAACAGTATCAAGAATCGCAGGTGCCATTTGACTTGCGACAAAACGTTCCCAGATTAATTTATATAATCTGTGTTGATCACGCGTTAAATAATTTTTCATTTCATTTGGTGTACGCAATGTTCCAGATGGTCTGATTGCTTCATGGGCATCTTGATCGCCTTGTTGGCCTTTAGCTTTACGATTTGACGTATAGTTATTACCATACGTTTCTTCAATATAACTTTTCGCTTCAGCTTTAGCTTGATCAGATACTCTTGTTGAATCTGTACGCATATATGTGATTAAACCGACTGTACCTTGTCGTTTCAAATCAATACCTTCGTACAATTGCTGCGCAAGCATCATTGTTTTTCGTGCTTTGAAGTTCAATTTGCGCGCAGCTTCTTGTTGTAATGTTGATGTTGTAAATGGATTAGATGGATAACGTGTTTTTTCTTTTTTAGTTACTTTCGTTACCTCAAACTGGTCTCCATCTAATTGTGTTGTAATTTTTTCTACATCATCTTTATTCGTTAACTTAAATGGTTTATTTTTTAAATGAAGGAATTTGGCATTGAATTTGGATTTCTTATATCTAAATTCGCCTTCAATTTTCCAATATTCTTCTGGTTTAAAGTTTCTGATTTCATTTTCGCGATCAATAACTAATCTAAGTGCAACAGATTGGACACGTCCAGCTGATAAACCTTTTTTAACTTTTTTCCACAATACCGGCGATATATTATAACCAACTAAACGGTCTAATATACGTCTCGCTTGCTGAGCGTCAACAAGATTCATCTCTATGCCTCTAGGATGTTTAAAGCTATCTTTCACAGCATCTTTTGTTATTTCATTAAATACTACTCTATTTTCTACTGATTCTTCTAAATTTAATATGTTCGCCAAATGCCAAGCAATTGCCTCACCTTCACGGTCAGGGTCACTCGCTAAGAATATTTTTTTTGCTTTCTTAGCATGTTTTTTAAGTTCTTTAACAACTGGACCTTTGCCGCGTATCGTAATATATTTTGGCTCAAAATCATTTTCATCATCTACGCCCATTTGGCTACGTGGCAAGTCTCTAACATGCCCCATAGATGCGATAACTTTATATTTTTTACCTAAATATTTTTCAATGGTTTTAGCTTTTGCAGGCGATTCAACTATGACTAAATTTTCTGTCAAAGTAGTTACCCCCTTGCATTTCTAATTACAAAGATAAATGATAAACGGTCTATTTTGTTTTTGTCAATGTTTTTAATTTTAAGTTACCTGGATTTCTAAGAATATTGACTAAAAAAACAAAATAAATGTCATCGTAATTTCATAATTATAAAATGCCTTTTCTTTCATTAATAAACTTCCATTTAATGTCCATTAGATTCAATTAAATTTCAATTATAATCTATTAATATATCACTTGCTTTTAAAACAATTTTTGCTCCTTCTTGAGCACTTAATAAATTTCCTTCAGTCATCGGATTAAAGATAGAACCTGGTAGTATGTATACTTCTCTATTTTGTTCTAAGGCAAAATTCGTTGTAATACATGTGCCACTATTTGCTTTAGATTCTGTAATCAATACACCTTTTGACAGTCCACTTATTATTCTATTACGCTCAGGAAAATGATGCTTTTGCGGTCTTTGAAAAGGAAGGTATTCACTTACTACAAGTCCTTCGATTTCTATTCGTTTTCTAATTTCAAACGTTTCTTTTGGATAATGTTGTAAATGACCAAAACCTAGTACTGCAATTGCAGACATATTCATCGATAAAGCATGTTCGTGTGCCATTTTATCTGCGCCTTTAGCTAAGCCAGAGATTATGGTTAAGTTTTCTTTTTTAAATGAGGGAAAAAGAAAGTTCAATGCTTTTTGACTATATTCTGTCGCATGCCTTGACCCTATAATAGCAAGAGTTTGAGGAGATTGCATTAAAGATAGCTTTCCTTTATAGAAAAGAATGAGTGGCGGTTCATAGATTTCACGAAGTAATATGGGATATGTAGACTGTTCTATTGAAATGTACTTTAAATTCCATTGTTCTAACATTGTTATTATGTTTTTAACTTCTATATTTAGATATTGCTTATAAATTTCTGCTTTTCGCTTTGTTTTTAATGTACTTAAAAATTGTTTGAGTTCATGCTTTTGTTCCACTTGATCATAGTCTAAAAAACTAGGATTAGACCTTAACAGTTGATGTATTTGGTGTGTCGTTAAACCTGAAAAACGTAGTTTTAAATATTCGTGTTCTCTCATTATAATTCTCCTTTTCATCTCAATTATAATGGAAAACAGCAGTAGTTTAGATTACAAAACTACATCATTTTCTAGTGAAAAGTAACAAGATTTTAAGGAGTAATTCTCTATTTTAAATTCATTTCAAACTAGAATTTCATTATATTGTAAAGACTAAAATAAAGTTTATGTACGTATTACTTCTAACTAAGATTAGCCAAGTGCTAAAAATTTCCAATCGTTTTTCTTCTATTATAAAAGTAACTACAACAAGTGACATAAAACGATGGTTATACAACTTAAAACTTCTCTTCTGTAAATTGATTCCTTCAAATTTATAAAACTTATAAAGAAATTTTCACAACAAAAAAACGGTTGATAAGAAAAGAATATCCATGCCTATCAACCGCGAGTATTATATTACCTAAAATGTTTGAATACGTAAAATAGCACAAACTCCGACATATTTTCGGAATTTGTGCTGGGTTTGTACAATACAATTATTGTTTTACAGTTAATAATTGTTCATAGATGCCTGCTTCTTTAGCTGCATCAATTAATGTTGTACCAATTTCTGATGGTGTATCTGCAGTTTTAACACCACAATTGTTAAGTGTTTTAACTTTTTCTTCAGCAGTACCTTTACCGCCTGAAATAATCGCACCGGCATGGCCCATACGTTTACCTGGAGGGGCTGTTTGTCCTCCGACAAAGCCTACTACAGGTTTAGTCATGTTAGCTTTAATCCATTCAGCAGCTTCTTCTTCTGCTGTTCCACCGATTTCACCAATCATAACGACTGCTTTTGTTTCATCGTCTTCATTAAATGCTTTTAGCACATCAATAAAGTTTGTACCATTGACTGGATCGCCACCGATACCTACAGCTGTTGTTTGACCAATACCTTCTTCAGTTAATTGGTGTACCGCTTCATAAGTTAAAGTACCTGAACGAGATACTACGCCTACGTGACCTTTTTTATGAATGTAGCCTGGCATGATACCAATTTTAGATTCATCAGCAGTAATAACACCCGGACAGTTAGGTCCAATAACACGTGTTTCTTTACCTTCTGAGTAACGTTTAACTTTAACCATATCAATTACTGGAATATGTTCTGTAATACAGATAGCTAAATCTAATTCTGCATCTATACATTCTAAAATTGCATCTGCTGCGAATGGCGCAGGTACATAGATAACAGATACTGTAGCACCTGTTTCTTTTTGTGCTTCTTCAACTGTATTGAATACTGGTACACCTTCTACTACTTGTCCGCCTTTACCTGGTGTTACCCCAGCAACAATTTGTGTACCATATTCAAGCATCTGTTTTGTATGGAAAAGGGCAGTTGACCCTGTGATACCTTGTACAATTACTTTTGTATTTTTATCAATAAATACGCTCATGTTAGTGCTCCCATCCTTTCCTACGCTTCTTTAACAAGTTTTACGATTTTTTGTGCGCCTTCTGCCATAGTTGCAGCTGATTCAATTGCTAAGCCAGAATCTTTAAGAATTTCTTTACCTTTTTCAACATTTGTACCTTCTAAACGTACAACAAGCGGTAAAGTAAGCTCTACTTCTTTAACTGCAGCAACGATACCTTCAGCAATAATGTCACATTTCATGATTCCACCAAAGATATTAACAAAAATACCTTTTACGTTGTCATCACCTAAAATGATTTTAAATGCTTCAGTAACTTTTTCTTTAGTTGCACCGCCCCCTACATCTAGGAAGTTCGCCGGATTGCCACCAAAGTGGTTAATTGTATCCATAGTTGCCATAGCTAAACCAGCACCATTTACCATACAACCGATGTCTCCATCTAATGCAATATATGATAAATCGTACTTAGAAGCTTCGATTTCTTTTGGATCTTCTTCTTCTAAATCGCGTAATTCTAGGATATCTTTATGTTTAAATAATGCATTATCATCAAAGTTAACTTTTGCATCTAATGCCAAAACATTACCATCATTAGTTGTTACTAATGGGTTTATTTCTACAATAGAACAGTCTTTTTCGATGAAAACATTATAAAGTGAAACTAAAAATTTAGCTGCTTTATTAATTGATTCTTTTGGAATATTAATATTAAAAGCGATTCTTCTAGCTTGATATGGTGCTAAACCAACAATAGGATCAATAGTTTCTTTGAATATTTTTTCAGGTGATTCAGCAGCAACTTCTTCAATTTCAGTTCCGCCTTCTTCTGATGCCATCAAAGTAACACTGTCAGTAGCACGATCAATTACAAATCCAACATAATATTCTTTTTGAATATCGCAGCCCTCTTCTATGTAAAGGCGCTTAATTTCTTTACCTTCAGGACCAGTTTGATGTGTTACAAGCGTCTTACCTAATAATTCTTTAGCGTAAGTTTCAACTTCAGATAGTGATTTAGCGATTTTAACTCCACCTGCTTTACCTCTACCCCCAGCGTGAATCTGTGCTTTTACCACATATACTTTTGAATTTAATTCTTTTGCTTTTTCTACCGCTTCGTCAGCAGTAAACGCTACGCGTCCTTCTGGGACAGCAACGCCCATAGTACGAAATAATGCTTTACCTTGATACTCGTGGATATTCATTCTCCATCCTCCTGTTTCTTAGGTTAAGTTCATAACTAATTATATGAAATGTAAGCGCTGTTGTAAACTCATTTAGCCCAGTTATTTAAATCTTTTGTTTTTTACCATTAATTTGAAAGTGATTTAATTGGTTCAAAAGTTTTTCTGTGTTCATTTATAATGCCGTGCTGACTTATACCATTTAAATGTTGTTGAGTGCCATACCCAACATTTTTTTCGAAGCCGTAACCTGGGTGTTTAACTGCAAGTTCGCGCATATATCTATCTCTATGTTCTTTGGCTAACACACTTGCTGCTGCTATAGATACACTTTTGGCATCTCCTTTAACTAATGATGTTTGAGGAATATCTACATCTAGTGTCATCGCATCTATCAGTAAATGTGTAGGCTTAACAGATAAAGCCTCAACTGCTCTTTTCATTGCCAATTTAGTTGCTTCATAGATATTAATTTGATCAATTTCTTCAACTGTCGCCACACCATACGCGTATGCGTATACTTCTGATAATAATTGCGTTTCTAAAAAATTTCTTTTCTTTGCAGAGAGTTGTTTTGAGTCATTTAAGCCTGTGAAATGGTGATCCTTATTTAAAATGACTGCACAAGTAACAACAGGACCAGCTAACGGTCCTCTCCCCACCTCATCTATGCCACAAATTAACGCTTTGTCATCATCAGCTAGTATTTCATTTTCATAATGAGACATCACTTTATAATTTTCTAGTAATGTTTGAACTTTTTCCAATTGTTTTCTTCTAGAAACAATCGCATTTTGTACACCCTTACGATCATCGTCGTTAACAGAATGATTTTTTAAAGTTTCTAACGAGTGAATATCTTGCAACAATAATTTAATTTTTTGAATAGTTTGTTTCATAAATATTATTTACACGTCCATTTCACTAGCGATATCAAAAGTGTACGTACCGATTCTGGCATTTCTCACTTCATGTATAACTAAATCAATAACCGCTTCATAATCGACTTCATTACCACGTCTTAATAATCCACGACGACGCCCTATCGCATCAAACCACTCTAAGTTTTCTGCGTCGATTGGCACATCAACTTTGTAATGTTCTTTTAACCCTTCATAGTCATGTGCTTTCATAAATTCTAAGCCATAAATTGCTACTTCATCTAAATGCACAATACTATCTTTGATAGCTCCAGTGATACTTAATTTCTTACCAACTAATTGGTCTTCAAATTTAGGCCATAAGATACCTGGTGTATCTAACAATTGTAATGATTTCCCAACTTTAATCCATTGTTGTTGTTTCGTTACACCTGGTGTATTACCCGTTTTAGTAACAGATTTATTTGCTAATTTATTAATTAATGTTGATTTTCCAACGTTAGGGATGCCAACGATCATTGCTCTAATCGCACGTGGTTTTAATCCTTTTTGCTTTTCTTTCTCGAATTTCTCTGTTGTTGCTTTTATTGCTGCTTGCTCTACGAGTTTTAAACCCTTGCCGTGTTTTGCATCAATTGCAACAGGATAAAAGCCTTTGCCTTTAAAATAATTTTCCCATTTTACTAGCTCTTTTAAATTTGCCATATCTTTTTTATTTAAAATGACCACACGTGGTTTTTGTTGTATTACTTCATCAATCATTGGATTTCTTGAACTATACGGGATACGTGCATCTACAAGTTCAAACACTACATCTACTTTCTTTAACTCCTCGGATACTTCTCTTTTTGCTTTAGCCATATGGCCTGGATACCATTGAATTACCATATACATCACCTTTCTCTATTTACGCTCTATTTAATTAAAAGTTTTAATTATATACTTATGCTTTAATTTCGTTTTCTATTCTTTGACTTTAAAATCATAACACGTCACGTATAACGATATAAATAAAATAATGTCATTATTATCTCATTAACTTTAATTTTACAACATTATTTAGTAATATACTTCAAATTATTTTAGACACCACGTTTAAATCTCTAAAAACGATTAAAATTCGACTGTTTTTTATTTAACCTGTTTAACTTTTAAAACGCTTAAGACTTAATGAATTATATTTTTCTAAATAAATAATAGTTATTTTTATCTAAATTCATAAAATATCGTTACAATGGAATTATATTTATTACATATACAGGAGTCGTTTATGAAGCGTAAATTTTTGTACACATGTTTATTCTTATTACTGGCTGTTATTGGACACAGTTATGTTATTTATAGATTTATCCATGATGGCGTTTTATTTACAGGGCCTAATGATGGTATGGAACAAATGGTGCCAATTCAAATGTATTTATTTGATAATTGGAGTCATGGCAATTGGTTTTATGCTTCTGACTTTGGTCTGGGCGGAGACTTTTTCACTGACTTAAGTTATTACTTTTCAACAAATATTATATTTATTTTGAACGTCATTATTATTGTCTTACTTAAAATAGTCATCCCAATGGATACCTCTGATGTGATGTTTTGGATGACAAATGCCTTAGTCGTTTCTATAATTAAATCTGCTATAGCAATGATAGCAACATTTATCTATGTTCACTATATTTCACACAATCGCAAAGTGGCTGTATTAGCATCATTTATTTTTGTAATGTCACCACTTTATTTTAGATTCACTGTTTATTGGCCATTTTTTAGTGATGTTTTTATTTGGTTACCATTATTACTATGGTCAATCGAACGCTTCTTAAAAAGTGGTAAACCAGGTTTCTTTATTATTATCGTAACTATTTCTTTAATTAATAATTTTTATTTTGCCTATTATCAATTATTAACAGGACTTTTATATTTCCTAGCTCGAATGATTTTTAAACATAAAAATGATCTCGTAACTAGATTCAATGCATTTATGACATTATGTATTTCAGCATTAATTGCATTAGGTTGTAGTTTGTTTTTCTTTTTCCCAGCAATACAAAGTTACTTTAATAATAGACGCATCCCTTTTGATGGAGATGTAGACTTATTTGAACCTTTTAACCAAAACACAAATATATTTTATGACAATTATTTAATCGTCATACTTTTCTTAACACTACAAGCATTGCTATCATTCAAGTTATATAAGCATTTTTATTTCAAATTATTTTCGATTTTTACGCTGGTTTCAATTTGTGCTAGTTTTTTACCATTTGTGGATCAAGTATTTAATGGCTTTTCAGCACCACAAAAACGTTGGCACTACCTCATCGCTTTTAATTCGGCTATTTTAATAGGACTTTATGTAAAATATTTTAGAACCTTATCTTTAAAAACGTACATATTATCCTCTTTAGTCTCTTTATGTTTTGTCTTTGGAAGTGCTTGGCAATATGACAAGTTTGTTTCGTGGCTATGGTATATGCCTATAGTCAGCATGATTGGTTTACTCATACTTTTCGTTAAAGAACCTAAAATAAGAACCAAATTAACGCATTTCTTTATATTGTCTATTATGATACTTTCTGTTTTAGTGTCTGTCGTATTTATACGCAACCAAATTTATTTTGATGATCATGTTCAACGCGCAAATAGCTATTATGTAAATGCAAGTCTCTTTGACACGCCACTTCAGCAACAGTTAGTTTCTGATATAAAAAAAGGAAAATCTGAAGATGAGCGAATTGATTGGCGCGTTAATGAGCAAGATAATACACCGATGTATCAACATTTTAAAGGAATGAGTCTTTATTCAAGTATTTTTGACCACAATATACTTGATTTTTATTACGATGATTTGAAAATCAACATGAAAGAAGAATCTGTAAGTAGATACCAATCAACGAATAGCAGACAAAACATTAATAGTTTATTATCTGTTCGTTATTTAATGTTAAAAGATTACCAAAATAACGTGCCTGCACATTTCAAAAAAATTAAAAAAGATGGACAATACCAAATCTATGAAAACACTTTAAACTTGCCTTCAGTGCGTGTTTCAGATCAAGTCTTTGATGCACAAAAGCTTAAAGATCCTATAGATAGGGAACATGCAATGATTGATGGAATAATTTTAAATAATGAGGGTAAAACATACACAGATAAAGCTAAAAACTTATTAAATCAAACCGAAATCACCTATCAAAACATGAATCGTAAAACAGACAAAAAAATATATATTCCTAACAATAATAAACAGGGTCAAGTACAAATCCATGTTCCAGAAAACATTAGATCACAATATAAAGATTTTTACGTGACGCTAAAAGTTAAACGAGGCAAACCTGACAGCAATTTTTCTGTAAATATAAACGGTTATTCGAACAATCGGTTATTCAACAATTCTACTTATCGTACTGGGGTTGACACACAACTTTATAGAACACAACCAGATGAAAATGGTAATATAAACATTGCACTTAGCCCTAGTGGTAATTATGAATTTGAATTACAAAGTTTACATGGAGAAAATTATAAAAAGCTTGAAACCGCACATAGCAAACAGAACAATGTGGGTCATTATCAAGATATTAAAAATGGCATTAAAGTAACATTAGATCGCCATAAGAAAGGCATTGCTTCTATTAATATTCCTTATAGAAAAGGTATGCCTGCATACGTGGATGGTAAAAAAGTAAAACCTTTAAAAGTAAATTATATGATGACAGGTGTGCCTGTAAATAAGGATAGCAGTGAAATTACAATTAAATATAGACCACCATACTGGTATACTATGATCGCAGTTTCAGTCATAAGTTTCATCTTGAGTGTGATTTGGTGCATTCACAAAAATAAAAAACCACAGCGCAATTCAAATTAATATTTAAAAGGAGTTTGTCAGAGATGAGGTATGACTATGTTTCGTAATCTTTGGGCCCACAAAGTTACAAGATTTATTTGTATCGTTGCGCTAGGTATAGGCGTTGCTTTACTAACATTCACACCATATATCTTTCGTTATTTAACTGAAGGTATCGTATTTAGTGGGAGTGGTGATGGCTATAGGCAAATGATGCCATTTCAAATGTATTTGTATGAACATTTTAGCCAATTCAAAAGTTTTTATGATCATTCATTTGGATTAGGTGGCGATTATGTAAAAGATTTAGCTTATTATTATGCTACTTCTCCATTTACTTTGGTTAATTTTATTTTTGTTTGGCTATCAGAAGTGTTATTTAATAGTAATCCAAGTAACATAACATATTGGGCAAGTAACCAACTGATTGTTGCTTTTGTTAAAGGTGTAGTAACGTTCGTACTAGCCTTTTACTATTTTAGATATATAAAATTTAAAAACCATGCTGTTTTTCTGGCTTCTATGTTATATGGTGCCTCAACAGTAGTAATTTATTTTAATTTTACCTGGTCATATTATGGAGATTTGCTTATTTTTCTTCCACTCTCCTTATTGGCTATTGAACGATTTTATAGAGAAAAGAAAATAGGTCTATTTATTTTTGCTGTAGCTCTAACTTTATTTTCAAATTTCTATTTTAGTTATTATGAATCTCTTGTACTCTTTGCATATTACTTTTATAGATTAGTGTTCCCCCACCCGAGTGATATCGTAACTCGCAAGCAAAAATTATGGATTATTCCTGTAGCAATAGTATTAAGTACACTAGTTAGTATATGGGGATTCTATACTGGGGTTACTTCGTTTTTCAACAACGATCGAGTAAGTAATCCACATTTTAAAATAGATATGTTTACAGATTTCGCACGACAAAAGCACTTTTTTAGCAACGGCTTTTATATCACTGTTTCAATTATCGCTATGGTAGCATTGCTATCATTTAAGTTATATAGACATTATTATTATAGGTTTTTTGCAATTATGACTTGGATTATGTTAGTTGGTTCATTGACACCCTATTTTGATAGTATGTTTAATGGTTTTTCGACACCCGAACGCAGATGGGTTTACATATTTGCTTTCGCCACTGCAGCATTAATCGCGTTATTTATTCAACACATTTCAGAATTAAAACTCAAGTCTTATATCTTAGCATGTGTACCCGCCTTGCTGATTATGTCAATCATGACAATTATAGTTGAGAAAGAAAAAATGACTTGGATGCTCGCTTGTCTCATTATTATGATCTTTATTGGAATACTTTTATTTAAAAGGTCACTACTGAAAAAACGTTGGCCATTAGCCGTATTATTAGTATTATTTATCGTTCAACAAAGTATGATTCTTTCTAATCATCACTTTAATAATGTGAGGAACTATGAATCCACAAAATCAGCTATGCATGCTTCAAAATACAAAAGTCCTGCTTTATCCAAGAAAATATCTGAAATCAATCAACAGCATAATGACGATCCACTGAGTAGAATTGATTATATGTCGCAATATGGTCTTAATTCACCAATGATCTATCATTTTAATGGTATTGCTTTATATTCAAGTATTTTTGATGGTGACATATTAAAATATTATGATCAGACATTACAAATTAATATGCATACTGATAAAAATAGTACTTATCGATTATTATCAAACAGAGCGAATTTAATGGCATTATGGAACGTTAATGATCGTATACGTCGACCAGATGATTCGAATATATCTTTCGGTTTTGAACCTAAAGATACGATTCATCATTCAAAAAAAGAATCATTTATTCATTCAACAAACGAAATTAAATATCCAAGTGCTCATATAACCAACAAGGTGTATGATCCAAAAGATCTTAAATCACCGCTTGATAAAGAACAAGCAATGTTGCAAGGTGTCGTGCTCAAAGATAAAGACGCTAAACCCAACAGCCAATTTAAGGCTAATGAGAATTTATTGGGCAAAACCTCTACCTCATTAAATAATGCACATAGGGATAAAGACGGAAAGCTTATAGTGACAAAAGACAAAGGTGGCATAACTTACACCCTGCCATCCTCCATTGCAAATAAATACAAAGATATGTATATAGAAATGGATGTTGAACTATTAAGCCCTGACAAGCAACATGACGTCGGTGTGAACGAATACAATCAAGGTCGTAATGAATTGACTTATAAATATCGCCGGTTTGTCACGCCTGTTACAATGCGTGTAAAAGCAGATGAAAAACTACGAGTTAAATTGTCACAGGGTAAATATCGTTTTAATATTAAAGGCATTTACGGTGAAAACTATGAAACTTTAAATAAAGCATCTAAACAGTTAGATAATGTACAAGTGTCTGAACAACGTTCTGGTTATACAATTAAAAAAGATAAAAATGACGAAGGCTATCTTGTCTTACCGATGGCATATCGTGATGGTATGAAGGCGTATGCCAATGATAAAACACTCCCTGTAAAACAAGGCAATGGCATTATGACCGTAATTCCAGTTGAAAAAGGACAAGAAAAAATCGAACTCAAGTATACGCCACCACATACAACTATCTTGGTCGTTTTAAGTATTCTAGGTATTATATTGAGTATTGGATTCACGAAATGGATTAAACCAAAGAATTAAGCACGATAAAGGGAATGAAACAGAAATCTAATTTTTCTAACAAGATTTCGTCGTCTCACCCCGGCAAAGCTGACTGTAAAGTTGAATACAAGGGCTGAAGCACTTGCATAAGAACTACTTGTCTTCATAAATGAAGTAGTAGTTCTTTAAAAGCTTGATATAAACGCATTTTCAGTTCAGTCAGCCACTGCCAATATAATAATTGAGGCTGAGACATGTATTTTGTCTCAACCTCTTTAATGAGCTGCTTAGGTTTGCTAGAAATGTCGACTAAAATTGTATTTCTAGCAAGACAACCTAATGCAGCTTATATTATATATGTATCAAAAAAAGCGACTCCCATTGGGAATCGCTTTTTTATGTCTAATTTGCTGATTAACGAATTTCTTTAATTCTAGCAGCTTTACCACGTAATTCACGTAGGTAGTATAATTTAGCACGACGTACTTTACCACGGCGTTTAACTTCAATTTTTTCGATTTTTGGAGTGTGTAATGGGAATGTACGTTCCACACCAACACCTGAAGATATTTTACGTACAGTGAAAGATTCTGAAACTCCTCCACCACGGCGTTTAATAACTACACCTTCGAATAATTGGATACGTTCGCGAGTACCTTCAACAATACGTACGTGAACTTTTAAAGTGTCACCTGGACGGAATGAAGGTATATCTGTGCGTAATTGCGATTGAGTTACTGCTTCGATTAATTTGTGATTACTCATTATTTTTCTCTCCTTCAACCTATGTTCTTGCCTAGACAAAATATAGCAGCGGACCATAGTGATTTTCGTGTGTCGCACACTTAAAATATATTAGCATATTACTAATCTTTTTTCAATTGCTTTTTATATCTTTCTATAATTTCTTGGTCTTTTTTAGTCAGCGGATACTGTTCTAATAAATCCGGTCGTTTTTCCCATGTTCTTAAAATTTTCTGTTCATGACGCCAATGATCAATGTGGGCATGGTTGCCTGATAATAAAACGTCTGGTACATTCAAATCCTTATATATACGTGGTCGTGTATATTGTGGAAACTCTAGTAAACCATCTTGAAAGGAATCATCCATGTGAGATTGTTGATTACCTAAAACACCAGGTAAAAGTCTAACTACCGCATCTGTCATTACCATCGCTGGCAGCTCGCCACCAGTCAATACATAGTCCCCCATTGAAATTTCGTCAGTGACTAAATGTTCACGGATTCTTTCATCATAGCCTTCATAATGCCCGCAAATAAATACTAAGTGCTCTGCCTGACTGAGTTCATTAGCAATAGCTTGAGTAAATGGGCGACCTTGAGGACACATTAAAATGACCCTTGTGTCTTCTGTTCGCTCAATACTATCCATTGCATTGAATATTGGTTCCGGCTTTAACACCATCCCCTGACCGCCTCCAAATGGGTAGTCATCCACTTGATTATGCTTGTTTTCAGCAAAATGTCTAAAATCCACTGTATTTACTTGTAACAAATCCTTTTCTTGAGCGCGTTTTAAAATAGATTGATTTAAAACACCTTCAAACATACCAGGAAATAATGTTAAATAGTCGATTCTCATTAATCTAATAATCCTTCCATAGGCGTGATTTGTATACGTCTACCTTCTACATCAATTTCTTTAACCACGTCCGCGATATAAGGAATGAGGTATTCTTTGTCGCCTTTGACTACCCACACATCGTTTGCACCTGTTTCAAATATCTCAATCACACGACCAATTGGAGTATCTTCATTAAAAACGGTACAGCCAATGATATCTGAATAATAAAATTCATGTTCTCCAAGCTCTATTTCTTCATGATCACGTTCTTGTAAAAGTGTTTCACCTTTTAAGTGCTCGATATCATTAATGTTATTGATACCTTCAAACGTAAGCATATGCAGTCCTTTATGCATACGATATGAAGCAATTTTAAATTTAAGTGGTGCTTTATCTTTACGTGCTATTTCAACAATTTCCCCAGGTTGAAAACGTTTATCTGTAAAATCAGAATTAGATTTTATTTTTACTTCGCCTTTAATACCATGTGTATTAACAATTTTTCCAACTTCAACTTTCATATATGTGCCTCCGATAAATGTATCTTATAAGTGTTGTGTAATTTTTATGTATTATTTAATTATTATAACATGTATAAATCTAACATAGTAATACATTCCTCACTAGAAAATTTTCTTATTCTCAACTATTTTAAAGCACTGATTATAATATTTCTCATTAAAAAAAGAGCACCTAAAACGGTACTCTTACAAATACTATATTTGTTTAATAAGTTTAAAACTTATTTTTGGTCGTCGAATTTTTTCAAAATACCTTCTCTTGATAAGATATTGTGAACTGTATCAGTCGGTTTAGCACCGTCTTTTAACCATTTAAGTGCTAATTCTTCGTCGATTTTAACTTCTGGTGCTTTCACATTAGATGGGTTGTAAGTACCGATTTGTTCGATATTACGACCATCACGTGGTGCACGAGCATCTGCAACTACGATACGATAGAATGGATTTCTTTTTGAGCCTAAACGTGTTAAACGAATTTTAACTGCCATTTATATTCTCTCCTTTTAATTTCATAAGTATTTATTTTCTACAAGAAATAATGATACCAGTTCTTCTGATATTTGTAAAGAGGTTATCCTTTACCAATTTTAAAAAAACATTTTTTTCTCATCAATCGCCTTGTAAACTACGCGCTTTTGTCAATTTCCTCTTTTCATGCACTTTATACATCTATGATATACCTTATGTTATTTTAAGTCTCTTGACATCTATATTTAAAAACTATACATTGAGACTAAATTAAATAAACGCATGCACTAGGGGTGTTTTTAACTGAGATGAGTACAACTCAAACCCTTTGAACCTGATCTAGCTGAAACTAGCGGAGGAAAGTGTGAAAGATTTTATATCATATATTCAAGGGGCAATCTTGCCTTTTTACAATATCACTATTTTATCATTTCTAATACACAACTTTCTATAGTGAGGGTTGTGTATTTTTTTAATTTGAATTTTTTAAAATTTTAGGAGTGAAAGTTATGAATAAAACTGTTTTAGTAACAGGTAGTAGTAGAGGTTTAGGTGCAACGATTGCAAAAACATTATCGCAACAAGGGTATAATATTATAATCAATTATTACAAAAATAAATCGTTAGCAGAAGATCTTGTTTCTGATATCGGATCAGATTGTGCAATTGCTATTCAAGCTGATATCACAAATAGAGATAATATTGATCACTTAATTGAACAGGCCACTCAATATTTCGGAAAAATTGATGTCGTAATTAACAATGCACTCGTAGGTTTTAAATTTGATCCTACACAGCAAAAATCATTTAAAGATTTAACATGGGTTGATTACCAACAACAAATAGATGGTACTTTAAAAGCTGCCTTCAATGTAACACAAAGTGTCATGCCTCAATTTTTAGAAAGACAGCAAGGTACTATTATTTCTATCGGTACAAATTTATATCAAAATCCTGTTGTACCTTATCATGAATATACAACTGCAAAAGCTGGATTAATTGGTTTTACTCGTAATATTGCTGCTGAACTTGGTCAATTTGGTATTAGAGCCAACGTGGTGTCAGGAGGCCTCTTAAAAACAACTGACGCAAGTGCTACAACGACGCCTGAAGTATTTGACATGATCGCACAAACAACACCGCTTAAGCGTGTGACTTCACCACAAGACATTGCAAACATGGTTGCATACTTAGCTTCTGAACAAGCAAACGGTATAACTGGACAAAATTTCACTGTAGATGGTGGCTTAACGATGAATTAAAAAATTATAATTAGGAGGTGCTTTCTATGTCTGATAAAAATCAAAAACAACTTAATATTGGCGTTTTATTATATGCTTGTGGTCATCACCAAGCTGCGTGGCTAATGCCGAATTCTAGTGTGAATCGTATTGGTGAAATTACTTATTATCAGGAATTAGCTCAACTTGCTGAAAAAGGACTATTCGACGCAGTATTTTTCGCTGATAATCAATCTTTTCCTGCAAAATCTTCTACTGATATGCCAGCATTTTGGTTCGATCCTATCGTCAGTTTATCTGCTATTGCTCATGTGACAACGCACATTGGACTGGTCGCAACAATTTCAAGTACGTTCTCAAACCCTTTTACTGCATCTAGACAATTGCTCAGTCTAGATCATGTATCACATGGACGTATAGGTTGGAATCTTGTCACCTCTATGACAGATTTAGAAGCCTTAAATCACAGTATGGAATTGCTCCCTGATCATAATGAACGCTATGAAATTGCTGCTGAATTTGCAAAAGTGATGAATCAGTTATTCACATCTTGGGATAACGAACATTTTCTACATGATCGAAAAAACAAAAAAATTATTAATGATGATTACATTAATGCTATTAATCATCATGGTAAACATTTCAAAGTTAAAGGACCATCAACAACACCAAGCAGTCCACAAGGTCGTCCAGTAGCTATGCAAGCTGGCGCATCTTCACAAGGTATTGCCTTGGCAACTCAATATGCAGATGCAGTGTATTCAGTATCCTGGAACTTTAAACAAGCACAAGCTTTTCGAGAAAAGCTTGATCAACAATTACAATTATCACAAAACAGTAATAGATATATCAAAATTTTTCCCGGTCTAGTTACATATGTCGCTGAAACTTACGAAAAAGCCTATGCTAAGAAAGAAAAATTAGACAAAGCCTTACCTGTGGAAACTGCATTAAAACAATTAAGTTTCTTTATTCAACAAGATTGTCAAAACTGGGAGTTAGATGAATCCGTGCCTCCCCTACCTCCTGTTGAAGATTTTACAGGACCAGTTGGACGTTACGAAACAATATTGGAAATCATTCGTGATACTCATCCAACTGTACGAGAACTACTTGGTTACTTAAATGCTGGTGGTGGGCATTTCACATTGATTGGCACTCCTGAAGCTATCGTAGATCAAATGGAGTACTGGTTACTAAGTGGTGTAGCCGATGGTTTTAATTTGATGCCGCCTGTCTTTCCAGATAGTTTAGAGGATTTCGTAACATTGATTGTGCCAGAATTACAAAAAAGAAATTTATTCAGAACAACTTATAATGGTCATACTTTCCGTGATCATTTGGGGTTAGAAAAATTTTAATCATTCTACAAATAATATAGTTGACGAAAAAACCAGAACAACGATTTGGTTACAAGTCGTTGTTCTGGTTTTTTATTTATAGTTATACAAAATTTATGATTTTAGAATGGTAAATTCATACCGTTCATCATGTTTTCCATTTGTTTGCGTTTGCCTTTTTTGCCTTTGCCGCCACCGGAAAATTGTTTCATCATTTTTTTCATATCAGTGAATTGTTTCATTAATCTATTGATTTCTTGCACTGAACGTCCTGAACCTTTAGCAATACGTTTTTTACGAGAAACATTTAAAGTCTCAGGTTTGTTACGCTCATTAGGTGTCATTGATTGAATAATTGCTTTAATATGATCAATTTGTTTATCATCCATATTCATATTTTCAATGCCTTTCATTTTGTTCATGCCAGGAATCATTTTCATAATGTCATCAAGAGGCCCTAGACTTTTAACTTGATCTAATTGTTCTAGGAAATCTTCCAATGTAAACGAAGATGTACGCATTTTCTTTTCTAAGTCTTTTGCTTTATCTTCATCCACATCTGTTTGTGCTTTTTCAATTAAACTCAATACATCTCCCATACCTAATATACGAGATGCCATACGTTCAGGATGGAATGCTTCTAACCCATCTAGTTTCTCACTCATACCTACAAATTTAATCGGTTTTTGAGTAACTGATCTGATTGAAAGTGCAGCACCACCACGTGTATCACCGTCTAATTTTGTTAATGTTACGCCAGATACTTCTAATTGAGAATCAAAAGATTCTGCAACATTCACAGCATCTTGACCAGTCATTGCATCGACAACTAACATAATTTCATCTGGTTTCGTAATTTCTTTTACATCGCTTAATTCTTGCATTAACGCTTCATCAACGTGTAAACGACCAGCAGTATCAATAATAACAAAATCTAAATGCGCTTCTTTTGCATGTGCGATTGCATTTTCAACGATTTGTTGTGGCTTAACTTGATCGCCTTCACTATAAACTGGAATGTCGATTTGTTTACCTACTGTTTGCAATTGATCAATTGCCGCAGGACGATAAATATCTGCTGCTACTAATAATGGTTTTTTATTATATTGTTTACGCATTAATAATGCTAATTTACCAGCAGTGGTAGTCTTACCAGCACCTTGTAAACCAACCATCATCACTACAGTTGGCGGCTTGTTAGCCATTTTAATCGTAGCATTTTCCCCTCCCATAAGTTGGGTAAGTTCTTCTTGTACAATTTTGATGACTTGTTGCCCAGGTGTTAATGATTTCATAACATCTGAACCTAAAGCTCTATCTGATACAGTTTTGACAAATTCCTTTACCACTTTAAAGTTAACATCGGCTTCTAATAATGCTAATCTTACTTCACGCATCATCAATTTAATATCTGCTTCAGTAACTTTACCTTTGCCACGGATTTTTTGCATCGTTCCTTGCAGACGATCGGATAATCCTTCAAATGCCATATCAAATACCCTCCTTTATATACTTTTATTCTAAATCTTCAAGTGCTTGAATGTATTGTTTTATTTTTTCTGGATCATTTATGTGCTGTTTCATATGTTCATATGTTTTTTGTCTTTGTTCAAAATTTCGGTATAGCCCTAATTTTTCTTCATAATCTTCTACTAAATCGCCAGTTCTTCTTATATTATCATACACTGCTTGGCGACTCACATCAAATGTATCAGCAATCTCACTTAAAGAATAATCTTGTAAATAAAATAATTCTAAATAGTTTCTTTGTTTATTTGTTAATAATGATTGGTAAAAGTCAAACAGATAATTCATACGTATCGTTTTAATTAAATCATTTTGACTCATCTGAATTACCTTCAATTTCTACTTCATTCTGATTTGACTCAGGTGCTTCTTCGACATTTTGCTCAATCATATCAGCGAATAACCCATACACATAGCTTTCAGGATTGAATGGTTGGAGATCATCTAATTTTTCACCTAAACCTACGTATTTAACTGGAATATGAAGTTCATTACGAATTGCTAATACGATACCACCTTTAGCAGTACCATCTAATTTTGTTAATACAATACCTGTAACGTTTGTAACCTCTTTAAATGATTTTGCTTGTGACAATGCATTTTGACCTGTCGTTGCATCAAGACAAAGTAAAACTTCATGAGGTGCCTCTGGTACAGCACGTCCAATAACTCGTTTAACTTTCTCTAATTCATTCATTAAATTGGATTTATTTTGTAAACGGCCTGCAGTATCACATATTAAAATATCTACGTTTTTACTTTTAGCTGCGTTAATTGCATCATACATTACTGCAGCTGGGTCTGAACCTTCTCTTTGGCTCAACACTTCAACACCGACGCGTTCGCCCCATACTTTAAGTTGTTCAATTGCACCGGCTCTGAATGTATCTCCAGCAGCAAGCATTACTTTTTTGCCTTCAGCTTGGTAACGATGCGCTAATTTACCAATTGTTGTTGTCTTACCAACACCATTCACTCCGACCATAAGGATTACATTTAATCCTTCATTTTCTATATTCATCACTTCTGAGTTATCATCATCTTGGTGATAGATTTCAACAATTTTTTCAACAATAACTTCACGTAAATCCTCTGTTTCAGTAATATTGCGACGTTGTGCTTCTTCACGTAATTCTTCTACAAGTTGCATCACAGTATTAAATCCAACATCTGCAGTAATTAACATTTCTTCTAGTGCTTCGAAGAACTCTTCATCTACCTTACGATAACGTGCAAGTAAATTATTAAGTTGCGCTTGGAAATTCTCACGCGATTTTTCTAAACCGGCTCTAAATTTGGCACCGAGCTGTTGTGCTTCAATTTCTTCAAAATCTTCAATAGAGATTAAACCATCATCATCAAAGTCAGCTTCTTTTAATTTTTTAACTTTTTTCGCTGGTTTATCTTGAGTTTCGTCCTCTCTATCTTGTGATGCTTCACCTTGTTGTTCTGCGTCTTGTTGTTCTAATTCTTCAAGTTGTTGCTTTTGTTCTTCTGAAGGTGCTGAAAATTTATCTTTTAATCGTTTGAAAAAGCTCATGTTTGTTCCTCCTTAATCACTTCATCAATCGTATTTAAATTAACACTTACTAGTTTGGAAACTCCAGATTCTTGCATTGTTACACCATATAAGCGATCTGAGAATTCCATTGTACCTTTACGGTGTGTAATCACAATAAATTGAGTTTGGTCTGATAGATTTTTTAAATATTGTGCATAGCGTATCACATTTGCTTCATCAAGTGCCGCTTCAACCTCATCTAAGATAACAAATGGCGCCGAGCGAACTTTTAAAATCGCAAATAATAATGCAATGGCACTCAAGGCACGTTCTCCACCACTAAGTAGTGACAAATGTTGTAACTTCTTACCAGGTGGTTGCACAATGATATCTACTCCTGCAGTTAGATAGTCATCATCTGTTAAGCGGAGTTCTGCTTGGCCTCCGCCAAACAATGATTTAAATACATCTGAAAAATATCCTTGAACGGCATGAAATGTTTCTTTAAAACGATCTTTCACTTCTTGATCCATTTCTTCAATAAGTTGTTCTAAAGTTGTTTTCGCTGCTCTTAAGTCAGCACGTTGTTCATCTAAAAATGTAAAACGCGTATTAATTTCTTCAAATTGTTCAATCGCATTTAAATTAACTGGTCCTAGCTCTTCAATAGACATTTTAGTTAATTTTACTTTTTTGCGTAAAACGTCTATATCTTCATCTAAATCATATAATTCACTCGCACGCTCATATGTTAAGTGATAATCTTCGCTCAAATGATCAATCGCATAATTAATTAATACATCTAAACGGGACTGCTCTGATTTAATATCCTGATAGCGATTTTCTATAGAAAGAATATCTTGATTGGCTTCTTGAAGTTTTTGATCTGTCACTTCAATTGTATCATTCAATTCGAGTCTACGCGATTTAACGTCTTCTATGTTTTGAGATAGTTTTACTTTTTCGTCTTTACTTTGTTCCATATTATATTGAATCGTTTCAAATGCTTTTTCGCCGGTCATTTCATCTGAATTAAAGAGTTTAATTTGCTCTTCTAATTTTTGATGTTGCACAATAACATCATTGAGTTGTTTGGCAATTTTTGACTCAGTTTGTTTCTGAGTATTTAAACGTTCTTTTACAACTGCCAAATCGGATTGCTTTTGATGTAATTGTTGCTGGATTTGCGTTGTGCTTTCTTTACCTTCTTTAGAAAGTTTTGTATAAAGATTGATATCATCTTCTAATTTTTGTAGTTGTGTTTTGATTTTAGATAATCTTTGTTTTTTATCATCAAGTGTTTGCTTACTTGTTTCGCTTTGGTAACCATCATTTTTTTCAAATTCAAATTCTTCATGCTCATCTTTTAAATGCGCTTCACTTTTACGTAATCTGTCTAGTTCTAATTCATAATTATGAGCATTTTTTTTAATAGCATTATAATGTTGACTTGTATCAAAATATTTTTCGCTCAGTTGATCTGACTCATTTTTAATTTTTTGAAATTGCTTTTCAAATGCTACTGTTTGCTGTTGATAATCTTCGAGTTGAGCACGCATCGTTGATAGTTCATCTTTTTGAGCTAAAATACTTTTAGATTTACGATCTCCACCACCCGTCATGGAGCCACCAGGGTTCACGATATCCCCTTCTAAAGTCACAATACGTGTACGATAACGAATTTTACGTGCTAACTCGTTGGCGTTTTTCAATTCATCTACAATTATTGTATTACCAAGTAAATTTTGAACTACATTTTGATAATCTGATTCTACTTCAATTGCTTGTGCAGCAATATTAATAAAACCCTCACTATTTTGTGCAGTTTTCATAATTTCATTACCAATTTGGCGAGGTTGAATCACATTGAGTGGTAAAAATGTCGCTCTACCCAAACCATTTTGTTTTAGATATTGAATTGCCTGTCTACCATCTTTTTCCGAATCTACAATCACATGTTGTAGTGATGCACCAAGTGCAGTTTCGATTGCTTTAGTTAAATCGGATGGCACTTGAATTACTTCAGCAACCGCTCCACGTATCCCTGAAAGTTTATTACTTTTAGCCTTAAGTATATGTTTTACACCATTAAAGAAATAGCTATATTCTTCCTGTTGCGTGGCCAAACTATCAATACGAGATTTTAATTTATCGTTAAATCGATACGCTTGGTGCAATTTTTCTTCGTACTCAGACTGTTGCTGTTTAAGTTGTGTTAATTTTTTTTCATAATTATTGAGCTGTTGCTCAGCATTTTTCAATTCTTTTTGAGTCGTCGCGGTTTGCTTTTCAGCTTCATTAATGTCGCTTTGAATTTTCTTCAGTTGTTCAAAGGCTTCAAGTAACCTACTATCTAAACGGGATTGCTTCGTTTCATTTTCTTGAATGGTATGTTCTAAAAAGCGAATGTCATTATTTACATCGGATTGTTCAGACATAAGTTGATAATATTCATCTTTAATTGTCTCTAATTTTTCGTCATGCTGTTCATCACTGACATAGAGTTGTGATTCAAAGTATTGAATTTTTTCATTTAACTCTTTTTGTTGTTTTTTTAATTTATCTATTTGATTTTGTGCATCTATCTTTTCTTTTTTTAAGGTTTCTGTTTGTATTTTAAGACTTTCTTGTTCTTCTTCAAAACGTGCGTTCGTTTGTGATTGATTTTTCTTACGTTCTTCTAACACGTTAAGTTGTCCTGCATACTTTTCAACTTCTTCTGTCGCTTTAACAAGTTGAAAATTTAATGATTCAATATGTTCATCGAGTTGTTGTCTTTCAGATTTATATTTATTTAATGCTTGTGTATATTGTACTTTCTCTGCATCTTTTGTAGCTTGATGACTCTTTAAATTATTTAAATTATCATCAAGTTCATGAATATTTTTACTATATTGTTCAATATCATAGACCGTTACAAGTACATCACTTCTTTCCATTTCTTTGGAAAGATGTTTATATTCTTTAGCAATAGCTGCTTCTTCTCTTAATGGTTCAACTCGCCCCTCTAAATCATATAGAATATCTTGTATTCTTGAAAGATTGTCTTCTGTTTGGTCGAGCTTTTGTACGGAGGCAGCTTTGCGTTTTTTATATTTTAAAACTCCTGCAGATTCTTCTAATATTTGTCTTCTATTCACTGGTTTTGCATTTAGTATTTCATCTACACGTCCCTGCGAAATAATACTAAACGCTTCTTTTCCTAAACCTGAGTCTAGAAACAAATCAATAATATCTTTTAATCTTGCACGGTCATTATTAAGATAATACTCACTTTCACCACTTCTGTATAATCGACGTGTTACAACGATTTCTGTCGCGTCTAGTTGTAACTTGCCGGAGCTATTATCTAATTTCAATTTAACTTCTGCATAATTTTGAGCTTTTCGATGTTCTGCGCCTGAAAAAATAATATCTTCCATTTTAGCACCACGCAGTGATTTAGCTGATTGTTCACCTAGCACCCATTTTATTGCATCTGTTATGTTACTTTTCCCACTACCATTAGGTCCTACAATTGCTGTTACACCTTCATCAAATTGTACATTTGTGTGCTCCGCAAACGATTTAAACCCAAAGGCATCTATAGATTTCAAATATACCATGCTATTCTCCTTTAAAGTGTTCCTTGCTGTTTCACAGTTTAGAAATACCCATGTATTAACCTGAAGGCTAATATATTTCTTAATTAACTACATTGCTATTGCGAAGGTTTTAACAATATATGATTCACTTCTTATCATATTGTTTTATAACAAAGTTATTTAGCTTTGTTTTTCATTGATTTATATGCGCTTTCTGCTGCTTTTTGTTCGGATTCTTTTTTAGTCTTCCCTTTACCTTCCGCTACTGCAGCATTTTCTAAAATCACTTCAGAAGTAAATAAACGATGATGCGCTGGTCCTTCTTCATTAATTAAACGATAAGTGACATCACCTTTATTTTGTCTATGGACAAATTCTTGAAATTGGGTTTTAAAGTCAACAACGCCATCAAGTTCTTCATCTTCGACATACGGAAAAATAATTTGTTCTGCAAACTTCCACACAGATTCTAAACCTTGGTCTAAATATAATGCACCTACAAATGCTTCAAATGCATCTGATACGAGTGAGGGACGGGTTCTGCCACCTGTTTTCTCTTCACCTTTACCTAACAAGATAAGTTCATTGATTTGAATTTTTTTCGCAAATATTACAAGTGAAGGCTCACAAACAATTGTTGCACGCATTTTTGTTAAATTACCCTCTGGCAATTCTGGATATTTATCAAATAAATAACGTGAAACCGTCAATTCTAATACCGCATCTCCTAAAAATTCTAATCGTTCATTATGCTCTAAACGATTCATATTAAAATCATTTATAAAACTCGAATGCGAAAATGCTTGCTGATATAATTCTATTTGTTTAAAATTCAAGTCTAATTCTTGCATCTTCTGCGCAAATTTTTTTTCAAATGCTTTAACCATTTCTATTTTTTTATAATTGGTCAATCTATTTCCTCCTCAGATTTAATGCTAAAGTACTAATACCTTTATATTTTACGTGAAAATACAATAAAACTAAAGAAAAAACTGTCTACTGTATTTACCATCTATATATCTAGTAAAAATCGCTATAGCAGTATTATCTTACAATATAAATTCTGTTTAAAATCAATAAAAAATCTGAGCCGTCATCTCAACGACTCAGATATTTTTTTTATTATTTTTCGATACTATTAATAAAGTTTACTGCGTCACCAACAGTGTTGATTTTTTCAGCTTCTTCATCAGGAATTTCAGTACCAAATTCGTCTTCTAATTCCATAACTAATTCAGCAATATCAAGTGAGTCAGCGCCTAAATCATCTTTGAAAGATGCCTCTTTAGTTACTTTTTCAGCGTCAACACCTAAACGGTCAACGATGATATCTTTTACTTTGTCGAAGTTTTCCACGTCGATTCACCTCCTTTAAAAAATCTAATTATAGACTTATATATTTTCCCACTTTATCAATTGAAATACAAGTAGTATTTCGAATGATTGTACTGTATAACATTATATTAATGGATCTTATACAATCAAGTGTAGTAATGAAGTTGTGACACAATCATTTTAAATCTATACTTTATACCTTATCATAATCTCCTATGTGAGATCAGAAGTTTTATAAAACAAAATTTGTCATGCTGTGTAGCACTTACTTACATGTACATACCACCATTGACATGTATTGTTTGACCCGTAATATACTTCGCTTTGTCTGAAGCTAAAAATGCTACAGTGTGAGAAATGTCTTGATCTTTCCCAAATTTTGCTAATGGGATTTGTTCTAACATTTTTGCTTTAAGCTCATCACTTAAAGCATCCGTCATATCAGAAACAATAAAACCTGGTGCAACAGCATTTACTGTGATGTTTCTTGAAGCCAGTTCACGTGCTGCTGATTTCGTTAAACCAATTACGCCAGCTTTAGTCGCAACATAGTTTGCTTGGCCTGGATTACCCATGGCTCCAACAACACTTGATAAATTAATAATTGCACCACTCTTTTGTCTTAGCATTTGTGGTGTCACTTTTTGAATACAGTTGAAAACACCTTTTAAGTTTGTATCAATTACGTCATCCCATTCTTGCTCTTTCATACGCATAAGCAAATTATCACGGGTAATACCTGCGTTATTAACAAGGACATCAACTGAACCAAATTCGCCAACAACCGCTTTAATCATTGCTTTTACTTCATCACCATTTGCAACATTTGCTTGAATAGCAAAACTTTCAACGCCTATCGCTTTAATTTCTTCTACGACAGCATCCGCTTTTTCTTTGTTTCCCGAAAAATTCACAGCAACATTGTATCCTTCTTCTGCCAATTGAATCGCTATACTACGTCCTATACCTCTTGAAGCACCAGTTACTAATGCACTTTTAGTCATTTTCATTCCACGCTTTCATATCTTCTAATGTTTGAATTGAAGTTATTTTCACATCTCTATTTATCTTTTTAATTAAACCTGAAAGTACTTTACCAGGACCAATTTCAATAAAGTGATCTACACCTTGATCAATTAACCATTGTGTTGAATCAATGAATTGTACTGGTGAATATAATTGTTTAATCATATTATCCTTAATTACATTTGCATCTGTTTCACCTTTTGCGTGCACATTTTGAACTACAGGGAATTGCGCATCATTCCAATCAAATTGTTCAATATACTCAGCAAAATCGTCTTTGATCACTTGCATCATAGATGAATGAAATGGGCCAGACACAGCAAGTGGTAGGACGCGTTTCGCACCTAATGCTTTACCTTCTGCCACTAATTTATCTATTAATGTTTTATGTCCAGAGACAACGATTTGTCCAGGTGAATTAATATTTGCTGGTTCAATAATTTCTTCATCTGTTGAAAGTTTTTGACATATTGCATTAACATCATCAAAATCCAAACCTAATACTGCAGCCATACTTCCAACACCATCAGTAAAAGCGACGGCCATCAGTTGTCCACGCTTACGAACAATTTGAACTGCATCGTCAAATTTCAATACACCACTCGCTACTAGACTCACATATTCACCTAAACTATGACCCATTGTATAATCAGCATTTAGATTATTAAGTGCTTGTAATAAAGCTGAGCTATGTGTTAGCAACGCAGGTTGTGTATTTTCTGTTTGACCTAATTTGTTTTCTTCATCTGAAAACATTGTTTCTAAAATATCAAAATCCATTTTTGCTTGTGCTTGATTAAGAATCTTTGTTGCAGCATCATTTTGATTAAATAAATCATTTGCCATCCCGACTTTTTGTGATCCTTGGCCTGGGAAGATAATCGCAGTTTTACTCATTTACTTTACCCACCGTTTCTCTCATAGTTTCTACAATATTTTGTTCTCCAGCTATTTTAGCTTGACGGATTGCTGAATAAAAAGCTTTCGCACTAGAACTACCATGTGCTTTTACTACAATGCCAT
The DNA here is from genome assembly GCF_039237145.1 of Staphylococcus parequorum. Lineage (NCBI taxonomy): Bacteria > Bacillati > Bacillota > Bacilli > Caryophanales > Staphylococcaceae > Staphylococcus > Staphylococcus parequorum. The sequence goes on from NZ_CP150682.1 coordinate 2,074,624, forward strand.
TCAATCCTAATAATACCGAACCACCATATTCTGCATAATCCATTTTTGACATCAAACCATTTAAGTCTTTACGTAATACAAGTGCGGCAATTTTATTCTTGAAACTACTTAGAAGCGTTGTTTTAAGCATTTTACCCATCGCTTTTGCAACACCTTCTAAATTTTTAAGAATCATATTACCAGTATATCCGTCTGTAACTACAACATCAGCTGCGTCATCCATTAAACCTTTTGCTTCTACGTTTCCTGTGAAATTGAAGACATTTTGTTCGTCCATCAAACTAAATGCTTTTTTAGTTAATGTGTTACCTTTAGCTGCCTCTGTACCAATATTCAACAAACCTACTGAAGGCTGTTCAACGCCCCTGATTTTTTGGGCATAAATATTGCCTAATTGGGCATATTGTAATAAGTGTTCCGGCTTGGCATCTGCATTAGCACCTACATCCATAAACACAAATCCTTTTCCAGAAATTGTTGGCAAAGTGAGGACTAATGCTGGGCGTTCAACACCCTTAATACGTCCTACTATAAATAAACCAGCAGACATCAATGCACCTGTATTTCCTGCAGATACACAACCATCTGCTTCACCAGCTTTAACCGCTTCAGCCATACGAGCCATTGAGCTATCTTTTTTACGTTTAATCGCTCTAACTGGTTCATCGTCCATCGTAATTTCTTCTGTACAATGACGTACTTCTACACGACCATGTTTGAGTGTGCATTTAGTTTGATCACCAAATAAAATTATTTCTAAATCTTTAAAATCATTCACAGCTTTTTCAACAGCTTCTAAAACGATTTCAGGTGCATCGTCTCCACCCATCATATCAATCGCTATTTTAACCATCTTGTTCATCCTCACTTGTATAATACATTTTGAATGTACCTCTAAATACCAAAGTATCTTTGACATACGAATTTACTTTTATCATATAATATTTACTTGTAATTTCAATCGCTTGTGCATCAGCACGTACTGTATCATTTAATTTCACTGTTTTTAAAAATGCTACATTACTTTCCTGAGTTAACACAACAGGTTTATGTATCAGTGCTACACACAGGGAATTCGCTTGTGCAAAAAGTACATGTCCTCTGGCAATTTTATTTCTAGTAAATACAGAATCTTCATCAATATCTATAATTGAAGTTGCGAGTTGATCAGGCTGAACATTTATTACATCGCCTATGATTTCACTACCATCAATGGATCGAATACTTTCATAATTTTTTCTTGCTACGGATTTAATTCGTTTTCTTAGTTCTGGAATATCTAAGTATGTACGATCTAACCTAATAGTTTGAATACTCACTGAAAAAAGTGTACTCAAATCTAAATCTGTAATAAAGGGGTTTTTTTCAATTTCTTTTTTAATTGCTTCGCGTCGTTCTTGTTTTTTTAACTTCATTTTATTCTAACCACCTAAATTACCTAATTTTTAGTACCAAGTCTTAAACATTCCTAACATATCATAACACTTTCTATTTCATTAGCTCAACAAAAAACATACTTCCTTAGATGTTTTTCACGTCAGATATCCAATATAAAAAATATTATAACGTTTAAAACGTTTTCCAGTCGGTTTAATTATCAAAATAAATACAAATACTAATCATTCTATATAAATATTTATTAAGATATTGAATTAAATAAAATTGAAATGTATAATTTGAATTGTTTTAAAGATGTATTATATTTATTTTTCAAAAATCATTCCATTAATTGGATACTTTATTTAGGAGGATCTAATGAAAAAAATATTATCAACTACATTACTGTCATGTTCATTATTAGCCTTCACTACAAGCTATGCTGATGCACAAGAAAGTAATAGTATTAAGCCTGAAAGTCTAGAGTCATCAAATACCCCTGCGATTAATAATGATGCAGATGTAGAACAATTTTTACAAAATAATGCACAATCTCTTGTTAATCAATCATCCAAGACTAAGCAAGAAACTATCAATAAAGAAGCTTTCAAACAATATAACGTGATAGATAAACAACAAGATAAAACTGGCGTCACACATTACGCATTGAAGCCTAAAGTAAACGACATTACATCAGACGGCACAACAATCAAAGTACATGTCAATAAAAATGGTAAAGTAACATTGATAAATGGTAATGTAGATAAACCATACATAAAAGTAGAAAATGAAGCTAAATTATCTTCTGCTAACGCTGAAAATAAAGCTTTTGAAGCAATAGGCAAAGCAAAGTCTGATGTAAAAAACATAAAAAGCTATCCTGTTGTCAGTAAAAACAATATTGATATAAATAGTGATAAGCAAAGACTTGTTTATGATATTGAACTTAATTATATTTCTCCTAAAGCAGCACATTGGAAAATCCAAATTGATGCTACTACCGGTGAAGTATTAAAAAAACAAAACGTTATTAAAAATGCAACAACTGAAGGTAAAGGGACAGGCGTTAATGGAGATGAAAAACAACCTTTAAGCGTTACAAAAGCAAATGATTCATATTCATTACTCGATACTTCTCAAGATGCAGTCATAGAAACTAAAACTGCAAATGAAACGACAAATGCCTATTCACCTATTACAAATGACAGCAATCATTTCAATAAAGAAGAACAACGCGCCGGCGTAGATGCCCATTATTATGCCAAAGAAGTCTATGACTATTTCCTCAATAAACATGATAGAAACAGTTATGATAATAACGGCGGTGACATTGATTCGGTCGTTCATTATGACAAAAACTTTAATAACGCCGCCTGGACGGGTCAATATATGATTTATGGTGACGGGGACGGCCAGACGTTTAAGGCATTGTCAGGTGCGAATGATATCGTTGCCCATGAGCTCACACATGCAGTAACAGAACGCACTGCAGGTTTAGAGTATAGTCATCAATCGGGTGCATTAAACGAATCTTTCTCTGACGTTTTTGGTTATTTTGTTGATTCAGACGATTGGTTACTCGGCGAGGATGTATATACACCGAATAAAGATGGTGATGCATTAAGAAGTTTAAAAAATCCAGAACAGTATAACCAACCTGCGCATATGGATCAATATTTACAAGGCAGCCAAGATAGCGGTGGTGTTCATACCAATAGTGGCATTCCTAACAAAGCTGCATACCTAACAATTAATGCGATTGGCAAAGAAAAAGCTGAACAAATTTATTATTTAGCACTCACACAATATTTAACGCCTAACGCTCAATTTTCTGATGCAAAGGCATCATTAAAAGAAGCTTCGAACCACCTTTATGGTACGAATAGCGAAACATCTAAAGCAATTGAAAAGGCTTGGTCTGACGTAGGCGTTAATTAACAAACATTATACATTCAATTTAAAAATGGGACCGAGACATAAATATATGTCTCAGCCCCGTTTTTTTATACTTTCTTTATTAATCAAAACTCATATATAATAAGTTTTCTTCAACAAATGTTCTCAACATTTGATATTGAGCTTCGAAAAAGACACCAGATTGAATCAATTCAGCTGCTTCATCTCTTGCTACTTCTAACATTTTATAATCTTCAACAACATTTGCGACTAAGAAGTCAGGCAAACCACTTTGTTTCACACCAAAGAAATCGCCAGGTCCTCTCATCTCTAAATCACGTTCACTTAATTCAAAACCATCTGTCGTTTGTGTCATAATATTCATGCGCTCTATACCTGTTTCTGTTTTCGGTGAAGCAATGAGTACACAATAACTTTGTTGTTCACTTCTACCTACACGCCCTCTTAACTGATGTAAAGTAGATAAACCGAAACGATCAGCATCATAAATCATCATGAACGTTGCATTAGGTACGTTCACTCCTACTTCTACAACGGTTGTAGATACTAAAACGTCTATTTCATGATTACTAAATTGCTGCATTACTCTATCTTTTTCTTCTGAATGCAACTTACCATGTAGCAATCCTACTTTTTCAGTACCATAATATATCTGTAGCGATTCATACAACTCAACAACGTTCTGCACATCTTCTAAATGCTCAGAACTTTCAATTAGAGGACAAATTACATATGCCTGCCTACCTTTTTTTAATTCCGAAGTCATTTGATTGAGTACACTTTCATAAGCTTCATGTTTGGACCATGAAGTAATAATCGGCTTTCTGCCTTTTGGTAATTGTTTAATGGATGAGACATCCATTTCACCAAAAACGGATATAGCTAATGTTCGTGGTATAGGTGTAGCTGTCATGAAAAGGACGTTAGTCATCGCACCTTTTTCTCTCAACAATTGACGTTGATTCACACCAAAACGATGTTGTTCATCTGTTATTACTAGACCTACATTATTAAATACTACATCATCTTGTATTAAGGCGTGTGTGCCGATAATACAATCAATTTCATTATTTTGTAGTTGCTCTAGTAACAACTTTCGTTTTTTACCTTTTACTGAACCTGTAAGTAAGGCCACATTCATCCTGTCGCCGAAAATTTCAACTAAACTTTCTGCATGCTGTTCTGCTAATATTTCAGTAGGCACCATCAATGCTGATTGAAATCCCGCAGTTTTCAGTGCGTACATACAGATTGCTGCTACGACAGTTTTACCTGAACCCACGTCACCTTGCAAGAGACGATGCATTCTTATTGGTGCTTTTAAGTCTCTGAATATTTCATTAACACTATGCTTTTGCGCGTCAGTGAGTTCAAAAGGAAGGCAGTCTATAAAATGTTTCACTAAATTAATATCATAATCTACTTCAATCGCTTCATCCGATGTTTTCTCTAATCGGTTTAACCATTGCATTCGTAACTCAAACATAAATAATTCTGTAAAAGCATATGTTCTACGTGCTTTAAGCAAAGATGCCTTGTCTGTGGCAAAATGCAACGCTTTAATCGTATCCTCTAATGATTCTAATTTATATTTTTGTCTCAATTCATCAGAGAGCCATTCATGTATAGTGACTTCTCCCAACGATTGTCGAATCATATCCCTCAATGGTTTTTGTTTAATGCCTTCTTTAACACGATAAACAGGTTCAAATTGTGATTTTTGAGTCTCTTGTTGATTGAAAAACATTCTACTGCCATTTATCTCTTGTTTACTTCTATTCCATTTACCTTTTACCGTAACTGTACCATGCAATTCAATTTTCTTTTTTAAATATGGTTGGTTGAAAAAAGTACATTTTACAGCAATATTATTGACCATGATATGTACGGTTAACTTAGATTTATTACGACCAAAAAAAGCGACAGTAGGCGTCGAATATACTTCTCCTACCACTGTCACTGTCGCTTGATCTTCGGCCGTATTCAAGTCAATTACTGTATTATCTTCGTAACGGGTTGGTAAATATAAAATTAAATCCTCTACAGTATGGATATTTAATTCATTTAATACGGACAACCTTTTCGGGCCCAGTCCTTTTATCTGTGATAAAGGAAAGGGACTATCTATTAAATTGACTTTTGACATTTTTAATCACCAAATATTTCTTGTTTTAGACGCTGACCTGTTGGTGTACCAGCTAAACCTCCACGACCAGTTTCACGCAATGCTGATGGCATCGTTTGGCCAATCTTGTACATTGCTTCAATCACTTCATCTGTGGGAATTCTTGAAGTTACACCTGCTAAAGCCATATCAGCAGAGACAATTGCGTTTGATGCACCTGCAGCATTTCTCTTCACACAAGGCACTTCAACTAAGCCAGCTACTGGGTCACATACTAAACCTAGCATATTCTTCAAACAAATTGCAAAAGCTTCAGCCGATTGTTGTGGCGTTCCGCCAGCAAGTTCTACGGTTGCACCTGCTGCCATCGCTGCAGCAGAACCTACTTCTGCCTGACAACCGCCTGCTGCACCTGAAATTGATGCATTGTTTGCCACTACAAAACCAAACGCACCAGAGGTAAGTAAGAAGTTCAACATATCTTTTCTTGTAGGTTCAAGGCGTGGTTTGAGTCCAAATAATACGCCTGGTACTACACCTGCAGAGCCGGCAGTAGGTGTTGCACAAATTTTACCCATTGCTGCGTTGACTTCATTTGTTGCAACTGCTTTACTCACTGCATCCAATAAAGTTGGTCCAGCTAATGATTTACCTGTCTTCAAATAATTTTTGATTAACACAGCATCTCCACCAGTTAATCCAGTAGTTGAAGTTACGCCTTCTAACCCTTCATCAAGTGCATTTTCCATCGTTTGTAAGTTTTTATCCATGCCGGCATAAATATCAGCTTCGGATAAGCCAGTTACTTCCATTTCTTGCTCTAGCATGATTTCATGAATTTTTTTATTTTCTGTTTCACATTTTTCTACTAGTTCTTTCACACTTTTAAACATGCGTTACCCTCCATTAGGCGTCGCCCATGAGTGAAACTGTCACTACACCTTCGACGTTTTTAATTTTATCTATAATTTCATCTGTCACAGATTCATCTAATTCACAAGTCATTAACGCTTGGTCGCCCTTTTCTTTTCTAGAAACTTGCATACTCCCCACATTGATACTAGAATCACCTAAAATATTTGCTACACGACCAATCGTGCCAAAAGTATCTTTGTGAAACACAAGCAGAGCTGGATAATTACCGCTTATCGCAATATTAAATCCATTAATAGCAACTACCTCAATTTTACCGCCACCTATAGAAACACCTTCAACAGAAATTTCTTTATCAGCATCTCTCATATTGATAATAGCAGTGTTAGGATGTGATCTTTCTTCAGCCATTTCTATAAAATTCACTTTCATTCCCATTTGCTCAGCTGTTTCTAAACTTGTTTGTATGCGGTCATCATCTGTATCATAACCTAGCAAACCACCAACAAGTGCTACATCTGTACCATGTCCTTTGTACGTTTCCATAAATGAACCATAAAGATAGATATCAACTTGTTTTGGCAATTGATTAAATAAATCTTTTGCTACTAATCCAATTCTTACTGCACCAGCAGTATGAGATGAAGACGGCCCCACCATTGTAGGTCCTATAATATCGAAAACTGTTTTATATTTCATAATTATACCCCACTCTTATTTTTAATGTTTCTAATGTAATGCGCTTACATTTATATGCATGCAACTCATTATAACAATTAAGCAAGACATTATAAACCAATACTGGTTGCATTATTCTCATTTAAAAGAAGAATATTGTTGTATAAGGTTTAATTAAATAAAAATGTTTACTTTCAATTTAATTATACAAATCTTTACATACAATAAAATAATTACTGTCACAAAATTTATCCTTAGTAGACTAACTCTATATTTTTTAGTTTATGAACTTTTTTCATCTAAGACGCCTGCCATGATACGAATAATCCAAAACAAATCGCAGCCTATAGGTTGAGGTCATGTCCTAGTGAAGCAAGTATGTAATATATAGTGAAGCTATAGTTCTACTCACAGAAAACGTGCACAAAAAAATTGTCAACAAAGCTTTTAGACCTTGTCGACAATTTAAAATAGCTTCCTAAAGTGGAAGCTATTCATATATACAAGTGTTCAATAAATATATTTATTCTACAGAGAATAGATATTGATATACAGGTTGTTGGCCCTCATGTTGATCTAATTCTACTTCTGGATAAGATGCTTCAAGCCAAGTTTCAATATCTGAAGTCAATGATGCATTTGCATCTTCGCCGATAATCATCGTAATGATTTCACTATCATCTTGAATCATTTCAGACAATAAACCTTTAACAGTTTCAAATTCATTTTCGTTACTCGTAACGATTTTGTCTTCAACTAAGCCCATAAACGCATCTTTTTTAATTTCAACACCATCAATTTTTGTATCTCTTACAGCATATGTCACTGAACCTGATTTCACTGCTTCAAGTGATTCAACCATGCGTGTTTTGTTAGCTTCAAGCGCATCTGATTCATCATAATTAAAGAGTGCTGCAATGCCTTGTGGTATAGATTTAGTTGGGATAACGACAGCTTCAGCACCTACGATATTTGCAGCCTGTTCGCTCGCCATCATAATATTTTTATTATTAGGTAAAATAATTGCGCGTTTACATTGTGACTGTTCAATTACTTTAACGATATCTTCAGTTGATGGATTCATTGTTTGACCACCACTAATCATATGTGTTGCACCCATTGATTTGAACAATTCAGATATACCATCTCCCATTGAAATAGCAATAACTGCCGTTTCAACTGTTTCAGGTGTTTGAGTCTCTCTTTGACCTACTTGTTCTTTTTTTACAACTTCTCGGTGTTGTTCACGCATGTTTTCTACTTTTAATTTAATAAGTTCTCCATACTGTTGACCATAATTAAACACATCACCTGGTTTTTCACTATGTACATGTACTTTAACAATTTCGTCGTCGTTTATGACTAATAATGAGTCACCATATGTACTCATATCTTCTCTGAATGTTTGTTCATCAAATACCTTTTTATTTTTCCCGAAACGTACCATCATTTCTGTACAGTAACCATAAACGATATCTTCAGTATTAATTACACCATGAAAATCATGGGCTTCATTTACTAACGAATCTTTATCTAATTTAGCTGTTTCAGCACTTACCGTTTCACCTTTTAATGCTTTAAGGAAACCAGCATAAACGACAACCAAACCTTTACCACCACTATCTACTACACCCACTTCTTTTAATACGGGTAATAAATTAGGCGTGTTTTCTAGTGAGATTTCTGCTTCTTCTAAAATATATGTCATCAATTCGATACAATCTTCAGTTTCTTCTACTTTGCGCATAGCAGCATCTGCAGCATCTCTAGCTACAGTTAATATCGTACCTTCTACAGGCTTCATAATTGCTTTATATGCAGTTTCTACACCGGCTTTGAAACTTTCTGCTAATTGCTGTGCATTAATCTCATCATACGCTTCTAAACTTTTACTAAAACCTCTAAATAGTTGCGATAAGATGACCCCAGAGTTCCCTCTAGCGCCCATTAACAAACCTTTTGAATAGGTTTTCCCTAGTTCACCGATATGCTGCGACAAGTTTTCTTCCACTGCTTCTCTTCCAGATGTCATCGTTAAATTCATATTTGTCCCTGTATCTCCATCTGGTACTGGATACACATTTAATGAATCAACCAAGTCTGCATGATTTGATAAATTTTGTGCCCCTTGTATAATCATTTCGGCAAATAATTTACCATTTATTTTGCTAACCATTCCGTATTGTCCTCCTAGTTCTTAGTGCCATTATTAACTCGAACACCTTGTACAAATATATTTATTGAATTTACTTTTACTTTTAATGTTTGCTCTAATGTGTATTTTATTGTTGACTGTAAATTGCTCGCTACTTCAGATATCTTAGTACCATAACTTACAATGATATACATATCAACATCTATAACGCCATCGCCTTCTCTTACAACAATACCTTTAGAATAATTTTCATGCCCTAATATTTCAGCAATTCCATCTCTTACTTGTTGTCTAGAAGCCATTCCTACAATCCCATAACATTCTACTGCTTTGCTACCCACAACTGAAGCTATTACTTCGTTTGAAATGTCTATACTACCATAATCATTTGTGATTTCTAATGTCATTTAAATTGGGCCTCCTAGTTTATGGTTGTTTAATTAACTATAAAATTAACAAATAATATAATTTATCTAATTAAGCAAATTTCTACATTTATCCACAGTTTATAATTATACCATAATTTGATTTTAACAAAAGTAGAATCTATGTAAATAGAAAAAATCATACTTCTTATTTACATCTATTTTTATTTGTGGTACATTATTCAAGTATGTAGTAGATGCGTGTATTTATATTTATTAAAGGAGGTACTTTCATGGGCAAACAATGTTTCGTAACAGGTCGTAAAGCTTCAACTGGAAACAATCGTTCTCACGCTTTAAATTCTTCTAAAAGAAGATGGAATGCTAACCTTCAAAAAGTTAGAATTCTTGTAGACGGAAAACCAAAAAGAGTTTGGGTTTCTGCACGTGCTTTAAAATCTGGTAAAGTAACTAGAGTTTAATAAATATAATGCACGAAAAAGACCAGTCCTTATGTGGAGGATTGGTCTTTTTTTATGCGCTCATTTAAATTAATTCATAAACTTGAGCATTATTTGTCGTTGTATTTTAATCTTTACTTCTCACCATTAATACATTACCTTCAGTAATATTCACATTACCTTCTGCTTGGTTGAGTTCGTTGGAAATCGTTAACGTAGATCCAAGTTTAAGTTGTTCCTTTTCAAGATTATATTTAAAATTATTTAACGAGATAATCGTAGGGTACGTAACTGGAATAAATGAGATATAACGATAATTGTCATTTTTCTGAATCGTATATGACCCTGTTTTTAAAAATTGAATTTCATTATTCACATCAATAAGTTTTATGACAATATTTTGCTCTGTATATTCTGGTTTTTCTAAAATTTGTAATGCACCCATAAAATGATCTAATCGACCGCCTGTAGCACCATAAACACAAATTTCTTTATAACCATTGGTCACTGCTTGATCAATACCTAAAGCTAAGTCTGTATCATTTTTTTCCGAATTAAATGGATTAATGTCAATTCTTTTTTCAACAAATGCTTTTTCTTCACTAGTAATTGAGTCAAAATCACCTACAGCGAATCGAGGTGTTATTCCTGCTTCTATCAAAAGTAACGCTCCTCGATCAACCCCAATCCAATGCGCATCTGTTTCAGTGTTTAATAAACTTTCAGGCAAATTTCTATTACCACACAATAAATTCACTTTCATTAGCTTCAGCCTTTCAATGTCTTAGTTACTACTTTGTAATCATCATGTTTGAAAAAATATGACCCCGCAACTAACATTGTAGCACCATGGTTTATAACAGTTTCAACAGTCTCATTGTTAATACCACCATCTACTTCAATTTCAAAGTCTAAATTTAATTCATCTTTGATTTTCGATAGTTGATCTAATTTATCAACAGTATCACTAATAAATGATTGACCTCCAAAACCAGGATTCACTGTCATCACTAATACAAAATCTACCATTTTTATCACTGGTAAGATTGCATCAACTGGTGTTCCAGGATTAATTACAACACCTGCTTTTACATGCTTATTCTTTATTTGTTCTATCACTCTATGAATATGAGGTGTTGCTTCTACATGCACTGAAATCATATCAGCACCGTAGTCGGCAAATAATTCGACATATTTTTCTGGTTCTTCAATCATTAAATGAACATCAATTGGCAGTTTAGTACCTTTACGTACTGCTTCAAGTATCGGTAAACCAATCGAGATATTTGGCACGAATTGGCCATCCATAACATCAAAGTGTACACCGTCTACACCTGCTTCTTCTAATGCTGTTAATTCTTCTTGTAATTTTAAAAAATCAGTTGATAATAATGATGGATAAAGTTTTGCCATTTAATATCTTTCCTTTCTATTTGCAATTTCATTAAAGAGTTGTAAGTAATGGTCATATCTAAATTGTGCAATGTTTCCTTTTTCCAACTCTATTTTCACGTTACATTTTGGTTCATTAATATGATTACAATCTCTAAATTTACATTGTTCGCCGTATTCATTGATCTCCATAAAGTAATTTTTTAATTCGTCTTTTTGGATATGTGTAAAATCTAACGCACTAAACCCAGGCGTATCAGCAATATAACCATGGCTTCGTTCAAAAAGTTCTACATGCGTTGTAGTATGGCGACCGCGGTTAAGCGCTTTTGAAATATGTTGTGTTTCAATATTCAGTTCTGGAAAATATTTATTTAATAGTGTCGATTTGCCGACACCTGATTGACCACTTAATACAGCAAGTCCTTCTCCCCAAGCAGCAAAAACAGGTTCAATATCATCATCGATACTAATAAATTGTGTTTTATAGCCCATATTTTCATAAACATTTAACAATTGTATAACTTTTTGCTGCATTTCTGCTGAGGCTAAATCTCTTTTAGTTATGAGTATACGCGGGCGCATATGATATGAATGCGCAATGACTAAAAATCTATCTAGTAATTGCGTTGAAAAATCAGGTTCTACTGCACTCATTACTAATATAAGATGATCCACATTGCTAACAAGTGGCCTTTTTAATTCATTTTTTCTATCATGAACGTATTGAATATATCCTTCGGTTATATTCTCAACTTCGAAATCAACTACATCACCAACAATCGGTGAAAATTTATTTTTTCTGAATAAACCGCGTGGTTTCGTATCGTATAGTTCCCCTTCTACATCTACACGATAAACGCCACTTAATGATTTTATAATGCGTCCTGTCTTCACTTAGACACCTCTCTTTAAAAACTATTATCTTATATATTATAGCAAAGCCTTTTTAATTTAAATATGATTTATGACTATTTCGTATAAAAATCAGTATAAATCATCTTATTACTCTCATAAAAATAATAAAACCTATAAAATAAAACACCATTTCAACAGACTTTATATCAGTTGAAATGGTGTTTACTTATATTTGTTTGACTCAAAGGTAAGTTAGCAATACTAAACTATCTTCGTTCGTTAAGTGCGAGTTCGGATCGTAAGCTTTGGCTAAAAATCATATGGAATATCTTTATCAGCGACGATTTTATCGTCAACGCGAATGGTATATCCTGCCGTCTCGCCTTTTTGAATTGTCATTGGGATTTTTACTGTTTTGTTTTCTTTTATCTTGTACGTCTGTGAAGCTGAATCGCCTTCGTCATCTTTATCTCTTACATAAACTTTGACTTCTTGGCTCTCATCATCATCACCCGTATACTGTACCTGATATGTCTCTGTATACGTCTTGTCTAGTTCATCATCTTTAGACTTAGCTTCATCTTTTTTATCAGAATCTTCTTTGTCTTTGTCCTTGTCTTCATCTTTTTCCTCAGGTGCTCCTTTAGAAACTGTGAATCCAATCGTTGAACCTTCATCAACTTCTTCACCTTTTGGTGATTGGCTGATAACGTGATCTTTTTTAACTTTGTCGTCGTCTTGCTCTTCATTAACTACAACTTTAAAGCCTTTAGCTTCTAATTCTGACTTAGCAGTTTTAAAAGATTTGTTTTCATAATCTTCGACATAAACTTGTTTTGTACCTAATGATTCAGTTAATTCGATATTACTATCATTCACTTCAACTTTATCGCCAGGTGATACGTTTTGTCCTTCGATTAATCCTTTAGCTACATTTTGGTTCGTATACGCTTGTTTTACTTTAGCGTCTTTAATGCCTAAGTCTTTCAACTTATCCATCGCTTCGGATTTAGGGATACCATAAAGACTAGGCATTTCTGCTAATTTAGGTCCTTTAGATAAAACGATATCCACCTTACTCTTCTGCTCTAAACGCTCACCTTTTTTAGGTGTTGTTTTAATAATTTTATTTTCAGAGTATTTATCGCTATATTCACGAGAAATATCACCAAGTTCTAATTTATTATCTTTTAATATTGTTTCTGCTTCTTTTTCAGTTTTACCAGATAAGTCTGGCGTCTCTAAATACTTACTCCCAAACATTCCCATAGCCATAAAACCAAATAAGCCAAATAATAAAAGAATAATTACAATAGCATAGAAAAACTTCTTTTTCTTTGAACGTTGTTTCGTTGGCATTGCATATATATGCTCTTCACTAGATTGGAATTTTTGTTGATTCACAATAGGAATTTGCATCGTTTCTTTAATATTTTTATGTTGATTTTCTGATTGTGTTTGATTAGCAATTTCTTCTTTATTTATAGGCACTGTTTTAGTGTTAGCATCATCTGAAAGATATTTCGCTTCATGCTCTCTACTTTTTGACAATGCACTATCAAGATCTTCTTGCATATCTTTAACAGTTTCATAACGTTCAGATCTATCTTTTTCTGTTGCTTTTAGCACAACATTACTTATAGCTTGTGGCACATCTGAACGATGCTCAGTAACATTGGGCATCGGGTCTTGTATATGCTTAATTGCAATACTTACTGCGGTTTCTCCTGAAAATGGAGGCTTCCCAACAAGCATTTCATACAATACTACACCGATGGAATAGATATCAGTTCCATTATCTGTAGACTCTCCTCGTGCTTGTTCTGGAGATAAATACTGTACTGTACCTAACACATGATTCGTTTCGGTCATTGTTGTTTCACTTAACGCTTTAGCAATACCAAAATCTAATATTTTTAAAGTTTTATCTTTTTCCACCAAAATGTTTTGAGGTTTTATATCACGGTGAACAATTTTAGTATCATGCGCATGCTTGATACCATCGATAATTTGTCTCGTGAAATTCAACACAGTTTCAATATCTAATGGACGATTTTCTTGAATGTATTCTGATAATGTTGGACCTTTTATGTATTCCATCACTAAAAAGAAGTTCTCTTCATTTTCTGTTACATCAAATACACTAACAATATTGTCGTGTGAAAGTTGAGTTAAGTTATGTACTTCACGCTCGAAACGTTTAATTGTTTCTTCTTTTTCACCCGATGGAATTCTAATTGCTTTAATTGCTACTTGTCGGTTGAGTATCGAGTCTTCAGCAAGATAGACAGTACTCATACCACCGCCACCAAGTTTTTTAATCACTTCATAGCGTTCATTTATTAATTTGCCTATCATACTTTATCACCTTCAATCTCAGCCAAAATTAAACTTACGTTATCATTCGTATCTTGTGATAATGCAAGTTCTATTAAATTTTGTCCCTGTGTTTCTAATTCATTATCTTGAATTAATACTTCTTGAATCATATGGTTACGAACAAAATCAGTTAGACCATCAGAATTCAACATTAAAAAGTCATAAAAATTCGTTTTTTTCACAAAAATATCTGGCGTAACTAATTTATCCGTACCCATCACTTTCGTAATAATATTGCGTTGTGGATGCGTAAACGCTTCTTCAGCGCTAATTTGGCCTATCATCATAAGATGATTCACGAATGAGTGATCGTTGGTAATTTGTTCAATATCTCTACTATTCACTAAATACGCACGTGAATCCCCAATATTTGCAACAACTACATAATTATCAAATACTAATGCACAAACACAAGTCGTACCCATACCTTGATATTTTGGATTTTCTACTGACAATTGATATAATTCACGGTTAATCGCTTTTAGTGTTGTTCTCAACCAATCTTCAGCTTGATCTGCCTCGATAAGATTTTCTTCTTCAAATCGACTTTGCAGTTCATTGGTTACAAATTGGCTTGCGACTTCACCTGCAAGATGTCCGCCCATACCATCACAGAGCACTAATAACTGTTGCTCTGTTTGATTATAAAATACGCCACCTGCATCTTCATTTTTATCACGATATTGTCCCGTGTCAGTAAAAAATTGTGCTTTTAGCATGTCTCTACCTCGTTTCTACTTTTCGTTCCTTCGCTCTTAATTGACCACACGCAGCATCTATATCTGCACCTTGTTCACGTCTAATTGTTGCATTAATACCTAAACGTTTTAATTCTTTCTCAAATTTAAATATGTCTTCTTTAGGTGTTTTAACATAATTACGTTCTGGTACGTGGTTAACAGGAATTAAATTAACATGACAATTTAAGTTTTGAATTAAATGCGCTAATTCTCTAGCATGTTCAAGTTGATCATTAACGCCACCAAACAAGCCATACTCAAACGTAATACGTCTATTTGTTGTTTCTTGATAATAATTAATAGCTTCCATTAATTTTTCAACGTTGTATGCTCTGTTAATAGGCATTAATCTAGAACGTATTTCATCATTTGCACCGTGTAAACTCACAGCAAAATTAATTTGAATGTCTTCATCTGCGAAATCATATATACGTGGAATAATACCTGAAGTTGATACCGTAATGTGACGGGCACCAATATTCAACCCATTATCGTTATTGACAATTTTTAAGAAATCCATCATTTCATCATAGTTCTCAAACGGTTCACCAATACCCATGATAACAATTTGTGATACGCGTTCTTCTGATTCATCTAGTGCTTTTTGAACAGTAAGTACTTGCGATACTATTTCACCCGCTTCTAGATTACGTTTCAATCCACCTAATGTAGATGCACAGAACGTACAACCAATACGACAACCTACTTGTGTCGTCACACATACTGAATTCCCATATTCATGTCTCATAAGAACTGTTTCAATTGTATAGCCATCTTGTAGTTCAAATAAAAATTTGATTGTACCGTCTCGGCTCTCTTGTTTAACGACTGTCGTCATAGTTGTCATTGTAAAACTTTCTTTTAAAACTTCTCTAAGTTCCTTAGATAAATTCAACATTTCGTCGATGCTATCTACGCGTTTTTCGTAAAGCCACTCAAAAATTTGTTTTGCTCTGAATTTTTGCTGACCATTTTGTATCAACCAATCTTGCATCTCGTCATATCTAATTGAATAAATGGACTGCTTTTCAAAATTGGGAAGAAACTTATTCTTTTTCTTCTTTTCTTCAGTAATCATAATTTAATTTTCCTTTCTTCTAATCCTAGTAATGAAAAAGCCATCAGAGTTGAAATCTTGAGGTAGTACTTGCATCGTTTTCACTTTTTCTCCAGTAATCGGGTGTTCAAATGTGTCAAATTCAAAATCTTTATTATCTTTTAAAAATGTATATACTACATTCTCATTTTCTAATTGTTCAATTGTGCATGTAGAATAGACTAACGTGCCACCTGGTTTTAAATTATCTTTCACATTATTTAAAATTTCCAATTGAATTTCAACTAATGATTGAATCGATTGTTGCGATTGTTCATATTTAATTTCAGGTTTGTGTCTTAGGACACCTAAGCCACTACATGGTGCATCAACTAAAATCTTATCATACACTTTACCATATTTTTCAGTCGCGTCGTGTTCAAAAGCAGAAATGTTAGACAATCGTAATTTTTTAATATTGAAATCTATCAAATCTATCTTATGTTCATAGATATCAGTTGCATCAATATGACCTGTGCCATTTAATACTTCTGCAATATGACACGCTTTTCCACCTGGCGCACTACATGCATCTAATACTTCGTCGCCCTCAGTTAATCCCATTAATTCCGCAACGAACATAGAACTTTTATCTTGGATAGAAACTAAACCATCTTTGAACATACGTGATTCGATAATTGGTTTGCCACTGATGTGCAAACATGTATCAATTTCGTTATCTTGTTCCACGATATAATCATCTTCAACTAATCTTCTAATTGCATCTTCAATTGAAATTCTTGTTAAATTTACACGTACAGTTGTCGCTACTTTTGTTAAAAATGATTCCGCGATTGCTTCAGTTTTTTCAATACCAAAGTGTGTCGACCAATGATCTACTAACCATTTTGGCAAACTGTATTCGATAGCGATTCTTTTTTTATCATCAGTGATTTCAGTGAAGTCTGGCAAATCACTGCGCATAATATTACGTAATATACCATTTACTACGTTACCGTTATGCGGTCCACCCTTACGTTTAGCAATTTCTACTGCTTCGTTTATAATTGCATGTTCAGGAACCTTGTCTAAATATACGTATTGATAAATACTCATCCATAGTAATTGTCTTACCCAACCTTTGAGCTTCGTTTGAACGAAAGGTTTTAATAGGTAATCCAGCGAAAATTTTCTTTTTAATGTGCCATAAACGAGTTCAGTAAATAATCCCTTATCTGCACGATTTAATTCATTATTAGATAAAACTTCATTAATGATGATATTGCTATAAGCTTTGTCATTTATGATGTCTTGTAAAGTTTCAAACGCTAATTGTCTTACGTTCGTGTCTATTGTCATAATAATACCTTCCCAACGAGTGGCGTTTGCACTCCACTTAAGTAATTTGCAGCAAGCATTCGTTTTTTACCTGCAACTTGTATGTCTGTTAAAGCAATAGCATCTTTGGAACCAGTCGCGACGATAATTGCTTTTTTAGTTGTTTCTATAATCGTACCTGGTTCTCCAGTTTTATCTTTTTCAATTCTAGATGCATATATTTTTAAATTTCCGTCATCCATTACTGTATAAGCAACAGGCCATGGTGACAGGCCGCGAATATGGTTATATATCTGTTCTGCTGAAAGTGTCCAATCAATTTTCTCGTCTTCACGATTAATATTAGAGGCAAATGTCGCTTCACTTTCATTTTGAGCAATACTGTCGTTCGTGCCACTTATAATAGACGGCAACGTTTCTTTCAGTAAGTTTGCACCTAAAAAACTCAATTTCTCGTGCATCGTACCTACATCATCTTGCTGTTCTATCTCGATAGCGCGTTGAGATATAATATCACCAGCATCTAATTTTTTAACCATATACATAATAGATATTCCTGTTTCCTTTTCACCATCAATAATCGCTTGATGAATTGGAGCGCCACCTCTATATTTAGGTAACAATGAGGCGTGGACATTAATCGCACCCAGTTTAGGTGATGCTAATAATGTTTCTGGTAATATTTGTCCAAAAGCTGCTGTGACGATTAGGTCTGCATTTAAATCAATAAGTACTTTTAAGTCTTCTGATTGTGCTAATTTTTCTGGCTGGTAGACCGCAATGTCATGTGCTACTGCCACTTTTTTTACAGGTGGTGGTGTAAGCGTACGTTTTCTACCAACTGGTCTATCAGGTTGCGTTACAACTGCGATTACATCATGTTCAGCAATTAGCATTTCTAAAACTTTAGTTGAAAAATCAGGTGTCCCCATAAATATTATTTTACTCATTGTCAAAATACGCCTCCATTTCAGCTTCACTTAAAAATTTACTTACGCGCTCAGTAAATAACTTACCTTCAAAATGGTCAATCATATGTAATATCATACGTGCAATATCATCATATGCGGTCATTTCAACTTCATTACCATTTTTATCATTACTTTTAACAACGATCATTTTACTTCTTGTCACTTCACCATATACGTTAGGTATACTAATAGATCCTTCTAAATCTGTAACTTTCTCATTAGATTCGCTTATTAATTGAGGATTAATCAGTTGTAACAAGCCATCTACTTCCATATCTATAATCGCTACTTTTTGCGATATACCAATTTGCGGTGCACATATAGCGGATGCACCTACGTCATACATTGTATCTTCTAAATCGAGTAACAACTCCGCTAATTGAGCGTCAAATAAAGTAACATCAGGTATTGATCTTTTTAGAATTGGGTGTTGACTCGTAACAAGCTGTTTAATTGTCATCATATTTCTCCTCACAAAAATTCATCATATCATTATAACTTATTTTGACCAAAAATGCATCATGCATTGTGCAACAGCTAATTGAAATAGCTGTACTAGCCGTTTATATTTCAATTTGAAAATATATTTCATGCGTTTCTAATACTACATATAGCTTAACAATTCCAAAGAAAAAAAAGGAAATATTTTATCGGTTTACAATAAAATATTTCCTTCGTTTTACATATACTTCGATTATATAAATTTTGATTTTCATTCTTCTAGTCCATAGACAATCTAGTTAGCTGTTTGCCAAACTCATCAAAATTATAAGGATTCAGCCATTTTTCAAACTTAATTTTATATTCATACCATTCACTTTCTATCATAGATAACCAACATGTATCTCTATTTCTATTTTTATAAATTGTATGATTTCTAAAGATACCTTCATATCTAAATCCAAGTCTTTTGGCCGCCTTAATAGAAGGTTGATTCAAAGCATCACATTTCCATTCATATCTTCTATAGCCTAATGTTTCAAATACATAATTTGCTAATAAATATTGGACCTCAGTTGCAATACGTGATTGTTTTAAAACATTTGAATAATGAATATGGCCCACTTCGATAGATGCATTTTTTTGATTTATTCTTAACAATGACAAAATACCAACCGCTTCATCCGTTTCGTTGTCAATAATTGAAAAAAAATAGGGGTCTTTCGATTTAATTTTATTATTTATGTAGACTTTAAATTGATTAAAATCTTGAGTTTGTTCATCAGGTAGATATGTCCAATTCGGCGCATCTTCTTCTACACTAAAATGATTGAATAAATCATCGATATGTTGTGTTGACAATTTTTCCAAGCGACTATATTGTCCTTTCAATGACTTTGCTTCAGGAAAACTTGGCATTTCAAAATCATTTATTATATCACCAATTGGTTGATTGTATTCATTATATACCATTGCCATATCGCCCCTTTACTCACTCGTACTATGCCGAAATTTATAGATCATTAAACACTCATTCTGATGAATTTTTAAGTCTATTTGATTCACATTAAATCTTCAGAGGTTGTATTAAAAAATTCGGCCAATATTTGTGCATCTTCATTTTTTAATTTCGTTTGCTTACTTTCTATGCGTTCAATTAATTCAGGACTTAATTTCGTATTATATAAAGATGCGATGCGATTTGATAATTCAACTATACTTAATCCTGTAGCTTCTCTCATATTCATTAAACTCATAGACAAATCCCCTTAGATATTATATTTACATGATGAAAAATACCCACCATTGTATTTTATTGTTGATTTTAAAATCTCAGACCTTTATTTTAAATAAGTTCGATATCAATTTATATTGGACTCGTTACTATTCAATATAACTGTACAAAGCATTAAATGCAAATTTTAAATTTGATATGTTTTTTATATATTAAAATTACATACATAACAATTGTTATAGACATTTTTAATTTTAAAAATAAAAAGTTAAAAAGACCTTTATAATAAATGGTAGCTCGCTATTTACTTTTAATAACATTGTTAATTTAACTTAAAGATTTAATTACATTCACTCTATGTTATTGATTTTAGTTATTCTTTTATAATATGGTTACCATATACTTTTACAAAGGATGAATAAGTTTGGATAAAGAAAACTGGTTTATAGCTATTCTAGTAATACTTATGTTTTTAGCGTATTTATTCCCCTTTATAGATGCTATTTATAATCATTAGCAATATTAATGATTTGTATTTTCCTCACAAAAACTCCTCCAATATAATATTTCACTGATGCAAATCGACGAATGCCACATATATTAACCGACATTGTAAACAATCATTCAAATATATAGCACTAAAAAAGACAAACAGTTAACTAAGACTTTAAAAACGTCTCAAGTTAAACTATTTGTCCTTTTTTGAAATTTATTTAATTATTCAAACCGCTGTAAACTTTGGATCACCTGTAGTCAATATATTCAACCAAATTACTTACATCATCATTTGGGGATTAATATCAATTTTCAATGATAGCTTGTCTTTTAAATATTGGTCATGATAATAATCATCTAAATACTTAAGCGCTTCGTGTAGCGCTGGTTCACTTTTATATTTAATTAAGATTTGGAAGCGATATTCATTATTTATCCTTGATAATGCTGCTGGTGATGGTCCTAATACTAACGCTTTGTCTGATAAATGCTGTAATAAAATTTTATGAATATGTTTCGATGCTTCCATTACTTTCTTCATATCTTTGTGTGCGATAGTGAAATTAATTAAAAAGAAGTAAGGAGGATATTTCCCTATTTTCCTATAATTCATCTCTTTGTTAAAGAAAGCTGGATAATCATTTTCTTGAACATCTTTAATCGCATAATGTTCTGGATTATAAGTTTGAATGATTACTTGTCCTTCTTTTTCGTGACGTCCTGCACGACCTGATACTTGTGTTAATAATTGGTAAGTACGTTCACTTGCTCTGAAGTCAGGAAGGTTCAACATTGTATCCGCATTGAGTACACCTACGAGTGTGATATTAGGAAAGTCTAACCCTTTCGCAATCATTTGAGTACCTAATAAAATATCACCTTTACCTGAGCCAAAATCATTTAATAATTTTTCATGCGCACCTTTACGAGATGTAGTATCAACATCCATTCGTATAATGCGTGCTTCTTGGAACACTTCTTGTAATAATTCCTCAACTCTTTGTGTACCAGTACCAACTTGTCTGATATGCTCACTTTCACAATTAGGACATTTGTTCGGTGGTGTTTCTTGATGCCCACAATAATGACACTTCAATTGATCCGAAGACTTATGATAAGTCAATGAGATATCACAATTGGGACATTGTGGTACATGACCACAATCTCTGCATAACATAAATGATGCATAGCCTCGGCGATTTAAAAACAATACAATCTGTTCTTGATTATCTAAACGAGTTTGAATGGCTTCACGTAATTGTTCTGAAAACATAGACCGGTTGCCTGAACTTAATTCAGCTCTCATATCAACGATTTCAATTTCTGGCAATGCCTGTTGATTAACTCTGTTAGGTAAAGATAATAGTTCATAAACACCCTTATCTGCGCGCGCGTAAGTTTCTAAACTTGGTGTAGCACTCCCTAATATCAATGGACACTGATGATATTGACTGCGCCACTCTGCGATATCACGTGCATGGTATCTAGGATAATCCTCTTGTTTATAAGATGATTCATGTTCTTCATCAATAATGATCATGCCTAAATTTTTAAATGGTGCAAACACACTTGACCGTGCACCAACACTTACCCGAGCTTTACCATCTCTGATTTTTTGCCATTCATCATAACGTTCACCTTTTGATAAGCCTGAATGGAGCACGGCTACTTCATCACCAAATCGTTGCTTAAACCTTAAAACCATTTGTGGGGTTAAGGCAATTTCCGGCACTAGCATCATAGCTTGTCTATCTAAATGCAAGACTTCTTCAATTGTTTGCAAATATACTTCAGTTTTTCCTGAACCAGTCACACCATGTAGTAAAAAAGTTCTCTGTTCATGTGCCTTAATATTTTTAAGTATTGCTTCAAACGCTTGCTGTTGGTCAACTGTGAGTTGTTGCTTTTCGTCTTGTTCAAATACACGCGTTTCAAAAGGATCACGTTCAACGATTGCATCGTATTTTTCCACAAAGCCTTTGCGCATCAGTGTATCAATGCTCGATTTTGAAAAGTTCATTGCTTCTAATTGTTTCAGTAATACAGTATGATGACGTTCATCAATTAAATAAGCATATAAATCATATTGCTTTTGAGACTTTTCTAAAGAACCAAGTACAGCATCATATTCAAAACCTTCTATCACTCTCACAGCACGTTGTTTCTTTTTACTGAGACTTTGAGAAAGCAATGTTACTTCACTAATATCACCTTGCTTTAACAAAGGTGATATGACAGATAAATCATCATTATATTGAGCTTCTTTATACGCATAATGCCCTTCGCTATCAAAACGACGTCGTAACTGTTCCGGAATTGCTTCATCATTTTCAATTGAAAAAACTTTTGTATATTTAGCTTTAATTGCACTCGGTAACATCACTTCTAACATAGAAATTCGCTTCGTCACAAAATAATTATTATACCAATCTGTTAACTTAATAAGTTCTTCAGTTAATTCTGGTTTAATATCTTGAATTTCTTTTATCTCTTTTAACTTAGCTATGTCTATATTTGCGTCAGGTTGTTCTGTTATTTCCATAATATAGCCTTGAATTGTTCTTGGTCCAAAAGGCACAATGACACGCATACCAACTTGTATCATAGATTGTAGTCTTGTAGGAATAATATAATCGAACGTAAAGTCCACACTTTTAGAAGGTATATCAACAATTACTTTTGCTATCATTTTATTCCCACCTTGTTTCTAAACTATCTAAGATATGCTCCGCCAATATGACTTTTTTGTGTTTTCCTAAACTAATAGGACCTCCATTTTTAAAATACATCGTATAGTCATTATCATCCGAACTAAATCCTATTGAACGATCGCCTACGTTATTAGCAATAATCACATCTGCATTTTTATGTTGCAGTTTTTTCTGAGCATATGTTTCAATATTTTGTGTTTCTGCCGCAAAGCCTACTAAGAATTGCTTTGTTTTGTGTTCACCTAGATATTTCAAAATGTCTGGCGTACGTTTAAAAGTCACAGATAATGTACCGTCTTGTTTTTTAAGTTTGTGTTCTAACATTTCAGCAGGTGCATAATCTGATACTGCTGCAGCTTTAAATATGATATCTTGTTCATTAAAGCGTGTTTTTACCGCTTCAAACATTTCCTCAGCACTTTGAATTTGAATAACATTCACATTTTCTGGAGGTGTTAGGTGTGTAGGTCCAGATACGAGTGTGACGTTCGCTCCACGCTTAGTTAGTGATTCTGCCAATGCGTAACCAATTTTTCCTGATGATCGGTTAGATAAATAACGTACTGGGTCCAACTCTTCGACGGTCGGTCCAGCAGTGATTAATGCGTTCATACCTTCAAATCGACTGTCTATCGAATAAGATGCTTGTTCGTTCTCTTTGAAAAACTGGTTTAACCTTTCAACAATTTGCAAAGGTTCTTCCATGCGGCCTTTTGCTACATAGCCACATGCTAAAAAGCCCTCACCGGGTTCAAGAAAATAATAACCATCTGAACTCAGTGTAGCGAGATTGTGCTGTGTCCGCTTATTTTCATACATATGCACATTCATCGCTGGCGCAATAAATTTAGCTGTTTCAGTAGCAAGCAATGTCGACGTCACCATATCATCTGCAATGCCATTTGCAAGTTTGGCAATGATATTTGCTGTCGCTGGTGCCACTACGATTGCGTCCGCCCAATCACCTAATGCAACATGTTGTATTTCTTCCGGATTCTGTTCTAAAAAAGTACTTGTATAAACTGGATTTCTACCAATTGCTTGAAAAGCTAATGGGGTCACAAATTCTTGTGCATGATCTGTAAGCATAACTCTAACGTCATAGTCTGCTTGCGTTAATTTACTTGTTAAATCAATTGCTTTATACGCAGCAATGCCACCTGTAACAGCAAGTAATATTCGTTTCATTGCAAATCTCCTCCAAATAATTTAAATATGACCTCTTAATAGGCTATAAATTTATGTTTATAAATAACACTAAGGTTAATTTGTTATTAAATGCTTTAAATAGATGATTAATCACCATTATACACAAAATTTTAAATTAAATAAAAAAAGGGAGCGGGATAGAAATCAAAATTTGATTTCTATTCCCGCTCCCGCAAGGCTTACTCAAAAAAGCTTGAAACAAGTACAATTAGATATCAAACAACTACTGTTCAATCTAACAATCGAGTCTGAGACATGTATTTATGTCCCAGACTCGTTTGAAAAACTTTTAATTAGCACTATGCTATTTGTTATTTATATGTTTCAAGATTAACTTTTAATTACTTAGATGGTATTTTGTAAAGTCCGTCAGGATAAACATCTCCGCCAGCGATTTCTTCTAGCGCTTTACCTACAGGTTTTTTTGCATCATATTTGCTTAACAATGCAGATTCTGGATTTTCATCTATTTCACGAGCACGTTTTGCAGCAGTAGTTGCAATTAAATATTTTGAATTAACTTTTGCTGTTAATTCGTTTAATGGTGGGTATAACATTATTTTTTTGCCTCCAATATCATTTTTCTATATTTCGCTTCAATACGTTCTCTCTTCAAATGCTCAGCTTCTACAATAGATTGAATACGTTGTTTAGCTAACTCTACTTCATCATTAACTACAACATAGTCATACAAGTTCATCATTTCTACTTCTTTACGTGCTTCATTCACACGACTTTGAATTTTTTCATCAGACTCCGTGCCACGACCGACTAAGCGTTCACGTAAATGATCTAAACTTGGCGGGGCAAGAAAAACAAACAATGCATCAGGGAATTTCTTACGCACCTGTTTCGCACCTTCTACTTCAATTTCTAAAAATACGTCATGGCCTTGTTCCATCGTATCTTTAACATATTGAACAGGCGTCCCATAGTAATTTCCTACGTATTCAGCATATTCTATAAATTCATCTTGTTTAATTAATTCTTCAAATTCTGCTTTTGCTTTGAAAAAATAATCAACGCCATCTACTTCACCTTCACGCTTACCACGTGTGGTCATTGAAATAGAATATTTATAAGATGTGGTTGGATCATCAAATATTTTTTTTCTAACTGTCCCTTTTCCTACACCAGAAGGTCCAGATAGTACAATCAATAAACCTTTCTCATTATCCATGACTTACTACCTCTCTAAGCTAATCTTCTATTATTAACATATGATACCATAAGAAACATTCAATTGTATAGCGTCCCACAACACAAACTTTGCTCATGACCTAATCTTTACGCCATGTTACAATATGTTGAATGACTAAAAATAAGGTGGCTGATAGTAATGGCATATGATGGTTTATTCACTAAAAAAATGGTGGAATCTCTACAATTTCTTGTAGGTGGTAGAATCCACAAAATAAATCAACCAGAAAACGACACACTTCTTGTCGTTGTGCGTCAAAATCGTAAAAATCATCAGCTTCTACTTTCTATCCATCCAAGTTTTACTAGAATGCATTTAACTAATAAAAAATATGACAATCCATTTGATCCTCCTATGTTTGCACGTGTGTTCCGTAAACATATTGAAGGTGGCTTTATAAAAGCAGTAAGACAAATTGGTAATGATAGACGCGTAGAAATAGATGTACAGAGTAAAGATGAAATTGGCGATACAATACATCGTACAATTATATTAGAAATTATGGGTAAACACAGTAATTTAATATTAGTAAACGAACAGCGCAAGATTATTGAAGGCTTTAAGCATTTAACACCAAACACAAATCAGTATCGTACTGTAATGCCTGGTTTTCAATATGAAGCACCACCTGCGCAAAACAAAATTAATCCATATGATATATCTGGAGAAACTGTTTTAAAATATATAGATTTTAATAGTGGGAAAATAGCTCGACAATTACTAGATCACATCGAAGGGTTTAGTCCATTAATTACTAATGAAATTGTTAGCAGAAAACAATTTATGACTGCCCAAACTTTGCCTGAAGCATTTGATACAGTAATTGAAGAAACTAAGGGCGAGCCCATACCTGTTTTCCATAAAAATCATAAAACAGGTAAAGAAGATTTTTACTTTATGAAATTAAATCAATTTTATGATGATGTTGTAGAATACGATTCACTGCATGATTTACTTGATCGCTATTATGATGCACGTGGCGAAAGAGAGCGTGTCAAACAACGTGCGAATGATTTAGTTAAATTTGTACAGCAACAACTTCATAAATATCAAAATAAATTAAGTAAATTAATTGATGAGCAAGAAGGTACCAAAGAAAAAGAATTACAGCAACTATATGGTGAGTTAATAACAGCCAATATTTATCAAATTAAGCAAGGCGATAAAGAAATTACGACGCTTAATTATTATACTGGTGAAGAAATTACAATTCCTCTTAACCCAACCAAAGCCCCTGCTGTCAATGCGCAGAATTATTATAAAAAATATAACAAGTTGAAAACAAGAGCACACGAGTTGCTCCATCAAATTGAATTAACTCAAGAGAATATTGCTTATTTTGAAAGTATTGAACAACAGCTCGCACATATCTCTGTTGATGAAATTGATGATATCCGTGATGAGCTAGCAGAACAGGGCTTTATGAAACAACGCAAACAAAACAAGAAGAAAAAGAAACAAACCATTCAATTACAAGCATATGTTTCAACTGATGGTGATACGATTCTTGTCGGTAAAAACAATAAACAAAATGATTATTTAACGAATAAAAAAGCAGCAAAAAATCATCTTTGGTTCCACACGAAAGATATACCAGGCTCTCATGTTGTGATACTTAGTGACGCACCAAGTGAAGAGACGATTAAAGAAGCGGCCATGTTATCTGGTTATTTCTCCAAAGCTGGTAATTCTGGACAAATTCCAGTAGATTACACAGAAATTAGACATGTGCACAAACCTTCAGGTGCCAAACCAGGTTTTGTAACATATGATAATCAAAAAACGCTTTTCGCTACACCAGATTATGATCACATTCAAAAAATGAAAGTAAAATAATTTGTTATTATATATTATGCTTAAGATTATCAAAACGCATAATAAAAAAGCTAGGATAAAGTCGTTTGTTTTTTCAAAAACGATTATATCCTAGCTTTTTTCATTCTCTAATTTAAATTTATTCTGGCAATGCTAGTTGAAAATTAACACCAAATTTATCTTGTATCCAAGCAAATTCTCTAAATGGTGGCATTTGTGTTTTAGGCATTAAAATAGCCCCACCACTTTTCAGATTACTGAATAAGCGTTCCATTTCTAACGCACTGTCTACAGTGACATATAATGATACGGCTGGATTCATTTCTATATCGACACCATTCATATTATCAATTGCCATAAACACTTGATCTTTCAACCTGAAAATAGCGTGTTGTACAGCACCAGTTGGTTCTTTATCACTCTCACTATATCTTACCAATGCCAATATTTCAGCATCTTCAAATGTATTAACATATAAATTAATTGCTTCTTCTGCATCTCCATTGAACATTAGAAATGTAGTTATTTTTGGTATAGCCATCATCCAACCTCCTTAATTTCTTCTTAATACTAGAATAAATGATAAATTGTAAAAAATCGAATATACAACGTTATTATAAGTAGTAAAATATTTTCAAATTCTTATTTACAAACGTTCAAAATATTGGCTTATGTTAAATTAATAAATCCACTACCTAGCACGTCACGTACATCATGTATAACTAAGAAAGCTTTGTCATCTTCTTCATTCACTAATTTTTTGACTCGCGTGACTTGAGATTGTGGCACTACAACATATAGCATACTTGTTTCTTTTTTACCGAAACCACCCTTGCCTTTAAGTAACGTTGAGCCCCTGCCTGTAAAACTGTTAATTCTATCACTAATATTTTCATTTTTATCTGAAATAATTGTAACAGCTTTTTTAGGATTAAAGCCTTCAATTATAAATGCAGTTGCACGTTCAGTAATGAATATCATAATAATCGTAAACAACACATTTTCTAACGGTAATACAAATAAGAAAGATAGCACAACTAAACCATCTAATAAAAATATGCCTTGTGACGTTTTTATATCAAAGTACTTATTCAGCATTTTAGCTACAACTGAAGTTCCTCCAATGACACCACCTGCTGCAATAACCAAGCCGATGCCCACACCTACAAACACACCACCAAAAGCAGCGTTGATTACAAAGTTATCTATACCAGTACTAAAATTTTCAGTTAAATCTAAAAATAGAGAAATTGCTGTATTTGCAATAAAAGTATATACAGCAGTTCTTGTACTTAAAAATTTCCAACCTACAATAATAACAATTGTATTAATAATTAAAGAAGTTAAAGCTGGTGACCAACCAAAAGCATATTTAAGCGCTAAAGATATACCAACTGTGCCTCCATCCCCAAGATTAGATTCTAGAATAAAGCAATTTACTGCAATTGCACTGACAAATGCGCCAATTAAACAAATAATGATATTTTTAGTATGATCACGGAATAATTGTTTCATCATTTTCATTTAAGCACCCCTTACATTTTCAAAAATTAAACCCTTTTGGTAAACGATTACGATTGGTATTTTCAATTCAGTCAGCTAAAATTAATATAACTATAGAGGCTAAGACATATATTTATGTCCCAGCCCCATAAAAATATATTATTGTAATTCTAAGTTATACATCGTATTATAAATGCAAATGTACCACAACAATAGTGGTCACACCACTTTGTATTTCTTGTAACGCTTTTAACCCATTGCATTCAAAAAATGTATAACTGTCATCTCTTTTTTAGTTGAATGACAATATCGTCTTTATTTCTTTTACTTTCTAATATTTACAGTTAGAATAAATATAAATCCAATTGGAGGTATTTCATGTCTTTTTATATTATTCCATTACTTATTGCAGCATTAGTTTTATTAGTAGGTTATATTATTATTAAAATTATGATCCGCTAATAATGACTTTACTACACAATGACACATTTTAGTTTTAAAACGGTCAGCACATATAATAAGTATTATAAATTATATTGATAAACTTTGTTATTACAAAAATAACCTTAATTTAACGAAGTTCAACAAGAAGTTTGCTATATCAAAATGATTTAATATAAAGAGGAAGGTCAAAATGAAATTCATTCTGATCTTCCTCTTTATTATGGTCTTAAATACGTCTATACATATTACATTTTATGAATTACTTAATATGTCCTTTTTGTTTAATTGTAGTCTTGGATTTCTTATATATATTTGCTTCTGATGTATTAGATAGCCATTCGTTCTTATCGTTTGAATGAGTTGGATGTCTATAATCGTCTTCTTTTTTTAAAAAATCGTTTAAATGTGCAAAGTGATTATATGCTTTTTTTGGGTTTTCTGTCATAATATCCCCTCCAACTCACATTTTAAGACAAGTTGTCTCGCCATTCAACTAATGTATCAATATCATTGTCAGAAATGTCTCCCTTTTCTTTAGCTACCTCAATTAATTCATTATAATTACTTAAAGTAAAGAAAGGTATTTGGGCTTCTTTAAATTGTTCATCCGCTTTTTTTAGACCGTACGTAAAGATAGCTACTACGCCAAGAACTTCAGCTCCTGCTTCTTTTAATGCCTCTACAGCAGTTATAGAAGATCCACCTGTTGAAATTAAATCTTCAATGACTACCACTTTTTTACCTTTGCTTAACGCACCTTCAATTTGGTTTTGTTTACCATGGCTCTTACTCTTAGAACGCACATAATTCATCGGTAAATCTAGCGCTTCAGAAACATAGGCAGCATGTGGAATGCC
This sequence comes from Staphylococcus parequorum, assembly GCF_039237145.1. NCBI lineage: Bacteria > Bacillati > Bacillota > Bacilli > Caryophanales > Staphylococcaceae > Staphylococcus > Staphylococcus parequorum. Next base: position 2,105,199 of record NZ_CP150682.1, read on the forward strand.
TGCTGTTGCAGTCCCCGAAACGATTTCGACATCCGAAAAATTATTTTTAATTAACGAACTTAAACCATCTCTAATATTACGTCGTACTGACGGATGACCTAATGTCACACGGTTATCGCAATAAATAGGTGATTTAATACCTGAACTCCATGTAAACGGATCGTTGGGCGAAAGTGAAACTGCTTTAATATCTAATAGTGATTTTGCTATTGCTTTAGCCATTCTTACTTAACCAACTCTCTTTAATTTTATGATAACTTGCGACCGGATTATCACTTTGCGTAATTGGTCGACCTACTACAATATGTGTCGAGCCTAATTGTTTCGCATCTTCCGGTGTAGTAATCCTTTTTTGATCATTTGAATGCGCATTTGCTGGTCTGATACCAGGTGTTACTTTTAAGAAGTTTTTACCGAGTTCACCTGTAAGTAATGCTGCTTCAAGCGGTGAACATACGACACCGTCTAAACCAGACGTTTTGGCTAGATACGCATAATTAAGCACTGCATCTTCTATAGAACTTTGAATGTTTTGTTCATTTCTTAACATAGATTCTGTAGTTGAAGTAAGTTGTGTAACTGCTATAATTTTAATATTTTGGTTGTGTTTTCTTAAACCTTCTAATGCGCGTGTCATCATTTCAGTTCCACCAGCAGCATGTACATTGACTAAATCAACGTTTAATTTACTTAACCCTTCCATTGCCTTACCCACAGTATTCGGTATATCATGTAATTTTAAATCTAAAAAAATATCATGCCCACGTGCTTTAATAGATTCTATAAATTGTGGTCCAGTTTGATAAAAAAGTTCCATACCCACCTTTACAAAAAGTGGCTCATCAAATTGATCTAAGAATGCATCCACCGTTTCTGATGAATCAAAGTCTAGTGCGATAATTGGTAAATTATTCATAATATGTTCTACACCTCGTATTTTAAGATCTTCTACTATATGAACTAAGATAAAATAATGTTATGCACTCGCACTGTTATTTTATCTTAGTGGTATCAAACTTAACTATTACATATTTTTCATTGTAAATGTCATGCTTTCAATCACTGACGTTAGTGCATCAGCTGTGTCTAATGAAGTGAGACAAGGTACGCCATTTTCAACTGATGTACGTCTGATTTGGAAACCATCACGTTCGAATTCCTTACCTTTCGTCATCGTATTAACTACAATTTGTACTTCACTTTGTTGAATACGCGTTAATAAATCATCTTCTTTGCCAATTTTACCAACAATTTCTGTTGGTATATGATGCTCAGCTAATTTATTCGCAGTACCTTCAGTTGCTAAAATTTTATAGCCTACTTCATTTAAACGATGTGCGATACTGACTACTTCTTCTTTATCTTTATCACTCACTGTCATCAATACAGTACCATGATCTTTTACTTCCATACCGCTGGCTGTTAATCCTTTGAATAGGGCTTTTTCCATTGTTGTATCTTTACCCATAACTTCCCCTGTTGATTTCATTTCAGGTCCGAGCGTAATATCAACATTTTTTAACTTATTAAAGCTGAACACTGGCGCTTTGACAAAAACACCTTCAGCATATGGTTGTATCCCTGCTTTATAGCCTAAGTCTACAATTTTTTCACCCATAATCGCACGCATTGCTAGCTGAGCCATCTGGATGTCCGTAATTTTACTTAAAAATGGTACCGTACGACTCGAACGTGGGTTCACTTCTAAGACGAAGACGCCATCATGAGCGATAACAAATTGGATATTAATTAATCCTATAATATTTAATCCTTTAGCTAGTCTAATCGTATAGTCTTCTAACGTATCCATTTCTTGTTGCGTTAATGTTTGTGGTGGATAGACTGCTATAGAGTCACCTGAGTGAACACCAGCTCTTTCGATATGCTCCATAATGCCAGGGATTATAACAGTTTCCCCGTCAGATATGGCATCCACTTCAATTTCTTTACCTGTCAAATAACTATCTACTAGTACCGGATGATCTGGGCTCGCTTTAACTGCTTGGTTCATGTAATCTTCTAGTTCTGCATCACTATTCACGATTTCCATCGCACGTCCACCTAATACATATGAAGGTCTTACAACAACTGGATAACCAATATTCCTTGCATTTTCTAATGCTTCTTTAGGAGACGTTGCTGTTTTACCTTTTGGTTGAGGCACATCGATTGTGTGTAATAATGCTTCAAATTCTTTACGGTCTTCAGCACGATTTAGATTTTCTAAAGATGTTCCTAAAATTTGAACGTCATGTTTAGCAAGTTTATCTGCTAAGTTGATAGCTGTTTGACCACCAAATTGTACAACCACACCCTTAGGTTGCTCTAAATCAATAATATTCATAACATCTTCTTCTGTTAATGGCTCGAAGTATAACTTATCAGAAATTGAAAAATCTGTTGATACAGTTTCTGGATTGTTATTAATGATAATTGCTTCATAACCTGCACGTTGGATTGCCCAAACTGCATGCACTGTTGCATAATCAAATTCTACACCTTGTCCTATACGAATTGGTCCTGAACCGAGTACAAGAATTTTTTCTTTATCTGTAACAATAGATTCGTTTTCGTATTCATACGTACCGTAATAATATGGCGTTGCTGATTCAAACTCTGCAGCACAAGTGTCTACCATTTTATAAACTGGCGTTATACCATTTTTTATTCTTAAATCATGAACTTCTTCTTCGGTCATATCAAAACGGTGTGCAATGACACGATCACTAAAGCCGTAATCTTTCGCAAATTTCAGATATTCGATGTCACCTTTATTAGCCTTCAAATCATGCTCAATATTAATGATGTGTTGGAATTTATTTAAGAAGAAGTAATCAATTTGTGTCATTTCATGAATTTCTTCTAATGTTGTTCCGCGACGAATCGCTTCACCTATAAAGAATAAACGTTCATCATCTTGGTCATTGATACGTGCTTTAATATAATCTAAATCATATGAATCTCCGTTAGGCAAACCAAGGTGATGTACACCATATTCTAATGAACGGATTGCTTTAAGTAATGACTCTTCGTAAGTTCTACCAATTGCCATAACTTCACCAGTTGCTTTCATTTGTGTTCCTAAAACACGTTCACCTTTTTCAAATTTATCAAATGGGAAACGTGGGATTTTCGAGATAACATAATCTAAAGTTGGTTCAAATGCCGCGTAAGATGTTTCTGTAATTGGATTTAACATTTCATCTAACGTTAAACCAACTGCAATTTTAGCTGCTAGTTTAGCAATTGGATATCCTGTTGCTTTAGAAGCTAATGCTGATGAACGGGACACACGTGGATTCACTTCAATAATATAATAATCCATAGAGTGTGGATCTAAAGCTAATTGCACGTTACAGCCGCCTTCTATTCCTAAGGCACGGATTACTTTTAATGACACGTCACGTAGCATCTGATATTCAATGTCTGACAATGTTTGGCTCGGCGCCACAACAATCGAATCACCTGTATGTATACCAACTGGATCAATATTTTCCATATTACACACAACGATTGCGTTATCGTTTTTGTCACGCATTACTTCATATTCAATTTCCTTGAAACCAGCGATTGATTTTTCAATTAAACATTGTGTTGCTGGACTATAATGTAGACCGTTCGCTACAATTTCTTTAAACTCATCATCATTATGACAAATACCACCGCCAGTGCCTCCCATTGTAAATGCTGGTCTTACGATGAGTGGATAGCCTACTTTTTCTTTAAACATAAACGCTTGTTCTACGGTGTTTACAATATCACTTTCAGGCACAGGTACCTCGAGTTCATTCATTAATGATCTGAATAATTCTCTATCTTCTGCCTGTTGGATAGATTCTAATTTAGTACCTAAAAGTTGCACATTGTTTGCTTCAAGTTCACCACTATCATGTAGTTGAATGGCCATGTTCAATCCTGTTTGTCCACCTAATGTAGGTAATAATGCGTCCGGCTGTTCTTTACGAATAATGCGAGCTATGAAATCATGTGTTAATGGTTCAATATATACTTTATCTGCAATTTCTTTGTCAGTCATAATTGTTGCTGGATTAGAGTTTACTAATATTACACGGTAGCCCTCTTCCTTTAATGCTAGACAAGCTTGTGTTCCTGCATAATCAAATTCTGCAGCTTGACCAATGATAATTGGTCCGGATCCAATAACTAAAATCGTTTCTATATCTGTACGTTTAGGCATTTGACATACGCTCCTTCGCTTTAAAATCATTCATCATATCGATAAACTCATCAAATAAGTAATTTGAATCAGATGGTCCTGGACATGCTTCAGGGTGATATTGAACTGAAAATGCTGGTAATGACTTATGTTTTAAACCTTCTACCGTTCCATCATTGATTGCAATATGTGTAATTTCTAAGTCACTATCAATTAATGAGTCTTTATCGATTGCGTAACCGTGGTTTTGACTCGTTATTGCAATTTTTCCTGTTTTGAGATCTTTTACAGGATGATTGGCACCTCTATGACCAAATTTCATTTTGAATGATGTGGCACCTTGAGATAAGGCGAAAAGTTGATGTCCTAAACATATACCAAAGAACGGAACGTGTCCTAGTATACCTTTAATCATTTCAACTGCGATTTTTACTTCTTCAGGGTCTCCTGGTCCGTTAGAAAGCATTACCCCATCTGGAGTCATTCTCATAATTGCCTCAGCTGAAGTATCATATGGTACGACGGTTACATTACAACCACGCAAATTCAATTCTCTAACGATATTCTGTTTTTTACCAAAATCGACTAATACGACACTCAAATCATAACCAGTTGAAACGTAAGGTGTTTTCGTTGATACTTCTGTCACCTCATTTTTAGGTAATTCAGTCGTTTTTAACTGTTCTACTAATGATTCAATTTCAGCTTTATTATCAGTATAAGCTGCTTTTAACACGCCGAAATTTCTGATTTTTCTGGTAATACTACGCGTATCAACACCTGAAATACCTGGAATATCATATTCTACTAATACGTCATGTAATGTCTTTTGTTTTCTGAAATTGCTTGGATGATCACTTGCTTCTTTAACAACTACACCATTTAGGGTAGGTACAAGTGATTCAAAGTCATCTCGATTTATACCATAATTTCCGATAAGTGGATATGTAAATGTAATAATTTGACCCGTGTATGACGGGTCCGATATTGTTTCTTGATAACCCGTCATTGCAGTATTAAAAACAATTTCTCCTACTGTTAATTGGTCAGAACCAAGGGGATAGCCTTCGTAATATGAACCGTCTTCTAAAACTAGATAGCGTTTCTTCAACATTATTGTTCCTCCTTAAATTTAACTTCACCTTCAACCATTGTTAATACTGGCGTACCATATACTTTATAACCTATAAATGGCGTATTACTTCCTTTAGATGCAAAATCCTCTGCTTTTATTTCACTTTCCTCATCTAGGTTAATAATTGTTAAATCTGCTAATCCGCCTTCTTCTAATGTACCATAAGGTAACTCGAAAGTCTGAGCTGGTTTAATCGTTAAATAATCTACTAACTGTTGTAACGACCAATCACCATTTTTTACAAAATGCGTATACAATAATGGGAAAGCTGTTTCGCTTCCAACAATACCAAATGGCGCTTTTGTCATAGGCTGTGCTTTTTCTTCTGTAGCGTGTGGCGCATGGTCTGTTGCAATACAGTCTATCGTACCATCTAATAGGCCTTCAATCAGTGCTTCTCTATCTTCTTTGCTTCTTAATGGAGGATTCATTTTATAAATCGCATCATCACCTGGAACATTATCTTCAGTTAATAATAAATGATGTGGTGTAACTTCTGCTGTCACATGTATCCCTGCTTTTTTAGCATCACGAATTGCTCTGACACTCTCTTTCGTAGATACATGACATACATGATAATGTGCGCCAGCCGCTTCTGCTAATAGCACATCACGTGCAATTTGTACTGCTTCACAAATATTTGGAATACCAGGAATGCCTAAAGCTTCACTGCGTTGCCCTTCATGCATAGCGCCACCATAAATTAAACTATTATCTTCACAATGTGCTACGACTGCTTTATTCACTTTTGCTGCCGCTTGCATGGCCTCATACATCATATTAGCTTGTTGAACACCAACACCATCATCTGTAAATGCAAACGCGCCGTTGTTAGCAAGTGTTTCAAAATCGACATGTTCTTTACCAGCTTGTCTCACTGTAATAGCTGCGTAAGGTAATACTCTTACTTCAGCGTTATCTTCTATTAATTGATTTAAATGATTTAAATTTTCTTCTGAATCAGGTACCGGACGTGTATTTGGCATTGGGCAGACGGTTGTAAATCCACCTCTTGCTGCTGCTTTTGTGCCCGTTGCTATTGTTTCTTTATGTTCCCCGCCTGGTTCACGTAAGTGCACATGTACATCTACTAAACCTGGAGAAACAAATTGTCCTTTAACATCTATAACTTCAGTATTTGTATCTACCTCAATTTGCGTAGCTATTTGTTTAATATGTTGTCCTTCAACTAAGATAGACACCGTTTCAAATTCACCATTTTTTAAGATTTTAGCATTCGTTAATAATTTCATTTGTTTCTGCCCCTTTCGATTGTAAAATATAATCTATAACCGCCATGCGTAAGTACATGCCATTTTCCATTTGTTTGAAAATGCGTGATTTTGATGCTTCTACAAGTGAATGTTCTATCTCCACACCTCTATTTACTGGTGCTGGATGCATCACGATTGCTTGTGATTTCAGCCTATTATATCTTTCTTGCGTTAAACCGTATTGATTATGATAGTTACTTACTTCAAATTGTGTTGTGTTCTCATCAGTATGTCTTTCGTGTTGTACTCTTAATAACATTACTATATCTACCTCATCTATAACAGTATCAATATCTTTATACGGCGCATCTAAGGAATCATCTTTCCAAGCATCTGGGCTAGAAAACATTACATTAGCACCAAGTGTTGTTAGACTTTGATAATTACTTCGAGCGACACGAGAGTTTTTAATATCACCACAAATTAAGATATTTAAGCCTTCAAAAGTTTGATATTCTTCGTAGATTGTCATGATGTCTAATAAGCTTTGTGTCGGGTGTTGCCCACTGCCATCTCCTGCGTTAATAATTGGTACGTTAAGCGATTTTAATTCGTCATAATAAGTGGTTTGTGAATGTCTTATTACCAGAACATCTGCACCTACTTGTTCTAAAGTTTTACATGTGTCATATAATGTTTCCCCTTTTTGAACAGAAGATGTATTTGTTTCAAAATCAATTAATTTCAGTCCTAATTTTTGTTCTGCTACTAAGAAACTACTTTTCGTACGTGTTGAGTTTTCAAAAAATAAATTTGCTACAAATTTATCTTCATAACGTCGAGGTTCTAGTTCACCTTTTTTTATTGCACTCGCACGTTTGACTAATTCATATATTTCATTTGTAGTTAGATGTTCCATCGACAATAAGTTATCCAATTTTTTAGCCTCCTCATAATGATCAATGCTTATTTATTCGCTGGTGTTTCCTTAGGTAAGATAAGATTGAGTATAATGCCTGCTAAAGCTGCTAATGCCATGCCTTCTATTTGCATATTGATACCGATGCCATTTAAGTTAAAGACGAGATTACCAATACCAATTACAAGGATGACTGATGCAATAACAAGATTGCGGTTACTTGCAAAATCAACTTCACTTTCGACTAGCATCCTCAGACCACTTGCTGCGATAATACCAAAAAGTAATATTGATACGCCTCCCATTACAGGTGTAGGTATAGATGAAACGAGCGCTGTAAATTTACCAACAAACCCTAAAATAATAGCAATAACTGCTGCGCCTCCGATGACGTAAACACTATAAATTTTTGTAATGGCTAAAACGCCAATATTTTCACCATAAGTCGTGCTTGGGGGGCCACCAATCAAACTTGCAAACATGGTAGAAACACCATCACCAATAATCGAACGATCTAAACCTGGATCTTTAAAAAAGTTACGCCCTACAATTTTGTTAATAACCATTTGATGACCAATGTGCTCACTTACAGTCACAAAGACAATAGGAATCAGGACAATGATTAATCCCATGTGAATGGATGGCGTATAGTCTTTAAATGGTAAATACACGTCCGGAAATTGTAACCATTTTGCTTGCGCTATTGGCGCAAAATTGACAAGTCCCATCAATGCTGAAAGGATGTAACCTGTGATAATACCAATTAATACTGGTATCAAAGATAGGAAGCCTTTGAAATAACCCTGCACTATGATTGTTACAATTAATGTGGTCATTGCTACTGCTAAATAACTTAGATTATATCCTTGCATCTCTGAGGAATTCTCAAACATTGCCATATTCACTGCCGTAGGTGCCAAACTTAACCCTATAACCATAATGACTGGTCCTACAACAACCGGCGGCAGTAAATGCATCAGCCATGCTGTTCCAGTTAATCTAATTGCTAACCCTATAAGTACATACATTACACCGCTCATAAACAACGCCATCAACATGTCACCTAAGCTATGTGAATTAAGTCCTGTAATAATGGGTGTAATAAATGCAAAGCTCGACCCTAAGTATGCTGGTATCTTCGCTTTGGTAATTAGTATGTATAACAATGTCCCTACACCAGAAGCTAATAACGCTGAAGATATAGGTAATCCTGTTAAAAATGGTACGAGTACAGTTGAACCAAACATCGCAAATAAATGTTGTGTACTCAGGAATGCCCATTGTCCTAATTTAGGTCTATCTTGCACATCTAATACTGGCTTAACTGTCCGTTCAAACATTGTTTCATTTTCCATGTCTTATGCTTCCTCTCATAAAAAAATCTCTTTACATTAAATTCATGTAAAGAGACTAAAAAGTATATATCTTGATTATTGCTAAGTTGATTTATAGCCATTGACATTTTGACTATAGATAACTCGCAATAAAACAAAGTATATGTGAAGAGGAATGTTATCAACATCGTGCATTTGACAACTATAAATGAATTGCTTACGTATCTAATGCTTAGATCGTAGCTGAAAATTTAAATCCTCTTCCCTTTTCCAGTCTCTCGTACTGAATTAAAAGGTGCTATTCAATTACTACTGCATTTCTATCATCGATTTCTTCAAGAAAAACTGCCACAGCTTCTTCCCTTGCTGTTGGTATGTTTTTACCAACAAAGTCTGCACGTATCGGTAATTCTCGATGTCCTCGATCAACTAGTGTAGCTAAGCCTATTTTCTTAGGTCTAGCGTATTGTAACACTGCATCTAAGGAAGCCCTCACCGTTCGTCCTGTATATAAAACATCATCAATGATAATTACGACTTGATTTGTAATATTAACATCAATTTCATATGCGCTTTCTTCAGCTTCGTTTATTGTCTGTTCTAAATCATCTCTAAATTGAGTGATATCAATCGTTCCAGTTGGTACAAGTTTCTCTTCTATGCGTTCAATTTTTTGTTGAATACGTCGCGCTAAAAATGCACCGCGCGTTTTAATACCTAGCAATATTAAATTATCAGTACCTTTATTATACTCTAAAATTTCATGTGCAATACGTGTCACCGTTCTTTGAATCGCTGCTTCATCCATAATAACTCGTTCTGACATTTTAGGCACCTTCCTTAATTTGATAAATATCTATCTCATTTAATACAAAGAAAACCTCATGCCTTTATTAAGACATGAGGTTTAGTTATAAGGTATCATAAACAAACAAGAGATTTATCTTCACTTAACTTAGATGCTTTCTCTACACAGGGATTTAACCGCTATGTTTCCCATTGCGCTGATAAACTTCAGCTACAACAGTGTTCATTTGTTTTCACAAACACACAATATGTTTATGTACCTTATATTAACTACATGTCTTCGAAGCCTCTCTGGACTTTCATTTAAAGACGTATGACGTTCTATTAAACTGTCACTATATTACCATGAATACAATTCACTTGCAAGCGGTCAATTAAAATTCAAGTTAATCATTAGAAGATGTTTATTTCATTCATACGGTGATTTTTCTTGCTTATAAACAAACATAAAAAAGCTACTAGGTTCTAAATATAGAATTCTAGTAGCTTGTGCTTATATATTAACTTGAAATCTTCAAAACTTTATCTTTCAAGTTCATGCTTATTATTTAGTATCACTTTTACGAATATCTTCTAATAATTGCTCAAAGTCTTCAGGGAGTGGTGTAGACTTTTCAATATATTCTTGTGTCACTGGGTGTTCAAAACCAATGATACCTGCATGTAGTGCTTGTCCACCAATATTCAGGGTTTTCTTCTGTCCATATTTTGGATCACCTACAAGAGGGAATCCAATATATTTCATATGTACACGTATTTGGTGTGTACGCCCTGTTTCTAATTCACATTCTACTAAAGTATAATTGTTAAAATGCTCTAATACATTAAAATGTGTAACAGCTTCTTTACCATCATCAACCACTGCCATTGATTGACGATCGTTTTTATTTCTACCAATTGGTGCCTCTATTGTACCGTAATCATGCGGTATATTGCCGTGAACAAGTGCTACGTATTTACGTGTCACAGTTTTCTTAACTAATTGATCCACTAAACTACGATGTGCAATATCATTTTTGGCTACCATTAATAGACCAGATGTGTCTTTATCAATACGGTGTACAATACCTGGACGTACTTCACCATTAATGCCAGATAAATTTTTCATTTGATACATTAAACCATTTACAAGTGTCCCTGTTGAATGCCCAGCTGAAGGATGCACCACAATGCCTTTAGGTTTATAGACGATTGCTACATCATCGTCTTCATAATATATATCTAAATTTAAATTTTCTGGATTGATATCTGCTTCTACAATTTCTTTTTCAGTTACTACAATATGGTCGTTTAACTTCGTCTTATAATTTGGCTTAATTAGCTTATCATTTACTTTTACAAGTGATAATTTAATCCAATCTTGGATCTGTGTACGTGACCAATCTGAATTGAATTCAGGTAATACTTTGTCGATACGCTGGCCAGCGTCATCTTTATTTTCTATTTTATACTCATGTATAGTCATGCAAAATCTCTCCTATTCTTCGTTCTTCATATCTGTTAACAAAGCGATAATAATTAACAAAACGCCTATCGTCAAACTAGAGTCAGCTACATTAAATATTGGGAAGTTATAACCAAATATATATGTGTCAATAAAGTCAACAACTTCGCCGTGCAACACGCGATCAATAAAGTTACCTAAAGCACCTGCAAATAATAAACTAATAGCGATTTGCATTAACAAACTGTGTTTTGCTTCTTTAATATAAAATACAATGAGCACTACGAGTATAATAACTGTAATTATATAGAAAAAGCCCATCTTCCCGCTCATAATACCCCAAGCGGCACCATCATTTCTGTGAGAAGTTATATTTAAAAAGTTGGGAATAACTTCAAATGTTTCTCCAACCTTCATTGAACTAGCAACAATAAATTTTGTGATTTGATCTAATATTAATATAACGATTGTTATGAATAAAGAAATACCAATATAGTACGGACGTTTCATGTCTGTACCTCCTATTCTAATCTCAGTCGCTTTTACAACATCTTTCATTATATCCTAATCAAACTTATAAAAAAAGTTACAGTTTGAATATCTGGTAAAAAAGTTACATTATTAATACTTAAAAGGCTAATATTATTCACATATACAATAAACCAATTAAAAAATCATCTACATTTAACAATCAAACGGCTCACCATGTTGCCTAGTTTTAAATGTAGATGAAATATTTTATGTTGATGTAATAACAGCATGATATAGAAGCGCCTACACCCAGCATATGTTTCAACATGAGTTGAATACTGCAAGTTGAAGTTGTGCCCGCGGAAAGCATGCACAAGTACTGTTACAAAATAAAAAACTATACAAATATATATTAAATAAATCTTGCTATTAACAACATAGACATAAGTTATCGAAAACATATTTCCTATTATTTTACTATTAAATCAAGGTAATGACTTGTGCTGACTCCTGCGGGAAAAGCAAGTGCCGAAGACTACAGGCTGAGGCTGTGCCCGCGGAAAGCATGCACAAGTATTGCCTTTAATACTATTATCTTTAAACACTTGCATTTTTCTTAGGATGGATATATTTATAATCTTTAACTTCGTCTTTCGTTATAATTCGGTTTGATATTTCAAAAGGCTTGTTATAATTCATTTCACTCACTTCTAATGAACCATTGTCATTTTGTTGTTCAATATAAGCTACATGACCATACTCACCTTCAGCAGTCTGTAAAATGCTCCCTACCTTAGGTGATTGATTTACTTTATAGTCACTTTTTTGTGCAAACGATGCCCAATACTTTGCGTCGTTCCAATTTTTCCCTATTTTCATACCATCTTCTCTTACTTTTTCAAAGACGTAGTGCGTGCATTGTCCTTTAGTATACGTATTATATTTCATTGGATCTAATGACCAAAAATGATTTGTTGGCTCAGTCATATCTTGGTTATCTAATCCTTCATATGCGGCAGCAACAATAATAATAGCACTTATCGCAAACATCGTACCAAGTCTTTTTTTCATTAATTCACACGACCTTATTATAATTAAATCGAAATTGTATACCATCTGGGCCTGTTAATAATTTGTGAGTAGTTTCAGGGTAATGAAAATCAATAATTGCTAAACCATATGTTCTATTATTTTCAATTCGTTTAATACTTGATAGCCAATTATTAACCACTAAATGTTGGTGATAACCATTAGAGGATAAGTAAAATGCGCCATCTGTTTCTAATGATGATGTTTCAAGTCCGAAATAATTATTATAGTACTGCTTTACTTTGCTTAAATCAATTGATTTTAAATTCAAATATCCAATGACGCTTTCATCTGGAATACCTTGCCATTTTTCATTTGATGTAAACGTTAATAGATTTGGCACGTTAATCGGTTGCGTTTCAAGCACTACTTTTTCATCTTCAAATAACCAGTCTTCAATTGGATTATCAACATAAAATTCTAATCCATTGCCTTCAGGGTCTTCTAAATATAATGAGGTTGTCACATCATGCTCTCCACCATGTACTGGAATACCCGCTTCACTTATTTGAACAAGCAAATCTGCAAGGTCTGTCTTTGCAGGCAACCTAATCGCCAAGTGAAATAATCCTGCTTCTGAATGTAATGGTTCTCTGCCCTGTATAACTTGATTAAAAGTCATAAAATGATTTAAATTACCAATCTCATATTGGATTGTTGAATAAGATTCATTTACTACATTCATACCTATGATGTTTTCATAAAATTGTTTCATTTCATCTTTATCTCTAACATTTAACGTAATGCCATTTACAAAATGTGCGCTTTGACTATGGAACATGTATAACACCTTTCTAAAACTCTAATAAATTCAGTATACTTGAAATCCATTTTTATACATTAAAAAAGCTCATTCAATACTATTATTCTTATTTATTTCTTCATAATTATCTTAGTAGTTCAAACATGAAAAGAGCCTGAGACAAAATACATGTCTCAGACTCAATTATTAATAATTGATGGTACTATGTTTTATACGAGTGTCTTTACAACTTCTTGACAACGCGGACATAAATCATCAAGTTCGCCAACTGAACCGAGTTCTTCACTATAATTCCAACAACGTTGACATTTTTCACCATGTGCGTGTTCAATACGGATATCACCATATTGATAAGCCACACCGTTTTCAACTGATTCCACTACTTCTGCTTGAGAAGTGATGAATAACTGCTGTAAATCAGAGAATTGTTGTAAAAATGATGTTGCATCAAAGTTCTCATTACTGCCAATTATAACTTTAGCTTCTAACGATTTACCAATTACTTTTTCACCACGTGCTGCTTCTAATGCACGGTTAACGTCATCACGTAAATTCATAAATGTATTCCATCTATCTAAAAATTCACGGTCAACTTCAGTGCGTTCTGGCATACGAGTTAAGTGAATACTTTCTTCTTCAACATGAGGAATATGAGACCACACTTCTTCAGCAGTATGCACTAAGATTGGTGCTAATAGTTTCGTCATATCCACTACAATTTGGTATAACACTGTTTGCATACTACGACGTTTATGAGAATCACGTTCTTCAATATATAAAATATCTTTACCATAATCTAAATAGAAATTACTTAGTTCTACGTTAATAAAGTTTTGAACTTCTTGATAGATGTCTAAGTAGTCATAGTTATCATAATGATCTAAAGTATTTGCTGTAAATTCACGTAGTCTATTTAATAGATATTTATCTACTTCTAATAAATCTGCTTCAGCTAATGCATCGGTAGCAGGGTTATAATCACTCACGTTCCCTAACATAAATCTTAATGTATTTCTGATTTTACGATACACATCAGAAGTTTGTTTTAAGATTTCATCTGAGATACGAACGTCAGCTAAGTAATCAACACTACTTACCCAAAGTCGTGCAATATCTGCACCTTTTTGTTTAACAATTTGATCTGGCACAATCACGTTACCTAATGATTTACTCATTTTTTTACCTGATCCGTCCATAACAAAACCGTGAGATAAGAGCATTTTATATGGTGATTTACCTCTTGTCGCAACAGAAGTTGTGATTGATGAGTTAAACCAACCACGGTATTGGTCACTACCTTCAATGTATAAATCAGCTGGATAAGATAGTTCCGGACGGCCTTCTAAAACGCCTCTGTGAGAAGAACCAGAATCAAACCAAACGTCCATAATATCTGTTTCTTTAGTAAATTCACCATTTGGACTACTTGGGTGTGTAAATCCTTCTGGTAATAAATCTTTTGCATCACGTTCAAACCAAACATTAGAACCAAATGTTTCAAATAAATCTGCAACATGATTAACAGTTTCGTTTGTCATGATGATGTCACCATTTTCAGCATAAAATACTGGTAATGGTACGCCCCATACACGTTGACGTGAAATAACCCATTCACCACGGTCACGGATCATATTGAAGATACGTGTTTTACCCCAATCTACTTTAAAATCAGTTACTTCGATTGCATCTAAGATATCTTGACGTACTTTATCAATAGAAGCAAACCATTGTGGCGTTGCTCTGAAGATAACAGGTTTTTTCGTACGCCAATCATGAGGATAACTATGTGTGATAAATTCTAAATTTAATAAAGCGTCTTTTTCTTTTAACACATCCGTAATTGCTTTATTAGCTTTGTCATAGAACATACCTTCAAATTGACCAGCTTCTTCTGTAAAGACACCTTTATCATCAACTGGGCTAATTACAGGTAATTTGTACTTCTGACCAACGATATAGTCATCTTCACCATGACCAGGCGCTGTATGAACACAACCTGTACCAGCATCAGTAGTAACATGTAAGCCATTGATAACCAATGAAACACGGTCAACAAATGGATGTTGTGTTTCCACATACTCTAATTCTCTACCTTTAAATTCTTTTTCTAATTCAAGCGTGTTTTCATCCCAGCCTAATGCTTCAACAACATCACTCGCTAAGTCTTTACCGATAATGTATTTTTTACCATTCACATTATATTGACCATAAGTTAAATCAGGATGTACTGTAATCGCTACGTTAGAAGGTAATGTCCATGGTGTTGTTGTCCAAATGATGAATTTTGCATCTGAATCTACAACGCCCTTACCATCTTTAACATCAAATGCTACGTAGATAGAAGCCGAACGTTTATCTTGATATTCTATTTCTGCTTCTGCAAGTGAAGATTCACTTGATGGTGACCAATATACAGGTTTTTTACCTTTATAAATTAATCCTTTGTCTGCCATTTCGCCAAATAAACGAATTTGCGCTGCTTCATATTCTGGTTTTAACGTGATATATGGATTGTCAAAATCACCTTTAACACCTAAACGTTTAAAATCTTTTTTCTGATTTTCAATTTGTTCTAAAGCAAATGCTTCACATTTTTTTCTGAATTCAGCAATAGATAATTCTTTACGTTTAACACCTTTTTTAGTTAGTGCTTGTTCAATAGGTAAACCGTGCGTATCCCAACCTGGGACGTAAGGTGCATAAAACCCACGCATTGATTTATATCTAATCATCATGTCTTTTAAGATTTTATTCAGTGCATGTCCCATATGCAAATTACCATTAGCATATGGTGGGCCATCATGCAAAATGTATGATGGATTCCCTTCATTTTTATCTAACACTTTTTGATAAATGTTTTGAGCTTCCCATTCTTCTTGGATCTTAGGTTCTTTATTTGGTAACCCTCCGCGCATTGGGAAATCTGTTTTTGGCATTAATAACGTTTCTTTATAATCCATTTTATACACTCCTTGTTTCGATTTTCATACTAAATTCAATTCATTCGTACAATAAAAAGAACTCTAAGTTCAATTAACAGGGACGATTAATACCGCGTTACCACCCTGATTAACTCAACTTAGAGTTCTCTCATTGTTCATATATTTTTTTAAAGTAACAGTGATATAAACATCTTACATATGAAAGGCTCTCACTGTCCCTAACTCGCTTTGATATGCAAAAAGATGCTTACGCGTCTGTTATTTATATTAATTACTATTTTTTATCTGTTTCAGTATTTGTAGCCTGAGCGTCTGCTTCTGCAGTACTATCTGCTTCTGCTTTCGCTTTCCTCGCTTTTTCTTCTTCAGTCAAATCATTTTCATGTAAATGATTAATATTCTCTTGAGTTACTTGTTCAGAATCAAGATCATAATTTAATAAATAATCCCAATCTTCGCTTTTTAGTAAATCAAGTTGAGCCTCAACTAACATACGGAAACGTGATCTAAATATTTTTGATTGGCGTTTCATGTCTTCAGTTTGGAATGAAAGACGACGTGCTTTTTCAACTGCATCATTAACGATTTTATTAGCTTCACTTTGTGCTTTAGAAACTGTTGCTTCAGCATCTTTAGTTGCAGCTAATTTTGTTTCTTCCCCAGCTTGTTTCGCATGAATTAAAGCATCACTTACAGATTGATGAACATCTTTATAAGACTGGATGTTTGTATCTTTATCTTCAATGACTTTCTCTAATTGCTTTTTGTCTTCTTTTAAACGTTCAATTTCGTTACTTAGTTGTTCTAAATAGCTTTCAACCTCAGTTGGTTCAAAACCAGTTTTTACGCGTGTAAAGTCTTTGTTTTTTATTTCATTTGGTGTAAAAGGCATGCGTTATCCTCCTTCTATAATACACTATTTTAGCACTGCTTTAAATATCTGAAATAGTGCTTTATGTCTATATTTTCTATTTTTTTATAATCATTTGTATGCATTCTTATTGATTAAAATCTAATTTGATTTGTTTATACGTTAGATAAGTATAACATTATTTGAATAAAGTTTTATACGAAATTCTTACTTTATCTTTTTTAGTTTTACCACCAATATCAGTAATCATTGCTCTACCATAACCTTGGATTGACAATAAGTCACCACTATCAAGTTGAAAATCTGTAGCGTCAATCATTGTATGATTGACCTTGACACGCTTTTTATCAATTAATTGTTTAGCAATTGTACGTGATTTGCGAATCATTTCTTTTAGGATGACATCTAAACGTAAACCACTCACAGTAGTTTCATATGTTTGCCAATGCTCTTTTGATTGTATCATATCTTTTATAGGAATAGAATTAAGTTTAACTGTAGCACCCTTAATTCTATTTAGCTCTAACATAATATAAGATTCCAATTGCTTTGTCAAAGTAAATTGAATTGAGTCATCTACAATAATATCTCCTAATTGTTCTCTTTCTATCCCTAAAGACATAATTGTTCCTAATATATGTTGATGTTGTAGCGTTACAAACTTTTGAGGATAGTCTATTTCAAGCAATACAATTTCAAACAGTTCTTCTTCTGGCACAAAATAATCAGGCGCAACAATGGCCCTTTTGCGTTCTGCATAAGGCCCACCAAAGAATGTCACTTCTAAATCACCATAGCTACCGACTATGACACTCATAATATATTGTCCACGTGGATCTAGAAATGGTGTTAGTATAGGCGCATACTGCTCATTCGCACGATTACACTTATCTATAAGTTGATCTATTAATTCATGTTCTTCTTTTCTAAAATGCTGATAAATATCGATGCTAATCACTCCACATACAAGAGAAAGCACCTCGCGTCATACAACGTTAGGTGCTTCTCATTTATTTTATACATTAGTTATAAGTAAACTTAAATTCTATTCAACGTAAATTTATTTAAGCTAAATTACTCAAAATTAGATTAAAAATACTCGCTAAACCTAATCGGAATAAGTAAAGTACAATTATTGCAACAATTGATGATATATCAATCATACCAATTGGAGGAATAATTTTACGGAACTGTTCTAAAAATGGTTCATAAATTTTAGCCAAAAATTGACCGAATTTATTTTCTCGTGCATTAGGTATCCATGACATAAAGAAATAAACAATCATTCCGTAATAATAAATTTGAACCAAGAATAAAATAAAACTAAATATACTTCCTAATAAACCTATATCCATTTATTATTACCTCTATTCACCTTGGTATTCCATATTTTCTATGTGATCTGTTATACTACCAGCTACTTCTATATTATCTGGAGTACATAAGAATATATCTGATCCTACGCGTTGAATGTCTCCACCGATTGCATAAACTGTACCGCTTAAAAAGTCGATAATACGTTTAGCAGAAACTTTATCAATACGCTGTAAATTAACTAAAGTTGCGCGACGATTTTTGAGTTCGTCTGCAATATCTTGAGTATCTGAAAAAACACGTGGTTCAAATAAACACATTTTAGAACTTTCTTCTGTAAAACCGAATTGATCTTGTTCTTGATTATTCATATTCACAACGTTCCTTGCATTATTTTTTGATGAAGTGTTATTCATTTGATACTTCCTTTCACCTGAGGATTGCTGTAATCTTGATGACTGCTTTTTGGGAACGGATTGTATGGATCTTTGTCGCTCTGTATTTTCATTATTTTTATATTCATTGAAATTCGTTTGAGACTGCGCTTGTTGCTTGTTTTGTTGTCTACCTTGTTCTTCTTCTGGTGCTTCTAATTCGTGATCTTCTTCTTCAACCACGAAAAATCCACTAAATAAATCTTTTAAAGCCACGGGGCTCACTCCTCTTTTCCTACAAGTTTAGTCCCAATTCTCACAAATGACGCACCTTCTTCAGCAGCTAAGTGGAAATCATTACTCATTCCCATCGATAACTCAGTACATGGTGCATAATTTAAATTGAGCGCTTTAATCTCATCTCTTTTATTCTTTAATGATTGAAATAAGCTTTTTATATATGACTCGTCATCAGTTAATGGAGCCATAGTCATAAGACCAACTACTTCTAAATTTTCATATTGTTCCAACGTTTCAATAAAAGTATTCACATCTTTCAATGCAACACCTTGTTTAGATTCTTCACCTGAAACATTTACTTGAACAAAACACTTTATTTTGTGTTCCGCCCTTTTGTTAATTTCTTTTGCTAATTTAAGACGATCTAATGCATGAAAGTAATCAATTTCATTAATCACTTCTTTCACCTTTCTTGTCTGTAACGAACCAATAAAGTGCATTACAATATCATCAGGTAAAGCTTCTTTTTTAAGTTGAAATCCTTCTAAACGATTCTCACCGAAATGTCTAATTCCCGCATTATAAGCATCATTAGCTCGGTCTATTGTAACATACTTTGTCACTGCAATCACGTTTGGTAACGTTGAAATATTACCTTTTTCGCAGTATGTTTTTAATTGTTTTTCAATTTGTTCTAAATTCTGTTGTACGTTCAAATCTCTACACCTCTTCATTATTGACCGATAAATGCTAACATGCGGCCAGTATTCCCTTTCTCTACTCTATATGAGAAAAATAAGGATAAATCTTCAGATGTCGCATAGTTGGTAATATAAATATTATCTTTAGGAACACCTGCATTTTCAAGTAATAAAGCATTTGCACGTTTTAAATCAATGCCATGTCTGTCATTGGCTCTTGTCTTAATGTATTCATTTATGTCTATCGGTAATGATTCAAATTTTGCTTTAATATCATCATTAATTTCATAAGTTGTAGAAGTTGCAGGTCCAATAACGATATTCAAATCATTTAAATTAAAATCGATATAGCGGATGACTTCATTCACAATTTGACCGACAGTACCCCTCCAACCAGCATGTGCTAAAGCGATGTAATGATGTTTTTCGCTATAAAAATATATAGGTACACAGTCCGCGTAACACATTGTAAGCAGAAGATCAGATTCATACGTATATAATGCATCTACACCATGTAAAGCATCCGTTAAAATATCAATATTCGTACCTCTATCTTTAGCTGTCACCTCTACAACTTTATTTTCATGCGTTTGTATAGGAAATACCCACTGTTCTCTCGGGTATTGAATTACAGCTGCAAGCTCTTCTTGGTGTTGTGTAACGTGCTGCGGATCATCGTTAATATATCTAGCCATATTAAAAGCTGATTTGGGATAGGGACTCAAACCTTCTTCTCTTGTTGTTATACCCAATTTTACATTATTTAAATGGCTATCCTCATATTTCAATATATGATTATCTTTAATAAATTTATCATGCATACTATGACCCTCCATTAATTAAAACTGCAATTTCCCGCTATGACTTCTTATAGGAGACCCGCGACAATAATTCATTCTAAAATCTCAGACAAATATATGATTAAGTTATACTCATAGATAGCAATAAAATTCAAAAAAGTCATCAGATCTTTGGACCTGATGACATCATTGTATTTATTATTGACTACTTTAAGCTTTAAGCCCTATGTACACAAGGCGAGCTAGTTCGAAAATTAACGTCTAGTTCTTCTTGAACGTCTTTCTTCTCTATTTCTGATAAAGCTTGGAATGTCATCTTCATTTGTAGTATGACTTCTGCCTTCACTAGCACTTTCTGATGGTTGAGAAGTATTTGCTGTATTTGATGCAAATGTATCTTCTTTTGTGCTGTTACTACTTGTTGCACTTGTACCGAAACCAGTATTTGAAGCTTTACGTGCTTGTGATGAAGGTTTATCTTCAAATCCAGTAGCGATAACTGTAACTACAATTTCGTCTTGTAATTCTGGATTAATTACAGTACCGAAAATCATATTTACATCTTCATCTGCTGCATCTTGTACGATATCAGCTGATTCTTGTGCTTCGAAAAGTGATAATGACTCTCCACCAGTAATATTCATAAGTACACCCTGTGCACCAACGATTGAAGTTTCTAATAATGGTGACGAAATCGCCTTTTTAGCTGCTTCTACTGCGCGGTTTTCGCCAGAAGAAACACCAATACCCATTAATGCTGAACCTTGGTTAGACATGATTGTTTTCACATCTGCAAAGTCAAGGTTTACTTCACCTGATACTGCGATTAAATCAGAAATACCTTGAACACCTTGACGTAATACGTTGTCGGCTTCTTTAAATGCTTCCATCATTGGTGTTGATTTATCAACGATATCCAATAATCTGTCGTTAGGAATAACAATTAATGTATCTACAGCTGCTTTCATTGCTTCTACACCAGCTGCTGCTTGTGTTTGACGCTTACGACCTTCAAAACCAAACGGACGTGTAACGACACCTACTGTTAATGCTCCCATTTCTTTAGCAATTTTTGCTACGACTGGTGCAGCACCAGTACCAGTACCGCCACCCATACCAGCAGTTACGAATACCATATCTGCGCCTTGGATAGCATCTTCGATCTGTTCACGAGATTCTTCTGCAGCTTTTTTACCAATGTCTGGGTTCGCTCCAGCGCCTAGACCACGTGTTAATTTTTCACCAATTTGGATTTTAGCTTCAGCTTTAGACAGGTTTAAAGCTTGTCCATCCGTATTGATTGAAATAAATTCAACATTATTCATACCATGGTCAATCATACGGTTTACAGCGTTATTACCGCCGCCCCCTACACCGATGACTTTCAACGTCGCTAAATGATTAAATCCTTGTTCAAATTCTAACATTTATATTTCCTCCTAGTTTTAATGGCCAATCAATCGAATAGAGATTTCATAAGTTTTTTGAATTTACCTTCTTCTTTGTCTTGAGGTTTACGTTCTTCATCTTGGTTGACGTCTACTTTTTCGTCGTATTCCTCAGGTGCTTCTGGTTCTTCCATTTCAGAAGCTGACGTTTGTGGCTCTTCTTGTTTGTTTGATTTTTTCTTGAACCAGTCAAATCCGCTTGATTTTGTGCTATGTTCTCTTTCATCAGATTCGATGACTTCTTCTTCGAATTCTTCACTGTCATGATTACTAATTGTAACATAATCTAACAATTCGTCGAAAGTAATGCTACTAGAAATTGTTGAAATTGCTGAAGAAAATTCAGGTTTTCTAATACCCATTTGTGATGGTGTATGAATTCTTACTTTTTCACTGACCATATCTTGTAGTAATTCTTTAACTCCTAATAAGTTTGCTGAACCACCAGTAACAACGAAACCGCCGTTAACTTTAGTAAGTCCTAGATCTTGTAATATATCAAATACATTAAAGAAGATATCTTCAACACGTGCTTCAATAATATCTGCTAAATCTTTTTGAGTAAATTGAGCTTCTTCTTCACTATCCACTTGATCCACACTAAATACATCATGATCAGAAGCAGATTCAAAGAAAGCGTGACCATATTGATGTTTAATTTTTTCTGCTGTTTCATAAGATGTGTTTAAGCCTTGCGAAATATCTTCTGTGATATCTCGACCAGCCATCTCTATTGCCTCAGCATCAACAAGCTCACCGCGTTCATAAAATGCAAGTTGTGTAATGTCTTCACCGATATCGATGATACATGTGCCTAGCTCTTTTTCAGTAGCTGATAGCACTGAACCATAGTTATACGCATCTGAATACACATCTAATACATCTACGCCACAAGATTCCACACATTTAATCATATTGATTAAAATTGATTTTTGAATTGCAATAACACCAGCTTCTACTTTCAAACCATGTCTAGCAATTAATTCTTTTGGATCTGAAACTTCATTTTCTCCATCAACAATAAATTTAATTGGGAATGCATTTATAATTTCAGTTTCTGGCACATCATTTTTTTCGCGAATACCTTCAAGCACACTTTCAATATGTGTACCATTCAATTCTGTATCTTCATGAAATTCTATTTCATTTGCTTCATCAAATACTTCAGTTCCGACTATTGGAAGTTTTAAAAATACTTCTTTAATATCAACGCCTGAAGCAATAGAGGCTTTTTTGATTGTATCTTTTATCGCTTGTTTAGCGATATCGAAATCATCAATAAGACCATTTTTAATCCCACTTGTGTAGGTCTGTCCTGTACCTATCACATTTATACCATTGTGAAATTTTTCGCCCACTATCGTTTTAACGCTTGATGAACCAATATCTATACTTACATAATAATGCTCTTCCATAGATAGGCACCTCCTGACAATAACTTATTCAAGTTCACACTATTAACAGTTTACAATACGTTTTGATGCTTGTGAACTATAAACACGTGTATTTGTCGAAATTTTTTAATTATTTTTGTCTGATTCTTTATTTATTTTGTTTAATGCGCTTTGTAACTCGTCTTTTGCAGCATCTGTTTCTGTTGTTTGTTCGTCTACATTTTTGTCACTTGCTGATTTTGTTTCATTACCACCACCATAAGGAATAAATGATGCACCTACTGATAAATCAATATATCCTGACTTTTTCAATTCGCCTGATTCATCACGTTCTAACGATTGAGACATTTGCGGATAATATTTCATTTTATTAGCAATCGTATTGAGATTACCAAGAATTTGAATGTCATCAGATGTGAATAATTTGATTTGATTTTGTAAATTTTCTTGAGGATCATATTTAATTTCTGCAATCATTCCTCTCACATTTGCTGGCATTTTTGCAAGTTCATTAATAATTTTTTCTTTCTCCTCTTTTTCAAATCCTACTAATATGGGTCCATCATCCGTTGCATTACCATCATAGTTTTTCAATTCTGTACCATTTTCTAGAATAGGCACATAATTATCTTTCTTTTTCGTCATTCCAACAATTTGATTTTCAGTGACTTCAACCGTTAATTTGTTAGGCATTTGTTTCGTAATTTTCGCGCTTTTTATCAATTTGTTGTCTTTTAATTTATCCGTCGCTTTTGAAGTGCTATATGTGTACATTCTGGAGTTGTCTTTAACATCAATCGCTTTATTGATTGCACTTTTGGAAACATTATCATTGCCTTTTATTTCCACACTGCTTATCTTACTTAAAGGCGTGAACATATATATAAGAATCAAAATGATAATAAATAACAATACACCAAATACTGAATATTGAATTTGCTTTTGTCGTTTTCGACGTTTTGCTCGTTTTTCTTTTAAGTATTCAGAGTCAAATTCACTTACTTTATTAGTCATTCATTTTCACACCCTTTAAAAAGAAGGTAAGTGCGCTTGGAAACTTTTTATAAATTTATTTCCACGCTCTTCAAAAGTATTGTATTGATCCCAACTTGCACAGGCCGGTGATAAAAGTACAACGTCATTTGGTTCTATAGCGTCTTGTATTTTATCGACTGCATCTTGTACATCAGTCGCCGTTATTACGTATTTGCCCTGACTTTCACCTAGCTTCACAAATTTACTTTGCGTTTCTCCAAATGCGACCATCACCTTGACGTTTTTCATATAAGGAATAAGTTCATCAAAATCGTTACCACGATCTAAACCACCACATAACCAAATAATCGATTGATCAAATGAATTTAATGCAAATTGTGTTGCAAGTGTATTGGTTGCTTTTGAATCATTGTAATATTTATTCGTTTTGTTCGAGCCGATATATTGTAATCTATGTTCAATACCAGAGAATGTTGTAAGACTATCAATGATTGCTCTTACTGATACACCAGCTAAAAGTGCAGCTAAAGTCGCTGCAAGTATATTTTCTAAATTATGTTCACCCGGTAAAACTAAATCATCTTTATGAATGATTCTAAATCCTTTGAACACAATAAAACCATCTTTTACATAAATACCATCAACTTCTTGTTGTGTAGAAAAGTAATAGGTTTTGGCACTTAATGATTCCGACTCAATTAAATGACGCTGGTGATAATTACAGATTAAATAATCGTCCTCTGTTTGATTTTTATAAATTTCTTTTTTAGCATTTTGATAGTTCTCTAATGATTCATGATAATCAAGATGTGCCGAGTATATATTTGTGATAATAGCAATATGCGGCTTGTATCGATCTATACCAAGTAGTTGGAATGAAGATAGTTCCGTAACTAAATAATCACTTGCTGTGACCTCTTGAGCTACTTTAGAAGCAACATATCCAATATTCCCTGATACTTTACCTGTTACTCTACTTTTTTGAAACATATCGCCAATTAATGACGTTACTGTAGTTTTACCATTTGTACCTGTGACACCAATAATAGGTGCTTCTGATATCAAATAACTCAATTCAACTTCTGTTAAGATTTTCAAGCCTTTTTCTACAGCAGCTTCAAGTAAAGGTACAGTATAGGGTATTCCAGGATTTTTAACTATAATAGGATTACTATCAAGTAAAGACAGCGGATGTTCTCCTCCAATGACTTTAATCCCTCTATTTTCTAAGTCTTTCGCATGTGAGTCTTGGCTTAAATCTTTGCCATCATTAACTATGACATTCGCGCCCAACTTATTTAACAACTTAGCTGCTTCATAACCACTTTTCGCTAAACCAATTACTAATACATTTTTATTTTCTAACCCTGTATATTTCAGCAATTTAATTCACTCCAATCCATAGGCCAATTAGTCCTGAAATCAAGCCTACTGTCCAAAATACCGTAACAACTTTCTTCTCATTCCAACCAACTAATTCGAAATGATGGTGTAATGGTGACATTTTAAAAATTCGTTTGCCTGTTAATTTATAAGATGTAACTTGAATAATTACTGATAAAGTTTCTGCAACAAACACAAAGCCAATAAAAATGAGTGATAATTCTTGGTTTAGCATAATTGAAATTGTGGCAAATATACCACCTAATGCCAAACTACCTGTATCTCCCATAAACACTTTAGCTGGGTTTAAATTGAATGGTAAGAACCCAACTAATGCAAAAATCATAATAATACAGAATAGACCGATAGATGTAGCACCTTGGAAATACGCCATAATTGCATACATAACAAATCCAATTATAGATAAGCCTGTTGCGAGTCCGTCTAAACCATCTGTTAAATTCACTGCGTTAGAGAACCCTACTTGCCAAAACACAATAAATAATACATATGCAATGGATAGTGGTATTTCTGTATTCGTAAATGGAATATGTATTCCTGTAGAAAAATCAGTTAAATTAAACGCTTGGCTCAAAATGAAGAAGATGACTGCTATCGCAATCTGTGCTAAAAATTTTTGTTTACTTGTTAATCCTTCATTGTTCTTTTTCACAACAATGATGTAATCATCTATGAAACCGATTAAGCCAAACCCTATTGTTACAAATAATAGTAAAATTATTGGGTTAGGATTTTCCATAAAAATAATTGCAAGTATCGAAGTTACAATGATACTAATCAGGAAAGTAAGTCCACCCATTGTAGGTGTGCCTGTCTTTTTCATATGACTTTGCGGGCCCTCTTCCCTGATACTTTGCCCAAATTTCATTCTTTTTAACGTTGGTATCAATACTGGGACTAATATAAAAGTGATTAAAAGTGCAATAATTGCGAGTAAATAAACCATATTATGCTCCTTTATATATTTAATTGGATTATTTCTTAGTGCTAAGTGGCTACAATATGTATAGAGGTAAGTAGCTTTACCAGTTATTTAATTAACGTCATACGCTACTAAATACTGACAAGCTACTATTTTTGAATACCTCATAATCATGAAACAAATATTCTAACATGAGTTAAAATTGAAATCAGAAGTTGTGCTAAATAAATTTATTCTTTATCTTCTTTGCTTTCTTCATTGTCTTTAGATTTTGATTCGTCATCAGCTGTTTCTCCATTTATTTCTTCAGAAGACAACGTTACTTCTATCTTATCTTTTTTACTTATCTTTTGACCTTCTGTTATAGATTGCTCAGAAACAAATCCGCTACCTTTGGTAGTTACTTTTGTATTCGTGAGCTTTTCAAATGCAATGACTTCTTCTTTAGTCCAACCGGACATATTTGGCATCGTAACATCGCCATCAGTCAATAATAGCACTCTACTATTAGGCAATACCTCTTTATCTGCAGTAACAGATTGTTTTGTGATTTTCTCACCGTCACCTATAACGATAGGTTCTAGAGATTTACTATTCACTTTGTCTTGTGCTTTTTGTGTTTCTTGACCTTCAACATCTGGCACTTTGCTGTATTTCACATCTGATTTGTCTTTAGAATTTTTATCACCAACATTCAGATATTTCAACGTGTTCTCCATAATTGGTTTAAAGGCCTTACTCACACCACTTTCATATGCTTCTTGATCATTTTTCTGAGCTAAACTCATACCAGCATAAACAACAACTTCAGGGTCATCTTTTGGTGCATCACCGATAAAGCTTACGAAATATGGATTTTCACCCTCTACGTATCCACCATTATCTGAATCCGCTACTTGTGCTGTTCCGGTTTTACCTTCTATTTCATAACCATCGATTTTATAGTTTTTAGCATTACTCTTTTCGCTGTTAACAACCTTATCCATTTCAGTACGTACTTTTTTAGCCGTATCTTTTTTGATTGGTTTACCAGCGATTTCTTTTTCACCTTTGTAGAAAGTATCATTACTTACAGGATTAGATACACTATCTATAAACCATGGTTTCAACATATTACCTTCATTATAGAACGCTGATTGCGCTTGTAACATTTGTACTGGTGTTACAGTCGTTGATTGACCAAATGCAGATGTTTTTTGTTGTGCTTCATTATCCCATGCGATGTCACCAGTAGCTTCACCATCAAACATACCGTTCGTTGATTCACCGAACCCAAATTTTTCATACCATTCTTTCATCTTATCTGAGCCAACTAAATCTTGTAAATGCATCATTAGGGTGTTTGAAGAATATGTGAAACCAAGTGACATTGGTATCTCTCCCCAACCTACTTTGTTCCAGTCGGAAATTTTCGATCCCATGACTTCTCTTGGTTCTGCCGTATATTTTTTATCTGGTTTAAATTCTCCTTCTTCAATTGCTGCCGCTAAACCAAAGTTTTTAAATGTGGAACCTGGTTCATACGTATTTTGATACAAATCATTCGCCCATTTTTTACCAAAATCTTCGCCAGTTTCTGGGTTAAACGTAGGTCGTTGACTGTATGCAAGAATTTCACCTGAGTCTGCATCCATGACTACAGCAAATAAATCTT
The DNA here is from genome assembly GCF_039237145.1 of Staphylococcus parequorum. Taxonomy (NCBI): domain Bacteria; kingdom Bacillati; phylum Bacillota; class Bacilli; order Caryophanales; family Staphylococcaceae; genus Staphylococcus; species Staphylococcus parequorum. The sequence continues at coordinate 2,133,612 of NZ_CP150682.1, forward strand.
TCGGTTTATAATGCTCAACCATTCCATCTAGTGCTTCTTCAACAAAGACTTGAATGTTGGAATCTATAGTTAAATGAACATCATCACCGCGTTGTGGTGTTTTCTCTTTTTTTGTATTTGGCGCAATGTAGCCCCAAATATCATGAATGTAAGATAACGCACCTTTTTGTCCTGATAAATAACTATCGAATATCTTTTCAACGCCCATAGCACCATTTAATTCCCCAGTATCAGGGTCTTTTTGTGCTATGCCAATAAGATGTGACGCAAAGTTACCATTAGGGTAGAAACGTTCAGTTTCTGGATAGAGCGTGACGCCAGGTAGATTCATTTTCTCTATCTTTTCTTTTTCTTGATAGGTTAAATCAGCACCTTTTTGTCCAAATTCAACTTGAAATGCTTTCTTATTATCCAGTCTTTTTTCAATATCTTCCTCAGACATATCTATCACTGTCGCTAATTTCTTCGCAGTTTCTTTTTTGTCTGTAACATGTTTCGGTTTCTCGCTGCCTTCACTCGCTTTTTTATCAACAATAGCAACGACTTTATATCTTTCTACGTCTTCTGCTAGTACTTTTCCATTACGATCATATATTTTTCCACGTTCAGGTTGCTCTTGGCTTTGGACTAAATATTTTTCGTTTGCCTTCATTATTAAATCTTCGCCGGAAGAGTGCCCTGTCAACATAATATATGAGTATCTTAAAACCAACGTAAAAAAGAGCAGTCCAAATCCGAGAACGAGTAGGACTGCCCCTATTTTACTTTGTTTAATTAGAAAGTTCGGTTTTTTAAATCTAATTTTTCGCTTCGCCATTATTACGCACTACCTTTACATTGTCGTTCTTAAGGCTCATTCCTTCGTCTTTTGCCTTATCGTAAATGCGTTCATATGAAGAGTTCTTTTTAATTTCAGATTCTATTGCGCTGTTTTCACTTGATTGTTGTTCGATTTTAGTATCTAAATCTGCAATTTTTCCTCGAGTATCATACGCATCCATTTTTAAAGATAGCATATAAATACTTATTAAAGCAATTACTGTTATAAGTCCTATGTATAACATTTTCTCAAACTTTGTAAGTTGAACTACTACTTTGCGTTTTACGGTTTTGGTTTTAGGTTGCGTTTTAGGTTGTTTCCTCGGTTGTGATTCGGGAATCTGTTGTTCTGATCCATTATAAGGTTGATAAATCTTCTCTACTGCCACTCATCATTCACTCCTTATTTCAATATTTCTGCAACACGTAACTTCGCACTACGCGCACGGTTATTTGTATCTAGATCTTCTTCAGCAGCGGTAATGGGTTTACGGTTAACGCGTTTCAATTTAGGCGTGTACGCTTCAGGTATGACTGGCAATCCCCGTGGAACATCTGGACCTTTTTCATATTCTTGAAACATCTGTTTGCATAATCTATCTTCCAATGAATGGAAAGTTATGACTGAAATTCTACCATCAATTTTTACTGCACCTATCGCTTGTTCTAGTGAATCTTCGAATGAAGATAATTCATCATTCACTGCAATTCTAATTGCTTGGAAAATCCTTTTTGCAGGATGTCCGCCTTTTCGCCTAGCTTTTGCAGGTATACCTTCTTTTATTACATCAACGAGTTCTAACGTTGTTTCGATTGGCTTTTGTTCTCTGTTCTGTTCTATACGACGCGCAATTTGTTTTGAAAATTTTTCTTCGCCATATCGATGAAAGATTCTGACTAATTTTTCAAATTGCCAATCATTTACAACTTCATAAGCTGATAACGATTGTGTTTGATCCATTCGCATGTCTAATTTGGCATCGTTATGATAACTAAACCCACGTTCAGGTACATCCAATTGTGGACTGGACACACCTAAGTCGTAGTAGATGCCATCTACTTTTTCAATATTCAAATCATTTAAAATTTCAGTTAATTCTCTAAAGTTGCTATGGACAAAGGTCACTTTATGTAAGTGTTCTTTCAAAACTTCTTTAGCATTTTCAATCGCTGTTGTATCTTGGTCGATTGCTATAAGCCTACCTTCGTCACCCAATTGATTTAATAAATAGAGGGCATGCCCTGCGCCACCTAATGTACAGTCGACATAGACACCATCTTCTTTAATATTTAAATAATCAATGGTTTCTTTAAGCATAACGCTGACATGATGAAACAAATTTAACTCCTCCTATTAAAAATCAAAATCAATCAGGTCTTCAGCAATATCTTCGAAACTATCTTCAGATTCTTCATAGAAACTGTTCCAAGTTTCTCTATCCCAAATTTCAATACGATTTGAGACACCTATTACTGTACATTCTTTGCTTAAGTTAGCGTATTGTCGCAAGTTTTGCGGAATGTTAATACGCCCTTGTTTATCTAGCTCTACTTCTACGGCTCCCGAGAAGAACATACGCATAAACTTACGTGCGTCCTTTTTAGTCATTGGTAATGTCTTCATCTTCTCTTCGATAATTTGCCATTCATCCAAAGTATAGCCAAACAAACATTTGTCGAGGCCTCGAGTGATTATAAAACGTTCATTTAAGTCATAGCGAAACTTGGAAGGCACTATCATACGTCCTTTTGTATCCAACTGATGCTCGTATTCTCCCATGAACATTTATAATCACCTCACCTTCTCATATATATAATTTACCACATCTCACCACTATCCTCCACTAATTATACAAATATAACCATAATTTCTTATTCAACGTAAAAAAACACCCGATTCATCAAAAAGATGAATCGGGTGCGCCCTTACTGTCTCTAAGGTTTTATTATAATATGATCAAAAGTGTAAGAAAGTGGTGGATAAGTGGAGGGATTGAACACATTCATCCCAAAATCATTCATAATTTGTAAAGGGTTCCATATTCTTTCTTGTAACCCTCCCATTGGATGAAGTGTACCACTTAATACTTTGAAATGTTTCATGCTAATTTCATTTTCTCGTTCAATATTTAATAAATATCTATTTATCAAATAGTCGTATTGCTTTTGATGAATTGAATTATTTTTTTCTAATAATAATGTATTATCATTGTTGCCTTTTACTTCTGCTTTTAGCGATTGATATAGTGTTTCTTGCTGTGCTTTCATTGATTCAATTTGATCAATGAATGTTTGAGATGCTTGTGCTCTAACAAATTTTTGTTTAGCATCTTCAATTCCATTTTCGATAATTTGGTTTTTATCCAGTTGATATTGTGCTATTAATTTTTCAATTCTGTGATTAATATAAGTAATTCGTAAGCGTGGTAAGACGATTGGCATTGAAACATCCAATGTTTTAAACACATCGTTTAATTCGGTCCAATACTTTATTTCACTTGGTCCACCAATAAAGGCAACAGTGTTAAATAACCATTCTTCCATAACAGGTCTTGTTACCACATTATTTGAAAACCTTTCCGGCTCTGAATCTACTATATCTAAAACCTCTTGAAGCGTCATTGTTTTATCTGATTTATTCAAATAGAATTGACCCTCTTTGAATGTCAGTAATTGTCTCATATTATCTTCGTGTAAAAACAAATGCACATTTGTATCTGTTTGAATCATTTGCTCCAAACCACTTGCTGTTGTTTGTGCTTGTGTTTTTCTAAAGGCTGCATCAACATCAAGATGGTTTTCCACAATTTTTCTGATAAACGGTTGCTCTAATCGACGTAGTTCAGGATCATTAGCGTCCAACAATAATAAACCATATGTTTTAAATACTTCATGTAGCAATGCTTTAAACATATCGGACCAACTATCATGTGCATCAATAATATTACGACACATTTCAATTAAAGGTCGTGAATGTTCAGTTTCATTCAGTTGTTGGAAAAATTGATTCAAAGTTTCCTTGAGCTCAGCTTTATCAGGATTATAATGTGAGACACTTGCTTCTGGTGGCTCCATCGTATGATATTTGACTTTATGTAACTTAGCATCTTGATTATTATATGCATAAGTATGATTTACTTCGTCAAAATCATGGTCTTCCCCTGCAATCCAAAACACAGGCACGACATGTTTATTATAATCTTTAGATAGTTGTTGACTTAGTGTAATAATAGAAAATATTTTATGGAATGTATACAAAGGTCCACCAAATAAACCTGCTTGTTGTCCGCCAACAATTACTTTTGCGCCATCACTTAATAATTTAATATTACTTTCTTGTTCCTCAGTCAAAGATAAATCACTCATATAATTTTCAATCACTTGCGTTAATGCAACTTCTCTTCCATTACTTTCACTTAGAAGTCTTTGTTTATAGTTATTCTTATCCATTGCATCTAAATGATAAAACTGAGCTAGTGTTGAATCACTTTGTTTAATTTTTGAAATAAATTGATCTTTTTCGTTAAGTTTCGTAGTCATACAATCCATTCGTAATTCTCCTTATGTTACTCTATTCCTAATCAGTATAAAGTTTATGTACTATATTGACAATTTAACGGCTTAAAATAACCTGTATTTTTTTCTTTTTAATTCAATGCACATACTATAATAAACGATTTTTGAAAAATTTTAAAAAAGTGTGTTTATGTATTTGAAATAAGCATTGTATACAGTCTACTTTAACAGTATGTTTCGTGTCGTCATTTTTGTGAAATATCATTAGAAATAAGGTATAATAAAATATAATAGTACAAAGGGGGAAGACGCTATGAGTAACGTAAAACGTCTTGATATAAATTATAAAACAGACGAATTATTCGAAGATTTTAGAAACTTCGGCAACAAAGATTTGTATATGGTTGATGAACTTCGTGGAGAAATGATAGATGCCAGTTCAGATTCACCTTTTTATGGTATTCAAATCGGAGATAGATTAGGCGCAAGAATGGCATTGTATCGTAAAGGCGATGTTGAAGAAGTCTACTTCCCTGATTTCGACGATTACAACGTATTGTGGAAATTAGAAGTATTAAACGACTTTCAGAATCGTGGTTACGGTAAAGAGTTGTTAGATTTTGCAAAAAATCAAGGACTTCCTATTAAAGTCATTGCTCGTAACCAATCTAAAGCATTCTTTATTAAACAAGGATTCAAAGATGTAAATGCAGTAAACAAAGATGGACATGATGTTCTAGTTTGGACACCATAAAAAGAGTACGAAAGATAAAACATATGTCTCAGTTGTTTTATTTTCATTAGCAGTCTGATACTAAATGCATTTGTTTTCAGCTTTAAAAAAACTACGCGTCTACCTTAATGTAGACGCGTAGTTTTTTACGACCGCTTCAACTCTTGGAATCCTGTTTTAGTTATCCGAAAAATAGCGGGGATCCGAAATCCAATTTAATTTCGTATTCCTGCCCCTTTTTTATTTCATATAAATTAATAATTCATTGAGTGATTTTATTGTATAATCTGGTTTGATATTAGTTTCATTTATTTTATTTCTAGGATTAAACCAACACGTGCCAATTTGGGCATTTTTACCACCTAAAATATCTGATGTCATAGAATCTCCGACGATTATGGCATTATCTCGTTTGTCTTCACCAATTTCCTTAAATACATAATCAAAAAATTCAGGCATTGGTTTTTGGTAACCTGTTTGTTCTGAAACAAAAACACCTTTAAATAATTGACCAAACTGTGCCTTCGCAATACGGCGCTCTTGCGTTTCTAACACACCATTCGTCACAATATATAAATCATGATTTTGTTTTAAATACTTTAAAGTTTCAACTGTGTTAGGAAAGAATTTTATTGGTGCTTTCGCTAATTCATCTCTAAATATGTGATCCGCTTCTTTACCATCCACGGTCATTTCATGTAAATCAAAATATACTTCAAATCGCTTACTTAGAACCTCTTCCTTCGTTAACTTATTAATTTGAAAAGCTTCCCAATGCGCTTGATTCACTTTCATAAAGGTTTTTAAATCGTCATGATTAGCGATCAATTTATATTTTTCTGCCATTTTGAAAAATGCATGTGATTCCGCATCATGAAAATCTACGATTGTATCATCAAAATCTATGAGTAGACTTTTAGAATTCATTTTTATTTCCCCTCTTTTTATACATATTCATTAATACAATTGAATATATTTATTGCTTTTATTCACTCAATAACAGTATACACATTTTGAACATACAAAAAAATGGCCAAGGTTATCACCTTGACCACTACTTCCTATTTTAATAATTAGAATCCAAACAATTGACCTAATAATCCGACACCGCTTGATACAATATCTACAATACTAGTCCCTAATTCTACACCATTACCTGATTGTGCTGCTTGTATAGTATTTGCGATAGCTTCTGCTAATTTAGACATAAAAATCTCTCCTCTATTTATAAGTTTTATAATTTATTTTTACTAGAATCCGAATAATTGTCCTAATAGACCTACACTGCTTGATACGATATCTACAATGCTTGCCCCTAATTTAACTCCGTCTCCTGCAATTCCTGCCTGTACTGTTTCTTTTATTGCGTTAAATAAATCTGACATATTGATTATCTCCTTTAAAGTATTATTTTTTAAAATCTACTTAGATTAAAATCCTAATGCTTGAGAAATTAATGCTGCCCCATTAGAAATGATGTCTAAAACGCCACTTCCAATTTTCATGCCATCTCCTGCAATACCAGCTTGTACTGTATTTTTAATTGCTTCAAATAAACCTTCCATTGTAAACACTCCTTATAAAATAAGATTTGCTCTGACTGAAAATTATGTTTAAAGTGATACTTATAAAATACTTTTTATTTGTGTATCACTTATTATGTATAATATAAGATAATACTTGATTATATTGTTCGAAATTCCTTACTTAATCATAAAATCGCTGTATCTGTTATTTAATTGCTAGTTTGAAACAGTTATGAATCCTTAATTGTATTTCACACAATTAAATAACTTTTCATAATGTTGGTGAATTATTAATTTTTTGTTAGAAAAGCATTGATTTTATCAGAACTTTTTAAAATTAATGTATAATCACAATTAATTTGTAGTATGCTGATATAAATAAATTCAACAGACTATCTGAATAGATTGGGAGGATCATTATGAAAGCAGTGCTTAAAATTAATAACCATCTAAGTTTAAGAGATGCTCAAGCAAGTGACATTGAAGATTATCTCTCAGTCCCTTTTAATGAAGAGCTTTTAAGAATGTATGGCTCTGAAATAAATTCAGAAACTGAAAAGCAACAATCTGGTGCTAAATTATTAATCGCGAAAATTATGGCTAACCCATATGAATGGGTTATTGACTATGACAATTTATTTATTGGACAAGCTCGTTTAACTTTAGATGAAACAAATAATAAAGCTAAGTTTGCAATAGGTATATTTAATCCACAGTTTTGGAATGGAGGAATTGGTACTCAAGTAACACATCAAATTTTGGAATATGCCTTTAATGACTTAGGTCTCCATAAAGTTTATTTAAGAGTCCTTTCATATAATTATAGAGCTATAAATTCTTACAAAAATTCAGGTTTTATAATTGAAGGTAGTGATCGTGAAGGTTCATATATAAATGGAAATTATGAAACCGACTTATATATGAGCATCTTATACGACGAATTTAAAAGTAATTTCATCAATAAAGGTAAACATTAAAAAAGAAGACTCCAAAATTGGAATCTTCTAGTAATCTCTATAAAGTCACTGTTCCTTTTCAATTTAAACCTCTTTAACAAAATTTCTATTTGCGGTTATAAATGTACCATTCATTGTTTTAAGTCGTGGCGTACCCTTTGAAGATGCCACTACTTTTTGAATAGCTACTTTTTCATTAACCTTAAGCTCTGTCAAAGCTTCACCACTAAAGTCCCTATTTTGATATTCCTTACAATCTTTTGTAATCATCACTGTTTCAGGTTTCTCATAAATATATTTATTGGCTTTACTAGTAGCAACACGATAAATAAACTTTTGATTGGCTGTTAACACTAATCCATCCACTGTGATAAGTCTTGGTGTATTCTTTTTAGTATAGCCAATGTCTTTAATTTCTATTATCTCACCTATTTCAACATTAACATCTGCGCGTTCTTTAAACTCCAGATCTTTATATAAATTGACCTTTTTCGCTATACCAATCGTTATTGGATTATAGGTGAAATATTTATTAGGCGCCTCTGTCTTTCCAGTTTTTTTATCATTCACAATAAATTCAGATTTAAAATTTTGTCTATTAAGTTTGAGCGTCTGCGTTGCGTTAGGTAAATTCATGTTAATTGTATACTTCTTATAGTTATCGTGAATTAAATTAATGTTAAAGTCAAAATTGCACTTACTTAAATCTTCAGTTTTTACGTATAATCGATGCTCATCTTCAGAGAATTCAACTTCGATTGCGTTGAGCTCATAATTAATTTCAGTAAGTAACACTTGATTAATTGTAGTTTCTGAAGCTTTATATACTCTTATAACTTCTCTTAATTCATCATCAATAAGATGCGTGCCTTCATAAACAGCGAATAGTTCTTCTTTCATTGGTAAATAATCTTTTACAGATTCAGGCATTAAAAAGTGAATTTGATTATCTTTCACATATCTATCTGCTTTTCCACCTTTTAATAGCATGCCGATAAAGTCAAAAAGTTTCTCATATTCTTTATTTATAAGCATTTGATAAATATTTTTATATTTATCACCAATGATATAATCTTCAACATTTTTATCATGTTCATTTAAAGTATCTATCATTTGTTGAAATAGACTATAGAATACATCTTTATTTTCACTTTTTACAAATCTTCTATTATTAAATAATCTAGAAACGAAATCTACTTCTACAAGTCGACTTAATGATTGAAATTCTGCTGGCTTAGGTATATCCAATTTCAACACTTCTTGTAGAACCAATAAATTAAAATGTGTTTTTTCTATAATATTTGTTTCGCCTACAAGTGATTGATTATATGAATATCTATTCACATGATAAACAGGCGTTGAATTCATAGAAGCTGTTTTACATTTAGAAATTGCATTGATAAAGAACAATTTATCTTCACCAAATTTCATATGCTTGAATTCAATATTATTATCAATAATGATATCTCTTTTAATAATTTTACCTGGTGGTCCTACAGCTCTAAAAATCTTATTAATTTCATATGGTACTAAATTATTTGCAACTTTATATGAAGTAAATCTTCCTAATTTGCTAATTGCTTTATCTGTATGTTTAATACTGTGTCCAAACGCAACATCTGAATTATTCTCTTCAGCTTGGTTTAATAGCGTCGGCAAACCAGTTGAATCTAACCAATCATCTGCATCAAGAAAAGTTATGTATTTTCCATTCGCATTTTTAATGCCTACGTTTCTAGGTTCAGCAGGACTACCCGTGTTCTCTTCTAATTTAATGAGTTTTAAAAAACTATATTTATTTTTATATCCTTCAATTATTTTTAATGAGTTATCACTAGAACAATCGTCTACAAATATCGCTTCAATTTTATCTTCATTAATATTTAATGCCCCAATTGATTCTATACATTCATTAAGAAATAATTCTTTGTTGTACACTGGTACAATGATAGACAGCAATTTTTCCAATTCCTAATTCCCCTTTTAGATGATTTAGTAATCATTATATAGTATAAATGATTACTAAAGTATTTTTTATAAAAAACAATCCCTACTTATTTCTATAAGTCGTTAAATTCTTAAATATGTATAAAAATCGTTCGTTATGTATTTATTAATATTTTAAAAACTACTACCTAAAAATAACATAAAATGGTAATACACAACACTTTAAATGGAATTATTTTAAAATACTTATCATTCAAGTATTTAATGCAATGGAAATTATAATTGAAATACGCATCCCCCTTTATATTTATAGCGTCTATTATTGTTAATTACTTTACAATATCATCTCCATAATTTGTAAAAAATCCTTTCACTCCTATTTGTTTCAAGGACTTATAGTCATTCCCACTGTTTACAGTAAATGCGTGTACTTGCATAGCATTGTTTTCAACACTTTCTATAAGCTTACGATCTATTTTTTTATGCGAAACTCCAACTGCATAACTATAACTACTTATATTTTCTAACATATTATTATCTAATTTGCTTAATTCATTATCATAAATCAATTTGACCAATGGTATGTTTTCATTCTCATTTTTAATTGTTTTCAAAGCTTTATCATCGAACGCTTGTATAACGATGTATTTAGAGTTAAATAACTTTTTATTTTTTAATTTTTCTACCGTAATATGTGCCATATTAGGATTATCTTTAGCGTTTTTTAACTCAATATAGTATTTAACATTGTTACCATATTGATCTAAAACCTCATCAAAAGTTGGAACCTCCAAATTTCGATTTTTCTTATCTCTTAACTTCAACTTTTTTAACTCTTCAATTGTATAGTCTTCTACCTTGCCTTTTCCATTTGTAGTTCTATCTATTGATTCATCATGCATAACGACTAAATTATTATCCTTAGTTATTTGTAGATCCAGTTCCAAATAGTCAATATTCATTTCATGAATCGCTTTATTATATGCTGGAAAGCTATGTTCCGGTTCATAACCACTAGCACCCCTATGAGCAATAATTAAAGGTTTCTTTTCAGTGCCTTCATACCCTTTAACTTTTGGTATGAATATTATTATAGATACTATAATAATCAGGATGATTCCAGGTAAAACATATGTATAAAATGATTCTCTCTTAATTGACATCGCCCCATTTTGTTTTAAAAAACTATAAAAAATACTTTTTTCTTAATTCTTTAATTATATTGTATTATCTATATATTTAATATACCATATCATACATTTTTACATTCATTTAGTTACATCTATAATAAATAGCCAATACAATGAGACGATTCATAAAAATTTGATTATTTATTTATATTATGGTAATTTATAGATAGAAAAAGGGCAACACACTATACGTGTATCGCCCTAGTGAGCCCGTTAAAAAGACGGTGGCTTTAAAATGATAATTTATATAAAAATAACCATTTAACCGGCCAAAGTTAGAGATGGTTATTTTTTATGTCTTAATTTAACAATTGTAATAACTAAACCTAATAAGGTAACGATGAAAGTACCGAAACCTAACATTAAGTGCAGCGCTTCTACAATTGAAACCACACAAGGCGTCTCCTTTCTAAAGATTTAAATGGCACTTTCATAAGCACCACCTCACTTTATACTGAGATTAGCCACCATCTACCCAACTCGCTCGCTCTAATTTTACTATATTTTTTATTCTACATACTATTACTTTTGTCGCCCTATAGAATTTGATTATATTTTTATATTGTGGTAATTTATAGATAGAAAAAGGGCAACACACCATACGTGTATCGCCCCAATGAGCCCGTTAAAAAGACGGTGACAGATTATTATAAGTTATTTTAAAAACAACCATCTAAACCGCCAAAGTTAGAGATGGTTATTTTTTATAGCTTAATTTAACAATTGTAATAACTAAACCTAACAAGGTAACGATGAACATACCGAAACCTAACATTAAGTGTAGCGCTTCTACAATTGAAACCACACAAGGCGTCTCCATTCTAAAGATTTTAACGGTACTTTCATAAGCACCACCTCATTTTATACTGAGATTAGCCACCATCTATCCAACTTGCTCGCTCTAATTTTACTATATTTTCTAATCACCTGACCATTACTTTTAATGACCTTTTTTCACTGCGTTATGTCAAAATATTTCAAACTGATAAGTATAGGATTAAAAAAAAACCCTGTAGCAACTATCTATTTCAACAAGTTTTATAATACCTATCTTATCGAAAGTACAAAACTTTTAGTTACTATACAAAAATCAATGTGTGATTCTAATACAGTAAGTATAAAAACTGAAAATTTATATATAGAGTCTAAAAAATACAAAAATTATCGTAAAAACTAATTGAACCCATCTATTCAATTAGGTGAGTTTAAAATGATATTTGTCTAGTCATAATAGTAAAGAAAAGCACAAAATCACCAAGGAACAACGCCATTATTATTTGTAAAAGTTATATTTTTAATATTTTTACCTTTTTCTACTAAATCAATAACTCTTTTTATACCTACATCAATTGAGTTTGCTCCCATTTGTTTAGCAGTTTCTGGGTCTAGACCTCCAAATTCCGTGGCTACCATTCCAGGATCAACTAAATCTACAGTGATATCATAGCCTTCTTTTTCTAATTCTTTTGATAATTGAATAGAATACATATTTAAAGCTGCTTTTGATGATTGATAACCAGCGACACTTGCACCATATACGATTGATTCCTTATCTAAAGCTGAATTAAGAGACCCCATCATACTAGACATATTAATGATTTTTGCTTCTTTCACTTTTTTGAGTAACGGCAATATTGCTGAAGTTACATTCATAACTCCAAAAACATTAACATCAAACTCATTTTTCACTTTAGTGACATCAAGTTTAGATGGACTTGACGCTTCTAAAGCTATACCTGCATTATTAATTAAAACATCTAAAGAGTTTATTTCTCGAGCTGCATTCTGTACAGAGTTAATATCAGTAACATCTAGTTGAACTGTAGTCACGGACAAGCCTTTTAACTTTAATTCTTTCACAATAGATTGACCATCTTGTAAACTTCTAGCACCTATGATAACATGATACCCTTTCTCCGCTAATACTTTTGAAATTTCTTTTCCCATTCCTCTAGTAGCACCTGTTACTAGTACTTTCTTTGAGTTATCCATACTTTAAAATCCCCTTTTCATATTAACGTTACAAACATTTAATAATTTCCCTTTTGAACTAAATACAAACATTATCGATTTATTGGCTTTCAGACTAAAAACTACCAACTTATTTTGTTTAGATTTGTGTATTCTTATAGTTCTCAATTTCAATGAATTTATCTTTTCTGATATTTTATTTCCACAATATCTTTCAAATTAACCTTACTTAATACTATATCTTCATAAAAATGTAATATTTGTGTGTATGCATCTACTCTGTGCATATAACCTTCTTTAGTTTAAATATAGCCATCAACAAAATATGGTAATTCTATAGATGGATCATGATACATTTTAAATATTAAAGTATCGTTTAAATCGTTCCACTGCTCATCATTTAGTATATATCTATTTTGTTTTGATCTTGTTTAAAGTGATTTAACATTTCATATTGTTCAGGCATTGTAACGAATGGTGCCCACTTAACCATGTCTTGTCCTTTGGGTATACGTGGTTTGAGATATTCTCTAGATAGATTACAGTAGTTAGATTCATATTTATATTCACCAAGTGTGTTTTGGTTCATAATCATATAAGCACCTTATGAACACAATAGAGCTTATGTTTTATTGTGTAAACAAAAATTAAACTTAATACTCTTACGATTACTATTACTTTTGCATTCGTACTTTTTCCTCCTTAAAATAAAAAGCCGACATGACTATGCCGACTTAAACAATTGATAATATTTTTGTATTGTGGTAATTTATAGATAGAAAAAGGACAACACACCATACGTGTATCGCCCAACTGAGCCCGTTAAAAAGACGGTGGCCTCTGTATCTAGTTATAGTATAACCTTCTACTGCCAGCCAAAGCGAATAGAAGGTTATTTTTTATGGCTTAATTTAACAATTGTAATAACTAAACCTAATAAGGTAACGATGAAAGTACCGAAACCTAACATTAAGTGCAGCGCTTCTACAATTGAAACCACACAAGGCGTCTCCTTTCTAAAGATTTAAATGGCACTTTCATAAGCACCACCTCACTTTATACTGAGATTAGCCACCATCTATCCAACTTGCTCGCTCTAATTTTACTATATTTTTAATCTATAGACTATTACTTTTGTCGACCTATAGAATTTGATTTAGATAAAATTTATAATTCCAGCCTTTATTTCATTATCTCGTTGCATTATTTAAAATTAAAATATACAATAAAAGTATAAAATACATTAAAATAATTAAGGAATATAAGTTGAATTAAATAGCTGGTCGTATGTTAGTTAATGAAGGACTTAATGTTGGATAAAGATAGCTACTCTTTTCATTAATAAGCAAAATCAAGTTATTAACAATACCATTGCTTTAGTCCTGTTAAATAATGCAGCATTAATTAACAAAGTCGTATTTAATAATAACACTAGAAATTGGTATCTTTTAATCCTTATTATGAGTACATCTATGTAAAAGATAATAACAACTTTAGAGTTATTGGGAGAATTGTTCTTTAATACTCAGCATATTTTATGCTTTAGTATATATTTTAGAAGCAAAGGAGCAACTTAGAATGAAACAACATCAAGAAAAAATATCTCAATCAGAATGGGAAAAATACCAAGCATTTCAGAAGTACACAGCTAGTAAAAAAAGAAAAAATTGGCTTATTGGTTGTGGAGGATCTCTAATTTTAATTGTTTTAATTATTATTGGAATTTCAGCATGTACAGCCATTTTTGTAAATAATGATGAAAAAACAACATCTAGTGATAATAGCGATAGCGATAAAAAACAAATATATAAATTAGGAGAAACTGTTAAAAATGGAAACTTAGAAGTAACAGTTAATAATGTTGAAACTGCTAAACAGGTCGGTCCTTCTATTTTACCTACAACACCTAAAGATACTTTTATCATTGTAGATGTGAAAATTAAGAATAAAGGGAATACTGCTTTAACTATTGATAGTAATATGTTTAAGTTAAAATCAGGTAAAAAATCATTAGAAGCAGATTCTCAAGCTTCTATCTCTGCCAATCAAAGCGAAGATGGATCTATACAAAATTCTTTCTTCCTTGAACAGGTAAATCCAGATAGTATCACAGAAGGAAAAGTAGTTTTTGATGTTTCTTCTGAAATTATTAAAGCTAAAAACAATAAATTAGAAGTCTCTTCTAGTTTCTTCAGTATTAAAAGCGTAATTTTTGATTTGGGTAATATTAAAGAAATCGCAATGAATAATCAAAATGAACAGGAATTAAATAATTCAGTTATGAATATATCTAATGAAAGAAATTCACTAGTCCAAACTACCAACAATAGAACCTTAGATTCTGATATAACCTCTGATAATAACTCACGTAGTCAAGTCGAAAGTCCTACCAAAAAAGAAAACAATAGTTTTAACTCAGAACTTAACTCAGAACTTAACTCACAATCAGAACAAGATAAAAATAAGACTGAAGTAGATGAACGCACAGATAATTTTTATAATCAAGAACTAGATGAAATTAACACATCATGGATTGACGAAGATACTAATTTTTATGATGATTTTCCTCAGTCGAATTATGAAAAAACAGATATGCAATCAAATGAATTAGAATAATATTTAAGGGAAGTTCTTAAATCCCTATATATTTTTATTAAAAAGCACCTAGTGATTTAAATATAAAATTAAATATGCTTGAAATATTTGATATATTATAAGTAACAATTCGTAATAACCATTCCACTTCTCACTCTATAAAGTAACTCATTTCAAATTAAATCCCACTATACCAGATGTTAATTCATCTGGTATTTTTTTGGTCATTTATCGTATCCCTATATATATATTATCTTTTTAGCTCTTTGAAAAAGAACCTAAAAAAGAACCCCGTCGCAACGGAGTTCTTTTTTGAATAATATGTAATTTATTCTCTTAGTGTCCTGGGAGACCAAAGTTAAACTTTAGAGGTTAGACGAAAAGCGCATAACTAAAGCATTTCGCTACCTTTACTTTCGGAGCAAACAGAAAGAAACCGAACTATTTTGACACGTATTTGACACGTGAGCCCATCCACCTATTCATATAAATGAGCGGGTGGGTTGTTTGTTAATATACTTTTTCATATAATTAGTATCAACATAAGAAGAACTCATTTACACGCTTTTCAAAAAAAGAAATTCGGGGGTACATAAATTTGAATAATTTAGGAACTTTATATTTTTTATCAGGGAAAATGGGAGCCGGAAAATCTACTAGATCTAAAGAAATAGAACAAACTGAAAATGCAGTTTTATTGTCTGAAGATGAATGGTTAGAAAAATTATATCCAAATCAAATAAATGATTTTGATGATTACTTAAGTTACTCAAAGTTAATAAAACCATTATTGAAAGAGCACATCCAGCGAATTTTAAAAGTCGGTAGTAATGTAGTATTAGATTTTCCAGGTAACACTAAAACTCAAAGAAAATGGCTATTAAGTGTAGCTTCAGAAATTAATGCAAATCATCAATTAATTTTTCTCAATATAAGTGATGATAAATGTTTGAAACAAATTAATATAAGACGTAGTGAAGAACCAGAAAGAGAACAATTCGATACTAAAGAAACTTTCGAATATGTTTCTAGTTTCTTCGAACCCCCTGAATTTTCAGAAGGTTTAAATATTATAGAAATCAAATAGTTAACCCCATCTATTCATTTAGGTGGGCTACTTTATATCCACTATATCCTTTAAATTTATCTTACTTAAACTAGTTTCTTCATATAAATAGAGTAATTGTGTATGAACATCTACTTTGTGTATGTAACCTTCTATTGTTTGTATATACCCTTTCACAAAATACCTAACTTCTATCGCTGGATCGTTATACATTTTAAATATCAATGTATCATTTAATATATTTAATTGGTCATCGCTTAATTCGGGCTTTTCTATTTTATTTTGGTCTTGCATATATTCTTTCAAACGCTCATGTTGTTCAGGTATTGTGGAAAATGGTGCCCACTTAACTATGCCACGCCCTTCAGGTATACGTGGATTTAAATATTCACGTGGTATATTACGATAATCGGATTCATATTTATATTCATCTGGTGCATCTTGGTTAACAATCATTTTAATCACCTCATGAATATAATAGAACACTTGTTCGCATTAATCAATTTAATATCTATTTTTCTTAAAACCAATTATAATTAATCGTTACACAAATTCAGACAATCGAGGAGAATACATATGGATTATAAAAAAGAAATTGAAAAAATAGGTTGTAACACAAGAGAAGTAGCTAATCGAGTTGAAAAAGAAAATAATAACCCAATACTCAATGTGTTTTTAAATAAATAAAAACAGCCTATCTAATCAGATAGGCTGATTTATTAAACTTTGTTAAGCGTTCCACGTCGCTTGATAATTAAATACCCCAATTTTCTTATTGGAAACAAATTATAGATAAAAAACTTATATAAATTGTAGTTCATATATCTCTTTATTTTCATAAGTATTAAAACTATCAATATGACCTTTTAATACTACTTCTTGTTTCTTTCTACTCACATTGTGATAATATGTTAGCTTAATATTCATATCTGATTCGTAACCATTATTTTGAATAGTATCATCCAATTCATCGAATACAGTTTTATTAATAGGTAACATATAACTTTCCTTACTAGGTAACATATTTATATATTTCTTCTGAATTACATTATCTTTACCTAACATAACTTCAACAGTTATATTTTTAGCAGCTCCTCCACCAAGGTTATATAACTTTAAATAATCCTCATGTTCCTCAGTGTTTGAAGTTGTATTTCTTAAATTCAAATTTTCATCTTCATCTTTCTCTAAAAGGATTTGATTAAACCCTAAAGCTGGTATAAAACTAATTTTCATTTGATAAAGTTGAACTGATACCGATACAAAATAAAATAACGCCATAATAAAAGTTCCTAGTGATCCAATTGCTGAAATAATATTTATCATATTAAATCTCCTTTTTTAATTTTTAGGAGACAGTAGTAGGGATTTAATTATAGCATTTAAGGTGACTTTTTTGTACATTTTTAACGTTTCGCCCTATCTTACGTATAAAATCATAAAAAACACCCAGTGACATGTGTGGGTGATTAGCTTAAGTATATATGAAAAAATAGGACTGATTATAGTTAATTCAAATGTTCTTGTACATGTTATTATATTATACCACAAAAAAACACCCACTAGTTGGTGAGTGTTAAGGGGATTATTCGGAAAGTAATTTTTCCATATAGTCATTTTTTATTTCATAAATCACTGGATTGCTCTTCAATTTAATAAATTTATCTTGATGATTTTTTATAACTTCGTTTATTTTATTCCTTGAGAATCCAACAATTTCTTGAAGCTCTTTTAAACTAATTCGTGAATATTTGCTACCGAACACTTTATCTTGCAATAATATAAATAATATCTTGAATTCGTATTTATTAAGTTTCTTAGATTCAAGTGAATTACCTAATCTTGTAATGACTTCAATATTATTTTCAAATGTCTCAATAACACTTTCTTGACCTTCGATAACAATACTTAGCATTTCTTCAATAAAATTAGTTAATTCACCCATATTATAAAAATTAGAAGCATTTTCAAACGCTTTGTAATATTTGTTTTTTTTATTATTTACCACATAGGAAAACGTCAATGCTGTAAATGAATCTAAATGGTCATTTAATAATTTGGCTAAAATATATCTTCCTACCCTTCCATTACCATCATAAAATGGATGTAAGTATTCAAACATAAAATGACTTGCCATAATTTTATAAATTTCTGGAGCATTGTAATGTTTAATAAATTCTAATAATAGAGTTAGATATTCAAATATCTCTGCTTCGCTAAATTCGTTTCTATGGATCCATTTTGATTTAGTTTGGTCATATACGCCTATTGATTTTTTTCGAAACATATCTCCGTCTGGTAAATCTTTTTCCTTAATTTCGTCTGAAACCATTGTATCAAATATTCTACGTATATCAGAAATTTTATTAAATTCCATTTCATTGTTTTTCAACATTAAATATTGATTTACAAGTCCATCAAAACGTTTATTAGTACCTTTATGGCTATTGATTGATGCTGCTATTTCTTTCTTTGTACTTCTGATATTCTCTGTTTCGTTAGTGCTCTGCAATTCATTAATTAATAAATGCTTAATATATGCATCATTTGCTATTCCTGGCAAACTTGATGACATTTGTTGGATTTTCGCACTGTTTTTCAAGACAGTTTCAAGTTTCAATACAAGTTCTTTAGTTATAACAAAAAACAATGGATATTTAACATTACGGTGTTGTATTTCATTCTGTATAGGATTTATAACAATATCCGTAACAAAAGAAGAATAATTATTTCTTCGCATTTCGTATTCAGTTTCCATATTGTCCCAACCATACATATGAAATAGCTTTTTTAAAGGTTTATAATCCATAACACCACTCCTTATTCATCATATATTTAAATATGATGTCTATAATAAATAATTATAACTTATAAACAATATATATGGAAGTGGTATTATTTATAACAAAAATAGGGAAAGCACATGAGTGCCTACCCTACAAATATTAAAACGTAGCTACAATATGCCTAACAACAATTGTAAATATACATTACCACATTATATTATTTATTAAACAAAAAAATAACCACCCCGAAGGGTGGTTGTAATTAGAAATAAAATTTGATAGTTGTTAAACCATCTATTTCTAGGTTAACACAAAATACTACATGGACAGAGTAGTATTTTCACATAACAAAAGGAAGCGTTGGAATGTTACACTTCTATAATATTATTTCCCATTTTATTTATATTCAAACGTTATAAAGGCAAATAAAAAAGACACCTCTTAAAGAGATGCCATAATAACACTTGGTGGGTAAATTTATGACAGAAAATACCTATTACACATATTATCAAAATATTTTGTATACTACAACCAATAATAAAAAGCCACCTCAATAAGAGATGACCTACAGTGGTTAGAATGTTTGTAAATATTTTTGGCACAAAATATCTAAGTCAACGATATCATCTATTTCCACACAATGCTACCCCAATACTTTTCATACTTAATTCTTTCTTGTTTATCTGTAATCTTACATACAGCTAAATAGAAATAACCAGCATTAGGATTAGTAGGATATTTAAACTTAATCCACCAATATCCATCCTTTTTAGTAACACTCACAAAGTCTACCCATTCATTCGCATAAATCCATGAACTAGTATCAACAATCTCTCCACTTAAACTAGGAGTACGCCTTACTTTAATAGTTGTGTTAGCAGTAAAACGCCCTGCCCAATTCCATGTTATTTTCTGGGGAACTTTAAAATTAGGGCGCACAAAGTACATATTAGGATCATAAGGATGTGTACGTTGAGTTACAGTTTCCCAACCTGTGCCCCCTTGTTCTGGACCTTCTGTCCAACCGCCACCTAACCAATTCTGTTCTAAGATAGTTAGTTGATTTAAAGTAGCTGAAATGACATAACCTACATGACCCGCACCATCTCCAAATGTATATGGGAAAATAACCATATCACCAGGTTGAGCCAAAAAGTCTAGCGTATTTTTATAAACTGTAGCTTTGTCTTTCAACATTTCTTTATTATCTATGTGTATATCTTTGGCGTAATCCCCTTGTAAAGATGTACCAGGAAATAGTTTGACCCACCCTGCGTTTGCATAATCATAGCATTGATAACCATACCAACAATCAAAATCATATTGCTTACCTATTGTATTATTTAGCCAAACTAAAAATTCATTTTTTGTCATTTCTGCATTTGCCATTATATTACCTCCAATTAAATTAAAAAGCCGACACAATGTGCCGACTTAATTCATATTTATTTCCAAGTGATAGTTCCCCAGTATTTTTCATTCTTAATTTTTTCTTGTGGATCAGTAATTCGACATACTGCACAATAGAAATAATCATCGCTTGAACCTGGTGCTACGTATTTAAAACGAATCCACCAGTAACCATCAGCTTTTATAATTTGGTCAAATGGAACATAATCGTTTTTATCATATAACCATGAGTTTTTATCGACTAATGTTCCACTTGTAGTTGGTGATTTACGTACTTTAATCCCTTTATCATTTGTAGGTTGTGGGTAATAAGTACCTGCCCAATTCCACTTCGTTTTTTCATTTGGTAATTCAACTTTTTTATAATACTTAGCTACGATATTATCTAAATTAGATGTAGCTCTACTATATCCAGCTGCTTGTAAAACGTTACCAGGGTCTTGTTTATCTGCTTGGATATCTTGGTGTCCTGGCATCTCAGTTTTATAATCAATATCCCAATATTCAGCTAAGTAAGCTAATACGCGCGCCCCATTATCTAATGCTTTTTGTGAGCGTGTTTTATTTGTGAAATAGCAAATCTCAATGCCTGCAGCACCATCATTTGCATTTACGCCATACCATGCATTGTCAGTTGGTGTACTTGGTAATACGTGATAAGCTACTTCATCTACAGGAATACAAATAATCGCTTCTTTTTCATCTACAAAAATATGCGCTGACGCAATACCTTGTTGAATGTTATGCGTATTTTCGTAATAATCTACATTATTCTGTGCTGTTGAATTTGGGTTCCCTGTATCATGGGCTACTAAAAATTCCGGTTTACCTTTTCTTAATTTCTTACCTGGGCGTCTTGTTCCTATTGTTAATAATTGGTATCTAACTGATACACCATTCCATGTTTCTGCCATATTAAATGACCTCCTAATATAATTTATGGCCATGACTACTCTGTCATGACCACATGTAATTATTGATTTGATTGTTTATTATTTTTATTTTTGAACGTTTCCCAAATACCTGTTGCCATTAAGCCACTAATTAACCCAGCTAGTAATCGACCAGCTATTGATAACTCTGTGACGATTTCAGGTATAAATATTGTGATGCCACCTATGACTATTCCAATTACCATTGAAACAATCGGTATAAAGTTCTTAGGTATTGTCTTCGTTCTTTTGATAACTTCTGTTAATGCGATTGTGATAACTGAGATAATCCCAGCAAATGCGATAATTTGTTCCATATAAAAACCTCCGTTAATTTAAAATAAAAAGCCGACTCAATGAGACGACTTAGTTGTTATTATCTTGTTTGTCATAAAATCTATTTTCAAAGTTTTCAAAACGTGAATTTAAAGTGTCAATCTTTGAACTAATTTGCAATATTATTTTAATTTCTTCTCTTTGTTGTCTTTGTTCGTCTTTCACTTCTTTAATATCTTCAGTATTTCTCGTCACTTCGGATTCAATTCGAGTAATACGATTTTCATTATCTTTCTTATCCTTACTTATCTTCCATGCAAAAGTCGCTATCGCTATAGCAATAGGCAGAACAGAGAAAATAAACCAAGTTGTTAATTCATTTTCATTCAACGTTGAACCCCCGCTTGTTATTCGTCGTTATAGTCTTGCTGATTTTTGTATGCCTCTAGCTCTCTGTAGGTTAGTTCTAAATCAGCCTGTAATTTAGTGCTACGTTGAATTTCTTCAAATAACCTACTTTGTAATACTGCTTTTTCGATATCTTCTTGATTATTGTTGTTCATTTATAATTACCTCCAATTTGTCATTTCTTTCAATTTGTTCTTTTAATGCTTTGCCTATGGTGGAAACTAGCTCATACATAGTCAATGAGTCACCATCTTGCGTGAGATGCTCAGGCGTTTCTCTTTCAAGAATGACCCCGTGACTTTTTTGAGTTACACCCTCCTCTATATCAGTTTTATAGTTATACTCATAAAACTCGGTATTCCTCAACATCTGTGTAGCGTCTGCGTTCCACGGCTCTATATTCGTTTTATATTTCTCAGAAGAATTCGACCTGTTTTCACCGTATAAAATTGATGCTCTTAAAGGCTTATAGCCATTGGTCAATAGATTATTAGTTACACGCACTTCACCTGTTGATGTACCTAAATATAGGTTGTAATCACCATTCACTCGAATAGAGTTAGCTTGAATTTTATCAGCCTGAATATCTTTATAGTTAGGATAGCCGTTGTTATAACCTCTTTTATCTGTAACTCGCAAAGCACCATCTACACAAGCGTAAACGTTCGTATTCTTGGCCAACCAATCCCCCTGAAAGCCCGCGCCGTAAAAGTAGCCACTGCCCATATCACCATTCTCGTTAGTGGCGTAAATTACTGGTAGCTCTTTGCTGAATCTGATACCTGACCCCATTCGAGTACCTGAGCCGGTCAAGTTACCATATAGCAACGCGCCGTCAGTCGCTAGTGCGCTTGGATTGTCCTTAACGTAAAATTGAAACTCATTTACGCCCATACGCGTTGATGTGAAAGGCCTCATATAAACTGAGTATTTGTTACTGCCTATGTTGACCGTATCATCTGCCTCAATGACCATTCTGTTTGCGTCTGACCTCAATGCCACTACACCTAAACCTGATTGCAGCGTCACACCACGCGCGCCACTGTCGTATGTGTAATCGAAAAACTCGAGTGTTCCTGACGCGTCGTGAGCATTACCGTCAATGTAGGTTGATATACCAAAGTCTGATACATAAATAGAGCGATTTTCATTATTATTTCTGAAACGTAAATGTCCATCTTTGAAACGGGTATACACGCCGTTTGTAGTAACATTGCCTTGCCAATCTCTTGTATAAGTACCGTATAGCGTCATTTCATCATTTTTCATAGTGATGTATTTGTCGCCATCGCCTCCGACCACATTGACAAGGTTAGCGTCTAATGTTCCACCTCTAATGTAATCAGCATTTAAGGAGCCGGCTGTAATCAAGTCAGCGTTTATCTGACCGCGTGTAATCGCGTTGTGGAACGTTTGGCCACCGTCCTTACTGACACCTAAACCACTTGAGTTTAGCAACGTCACATAGTTAGGATTGTCTTTATCCACGGCCATGATGCCTTGTTCGCTGAACGACAACTCACTTGCTGTATCCATTAACATTTGAGTTGACTCTTTGATTGCTGCAGGCAGCACTGATTCTTTTATTTTCGTACGGCCTGCCATCAAATCATTAATCGCTGACACTGCACCGGATTGATCTTTTTTATATCTGACTTCACGTCTAGGGTCGCCTACGACGATTGTCTGCTTAATGATTTTATGGTGAGCGTCACGCGTTGTTTTGATTTCTTGGATTCTTAACACTCGATTAAAATTGATAGTATCATCAATAACCGGAATCTCGTCACCAATCTCAGGCTGCGCGAAAGGGTAATTATGTCCTAACGTTACGAAATCAAGCTCAATACTCATCTTGAGTGACTGCTCAACTTGTTTCTCAAGCATTTCGTCCATAAGTTCTTTATCTGTCACACGCCCGTCAGTAACTGGAGGCGCCTCTCTAACACCGAATAACTCAATCATTGGGCTAGATTTACCTTTCGGATATTCCCTCACATGATTGGCAGCATGAATGTTATCCGCACCGTCGTAATCAAAAAAGCCTCGAGCGTAAGTATAGAAACTTGTTGCGTCCTCCTCAAAACTTATATCGTTAGCGTTTAGCTTTTTAGAAATATAGTAAGCCGGACGACGCGAAATGCGCGCGCCCAACTTGAAAGTTTTTGAGGTTGGCTCATATTGAAATTCAAAACCATAACGCTCTAACCAATTTAGGAACATTTCAAAACGTGACTGGCCATCGCCTGCGTTTTCCCACTCTTTAGCATATACGCCCTCTAGCAGCACATAACTGTAAGGTGTATCATCAAATATCAAGTTTAAGAAGTCTACGCCTGTACGGCTCCCTGTGATGTTCTCGTATACCCTGTGAGTTTCTAAATAGTCGAATTGCTCCTCTTTAGCTGTAACCTCGATATATTGTTTATGCTTAGTAGCTCTACGCTTAGCAATAACTACAACGTAAGCCTGTGATTCAGCCTGCCCTGTCACATTCTCAACACGCCACAATTTAGATATATCATTGATGAAGTGTGACGTTTGATCATTCTCAATCACATTAAATGTGAGCATACCGTCGCTGTTCATTCTGACAGTGTGGTTGGTTACTGTTTCCACTGGGTAGGCGTTACCGTCTAGGTCTTTAAGAATTAAAGCCATGTAATGCACCTCTTAACTGTATTTTTAAACTGTATCGACAATAGGCTTAAAGTTAGGGTTTTCTGATATAACATCATTTTTATAAAGAAAATAGCCTTTTTGAAAATCAGTCATAAAGTTCTCAGGCGCCACTTCGTAAGATACGAAAATACCATCGTCACCAACACCGCCCACAATTGCGAATGAAGTAATTTCATCATTCTCATTAATTCTAATGTTTAGCATGTCATTAACAACGCCGTCTGTGTCCATCTCCATTATTTAACACCTACAATCTTTGTGATACTTGCTGTCGCTGATTCTGCTGACTCATCTGTGTGGATTCTATAGAATAAGCTATTAAATATCTCATATTCCGTCGGTGTAGCACCTTGATGGCACTCTATCTCATACAACATGGCGCCGTCAGCACCTGCGAAAATACTTAAATCCTTAGCGAAAAAATGCCCGTCAATGTAAGGAGCAGCAGGGCTGATATATGTTCCGTCGCCATTTGTGCCATACACCACGAGGTATGTGTATTTTGACGGGTCATCATTTAAATTAAATTTTGAGCCGACACCTGATACTCCGCCCTCATACAGTATTATTTGAGACCCCTCTACCGGTTCCCAATCGCTCCACGTGTCATACAGTCTTTTAACAAATTTCTGTGTAGAGTTGTAAGGTCTGAACTCAATGCGTCTTAGCCCTGAATATGAATCTCTTTCTTCGACTGTTGTGAAACCTGCTGAGGAGGACGCCATTTCTATCGGTGTGCTTGTTGTGTAAAATCTACCGTTGGGCAGGCTGTGCAGCTGTTCAATATCATTATTTAGGCCAATAGTTTCACTTGCGCCTTTTTCATCTGTAAGCTTGTACTTTTGCCAATTAGATGTGTCGGTATTGTTGAAATCCTCAAGGGCTGTGATAGCTGCCTGTTTAGCACTGTCCACCTCAGCAAGTGCGGTATCTTGTTTGCTAGTAAGCTTATCCATTGAGTCGTTAAATAATGCTGTCAGCTCTGAGGCTTGTGTTGACATTTCATCACGAATAGCGCCTATGTTACTCTCAGCCTCTGTCTGCGTTTGGTTAATAGAATCATTAGCACTTTGTTTCGTCTGAGTAATACTCGCCTCAGATTGCGTCTGTGTACTTTGTATAGAGTCAATGGCTGAGGTCTTAGTATTCTGTACCTCAGTAGTGATACTCTGTATCTGCTTTTCATAAGCAGCAACGATTGCAGCTAGCTCATCTTTGAAAGGCTCGAACGGGTCGAGGTCTATCTCGCTGAAAGGTTGCCACTCACCATTTACAAAGACATAAACACGCTGCTCGTCAATGACTGTAATGAGTGACTTGTCAGCCGCCTCACTTGGCAGCTCAGCCGCTGTCTGTACTGGCTCAAGCATTTTCATCGTGTTGGCGTCTTTGATTTCTTCCCACATATCCTCCTGATACGTCTGTCAGTTTCATCAATCAGCCCGTATAACTCATCATAGTTTTCGTTATGGTTTTCAAGGTTTTTCAGGTCTAATGGTGTTGTAATTTCTTTTCTTGCCATATTGTCTGACCTCCTATAGATAGTAAAAACGACACTCGACCTCAATTGTCAGGTCATACGTGCCGTTAAACATTAATTTATTTAATCCCTCTTGTAACTCGGGTATTTTGTAATTTGTTGCATTTAAGATACTTAAGCCATTATTGAAATAACCACCCGTTTCATAAGTGATAATGTCACCTGCGCTGATATTGGCTTTTGGGCCATCAAGGTGTATGTCAGTGTCGTTAAAACCAAATTTCAAAGTGTCGTCTAAGTCTTGATTGAATTTAAGCCTTAAAATTAAATGTTGATTAAATTGGTCAATAGGTACATCACCAAAATTGAATACTTCGAATGACTGCCCTGCGCTCACATCAAAGGTGTAT
The DNA here is from genome assembly GCF_039237145.1 of Staphylococcus parequorum. NCBI lineage: Bacteria > Bacillati > Bacillota > Bacilli > Caryophanales > Staphylococcaceae > Staphylococcus > Staphylococcus parequorum. The sequence continues at coordinate 2,160,315 of NZ_CP150682.1, forward strand.
TGTCTGGTTGCAGGGTCATTGTTTAGCCCCATGCCATAAGACCAAATAGGGTTTTCCGTATAGTGTAATCCGTCACGCTCTAAATCTGTTGATGTGCCAATACTTTCAGCAAATGGCAGCTCTGTCGTATGAAACGTTAGCTCGCCTTTGCCTTTAGAGGTATGAGCTGATTGCTCTATCTCAGTAGCGCCTGAAAGCCTTACAAGGTAGCGTTTTCCTGTGCTGACCTCGTTCTCTGATTGCGTTTCGTCGAATACTGTATCTCTACCGTACTGATCTTGGGATACTGCATTTGAGTTCTTCACATCTTTGAATGTATAGCCTGCTATTTGCGGCCTGCGTAATTCCTGAATGTAATAAGATTCAGTGCTGGTTGTGAGTTTATAAATTAAATCTCTGAAAAGTGGATAAGAGGCCAAATTCTGACCTTGAAATGAAAAAGGCACGGTTATTTCGCGCCCTTTGTATGTTGCGCCCATGTCAAAAGCACCGTTTAGGCCTTGAATGTCACGGGTTTGTTCCTCCATTTCAATACCACTAATCACAACGTCAGTGACGTCCACACCGTACTCACCTAGTGTGAATGATTCGCCATTCTGTCTTGTGATTTTTAGGTCGATAAGTCATACCTCCTAACTAAAATGATAGTACCTCGCCATCGCGTGCGTTTACGCCGTTTACCTTAGCTGTTAGAACTTCATCATCTGTATCAAGCTGTATACGTAAGTTCATTGTGCTTGGCTCGGCCTTAACTCTCGTCGAGTGGCTAGCTGTTACGTGTCCTCGGTTAGATAGGTTGTTCAATTCGCGATTGATACCTTGAACCATAGGGCGTGCTTGCAAGTCAGGTCTGAATCCTTGTGTCATTTGTTGTGCAATTCTTCCTGTATCGCGAACAACTTTCTTGCCGCGGTCGTTTAAGCCTATCTGCATACCTTGCATTGTGTATTGTCCGATTTCTTTAAACACTTTAGACGGTGAATGTATGCCTAGTAATGACTTAGCGCCTGCAACTGCGTCGCCTACAACGCCTTTAGCTGCACTTATCAATTTACCGGCCATCTGTTTAACACCGTTTATCATGCCTTGAATCAAGTAAACACCTGCTGACACCATGTCGCCAACGAATGACTTGGCTGCACTCACTGCGTTTGATACGCCTGATGTCACTGCACTGACCACACTGCTAAATCCTGATACGACGGCGCTGATAATGCCGCTCATAGCTGATGAGATAGCACTTAGAACATTATTCCAACCGTTTGACACTGTGCTGACGATATTTGAAATGAATGAGCTGATTGTGCTGACGATAGATGACCATATGCTCGAAACCGTTGAGGCTATTGAGCTTAGGATTGATGAAATCGTACTCATCACGTTATTCCAACCGCTCGAAACCGTACTGACGATATTAGATATAAAGGACGAAATCGCACTCACGATTGACGACCAAATACTCGAAACCGTTGAGGATATTGAGCTAAAGATTGATGATGTCGTGCTTGAAATGCTCGACCATGCCGAACTAACAAAACTGACAATACTATCAACAATTGAGCTTATAGTATCAACGATAGACCCCCATATGGAGGACGCTATGACCACCAATGATGACCACATGGACGACGCTGTGCTGACAATTGACGACCATATGGACGACAATATGCCAACGAGTCCTTGAACTACGGACTGTATTCCGGAAACAATACTCTGCCAAATACTAGACGCCTGACCTTTGAGCGCGTTCCACGCTGTGACGGCGTTTTGCTTGATTGAGTCCCACAAATTCGATAGCCATTCTTTTAAAATATTAAAAATATTCTTAGCTGCCTCAACGATAGCCTGCCAAATATTCTCGCCTGCTGATTTGATAGTCTGCCACGCGCCTGACCAATCGCCTGATAAGACTTGAAGTAGCGCCGTTATAGTGCTGACGACGACCTCCATTGCGACTGTGATGACTAGTTTGATAAGCTCCCACGCAACCTGCGTCGCTGCCTTGATGGTATTCCACGCCTGCTGCACGATTGGTGAAATTAAATTTACCGCTGTTTCCACTACTGAAACTATATCGTTCCACGTTTGTTGGAAAATCGGAACTAAAGGCGCTACAATTTCTTGAATTCTAGTGATGAGCTGAGATATAAATTGAATGATTGCTTGAACGGCTTGCATCACTGCCTGCTTAATTGCCTCCCATGCTGCAATCATTTGCGTTCTTAATTGCTCTGAGCTGTTCCATAATGCAACGAAAAAGCCTATCAAAGCGACGACTACGCCAATAACTGCCCACACTGGAGCCGTCACTGCGCCAAATGCACCTGCAAGGGCTGATAACGCACCCTGAACTAATGTGCCTATACCTAGAAAAATAGAAAATTGAGAAACTAACGGAATGATCACCTGTATCACGAACTGGATTGCAGGCCATAATGCCATGAACATGCCTGCAAGTGATGCCACAACACCGATTAATATTCCGACTATAGGGTGAGTCGCTGTCAATTGTGCAAGCCACTCAGCAAATGCGTTTGCGACTTGTAGCACCTTAGCCCCTAGTGGAGCCAACGCTATGCCTATGTTGACTAATACGCTTATGATATTGCCTATCAAGCTGATAAGAATTGGCCCATTTTCTTGCACGTATTTCACGAATTGTTGGAAACCGTCCGACTCAGCGATAGTGGCGCTCCATTGCTCGAATCTGTTTGCCATTTGTGCCAATGACTCAAATATTACTTGTGAGTTAGGTGCAAATGCTTTCATCAAGTTGAAGATGCCTCTAAATGTTGAACCGAATATCTCACCTATGAGAGGTAAGTTCGTTTTTACATAGTCCGTGAAATCCTGAATGGCTGTGCTGCCCTCAACACTAGTTGCCCACTCATTGAATGATTTGCCCATGTTCTCGAAACCTTTAGACACCCATTCAGTCAGTGGTGCAAGGTTGGTAATTAAAGCAATTAAACCACTACCAAAGTTGCCTGCTGCACTTAGCATATTGTTGAAGATTCGCACGCCTGTAGTTCCCATCATGTCAAAGAAGTCTGTCGCCACTTGTGAGTTTTTAGCCCAATTCAAAGTAGCTTTACTTGCTGATTCCATGCCTTGAGCCACACCATCAAGAAAAGGCGTAAGCCCTGCAAGTGCGACCTTTGCCGTATTCACTGCATTGGCTAGCGTGTTGAATATCTCTGACTGATTCTGAGCGACAACACCCTGCCATGCTGATTTGAGGCTATTTACTGCTGAGCGGTAGCTTTCGACCTCACTCGTCACTGCAAGTGTGCCGTCCTCGACCATCTGCAATGCGCTCATCGCCATTGCTCCGAATCCCACAACACCTGCGCCTGCTGTAGCGAACGCGCCAACCATTCCGATTGCTCCGCCGCCTACTACTGCCGTTGCGTTGAGTACGGCCATAAGTGCAGGTACAACTGCAGCAATTGCAGGAACTAATGCTGTGATGCCTGAAAGCATCGAGCCTTTGAACACGTTACCTGCTACAGTTCCAACCGTTCTGATATTGCCTGCTATTGTACTTAATGTACTTTTAAAGTTATTCATTGCTGCTGTAATAGACCTAAAAGCACTGAGTGCAGGTCTGCTGTCTACGTCTAGCCGTGTACGGTGTTTGTTCGGAATTGATTTCAACATGGCTTTGAAACGAGCAATTTTAGCTGATGCTGCTGAGCTGTTCACGTCTAGTGTCGACTTAGCTCTCATGCGGCTGAATGAGTCCATTGTGTTGCTTGCTGCTCTCATCTTGGCTCTAAATCCTGACGTGTCAGCATCGACCTCTGTGTCTTTCATACTCTCAGTAGAGGCTTTGAAACGTTCAGCTATACGTTTAGCCTTATTAAAGGCGTTTCTGAATTTTGAGGTTTTAGCATCAATACTTGTACTAATCTTATAATCTGCCATGAATTCCCTCCTCTACTTTGATTTATTGTGATTTCTGATTTGTCTCAACACATCAATTGGCGGCTTGTCATCTTCTTGCTTGTCTGAGTCGCCCATCTGAACGGATTCACCTCTGTTGAGTCTTTCGAGGTTTTCCTTATAGTTGATAATGTCGTCTGCACCGTTATATTTGAATTCGTTCTCGCCTTTTTTGCCGCCTTTTTTCTTTTGCTCAGCTTTAGCATCACGAATCGCAAAGGCTAAACGGTAAATGTCATATTCTTCCTTGAGCATTTCGTATTCTCGGGCGTACATGCGATAGTTGAATTCAGTCAGTGTCATGACCTCTATTTCTTTCAGATCATATATGCCTAGCTCACTCATGCACAACACGATAACGCGGTCATAAGTGAGCGGCGGCTGCTTTTCTATTTCTTGGCTTTCTTCACTTCTCTGTATTCTTCCGGTACGAGGTTTCGGGTCATAGGTCGCTTTCCCAACTCCGTGATAACTTGTTCGGCAAACTCATCGAAACCTTGTTCGTCAGCGATTTCGTCCAATACTGCTGAGATTTCTTCGTCTGATTTAGGGGCTTTCTTGTTATGAGAAGTTGCAGCAATAATTGTGTGACCAATTGCCACTGGGTTGCCGTCTTGCAAGTTAGGTATTAACATTTGAATACCTTGACCAATGCTCATCTGTTCCATTTCCATGCCTAGTTTCTTATCAACGTCGTTCATAAATTTAAAGCCGAATGATAGCTCGATATCTTTGCCGTTATGTTTAATTTCCATATTGTGAATACCTCCGATTTTTTATAAAGAAAAAGACGGGCTATTTGCCCGCCTATGATGTTTTTCCGTCCCCTATTCAGCCGAAATCTGTACACTATTTTGAGTAGTTACTGTTTCAACATTTTGGGGCGTACTAGGGTGTAGTCTGTTCTGTGCCATCGCCTGTGCTGTCGTCAGGTTGAGGGATTGATACAAGACCATCGTCTGCAACGTCCTCAGCTGTAGTGTCATGGAATCCGTAAGCTGTTTTATTTTCTTCAACGATTGTTGGTAGCGTTGCATAGCCGCGTACTTTCTTAGCGTAAACTGCAAATTCAGTCTCGAATTCTGCAATAGAGTCAGCCTCATTTGTACGTGTAATGCTGTTCCATGTACCTTGACGGTATTCAGCTTTATACTGCCCTTGTTCATTTTTAACTTTTTTATTAATAACCCATAGCTCGTATGCCTCGCCATCTTCGGCAGCATCTTCAATCTCGTCACTTAACTCGTCATCAACGTCCATATAAGATGTGATAGTTACAGTTGACTCTAATGTGCCGCCTGAGCTAACCGAGCCGTCAATTGTTGCCTCTTGGTCTGAGTCGCGTTCTGTTTCACGCTCAAGCTCAGTAATCCACATGATTTTATTTGCCTCTACGGCCTCGCCTGCTTTACGAACTAATGCAAGTTCGTCAGTACCTTGTTTAATTGCCATAATGTCATGACCTCCTGATTGAAATATAAAAAGGCACACCTGCTATGAGGCACGCCTAGAGTGTTTGAAATTCTGAATCAATGATGCTGTGCTGCAAATGTGTGTTTGTCGTATCGTCATTTATGTCATTTGTATTGATGCTGTCCAATGAAACATGATAGGAGGGTAGCTGCTCAGTTTTCATGAGAATATCTTGAATCTGAATATAAAGCCTGTCATGCGTCTGTAGATCGTCCGCGTCGCTCCATAAGTGAATACGTGCTTTTGGCTCACCGCCATAATTGTCGAATGATTGAACTGATACAAGGTCTTGTATTTCTTCAATTGCAATGAACGGATAGCCTAACTCTGTGTATTGGTCAACTCGTCTAACGACTGGAACGCCTAGCTCGCTGAACGCTTTATAAAGATAATTAAATAGTTCATATTTTATTGATTGCTTAGCCACTGTCTTGCCTCCTAACTGTTTATGAGTCGCTCAATATCTGCTTGAATTTGTTTATCGTATTTCTGATAAATCTGATACATGAAAGTTTCAGGCTCCATGAAACGCGTTCCGTACTCAAGAAAGCCTGAGTAGTGTGCGTTAGAGGTGATGAGATAACTCAGTTTACCCTCTTTGGTGTCTTTGACCATACGGGCTAGATTGCCCGTCCAATATCCTTTGGTCATGACACGGCGTGCCTCTTTCACAGTATCAACGCGAAATTGCTCACTTCTTTTCTTGAGAATGAAATCCACATCGTCGTCAATGCTATCCTCAGCATCACTCAACGCCGCTATTAGCTTGCCTAGCCCTTTAACCTTTGCCATCGTTTACCTGCTCTAAATACATTACTGTGGCGTGTCTGTAGTAGGTGTGGCGTACGACGATATATTTGCGGCCATTCATATAGGCATGGCTGACGTTATCCATTATTTGGCCTCTCAGCCTTATGATGCTTACATCACGCTGCACATTACCGAATTCAACGGCTGTGCGCTCAGGTGATAGCGGCGACTTGTGACAAGGTATGCCTGTGTAGAAAATTTGCTCATCTTTTTCGGTCTTACCTGTGTCAGGGTTGTACCGCTTATCACCCTCATACACAAGTTTAGCGCGTTGGTCGTACCTCAATAGAATGTCACACTGCCTGTGCGGCCTTTGCCTTGTTCCGGTGGATATAGACGCTTAATGAAACTCAGGAACTCATCAAAGTCATCATCTTGAAACTTTGTCGAATGTCCGTCGAGCGTTTCTGAGGTCATACCCTCAGCACCGACACGGTTATATCTTTTGACCGCTACCTCCTCGACAATGAAATCAAGCCTTTGCGGTATAGCTTGTTCATTGAGAGGTAGGAAAGTAAGCAAACGCTTTTCAGTGTTATCTATAATTTTCTTGAGCAATTCGTCCTGCTCATTATCCGTGATGGATAACAAGGTCTTAACATCTTCAAGGTTAGCCATTCGCTATGCCTCCTTATTCAGCGTTTACGTCTGCTGTGTTCTCAGTTGTTTCAGTAGTCACGTTTTGAGGCTCAACCGGTGCGCTTTCCTTAGTAGTGAAAGCAGGAACATCAACTTTTTGTGACTCGCCTGCATCATTACTGAAAGCAGCTTGATAAGTACCTGCTGCATATTCAGTGCCTGCCTCTAGGCTGTCAATCGTAACTGACGCTGTGCCGTCTGTTGCACGTTCTGCTTGTCCTACAACTGTTTCACCTTGATAAACTTTTAAAATGTCTGCCATTATATAGCCTCCTATTTAGCTGTTATTCTGACCGATTTGATATTTGGTCTCACGGTTATGCCCTCAGGCTTAACTGGGTGTAGTTTCGCCGCCATCTGCTGCAGGTTCTTCAATAGATACTGATACAACTGCGTCAACGTTTTCAGGGAACATTGAGATTGCTGATGCGAATACTGTATCTGCTGTTAAACGGTTTGCTTGGATATCATGCAATACGCCTACAAAACCTGTTTGGTCTGATGCAAAGTTGAACGCTCTGCCCATTTCGCCTTGAGGGTTTGCGTACGCTACGTTTAAGTTTTCTGCTGTAGTCATGTACACGCTGCCTTGAGGTACGTCTGCGAATTCGATTACTTGCACACCTACATATGGTGTTAATAAGTTTAATCCGAATTGAGAACCATTTGAGTTGATGAAACCATCTGCTAAATGACCCGCTACATCGTTAGGGTTTGCTAATGCGATTGGTGTTACTTCATCATCTAATAATACTGATAAGTTAGCACGGCCTCTTGATAACGCACCTTGTAAATTCTTGCCTGTTAACACTTCTGTATTCGTGCGGTCAGGGTTGTTTACTGCGTCCTCAATAGTGTTGAAGAAGTCTGTACGGAATTTCTTCTGCACATAGCGGATAAGCTCAGCGTCTGTGCGGTTAATTGCTAGATCATAACCGTGTGACTGAATAGACTCTGCTGATGTTGATTTACGGAACTTACGGAATTGCAATTCTGTGATGTTCACAAGTTCACGTTCAACTTTAGTTAATGGAATGATGTCGCCCTCAGCAACGTCACCGTTTGGCGCCTCTGATTCAATAACGTTAAAGCGGTATTGTTTTAATGCCGAACCAACGTTCATAGGAATTTTATTCGTGATGCCTAATGCTGTGAATAATTTATTTAAGCGTTCGCCCATTTTGTTTGCGAAATCAATCGACTTTGCCTCACCTAATGCCTCAACATCAATCAAGTTAGGTTCTGCTGCAAAGTGTTGTAAGTTTAATTTAAGTTTGTTGCCGTCTGTATGTTTAATATTCATATAGATATACCTCCGAAATTTTAGTTAAAATAAATGCCTGTTCTGCGCAATGGCTTGCTGTCTTTGTGAATCATCTGCAATATTCATGATTGATTCACGTGTAACGCCGCCACTGCCGTTTGAGTAATTCTTTGGTGTGCCTTGATACAATTTAGCCTGTACCTGCTCTTTGACCATGTTATTAAGCACATCATTGAAAGCCTGCACATTGGCTTGAGTTTGGTCTGCTGTATCTGCTGTGACTAACTCAAGCAGCTCGTCATTTGGTGTAATTTCATTTTGTTTGAACACATCATCTGCATGCTTTTTCATTTCGTTGCGTGCCTCTTTAGCTTTGTATGAATCAAGCTCTTTTTGCATTTGCTCGCGTTCGTACTCAGCTTTTTGGTCTTTGTTCATCTTGGCCAATTTCTCAGCCTCTTTTACTGCGTCCTCTTTGCTTTTCTTCTCACGCGCCACACGGTCTTTTATAATTTGGTCAACATCTGCCTGTGTGAACGTTTTTTCGTTGTCGCCCTCAGGGTTTTCATTGTCTCCCTCAGGGTTTTCATTGTCGCCCTCAGGATTCTCAGCAAAGTGTTGTAATCTTAATCTTAATTTCTCTGGCATAATAAGTACCTCCGTTTAGAGTCTGTCGACTGTCGTTTTCCATACATGCTTTTAACGCCCTCAGCACGTTTTAGGCATAAAAAATAGCCACTCACAAATTAATGTGAATAGCTTAAATGAAACCTTTTGGGTCTAACTCTCTTGTGTTTTTGGGTTTATCTTCTTTTTTGGCTTGTTGGCTCGGGTTTGATTTGTTCAATATTATCAGTTCTCTGTGTATGCCGTGTAGGCTCTCAGCAATACTGGCCATATATTTAATCATTCTATTCATGAAAGGGAATCCTCCTTATAAGCCTATTTGTTTAAGCATTTGTTTTAATAAGTCAATTTTGATTGAGTAACTTTTAGGTAATGATTTTCTGTTGATATATTTTTGCTGTTTGTCTAGTAAATCATAAAACTTCGATGCTGACTTATTATCTTTGACTTTATCAAAAGTTTTCTTAAGCTTTTTAGCTCTACGTTTGCCTATGCCATCTTCGAGACTGACGATAATATTATTCACGTCAGTTCTCAGGTCTTCTAGGCTTTCAGTATCAATACTCTCATCGGTGTTCGTTGATTGCTCAAGGTTTTCATTTATATACTTACCCTCACGCTCTTTGAAGAAAGCCTCTAGCTCGTCCTCAATCTCATCAACTGCAGGCACTGTTGTCGACCTGCAATAAGGGTGGAGCGGTGGAACGTTCACGCCTACAACCATTTCAGATACTTTAATCTTATTGCCGTCAGCGTGTCTGCACTCATCGGACGTGCGGTCGTCTAGCTTAGCCACAAACTCAATTGTAGCATCACCGCCGATTGTTTCCATATAGTGCAGCTTTTGTGCCTCTGTCTGAACTCTAGCCGTTTCTGTGATAAGCAATCGTTTAGCATCTGAGGTCGTAACACCTAATTTCTTTTTAAGCTCAGGAACAAATTCATTTGGGTGGCGTCCACGTAAAAGCGTATTTTGTACTGTCTTGAGTACGGTCTTTCGTGTCTGTTCCATATCTGCCCAAAGTCTATTGCTCCACGTTTCACCGTGGAAATCAGCGTTTACGATAGCCCTCACACCATTCGGATTGATGAGTGCTGATTCGCCTAATATGCCGGCTTGTCGTTCGACTTCTCTATCAACTGATTTACTCAGATATTTGTTCAACTCGACCTCAGTGAGTGCTGTGCCGTTCACCATGATGGCTGAAAGCTGCTGCAATAACATGCGTTCACGGCTTACATACATTTTAGTGTTGTACTGTCTGAGTTCAGCATTGGCTTTCTCGCTGAAATCTTTATTCTTAACATACTGAGCGACTCTATCCTCAAACTCTTTAATATCAGTCTTTTGTATTTTCTTCTTAGCCTCAGCAACAGTTAAGCCCTCAGCTTTTGCGTATTTAGCATAGAAACTGTATATCTCATTTGCTAACTGGCTCATCGTCGAGCTTGTAATCTTACGGACTTCTTCAATGACTTCATCATCTTTTTTAGCCTCAACTGCTATGATGCGCTCTGCACGTTCACGCCAATATTTTTTACTTGTTAGGTCTGCCATTTAATCACTCTTTCGGTTCGTCGTCGAAACTGTATTCGCGATTGTCCGCACGTGTGAGCTGTTCGTCCTCCTCTTGCTGCAGGCGTTCAATCTCAGCATCAGGGTCGTCAATGAAGTCCAATAATCCTAAACGTGTTTTTTCTGATACCGTACCTGCTAGCAAGTTGACTACTTCCACATTATCTTTCATGGATTTAGGCAGGTTAGGCGTAAAGGCTATGTCTATTTCTTCATGATCATGCGTCTTAGTGCCTAGAATGTTTAAGTTATTGAATAGCAGCTTGTAGCGTTTAGATAATCCTTTTTTAAATAAGCGCTCCTTAACAGCTCTAGCTTGTTCTAATCCGAATAACTTATATTTCATAGCCTCACCGGATTGCGTACCTGTGAAATTCTCATCTGTCAGGTCAGGCGTGTTGGTGAACTTGTGAATATCATTCTGCAATCTTGTTTTATAGGCCTCTGAGCCTTGTACATCGTATTGCTTGTAGATGTATTTCACATCGGCTTTGCCCTCGCCACCGTTTGCATTCATTTCAGGCTTAACGTGAATCATGTTTGCGTCTTTAAATTTCTGTGCATCGTCGCCGTCCATTTCAACATTACCGACCACTGCAAGCATTGCATCGTTCGTATCAGTCATATAGTTCGCTGTGTCTGACTGTGCGACATCATACAAATCAATTAAGCTGAGGACGTTCTCGAAATCACCTTGCTTAAATTTGTTATTCAGATACTCAATGATTGGCACATCGTTGTAATGATGCTCAATGTCCTGTACGCTGCTTAGCTCACCTTTACGGATTACATAGCTGTGCAAGTGTGTTGCTGTGTACAACTCAATATGATTGACTCTGTACCCCTCAGCGTCCACTGTGTCGTAATATCGTACGCCTGCAATGATTTTCTTATCAATGTCATGATTGTAAATTACAAATGTGTTCTTAGGGTCGAGTGTCAGGAATCTATCTCTGTTGAACTCGTCTCTGAATACAATCTCATATGCACGGCCATATATGCTTAAGTCAAGCGCAATATCGCTATTGACTGCATCTGCATCGTTTAAATCGTTTAAGTCGTATATGGCTTGCTGTGTGCTGCTGTCATCGTGTGTGAATGTCAGCGGATTGCCTGTCAGGTATCCGACAATAAACTGTGAAATGTATTTCGCAAAGTTATGCACTGCACGGTGGTCAGCTTTCTCAGCATCTTTTCTGCGCTCACCGGTTAATATGTTTGTGTTATCACTTAGGAAATACTGCTCTAACATTATAAGGCGTGATGCCTGCTCTGTTTTATGCTGATTAACTAAATTCTGTAGCTTAGTATAGTCGCCAACAATCTCGTCTGCATCTTCCGCCAATATATCAGCATTTGCCCTCGGGCTAAACTTCTTTTTCATTTCACTCAAGTGCTACACCTCCTAGAATAATCGTCTCATTTTGCGTAAATCGTTCGCATCTTTTTTATCTTCACGGTTCTGAATCATAAGCTCCTCAACTGCATATCTTAGTGAGTCAATACAGTGATTGTAGGTATCAACTGGCTCGTTGTAATACTCATCTGTTTGCTTATCCTTTTTCCACGTGTAATTGTCTAGCTCCTCAATTGTCTTGTAGCAGCGCTCATCAACTATGATGTCAAACTGGCTTATGAACTGTATGCCGGCCATGATGCTGTCCTTGCCTTTCATTGATGGCTTGATGCGCTCAATGCCCTCACGTTTCATTTCAGCAATGGATTTCTTCTCAGCACTGTCTGCTGTGATGCGTTCCTTAGCATAGCCTAGCTGCTTGATGACATTTGCTAGCTCATCGTTTAACATGCCTGTCTTAACATATTCTTCTAATATATAGAGTTTCTTATTTTTCTTATCTACTTTGACATGTATAAATGCACTCGGGTCATTCACATAACCATAATCAAGCGCAAAATAAGAGGGTATGTACCTTAAATCTTCTTTATTGAGAATCCCAACTTCATATTTAGGTAATACGCGCTTGTCGAGTGTCGCAAACTCACCTAATGCGTATATTTTGTAATAGGCAGGGTTCCTGTTTGCTAGATCTTCAAGGTTATCTCTTGTCATTTCATCAAGAAACTTATTATCTTTATAACTTGATTGCTTAATTAATGTATTTTTGTGTGGCTCGCCTGCAAAGAAATATTTGTATACCCAATTCAATTTGCTCACTGGGTTAAACATCAAATAAATCTGTTTGTAGAGGTGTTTCTTCTCTCTCAGACGTAAAGTAAGCTGTGTGTAGTCATTCAGATTGAACTCTGATGCCTCCTCCATCACAACGTCACTGATGCCTTTGATTGATTTAATCTTCTCTGAGTTATCCATGCCCTTGAATAGGAACACGGCACCATTTGGCAGTGTCACACGATTGTCTGTCTTGTTCCATTCGCAAAGCTCCCACACCTTAAAGTCGATTAAGGAACCTTTCACATCTTGGAACAAACTATCTGCAATCGTTGCACCAACTTTTCTGAGCCACAATATCTTTCGGGGGTGGTTCCAATCCTGCAGCGCTTTGAGTACCACCTTTTGCACAACGCCGTGTGACTTGCCACTTGAGCCGCCACCATAATGCACCTCTGTAAAATGGCTATAATCTGTCAGCACCTCAAATATGTTGCGGTTAAATACTCTGTGAGGCTTTGAGATGTTCAGATTAACTGTCGCTGTCGTCATCATACTCACCTATATTTATATCAATATTGCGCTGTGTTACCTCTTGTTTATCGGTCCACATTGTATGTCGCTTACCTAATAATTCAGCAGCTTTAGTTCTTGCGGTAGTATCAGAACGTTTCTCTATTTCTTCTACTTCCATTTCGCCACGTCCTACTTGTATAGGTATCAACTCTTGGTCTGATACTTCACCACGCATTACAGAAGTTAGATATTGAAGTATCTCATCTTGGTCTGCAATTGTAGCTTTCCTATGTTCTTCCAGTCGCTTATCTAAAGCTTGTTTCAAACTAGGTTTGACTAGGGCTTTATGAACATCTACTTTTGCATAACTATCACTATAACCTGCGTTTTTTGCAGATTGATAAGCATTTCCTGTTTTAATGTATTCATCTACTAATCTCTGCTGTTTCAATGTAAGTTTCATCGTATATTACCACCTCATTATGCTAATAGCTTGTTAAATTTGTGTATAAAAATAGCACCTCAACGGGAATGGGTGCTGGGTAAAGATTTCTAATTAATGCTTATATTCTAATTCTTTATCAAAATTTTTAATATAAGATTCTACTTGGTTCTCAATATTTTCATCTTTGTCTAACGGAAACATAATTTGATTTTTATTTTCTATGATAATAGCGTACTTTTTGCCACAAAAGCGACTATATTCCTCTGGATTGATAATAAACACGTGATATAATCTGTTTTCGTACAATTTAAAATAATCTTCGTTAATATCTAATCTATCCATAACAATCCCCCATTTTTATTTTGATTAATATTTTATCATAAAAATAGCCGACTGAGTTAGCTCTCAGCCGACCTAAAGGAGTAAAAATGCGTCAATACTAATTGTAGAAAAGGAAAATTCCATGCACTAAAGAATTGTAACCACCAGTAAAAGAAACGTATGTTGTTCAATTAAGAACATAATATCATATTACATCGGTTTCACGTGGACTTCAACAGCAGTAAAAGTCCAAATTTAAACGTAATTAATTTCTTGTGACAATTTTTCTAATTGAACATCTCTGTATCTCAACATACTAGATTTACTTGTGTAATATCTATCTGCCACCTCATTCCATGTATTACAATCATATGGTTTATCCCAATATATCAGTCTAAATATTTCAAGAGTTTCATTATCACATTGCTTTAAGAACCTTTGTGTCCCTTCAACAATATCTTTTAATTTCTTATACTTAGGATCTTGTTCACACTTTATGACTTGTCGTTCAACTGGATTGCTAATTAGATTTGCTTTTCCACCTTCTTGATTTTCAGAATCATGATTGCTTAACAGTTCATACTCTCTGAATTTCAAATCTTTTTTATATTTATTGATATGCTCAAGATAATCTTCTAATTTAGCATAATCTATTCGCTTCAACTCTTGCATGTTCATCCCCCTATAATATTAATGAATATATATTTTGTATACCTAAGATCATTAAACCTAATATGATTGTGCTTATACCTACTACAATAGCTGTGAACACAGTATAAATAATAAATTCGATTACTTTTCTATATGCTTTCATTCTTTACGATACGCTCCTTTAAAAATGACATCCTGTGACACCATAATGACTTCATCATAGGAATATATTATACTTTGATATATTTCTTCTATATCTTCTTGGCTTGCTTTCTTCTGAGGTGCAATAAAAGCTATTTTGTTTGTTTCATCTACATACACTTTGATTTGTTTATTGCGTTCTTTCTTTAAAAGAAATCCATCTATAACTGGATGCAAAAGAAACAGAAAACTTATCGCGTAAATACTTATCATTGCAGTTATCATTACAAACCAACCTCCTTAACGTTTTTTAGCTACCTTTTCAGCTTCTTCCTTACTATCTGCACTCACAATCTCGTAACACTCATTCTCACGTGGCTTAATAACTTCTACAAACGGATGACCTGTAGAGTCGGTTATGTGTCGGATTAAATAATTAGTCACGCTGTAACACCTCTTTAACTTTTTGTAAAATGTCTATATCTTTACAAGTCTGATTCTTTGATGAACGTTCCATTGATTGTCTTTCCTTTTCTTCCTTTGATTTCGTCATACGCGTACTGTAAACACTCCTCTAATGTCATTCCATGTTGTTGTGCCAATATAATTAAAGTTACGACTGTATCGCCTATACCGTCTTTTAGATCATCCATCTTGTTACGTGATAATGCTGCACCAACTTCGCCAGCCTCTTCATAGAATTTCAATGCTTGTCTATCTGAATTACCTTTGTGTAAGTTTTTACCTATACTCCATTGTTCTACCAATTTGATTAGTTCATTCATGTTATTTGTCCTCCCTGATTTTCGTTTTTATAATATTATTGACTTCATTGCTGGACTATTTTAAAATTACTTTCTTGATTCTATAAAAGGGGTTGAATCTATGAGTGACGAAATTAAGGGATTTATTTATGTGTTATTTACAATATTATGCTTCATGGCTTATCTTGCACCTTTCATTTCAGCTATTTTCGGTTAATAAACTGATTTAGCTTTTTTCTCTTTTCTCATCAATGTTCATCCCATGATGTTGTCATCATCTAATCTATCTATATATTTTATTGTGGAATCATTGTTACATTCAGTATTTTTTATAGCTTTACAAATATGATTAGTTCCTAATGTTATCGCTGCAACTATCAGTAAAGTATCGAATTTAAAATCGTGAAATTTACTCATTCCTTCTTTGAGGCTGGCATATACATTTTCAAGTTCTAATAAAGAATACATTTACTCGTCCTCCTTAATTTCCAACGCGTCCAACTTCGCTCTAAAATACTTATACGTGCTGCTCGATGGTTTGTTGCCGATGTGTTGGGAGAATTCGGATAGAAGGGTTTTATATTCATCACTGTCTCCCTTGTACATGTCCGCATATCCTTTTAATTCCCAATTGAGTGTCAATTTATTAGCGTTCTCAATTTCCAAAGTCTTTACACCATCTGTCAACCTATCGTTATTTTCTTCCAACCTACTAACCTTTGCTTTATACCAAGATAGATCGTCGATTAAAGTATCTCGTTGTTTTGTCATATCATGCAATTGACCTTCCAATTTATAGCCACATTCGCATTCTTTATTGAGCATTTTTTCGAATTTGTCACGTTCTGCTTTTAGCTTTTTATTTTCTTGTTCTAAATTATTGCAAGTAACTGCCCAAGCTAAAACATCATCTTTCAATGTATCTCGTTCTGCTTTGTAATCACGTTGTTCTCCGAAGTCTACATATTCATAACTCACTCGCCATCACTCCTCATAATTTCTTGAGTTCCAAATATTAACTAGTTTATTTACACTATCTGTTTTTACATATAACCATGTAGAAGGTTGTAGTTTACACTTTGTATTTGTACACTCAATCAAAGCTTTGTCAAAACTATATCTCATATCTGCTTGACCACCACAAAACGGACAGGGTTTTAATAATTTCACTCGCCATCACTCCTTATTGATTTAAAATACGTTCATACTACCCCGCATCATAATGGTTATCTTCTATATCAGATTCTACTTTTTCCCAATCTACATCTGCTTTAAATTTAGGTCGAAAATCTCCATCACCATCTGAGTAGATAGAAACATCTCTGGAAGCTCCTAAATTACCGAGGTGTTCCATTTTATTTAACATCGACATAAAACAATCAATCCATCTTTCTTCCATTTCAACTTCAATTGTAAATTTCTTCTTCACCCTCACCACTCCCTTACATAGTTGTCCACATTATCAATAGCACGATTGTCAGTATGATTACGACTGCTAGCCAAACTGTGAATTGTTTCATATGCGCAAATCCTCCATTATCTTCCTGTTCCGTTTTATATCCTCACGTGGTACTGCTACGATTACATTTCTATCATTCGAAGATATTACGAATCCTTTAACACCTTTATCACGTAGTAACTTTGCAATTTCATGTGTCTGTAGCCCACATGTATTTAATTTATATTTAGCTTTTATAGTATCTGATAGGATCATATCGCTAGCTCTTTCTCTATCTCAGATATCAATACTTTCTCTGCTATTAACCTAATGCTATTCGGTCTGTTACTATTCGCTGCACGTCTCTTATTTACACCAGAAGATAAGAAACCAACTGTCTGTTCACTAACCTCTAGCTTCTCGGCACATTCTTTACGTGTGCCAGCACATATAATTTCATCACCCTTGTATATCACGTATTCATAAAGTTGTTTCTGCCCCATACTGTTCACCTCTTAACACGTTCAGTCTTATTAGCAATGTAATCTTTCCATAGTTCAAAATTGTTATCTTCTGTAATTTCATATTGATGTTCAGGTATAGATTCTATAATTGCACTCTCAAT
This sequence comes from Staphylococcus parequorum, assembly GCF_039237145.1. Classification (NCBI taxonomy): domain Bacteria; kingdom Bacillati; phylum Bacillota; class Bacilli; order Caryophanales; family Staphylococcaceae; genus Staphylococcus; species Staphylococcus parequorum. Next base: position 2,177,681 of record NZ_CP150682.1, read on the forward strand.
CTCTTTGTCGAAGTTGTAACGTAATTCAATCACTTTACCTATCACTCTCATACCATAGCTATATTCACTTTTACCTAAGTCATGTACAATAATGTATTGTGCTTTGTTAGGATCTAATTCTCTAATCTTCATCTACTTCACCACTTTCGGAAATATACTTGTATTCATTAAATACTTGCACCACTTCCCTCTATTGTGTTTTTGTGGGGTTCCATCATAAAGCCAAGGTCTATCATTTCTATGTTTCTCTTCCGAATATTTTTCTCTACCTAAATCAGTATCATAATTAATAGCTTTCAATTTTTGTTCAGTTCTGAAATCATCTAATCTACCACCTTTCGGAACTTGACAAGCTTCATGCAATGTCCAACCTTTAGTTAATCGATTTCTCAAAGTAGTGTGATTTAATCCGTATCTCTCAACGCATTTTAAATTTTCTCCTAATATGTCGTAATCTTTACCAAATACATGTATTGTTATCATCGTTATGTCCTCCTAGAATCCTCTATCTATAATTGTCGGTTCTTCAAATCTAATCACTTTTGCATCTGTATATTCATCTTCTTTAGTCGGCATTTCATAGTAGATCTGTTCCTCTATCTGACAATCCTCATGATTAGCATGTGCTAGAACTTTTAACGACTTCTCGTATGTCACGTTGTATCTAATCTTGATTGTTTCTTCATTCATCGGGATCACCTTCTATATCTAAATGCATGATTATCTTTGGTTCTTCTGCATACTTCTTAAAGCTTGTAATCTCTACTATTTGATTATCGTCATTCCATAAGTGACCATTAGCAGCATCTAACACTGTTTTGATTAAGTTATCTATATCTGGTTTCGTACGTTTATACTGTCCAACCATCGCCACATGTTTCTTCTTACTCCATGACTTCAACAATGGGAAGTGAAACTCTATTGTTAGTTTGATTGGTTCATCTATCATTAACATTGGCATTTGCCACTGTAAGTCTTTTTTATGGTCTGTATACTTCTTAGGCATGTATGTCTGTACAAACTTGCCAGTGTTCCTAAATCGTGGTCTAGGTGATGACATAGGCGCATCAACTTTTAACTCGATTGTTTCCATGTCCTCACTCCTGTATGAAATCAAATATACTTGTTTGATCTACTCTAGTTAAATTGAAATGTTTCTTTATTTTTTTAACCTGTTATCTGTAACGATGAATTCATCTAATCCATATCGTTTATACAATCCAAATAACCTATTCGTTTTATTGTTAAGTGGTATAACAGAACCAACTACTTTACTTGTACTATCTTTCAAATCATATTCAGTGCTTAATCCCAATTACCTTACCTCCACAATAGCCACTCGTCTTTGGCGTTCATTCAACTTTTGGATAAATAGGTTATACAATGTATTATTGTCTCCCTGTGACGCTTCAATAAGTTTCTGAGCATATATATCAGAACACTCAAGTTTTTGTTTGATAAATTTCTTAGTTATCAAAATTTGATACCTCTCATTCGATAATCTTCACCGTTCATTTTGATTAATGTTGTGTTAGACATCATTCGGCTAAATATACGTTGTGCGTCTTTATTCTTGCTTAGTTCCTGTGCATTTAAATTAGTAGTATATATGTTATGTTTGCCAACTCTTGATTCAATAAGTTCAAACATCTTACCTGTAGCAAACTCATTCATGTTAATCCCGAAATCATCAAACACCATTAAATCTACTTCACTAATAATTCTGTTTAAGTCTTGTTCGGTTAGATTAGTATTTTTGTTATAAGTTCCTTTGATAGTTGATATTAATTGTGGAACGTTCATGTAAAGGACTGAGTATCCTTTTTCTCTCACCGTCTTGATAATAGACATGGATAAATGTGATTTACCTGTACCAAAGGAACCTTGCAGCAGTAGTGACTGTTTATTATCAAGTGTGAAGTTTTCTACATATCTTTCACATAATGCTTTAGCTCGTGCTAATTCTTCATTAATTGCTTTATAGTTATCAAAGGTACATTGTGATAGATCATCATTGATAATTGATTTCTTGAATATGCTATTAGCTTTAGCTAATTTGTTACGCTTATCAAACTCTGCTTTCTTTTGTTTAGCTAGAGCAATCATTTCGCAGTCACAACCATCTTTAACTATTTGGCCATTATCAAATTCATAGTAATCATAAGTACGTCCACACTTTTCACATTTCAACTCATTCTCTTGTTTAACTATCTTGTTCTTAAATCCTACTTTACTTGCGATATTCTCAAAGGGATTCATTTACTCACTCCCTAAAATAGATTTGCATAAGGGTTATCATTTGATTCCTTATTGCTTACTTGTTGATTACGGTAACCTTCGAATTTAGTTCCGAATAGTGTTTCTGGTCTTAAGTACTTATCTTGTTCGGTACCTTTCCATTCTGCTACTTTTACATCAACAACTTTTTTAAAGTCATCTTCTCTAAAATCTTCATTCCATCTAGCTTCTATAAATGACTTCGTTTTTTTAGTTGTATGTTTGTAATGTTTACCAGTCTTTTCGTTTAGATATTTAACGATTGATTGATAAGGTATAGTCGGGTTGCCCGACAATGTATTATCATTATTAGTATTGTTATTATTAGTTAAATCATTCTTAGTTCTATTATTATTAGTAGGGACGGATTCTCCGTTACCGGTTTTTCCGATGTTGGATTTTCCGTTGTCGGATAATCCTAGGTAGGAATTTCCGCTCTGGATAGGGTGCTCATATACTAAGTATTCGTAACCGTTAAGATGCCCTTTATCATTACGTTTTCTAGTTCTTACTACATATCCTATTTCTTCAAGTTCTTTAATGCCTGATTTCAAGCTATCCTTACCATCATTAGTATGTTTTAATATTTCAGATTCATATATCTGCCAATCATCCGGTCGACTCAATAAATAAAGTAGAATCCCTTTAGATTTGAACGTAAGATTGCTATCGTGAATAAAGTTTTTGTGTACTGTTACGAAATTGCCACTTTCTTTTATAGCTCTAAATGTTGCCATTCTTCTCACCTTCTCCATATAACAGCCATTTAAGTGTTATATTGAATATTTGTTCCATCTGTCTCAACCTGTCCATACTAGGTAAATGAATACCTCTTTCCCATTTGCTTACAATACTTTTATTTGCTTTGAATATATTTGCGAATTCTTCTTGGGACCAATCATCACCTGCTCTAAGTGATGCGATTCTATATCCTATAGCTTTTCTGTCTATTGGTTTAATCATTCTAGGCATCATCATTGTTTTTCACCTCGTAACATACTGTTTAACTTGTCATCTACTGATATCCAACTATTGTGTAAGTGATATAAATCATCGAATGATTTAACACCTATCGAGTGCTGTTGATTGTGGTGGCGCCTGCATAATGCAAGAACATGTTTACCGTGATGATCCATTGTTTTACGGTTCATGCCACGACCTACTGATTCATAATGTGCGAGGTCTGCTTTCTGCTCCCCACAAATTACACAGTTGCGATTAACAGTTGCCCAATACAACATCGCTTTATCACCTTGTAATAGTTTGCTTGTTTCAATTCTCATTGGTATTTGATTGTGGAATATGAAAGTTATGATTAGTTCGATTAATTCACCAGCTATCTTCCTTGTGCAGTCACTTAAACTAATACGTTCATAGCCATTCATAATTTCTAATTCACTTTGAAATCTTTGTCTCAATGCTTCAACTGGTTCTCCCCAGTGCAATTCAATATCTCTACACATCGCAAATATCTTTTTACGTTGGTCAATTGAAATCAATTTATTGTCTGGTACAGTTACATCAGCGTTTAGATTGTATCCATTTTCGATTAATTCAATATGGCTATTTTCTAATTCAACACCAGTGGCAACGACGGAATAAGTGCCGTCGTTATCCAATTGGTATCTAGTAATTTGTTGCATTTCATCACACCCTAGAATGGAAGGTCATCATCATTTATATCAATAGGACCATTAGCATTTGCGAAAGGATTACTTTGATCACTTAATGAATCTTTTTGTTGTCCTTGTCCGTTCGCTTGTTGTTCTTCACGTTTCATTTCGTCAGTTTTAGGTACTGGTTTATTAACTACTTCATCGCCTTTATTCCAAACTTTTACGAATGAAAGTCTTACAAAATATTTACCTTGATCTTCATTTAATTTACGTTTTAAAACTATAGTTCCTGCCTTATTAATTAATTCATCTGTGTTAAAAGATAAGTCTGGTAAGTTTAATTTGATACCTAGTCTACTTAGGAACTCTACATATTGTTTTTCTTGGAAATCTTGTTGGAATGGTGGTACAAACTGATTGTGTTTATATTGCTTACCTTCAGCATTTTCAAATACAACTGTAAAATATCTGTTTTGACTATCATTAAATTCAACGTCTTTAACTTTAACTGTGAACTCTCCAGCTCCTAAGAAGTCGCCGCCTTTTAAAAATGCCTCTTGGTTAGTTTCTTTAATGTGTTTAGCTTGTCCTGTAATATTCATAATTTATATACCGTCCTTTTAATTTTTAGTTTAGTTTCCGTTTCTAATTGCTTGTACAACATCGTTAATACTTGGGTTAATAAATCGTTTGTCACTTATTGTCACGTTTTGTGAATGTCTAATTTTTGTTTCATATAAGCTTGATGGTTCTGCATTCAGTACATAATCAAATTGCTTTTGACCATCTTGTTCAGTTTCTTCTATAGTCATCCTTGCTAGTACATCTGATTGGCTTACTACTGCTTTTTTAATCTGTTCTTGCGCTTCAATTGTGATAGTAGGATTAATTGTTCCACCCTCATCATCTTTGTCCTTATTGATGCCTTCATGACCACTAATAGCTAAATGGAATTGGTATTGTTCTTGTAGCTTAGAAATGTATCTATACATACTTACTATTCGAGTAGCTGTTTCACCCCAATCATTGAATGTGGCTTTACGTGTCTTACCAGCCATTACATCGTCCATTGTTATATCTCTAAGTTTTTGTATTGTTTCAATAACTACTACATCAATTTGCTTACCATTATTTCTAAGCTGTTCTAATATCTGGGGAATCATTCTTATTACATAAGAGAAATGTTTATAATTCTTAACCGCCACTACTGCACCATCCTCTGAAACTGTCGTACCATCTTCGTTAATATCAAGTACAAGTGCGTTGTTATCTTTAGTTAAAAAAGTAGTTTTCCCAGTTCCAAACTTTCCGTATATCGCAAACTTATAAAACTTATTCGCATTCTGTTGGCTAATATCCTTAACACCTAGTTGAGTTAAAAGATCTACTTGTTCATTGTTTTGTTCAGTCATTTATCTCAACCTTAAACTTTGAGTTTGTTTAATTTCCACACCATCAACATCGTTGTTTTCTTTAATGTGTTTCAATAATGATTTTTTATCTAACTTAGGCGCTTGTGAAAGCCAAAAGTCACTTGGTATGTGTTTTTCTTCAATTACATTTAAAGAAGGTGGATTGTTTTGAATGTTGTAACTGTTCAATGCTGTTTTAAATTTAGTCTTACCTGTTGATTCCATAGACTCTTTCAATGATTTTTTCAAGCGATCAATACCATTCTTGTTAGTTGTCTTACGTTGTTGTAGCCTTTTGATTTCGTCATCTATGGCTTTGTTGTCACTCTCTAGTGATTTAACAACTGATACATAACCATCTGCCTTATCTTCTAAAGCGTCGTTTATGCTATCTAGTGTGTCGTTTAATAGTTGTTCATCACCTTGTTCTGCTATTAAGTCGTAAACTTGTTTATAATTGTCAGTTAGATTAAATAATGTACTCATTTATATTCCTCCTACCATGTCATCACAGCGCTCATTACTCTATCTGCTTCATCTGTGTTCTCATCTATCCATTTGAATACGGATTGTTCTAAGATTTCTCTTGCAGTGTTTAAGCCTAGTTCTTCATCAGATACTAAAATTTCATCTATAAATAAGTTGTCTAATGTTTCAACAGATATATTCGCTTCAAATTGAGTCTTCTTTCTAACACGTAAGACGAATTGGAATCCTTGAACATTGATTACCTTCTTGTTTTCATCATTGATTCTGTAATACATTTGACTACCTCCGTTATTTAGGTGTATATTTAAGTTGTATATTTTGTTAATCGTTCCTGACTGTTACTTGCTGGTACAAGTTTCAGTCTTTTTTTCTGTCTTTAGATAGTTAATCCAACTGTCCCAAGCCATGTAGCTAAAGCAAACGGCTATCCAATAGATTAGAAACAAGTGGATAAAGTCTTTCGTGAATATCAAAGCTATGAAGAATACGACTATAGCAGTTGACAATGCTAGTAAACCTCTCATTTAATCCCTCCTTATAAATTAGTTTCTTTAATGAATATTTTCTGTTCTATAAAATCGATTGCTGGTCTTACTTTGATGTAACGTTTGTTTCCTTTTCCAAATCGGTACATACATGCTTCTTGGAACTCTTTGTTTGGATATACTTTATCTTCAAGGTCGTCCCTAGAAATACCACTGATATTTATAAACTCTTTTGCATCTGCAAATCCGATATATTCCATTTAAATCGACTCCTTTCTGGTATAATTTATTTATCTGTGTGCAAAGGTGGTGAGAAATATGAAAGCAAAAGATAAAGTTTCTGCATTTGGTGAATTTTTTTTAGAAGCTTACGAAAGTGATAGTGATTTGTTTTTAATTGTTAATGGTTCATTTGTTACAGGTGCACCTTACCTGACAACCGAATCTGATAATTCGCTTCAACGTGAATTACATTCATTAACAGATGATTTAGTTAATGATGAAGAACCGTTTCAAGGTTTACATTTAAAAAATGTAACTGTAACCTCTGGTTCTACAACATTCCCATTAGATCACTTGTTTGTTTATTTCGATTCGATTGATGCTTTTTCTTTGATGGAAAAAGAAAGTTAATATTCACTTCACGTTCAAGCAATTGTTCTATTATTGTTACGGCAGTATATAGTATGATTGCTGTTTTTATTGTGTTTAATGTGTTCATTCCGTTTCCTCCTATTGTTCGATTGTTGGTAATACGTCATTTTCTTTTAGCAAGTTGTAAATGAACAAACGCCCTTTTTGCGTCCACTTAGTATTCATTCTCACTGATGTACTTCCATCTTTATGTTCAATTTCTGTAGTAGATGAATGTGTATAACCTTTATCATGTAAATTTGAGTAAAGCAGCCACTGTCCAGATTGTTTGTACTGTACTTTTAAATCGTGAAGTAGTTTGTTCAATCCTTGTGCAGACATGCCATAATCCTTAGCTATCTGTCCTACTGTTACTAAACTCTTATTTTGTAAAATTGAATCAAGGTATGATGCTTTAGGTTCAAATTCTGCAATTTTTTGTTTACTCATATTGTTTTCAAGTTGTAACTTTTCGTTTTCTTCAACTTTCACCAGTAATTCAGTTAAAGCTTCTTTATAAGATCCTGGCAATTTGTTTTGAATTTGTTCTTCCATTTCGTTAAAACGACTAACGTAAGCCAACTTGAAATCGTTATGACCTTGAATGTTAAACATATATATTGTGAAACCATCTTTAGTTAAAAGGTATTCTTTATAACTTCTTCTTTGTCCCTCAACTTTGTAGCTGCTTGGTATAATTAGAGAACGAACATTTCCGTTTTCTAAAATCATTGTTTCCAAACTGTCTATTACATCACCGTGTCTTCTTCCTAATTCTTCTGCTACTGTTCTACTTGAAACTACTGGACCTAATTCTGAATTACTTTCGATATTGATTGTTTGTAATTCTTGCATTTGTTTTCCTCCTATTAAGTTGATTGTTTTTCTTTTGAAAACAGGTATTCTATTTCGTACTCTGGAAAAAATTGGTTCTTAATAAGTAACGCCTCTCCAAACTTAAAATCTGAAATTCCGTTAATCTTATCTGAAACTGTTTGATATCTTACTTCTAATAAATCAGCGATATCTACCAGAGATACTTTTTTTTGTTTTCTGACATCTTCTAAGTTCGACAACATAGTACCTCCTCCTTAATACGAATTTTCGTACTAAAGTTTAAAAATTTTAGCAACCTTGTCGATTGCTTAATTACAATATATACGAATTTTCGTACTAGGTCAATACTAATTTTCATATTTTTATTCAAAAATTGACTTGATATACGATTTTTCGCATGTTATTATATAGGTACAAATTAGAAATGAGGTAAACGAATATGACTAAAGAAAAAGATTTGAAACGTCTAATGGAAATAAAATCAGGTAGTGTGAAGGCTTTTTCAGAAGAAGTCGGTTTAGCTTATACAACAGTTAGATCTATTTTAGAAAGAGGAGTATTTAACGCTAAAGTAGAAAACGTCATCAAAATTTGTAAAGGATTAGATATTAAACCAGAAGATTTAATGGGAATTGAAAAACCTAAAGCAGAGTCTTCAATAGAAACTTTACCAGTTAAGAAAATTCCAGTTGTATCTCAAATTTCTGCTGGACTTCCAATATATAGTGAAGAAAATCTAATTGATTACATATACTTTGCAAAAGATAAAATCAGTTTAGATAAAGAAGAATTTGGATTGAAAGTTTCTGGAGATAGTATGAATAAGATTTTCGATGAAGGAGACGTTGTAGTAATCGAAAAAGATTCAATTGTAGAAAATGGTCAGCTAGGAGTAGTAATGATTAACGGATATAACGCGACGGTTAAAAGAATAAGATATAACAAAGATCAAATTATCTTAATACCTGAATCTAACAACCCCAATCATTACCCACAAGTATATAGCGCAAAAGATGAAGTTAAAATAGTTGGTAGAGTTGTAGCGAGTCAAAAATTATTCTAATACTAGCGACCTTCGTGGCGCTTTTATATAAAAGTTATTATTAAGGAGAGTGTATGATGGACAAAGATTTGAAAAATTTAAATAGTTTGAATAATTCGAGTTATAAAATTAAATGGTATGAACGTAATTGGGTAATAATTTTAGCGCTCATATTCATCTATCCAGTAGGTATTGCTTTAATGTGGAACTTTAAAAAATGGTCATTTTGGTTAAGAGTGCCTATTACCGCTTTATTTGTAATAATTTATTTTGTTAGTTTTGGAGGTGCCGATGAAACCAATGATGAAACTAACGATGAAGATTTAAAGACAGAACTAGAAGCAACTAAATCTGAAAACAGAGATTTAAAGAGTGATATAAAAGATTTAGAAGATAAAGAAAATGATACAACTAATATAGATGAAGAAACTAGTGAAGAACATAGTCAGCAAGAAGAAGTAACAACGACTGAAGAATCAAAAAATGAAAATGATACAGAAAAAGATACAGGCAAAGCTAGTCGTGAAGAAAAAGCAGCTTTGAATTCTGCTGAAACATATTCAGATATGATGCATATGTCAAAAGCAGGTATCTATGACCAATTAACTTCTTCTGCTGGTGATAAATATCCTAGTGATGCAGCGCAATATGCAGTTGATAATTTAGAAACAGATTATGAAGAAAACGCATTGAAATCTGCTGAAAACTATATTGATATGATGGATATGTCAGATGATGAATTATATAATCAACTTACTTCAGATGCTGGAGACAAATTCACAGAGGAAGAAGCACAATATGCAATTGATAATATAGAAGATTAACTTCACGGGCAGTCACCACTGCGCTATATATTTTTGTCTAAAATTTGATATTGTTTTTTATAAACTGAAGTTATTATTTAGAATTTCAATATAAATGATTAGGAGAAAGTAAAGTGAAGAATAAAGATAACAGTGCAAAAGCTCTTCTTATCATATTACTACTTGGTATTATAACTGCTTTTTTTGTATAAAGAATATTTAATATTAATAGATCGACTATTAAAAATCATCCTATAAAATCTTTAATTTAAAAATTACGCTAGACGTGCAAACTACCTTATTACGCATAATTATAGAAACATATCATTATAAAATAAGTAATTCACATAAATTATCAAAACATGTCGAGTTAGTTGAAAAGTAAGTATTTAAAGTTATAAAGTATTATAAAAAGCAGTATGTAATCAAATTCTAACTATTGGAATTTTTCAACATCATAATGTAGTTTGATACAGCTTAAATTATAATAATTATTAAGGAGAATGTATGATGAGAAGAAATGAAAAGGAATATTTGAAAGAGCATTTTTCAGAAGCAGATGAATTCATTGAAATATCTATGCAAAATGGAAAAGAAACTGTATTAATTATTGAAGATAAGGCATTTAAAATCTTTAATTTATTCATAAAAAAAGATAAAATAAAACAAAAATATGTTGAAACACACGAAATAATCGATGAATTTATATTAATCCCTAATGAGAAAGTTGTAAAAGATGATTTTGTCTTATCTAGCAAATATAATTCAAACGGAAAAATAATTCGTATTACTAGCAAAGAAAGCCAAAAAAAATTCGAAGAAATTTTAGAAAAAAATGGAAATATTATTGAAAATACAAACAGAAGTTTCTTTAATAAAATTATTGGGTTTAGAACTAAAAATATTGGAAGATAGTTATTACTAGTATCACATATTTAATATTAATAAAAAACAAGAAACTGCTACTAAATAAGAAAAAATAGTTAAAGAAGACGATTTAGACAAGTCAAAATTCGGTTTAGATATGGCTAACTTAGGGCATTTAACTATGCCCTATATATTTTTATCTTTTTTAGGAGGAAAGTAATGAAAAAGTCCATAAATATAAACTTTGAATTGCCAGATGATTATTTAATAATAACTAAAGATGAATATGATTATCTATTAGGGAAAAATAAAATTACAAATAAAACTTGGTGGAATATGGAAGACTTGATGTACGAAACCAATGAGAGTAGAAAGTGGCTTATGAACAACTTAATCAAAAACGAGGTTATTTGGCCAGAAATAGAACCATTCACTTATCTACCAAAGCACAACAATGAGGAATACAGGTTTATAAGTCGTGAGATGCAAACTTACTTAATAGAAAATTTCAAAAGATTAAAGGAGGATTAAGTAAAATGGCAACTTTTACAGTGACAAAACGAAAAAATAAAACGTCTACTTCGTGGCAATACGATGTGAAAGATTCAAGTTTTAAGTCGGGTAAAAAACGTAAGTCTGGCTTTAAGACCAAGGCAGAAGCTACTTATGCAGCGCAACAATTGATTAGAGATATTGAAGACGGGAATAATATAGAGGATAACAAAAGGTTTGAAGAATATTATAGAGATTGGTTGTTAGCGAATGGGAAAAATAAACTTGGTGAGAAACAACAATATTGGTATGATCATGCACTTGATTTATTTCTAACTCATTTTGGTGAAGATATTCTAATTAAAAACATTACTAGAAATGAATATCAAAAGTTTATTTCTAATTATGCAAATGGCAGAACATCAGAAACAGTTAGAAAAGTACATTTGTATATATCTAGTTGTATTAAAGATGCTATATATGATGGCTATTTGAAGAAAGACCCAACTTATAAAGTGAATTACAAAGGTACTAAATTACCTAAAAAAGAAAGTGTTAAGTTTCTTACAATATTAGAGTATGAGCAGTTAAGAAAATATTTCAAAAGGAAAGATGATAAAAGCACACTTGTGTTATATATTCTTTTGATAACTGGTGCGAGGTTTTCAGAAGTAAATAGAATGACTTATAAGGACTTATATTATAAACCTGGTTTAATTCATTTGCCTGGAACTAAAACAGAAAACGCAGATAGAGAAATAGAAATATCTGACATTGATTTAAGCTACATTAAAAAAGCAATTTCAAAACAACCACAAAAGATTAATGGTGATTTATTTGGATTATCTCAAACTGCTATATCTAAAGTGTTTAAAAAAGCAAAAAACGAATTTAATATCAAAGATGAAATCACACCTTATTCATTAAGACATACGCATGCTAGTTACCTTATTAGTAAAGGAATATCGATTGAATATATTAGTAAAAGATTAGGACACGCAAGCATAGCCATTACACTTGATGTTTATACACATTTACTTGATGAACATAAAAAAGAGCAAGGTCAACGTGTCAGAGAATTATTCTCTTGACACATATTTGACACTCACTCTCTTGAAACGTTGTCACAACAACGGGTTATAGTGTCCTGGGAGGGATTCGAACCCCCGACCGATGGCTTAGAAGGCCATTGCTCTATCCAACTGAGCTACCAGGACATAATCTTTTTGAACACAAGAATAATTATATCTAACTTAGCCTAATAAAGCAATACTCCAAGCATTAAAAATAAATATGATTTTTCACTATAATAAACCTTTTATCTCATTTTCATACTTTTTTTGAAATTTAAATTAAAACAACCGCTGAAACTGCCATATTAATTATTTATTCTTTTTAATAATATATAGGAGCGCATATCCATAATGACTCGAATATGCGCTAATCATATTATATACTAAATGTTTCACTATCAATTATATCGTGATTTCGATTACGGAAATTTAATTTTGCGCTTTGTTCTTCTTCATTGATCAATAGCTCTGCATAAGTTTCTTCAACTCGGCTTCGTGATTGTGAAATACTACCAGGATTGATAACATGAACGCCGCCAATATTTTCATATTTTGCTACATGTGTATGACCATAAAAAGCAAATTTACAACCTAGCGCCGTAGCCTTTTCAGCTAATTTCATTCTTGTACGATTAACGCTATATAGATGACCATGCGTGGAGAAAGCATGAATGCCATTTTTTTCTATTTTTTCTTCATTTGGAAATTCTGGAGAAAAATCTGTGTTTCCTTTCACTCTATGAAAATGACTTAGTTCACTATCATCATAAGCAAATTCAGAATCGCCTAAATGCAATGCAACATCTGCATCTTCATGATGATTGATGACATCAAAAAGCACGCCTTGTTCAGTGTGATTGTCACTGACTATAATCCATTTTGTCATTAAGCATCACCTTCTAAATAGTGTCGTAACTTCTCTATTGCTCTACCTCTATGACTTATTTCACTTTTTTCCTCAACAGTGAGTTGAGCCATTGTTTTATTCTTGTCATCTATATAAAATATCGGATCGTAACCAAATCCATTTTCTCCAATTTTATTTAATGTGATTTCTCCTTGTACTGTGCCTTTAAATTGAACTGTTTCTTCATTCGGCGTACTCATGCTAATTACACATACGAACTGTGCACTACGATCTGTTTCCCCGCCTAATTTGGAAAGCACTTTCTCTATATTAGCATCATCATCTTTAGCTGTGCCAGCATATCGAGCCGAATATACACCTGGCTCTCCATTTAAACTAAATACTTCAAGTCCACTGTCGTCTGCAATCACACGTTTGTTTAATGCTTTTGCCGCTGCTTCTGATTTTAATTTTGCATTGGCTTCAAAAGTATCGCCAGTTTCTTCTACATCAAAATCTTCAATAATTTCAGAAATACCTATGACATTAAAATCTGGGAAAATAACTTTAAAATCATTTATCTTACCTTTATTATTTGATGCAATTACAATATCTTCCACTATGATGTTCCCTCTTTCTATACTTCTATTTTTTCTACTTTCGTTTCCATATTTAACCATTCTTCAATTATACGCTCGATATGCTCTGTTTCACCAGTAGCAAAAAATCTATGCTCTGGGTGGGCTGTATAAGCAGCATGTTCATTACTAAACGTTAATAGTGCACTTACTTCACGTGCTGTCTCTAAACCAGAAGAAATTACCACTTTTTCGCCACCAAAATAATCGTTTATTGGCTGATAGAGTAACGGATAATGCGTACAACCTAATATAACAGTATCTGCATTACTATTTCTCCAATGTTTCAATGTTTGATGCACGATAATACTTGTTATTGTAGGATCTTTATAACGCATTTCTTCAACTAAAGGAACAAAGCCAGGACATGCGATACCAGAAACCTCTACATTAGGATTAATATTTTTAATATGATATCTATAAGCCTCAGATTTAATTGTACCTTCTGTACCTAAGATTAAAACATCATTATTTTTCGTTGTCATAATTGCCGTTCTCGCACCAGGCTCAATGACACCAATGACTGGAATAGCTAATAATTTTTGTAAATGTTTTAAAGCAACTGCAGTAGCAGTATTACAAGCAATAACAAGCATTTTTATATCAAATTCCATCAGCTTTTCAGCTAATTCTGTTGTGAATTTCCTAACTTCTGCGCCTTCTCTTGGGCCATAAGGGCAACGTTTAATATCACCCAAATAATAAATTGTTTCGTGTGGTAGTTGGCGCATGATTTCTTTTGCTACTGTTAATCCACCGACACCCGAGTCTATTACACCAATTGGTTTCTCCATATTCAATTACATCCTTATTCATTTGCTTGTCCTTTATTGTAGCATAGCCTTGATTTCAAAATCATTTATCAAGACTGAAATACAATATTATTTTTTGTTATACAGATATAATTATAAGATTAGTAATGATCTGACCACTCGTAGAATAATATGAACGAGAGATAAAAGACTCTAGCCATATTCCATGTTTTTTCAAAATCCGAAGATTCTTAAAATAAAAAAGACTTAACATCTGTTTTAAATAGATGCTAAGTCTCTTGTTTATATTATATGTTATTAATTGACTTGGTGATCTGAACCAAAGAATGATTTAAACATATGGAATGATGTTTCTCTATTTAATGCTGCAATCGATGTTGTTAAAGGAATACCTTTAGGACATGCATTTACACAGTTTTGAGAGTTACCACATGCTTGTAAGCCACCGCCACCCATTAAGGCTTCAAGACGTTCATCTTTTGTCATTGAGCCTGTTGGATGTAAATTAAATAATCTAACTTGTGAAATTGCTTGTGCGCCAACGAAATCATTACTACTTGTAACGTTAGGACAAACTTCTAAACATACACCACATGTCATACATTTTGATAATTCATAAGCTGTTTGACGTTTTTTCTCAGGCATACGAGGTCCAGGACCTAAATCGTAAGTGCCATCAATTGGAACCCAAGCTTTCATACGTTTCAAGTTATCGAACATTCTAGTACGGTCAACTTGTAAGTCACGAACAACTGGGAAAGTACTCATTGGTTCTAATTTAATAGGTTGTTCTAATTGATCAACAATTGCAGAACATGATTGTCTTGCTTGTCCGTTAATCACCATTGAACAAGCACCACATACTTCTTCCAAACAGTTCATATCCCAGATAACCGGTGTTGTTTTTTCACCTTTACTGTTAATTGGGTTACGTCTGATTTCCATTAAACATGCTATAACGTTTAAGTTTTCTCTATAAGGAATTTCAAACTCTTCCTCATAAGGTTTTGATTCTTCTGTATCTTGACGTTTGATAATTAATTTGATTGATTTTTGGCTTGGTTGTTGGTTTTGTTCTTCTTGCGCTGCTGTTTCATTTACTTCTTTTGTATCTGCCATAATTATTTACCTCCTTTAGACGTCGTAGAGTAGTCTCGTTTACGAGGTGGAATTAAGCTTATATCAACATCTTCGTAAGTGAATTTAGGCGCTTCTGTTTTTCCTTGATATGTTGCTAAAGTAGTTTTTAACCATTCTTCATCATTTCTATCAGGGAATTCTGGTTTGTAATGTGCACCACGAGATTCATTTCGGTTGTATGCACCGATTGTAATTACACGGGCAAGTACAAGCATGTTCCATAATTGACGAGTGAAGAATACTGCTTGGTTACTCCAAGTTTGAGTATCTTCGATATCAATATTGTTATAACGCTCCATTAATTCTAAAATCTTTTTATCAGTTTCTAATAAAGTTTTATTTTCACGAACAACGGTTACGTTGGCTGTCATAACTTCTCCGAGCTCTCTATGCAATTTGTACGCATTTTCTGAACCTTGCATATTGAGTAATTTATCAAATTTCTCTTGTTCTTCTTTCACGCGTTTTTCAAAGATACTATCATCTAAATCAGTGTAAGAAGATTCGATATTAGAAATATATTCGATAGCATTTGGACCTGCAACTGTGCCACCATAAATTGCTGACAATAATGAGTTGGCACCTAAACGGTTACCACCATGTTGTGAATAATCACATTCACCAGCTGCGAACAAGCCTTTGATGTTTGTCATTTGGTCGTAATCTACATAAAGTCCTCCCATTGAGTAATGTACCGCTGGGAAGATTTTCATTGGAACTTTACGAGGATCATCACCTGTGAATTTCTCGTAAATCTCAATGATACCACCTAATTTTACATCTAATTCATGTGGATCTTTATGTGATAAATCAAGGTATACCATGTTTTCACCGTTGATACCTAATTTTTGGTTAACACAGACATCAAAGATTTCACGTGTAGCAATATCACGCGGAACAAGGTTACCATAATCCGGATATTTCTCTTCTAAGAAGTACCAAGGTTTACCATCTTTATAAGTCCAAATACGTCCACCTTCACCACGTGCTGACTCACTCATTAATCTGAGTTTATCATCACCTGGAATTGCTGTTGGATGGATTTGAATAAATTCACCGTTTGCATACATTGCACCTTGTTGATAAACAATTGATGCTGCTGAACCAGTATTAATCATTGAATTTGTAGTTTTACCAAAGATAATACCTGGTCCACCTGTAGCCATGATAACTGCATCAGAACCAAATGATTCAATATCAGAAGTCGTTACGTTTTGAGCAACAATACCTCTAGCCATGTTGTCATCATCTTTAACTATGCCTAAGAATTCCCAGCCTTCGTACTTAGTAACCAAACCATCTACTTCAAAACTACGAACCTGCTCATCTAAAGCGTATAGTAGCTGTTGACCAGTCGTTGCACCAGCATATGCTGTTCTGTGATGCATTGTTCCACCAAAACGTCTGAAATCTAATAAACCTTCATTCGTTCTGTTGAACATTACACCCATACGATCTAATAAATGAATAATTTGAGGTGCTGCATCTGTCATCGCTTTAACTGGCGGTTGATTTGCTAAGAAATCTCCACCATATACTGTATCGTCTAAGTGGACTGTTGGTGAATCGCCTTCACCTTTTGTATTTACTGCTCCGTTGATTCCACCTTGTGCGCACACAGAGTGTGAACGTTTAACAGGAACAAGTGAGAACAAGTCGACATGTGCGCCTTGTTCTGCTGCTTTAATTGTTGACATTAGACCGGCAAGTCCTCCACCGACAACAATTACTTTTTTCTCTGCCATAAATAGTCACTCCCCTAAATATAAATCTGAAACTTATTTTTTTATCTTATAAAAACGCAAGAATAGCACTTATACCAATGTATGAAACTACGATAAATACCACTAAAGAAACCCATGTGAAAATTTGTTGCGATTTTTGTGATTGTAATACACCCCATGTTACTAAGAATGACCATAAACCATTCGCAAAGTGGAATGTAACAGCTAATAAACAGACAATATAGAAAACTAACCAAAATGGGTTAGTAACGATGTCATGTACCATGTCAAAGTTGACCTCATGGCCTAACGCACGTTGAATACGTGTTTGCCATACATGAATAGCAACAAACACAAAAGTGATAACACCTGTTATACGTTGTAGTAGGAACATCCAGTTTCTAAAAGCTGAATAATGTCCTACGTTCTCTTTTGCCGTAAAGGCAATATGTACACCATAAACTGCGTGATACAGAATTGGAATGTAGATCAATACAAATTCCAATACAATTAAGAAAGGTAAGGATTCAATGAATCCAGCCGCTTGGTTAAATGCATCTGCACCTTTCGTCGCTTGGTGGTTTACGAGTAAATGGAATATTAAAAATCCACCTATAGGTATGACACCAAGTAAAGAATGTAAACGTCTTAAATAGAATTGATTTTTCGAGTATGCCAAAAGGAAGTTCCCCCCTGTGAAACAGTTGATTTTTTTGAAATTCTTTCTTAGAAATATATAAAGCGATTACATAATTTCTTTCGAAAACAAACGTACAACACTAAATTATAATATTATATGTTTGTTGCAATATAATATTATGCCGTATAATTCTAAACATTTAAGTGAATCCTTAATTGAATATTACTCATTGTTTAAAAGGTTTGATTTCAAATGATAATTTTTCTCAATTAGAAAACGCTTCCACATAATTTTAAAAAAAGAATTCCTCTTATTTGCTATTGTAACACTAATTAAAAACAATTTGGGCATGAGAATGATTCTCATGCCATAAACATTTTATTTTTTATTGTGTAAGGCTTGATGTAAATTTTGGGCTACATTTTGTGGTAAGCCTGATGCTTTCAAATCATCAATACTTGCTTCTTTCATTTTCTTTATTGAACCAAACGTTCGCAACAATTTCGTTTTACGCTTGGCACCAATACCATCTACTGTATCTAATACTGATTGCAAACCTGTTTTTTGGCGTGTTTGTCTATGGAATGTAATAGCAAATCTATGCACTTCATCTTGTATCCTTTGTAACAGATAAAATGCTTGGCTATTTTTTTTGAGCGGAACGATTTCAGCACTTTCTCCATATAATATTTCTGACGTTTGGTGCTTATCATTTTTACGAAGACCTGAAACAGGGATATCTAATCCTAATTCATTCTCGAGTACATCTATTACACCACTCATATGGCCTTTACCACCATCTACAATAATTAAATCTGGCAATGGTGTGCCTTCATTTAGGACACGCGTATAACGTCTACGTACCACTTCACGCATCGATTTATAATCATCTGGCCCATCTACTGTTTGAATTTTATATTTCCGATAGCCTTTTTTATTTGGTTTACCATCAATAAACGAGACCATAGCAGAAACTGGATTCACACCCTGTATATTAGAATTATCGAACGCTTCAATTCTAATTGGTGTTTGAATACCCATACGGTCACCAAGCTCTTCAATTGCTTTAACTGTTCGGGACTCGTCTTTTGCGATTAACTCGAATTTATTTTCAAGCGTCACTTCAGCATTATGATTTGCTAAATCTACCAATTCTTTCTTTTTACCTTTTATAGGTTGCACAATTTTTGTATCTACCACCGAACCAACCATAGCTTTATCTAGATGTTGGGGAATGTGCACTTCTTTAGGTAACAAATGTTGATTCAAATCATAAAATTGCCCGATAAAAGTATAGAATTCTTCTTCTTCTGTTTGTTGTATTGGTATCATCGTCGCATCACGTTTAATCATATTACCTTGGCGTACGAAAAACACTTGTATACACATCCAACCTTTAGATACGCTATAGCCAAATACATCTCTAATTGTATAATCTGATGTTGTGATTTTTTGTTTTTTAGTTAAATTATGAATATGTTGTATTAAATCTCTATATTCTTTTGCTCTTTCAAAATCCAATGTTTCACTAGCATCTTTCATATTTTGTTCTAAATTACGCAAAATCGTTTTATCTTCACCATTTAAGAAATCTGAAACCTCTTTAGTCATTTCTGCATACTTTTCTAATTCAACTGGATAGACACATGGCCCTAAACATTGACCAATGTGATAATATAAACACAATTTGTCAGGCATTTTATCACATTTTCTAAAAGGATAAATACGATCAAGTAATTTTTTAGTCTCTTGTGCAGAATACGCATTAGGATATGGTCCAAAATACTTACCAGTGCCTTTTTTAACTGTTCTTGTAACAATTAACCGTGGATATTTTTCTTTAGTAATTTTAATAAATGGATAACTTTTATCATCTTTTAATAAAATATTATATCTTGGTTGGTATTGTTTGATAAGGTTAAGTTCCAATAACAGTGATTCTGTCTCACTAGACGTGACAATAAATTCGAAATTTCGGATCTCTCCAACTAAACGTGTTGTCTTTGCATCGTGAGCACCAGTAAAATAAGACCTTAATCTATTTCTTAATTTCTTCGCCTTACCGACATAAATAATTTGGTCATTACGATCTTTCATCAAATAACAACCTGGTTCAGTTGGCACAACTGTAAGCTTCTGTTTGATTTGTTCTTGATACGTCTCCACGTTAATGTCTCCTCCTTTCACTTCATATTCCCTTTAAATCTATATAATATAACGACATGAAAGTAAATATACATCATGTTTCAGTTAATAATTTTTAATCATATATACATCTCATTATTTGAGTTTTAAATATTACCTACAAACTATTATAAATAGTACCAGCGCATTAAACAATCTATTGAAACGCTAATAAATTGAAAACTGGGACATTAAATAAATTAATGTCCCAGCTTTGCTAATGATTTACTATAAATGTTTCTCGATTACTTCTGCTAAGTTTTCTTTAGGTTGGAAACCTACTACTTTATCTACTGGTTCG
The DNA here is from genome assembly GCF_039237145.1 of Staphylococcus parequorum. Taxonomy (NCBI): domain Bacteria; kingdom Bacillati; phylum Bacillota; class Bacilli; order Caryophanales; family Staphylococcaceae; genus Staphylococcus; species Staphylococcus parequorum. The sequence continues at coordinate 2,197,954 of NZ_CP150682.1, forward strand.
CCATCTTTAAATACGATTAAAGTTGGGATACTCATAACTTCAAATTTAGCAGCTGTTGATGGATTTTCATCTACATCAAGTTTTAAAATATTAGCTTTGCCATCATAGTCACCAGCTAATTCTTCTAATACTGGAGCAATCATCTTACAAGGGCCACACCATGTTGCCCAAAAATCTACTAAATTTACACCTGATTTGATGTTTTCATCAAAGTTTGAATCTGTTGCTTTTACGATTGCCATAACTGCCAATCCTCCTTAAATTTCAAATGATGAAGAAATTATAACAGACTTTATAACATTCTGCATATCTCTTGCTCACGTTTATTTTAATTCTGCCACGGTAACGCCAAATCCACCTTCACTTGGCATTCCGTTTCTATATGATGACACACTTTTATGTCGTTTTAAATGTTTTTGCACACCTTTTTGCAAAGCGCCTGTTCCTTTACCATGAATAATATAAACTTGTTCATAATTACTCAACACAGCTTGGTCTAAATATTGATCCACAGCCACCATTGCTTCATCATATCGATAACCACGTAAATCGAGTTCCATTTTAATACTTTGTCGATTTTCTCGCTTAATCATCTTGGCAGGAGCTTCTTTGGTTTTCTTCGTTTTTTCTAAATCTTCTAAGGGTAATTTCATTTTTATGATACCCATCTGTACTACAGCTTCTTTATCACCAATAAGTTCTAACACTTCACCTTTTTGGCCATATGTCAGGACTTTTACTTCGTCTCCAGCCTTAATCTCGTCCCATTTTTGCTTTTGGACATTTTGTTTCAGTGACTTAGCTTCGTACTGATCTTCAAGCTGTTTCTTCTTATCGATTAATTCATGCTCTTTAACATCGGCGCCTTTTTTATCTCTAAGTTCACGTAGCTCTTTAAGAATGTCATCTGCTTCTTTCGTAGCTGATTTCACACGTTGATTTGCTTTCTCTTTGGCTTCGCTTAAAAGTTGTTTTTCATAATTCTGATATTGTGCGTACTGTTTAGCAAGTGCGTCACGCGATTCTTGTGCTTCTCTTACTAATTGATCTAATTCGATACGCTGTTCGTCAACTCGTTTAGAATTATTTTCTAATGATGCAATCATTTCATTAATTTCTTGTTCATCTTGTCCAATCATAGATTTGGCTTTTTGAATCACTTGCATATTAAGTCCTAATTTTTTAGAAATATCAAACGCGTTTGACCGTCCAGGAACGCCCATTAATAATTTATAAGTCGGACTTAATGTATTTACATCAAATTCCACACTGGCATTCATTACGCCTTCCCTATTAAAGCTGTATGCTTTTAATTCAGGATAGTGTGTCGTAGCCATTACAAGTGAACCAATTTCATGTACATGATCTAATATACTCATTGCTAAGGCGGCACCTTCACTTGGATCTGTTCCGGCGCCCAATTCATCAAATAAGATTAAACTATTTTTAGTCGCATTTTGAAGTATTTCAACAATAGTTTTCATATGTGAAGAAAACGTTGATAATGACTGTTCAATGGATTGTTCGTCCCCGATGTCACAATACACATTTTCAAAAATACTTAATTTACTGCCATCAAGTGTAGGAATTAGCATACCTGATTGAGCCATAGCTATAATTAACCCCAGTGTCTTGAGGGTCACCGTTTTACCACCCGTATTTGGCCCTGTTATAATCACAGTTTCTATATCTTGAGCAAATTCAATCGTATTCGCAACAACAGAAGTTCTATCTAGCAACGGATGAAATGCTTTCGGTAAATAAACAGTTCTATCCGTAGTAAATTCTGGTTTCGTGCCTTTAATTGAACGTGCATAACGTGCTTTAGCTGTTAAAAAATCAATTTGACCCATAATAGATTCTGAAATCAAACAAGCGTCTGCTTCTTCAGCAACTTGTATAGTTAGTTCAGTCAATATACGTTCACGCTCTACAGCTTCATCATTACGGAAACTACTAATTTGATTACTCATTTCTACTATTGAAGAAGGTTCAATATACAATGTTTGACCAGATGCAGATTGGTCGTGCACAATCCCGTTGAAATCTTGACGATACTCTGCTTTCACTGGTATAACATTACGATCGTTACGCACTGTCACAATTGCATCAGATAGTTTTTTTTGATTGCCTTGATGCTTTACAATTTTATCTAAATTTTGTTTTATGCGTTGCGTTGTTTTAGAAATCTTACTTCTAATACCTTGTAATTCGTAACTAGCATCATCAAATAAATCATAGGCATCACATTTTTGATGTATATTTTGATACAAGTCTGATAAAACAGGTAGTTGTTCCATTCTATCGTTTAGAATTGGGTAATTAATTTCTTCTTCTTCGTTCAACAAACTATTATAAAATGTTTTATATTGATTTTGTATTTGTATTAAGCGTTTAATTACATTTAATTCGCTAACATTGAGTACGCCACCAATTGTCGCTCTATGAATAAATGAAGATATTTTTGCTAAACCACTTAAACTTGGCATGCGATGCTTATTATAGATTTGAGCTATTTCATCTGTTTCATTCATTTGAAATTCGACGGTATTAAAATCAGTTGCTGGTGTCATCGCTATAACTTTTTCTTTACCTAAATCACTTATTGTTTCATTCTCTACAAGTGCTTTTATTTTGTCGAATTCCAGGACATTTAATGATTTCTGCCTCATATAATCCCTCTATTTCTTCAATTTAATATTATTTTCTATAAGCGATTTAAACGCCTCTCGTGACATCGTATTGATTACTCTGTCTTTTTTTACGAACCCTTTTTGTGCAGTCGCCACACCGTACTTCATGAATTCAAGATGATCTACATGATGGGCATCCGTATTAATAGTTAATTTAACATTCGGATGTTTTTTAACTGTTTCGGCATTTAAATCTAACCGTTTAGGGTTTGCATTAATTTCTAAAATCGTGTTTGTCTCTTCAGCAATTTTACATAATCTATCAATATCTGGTTCATAACCTGGACGTTTACCAATAATACGACCTGTTGGATGTGCAATATGTCTGACATATGGATTGCGACATGCGTTTTCTAAGCGTTTCATAATGTCTTCCTGTGATTGATTAAAACTTTGGTGTATTGCTGCAATGACATAATCTAATTGCGCCAACACTTCGTCATCATAGTCTAAACGACCATCAGGAAGTATGTCCATTTCAATACCTGAGTAAATATCAATTTCTTCATATTTATTATTCAAAGCTTTGATTTCTTCATTTTGGCGTAATAGGCGCTCAACTGACAAACCATTAGCAACTTTTAAGCTTTGAGAGTGATCTGTAATCACCATAAATTGATGACCTTTAGCAATGTTTGCTTCTATCATTTCTTCAATACTGAATGCACCATCGCTATACGTCGTATGCATATGAATATCTCCATTAATGTCATCTAATTTAATAATATCTGACAGGTCTTTATCGAACTCACTTCCATCTTCACGCATTGCTGGGTCAATCCAATTCACACCGAAATGTTCATAAATTTCTTTTTCACTTTGATATTGAAGCAATTCGCCATTTGCTTGTTCGATACCATATTCACTCACTTTTTCATCATTTTCTTTAGCTAACTGACGAATACGAATATTGTGATCTTTAGAACCAGTGAAATGCTGTAGTGTGTGATAGAAAGCTGAAGGTTCGATTAACCTGAAATCTACACCTATTGTTTCATCATCATAAGTTACTTCTAATGATACTTTTGTTTGACCAACAGCTACTTCTTTAACTTTATTAGGAATATCAAGTAATGCTTGTTGTACCTTTGTCGGTTCATTTGTACTTATAATATAGTCTAAATCTTTACTCATTTCTTTAAATCTTCTGTAACTACCCGCTACTTCGTATTGTTCAATATCTGCAATTGAGGCTAAATGTTCGTTAATTTCAATGTTTAAGCCTCTCATTTGGTCAATCGGGTATTTATCTTTTTTCGCACCAAGCGCTTTAACTGCCTCTAAGATATTTTGCTCGGTTTTTTTAGCAAAGCCGCTTAATTCACTCACTTCACCTGCTTCACAAGCTTTTTGTAATGCTTCTTTGCCATCTATATTTAATTCTTTATAAAGTTTAGCTATTTTCTTACTGCCTAATCCTTGTATTTTCAATAAAGGAATTAACCCTTCTGGCACTTCCTCTTGTAATGACGCTAAAGTCGAAGAATTCCCCTCTTGACGATATTCTTTAATTACATCTCCTACACCTTTACCAATGCCTTTTAATTCTGTAACATCCTCAATTTGATCAAGCGGACGTTCATCTATTTCAAGGCTTTGTGCGGCTTTTCTATACGCTGAAACTTTAAATGTGTTTTCACCTTTTAATTCCATATAAGTAGCTATTTTTTCTAATAATTGAATAATATCTTTTTTTGTCATTACTTTCACTCCATAAAAAAAGGTCAAGACAGATTACTGTTATGCGTTCATCAGTAAATTGGTTATGCCCTGACCTCCTGTATTTTAAAAATCTATATATTTTACGAAAATTATGCTAACTATATGTTTAATACGAATGTCGATACATAAGTAATATGTAATAACATATATTCGGCAATCATCGAGCTTGAGAGTTGCTGTTGGATAAATTCTAATGGATAAAGTGCTGCACTATACAATAATGTTGTGCAAATAATAATTGAAGATATTATTCCCATTAACATACCAATAAATCGACTTATTAAATTGAGCCCTTGGTATTGAATCACTTTATCAAAGACTACAATAACCCCATAGCAAAGCATTTTGGTAATTGTCGCTACGATTAAAAATGCAATAATGTGGTCGAATCGCTGTTGTAGATTATCAAATTGAAAAGCATAATTCAAATCGTAAGCCTGTGTTTTAGGAAAAGGTATAAATAATTCCAATCGTTGAGATATTTGCAAATAAAATCGTTGTGCTACCCATAATGAAAACAGCGTAGCACCTAGATGCAATGCACTTAACCATACACCTCTTCTAAATCCAATCATTCCTATGTATATAAAAACAATTACTATTAGTATATCAAAAATCATTATTCATCACTGTTTTTCAGTTGTTTTATTTCTTGTTGTAGACGATGATTTTCCTCTTCTAATTGTACTTTTTCATGCATGATATTTACCGCTGTTAATATTGCTTTTCTTGTCGTGTCTAGACCTGCACTTTTACTGCCCAATTCCTTAATCCTTTCATCAACGAGATGTGCTACATAACGGATATGCTCAGGATTGTCCTCTCCGACAATTGTATAGCGCTGATCATTAATAGTGACGTTAATCCGATTTTTAAACTCTCCCATATAATAACTCCTGACTTTTGTTTATATTTCCGAATTCCTTCTCTAATTGATTCTTTTAAGTGTTTAATTTAGTAATTCATACTATTTATTACGAACCATTATACACGACAAAATATTATTTTGTAAGAGGTGTGATTTGTAATATTTGAAATATTTGTTATTTATAACATTTTTGACAATGTAAACGAAAATGCCTCTACATAAACTTTTAATAGATGGTACTTTCACAGGTAGCTCGGTTATTTATACTTGTGATATGATGTTCAGTGTCGAAATATAAATATTAGCAATCCATATAAAGTGAGGCCAAAAAACATGACAAATGTTGTACTTAAATTAACAAATCAAGAAATCCAGCAATTAATGTCTAAAATTCAATTTGATACATCGAATGTTTCTCAGGGAATGAAAGGCAAAACTAAATATAAAAGCACTTCAATTTCAATTTATAATTCAAATAAAGTCATGTTTCAAGGTAAAGATGCAGATAATATAGCATCCCAACTCTTACCTAATACAGCTAAACCTGCAACATCTACAACGAATTCAGCCAAAAAAACTTCTAGCACTAAGCAAACTATTCGATATAACAATTATCAATGTATTGGTAGTGATGAAGCAGGCAGTGGTGACTATTTCGGACCACTTACTGTGTGTGCGCGTATGTTTCTAAGAAAAATGTTCAAATTTTAAAAACCCTTGGCGTCGATGATTCTAAAAAATTGACTGATGCAAAAATCGTAGAATTGGCTGAACAGCTTGTGACTTTTATCCCTCATTCTTTGTTAACTATGCACAATGAAAAATATAACGAAAAACAAAAATCTGGCTGGTCACAAGTTAAAATGAAAGCAGTATTACATAACGAAGCAATCAAAAATGTAACGCAAAAGATAGATACTGATGAAATAGACTATATTGTCATTGATCAATTTGCTGAAGCTGGTGTATATAAACGCTATGCGCTAACCGATTTACCCTTCAGCACTAAAACAAAATTCGAAACAAAAGGTGAATCTAAATCTATAGCAATTGCGGCAGCCAGTATTATTTCACGTTATGCCTTTGTTAAAAATATGGATAGCCTCTCCCGTGCTGCTAAAACAGAGATTCCTAAAGGCGCTAGTAATAAGGTCGATCTTGCAGCAGCTAAAATCATTGAACGCAAAGGCATTGATTACCTAGACTCTATCACTAAAAAGCATTTTGCCAACCGTGCCAAAGCAGAAAAATTAGTACAAAAGAAACATCGTTAGAAAATAAAAATCTTGATAGTCCATTTGCGATGATCTACCAAAATTTCATAACGAGACAAACCAATTGCCATAAAAGCATTTGGTTTATTTTTTTATAAGTATTTATCATTGAGACAATCTTTGTTTAATAATGAAATTATTATTGTTTAAATAAAGTCAGTGATTTGTGCCGACTCCTGCGGTAAAAGCGCTAGCCTAAATCTACAGTCTGAGCCTATGCTCGCGGAAAGCGTGCACAAAAAACTGCCACCACATGGACTTTATCGACAATCTAAAAACCTTGGCAGTCCATAATAATGGTCTACCAAGGTTTTTAATCACACTATTTTATCTAATTGTTGCACCTTCTGCTTGTAAAGCAGCTAAGATGTCTTCATGTACTGCATTTACTTTGTCATCTGTAAGTGTTTGCTCTGTATCTAAATAAGCTAAACGAATTGCAATTGATTTCTCATCTTCAGCAATATGTTCACCCTCATAAACATCAAATACTTCGGCATTTTGTAAAATATCTCCACCATGGTTTTCAATGACTTTCACTAATTTTGCTGATGGTATTGTACGGTTGATAACTAAAGCAATATCTCTTGATACACCTGGGAATCTAGGGATAGGTTGATAATTAATATATCCTACTGTGACAGCCATCAATTTTTCATAATTTAATTCAAAAACGTATGTGCGTTTTAAGTCATGCTCTTTTTCAACTTGAGGATGCAATTCACCCACAAAGCCAATGATTTCATCGTTTAATTTAACCATAGCTGTTCTACCAGGATGTAAGCCATCAATTTCTCCAGACTCATAGTCAAATTGGATATCTAATTTTTCAGCAATGCGATCTACGATTCCTTTGACAACAAAGAAATCAATTTCTTCTTTCTTACCTTGCCAAGCATTAACTGTGTAATCACCTGTTAAGATACCGCTTAAATATTCAACTTCATCTGGTAATTCACCTTCACCATTACCAAAGAATACGCGACCTAGTTCATACAAGCGCACATTATTATTTTTACGTGCGACGTTATAAGAAACTGCATCAATTAAATGAGGTACCAAACTTTGTCGTAAAGTAGCATGCGCTTCACTCATCGGCATTAATAAATCAATTGTAGCGCGTTCTTGTAGCGCGAAATCTTGTGCTCTTTGTTTGTCTACCAATGAATAGTTAATTGCTTGGCTTAATCCAGCGCCTTCTAGTGTTGCTTTCACGACACGAGACTTACCTTGTCTATCAGTTAAAGCACCATGTGTGACTTCCTCAAACACAGGTAATGTTGATGGGATTTCGTCGTAACCATAAATACGTGCAATTTCTTCAATTAAGTCTTCTTTTATTGTAATATCTTTACGACGAGAAGGTACCCTAACAGTTAAGATATCTTTATTTCTAGTTGTTTCAAAGCCTAATTGTACAAAAATCGCTTCAATTTCTTCCGCTGATAGTTCAAAACCTACTGTTTTATTTACTTTATCTATAGAAATTTCAATTGGAGTAACAAATTGACCTAAATCACCTTCTGCTACACGACCTTGTGTTACTGAACCGCCCGCATAAGTTTGAAGTAAATAACACGCTCTATCCACCGCTTCATCTACAAATTCTGTAGCAATGCCTTTTTCGAAACGACTAGAAGCTTCACTTCTTAAGTTTAATCTTCTTGAAGTATGTCTAATAGAAACAGGGTCAAAAATTGCGCCTTCAATCACAACATTCGTTGTTGATTCAGTCACTTCTGAGAAATCGCCACCCATTACACCAGCAATTGCTATTGGATTTGTGCCGTTTGTAATAACGATATCACTGTCTTTCAATGTTCTTTCTTGATCATCTAGTGTAGTCATTTTTTCATCAGCATGAGCTTGACGTACTTCTATTTGACTTGAACCTATTTGATCTTTATCAAACATGTGTAGCGGTTGTCCGTATTCTAAAAGTACATAGTTTGATATATCTACGACGTTATTGATTGGACGAATACCTGCTTTGATTAAACGCATTTGCATCCACTCTGGAGATGGTGCGATTGTTAGACCATTCACTACTCTTGCACTATAATATGCAACTTTATCTTTATTTTGAATGTTCACGCTGATTTCATCTGATGCTTGTCCAGAAACCTCTTTACTATTTGTTTTTGGTTTCTTCATCGACACATTGTATAATGCTGCTGTTTCATAAGCTGTACCAATCATACTTAGTGCATCAGCTCTGTTTGGTGTTAAATCAAATTCCATCACTTGGTCATTTAAATATAACGCAGTCATAGCATCTGTACCTGGCGTCACTTCTGATGAAAAGACATAAATACCATCTTCAAATTTTTTAGGGACAAGATTGCTTGGCACACCAATTTCTTGAAGCGAACAAATCATACCCTCTGAACGTTCTCCACGTAATTTAGCACGCTTAATTTTTATGCCGCCAGGTAATCTACCACCTACTGTTGCAACAATGACTGTCTGACCAGCATCAACATTAGGCGCACCACACACGATTTGTACCGGTTCTGCTTCACCAATGTCTACTAAACATATATTTAACTTGTCAGCATCTGGATGAGGCGCTTTAGATTGTACGTAACCGACAACTAAATTTTTAGTTTCTTTTGTATAATCTACAACATCATCTACTTCAATCCCAGTACGTGTAATTCTTTCTGCAAGTGCATTTACTGGTTCATTAATATCTACGTAACTTTCTAACCATTCTTTTGAAATAAACATTACTTTTCACCTCTATCTTCTACAGCTTTAAATTGATCTAAGAAACGTACATCATTTGTATAGAAATGACGTATATCCTCAATACCATATTTCAACATTGCAATTCGATCAGGCCCCATACCAAATGCAAAGCCAGTATATTTATTTGAATCGAAACCTGCCATTTCTAATACATTAGGATGTACCATACCAGCGCCTAGAATTTCTATCCAACCTGTTTGCTTACAAACATTACAGCCTGCACCTTCACATTTGAAACATGAAACATCTACTTCTACTGAAGGTTCAGTAAATGGGAAGTAACTTGGACGTAATCTAATTTCTCTATCTTCGCCAAACAATTGTTTAGCTAATAATTCTAACGTACCTTTTAAATCGCTCATTTTAATATTTTCATCTACAACTAAACCTTCAATTTGAGTAAATTGATGACTATGCGTTGCATCATCAGAATCGCGTCGATAAACTTTACCGGGGCATAAGATTTTTACAGGACCTTGACCATTGCGTTCTTCCATCGTTCTCGCTTGCACAGGAGAAGTGTGTGTACGCATTAATATTTCATCTGTAATATAAAAGCTATCTTGCATATCTCTTGCTGGATGTGATTTAGGTAAGTTTAACGCTTCAAAGTTATAGTAATCTTTTTCTACTTCAAAACCATCAACAATTTCGTAACCTAAACCTAAGAATAAATCTTCAATCTCTTCAATCGTTCTTGTTAAAGGATGTTTAGAGCCTATTGAAATTTTACGGCCAGGTAATGTGACATCAATTTGTTCTTCTTTTAATTGTTGTTCTAATTGTTCATGAGCTAAAAGTTCTTGACGTGATTCAATTTCACCTTCAATGGCTTGTCTCACTTCATTCACTTGTTGACCATAGGCTGGTTTTTCTTCGTTTGATAAATCTTTCATATGTTTCATTAAACCAGTAACTGAACCTTTTTTACCTAAATATTTAACTTTTACGTCTTGTAATTCTTTTTCATTTTGAGCTTCATTAATATCAACTAATGCTTGCTGCTTAATCTCAGTCATCGCTTCTGTTTGTGCCATACATAGTCCTCCTATATTAAAATCTAAATGTATAATGATTGTTTGTAAAAATGCAAAAAAAGACTTTCATCCCTTGAAACTGGGACGAAAGCCTTCCGTGGTACCACCCAAATTTATGCCTAAGCATACACTTGTTGTCATTGATAACGGAAATGAAGTCCGACTTAAATTTCTTTAAGTAACCAAAAAGGTGAAAAAAACTAAATACAGTGGATTATCTTGCAGTCTTAGGATAATCTCCCTTAAGCAACTGTATGAAAATAGTCTACGTCTTTTTAAAGGTTAATATTTATTTTGTAATATCATTAACTATATTATATACGATAATTGATTAAAGGGTCAACCTTTCAAGTGATACATCACGATACTACCAGCTATTGCTACATTTAAGCTTTCAGCCTTGCCATATATAGGTATTGTTAAATTTTGAGTCGTTTTACTCAACAATTCAGGGTTTACACCTTCACCTTCATTACCTAAAAGTAACGCGAACTTTTCTTGGCTTTGTATTTGATTATAGGCTACTGCATTATCCAACGCAGTACCATACACTTCACCTTCAAATTCATCAATAAATTCACTTAAATCTTGTGACACAATTGGAATATGAAAGACACTGCCTTGACTCGCACGCATAACTTTATCTTGATAAGGGTCTGCTGTGCCTTTTTCAAGAACAATTAAATCTAATCCTGCAGCATCAGCGGTACGGATTAGTGTTCCTAAATTACCTGGGTCTTGAATACAGTCTATTAATAGCACTTGTTGGGCTTTCCGTGTTTCATGAACAGGTTTTTCAATCACTGCAAAGAACCCTTGTGGCGTAACTGTACCTGATAATGCTTCAGCAACTTTTAAATTGATTTCAAATACTTCTTCAGCATAATTAATCATATCATCATCGAGTCTTTCAATATCAACGACATACAATTGTTCAATTTTTAAATTGCTCTTATAAGCCTCTTCAATCAAATGATAACCCTCGATAAGTGCACGTCCTGTTTTATCTCTTTCACGTTTCTTTTTTAATTTAATTGCATTTTTAACTTTACTATTTTGAGCCGAAGTAATCATTTCCATAGCATAGCCTCTTTATTTTAGTATTTTTAACTTTTAAATTTATGTTTAATATTTGTACTAATATTTTTAAAAAATGTAGAAAAATGACTTTCACTTTCCACTAAAATATTATCTCCTGTATATGTTACTATATCACCTTTGACTGGGGAAGCGTTATTGAGAAATCTAATTTTCAACGTCTGAGTTGTTTGTATGTTTTTATGATTCATCACTTGAAAATGTACATGTGGTTCAGCAGCATTTCCAGAATTACCTACATTTGCGATATGTTGTCCACGCAACAACGTATCTCCTTTGTTAATTTTAAATGAATCCGGTTTGATATGTGCTATCATACTATATTCATTACGTCCGTGTTTAATAATTATATAATTACCTTCAGGATGCATTGTATTATATTCACCAGGTATGCAATCAGGAATCCCGTCTACAATTTCTTCTACTACTCCGTTTGCTGGAGCTAAAATAGGCGCATTATAACTAAAATAATTCTCACACAGCGTAGGATCACCATTATATGTAAAACCTTCAATTACTTTCACAAAATCAAAAGCATTGCGTTGGTTTTTATATCGATAGTGATGATTTAATAATTCATTCGAGCCACCAGTATGAACAAGCCAATCTTCTTGTAAAGGGATGGTATAGCTACATTTAGAGAACTTAATCAAATGTGATTGCTTAATCGGAATTAGCGCCATTCCAATAATTTCTTGATATTTATTTAAAATGACACTTGCACCTGATTCCATATTACTGTCAAACCAAATGTACTCATCTTGACGATTTATATGTAAATGTTTATACAACCTGTTTGTTCCTCTGATACCATTATATGCACTCAACAATTTTTTGAATTCTTTATAAGAAGAAACGTCTTGAAAATAATCACTAAAATGCTCATAAAGCCAAATCGCATCACTATTTTCTATTTTATCTATAATTATTTGTGCATTCATTGTTTCCATAATTTTACACAACCTATCAGTTGAATATAAATACTATCTATCTCTAACATAAAAAATCGCTCAAAAATTATCAAGTGAATAATTAGTGAACGATTAGAATAGGCTATTATTAAGCCATTTAATTAAATGAAATTATTTTGATACAACGTCTTCGCCATTGTATGAACCACAGTTCTTACAAACGCGGTGAGATAATTTATATTCTCCACAACTTGGGCACTCTGTCATACCAGGTACTGAAATTTTGAAATGCGTACGACGTTTATTTTTTCTTGTTTTTGACGTTCTTCTTTTTGGTACTGCCATGATATATCCTCCTTATATTCAAACACTAAATAGAAATTTTCAGATTCAATAATCCATTATACTATAGATTATTAAAATCCGCTATTACTCTTCGTCATATAATTGTTGTAGTTTTTGAAGCCTAGGATCAATTTGCTTAGATTCAGATTCTTCCTTATCTTTTGCAAGCTCAACCGCTTCTTCTTCGTCAATAACTTCCCAACCATTGCCTTCACTTAACATCTGATCGCTTTCGCTTGAAAAAACACGCATTGGCTTTCCAATGATAACTAGTTCTTCAGTAATATCTTTTAGATTTATCATACCGTTTGTTGCATCATGGTAATGTTCATCTTTATCTTCGCCATTACTATACTCATCATATCCTTCTAAATCAAAAATCTCTTGAGATTTAATATCTATAGGAGTTTCTACAGGAACTAACGTACGTGCACATGGCATCGTATACGTTCCGGTTATATGCATATCTGCAATGACTTCATTTGATCTGACGGTTAATTCACCTTCAACATCAATATCAGATAGATCTATTAAATCTAATGATTTTACTAAATGATCAAAATTAACCGTTTGATGAAATTCAAATGGTTTATCTTGGAATTTTCTTAATTGTGTTATTGACCATTTCATAGGGCTTCACCTCTAACAAGCACAAAATTTATTTTAACTTTATAGACATAAGTTGTCAAGATTTTTTCTTAACACATTTACATCTGTTACAATATATATAATGAATTCTGAAAGGAAGAATTGCAAATGAAAAGCGTTGCACTAGTCACAGAATATAATCCTTTCCACAATGGTCACTTATACCATGCCCAGAAATCAAAGTCAATTACCGAAGCTGAAGTTTCTGTCGCAATTATGAGTGGAAACTTTGTAATGAGAGGCCAACCAGCAATTTATAATAAATTCACTCGAACACAAATGGCGTTAACCGCTGTTGACTTAGTTATTGAATTACCTGCCTACTCTGCTATATCTGCAGGACAGTATTTTGCAGAAACTGCAGTTCAAGTAGCAGATTATTTAAATATTAATCATTTATCATTTGGTAGTGAATCTGGTGATATAAATGCATTTCTATCACTTGCTCAAGAAATGAATAAAGTAGAAGATTCCCCACAATTTTCTGAGAAATCTAAAGAAGGTAAAAGCTACCCACGAATAATTAGTGAACTTATCTCTGATCATTCGTTACTTTCATCACCTAATAACACTTTAGGGATATCATATGTGCGTGCGATTCAAAAATGGGCACCATGCATCCAACCTTGGACGATACCTCGAGAACAAAGCGCTCATCATGATGATTTGATTTCAAACTTTGCTTTTGCGAGTGGTACTTCGATTCGTAAATCGATTCAAACAGGTGATGAACAATGGAAAAAGGTTGTTCCTGAATCTACTCAAGCACTTTATGGAGTGCCTCACGTCTCAATTGAAGACACCTTCACTTATATAAAATACGCAATTTTAAGTCAAGATGTGCAAGCTTTAGAACAAATCCACTTAATGAGTGAAGGCTTAGAACATCGTTTAATACATTTAATCAATGAAGCGACTTCTTTTGAACATTTAATGAAATTAATTAAAACGAAGCGTTATACATATACGCATATCCAACGTTTACTTATGAACATTTTACTGAATTTCAAACAACAAGATAAACCTTCAACAATTAAAGCCGTTAGAGTATTAGGCATGACACAAAAAGGACAGCAATATTTAAAATATTTAAAAAACGCTTTTCCAGAACGTAATTATATAACACAAGTCAATAAACAAAACGCACATTATTTTACGAATGAAATACACGCCACTCAGATTTATAATTTTCTTTCTAATAGCACCGCTACCGACTTCAATACACCTGTGATACGTGTTTAAGACAGTATATATTAACCATAAATTAAAAAGGGCTGACCGCATACCTAAAAGTATGAAGTCAGCCCTTTTTAATTATCCATTTGCCTATTTGCCTAGATACAGTTCAACGATTTTGTATACAGTCTAGAACCACTATTCAATTTGTTAAGTATCGGTTCTTTATAGTTATTTTCTAAATTTTTTGTTCAATGCTTTTTCCACATGTACTGGGACGAAGTCTGAAACATTTGCCTTATATGCAGCAACTTCTTTAACTACACTTGAACTAATAAACGAGTAATTTGTACTTGTCATCATATACATTGTTTCTACATCACTATTTAGCTTCTTATTCATTGAAGTCAGTCTCAATTCATATTCAAAGTCACTTACAGCTCTCAAACCTCTAATTATTGTCTGTGCGCCAATATCGTCACAAAAATCAACAAGTAAACCATTAAAGTGATGAACTGTAACGTTATCCAAATGTTTCACTGATTCTTTAATCAATTCTATGCGTTCTTCAATTGAAAATGTTCCTGCTTTACTACTGTTTTTTAAGACACAAATG
This sequence comes from Staphylococcus parequorum, assembly GCF_039237145.1. Lineage (NCBI taxonomy): Bacteria > Bacillati > Bacillota > Bacilli > Caryophanales > Staphylococcaceae > Staphylococcus > Staphylococcus parequorum. Next base: position 2,213,093 of record NZ_CP150682.1, read on the forward strand.
TGAAGCTCATCAAAGCGATCAGCACTTCTATCTATAATATCTATATGCCCATATGTAATTGGATCAAAACTTCCGGGAATAACTGCTTTAGTTGTAGACATTTTAATCTCCTTTTTCTAATAACAAAGTGTCTGTCAGTCCATAATGATAACGCTTTATCACATGGAAAGGGTCTGTATTAATTTTTTCGTGATGATTGAACTCACAAACGATAATACCACTTTCTTTTAATAAATTAAACTTTGCGATTTCTTCCAACGCTTCATCTATAAGTCCTTTTTCATATGGTGGGTCCAAAAAAATTACATCAAATTGAATATCACGTTTCGAAAGTGCTTTCAACGCACGGTCTGCATTGTTTTTATATACTTCAGTTTGCGATTCTATATTTAAATTTTTTAAATTTGCTTTAATCACTTTAACAGCTTTAAAATTTTGATCTACAAAAATCATTTTATCAATACCACGAGACAAAGCTTCGATACCTAAAGACCCACTACCTGCATATAAATCTAAACCTATACCTGAAACTTCATGAAGACTATTAAAAATACCCTCTTTCACTTTATCCATCGTAGGTCTTGTATTGCGCCCTTCTAAACTCTCTAGTGCTTTACTTTTATGTATTCCTGAAATCACTCTCATATTATTAACACTTCCATTCTTAAATCAAATTTTATATAATGCATACTGCACGATAGGAGGTTACAATATTGAAACAATCATTTATAAAATTAGGCGAAGGCCTCACAGACTTATTCGAATTTAACACTTTAATAGCATATAATTTCAAACGTATCGACCATATTGTGTATTTCCACACTGCTACTTTCGAAAAAAAGCCTTCTTCAGTAGCAATCATTATGCATCCTACAAGTGAAAATCACTTCCAAGCTATGTATATCATGGTTAATGCTTTAAATTATCCCTATCCTAATTCAAACAAAAAGTTTGAATTAATCAATGAGCAAGCAAGACTATACAATATAGATATCAAAGAGGTAGATGTACAACCAAGTGACACTTTCCACGACATCGATTTATATTTTAATTACTTAATCAGCGTTTTAAGACTGCAACGATGGATTCCACCATTGCAATAATTGAATAAAACAAGCCACTGTAGACTATAATTGTACTATTGTGGCTTGTTTAACTGCCCTATATTAAGTCATTAGCTAGATTTCTATCGATTGGATACAAAAATAAAGCTTTTAAAACTTTTGAATCAAGATATTTCATGCTGTTCTTTTTCATAAACCTTTTTTAAATATTTATAGGGCGAACCTTCAATATTTTTCACATATTTAAGCTTCATTAATTTCTCAACAATTTGATCCGCTTCTTCTTCATTTATATACATTACGACATAGCGTTGTTGTCTATTTACACTTACGATATGACCAAATTTCCTTACTTGTCTTTCGTGTTTCATATGTTTTAAATAAATTATCAAACTTGTTCTAGCTATAGTGTTCATTTTTTTCACTCCAATTATTAGCCATTATATAATATCATGTCTTTTTCTTTTTATAAATAACAATTATTTTGATGTATCACAAACATTTGCTATATTACTTTATATACTCAAAACTGAGGAGGATTGCTCGTGACAAAAATTAATAAATTAATTAAGGGCGGATTTTTAAGTACGCTAGGTTTAGTCGGTAGCGTGTTATTAATTACTAAATATAAAGCTAAACCGAATAATCAAAGTATACCATCTTTCTTTTCTAAACCTGCACCATATATATTTGCCCATCGTGGTGGTATGGCTGTAAGACCAGAGCAAACTAAACTTGCTTTTGATAATGCAGCAGCACACGGGATTGATGGATTTGAAACAGATGTGAGACTTACAAAAGATCGAAAACTCATCGTTTTCCATGATGTAGATGTGGATCGTACGACTAACGGTTCAGGTAAAGTATCAGAACATACTTTAGCAGAGATAAAACAGTTAGATTCAGGATATCATTTTGTAGATATAAACGGTCATAAACCTTATCGAGGTCACAAAGATGCTTATATTTTATCTTTTGATGAATTACTTAAATTATATCCAAATCAATTGATTAATGTTGATTTAAAAGACGATCCTGAAAGTGAACATGGTCATCTTGTACCAGAAATTATATTTGAGGATATTGTTGCTAATAATGCTCAAGATCGCGTATTAGTAACAAGTTTCCACGGTAAACAAATTGAACGGTTTAATATAATAAGTAATGGCACTGTAGCTATTGGCGCAGGCCAAAATGAAGTGGCAGAAGGCTTCTTAAAGTTCTATTTAGGTCTAGGCGATACCTTTCAGCCACGTGCGCACACTTTCCAAATGCCTGTTTCTTTCAAAGGTATTAAACTAACTTCACCAAAATTCATTCAGTGGCTTAACACGCGTGATATCATCCCAGGTTATTATGGGGTGAATAATCTCGACTTAATGAATGATTTGATTTTTAATGGTGCGCATACACTTGTTACTGACAGACCCGATTTAGCAGAACGATTTAAACATACTTATCAGTAGCAACGCATGCGTCATAATAAAGCTGGGAAACCTCAATGAGGCGTCCCAGCTTTTTCAATATTTATTATTAATGACTCTAAAAATTCAGCTTAAAGTGAACAGCTACATGATCCACCTGTAGCACAGCCACTTGCATCTTTTTGGAAAAATGGATTGCCTGTTTCAATTTTTACATTTTCAGAAACAGCGTATGCAATTTTAACAATCACCTCATCTATTAAATCCTGTAATAAGACTTCTTTTTGTTTAAAATCCATTACAACTGGCAGCATTTCATAAGCCCGTTTACGTTTACGTGTATCTAGCATCACCGTTTGGTAATCAGGGTGGTATTTACCAAAACGCATAATTTCATCATACTTATCTTTTGATTTCAAAAATGCTTGGTATAGTAAATGTGCTTCATCATTATCCGCTAACTGTTGTTCAGCCTCTTTATATTCTTTATATAATCTTGATTCAAGTATTTTATCACTAAGCGCTTCAATTTCATCAAGCACTGTTAATGTTTCTTCAGTAATCATCGTTACAAATCTCCTTTCTATTTATCTTCAACAAAAATAATTGTGTAGTAACCATTTGTTACTTCGCCACCCATTTCATTATATTTAGAGTTTAACATCCTTGATCTATGAATATCTGAGTTGAGCCAACTATGTATTAACGTTGGCACTTCGTTGAAGTCATAGCCAACATTTTGACTAGCAGATACAAATGGCACCTCTTGCTCATTGAGCTGTTGTTTTAAAGCATCTTCAGTAAATTCAACACTATCAGTACCAATTGCTTCATACAAGTTAAATGAGGCAATATGCGTTAAATGATTATTAACTTTTAATGGCTTGGCATCTTTTAACTTTCTCATTTCATTTGTAATTTCATAAAGTGTTGTCAGCTGATTTGAGTTTTGCTCATAAGTGATATTACTATATTTACTTTTAACCTCTTTATCTTCTTTGGTAGATAACATTTGATAGGGTTTAAATGCTGCCAGAGCTTCACTATCTAAATATCTAACTGCTACAACCTCATTAGATTGTTGATCTATGTAAACTTGCGCATACATATCTTCAAATTTAATTAATGCTTGTGTTTTCATATCTGAATCAGATAGCTCTAATTCATATTGCTTACCATTAACAGAAATCGTTGGTTCTGGATTAATACTATATTTTTCAAAAACGTGTGACGCATCGTCCTGTATTTTTATTGGATTTACATTAGCATCTTTACCTGTTGCATAAACAGATTTAATGATCCCTTTTTTAGTAGTAATCAAATAATATTTATCTTTTTGCTTAAACACATAGTTTTTAAAATTATTTTTATATGGATAAACTCGATCAGCTTGACCATATTTATCAGTTAATTCATCTAAGCTTTGACCAACCCACGTACTCACACCCTTTTTAGGTTTCGGGTTTTCAGCGTTTGTCTCAGTTTTTTGAGCATCCTTATTTTGTGTCGTTTTAGTTGAATCTTTATTAGGATTTTCGAGTACGTCAAACTTTAAACGCGGTGAGTAAAATAGATAAATTAAAAAACAAATTAATAATAATACACCAATAATTTTAATTATTAGTTTTTTCATCGCTCACCCACCTATATATTACTTTCATTTATTGTACATGTTTCATTATGTCACAAGCAAGGTATGTCGTTGTAAATTCTTTGTTAAGATTAGCACAGGTCATTCAAAATACACATTTTTACGATTCAGCGATACAAGTGATACATCATCTTTTTTCGGGTATAGTTATAATTGAGAGGTGAAAGTCATGACAACAATTCGTATTCACGGCGCAAAGCAAAACAATTTAAAAGATATTTCTGTCGATATACCAAAGCATCAAATAACGGTTTTTACTGGTCGCTCAGGTTCAGGAAAATCTTCATTAGTATTTAATACAATTGCTGCCGAGTCAGAACGTCTTTTAAACGAGACATATTCTACATATATACAACATCAATTAACTCAATATTCAAAACCAAAAGTAGATTTGATTGAACACCTACCAGTTGCGATGATTATCAACCAAAAACGACTAGGTGGTAATTCACGTTCAACAGTAGGAACAATATCTGATATATACGCTTCAGTGAGATTATTATGGTCTCGAATCGGAGAACCTTTTGTGGGTTACTCTGACATATTCTCATTTAACAATCCTAAAGGAATGTGCGATACATGCTCAGGTCTAGGATATGTGGAGGACATAGATTTAAATGAGTTGTTAGATTTTAATAAATCTTTAAATGAAGATGCGATACGATTCCCCTCTTTTAGACCAGATAGTTGGAGAGGAAAGCGTTATTTATATACAGGGTTATTTGATAATGATAAAAAATTAAAAGATTATACACAAGCAGAACTTGATACGTTGCTGTACACAAAGCCTACTAAACTGAAAAACCCGCCTGATAATTGGCCTAAGACAGCCAAATTCGAAGGTTTAATTCATCGCTTCAGACGTTCTTTTTTACTCAATGATAATTTTGAAAAAAATAAATTTAGAGAAGCCATAGATCGTGTCGTGACTTCAAAAGAATGTCCGAAATGTCATGGAAAAAGATTACATCCAGATATTTTAAAATGTAAAATTAATGATTTTGACATCGCAGATTTCACTCAATTATCCATTGATGATGCATTAGATTTCATTAAAAACATTCATTCAGATAAAGCGCGTGTCATCATTAAACCACTACAACAACAGTTACAATCTTTAAGTTATATTGGGCTTAATTACTTAACTTTATCTAGAGAAACTACCACGCTTTCAGGTGGTGAATCACAGCGCATTAAATTAATAAGACACCTTAATAGCCCTTTAAGTGATTTAGTGTACATTATAGATGAGCCTAGTGTTGGTTTACATCCTGATGACATACAACGTATAAATGAAATCATACAATCTTTAAAAGACAAAGGTAATACTGTGTTGGTCGTTGAACATGACCCTGATGTTATACGTATTGCTGACCATGTCATAGATTTAGGCCCACTTGCTGGAAAAAATGGTGGCGAGATTACATTTACTGGGTCTTATAATGCTTTATTAAAATCAACTACCAGTACAGGCGTTGCCTTACGAAGAATGCATAAGCTTAAATCACAACCTAGAAAGCGCCAACATTTTATTAAGCTATCTAATATATCTCGTAATAATTTGAAAAATATTTCAACTCAAATACCAGAAGAGGCTATGACTGTAGTGACTGGTGTCGCAGGTTCCGGCAAAAGTTCTTTAATTCATGAAGGATTAGAGCAGTTACAAGACACTATTTTTATTGATCAAAAACCTGTGCATGCTTCAAGTCGTTCTAACTTACTCACTTATTTAAATATATTTGATGAAGTTCGAAGCTATTTCAGTGAAGAAACAGGATTAAAAAAATCTATGTTTAGTTATAATTCAGAAGGCGCTTGTCCAGAGTGCCATGGTAAAGGTATTTTAAAAACCGAACTTGCATTTATGCCAGATTTCACTCAAACGTGTGATGTTTGTAACGGACTAAGATATAAACCAGAAGTGCTTGACGCTAAAGTAGCAGGTTATTCCATCGCAGATATTCTTGCGCTAACTGTAGATGAAGCAATTGAATTTTTCCATTCAAAACACAATATCTCAACACCTTTGAATGCTTTAAAATCCACAGGTCTTAATTATATGACATTAGGTCAAACGTTAAATACCTTGTCAGGTGGCGAAGTTCAACGTGTGAAACTAAGTAAATATTTAACACGTACTGTAAATCACCACACTTTTGTCTTCGATGAACCTACAACAGGATTACATGAAGATGACATACCTATATTATTAGACTGTTTTAATCAACTCATTGATGACAACAACACAGTAGTAGTTATAGAACATAACCTAACCATGATGACGCATGCAGACTGGATTATTGATATCGGTCCTTATGCTGGTGGCCAAGGCGGACAATTACTATATGAAGGACAACCAAAAGGATTATTAGATACTAAAGATTCTGTAACTGCTAAACACTTAATACGATACTTGAATAATTAGACTGAATCTCTAGTATTATTGTTTATTAACTATATCACTGTAACTAAAAAAATGGTAAGCAATCAAAATTTGATTGCTTACCATTTTTATTATATGCCGAAAATCTTTCCGTAAAATGACTAACAGTCATTTAAACATTAGTTATAATCCAAACGTTGCTTTGATTAGCGATGTTGTTTCTCCGCCAGGATAGATTACATAAAGTAATGCGTATACTGCTAAACCAGTGATTGCAGTGAAGAACCATACAATTGATGCAATTGGACCGACAAATCTATGCACTTTAAATTTCTCTTTAAAGGCCGTGATAATTTGTGATACACCTAAAATTGCGCCAATTGTTGCTAAGTTGATATGGAATACTAAGAATATAGTGTAATAAATCTTCATTGAATCAGGACCGCCGAAAGCAGTGTTACCAACGAAAATCGTTCTCGAAGCATAAATGATAAAGAACGCGAGTGCAAAAAATGCCGCACTTAGCATTACTTTTTTATGACTTTCGATTTCTCTTTTCCAAATTTTGCGCCAACCTATTGCAACTAAGATAGCACTAATAACTATAAAACTTGTACTTAAAGTAGGTAAAATTGGTAAATTCATATATTACATCCTCATTATTAATTATTAGAACATTTGAATTAATGACACGACGACAACGAGCACAAAGAATACTACTAAATAATTCAATGAATAAACGAACATTTTTGTCGCCCATTTCGTTTGATCTAAATCTTTCTTAAAGCTTGTTAACCACATATATACCCAACCTAAATTTAACAATGTTGCTATCACAATAAACGTTGTGCCTAATGTGCTAAGTAAAAATGGTAGTGGTAGTAAGAATACAAGCCATATAAACATGCTCACTCTCGTACGGCTAAACCCTTTAACAGATGGTAGCATTGGGATATTTGCTAATGAATATTCATCTTTACGTTTAATTGCTAACGCATAAAAATGAACTGGTTGCCAACAGAATACTACTAAGAATAGTGCTACTGCTACCAAACTGAGGTTTCCTTCGATTGCAGTCCAACCAATTAATGGTGGCACTGCACCTGGAAAACTACCAATGACTGTATTCCAAACTGTATGACGTTTAGACCAAATAGAATAAAATGAAACATACCCAACGATGCCTATCAAGCCAATTACTCCCGAAGGTATGTTTAACGCAAATAGTAATGCCTCCCCTATAAGCATCATTCCAAAACTGAGAATCAATAAATTTCTTTCTGAGATTCTCTCATTAACTGTTGGTCTCTGTTGTTTACTTGGCATGATACTGTCAATATCTTGATCATAGTAATTATTTAAAGCACATGCGCCCCCCATAATTAACGTAGAGCCCACCAACATCATTAAGATTTGTGGTATTGACGAGAGGAAGGAATGATTCGCCAACACAATTGCAAGCCATGAACCAGCAAATGCGGGTAGTAAGTTTCCTTGTACAAGCCCCATTTTGATGATTTGCTGTAACTCTTTAAAAGTTACACGACTAGAATTATGTGACAAAGTTTGTTCTTTGTTCATAATTTCCCTCCTATTTTTTTCATATAATACAATGATATATTAAATTTGTGTTATTGACTACATTTATGTAAAGTTATTTGTGACACTTTAACGACTTTCACAAATAGTCATTTTTGTGACACAATTTAATCTATATTTCTTGTTATAATGTTAGTTAAGATTTATTTAAATTTTATAAGTATGTCTTTTCGAGATTAATAATTACAATAATTACGACAAATGATGTTACAACTGAATGTAATTTAGTGTCTCAAGAGTTTTACATATAAGTGGGGGGTTAATTCTTGTTTAGCAAAAAAAACCTAAAATGGTTATCTGTTTTAGCAACACTCATTATGGCTTTTGTTCAATTGGGTGGTGCCTTAGTTACCAAGACTGGTTCAGCAGATGGATGTGGCTCTGACTGGCCATTATGTCATGGTGCATTTTTACCTCAAAATTTACCAATTCAAACGTTGATTGAATTAAGTCACCGTGCAGTTTCAGGCATATCCATGCTTGTTGTCTTATGGTTAGCGATAGTTGCTTGGAAACATATTGGTTATATTAAAGAAGTAAAACCGTTAAGTATTATAAGTGTTGGATTCTTAGTCATCCAAGCGCTTGTTGGTGCAGCAGCAGTAATGTGGCAACAAAATTCTTATACGTTAGCTTTACACTTTGGTATTTCATTGATTTCATTCTCATCAGTGTTTGTCTTAACTTTAATTATTTTTGAAATTGATCGAAAATATGAAGCTGATGAGCTATTTATCAGAAAGCCATTAAGAATTTATACATGGATTATGGCAATTGTTGTATATTTAACTATATACACGGGAGCACTAGTAAGACACAAAGAAGCCAGCTTAGCATATGGTAAATGGCCACTGCCATTTGACGATATCATACCGCATAATGTACAAGACTGGGTAAACTTTACGCATAGAGGTATGGCTTTAATTGCTTTCATTTGGATATTACTTACATTTATCCATGCAGTAAAAAATTATAGCCATAATCGTACAATACGTTTTGGTTATACAGCTGCCTTTGTCTTAGTCGTTTTACAAGTTATTACAGGTGCTTTATCTATGATGACAAATGTTAATCTATTCATTGCTTTGTTACATGCGCTATTTATTACTATATTGTTTGGCTTAATCGCATACTTTATAGTACTAATGCTTCGAACAATTCGAAGTGGCGGATAAATAATTTTTATTGGTTAATAAACAAAAAAGTACTTAGACAAACCAAATGCTGAAATGGCATTTGGTTTTTTTTATAGATATTATTCATTAAGTACACCTTACTGCATTGATATCAATATCTATTCCTTCTTACAAATAGCGTTTTTTCATTAATTGCGTTACATATATTTATTTTTATTTGTGCTTACATTTTAAAAATTCCAACATAAAACAGCCGTCAGATTCCTATTTAGGGGAACCTGACGGCTGTTTAATTGTACAATAATTAATTTAATCTACTGGTTCTTTTTCAATTTCAATCAATAAGTCACCTGTTTGGATTGCTTCTCCACTTTGAACTGTAACCTTCTTAACCACACCATCAAATGGTGATTGGATTGTTGTTTCCATTTTCATTGCTTCTGTAATTAATAAAGCTTGACCGCTCGTAACAGATTCGCCTTCTGAAATTTTGACTTCAGTAACTGAACCTGGCATCTGAGCTCCGATATGATTTGGATTTAATTTATCTGCTTTTGGTTTCACACTTTCACTTGCCTTGACGTTTTCATCTTGAATGAAGATACGACGTGCTTGACCATTCATATCATAGAAAATTGTACGAATACCTTTTTCATCTGGCTCTGTAATCGTCTTAAGTGTGATGATGAGTCTCTTACCTGTATCAATTTCAATTTCTACCGTCTCGTTAGATCTCATACCAAAGAAGAACGTTGGCGTATCTAATAATGATACATTACCAAATTGTTCTCGCGTTGAGATAAACTGTTCATAAACTTTTGGATATAACACATAACTGATTATATCTTGTTCTGTAACTTCTCTTTCTTGTTTCTCTTCTAATTCTTTTCTAACCGCTTCAAAATCAACAGGCTCTAGGTATTCACCTGGTCTATCTGTTAAAGCTGTTTGACCTTTTAAGATGACTTTTTGCAATTGTTTATTAAAGCCACTTACTGGTTGGCCAATTTCCCCTTTAAAGAACGATACAACAGATTCAGGGAAATCTAATTTATAACCATCATCGATGATAGTTTGTTCATCTAAATCATTTTGTACCATGTATAGAGCCATATCACCTACTACTTTAGAAGAAGGTGTTACTTTTACAATATCGCCAAATAAGAAGTTGACACGTTTGTACATTTCTTTCACTTCATTAAATCTATTGCCCAGCCCTAAACTTTTAGCTTGTTGACTTAAGTTTGAATATTGTCCACCTGGCATTTCGTGTTGGTAAATTTCAGTATTAGGTGATTTAATATCACTTTCAAAATCACTATAATACTGACGCACTGTACCCCAATAATGAGATAATTCTTCCATGCCATCAATATCTGCACGCACATTTCTACCAAAACCGTTTAATGCATAATATAACGAATTAGAACTTGGTTGACTTGTTAAGCCACTCATTGACGCTACAGCAGTATCAATGACATCTACGCCGCATCTATCGCTTGTTTGTAAACAAGTATGCCATTGCCACTTGTATCATGTGTATGCAGATGGATAGGTAAATCTACTGCAGCTTTTAATTCTCCAATTAACTCGTTCGCAGCTTTAGGTTTCAATAAGCCGGCCATATCTTTAATCGCTAAAATATGGAATCCTTCTCTCTCAAGTTCTTTCGCCATATTCACATAATATTCTAACGTGTACAGGTCAGAACGATTCGGATTCAAAATATCGCCTGTATAACAAATTGCACCTTCCGAAATTTTACCTGCTTCTTGTACTGCTTCGTTTGCTATTTTCATTTGATCTACCCAGTTTAATGAATCAAATATGCGGAATACATCAATTCCAGCGTCTGCACTCTCTTTGACAAACTTTTTAATTACGTTGTCAGGGTAGTTTTTATAACCAACTGCATTAGAAGCACGTAGTAACATTTGGAATAGTACATTTGGAACAGCTTTTCTCAATCTTTCCAATCTTTCCCACGGGTTTTCTTTTAAGAAGTTAAATGCGACATCGAATGTTGCACCACCCCACATCTCTAATGAAAAGCTATCTTTCATTACATCTGCAGTTTTAGAAGCAATGTTCATCATATCTTTCGTACGTACACGAGTAGCAAGTAATGATTGATGTGCATCTCTAAATGTTGTGTCTGTAATTAATACGTCTTCTTGTTGTTTTAACCAATCTGCAACTGCTTTAGGTCCTTGTGCGTCTAATAGTTGCTTAGTACCTTCTAATTGATCAACTTCTTTTTTAGCAATCTTCGGAATTGGAGATACTTCGTAAATTGGCTTTGGTCGTTTTTCGACATTAGGGAAACCATTTATTGAAACATTACCTATATATTCTAGTGTTTTTGTACCACGGTCAAGTGTTGGTGCTATATCAAAAAGTTCTGGCGTTTTCTCGATAAATTTCGTTGTATAATCGCCTGTTTTAAATTGTTCATGTCTCATCACATTAATCAAGAATGGCACATTGGTTTTAACGCCACGTATTCTCATTTCTTGTAACGAACGATCCATTTTTTCATTTGCTTGTTTAAATGACATCGCATGCGTAGATAGTTTCACAAGTAATGAATCATAATATGGTGAAATTTCTGCACCTTGGAAACCATCACCAGCGTCTAATCTAACCCCAAAGCCGCCACTTGAACGATAAGCTATAATTCTACCCGTATCAGGCATGAAATCATTTGTAGGATCTTCAGTAGTAATACGACATTGTATAGCGTATCCTAACGTTTGAATATCTTTTTGTTTTGGCATACTAATTTCATCATCAAATAATACTTCGCCGTCTGCTACAAGTATTTGAGTTTTAACAATATCCACACCTGTAACCATTTCAGTAATTGTATGTTCAACTTGCACACGTGGGTTCACTTCTATGAAATAGAACTCATCTCCTGATACTAAGAATTCTACAGTACCTGCGTTAACATATTTTATATTTTCCATAAGTTGGATCGCAGCATCAGAAATTTGTTCTCTTAAATCATCAGACAATGCAACAGAAGGCGCTACTTCCACTACTTTTTGATGACGTCGTTGCACAGAGCAATCACGTTCATACAAGTGTACGATATTGCCATGTTCATCTCCGATAATTTGAACTTCTATATGTTTTGGATTATCAATGTATTTTTCAATATATACTTCACTATTACCGAATGATTTTTCAGCTTCAGACTTAGCACGGTGGAATGCGTCCTCTAATTCATCTTCTGCATGGACGATACGCATGCCTTTACCACCGCCACCACTTGTTGCTTTAATCATAAGTGGATAGCCTGCTTCATTTGCAAAAGCTATAGCATCTTTTTGATTATCAATCGGTCCATCAGTACCTGGGATAACTCTTAAATCTGCTTTAATTGCTGTTGATCTTGCTTTAACTTTGTCCCCAAACATATCTAAATGCTCCACACGAGGCCCAATAAATTTGATGCCTTCTTCCTGACATCTGCGTGCAAATGTTTCATTTTCACTTAAAAAACCATAACCAGGATGAATTGCATCTACATCGGCACGTTTCGCCACTTCTAAAATGCGTTCAATATCTAAATATGATTCTGCAGGACCTAAATCTTCGCCTACTAAGTATGATTCATCCGCTTTATATCTATGTAAAGACCCTTTATCTTCATTTGAATAAATCGCAACTGTTTGTACATTTAACTCAGTTGCTGCTCTAAAAATCCTTATTGCTATTTCTCCACGATTGGCTACCATAAGTTTATTTATTTTTTTCACAACATGGTCCCCCTTAAAATTTGAATTTTCTAAAAAGTTTGATATAGAAACCATTATAGCAAAATGCGAACAATGTATACAAATAAAAGTTTGTTCGTATATTCTAGAATAACTACTTAAACGGTTGAATTGTGATCACTGATAGATAAAATTTTATCCGTCTGTGATAGTCTCTAAACACTGTAGTATACGCGCATTTCTATGGAATTATATCATAGCTTAACTATAATAAAAAATTATTAAAATTGATAACTTTTTATTATCATTAACTTTAAAAACACTAAGTTTTTCAAAATTAAGATGTCTAATTATAAAAATAAGCAAACGTTTTCAACATTTTACTGTTGTAACGTTTGCTTTTACAAATTACATTTTTTATATCATAACTACCATAACAAACTAACTTATGATTTTCTGGAGATCCCTGGATTATTGTTAATTTTATTTGCTTTTTTCTTTCTTAATTCTTCGATTTTAATTTGTTTCGCTGTAATTAGCAGTAGACCCATAGCGATACTTAAACTAATCATTGAAGAGCCACCAAAGCTTATGAATGGTAATGGCACACCTGTTAACGGAATTGTACCTGAAATACCACCTAAGTTAACAAATGTTTGACTACCGATATAACTTGCAATACCTACACAAACCAACTTGTAAAAGTAAGAGTTAGTTTTATTTGCTAGTTCAAATGCTCTGTAAACTATAAAGAATAGTAAGCATATCACGACGACGCAGCCTACCAAGCCTAACTCTTCAGCAATAATCGAAAAGATAAAATCAGTATGTGGCTCTGGTAAGTATCCTAATTTCATAATACTATTACCTAACCCTCGTCCAAACAGTCCACCATTTCCGATTGCAATCAAGGAGTTAGAGATATGATACCCAGTACCTTCTTCATTACTAAATGGATTTGTTAATGTACTAAAACGGGCAGTCAAGTAATCTGGAACTAATCCTAATAGTAAGAACAGTGAGCCTATAATAACTACACCGAACAAAATCATCAAACCATATTTGAGTGATTTTTGAACACCAATACCTGCATAAAATATGATTGAAAAGAAGATAATTAAAATTAATAGCGTTTGTCCTACATCTCTTTGTAAAAGTACAAGTGCTATACAAATTGATGCCAAAATAATCGGTGATGCTAATATTTTTGGTTCTTTAAAAACTTTCGGTCGTTTCTTTTCTATCATATAAGGTATATATACAATGATTGCAATTTTCAATAGTTCCGAAGCTTGTAGGTTCATAAAACCTAAATTGAGCCAACTTTTCGAACCATTAATATTACTTCCTACAAGTAAAGTGGCTAAGAGTAAACCAACCATTATCATCATCATCCATTTCTGAAATCTGATGGATTCAAGGAATTTGACATTCATAAAGAATGCCATGAAAAAGACAAGAATTAAACTCATGATTACATACATTAATTGTCTTGTATAAAAGTAAGTCCCAGTCACTGGAACGCCACCTGTCAATGAACCTTTTGTAGCTGCAACCATACTTGCGCTATATACCATTACTAAGCCTATTAGACATAATAAAATATATGTAATTACTAACGGATAATCAATAAATTTGGCATTTCTACCAATATATCGAAAAAATTGTTTTATGTTATTCATTTGACATATCATCCAATTCTAATTATTAATATCATTTATCATTACCAGCTCAAATTCGTAACTTTAAAACGATATTTATTGTTGTAAATCGTCTTAAGATATTGGGTCTGTTTCATAAAAAATAAATTACACTTTTAACATTATATCAAACATTACTCTAATATTTCGAACAAATATAACACTAAATACCATTATTTTAACCATTAATTTCGTCATTTGTCTATTTTAAACAAAAGAAAATGGCTGCGATGCAATCAACAATATATTGATGTCCCAGCCACTCTGAAATATGTTATGTAGTTTTGAAGTTACTACTTATACAAGTTGTGTGTAATTTTAAAGCTGGTTAAACTCTTTCCAGCTAAAAATTCTATTTATTTAACCATATTAAACATTAGTAAATGCGTCATGCAATTTAGAAAGTTCTTTTTCTAATCGTAGCATTAAATCTTTGCCCACTTCTATATCGACTAAACCGAGTTGAACAGCAAAATCTACTTCTTTTTGCAATCCAAACATTTGAGTATCGAGTACTTCTTCATATAACGGGCATTGAGGTAACGTCAGATTATCCATTTGTACTTTTATAAGTTGGAGAATCCTATCAGCATCTTTATTCAATTGGTCATATGCCGCACTGTTCATTTTTTGGTTCTTTACCATGACATACTCCCCCCTATCAATTGTAACTTTATATGTAGAAGTGTATCTTACTGATTCATAAAAAGCAAGTGAATTCCTTAATATACTAAACCGTGTTATTTGTGATAATATTGATATTAAAGAAATCTTTATCTCAAATATATTTATTTATGGAATCGTCAGCCTGCTGGCATCTGTTGTGTAAACGTTTTATTTCAACACGAATTTTATAGTACAATGCGTATATGAAATGTTCACTTACAAGTGAAAAATATTCACAAAAAATTCATTTTTACATATTTTTGTTATAAAGATAGATAAGATATACAAATAGGAGTGGGACTATGATTCAAATTAAGGGCGCAGTTAAATTTCCAATATCATTAGATAGTACAACTTGGATTTTTGATGATAGAAAAGTACAAATTGAAGATTTAGAAAAAGGTGTATTTGACGGTACAAAACCAATCAATTTTGACGATAACCGTGAATGGAATCGTGCAATTTTGGAAGGTCAAACTAATCCACCAACTTTAAATTCTGAAATAAAATATAAAAGACGTGCAGTATTGGAACAATCATTTGTTATCAATATGGCACCTTTTTTCAAAAATGCTGAACCACATGATTCGGCAAAAGCAATCCGTTTATATAATGAAAATGATGCTATCGAGGTTCCGATTGACTTATTACCTTACCTCTTTTTCCAATTCGCTAAAGATGGTAAAAGATTATATGATGACTATAGCGTAGATAGCTTTGTTTACATTCCAAATGAAGGTTATTCTTACCAATTTGCATATGTTACTCATATTGAGGTGATCTAAATATGAAAAAAGTTCAATGTATTATTTGTGATATGGAAGTATTTATCGATCAAAATACATTAGAAGCGAAAAGACTTAGAAATGATCCGATGCACACATTTATGTGTGATGAGTGTAAAAGTAGACTTGATACACCTAAACAGCGCAATCAAGTAACGACTTATAATCATCTTTAACACATAGTTTTCTATCACATCAATTTAATAAACTAACTTTATAATTATAATAGCTAATTATTCAATAATTATGAGCCGTAACAAAATGCAGCTCAAATTGTTAAATGATTAGCTATTTTTATATGTTATAAAACATCATGTACATATGTTGTTAGTAACAATATATATTTAATTTACTTAATCGTGGTATCTTAGATGCCAATTCTAAAATAAAAGAACCAAACTAGAAATTATTATCTAGTTTGGTTCTTTTATTAAATCTTATTTAATTATTCATTATCTTGCATCATTTGTTTGACACGTTTAGATTCTTTTTCACGTGCTGATTTTTCTAGAACTGTTTTTCTAATACGGATATTTTCTGGTGTAACTTCTACAAGTTCATCGTCATTGATAAATTGTAATGCTTCTTCTAAAGTTAAAATTCTTGGGCGTTTCATACTTACAGTTTGGTCTTTATTAGCAGAACGTACGTTTGTTTGGTTTTTTTCTTTTGTAACGTTAACTGTTAAGTCATTATCACGGTTATGTTCACCAACAACCATACCTTCATATACTTCAGTACCAGGTTCCATGAAGTTTGTACCACGGTCTTCTAAGCCCATAATTGCATAAGCACTAGCTTTACCTTGATCAAGAGATACAAGTGCACCGTTTCTTCTGCCACCGATACGACCTTTAACACGTGGTCTGAATTCTTCAAATGTATGGTTAATAATACCATAACCACGAGTTTGAGACATAAATTCTGTAGTATAACCAATTAAACCACGAGCCGGAACCATAAAGAGAATGCGTGTTAAGCCATTATCTGTTGTAACCATATCAAGCATTTCACCTTTACGTTGGCCTAATGACTCGATTACAGGACCTGTATACTCTTGCGGCACTTCACATTGTACACGTTCAAACGGTTCACATTTCACACCATCAATCTCTTTTAAAATAACTTGAGGTTTAGATACTTGTAATTCAAAGCCTTCACGTCTCATGTTTTCTATTAAGATTGATAAATGTAATTCACCACGACCTGCAACAATCCATTTATCTGGAGTTTCAGTAGGCGTAACTTTTAATGAAACGTCTGTTTCTAATTGTTGATCAAGACGTTCTTGAATTTGACGAGATGTTACATAATCACCTTCACGGCCTGCAAATGGTGAATTGTTAACTCTAAATGTCATTTCAAGTGTTGGTTCATCAATTCTTAATACAGGAAGTGCATCTTGGTGGTCACTTGGCGTTACTGTTTCACCAACGTTAATATCTTCCATTCCTGAAACAGCAATTAAATCGCCGCATATGCTTCCTCAACTTCTTCACGTTTTAATCCGAAGAAACCAAAGATTTTTGTTACACGGAAGTTTTTAACAGTTCCGTCTAATTTAATTAAAGATACACTGTCACCTACACGCATTGTTCCTCGGAACACACGACCTACACCAATACGTCCTAGATAATCACTATAGTCTAATAGCGCGATTTGGAATTGTAATGGTTCGTCTCTGTTATCAACTGGTGCTGGTACATAATCGATAATTGTTTCGTATAAAGATTGCATGTTTTCATCTTGTTTTTCTGCATCTAAACTTGCAGTACCATTTACAGCTGACGCGTAAACGACTGGGAAATCTAATTGTTCGTCAGAAGCTTCTAACTCGATAAATAGGTCTAATACTTCATCTACTACGCCTTCTGGACGTGCTTCTGGTTTATCAATTTTATTTACAACTACAACTGGTTTTAAGTTTTGCTCTAATGCTTTTTTCAATACGAAACGTGTTTGTGGCATCGTTCCTTCATAAGCATCTACTACAAGTACAACACCATCAACCATTTTCATGATACGCTCTACTTCTCCACCGAAGTCAGCATGTCCTGGTGTATCTAAAATATTAATTCGATTGTCTTTATAATTCACTGCTGTATTTTTAGCAAGGATTGTGATACCGCGTTCTCTCTCAATATCGTTAGAATCCATTGCTCTTTCATCTACTTGTTCATTTTCACGGAATATTCCTGATTGTTTTAATAACTCATCTACTAGTGTTGTTTTACCATGGTCAACGTGAGCGATGATAGCTATATTACGAACGTCTTCTCTTCTATTAGTCATTTATACAAATTCCTTTCTCGAGTAAATTCCCACTTTTCTTTGCAACTTTTTTATTATATCATATAATTGGTTAAAGAAAACTATAAAGGTGTGGTAGTATGCAACAAAAAAAATCGAAAGCAATATTCTGGGTACTTGCTGTAGTAGCTGTAGTATTCTTGCTTTTATTTAGCTTTAGTTTAGCTGCAACAAATGTTCCATTGATGATTTTAACACTTATATTATTCATTGCAACATTTGGTTACGGTTTCACTTTAAAAAAGAAATATCGCGAAAACGATTGGCTATAATCGAGTCAAATTTTATATACAATCTATAAAAGCGTCTCAATTCTAACAAATAGGATTGAGGCGCTTTTCATAGGTTGTTTTTTCTTCTAAAATGCTCTTTTATTATTTGTTTTTTAAACGTTGTTGCAATAATCCAATGATTTCATTATTTTTTTGAAAATGTTGTTCAATGAGTTCAGCATGCAATTGTTTATTCGCCATTACAATCGAACTAGGTTCATAAATTGATAATGCGTCTCCCATTAAATCTGTACCTTTTCCACCTACTTCATTTAAGACAATGAGTCCACCTGCAAAATCCCAAGGTTGTAATCTAGGTGTAATATATCCAGCTAATTTTCCAGTTGCGACATGAATAATTTCTAAAGCAGCTGATCCATAAGCTCTGGCACTCCTGGATTCTTCTACTATAGGTTTAAATAATTCTCCTAAACGTGGTTTGGTTAGCCAGTTAGGATTGATACCGATGATACTTGTACTTAAAGGCGTCGATTTTATTTCAGGAAGTCGATTTTCATTTTCGAATGCTCCTTCCCCAGTCTTAGCATGATATAATGCATCGTTCATTACATCATATACAAATCCTGCATAAGGTTGTCCATCATTATAAATACCAATGGAAATTGCGAAATTTTCTTTTTGATGAACAAAATTCAATGTGCCATCAATTGGATCTACTACCCATACAACACCTGACACATTATTCAGGTCATGGCCATGACCTTCCTCACCAATAACGTGGTGGTGAGGATATGTCTGTAAAATATTTTCAAAAATATAGTTTTCTGTAGCTTTATCTACATTTGTCACTAAATCATTAGGATTTGATTTCGTTTCTATTTCTATATCTTCTTTCATTATTTTTTTTACATTATTCCCTGCCTCTAATATGAGACCTTTAGCAAACTCGTAAACAGTCATTGTATCAGCTCCTTATTCACTTCTCATTATACAGTAATTAATACTCAAAAAGTTAATGCGCAACTTTTCTATTTTCTAATAATAATATGTATAAAAATATATTTTGAATATTTTATGGTTTCTTACATGTATACCCTATTTTATCTTTTATACACGCGCACTATAAAGTTATGTTTTAGGTGCACATAATGGGCAAAGACAATGTTAATCCAATTATATTATGCTACAATACAGACGTATATAATGTTTACAGGAGGCCCCAATGACTAAGTACATATTTAAACCTAGAGATTTCAAAGCATTCACAGTTGATGGTCTTGATGCAAGAATGGAAGCGTTAAATGAACGTATCCGACCACAGCTGAATGAATTAGGTGATTATTTTGCACAATATTTAGAAACAGTAACCGGTGAAAAATTTTATCCACACGTAGCTAAACATGCGCGTCGAAAAGTTAATCCACCAAAAGACACATGGGTCGCATTCGCTACAAATAAACGCGGTTATAAAATGCAACCACATTTTCAAATAGGTCTGTTTGAAAATCAATTATTTGTCATGTATGGTATCATGCATGAAACAAAAGACAAAGCACAACAAATAAAAGCTTTCGAGGACCAATTTGAAACACTTAAAAATTTACCAAATGACTATAGCATTAGTCCTGATCATATGAGCCAAGAAAAAATTTACATTCATGAAATGTCAGATGAAGACATTACAAAAGCGCTCAATCGCGTTAAAGAAGTTAAAAAAGGTGAGTTCTTTGTAGCTCGTACATTGTCACCAAATGCCGAACAATTAGAAAGCGACAAAGTCTTTTTAAACTTCCTCGAAGAAACATTCGAACAATTACTCAAATTCTATAAATAATTCATCTGAATATCTAAAAAGCACGCGACTTAAAATGAATTTAAGTCGCGTGCTTTTTCTATTATTACTTATTTATCTTTATAAATGATTGCCAGGAACATTTAATAAATGTACGGGTCATCATCTTTTTTTCGTTTCATTTCTGCCTCAGGATCCATGTCTTGCTGCTGGGGCTTTTGTTTTTCTTTTTCGTTATTATAAATATTATAATTTGGCATCTGATTAATTTGATTACCTTGTTTCGTGTTATCTTTTTTCGCAAATAACATAATACCTACAATTAACCATAAAATCATTGCGATAAAGTTTCCACCAGATATACCAATAATAGCCGAAACAATAAATAAACATCCTGCTAGTATGCGATTACCTTTAATTGTAAAGACCGCAATAATAGCCAAAATCGTTGAAATAAGTGTAAAGATACCTTGTAGTACGATAGAAGCTTTAAAAGCTCCTGGGGTAATTTCTGTCCCTTGTTGTTGGTTCATTTCATTAAATACTTCTTTAAATTCTGGTACGTTGATGAAATTATATGCAATAACCATAAATAATAAGTATATTAAACTAAGACTAATTGCTATCCATGCTAGGGTACGTTCTGCTTTCCTACTCATATGCTTCCTCCTATAAATTCATTAATTACATCATAGCAAATTTATGAATAATTAAAAATAACCACGACCTATCGCTAAATTATATTGTATTAGAGCGATATAAATAAAAACCCGATTGTCTCACATTATGTGAGCAATCGAGTCTAGTAGTTGAATACCAAATTGAATTATTATAAAACAACACAACTTTTATTATGATTTGTCTTTTGTTTCAGAATCATTTTGTTCTTCAGATGTTGTATCTTGTGTTTCTTCAACATCTTGTGAAGTCATTTTCTTACGTTCTTCAAAATTCTTTCTACGCTGATTTGCTGCACTCGGTTGTTGTTTACGTTTTTCTTTTTCACGTTTTCTGCGTTCTTTTTTCTCTTGTTTAATACGTGCTTTTTCTTCAGCTTTTTCTTGCTTCAATCTAGCAGCTTCTTCAGCCTCTTCTTGTTTACGGCGTTGTTGTTCTTCTTGCTCAGCTTGTTTTCTTTGTTGCGCTTCATACGCTTCTTGTTTACGGCGTTGTTCTTCTTCCACTATACGTTGATTTTCTAATTCTGTTTCTTTAGCTTGTTGTTCTTGTTGCTCCTTCGTTACTGCATCTTTGCTACTTTGATCTTCGTTGGCAACTGCTTCACCATCTTCATTATATACATTGCTAACTTGACCGAAATCATCTTCTGTACTTTGACTGTCATCATCAACATTATTGTGTTTTCTTTGCTTATAATTATACTTTGCTTGTCTAGAAAGTACTTGTGGTTCTTCATCAGATGCATTGTTTTCAGAGTTTACTTTTTCTGCAACTTCAGAGCTATAACCGCCTCTTCTTAATTGATTATCATTACTTTGTTGTTCTACGTCAGAAGTTTGTTGCTTTTCAATATATTGAGGTGAGTTTGGTTCTGATTGTTGCTCATAGTTTGAATAACGCCCTTGGTACCCTTCTGCATAATATGCAGGCACTGTTTCTACTTTTTCTTTTCGTGCAAACATCATGATTGCCACGATTAAAAATAGGATAGGAATAATTAATGGTACAAATAGCAACACTAATGGCAACGTCACTATCGTTGCGATTAAGAATAAGAATCCTGATAAAATTCTTATATTCATTGAAATTAAGGCTAAAAATGATAAAAGCAAGCAGACAATGAAATATACTATAATCGCCCACACGCCATTTTGTAGCCAAATTACAAATTGGATTGTGTTTAATCCATTATTCGCTAATATTTGTTGAACAAAATCATTGCCATTCAATGAAGTCTCCAAATTTTGTATTGATGCTTCACTACTAAAAGATACTAGTGCAATAAACATCGTAATAATGGTTAGTAATAATAAGAATATCCAACTCAACCAACCTAATACTTTTTCTGCTAGTCGACTCACCGGACGTCTAACTTGAGTATATTGCTCTCCTGACATGTCTTTACAACTCCTTATATTGCTTGTCAAACTATTATATCGAATTAACGATCAAATAACTACTAACTATGACTTATTTTAATGACATTTTAAAATTTAAAAATCTTTCATTATATTCACTTAACGCCTCTTCACCTAAATCTTTATAAACTTCTAAATTGGCTTGTTCTTCCTTTGTTGGATAAAACCGTTCATCATTTTTTATGCTTTCAGGCAATTGAGTTCTTGCTGCCTTATTAGGTGTCGCATAGCCCACCCATTCTGTATTTTGTTTACTATGTTCAGCATCTAATAAAAAGTTCATAAACTTATAGGCACCTGCTTTATTTTGTGTGGTCTTAGGTATAACCATATTATCAAACCACAGATTTGAACCTTCTTTTGGAACTACATAATCAAACTCTTCATTTTGTTGTACAATTGGAGCTGCAACACCGCTCCATACCACTGCAATATTTGCTTCATGCTGTTCTAACATCATTGAAATTTCATCACCTACCACGCCTTTAACATTAGGTCCTAAACGCGTTAAATCTTTCTCAGCTTCTGCTAAATATGACGAATGCGTCTCATTTATACTATAACCTAATTTATTTAAAGCTACACCTATCATTTCTCTCGCACCATCTACTAATAATATATCATTTTTATATTTTGCTTTATAAAGCTGATTCCATGACTCAAAATTATCATTTGGATATACATTTTTATTGTAAATAATACCTACAGTACCAAAAAAATAAGGTATTGAATACGTATTATCTTCATCAAATGGCATATCAAGATAATCTGCATCAAGATTTTTCATATTAGGTAGTTTCTCATGATTTAGAGGTAATAACAATTGTTGTCTTTTCAATTTTTGAACTGTATAGTCACTCGGAAAAGCAACATCATAATGAGTGCCACCATTTTTAATTTTGGCTTCCATCGCTTCATTTGAATCAAATGTTTCATAAACGACTTCTATTCCTGTTTCCTTTTGGAATTGTTTTAATAAACTAGGATCAATATATTCTCCCCAATTATAAACATAAATTTTTTCACCAGTCTCAGAGTGCTGCTTTGAAGTGAATCTTTGGCTGATAAATAAACATATCAAACCAACGACAATAGAAATTATAATTAACTGTAAAAAACGTTTCATTATAATATACCCCGTTTCACTTGTTTTTTATGCTTAAGTATTTTTTTAATAAAATAATACCCTAGTATACTTAACATAATACCAACAAATAAAATGGTAGATATTGCATTAATTTCCATGCTAATACCTTTTCTTGCCATTGCATAAACTTCTACGGAAAGCACACTAAATCCATTACCAGTAACAAAGAAACTGACAGTGAAATCATCTAATGAATAGGTCAACGCCATAAAAAAGCCCCCGGTAATTGCTGGCATTAAATGAGGCAACATTACCTTATTCAATACTTGAAACTCCGTGGCACCTAAATCACGAGCCGCGTTTAATGTATGATTATTCATTTCATACAATTTAGGTAACACAATGATTACCACAATAGGAACACAAAAAGCAATGTGTGAAATAAGTACCGTTATCAACCCAAGACCTATACCAGTAAAATGTCCTATAGCAGTAAACATAATTAAAAATGAAGCGCCAATAACAACATCAGAAGATACCATTAAAACATTATTTAATGTAAGTAATGAAACTTTTAATTTCTTGTTTTTTAAATGATATAAGCCAATTGCACCTAATGTTCCTATTACAGTAGCACATCCAGCGGCTAATAATGCTACACCAATCGTATTAAAAATGACAGACATTAATCGGTCATTATTGAATAACGATTGATAATGTTCCAAAGTAAAGCCATCAAAATGAACCATATTACCAGCAGCATTAAACGAATAAACCATTAAAAATAATATTGGAGCATATAAAATAGTAATTAATATACCGATATATAATTTGCCATACCATCTCATATGATTCACCTTTTCCTATTCGTAACATTAGTATTCGTAATAATTAAGATGAACGCCATAAATACGATTAAAAACAACGCAATCGTTGAACCCATTCCATAGTTTTGTATCACTAGAAATTGTTCTTCTATGGCTGTCCCAATATTAATCACTTTATTACCTGCAATAAGTCTCGTAATCATAAAAAGCGACAATGCTGGTATAAACGTGACTTGAATTCCTGTCAGTACACCTTGCTTCGTAAGTGGTAGGATGATTTTTCTAAATGTTGTTAGCTTATTCGCACCTAAATCACTTGAAGCTTGCAAAATATTTTCAGGAATATCCTTCATACTATTAAAAATAGGTAAAATCATAAATGGAATATAAATATAACTTGCTACTATTAAAAAAGCAGGAACAGTAAATAACAATTCCATTTTAGGCAAATGTAAAAAATTCATTATTTGATTGATAATACCATCATGACTGAAAATGCCTATAAATGCATAGGTCTTCAGTAGTAAATTAATCCAAGTTGGTACGATGAGTATAAGTAACCATATATTTTGATGTTTAGATGAACTTATAAAATACGCAGCTGGATAGCTTATAAGTAGCGTTATACACGTAATTGCTGCAGCAAAACATACCGAGTCCCAAATCATCGTGAAATATTTCAATGAAATCATCTGTTTATAATTTTCCAATCCAAAATGCCCTTGCATATCAATAAACGAGAAATAAACAAGAAGCATCACAGGAACAACGATAAATAAAACCATCCACATTATATAGGGTATAAATAAAAATATATTAATCTTGCGCATAATCGATTTCCTCGTAACTTTCAATACGCTTATCAAATTCAGCTTCACTTTCACCTGGTACCATAATATGAATTGCTTCTGGTTCAAAGTATAAACCAACTTTACTATTAAGTTCTGCTTTTTTAGTAGAGTGAATCAGCCATTCGTAACCTTTACTATCAATGCAATTGATTTCATAATGTACACCTCTGAAAAGCATAGAAACAACTGTCACTTCGAATAAACCTTGCTCCAGTTGAATCAAGGATATATCTTCCGGCCTAATCACTACTTCTACATGCTGTTGTGATGGTATACCCATGTCTACACATTCTAAATCTTGACCGTAAATATTCACAATATAGTCCTTTATCATTGTGCCTACAATAATATTTGATTCTCCTATGAAATCGGCAACGAAACGATTTACTGGTTCGTCATATATATCAGTTGGCGTGCCAAATTGTTGTATTTTACCATTTTTCATTACAAATATATAATCACTAAGCGCTAACGCTTCTTCCTGATCATGTGTAACAAAAATAAATGTTATACCTAATCTAGATTGTATTTCTCTTAATTCATACTGCATTTGCGTTCTTAATTTTAAATCAAGTGCTGATAAAGACTCATCTAATAATAATATTTCTGGCTCATTCACGATTGCACGTGCAATTGCAATACGCTGTTTTTGCCCCCCACTCATACCTTCAATTGTTCTATTTTCATAGCCAGTGAGTTTAACAAGATTTAATGCTTCTTTCACTTTTTTATTAATGGCACTTTTGTTCATTTTCTTTAATTTTAATCCAAAAGCAACATTATCATATACATTTAAATGCGGAAATAATGCATAGTCTTGAAATACTGTATTCACCTTGCGTTTGTTTGCTGGTATATGATTAATTGACTGATTTTGATATATAATATCGCCTTCATCGGCTTGTTCAAATCCTGCGATAAGTTTTAAAATTGTTGTTTTACCACAACCAGAAGGCCCAAGTAATGTATAAAAATGACCTGACTCAATATCTATATTAATTTTATCTAATATGGGTGTATCATCATAAGCTTTACTTACAGCATTAAACGATAATAACGGATTCATTTGTGCTTCCTCCTATAAATATGATGCGGTTGCAACAATCATAACTCGAGCTTCATTTGGTGTAGAATTAATTAATCTATGTTCTTGCTTTGCTTTAAAATAAAGCGCATCTCCCATTTCAGCATGAAACGCATTACCACCTAACATTAATGTAACTTCACCCGCTAAACAATATATAAATGTATCCGAATTTGAAGGTTCAAAATTTTTATATGCAGTATTTCCATTTAAAGTAATTATAAGTGGTTCCATTTCAAACTCATTAGATTGCGAAATTGGCCAATGAAGTATATAGCCTTTGTCATGTTCATCATAAGTAACTTGTGATGCCTTTTTATATAATACTTTCGGTTCTTCAGGCTCTTTGAAAAAATCACTTGCGCTTGTACCTAAAACATCTAAAATATTCAAAAATGTTTCCATACTTGGTGAAGCATATTGATTCTCAATTTGAGAAATATAGCCTTTTGATAAATCTGTGCGTTCAGCTAAGTCTCCTTGAGTGAGATTTTTTATTTGTCTTAGTGTTTTAATCTTCTTACCTATATTCATCATGACATCCTTTATATAAATTAACTTTTTAGGATTATACGGCATTTTATGATGTGCACTACACTAAAATTTCGCAAAAATAAAAAAGCTATATACTGTTTACTTTTATCAAACATTTTATTTAATGCTTAATAAAAATATCAGAATATAGCTTATATGACAATAGTTATTTTTTAGTTGCACTAAAAAACTTTTGACTGTTGTCAGTTTGAACTGTTTTTACTGCTTGGTAACTATTATATCCACTACTTTTTTCGAATTCTTTAAAAATCTGTTTTTCTTCTGCTTTTCCAGGAACGATTGTTTTGAATTGTCTGTAACGATCTAATAATAATTTACCTTCTACTTTTGATTCATAAAAAGATTCTACAGCATTGAAAAATGATACAACTTGCATCATTTCATCATTTGACCAATCAAGGTCTATCGGATATTGATACTCCATATAAGTATCCCTCCTACTTTTCATCAAATATTTTAGTTTCTTTTAGATGTTATATTTTAAAATAAAAAAAGGGAGCGGGACAGAAATCAAAATTTGATTTCGTATTCCCGCCCCCACAAGGCTATCGTTATATCTGTTACAACAATGAAATTACATTGTGTGTACTGGTAAACCTATAGCTTTTTCAGCAGCTTCCATAGACATTTCACCTAACGTTGGGTGAGCGTGTACAGTTAATGCTAAATCTTCAGCATTCATTCCAGCTTCGATTGCTAAACCTAACTCAGAAATAATATCAGAAGCGCCAGTACCAACTACTTGGGCACCTACTAATGTATTATCTTCTTTAAGCGTAATAAGTTTAACAAAACCAGTAGTGTCATCTAATGATAACGCACGGCCGTTAGCTGCATAAGGGAATTTAGAAGCAGTAATTTTTAATCCTTCTTCTTTAGCTTGAGCTTCTGTATAACCTACTTGAGCAAGTTCTGGCTCAGTGAAACATACAGCAGGCATACCGATGTAATCTACTTCTGATGCTTCACCAGAGATTACTTCAGCTGCTACTTTAGCTTCATAGCTTGCTTTATGCGCAAGTGGTAAACCAGGAACGATATCACCAATTGCAAAAATGTTTTCGATTGAAGTACGGCTTTGTTTGTCTACTTCGATTAATCCACGTTCTGCAAATTTAAGACCTAATTCTTCTAAGCCTAATTCATCAGTGTTAGGACGACGACCTACAGTAACTAATACATAATCAGCATCGATTGTTTGTTCTTCGCCATTTACTTCGTAAGTTACTTTAACGCCGTTTTCAGTTTCTTCAGCAGATTTAGCCATAGCTTCAGTTACAATGTCAACGCCTTTTTCTTTCATACCTTTTTTAACAGGTTGCGTCATTTGTTTTTCAAAACCGCCTAAGATATCTTTAGCGCCTTCTAAAATAGTAACTTCTGAACCAAAGTTTGCAAAAGCAGTTCCAAGTTCAGAACCAATATAACCGCCACCAACAACTACTAATTTACCAGGAACTTCTTGTAAATTTAGAGCGCCAGATGAATCAATTACACGATTTCCAAACTCGAAGTTAGGGATTTCAATTGGTCTTGAACCAGTTGCAATAATCGCGTTTTTAAAGTTATATGTTTGAGCACTTTTCTCATCCATAACACGTAAGCTATTGTTATCAACAAAGTAAGCTTCGCCTTTAACGATTTCTACTTTATTACCTTTTAACAATCCTTCAACGCCGCCAGTTAATTTTTCAACTACTGATTGTTTGAATTCTTGAACTTTATTAAAATTAAGTGAAACACTTTCAGCAATAACACCTAAATTTTCTGAGTTCTTAGTTTCATCATAACGGTGTGAAGCGTGTAACAATGCTTTAGAAGGAATACATCCAACATTAAGACATACGCCACCTAATGTGCCTTTTTCAACGATTGTTACTTTTTGACCTAACTGTGCTGCACGAATTGCTGCAACATAGCCTCCTGGTCCTGCTCCGATTACAATAGTGTCTGTTTCAATTGGGAAATCTCCAACTACCATATTTTACCCCTCCATTAATAATAATTCTGGATTATTCAATAAACGTTTGATATGATTCATAGCATTTTGGCCAGTAGCACCATCAATTTGTCTGTGGTCAAAGCTTAATGATAATGATAATACTGGTGCAGCTATTATTTCTCCATCTTTAACAATTGGTTTTTGTGCAATACGGCCAATGCCTAATATAGCTACTTCTGGGTGATTGATTACTGGAGTGAACCATTGTCCACCAGCAGAACCGATATTACTAATCGTACATGTAGCATTTTTCATTTCATCTGCAGCTAATTTTCCGTCACGTGCTTTAACAGCAAGTTCGTTAATTTCGTCTGAGATGCTGAACATTGATTTACGGTCTGCATGTTTAACAACAGGAACTAATAATCCTCTGTCAGTGTCTGCAGCAATACCGATGTTCCAGTAATGTTTGTGTACAATCTCGCCAGCATCTTCGTTAAATGAAGTGTTAAGCGCTGGATATTTTTTAAGTGCAGAAACAAGTGCTTTAACAACATAAGGTAAGAAAGTTAATTTAGTACCTTGTTCAGCTGCAACTTCTTTGAATTTTTTACGGTGATCCCATAATTCTTGAACATCAATTTCATCCATTAATGTTACGTGAGGCGCAGTGTGTTTTGAGTTAACCATTGCTTTACCAATTGCTTTACGCATTGCAGGTATTTTCTCAGTTGTTTCTGGGAATTCGCCTTCTGTAGAAACTGGTGTTGATTGTGCTGCACTTGAAGTTTCTTCAGTTGTTGTAGCTGCACTTTCATTTGAAGCTGCTTCTCCGCCACCATTTAAGTATGCGTCCACGTCTTCTTTAGTTGTACGGCCATTTTTACCTGAACCTGAAACAGCTTTAATGTTAACGCCATTATCACGAGCATATTTACGAACTGAAGGCATTGCTTTAACACGTTTGCTTTCATCTATTTCTTCGTCTTTAGAAGCTTGTGCAGGTGCTTCTTCTTTAGTGCTTTCTTCTGCAGGTACTTCTGTTTCTTCACTTGCTGAATCGTCACTTTCACTACCTTTGAATTGCATTTCTTCTGCATCTGGTGAATCGATTTTTACGATTGTGTCACCAACAACTGCTACAGTACCTTCATCTACTAGTACTTCTTCAATAGTACCTGAAACAGGTGATGGGATTTCAACAACTGATTTATCGTTTTGTACCTCAGCTAAAATATCGTCCTCTTCAATTGTATCTCCAGATTTAATAAACCATTTTACAATTTCACCTTCGTGGATACCTTCACCAATGTCGGGTAATTTAAATTCAAATGCCACGTTATTATCCTCCTAAAAATTCATATTAAGTCAAAAATTAGAAATTGAGCGATGAACAATTAAGTCACTATCTCATGCTATAAATATAAATTTGGATGAAGTAGGTGTATCAACTAAACTGATATCATCCTACTTCATTAAATATATATATTAAAATTCTAAAGTTTCTTTCGCTTTTTCAATGATGTCGTTTTTGTTTGGTAACCAAACATTTTCAGCTTGTGTAAACGGATAGACTGTATCTGCCGCTGCAACACGAGCGATTGGCGCTTCTAATGAAAGAATAGAGCGTTCTGCTAATTCAGAAACAACTTGTGCTCCAACACCAGCTTGACGTTGCGCTTCTTGGATTACTACAGCACGTCCTGTTTTTTCTACTGAAGCAACAAGCGTTTCGATATCGATTGGTTGAACTGTACGTAAGTCAATAACTTCTACTGAATAACCATCTTTTTCTAACTCTTCTGCTGCTTTTAATGACTCTTGTACCATTGCACCATATGCAATAAGTGTAATGTCATTACCTTCTTGTTTCACACTTGCTTTACCAATTTCGATTGTGTACTCTTCTTCAGGTACTTCATCACGGAAAGAGCGGTATAATTTCATATGTTCTAAATATACAACTGGGTCATTACTTCTGATTGCTGAGATTAATAATCCTTTAGCATCATACGGATTAGACGGAATTACAACGTGTAAACCTGGTGATTGAGCTAAAAGACCTTCTAAGTTGTCAGCATGCAATTCTGGTGTATGAACGCCACCACCAAATGGTGCACGAACAGTAACAGGTGATTGTTTAGAGTTACCAGAACGGAAACGCGTACGCGCAATTTGTCCTGCTATAGAGTCGAATACTTCAAATACAAATCCTAAGAATTGTACTTCCATTACTGGACGGTATCCTTGAGTAGATAAGCCTAAAGCTAGACCACCAATACCAGATTCAGCTAAAGGTGTATCAAATACACGGTCTTCACCGAATTCTTTTTGTAAACCTTCAGTTACACGGAAAACACCACCGTTAACACCGACGTCTTCACCGAAAAGTAAAACATTTTCATCGTTTTGTAATTCGGTTTTAAGCGCGTTGTTAATCGCTTGAACCATTGTCATTTGTGCCATCGGTTACTTCGACTCCTTCTCTTTATAGATTTCATATTGCTCTGCTAAATGTTGAGGCATTTCTTCATACATGTTTTCCATCAAGTCAGTAACTTTTTGTTTTTCAGTATTATCTGCCTCTTTAATAGCAACTTTAATTTCAGATTTTGCACGTTCGATAACTTCATTTTCTTTATCGCCAGTCCATAAACCTTTATTTTCAAGATATTTTCTGAAACGAACTAATGGATCCTTTTTCTCCCATTCAGAATCTTCATCAGATGTTCTGTATTTCGTTGGGTCATCTCCAGCCATAGTATGTGGACCATAACGATAAGTGATTGTTTCAATTAAAGTTGGACCTTCACCATTAACAGCACGATCACGCGCTTCTTTAGTTGCTTGGTATACTGCTAAAGCATCCATACCATCAACTTGAATACCTGGGATACCAACTGCAATAGCTTTTTGAGCTAATGTAGTAGCAGCAGTTTGCTTGCTACGTGGCGTTGAAATCGCATAATTGTTATTTTGTATAACGAAAATTGCAGGTGCTTTATATGCAGAAGCAAAGTTAATACCTTCGTAGAAATCACCTTGTGACGAACCACCATCACCAGTATAAGTAATTGCTACAGCACTT
Organism: Staphylococcus parequorum; assembly: GCF_039237145.1. Classification (NCBI taxonomy): domain Bacteria; kingdom Bacillati; phylum Bacillota; class Bacilli; order Caryophanales; family Staphylococcaceae; genus Staphylococcus; species Staphylococcus parequorum. Next base: position 2,245,094 of record NZ_CP150682.1, read on the forward strand.
TTACCACGTTTTTTAATACCAAGCGCTACACCAGCAGTTTGAACATACTGTGCACCGATAATAATTTGTGGGCTTAATGCGTTAACGCCTTCAGGCATTTGATTACCTTTAAAGTGTCCTCTTGAGAATAAGAAGGCTTCAGTTAAAGGTAAGCCTTGCCAGATTAATTGTGGAACATCACGATAACCTGGTAATATAAAATCTTCTTGTTCTAAAGCGTATTGTGAAGCTAATTGCGAAGCTTCTTGTCCTGCTGTAGGAGCATAGAAACCTAATCTCCCTTGTCTATTTAATGAAATAGAACGTTGGTCAAGAATACGTGTCCAAACCATTCTCTCCATTAATTCAACTAATTGCTCGTCTGATAAATCTGGTACTAGATCTTCATTAACGATGTTACCATCTTCATCCAAGATTTGGATCATTTCAAATTGAGATTCAGTATCTTTCAATACTTTCTCTGCATCGAATTGGGCTTTTAATTTCGGAGCCATTCAATTCACCATACCTTTCCCGTATAATAGAAACTTATTTTATCCTTCAATATTGTACCACAAAACTGTTACACTGTTAAATAATTTGAAAAAGTTCTGTAATACTTAAGACAAGTACAGTTTTTAATCTGTACCACTGTTTTTCATAGCGCTGTACTACTCCAAAACCGAGTCACTATAAAGTAATTTCCTTAAAATTGTAAGCGCCCTCATATCATATGCTATAACGTAGCTATTTAAAATTCAAATTTATCGCTTTTAAATTTAAGAAAGATTGTCTACATCTTCTTTTTCTTTGTTCACTTTATTCATTGCATCCGAGTATTTTTCAAATGATTTATTCATATTTTTATATGATTTCGAAACCGCTTCTGCTTTATTGTCTATTTGCTCTTGACTCACTTCGTCACCCGAAGTGTATCCAAACATATCTTTTTCCTTATTCAAAATGTTTTTATATGCTTTGGCGTATTCATCATGTGCTTTGTATTTATCTTTAAGCGCTTGATTCAATTGTGTCACTTCTTTTTTCTTATCTTCATCGCTTATATTATCAACATGCTTTTCAGCTTTTTTAAATGCTTTTTCTGAGTTATCTAAAGCTTCTTCTTCTTTTTTAAATGTTTTTTCTCTTTCTTCAACATTGTCCACGACTTTTTTCGAGGTATCTTTCACTTCTGCTTGGTCTTTACCATTAATTTGCTCAACTAATTTTTGCTTGTCTTGTTCAAGACTATTTAATTTCTTCCCTACTGAAGATACAGGTTTCTCTTCATCAAATGCTTTTTGTACTTTTTCATTATAATCTTCTATTTCACCTTTGTCTGTTGTACACCCCGCTACTAACATTGTAGAAGCGAGTATTGCACCGATGCTATACTTTAATTTCATTTTTTGAGAAATCCTCCTTTATTTGTGTGTTATATTATATAATATTTTATAAGAAATCAAATGTATCACTGTATTTTAAGCGTTAAACTTTGGTATATTTTATATTAAGGAAGGTGTATGAACAAAATGATAACAATGAAAGATATTATCCGAGATGGTCACCCCACACTTCGTGAAAAAGCAAAAGATGTAACAATACCGCTTTCTGACGAAGATCGTGAAACTTTAAAAGCTATGCGCGAATTTTTAATTAATAGCCAGGATGAGGAAACAGCTAATAAGTATGGACTTCGCTCAGGAGTTGGACTTGCTGCTCCACAAATTAATATTGCCAAAAAAATGATAGCAGTTTATTTACCAGATGATGGTGATGGCAAAAGTTATGATTTAGCATTAGTTAACCCTAAAATCATGAGCCACAGCGTTCAAGAAGCTTATTTACCAACTGGCGAAGGTTGTTTAAGCGTAGATGAAAATATTCCAGGACTCGTCCACCGTAAATATCGAATCACGGTAAAAGCTACAGATATAGATGGTAATGACGTGAAATTACGTTTAAAAGGTTACCCAGCTGTTGTCGTTCAACATGAGATAGACCATATTAATGGCGTAATGTTTTATGATCATATTGATCCAAACAACCCACTTACGCCACATGAAGATGCAGTAGAAGTTTAAGCTATTAAAAATAATATGCCGTTAGCACATTGAGGATTTCTCAAAGCTAACGGCATTTTTTACATAAAGTCATCTCTTCGTTCAGTAAATGGTATATCTAATTTTTTGAGTTCTGTCTTTAAATCGTTTAATTCTTTAATGTCTATAAATTCTGGGTCATGATTATGTTTAACGTAATTTTGATCACCATTTACAGTATCAATTATTTCATTATAATTAAAAAACATGATTACTTGTTCTGTACGGATTTCAAAAGTGATATCTTGAAATATTTTATCGTTTCGATTTTTTTCTTTTTTAACATCTTCTATAATTCTATTCACTCGATCCATTTCTACCACCCTTACCCATCTATCGTTTCTATAATTTAATATATTACTCTATGAAATATTAAATAATAACTCTCTTTCATCATAATTAACTTTCAACGCACACTCAAGTTTTATGATGATTTATTACAGTATTTTACATAACTAAAGATTTGAATTTGCTGATTAAATATTAATTATAATAAAAATGAAATTATTTGTACTTATTAAAAGAGGCACTAAAGATAAAACTGCTTTATTTATTCTACTACATCATGTAAAATGAGAAATAACTGAAAACATATGAAACATAAGTGTTTGTAGTTTTCTAAACGAACGAACTGAAGATCTCCCTAGAAACATACTGGGCAAAAAAACTAGTATGTTCTATTTATATACAGTATCAGCGTCCATGCATAATTAGAAGTGCAGTTAATTTCAAATAACCAATGGATACTTAACACTTTTATATTACTAGGGTTTTACTATACAAAATTAAAAATCACACATGATTTTAGGAGGAAATATATAAAATGGCAGTATTTAAAGTTTTTTTTCAAAAAACAAAAGAAGAAGTAATAGTACGTGAACACACACAAACAATTTACGTTGAAGGACAAACAGAAGAACAAGTAAGAAGATATTTAAAGGATCGTAACTTTAACATTGAATTTATTACTAAATTAGAGGGCGCACATTTAGAATACGAAAAACAATCAGATCACTTCAATGTGGAGCAAGCTGAATAATGAAACAAATTCACAAAAATGAAGTTGCGGTTTATGCGCTTGGTGGCTTAGGCGAAATTGGTAAAAATACTTATGCCGTTGAGTATCAGGACGAAATCGTTATTATCGATGCAGGTATCAAATTCCCTGATGATAATTTATTAGGTATCGACTATGTCATTCCTGATATTACTTATTTAGAACAGAACCAAGATAAAATTGTTGGTCTGTTTATCACTCACGGACATGAGGACCATATAGGTGGTGTGCCCTACCTATTAAAGCAAATTAATGTGCCTATATATGGTGGACCATTAGCTTTAGGTTTAATCAGAAATAAATTAGAAGAACATCATTTATTAAGAACTGCAGAACTTATTGAAATTGATGAAAGCAGTGTCATAAAATCTAAGCATTTTGAAGTTTCATTCTATCTAACTACACATAGTATTCCAGAAGCATATGGTGTTATCGTTAACACGCCAGAAGGAAATATTGTGCATACGGGTGACTTCAAATTTGATTTCACACCAGTTGGTGAACCTGCAAATATAGCTAAAATGGCAAAATTAGGTGAAGAAGGCGTACTTTGTTTGCTTTCTGACTCTACTAATTCACTTGTACCAGACTTTACGCTAAGTGAACGTGAAGTGGGTCAAAATGTTGAAAAGATATTCCATGATTGTAAAGGTCGAATCATATTTGCTACATTTGCATCAAACATTTACCGTGTGCAACAAGCAGTTGAAGCTGCAATTAAACACAATCGTAAAATTGTTACATTTGGTCGTTCAATGGAAAACAACATTAAGATTGGTATGGAATTAGGCTATATCAAAGCACCACCAGAAACGTTTGTTGAGCCGAATAAAATCAACACCGTACCTAAGCATGAATTATTGATTCTATGTACAGGTTCTCAAGGTGAACCAATGGCAGCATTATCTAGAATTGCCAACGGGACACATAAACAAATTAAAATCATCCCTGAAGATACAGTTGTATTTAGTTCTTCACCTATTCCAGGTAATACGAAAAGTATTAACCGCACAATAAATTCACTTTATCGTGCAGGTGCTGAAGTTATTCATAATAAAGTATCTAATATTCACACTTCTGGCCATGGTTCTAAAGGCGATCAACAATTAATGTTACGTCTGTTACGCCCTAAGTTCTTTTTACCAATCCATGGTGAATATCGTATGCTAAAAGCACACGGTCAATCAGGTATTGAGTGTGGCGTTGAACCAGATAATGTGTTTATCTTTGATATAGGTGATGTCTTAGCATTGACACATGACTCTGCTAGAAAAGCTGGTAGAATTCCATCAGGTAATGTATTGGTTGATGGTAGTGGTATTGGCGATATCGGTAATGTAGTCATTCGTGATCGTAAATTATTATCAGAAGAAGGTTTAGTGATTGTCGTTGTAAGCATAGACTTCAAAACAAATAAACTACTTTCTGGACCTGATATTATCTCACGTGGTTTCGTATACATGCGCGAATCTGGACAATTGATTTATGATGCACAACGTAGAATCAAAACGGATGTTATTTCAAAATTAAATCAAAATCCAGAGATTCAATGGCATCAAATTAAATCATCAATCATTGAAACGTTACAGCCTTATCTATTTGAAAAGACTGCACGTAAACCAATGATCTTACCAGTCATTATGAAAGTAAATGAAGATAACAACCAATCATTTGCTAAGAAACCTAGCCCTAAAAATGACAAACCTAAAAACAACAACACGAAAGCACCAACAAAAAATCCAAAGCCTAACAATCAAGACAAGAAAAAAAACAATAACAATCCAAAACCTAAACCTAAAAAAGATGAAACAAATCAATCATCCGAATCATAGGTATTATAAAACAGTCCACACAATGTTTTGACATTGTGTGGACTGTTTTGCTATGACTAATCTATTTTATACAAATTGATTATTTTGCTGTGTAAAAGAGTTCTATAATTTCGACTGCTTAAGATGGTACTTTTTAAGTCTTGTACCATTGATTAACATACCTCGTTTAATTAATAGTATTTTAATGATTCTGCAACCGAAAAAGTATTGTTTTGTATTTGTTTTACATTAGAAAACGATAGCATTTCTATATTATCTCCTACGCAATAGGATTTTTGAGCATGCTTGAGTAATTCAAAATCATTTATATCATTTCCGTATGCTATATATGGTTTTGAACTAATAATCTTTATTAAAGTTGTATACTTGTTTATTTCTTTAGCTGTTATATCGATGTTATTTTCAACATTATGATAATTTATAGATAAACTATCCTCATATTTTTTCAATTGTATTTTTAAACATTCAAATAGTTTATCTGATAATCCAATTAAGATAATCTTAATTGGATTATCTATTTCACTCATCTTTAATCTTTTTGCCATTCTATCGGGATCTAACTGTTTAAATATTTTGCTATTTTCATTTACATTTGCAGCGTAATCAAACGATCCATCAATTATATAATTCAAACTATTTTCATTAATCATATTTTTTAAATGTTCGTACTCATTAGAGGGGATATGTTTGATTACTGAGATGATTTTATTCTGAGAAATAATTGACCCATTACCACCTATTAAAGTTTTATTTTCAAAACCTCTAACTACAGGTAGTAAATCTCTAATTGGACGAGCAGATGCGAATATTATTTGATGCCTTTCTTCTAACCTTTTTAATTCACTACGTATGTCTGTATCTATATCACTACCATTAAAACAAATTGTTCCATCTACATCCATGACAATAATCATATGCACACCTCCTATATTTTCGATAATATATTACCATATAACACCCTTTTATTAAAAAGAATTTATTAAAAAAGAATTTTTTCCATTTCTTAGTTTACTCAAATAAATTACTTATTATGCATCAACTAAGCAGTATAATAATCGAAACAATAAAAAAGAAGCCTCCTGTTTTGGAGACTTCTTCAATATTACTTATTTATCGAACCACTTTTTTCTCAAAACGATTTAAGTCATTATCATGCCCTATCATAATTAATATATCACCGATTTCAATACTAATATTAGGGTCAGGAGAAACTAATATTTCTTTACCTCTTTTTATAGCAATAATACTTATCCCGAATTGTGCTCGAATATCTAATTCTATAATGGTTTGGCCAGCCATTTTTTCGCTCGCTTTAATCTCTACAATTGAATGTTCATCTGCAAGTTCTAAATAATCTAACACACTTGCACTTGCGACATTGTGAGCAATTCTTCTTCCCATATCTCTTTCAGGGTGAACAACCGTATCCGCACCAATTTTATTTAAAATTTTTGCGTGATAATCATTTTGCGCTTTAGCTGTTACTTTTTTTACACCTAACTCTTTTAAAATTAAGGTTGTTAACGTGCTTGATTGTATATTCTCACCTATAGCTACGATGACATGATCAAAATTTCTGATACCTAAACTTTTCATAACAGCTTCATCTGTTGTGTCAGCAATGACAGCATGTGTCGCAATATCACTATATTCGTTTACACGTGCTTCATTCATATCAATTGCCATAACATCCATATCTAATGCGTTAAGTTCTCTTACTATACTGCCACCGAATCGACCTAAGCCGATAACCACATACTCTTTGTCCATATGCGTCCTCCAATTTAAAAAATCACGGATAAGATAGCTATTCATCAGTCTAGACGAACTAGTGAATAACTATCAATACCTCATTTTAAAAAATAATTTATTTTTTTTCCTTCGACATAATCTTTGTCGAAAACAAATAATCTTAATAATAATATTAACGATGGAATGAGTAAAAGTAAACCTAAAACAAATGCAATAATTAAAGCAATGGCCATGCTACTATTAACAACGCCTTCATCTATACGAACATATGGGTATAGAATGTATGGCATTTTGCTGGCACCATATCCGAAAAATGCAAATCCCATTTGTAGTATAACAAGGATAAATGCAAATCCGTGCCATTTTTTCATTAACGTAAGTACCATAACACCTATAAAGCTTATAAAGCTTAGTAGGAACATCCACCAATAATCAGTTACTGCGCTTAAGAAATGCGCTTCGTTTTGTAGTCTTAACGATACAAATACGAATAATGAAATTGCAATCATCGGTGGCCCCCAGAACAAGAACCAATATCTTAATAAATCATATGCTGGTTTGTCTTTAGCTTTTGAAGCATAGTACGTAAGGAAACCTGAAGAAATGTATAGCACTGATATAACAGCTAAGAATACGACAGACCATGAATAAGGACTCAAGGCTAATTCAAGCCAGTCCAAATCTATATTATCACCTGAACCTGTGATAAAGCCCCCTTCTGATATTGTTAGCGTTGTAGCAAGCGCTGCAGGTATAAATAATCCTGACAAGCCGTACATTGCTAACCAAATGAGTTTTGAATCAGGTCCATAATTTTCAAATGCGTAAAAACTACCTCTAATTGTTAGTAATATTAATGCTATTGAAGCCGGTACGAGTAGTACCGTACCAAAGTATTTCGCCGCATCAGGGAAAAATCCTACGATGCCAACGAAAAAGAATACAAAGAATACGTTTGTTACTTCCCACACAGGATTTAAATAACGACCTATTAAATGGTTTATTTGTTTATCTTGTTTAGTTACTTTTGCGTGAAGTGTAAAGAACCCAGCACCAAAATCAATAGAGGCGATAATAATATAAGAGAATAAAAATATTCCAAGTACTGTAATACCTATATAAGCAAATATCATTACTCATCACCTCTTTCTGGTGTATTTTCTTCTACATCTTTATATGCTGGTTTATTTCTGAACATACGAATTAATACATATGCGGTAGTCACGATTAAAATCATATATAAGATACCGAATAATATTGTCACGAGTGTTAAACCACCTGCTTGAGTTGCAGCATCAGCTACTTTAAGGTAACCACGAACCAACCATGGTTGACGACCTTGTTCAGTTAAGAACCAACCAGCTTCTATTGCAATCATTGCTGCTGGTCCAGTTAATAATGCACCATACAATATTGGTTTTGAATAAGTGAATTTGCGTAACTTCTTAAATATAAGCGTTAATATAAACGCACCTGATATAATCAAGCAGAATACACCCATTGAAACCATAATATCAAAGTAATAGTGTACAATCATCGGTGGATGCAGTTCTTCTGGAAACTCATTTAATCCTTTCACTTCAGTGTTTGTATTATTGTCAGCCAAGAAACTGAGTATACCAGGTATTTTTATGGCACCTGATACTTCTTGTGTTTCTTCATCTAAGCTACCAAAGAATATTAAATCTGCATTGGACTCTGTTTCAAAGTGCCATTCATAAGCAGCAAGTTTTTCTGGTTGCTCTTGATGTAGAAACTTAGCTGATAAATCTCCAGCTAACATAGAACCTAAAGTAAATACTACGCCAAGAATCATTGTTAGTTTCAATGCTTTTTTATGATATTCTGTATCTTTCTTGAATTTGTTTTTCAATAATTTAAATGCAGCAATTGCAGCAAGTACAAATGCCATCGTCATAAGTGCTGTAGCAACAACGTGGAACGATCTAATTAAGAACGATTCGTTAAACATTGCTGCCCAAGGTTGGACGTTAACCATTTTTCCATCTTTCATATCGAAGCCAGCTGGTGTATTCATAAATGAATTGACCGCTGTAATGAAAAATGCTGAGAATGTACCACCTATAATGACGGGAATACTAATAAGGAAATGGGTCCATTTACTCTTAAATCTATCCCATGTATATAAATAGATACTTAAGAAAATTGCTTCAAAGAAGAAAGCAAATGTTTCCATAAATAATGGTAATGCAATAACGTGACCACCCATTTGCATAAATGTTGGCCATAATAGTGATAATTGCAGTCCAATAATTGTACCTGTCACAACACCAACAGCTACCGTAATGGTATATCCTTTAGACCATCTTTTGGCTAATGTTATATATTTTGGATCATTTCTTTTTATACCTAAAAATTCAGCAACAGCAAACATTAATGGCACGCCCACACCAATCGTTGCGAATATGATATGAACCGCGAGTGTCATCGCAGTTAAAAAACGGGCTAATTCAACTGAATCCATAATATCACCTTTTTTATTTATTTGTGACAAAAATCACAACGTTTATTCATTATAAACTGCTTTACGTTGTATTGAAATAAGTTGCGTTCAAAATATAGTGACAAATTAATGACCACTTGCATGTAAGTCAAAGATTTGTAATAATTTAAAAAGTTTCTTATATTAAAGTATATCGAATTTAAAATAGGAAGGATGAGTTTTAATGGATCAAATAATTATTTATACGCAAAATGAATGCCCACCTTGTACTTTTATTAAAAACTATTTGTCAGATAAAGGCGTGTCATATAGCGAAAAAAACATCTCAAATTCCAAATATAGAAATGAAATGATAGACTATGATGCTTTCGCCACACCTTTTATCTTGTTGAATAATGAGCCGATGTACCAAATTGACATTGATAAAATCAACCATACTTTAAATATAGAATAATCATCAAGCAATGTAGCTATTCTACATTTGAATGAGTAAATCTTTCACTTCCTAAACTATATGATTTTTAGTGTTATTACAAAGTTACTGTTTAACAACATGCAATGACTTACTACGTTAATTCTTAATTTTTTTAATTCATAGCAAAATAAAAAAGCTGATAGCGCCACTATAAATGGTCTATCAGCTTTTTTCGAACTCAAATGTTCAATTATTATTTATTATTTAGCATATTGCTCAACTAGTTCTTGTACTTCTTCAGAAGTTGCACAATTAATTGCTCTTTGTGACAATTCTTCCATTTCATTTTGGCTTAAACCTTTGATTTGACGACGCGCTTTAAGTACTGATGTAGCACTCATTGAGAATTCATCTAATCCTAAGCCTAATAGTAATGGAATAGCGATTTCGTCGCCTGCCATTTCGCCACACATACCAGTCCATTTACCTTCTTTATGTGATGCTTCGATCACTTGTTTTACTAAACGTAAAATTGAAGGATTGTATGGTTGATACAAGTATGAAACGCGTTCAGACATGCGGTCAGCCGCCATTGTATATTGAATTAAATCATTCGTTCCAATACTGAAGAAGTCAACTTCTTTTGCGAAGACATCTGCTAATGCAGCAGTTGAAGGAATTTCAACCATGATACCTAATTCAATATCATCAGAAACTTCTGTACCTTCTTGTTTTAAGTTTTCTTTTTCTTCAAGTAATAATGCTTTAGCATCACGGAACTCATTGATTGTTGCAACCATTGGGAACATGATATTTAATTTACCGTAAACAGATGCACGTAATAATGCACGAAGTTGCGGTCTGAAAATATCAGGTTGGTCTAAACATAAACGAATCGCACGATAACCTAAGAATGGATTCATTTCTTCAGGTAGATTCAAATATGGTAACTCTTTATCGCCACCGATATCTAATGTACGTACAACAACACGTTTATCTTCCATCGTTTCTAAAACTTTTTTATAGGCTTCGAATTGTTCATCTTCAGTAGGCATTTCATCTCTACCCATATATAAAAATTCCGTACGATATAAACCAATACCTTCTGCACCATTTTCAATAACACCTTTTAAATCATTAGGTGTACCGATGTTTGCAGCTAATTCAGCATGTTTACCGTCAATTGTTTTTGTTTCTTCATTGCGCAATTTTTGTAATTCTTTTTTATCTTCGAAGAAACGTTCACGTTTATTTTCATAAGCGATCACTTCATCATCTGTAGGATCAATAATTACTTCACCAGTTAATCCATCAACGATAATCATATCGCCTTGTTTAACGTCTTTAGTAATAGATTTTGTACCTACAACTGCAGGAATCTCTAAAGAACGGCTCATAATTGCTGAGTGTGATGTTCTTCCACCAATATTTGTTACAAAGCCTTGCACGAATTCTTTATTTAACTGAGCAGTATCTGAAGGTGTTAAATCGTTTCCGATTATAACAACGCTTTCATCAATGATACTTGGGTTTGGTAACTCTACACCTAAAATATGTGCTAACACACGTTTAGAAACGTCACGGATATCAGCAGCACGTTCTTTCATGTATTCATTATCCATATTTTCAAATATAGTAATGAATTGTCCAGTTACTTCAGATAATGCAGTTGGTGCGTTAACTTGGTCATTTTTAATCTTGTCTTCAATCGGTTGAATTAACTCTGGATCATCTAAAACTAATAAATGAGCATCAAAAATTGCTGCTTTATCAGCACCTAGATTTTTTTCAGCGTTATTTCTTATTTTTGTTAATTCAACTTTAGATGTTTCGATGGCATCATTGAACTTAGCAATTTCAGCGTCGATATCTGTAATCTTTTCACTATTATATGAAAGATCTGGTTCAACTAATAAATATGCTTTGGCAATCGCTACACCATCAGATGCAGCAATACCATTTATATAGTTAGACATATTATTTAGTTAATCCTTCTTTAGATAAAATCTCAGTGATTGCTTCGATTGCGTCTTTTTCATCGCTACCATCAGCGTAGATAGTGATTTCAGCATCTTTACCTACACCTAAACTCATAACACCCATGATTGATTTCAAGTTAACTTTTTTACCGTTATATTCTAATTGAATATCTGAATCAAATTTTGAGGCAGTTTGAACAAGCATTGTCGCTGGACGAGCGTGAATACCTGTTTCATCGATAATTACATATGATTTTTGTTCCATAATTTATTTCTCCTTCGTATAGTTAGAATCGTTAGTTTATTATAAAACCTAACATAGTTTTATATAATAAGATTACCAAATTATATATATAAATTCAATTCCTTGCACCCATGTCATGACAATATTCAGCGATTATTTAACAATTTGTGAAAACGCTGTAGTTTTACACGAGTGATTTAACAACTTTTTCACATTTTTGGATATGATCATTGCCTATTTTTTTCATGAAATAATAACTTATAGAAGCAGTGATTGCTTGACCTACTACTGGGAACCATTTCGTTTGTTTTGCTGCAGTACGTTTCGCTACATCACGAATAACTACTTTGAGGATAGCACTAGATACTTTTTTACCGATAAATTGGCTACCTTGAATTGCCGCCGTAGTTAGCACACGTTCTTTCATGTCGTCTCCCATTGTATTAACTTGTTTATGATCAAGACCATAAATCTTATTTACGTCTTCAATAACATCTTTCATAAGTTTAATATCTACACTGAAGCCTAAACCTGGAATAGGTACTACACTTACGCCAGATGATAGCATTGATTTTTTTCTCACTAAAGCCTCTGCACGTTGGCGACGCTCTTCAATTTCGTTATATGTTGTTGGTATACTACCTTTATTTTTTATATCTTCTATATTTAAAACTTTGTTTCCTACTTTTTGTGTAACGTTATTTGTGATTTTATTTTTAAAACTCATTATATTCACTCCTTAGTAATTTCTATACACTAAGAATAATACCCGTTTTTTCACACTTTACTGTATTTTTACAAAAATCGCTTTTAAATATTTTGAAGGTTTGTAGTGTGCATGCGTTTTAAAATCTTTTGGTAAGCCCATGACATCAATGATTTCAAAGTCCACTTCTTCTTTAGTTAACGTTTCCGTAACTACATTTTTAAATGCTTTTAATGAAAATGTACTGTTGTTTGTACATAATAGTAATGTACCTTCAGGACCTAGTATATCCAGTGCACCAACGATTAATTTATCGTAGTCTTTTAAGACAGAAAATGTTTTTTTCTTGTTTCTCGCAAAACTTGGTGGATCAATCACAATTGTATCGTAGAAGAAATCATGACGACGTGCATAATTATAGAAATTAAAAGTATCCATAACATAAATATATTGTGACGCCGGGTCTATAGAATTTAAACCGAAATTACTTTCAGTAAGCGCACGAGAGCGGTTAGCTAAATCAACACTTGTTGTCATCTCTGCATTATCTGCAGCTACAACTGAGAATGCCCCTGTATAACTGAATAAGTTTAGTAAATTTTTATCTTGCGCGTATTGCTCTTTTAATTTCTTTCTTACTTCTCTTTGATCTAAAAAGATACCTGTCATAGGTCCATCGTTTAAATGTACATTGTAAAATGTGAAGTTTTCTTCGATGACAATTGGAAATTCTGGTGCATCTCCGTCAACGAAGCCACCTTCTACAGCGGCATCTTTAAAACGTAATTTTTCAAAAATTGACGTATAACCGAATATTGCTTTCAGTGCACTCAAAATATTATAACGGAACTTATAGATTCCTTTAGAATACCATTGAACTAAGTAATGACCATTGTAGTTGTCGATTGTGAGACCACCAACACCATCACCTTCGCCGTTAAATACTCTAAATGCATTTGTGCCCTCTACATTATAAAAATATTCACGTTCTTTTTTCGCAATATCAAATAATTTTTCAAAAAATTGTGTATTAACCACTTCATCACGTGAGTAACTCAATACCCAACCGATGCCTTTATGTTGACGTCCAACATACGCAGTTGCGATATACTGATCTTTATCATTTAGTAGCTGAAATAAATCTCCTTCATGTAAGTGATCATGTGCGTAAATATCATCTTCACTTACCAATGGATATTCATTTAAATATTTTGTTTCTTTACCTCTATTTAATGTGGCAGTTTTCATAAAATTATGTCAGCCTTTCTACTATTTTTTTATATTTATCTGTCGCTTACCTATTTTATCATTTCAAGTACATCGTAACATCATTAATATTCATTTAACTCAAACGTTTTGACTAAGTATTTGTCATTCTTAAACTTTCTTAATAAAAAAACCTATCTTCCAACCGATTGGAAGATAGGTTCGTCAAACAACATTATTAAGTTTTTAATCTCTAGAAGGTTCTCGTAATTTAATTATAAACGCTACTACAACTGCAATTAACATCATAACTAAAATCGGTGTAATGAAAATTGAAAGCAATAATCCGTGAACCATGATATTCATAAATTCAGTAAATAATTTAAAGAATAATAAACTTACCATAAATAATTGTAGATAATAAAATCGGCCTTTCAAATAATTCGTCAATGTCGTTAAAATATAAATAATGATGATAATCATTAAGATGAACAACGTTATCCATTCAATGACATATTGCGTTTGGCCAATCTCCCAATTACCAGAAACAAATAATGAATTTCTATTATTAAATTCAATCAATGTGAAGAATAATAAAACCGCGCCACAAAATAATTCTACATAACTAGGTTTAATCCATTTTGGTTTCTTCATCCAATTTGGAACATCATCATCTTGTATATCAATAATATTCTTCCATTTTTCAATAAATTTATCTTTCTTATCTCTTGCTTTCTGAATATCTACACTTCTACGAGTCTTACGCGTAAATTCTGTCGTTTTGTCTTGTAAAGTTTTCCAACGTTCCATCGTTTGGTTCGTTACAGTGTCTTTACTCGTTCTAGATAATTCTGGTTCTTCTTCGCCTAATTCCTGTTTTGTTAATGGTAATGATCTTCTTAAGAATAAGAAATTCCAAATTGACATTTGTCCCAGTAACCACATAATTATGAAAAATGTGTTAACGCTTAAGATGTCAATTGGTATAATTTCATCACTCTCAATTCTTCCATATAACACCAATTGTGTTATCAAATAACTAAACCCATAACTGAAAATAATCCATAAATAATGATATTTTCTATGTTCTTTATTTAACTCATCTTTATAAACGATATAACCAATGTGAATCACAAATGGTATTACGAAAATAATAGCGAAAAAACTATAAACTTGGGTCATCAAGATTAGCGTTATGATAAAGAAGAGAATACCAATAACTAAAAAGAATATTGAAATATCGTAGTCATATCGTGTTGTTCTAAATAAAGTCATTCCTAGCATAATTAATCCAATGCCAAATATAATTATTAAAATGGCGCTAACTACTGGAAAATTCCCTATGTAATTGCTCATTACCCTAATTATTTCAGCAAAAAATGCGTTTATAAAATCCCATACATTATGAATGTGTAAATCAATTTTACCTTTGCCATTTAATTTATGAATCATTGGTAAATTAATTAAAATGATGAGACCTGTGAAAAGCGAAACGATGCCTATAATATAACTATATAATATCTCAGCGTGTTTCTTCATAAAAGACATACCATTCACCTCAAAGTTATTATATATTAACATTTAGCTCTTGTCTTTAATAATCTCAATAAATAAGTCTATAGTATGATATAAATTAGTTGTATAGTCAAATTTCCACATATACCTTTACTCTAAACAATTTATTTAATATTACTTTTAATTTTACAGTTTTCTCCTCCATTTTTTAAGTACTTTTGTTTAGCCCTTTGCTCTTCGTGGTATTTAGGTTGTATAGATGATTAAACATGAAGGAGTGTTTTGTTTATGAGTAAAGAAGAATTAAATAAAAAAGCAGCTGAAAAAGCTAAAGAAACTGAAGATAAATTAAAAGATGAAAAAGATTCATCTGAAAAAAATAGCGAAGAAACGCAAAAAAATATTCAAGATACTTTTGATTAATAAAAGTATCACTTAGACATAAATACCTGTGTCAGGCTTAATTATTATACTAGTAGTAGCTATTTGATAGCTATTCTACTTTGTGGGAGCGAAAATGCAGAATCAAATTTTTGATTGCTGTTTCGCTCTTTTTTTAGTTTTCTGCCATATTCCCTCACTTTCCGCCTAACATGAAACATATAGCTATTTTAATATAGTAGAAGGCTAAATATATCTTGAAATACATAATATTTTTTATTAGCTTCATTTACAACCTTGACAGAAGTGATTAAAAATCATACATTAGAGTTAAATTAAATAATCATTCGCACTAGGGGTGTTTAGTGACTGAGATGAGGTATACCCTCAAACCCTTTGAACCTGATCTAGATTAAACTAGCGTAGGAAAGTGTACTGCGATACTTATTAAAAAATGGTATCCGTATGCCTGTATTTAACGCGCACCTTTCTAGAAGGTTGTGCGTTTTTTTATATAGGAGGAGTATATATGTCAAAAGGATTAAAACTTTCTGAGATACTAGTAACTGTATTAATAGCAGTAGTTTTCGCCGTCATTTATAACATTTGGAATTTTGTCTATAAAGCACTACAAGTTACAGGGCTTCATTTTGAAGAACTAACTTACGGAGCCTGGTTTATGGCAGCTATTGTAGCTTATCTTATTATTCCAAAAGCAGGTATCGCTATTTTAGCCGAATTTGCTGCAGGTGCTGGTGAAACGATTGTCATGGGCCGTTTTGATATTGCTACAATGGTTTATGCTTTAATACAAGGATTAGCATGTGAACTCATCTTTGCGCTTTTCAGATATAAATCTCGCTCAGCAATGGTTGCAATGTTAGCCGGTTTCTTGGCTTCAGTATCAACATTGCCATTAGATTTTGCTTATGGTTATCTCGGTGAAATAGCTGGTTGGAACCTTACATTATATATAGTATTTAGACTTATAAGTGGAATTGTCGTAGCAGGCCTTTTATCTTACTATATTGTGAAAGCCTTAGATCAAACTGGTGTCACTAAATTATTCAGACCTGCAACTCAGAGCGATTACGACAATTTATAAGGAGCAATAAACTTGATAGTCACAAAAAATTTACGTTTAAAATACCCTAACGGTCATAATAAAATATTTGATAATTTAACACTTCATATAAAAGACAAAGAAAAAGTATTGCTCTTAGGTCCTTCTGGTTCAGGTAAAAGTACGTTATTAAACGTTTTAAGTGGTATCGTTCCTAATCTTATAGATTTACCTATGAAATATGATGAATTACAAATTGATGAGGATTGTGGCGTTATTTTTCAAGATCCAGACACTCAATTTTGTATGCCAAAAGTATATGAGGAACTTGCTTTTGTTTTAGAAAACTTGCGTGTACCACGCGATGAAATGGAAAGCCGTATTCAATCTGCCTTAGCAGCAGTAGATTTAAATGTCGATGAAAATCAACATATTAATCAATTAAGCGGTGGAATGAAACAAAAATTAGCAATTGCAGAAACTTTGTTACAACAAGCAAACACCCTATTCTTAGATGAACCAACAGCAATGCTAGATGTGGATGCAACTGCGGATTTATGGCAAAAAATAAAAGCATTGTGGCATGACCAAACTGTATTAATTGTAGAGCACAAAGTAGAACATATTTGGCAACATGTTGATCGTGTCATTCTATTAAATTATGATGGTGCCATAATAGCCGATGCACCTCCTAATAAGATATTGCATGACTATGAGCATCTATTAACGGAATATGGTGTGTGGCATCCTAATGCTTGGCAATCCGCCCCACCATCATTAAAAACACAACATGTTTCAACTACACAACAATCAGATGATACCTTTAAATTTAAAAACGGCTTGATTAAACGAGGTAAACAGCAACTAATCAACATATCAGAATTAAACATTTGTGCTGGCGAATGGATCACCATCACTGGCTCAAATGGTAGCGGCAAAACTTCCTTAATAGAATCGATGATGCAACTCATTAAATATGATGGTAAAATGTATTTTAACAATCATGCATTATCAAAAATTAAAACTGCCGCAAAGCATATGTATTTAGTTTATCAAAACCCCGAATTACAATTTATTACTCATTCTGTATATGATGAAATTTATATTCAATATAAGAATAAAACACGTTCAACTGTTGAAGCTGAGCGAGAAACACAGAATATGCTTGAAATACTTAATTTACAAGCAGTTAAAGCACAACATCCATATGAACTGTCTATGGGTCAAAAAAGACGTCTAAGCGTTGCAATTGCACTAAGTTCATCTTCTGACTTTATTTTACTTGATGAACCTACCTTTGGTCTCGATAGTCATAATACATTCAACCTTATTAAATTATTCCAATCACGTGTACAAAATGGACAAACGATTGTAATGGTAACGCATGATTCAGAAATTATTGCACGGTATCCAACCCGAAGACTTCATGTCAATCAACATCAATTAACTGAACTAAAGGGTGATACTTATGTTTGAGATATGGAAAAAACACTATTCATTTGTTGACGACGTCAACATTATTACTAAATTAGCAATGGCAGTCATTTTGTTTTTCTTTGTTATCTTTGTACATCAATTTGATTACATGCTCTATATAATGTTATTAATGTTGATATTTTTACTTTTATTTAATGGATTGCAATTCAAAATCACTTTTATTTTCATACTCTTTACTATCACTTTTAGTTTGATATCTGCTTTATTCATGATTTTCTATGGTGATGGCACACATACAATATTTAAATTAGGCTTTATTCAAATTACTACCGAAAGTTTATATCGTGGTTTGCACTTAGCAATGCGTACGACAACTATTTCTCTTTTTGGAATTTTAATTGCCTTCACATCACAAATTGTCATGATTTTTTATAGTCTTATGCAACATCTTAAAGTTAAACCTAAAATAGCATATGCATTTATGGCAGCAATTAGAATGGTTCCTTTAATGTTCACTTCATTATTTCAACTCAGAAAATCATTGAAAATGCGCTATCAAATGATTGATTCACGTAATTACAGAGGCTTTAAACGTTTAAAACATCTTGTAATACCACTACTAAGTCAAAACATTAGAAAAGCGCATCAATTATCAGTTGCTATGGAGAAGAAAGGATTTAAAGACGGACCTAGAACATACTATTATTATGCACCTTTCTCGTATAAAGATCTTTTATTAATCGTAGTTGTAAGTTCTATTTTAATTGTTGCATATTTCCTAGCACAATATGTTCAAATCACAGGAATTAATGATGTGCGTATTTCAAGTATTTACTAAATTACATTACTGTCCATGTAATTTAAACACAAAAGCGTTAAGACAAAACTTAAACCACTTTGTCTTAACGCTTTTTTGATAACTTATTCAATTTATATAATTCAAAATATCTATATATAAATTACTTTAATTGTTATATAAGTGCTTTATCACTAATGTCCTTTCGATAAAACAATGCATTGCTTTTGATTTTATCGACCGCCTCATATGCTTTAGCTTTAGCACTTGCAATATCTTTGCCTTCACCTAAGGCCAGAATAACACGCCCACCAGATGTCACATATATATCTTGTTCTTTTTTTAATCCACTCACAAAGTATTGACCATCTAAATCGAAACCTGAAACAGTTTTACCCTTTTCATATTTTGCTGGATACCCTTTAGATGCAAGCATAACGCCTACTACAGAATCGGCTTTCCATTGAAAATGAATTGGTTTTTTAGCTTCTAAATCTAAAATATGCTGCATTAAATCACTTTCCATACGTGTTAAAAGTACTTGAGCTTCAGGATCACCAAAACGGGCATTAAACTCAATTACTTTTGGTCCTTCATCAGTAATAATTGCTCCAATGTATAGTACACCAAAAAATGAATAGCCTTCACTAACCAATGCTTTGGCAATAGGCTGCGCAATTTCTTCATTTGTTCGTTTGATAATAGCATCCTCAATGTGAGGCACTGGACAATACGCACCCATACCTCCGGTGTTCGGACCTAAGTCACCATCAAATGCCCGTTTATGGTCTTGCGCTATACAATCAAATGGCACAGCATAGTCATTATTTACGAAAGTCATTAACGAGAATTCTTCACCCTCAAGAAATTGTTCGAAAACCACAATGCCTTCTTCTTCCGGGTAAAGTTCTTCTACACCTGATAATGCTTCCTCATAGCTTTCCGCAATGATAACCCCTTTACCTGCTGCTAATCCATCTTTTTTCAATACAACTGGATACTCACATGATTGAATATAAGCTAATGCATCTTGCTTATTTGTAATTTCTGTATATTCAGCAGTTGGAATACCATATTTTTCCATTAATTCTTTAGCAAATAATTTTGAACCTTCGATTTGTGCAGCTGCTCGATTAGGTCCAAATACTTTTGTTTGTCCAGCTTCTAATTTGTCAGCTAATCCATCTGTTAAAGGTTGCTCAGGGCCAATGATTGCCCATGTAATATCATGTTGTTGTGCAAATGCTACAATTTGTTCATGTTCTGTTTCTGCTATTTCACTATGTACCTGTGCAACATTCGACATTGCGTCATTACCTGGGATTGCAAATATTTCATTAACAAGTGGTGATTGCTTCAATTTGTGCGCTATAACGTGCTCTCTGCCACCTGCACCAATTACGAGTACTTTCATAAAGTTTATTGCCTCCAATTCCCTTAATGTTTAAAGTGTCGAACGCCTGTAGTTACCATTGCAATACCATATTTATTTGCCATATCTATAGATGCTTGATCTTTAATTGAACCGCCTGGCTGAATAATCGCTTTGATACCTGACTTAGCTGCTAATTCAACTGTATCATCCATTGGGAAGAAACCATCTGATACCATTGCAACTTGATCATTCATTTCTATCGCACGTTCTATGGCGATTTCTGCTGACCCAACACGGTTCATTTGTCCTGCGCCAATTCCGACTGTTTGTTTCGCATTACTGAGAATGATTGCGTTACTTTTCACAGATGCAACCACTTTCCATCCTAATAACATTGCATCCCATTGCGCTTCGGTAGGTTCAACTTCTGTGACTACTTTCATATCGTCACGTGTTAATTTCACATTATCTTTATCTTGTATTAAATAGCCACCTGAAACAGACACGACTTCTTGTTCACTGTTATCAATCGTCATATCAATTTCTAAAAGTCGTATATTTTTCTTTTTACTTAAAATGTCTAATGCTTCTTGTGTGAATTTTGGAGCAATAATAACTTCTAAGAATATTTCATGTAAAGTTTCTGCCAACGTGCTATCTACAGATCTATTTAAAGCGACAATTCCACCAAAAATAGATTGACTATCCGCTTCAAAGGCATATTGATAAGCATCATTAATTGATTCTCCAACACCTACACCACAAGGATTCATATGTTTTACTGCTACTGCCGCTGGTTGTTCAAATTGCTTAACAAGTGATAAAGCTGCATCTGCATCTTTAATATTGTTATAGCTTAATTGTTTACCATGTAACTGTTTGGCGCCTCCAAGTGTGTGCGCTGCAGTAGATGTACGAATAAACTGTGCTGATTGTTGTGGGTTTTCACCATAGCGTAGACTTTCTTTATTATCTTTAAAGAATTCAACAATTGCTGCATCATATTGATTTGTGTGATCAAACACTTTGATCATCAGTGACTTACGGTATGCTTCATCCAAATCGTCATTTTTCAGTTTTTCAATAACTTCATTATAATCTGCTGGATGTACGACTGTCGTGACATGTTTAAAGTTTTTAGCTGCAGCACGTAACATAGTTGGTCCACCGATATCGATGTTTTCGATTGCATCGCTTTCTGTAACATCAGGATTCGCTACAGTTTCTTTAAATGGATATAGATTAACTACCACCATATCTATAAGATCAATATGCTGCGCTTTTAATTGTTGCAAATGTTCTGGCTTATCTCGATCAGCTAGTATACCTCCATGAACAGATGGATGTAATGTTTTAACTCTTCCATCCATAATTTCTTCAAATTGTGTTAATTCTGAAATTGATTTTACTGGAACATTCGCTTCGACTAAAGCTTGCATCGTGCCACCTGTAGAATATAACTCATACCCTAATTCGTTTAAGGATTGGGCAAATGCCACAACACCACTTTTATTAGACACACTTAAAATTGCTTTTTTCATTTTGTATTGGCACCTCTTATTTAATGATTTTGGATATCACTTTCGGATATAATTCATGTTCCATCACTTTAATTCTTTCTTCTAGTTGTTCTTTCGTATCGTCCGGGTATATATCACATGTCCATTGTTCGATAATTTCTCCTGTGTCCATCCCACTGTCCACATAATGCACTGTTGTACCTGTAATCGTATCACCGCTCTCCAGAGCTTGGCCTACTGCGTCTTTACCTTTATATTTAGGTAACAGTGAAGGGTGTATATTAATAATACGTCTATTGTATGCTTTTAATATATTTTCACCGATCAGCTTCATATAACCTGCTAGAACAATCCATTCTACTTGCTCTGAAGTAAGCCATTCGATAATTTTACGCTCATAATCTGCTTTAGAAGGAAAATTTTTAAGTTCATTGATGTGAACATCTAAATTATATTTTCTAGCACGTTCAATACAATAAGCACTTACTTGGTCTGTGTATAAGGCAGTGACTTCTATATGAGGTAAATTACCTTCTTCGATTTGAGTCATGATGCTTTCAAAGTTACTACCTGATCCTGACGCAAAAATAGCTATTTTAGTCACAGTTATACCCCCAATAATTGAATTGGTTGATCACCTTTAACGATTTCACCAATTTGGTATGCCTTAACTTGTTGTTGTTCCAATATATTCAACACTGCTGCTTCATTTTCTTTGTCTACAATTAATGTAAAGCCAATGCCCATGTTAAAAACATTATACATTTCTTCAGTTGAGATTTCCCCTTGTGTTTGTAACCAGTCAAATATTTGCGGTGTTGGGAATTTTGACACATTAATTTTTGCTGTAACTCCTTCAGGTAATGCTCTAGGAATATTTTCATAGAAACCTCCACCAGTAATATGCGTCATTGCATGGATTTTCACTGCATCTTTTACAGCAAGCACTGGTTTAACATATAAACGTGTAGGTTCTAAAAAGACATTTAAGAATGTGCGTTGTTCATCAAACTTATCATTTAAATTAATTCCTGATTTGTTAATTAAATTTCTAACTAAACTATAACCATTTGAATGAATACCACTAGATTCAAGACCTATAATAACTTGTCCTGGTGCAACTGAAGTGCCATCGATATATTCATCTTTTTCTACAGCGCCTACAGCAAAACCTGCTAAATCATATTCTCCTTCGTGATACATTTCTCCCATTTCAGCTGTTTCTCCACCAATAAGTGCAGTGTTTGTTTCTTCACAGCCATCGCTTACCCCTTTGACAATCTGTTCAACGACTTCTGGAATTACTTTATGTGTTGCAATATAATCTAAGAAATAAAGTGGCTCTGCACCGGTTGTTAAAATATCATTCACACACATTGCAACGGCATCGACACCTATTGTATCGTGCTTATTGTTATCTATAGCTAATTTTAACTTTGTTCCAACACCATCAGTTCCTGAGACAAGTAAGGGCGCTTTCATATTCAATTGCGACAAATCAAATGTTGCACCGAAACCGCCAAGTCCACCAAGTACTTCCTTACGCATCGTTCTTTTAACATGACTCGACATACGTTCTACCGCTTCATAACCTGCGTTAATGTCGACACCTGCTTGTTGGTATGCTTTAGACATTTAAATTCCCCTCTTTATCAAAGTATTGTGTATGATTTGCTAAATATTCTTTTTGACGTTCACTTAAATGCTCTAGATAGTCTGACTCATAGTCATAAAGTCCAGCTGGGTAATCTCCAGTAAAACTTTCTACACATAAACCACTGTAAGGTGCATCTTCATTCAGACCAATAGATTGAATAAGCCCATTGACAGTTAAGTATGCTAAAGAATCTGATCCAATATGGTCACTAATTTCTTGAGGCGATTTATTCGCAGAAATCAGTTCAGCTGTTGTCGAGACGTCTATGCCATAAAAACTTGGAAACATAAACTCTGGCGAAGCAATACGAACGTGCACTTCATTAGCACCTGCGTCTTTTAGCATTTGTACAATGCGTCTACTTGTCGTACCTCTTACAATGGAATCATCTACAAGTACAATATTTTTATTATGAACGATATCTTTAACTGCAGACAGCTTAACACGTACGCCCTGCTCTCGTAATTCTTGTGTAGGTTGAATAAATGTACGCGCTACGTATTGATTTTTAACAAGTCCCATCTCATAAGGTAATCCGCTTTCCTCTGCGTAACCTGAAGCCGCAGATAGAGAAGAATTAGGCACACCAATGACCATATCCGCATTGTCAGCTGGACTTTCTTGAGCAAGCTGTTTACCTGATTGTTTTCTAATTGCATGAACATTTTTACCAGCAATCGTAGAATCAGGTCTTGCGAAATAAATATATTCCATTGCTGAAATTGCAGTTGTCGTATGTCTTGTATAAGACTCTACTCTAATACCCTCGTCATTAATCACAACATATTCACCTGCATGAATATCTTGCACAAATTCTGCACCTAGTACATCAATCGCACATGTTTCACTAGCAATGATATATGCACCAGTCTTCATTTTGCCTACAACTAACGGGCGAATTGCATTAGGATCAACTGCACCATACAACGCATCTTTTGTTAATAATGCGAAAGTAAAGCCGCCTTTGATTTTTCTCAAGCTTTCTTGAAGCGCATCTTCAAAGGTTGGCGCCTTACTTCTACGTATTAAATGCATAATTACTTCTGTATCTGATGAAGAATGGAAAATAGACCCCTGATGCTCTAACGATCTTTTTAAACTTTGTGCATTAATTAGATTACCGTTATGACAAACTGCGGCACTCATATCATAAAAATGATATAAAAATGGTTGGATATTTTCTATTCCTTTATTACCAGAAGTGGCATAACGTACATGACCGATTGCATGTTTATAGGATTTAAAAGATTCAAGTTGGGTATCTGAAATTGCTTCAGTAAGTAAACCCATACCGCGTTGCCCAACAAGTGATTCGCCATCCGAACACACGATACCAGCGCCTTCTTGGCCACGATGTTGTAAACTGTGTAACCCCATATATGTTAACTGTGCAGCTTCTGGATGATCCCAAATTCCAAATACACCACACTCTTCATTTAATCCACTGTAGTCATACATTTAGGAATAGCCCCTTCCCATAATTCATTCAGATTTTTAACTTCTCGCGTTACTTGAACTTCCTTGTTTGATACGAGGAATTGGCCGTCTTGAGTTAACTTACCAATTTCTACTGCGTTTTCTACATCGAACGATTGACCTTCTTTAACTGCAACAACATAACGTCCTTGAGTTTCACTGAAAAGTTGTTCGTTTGTAACATCTAAATTAACGTTCATACCTAATTGATGATATGCACTTATCCGTGCCAATGTCACTAATAATCCACCCTTACCAACTGTTTGTACGTGTGACGCAACACCATTACGAATTGTTTGTTTAATAGCTTCGCCTTTACGTACTTCATCTGATAAATCAATCGTTTCAAACTCATGATTGACCTCTTTGTAAAGTAGTTTCTCAATTTGACTTCCGCCAAAATCATCTTTTGTTTCACCAACAATGTATAAAGTATCTCCTGCATGCGGCGTAAATTCATTTAGATATTGAATATCTTCAATTAATCCAACCATACCTACAACAGGTGTTGGGAAAATAGATGCTTCTCTATTTTCGTTATATAATGACACGTTACCAGACACGACAGGGGTGCTTAAAACTTCACAAGCTTCTGCCATACCTTTTGTTGAGTCTGCAAGTTGTTGATAGATTTCTTTATTTTCTGGAGAACCATAATTCAAACAATCTGTCATAGCTAATGGTGTAGCACCTACAGATATTAAATTGCGATATGCTTCAGCAACGACCATTTTCCCGCCTTCATATGGATTATTAAAGACGTAACGTGCTTCGCCATCGATTGTTGATGCGATAGCTTTATTTGTACCTTCAACACGTACTACAGATGATTGTAAACCTGGTTTAACAATAGTATTTGCACCGACTTGTTGGTCGTATTGTTCGTATAAATAACGTTTTGATGCAATCGTAGGATGTTGTAGTAATTGGTCAAACACATTTTCTACATCAATATTGCTATAATCATTTTTTGCTGTATTATATTCTGGCGCTTCACCTTCTAGAGTGTATACAGGTGCTTCGTCTGATAACGGTTGTACTGGTATGTCAGCATATACTTCGCCTTCATAAGTAAGAACAAAGCGATCTGTATCTGTTACCTCACCAATTACTGCGCTATCTAGTTCATGTTTGTCGAATAATTCTAAAAATTTATCTTCTGTACCTTTTTCAACAACAAGTAGCATACGTTCTTGTGTTTCAGAGAGCATCATTTCATATGGTGAAATGCCTTCTTCTCTAGTCGGTACATTTTCAAGTTTAAGATGTAAGCCACTGCCACCTTTTGCTGCCATCTCTGAAGATGAGGACGTAAGTCCGGCTGCGCCCATATCTTGTATCCCTACAAGTTCATCAAATGTAATTGCTTCGAGCGTTGCTTCCATTAATTTTTTACCAACAAATGGATCACCAATTTGAACAGATGGTCGTTTACTTTCACTATCATCACTTAGTTCTTCAGAAGCGAATGTAGCACCATGAATACCATCACGGCCGGTTTTTAATCCAACATAGATGACTGGGTTGCCTTCACCTTTAGCAGTCCCTTTTTGAATCATATCGTGGTCAATAACACCCACACACATAGCGTTAACTAAGGGGTTACCATCATATCTACTATCGAATTCAATTTCGCCTGCAGTAGTCGGGATACCAATACAGTTACCATAACCGCCAATACCAGCGACAACACCACGTAATAAACGACGATTTTGTTTCTCTGTTAATTCACCGAAACGTAAACTATTTAATAAATTGATAGGTCTTGCACCCATAGAAACAATATCTCTAATGATACCGCCAACACCTGTAGCTGCGCCTTGGTAGGGTTCTACTGCTGAAGGATGATTATGTGATTCAACCTTGAATACTACTGCTTGATCATCGCCAATATCTACAACACCAGCGCCTTCACCTGGTCCCATCAATACATGTTTACCAGAAGTTGGAAATTGTGTTAAAAATGGTTTTGAATGTTTGTATGAACAATGTTCACTCCACATTACAGAAAAAATACCTATTTCAGTAAAATTAGGTTCACGTCCTAAGATTTCACAAACTTTATCGTATTCTTTATCAGTTAAACCCATATCTTTATATAAGCGCTCTAATTTAATTTCCTCTGAACTTGGCTCTAAAAATTTAGACATTTTGTTCCCTCCAACTATTTACCATTGCTTCAAATAATTTCACTCCACTATCAGTGCCTAAAATTGACTCAATTGCGCGTTCTGGATGTGGCATCATACCGCACACATTTCCTTTTTCGTTAATAATTCCGGCTATGTCATTATACGAACCATTCGGATTGTCCAGATATTTTAAAATAATTTGATTGTTGGTTTCTAATGCTTCATACATTTCTGGCGTACAATAATAGTGACCTTCACCATGTGCAACTGGATAAATTACTTCTTCATTCGCTTCATATAAATTGGTATACATCGTTTTATTATTTACAACTTTTAAAGTTTCATTACGGCTAACAAATAAATGAGAATCGTTATGCAATAATGCACCTGGTAACAATCCAATTTCAGTCAAAATTTGAAAACCATTACATACACCTAAAACCGGTTTCCCTTCATTTGCAAAACGTTTAACTTCTTCTGTAATCGGTGCAACACTCGCCATCGCACCTGAGCGTAAATAGTCCCCGAATGAGAAGCCACCAGGTATAAGTACACCATCAAACCCTTCTAAAGAAGTATTTCTATAATCTACAAATTCTGCTTGGACACCAGATTTCACTGCCGCGTTATACATATCTCGGTCACAGTTTGATCCTGGAAATTTCAACACTGCAAATTTCATTAAGCTTTCTCTCCTTCATCCAAAACTTTGTAACTATATTCTTCAATTACAGTGTTAGCAAATAATTTTTCACTTAGTGTTGTAATTACATTGTGTACAGCTTCGTCAGTTGCTTCATCAATTGTCATATATAAAACTTTACCTACACGAATATCGTTTACTTGTTTATATCCTAAATCATGTACTGCGCGGTTTAACGCTTGTCCTTGTGTATCCAGTACTTGCGGTTGTAAAGTGATGTGTAATTCGATTGTTTTCATTTTTATAATGCCTCCAATTTATTTAAGAAAGTTTGATATGTTTCAATAATTGATCCCGTGTCCTCACGATATACATCTTTATCAAAATTTGTATCGCTATGTTTATCCCATATGCGACAAGTGTCTGGTGAAATTTCGTCAGCTAATATTATTTGACCATCTGTCGTACGCCCAAATTCGATTTTAAAGTCTACTAATCTTAAATCCATTTTATCCATTAATTGAACAAGTATCGCGTTTATGTCTTTAGCCACTTCTTTTAAAATAGCAATTTCATCATCTGTTGCTATGTGTAATAACTTAATATGATCTTCAGTAATCAATGGATCATTTAAATCATCATTTTTATAGAAAAACTCTACGAGTGGAGCATCAAATTCATGGCCTTTTTCAAAACCTAATCTCTTTGTTATAGAACCAGCTGCAATATTTCTTACTACTACTTCCAAAGGAATAATATCTACCGATTTCACAAGTTGTTCAGTTTCAGAAGTTTGTTCAATAAAGTGACTATTCACGCCTTGAGCTTTTATAAAATTAAAAATTCTAGAAGTAATTTGATTGTTTAATCGTCCTTTACCTTCTATGAAATCTTTTTTAGCCCCATTTCCAGCTGTCACTTCATCTTTATATTCAATGCGTAGTATTTCAGGTTCTCCAGTTGAAAAAATTCTTTTCGCTTTCCCTTCATATAACAAAGACATTAGTTGTATCTCCCTTCAAATGTGTTTAACAATGTTTCTTCAGAACGAGTCACATCATCAGTTAAAACTGTTAAATGACCCATTTTTCTATCTGCTTTACGTGTGTTTTTACCATATATATGCACATGCCAGTCTGGATGATCAGCAAATTGATCTTCTAAAAGATCTAAATCTCTACCTAATAAATTCATCATTACTGCAGGTTTTAGCAATTCAATAGATTGCGGTAATTTTTGTCCTGTAATCGCTAATATATGTGTGTCAAATTGAGAGTAATCACATGCTTCTATAGAATAATGTCCCGAATTATGTGGTCTCGGTGCAATTTCATTAACATATAAATGATTCTGTGCATCGATAAAGAATTCCACTGTAAATGTGCCTACAAAATGGATGTGGTCAATAATTTTTTTAACTTCATTTTGTGCTGCCTGTTCTTTTTCGTTATCTGTACGGGCTGGTACAATTGTTTTAAATAGTATTTGATTTTGATGTTCATTTTCTTGGAGTGGAAAGTACATGATTTGGTTATCATTGCCAATCGTCACTGTAAGTGAAACTTCTTTTTTTAAGTCTAGAAATTGTTCGGCTACACATTCTTGTTTATCAACAAGCAACTTTGCTTCATCAATATGAGTTGCGTCTTTAACCAAAACTTGGCCTTTCCCATCATAACCACCGAAACGTGTTTTTACGATAAATGGATAACCAATGGTTTCAATTGCTTGATTCAAATCACTTGGTTCAGATAATTGAACGAATGGTGCAATTTGAGTTTGTGCTGCTTGCAATGTTTGTTTTTCAGTCAATCGGTCTTGTAGCAACTGAATTGCTTGATAGCCTTGAGGAACATTGTATTTTGAGACTAGTGTTTGCAGTTGATTAGCTGAAATGTTTTCAAATTCGTAAGTAATGACGTCCGATGATTCACCAAGTTGATTTAAAGCTTCTTGATTATCATAAGCGGCATTAATAAATTCATGGGCAACATATTGACATGGGCACGCTTGATCAGGATCAAGTACAATAACTTTAAACCCCATTTTTTGTGCAGATTGTGCCATCATTTTACCCAGCTGACCTCCGCCAATAATACCAATAGTGGAACCGAATTTTAATTTACTGAAGCTCATGTTGCATTTCACTCACTTTCTCAACTAATGATTTTTCGAAATTTTCCAAATTCTTTTCGACTTTTTTATTGCCAATGCTTAAAATCCTAGCCGCTAACACGCCTGCATTCTTGGCACCAGCTTTGCCTATTGCAGTTGTTGCTACTGGTATACCTCCAGGCATTTGAACGATAGATAATAGCGAATCTAATCCTTTTAAACTTTTTGACTCGATTGGCACCCCAATCACAGGTAATGTTGTCATTGATGCTACCATACCTGGTAAATGTGCTGCACCACCTGCTCCAGCAATAATGACGTCGTATCCTTTGTCTCTTGCTTCTTTAGAAAATTCAAACATTAATTGTGGCGTACGATGCGCTGAAACTACTTTTTTATCGTAAGGAATTTCTAATTGATCTAGCATAAGACAACTTTCTTTCATTGTCTCCCAATCTGAAGAACTCCCCATTATAACTACCACTTTCACAATGAACACCCTTTCAGAAATTTGAAATGTTACTACTATTAGATGTATATTACAGATATAGCATAACAACTAAATGATGGTTTTTCAATCAAAAATCGAACTTTAAATCAAAAAAATGATTCAATCTACGTCTTTTGGTTGTTATTCATCAAGTTTTTTATGTTAAAGTTAAGTAAAGTACACACATTGGAGGAGGATTTTTTCATGGTCGCTAAAATTTTAGACGGAAAACAAATTGCAAAAGATTACAGACAAGGTCTTAAAGATCAAGTTGAAGCATTGCAATCTAAGGGTTACACACCTAAATTATCTGTAATACTTGTAGGCAACGATGGTGCAAGTCAAAGTTATGTAAATTCTAAAAAGAAAGCAGCAGAAAAAATTGGTATGATTTCTGAAATCGTACATTTAGATGAATCAACATCTGAAGAAGACGTTCTAAACGAACTTAAACGTTTAAATGATGATGATACTGTGAGCGGTATATTAGTGCAAGTACCTTTACCAAAACAAGTAAGCGAACAAAAAGTTATAGAATCTATAGATCCAGCAAAAGATGTGGATGGCTTCCACCCTGAAAATATTGGTAAACTTTATATAGACCAACAAACTTTCGTTCCATGTACACCATTAGGTATTATGGAATTATTGAATCATGCTGACATTGATTTAGAAGGAAAAGATGCAGTTGTTATCGGACGTAGTCATATCGTAGGACAACCTGTATCTAAATTATTATTACAAAAAAATGCTTCTGTTACGATTCTTCATTCAAGAACTAAGGATATGCACAGTCATTTAAAAAATGCTGATGTCATCGTTAGTGCTGTCGGTCGTCCAGGATTAGTTACAAAAGAAGATGTCAAAGAAGGCGCAGTTGTGATTGATGTTGGTAACACGCCAGACGAAAATGGTAAATTAAAAGGTGATATTGCTTACGATGAAGTAAAAGAAGTTGCAGGTGCAATTACTCCAGTTCCTGGTGGCGTTGGCCCAATGACTATTACTATGGTTTTAAATAATACACTTATGGCGGAAAAAATGCGTAGAGGCATTGAATAGTCGTTCGAGAATGATTAGTGCGTATTGTTACTATTAATATATGAATAAAGAGAGGTTAGATTGCACTTTGTGATATCTAACCTCTCTTTTTTATATAATATTCAAGATTCAAATGCTTCAACTAAATAATACTTACACAGCAACAATTATTTTAGGTATAAATAATTCAACATGTATTTTCGATTCATCGACGTCTATTTATCGTAAAGTTGTGATAATAGATTTCAAGAAAAAGCTTCCTCTATATATTTCTAAATCTCTTTAAAAAAACTATTTCAGTTAAAATTTTGCTATATAACCTTGTGCAGTTTTGTTAAGAATAATATATTCAACTTTTTCTTCCACTGCTGCTATGCTTTCTAACTTACTATTCATTTATTATGGTGTAGATAAATGAATAAAGTCATTTTCATTAAGCCCATCATATATTATTGAAGAAACTTCACATTCATAATCTCTATTATCATCTCTTTTGACAGTATAAGTAAGTGATTTAAGTCATCTCCTACTATTAAATAGTGTCTATTACATGATAGTGTCTATTACATGACATTCCAATTTTCCACTTTCTACAATAATATATCGCTTCAATCACTTCGATAAAAAATTAACTGAGATTTTCCGACGATATCTTTTCATTTTCAATTAAACCCCCTACGCTACTTTTGAATAAAATTTAATATCATTTGAAGTTTGTTATGTCAAAATTCTCAGAACGTTCAATTTACTAAATGTTAACTGAAAATTACAGCTAGATTCAAAGTCATAAGTTATATTAGGACTATAGTACGATGTATTCTAAACTCATTTAAAGTATAGTATAGTTGAATAAAACAAATGACGGTCATACGGAGGTTAACGTTATGAACAAACTAATACAGTCATTATCAGCCATAGGCGTATCTGCTACACTTGTGTCACCTAACTTAAGTGCAGAAGCTACTGATAATTCAACACCAGAACTAAAAGGTACTAATGATACAATCATCGAAAAAGGTGACGATTACAATTTACTTAATGGTGTAAGTGCCTTTGATAAAGAAGATGGCGATTTAACTCATAAAATTACCGTTGATGGAGATATAAATACAAATAAAACTGGAAAGTACAAAGTTGAATATAAAGTTGAAGATTCAAATGGCGCTATAAAAAAATCAATACGTTATGTTGAAGTTAAGTAACACATAGATTTCATACATAGTCTCAAGAAATCGTAAATGATAACGATTATCACAGTTTTTAAGACAAAATTACTCTTTCGACTTAATTATGACACTTTTCACAAAATGTACACATAATTTTAACAAATCTTTAAAAGCCCGTCAGACATTGGTTCTGTTGGGTTTCTTTTAATTTTACAATAATTTTTTTCGCACAAACACTTGTAATAATTGCGTAATATCTTAAAATTGATGTTAAGCCCTACAATTGTAGTATTAGGAGGTCAAAAAAGTGTCAAAATTTAAGTCTTTGCTTCTACTCTTTGGCTCGCTAATTTTACT
Organism: Staphylococcus parequorum; assembly: GCF_039237145.1. Lineage (NCBI taxonomy): Bacteria > Bacillati > Bacillota > Bacilli > Caryophanales > Staphylococcaceae > Staphylococcus > Staphylococcus parequorum. Next base: position 2,277,994 of record NZ_CP150682.1, read on the forward strand.
TAGTGGTTGTGAGAATGTAGAAGTTTTAAACCCAAAAGGGCCAATGGCAAGTGATACGAAGTTCTTGATTATCTATTCAATCATCTTCATGCTTGCTATAGTTGTCGCTGTAATTCTCTTGTTCACAGTCTTTCTATTCAAATATAGAATGGGCAAGACAGAGGAAACAGGAAAAATGCATCATAGTTTTTTACTTGAATCGATCTGGTTCATTATTCCAATTCTCATTGTAATTGCTATAGCCATTCCAACGGTGAAATCACTTTACATGTATGAGGAAACACCAGACAAAGAGGATGATCCAATTGTAGTTTATGCTACAAGTGCTGGTTACAAGTGGTTCTTTAGTTATCCTGAAGAAAAAATTGAAACTGTTAATCACTTAACAATACCGAAAGATCGTCCAGTTGTTTTCAAACTCCAATCAATGGATATGATGACAAGTTTCTGGATACCACAACTTGGTGGTCAGAAATACGCGATGACAGGTATGACGATGGACTGGACATTAACATCCAGTGAAGAAGGTACGTTCCGTGGACGTAACTCAAACTTCAATGGTGAAGGTTTTTCTCGTCAAACTTTCGATGTTAACTCAGTAAGTCAAAGTGAATTTAATGATTGGGTCAAAGATGCTCAAAGTAAAAAAGAGTTAGATCAAGATACATTTGATAAGCAACTTTTACCAACTACTGAAAATGAAGAATTAACTTTCAGTGGTACCCATCTAGCATTTGTTGATCCTGCAGCAGATCCTGAGTATATTTTCCACGCTTATGATCGCTACAATTACGTACAAAAAGATCCGAACTTTAACACTGAAGAAGAATTAACTGAAGATGTGTTAGATGAACCTGATCAACCTGCACGTAAACCGCAAATCACAAATGCGAACTATGAGAGACATGGTATGAAAGCCATGATTCTTGGCAACGATGAACCATACAACAGTGAATTCAAAGACGAGGAAACACATAACGTCGAGGAAATGGACAAAATCTCTAAAGGTGCTAAAGACGAAAAAGTATCTGAAATAGAGAAAAAAGAGCATGAATCTGGAGGTGGACATTAATGAATTTTCCATGGGATCAATTACTTGTTGAAGGTTCTTGGATGATTACAATGGCACAAATCGGTGCTCCATTTGGAATCATTGGACTAATCGCAGTAATTACTTATTTTAAATTATGGAAATATTTATACAGAGAATGGTTCACATCTGTCGACCATAAGAAAATCGGGGCAATGTACTTAATCTGTGCTGTATTAATGTTCGTTCGTGGTGGTATTGACGCATTAATGATGCGTACACAATTAGCGATTCCTAACAATACGTTCTTGGACTCAAATCACTATAACGAAGTTTTTAGTACACACGGTGTTATCATGATTATCTTTATGGCAATGCCTTTCATATTTGGTTTATGGAATGTCATTGTACCTTTACAAATTGGTGCTCGAGACGTTGCATTCCCTGTATTAAATAGCGTAAGTTTCTGGTTATTCTTCTCAGGTATGATTTTATTCAACTTGTCATTTATAATCGGAGGCTCACCTGCAGCTGGTTGGACTAACTATGCACCACTCGCAGGCGAATTCAGTCCCGGGCCAGGTGTCAATTATTACTTAATTGCAATACAGATTTCTGGTATCGGTACACTGATGACAGGTATTAACTTCTTCGTAACTATACTTAGAATGAAAACACCTACAATGAAATTTATGGAAATGCCAATGTTTACGGTTACTACTTTCATTACAGCTTTAATCGTTATCTTGGCTTTCCCAGTACTAACAGTAGCATTAGCACTATTTACAACCGATAATATATTCGGTACAGCATTCTTTACAGTTGCTAATGGCGGTATGCCAATGCTTTGGGCTAACTTCTTCTGGGTATGGGGGCACCCCGAAGTATACATCGTTATCCTCCCGGCATTCGGTATATACTCTGAAATCATTCCAACGTTTGCGCGTAAACGCCTATTTGGTCACCAAAGTATGGTTTGGGCGACTGCAGGTATCGCATTCTTAAGTTTCTTAGTTTGGGTTCACCATTTCTTCACAATGGGTAATGGTGCATTAATTAACTCATTCTTCTCGATTTCAACAATGCTTATTGGTATACCAACCGGTGTTAAAATATTTAACTGGTTGTTCACGCTTTACCAAGGTCGTATTACCTTTGAATCACCAATGCTATTTGCATTAGGATTCATACCTAACTTCTTAATTGGTGGGGTAACTGGTATTATGCTTTCTATGGCAGCAGCAGATTACCAATACCACAACACGTACTTCTTAGTAGCCCATTTCCACTACACATTAGTAGCGGGGGTTGTATTTGCCTGTCTAGGAGCTTTAATATTCTGGTGGCCTAAGATGACTGGATTTAAGTTGAACGAGAAATTAAATAAATGGTGTTTCTGGTTCTTTATGATCGGTTTCAACATTTGTTTCATACCTCAATTCATACTAGGTCTTGATGGTATGCCACGTCGTTTATACACTTACATGCCAGAAGATGGTTGGTGGTTACTAAACGTAATCTCAACTTTCGGTGCCCTATTAATGGCATTAGGCTTTATGTTCTTAGTCGCAAGTATTGTATACAGTTTCTTCAAAGCACCACGTGAAGCAACTGGTGATAACTGGGATGGCTTAGGTCGTACATTAGAATGGTCAACTGCAGGAGCAATGCCACCTAAATACAACTTTGCTATCACGCCAGACTGGAACGACTATGATACATTTGTTGATATGAAAGAACATGGTCGTCATTATTTAGATAACCATAATTACACAGATATCCACATGCCGAATAATACGCCAGTTGGTGTGTTCATGGGAATATTCTTCACTATTGGTGGTTTCTTCCTAGTATTTGAAACAATGCTACCGGCTATTCTTTGCTTAATTGGTATCTTTGGCACTATGATTTATCGTAGTTTCCAAGTAGATCACGGTTATCATATACCAGTTTCTGAAGTAGCTGAGACTGAAAAACGTTTACGTGAAGCACGTATAAAAGAAAAGGAGGCTGTAAGTCATGAGTCATGATGCAAACACAATTGATCAACGTTCGCATGAAGGTGAATTAAATAAGCTTGGCTTTTGGATTTTCCTTACAGCTGAATTCTCATTATTCGGGACGTTATTTGCAGCGTTACTAACACTGCAACACGGTGGCGATTATGCTGGTAAAATGACTACCGAGTTATTTGAATTACCGCTCATATTGATAATGACATTTGCTTTATTAATTAGTTCTTATACATGTGGTATTGCAATTTACTACATGAGAAAAGAGAAAGAAAAATTAATGATGATTTGGATGATTATCACTGTATTATTAGGTATCGTGTTCGTAGGTTTTGAAATCTATGAATTCACGCACTATGTACATGAGGGTGTTAATCTTTCTATTGGTTCTTATTGGTCTAGTTTCTTTATACTATTAGGAACACATGGTGCCCACGTATCGTTAGGTATCGTCTGGATTATCTGCTTATTAATTCAAGTAGCCATGCGAGGATTAAATAAAGACAATGCTCCTAAATTATTTATAGTAAGTTTATATTGGCACTTTTTAGATGTTGTATGGATCTTCATCTTCACTGCCGTATATATGATAGGGATGGTGTTTAGCGGATGAATACAATAGTAAAACACACAGTAGGTTTTATTGCCTCAATCGTTCTGACAATATTAGCAGTGTTTGTAACTTTATACACATCTATGGAACTTAACGTTAAGATTACCATCATTTTTGGTTTTGCTTTTATACAAGCTGCAGTTCAATTATTAATGTTCATGCACTTAACTGAAGGTAGAGACGGAAACTTACAAGCATTTAAAGTTATATTTGCGATTATCATTACTTTAATTACTGTTATTGGTACTTATTGGGTAATGCAAGGTGGACACTCAGCTCACTTATAATCCAAGAAAAGACTTCTCTTTTAGAGAAGTCTTTTTTTTATTATTAATTAAATGATAGAAGTTAGTTCCCGTTAAATTTTATGTTTCTTCCCTACTTTTATGCTCAATATAAATACACATTAATTTATATACAACACTTTTAAAAGAAAACAATGTAAAATGGATCCATACAATAACAAAATGATTTAGGAGGACTTAACAATTATGAAACAACCAATCATTATAGATACCGATCCTGGTATTGATGATGCCGCTGCTATAAGCATTGCGCTGAATCACCCTAACTTTGATTTACGAATGATTACGACAATTAATGGTAATGTTGGAATTGAAAAAACAACAGCGAATACATTGAAACTTAAGCAATTTTTTGCAAGTGATGTACCCGTTCATAGAGGTTCCTCTCAACCATTACTTTCCGATATTGTAAATGCAAGCAAAGTTCATGGTGAGTCAGGTATGGATGGTTATCCATTTCCTGAAGCAAATGAAAAAGATTTAGCTTCAACACATGCTGTCGAAGCAATGCGAAAAGCTTTATTAAATAGTGAAATTCCTATAACACTTATACCTATAGGTCCATTAACGAATATTGCCTTATTACTTTCTACTTATCCAGAAGTAAAAGATTATGTTAAAGAAATTGTGTTAATGGGAGGAAGCGCAGGACGTGGTAATGTCACCCCTTTAGCGGAATTCAATATTTATTGTGACCCTGAAGCTGCACAAATTGTTTTTAATTCTGGTTTGCCTTTAACTATGGTAGGACTTGATGTAGCAAGAAGTTCAACTTTAAGCCATTCATTTGTAAATAATCTCCAAACACTAAATGAAACTGGTGATATGTTGCATCAAATCTTCAAGCATTACAAAGGCGATGATTTTGAAAAAGGGATTAATGTATACGATGCATATACTGTGCTTTATTTGCTTCATCCTGAAAAATTCAATGTACAGGAAGCTGATGTACAAATAGAAACGAGTGGTACCTTTACAAAAGGTGCAACAGTAACTGATTTCAAATCTCGCTTCCCTAATTGTTCAGTGGTCATGTCCATTCATCCAGATACGTTTGAGGACATGTTCGTCAATGCACTAAAATACTGTAAATAAGTTGAATATGATTTGTAGCATAATATGACTATTATTTATACTTAAGAAAAAACACTCCTAATACTGTCATCAAGTTAAAGGTTATACCTTTACACTTTGCAGTTAGGAGTGTTTTAAATTACTTCACTTTAGGTTACTACAATAATCAAGTAATTAATAACGTTGCCCTACTATATTATAAGGCTTGTCTTGTTTTAGTAATTTATTAAAAATGTGTTTTATCTTTTCCTCATTATTCACATCATTATCTTCATAATTTGTCCCAAGCACCACAATATAGTCGTCATTAAAATATGCCGTAAATACTTGTCCAAAAAAACCACCATTAATTCGATTTTTATTAGGAAGTGAATAAAAACCATAACGATACGCTTTTGGATAACGTGGCGTTAAACTTTCATGTAGTAAAGGCGTTGTTATATTATCTTTGAACAGTTCGTTGTTTTGTAGAGTTAATATCAATTTCCCCATATCATGAGGGGTCATATATAAATTACCAGCGCCGTAATATTGGTTTAAAACATTAGGCTTCTGCTTAACCGGTTCACCTGTATTTTCATCTTTTTTATAGCCTTCCGCCATATCTTTTTTGAAAGTTTCATCATTAAAAAATGCCGTATGCTCCAATCCGTATGGCTTTGATAATCTGTTTTCGAAATTCTTTGAAAAAGATTCACCAGTTACTTCTTCTATCACACGAGATAAAACTAAGTAATTAGCATCATTATATCTATTTTTATTATAAAATTTAGGCTCAATCCCTCTCTACTGTATTGACTGTACTGCACTATCTAAATTTTTATAAGAGGTTGAAGCTTTATATTTATATAAACCGCTTTGATGAAGCATAAGCTGATTTAATGTAATAGGTTTAGATGTTTTGAACCATGGCAAATATTGATTAACCACATCATTCATATTAATTTTTTGCTCATTTTCTAATTGCTTAAGCATTAATCCTGTGGTGAATTTTTGAGAAGATCCGATTAAATATAATGTGTCTGCCCTATTCTTTTCATCTGTTTCAAAATTTTTGAAACCATAGCCTTTATTTAATTTAAGTTGACCACGTTCAAAAACAGCTACAGTGCCGTTAAAATTAACTTTTTCTAAATATTGATGAATCGCGTTTATTTGTGGGTTGTTTTTATCCATTACTGTTTTTAAATTATTCGTATGAATACTTTGGTATTTCGTGTCTTGTTTATTATCTTGATAATATCTGTATCCAATTGTAAAAGTGATTATTGTTAAAATAAAGATTAAAAAAATCATAAGTTGTTTTAGTTTTTTTGATGTCATCTTGCTGCCTCTACATAAATTAATCTATATTTTGAATATAGTCTTTTTCAAATTGATCTGTAATTGCATCTATATCTTCTACATTCAGAGAGAAATAGAGTTTAATTTTTGGCTCTGTTCCAGATGGTCTAAGCGCGATAAATCCATTATCAAAAATAAATCTAATTAAATCCGTTTTCGGTAACGTTAATGCTTCAGTTGTACCCTCTATAACATTTCTATTTTCACCTGTATGATAGTCTTCTATTTGTTTTACATCCATACCACAAATTGAGAATATATCGTTATTTCTAAATTGACTCATTATATTCGAAATCTTTTCTACACCTTCGGCTCCTTCAAATGACGGTGCGAGTGTTCTATCTTTAAATGCACCAATATTTTGATAAATATCTTCCATAGTGTCTTTAAATGTTAAACCATTTTTAGATAATAGATTTTTATATTTAACTAATAAAGGTACCATTTGAATTGCATCTTTATCTCTAGAAATTGATTTCGCTAAATAGCCGTGGCTTTCCTCAAATGCGAGTAATAATTGCGTCTCATTGTCTGCACCTTTTTGCTCAATTAAATCAGAAATATATTTAAATCCAGTCAGCACATTATTAACTTGTACATTTAACGCTAATGCTAATCTTTCTGCTAACTCACTTGTGACGATAGATTTAATAATGTAAAGTGGTGCGCCTGCTTCAACTAATTCTTGGAATCTCAATTTCATAAACAGTAACCCAATTTCATTACCATTAAAATATCTATATTCATTTTTTCCATAACGCTCAATAAAACCAAATCTATCTGCATCAGGGTCTGTAGCTATGATCAGTTGTGCATCTGTTTTTTCTGCAAGTGCTAGGCCGTAATTAAAAGCAGTTTCATCTTCAGGATTAGCAATTTCTACAGTTGGGAAATTACCATCCGGTGTAGATTGCTCTTCTTCTATCACAAAATTTTGGTAATCCAATTCTGTTAATATATTTGAAACTAACGGTAAACTTGTACCATGTAAACTGGTTAATACTACTTTTGCACCTTTTTCATCAATCGAACCTACTAAATCTTTAACTTCACTTTTATATTTTTCAGTTACTTCACTAGTAATATATTTAATTCTATTATTTTCTTTTAATACTTCAAAATCGCCCTTTTTAATCGATAATGGAGATTCTATCGTATTAATATAATTACTAAGTTGTTCGGATTCATCAGGTAATAATTGGCCGCCTTTTTCATCATAAATTTTTATACCATTATAATTTTTAGGATTATGACTAGCTGTTATCATCACACCTGCATCTGCATTCAAATGTCTAACGGCAAATGATAACTCTGGAGTAGATTTATAATCTTCTGACAAAATAGGTATAACATTATTATTAGCTAGCACACTAGCCATTTCTTGTGAAAATGCTTTAGATAAAAATCTCGTATCAAAGTGTATTACTACAGTTGGTGAATCAATTTTACTTCTTAAAAATTGAGCTAAACCTAAAGCCACTTTGCGAATTGTAAATGCATTTAATCTTCCTGGTCCTAAGCCAAAAGTGCTTCTAATACCTGCAGTTCCAAAAGCTAAACTTCCTTTGAACCCTTCTTCTTTTTCTGTTTCTGTTTGTATTTCATAAAAATCTTTCACTAAACTCTCATCTATTTTATCTAACCATTCTTGCTTCATACTCGCTTTTCCTCCTCATATCTTTTGCTAAAGATATATCCATTTCAATTATTATTTTAAAAATATTTTATAGAAAGCATTGTTCTTAAATTATAACGTAGCAAAGCCCTTTTTTCTTATATTTATAATTATTTTGTCATTTCCTTGAAACACAGTTATTGTTCACAAGATGATATTTCTATTATATATTATAGCTCATGTATCGCTATAAATCATTTCTAAGCAAATGACAATTTTGTTAGTTTCTACTGATAAATTCCAATATATAAGCATTATACTTCACATACCCTGATTTAATTTTACTTTAAACTTGAAAATAACACATTCATAGTTGATATTTACTAGCTATAGTAATAAAATTATAAGTTATAGTACATTTTCTTCTTTACAAATATTTAATATAGTTAAAAGAGCTATAACATTTAACGATAATATAGTAACATGTACAAAATCATATACATGGGGAGCTTCAAACATGAATAAATTTTTAAAATATTTTTTAATATTTCTATCTTTAGTTCTTGTCGTTGTTCCGGTTATATTTGCTATCATTCTACTCAAATCATCTCAAGGCGCTTTTGAGAATTCTTTTAACGATGGTGACTCCTCTAGGAAATCAAACATTCGTGAATCTAAAGTCGATCCTTCTAAAGATCCTATTTCTATCTTATTTTTAGGTATTGATGGAAATAGTGGACGAGAAAAAAATGGGCAAAGTACTGAACAATCAAGAACCGATGCAATGATTCTTTCAACATTTAATTCCGATAAAGAACAAATAAGAATGCTAAGCATTCCACGTGATACAATCAGTTATATTCCAAAAGTAGGTTATTACGATAAAATCACGCATGCACATGCTTATGGTGGACCTACAGCTTCAATGGATTCTGTAGAAGCTACTTTAAACGTACCGGTTGATTATTATGTACGTATTAATATGGATGCATTCGTAGATGCGTTGATGAACTTGGTGGCATTGAATATAATGTCCCTTATGACATCAGTGAACCAAATACTGATGACAGTGGCAAAATAAAAGTTGAAAAAGGACATCAAAAACTAAATGGCGACGAAGCATTAGCAGTCGCTAGAACACGACATCATGATTCTGATTTAAAACGTGGTCAAAGACAAATGGAGTTAATTAAAAAACTCTTTGCTAAGGCACAAAATGCTGGTTCCTTTAGTAAACTAGATGATGTTATTGAAATAGTTGGGAATAATTCAAAACATAATTTAAGCTATGATGAGGTAAAAGCTCTTGCAACATCTTATTTAAAAGATGATGTTGAAATCAAAAGTAAACAACTTGAAGGTGAAGATGATTACTTAAATGGAATCTATTATTACAATCCAGATATTAATAGTATTCAAGACACTTCAAATTTACTACGTGATGATTTAAATTTACCTAAGATTGAAGATACAAGTGATTTCTTAAATCAACGTGTCACTGATTTTTATGGTACACTCGTACCACAAACAGAGTTAGACAGTAGCCTACTTAGAAAAAATCAAAATGATACTACCAATGATGAAGATGAAGACAATTCATCTGAATTAAATAACACTGAAAACAACGATAATTCACAACAACAGAATAGCGACCAGCAACAGACTGATCCTAATCAACAACAAGTAGACCCTAACCAACAACAAAACAATAATAATCAGCAACAACAGAATAACAACATGCAACAAACTGATCCTAATCAGCAACAGGTAGATCCTAGTCAACAACAAAATGCTCAAGAAGTACCAACTAATCAATATTAACTGTGGAGAGGAGCTCACTATATGTCACGCAAAACATACGAAAAACTTGCTCATGTAAACGGAATGTTTAATGTTTTAGAACAACAAATGATACACAGCAAAGATATGGCGCTTTTTAGAAATGAATTTTTCTATGTCAATCATGAACACCGTGAAAACTATGAAGCTTTACGCATATACTATAAAGATAGTGATAACAACCCTATCATCGATGGTGCATGTTATATTGTTGGACTTCCAGAAATATTCGAAAAAGTTGATGTTTTTGAATCAGAATTACCGTTTTCGTGGGTTTATAATCAAAATGGTATAACAGAAACAATGAAAGAAATTAGCGTACCTATCCAATATCTTATTGCGGCTGCATTAGAGGTTACAGATGTTAATTTATTCAGACCGTCTGGTTTTACTATGGGTATGAATAATTGGAATATTGCTCAAATGCGAATTTTTTGGCAATATACTGCGATAATTAGAAAAGAAGCACAATAATCAATAAATTAACGCCCTATCATATTAAACTTTGATAGGGTCTTTTTTTAACCAAAATAAATGAAATGAGGAATTGTTATGTTTAAAATTGTTACCACGCCTTCCATGATGGAAGATGCATACAGTGTTCGAAAACAAGTATTTGTTCTTGAACAAGGTGTACCGTTAGAAAATGAAATAGATCAATACGAAGCTATTGCTACGCATATCATTGGATATGATGAAAACAACATCCCCTTCGCCACTGGTAGATTTCGTCCTTATGACAATGCCGTTAAAATAGAAAGAGTTGCTATTATTTTATCTCATAGAAAATCTGGATATGGCAAACTACTCATGCAATTTTTAGAAGAATCCGCTAAAAATCAAGGCCATCATTCCTTAATGCTAAATGCACAATGCCATGCTCAAACTTTTTATGAATCTCTAGGATATAAACCTTTTGGAAAGATTTTTATTGAGGAAAATATTGATCATATTGCTATGACAAAATCAATTTAACCCAATTTAATATGTTTTTGTATTTATATTGCAACTATCTTTTGTAATATTTCGATTTGTGTAATATTTCAATATTTTCAAAATTAAGCTTTATAACGCATTAAATCAGATGTTATAACTTTTCCAAAACTTAATTAGATTAATTTTATATTACAAATCAGTAAAAAGTAAACCACTCCTCCAAAAGTCGTATTATAATAGACATTAAATTATATAGTTAAAGGGGCAGTTTAATGACTAAGAAAAAGTTTACTTATAAAGTACCGTCGATGGTAGCACTAACGTTAGCAGGTACAGCTTTAACATCTCATCAAGCACAAGCTGCAGATGACGTACAAAATAAATCTACAAACGAGAATGTGTTAGATGATAAGAATACACTTAAACAAAGTGAACAAATCAAATCTGAAGTTAGTAAACCTACCACTAATATTTCAGGTACACAATCATACCAAGACCCTACACAAGTTGAACAGACCTTAGCAAACGAAGTTAATACTTACGATGCAGAATTAGATGAGTTGAACTCTGAGCAAACACCAAGTCAAGATACATACAATCAACAAACTTCAGGCCAAGAAGACCAAGCGAATACGCAATCTGAGGCTAATGAAGTAACTGAAAACACTCAGGATTCTGAAGATGCTCAAAGTATTGAACAAGAGCCCGCTCAAAACAATACTTCTTCTGACCTAAACCAGCAAGATTCCGAAGAGACTCAACAATCTGTAGAAGATACTTCTAATCAAAATATTCAACACAACGAAGGCAATTCAACTGATGATGCAACTACTGCAGTTGATAACAGTCAAGCTGTTGAAAATACGCAAACTACTGAACAAAATACAGCTCAGGACAACACTTCTTCTGACGTAAACGAACAAAGTTCTAAAAATGCTCAACAATCTGAGGAAAATACTAATGTTCAAAATAATGAAGATAATTCAACTGATGATACAACAACTCCAATTAATAACAATCAAACTGTTGAAAATACGCAAGCTACTGAACAAAATACAGCTCAAGATAACACTTCTTCTGATGTAAACGAACAAAATTCTGAAGATACTAAAGCTACTGAAGAAGACACTTCTAATAAAGACGTTCAAGACAATCAAGCTAATCAAAATTCTGAACAAAATAAAGAGGACAACACTTCTTCTGATGTAAACGAACAGAATTCTGAAGATGCTAAAGCTACTAAAGAAGATGTTTCTGACAAAGAGGTTCAAGATGATGAAACTAATCAATCTACTGAACAAAATAAAGAGGACAACACTTCTTCTGACGTAAACGAACAGAATTCTGAAGATGCTAAAGCTACTGAAGAAGATGTTTCTAATGAAGACGTTCAAGATGATGAAACTAGTCAATCTACTGAACAAAATAAAGAGGACAACACTTCTTCTGACGTAAACGAACAGAATCCTGAAGATGCTAAAGCTACTGAAGAAGATGCTTCTAATGAAGACGTTCAAGATGGTGAAACTAGTCAATCTACTGAACAAAATAAAGAGGACAACACTTCTTCTGACGTAAACGAACAGAATCCTGAAGATGCTAAAGCTACTGAAGAAGATGCTTCTAATGAAGACGTTCAAGATGGTGAAACTAGTCAATCTACTGAACAAAATAAAGAGGACAACACTTCTTCTGACGTAAGTGAACAAGATTCTGAAGATACTCAACAGTCTGAAGAAGACGCTTCTGATAAAAACGTTCAAGATGATGAGGATGCTACAGCTTCTGAAGATAATAAAGAAGACAACACTTCTTCTGACTTAAACGAACAAGATTCTGAAGACGCTCAACAATCTGAAGAAGATACTTCTTCTGACTTAGACGAACAAGATTCTGAAGATACTCAACAATCTGAAGAAGATACTTCTGATAAAGACGTTCAAGATGATAAGGATGCTAAAGATTCTGAAGATAATAAAGAAGACAACACTTCTTCTGACGTAAGTGAACAGAATTCTGAAGATGCTAAAGCTACTGAAGAAGATGCTTCTAATGAAGATGTTAAAGCTTCTGAAGATAATAAAGTAGATGCCTCTTCTGACGTAAGTGAACAAAGCACAAGCGAAGATAGTAAGGCAACATCAACTGCAACTAAGCCTAGTACGCCAAGTACTACTGCGACAACAGTAAGTACAGAAGCTACTCCTAAATTAAGAGTAGCATCAGCTAATGTAAATAATACGCTTTCAACGCGTTCTGCAATAACAAGAGAAGCAGGCACAACAAGTTCTCTACCAGCATATAGTCCACAAGTGAGTTCATCACTTAATAACTATATTCGTAACAATAACTTCCAAGCTCCAAATTATGAACAAGATATTGCAAGTTATTTACCGCAATATAATTATCGTTATGGTAAACCAGAAGGTATCGTTTTACACGAAACTGCAAATGATAACTCAACTATTACTGGTGAAATTAACTACATGAAGAATAATTATAATAGTGCTTTTGTTCATGCATATATTGACGGTAATCGTATTATTGAAACTGCAAATACTGACTATCTTGCTTGGGGCGCTGGTCCAGCTGCAAACGATCGATTTATTCATGTTGAGTTAGTTCATACACATGATTATGATTCATTTGCACGTTCAATTAACAATTATGCTGATTATGCAGCAACAAACCTACAATATTATGGTCTTTCACCAGATAGTGCTGAGTACGATGGACAAGGTACAGTTTGGACTCACCAAGCCGTTAGTACTTTCCTAGGTGGTTCTAATCATACGGACCCTCATGGTTACTTAGCTTCATATAACTACAGTTATGATGAATTATATGACCTAATCTATGAAAAATATTTAATTAAAACTGGTCAAGTAGCACCTTGGGGAGCAACATCTTCAGGTAGTACTAGTGGCAAAGACGAATCTACAAATACAGATGGTTCTAGCAATACTGGTGGCTCAGGTAGTACGGGTGGTTCTAGTAACACTGGTAGTACTGTTACCCCACCAAAAACAGGTTCATTAACAGTAGAAGCTAATAATGGTGTTGGCCGTATTAATACTACGAATGATGGCTTATATGCAACAGTTTATGACCACCAAGGTAAAAAAACTGATCGTACAAATCAAACACTAAAAGTTACAAAATCAGCCAAAATAGGCAACGAAAATTTCTATTTGGTAATTGATTATAATAAAGGGAACTTAATTGGTTGGGTTCACCAAAATGATGTGGATTATAATACAGCTAAACCTGTTACTGCGATAAATAAAACTTATAATATTAAACCAGGCGAAATTTTATATACAGTCCCTTGGGGTACTAGCTCTCAAAAAGCTGGAACTGTTTCAGGTAACGCTAACCAAACATTTAAAGCAACGAAACAACAACAAATTGGTAAAACAAACTATGTTTATGGCTCTGTAAATGATTTATCTGGTTGGGTAAGTTTAAGTAAGTTGTCTTCACCAAGTTCAACTGTTGCCCCACCTGCAAATACAGGTCAATTATCAGTAACTAATCTTACTAACCAACAAGGTACTGTAGCCAAAACAAATCATGGTGTCTACACTTCAGTTTACGACAAACAAGGTGTACAAAAACCATATGTGAATGGCAATACTTATAAATTAAGTAAAAAAGCTACACTTGGAAGTAATAGTTTCTACTTAATAACAGATAACAAAACGAATAGTAATATAGGTTGGATGCAAACCGGTGATATTACAGTTAATGAAGCTGCTACTAAAAATACAGCAAACCCAACTCAATCAGTAAGTAAAATTGGTCAATTAAATAATACAAATTCTGGTATTAAGACTAAAGTTAATGATACAAAAGCCAAAGATGCATCTAAATTATCAGGCCGTACATTTAACGTTACAAAAAAACGTACACAAGGCGATAACACTTACGTATTAATTCAAAATTCTAACCAAAACACACCATTAGGTTGGGTTAATACAAAAGACATCAATACACGTGATTTAAGTAAAACATCTGCTAAAAATGGTCAATTCACAATTAAATCTACAAATAATGGACTTTATGCAGTACCTTGGGGTACAAAAGCTCAACAATTAGACTCATTAAAAAATGTGAAAAACAATCAATTTAATGCTTCTAAATCAGTTAAAGTGGATAAAGATGAATACGTGTACGGTAATGTTAATAACAAGACTGGATGGATTGCAGCTAAAGATTTAAATACAAATACAAATAATAAAGTTGCAACCGAAACTCAAACATCTGACGTAACTAAATCGGCAGTTACACCTTATAAATTTGATTATGTTATTTATAATGCTGATGGTAGTTATTACTTAGATCCAACTTCTAATCAACCAGCAGGCTCATTAAATGATTTCTATGAAAGTATCTTTACAGTATTCGAGAAACAAGTTGTCAATGGTGTGACTTGGTATCACGGCAAACTATCTAATGGCCAAATGGTTTGGATTAAAGAAGAAGACTTACGCAAAGAGTTAATCAAATATTATCAATCTGGTCTAACGCTAGATGAAGCTGTTGCAATTCAAGCAGGTTTAAAAACCAAACCTCAAATTCAACACACACCAGGTAAATGGGAAGATGCTACACCTATCGAAATAAAAAATGCTATGGATACTGGTAAATTAGCACAAGACCCTACTCAAAAATATCAATTCTTACGTTTAGATAAATCTCAAGATATTGCTTCAGCAGATTTAGATAAACTTTTAGTTGGTAAAGGCATTTTAGAAGGTCAAGGCGAAGCATTCAGTGAAGCAGCTAAGGCTTACAATATAAATGAAGTTTATTTAATCTCACATGCTCTATTAGAAACAGGCGATGGTACTTCAAAACTTGCTAACGGTGGCGATGTAGTAGATGATAAAGTCGTAACAGATGGTCCAAACAAATATTATAATATGTTTGGTATCGGAGCAGTTGATAGCGATGCAGTTAAACAAGGTTTCGCTACTGCCAAATCTAACGGTTGGGATACAGTTAAAAAAGCAATCGTTGGTGGCGCTAAATTCATCTCAAGTTCATACATCAGCCAAGGTCAAAATACACTTTATAAAATGCGTTGGAACCCTGAAAATCCAGGTGAACATCAATACGCAACTGACGTAAGATGGGCAGAGCACAATGCCACACGTATTAAAGGGTTCTATGATTCAATGGGTAAATTAGGTAAATATTTTGATGTAAATACTTATAAAGCTTAATTTACACCTACAATACTATATTTTCTTTTATACAATTAAAATAAGAGTACATGATCACTCAACAGATATTTTCTATGAGTGATACATGTACTCTTAAATTTTTATTTATTGGTGCTTTCATATAAATTAATCAGCCCCAATAATCTAACGTAAATAAGCATGACGAACGTTTAATTTATATAGCAAATGGTTTAAGTCTTCTATATCTTGTGAAGTTAAATTTTGGCAGCGCGCTTCAATTAAAGCTACCCTTACCTCATTAATTTGTTGTACAAGTTCCTTTGTCTTATCCGTTACCATTAAATCTTTACATCTCAAATCTTTATTAGATTGTTTACTAGTTATGTAACCCATTTGGCAAAGTTTTTTTATCCAACGTGATACAATTGATTGTTCTTTATTAATTTTCATAGTTAAGTCATATTGAGATAAAACTTCATAATTGTATAAAATTCTTAACATTTCTAATTGCTCTGAAGTTAAATCTGTACGTTGGCCAAACCTTCTACTTACTAAGTTCAAATCGTTACTCGTCAGTGTAATTAATTGTTCTAGTTGTTTGTACATGTTGCTTCATCTCCACTATGTTAATTTACTTGTTACTACCAATCAAATGACACTATTATATTTCTTAATATTATAATGTCATTCTACATAATATACAATAATAAAATACAAATCGATCTATTTTGTTGCATTTCTCATATGATTTATAATAAATTAGTATCAGTGATTATAAAATTCACCCGGCACTTTTAAAGGAGAAAAAGCATGGCACAATTAAAAAAGAGAGATTACTTTTTTGACAATGCAAGAGCAATATTGATTTTTCTTGTTGTCTTTGGGCATTTATTACAACCTTACAATGAAGCGAGTACATATCTATCGTCGTTGTACTTAACAATATACAGCTTTCATATGCCAGCATTTTTATTTATTTCTGGTTACTTTGCAAAAAAAGCAGGAGAAGCTGGTTATTTAGAAAAAGTCTCTAAAAAACTATTAATACCTTATATTATTTTCTTTGGTTTTTTCTCTATATATTATTATTTAACTGGTAAAGAAGATAGCGTTCAATTCGATCCTTTCGATCCAGTGTTCGCACTTTGGTTTTTACTTACATTATTCTTCTTTCATGTGATTTTAGTAATTGTTAAAGACTATAAACCTTATTTTGTCTTACCAATAGCAATCATTTTTTCATTATTTGCTGGTTATTCTGACAATATTGATAATTATTTGAGTTTTTCAAGAACGATTATGTTCTTTCCGATATTTTATTTAGGTTATTTATTTACAAGTAAACATACTCAAATTTTACGAAATAAAAAGTTCGTCCCTATTGCTTTTATAATTTTAGTGACTTTCTATATAATCTATACCATTCATCCAATCAATTCAGACTGGTTGTTAGGTGATTCGCCATATATGTCATTAGAAGGGAAACAAGATCTTTACAGTCCGTTCAAAAGATTACTCCTTTATTTTATTATTTTAGCAACAATGTTTTCTTTCTTGAATTTAATACCTGAAAAAGAAAAATTCTTTACTTATATAGGACGTAGAACAATGCATATCTATTTATTACATGGTCTTGTAATCGGAGTGGTTCGTGGTTTCGGTCTTCATCCGTTTAAAGATGAAATATCTGTTTTAACTTATATTTATCTTTTAAGTGCAACATGTTTCATTGTTTATATTTTATCGACACGTTTTGTATCAAAATGGACAAACCCAGTTATTAATTTGCAGTCACCTTCTAAATTCAAAGGTTAATAAAAGCTTTTACCGAATTGTATTTATTTTAAATATGTTATGATAGAAATAATTTGATGATATCTATTAATCATACATATAAAAATACAATTCGGTATTTTTAATCTCGAGGTGAAATAATCAATGAAACTTTCTTTAAACAATAATGCTAAATATTTAAGCGCACCAAGCATACGTCAATTTTCAAGTCGTATTAAGAACATTGATAACTGTATCAATTTAACAATTGGCCAACCAGATTTTCCTATGCCAGATGTAGTTAAATCTGCATATATTAATGCGATAAATGAAGATCAAACAACCTATTCGCATAATAAAGGATTATTTGAAACAAGAAACGCTGTAAGTGAATATTTTGAGCAACGCTATCATTTTAAGTATAGTACTGAAGAAATTATTATTACTAATGGCGCTAGTGAAGCATTAGATACAGCATTACGAAGTATTATTAATCAAGGCGATGAAATTATTGTTCCTGGCCCTATTTATGCAGGATACATTCCTTTAATTAAAACACTGGGTGGCGTTCCAATTTTCATAGATACAACTCAGTCTCAGTATAAAATCACTCCTGAGGCCATAGAAGCTCATATTACGAACAATACAAAAGCAATATTACTTAACTATCCAACTAACCCTACTGGCGTCATATTATCGTATGATGAGGTTCAAGCAATCACTGAGACCTTGAAAGATAAAGAGATATTCATAATTAGTGATGAAATTTATGCTGAAAACACATTTAGTGGAAAACATACTTCTTTTGCAGAATTTGATGCTATCCGCGATCAACTTTTACTCGTAGGTGGTTTAAGTAAATCACATTCTGCAACTGGTATCCGTATTGGATTTTTAATTGGACCTGAGTACTTAATTGAAAAGTTAACATTTATGCATGCTTATAATTGTATTTGTGCAAATGTACCAGCACAAATTGCTTGTATTGCTGCTTTAAATGAAGGCTTAGAAGCACCACAATATATGAATAAAGCTTATATTGAACGTCGTGATTTTTTAATTCAAAAATTAGAGTCTCTCGGATTTGAACTTGATGCTAAGCCAGAAGGTGCTTTTTATATCTTCCCTAGCATCAAAAAATTTACTGATGACGATTTTGAATTTTGTATTAATGTACTTGAAAAAGCACATGTAGCAATGGTACCAGGTTCAGCTTTTACTGATTTAGGTAAAGGTCATGTACGTATATCCTATGCTTATGAACTTGACGCCTTAAAAGAAGGTATGAGAAGACTTGAAGAATTTCTTAAGAAATACTATCAACAATAATTTTTTATTATAGACACAAAAGCACCCGCTAAATGTTGAATTATCTTCAATGTTTAGCGGGTGCTTTATATTTATAAATCTTCATTTTTCTTAAAAACATTTTTCTCAGCAAACGCTTTTAAAATTTGATAATAAGTAACTGACTCTTCACCTTCCATATCAAATTGTTGAATAACATCTTCGGAGATTTTGCTGAATTCTTCTTTAAGTTTCAAACCTTTTTCTGTTAATCTCACTTTAACTCTACGTTCATCTTCTTCTGTTCTGATTCGATTAATTAGGTCTTTTTTTTCTAAACGTTTAATTATAGGGCTTATAGTACCAGAATCTAAATAGAGTTCATCACATAACGTTTTAATATAAACATTTTTATCGTTTTCAATATAAAGTAATACAATATAGTTAGGAAAGCTTATATCATACTGTTTTAAGTAGCGATTAAAACGATTTACAACTTCTTTACTCGTAATATAAAATAAGTAGCACATTTCTTTTCGTATTTGGTCGTTAGCGTCTGATGCCATTGTTCTCCCTCATTTCTTTTCATTATAATATTAATATATTTTTAAATTATAGTCAAATATATTATAACTATTAAAAGAGTTTTTTAAACAACGTATTTCTAACTATAAATTGATACACTATCTTATTTTTATATAAAAATAAAATCTATGTAATGATTCCAGTTATTCATCTTTTTTATTCTTTTACTATGGGCAAAATCACTGAATAAAGTCACAATAATGGATCGAAATCATATCTTAGATAATTCCGTATAAAGATACATAGTAAAGTCGAAGTTGTACTTGCGCAAAAGCGCAAAAAAAATGTCGACAAAGTCTGATACTTTGTCGACAGTATATGTTAACCTCTCAATAACGGTTAATATAATAATTCCTTACGGGAATTTAGGGAATTGATCAAAATCAGGATCACGTTTTTCTTTAAACGCATCTCTACCTTCTTTTGCTTCATCCGTTGTATAGTAAAGTAATGTTGCATCTCCAGCCATTTGTTGAAGTCCAGCTAAGCCATCTGTATCTGCGTTCATAGCAGCTTTTAAGAATCTTAAAGCAGTTGGTGAATGTTTCTTAATATCTTCACACCATCTAACAGTTTCATCTTCTACTTCGTCTAGAGGTACTACTGTATTAACTAATCCCATATCTAATGCTTCTTGTGCATTATATTGGCGACATAAATACCAAATTTCACGTGCTTTTTTATGTCCTACGATACGAGCTAAATAACCAGAACCGTAACCAGCATCAAATGATCCTACTTTTGGTCCAGTTTGACCAAAGATGGCATTATCTGCAGCAATTGTTAAATCACATACAACGTTTAATACATTGCCGCCACCTACTGCATAACCTCTTACCATTGCGATAACTGGTTTTGGAATTACACGAATAAGTCTTTGTAAATCTAATACGTTTAAACGAGGAACTTGATCTTCACCTACATAGCCACCGTGGCCACGTACTGACTGGTCTCCACCAGAACAAAATGCTTTATCTCCCTCACCTGTTAAAATAATAACAGCAACACGTTGATCATCACGTGCTTTAGTAAATGCGTCCATCATTTCTTGTACCGTGTTTGGTGTAAAAGCATTACGCACTTCAGGACGATTAATTGTTACTTTAGCGATTCCATCGTAATATTCATACTTAATCTCTTTATATTCTTTAATTGTTTCCCACTGTCTAGTCATTTTGCTCCTCCTTTTGAATAAAACCTAATACTATTCTATCAAATTCTGCCATTTCTTCCACATGAACAGTATGTCCACTCTGTGCTATTTCAAAAAGTTCAGTTTTCGGTATAATTGAAACTATTTTTTGAGCAATTTCACAAAATTTACCATCTAAAGTTCCAACAATAATACATGTCGGGATTTGTATTTGATTCAATTCCGACCATAAATTAGGCATGTTGCCAGTACCGTAATCTCTCAAAGCTTTTGCTAATCTTGATGCGTCTTGGCGCATTCTCATGTTACGAATACTTAATTTAGTAATCTTATCTAAGTCATGTTGTGTATAAAATAGTGGCAGTTTTTCCCAATCATTAACAAAAACTTCTAATCCTGCAATTTCTAATACTTGGGCACGTGCATAATCAACTTGTTGTCTTTCTATCTGTGCTGTTTGATCTTCAATGCCTGGAGATGTACTTTCCAAAACAAGACCTGTCAATTTAGTGTTGCCATGAATTGCATGATACAACGCTATTCTACCACCCATTGAATAGCCATGTAAAAATAATTGATATGCACTAAACACTTCTAGCGTTTCATCTAACTGTTGGCTAATAAAAGGAAAGTCCCATTCTTGATTAAATGGAGATTCATCTACACCATGTCCAGGCAAGTCAATTGTTACGATATTTACGCTTTCTTTCAACATTTGAATATGATTATCAAATGCGTGCTGATCACTAATAAATCCGTGTAGCATCACTATTAATTGATTGGTTGATTGATTCGCTCGATGAAATTTATAATGTAACATTGATAATATCACTCAACTTTTTATAGAGTTTAAGATGTTGTTGTAGGTTATCTTCTCTATGCGTCATAATTTCATAAATATGTGCGCCAAATTTGGATAACTCAGTGTATTTAAATGCTTCAATAGATTCAAATCGTTTAAATGTAAAGTCGTAAAGTAGCGCAGTATGTTCAAAATCCAATCCTGTTGGTGTGCCAAATAATCTTTCGAAATATGCATCAGCTGTATCTTTCTGTGGTAAATATGAAAAGATTCCCCCACCATCATTATTTAATAACACTATATTCAAGTTGATATCATTTAATTTAGACATGAGTAAGCCATTCATATCATGATAAAAGGCTAAA
Organism: Staphylococcus parequorum; assembly: GCF_039237145.1. Taxonomy (NCBI): domain Bacteria; kingdom Bacillati; phylum Bacillota; class Bacilli; order Caryophanales; family Staphylococcaceae; genus Staphylococcus; species Staphylococcus parequorum. Next base: position 2,299,916 of record NZ_CP150682.1, read on the forward strand.
TCACCAATCAACAATGTCACTTTCTTGTGCACCGCCATGCCTAATGCTGTTGAAGTAACACCATCGATACCGTTAGCTCCACGATTTGAATAAATCTCTGCTTCACAGTCAGTAAACAAATTATCTACATCACGAATTGGCATACTATTACTCACAAATAATGCATCAGCTGTTGTTAGTTTGTCTAGTACATTTGCTACGTAAGCCGCTTCATCTGTCGCAGTTCTCACATAATCTTTAATTTCAACTTTGGCATGTTTCTCTAATGATTGCCATTTTTCTAACCATTGCTTCCGTTCAACTGTCGTCGTCTCAGATAATTGTCTAAAGAAATCATTTGCAGACATCTCGTAAGAAACATGAGGTGTTATTGGAAATGCATCTGGTCTATCGTTATTCTGCACTAAAATTTGAAATGCCTTCGTCTCTTTTAACCATTGGTTTATTTTTTTGGAAATAACTGGTTTACCTACTCGAATTATAAAATCAACATCCACTTCCAACCCTGCTCTAAATAAAAGATCATAGGTTGTTATTACATTAGGATGATGCTCACGACGTAATTGACTTAGTGGGTCAGCAAGTATAGGCATATCATGTATCGTCGCAAATGTGAGTATTTGATCTACATCTTGATGCTGCATATCGCCAACGATAATAAGACCTTTGCGTTTTTTAACAATTACATTTATTTCATTGAGACTCGTCGTTTTTTGGTAATGTGGCATAATCTTCGTATCTGAAGTTAACCATTCAACTTTTTCTAAATCAGGTGTCAGTGGCTCTCTAAATGGTAAATTCAGATGAATTGGACCTCGATGCGGGCCATATAAATACTGACTCGCTTTTTGTAATTGGAATTTAACTGTATTCGTCATAAAGTCTTGGTCATCATTACTATCAGCAATTGGGAAATCAAATTGATATTGTGTATAATTTGCAAACATATTTGTTTGATCTATTGCTTGTGGTGCCCCAATACCTCTGAGTTCATGTGGACGATCACTTGTTAGTACCACAAGTGGTAAATGACTCAAGCTACTTTCAGAAATGGCTGGTGTATAATTCGCAGCAGCGCTACCAGATGTACAAAGAATCGCAACTGGTCGCTCACTGCCTTTCATTAATCCCATCGCAAAGAAAGCGGCACTACGTTCATCTGGATGAATCCAAGATTTCATTTTAGGGTGTGCTTCAATTGCAATTGCCATTGGTGTTGAACGAGATCCTGGACTTATCACTATTTCTCTTATTCCGTATGCATATAGTTCTGAAACAAAAGTAAATACCTGTTTTGTTAATGCAGTTGTATGGTTATTCATATTTCTCGACTCCTAATGCTTTCATCATTGGGCTAAATTTAACAGCAGTCTCTTCTACTTCACTATCCGCATCAGAATCACTTACAATTCCACAACCAGCAAATAATGTTGCTTGATTTTTCTTAATCAACATAGATCTAATTGCAACGATAAATTCACAATTATCATACATGTCAATATAGCCAACTGGCGCGCCATAAAGCCCACGTGTTCCAAACTCATTTTGTTCAATATATTCAATTGCTTCCTCTTTTGGGTAACCTCCAAGTGCCGGCGTCGGGTGAAGATTATCTAATAAACCAATGTAAGATTCACTAATCAATTGTCCTTTAATTTTCGTATACAAATGATACAAATGATCATTTGTTAAAATTTGTGGCTTTTCATTGTAAGTAATATCTTCTACATACAATTCAATGTCATTCAATATGCTATCTACTACAAAGCGATGTTCATTTAAGTTTTTTTCATCATTTAAAAATGCATTTATATTTTCATTATCCACATCATCTTGATGTGTACGTTTAATCGTACCTGCAACTGCTTTTGTAGATAATATTTCATCATTAATTTCCATTAATTGTTCAGGTGTTTGTGAAAAGAATACACTGTCTTGTGATTCTAATACAAATAAGTAACTATTATGTTCACCTTGTGTTGCTTGGTTTAAGATATAAGGGATGTTTATATTTTTATCAAACATAATCAATCGTTTTCTTGCAAGCACAATTTTTTTGTTTTCATCTAATATATCTATTGTATCTTTAACTAAATCACGCCACTCATCTTTATAAATATCCTCAATGCGTTTAATTTCACCTTTTTCAAAATCTGGGCTAACATTTTCTTGAGTTAACTTATCTATAATCGTTAAAAATGAGTCAATTTCAAATTGATCTGCTTCTACAGTATAGGTAATATACGTGTTTCCTTCTTCCATAGTTACCAATACTTCAGGTAATATAAAATGATTAATACCAAATTCACGCCACTCATCTCCAGATTTATGTGTTGAAAATTGAAATCCGCCACAAATTTTTAAATGATGTCGTTCTGAATTTGGATGAATTAAATCAATATCACTTTTATATTTTTCCCATTCTCGGAAAATAGATTGTTTACTTTCAAAGTCATTTTTAAATCTTTTAATAGCATGATAGCCAAAGAATGAAGTTTTGTTGTCATTTTTTTTAAAATAAAAACGGTCTCCTGCACTGTCTTCCGTAACATGGAATAATACAGTAGGATCTAATTCATAATTTAATTTTGCTTCTACAGAAACCCAAGTATGATTACTTTCGTATACCGCTTCGACAATTTCACTTTCCTTGACGTCCAAAGTCATCTATTTCACTTCTTTCATTTATCAGTTTGCACTCATTATAATATTGTACCACTTTTCACAATATGTGTATGGTATCTAGCCTATTTCATTTATATAATTTTCACGTTATTTGACCTTTACAAGTTCTTCCATTAAAATAAATTTGATAAAAAATATTTTAATATAAAAGAATTCGAGGTATAAAATTTTATGGCATCTCAATATCAACAATATTCTACTGTCAGAAAATACTGGCACTTAATGAGACCACATACTTTAACCGCTGCTGTGGTACCAGTACTTGTTGGTACTGCTACTGCAAAAATATTCCTACTCGGTAGTGAAGATCATCTAAGTCTTGCTTTGCTTTTAGCCATGTTAATCGCTTGTTTATTAATTCAAGCTGCAACAAACATGTTTAATGAATACTATGATTTCAAAAAAGGATTAGATGACCACACTTCTGTAGGAATAGGTGGTGCAATCGTTCGAAATGGCATGAGTCCTAAGTTAGTCATGAATATAGCCATTGCATTTTATGTCATTGCTGCTTTACTAGGTCTATTTATAGCCATCAACAGTTCGTTCTGGCTCATACCAATTGGACTCGTGTGTATGGCAATCGGCTATTTATATACGGGTGGGCCGTTCCCAATTTCTTGGACTCCTTTTGGTGAAGTATTCTCTGGAATTTTCATGGGTATGATTATTATTTTAATTGCATTCTTCATTCAAACAGGTAATTTACAAAGTCTAGCTGTTTGGATCAGTCTTCCAATTGTTATAACAATCGGTTTAATCAATATGGCTAATAATATTCGTGACCGTGTTAAAGATAAAGAAAGTGGTCGTAAGACATTACCTATTTTATTAGGTAAAAATAACTCTATACGCTTCTTAGCATTAATGTACATTGTCGCGTATGCATTAGTTATCTATATTACGTTCTTCCAACCTGGTGGTTCAATTTTCTTTTTACTTGCTTTACTGTCATTCCCGCTACCTATCAAGGCTGTACGTAGATTCAAAAAGAATGACACGCCAGCAACTATGATGCCAGCAATGGCTGCAACAGGAAAAACGAACACATTCTTCGGTCTACTGTATGCACTTGGTATTTATATTAGTGCTCTGCTCGGTGGTATTTAATATATTTCTCAACAAACAACTTTAACCAAGCAATCAAATAAAGTAAGTATTACTTTTTCGATCTTCATACTCATGAAGATCGATTTTTTTACTTTTTAAACGAATAAAAATAAAAGCTCAGGCTTTTACATGAACCATGTGATAATGCATATGACCATATAAATCAAATTCACTTGTAGGTTGGAACCCTAATTTTTTATAAACATGTAACGCTCCATCATTGAGTAAATCACAATTTAAGCTCCATTTTTCTTCTGGATACGTCTCTAATACATGTTTAATTAATTTAGTAGCGACACCTTGCCCTCTGAATTCTGGAAAGGTAGCAACAGTTTCTATATACCATTCATCATCATTAGCTTCTTTCATTGGCATCGGCGTTCCATAAACTCTAATATCTTCATCTAATTCCATATCTAACCAAGCCTTTTCAAGCTCTAACTCTTTATCACCAGGGTATGCAATTAAGCAACCTGCAATTTCACCATCGATTTCGTATATCCAAGTGTTACTATAATGGCCTCTATATTGTACATCCACCATACTTTGTTCCATAATTTTTAGTAATCTCTCTTTTTCAGTATATTCCACTAAGTCAATGTCTAATTGACTCCAAATGATATAACATAATTTTGCAATTTCATGCTTATCGTTAGGTTTAGCTTTTCTAATCATTTGTATGCTCCTTATTATGTTTATTTAACTATATTATATATGAATTAAATAAAAAGTTCGAAACAATAATTGGCTTTTTACGAGAATTCGTTTTTCATTAATTGTTTTCGATTGTTGAATCGCTTAATATAAGAGATAATTAAGATAATAATTTTAAAATGAAAGGACTAGACATATGAAAGTAAATAAAGTCATTTACGTTATACTTGCATTTATACTCGGTTGGTGTGGCATTCATAAATTTTACTCAAATCAACTTTTACAAGGTATTGTACATTTAGTGTTCTTTTGGACAGGCATTCCATACGTTATCGCTATCATTAGTGGTATCATTACGATTTTCTTTAACAAAGCAGATGAAGACGGTCTTATTTCTTTTGGAAAATAAGCATTATTTTATTAAAAGTTAAAAATTTTTCTATTTTCTCCAATATTCCATCGAAAATTGGGTAAAGAAACTATACAGCAAATTAAGGAAATTTGAATTGTAACTTAGGAGGATTAATAATGAAAAATATTATATCACGTGTTTTCAGATCTGTAGTAGTAGGCTTTATTATAAAAGGAATCAAAAACTTAATAAGTAAAAAATAGATTTCACATACATTGAAGTTTACGAAAAAATAAAAAAAGCTAATCGTTTCTAAAATAGAAAACGGTTAGCTTTTTTATTTGTACAAAGACGTATCAATATTATCAAAATTTAAAAAACACCCACCAAATGGTGAGTAACAGAGTGTCGACAAAATCTATGACTTTGTTGGCAGTTTTTTGTGCACGCTTTCCGCGGGCACTGTCTCAGCCTGTAGTCTTCGACTAGTGCTTTCCCGCAGGAGTCGGCCCAAATCACTACTGTTTTTAAAACAAAAACAATATCATCAATTACAATTATTCATTGACTGCATTCATATAAAAGCAAAAACACAAAATAAATATATAATTGAAGTAGAAAAAATATTTATTCCATTTCATGTAAGAATTAAACAATGAAATGAATGAACAAATATCCCCTCAAGGAATAGTATCTATTAAAAAAACCAAATGCTTTATAGCAAATGGTTTGTCTAAGTACTAACACCCACCAAATGGTGAGTGGTTATATACTATTTTCTAATTGCTTTCATAATAAGTGAAACAATTAGGATTAATACGATTGCCCCGATTAATGCTGGTAAGATTGGAACGCCACCTAAAACTGGACCCCAAGTGCCTAATAATCTACTACCTATAGCTGAACCGATTAAACCTGCAATAATATTACCAATAATTCCACCTGGAATATCTTTACCTAAAATTGCGCCGGCTAACCAACCGATTAAACCGCCTACTATAATCATAATAATAAAGCCCATATATATCTCTCCTATTTTCTTAATTTACCACATTGCATAGCTTACCACTTTTTTTGTTTGTATACAACATCACAAACAATATTTATTGTAAAAACAAAAGAATTTTGCAACACTTTCCATAAATGACCTATCTTCAAATCTGCTATAGAGGCGTTTTATAATATTTTTATGTTTTTTTTACAACATCAAGTATATTAATCATGCAATATCTTGAGTTAAAATCAAAAAATTATTGCCTCGTATTATTGGTAAAGATCTAAGCATATCTAATTTTTATAATCTTATTGCTTATAATATACTTTTTCCCTAGTTAGTTCTTAAAAAACATTACTATTATTTAAAACTTAAATTCCTATCTACTGTAATTATTAATACATCGCTATTTTGACATAAAAAAACTTCAAAGTTTTCACTTTTAGTGTCTACTTTGAAGGTTTTTATTATTTTTCTGATTTATTTCATACTCATTTTTAAGTTTTTCATTTAAAAATAACAAAATAAATTTAAATGCTTATAGTTCATTAAATCGTTTAATTGTATCGCCTATTTCATCTCTTACACGTTGAAATTCTGACCATGCTTTACCTGCTGGATCATCAAAGCCCCAATGTTCTTTTTTTACATTAGGTGGGATAACTGGACAATTATCATCAGCATCACTACAAAGTGTAACAACGAGGTCCGACTGTTTTAAAATATTACTATCAATCATATCGGATGTATGATTTGAAATATCAATGTTTACTTCTTTCATCGCTTCTATCGCCTTGGGGTTTACGCCATGCGTTTCGATACCTGCTGAGTAAACATTCCATTCTTCGCCGAGTATTTCTCTTCCCCAGCCTTCAGCTATTTGACTACGACAAGAATTACCAGTACATATAAAGTAAATTGTTTTTTTATTCATCTATTACTACCTCTCTTTTTAGAAAATAATTAGTGTTAAATATAAACCTAATAGGGTTACAAATAAAACAGGGATTGTGATAATAATTCCTGTTTTGAAATATACACCCCAAGATATTTTCACTCCTTTTTGAGTTAACACGTGTAACCAAAGAAGTGTGGCTAAAGAGCCGATTGGTGTTATTTTAGGTCCTAAATCAGATCCAATAATGTTGGCATAAATCATGCCTTCTTTTAATAATCCTGTGGCACTCGATTGACCAATTGCTATTGCATCTATTAATACAGTTGGCATGTTGTTCATAATGGATGAAAGAAATGCAGCTATAAAGCCCATGCCCATGATACTACTAAACAAACCGTAACTTGAAACATTTGTTAGTACATCTCCAAGTAAAGTCGTAATGCCGACATTCTTCAAACCAAAAACGACGAGATACATACCAATGGAGAATAAAACAATATTCCATGGCGCACCTTTAATTACTTGTTTCGTATGTACCGCTTTAGATTTACGCGCTAATAATACAAATATTAAAGCAATGATACCAGCTATAATAGATACTGGAATATTTATAAACTCGCTTATTAAATAACCAACGAGTAAGAAAGCAAGTACGATCCACGAGATGTTAAAAAGTTTTTTATCTTTAATCGCTTCTCTTGGTTCTCTGATATTTACTTCGTTAAATTTGCCAGGAATAGATTTTCTAAAATACAACCATAAAACAAGAATGCTTGCAATTAACGAGAATAAATTAGGTATGATCATTTTACTGAAATATTCAATAAAACCTATATCGAAATAATCCGCAGAAACTATATTAACTAAATTACTAACAATAAGTGGTAATGAGGTTGTATCTGCAATAAAACCACTAGCAATGATAAATGGAAATATTGCTTTTTTATCAAAGCCTAAATTACGTACCATTGCTAATACAATAGGTGTAAGTATTAAAGCTGCACCATCATTTGCGAAGAAGGCTGCTACAACTGAACCCAAGAGCATGATAAAGATAAACATCTTCAAGCCATTACCCTTTGATGCTCTAACCATATGTATAGCAGACCACTCAAAGAACCCAATTTCATCTAATATGAGTGAAATTAGAATAACAGCAACAAACGTTAAGGTCGCATTCCAAACGATTCCAGTAACTTCCAGTACATCTGAAAAGCTCACAACGCCGGTGATTATAGCAACTACAGCACCTATTAATGCAGTAATACCAATATCTAAACCTTTAGGCTGCCAAATAACAAAAATTAACGTTAATACAAAGATTGTGATTGCTAATATCGTCATCATTAACACTCACCTGACTTCATATCTTTACAAACACATAATTCATTTGTAGTATTTATTAGATTTAAACTTTGATTAATTTGTTCAAATACATCGTGGTTAAGCTGATACATGCGCTTATTCCCCTTTTTTCGTGTAGTAATTAACTCACACTCTACTAACGATTTCATATGATGACTTAACGTTGGCTGAGAAAATTGAAAATGTTCCAATACATCACATGCACATAACTCACCACAAGAAAGTAAATCCAAAATTTCTAACCTACTAGGGTCAGATAAAACTTTTAATACGATCGATATTTCTTTATATGACACGTTTATCTCCCCTCTCACAAGTACATAGAATATCATCTATATAGATGGTTGTCTATATGATATTAATAATGTTATAAATTGAAATTTGAAATAATCGTCATGATATATTATAATTAATACATCAAAAAAAATTGATTAATTAGAAAGGTGTAACTTATGAACATTATAAAAAATACGAATCATTTAAATGAAGATGACAAATTAACCTATTATGAAAATATGTTCAACGCACTCGCTGACAAAAACCGCTTAAAAATACTTAATCAAATTAGTCAGAGCCCTAATAAATCACTATGTGTATGTGACTTAGAAGCGCTATTAGATTTAAAACAATCTAAACTTTCTTATCATTTAAAAAAATTAGTCGATGCACAGATTTTAATTCTTGAAAAGCACGGTACATGGAACTACTACAAAATCAACGAAGCACAAATCCAAGTCGTATTAACTGAAGATACTTGCTGTAACATATTGTAGTTTTCACCTTATTTCACATTGTATTAATCAACTTTTTTTGATTAATACATCAATAAAAGTTGATTAATATATTTAGAGGAGCTTCACTAATGACAGAGTTAATCTTTGAATTCATCAAAACATTTTTAATGTTATTTTTTGAATTGTTATCACTATTTATAATTGTAAGTTTTATCGTAAGTTTAATTCAACAACTCGTTTCGGAAGATAAAATACGAAGACTGTTGAGCAAACCTAACAAAGCAACAAACTATGTATTGGGTATGGCTTTTGGAGCTATTACACCGTTTTGTTCTTGTTCCACTATTCCTATTCTTGCCGGATTATTAAACTCAAAAGTTCCATTTGGTCCAGCTATGAGTTTCTTAATCGCTTCCCCACTCATGAATCCACTCATGATATTTATGCTTTGGCTTCTATTAGGTTGGAAAGTTGCTGTTGTTTATTTTATTGTCTTAGCATTTTTCAGTATTTTAACAGGTCTTGTATTTTCAAAAATGAATCTGGCAGAGAGTTATAAAGGCGTTACTGTTAAAGGCGATGGTTTCTTCTCAAATAAATCGGGATCTCGTGTTAAGCAAGCGTTAAATGATGCTTGGGCTTTCCTATATCCAATGTTGCCTTATTTAATTATTGGTGTATTTATAGGAGCATTTATTTATGGATTTATTCCTGAAGCATTTATAACTCAATATGCAAGTGGCGATGGTATTATCTCAGTTGTTATTGCTTCTGTTATTGGTATTCCAATGTATATCAGACCAGAAACAATGCTGCCTATAGCTGAAGCATTAGTATCTAAAGGCATGTCATTAGGTACGGTGGTGGCGTTAATTATAGGTGGTGCAGGCGCAAGTATTCCTGAAGTCATATTGTTATCCAAATTATTTAAAAAGAAATTTGTAATATCTTTTATTATAGCAATTTTAGGCGTAGCAATTGCTACTGGTCTAATTGTTAACTTAATTATTTAAGGAGGTGTAGTAATTGGGTATCAAAGATGCATTAAAAAAATTAAAACCACAAGAACAATCATGTTGTTCAGTAGAAATTGAAGAACATACGGATAAAAAAGAAGAAAATAACGAAAAAAAAGAAGAAGACAATAAAAATTGTTGCTAGTTTTCTCAAGTTTTAAAAATTAAAAAAACGTACACCCAAGGAATCTTCCATAAAATCAGAAGATTCCTTGGGTTACATATATCTATTACTCACTTTAATATTATTAAATAATAATTTATGGATTTACAAATTTTAAAGTTTCAAAACAAAAAATACCGAAATCCTGTTAAGGACTTCGGTATTAAAAATCTTGTTTTTATTAACGGAAACGGAGAGATTCGAACTCTCGCGCCGCTTGCGCGACCTACACCCTTAGCAGGGGCGCCTCTTCAGCCAACTTGAGTACGTTTCCAATGGCTCCACAGGTAGGACTCGAACCTACGACCGATCGGTTAACAGCCGATAGCTCTACCACTGAGCTACTGTGGAATAATTGATATCTCAATCAAGCACAAATACTATTATATCAACTACAGAGAAATTTTCAAGTACCTTTAGCAAAAAAATATGCGGAATATTTACACTAAATTAATATAATATTCCACATATGACATTTTTACATTTATATTTCAGAAATGTTTTGCTATTTATTTTCAAATAGAGAATATTTTGCTAATGCTTCATAAATATTTAATTGTGGTTTCGTATAGTCTATAGGAGATTCAGGATCAAAAGTAGCCACCCTAGCTGCTCTATCCATCATATAGTAATAATATATGCCATTTAAGTATTGATGATGCATACTGTGCGCTGAAATATTAACAACTATAGTTTGGTTATCGACAAATGTGACTTTACATTTTTTATCTTTTAAAGCTCTTATCGTTTGTACATAATGAATATTAATCCAAGTGTTTTCTTCTTTTCGGTCTGAATGTGTAGGAAAAAAGTAAGTAGGAAATAATGGAGTGAATAAAATTGGGGGTTTACTATTAATGCCAGTAATTCTCATTGTGTCTTCTTTTTTAAATACATAACTACTACCATAAAATCTACATGAACGATCTATAATTTTATGTGTCCGTTCCTTTACGATATCACGCTCCTCTTTGTACTTTAATACACAAGTACCTTCATTTAGTCCTATAGATAAATTACATGGTTGAAGAACCATATCACCTTTTTTAATAATGTATTGTTGAATCATAGCTGACGCCTCCTTAAAACTTATGGTGATACTCAAATAATATAACACAAAGATTTTAAAATCAACTTATATAATAAAATATTTTATAAGTTTCCTACAATTGATTTTCAGTTATTATACTTTTGCATTTTCTTATTTTTTGAAAAGTTGCAAATTACACTTATATTTTCGGAAAAGTCTGACTATTTATTGATTTCAAAAATAAAAGGCTGTATACTATATGTAAATATAGATAGAGGGGCTGTGTTGAAAATGAAAAACAATACAAATGTTAAATACAATTCATTAGAATCTTTTGTATCAACGATTAATGATTTAGGTATTGAGTTAATCATTGATGAGTCGTTAAGAAATGTCCGTAAACAGCAGTTAGAACACCTCATTGACCACGCACTTAAGAATAAAAACGAGCAGGATTTCAAACGATATACTGAAGAATACAGAAACCTGGAGGAATTTCTCGTTGGATAATTTAATAGATTGTTATTTAAAATAAGGTCTATTCCCTACTTACACCAATAAGTTAGAGAATAGACCTTTTTGAGTTTTATGCTTATTAATAACACTTACTTATGACATTAATCTAATGAGTTCATGGCGGTCGATATCGCCAAAATAATGATAAATATCGTAGTTTGAAAATGCTTCTTCAATACTATCAAATTCGTGTAACGTACCTTCTAATGCTTTTTCAAGTTCTGTAATATCACCTTCACCAAAGAAATCTCCAAAAATTCTTGCATGCTCAATACGACCTTGTTTAACATCTAATTTAATTTGAACGAAGCCTTTTTCAAACTTCTCTTCTCTTTCAAAGTTATATTTTGGATTTCTACCATAATTCCAATCCCAAGTACGATATTTCTCGTTACTCAATTTTTCAATATTTTTCCAATCTTCATCTGTGAGTTGATACGTTTCGACTTGATTTGCTTCTCCAAAAATAGTTTTTAAGATAATTTCTTTAAAGTCATCAATATCAATAGGTTCTTCAAGAAATTCTGAAATATTTGCGACTCTACTACGTACAGATTTAATTCCTTTAGATTTAATTTTTGCAGGATTTACTTTTAATGCATTCTGAACTTCGCTCAATTCACTATTTAACATTAATGTCCCATGGCTAAACATACGCTCTTTCACTTTTACCATAGCATTACCTGAAATTTTAGCTTTACCTACTTGAATATCATTTCTACCAGTCATTTCAGCATCAACACCCAACGATTTTAATGCTTCAACAATTGGTTCAGTGAATTTTTTGAAATTATGGAAACTGTTACCATCATCATCTGTTATGAAACTGAAGTTTAAATTACCTTCATCATGGTAAACAGCACCCCCACCTGAGATACGTCTCACAACATCAATATTATGTGCATCAATATATGGTTTGTTAACTTCTTCAATCGTATTTTGGTTTTTACCAATTATAATAGACGGTCTATTCACATAAAATAGAAAATAGCTGTCGTCTTTCGGCATATTTTTTAAAACATATTCTTCCATTGCTAAATTTAATGTTGGATCTGTAATATCATTATTATTAATAAACTTCATCTATTGCACTCCTTTTCCCTATAAATATACCCTTATCTTATTTATGCTATATTTCCTCTAAAAATGCCAATCATTTACTTTAAATATGATAAAAAGTTTCAAAATCGGCTTATATCACACAATTTAATGGTTATTTGTTTATTTGTCCTAATTTTTTTTGTATAATACTATCTAGTTAGCATTTCTAGGGAGGACTAAAAATGACTGTTGCAGAAGTTGGAAATATAGTAGAATTTTATGATGGTTTAAAAGGCCGTGTAGAAAAAATTAATGATAATTCAGTAATTGTTGACTTAACAATTATGGAAAATTTCAATGATTTAGACTTGCCTGAAAAAACCGTTATTAATCATAAGCGATATACAATCGTTGAACAAGAAGGATAGTAAAAAATGCATAGAATTTCAAAGGCTTTAATCTGGTTTCTTTTAAGCTTTATTGTATTCCACATCATCCTCTTCATTATGTGGGGAGAAAAACAAGAGTATTGGTATTTATATACTGGCATTATGCTTATAGCTGGTATTAGTTATATCTTTTATCAAAGAGATATAGAATCTAAGAGATTACTTACTTCTCTAGGTGTTGGAATTATTACTGGTATCGTATTAATTATTATTCAGCTGATTATTGCAGCAATTTCTTCGGATATAAAATATCTTGAATTAATTAAAGAATTAACACGAACTGGCGTATATTTTAAATGGCAAATGTTAATAACATTAGTCTTTGTTATACCTTGTCATGAACTCTATATGAGAACAGTTTTACAAAAAGAATTGATTAAATTAAACATACCAAGTTGGCTTAGTATTATAATTACGGCGCTTTGCTCGGCTTCATTATTCTACTATCTAGATAATTTATGGATTGTTTTCTTCATCTTTATCGTACAAATTGCACTCTCAATAAGCTACTTTTATACGCGTAGAATTGCTACCACTGTAATAGCACAAATCGTTGCAGTAGTAATTCTATTAATATTCCATGCTTAACTTATTGTGGAACTTTATACGTTCTATTAAAAATTAAAAACTGGAAGATGCTCATTAAAACAATGGTCATCTTCCAGTTTTTTTGTATTATATGAAATAAATATATTAGCAGAGTAAGCATTTTCAATAATTTCAACACTAAGCCATACAAACGCTAGCCGAACAATACAGGCTGAGACTGATGCCTGCCTTATACTAGCGCGTACGAAGTCGTATTTATATTACAATCTTTCAAACTATGTTATTACATTAAAGCTTTGTTTTTGATTTATCTTATACTGCTCATTTTTCAAATTCCTAGATATTAATTCTACCATTGTTATTTCGCCAGTTTCATGAATAACTGCATTTTCTAAATACTGTCTATAATTTCTATAACAATAATCTGTCATACTTACACGATACATATGATTCAGTCTAATGTTTTTTAAATTAACACGGTTAAATGGTGCAGCATTCATATCAATAGTGTAATCCACGCCTTGCCAAAACGTACATAATGTTTCATCAATAATCGTTAAACTGAGTTCACCCTGGCTAAATTCTATATGTGAATAACCATATTCTAGAATATCTTTAATCTGCTGTCCTTTTATAGTTAAATCGACTGGCACGTCAGGATGTGGGTACGCTTTATATAATGCTTCATTGGTTACTGTTGCCTCTAAGCCCTCTTCTCCACTGGTAGGTAGATGTACACATGAAATATCATAATCAAACTCTGAGCGAATACCGTCGTGTAAAAGTTGTGTGAAAGGATGAGGTTTTGTAATAACATCTCCTAAACCATTTACTTGAGCAGAAACAGGTGTAACATTTAAAACTTCTTTGCCCCAATGTTCAACAGTTTTTCTATCATAAAATGTTAAGTTTAATAAATCCTCATCTTCCTTATACTTATTTAAATCAACAATTTGTGACTCCACATCGTCTAACTCATAAGAGGTAGTTCTTTGCTTAAAGTTAATTTTCACATGAACTAATTGTTCCGCATTTTGACCTGCTTGCACATACAATGTTTGATCATCTCTACCAATAAAGGTTTGATGTTGATGACCAGTAATCAGTAAATCAATCACACCTAGCGATTGCATAATTTTTTCCGCTTCATTCACGTTTTGCTCGCGTTCATTTGCGGATTTATTAAGTTGGTTTATACCACCATGATATATGACTATGAGAAAATCCGGCATTTCAGTTTCATGAATAAAACGAATCCACCTTTTAGAAGCCACTAAAGTTTTATCAATTTGCAGCTCATTCTCCATTTCAAAGTGTTCGCGGTTCATCAATCCGTCCGAAGTCAACCCAACAATAGCTATCTTGACGCCTTCTATCTCTTTTATCGTATATGGTGTAGAAAAATAAGGTTCTCGTGTACGCTTATATTCAATATTCGCTGATAGCCATGGAAACCTAGATAAAGAGACTGCTCTTGAAAAGAAGGATAAACCGAATTTAAATTCATTAGGACTGATACCACTTGCATCATATTGCATAGCATTCATCAACTTTATCATAGGGTGACGCTTATACGGCGCAACAACAGCATAATAAAATGCAGCCAATGAGCCTGCCAAACTACCGCCACTATCTAACAAAATCACATGTTCATTTTCTTTTCGTTTCGTTTTAACGTAAGTACCTGCTCTATATATATTAGAACCATGATCCCCGTTTAGAAAATGACTGTGCATATCTGAAGTTGTGATAACATCTATTGTAATTCTCTCGCTTTTTTTCATATGCCTCTCCCCTCATTTACCTAAGTTTAACATGTTTCTAAATACCCATGATAGCAAAAGGAAATATTACATTCTAAGAATTTTAATAATTAAAAACCCCTCTCTTGCACTATCGTTACAAGAAGGGGTTAACTTTATATTTAATCATCATACAATTATCAAAATGGAGTTTTAGCCAATTTGAATGCGTTCTTTCGGATAATGGTATTTGTCTGGCTCTCTACGGCCACCAATCATAATAATGAAACTAATAAGCCCTACACGACCAATAAACATCAGTATCATCAATACGACCTTACTCATCCCGCTTATATCATCAGTAACGCCTAACGATAGTCCACATGTTCCAAACGCTGACATCACCTCGAAAAATGCTTGTAGAAATGATAGTTTGCCATTTTCAACTACAAGTATCGTAATCGTACCTGCAAATGTAAGGATTCCTGCCATTGTAAAAACAGCAAATGAGCGTTGTACATCTGTCGTATGAATTTCACGATTAAATGCTTTAATCGAAGTTTTTTCATTATTATTGCTAAAGTTCAATAAGAATAAAATTAAGATTGCGAAAGTAGTCGTTCTGATACCACCGCCTACTGAACTCGGAGAAGAACCAATAAACATTAAGATACTCATAATTACATTCGTACCTTCTCCAAAATCACTTACATCAATAGTTTGTAACCCAGCACTTCTCGTTGTTGCAGATTGGAATAGCGCATAAAATAACGATTTATGCCATGTCATATTTTGAAAAGCATGATTATGTTCAAATAATAAAATAATTATTGCGCCAAATACAAACAATACTAAGTAAGTCATTGTTGTAATTTTTGCAAATAATGAAAATCTAAAATTAGGAATTCTATTTTTAATATATGCTTTAACTTCAATTAATACTGGAAAGCCTATAGATCCTAAAATGATTAAAAACATAACTATAGTTTGAACAAAATAATCATTGGCATAAGGAATTAACGATTGTCCTGTAATGTCTAAACCGCCATTTGTCGTTGCAGATACAGCTACAAACATGCCCTGCATAATTGCATATTGCAAATCTGGATTATCTCTATAAAAATAAAATGCTAATAATGAGGCACCAACAAGTTCTATAATTAAAATTGTACGCACAATATCTAGAATCAGTTTAACTGTACCGCTCATAGTATCTTTATTATTATCAAGCATAATAAGCTGACGTTCACGCATACCAATATGTTTTCCTAAAAACACCCATAGCATTGTACCTATGGCCATGACACCAATACCACCGATATTTAGAATAATCATAATTATGATTTGTCCAAAAGTAGTATACGTTTCGACGATATTAACAGGTGATAAACCAGTCACACTCACGCCTGAAACTGCTACAAACAAGGAATCAATCGGGTCAACATTAACCCCAGATTTATGAACAAATGGTAAATTAAGCAATAAAAATGCTACGATAATTGCAACAATATAATACATCACTATCCCTTGTTGAGGGCTTGATTTTTTTAACAATTGATTGAAAATGGACAACGTTTATTCACCTCAACGCTACTTCAATTTAATCTTGATATCCTTAAGCTTACCGTCTCTGTATATTTTAGCTGGTAATGTATCCAAATCATCTTTATGTTTAAAAATAATTTGTCTATATCTTAGATTATCTTCTAATTCTTTACCATCTAATTCTACTATGACATCATTTTTTTGCAACCCAGATTTTTCACCTGTTGAGTTTTCTTTAACATCACCAATTAATACACCTGATTTCACATCTTCAGGTAGTTGTAATGATTGACGTGTTTCATCATCGATATCGGCAACATTCATGATACGAATACCTGTATTAGGATATTTGACTTCACCCTTAGCTTCAAGTTCTTTTGCTATTGATTCAGCTTGATTTACTGGAATTGCAAATGCAATACCTTCTACATTATCCATATCGATCTTCAACGATGCAATACCTATTAATTTACCATCTCTATTAATCACGCCGCCACCTGAGTTACCAGGGTTTACCGGCGCATCGATTTGAAATGCATCCATTAACACATCATATTGTTCATCTTTATCAATATCTACAGGTATATGACGATTAAGACCTGAGACGATACCTTCTGAAACGCTACCTTTAAAATCAACACCCAATGGATTCCCTACAACGATAATCGGTTCCCCTAATACTAAAGTGCTTGAATCACCCATTTTGATTGGTTTAACGTCGCTCCCAGACTTAACTTTGGCTTTAACTACTGCAATATCAGAGTATTTGTCTGTGCCAATGACTTTTCCTATTGAGTAGTCTCCATTGCCATATGTAATCTTCTGTTCTTTCTTGTCTCCTACTACATGCGCATTTGTCATGATAAAAATAGAGTCGCCTACTTTTTTGTAGACGACACCTGAACCTAGCTCATTTTCTTTACCTGCTTCTTGTGTCTCTTTCTCTGCAGAAGAACCTTTGTTGCTTGTATCATTCTCAACCGTTACTACTGATTTTGTAGCACTATTTGCGCTCTTCATCGTTGTTGTATATGACTTTTCTTTATCATTATTACTTTGGAAAATACTATCTTTATCATTACCGTTTTGATCAACGTTAGTAAATATTGCGTTCATCAAAGTTAATAATACTATAACTGCAATAACGATAAGTACTTTCGGCCAATGTTCCTTAAAGAAATATTTAACTTTATCAACACCACTTAATTGTCCATTTTGATTGGCGTGACTTGGTTCTTGTTGTTGAGTTGCATGCTTATTACGTTCTGTTGTTTGCTCTTTTTCCTGTTCTTTTGCATCTGCATCTGCATTTTGATTTGAATTTACATCTTCATCTTCAACGTATGCTTCAACTCGCGATTGTTGTGCTTCTTCTGAATAAAAATTATCTTCTTCATCAATTGTTGACGACTGATCGTTTGATAATGTGCTCTGGTCAGTAACCACAGTATCATTTTCTTTATTGTCTCGACGATAATCAGTATCTTGCTCAGACTTACTTTGAGAATGATAATTAGCATTTTGCTTCTGTGGGTAGCTTGAAGACTGTTCGATATCTGATGCCTGTTTATCACTTGATGTATCTATATCTTCTTTAGAACCACTTTGTTTAGCCATCAAAGCCTGTTGTTGCTGTATCTCTTCTTGTGTTAGCTTTTCGATACGTGCTTTTCTTAAATTTTCTTTCACACGTTCCTCATTATTTTTGGCTAATTTTTGCGCTTTTTCTTCACGCTGTTCTCTGGCCTCATGCTCTAAATGTACACGTTGTTCACGTTCTTCATTATGAAAAAACTCACGTCGTTTACGTCCGTATTTTTCTTTAGGAATGACGTGTTTTTTATTTTGAGTCACCTTAATTCCCCCTAATCTTACATAAATCTTCACACTCTATTATGACATATCATAATAGATAATTCTTCTTTATTTTGTTTTATAAAAATAGATACATTCTGATTATAATCACTTTCTTACAAAATTTCTAACTTTAAATGATATTATCAAATTTTTTGACATATCCTTGCTCAATTTTAGTAAACGACACTATTAAAATTCCAAGAAAATACCTTATTGTCTCCACATATTTTTCCATAAAAAAACTGGAAAAACTCTATGAGCTTTTCCAGTTACATTAATATTTACTTTTGTTTTTCTTTTTTCTTGTTATTTCTTAATGAAGTTAACCAACCAATAACTACTAATAATATCATGACAGTCCAGAAAATAGATTGCCATAACGTACTATGTGGGAAGTGTTCAGGTAAAACAGCGATTTTTTCATGTGCGAGCACCATAACCACCAATTTAATTCCTACCCAACCAACAATAGCAAAAGCAGCGCCTTCTAAACCTGGGTATTTGTTTAATAAATTTACAAACCATGTTGCAGCGAAACGCATAATTACAACTCCCAACATACCACCTATGAACATAACAGCAAACTGACCTAAGTCCATGCCGCCGAAGTGGATGCCAACTGCAGGTAATGTCACTGCAATTGCAAGAGCAGCAAGCATTGAATCAATAGCAAATGCGATATCTGCGAATTCAACTTTTAATACAGTGCCCCAAAACGCTTTAGGACTTGCGTGAATCTCTCCACCATCTTCATCAAAGTGGTGGTCATCTCCAGCTTCTTGTTCTTCTTTGTCTTTATTTTTAAAGAAGGATATTAAATTGCTAATGGACATGTATAGTAGGTATAGCGCACCAAGTGCTTGTATCCACCAAAGATTTGCGATAATACTGATTAAGAATAAAGAAATAAAACGGAATACTAATGCACCTAACAAACCATAAAACAAAGCTTTTTTACGTTGCTCAGGCGGTAAATGTTTAACCATAACTGCCATAACTACGGCATTATCTGCAGCCAATAGTCCTTCTAAAAATACTAGAACAACGAGCACCCATAAATAAGGTAAAATCATACTTGGATCCATATAGGACAACTCCTTAATTTTTTAAACATAAAAATAGAGACCTAAGCTAAGTTAGTGTATTGCCGCTATTTAATTTAGTTCACTTAGTTTTTTACACTAAAGAACAAATCGATCGCGTTATTCACTATTAGCAAAGGTCTCACTCGACAGTTTGTATCTGCCCATTTTACCGGAAGCAATTAAGCTTCGTAATGACGATAAAATGACTATGTTAAAAAGATATATAAAGTATTTTCCTTAAGCATATAAATGCATGCTTCATATATCTTTTTAATAACAGTTGAGTTACTCCCCTCTGACTACAAAGTCATAGGTATTCTATTAATATCGTTATTATACACAAATTATAGTTTTATAACAAACCATATAATTTAATTTCTGGAAACTTCTCTTCAAACCATCTTGTTGCAAATTCATTATCAAATAAAAATACATAATTTTCATAAATATCTTTAACTAAAATTGAACGCGATGTACTCATCTTATCTTTAACTTCTTCTTCATTTTCTATCCAACGTGCAATTTTCGGACCGACTGCCTCCATGACAACATCGACGTTGTATTCATTTTTCAAGCGATGTTCGAACACTTCAAATTGTAACTGCCCTACTGCCCCAATAAGAATTTGGTTTGTGTGTAGTGCTTTATAATATTGAATCGCACCTTCTTGAACTAATTGTTCAATACCTTTATGGAAGTGCTTTTGTTTCATAACGTTTTTAGCTGAAACTTTCATAAATAGTTCTGGTGTAAATTGTGGCAGTTCTTGGAAACTAAATTTTTGATTACCGCCGACTAACGTGTCACCAATTTGGTAATTACCAGTATCATACAAACCAATGATATCTCCAGCTACCGCATGGTTTACTGTTTCTTTATCATCAGCCATAAATGATGTTGAACGTGTGATTTTTTGTTTTTTCTTCGTACGTTGTAATGTAACGTCCATGCCACGTTCAAATGCACCACTCACTACACGCATAAAGGCAATACGGTCTCTATGTTTAGGGTCCATGTTCGCTTGGATTTTGAAAATAAATCCTGAAAAATCTAAATCATAAGGTTTTACTTCAACTTCCTCTTTTGTTTGACGACTATGCGGCATTGGTGCATGATCCACATAAGCGTTTAAGAAGTTTTGAACTCCAAAATTAGCTAATGCCGAACCGAAAAATACGGGCGTTAATTCACCATTTAATAATGCTTCATTATCAAAGTCTTCTCCCGCTTCTTCTACTAGCATCAATTCCTCAATAGCTTGAGAAAACGCGCTATCATTTTTCATCTTGTGATCTTCTTCTAATTCAAAATCATCATTTAAGTGCAGTGTATTTTCTTCATCTCTAAAAGGTTCAATTGTATGTGAATCGCGATCAATAATACCAAAGAAATTTTGTCCCATTCCTATCGGCCAATTCATTGGATATGTTTCAATTTCTAAAGTAGATTCAATTTCATCTAATAATTCAAAAGGTTCTTTACCAACACGGTCAAGTTTATTAATAAAGGTAAAGATTGGAATACCTCTCATTTTACACACTTTGAAAAGTTTTAGTGTTTGTGGCTCAATTCCTTTTGCACAGTCAATTACCATAACAGCACTATCTACTGCTAAAAGTGTTCTATATGTGTCTTCTGAAAAATCTTCGTGTCCTGGTGTATCTAAAATGTTGATTTTATAGTGATCATAATCAAACTGCATCACTGAACTTGTAACTGAAATACCACGTTCTTGCTCAACTTTCATCCAGTCACTTGTTGCAAACTTCCCACTTTTTTTACCTTTAACAGTTCCTGCTTCTCTAATCGCACCACCAAATAATAATAACTTTTCAGTTAATGTGGTTTTACCAGCATCAGGATGAGAAATAATTGCAAAGGTTTTTCTAGATTCTACTTCTTCCTTTATACTCATTTTTAATCTCCTTTAATCCTCAAGTATCAATCTGACAATGTCTGTAGCAACCTTAGTTGCTGTAGACTCATCAAGTAACGTAAACAAGTGTATCACAAGTTCATCATTGATATCATCTTCATTTAATGTTGTATCTATTTCTAATGACCAATTTAATTCTGGGAGCGCAATTAAATAAATTTCCGCTTTCGTATCTTCATAAATATATAAATTTGAATGCACATCATTACAATTTATATTGCTAATCTTCAACGGACCCACCACCAAATTTTTTATATGCCGCTTCTAAACCAATTAAATCATCTCTATGAGGTACTTTTACATGGCCAGGCATAATTTGATACGGTTCCCTACCTTTCGAAGCTAACACTACGGTATCTCCAGGCTCGGCGATATCAATCGCATGGCGTATTCCTTCTGCACGATCCTCAAATTCGATGTAATTATGATGTGTCGCACCTTGTGCCAGTGCTTGTGTTAACACTTTAGGATCATCGTTAGCTGGATTATCTGGTGTGAAAATCACATAATCTGCACGGCATGCAATGCGTCCCATTTCAGGCGCTTTGCCCATATCTCTTTCTCCTGCCAAACCACATAAGAAAATTAATTTTTGTGAAGTAAAGGGCTGAACCGCATCGATTAATTTATCCATACCATCTGCTGTATGTGCATAATCAATAATCAAATCAATTGGTAGCGCTGGGTCTAATACTTCAAGTCTGCCTTCCACTGGTTCTAAGCTTTCAACTGCTTTTACAATTTCACTTAGCTTAACACCCTTACTCCAAACAGCAATCATTGCGGCCATAATATTAGAAACATTAAAGCGTCCAACATAAGGTGATTTCACATAAAAATTACCCTCTGGTGTTACGAAATTAAAAGTCACACCTTGTAATGATTCATTTATATCTTCAGCCATAAATTGTGCTTTATTATTAATGCCGTAAGTAAACGCTTCAAACGGTGATACTGATGCAAGATATTCAGAAAATTCATCATCTTGATTTAACACAACAAATTTTTCTTGAGACAAATCTTGGCCAAGTTGACTAAATAATAGTGATTTTGCATGTCCATATGCTTCCATTGTACCGTGAAAATCCAAATGATCTTGTGTTAAATTTGAAAAAATTGCCACATCGAAGTTAACACCGCTTAAACGCCCCAATGACAAACCATGGCTTGAAACTTCTAAAGTCATAGCCTCTGCTTTCTTTTCAACAGCCTCATTGATTTTTTTAGTTAAAGCTACAGTTTCTGGTGTAGTATTAGAGCCTTTTGATTTATCTTCATTAATCTGAAAACCATTTGTGCCTAAGTAAGCACTGCCTTTACCTAATTTTCTATAGATATGGTGTATCATTGTAGCGATTGATGTCTTGCCATTTGTTCCCGTGACACCATAAGTTACAAGTTGTTTGCTTGGATAATTAAATAACTGATTTGCTAATAGACTTGCTGCGCGTAAAGTATCAGGTACTATGATTTGTGTCACGTTACCGTCTAATGCTTGCACCTGACTTACAACGACGATTTGGCAGCCTTGGTTTACTACGTCTTGACAGAATTTGTGACTATCAACGGTATAACCTTTTGATGCTACAAAAACGCTGCCTTGTTGTGCAGTACGAGAATCAGTTGTGATATCTGTTACATCTCTCTCTAACGTACCGACAACCTGTTTTACTCTAATTTTTTCAAATAACAAATTTGCATCCAACATTTATCGCTCCTTTATTTCCAATACTTCTATTATACACATTTTTCTTTGATTTTATAGAATCTAATATCTAGATTTTAATAATTTCTTCCTATTATATGTGTGTTTTTATAATATGAAAATTACATGATTTTTTTGAGTTTAAATTAGCTTTAAATTGCTTTGTTAATTTTATGTAACACGTTTGTTAATATTTTTTATATATTCGCTTAATTTTTGCTTTTCAAGCATACATTATATTAAGCGTGGTAATGTATTAATATACAATGACTTAATTTTCTGCATACACATTTCTGAATTCAGTATGAATCATTTCATATCAGTATGTAAAATGATATAATCTTTTGTAATTATGTTTTTTCTTTCGCATGTCAAGAAAATGCGTTAAACTTAGCATGAGCTAAATTTATACTATTGGAGGGTGGCTTAAATGGTTACTCAAAACAAAAAAATACTAATCCTTACTGGATCCTTTGGTAATGGTCATTTACAGGTTACTCAAAGTGTAGTGAACCAGTTTAACGAAATGAATCTAGACAATTTAACAGTTATTGAACATGATTTGTTTTTAGAAGCTCACCCAATACTGACTTCTATATGTAAAAAGTGGTACATTAACAGTTTTAAATATTTCAGGAATATGTACAAAGCATTTTACTATAGTCGTCCCGACCAATTAGACAAATGTTTCTATAAATACTATGGACTTAATAAATTAATAAATTTACTGTTAAAGGAAAAGCCTGATTTAATCTTACTTACTTTCCCAACACCAGTAATGTCTGTTCTGACAGAACAATTTGACATGAACATTCCAATTGCAACTGTAATGACAGATTATAGAATGCAAAAGAATTGGATAACTCCCCATTCTCAAAGATATTATCTAGCTACTGAAGATTTAAAAGAGGAGTTTGCTAGCATAGGTATTCCTAAATCGCATTTAAAAGTTACTGGAATCCCTATTGCAGATAAATTTGAAGAGGATATTGATAAAACATCGTGGCTTCGTCAAAATCACTTAAACCCTGACAAACCAACTATACTCATGTCTGCAGGTGCCTTCGGGGTATCAAAAGGCTTTGATCAAATGATACAAGAGATATTAAATCGAAGTCCACACTCTCAAGTCGTAATGATTTGTGGTAAAAATAAAGAATTGAAACGTACGTTATCTGCGCAATTTAAAAATTACGACAACGTGCTCATCGTAGGTTATACTAAGCATATGAATGAATGGATGGCTTCAAGCCAATTAATGATTACTAAACCAGGCGGCATCACAATATCCGAAGCCTTGACACGTCAGACCCCAATGATTTTCTTAAATCCTGCTCCAGGTCAAGAATTAGAGAATGCAAATTACTTTGAAGAAAAAGGATTTGGTTTGATTGCTGACACACCTGAAGAAGCAATACAGCAAGTTGCAACATTAACAAATACACCATCAAAAATAGCAGAAATGACTCAGTCTATGAATGAATCTCGAATTCCATATTCAACTTACAAGTTGTGTAATGACTTGTTAAATTTACTAGATCATTCATCTCGCTATGAAGAAGTTTACGGAAAGGTTCCTTTATATGCAAAGCTCTTCGTTAAATAAAGACAATTATCATTCAAATAAAAACTTTATAATCTTGTTAGTAATTTTGTTCTTAATGGAATTTGCCCGAGGTATGTATATATTAAGTTACTTAGCATTACTTCCAACAGCAACCTCAATTGCGGTAGGTGTCACATCTATCGCTATTTCTGCTCATTTTATAGCTGATGCAACAACCAACTTCGTGATTGGTTTTTTACTTAAACGATTAGGCACAAAACTCGTACTCACATTAGGTTTCCTACTTGCATTCGGTAGCTTATTCTTAGTCATTTGGTTCCCGACTTCTCCGATTGTTCTAATTATCAGTGCAGTACTACTCGGTATAGCAGTTAGTCCTATTTGGGTCATTATGCTTGCAAGTGTTGATGAAAAAAATCGTGGCAAACAAATGGGTTATGTTTATTTTTCATGGCTCCTCGGTTTACTTGTCGGCATGGTTGGCATGAACCTTATCTTCAAGTTCCACCCGACGAAATTTGCGTTTATGATGTCATTGGTTGTACTTATTGCTTGGATTTTGTATTACTTCGTGAAGATAAGACTGACGAATTATAATACGCGACCAGTCAAGCAACAATTAGGCCAAATCGTAGACGTTTCAAAACGTCATTTGATTTTATTCCCAGGTATTTTGTTACAAGGCGCTTCAATCACGGCATTAGTACCTATCCTACCTACATATGCAACGAAAGTTGTCGGAGTATCTACTGTAGAATATACTATGGCGCTTGTCTTTGGGGGTGTTGGTTGTGCGATCTCGATGCTCTTCTTATCAAAAATCATTGATAGACATGGCACATTATTTATGTACAGCGTCATTTTTGGTGGTTTTCTACTATATACGATAATGATATTTGCTTTATCACTGATTACAGATATTACACTTGTATGGATATTGGCAATCTTTATTGGTCTGATGTATGGTATATTACTACCTGCATGGAACACATTTATGGCAAGCCATATACATATAGATGAGCAAGAAGAAACTTGGGGCGTATTTAACAGTGTACAAGGTTTTGGTTCAATGATTGGCCCACTTGTCGGTGGTTTAATTACTCAATTCACAGCTTCTGTAAATAATACATTTTATTTCTCAGCACTATTATTCTTATTCTTAGCTATATTCTATGGTTTGTATTTTATTAAAAAAAGAAAATATTATCTAAACTCATAATATTTTCAATGAGATTATAGCCACAAAATAGGGAGCCTGGGACATAAATATCCTATTCTCAAATTAAAACAGCAATCTATTAGTTTCTAATGGATTGCTGTTTTTCTATGTTAAAATCTCCGATTTTGAAAGCGCATGCTTGCCTGGGGTATGGGAGTGGGACAGAAATCTAATTTTTCTAATAAGATTTCGTCGTCCCACCCCGCCAAAGATGACTAGAAGTGAAACAAGCTTAATATTATGCGCGTTTTCACTTCAGTCATCTACTGCCAATATAGCAATAGAGTTGAGATATTATTTGTTTTACAAACTCATACTATTCCCCTAGGCGTCAGCGCTTTACAAAATCGGAACAATTATATAAATTTATACAAAAAAATAAGCCACTTCGTATAATAAAGCTACTCTAACATAATTTTAAAACGAGGTGTCTTATGTATAAAAATTATAATATGACTCAGCTAACACTACCAATGGAAACTGAAATTTTGATTCCTAACAATGATATCGCACACGCAGTTAATCAAATTGTTGAAACAATTCCAGAAACAGAATTCTACGAATTCAATCACTTAAATGGTGCATCCTCTTATCACCCTAAAATGATGTTGAAAATAATTCTTTATGCTTATACACAATCCATATTTTCTGGACGATGAATTGAAGCTGCACTTTCAGATAGTATTCGTATGATGTGGTTATCTCAAAATCAAAAACCATCATATAGAACAATCAATCGTTTTAGAGTACATCCAATCATGGATAAATTATTAAAGTCCCTATTTGTTAATTATAGAACCCAACTTATAGAACAAAAACTCATTGATAATGAGTCCATATTTATTGATGGTCTTCCATTATCAAGACAATATTTGTCTTCGACAAGTTCATAAATGAAATTTAAATCCAATATATTATCTACTCTACGTAATAAGTGATTACTAGGAACTAATTCCAATATTGAAATCATTTCATATTGATCTCTCTTATCGATTGATTTATCCAACATTACAAACACCACCACTGTTTAATTTAAATATATTATATTATTTTTGTTTAAAAAATGGCAGTAATTTGTGCCGACTCCTGCGGGGAAAGCACTAGCCGAAGACTACAGGCTGAGGCTGTGCCCGCGGAAAACGTGCACAAAAAAGCGCCAACAAAGTCGGAGACTTTGTCGACACTCTGTAAGGAGTCACTAACAACTTGTTAGTGACTCCTTTTTTTAATTCCATTTTTTATCGTAAGCAACCATAGATGCTACTAATGGGCATTGTTTAAGCTAAGTTAAAGTTATCTAATACTTTCCATTTTTCATCTTTCTCATCGTAATAAACTAAAGAAAGTTGTTCAATTGTTTCTTTATAATCAATACCCGCTAATTTCAATTGTCCATAAATATCTTCGAACTCTTGGCTTGTTAGTCCTTGCGCAATTGTGAAATGTGGTACAAATGAATGATCTGGCACGCCATGGAAATCACCATTGTTAAATTTGTAGAATAATTTTTCTAAAGTTTCAGTTTTTTCAACTTTAAAATAAATGACATTGGTAATCGGCGCGAAGTTCGATGCTTTTGTTGCATGAACATCAACGGCTGGTATACCCTCAAGTCTAGATTTAATTGTCTCTTTGACAGATTCTAAATCGCTATCGTTTATTTTAAATTGCCCCTTAATCGTGATATGCGGCATAATTGACGCATAATGAGCATCATAACGCTTACGATATGCATTCACTTCATCTTGAAACGCTTTTGACGGAATTAATGCTAATCCTAAAATCATTTAAATTCCTCCTTTGTTTAACATAATTACATTATATCAAATTTCTGAAAAATTCGTTACTTTAAACTAAATTTTATTCAGATTATTAAAATGAAATATTATCTGACAAAAAATACTTTAGCAAATCATCGAGTAAATGCTTCCATGATTTCCATCTATGGCCGCCTTCAAACTCTATGTAATGGTGCGTGAAGTTATTTGCTTCAATAATCGATTTCAGTTCACGGTTAGGCGTTAGAAAATCTGCACGCTTACCATTTGTTGGTAACTCAAAGTCTGCTTCTTCTAAACCAACCGCATGCCATATTGTTAACTGTTCTTGAAATTGACATCGTTCAATTAAAGTTTGAATCACTTCATCATGTTGTGGACTTAATAAACCAACTTGACTAAAAATTCTTGGATACGATAAAGCTGTCATTAAAGCTACGCTTCCAGCTAAACTATCTCCAAGTACTATACGCGCATTACCTACTTTATATGTAGGAAACGTTCGATCAATAAAAGGTAAAATTTCGTTCGCTACTGCTTTAACTGTTAAATGTGTACGCGCACCTTGTGGATGAAATTCTGCACGTCGTTTATCAACGTCTTCATAATGAAAGCCAACAAAGATTGCTTTTTCAATTTCATTCGCTTCACGTAGACTTTCATAACTTCTATGAATTCTTCCAAAACTAAAAAAATCTAAACCATCAAAACAAAATACAACTTTATACTTAAATAATTCTGAAAAATCTTTTGGTAAATAAATAGATAATGTGACATCTCGTTCTAATAATTCGCTAGGAAAACTAATTTTATTAATTCTTCCTGGTTGAAAATCATACATAAATAATGCGCCCCCTAGTAGTCTTAATGACATTGTACCAAGAGACGCATTATTTTAAAATATTTCAACTTAATTTTTTATAAAATGAATACTGAGTTATTCCTCAAACTTTTCTTCTTTTAGTCGTTTAGGATAATCTTTATGCCAAAAGACAGCATTAGGCAACTTCTTAGGATCTGGTTTATAAATTGCTTTTTTACCTGATCCAAGGTCTTTCTTCTGTTTCTCATAATCTTTCAACGCGTTAATTGCAGGCTTATGCAATATCCAAATTGCAATGATATTTAGCCAAGCCATCATACCTACACCTAAATCACCCATCATCCATGCTACATCAGCAGTTTTCACTGCCCCATACACTGTAGCTGCAATGAGAACAATTCTAGTGATATTAATATAAACAAAAGTCATTTTTTTCGAACTTTTTCTAGTTAAATACGTAATATTGGTTTCAGCAATATAGTAATATGCCAATATTGTTGTAAAGGCAAAGAAGAATAGTGCAATCGCAATGAAGTATGACCCTATTCCTGAGAATGCAAGATCGAATTGATAACCACTTCCTTGGAATGCTTTATCAATACCAGCTTGCGCGTACATTGCTGTACCAGAATAATCTTTATCTCCATTCGACATCTCTACAAAAATACCACTATCTTTAATTAAACTGCCTTTACCATCTGACATGTCAGCATTACCAGTGACATTATATGTACCTGAAAGTAAAATGATTAAACCTGTTGCCGTACACACAAAAAGTGTATCAATATATACTGAGAATGATTGTACTAACCCTTGTTTAGCTGGATGAGATACTTCTGCTGCAGACGCAGCATGTGGTCCCGTCCCTTGACCTGCTTCATTGGAATATAGACCTCTTTTAACACCAATTTCAATCATTGCCCCAACGATCCCACCAAATGCTGCTTCAAACCCAAATGCAGATTTGAATATTAAAGCAAATAGCGCTGGAACTTGTTCAATATTAATAAATATAATAACAACTGCCATTAAAATATATAAAATTGCCATAAACGGAACAACTGCAGTCGCAGCGTTTGCAATCCATTTAATACCACCGAATATAATTAAAGCAATTATTACTGCCAAAAATGTTGCGACTATCCAAGGTTCAAAACTGAACGCATTTTTCATTGAACTAGAAATTGCATTGGATTGAACACCTGGTAATAATAAACCTACTGAAATTACTGTTACTACAGCAAAGATTAAACCATAAATTTTACCGAGTTTACCTTTGATACCATATTCGATATAGAATGCTGGTCCACCTCGATACTGCCCCTTTTCTTCCCTTTTATAAATCTGACCGAGTGTAGATTCAATAAATGCACTACCAGCTCCTAAAAACGCTGATGCCCACATCCAAAATATCGCACCAGGACCACCAATGAATATGGCAGTCGACACACCTACAATATTACCAGTACCTACACGACCTGCTAATGATAGTGCAATCGCTTGGAAACTGGATATACCTGTGGGTGATTTCTCCCCTTGAAACATTAGACGTATCATTTCTTTAAAATGTCTAACTTGGAAAAAGCGCATCATAAATGAAAATAATACCCCTGTAAGTAACAAACCATAGACTAAAGGCTTGCTCCATACAATATCATACAACCACGTAAGTAAACTCTCTAACATAACGTATCCCCCTTGTTGTACCATTATGTATAATGATATTTTTTATCATTATACACATATAAAATATTCCGCGCAACGCATTTCATAAGTTATCTTTTTCACAATTTATATATTTCTAATTGCGAATTAATAATAAAAATTTTTAATAACTTAAATTTTCCAATGAAATAATTTTACACTATTTAATGCATTATGTAACTTTAGTTAATATTCTATAAAGTTATTTGAATCGATTTCATTATTCATCGAATTGACATCAATTTTTATCTTTTGTTCTGTAGCTATTTGAGATATACTGAATAGTACTTCAAATACGATTTTTAGGAGGAAAAGTCCTATGCTTAATAAGGTTTGGTTTAGAACAGGCGTTGCCTTACTTATCCTGTTTTTACTAATCAAATTAGTAATGGAAGTCCATAGTGTCTTCACACCATTTATTGTTATTATTCAATCAGTATTGTTACCACTGTTACTTAGTGGCTTCTTATTCTATATCTGTTTACCTTTTCAAAAAATACTTGAAAAAAACAAAGTTCCACGTTGGGGTAGTATAACAATTATCTTGATTGCGTTAGTTATTATTATAAGCAGCTTTGTAGGTTATATTGCACCGCTGATAATAGAACAAATTTCAAGATTAATTAAACAAATCCCAACGCTACAAAATGAAGTTCAACACATTGTTAATTTTGCTTTAGATCAAATGGAAAGATTGCCAGCAGATGTAACAGATAGAATTAATAATATGATTAAATCAATGAGCGATGGCGCTACTAGCATATTATCTAATTCATTAGGATTCGTGACATCATTTATTTCTACTATGTTTCTACTCATCATGGTGCCATTCTTCCTAATTTATATGCTAAAAGACCACGAAAGATTTATTCCTTTTATTGCAAGATTGTTTAAAGGGGATAGAAAAGTATTCGTAGTTGAATTATTAAAAGACTTAAACGAAACAGTTAAATCTTATATTCAAGGTCAAGTAACTGTAAGTATTATTTTAGGTGTCATTTTATATATTGGTTATTCTATTCTAGGACTTAACTATACATTATTACTTGTTATGTTTGCCTGTCTTGCCAATATGATTCCATTCCTAGGCCCTTGGATGGCATTTGTGCCTGCTGGAATCATTGGCATTATACAAAGTCCAACGGTATTTATTTGGGTCTGTATCATTACACTGATTGCACAACAGCTAGAAGGAAATGTCATTACACCAAACGTTATGGGTAAATCTTTAAACATCCATCCATTAACAGTCATTGTTGTGATTTTAGCAGCAGGTAACCTTGGTGGTTTTGTACTCATCCTTGTTGCTGTGCCACTATATGCTGTTATTAAATCTATCGTCCGTAATGTATTCCGGTATAGACAACAGCTTATTGAAGCAGCTAATAGTGACGTCAAAGATTAGCTCGTTTATAAAAATTGTTATTTAACTAAAAAAGCTGAAAGATCCTTTACATTAATAAGGATCTTTCAGCTTTTTAGTTTGTCATCATAGTGCCACTTTTTATAGTTTTTAAAAAATACCTCTAACGTGCAATGTTAATTACTACACATTGCGTATTAGAGGTGTTTGGATTATTATTTAACGATATGATAACCACTGTCAACATGAATGTTTTCACCAGTTACTCCACTAGAGAAATCACTTAATAAGTATGCTGCAGTTTTACCTACTTCTTCTTGATCAACATTACGTTTTAATGGGGCACGTTCTTTTATCTCATTTAAAATCGTATTGAATCCGCCTACGCCTTTTGCACTTAAAGTACGTATTGGACCTGCTGAGATTGCATTTACACGAATATTGTCTTCACCTAAATCTAATGCTAAATAACGGACATTTGCTTCTAAACTTGCTTTAGCAACACCCATAACATTATAATTTTGAACAGCAAATTCTCCACCTAAGTACGTTGTAGCTACGATACTACCACCTTCAGGCATCAATTTTTTAGCTTCACGTGACACGATTGTTAATGAGTATGAACTTATGTCTTGCGCTAATAAAAATCCATCGCGAGAAGTATCTATGAAACGACCACGTAAATCTTCCATGTTTGCAAAAGCGATTGAGTGATAAACACCATTAATGTTTCCAACTTCTTCGCCAATTTTAGCAAAACCGTCGACAACATCTTCATCTTTTTGAACATCAATTTGATACATATGATGTGTTTCTTGATTCAATTGTTCTACTAATTTTTCTAACTCTTTTTTACTTCGCTCTTTACGATATGTAAATACTAATTTTGCACCTAATTCATCTAATACTTTAGCTACACCAAATCCGATACTACGTTTATTAGCAATACCCATAATGACAAACGTCTTATTTTCTAAATTAAACATGAGAATAACTCCTTTATTAAAGTTTTCATTTCAAACCGGTTCGAGAAATCATCAAAAAGCTTTGACTCATTGACTCGATTCCAATTCCAATATCCCTTATTTTAACATTGGTTTGATTGTTTAAACAGTTTTTTTACTATCTATAATCTATTTAATTAATATCTACGCTTTCTATCAAATGAAAGTCATTTTAAACCTAATTATAAAAGTAAGCGTCAGAGGTACATAAAAATCATTTTTTTAACTTAACGCTATACTCGTTGCTAATAATAAAATTCTAATTCACGTTTCAATTCATCTACATATTCTTTAGAGCCAGTTACAATCACTCTATCTCTATAACGTAATTGTGTATCACCATGAGGCACGATAGACTCATTATTTCTAATGATACGTACAAAAATAATATCACCATCGAATGGGAAATTACGTAATTGAATTTGGTCATATTGATGATTTAACATTGCGATTTCATATAATGAAGTTTCAACATTACTTAAAAGATTAAGCATGTTTGGTGTTTCAATTAAACCTTTCAGTAATATTTTGTTACTCAAATAACTACTGAATACTTCTATGCCTTCTTTTTGTAGTTCAACATCACTAGAGCTTGATTCTAACCTACAAATTACACGTTTAACACCATGTGCTTTAGCCATCAAAGCAACTTTTCGGTTAATATCATCATCATTAGTTGAACAGACTACAATATTTCTTTCAAATAACCCTAATCGTTCCAATAACTCTTCTTCATAATCAGCAATTTCAATCATAGAAATGGCATCAGATAGCTTGCGTTTATCACTTAAATCATTTCTATAATAAAGTGAAACTTGATAAAGCTGTGAAGTTAAATTCTGAGCGATAGGTATTGTTAATTGGTTTTTACCGATTAAGCTAACTTCAATTTGTCTTGTTGCTTCATCTGGCATTGGGAACATCTTTTTAAAGACAATAGGTACAAATACACATGTAATAACTGAACTTAGTATTAAAATACCTGATATTTCACTAGAAATAGTACCTAATTGTTCAGCGATTTTCGCCGATGCGATTACTAAAGATAGTGTTGAAGTTAGTAGAAAGGCTGAAGAAATCGTTGTTTTCATATCGAACCATCTACGTATGTAAAACACAGGAACTAATTTCGAAATTAAAAATGCTAATATTAAAAAGGGTATAATTAATAATAACGATGGTTCTTTAATTAACTCTGGAATATTTAAATCTACCCCTACCATTATAAAGAATATAGGAATAAAGAAACCATAACCAAATGAATCTAATTTCTCTACCATATCTTCATCTGGACCTAATAATGATACAACGACACCTGCTAAGAATGCCCCAAGTATATTTTCAGCTCCTACGCCTTCTGCTAATGCTACTAACAAAATGATCAATGCAAAGACTGCACGTATTCCAATTTGTGTCGTACCATCCATCAACATTTGCAGGAACTGCGCTTTCTTGAAGATACCTCCTAAGAAATAAAAGATAAGTGTAAATACAACTAAACTACCAATTAACCAAAGTGATGTGCTGCCAGAAGCATGCATCGCGCCATAACCTGTAAGAAGTATCATTGTCACTAAATCTGCTAGTACAGCAACAAGTAGGATAAATTGTCCTATTGTAGTGCGCATAATGTTCATTTCTTTTAAAGTTGGTACTACTACACCTAAAGA
Organism: Staphylococcus parequorum; assembly: GCF_039237145.1. Classification (NCBI taxonomy): domain Bacteria; kingdom Bacillati; phylum Bacillota; class Bacilli; order Caryophanales; family Staphylococcaceae; genus Staphylococcus; species Staphylococcus parequorum. Next base: position 2,334,470 of record NZ_CP150682.1, read on the forward strand.
AATTGTGGAAATAATAATTACCATAAGTAAAACATCATCTATTAATCCGAACCATTTAAACATATAAGCAAATACAATTGAAATAATCATAATAGCCATAAATACAATAACTGCTAATTGTAAATGCCCAGGTTCTTGTTTTTTAGATTTTTCTTCTTGTGTAGTCGAACTTTTATCTTTTTTAAATGCTTTAAAATCTATTTCTAAACCACTTAAAAACATTAAAAAGATAAATCCTAAAGTGGATAAAATATTAAGCATCGCATCGCGTTCTACTAAATTTAAAAATGAGTGACCAATAACGATACCCATTAATATTTCAGCAACTACGACAGGTAAAAAACTAACACGTAGTCTATTGACTAAAATTGGTGTTAAAAATGCCGCTAATACAACGACAACAAGCGATAGAAATTCCATATAACCCTCCTACGTTAAATAAGACATAAATGACGTTGCTAAACCAAAATAAATTAACATACTTACGATATCATTAATTGTTGTAATAAAAGGGCCACTCGCCACTGCGGGGTCGATTTTCAATTTATCCATAACTAACGGAATCATTGAGCCTACTAATGTACCGACTGTCATTGCTATCGTCAAACTAGCGCCTACAATCACTGCTAATATCGGTTGACCATAAAGTATCATTATAATTAAAAATAGCAATATTGAGCAAATTAAACCACTTAAAAACCCACTTCCAGTTTCTCTCAGTGCTACTTTGAATTTACTTTGCTCGTAAATTTCACCAGTTGAAATATTACGCACAGAAACGGCAAGCGATTGTGTACCAGAATTACCTGACATCCCACTTATAATTGGAATAAAGGCAGCTAATAATGCCACTTGCGATAAAGTATCTTCGAAAGAGCCTAAAATTGTGGCAGTAATCATACCTAGAAATGTTAATATAATTAACCAAGGCAAGCGTTTTCTAGCTGTTTTTATAATGGAATCGTTCGTCGCATCAACATCTGACACACCGGCTAAGCGTGAGTAGTCTTCGCTAGCTTCTTCATCCATAACATCTAAAATATCATCGATAGTTATAATACCAAGTAAATGATCTTGATAATCTACTACAGGCATCGCAATAAAATCATAATCTCGCATTTTTTGAGCAACGTCTTCTTGATCATCTGCCGCATTTGCACTGATTACACGTTCACTCATAATATCTTCAATATATGCATCATTTTCAGCCACAATTAAATCTCTTAACGAAAGTACGCCTGCAAGTTGTTTATTATCATTTACTGTGAAAATAACATAAATTGTTTCGGCATCTGGTGCTTGTTCTTTTACGTGCATCATTGCTTCTTTAACTGGCATTGTCGCTTTTAAAGAAATATACTCTGTCGTCATGATACCACCAGCAGTATCTTCTTCGTAGTGTAGTAATGCTTTGATTTCTTTAGCATCTTCACGTTTCATTAATGTGAGTAAGCTAACAATTTTTTGCTTAGATAACTGATTCATTATATCTACAGCATTATCATAAGACATGTCTTCTAGCACTTTACTCGCATATTCGGCATCCATAGTGTCAAAAAGTGATTCATATTCATCTTCGTCAATTTCTAGTTGTTCAAAGAAATCAGCTACTTCTTCAGGTGATAATACTTCAAATATTCTTTGTCGAATTTCTTCATTGCTGTCTTCAAAGTATTCACTTTGTTCATATGTATGCATCGCTAAAAATTCATTTCTAAATTCATCGATATGGTTTTCAAGCAACAAATTATCTAACAACGCTTGATCATATACTTGTTCGTCCTCTAAAGTGATTGAATCCTTTTCATTAGCCAATGGCCCCACCTCCATGAATGTTAAAAATTATATCATATTAAATATAGATTCTATTGCGCTATACTCATCATTTATCTCAATCTTTTTATACGTGATTGGATGAATAAAAGTTACGCGTACACAGCGTAATAATTGATGTGTATATATTGGGTGCTTTTCTCCATATAAATCATCGCCCACGATTGGATGTCCTATATGTTGAAAATGCACACGTATTTGATGTGTTCTACCAGTTAATAAATGTACTTCGCTCAAACTATAATCTTCAGAACGTTGCAGGCATTTAAAACGTGTTCTCGCTTCTTTACCCTTTACGTTAACTTGGCGTTGAATAATACTAGATGGATCTCTTGCAATAGGTGCATCAATCAAGCCTTCATCTTTCAAACTCCCATGGCATATACATAAATATCGTTTATCAACCTGTGTCTGAGACATTAAATGATGGATAAATCCATGTTTGGTAAATAGAACGATGCCAGATGTATTACGATCTATCCGAGTAACGATATGAGGGGTAATTGAGAGAGATGACTGTTTAAAATAGCCTAATACTTGCTCGACTAAGCTCAAATGTTTATGATCTCTCGAGGGTGCACAATTTTGAAGTGCAGGTTTCGATACAACAAGTAAATATTCGTCTTCGTATAAGATATTCAATCTATCCGTAAAAGGCAGCAAATTCGAACTTGGCGTTTCATGCCCTAAATGAACTTGAAGCACATCGCCAATTTCTAACTGTTTTCTAACTGTAACTGGCTGTCCGTTAACAACTAAAGCGCCATTATGTTTAATGGCGCTTATAGTCCGCTTAGAATAATGGTTTTTTTGTAAAAATGTTCTTACCATTTCTGGACATTCAATATCATATGTGAATTTCATTACTCATCTTCCCCACTAGAGATAAAGGAATCATGTACTCTTTTCCAGAAAGGAAATGGTCTAAATCTAGCAAACCTTACTTTTTCATTAGCTACTCTAAATTGTATAGCATTAACATTTTTATGTTTAATACTTACATGATCAATAGTAGTTAATATCGTGTCATGGTTAACAGGTGTTATCAAACAGGTATGGTGTTTAGGCAATACTAAAGGCGAGCCTACTGTTCTAAACACTCTATTATTAATTGATGCAATTTCTGCAATTTGCATTGCTTCTAGAGATGGATGAATTAACGCGCCACCTAAGGCTTTGTTATACGCCGTTGAACCTGATGGTGTAGATACACATAAACCATCACCTCTAAATCGTTCAAATTGATTACCTCGTATGTTCACATCGACCACTAAAGTAGAACCATTTTCTGTTTTCATAGTTGCTTCGTTTAAAGCTAAATATCTTGTTTCGTAACCATTATCGTTATAACGCACAATAATTTCTAACAAAGGATATTCTATGACTTGGAATTCTGAATTATTAATTTCAATAATTAACTTTTCTACTTCATGTGGTAACCAGTCCGCATAAAATCCTAAATGACCAGTATGTACCCCTACAAACGCACAACGAGATAGCATGTGGCTATATTGATGGAAAGCTTGTAACAATGTCCCGTCACCGCCCACTGATATAACTATCTCAGGATTATCTGGGTCTTCAACCATTTGAAAATCCTTCATATGGTTAATCATTTTATGTTTCAGTGCATTCGATTTCGAATCACCTTTAGATAGTATCGTATAACGCATGATTACACCCCCTAATCATTATTATGTTTCTTAGAGCGTTTTTTAGAATAATATTTTTGTGCTTCTTGAATTTCTTCTTTAATTTCTGACATTTCTTCATCAAGTAAAAACGCTGCTTCTGCTGCCCGTTCAAGGCGATGTTGAATCTCAGGTGGGTAATCTCCATCATATTTATAACGTAATGTATGTTCAACAGTGGCCCAAAAGTTCATGGCTAGCGTTCTGATTTGAATTTCTGCTAATATTTTCTTTTCTCCTTTTAGTGTTTCAATAGGATATTCAATAATAACATGGAATGAACGGTAACCACTTTGTTTGGTATTACTAATGTAATCTCGTTCTTCCACAACTTTAAAATCTTCACGTTGTCTTAATAAATTAACTACAACTTCAATGTCATCAACAAATTGACACATTAAGCGTAACCCTGCAATATCATACATTTCTTCATGTAATCGATCAAAAGAAATTTGACGCTTATTTGCTTTATCAATAATGCTAGTCATTGGTTTGACACGGCCAGTTACGAATTCAATTGGCGAAGCATTGTCTTCTACTTCATATTGTTTTCTAAGGCCTTTTAATTTAATTTTCAATTCGTCCACCGCTTGTTTATATGGAGATAAAAATTGATCCCATTGATTCATAATGCCTCACTCCGCTTCACTCTAGTTCGAAAGTATCTTCTACAACGGAAACAAACGCTTTACCATAATTTAAATTACCTTGTATGTTATCCAATATGTAATTAAATTCCCTTTCGAACTGCTGTAATTCTAATTTATCATTTATTATTATTTTCTTACCTTTATTTTCATGTAGCATAGACCAAGTTTCTTGAACAAAAATTAAATATGAATACGATTGTCCATCATCCAAGATGTAGGCAAAACTATAATTATCACTGTCAACAAGCATTTGTCCTGCTTCTTCTAGACCTTCTGTAGACGCTTCTGTATAACAATTAATACTATCTTCTGTTACTTTAATTTCATTTACATAAATACGCATGCTTGTTCCTCCTTATTCTCCCTCATTTTAACATAATTCTATCGCACATAACACGTTACAAGGCTAATGTTACGACAACAATTTAGCATAATACCTAAAGTATTTTAAATTTTAAAATGCAGTTCAATTTAAATTATGTCGTAAGTGTTTTAGAATAAATCATTATATGCTTTAAAGGAGTGTTTCTCGTGGCAACTAACAATGAAATTGAATTCAAACAATTATTATCTCAATCACAGTACCAATCTATATATAATAAGTATTTCCCAGACATGGAACCCTTCAGTCAAACAAACTATTATATAGATACTGAGCAATTTGATTTACGCTCACATAAGTCTGCACTAAGAATACGCGTAAAAGATGAATACTATGAAATGACCTTAAAGATACCTGCCGAAGTTGGCTTAATGGAATATAATTTTGAAACAGATGTTATACCCGAATTAAATAAAAAATTAGTCGCGAATGATTTACCATTAGAAATCACCGAACAATTAACTAAAATGAATGTTGACATTAATCAGCTTGTTATTCTTGGTGCTTTGACTACTTCGCGTTTAGAAAAAGAAATCCAAGGCAATTTACTCGTTTTAGATAGAAGTGACTATTTAAATTATCAAGATTATGAATTGGAATATGAAGTTGAAGATTATGATGATGGTTTAATTCAATTTGAAATGATTCTTGAAACATTCGACATTAAACACGAAACACCCGAAAATAAAGTACAAAGATTTTTCAATCGCAAATCAAATTTGAACAACAACTAATTGCGCACAAGTTTAAAAAGTCGAATTACTTCCAAATGTAAATATTCGTGTTATATTAGTTATATATTAAGAGAATATGGTGATAAAATGACACAGACACCTTACGAAATCATTGGACATGAAGCATTATATAAGATGATTGACCATTTCTATTTTTTAGTGGAAAAAGATGACAGAATTAACCATTTGTTTCCTGGAGATTTTCAAGAAACAAGTAGAAAACAAAAACAATTCTTGACTCAATTTTTAGGCGGACCAAGCCTTTATTCAGAAGAACATGGTCATCCAATGTTAAAAAGACGTCATATGGAGTTTATAATAACAAACAACGAACGCGACGCATGGCTTGAAAATATGTATAGTGCTATTCAGCATGCAGATTTCCAAGCAGGTGTCGGCGATTATTTGTATGAAAGATTGCGTTTAACAGCGAATCATATGGTTAATACCGAAAACTAATTGTAGGTGAAATGTACATGACTGAAGAATTAAAATTAATACATGCTAATAGTCGTGAAGATGCGAATCTTTCACCTGTGAGTAAGATAGAAATTTATTCTTTTTTCGACCCATTCAGTAAAGATTGCTTCAAATTATCAGCAATTCTCTCTAAATTGCGTATAGAGTATAAGCAATATATCAGTATAAGACATATATTAAATCCATCTTTACGTGTCTTAACAAAATGCCAAGCGCAGAGCACATCGGACTTAGATAATATTGCACTCGCATATAAGGCTGCTGAACTTCAAGGACGCATACGTGCTGAACGTTTTATACACCTTGTACAAAATGAAATTATACCAAAAAGAGATATAATCACTGAATCAATGGTCAATAATTGCATAAGTAATGCAGGGTTAGATTATGAAGTCTTTAAAGAAGATTTGCATAGTAGCTATTTAAAAGAAAGCTTACAAGTAGACTTGCATATTGCACGAGAAATGGAGATTGAAGAAGCGCCTTCACTTGTATTCTTTAATGAAGACGTTCACGAAGAAGGATTGAAAGTTGAAGGTCTCTATCCTTATCACATCTATACGTATATCATAAATGAACTAATTGGAACACCTATTGAAAAAAAATTACCGCCTACACTCGAAGGTTATATACAACAACAGCAATTAGTTACTAAAGAAGAGTTACTTACCATTTATGAATGGCCTGAAAAATTAATGAATAAAGAACTTAAAAAATTAGCACTGCAACAAAAGATAGAAAAACTTAAATCTCCAGATGGAAAATTTTGGAGATCTAAAATTTGAATGTGAAATAAACAGATAACCACACTTTTTAACAAATAAAAAGATAGCCCTAAAGGCTATCTCAGAATGCCAACAAAGTCACAGGCTTTGTTGGCATTTTTTGTGCGTACTTTTCGCTAGTACAGCTTCAATCTATAATCTTCTTCTAGTACTTTTCCACAAGTATCGGTCCAAATCACTATTTATATTTCAGGGTTGAGACATAGTCTCATCTTACTAAAGTTTTCATTATTATTTTATTTCGCAAATACTGCAAAACGTTGTTGGATATGTTGTGCATCTACTACTTCATCTACCATTGCTTGAGCAAAATCTGCATAACTTACATTTGAACCAATAACTTCGTCTGCACTCAATTTATATTCTCCAGTTTTCTCACCATTATATTGAAAATCTGGCGCAGGACAAACAAATGTCCATTTTACATCTTTTCGTTTTTGTATTTCTTCTAGTGTTTTGATTTGTGCTTGGCTAATCTTTTTAAATTGGTCAGGAAAATCTGGTGCGTCTATCAACTTCAGCGTATGTGCTTCATCTACATACAAACTACCTGCCCCGCCAATAATTAACAAACGCTTGCTGCTGTTACTTACTAAATCACCTAGATGTTTCATTGATTTACTATGTTCATCTAATTTATTTTCATCAGGTTGTCCAAAAGCATCGATAACTACATCAAATTCTGCAATGTCAGCCATTGTTAAATAGAATAAATCTTTTTGAATCACTTGATCTGCTACTGTTTTATTTGAACTTCTTACAATGGCAGTCACGTCTAGCCCTCTATCATAGGCTTCTTTTGTAATGAGTTGCCCTGCTTTACCATTTGCTGCTACAACTGCTAATTTCATCTATACAACCTCTTTCTTGTATTTATTTTAAGTACAAGTTAATTCTATAACTTTAATTTTTTAAAGTCAAACGAATAGTTATTCATATTTTTGAATTTAATTAAAAAAGGATATAAAAAAACGCCGTGTCTGATTACACGGCGCTAAACAAAGGGGATGGGAGAAATTTTCTCACTTCAAACAAAGGGGTATGTTTGTTATGTGATTAATTTCATGTTTATAATATAACACGCTAAAATGCGTCTTTCAACCTTTTAGTTTAAATAAAATCACTTTGTCACAAACTTGTCATATTGAAAACGAATACATTCACACTAAGCTTTCATAAGCTTTTCAAAAGCGTCTAATTTTTGTTCGAATACTTGGCAAGCTTGTTCAATTGGTTCAGGAGTTGTCATATCTACACCTGCATTTTTAAGTATTTCAATTGGGTAATCTGAGCTACCTTTTTTCAAGAATTCATTAATATATCTGTCCACTGCTGGTTGGCCTTCAGCCAAAATTTGACGACTTAAACTTTGAGCCGCACTATATCCAGTTGCATATTGATACACATAATAATTCATATAGAAGTGAGGAATTCTTGACCACTCTTTACTAATATCTTCATCTGTTTCGACAGAATCACCAAAGTATTGTCTATTCAATTCTGCGTATTCTTCATTCATACGATTTGCTGTAAGTGGTTCTCCTGCCTCTTCGATTTGATGAATCTTATGCTCAAATTCAGCAAACATTGTCTGTCTAAATAATGTTGCACGGAAACGTTCAAGTTCTTGATTAAGTAATAATAGTCTACGTTCATCATCTAAATGTTTGTCCATATAGTCGCTTAACAATGCTTCATTACATGTAGAAGCTACTTCTGCTACAAAAATTGTATAACCACTTGAATTGGCTGGTTGGTTTTGACGACTGAAATAACTATGTGCAGAGTGACCAAATTCATGCACTAATGTATATAAATCACTCACTGTATTGGACCAATTTAATAATATAAAGGGATTAGTTAAATGCGCACCTGAAGAATAACCACCTGAGCGTTTACCTTTATTTTCGTATACGTCTACCCAGCGATGATTTAACCCTTCTTCAACAACTTTCATATATTCTTCGCCCATAGGTTGTAAAGCTTTTACCATCCAATCTTTAGCTTCTTCATACGGCATTTCAAATTTCACATCTTTAACTAAAGGTGTATAAAGATCGTACATCTTCATATCTTCTAAACCTAATAAGTCTTTACGTAATTTCGTATAGCGATGTAATAATGGTAAGTAGTTATGCACAGTTTTAACTAAATTATCATATACTTCTTCTGGTATATGATTATTACTTAATGCTGCTGCTCTTGCAGTTTCGTAATTATGTGTTTTGGCATTAAACACATTCTTTTTCACTTCGCCAGCTAAAGTTGCGCTTAATGTATTGTTAAATGCGCCATAGGCTTTATATAAATTTTCAAATGCAGATTTACGTAAAATACGATCATCTGATTCTAAACATTTTATAAACGTACCTTGAGTTAATGAATGATGATTCCCATCTTTATCAATTGCATCTTCAAATTCTAAATCAGCGTTACTAAACATACCATATACATTATCTGATGTTGCTAAAGCATCTTGTGCCTCAGTAAGTAATTTTTCTTTATCTGCACTTAAAACATGAGGTCGTTTTTCATTAATCAGTTTCAAATCAAATGCATAACGTTTTAAATCATCATTAGATTCAATGAAATTTTGGATTTGTGCTTCATCAATTTGTAAAATTTCTGGAACTAAGAAACTCCATCCAGAACTAAATTTAATAATAAGTTGATGTGCACGTGACTCGTATCCCGTGTACTTATCATTTGCAGTATCTTGATCTTGTTTTAGATGAGCATATACGTATACTTTTTCTAATTGAGAACCCAGTTCGTCTTCTAAAGCTAATGCGTTATAAAGTGTTTCTGCACTATCAGCTAAATGACCTCTAAATTGTTCTTCTTGTCCTATGTTATTTTCCACTTCTTTAAATGCTGCTTCAAAAGCTTCATCTGATTCGAAAATAGTAGTTAAGTCCCAAGTATATTCAGGGTATTTACGTTCTTGTTCTTCTCTTGTTAATTGTTCAGTCATAATATTAAGTAAACCTCCTATAAAGTTCATTATTATAATTTTCTCACGTAACAATCATTTTTGCACGTTATTACGTCCAATGCTATAATTCAATTTCTGAAATTTTCTAACCATTTCCCTAGCAATTTCTTCCTTATTAACATCCCCTGTATAAAATTCATTATACTCAATTAATTTTATAAAATCACTTAACTTATATTGTACATGCTTTAACATAAATAGAAGTTGTAATTGCCAATATACTGGATGAGATTTAACATATAATTGTTCTGGGAAAATGATACCAAGATGTTTACTTACCCATGACTCTGATAATTGTAATTGGTACATAACGCTAAGACTCGGCTCAAGTACCGAACGCCTATTACGACAATGCTTCAAGTATTTAATAATTGCAGTTTCACTTAACTTTAATGTTAAATTGTTATATTGCATATCTACATGAGTCGAGGTATGTACCAAAGCATCATTTGAAACAATCTCTCTTTTCGCAACATATCGTTTGCCACCAAGATATTGTAATATCTTATATTTGTACAGTTCTTGTGTGTAATCATTCCAAGCAAATAAGTGGTGCTCTTTTAAATTAATATAAGTCCGTTCACAAGTTGTAAGCATTAAAATTTGTGTTATCTTATCATAACTTGGATTATTAATAACCCACACAACATCTAGCCCACATTTTTGTAAGGATATACTGCGTTTTTTTATATTTGATATCGTAATTCGTGAAAATTGTATTTCAATTGCTACACTGTGATTTATGATTAAATCAGGATATTGATAACATCCTGTTATATAAGGTTCTATGGCAACATTATAATTATATTTTTCAAACCATTGAGCAAGTTGGTATTTAAGACAATAGTGTTCATAAGTTTCTCCTTTATTGCATGTAAGCATCCTTTTACTTACATGAGCAAAATGTGGTGCAATGAATTGGCCTTTTTTAAATATAACTTTATTATTACAATGCGGACACGTATATTGATGTCCTTTTTGAGCAATCATTGCTGATATGATTTGGTTACTTTCATTTCTTGCACATAACATAATTTTACCACCTCATTTTATTACACTGTTACAAATGAATCATTACTTTTAAAATATAGTAATGATAGCAAATGATTTATATACCACTGGTAATTGAACATAAATAAAATAAGGCACACAAAAAGACCTGCTGAAAATTAAATTTCAACAGGTCTCAATTTTAAATTAAAAATTTTATATTATTCTGTCGCACTTGGGAAATAACGACGTACTTGTGACGCAACATTATGACTCATAATAATTTTTGCATAGTCGTTTAAATATACTTCTGATTTGTCAGTAGGATATGCGAATTCAAGTAATTGACTATAACTATCATTAATTGATTCTTGATCCACTGTTTCATCAAAATGAACAGCATAGTAGTATATATTATTAAAACTGTATAATAAATCTTCAAAGTCATCTACTGATTGATTGTTGTGGTGTGCATAATCAATCACTTCTTCTAAATCGTTAAATTTAACAATTACTGTACGTGTGCTTTGTTGTTTATGGTCATTATTATCTTGATTGTGGTTGCTTTCTTTTTGTTGTTGACGTTGTTCAAATAAATCTTCTAAACTATCATCTTGATCAAACGTCTGTGATAATAAATCGTTCACTTGATAATCAAGTTGTTCGTTATCACCATTCTCTGACATATTAATAAGGTCTTCATTTTTAGATTTAGATATCGTTACTTCAACACCTTTTTCAAAAGCATGTACTTGTATCCATAAAGGACCTTCAACTACAAAATCTTCTTCTTCGTTGATTTCTTCCATCATGTTCCAAAAGAACTCTTCACCACGCTTACGATTTGTCCACAAATCCTCACGTTTAAAACCTCTAGCCTCTATATCACTATATGTTATAAATAATTTAACAGTAGTATCGTCAACACGCTCTATTCTCATATCATCTCACTCCTTACAGTCGATGAATAGTAATCATTATTGTATTAGAACGTAGTAATAATTACAATTGATTTGTTTCATTAATTTTTACTATTTCCTAATTGGTCTCTTATATTAACACATACCCTAACATAAGCCAAAAAAACAGCACTAATTACCAAGTGCTGTTTCACTTTTATCATTCTTCAATCAAATGGCTCATTGTTTTTAAAAGTCTTGAACTATAAAATAATCGGTTCATTTGACTTCACTCTGAGTCTATTTGTTATGCTAAATATAATAAAGCCACAAAGCAACATCATAAACATGCTACTTTATGGCCAATATTGTAAATTATGATTTGTTTTAGTCAACCATACGTTGCGCTTCTTGTAATTGGAACGTACGTACTTTTCTTGGTAAGAAACGTCTGATTTCGTCTTCGTTATAACCAACTTGTAAACGTTTTTCGTCTAAAATAATTGGACGACGTAATAAACCAGGATTATCTTGAATAATTGAATATAAATCTTGAAGCGGCAATGCGTCTATATCAACGTTTAGCTTTTGGTAAGTCTTAGAACGTGTAGATATAATTTCATCTGTTCCGTCTTCAGTCATTTTTAAAATTTGTTTGATTTCGTCAATTGTTAAGTGTTCTGAAAAAATGTTACGCTCCGTATACGGAATGTCATGTTCTTGTAACCATGCTTTCGCTTTACGGCAAGATGTGCAACTTGGTGAAGTAAATAATGTTACCATACATCTCACTCTCCTATTTTTCATGAATTTAAATTCATTAGATTTCAATATTTATATGATTAAGAAACTTTCAAGTAAACTTCGTCTTCCTTAACCTTACAATCAAAGTATACCCTTTCAACATTAAAATTAAATGAGAATTCTTTAATTTTTATCAAAAAATTTAAAATAAAAGCAATTCTCAATAAATTCGGATAGAAATATTGATATGTCTATAGTTTAACATAAATTACAAATGATTGAAATACTGTTATAATGTAGGTAATATGTATTAAATTAAATTTTAGAAGGTAGGCATCTAAAAATGGAAACATTATTTTCAGGTATCCAGCCCAGTGGTATTCCAACACTTGGTAATTACATTGGTGCATTGAAACAATTTGGTGAAGTCCAAGACGATTACAATTGTTTCTTCTGCATCGTGGATCAGCACGCAATTACTGTTCCACAAGATCGTTTGAAGTTACGTAAACAAACAAGACAGCTTGCAGCGATTTATTTAGCCTCTGGTATCGACCCAGAGAAATCCACATTATTCATACAATCAGAAGTACCAGCGCATATACAGGCGAGTTGGATGCTCACTTCGATCTCTTCTATTGGAGAATTGGAACGTATGACACAATTTAAAGATAAAGCTACTAAACAGACTGAAGGCGTTCCAGCAGGTTTACTTACATATCCACCGTTAATGGCCGCAGACATCATAATCTATAACACGAATATTGTCCCTGTGGGCGACGACCAAAAGCAACACATGGAATTAACAAGAAACTTAGTAGATAGATTTAATTCTCGTTTTAACGATATATTAATTAAACCCGAAATACGCATACCAAAAGTGGGTGGTCGTGTGATGAGTTTACAGGATCCAACTAGAAAAATGAGTAAAAGTGATGATAATCAAAAGAATTTCATTTCCTTACTTGACCAACCAAATACTGCTGCTAAAAAAATCAAAAGTGCAGTAACTGATTCAGATGGTATTATAAAATTTGATAGAGAGCACAAGCCAGGTATTTCTAATTTATTATCCATTTATTCTAGTTTAACGGATGAATCTCTAGAATCATTACAACTTAAATATAAAGACTCTAATTATGGTGTGTTTAAATCAGATTTAGCAGAAATCGTAAAAACATTCTTAACAGATTTTCAAGAAAAATATGAGTACTACTTTAATTCAGATGAATTAGATACTATTTTAGATAATGGTAGAGATAAAGCTCAAAAAGTTTCTTTCAAAACATTGAAGAAAATGGAAAAAGCTATGGGCTTAGGCCGTAAAAGATAATTATAACGGGCACATTCTATTTAATTAGAATATATTAAAATGCCAACAAAGTCAGTGACTTTGTTGGCATTTTTTGTGCTTGCTTTCCACAATTACAGTCTCAGCCCGTAGTCTTCAGCCAGTGCTTTAAATACATGTTTAACTAATTGAGCAAGAAATGTTTTCTCAATTTCATATAGTACTAACTAGTTTAGTTTAATATGAAAAATAAACAGCACACCAACCTTATGTTGATGTGCTGTTTGTAATATTTATTTTATTTTTCAACCTATACTAACTATTCTTTCTTTTCACCAGTTTCTCTATCAATACTCTTATCTATTCTCACATTTTTCAGAGATGTATCTCCTCCAATTTGGTGATAGATTAAGCCTTTAACTTGTGGATTTGTTAAGTGCGCTTCCCCTTTTTGATATATCGGTGCAACTGGTGCATCTTCCAACATCATTTCTTCTGCTTTCTTCATAGCAGCATTACGTTCTTCCGGTTTTTTCAATAATTTGCCATTAGCATCTTCAATTAATTGATCATATTCTTTACTACCCCAGCCAGTATTATTCTGAGCAGCACCTGTTGTCATAATACTTAAGAATGTTAATGGGTCTGGATAGTCTGGTCCCCAACCAGATAATGAGGCTTCGTGTGTTTCAGAAGACTCTTGATTCAAACGTTGTTTAAATGGTAATTGTTTAATTTTCATTGTGACACCAGGCAACGTTTTTTCTACTTGAGCTTTGATATACTCAGCTGAAATTTTTGAACTTGGTGTATCTTCAGTATTCATCGTGAATGTCAGATCTTTGATACCTAAATCTTTTTTAGCTTTTTCATAATGTGCTTTAGCAGCTTCTGGGTTATATGATAATGGCGAATCAATCGTTTCCGCAAAATCTTTACCATCAGGTGTTTCTGCTGTTAATTTAGATGTGAAACCGTCTGTTGCTTCCGAACCATCATTTTTAACAGCATCTACATAGCCTTCTTTATTAATTGCTTGTGAAATTGCTAGTCTCATATCTTTATTTTTAAATGCTGGTACAGTTTTTTGATTTAATTTGATATAAAATGTACTTGCTAATAAACGTTTTTTCAAACCTGCATTATCTTCATATTTATCAACCTGATCCGCTGTAATAACAGTATCATCAACAGAGCCTGTATCATATAAAGACGCACCTGCTTGTTGGTCTTTTAATACTTTATAATTAACGCGATCTAAATGAACCGCTTCTTTATCCCAATAATCTTCGTTTTTTACAAGTTGAATTTTATCTTCAACCCTCCATTGATCTATCTTGAAAGGTCCATTAAACACTGTTTTATCAGCTGTAGTACCATATTGCTGACCATGTTTTTTCACAACTTTTTCATTTTGTGGCATAAATGTACCAAAAGCAAACATTTCATTAATATACGGGATTGGTTTATTTAATTCCACCTTCAACGTATGATCATCTAGTGCTTTTACACCTAATTCATCTACATCTTTTTTACCCATATTAATAGCTTCCGCATTTTTCAAATCGTACATAATATAGGCATACTCAGATGCTGTTTCAGGATTCACTACGCGCTTCCAGGCAAACTCGAAGTCATGCGCAGTAACTGGATCCCCATTCGACCATTTTGCGTCTTTACGTAATTCAATTGTTAAAGTTTTACCGCCATTACTTTCTTTAGGCAATGCTTTAGCCACACCTGGTTGCGCTTTATCATCTTTATCTAATGTATATAGACCTTCATAAATTTGGTTATACATATCAAATGACACTGTATCCGTTGCCAATGCTGAATCCAATGACGTAATATCTTGCGATAATACTTTTCTGAATACTTGTCCTTTATCTGAATATATACCTTCAGCACTACCACAACCTGCTAATACTACTGTCAGCGCAATAAGTATCGTAAATAACTTAATTTTTTTCATCGTAATCCCCCTTTCCCCTTTTATACAGACGTTTCATGTGTTTCAGATTGCAGTGCTTCCGCTTCTTCATCTGTTGTAAATACATAATGGTTTGGTCGTACTTCATGCAATGAACGTTTGTCATTGTTTTCTGCGTCTTCTTTAAAAACTGTTCTCTTTCTCACTCTTTCACTTTCAGGGTCTGGCTGAGGTACAGCAGAAAGTAAAGATTTGGTATAAGGATGCATAGGATGATGATAAATTTCATCAGCACTACCTAACTCAACGATTTTACCGAAATGCATCACTGCAATTCTGTCAGAAATGTATTTCACCATTGAAAGGTCATGGGCAATGAATAAGAATGTAATACCTCGCTCTTTCTGTAATTTTAATAACAAATTTACAACCTGTGCTTGGATAGAAACGTCTAATGCAGATATCGGTTCATCAGCGATAATAAACTCTGGCTGAACTGCTAATGCACGTGCAATACCAATACGTTGACGTTGTCCCCCAGAAAATTCATGCGGGTAACGGTTGGCATGCTCTTTACTTAAACCTACTGTTTCCAATAAGTCATAAACACGTTTCTTACGATCTTTAACACCGGAAGCAAGTTTATGTATATCAATACCTTCAGCTACGATATCCATAACTTTTAAACGTGGATTTAATGATGCATAGGGATCTTGGAAGATCATTTGTATTTTTTTATTAAATTTCAATGAGTCTTTACGATTTTTAATCTTTTGAATATCTACGCCTTCATATAGAATTTCTCCATCTGTAATATCATTCAATTTAATAATGGCTTTACCTGTAGTTGATTTACCACAGCCTGACTCTCCTACTAAGCCAAATGTTTCCCCTTTAAACACATCGAAAGAAATATTTTCGATGGCTCTAACTTCATTTCGCTTACCTTCATTAAAATATTGTTTTAAGTTTTTCACTTGTAATAGCACATCTTTATTATTCTCCATCGAACGACACCCTTTCTACTTGTTGAGGTTTATCGTAATTATTCGGCATTTTACGTAAACGCTTTTTCACCATTTCTGGTGGCTCGACATGAGGGGAACGTTCGTCCAACAACCACGATTTCACAAAATGTGTAGGCGATACTTGAAACCAAGGAGGTGGCGTCTTAAAATCTATATCTAATGCAAATTGACTACGCTCTGCAAAAGCATCTCCTTTAGGTGGATGTAATAAATCTGGCGGTGTTCCTGGAATAGCTAACAATTCTGTTTCTGAACCTGTAGTTAAATCTGGCATTGATGATAATAATCCCCAAGTGTATGGATGTTTAGGATCATAGAATATTTCATCTACATCTCCGGTCTCTACCATCTGACCACCATACATTACTGCGACACGATCTGCGATATTCGCAACCACACCTAAGTCATGTGTGATGAATATAATTGATGTACTAATTTTATCTTGGAGCTCTTTCATTAACTCTAAAATCTGTGCCTGCATCGTTACATCTAAAGCAGTTGTTGGTTCATCAGCAATTAATACTTTAGGTTCACATGCAAGTGCTGTTGCAATAACGATTCTTTGTCTTTGTCCACCTGAGAATTGGTGCGGATAAGCAGAGAAACGTTTTTCTGCATTGGGTAAACCTACTAAATTTAATATCTCTAAAGCACGTTTTTTCGCATCTGTTTTATTATAATTTCTATGCTTCATCAATGGTTCCATAACTTGTTTGCCAATCTTCATCGTTGGGTTTAAAGAAGTCATTGGATCTTGGAAAATCATAGATATATCTTTACCTCTAAGTTTAATTAATTCTTGTTCTGATTTCTTTGCTAAATCTTCACCTAAGAAATTAATTTCACCTTTTTTAATTCTCCCTGCATCACCTTGAAATAATTTAGTGATTGCTTTCGTTGTTACTGATTTCCCCGAACCAGATTCACCAACAATTGCTAGCGTTTCACCTTTATCGACAAAGAAATCAACACCTCTAACCGCTTGCACTTCCCCAGCGTCGATATCAAAGGAAACATGCAAATTATTCACTTCTAATACTCGTTCTGACATAAATGTTGCCCCCTTTTATTATCTGCGCATTTTAGGATCAAATGCATCGCGTAATCCATCACTAAATAAGTAGAAGAATAAAATTAATAAACTTAATACTACTGCTGGTATAAATAATTCATGCGGATGAATTAACAGCATTGCTCTACCTTCATTTACTAACGAACCTAATGACGTCTTAGGTGCTGGTACACCAATACCAATGAAACTTAAGAACGCTTCGAAGAATATGGCATTTGGCACTGTAAACATTGAAGTTACTACGATAACGCCAAGTGTATTAGGTAAAATATGTTTGAATATTAATTTTAATTTTGATGCACCTAATGTTGTAGATGCCAAGACAAATTCTTGTGTTTTTAACTTTAAGAATTCACCACGTACCACACGACTCATACCAATCCAGCCGGTAAGTGCCATGGCTAAAATGATGGTCCAAATAGATGGCTCGAAAATTAATACGAATAAGATAACCACAATCAGTGTAGGTATCGAAGCAACTACTTCTATAATACGCTGCATGACATTATCTATCCGTCCGCCAAAGAACCCTGATATTGCCCCGTACACAACACCTATAAATATATCGAGCAAAGCTGCTACTACACCTATAAATAAGGATACTTGCGCGCCTTGCCAAGTTCTTGACCATAAATCTCTACCTAACTGATCTGTACCAAACCAAAAGTTTTCTGTAACGCCTGCTTCTTTATAAGCATCGACACCTTTTGCGCCTTCACCATCAAATGGCAAGAATGGTATTTTATCTAGCACAGGTATTTTAGCTGGTAAGTTACGTCTATCTACATCTTGTTCAGCAAAATCGTGTGAACTTATTAAAGGCCCAATTAATGCGAGTAGTACGATAAGGATTAAACCAATCATCCCAACTACCGCTAGTTTATTTCGTTTCAATTGCGTCCATGCATCTTGCCAAAAGTTTTTACTTTCTCTTTGCATTTCCGGTTCTTTTTCAATGTCATTCTTGCTTCTAATAAAATCAGATGCTGGTATACCTTCTGAAGTATGTGTCATAACTGCATTTGAATGATCATCTGTTAATTTTTCATCTCTTTTATCAGCCATTATTTTTTACCCCCTTGTACACGGATACGCGGATCAATTAAACCGTATAAAATATCTACAATGAAAATGGAGACAATAAACAATGTACTGAATAAAATTGTCGTCGCCATGATAACTGGGAAGTCATTCGTAGTGATTGATCTCACGAATTGGTCCCCTAACCCTGGCACACCGAAAATATTTTCAATTGTCAAAGTACCAGTTAAGATACTTGCTAACATCGGCACAATAATCGTAATAACCGGTATCAATGCATTCCGTAATGCATGTCCAAATAGTACTCTCATTGTTGAATTACCTTTTGCACGTGCTAACAAGATATAATCCGAACTTAAAACTTCTATCATCTCTGCTCTTATGTATCTTGCCACCGTTGCTAATACTGCTGCCGATAGTGCTAATGATGGCAGTATCGCGGTCGATATGCCTTCCCAACCTGCAACCGGTAACCACTGTAATCTAACTGCAAATACGTATTGTAGCAATACTGCTAAAACAAATGATGGTACTGATACTGCAATAACCGAAATGACGGTGGCTGTATAGTCGACCCAACTGTTTTGCCGTACTGCTGCTATAACCCCTAAAATCAACCCTAATATCACACCAATAACCATAGCTGTCAGTCCCATTTCAAGCGATGGTAATAATCTTGGTTTTATTAAGTCCCACACAGGTTGGTTATCATATTGGAATGAGTTACCAAAATCCCCTGTAACGACATTCTTTAAATAACTTGCATACTGTACTGGTACAGGTTCATTCAAACCATACTTTTCATTTAAAATTTGCTTCTGCTCTTCATTTAATTTTTCATCATTAAATGGTGAACCTGGCATAAGCTTCATTAAGAAAAATGTAATCGTAATGATTATGAATAATGATAAAATCATATATCCCAAACGCTTTAAAACATACTTAAGCATATTTTATCCCCCTTTAAATTCAGAATAAACATTCCCTTTAAAATATTCAGAATATTTATTAACATTATACTTTTCCTTTACGCGTAAAGCAATATTGTTTTGCTTTACATTATTAAAGAATTTTTAAACAATTTATTTTATAGTCTTATACAAGTGTTGATATAATTGAATTTATAGAAGTTTATATTCATTTTTTAGGTTTATTAAGTTACAATAAATTTATTGTATAATTGGAGGAGTTAATATGAAATACATAAGAAGTTTACTGATTTGGGTTATTTTTACACCTATACTCTCTTTATTAGTCTGGTTATTTACTTCACATACGTTAGTACTTTATATCAATACCTTTTTCTATATTTCCATTGCATTGGCTATCATCTTCTTTATCGTTATCGTTGTTCAAGAAGGTATTTTAGATCCTACAAGTTATGGTTTTAGAAGACTAAAATATCAACTTACTAACAAAAAACATAAAGACACACTCGAAAATGATGAGTTTTTCAAACCGACGCAAGCAAAAAAAGAAAATTATTTTGTTACGCCATGGGTTAAAATTGCATTTGTATGTAATTTATTTTATTTATTACTCTCTATCGGTATTTCTTTTGCAATATAAAAGACTGCATTAGATATTGTTCATTTTTCCACAATACTCTAATACAGTCTTTTTATTATCTTGTTTCTATATTGGGGTTAAAGAATAAAGCATAGTAAAGTAAAACAAAACCGATTAATACAACTACTGCAACATAGACTGACATCATCCATGGCAGTAAAAACGCACCCAAAATTAATCCGAATCTAGATAATACATTGGCACCATAATATGAGACCATACCAAATGTAGAATACGTACTGCGCTTGTCATCAGGTATCATTAAAAAGCGTTGCGCATTTTGAATTGGTGAATAAATTAATTCTCCTAACGTGGCAATGATTGCAAATAAACACAATATCCAAAACGCACTGGCTGACGTCAATACACTATAACCAACCGTATACAATACTATACCGATGATAAAGACCGCTCTTTTAGAAGTTTGCGCTATAAGTCGATTCACTGTAAAAGTTAACGTCGCTACCACGATCGTATTGATAATCATAATGACAGTAAACATCCTTACGCCATCTATGTAAAATCCTAAAAAATGAAAGGCTTCAAACTCATCTTTCAATCTTACTACGACATACGAATTTAAACTGAGTTCTGCCATAAAAACCAGCATCATTCCTAAATTAAAAATCATATAGTATTTATCTTTTAGCACAACATGATAACTATTCACAAAATGTTTAAAGCGAGAGGTCAGTGGCTCTTTTTTATTATAAATTTGTTCTACATCATAATATTTTTCAAATAAATACCAACTCACTAACATAGCGAAGAAGAACATAATAAATAATAAATGCTTGTGACCTAAGTATAGTAATGCACCTAACATCATTCCTATCGCCGTACTAATATTAAACATCCAATAATTAACTTGATATACATATTCCCTTACCTCTTCGTATATCGCATCCATGATAGCCGCTTCAAAAATAGGTTGACTCGCCGCAAATAAAATTTCAAAAATAAATACAGTAGCACAAAAAATAATTAAACCGATACCGTCCATAGTTACAGTTATACTTAATATAATTAAGCATATAGCATATAAGAAATGTATATAATTAACGACTCTCTTCCTATTATAATTGTCTCCTAAGTATCCACCTAGAAAAGACACGAAAAAACTAACAACAATATTTGTCATTAAAAAGGCACCGGCAAAAACCGCATTTGTTTTGCTCGTTAGATATAAAGCCATAAAGGGTAAAATCGCTTGACTTGCTACATTCAAGATGAAATCCGCTATTAGTCTTGTTTTCAAAGTGATTGATAACGTCATAAATTTCTTCAAATCTCATCCCTCCTGACTCCGAAATTATTCCTATTATACATTAATTGTTTGTTGTGTACATACAATTTTCAAAATCAATATTTTTTCATCATAAAGTTAATAATGATAAATATGTATTCTAAGTGCAATTATCGGAAACATATTAATACTGAAAAAATAAAAACTAAACCTAAAAAAACAGCCAGAATTTTAAATTCCGACTGCTTTCATTAATTTATATATATCTTGGACATATTCATTTTAACTCGTTTAAAATGAAAGTTTATAGATTTAATCAGCAAACTTTTTCAATACGATTACGGCATTGTGTCCACCGAAACCTAAACTATTACTCATTGCATAATTAATTTCTAAGTCTTCCGCTTTGTTTGGTACAATATCAAGATCACATTCTGGATCTGGAGAATCTGCATGAATTGTTGGCGCTATGCGACTATCTCTAATAGAAAGTGCAGAGAATATCGCCTCTAATCCACCTGTCGCACCAAGTAAATGACCTGTCATAGATTTCGTTGAACTTATCTTTAATGATGCAGCAGCTTGTCCAAACGTATTTTTAATTGCTTGGATTTCTGTTAGATCTCCAACTGGTGTACTTGTACCATGTGCATTAAGATATTGCACTTCCTTAGCTTCTATACCAGCATCATCTAAAGCAGCTTGCATTGCACGTGAACCACCTTCGCCCTCTGGTGAAGGTGCAGTAATATGATGTGCGTCGCCACTTGAACCATAACCTACAACTTCAGCATAGATTTCTGCGTCACGCGCTTGAGCTGACTCTAGAGATTCAAGAACTACGACACCAGCACCTTCGCCCATAATAAAACCATCACGACCTTCTTGGAATGGTCTACAAGCTGTTTCTTTATCATCATTTGTAGATAAGGCACGACTTGCACTGAAACCTGCTAACGCCATATGCGTTATAGGTGCTTCAGCTCCGCCTGAAATCATTGCGTCTGCATCACCACGTTGTATAACTTTAAATGCTTCACCAATTGAATTCGTACCTGTCGCACATGCAGTCACTGTCGCACCATTAGGTCCTTTAGCACCTAAATCAATTGATACTTGTCCTGCTGCCATGTCTGGAATAAGCATTGGTACAAAGAAAGGACTCACGCGTCTAGGGCCACGGTTTAATAATTGGCTATGTGAAATTTCAAATGTTTCCATACCGCCAATACCAGACCCAATCCATACACCTATTCTATTAGCAGTTTCTTCGTTAATAACTAATTTAGCATCTTGTACTGCTTCTCTAGCTGCAACCACTGCGTACTGTGTAAATCGATCCATGCGTCGTGCTTCTTTTTTAGGCATATGGTCTTCTATATTAAAATCTTTTAGCTCACTCGCTAAATGAACATTATAATCTGTTGTATCTACACGTGTAATCGTATCAATACCACTTACACCGTTTAGAGCATTATTCCATGATGTTTTTGCATCATTACCAAGAGGTGATAATGCTCCAACTCCTGTAATTACAACACGTTGTTCTTTGGTCATATTTTATCCTCCTATTTTCCCCATCTTAAAGTTACAGCGCCCCATGTAAGACCGCCACCAAATCCTACTAATACTAGAACATCATCATCTTTAATCTTGCCATTTTCTAATTCTTGAGAAATGCTTAACGGTATTGAAGCCGCTGAAGTATTCCCATATTTATCTACTGAAACACTCATTTTTTCTTTTGGAATGCCTAAGCGTTCTCGCGCTGATTCCATAATTCTTATATTTGCTTGATGTGGTACAAACATGTCAACGTCTTCAGGAGTTAAATTTGCTTTGGCTACTGCATTGTTAGACGCTTCACCCATAATTCTTACAGCAAATTTAAATACCTCGCGTCCGTTCATGGATATTTTTCCATTTTCAGGATTTAAATATAGATACTTACCACCTGAACCATCTGAACCTAATTCATAGCTTAAAATACCACGTCCTTCAGATACTTCTCCAATTACAACTGCACCAGCACCATCACCAAATAAAATTGCAGTTGAACGGTCTGTAAAATCAGTGATCTTAGATAATTTATCTGCACCAACAACAAGTATATTTTTATAGTCTCCTGATTGAACAAATTGCTTAGCATTTATCATGGCATACATAAACCCACTACATGCTGCAAGTTGATCCATTGAAGCAACTTTGCCAACGCCTAATTTTTCTTGTAATATGTTAGCAACTGTAGGAAATGGAAAATCCCCAGTTGATGTTGCAACGATAATCATATCAATTTCTGATGCTTCGATATTCGCATCTTCTATCGCTTTTAAACTTGCATGATAAGCTAAATCTGAAGTTTCTTCATCTTCATCTGCCCATCTTCTTTCTTTAATGCCAGTCATTTGTGAAATCCATTTATCTGAAGTTTCTAAAAATGATTCAAAATAGGTATTGTCTACAACATTTTTAGGTGTGTATGCACCAAAACCTTTAATACCCACGTCCATGGTTGTACACCTTCTTATTTTTGATTTTAATTTTAATACCAGGTATTAATTTAACATAATACACATTTCAAATACAAGAACAACAGCTAACTTATAAGATGTTTTACAGATTAATTATAATTTAAACCTTCTATTATAACAATGTAAAACTATGAATCTAACTTTGCTACTATACAAATAGCGCTTTCTTATTTATAATGAACTTATATATATTATATTGGAGGCATTACATAATGAAATACCTCGCAACTTTATTTTGGTCTATTGTCTTATTGCAAATGATTAACTTTGTGCTTAATAGTTTAGCAGGTGGTGGCGAGCTTAACCTCATCACACCTATTGTAGGCGCGATATTTTTCACTATTATTATTGTTTTATTTGAAATGGTTATTAAAGGCAATAATGATGATACAAAGGAACAACATTAGAGCGCGTCTATAATTAGACTCGTATAAAATGCCAACAAAGTCAGAGACTTTGTTGGCATTTTTTGTGCACGCTTTCCACGGGCACAATCTCATCCTGTAGTCAGCAGTCGCATCAAATCACTGTCAGCTTTTAAATCTTGATTGCTAATTTCTTCATTCATCTCTAATTTGAGCTTAGGTAAAATCTCTGTTTGTATGAGTTCTTCATAAAGTGATTTCGACTTTTCAATCACATTTTTATACTTCTTATACATAAGACACCTCGTTTTAAAGTTATGTTAGAGTAACTTTATTATACGAAAGTGGCTTATTTTTTTGTATGAATTTATATAATTGTACCGATTTTAACATAGAAAAGCAGCAATCCATTAGAAACTGAACTGCACCCAGTCAAGTAGACAAGTAAATAATTAAATTTTAGGTTGATCTCGTATTAAGCGAGATCAGCCATTTTTAATGTGATGCGCTCATTATTAAAAAAATGAATATAATCATCTATAATAATTTTAGCTCTTTCTATATTCTCAAATAAATAATGTTTATTTCCTCTATAAATCTCACTTTTAATAATCCCCCAAACACTTTCCATTGGTCCATTATCTATACATCTACTAACACGCGACATACTTTGAATTACGCCAAAGCGATTTAATTTATCTCTAAATCGCCTAGATGTGTATTGGTACCCTCGTTCACTATGCAAAAGAATACCTTCGGTAGAGTCCATATTACATACTGCTTTATCAAAAGTGTTAAATACGAGTTGATTATTATTTGAAGCACTTGTTTCATAACTAACTATTTTATTTGTACCTAAATCATAAATAGCACTTAAATATACTTTGTTTCCAGCTTTAAGTCGAAACTCAGTTACATCAGTTAACCATTTAACGTTAGGTTTATCTTCTTGAAATTCACGATTCAATATATTTTCAGCTGTGATTTGAGGCGTTGAACGTTTATATGGTGTTCTCTTACGACGTATGACAGCAGTTAGCCTCAGTTTTTTCATTAATCGATAAATACGCTTCTGATTCACTTTTTTACCTAATTTAATTCGAATATAAATGTAAATACGTCTGTAACCATAAATGCCTTTATATTTATCATATATTTCTTGTATGTCTTCCATTAAAGATTCGTTTTCTACATCTCTTTGTGTAGGTACGCGATGAATCCATTTATAATAACTGGATCTTGAAATTCCAAGCGTTTGGCATAGTTGTTGAACAGGATATTCTTCTTTTAGCGTTTGGATCGTTTCGTATGCCGTGATTTGTTTGATTTTTGATTCATCATCTCTCTTTCTATTTCTTGATATTTTTTTAAAACTTTATTTTCCATTTCTAAAATTTTATTACGTTCTTTTAATGCTTTAATTTCAGCTTCATTAACTTCTTCAGAAGTTAATATTGATTGAGGTTTACCTTTACCTCGACCATCGATTAGACCGTCAGCCGCCATGCTCTTTATATTTTTGTATCCATTGGTACACTTGACCGTAAGTAACATTAAATCTTTGGGCTATTTCTTTGTAACTTAATTCATTATCCAGATAAAATTTAACGATATTTAATTTTTCTTCATAAGTCGTTTTTTTCGCTTTCATTATATACACCTCAGATATTGAAGAATAATTTTGGTTCTCTTTATCCTCAGTATAACGTTTTGTCCAATTAATTATAGTCTTATGTGATGGCACGTTGTATTTAATCGCTAAATCTCGATAAGATAACTCACTATGAAAATATTCATCAACAACGTTCATTTTAAATTCTTTTGAATAACTATTGTTATTTGATTTTGGAATCAACGATTCCATACCTTTATCTAAATATTGATAGTATTTATCTCTTAATATACCTGTATGAATATCTAGGTTTAATTCATCTACAATATTCGCAAAACTCATGCCTTCTTCATATTTGTCAAAGGCAATAAGAAGTGAATTTAAATCTACTTTAAGTTTTTGAGACACAAAAAAACTCCCTTCAAAGTTTTTACTTTTTAAGTGTCTACTTTGAAGGGAGCATATCAAACTAATAGATTGCTGCTTTTAATTTGAGAATGGGATATTTATGTCTCAGACTCTTATCTACGTGCTACACCATTCCTGTTATTGGGTTCGTATTATTATTTTAAGGTGACGCTCTATTTAAATGTTTTACTTATCAGAAGCTTGTTAATTAAAATTATACTTATTCCGTGTCTGGTTTAATTTCTTCAAATGTCAAACCATCATCCGATAAGTCTATGTTTACTTTCGTGCCTTCTGTTAAGTTTTCTTTAATCATTTTACGTGCCAATGGTGTTTCAATTTGTCTTTGAACAAAACGTTTCAATGGTCGAGCACCAAATTGTGGTTCATACGCTTCTTCACCTAGCCATGCTTTTGCTTTATCAGACACATCAATTGAGAGTCGTTGTGACATAAGTCTGATGTTCAATTGTGCTAATATTTTATCTACAATTAAACTCATATCTCCAATTGTTAATGGTTTAAAGAGTACAATATCATCCATACGATTGATAATTTCAGGTTTGAAGTATTGGTTTAAGCTATTCATCACAGCTTTTTCAGTTGCATCTGTGATGACACCTGCATCCTTAACGTTTTCTAATAGCACTTGAGAACCTATATTACTTGTCATAATAATAATTGTATTTTTAAAATCAACTTCTCGCCCTTTAGAATCCGTTAAACGACCTTCTTCTAATATTTGTAAAAGCACATTAAATACATCTGAATGCGCTTTTTCAATTTCATCTAACAATATCACTGAATATGGATTACGGCGAACAGCTTCTGTTAATTGTCCACCCTCATCATGACCTACATAGCCTGGAGGCGCACCAATTAAACGTGAAACTGAGTGTTTTTCCATATATTCACTCATATCAATACGAATCATATGTTTTTCAGAATCAAATAACGTTGATGCTAATGATTTAGCTAGTTCTGTTTTACCGACACCTGTTGGACCTAAGAATAAGAAACTACCGATAGGTCTATTTGGATCTTTAATACCTGCACGTGCTCTTACAACAGCATCTGCAACTAAATCTACTGCTTTATCTTGTCCTACTACACGTTCATGTAAAATATCGGATAGATTTAATAATTTTTCTCTTTCAGTTTCAACAAGTTTAGATACTGGTATACCCGTCCAAGAACTAACGATATCGCCAATTTCTTCATCTGTTACTATTTCACGAATAATGCGATCATTATCACCGTTTTGTTCGTTTTGGAATGCATCTTCAAGTTCACGTAATTCTTTTTCTAATTCTGGAATTTTACCATGTTGTAATTCTGCTGCTTTTTCTAAATCATAATTGTTTTCAGCATCTTCTAATGCTTTTCTACTTTCATCTAACTCTGTACGTTTTTCTTGTAGTTTTGCTATTTTACTTTTTTCTTCTTCAACACGAGATTGTATCGCATTTTGTTTTTCTTTTTCATTAGATAATTCTTGTTGCAATTCTTGTAAACGCTGTTTACTTAAATTGTCAGATTCATTTTTTAAGGCACTTTCTTCTATTTCTAATTGCATCACTCGTCTATTGACTTGATCTAGTTCAGTAGGATTAGAACCCATTTCAGTACGGATTGTTGCACAAGCTTGATCCACTAAATCAATCGCTTTATCAGGTAAGAAACGATCTGTGATATAGCGATCTGATAATTCTGCAGCTGCTACGATTGCTTTGTCTTGTATACGGACACCGTGATACACTTCGTAACGCTCTTTTAGTCCACGTAAAATTGAAATTGTGTCTTCTACATCAGGTTCAGATACATTTACTTTTTGGAAACGACGTTCTAAAGCCGAATCTTTTTCAATATATTCTCTGTATTCATTTAACGTTGTTGCACCAATACAATGTAATTCACCGCGTGCAAGCATAGGTTTCAACATATTACCAGCGTCCATAGCGCCTTCTGTTTTACCCGCACCAACAAGCATATGGATTTCATCAATAAATAATAAAATTCTGCCATCTGAATCTTTCACTTCTTTTAATACTGCTTTCAAACGTTCTTCAAATTCACCACGATATTTGGCACCTGCTACAAGTGCACTTAAATCTAATTCAAAAATCGTTTTATCTAGTAAAGATTCAGGCACATCTTTACGTACAATACGTTGGGCCAGACCTTCAACAATAGCTGTTTTACCAACACCAGGTTCACCAATCAATACTGGGTTGTTTTTTGTTTTTCTACTTAAAATTCTGACTGTATTTCTAATTTCTTCGTCACGACCAATGACTGGGTCCATATTACCTTTACGTACTTCTTCAACTAAATCGCGACCATATTTTTCTAATGCTTCATAATTTGATTCTGGATTTTGTGACGTCACGTGATTACCCCCTCTTATTTTTTTAATAATTTCTTCGATGACCTCTTTTTTGTTACCGATAAACTGTTTTGTTGTTTCATCAATTTCCATGGCAGAAAGTATAAGATGTTCCATAGATATATATTCATCTTCATAGGACTTCATATAAGATTCTGCTTTATTTATAAGTTCATTTGCTTTAGGACTGATGTATTGCCCATATTGAATGTTTTCTCCTTGAACCGATGGATAACTTTTTAATTTTTCATTATATGCTTTAACAAGTTGTTCTGTATCAATATTTGCTCTTTCTAGAACACTTTTAAATAAGCTTTCATTTTCTTCAAGTGCTGCTTTAAGCACAGCTTCAATTTCTATATTTTGATTCTCATTTTCTTTTGCCAATTCAACTGCTTTTTGTAAAGCACCTTGAACTGCATAGGTCATTTGATTAATATCCAAAATGATTCACCTCACCATTAAGAGTTTGATCAAAACAAATCAAGTTTGACTTTGACTTTCTTTGACCTTAATTTAATTATAGTCCTTTTCATTTAAATAATCAACAAATTAGTCTACATTTTAAAATTTATTTTATTCTTTTATAAGTCAGTGTATATCAGTGTTTTGCCCATTTTCTACTACGCTTAAACACTGTTTTTATACTTTTAAATGACATTGTAAAAATTGGATTAAAATATATACTCTGCTAGACTGCTTGTAACTTTACAATAAAGGATGTGTCCAAAATGACCGAAGAAATGAAAACGCCTGTGCCACCTTTCAATGCGCAGACCGCCTTACAAAAAGTGAAAATGGCAGAAACTGCATGGAATACTAGAAATCCAGAACAAGTGTGCTTAGCATATACAGAAGACTCAGTTTGGAGAAATCGTAGTGAATTTTTCGAAGGTCGTGAGCAAATAAAAGCATTTCTTTATAGAAAATGGGATAAAGAACTAGATTATAAATTAATGAAAGCATTGTGGTGCTATACTGACAATCGTATATCTGTTAGATTTGAATACGAATGGCGAGATGCAAGTACAAATCAGTGGATGCGTACACATGGTAATGAACATTGGAAATTTAATGCCAATGGCCTCATGACAAGACGTGATATGAGTGCGAATGACTACCCTATTCATAAAGAAGATAAAAAATATTAAAGAATAAAGGTGCAATTAATCATATTGCTACTTTACGACCACTCTTGACTAGTAAATACAGCAATAGACAAAGACTACAGTTTGAAGCTATTGCCTTGGAAAACATGCATAAAAATGTCGACAAAGCATAAGAATTTGTTGATATTCTGAACGTCCTCAAAAATTGGGGGCGTTTTTATATACTTTTAATCACAAACTTTCACATATTACTTTCTACATTATGCATAATTTTTTAGATAGTATATGTTTTAATATTTCATCAGTCATAGCTTCAATACCTGACTTTTCTAAATGAATACCATTTGGTGCAAAGTATTCAGAGTGACCCTCAAAACGTTTGTACCAATCGATGAGCGTGACATTATCATGCTTTTCAGCTGCATTATTCATCGACACATTAACGTGTCTCTCATACTTTCTTAGTACACGCGTGTTTTTCAAATAAACTTTAGCGCTACTAAAATTACCAATTAATTCATCTAATTGTTCTTCAGATGGTATGGTATGTACTAAATTTTTCTCAATTTTTACTGTATTAAAAGTTGTTTTTTATTAGAATCTGTATTTTTACCTCAATGTTCAAAGGTTCCTACAAAAACGAATAGCGTTGGAATCAAAATAATAATCAATATTACAGTTCTAATAAATATACCCTTGTTAAGCTTATTTAACGTAAATATTTTGAAACCATTCTTTCTAAACGGTGTCTTAATATAACGATAAGATAATTCTGCGTAGCAACCTATTACCACAACACTTTTAATGAATTGAACAATATAAAAATAAATACCTTAAATTGCTCAAAGTTTTCAAACAAAAAAACTAGCCTAAGTGAAAGTACATTTAAAAACGTACTTACTAGACTAGTTTTCATTCTAAATATTAAAGCTTAGCTTACACCTAAAGCAATTTTAGCGTAACGAGACATCTTATCTTTGCCCCATGGTGGACTCCAAACGATATTAATCTCTGTATCCTTAACTTCCGGAACTTCAGCTAATACTTCTTTCACTTGATTCATAATCTGCGGCCCCATTGGACAACCCATAGAAGTCAGTGTCATATCTACTGTGCATAAGCCTTCATCATCAACATTCACATTATATATTAAGCCTAAGTTCACAATATCAATTCCTAACTCAGGGTCAATTACCATTTCTAAAGCACCTAATATGCTATCTTTTAAATCTTCCTCCATAAATTTCACCTCTTCGTATTTAATCTTATTAACAATATATCAAATATCTTACAAAACGCCAATAAAATGCTATGATATTCATACATCAATTATCAAAGATTAAGGAGATTTACATGAAACCTTATTTAATTTGTCTAGATTTAGACGGAACACTTTTGAACGATGAAAAAGTGATCACACCATATACCAAAGAAGTACTAACAACTTTACAAAATCAAGGTCACAAATTAATGATTGCTACTGGTCGACCTTACAGAGCAAGCCAAATTTATTATCATGAACTTAATATGAATACACCTGTCGTTAACTTTAATGGCGCATTTGTACATCATCCAAAAGATGATCAATTTGAAACAATGCATGAAAGATTAGATTTTGATTTAGCTCGAAATATTATTCAATCTTTAAATGATTTTGGCGTTACTAATATTATTGCAGAAGTGAAAGATTATGTATTTCTTAATAGCTATGATCAAAAATTATTCGATGGTTTTTCCATGGGTACGCCAAAAATTGAAACAGGCGATTTACTTACTTGTTTAAATGAATCACCGACTTCAATTTTAGTAGAAGCAGAAGAATTTATGATCCCTAGAGTTAAACAAATGCTTACACGATTCTATGCAGAAAATATTGAACACCGTAGATGGGGTTCACCTTTCCCAGTTATAGAAATTGTAAAACAAGGTATCAACAAAGCACGCGGTATTGATTATGTTAAAACACATTTAGACATTGATAGAAATCATATTATCGCATTCGGCGATGAAGATAATGATTTAGAAATGATTAAATACGCAAAACATGGTATCGCAATGGAAAATGGCTTGGATGAGTTAAAACATATTGCAAATGAAATCACGCATTCAAATAATAATGATGGTATTGGTCGTTACTTAAATGATTACTTCCAATTAAACATTCCGTATGAAGTAACTGTAAAATCTTATATTTAATATGAGATTTACTCACTAGGAGGCAATTTATTATGAATAAAATCGTAGTCGTTGGTGCTGTTGCTGGTGGTGCGACCGTTGCCAGCCAAATAAGAAGATTGGATCAAGAAAGTGAAATCGTGGTCTTCGAAAAAGATCGTGATATGAGTTTTGCGAACTGTGCATTGCCCTATTATTTAGGAAATGTCGTAGCATCAAGAGATCAAATATTAGAAGCAACACCAGAATCATTTTACGATGCTAAACAAATTGTAGTGAAACCTTATCATGAAGTAACCTCAATCAATGATACTTCACAAACCATAACTGTTTACGATTACGTACAAGATAAAACCTTTGAAGAACGATATGACACATTAATTCTAAGCCCTGGTTGTAGCGCTAATACGTTAAACTTAAACAGCGATATGACATTCACTTTAAGAAATATGGAAGATACAGATGCAATTGAATCCTTTATAGAAGCAAACCAAGTAAAAAAAGCACTCGTAATCGGCGCTGGCTATATTGGTTTAGAAATTCTAGATAATTTATATGAAAGAGGTATCGCACCTACATTAGTCCATCGTTCAACACATCTCAATAAATTAATGGACGAAGACATGAATCAGCCAATTATCGATGAAATTGAGAAAAGACATATAGACTATCGTTTAAATGAACAAGTGTCCAAAGTCATTGGTAATGAAGTACACTTTGAGTCAGGTAAAGTCGAAGATTACGACCTTATAATAGAAGGTATCGGAGTCAAACCAAATTCAGCATTTATTGAGTCATCCAATGTCATTCTTGATGACAAAGGCTATGTGCCAGTGAATGATCAGTTTCAAACTAACATTCCTAACATCTATGCTTTAGGCGATATTATCACTTCACATTATCGCCATGTAGATTTAAATGCACATATCCCGTTAGCTTGGGGTGCTCATCGTGGTGCAAGTATCATTGCAGAACAATTAGCCGGTGACCCATCTATACAATTTAAAGGCTATTTAGGTTCAAATATTGTGAAATTTTTCGATTATACATTTGCAAGTGTCGGTGTATCTCCACAAGAACTTTCGAACTTCGACTATGGAACTGTTGAAGCCAAACAAGGAGAACATGCCGGTTATTATCCAGGTAATTCAAAGTTACATTTACGCATTCATTTTGACAAAACGAACCGACGTATTTTACGTGCGGCTGCTGTTGGAAAGAAAGGTGCAGACAAACGTATAGATGTGCTCTCTATGGCAATGATGCATAAATTAACTATAGACGAACTAACAGAATTTGAAGTTGCTTATGCCCCGCCCTATAGTAGACCTAAAGATATCATTAATATGATTGGTTACAAAGCGCGTAATAAATAGCACTAATGATTCAAACTAAAAAGGGATCTTCCAAAATTGGAAGATCCCTTTTTAATTGAACTTGATTTATGTTTTAAATTTTTTATAAACCAAATAGTTGCGTAATTGGTCCCCATGGCAAGATAACACCTAAAAGCATAGTAATTAAAATAACAATAATCGTTGTCCACAATAAACTATGACTTGATTGACCTTTTTTACGTTTTGCAAGTGACACTTCCATGAGTGCAACTACTGCTACGCCACCAATCATTTTCAATGTAAGTAACATATGCCCACCAGCGTTACCAGATGAAAATGCTTGAATCCACGTCCAAAAACCTGAAATTAAAACTAATACCATAAACACTCTTAAGAGCATATGAATCGGTTTAAAGTAAGGTGATGCGCCTTGTTTTACTGAAAAATTAAAATAAGCAGCAAAGAACAAGATTATTAATAACACCCAACTTGCAATATGCATGTGTAACATAATATATAACCCCCACACAATTTTTACTTCAATAATATGTAAAACAGAAGTATGTTGCACCTTTTAATTAGTAAAATAAAAGGTGCCTTTCTTAATCATACTCAAAATAAGTATATTTTTCAAAAAAGAAATTCTGCACTACTTATTTTATTTGAATATGCCCATTATTGCAATGTTAATTCTATTTTTCGCATATTAAAACCGGGCATCACATACGTTAGCCCGGTTAATATATATCGTTTATTTTTCTGCGATAAAATTAGTCAGTGTACCAATGTTATCAATTGTAACTTTAACTTCATCACCTGGTTGTAAAAATTGCGGAGGATTCATTCCTGCGCCTACGCCAGCAGGTGTGCCAGTTGCAATAATGTCACCTGGATGTAAAGCAACATATTTAGAAATTTCTTCAATTAATTCATCTATTTTAAGAATCATTGCACTCGTATTACCATCTTGACGAATATCATTGTTTACTTTTGTAACAATATTTACGTCTTCAGGTGTAGGTAATTCATCTTTAGTTACGATGTAAGGTCCAACTGGGCATCCGCCAGTTAAACTTTTAGATAAGAATGCTTGATCTTGTGCATCTTGAGCTTTACGGTCTGTAATATCATTAATAATTGTATAACCGTAAATGTAATCTAATGCTAAGCCTTTTGGTATTTTTTCACCAGATTTTCCAATAACAATACCTAATTCCCCTTCATAATCTAATTGATCTGTAATATCTTTATGATTAGGAATTGTACTATTATCTCCAGTTAATGAAGAAGCGGCTTTAGTAAATACGTACAAGCGTTGAACTTGGTGATTTAATTCGTTAGCATGATCTTGATAATTACGTCCAAAGGCAATGACATTATTAGTTGGTGTTACTGGTGGTAAAAATTCAATGTCAGCAAATTGTACTTTATAATCTTCGCCTTTACCACTATCCTCTGCAGCAACAACTGCTTTACGAACTTCTTCTTGAAAATCTACGACTTGGTTTTGTTGAAGGCCGTCTAATAACGTTTTAGGATGGAATGTGCCCTCAGAAAAATCTGCAAAAACTTTTTGTAAGTCCCACGCAGCTTCTTCACGTTTTACTTTCACACCATATGATGTCTGTCCTTCATGTCTGAATGATAGGAATTTCATTCAATATCAGCTCCTCATCTATATCTTATTACATATTATAACTATATTTACTACTAAATAACAAATAAATAACTAGAATTTTCAAAATTCTATTGTTTTGTCTCTAATGTGTCTTATTTTAAGTAAGTAATTTTTCGCCATAACCACTCGATGGGTCCATATTTAAAGAATTTCAAATAATAATAACAAGCTAAAAGTTGCAAACTATATACCACTACTACAATAATATAAGATTGATAGAGCGGTAACTTGTTGTATAAACTTAAGCCTACGTCATAATAAATGAATGTGAAAATGATACTTTGTGATATATAAACTGATAAACTGAGTTTTCCAGGATATTTAAAAATGTCTAGTACTTTCGCAGTTTTGGCATATTGACATAAACGAACAAAGATCAAAATGTATCCCATCGCAAGAATCGGACCGCCAACCATTGAACTTATGATTGAAAATGTATTGTTTGCATAATCTAAAGCAAATGGAAGTTTAATAAAATAACCGATAATAAATAAAGTACTGCCCCAAGTCATGGCACTGCGTGGGTTGTTTTGAATCTTAGTTATTAAACTTAATTTTTGTGCGGCAATACCTATAAGTATGTAAGGTAAAAGATCAAGATATGCAGCTCTTGTAACAATATCTATAACACTATATTTACTTTCCAATCCATTAACTTGTAAGAATTCAAAGTAATGACCGTTTTGTTTGATATCAACCAATTGTGCGAGTGACTTACCTGAATAATTACTCGCTTCATGTCGTCCTTTATTCCAGTACGCTAAAGAAATTGGAATCACCAATATGACAATTTTCATTATAAATAAACCAACAGCTGATTTAATTAAAGTCTTAGGTTTCAATTTGATAAATAACACTGCAATCATACCGGTAAAACCATAACCAAATAAAATATCTCCATTAAATAAAAAATAGCCATGTAGTACACCAAAAATAATTAAAACTACTAATCTTCGATATATAAAAGGATAATAAGACATCCCTCTACGTTTACTATTTTCATACATAATGGCTAATCCATATCCAAATAACATTGTAAATATTGGATAAAATGAACTGATAACGAAAAGTGTAACAACGCGGAATAGCCATTCATCGGCGCCGTGCAATACTCCAGGTAGATATGTTTCCTCATAAGGAAAACTAAAAACTAAAATATTCATTAATATGATGCCAAACAAACTAAAACCACGTAATGCATCTAATTCAAATAATCTGCGTTGCGGTGACACAATATAGCACCTCTTTTGGAAATTTAAGTATCAATTGTAAGTTGACCAAATTTAAAGAAATATAAATATCCTTTAACTTCGGTTTTTAATATTGTTTCTAGTGTGGTGCGGTAATATTCCATCTGTATCTTATAACGCTGTCTTAATTGAGCACCAATTTCTTCATCTGACATATTTCGACGTCTATTAAATGCGTCTGTCTTATAATCTACAAAATAATATTGATTATCTTTTAAAAATATAAGGTCTATCATACCTTGAATGATTGAAGCATCTTCGTCAACTGTTTTTAAATGATCCACATTGGATTGATTCACAACGAATGGTAATTCACGATATATTTCATCACTGGATGCAATGGTTGCATAGAGTTTACTATCAATAAAAGTGTAGATATCCTCATAGCGAATATCGTCTTTCGCATCTTCCGGTATGATATGTTTTTCAATCATGTGATCAATATGTGCATGTAATTCACTTTGTGATAGGCCGTCGCGTTTAAATGGTAGATGTTGCATCACTGTATGCATCAGTGTACCAACTTCATTTGCTTTCCTTTTAGAGCTATGACTTAAAAAGCCAGGTCTTTCATAAGACGATGTTCCTATACGATATTGTCTCACTCTATCATAATTTGTATCTGCTTGTTCCGTGTCTAATTGACGTTTTAATTCAGATACGGACTGCTTCGAAGGTTTATCGATAGCATCTTGATACGGATACGTATAGCTCAGCTGTTGATGAATTTGTGATTTAATTGCTTCATCATTCGTATTCATTGTCTCAATATCTTCTATCGTGCGACGTTCACTTTCTTCTACTACCGCTTCTGATGCAATATCTTGATAAAAATCTGTATTCAATTGAACATAGGGTTTCATCGTTGCATCGATGTCACCAATTGAGCGTTCAAAACGCAATTCAATCGGTAAAGCAGACGACTGATGTTTTGACAATATTGGGTAAATCATATCAATCGGTCTTTGCGCAGTTAGTCGATAACTTACAGGCAAATGGGTATCCGACACAGAAACTTGTTCAAACTGAGTTAATTCCTTCTCATCCTTAACACGTCCAATTAAAAATAATTGTTCTTTTGCACGTGTGAGCGCAACGTATATGAGTCTCATTTCTTCAGAGACCATTTCTTTTTCTGCAATGGCTTTATACGTAACGGATGATAGCGAAGGGTATGATAAGTTACTTTCCACATCGTAATAAGTCATTCCTAAACCATAAGTTTGATTTAAGATCACTGGTCTATGTAAATCATCTCTTCTGAACTTACGAGATAACCCAGAATATATTACAAATGGAAATTCTAACCCTTTACTACTATGAATCGTCATCATTCTAACCACATCATCATTTGGACCAATAACGTTTTCTTCTCCAAAATCTTTACCACGTTCTATTAATTCATCTATAAAACGTATAAATTGATATAAACCACGGAAACTGGAATTCTCAAATTCTACTGCTTTATTAAATAACCCATATAAATTGGCGCGACGCCCTTTGCCTCCAACAATTCCACTAAAATATTGAATCACATAATGATCATTATAAAACTTATCAATCAGCTGATAAACTGGATGACTTTGGCTATAATGTTGATACATCTCTATATCTTTTAGAAACGCATTTAATTTTTTTACCAATTTTTTATTTGCAACATCATTTGCCATATAATTTTTAATTGATTGATAAAAATAATCATCATTAGGACTAAATACGCGAATATTTGATAATTCATCTTCAGTGAATTGATAAATCACAGAACGCATTAATCCTACTAAATAGATATCTTGTAATGGATTATCAACTGTTCTTAAAAATGATAATATCAACCGTATTTCTACTTGTTCAAAATACCCTTCCTTACTATTCACATGGAACGGTATATTGTGGTCTTTAAACGCCTGTTGAATCTTACGCGCCTGGCCATATGAACGTTCAAGTATCACGATGTCTTTATAGCTTGGTTTACGATATTGCTCTAATTTCATATCATATATTTCATGTTTAGCCATTATTTTTTCAACTTGCTGAACGATATACTCAGCTTCTTGTTCTGCACCGTTTAAATCAGACTCAGCATCTTCTACCAACATATTCATCTGAACATCATGAGGCTTATCATCGTAAGGGGCGCCATAATACAATTGTGCCGCATCGTCATATACAATTTCCCCTACTGCTTGATCCATCATATGTTTGAATAAATAATTAGTCGTTGTCAGTACTTCTTCTCTTGAACGGAAGTTTTGTGATAAATCAATTCTCATACCATTTTCTAAGCCATCTAATGAAAAACGATTATATTTTCCTATAAATAAACTTGGATCTGCCTGTCTAAATTTATAGATAGACTGTTTCACGTCACCGACCATGAATAAGTTGCCATCTGATTCATTACCTCGTTTAATACACGATAATATTTTCTCTTGAACTCTGTTCGTATCTTGATATTCGTCAACAAGAATTTCTTCAAATTGTTGGCGGTACATGTCCGCAATTTCTGAAGGCGTACCGTCATTATTCATTAATACACGCAACGCAAAATGTTCATAATCAGAAAAATCCAAGAGATTTCTACTTCTTTTTTTCGAATTAAATTGCTTTATTACATCTGCTGTCACTTGTGTTAGATATGATACTCTC
Organism: Staphylococcus parequorum; assembly: GCF_039237145.1. Classification (NCBI taxonomy): domain Bacteria; kingdom Bacillati; phylum Bacillota; class Bacilli; order Caryophanales; family Staphylococcaceae; genus Staphylococcus; species Staphylococcus parequorum. Next base: position 2,373,327 of record NZ_CP150682.1, read on the forward strand.
GGTGCTAAGCGTTGCATATCATGTTTCAATTCTTCAGCTTCACGTGAAAAATAATCTTCCTGAACTTTTGAGACCAATGCTTTATATTGATCATAGTGTTTTTTACCATCATCATATGCATCAAGCATCATCTCATTCGCTTCTTTAATCTTCTTGTTCTTAGCTGGAAAACGCGCTTCAAATTGGTGTTCAGCAATGACTTGCGTATTCAATTGACCGCCTTCCATCGCTTGATTTAAAAATTGTCGTTCCTTCTCTAATACAGCTACTTGTTTATCTACTTCTTCTAGCATCATGAATAAATCATAACTTTTATTCAACGCTTCTAATGCTGAATTCATAAAAATCATTGCTAAATCATTCAGTAATTGTAGTAAATCATCTTGTTGCTCCGCATCATAATAAGGGGTAGCTAAATTTTGCAACCAAGTTATGGGATTTGGATTCGCCACGCTAAAATAAAACATTTGTTTAATCGTATTTCGTAGTTGATCATCATTTCGATCAGATGATAACTGTTCTGTTAAATCTACGAAACTTGGATCTAACACATCATAATGACTTTCCAATACTTCATCAATCGTCTGTTCAAGCAGTAAAATATTTTCCGCTTCACTGCTTGTTCTAAAGTTAGGATCAATATCCAAAACATCGTAATGATGTTGTATTAATTTCAAACAAAAACTATGGAGTGTAGAAATTTGTGCTTGATGAATTTTGATACGCTGATTTTTCAAATGTGCATTATCAGGTGATGCTATGGATGCTTCTTGAATACGTTGATCTACACGATGTTTCATTTCACGTGCACTTGCGTTTGTAAAAGTCACTACAAGTAAGCGATCAACATCTATTTCATCTTTGATAATTCGCTGAATAATACGCTCAACTAAAACAGCTGTTTTTCCTGATCCTGCAGCCGCAGCTACAAGTACATCTTGTCCTTTGGCATAAATACTTTTCCATTGGTTATCAGTCCATCTTGTATCAGCTGGCTTTGCTGAGATTTGACTCATAATTCATCTTCCTCGCTTTCTAACTCGACATTTTGCACTGCTTCTAACGGATTAATCGACTCATCTACAGTACGATAACGTTTGCTATCAATCGCACCATCTACATGACATACAGATTTATAATTACAAAATTCACAAGGCAACGTTTGATTATATTTCATCGGTGCAACTTCTGTATGGCCATCCATAATACTGGATGCAGTTTCAATAAAGTTCTTTTTATTATGCTTTATTAATTTATAAATTGTTTCTTCATCAGCAACTTTACTGTTACTTTTAATTCCTCCGTCTTTTTTCAATCCAAGTGGTACAATATCAGAATTATAACTTGGTTCTAATCTTGTATCAAAAGCGTCTAATACAGAGTCATCACTATTTAATAACCCACTTAATTTAAATGAATTTATAAACTCTGTATCTCGTTTATCTTCGTTTAATTGGTTCCACGCCAATTTAATACGCGGTTCATGTACATGAAAATATAAAAGCCCTCCTGGTTTAGTCATCTCTGTTAAACCTAGACGTGATTTATTTTGTAACACGATATCCATATACGTCATCATCTGCATTTGCATACCATAATAAACTTTAGTTAAATCCAGTGTTCCACCATATTTTGAAGACTTATAATCAATAATATTCACAAAACTTTGGTTACCATGCTGATATGTATCAATACGGTCAATTTGTCCACGAATGTTGATTGGAACACCTTGTGTTGTCTTCAATGGCTCAGCTAACAATTCACTATTATCACGTGGCTTTCTTCTAAACCCTGCTTCAAAACGTTGTGGCGTGAATTTTGTATGACTGCCTTGATATTTGAGCGCAGTCAATGTTGTCTCAACTATAGCACCGATACGTTGTGATAAATAACGGTAGTAAGCCGTTGAATTCAACAAGTTAAATTGAACTTCAGGTAGTATTTCAGATAAAGCCTCTACTGTTAATTTATGAATTTGCTTCGTGTTTAAGTTTTTAAAATCACCATTCACTTTTTCTGAAATGAATTTCAACACTTGATGGAAAATATCGCCTAATTCAAAATTTTCAAGTTTGTATTTTGTACGTTCGTTAAGTCGTAAGCCATGTGATGCGAAATGTTTAAATGGACAGGCCTGATACCCTTCAAATCTGGATACACTTGCATTAATCGTCTTACCATATAAATCTGTAGACAATGATTCACTTAATTGTACTGTTTCATTATCATACGTTAATGCCGACAATAAATAACTCAAACCATCGTTTAAGTTATCATCGTCTCTCATCACTTGATATGTGTCTAACCATGTGTCAGCGACAATTTCATCATCTAACCATGCTTTTAATGATTCAAATAATGCAATTTTAGTTTGATGTGGATGTTCCATTAATGACAATGGGTTAGCTTGGTGTTGATGATGAATATTTTCAATGTCTAAATTTGTGTATAACTGTTGAATTTGATTTAAAAATGGGCTCGGTTCTTTTTCATCTCCACTTGTGCTCATCAAAGAATAAGAAAATGTTACAGCTGCACGGCTTCTTGTCATAGCAATGTAGCACACAAATGCTTCATCCATTTGTAATATATCTGCCGTTGGACTCAATTCTATCGTTGACTGTTCTTGGAAGTATTTCTTTTCATCGTCTGTAATCAAACTCGATGATGAAACGGTTTGTGGCATGACCCCATCATTTACACCGACAAGGTATACATGCACTTTGTTATCAACTTTAGCTAAATCCATTGTCCCTATGCTCACTTGATCAATCGTTTGTGGTATCATCACAAATTCTAATTGCTCTAATCCAATATCAAACAATTCTAAAAAACGTGTCTGAGTCATAGTCTGTTCGCCAAAAACAGTAACTAAATCGTCCAATGTTTGAATAAAACCATTCCATATCTGGTCAATTTCTTCTGCTTTTTTATGTTCACCCTCAACATCTAATGTGTCTCGCTCTGTCATCAATTGACTTGGTAAATCAAATGCTTCTATCGCTTCATAAAAAGCTGTCGCAAATTCAATTGCAGTTGTAGCAGTATTCATTTTTTCTTCAAACATCATCACTTTATCAATAACATCTGTTTTCATTTGAATTACACGTTCAAACGTTTCACGTTCTTCATCAGTTAATGGTTGGCGTTTTAAGCCCATTTTCCTAAATTGTTCAACATGGAAGTATTTTTCATCAATCCAACGTTTGCCATAGATACCCCGTTCAAGTACAAAGTTTTCTAAAATATCAATAAGATAATGACTATCTTTAAACTTTTTAGATAGTATATTTGTCTTAAATAGACGCATGAGTGGATCAAAATTCCAATTCGTTTGTATAACTTCAATGAGTGAGCGTATCATTTCCATAATAGGGTGATGCGTCATAGATTCTTTAATGTCTATATTGTATGGAATATCGTATTGCGGCAAAATCGATTCCATTAAATATGCATAAGATTCATCTCTATATAAAATTGCGATATCTTGAAAACGTCGACCTTGTTCGCGGTTTTCTCTCAATATACGACGCGCTACTTCATTAATTTCTTCACGCATTACAGAGGCCTCTAGAATTTCAATATTACCTTGTACCTGGATTGGCTCGAATTGCAATGCATTAAAGTTATGCTCTAAATGTGTTAAATCATTATTGTTAAAACGCTTTGTTTCGTTAAAATGTTTAGTATTCACCTTAATATTTAAGTCATTAGCGATGTCTTCAATATGCGTTAAAGATTCAGATGGTTTTCTAAATAAACTAAACGTATCTTTGTCTCCATCTGTAGTTAACACCACGGTAACCTTTTTCGCATAACTTACTAAGCTTCGAATAATTTGATATTCTAACGTCGAAAAGTTATGAAAACCATCGATATATATTTCAGCTCGCTTCAACCACTCAGATTGATCCATCATCGTTATAAAGCGTTGAAGAGAATCCTCAGTTGATACATATTCACCATTTATTCTATCTTCTAAATGTTTATAAATGAGCGCAATGTCCTGCAATTTATGTTTCGTGCGTGTTTGTAAGTGATTTGCAGCTATATATTCCTCTAATTGTTCTGGAGAAACTGCATATTTTTTAAAATCTTGTATTTGTTCATAAAGTTTTTCACTAAAACCATAGTATTTAACTTGAGAGCGATAAAGTTTCAACTCTGTTTGATGTTGTTGGATGATATCATAAATCATCATCTCTGTACCTGCTTTTGATAACTGTTGTTCCATCAAGCCACCGACTTCTTGAAACACGCGGTAACTCAAACGTTCAAAGTGTAGCACTTCTGTTCTAAGACTACCACTTAGTTCAGGATCGTTTACAAATGCTTGTTCGAGTTGAAAAGTATTTTGCGTAGGAGCAATTAATACAATGGGATCACCTAGTGGATCTTGTTTCATTTTACTTTTAATTTCTTCAATGATTTCATGTGACTTCCCTGTTCCTGCTCTTCCAATATAAGCATTTAATTCCATGGCAAACTTCCACTCCTTTGATTCACATTTTAACATAGAAAAGCTTGTACATTGTGAATCTTTCACCTGATTTCTCCAACTCTGTTAAGTATGTGAACCAGTTGTTTATAAAAACAAAATGAACCTTCATATGTATTTTCAAATTCCCTAATCATCTCTGATTTAAATTACCACTACACCGATGAATGAAACTTATTTAATGTCATAGATTTTTATATAAAAAAAGTGCTAATCCATTAAATTAACAGATTAGCACTTTTTTATTATATTAGGTATCTATGCCTTAAATTCGGTTATTATTTATTTTGATCTGTATCAGGATCAAAACCAAATTTCATTTCATTAAGTGGCCAGAAACTAAATGATACTTTACCAACGACTTGATCTTCATCTATTAAACCAAATGAACGGCTATCTTTACTTACTTCACGATTATCACCGAGCACAAGTAGCTTGTCTTCAGGAATTTTATTTTTTCCATCTACTTGGTTTAAATCTTTTGTTTCAAAGCTACCTGTAATATATTCATATTGTTTATTTTTTTTGTTTGAATCTAAATATGGTTCTTCTACTTCTTTACCATTTACAAACAATTTATCTTTTTTATATTCAACGTTATCGCCTGAAGTACCGATAACGCGTTTAACATAGTCGCTTTCTTTATTTGCATGAAAGACAATGACGTTACCATTTTTTATATCGCCAAATTTATAACCAAACAAATTGACCATGACACGTTCGCCGTCTTTTAGCGTAGGATCCATGGAATCACCTTTAACAGTATATGGTTTTGCCACAAAATTTACAATTAGTAATACTAACGCTACTGCAACGACAATCGACACAATCCATTCCAATATCTCTTTTTTCAATTTTTACACCTCGTCTATTTAATTAAAGTTCACTGTGAATTTTTCAAATGGAAAATATCTCAAACTCACATTTCCAATAATATCTTCTTTCTGTATAAATCCAGTCGTTCTAGAATCTTGTTTATTTTCACGATTATCATTGAGTACAAAATAAGCATTCGGGGGAATGATATCTCCTTCAGATTGCTTAATATTTCTAAGTGATAAATCATTTATACTACTGCTCGCATAAGGCTCATCAACTGTCCTGTCATCTCTATATAACGTCCCGTTCTTATACGCAATAGATTGCCCAGGTTTGCCGATAATTCTACTAAATTGAATTTCATCGCCTTCACGATACATTATAATATCATTATTATCTAATAAGTTAAATGTAGTTTTAATCTTATTTACAATAATTCGATCATCTTGTTTAAGGTTTGGTGCCATCTTATCATCCTTTATGACAGCACCTGTAATTACAAACGCTTGTATCAATAGTACAATAATAATCGCAAATATTATGGAAATCAAATGTTTTAATATAAATCGCACGCTGTCACTCCTCTGAAGAATGCATAAAATGTTTCTCTATTTTTCGTCCTACAAACCATACTATTAAAATGACGATGATGATAGTTATCAATCTTATAGGACTTGTGAATAAGGTTGTAATATCATTCCCCAACCAACCTACAAGCCCAATCATAACGAATTTTGAAGCTATAAGAACGGTCAAATAGGCATGTGCTTTAATATGCGATAAACTTGCGACAATATTGACTAGTGCACTTGGTGTAAATGGAAAACACATTAAAATAAAAATTGGAAGGACACCTTTTCTATCAATGAAATGTATCAATCTCTGAACAGATGTACGTTGTTGTATTTTCTTCATATAACGTGTATGCGTAAGCCTTCTAAAAAATAGGAACACAATATAACTACCAGCTACTGTGCCTATCCAAGCCAATAAAGTTCCGATGATAAAACCGTAAGCATTCACGTTAACAATGACAAATACAATGATTGGCAAAATAGGAATAAAGGCTTCAATAAATGGCAGTAAAAAACCTACAATATATCCTAAGTTTCCGAATAAATCAAACCAATATTGTACTTGTTCTTCTGTCATCTAACCCATCTCCATCATTTCTATTGATTATAATTATAAGTGTAACATCCTGTTTTTAAAACTATAAAGTACTAGATTTAATATAAATCAGTCTCAAGAACGAAAAAAGCATCATGTCAGAGACTTATAGTATTGATGACCATGATATGCTTGAAAAATTATAGCTAATTATTATACATTTTAGCGTTATAAATATAGAAAAGACCCATTCCAAATTTATCTTTGGAATGGGTCTTTCATTAAAGCATCGTTTTAATGCAATAATTTATTGTATTATAAACGTTTTTCTAATTCTGCTTTTTTATCTTCAAATCCAGGTTTACCTAATAAAGCAAACATATTTTGTTTGTATGCTTCAACGCCTGGTTGATTGAATGGATTCACGCCTAATTGGTAACCACTCATTGTACAAGCCAATTCGAAGAAGTATACGATATAACCAAATGTTTCTTCATCTAAACGAGGAATATCAACAACAATATTTGGAACGCCACCATCTGTATGCGCTAATAGTGTACCTTCAAAAGCTTTTGTATTCACTTCATCTATTGTTTTACCTGCTAAGTAATTTAATCCATCTAAATTATCATTATCTTCTTCTATAGTAATGTTTTGTTTTGGATTATTTACTTTTACTACTGTTTCAAATAAGAAACGACGTCCTTCTTGAACATATTGGCCAAGAGAATGTAAATCCGTTGTATAGTTTGCACTTGAAGGGTAAATACCTTTGAAGTCTTTACCTTCAGATTCGCCAAATAATTGTTTCCACCATTCATTGAAATATTGCATTGAAGGGTCGTAGTTGATTAACATTTCAGTGTCATAACCTTTTGCATATAAAACGTTACGGATTGTTGCATATTGATAAGCAATATTGTCTTCTATGTTTTCTGATGACAATTCTTTACGTGCTTTAGCCGCACCTTCCATCATTGCTTTAATATCAATTCCAGCAACCGCAATTGGTAATAAGCCCACTGCAGTTAATACTGAATAACGGCCACCAATATCATCAGGCACAACAAATGTTTCATAGCCTTCGTTTGTAGCTAATTCTTTTAATGCACCTTTTTCTTTATCTGTAGTTGCAAAAATACGTTTTTTCGCTTCATCTTTGCCATATTTATTTTCAAGTAATTGTTTAAACAATCTAAATGCAACTGCTGGTTCAGTTGTTGTACCAGATTTTGAAATTACATTGACTGAGAAATCTTTTCCATCTAAATAATCAATTAACTCTTGTGTATATGTTGAAGATAAATGATTACCTACAAAGACGATTTCTGGATACTCATCACTATTTCTAAATGAAGAAGTTAACATTTCAATAGCTGCACGTGCACCTAAATATGAACCGCCGATGCCAATTACTACAAATACATCTGTATTCTCTTTAACACGTTTAGAAGCTTCTAAAATACGTGAAAACTCTTCTTTATCATAATCAACAGGAAGGTCTATCCAACCTAAGAAATCACTACCAGCGCCTGTTCCTTCATGAATTGTTTTATGAATTGATTTAACGATATCTTTTTGTTGTTGTAGTTCGTGTTCTCCAAAAAATTCTAAAGTTTTACCATAATCTAATTGAATATGAGTCATTTGATATTGCCTCCAGTGTTTTTAGTTTCAATATAATATTACTAAGTTTATTTTGACTATTCAAACAACTAGCCTATAATCAGTCATAAATTATGACAATTTTGCTAATTATCTTTAGCGCTCCAATTTTTTTATTCATTATTATATACATATAGATAAAACCCTTTAATTAATGTTTTTCCAATATTCATAACATAAATGCTTCCTTTTATGAATAAGATCTTCTGAATGTTTTTGCATATTTATGTATAAAAGTGGTTTTATTTTCATTGGACATCTGCTATACTATTCAATATCAAATAAAAAAACAAATTTTAAAAATATCAATTAGAGGTGGAAATTATGAAAGAGAAAATAGTATTAGCATATTCAGGCGGTTTAGATACAAGTGTTGCAGTAAAATGGTTATTAGATAAAGGTTACGACGTTGTAGCTTGTTGTTTAGACGTAGGTGAAGGTAAGGATTTAGACATCGTTCATCAAAAAGCATTAGATATGGGTGCAAGTGAATGTCACATTATTGATGCTACTGAAGAATTCAGTCAAGATTTCGTATCATATGCAATTAAAGGTAATTTAATGTATGAAGGTACTTATCCATTAGTATCTGCATTATCAAGACCACTAATTTCAAAAAAATTAGTAGAAATTGCTAGCAAAACAAATGCAGTTGGTATTGCACATGGTTGTACTGGTAAAGGGAATGACCAAGTTCGTTTTGAAGTAGCAATTAAAGCTTTAGATCCAGAACTAAAAGTATTTGCTCCAGTTAGAGAATGGGCTTGGAGTCGTGAAGAAGAAATAGATTATGCAATTAAACATAATATTCCGGTACCAATTCAACATGATTCTCCTTATTCAATTGACCAAAACCTATGGGGTAGAAGTAACGAATGTGGTATCCTCGAGGATCCATACGCTACACCACCAGAAGATGCATATGACTTAACTAACGCATTAGAAAACACACCTGATGATTCAGATGAAATTGTACTTTCATTTGAGCAAGGTATCCCTACTGCTTTAGACGGTCAATCATATAAATTAAGTGAACTCATTTTATATTTAAATAAATTAGCTGGTAAACATGGTATTGGTAGAATTGACCATGTAGAAAATAGACTTGTAGGTATTAAATCAAGAGAAGTCTATGAAACACCTGCAGCAGAAGTAATTGTAAAAGCGCACAAAGCACTTGAAACAATTACCCTTACAAAAGATGTAGCACATTTCAAACCTGTAATCGAAAAACAATTCTCAGAACAAATTTATAATGGTTTATGGTTCTCTCCATTAACAGATAGCTTAAAAGTATTCGTCGATAGTACGCAACAATATGTTACAGGTGATGTACGTATTAAATTATACAAAGGTAATGCAATCGTTAATGGCAGAAAATCACCACATACACTATATAATGAAAAATTAGCTACTTATACAAAAGAAGACGCGTTTAATCAAGAATCAGCAGTTGGCTTCATCGATATCTTTGGCCTACCTACTAAAGTAAATTCTATGTTACATGGTGGATATAACGATGAGCAGTAAAGCTTGGGGTGGTAGATTTAGTGAACAACCAGAAGCATGGGTCGATGAATTCAATGCTTCTATCCACTTTGACAAAGCATTAATTGAATACGATGTCCAAGGTAGTATTGCCCACGCAACGATGTTAGCCAAACAAGGTATTATTTCTGATTCAGACTGCGAACAAATTATAGATGGTTTAAACGCTATTTTAGCTGATTATGAACAAGGTAATTTAAACTTAGATGTCTCTTTAGAAGATATTCACTTAAATATCGAGCATGAATTAATTAAACGTATCGGTGATGCAGGCGGTAGATTACACACTGGCCGTAGTAGAAATGATCAAGTTGCTACTGATATGCATTTATATACAAAAGAAGAAGTTAACTACTTAATTGAATCCATCACTGCTTTCCAACAAACAATTGTAAAAGTTGCCGAAGCACATGTCGATACCATCATGCCAGGTTATACGCATTTGCAAAGAGCACAACCAATATCGTTTGCACATCATATATTGACGTATTATTGGATGTTAGAAAGAGATAAATCACGTTTCCAAGATAGCTTGAAGCGTATCGATATCTCCCCTCTTGGTGCAGCTGCATTAAGTGGCACGACTTATCCTATTGATCGTCATGAAACGCAAGCTTTATTAAACTTTAGCGCACTTTATGAAAATAGTATGGATGCTGTAAGTGATAGAGATTACATTGTTGAAACGTTACACAACATTTCATTAACTATGGTTCACCTTTCTCGTTTTGCTGAAGAAATCATTTTTTGGTCATCAGCAGAAGCAAATTTCATAACTTTATCTGACGCATTTTCAACTGGTTCTTCCATCATGCCGCAGAAGAAAAATCCTGATATGGCAGAATTAATTAGAGGTAAAGTTGGACGTACGACAGGTAATCTTATGAGCATGCTTATGACACTTAAAGGTTTACCGTTAGCATACAATAAAGATATGCAAGAAGATAAAGAAGGACTCTTTGATGCTGTGCATACACTTAAAGGTTCCCTACGTATCTTCGAAGGCATGATCGATACAATGACGGTGAATGTGGATCACTTACAAGAAACTGTCTACAATGATTTCTCAAATGCAACAGAACTTGCAGATTACTTAGTCAACAAAGGTGTGCCTTTTAGAAATGCACATGAAATCGTTGGTAAAATTGTGCTTTGGTCTATACAACATAACGTTTATTTATTAGACGTTCCGTTAGAAGAATATCAAAACGCACATGCCAGTATCGAAGCGGATATTTATGATTACTTAAAACCTGAAAACTGTGTAAGTCGTAGAATCAGTTATGGTTCAACGGGACAAGAAGCAGTAAAACAACAAATCAATATAATAAAGCAACAACATTAACAAAAAGAACTGGAAATCGTGCTTAAATAAGCGGTTTTCCAGTTCTTTTTTATTACATATTTTTAAGTCGTTATAAACACCGGTGTAGTGCTCTATGACGCAATGACAGTATTACTAGTTAATAACATTCTAATAAGGAGAAACGCTTCTGAGAAACAACTTGTATAAGCTCTACAAGGTACAGTAACATGCTTCTATTTGTAATTTTTTATTATAAATTGTAATTATACGTTAAACATTATTTAGTTTGAATAAATATGTTGTAAATCCTATTCTTATTTCTGATTTTATTTTGTACTATGAGATTACAGTTCAGATTAAGGAGTGACAACATTATGAAACACGTCAGTAAATTTATCATTTCAAGTATTGCGGTAACATCATTATTGAGTCTTGGTGCATCTCCAGACATTCAAGCCAGTGGTAAAGGCAGCCAGATGGAAAATCAGAATGCTTCTCATTCACAACAAAGCCCTCAATCAAACGGTATAAATAATAAGCAGAACGAATTACATAATTTAACAGGTGAAAAATTCACAACAATCGCTCACAGAGGCGCAAGTGGTTATGCACCAGAGCATACACTAGCAGCTTATGATAAGAGCCATAATGCTATAGGCGCATCATATATAGAAATTGATTTACAAATGACTAAAGATGGTCACCTCGTCGCAATGCACGATGAAACTGTTGATAGAACTACAAATGGTACAGGTAGAGTCGATCAATATACACTTGAAGAACTGAAAAAATTAGATGCAGGCAGTAAATTTAATGCGACAAATCCTCAATATGCAAATTCAAATTATGAAGGTGTCCAAGTGCCGACATTAGATGAGATTTTCCAACGCTATGGTTCAGATGCCAATTATTATATTGAAACTAAATCGCCCGATGTTTACCCTGGCATGGAGGAAAAACTTCTAGACACATTAAATAAACACAATTTACTTAATAGTGAATCCCTTGAAAATGGACATGTTATGCTTCAATCCTTTTCACAAGAAAGCTTATTAAAGCTACAAAACCTAAACCCTAATATCCCTCTTGTACGTTTATTAGATAAGGGTGAATTACCTAGTATGACACAACAAGACTTTAATGCGATCAAACAGTATGCAGTTGGTGTAGGTCCCGAACATACAGATTTAACAAAACAAAATGTGCATAACCTCAAAAAAGCAGGTCTTTTAGTGCATCCGTTTACTGTTAATGAAAAAGCAGATATGCAACGACTAAATGATTATGGCGTACATGGCGTCTTTACAAATTATCCTGATTTATATAAGCAAGTAATTAATGAAAATGAAGCACAAGTAAAATAAAACTTTTTATTAACAATAACAAATGCCTATATTAACAACCATAATAAAAACCATCCTGTAAAATGTTATGTTATTTACTATAGTGATGAATTAGTTTATTATTGATAATAGCTATCAATAGGAGTGTTTTTTTGAAATATTTTTTAATTATTATTGGTGTGTTATTTACAGTCATTGGTTTTGCTGGCGTTTTATTACCATTATTACCAACTACACCATTTTTATTAGTTGCAGTACTTTGTTTTTCTAAAAGCTCTGATAAATTTGAAAAATGGTTAGTACAAACAAAAGTTTATGTGAATTATGTTGAAAGTTTTAAAGAAAACAAAGGCTATACTTTGAAGGATAAGTTCAAACTTTTGTTGAGCCTTTATATAGTTATCGGCTTTTCAATTTTCATGATAGACCACCCTTATATAAGATTGGGTTTGTTAATAATGGTAACGTTGCAGACGATAGTTTTATTTACTTTTGTGAAAACATTACCAGCAAATTTTTATGACAAAGAATAATTTGCTGGTAAAAATATCAGTGTTGAAGAAAATATCATTATATAATAACCATCCCATTACTGGATATATGGTTTAACTATTGAATTTATTAAAATCATTTACTTAAAAAGTTAGTTTTTAAATTAACTTTTTAGTGTGTGCCGACGAAGCCTGTGACTTTGTTGGCATTTTTTTGTGTACGCTTTTCCTGTGTAGGACATCCTCAACCTGTGGTATTCGGCTAGTGCTTTATTAACGAGTAAGGAACCTGTACAATAAACTGCCCTTTCTCAAAAGAAAATAAATTAATATATGTACTGTATCAACAAATAGAGATACCCTGAATTTTCAAAAAGAATTAAGTAATAATTTTCATAGATATAGAGTGTTTCGAGGATATAATATCTATAAAAAAACAAATCAAAAGCTTTTCTAGCAATTGATTTGTCTGTTTTTTAAAACATTAGTTTAAAATCTAAGTTTTTTATTTGTGAGCTTCGGTAACTATAATCTTCTGAAAAATTTAGTTTTTAATTGTTATATTCAGATTTAAGCAAGCTAAATACATAACTATCAACGAATTTTCCATTCAATTTTTCATCTTCTCTTAAAATGCCTTCTTGTTTAAACCCTAATTTCCGAGGAATTTTTTGACTTTTAATATTTTTAGTCGCTGTTTGTATTTCAATTCTGTTCAAATTTATTTCATTGAAACAGTAATCAATTAAAAATTTTGTGCATTTTGTCATTATTCCTAAATTTTCGTAATTTTGATCAATATAATAGCCTATAGATGTTTTTTCATTCAACCAATTTATATAATGTAATCCGATGACACCAATCAATTGTTCGTTGTACCAAATGCCACAGTGAAACCCATCATTTTCTATAAACTGATTTAACCCAGATTTTATAAATTGCTTAGTATCTTCACTCGTTTTCGTGAATTTTACAAAGGGAAGCCATTCATTTAGATAGTCTCTTGAATTATCAACTATATTAAAAAGTGCTTGAGTATCTCTTTCTTCTAAAATTTTAAGGCTTAAATTGTCATTAATCTTTGTTTTAAACATAGAATCCCTCCTTTTAAAATCATATAAGTGTGTTTATGTTTTGATATTTTATTTAGGTGTAAAACAAATAATAAATGTATTTTCCTTTTCATTTATTATAGATTACTCAAATATCCTTTCTATTTATAATCAGAATAATCGAAGATATAAATAGTAGTGTTGCAGCTAAGATAAATGTGAATCTCACACCAAATAAGTCGGTCAAATTACCTAAAATCAGAGAGGAAACCCCGAAAATTGCAGTTATTAAAGCGTCTTTTGCTGAGTAAATATTAGGTAAAAGTCTATGAACCACACTCTTCTGTATCAAGGTCTCTTGAGCAACATCCTTAATTTGATTTACCAAACCAAATAATAAGGATAATACTAATGCCATCCACGGAGTTGACGTTAAACCAAACATTAGAGTTGTTAAACTAGCTAAGAAAGCTCCAACTAAAATAACTTTACTGGAAAGTCGATCTACTAAATGTGACCATTTCAAACTTAAAAATCCACCTATCATTAATCCAGAGAAGAAAGTCGCGTTTATATACCCCCACCATTGTTCTCCAGTTTGCAGAGCTTGATCTACATACACGTACATAATTGCAGCTACCCATACCACATTTGCAATAGATTCAAAAAATTCTACAATACTAATAGTACGTAAAGTGGGTGTTTGCCAAATAGTTACCCATCCTTTTTTTAATACTTCCCAATTTGATAGTTTTATTGATTGTTCATCGCTCACTATATTTTTATCAATACTAGGAATTAAAAACATCATAAAAGTTGATGTTACAAACAAGAAAAATGTAAACCAAAGAACGTTTACTCCCCCTATAATAGCAACAAGCATTCCTCCAACTGCCCATCCTCCTAAACGAATTGTTTGATCAAGAATAGCAAGAAAACTATTAGCTTTCACCAGAGCATTTTGTTCGACTAATATTGGAATAAAAGCATTTCTCGCTGGATTTGCCCATCCGTCTAAAAAGGAAATGGTAATTACAAAGAAAAAAATTAAAAAAGATGTGTTAAAAGAAGAAAAAACTTCTATATAACCTATAAGTATAATTGTAGCTATTGTTTTACCCAATTGGGAATAAGCTAAAAGTACCTTCAACCTGACTCGTTCAATAATTAAAGGAGCGACGATGCCACTTACAAACCTTGATGCCGTTATAAAAAAAGGTACAAAAGCCATATAAGTTACAGAGCCTGTTAATTCGTATATTATTGCTATTAAACCCACCATATAAAAAACGTCTCCGCTATTTGCGAGAGATTGACCAATCCATAAAAAACGAAACGATGATTTATTCATCAGATATTACTCCTTGAATTAATTTATTATTTAATTTTTGTTTTAAATTAAAGATAATCTTACATCGGCTCGTCATCCTTTTCTTTATATGGTTTATAAGGTGGAGTTTATTATTTAGCGATTAATATTCTTTTTTACAATAGCATAACTAAAAAAGTTAGACAAGTCTGATAATTCAGAAAATAAATACCATAGCGCTATAAATTAAATCAATATTAATAACAACTATAAGCTTAATATATATTCCATGTGTAACATACAAAAAACTTCAAGGTTTTCACTTTTTAAATGTCTACTTTGAAGAGAATATAAAGTACAATAAGTGATTATTCATTAACCGAAAGATGAGTAAAGTTTCTACTAGTACTCACAGCCTTAGAAAATGGGCAATCGAATATCAAGAAATAGATTATTAAATCATATATACTAACCAAAAAATGTCGACAAACTCATAAGACTCTGTCGACATTTCAAAAGGAAGTTTCTCTTAAAAAATAACTTGTAATAAATAGAAAGTACCCACTATTAAAAATTAATAGTGGGTACTTTTTATTGTATCTAAATCAATAACTATTCAAACCATTTATACTCTATTCTACGTTTTATGCCCAACCACGGTAACGTGCTGCCTCTGCAGTACGTTTAATACCAACGATAAACGCAGCTAAACGCATATCAATTTTTCTATTTTGTGATAATTCATAAATTGTATCAAAAGCAGTTATAAGTTTTTCACGTAATTTAGTGTTTACTTCTTCTTCTGTCCAATAATAACCTTGATTATTTTGTACCCATTCGAAGTATGAAACAGTTACGCCACCAGCACTTGCTAATACATCAGGAACAAGTAGAATGCCACGTTCAGTTAAGATACGTGTTGCTGCGGTGTAGTTGGACCATTAGCAGCCTCAACCACGATATCAGCTTTAATATCTGCTGCATTATCTTCAGTAATTTGATTTGTAATTGCTGCCGGAATCAGCACATCACAATCAAGTTCGAACAATTCTTTATTTGAAATTGTTTCTTCAAATAAATTAGTTACTGTTCCAAAACTATCTCTTCTGTCTAATAGATAGTCAATATCTAAACCTTCTGGATCATGTAATGCACCATAAGCGTCTGAGATACCAACAATTTTCGCACCCATGTCGTACAAGAATTTCGCTAAGAAACTACCTGCGTTACCGAAACCTTGAATTACCATACGTGCACCTTTTAAATCTAGTCCTCTTCTTTGTGCAGCTTGTTCAATAGCAATTACTACACCTAAAGCTGTTGAACGATCACGGCCTTGTGAACCGCCTAAAACAATTGGTTTACCAGTAATGAAACCTGGTGAATTGAATTTGTCTAATGAACTATATTCATCCATCATCCATGCCATAATTTGAGAGTTTGTAAATACGTCTGGTGCTGGAATATCTTTAGTTGGTCCAACGAATTGAGAAATTGAGCGCACATACCCACGAGATAGACGTTCTACTTCATGAATGCTCATTTGTCTTGGATCACAAATGATTCCACCTTTACCTCCGCCGTACGGTAAATCCACTATGCCACATTTCAATGTCATCCACATTGATAGGGCCTTAACTTCTTCTTCATCAACATCTGGATGGAAACGAACTCCACCTTTTGTTGGTCCAACAGCATCATTATGCTGTGCACGATAACCAGTAAATGTTTTAACAGTACCATCATCCATACGGACAGGAATTCGAACTTCAAGGAATCTTAAAGGTTCCTTTACTAAATCATACATACCATCGTCAAATCCCAGTTTATGCAATGCTTCTTTAATAATTTGTTGCGTAGAAGTAACTAAATTATTATTCTCAGTCATGATTCATTTCGCCTCTTTTTCGTAACTAATGATTTCGCTTTCATGATAATTGTAACATAACATTTTGCTTTTTAAAGAGTTTTCAAAACTTATATTTTTTTACTATAAATTTACTCGAAAACGCTTCTCACTTTGTCTAATGCAAAGTCTAATTCTTCTTTTGAAATAATAAGTGGTGGTGCAAAACGGATCACAGTGTCATGTGTTTCTTTACATAATAAACCTTTTTCTTTTAATGATTCACAATAAGGTCTCGCATCTTCATTTAATTCAATTCCGATAAATAAACCACGACCACGAACCTCTTTAATTGCAGGATGATCTATTTTTTGTAGTTCAGATTTGAAATAATTCCCTAATTCTAATGAGCGACCAGGTAAATCTTCATCGATAATAACATCTAATGCAGCATTTGAAACTGCACAAGCTAATGGATTACCACCAAATGTAGAACCGTGAGATCCAGGTGTAAACACGCCTAATACTTCTTCATCTGCTAATACAACTGAAATTGGTAATACGCCGCCGCCTAATGCTTTACCTAAAATGTATACGTCTGGTTTAACGTCATCCCAGTCTGTTGCAAATAATTTACCTGAGCGACCTAAACCAGCTTGAATTTCATCGGCAATAAACAAGACATTGTGTTCATCACATAATTCTCTGATTGCTTTTAAGTAACCTTCTGGTGGAACATTGATTCCAGCTTCCCCTTGGATTGGTTCAATTAAAATTGCAGCAGTATTTTCATTGATAGCGCCTTTAACAGCTTCAATATCTCCAAAATCAACTTTATTAAATCCTTCTAATAATGGACCATATCCACGTTGATATTCAGGTTCTGATGATAATGATACTGGTGCCATAGTACGACCATGGAAGTTACCATTGAATGCAATTACTTCTGCTTTATCTGGTTCAATATTTTTAACATCGTAAGCCCAACGACGTGCAGCTTTTAATGCAGTTTCAACCGCTTCAGCTCCTGTGTTCATTGGCAATGCTTTTTCTTTACCTGAAAGTTTACAAATTTTTTCATACCATTCGCCTAGATTATCACTATGGAATGCACGAGACACTAAAGTAACTTTATCTGCCTGGTCTTTCAATGCTTGAATAATCTTTGGATGTCTGTGACCTTGGTTTACAGCTGAATACGCAGATAGCATATCCATATATTTGTTACCTTCTGGATCTTTAACCCAAACACCTTCTGCTTCCGATATGACGATTGGAAGTGGCACATAGTTTTGTGCTCCGTAATGATTTGTTACTTCTATGATTTCTTTTGATCTTGACATGATATCTCCCCTTTGAAATATTTTAAGAGTCTTTTTAAACTCTAAAACGATACTTGTTCATAGCATAACGTATTTAGAGTTCAACTGAAACCATTTTCTAAAACTGCTCCCTTGATGCTACTTATAAGCCGATACATCAACATAAATCAAGCTTTAACATATCTATAAACAACTCAATTTCTATGTAAGCCCTTACATATATAATGACATAATTCACTACGTTTATACAAGATAATTTTGTCTGATTTAAAAAATAAAATATCCTTTATTATTTTTACATAAAATTGTATATTCAATCATCAATTCATGCATTATAGCAAAGGATGAATTAATAATTATACACTGTTATTTACTCGTAATTATATATAATTACGAGTGAATAATACCTAGCACAATATCTACTAATCTAACAATTCCATAATAATTATTATTAATCTATAACTTTTTTAGATTTTTTTCGTTTTATTTCATCTAATAACTGCTATTCTTTTGTTTTTATTTGTAAATAAAAAAAGTAGTATAACTATCACAATATTTTAAAATAATTGTGATAATACACTACTTGTTAAACTATACGCTATTTATTATCTGTTCTTGGAAGTGGATAGAATCCTTTATTAAACTGTTCCCATAATTTTGGTGGCAGATGATGCTTATCTTTTCTATTTGGATCAAAGTGAGAAATAATTTGATCTTCTTCGCCATTTTTAATTTTACTAACAAAATTGTGATCTAATAAGATTTCTCTGCCTAAAGCTACAAGTTCTACATTTGTTGATTCAATCGCTTCAATTGCTTGTTCCGCTGTAAAGATTGAACCAATACCAACAAGTGGCATACGACCATTAATCCATTGTAGTAATAATTTGATACGTTCTTGACCTTTATATTGTCCTTCACGTGTTTTCGAATGAATATCCATCAATGAAACGTGTAAATAGTCTAATGGTTTTTCACTTAAATGGTTTACTAACGTTTCTGTAATTTCCATGCTTATTCCTGGTGACTCTGCTTCTTCAGGGGAAAATCTATATCCAACGATAAAATCTTTATTCCCGTGACGTTTAACTGTTTCTGTCACTTCATCAACAACTGCATTCGCGAATTTATAAGGATCTTCGCCCCATTCATCATTACGACGGTTGTAATAAGGTGAGACAAATTGATGGATTAAATAGTGGTTAGCGCCGTGAATTTCTACGCCATCGAAGCCAGCTTCAATCACTCTTCGTGTCGCTTCACCAAACGCTTTAATTGCTTCTTCTATTTCTTCAACAGTAATTTCGCGTGCATGGTGTTCTTCCTGTTCTCCAAAACTTTTTAATGAAATGGGACTAGGTGCAACAACATCTCCATTAGGCGTTAAATTAGGTAATGCTTGGGCACCACCATGATGAATTTGAACAATAGCTTTTGACCCATTTTTCTTCATTGCCTCAGCTAAACGTTTCAACCCTTCTAAGTTTGAATCATGTGCTACAGAAGGTTGTCCAGGAAATGCTTTTCCTAAATCTGTTACATTACTAGCAGCAGAAATAGCTAATCCCACATCTTTTGAACGTTGTTCCATATATACTACTTCCTCATTTGAAATCGAGCCATCATCATTTGAAGATACATGTGTTAGCGGTGCTAAAACGAATCTATTATCTAATACAACTTTATTAGGTAATGTAAGCTTTTCGAATAACGGTTGAAATTTTTTATTCATTACAATTAATCCTCCTAAGTAAAATACCTTATCACTTTTTCCACACTATTTAAGTGCTTGTTTATTCTAACTATCTTAACTATAAAGATAAATGAATATGCTCACGCATGTAATTTTTGATTATCTCCTCTTCACAATAAAAAAATACTGACATTTCTTATCGAAATGTCAGTATCTTGTTAAAGATGTTTTTTCATCTTTAATCGCGTTTTTGGACTGTTTAATCCAAACCGGCAAGCGTTCTTTAATTGTTTGAAACCCATATTTTTCGGTTTCTTTAATTTCATCTAACACTGATTGCTTTTCCTTCTTACGTTCATAATTTTTAAAATAGTCATTATCTTTTAAAGAAAGATTCAGTTTACCTTCATCATCAATTGAAATCACTTTCGCTCTTACAATTTGTCCTTCTGATAAAAACTTTTTCAAATTATGGACGTAATCATCCATAATTTCGGATATGTGGATTAATCCCTCAGCATTGTCCGGGGTTTCTACAAAAGCGCCATACGGTTGAATACCAGTCACACGAACTTTGATATGTTGACCTACTGTATAGTGATTATTCAACGTGATAACCCCTTATTTCGTTTTACTTAACACTATTATAATAGCATAAATTATAACTTGGTACTAACATTTAATAGAAAAATTTCACATTTTATAGATTTCATACAATAATTTAACAAAATAAAAATGTTAATCTTATATACATAGCAAGTTTCAACTCTCATTTCGCACTTGAAATTACTAGACTAGAACAATTTTTATACATAAGTATGGGTCTAGCTATTTTCACTACATTTAATTACATTGTTAATTTTTAAGCTAGTCTCAATAAAAAAAACAGGCTCAACTGCACACTCAACATAAATTCACTAAATTGGGTGTTCGATTGAACCTGTCTTACATATATTATATTTTACGTGCTACTTATAATTGCAATACTACCATTTTATATTCGCTTAATTTTGTTTTTCTTCGATATCAATTGAATCAATTTTAATATCATGTACTGGTTTATCTTGAGGACCTACTTTTGTATTTGCAATATCTTCTAATGTTGCTTTACCATCAATTAATTGACCGAAAACTGTATGTTTTTGATCTAACCAAGGTGTACCACCATTTTCACCATATGCTTTGACAATCGGTTCTGGCCAACCACCATCAGCTAATTGACTAAGCATTGATTCAGGTACTTCTGTCATTTGTACAATGAAGAATTGAGATCCATTTGTATTTGGACCAGAGTTTGCCATTGATAAAGCACCATATAAATTAAATGCTTCAAGTGAGAACTCATCTTCGAATGCACCACCATAAATACTTTCGCCACCCATACCAGTTGCTGTTGGATCGCCGCCTTGTACCATGAAGTCGTTAATTACACGGTGGAAAGTCACACCATTGTAATAACCATTTTTAGCATGTGTTACAAAGTTTTCTACTGTTTTTGGTGCCACGTCAGGTAACAATTTAAATGTCATATCGCCTTTATTCGTGTGTAATACCATTTTAATTTCGTTACCGTTTATTTCTGAATTTAACTGAGGATAGTTCGTCATTTTTATTCTCCATTTCATGTTAAGATGATATATGTATTCTAACACAAATGAAGGGATGTATTGAACTATGTTATATCGTTTTGCACATAAAACTGGAAGCTACGGTGTCATAATAAAGGAAGAAGATGAAAATCAAGTCTTAGTTCAAGTGGAACAAGTAATCAAACACCCAAAACAAGGTGATTTACATAGCCCAAGAGAAACTGAAAATGTATTTTTTCATGAGCGTAAAGCGTTAAGTCATTTTGAAAAACGCTATACAACTAAATCGCATCTTAAACCATTTACTGATGATGAATTGCCTTATGAGCAATCATTACAACAAGCAATCACTAAATTGGAGATTAAATTAAAAGATCAAGATACATTACATGCAAAGAAATCACTCGACAATTTACAGCAACTTAAGAAGGATTACGCAATTCAATATAAACAAAATTTTGAATAAAAATACTGCGTTTCTTCTTATTTAAATAAACATTTAATTCATGTGTTTCATGGGTTAGCCATGTTTTTCAGAATAGTCTAATTCATGTATAATAACCTTATACTATTTTTAAAGGAGGATAAAATAATGAGTTTGTTACATATAGCGGTTCTTCTACCGTTAATATTTGCACTCATTATTCCATTTGTATATCGGTTTCATAAACGAATACATTTAGGATGGTTTGTGTTACCTATCCCCGTCGTCTTATTTATATATTTCCTCTCATATATTTCAACAACCATGTCAGGAAATACCGTAATGCAGAGAGCAAACTGGATGCCTCATTTTGGTATGAATTTCGATTTATACGCGGATGGTCTAGGATTACTATTCAGTTTGTTAATCACTGGCATTGGTAGTTTAATTGTACTATATTCTATAAGTTATTTAAGTCGACAAGAGCAGTTAGGAAATTTTTATTGTTATCTGTTGCTCTTTATGGGTGCAATGTTAGGTGTTGTTTTATCTGATAATATTATTATGTTATATCTATTTTGGGAGTTAACTTCATTTTCTAGTTTTCTACTCATTTCATTTTGGCGTGACAAACAAGCATCTATTTACGGTGCTCAAAAATCAATGCTTGTCACTGTATTTGGTGGCTTATCACTTTTGGGTGGTCTTATTTTACTATCACTCGCAGGTGGCTCTACAAGTATTCAAGAACTTATTGGGAATGCATCTGAAATCCAAACAAGTCCGTATTTCATTTTATCAATGATATTTGTATTAATTGGAGCGATGACAAAATCTGCTCAAGTTCCATTTTACGTTTGGTTACCAGATGCAATGGAAGCGCCAACGCCGGTCAGTGCCTACTTACACTCAGCTACGATGGTTAAAGCGGGTCTTTACTTAGTAGCACGTATGACACCCATCTTTGCACTCTCACAGGGTTGGATTTGGACAGTAACTGCTGTCGGTTTAATCACTCTGTTTTGGGCGTCATTAAATGCTACAAAACAACAGGATTTAAAAGGTATATTAGCGTTTTCTACCGTTTCACAACTTGGTATGATTATGTCTATGTTAGGTATAGGTGCAGTAAGTTATCATTTTGAAGGTGCTGAAAGTCAACTTTATGTTGCTGCGTTCACCGCTGCTGTGTTCCATCTCATTAATCACGCTACATTTAAAGGTGCGTTATTTATGATTGCTGGTGCCATTGACCATAGTACAGGTACTCGTGATGTAAAAAAATTAGGTGGATTGCTAACAATAATGCCTATTTCTTTTACAATTACCATAATCACCTCACTCAGTATGGCAGGTGTGCCACCGTTTAACGGTTTCCTTTCTAAAGAGAAGTTCTTGGAAAGTATGATTGAGGTCACAAACGTTAACCTATTTAGTTTAAATACGCTTGGCTTATTAATTCCAATCGTAGCAATTATTGGTAGTATATTTACATTTGTATATTCTATAAGATTTATAGGCCAAATCTTCTTAGGTAGCCATAAATCAGATGCTTTACCGAAAAAAGCACATGAAGCTTCTATACTAATGTTGGTTTCACCAGCTATTTTAGCAATATTAGTTATTGTATTTGGGTTCTTCCCTTCTATATTAACGGGATCAATTATTGAGCCTGCTGTTAATTCAATCAGTCAAAGCACTGGAACGCATGCAGAATTCCATATGTTCCATGGTTTTACACCAGCATTTTTCTCTACCATTGGTATATATATTGTTGGTATATTACTGATTTTATCGTTTGGCTATTGGATTCGCTTATTACGCGCACATCCTACAAAACTTACAATCAATTACTGGTATGATAAGTTCGGTAACGATTCGCCAGGTTACTCAAGTAAGTTCACAAATGCTTATGTGACTGGTTTTACGCGTAACAACTTAGTAATTATATTTATTTCTTTAATTTTAATTACTTTAGCTACATTATTAGTAACACCATTTAGTATTAACTTTAAAGACGTGAGTGAAGTACGTCCATTTGAATTAATCATTGTAGTACTTATAATTACATCAGCTTCTATGATTATATTTGCACGTTCAAGACTGTTCAGTATCATTATGGCAAGTGCTGTAGGTTATTCTGTCGCTATCTTCTTCATATTCTTTGGCGCACCAGATTTAGCCCTTACACAATTTGTAGTTGAATCAATTTCTACAGCGTTATTCTTATTGTGTTTCTATCACTTACCAAACTTAAACAGACATAAAGAGACGCGTTCATTCAAACTTGTAAATGTTTTAGTTTCAGTTGGTGCAGGTGTGGTTGTTACTGTGCTTGGACTAATTACTTATGGTAATAGACACTTTGGTTCTATCGCTGAATTCTATAAAGAACATGTATATGATTTAGCACATGGCACTAATATGGTAAACGTCATACTTGTCGATTTCCGTGGTACCGATACTTTATTCGAAGCCTCTGTCCTCGGTATTGCAGGTTTGGGAGTTTATACAATGATTAAACTCCGTACAAATAATAAATCAAATGATGAAGGAGGTAAAAACGTTGAAAAGACAGAAGAATAATATCATCTTTCAATATTCAGCAGTTCTTATCTTCTTCCTCATCGTAATGTTTGGACTTTCATTATTTTTAGCAGGACATTACACGCCAGGTGGTGGCTTCGTAGGTGGCCTATTACTATCTAGTGCCCTAGTCATCATAGCTGTAGCTTTTGATATTAAAACTATGAGGAAAATCTTTCCTTGGGATTTCAAATTATTAATAGGTGTTGGTTTGCTATTTTGTATAGCAACACCTATGGCGAGTTGGTTTTATACTAAAAACTTCTTCACGCACACACCGTTTGAAATACCTTTAGGAATTTTACAACCGATGGAAATGCATACGGCAACGTTCTTTGACTTAGGCGTAATGTTTGCGGTTATCGGTACAGTAATGACTATAATTTTATCGATTGGAGAGAATGAGTAATGGAAATAGTGATGATTTTTGTTTGTGGTATTCTCACAGCAATGAGCGTCTATCTCATTCTTTCTAAGAGTTTGATACGCATCATTATTGGGACTACTTTGCAAACACATACAGCCAATTTATTTTTAATTACAATGGGTGGATTAAAAAAAGGAGAAGTACCGATTTATGAAAAAGGTATATCTTCCTATGTTGATCCAATTCCACAAGCGTTAATTTTAACAGCAATTGTAATTTCATTTTCTGTAACAGCGTTCTTCTTAGTACTAGCCTTTAGAAGTTATAAAGAATTAGGAACTGACAACGTAGAAAGTATGAAAGGAGTGCTAGATGATGATCGAGAGTAATCTCATTATTTCACTACTCGTCATACCAATGTTGACTATTATTGCACTTGTATTCATTGGTAAGCGCCCTATTATTAAACGATACGTTGCACTAAGTGGGACAGCTGTCACATTAATTTTTGCATTTATTAACTTAAACAACGTATTAAAGCATGGGATTATAACTTTAGAACTTGGTTCATGGGAAGCACCATATAGTATCGTATTAGTGCTCGATATATTTAGTATCCTTCTCGTGATTTCAAGTTTAATCGTAACAATGCTGATTATTTTATATTCTTATCAATCAGTGGGCATAGAACGTGAAACGTATTATTACTACTTCGCAGTAATGTTCATGCTAACAGGTGTCATAGGTTCATTTATCACGGGTGATATTTTCAACTTATTCGTATTCTTCGAAGTATTCTTACTGGCATCTTATATTCTATTAGTTATCGGTGGTACAAAAGTACAATTAAGTGAAACGATAAAATATGTACTTATAAATGTTACATCATCCGCATTCTTTGTTATTGCGGTAGCAATGCTCTACTCTGTAGTTGGTACGTTAAATTTAGCCGATATTGGTGAAAAATTAGGACAACTACCTGCTGCAGATACTGGGATTGTAAATATCATATTCATCATGTTTATCTTTGTATTTGCAACGAAAGCCGGCGTTTTTCCAATGTATATTTGGTTACCAGGTGCTTATTACGCCCCACCAATTGCAATCATTGCCTTTTTCGGTGCATTACTAACAAAAGTTGGTGTCTATGCAATTGCTAGAACATCAAGTCTTTTTATTCATGATACATCAAGCTTTCCGTTCTATATTATTCTTTTCTTAGCACTACTAACCATTATCTTTGGTTGTGTAGGTGCAGTCAGTTATTTTGATACTAAGAAAATTATTATCTACAATATAATGATTGCTGTCGGCGTTATTTTAGTCGGTGTAGCTATGATGAACCAAACTGGCATGATGGGCGCAATTTATTACACGTTACATGATATGTTAATTAAAGCAGCACTATTTTTCTTAATTGGTGTTATGTACAAAATTACTAAAACCCATGATTTACGCAAATATAGTGGTCTCATTAAAGACTATCCAGTTTTAGGTTGGTCATTCTTTATTGCGGCACTTAGCTTAGCTGGCATACCGCCACTCAGTGGTTTTTATGGTAAATTTTATATTGTACAGGCTACCTTCGAAAAAGGTTTCTATTTGAGTGGTATTGTCATACTACTTTCAAGTCTTGTTGTACTTTATTCAGTCATTCGCATATTCTTACAAGGATTCTTTGGCGAATCAAAAGGATATAAAGTAAATCCTAAATTACAATATAAAGGGATACTGGCGATTGCTATGATCTCAGTTGCAATTTCAGTAGTTTTCGGATTATCTGCTGACTTTCTACATCCAATTATAAAAGATGCTGCAGAGGCATTCTATAATCCTAGTGTTTATATTGATGGCGTATTGGGGGGAAAATAATATGGCAGTCCAAATATTAGTAAATTTACTTTTATCTGTTTTTTGGTTGTTTGTAACAGGGAGTTATACTTTTAATAACTTTATACTAGGCTACTTATTTGCCCTATTATTAGTATACCTAATGCGTGGTATTTTACCTGGAAGATTTTACATTATTACAGTTTATAAAATAGTTAAACTCTTCTTCGTTTTCATCATAGAATTAATAAAAGCCAACGTCGATGTGATACGCATTATTGTTAAGCCAAAGATAGACAATGAACCAGCATTTTTCACTTATAATACAGATTTGAAAACAGACTGGGAAATTGCGTTATTATCTAACTTAATTACCTTAACACCTGGTACAGTCGTGTTAGGCATAAGTGATGATCGTACTGAAATTTATATACATTGCATTGATTTTAGTACTAAAGAGGAAGAAGTGGAAGGTATTAAATCTTCCCTTGAAAAAGTCGTTAGAGAGGTAGGCGAAAAATGATGAACTATAATATAATTTTAATTATCGCATTAGTCATCGTAGCGTTGTCTATGCTAGGTATGCTTGTACGTGTAATCATAGGCCCTTCTCTAGCTGACCGTGTTGTTGCACTTGATGCAATTGGTATTCAACTTATGGCCATCGTCGCATTATTTAGTGTGTTCTTAGGTACTAAATATATGATGGTCGTTATTCTAATGATTGGTATTTTAGCTTTCTTAGGTACAGCAGTATTCGCGAAATATATGGATAAAGGTAAGGTGATTGAATATGATAACGACAATCGTCATTAGTATCGCACTTATTTTAATTATCCTTGGTTCACTTATTAGTGCACTTGCAGCGATTGGCCTTTTACGTTTAGACGATGTCTATTCAAGAGCACATGCTGCTGGTAAAGCAGCAACATTAGGAGCGATGTTATTAATTAGTGGCGTATTCTTGTTCTTTATTGGACGTGAGGGTTACGCAAGTATGCAATTACTTATCGGTATATTATTTATCTTAATCACCGGTCCACTATCAAGTCACCTTATTATTAAAGCTGCATATAATTTAGATACACCCGCTTCAAAACGAACAAAACGTAACGATTTAAAAGATGAGTTAAAAGATACAAAAATCTAATATAAATTGCTTTTCCTACATTATGAAACACTCAGCTATCATTAAATAGCTGAGTGTTTTTTATTCTTTATAGACGGAGACTAAGATATTTTGACCAGTATGTTTATTTCTATTTGTCATAAGTTAAATTTAATGATATATTAAATCGTAATCATTTCGTTTTAAAAGGAGTTTGAATGCTTATGACAACTTGGACAATTATCGGCGGTGGTTTACATGCAGCTACAATAGCTATCAAATTAAGATCGAAGGGGTTAAAAAGTGACCATTTAAAAATCATAGACCCTCATCATAATCTCTGTGAACAATTCAATAATTATACTAAACGTATAGACATGCCCTATTTACGTTCTCCATGCGTACATCATGTCCATCCTAATCCATTTCATTTGAAACAATATGCTAAGAAAATGCACTATACAAACCCAGCCTATGGGCCATACAAACGACCAAATCGTGACATGTTTATGGATCATACACATGATCTTATTCATTATTTTGAATTAAACCAAAGTCATATACAAAGTTATGTCAATAAAATTGAAAAGGACGACAAGCAATGGTTAATACAATTAAGCAATAGTGAATGGATACATACAGATAATTTAATTATTGCTTTTGGCTGTAATCATGATACATACACGCCTGAACTATTTGCACAACACCCCGATATATCCCATGTGTTCGATGACGATGGATCTTATGATCCAGAAACCTCACATGTCGTTGGTAGTGGTATATCAGCTGCACATTTATGTTTAAGACTATTAAAAGAAAATAATACTAAAATTCACTTGTGGACGAATAAACCCATAGATGTACATGATTTTGATGCAGACCCAGGATGGCTCGGTCCTAAAAATATGACGTCTTTTAATGCGATTCAATCTTCTGAACAAAGATTTGATATTATTAAACGCGAGCGACATAGAGGGTCTATGCCTAAAGAACTCGAATTAAGGCTTAAAAAGTACATCAAACAAAACAGATTGAGTATACATGTCAATGAACTTACAAATATTCAACAGCATCACATTTGCACTGAAAATGATTGCTTACACTATGACCGCATTTTATTAGCTACAGGATTTAAAGAATCAATCATGCAACAGCCTATTATTAAGCAACTCACAGATCACTTCCAAGCACCTATAACATCGTGTGGCTTGCCATTTATCTCATCAATCTTAGAATGGTTACCTAACCTGTTTGTCACAGGCGGTTTAGCTGATTTAATGCTTGGTCCATTTGCGCGTAATATTATGGGTGGACGAGAAGCTGCACTTCGAATTGCAGAAGCTTATGATGAAATTGAAAGTAAAAGTAAAACAAAAAGAGCGATATAAAGTTATTTAACTTTATATCGCTCTTTTTATTTTTATTAACGTTTCAAAGGCTTTATAGCAATTGTTCCGCGCATAACACAAATTAATCTATCTGTATCGTCTTTAATATCTATATTCCATACCTGTGTTGTCTTACCTTCATGTATGATAGATGCCGTTGCGTAAATTGTGCCCTCTGTGGTAGAACCAATATGATTTGCATTCATTTCTAATCCTAGTGGTACATATTGATCCGTATCGATTAAATATGCTGCACCCATAGAACAAGCTGTCTCTCCTAATGCTAAACTTGCGCCACCATGTAAATAGCCAAATGGTTGTTTAACTTGATCAGTTACTGGCATTGACATAATTAATAAACCCTGTGCTTCTTTTTCTATTTTCATGTTTAACGCTTCTAACATATTAGTCATTGCTGTCACTCCATTTTCACTTAATAGCTTTATAGTACCATAGCAGCAATTGTACCGAAAATAATTAATGGTATATTGTAAAACATAAAGTTAGGAATACACGTATCTCTAATATGATCATGCTGACCATCAACATCTAAACCTGCAGTTGGGCCTAATGTTGAATCACTTGCTGGCGAACCAGAATCACCTAATGCACTTGCTGTACCAATTAAAGCTATAAGCGCCATCGTGCTTAATCCTAATGATTCACCTAAAGGAACAAATAATGTAGCTATAATAGGTATCGTAGCAAATGAGGAGCCAATGCCTAACGTGACAACTAATCCAATCAAATACATTACGATAATACTTATAAGTTTGTTATCTCCTATCACACCACTAATACCGTTCACTAATTTAGCAATATCTCCTGTTTCATTCATTACACCCGCAAAACCATTTGCAGATAAAATAACGACACCGATAAAGGACATAATTTGTATACCATCTACAAATTTTTTGTCTAATTCAGTCCATTTATATGCTCTAGAAATAAAGAATACTAGGACACCTGCTAATGCACCAAAGATCATTGAATCTGTAAACAATTGTACAAGGAATGTTGCAATGATTGAAACTACTGTAACTATAAGTATATAAGGTTTAATTTCAGTTTGAGTTGTATCTTTTACTTCATCACGCTGAATATATTTTCTTGGTTTTCTATAATAGTATATACCTGCAATCAAGCCGACAATATACCCTAGCGACGGGATGAGCATTGATTTCCATATCATACCCATTTCAATTGGGTGGCCTGCTTTTGAAAAACCACTTTGAATAATTTGATGGAAAATTTGACCAAAACCAAATGGCATAAGTACATAAGGAAAACATAAACCAAAGCCTATAATAATCGCTATTTGTCTTCTATCGATATTAAGTTCATTAAACAAACTAATGAGTGGTGGTATAACAATTGGAATAAATGCAATATGTACAGGAATTAAGTTCTGACTCATTATACTTATCGCTAATAATGCAACAATAATAATAATTTTCACTTTTATTCGTGACATTTTACTATTTTCAGCATGGATAGCATCTATAATTTTATTCACTAAATAATCGGTAATGCCACTATAAGAAATAAGTGCTGCAAAACCACCTAACAAAGCATAACTAAGTGCTACTTCAGCACCATCTACTATATTTTTACCAAAGACGGACACAATTTCAGTGATATTCATTCCTGAAATTAAGCCACCTACGAGCGCACCAATAAATAAACTTATCACTACATTTAATCTACATAAACATAGGACAATCATCAGTACGACTGCTATAACTACTGCATTCATCACAAAGCATAACTCCTTTACCACGTTATCGAACTAAAGCATTACGAGATTTATAATATCAATATCTACTTCAATTGTCAATGACATTTACCCAAAGCGTTCTCATATTTTTCAACAAATTAATCATTCATCACCTGTCGTCAAATGATTGTTGAATGTTCTTTTCATATTATAAATAAAAAAATGGAAAACCCTATAAAATGATTTATGAGTTTTCCATTTTAATAATAACAAAAATATTTAAATTACTTTAATGTACGCAACCATTGAACAATGGTTGGTATTAAATAGCCTGTCGGTCCTTTTGGTCCTTTATGTGTGTTGCTATGAGTTGTTGCAGGGCCTGCAATGTCAAAATGTAAATGAGGTGTTTCACCTGCAAAATGATTAATAAATGTAGCAGCAAACAAAGCTTTTCCATGACCATTCGTATGATTAACTAAATCTGCGACTTCACTTTTACGGATTAAACTTTGTTCTGTAGCAGTCATTGGTAATTCAAAAACATATTCGTCTACTAATTGTGCTTTAGCCAATATAGCCTCAAGTTGTTGTTCTGCATTATGTTTAAACACTGCAGCTTTATCTTCACCAAGTGCGGCTACAGCTGCGCCAGTTAAAGTTGCAAAATCAAGAATGACTTGCGGTTGAAATTGCTTTGCATAAAATACCGCATCTCCTAATACTAAGCGTCCTTCAGCATCCGTATTTAATACTTCAACAGATTCACCGCTTAACGCTGTATAAACATCGTCAGGTTTCATAGCTATTTCATTCACCATATTTTCAGCGGCTGCAATAACCCCTACAATATTTACTTTAAGTTCTAATTGACGTGCCGCTTCAATCATTGCAATCACATTCGCAGAACCACACATATCATACTTCATTGTTTGCATACCTATTTTAGGTTTAATAGAATAGCCACCAGAATCGTAAGTGATACCTTTACCTACAAGTGCGATAGGCTCAGCATCCGCATTGCCTCCATTATATGTAAGTGTAATAACTCTAGGGCCATGCTTTGAACCCTTACCAACTGCATGTATCAATCCAAATCCTTCACGTTGTACCGTATCGCTATCTTTAATATCGACAGCAACGTCTGTATCTTTAAAGTGGTTTTGAATGCATTCAGCATAATAACCTGGTGTTAATATATTAGGCGGTATATTACTATAATCGCGCGCTAAATTAATCGATGAACCAATAATTAATCCTTGCTTAACAAATGTGTGCACTGTTGAACTTTCTGTATGTATATCTAAGTCAAGTTGATAAGGCGGCATTTTATTCGTTTTATAACCATCAAATTGATACGTTGCTTGTTCACTTTGCTGCCCTAAAATTTCTGCAACCGTATCTATCGTGATTACCTGAGAGCCAAACGTATCAAATAAGAGCGAAGCCTGAGTAATTCTGTCTTTTTTTAAATATTGGAATAAGTTACCAAATACTTTTAAAAAATCACTATAGTTCGTTGTTTTTAAATTGCCTAAACCAACTGTGATGAGTTTTAATTTTTTACCATTTAATGAAAACAGTGTACTAGAAATTGTCCCAACATTTGTATTAATAATTTGATTACGTTTTAGTTCTTCTAATTTTTCAATTATATTTTCATCTTCTACAGTTAACTCGCTAATTTGATTCAAGTGTTCCGGCACACCAACTACTAAAGTTTTATTGTTAATATTAGTATTGCTTTGCATTGTTACTTCCATTGCGCATCCCTCTTTTTAAATTAAATTTTTAATGTGTCATTGTCTAACAATTATTTTATTAAAAATGATACTACAGTTTATATGGCTTAATGCTTTTTCATTTAATAAAAAGACCTATCTATTTACTAGACAGGTCTTTTTAAGTACAGAATCACATAGTGCATGCGCCTGTATTATTTAATTGATATATTAAAATTTACCTTTTTTAAATGCTAAGCCGACACCGCCAAGTTTGTATACTGCACGTGTATCGATAACTTTTTTCATGAATGCAGCTTTTTTACCTTGGATATCTTTACCGTAAACAACGCCTACACCATCATTAGAACCTAATGAACATACAGTACCACGATCAACATATTCAAATTCTTGAGTTGGTTGACCTTCTAAAATATTTTTAATATTTTTAGCAGTTTGTTCACCTTGTTGCATAGCAATTTGTGCAGTTGTTGGTAATGGACGTTCTTCACCAGCTGGGATAAATGCAGAAACATCACCAATTGCAAAGACATCGTCATAACCTTCTATAGTTAAATCTTGTTTAGTAACGATGCGTCCACGTTTAACACCTTCAAATGATTCTTCCATTAATTTGCTACCACGAACACCAGCAGCCCATACAACTGTATTAGCTTCCAATTGTTGCTCTTCATCGTTAACTTTTACTACGAAACCTTTTTCGTTAGCTGCAACGATTGGAGTACCAATTTTGAATTCTACGCCTCTATCTTCTAAGTAACTTACAGCATGGTTAACTAATTCATCAGAGAACATTGGTAACATTTTTGGAGCAGCTTCGACACAAGTTATTTTTACTTTGCCTTGTTCTACACCATATTTATTACATAATTCAGGGATGCGGTCAGTTAATTCACCTAAGAATTCCACACCAGTAAATCCTGCGCCACCAACAATAATAGCTAAATCCTTGTCATCTTTTTGTTTAGAAGATGCATAGTTAGCAAATTTGTCTTCGATATGACGAGATAATTTACGAGCAGTTAAAACGTTTTCAATTTGGAAAGCATGGTCTTTCATGCCTTTGATACCAAATGTTTCAGTTTCGAAACCTAATGATACAACTAAGATATCGTAATCAAAGATACCAGCGTCAGTTTCTACTTTTTTAGCATTGCGGTCGATTTTTGTAACTTCTGCTTTAACAAAGTTAACTTTGTCTTTGTTTACTACACTTTCAACTGGATATAGTAAATCTTCATAGCTAATCGTACCTGCTGAAGCTTCATGTAACCAAGTAGCTTCATAATGGTAATCATTTTTATTAATTAATGTAACTTCAGCTTCATCTGCTGAAATTTGCTTTTGTAATTTTGTAATAGTTTGTAAACCTGCATAACCCGCACCTAAAACTAATACTTTTTTACGATCTTGAGCCATTTCATTCACCTAAGCTTTCATAATTTTTTTGTTGCCATAGTCTTTTGCTATACCCTATATTTTAATTAGTAATTCACAAAAAAGACATTTTTTACCCAATACTAATTTTATAGTTTTTATAGCTTATTTTCAAGCGCTAATGCCCATATTGTTTATTATTTCACATAAACTTATAAAAGGCTATAGTTCACCTTGGATATTATGCGAACTATAGCCTTTAAATTTTAAAAATCAAATTAACAATCTTCTGGAGAACCAGCAACTTTGGCTGTTCTAAATGAACTACCACAACCGCAAGATGCAACTGCGTTTGGATTATCAATTTGGAAACCGCCACCCATAAGTGACTGTTTGAAATCAATTCTAGTACCATCTAATACAGGTTTGTCATATTTTTCTACAAGTATTTTCAAACCGTGGACTTCCAATACTTCATCGTTGTCACCTGGCTCTGCTTCAGCTGACATGCCATAAGTAAGGCCTGTACAACCGCCACCATTTATTTTAATTTTTAAATAACCATCTGCCATATCATTTTGTTGTAACATGTCTTTTACTTCATATGCTGCTGCTTCAGTTATTTCAACTACTGCCATTATAATTACCTCCTAAAAAATCCATGTTTCTTCTATATGTGCGTAAATTTTTTGTAATAAGTCATCTGGCGATTCACCTTCAACGATATCACCATTCACTAGTGCGTACAACCCACTTGAACATAGTCCACAATTTTGTAGACATCCATATTCTAATACGTCTACTTCAGGGTCATTTTCAAGTTGATTATATACGTAGTCCCCGCCTTTCGCTAAATTCGAAATGCAGAACTCAATTATTGGATTCATAATACACCCTCTCATAAATTATCAGTTAAACAATTATAACAAATACTGGACATATTTGACTACATACTAGCTTATAATATCTACACTTTTAAACTGACTTATCGAACAGAATAAGCAGTTGATTATAGATATATAATAACTCTGTTAAACATATTTATTTATCAAATAGATCACGTCAAAACAAGCCGTTATTACTTAAGTTGATGAAATAATAAATTCTGTTTCAAATTAAATGTAATTACAAATAATAAAGTATCTACTTTATTTGTAGAAGTATTCAAAAAGGCTTATAATATATCTAAGTAAGCAGATTATAGAAAATTGGTATATCGATGAAAGACGAAATATGATTTAACCACATTATATTTAATAACTTACATTGACGAGTTTAATATAAAATACATCTCATTTTATCTTATTGCTCAATACAATTTTTACTAGAGGGGTATCACAAATGAAAAACTTAGTATTATTAGGTGGCGGTTATGGAAATATGCGTATTATGTCACATATTTTACCATCTGCACTTCCTGAAAATTATTCGGTCACATTAATTGACCGTATGCCTTACCACTGTTTAAAGCCAGAGTTTTATGAGTTGGCTGCTGGTACTAAATCTGATAAGGATGTTCGTATGAATTTTCCTGATTCTGATCGCATCAACAATGTTTTTGGCGAAATTAATGATATTGATTTAGAAGATCAAATTATTTCCGTTGGCAATACGAAAGTAGATTATGATGAATTAGTAATTGGTTTAGGCTGTGAAGATAAGTATCACAATGTTCCAGGTGCTGAAGAATACACACATAGTATTCAAACGCTATCTAAATCTCGTGAGACATTCCACCATTTAAGTGAATTACCAAATGGTGCCAAAGTAGGTATCGTTGGTGCTGGATTAAGTGGTATCGAATTAGCAAGTGAATTACGTGAAAGTCGTGAAGATTTAAAAATCTACCTCTATGACAGAGGCGAACGTATTCTACGTCGTTTTCCTGAAAAGTTAAGTCAATATATTGAAAATTGGTTTAAGAAAAATGATGTAACTGTAGTACCAAACTCTGATATTAACCGAGTGGAACCAGGTCGTATCTATAATAATGATGTACCTGAAGAATTAGATTTAATCGTGTGGACAGCAGGTATTCAACCTGTTGAAGTAGTAAGAAACCTTCCAATAGACATTAGTAAAGGTGGCCGTGTTATTTTAAATCAATATCACCAAGTGCCTACCTATAAAAACGTCTATGTGGTAGGTGACTGTGCAGAATTACCACATGCACCAAGTGCACAGCTCGCTGAAGCACAAGGTGATCAAATTGCAGATGTTATGAAATTACAATGGCAAGGCAAAGCACTTCCAGAAAAAATGCCTGAAATTAAAGTTCAAGGTTTCCTTGGCTCACTTGGGGATAAAAAAGGTTTTGCTTATATAATGGACCGAACTGTTACCGGGCGCTTAGCTTCTATTTTAAAATCAGGCGTACTATGGTTATATAAATACCATAACGGTTAAATAGCCCTCTCTTCTCAATTTCACTATTAAGAAAAATAAATTTGGACAATAAAGCGCTTAAGACATTATAATTAAATGTCTCAAGCGCTTTATATTTTTTAAAAACGTAATATTAAATGAAAGACTAAACAGTAAATGATTAATGCGAATCCATAAATTTCGTGATATCTTTTAATTGAACATAACCATCTGATACATATGCTTCATTTATAGTAACTAATGGATAGAATAATTCATCTTCTTGAATGCGTTCAATGTACTGTTGATCATGATCTGTTAAGTTCTCAGTATCTTTTTCAATATCAATATATGTGAATTCAAACTGAATATCTGGATACTTCCTTTTTAACAATGGTTGTAACCAATCATAAGTATTGCGTGCTGTTGGTGCATTAACACAACTTGCACAAACAATATCTGCACCATAAACGATTACACTAGCTTTATTCATTTTAACATTCCCCTTTTGTATCGATTGATAGATTTTTCCTTACATTTCTATTATAATAAAAAGATAAGTAGAATATGAAATAACTCACTTGAAAGGAGGCATTTCCATGCCAACTGAAAACGTAACAATGTTTGATCAAGTAGCAGAAGTAATTGAAAAACTGCGTCCCTTCTTACTACGTGATGGCGGTGACTGTTCACTCGTTGATGTAGAAGATGGTATTGTTAAACTACAATTACATGGCGCTTGTGGTACATGCCCTAGTTCAACAATCACTTTAAAAGCAGGTATTGAACGTGCTTTGCATGAAGAAGTACCAGGAGTAATCGAAGTAGAACAAGTATTCTAATTGATATATTCATATATAGATAACATCTAAAGATCAAGTTTCTTTCGAGCACTTTAATTAACTATTTCACTTTTGCAATGCGAATAGTTTCAAAGCATAGACAAGCTAAACGAATAACATCGTTTAGCTTTTTTGTTTTGCTAAAATTACAAGTGCTTTAATATAGATGTATGCTTTGTCATAATATCAATTTTCTGACTGATTATACAATATTACGGACTTTTTTCACCGTGACTCTCTAATAAATGCATCCTAAAAATAGTATAGGGAATACGAAATCAATTTCTGATTCGCATTCCCTATCTCATAATAACTATTTGTCTTTATAAATGGAGAAGTATTTTTTTAAAAACTTAATATAAATACATGCTCAGTTTAGACATCTAATCTACTGATTTATCAATTTGGTCGGAGACTTGTTAATAAAGCGCTAAATTATTCTTGTAAGTGTTGATTAATTCTTTCGCTTATATACACCCAGCCTTTCCAGCCAATATGTACTGCATCACTTACAACATATGGTTCATAATCTTTATCTGACATATCATAAACTTCCCCGCCATGTTCTACAATTGTTTGATTGATTTTTTTATAGATACCTTGTCTTCTGTGTTTATCAATACCAATATAATCATACCACTTACCATTAGATGGTAAGATTATATATTCAACATCAGCACCAGCTTCGTTGAGTGTATCTACTAACAATGCTAAATCATTAAACTCAGGCGAGTTAATATTGAACTCATAATCTCTATTTATTTTACGTTTATGGCTTTTTATTAAATCCCAATATTCATCTCTAATACCAAACTCATTTGATTTTGTTCGTGCTTCTCCATATTTTTCTGCTTGCTGTTGAATATCTTTCCATGACTGGCCTTCTTGAGTTACAGGTTTAACTTGCGATAATGGAGAGGAAGTTAACGGAAACATAGCTTTTATTAATTCAATTTTTTTAAATTGATTATCTTTGAAAGATGAAATATAAGCATCATTAACATTTTGGGGTTGTTGAGCTATTTTTTCCAAGTACGACTTATTTTCAGCATCTTTAAACTGTAACAACCTTTTAGCAAATCGTTGTTTAAGTTCAGGGCTTAAATTATTTTGTTTAAACAGTTGATTTAACTGCGCTTTAGAAATACGTGCTTTAAAATTTTCAGAGGTTAAACCATTATTAGTAAACCATTGTGGTGATACAATAAAGGCCATTTTTTTACCTTTAAGATTATCATATTGCGAACCAAGTTCTACTGCGTTAACTAAATCTGTTGAACCACCCGTTCCAATTAAAAATGGTTTGCCAGAAATATTTTTATCATTGTTTATTAATATAGCTGGGTTAAAAGGATCATCTTTTTCAAGTTCACTCGAACCGTAAATTGAATAATATGCATCAGATTCATACATTTTATCTTGAATTAACGTTCCTTTTAACACTTGATCTGATAATGATATACGTTGTGCTTCTAACGTTTTTGAATTGACCAATCCTGTAAACCAATTCACTGGTATAGCTAAGAAAATCCCAAACAATATAAGACTTACGATAATTGGTATAAATGGCTTTAATTTCATCTTAATTCTTCTAAAACCGCTACAATTTTATTTGGTGTTTCCCATTCGTCTCTATCAAAATCCATGATTGAAACCTCAATATCTAATTTGTTTTGTATTTCTAGTAAAAGCCCGACTGTTTGAAATGAGTCTATTATGCCTTCTTCAAATAACTCAACATCTGGATTCTCTTTAACAATACTATTTTCAGCTACTTCTTCTAATAAATCTAAAACTTGCTCTCTAAATTCCATGAAAATTCCTCCTATTTTTTAAAACAGTTTTCCTGAAAATATCAGAAAACCAAATGTCACAAAATGAAATGTGATAACGATACTTAACATTGTGGTAAATTGATTTTGCCATCGAGGTGGGTGGTTTTTCCGCCACTTTTCATAATAACCGTAGCCAATAAAGAGTGCCGCATGATACAAACCATATAAAATATAATGAAATTCAATACCATGCCACACACCCATGATTAAAAAGTTAAGTGAGAACGCAATATTCGACATCGTAAATTGGCTTTTCAATAATTTTTTCTTTGACATAAAGAATAAGGCCCTCATATATATACAATCTCTAAACCAAAACGATAAAGACATATGCCATCTATTCCAAAAATCCTTAATATTTTTAGCTTTAAAAGGTTGCTTAAAGTTTTGAGGCGTTTGTATGCCATACAAATAACTAAATGCAATTGCAAACAACGAATAGCCTGCAAAATCAAAAAACAAATATAAACTGTAGGCATACATATACAACCATTTTGCAGAAAATCTCGTAAAATCTAACATAAGTGGATTGATTGCATACATTTGGATTAAGTAAGCAATAATATATTTATACAAAAATCCTAGCATTATAAAATGAATTGCTTTAACTAATAGTTCACGATAACGCTCACTATTAGGTACCTTATTATCATCTTTTACAAATCGTTTATATCGATCAATAGGCCCTGATGAAATGGTTGGAAAGAATGAAATAAATTGTATGACTTTCCAACTTTTTATTTCTTTAATTGAGCCGTCACGTATTTCCATCAATAATTGAACACTTTTAAAAGTTACATATGAAATACCTAAAAATCCTATGAACTCTATTACTTTATTTTCGTGAAGTTTCAGCTGTGCAGTTCCAAACCAAGAACTTTGCATCACTTTCACAATAATTAACGGTAATATAGATAATGTGATTACCATAAAAAATTTGTTAAATGTATTATTTTTAGCTCTAGATTTCCAATAATACATAATAATTACGACTTGCCAAATCGTATAAAGCACAAAATTTATAACCTGAACACTTAAATAATCCAGTCCAAATAAATTGTGCTTTTCAGATGAGAAAATAAGTACAATCATTATCGCAGTACTCACACCATTATATATACGACTTCTTTTACCCATAAGACCAAGAATAATGACCGGTATTAATACTATAATTGCTATGAGAAAAAACATAAATGTGCCATATGGAATCATTACATTACATCCTCAGCAATCTTTTTACGATCTAATTTACCATTTACTGTTAGAGGCAATTTATCTTGGAATATAACTTTCCTTGGTATCATATATTCTGGTATATGCTGTTTTAATTCATATTTGATGCCATGAATTGCTTCTTGTTCATTTTCAACACGGTCCGCTTCATTTACTACGATTACCGCATTTAAATGTATGACTTTATTACCTTTGTATATTGGCACTACTATAGCTTCCTTGATACATGCTATTTGGCGTAATTGAAATTCTATTTCTTCTAATTCCATTCTGTAACCATTTAATTTAATTTGAAAATCTATGCGACCATTAATAAACCACTGGTCATCTCTTAATTCTGCCTTGTCACCAGTGTAGTATTGTTTTTTATTATTATTTATTTTAAAAACTTCATTAGAACGCGCCTCATCTTTGACGTATCCTTCGCTTACACACTTTCCAGAAATAACAAGCTCGCCTTTATCTGTAAGTGACAAAAATGTACCTGGTCTTGGCACTCCTACCGGTAAAGGATTATATTGCTTAATTACCGCTTCAGTAATCAATATGCTTGTAACAGCTACAGTTGCTTCTGTAGGACCATATGTGTTGTATATATAAGCAGATGGAAAACGCTGTAATAACATTTCGGCAGTTCTATGCGTCAAAATTTCACCACAAAAGAAAAATTCTTTTAAACTCGTGTATGTTGTCTCAGATAAATTAGGTAGCATTAAACACATCTCCATAAAGGATGGCGTTGAAACCCATATATTTATGTTTGAGTG
Source organism: Staphylococcus parequorum (assembly GCF_039237145.1). NCBI lineage: Bacteria > Bacillati > Bacillota > Bacilli > Caryophanales > Staphylococcaceae > Staphylococcus > Staphylococcus parequorum. The sequence goes on from NZ_CP150682.1 coordinate 2,414,498, forward strand.
CTCCAGCATCTCATTTAATAGTTTAGGTTTATTAATCATCGTTTTATCTACTAAATTTAATGTGCCTGCGGTAGCGATACATGGATACACTGCCATTACTGATAAATCAAATGAAAATGGTGCTTGATTCAACCATTGTTGCTTATAACCTAATGCATTAAGGTCAACCATCCATTCAGTGAATTCATTTAAACTTTCGTAGCTTATTTGAACTCCTTTAGGCTCACCTGTTGAGCCAGATGTAAATATCGTATAAGCAATATCCTCACCTACCATTTTAGAATCAAATTGTTTCATGTTTAATGTACTTATTATCATACTGTGATCTATCACATCAATTTTCTTTATATTTATATCATTGTCAGTTGTATTGAATATAAATTGACCTTCTATTTTTTCAATAATGGACTGAATACGATCTTTAGGGATAGATGTATCGAGCGGTACATAACCACAACCTGCTTTAATACTTGCTATCATGCCGACAATCATAAATGGAGACATGTGGCCATATAAAATGAGCGGTCGCTTCGAATCTTTAATAATGTCAGCGAGTATATTTGAATATTGGTTTAATTCACGATACGTCAAACTTTCATTATTATGTTGAATTGCTTTATGATCAGGGTGATTTTGGGCATTTTCAATTAGTGAATGTATAATATCTTTCATGCTTCTCTCCTCTATTAAAATTCATTATAAATAAAGTTGTTATGAGTATCGCCAGTACCATATATGAGATACAACGCTATAAAAATAGCAAAATAAAGCAGCGTTATGAGCCAGGGTTTTAACTTATGAAATAATGAATCTTGTTCTATTTTTTTACTCATTGTTCACCTCTTCTGTTTCAATTCAGACTATACTATAATCAAATTATGTAATAAATAAAATTTTATTAACCTAAGCAATTTACATTGCGTTAACATTTTACTAATATATTATACATTTTTTACCACCGCTTGACAATTGAATAAACAAATTTATATATAACAAAAATGTTATATTGAATGACGCATAAAAAGAGAGGAATTAATTTTTATTAAATATTGATATAACAAAATGAGCCTCATTAAAAATTAATGTTCTGTTATTTTATGTATTTAAACTTACGAATGTTCATCGTTTATTAAAAATGAGTATTTATTACCTCATTTTTATAATCAATTCAAATTTGAGCAAAAAAACTGCTAACAAAGTCAATGACTTTGTTAGCAGTTCTGAAAAACATGTAATTTAATTTTATGAAATCGGTGTTTTAGCATTTTTATGACTTAACACTAAGCGTATATTATCGACGCAAAGTTGAATCATACGATTTCTCGTTACTACAGATGCACTACCAATATGCGGTAAGATGACTGCATTTTTCATTGATAACAATGGATGCGTCATTTCAATCGGTTCTTGACGTAAGACATCCAAGCCACATGCAGCAATTTCTCCATCTTGTAAAGCATTGACAAGTGCTTCCTCATCAACAACTGCACCTCGTCCAATGTTAATGAATATTGCATCATTTTTCATCTTTTTAAATGCATCAGTATCAAATTTATTTCTTGTATCTTCAGTAAGTGGTGCTGTACAAATAATAAAATCACTATGCTCAAGCAATGTATCAAACGGCACGTACAAAGCGCCTAACGCTTCTTCAGCGTCTTTATGTCGTGATCTATTGTGATACATAATATTTGCATTGAATCCTTTCAAGCGTCTCGCAAAGGCTTTACCGATATCACCCATGCCGTAGATACCCACCTTAGCATTATATAAATCTTTACCTGCCAAAAGATATGGTCCCCAACTTTGCCATTCACCCTTTTGTACGTATTGTTCCGCTTCAACAATGCGTCTTGCCACGGTCAACATCAAAGTGAAGCCCAGTTCTGCTGTTGTCTCAGTTAACACGCCAGGCGTATTCGTAACAACTATCCCTTTACTTTGTACAAGTTGCACATCTATATTATCAAAACCAACTGCCATATTTGCAATCACTTTCAAATGAGGCGCTGCTTCTATAACTTCTTCGTCAATTTTTTCACTTAAAGTTATAAGACAAGCAGTTGCATCCTTTAAAGAGTCCAAAAATTTATCTCTTGGCATTGGTGTATAAGATTCGTTCCAAACTTCTACATCCGCAAGTGTTTCTAATTGTTCTATAAATGACTTAGGTATTTTTCTACTAACGACTATTTTATTCATACAATCACCCCTACATTTTGAGTTCTTTGATCACTTCATTCAAATCTTTAAACGTATAAGTCGGCGGTATTTCTTTTAGTACGATTTGTTCCTTAGTTGTGACGCCAGTTTGTACATGTATCGTATCAATGCCCACATTAATTCCTGAAAGAATATCCGTATCATATAAATCTCCAACCATAGCTACTTCTGAGCGCTCTAAATCTAAAATTTCTAATGCTTTTTTCATAATAATAGGTTCAGGTTTACCGATAAATGTCGGTTGAACACCTGTAGATACTGTTACAACACTTGTAATAGCTCCGTTACCTGGTAAAAAGCCTCGTTCTTTAGGTATCGATACATCTTGATTCGTTGATATAAATTTTGCACCATTGCGTACGCCTAATGTTGCAGTGGTTAATTTTTCATAAGTCACTGCTTCATCTAATCCAATTACTACGTAATCAACAAACTCATCGTCTTTCAATATTAATCCATGACTAGTGAGTGCTTTTTCAAGGCCGCTACCACCTAACATATAAACAGTAGCACCTGGTGATGCTTCTGAAATGTATTCAGCAGTTGCAAGTGCTGAAGTAACTACTTCATCAGCCTTTGCATCTATACCCATTGTATGTAATTTAGAAGCTACTTCTTCTGGTTCTTTCGTAGAATTGTTCGTTACATATAAGTGTGGAATTTGTTGTTGGTTTAGATATTCTATAAATTGCGTTGCACCATCAATCGTTTCATTACCTTTATACATCGTGCCATCTAAATCAATAAGATAAGCTTTGTAATTTTTCATTAATACTTACTCTCCTTTTTTACCAAAAGCTGTAACTGGCACATCTTCACTTTTTAAAAAATGTATGACTTCTTCAATAAATTGTTGATAATAAGGCACTGCCTCATCAAAAAGTGGTATAAGACTGGCCGTATCAAGTTCATCATAATAGTGGACAAACTGCTTTCTTACATCGACCGTTTCATTGATGTGAACTTGTGTGTCTTTAGAAATCACTTTTTCTAATTCTAAAATATCGATAACATCTTTATAGTTACCTGGGTCTCTTAATATAAAGCCATCAATTACCATATTTCCAATATCTACAGCTGACTCTATAAACATTTGTGCAATACGTTCAAACGCATAGTGATTATCTTTATTTTGAGGATAATCTGTAATTAATTGTTGTAAATAATTTAACTTTGTATTCAATTTTTCTTTATTAACAAAATACATCATCGTCACCCCTATCACTCTAATCATACCATACCTTTGCAGTCGAATTCATTTATCGTTATACTGTGAATTAAGACTTTTTAACCATAGAAAATATATTAACTACTGCATTATATTATAAGTCACACGCTACGAGGAGTGTAATAAAATGATTGATATGTATCTATATGACGACGACGAATCAGCTCAAGTCCAATTTGTCGGTTTTGTAGGCGAACATAGTCGTTACGATTTGATGTTAGTCCAAACCAATCGCCATTTTGGTAAAACTATCGTATTAAATATGCAAACAAATAAATTTGGGATTATCGGCACAGATGATTTAGAAGAAGAAGGTTACATCTCGTACATACTTGGTGTTAATGAAGATGAAGGAAATGAAATCACCGAATATTTAAATGAAGTCATTCAATAGTTATTAACTGTTGGAAAAGTTCATCGTTCTTTTTATATCACTTTTTCATACGAAAGGCCTGATGAAACAATGCGAGCAAGAACTACAGTTCCAATCCGTATTCCTGAACATGAACAATCAACATATTTTAATATAGCGAAAGGGGAGTGGGACAGAAATCTAATTTTTCTAATAAAATTTCGTCGTCCCACCCCGGCACAGCTGACTAGAATTGAAAAAAGCTTGATATAAGCGCATTTTCAATTCAGTCAGCCACTGCCAATATAAAAAAAGGAGGCTAAGACATGTAATATGTCCCAGCCTCCTTTTTAAATTGGGAGTTTTAGGTTCTGCTCCCGTTTTATTAATCAATATTTATTTTTCTGTATCTTGAATACTTGGCTTAATCTTTACATCTTGCAATTTATTTTCTTCAAAATCAGGATCAGCCTCTTCAGTTTCATCTACATGTGCTTTAAGTTCCTGTTCCGGAATACGTCTCAAGATAAAATATGGGCAACCAAAATTACAGTATTCTAATAAATAATCCTGTATTGTCGAAAAACGTTTGCTCAACTCTGCCTTTTTGTTTTTATCAGTATAAAAACCTTTTAATCTTAATTGTTCGTAACCAAAGTCACCTACGATATAATCATACTTATCTAATATGTCAGAATAACGATTTGCGAATGTTTCCTCGTCAAAACATTCTCTATACTCTTCTATGATTTCAAAGTAGTGTTCATTCACTTTTATCATTTCATTCACCTAATCTAAGTATACTATCCATGCATTCAATGAACACCAAACTGCTATAGTCAGTCTCATGTGATGTATATATACTTTATATTTCTAATAAAGACTTAGTCCATAAAGTGAAGCTAAAATAAGCACACTTAACAAATGAACTAAGTCTTTTTCGCTATTAAATCTTTGTATCAGTACCCAATTTTTCTTCACCAATACGATGTCTTTCTTTTGCTGCTGCATTCACTTGCTCATCTGCATGATATGAACTTCTTACAAGCGGTCCAGCTTGGCAATGTTTGAAACCTTTATCCATCGCAATTTTTCTTAATTTACCAAATTCTAATGGTGTATAGTATTTTTCAACTTTTAAATGTTTACGTGAAGGTTGCAAATATTGACCTATTGTTAAGATATCTACATCATTTGCTCGTAAGTCATCCATTGTTTCATAGATTTCTTCATGTGTTTCACCTAAACCTACCATTAAACTTGATTTAGTCGGAATATCGGGTTGCAACTCTTTTGAGCGTCTTAAGAACTCTAACGTACGATCATACGTTGCTCTTGCACGAACTGTCGGCGTTAATCGGCGGACTGTCTCGATATTGTGATTTAAAATATCTGGTTTTGAAGCCATTAATGTTTCTAATGCTTCAAAATCTCCACCCATATCTGATGGCAAGATTTCTATTGAAGTAAACGGATTACGTTCACGTACCTTACGTACCGTCTCAGCATAAACATTTGAACCAGCGTCTCTTAAATCATCGCGTGCTACTGCTGTTATAACAACATGTTTTAAGTTCATTAATTCAACAGATTCAGCCACGCGTTCTGGCTCATCTAAATCTAACTCGTTAGGTAATCCTGTCTTAACTGCACAGAAACGACAAGCACGTGTACATACTGCACCTAAAATCATAAATGTAGCAGTACGACGTTCTCCCCAACATTCATGTATATTGGGACACTTTGCCTCTTCACAAACTGTATGCAAATTCTTTTCGCGCATCATTTTCTTCAGTCCAGTGTAGTTCTCATTAGTGTTTAGCTTTATTTTCAGCCAATCTGGTTTACGTAAAATTTCTTCGTTTTTAGTAGCCATATCCGCACAATCCTCCTGAGTTTGAAATCTGTAATCATTATAACGAAATTTTCAATAAATTTAAACGTATATTGTTAGTTTTTAAAATTCTAGTAATTTTTCCTTGAAGATATCTCTTAAAAATTCAGGCATTAAGTAATCTATAGCCTCATCTTTTAACATTGGGAAATAACGGCCGAATGTATACATATCAACCGTTCCTAGAATGTAAGTCGCTTCATCATCAATTTCTTCGCCGTTAATAAAGTAACGTGATTCAGACTCAATAAAACCTAAATTATATAATATATATCCACCAAATATATTACCTCTAAAGCCTAATCCTTGTGCATGCTCATGAATATACTCTTGTTTTTGGCTTTTTATTATAACGTTTTTCAATTCTTGACCACTTAATTTAACTCGTACTGCATTAATTGGATGAGGTAGCATCTGATGAATATCATATTCAGTGACTTGATCAGCAATGACACCTTTAACGATTAATCCAGCATTGATAATCGTACAGTCAGCATTCGTAAATTCAAATATACTTTCAGCAAGCATATACGATGTTTGTGTAATAACATTTGTTCTGCGTGGTAGCTCTATTTGTCGATCGATAATAGGATCACTTAAAAGCGCCTTACCTTCCGCTTCAAAATTTGTCTCAACTTCAGGCAAAGTTTCTACTGGATATATCGTAGCTTCTTTTTTAACGACTTGTTTGTTTTCAATTTCAAGGGTAACTTCACCTAAAAAATTACCGTATTTGCCTGCAGCTGCCATTAATACACCATTATTCATTTCACCATTTTCAAAATAATGATGGGTATGACTACCTAAAATAAGGTCAATTTCAGGAATTTCTTGGCATAACTTTTCATCGAAGAAAACACCAACATGACTCATAATAATTAATAAATCATACTCGCCTTCATTTGCACTAATTTCATCTTTAATGGCTTCTAAAGGATTAGTTACTACCCAATCAAGTGCTCTATAAAAAGGCGTGAATGGTGCAGTAGCTGCAATAAATAAAATGCGTACACCATCTATCACTTTAATTAAAGATGGTGATAGATGATTCGGTAATTGTCCTTGTTCATCAAAAACATTTGCACAAGTCACTTCGAAGTTCGCATCATCATAAAGTGTATTTAAAGCTTCATGTGAAATTGTCATGCCTTCATTATTGCCAATCGTGGCAATATCACATTGTGCCTTATTTAACAATTCAACATTTTTTATACCCATCGTCGCCTCAGTAACTGGCGCAGATAAATCAACATGGTCGCCAATATCTAAATAGAGTGAGGGATGATTTAGTTTCGGTCTATCTTCGGCTAAATATTTTGAAATTCGTGCATATTCATGTAAATGACTATGTATATCATTTGTATGATAAATCGTTAGTTTCATCTATATTTCCCCTCCTCTTACTTTATAGGAATGATTTTATTATTAAGTATATACCCATAATTAACATAAATGTACGTAATAAAAAGACTACTGTATCTGATTTTATGGATTGATTCACTTTCACGCCTAGTTTAGCGCCAAAATAACTTGCAATAATTAGAACAATAGCATACGACCATGCTACATGGCCTTGTACAATGTGTCCTGCTGAACTCATTATACTTGTGAAAAATATCATCATCATACTTGTACCGACTGCCACATGGGGCGGGAACCTAAATACAATAAGCATTAATGGTGTCATTAATGCACCGCCACCAATGCCGAATAATCCAGTTAAAGTACCAATAAATAGCGTCGCAATAAATGCTACTAGCGGCGGTACACTATAATGATATTTTTTACCATTACCATCGACATAACTGCGCTCATATTTGGGTTTATCAAATATTTTAAATGGCTTAATCTTATTTCTTATAATAAGTAAGATGGCTACAATGATTAAGAATATACCGAAATATAAATTAAAGGATTCTAACGTTAAATAGCGACTTAGTAGTGCTCCAATTAAAGAACCAGGCAATAAGCCAAATAAAAATATTGATCCGTTCTTCACATCTACTTGCTTTGTTTTTAAATAACCTAACGTTGAAGTTAAACCCGTAACTATTAAAATAACGGAAGATGTTCCTATAGCGATTTGAGGCGTAATACCTTCTAATAGGTTATTCTCTACCCCAAGATATATTAATGTTGGCACGATAATGATACCGCCACCGATACCCACAATAGAGCCTAAAACTGCTGATAACCCTCCAATTAAAATCAATAATATAATTGTAAACATGTAATCTCTCCTAGAATAATTTTAATTGTTGCGGCGCTAACCCTTGATAATCTATGCCTAATATTTTTTGATAAGTTTTTGCATTTTGAGCAGCATGGCCACCAGAATTATTATTAAAAACAACATAAATGTTTTTAGCTTTGTGTTCTAATACTTTCACTTTATTTACTAAATCTTTTAATTCTTGTTCATTATAATCATATAGATACCTTACATCTCTCCACGCTTCATCGGTCATGTCTTTTTTAGTCCAGCCGTGAACATTTCTCCCATGATACCTAACAAATGCAGTTTCATGCGTAATGCGATTAACTAACGGAATCGAACCTTGACCTGCTTGCGGTTCATCACATACAGAATGAATTATTTGTTGCTGCGTTAAAAAAGCTAATGTTTCTTCTTTATACGCGTCATTAAACCATGATCGATTACGAAATTCTACACACATAGGAAATGCTTTGAGTTGCTCACGAATATAACGTATATATGTAATATTTTGAACTGTACAATCAAACCATGGTGGAAATTGCACTAATACCATAGCAAGTTTATTTTCGTCTTTTAATGGTTGTAACATCGCTTTAAATTGATCAAATAATGTTTGTCTGGTTTCTGCATAATCATGATAATCAGCATGTAAAGTTAATGCTTGATGTATCTTTACGACAAATTCAAAACGTTCAGGTGTTTCTCTTATCCATTTTCGTATATTTCTTTCAGGTTGAATTGCATAATAAGTAGCATCTAATTCTACTGTCGGGAAATGACTTGCATAGGTCACTAGTTTATCTGTCTTTCGTTGCAAGTCTTCATATAATGAATCATGATCGCCCCAACCTGTTAATCCAATATTTATCATAGTATCACCAATGTAATGATACCATATATGTTTTATTGGATTCACTTGATTAAATTTAATTTACTATAACTTTAAAAAGTAAGAGATTGCTATATAATACAGAGTTCACTTAGCCTATTTTACTCATTCCTATATTATAGAAAAACGATTGCTCATAATGTAAGGATACGAGCAATCGTATAGCGTGAGGCATCTATATTATTGATATAACAATTTAACTATTCAATAGTGCTTTTGATTCATTAATTATACGTTGAATTAACAACGTAGCGGAAACATTTTGAGCAAGTCGTGGACTTTGACCGCTCCATAAGTGTGTCCACTGTGCGTCGCCTTTTTGAGCTGCTTCTTTACGAATCGCACTCGTTAACTGGTTTTGAATTGGATAATCTGGTATATCATCGTCATATTCATCCATTTTATGGATAAAATCATTATCAATACCTCGAGCGAACTTTCCAGTGAATACATTAGTCACAACAGTATCTGTTTCTTTACTTTGTTGTATCATATTTTTATATAGTGATGATGCGCCACTTTCTTCAGTAGTTAAAAATGCAGTTCCCATTTGAACTGCTTCTGCACCTAAAACGATACTTGCAACAAGTCCACGACCATCCATAATACCGCCAGATGCAATAATTGGTATATCAATTGCATCAGCAATCTGAGGGACAAGTGACATCGTTCCAATTAATGGCGTCTGATTACTTCCAGTCACAGTAAACGAACCTCGATGACCCCCTGCTTCACTACCTTGTGCAATAATAGCATCTACCCCTGCACTTTCATTAGCAATCGCTTCATCTACAGAAGTTGCAGTACCCATAATGGTTATATCTCTTTCTTTTAATTTTGCAATCGTTGTTTGATCAGGTATACCGAAAGTAAAAGTAACCACCGGCACGCCTTTTTCAATAACAATATCAATCGCGTGATTAAATTGATGTGTTTCATCCATATTCAATACTGGCTCTTCAAGGTTAAACGCACGCCGATACGGTTTTAACCAAGCATTCATATGCTCTACCTTATCTGGAATATATAATTTCTGACTAGGTACAAACAAATTAACTGCATACGGTAAATCAGTCAGTTGTTGTACATAGGTAATTTCTTTTTCAAGTCTTTCAGGTGTGAAATAACCTGCACCGATACTTCCCAATCCTCCACTATTACTCACAGTTGCTACTAATTCAGGCGTTGTGTTACCTGCCATGCCTGCTTGCAAAATAGGAAATCTAATACCTAAAATCTCAGTAATTCTAGATGATAATTTCATTTAGCACGCCCCTTTTCAACACTTATGTTTAACTGCAAAATGAGTATGAAAGTATTGTAAAATGTTATTTCTTGTTGTATGCTTTCATTTGTTCTTCGATTTTTTCATTTTCTTCTTCATCCATTTCATCTTCGATTTCCATACCTAACATTTCTTCAATAAGATCTTCATAGGATACAATTCCATCTGTGCCACCGTATTCATCTAATACAATCGCCAAATGTTTACGCGATACAGTCATTTTTCTTAACACCCACTCAGCCCTATTATGCTCATTTACAAATAAAGCTTCAGAAGTATATTGTGACATATTGTTATCAGTCTCACGGCTCCATGCTAATAAATATTTCGAATGGAAAACACCTATAACATTATCTATATCTTCATCATACACAGGATAACGGGTATATGGGTTTGAAACAACTGTATCATATGCCTCTTTATAGGATACATCTGATGAAAATGCTGTGACATTTATTCGAGGTGTTGTATCAATATCTTTAATTTTTAATTTTTCAAAATCCATAACTCCTTGTATACGGTTACGTTCCATTTCATTAAAGGCACCTTCACTACCGGCAATCGAAACCATCTGTCTGATTTCCTCTTTTGAAAATCGTTGCTGGTCTTCGTTGCCTTTGGAAAGAAACTTATTTATTGCGTCAGTCATACCATTTAAAACTAACGTTATTGGTTTAAATATCATAATAAAGAATGAAATCGGTGTATAAACTAAACGTGAGATCCTATCAGGGTACGTTGCGGCAATCGATTTGGGGATGACTTCAGATATTACAATAATTGTTACTGTTGTCACTACTGTTGCAATACTAACACTTATGCCTAAATCTACAGCTAAAATCGTTATTAATGTAGGTAAAACAATATTTGCTATATTATTACCAATAAGAATGGTGGTAATAAATTGACTTGGTTTGGTTAATAATTTCGATATCTTTCCGGACTTTTTATCGCCCTGTTGTGCTTCCGTTTGCATCTTCATCTTATTCGCAGCTGTTAATGCGGTTTCGCTGCCTGAAAAGAAAAATGAAGCAAACAAAAGTATGATTATCGCTATAATCATATATGCATTACTCCTTTAGTAAAATTTATAATAAAAAAATTTATAAGTTGTACTTTAATTCCCTTCTTTCATAATTTATAAACGTTACAAAAGGATTAGTATTTTGAATCATCTAATTGTGAAGCATTAACTAAATTAAATTTTAAATAAGTTAATTAGCAAATATCATCCTTTAGTACTATTTCTTTTCATTTATATATTATGAATTTTATAGCTATGCTAGAATTAAACTAAGCGTGACACTTAGGTACGCTAAATTTGGGAAACTCTTCACAAACTCACTTTTATTAGTGAGTTTTTTAAGCTAACTCTACAAGGAATGTTTTATTTATGGGAAATTTAATGATGTATACGGCTTTTGCCTTTTTCTGTATATTATTCTTAATAATAATTTTCAGTATCCTATTTGATATTAGCAAACTCGGAAAATGGATTATTATTTGTACAGTAATGATACTGCTCTTATCAATTATCGTTTTGTACAGAACAGGTGCAGACCTGAGAAGAGAAAATATCAGTACACTCCAATACGGCACTATCTATACATAAAAACAAGTGCCCGACCAATTCATATGGCTGGGCACTTGTTTTCTTATCCTTCTTAAAATTCATCAAACCATCACTCTATGAACGGTGAAATATTTGAAATATACCTTAACTTTATTCTATTTTCCAAGAAAATATTTCACGAATAGTATGATCGATGTATACCTATGCTATAAACTTCCCTTGTATTTATTGAAATTTTGATAGCCCATAAAGTTGTTTCTTCATTAAAGGGGTGTTTTTTTATTAAGTACTATATGACATTAGTTTCTGCCTTTGCTACATTAGTCGCCTATTTCATACCTATATTATCTTTTAACAAAGTATTTAATGGCAACTTATATTTTTATAGCGGCTTTTTTATCATCATAATATTAATTATGATTAATATTATTTCAGCTATTAATGGTGATCGCGTTGTAAATAGCATACTGTGTTTATTAACATTGGTAGCACTACTTATTTTCATTTTTCCAATATGGAAAGTTTTAATTTTCTAAAATCATGCATAAAAAAGCACGAGATGATACGCATGCTTCGATAACATTTAAAGAATAAATGGTATTGAATTTGTATCTCTCGTGCTTTTATTTTATAAGAAATTGTTGAATCAGTAGCTATGATTAGCCAATTGATCCTTCCATTTCGAATTTGATTAAACGGTTCATTTCAACAGCATATTCCATTGGAAGTTCTTTTGTAAATGGTTCAATGAAGCCCATTACAATCATTTCAGTCGCTTCTTCTTCTGAAATACCACGACTCATTAAATAGAATAATTGTTCTTCTGAAACTTTAGATACTTTTGCTTCATGTTCTAACGAAATATTGTCATTAAATACTTCATTATATGGGATAGTATCTGAAGTAGATTCGTTATCTAAAATTAACGTATCACATTCAATGTTTGAACGTGCGCCTTTTGCTTTACGGCCAAAGTGCACGATACCACGATAAACAACTTTACCGCCATCTTTAGAAATAGATTTAGAAACAATTGTAGAAGATGTGTTTGGCGCTTTATGAATCATTTTCGCCCCAGCATCTTGTACTTGTCCTTTACCAGCAAATGCGATAGATAACGTACTACCTTTAGCACCTTCGCCTAAAAGTACACAGTTTGGATATTTCATAGTTAACTTAGAACCTAAGTTACCATCAACCCATTCCATATTACCATTCTCATATACTAAAGTACGTTTTGTAACTAAGTTATATACGTTGTTCGCCCAGTTTTGAATCGTTGTATAACGCACATGTGCGTCTTTGTGTACAATGATTTCAACAACAGCTGAGTGTAACGAGCTTGTTGAGTATACTGGTGCCGTACAACCTTCTACATAGTTCACAGATGCGCCTTCATCAGCAATGATTAAAGTACGCTCAAATTGACCCATGTTTTCAGAGTTAATACGGAAATAAGCTTGTAAAGGTGTATCTAGTTTAATGTTTTTTGGAACATAAATAAATGATCCACCTGACCAAACAGCTGAGTTTAACGCTGAGAATTTATTATCTGCAGCAGGTACTACTGTTGAGAAATACTGTCTGAATAAATCTTCGTTTTCTCTTAAAGCACTGTCTGTATCTTTAAAGATGATACCTTGGTCTTCAAGTTCTTTCTCCATGTTATGGTAAACAACTTCTGATTCATATTGTGCTGAAACACCAGCAAGATATTTTTGCTCAGCTTCAGGAATACCTAATTTATCAAACGTACGTTTAATTTCTTCAGGCACTTCATCCCATGAGCGTTCTGTATTTTCTGATGGTTTAACATAATAAGTGATATCATCAAAGTTTAATTCTGATAAATCCCCACCCCACTGTGGCATAGGCATTTTGTAGAATTGTTTCAATGATTTTAATCTATAATTAAGCATCCATTCAGGTTCACTTTTCATATTCGAAATTTCGCGGACAATATTTTCTGTCAAACCGCGTTCTGATCTAAAAATGGAAACATCTTCGTCGTGGAAACCATATTGATAATTCCCAACATCAGGTGCTTTTTTAGCCATTTAAATCACTCCTTTTATATATTAAAAACGACTTACGTGCAAGTTCATTTATTGTATTATTCTCTTTAACTGTCTGCTATAAGAATAATGATTTCATCTATATACATTCATGAAATTTCATGTTGTTCATACTAGTTTGAATGGGATTTTACACAATGTCAATGCTTCGACTCGAATTAGTCTTCTGCATTGCCTTCCTTTTCAACTGTACCCTTTTCTAAGGCTTTCCAAGCTAACGTGGCACATTTAATTCTTGCAGGAAATTGTGAAACACCTTGCAGCGCTTCAATATCCCCCATGTCTTCACTGATTTCATACTCTTCGCCAAGCATCATTTTCGAGAATTCTTGACTCATTTTCATGGCATCAGCTAAAGAATTGCCTTTAACCGCTTCGGTCATCATTGAGGCGCTAGACATTGAAATAGAACAGCCTTCTCCATCAAATTTAGCATCTTTGATAAAACCATCTTCTATATCAAACGTAAGATGAATACGATCCCCACACGTTGGATTGTTCATGTCTACTGTCATAGAGCCATTATCTAAAGTACCTTTATTTCTAGGGCTTTTGTAATGATCCATAATTACTGAACGATACAACTGATTTAAATTATTAAAATTCATATGAGAAAAACTCCTTCGTTTGTTTCAAGGCTTCAACTAATTGGTCAATATCTTCTGTCGTGTTATAAATATAAAAACTTGCACGGGCTGTAGAAGATTGTTTTAACCATTTCATTAGTGGTTGAGCACAGTGATGCCCCGCGCGAACAGCTACACCTTCAGTATCAACTGCAGTTGCAACGTCATGCGCATGAACATCAGTCATATTGAAAGTAATGATACCAGCACGACGATCTTTTGCCGGACCATATATCTCGATACCTTCTATCTCTGACATTTTGTCATAAGCATACTGTGTTAATGTCGCTTCATGTTGATGAATTGCTTCGAATCCTAAATTTTGTAAATATTTTATAGCCTCTGCAAAGCCAATCGCTTGTGCAATAAGTGGTGTACCTGCTTCGAATTTTGTTGGCAAATCTGCCCATGATGCTTCATATTTATCAACAAAGTCTATCATATCTCCACCAAATTCAACTGGCTCCATGTTATTTAGCAATGTACGTTTACCATATAACACACCAATACCCGTTGGACCAAGCATTTTGTGACCACTAAAACTATAAAAATCAGCACCTAAGTCTTGCATATCTATATCCATATGAGGGGCAGCTTGCGCACCATCCACACTGATAATTGCACCATGTTCATGCGCAATTTCGGTAATAGCTTTGATATCATTTATAGTGCCCAATACGTTAGAAACATGAGCAATCGCAACTATTTTAGTTTTTTCATTAATAGTCGCTTTAACGTCCTCAATCGCTAATTCTCCATCTTCAGTTAAGGGAATAAATTTCAATTCTGCTTTTTTACGCTTCGCTAATTGCTGCCAAGGTACAATGTTGGCATGATGTTCCATTTCAGTAACAACAATTTCATCACCTTCAGAAACATTCGCATCGCCATAGCTATGTGCAACAATATTAATCGCTGCTGTCGTGCCACGTGTGAAGATAATTTCTTCAAAATATTTCGCATTTATAAAACGTCTTACCGTTTCACGTGCATTTTCATAGCCATCTGTTGCTAATGAACCGAGTGTATGAACACCACGATGTACATTAGAGTTATATCGTTTGTAGTAATCATCAATCGCATCAATCACTTGGATAGGCGTTTGACTTGTTGCTGTAGAGTCTAGATAAGCTAGTCTATTACCATGTACTTGCTGCTCAAGAATTGGAAAATCTTTTACAATTTCACTAACATTTAATGATTCGGTCAATTTATCCACAGACCTTTCTTAATTAAAAATCTATAATCAGACCTTAGTAAAGTTAGGAAGACTCGTTTAATTCAAATTTAAAACGTACTTAATAAGAATCATTCGCTTTCCTAACACTTGAATTACTACTGTCCTTAACGTAATTAATTTCGTTAATTATTTATTAATTTTAAGTTCAATTACTTCACGTAATTTGCGTTTTACATCTTCAATCGGTAGTTCACGAACTACTGGATCTAAGAAACCGTGAATAACTAAACGTTCAGCTTCTCGACGTGAAATACCACGACTCATCAAGTAGTAAAGTTGTTCTGGATCTACACGGCCTACTGATGCTGCATGTCCTGCTTCTACGTCATCTTCATCTATTAATAGAATTGGGTTCGCATCCCCACGTGCATTTTCAGAAAGCATAAGTACACGTGATTCTTGTTGCGCGTTTGATTTAGTACCGCCATGTTTAATGTAACCAATACCATTAAATATTGTTGAAGCACTTTCTAACATAACGCCATGTTTTAAAATATATCCATTTGTTTCTTTACCGTATTGTACGATTTTAGACGTTAAATTGATTTTTTGACTACCCGTACCAACGACAACAGATTTTAATTCACTTTCTGAGCGATCACCAATTAAATTAGTAGTATTATCGATAATTTGACTACCTTCATTCATTAGTCCTAATGCCCAGTTAATTGTTGCGTCTGTTTCTGTCATACCACGACGAATAATGTGACCAGTAAAGCCTTTGTCTAAATAATCTACTGAACCATAAGTGATTTTCGAGTTTGCACCAGCACTTACTTCTGAAACGATGTTAAGTTGGTTACCTTCACCGCTTGCATTTGACAAGTAGTTTTCAACATACGTTACTTCTGCACTTTCTTCAGTAGTAATGATAACGTGATTATAGAAACTTGCATTAGCATCGTCATGTAAAACAACGTATTGAATTGGATGTTCAACCACTACGTTTTTAGGTACATATACAAACATACCACCATTAACAAGCGCTGTGTGTAATGCTGTTAATCTATGTTCATCAACAGTTACTGTGTCATTCATAAAATATTTTTTCACTAAATCAGGATGATTCTTCAACGCGTCTGATAATCCTTCAATGATTACGCCATCGTTTTTTGCAGAATCAGAAACCTTTGTAAAAGCAAGTGTATTATTATGTTGTATTACTAAGTTCTCAGTGTTTTCTACATCAATAATTTCTTTTACTTCTGCAGGTAGGTCTTCTATTGATTCATAAACATTACCTACTGTTTCATGTTGTTTAAATGAATCAAAATCCCATTTGTTAATTTTTGTTTTATCTGGTTTTGGCATTTCTAAAGTTTCAGTTAATTTCAACGCTTCTCTACGTAATTCAGTTAACCAAGAAGGTTCATTATGGGCTTGTGAATATTCAACAAGTTGAGCTTCAGAAATGTTCAAAGTTTCAGTCGTCATACTATTTTTTCCTCCCATTTGATGATTGTATGATTTAATTCATTGGTATAAATCAAAACCTTAAATCTTCATCTAAATTAATGTTTTCATATGATTTGAGACTTATTATTGAGCGTTGAACTCTTCTTTAACCCATTCATAGCCTTCTTCTTCTAAACGTTTTGCTAATTCCGGTCCACCTGAAGTAACTACTTTGCCCGCATACATAACATGTACATGGTCTGGAGTAATGTAGTTTAATAGACGTTGATAATGAGTGATAATTAATGCACCGAATTCTTCGCCACGCATTAAGTTGATACCTTTAGATACTACTTTTAGAGCATCGATATCTAAACCAGAGTCAATTTCATCTAAAATTGCGAATTTTGGTTCTAACATCATTAATTGAAGAATTTCATTACGTTTTTTCTCGCCGCCAGAGAATCCTTCATTTAAATAACGTTGTGCCATATCTTGATCGATATCTAAACGATCCATTTCTTTATCTAATTTTTTGATGAATTGCATCAAATTAATTTCATTACCTTCTCCACGTTTAACATTAATTGCTGAACGTAGAAAATCTGCAGTTGTTACACCAGTGATTTCTGATGGATATTGCATTGCTAAGAAAAGGCCTGCTTTTGCACGTTCGTCAACTTCTAGTTCTAATATGTTAACGCCGTCTAATAAAACTTCACCTTTCGTTACTTCGTAGCTAGGGTGTCCCATGATTGCTGATGATAATGTTGATTTACCAGTACCATTTGGTCCCATTACAACGTGTATTTCGTCTGTGTTAATTGTTAAGTTAACACCTTTAAGAATTTCTTTATCTTCAATAGACACATGTAGGTCCTTAATTTCTAATGTTGATGGCATACATATTCCCTCCGTATTATATGATATGTTTTTCTTATCTAGTTTATAATAATTTTAATCTACAGTCAAAAGACTGAGCCTTTGTTACATCTTCTAATTATAACGTAGTTATATTTGAATATAAACCTTTTCAGGAGCTAAATTAAAATCGTTATTAAAACACAATCATTTTCGATAGGGATTCTTAGGTTTTCGTAACTGATAATAATATCATCGTTGTTCTCAATGCCTATAATCTTTTTAAAAAAGAGTCAGTGTTCATTTATATGTGATAAACAATATTTTTTTTACATTGATTTTAATATTCTCATGCTCACTTTTATGCTATTATCATTTATATATTTTCAATCCAAAGGAGACTATCATGTCAAAAATAAAATGGTCAAATATTAGTAAAGGGTTTGCTATGGGAACAACTGATTTAGTTCCAGGAGTGAGCGGAGGCACTATTGCCCTCTTACTTGGTATTTATGACGACTTTATTCGTTCTATCAGCGGTCTTTTTTCTAAACGCTTTTGGGAAAGTTTAAAATTTTTAATACCAATTGGTTTAGGAATGGTCCTAGCTATAGGCTTATTAAGCAAAGTTATCAATTACTTACTGAGTGAACACACAGTACCCACGATGTTCTTTTTTGTTGGTTTAATTGCAGGCATCATCCCATATTTATTAAATACTTCTCGCTTTAAACAAACTTTTAATATTAAACACTATTCACTTCTTGTGTTGGGCATCATTATAATTGTTGTCATTACTTTATTAAATAACGGCGACAAGCATGCAGGCGAAACACTAGAGCTTTCAACTGGTCTTTTCATTAAGTATTTTATTGCTGGTGCGTGTGCCTCTAGTGCTATGTTGCTTCCAGGTATATCAGGTTCATTTATGTTATTGGTGTTTGGAGTTTACGGTACAGTAATGTATGCACTCTCAGAATTTATTTCGCTAAACTTTAATGCCATTCCTGTATTAATTTCAGTTGGTTTAGGTGTTATTGCCGGTTTCTTATTTTCCAGTAAAATTATCCAACACTTACTGACTTACCATACTTACTTAACCTACGCATTAATTATTGGTTTCGTAGTAGGTTCACTATACGCGGTATTTCCTGGCCTCCCACATTCTATTTTAATATGGATTATTTCAATCATAACGTTGGTTTGTGGTTTTATTATTAGTTATAAATTAGGGCGCACTACAAAAGATTAAAATCAAATATATAAATTTTAAATGCCATCGATAATGCTCGATGGCATTTTTAAAGTCCGTTTTCCACAAATTTTCCGGCGGCACAAAAAATAAATTTAGTTTTTTTAAAATATGTAAATCTTGACAGTGGATAACTACACTCATTTTTTATATAATAAGCTTTCAATCTTTTTTAGATTGAATCAGAAAATATTGGAGGAATTAATTAATATTTGGGAACCCTTATTAGTTTAATCACGTTTATTATTTTATTAATACTTACTGCATTCTTTGTCGCTTCTGAGTTCGCAATAGTCAAAGTTCGAACATCGAGAATCCACTCGCTTGCAACAGGTAATAATAAAAATGCACTTTCAGCACAAAAGGTAGTAACACACTTAGATGAATACTTGGCTGCCTGTCAATTAGGTATAACAATTACCGCTCTAGGCATCGGTATGGTCGGCGAATCGACTTTTGAGTTTATGTTACACCCGCTTTTCAGTAGTTTAGGTTTATCAGATTCGATGATACATGTCTTCACTTTAATTGGCGCTTTCGTAATTGCAACCTATTTACACGTTGTAGTCGGCGAAATGGCACCTAAGACAGTTGCGATTCAAAAAGCCGAACAAATTACATTAATCATAGCTAAGCCAATGATCATGTTTTACAAATTATTTTATCCATTTATATATATACTTAATGGTTCAGCGCGATTAATTTTAAAGATGTTTGGTATGCAACCTGCTAAAGAAAGTGAACTCTACCATTCCGAAGAAGAATTAAAATTATTGATTAAAGAAAGTCATGAAGGCGGAGAAATCTCTGAAAATGAATTAACGCATATCAATCGTGCATTTGCTTTTGATGAAATGACGATTAAAGATGGTTATATTGCTCTCGATAAAGTTTCAGTTATTGATATTAAAAGTGATGTAGATGAAACAAAAGCTTATATAAATAATGCGAATTACACAAGATTCCCTGTATTTAGAGATAAGCCAACTCAAATTGTTGGTTATCTACATGCTAAGGACTTTTTAAATGATGATTTAACGACCCTTGAAGATATTACAAATGATATTCTAAAAGTAAGTCTTAATACTAAATATCATCATGTACTAGAGCTGATGAAATCACATCAAATCCACATCGCACTTGTCGAAGATGAAAATCGTAATCCTATTGGTATGATTACCATGGAAAATATTTTAGAAAATATAGTTGGCGACATTAAAGATGAGCATGATTTAGTCTAAATATGTACTTTAATTAAAACAGTATTTCAAACGTAGACAAACCACCGACGAAGTTAAGCAACTTTGTCGGTGGTTTTTTGTAGTTCTTTAAGTACAATCTTATTATTTTATATCTCAGAAGCGTTCAGCTAAGACACGGTTACTGTCTTTCGTATTGAAGTATTCTGCAAGCACTATATTAGTCCCATCTGGTCAAGCGTCTTGTAAGAATCAAGATAAAAGACGAAAAAATAACCCGGAAGTATATGTCCCATTACTTTTAAATCATTTAATGATATAAAAGCATCCCATAACCTCCGAGCTATTAAATAAAATATCAACAGCGAAAGTGATATTTTAGTGATTCTATATATAATCAATACATAAACCTTCCATTATTATAGAAAGCTTACCATTAATTTGTTAGTTCTCCCATTGAAAATGAAACTGATTTTTTCTCAATCAATCTATTTCCATTCTTTTATTTTACTCACCTGAGATCACTATTTCAAATATATGAGATAAGTATGCATCGCATGTTTCAATTTTTTATTACAATTCGCTTTATAAATTCTTTACACAGCTATAGTTAGTTTCCACATTCTCTTGTGGCTGCTATATTATTTTTAAATCTGTCATTACTGTTTTCAAGTTAACCACAACAATATTTTATAGTTTTTTATTTATGCTTTATATTGTACGAACGTCAAAAGTACATACCCTTGCAATTATATATTTTGACAATCGAATATATAATTTATGATATCCTTAAGAAAAAAGGAGATTTATTATGGGTTTACTAGCTGCTATTGTATTAGGGATTATTTTCATACCTGTATACGCTTATTTTTGGGCTTTTATATTTCGTTGGGAAAATAATAGAAGAGTTAAGCGGAACAACTTTACCCCCATGACTGATAAACAGTATTATTTACTTTTAATCTTACATGGAATATTTGCTACATTTCTAGTTATCTTTGCAATATACATAAGTTACTTTAAATGATGTGTGCCCTATTTCATAATAATAATGTCCCCTACACTCATATTCTCATCTTTAATTTTTACTATCGAATTAATTAAAAAACAAGAAAGAGTCAAAGTGGAATGACAATTATTACCGAAATAGCAATTTTGTGTTAACGAATCACAAAGGCAATCCTATACAACTTAGACGCTTTTACATACTTTTAAGAACGACTGTTAAATATGTAAGGATTATAAAAGAAGTATCTTCACAAATATTAAGTCATAGCCATATCTTTAAAAAGTGTTATAGAACAATTATCTAAGAAAATGATGAACAAACTTGAACAAGTAAAACTTGGTTAATGCGTCCAAATTTGGGCGTATTTTTCATGCTTTATATTCGATAATTTGTACACACTACCCTTTTCAATTCTTACAACCATAAAAAAGAATCCTCAAACCGTTGTCGTTAAAGGATTCTTCATGAAATTTGATGTTATTTTGCTGGTACGACTGCACCATCGTATTCTTTGTTGATATAGTCTTTAATTTCTTTAGATTGGAGTACATCAACTAACGCTTTGATTTTCTCGTCATCTTTATGACCTTCTCTTACGCCAATTAAATTCGCATAAGGATTGTCTTTTGCTTTCTCTAGAACAATCGAATCATCTTTAGGGCTTAAATCTTGATCAATTGCAAAGTTTGAATTAATAATTACAGCATCAGCATCTTCGTTTTGATAAATTTTAGGTAGATACTCTGCAGATTGTTTATTATTAAATTTGATATCTTTTTTATTTTCTACAATATCATCAAACGTAGCGTCTTCTGTTTTAACGCCATCTTTTAATTTAATAAGTCCTTCATCTACGAAGAATTTTAAGAAACGTCCTTCTTCAGCTGGATTATTCGAAACGTATACTGTTGCGCCTTTTGGTAAATCTTTTAAACTTTTATGTTTTTTAGAGTATACTGCCATAGGCTCCAAGTGAACGTTTCCTGCTGATTCCACTTTATAGCCTTTGTCTTCCTTCTCTGTTTTTAAATATGGTGTATGTTGGAAGAAGTTCGCATCAATTTCACCTTTATCTAATAATTTATTCGGTGTTGTATAATCATTAATCGTTTTGATTTTTAATTTATAACCTTTATCTTCTAACAATGGTTCGGCTTTTTCTAATATTTCTGCGTGCGGTGCTGGCGAAGCTCCGACTGTAATTGTCTTATCTTTTTCATCTCCGCCACCGCCACATGCTGCTAATAAAAGTGCTAAAGCTGCTACAGAAACTAAACTTAATATTTTTTTCATATAATAAAGTCCCCTTTTAAAAATTTATCGTTTATCTATTTTATTTGTAGACCAGTCACCAATAAATTGAATGATAAATACAATAATTAGTATTAAAACTGTTGATACAAATATGACGTCATTTTGATTTCGTGTGAAGCCAGTTAAATACGCTAAGTTACCTAAACCACCTGCACCAATTACACCCGCAACTGCTGTTGATCCAACCAAAGCAATTGCAGTAACTGTAATACCAGATATTAAAGCTGGCATTGCTTCTGGTAAAAGGACTTTTTTTACTACTGTCCATGTATTTGCACCCATTGACCAAGCCGCTTCGATTACGCCTTTGTCGATTTCTTTAAATGCAATCTCTACTAATCTTGCATAGAACGGTGCAGCACTAATGATCAATGCTGGTAAAGCCCCAGTTGGTCCACTGATTGTTCCTAATATTAAACTTGTGAATGGAATCAACAAGAGTATGAGAATAATGAATGGTATCGCTCTGAATAAGTTTACGATAAATGAAACTACACTATAAAAGACTCTTGCAACTGGTGATTTACTTTTAGCTGATAAGAAGAGTAAAACACCTAAAATCAGTCCTAAAACAAAAGCAAATGCTGTTGCTATTACAGTCATATAAATTGTTTCATATGTTGCTAACCAAACTTCGTCCCAACTGATATTTGGCATAGTAACCATCTCACGGAGTATGTCACCAAACGAATTACCCATGCTTTAACACCTCCACTGAAACGTGTTGCGCTTCTAAATCGTTTTTGAACTTTTCGAATTTTTCTGAATTTACTGTTGGTAAATGTACTACTAAAAAGCCGATTGAACCATCTTTCGTATGTTTAATATTAGCTTCCAATATATTTACATCAATATTATGCGTCTTAGTTATGTATGATACTAACGGCTCCGTAGTATTGCTTCCTGTAAAATTCAAGCGAACTACATAATCATTTTCCTTTAATGATATTAAATCTGTGATAGATTCATCAAAATCATCGTCTAAATCATCTTTCACAAAGCGTTTTGTTACTGCATGTTGTGGGTTTTCAAAGACAGTTGTAACCTCGCCTTGTTCAATTACACGGCCACTTTCCATAACAGCGACTTCATCGCAGATACGTCGAATGACATGCATTTCGTGTGTAATGATTACGATTGTTAAATTTCGTTCTTCTTTAATCTTTAATAATAATTCTAGAATTTCATCGGTCGTTTGAGGATCTAACGCACTTGTTGCTTCATCACAAAGCAATACAGTAGGTTCATTAGCTAATGCACGCGCAATACCGACACGTTGCTTTTGACCACCTGACAATTCCGATGGATATGCATTTTCTCTTCCTTTTAGTCCTACCAATTCCACTAATTCTAAAGCACGTTGCTTCGCTTCACGACGCGAAACACCAGCAATTTCTAGCGGGAATGTAATATTATTTAATACATTTCGTGACCACAGTAAATTAAAATGTTGAAAAATCATGCTCACTTTTTGACGTTTTTTTCTTAAATCTGATTTAGATAAATCACCAATCTTATCTCCATCAATAATTACGTCACCTGAAGTAGGTTGCTCGAGATTGTTCAAGAGTCTTACTAAAGTACTTTTCCCCGCTCCTGAAAAACCAACCACTCCAAAGATTGAGCCTGATTGAATGCTTAAATCAACATGATCTACAGCTAGTACGTCGTGTTTTTTTGTTTTGTACCTTTTGACTATTTGATTTAATTCAATCATCACACTTGCCTCCTTGTATTACACTATCAATTAAAAAATGCTTCCCCTTTTATGCAGTGAAGAAAAGAGAAAGCATTAATCGCTTCTCTCATCTCCCAAAGTTAATTATAACTTCATGTGAATTGGCACCATTTCTGATTCAGACGGTTGCCGGGCTTCAAAGGGCACATCCCTCCACCACTCTTGATAAGAGTATCATTTATTTAATTATTTTTAATCCTATCATCGCACTCATGTTTCGTCAATAACTATTTTAAATTTTCTAACAAATAAGGAACAGATTGAAATGCGTAAATTCTTTTCTGTTCTTTACCTTTAGACATCAGCATGAGCACAGGTACAGATTGTATTTCTTGCGCTTGGCTAAAATCAGGATGAAAATTCAAATCTATTTTCGTAATTGGTAGCTTCAAAATTTCATTTGCTATATCTAACATGCGTTCTGAAACTTTACAAGTTCCACACGTTGGTGTATAACCAAATATTAAATATTTTTCTTTTTCTTCATGTTCGTGCACATCTGCACGGTGTTCACTTGTTACATTCATGTTAATAAACTTACCCTTTCAGCTATATAATCTAATTTTGCTTTAGCTACTTTTTCTGCATCTTTTACAGAAAAACCATGTTTTCGCAGTACTCTGGATAAATATGGTTTAGGGCATCTAGCAACCTCACAATATTGTCTATCTATGCGTATATGTTTACTTTCACTGAGATATCGTTTGAACCATTTCCGTATCTTTTCACCTTCTTTATCTGAATCCACAAGAATATACACTTGTTTATCATATAAAGTTTCAACCATTTCATCGATTTTATCAATGCCCATAGTACCGTTCGTACATATGATATCAATTGGCTGATCAATAACTTGCTTTACCCGTTTCTTGTCTGACTTGCCTTCGACAATGATCACTTGGTTTAGTATCGTCATGACATCCACCCTCTAAATGTTGATAGTTGTTCAATCTACTTAGTTCTTCACAATACTTAGCGACTATAAACATAATTTACATATTCCTAATCTTATCTTATTATTGAAAATGATTTTTGTCATTTAAAGACATCTAATCAGATGATCTTTTTCTTATATAATATCTGTTCTTTAGTTCTACTAAGCTAGGCTCTACTATAGCTCACTTTATACATGTTTATTTTTGACAAAAAGCATATAAAATAAATATTCTTATTAAAAAAACCCCAAGATAATCAATATCATGGAGTTCGCACTTTATTTTTTATTCACCAATCATTTCTGAGTATTGCTCAGCAGATAATAATTCATCTAATTGACTTTGATCGCTTAATTCAACTTTTACCATCCATGCTTTATCGTATGGTGATTCATTTACGAATTCTGGGCTGTCTTCTAATTCTTCGTTAGACTCGACAACTTTCCCAGTAACAGGTGCGTAAAGTTCTGAAACTGTTTTTACCGATTCAACACTACCAAAAGTTTCACCTTCGTTAATGTCATCGTCGACTTCTGGTAATTCAACGAATACGATATCTCCTAATTCACCTTGAGCATATTCAGTTATACCAATTGTTACTGTATTGCCTTCAATTTTAACCCATTCATGTTCTTTAGAATATTTAAATTCACTCGGTACTGCCACAAGAATCCCCTCCTAAATGATTTTACATATTAATGATGCCATATGAAAAGCTTTCAAGCAACTATTTCTCGATAACATAATTCAATCAAATCTTTTTCATAGCAATAGATGAAGCGTTTACACAATCACTATTATAACCACTTATTTAATTATGAAATTAAAATTTATTTTATAACCAAGTTTCCTTATATTGGTCTTCTTTAAATCCAACTGTAACTTTATTTCCTGAAATAGCTAGTGGTCTTTTAACTAACATACCATTTGAAGCCAATAAATCTAACTTTTCATCATACGTTAAATCTTTCAACTTATCTTTCAATCCAAGCTCACGATATTTTGCGCCATGTGTGTTAAAGAGTTTGTTAACATCAATTTCTGTCGCTTCAATAATATCTTTAAACTCGTTTTTAGTAGGTGTATGTTGAACGATATCAATAGGTTCAAAACTAACACCATACTCCTGTAAGAACTTAGCGGCCTTCTTACAAGTTGTACAATTAGGATACTGGTAAAATTTTATCATTATGCTGTACCTCCTATGTCTAGTTAACACTAATATATCAAATTTCTACGTAAAACGCTCTTAATTTCAGGCTGATTTTTTTAATAATGGTTAATTGTCAGTTATAATAGGGCTAATAATATCTAAAACAAAGGAGTTATACTATGCAATCAATAAATACTACAGACAATTTTAAAGAAACAATACAAAGTGATAATCCTGTGATCGTTAAATTTGAAGCAGGCTGGTGTCCAGACTGTAAAGCTATGGATATGTGGATCGACCCAATTACTGAAAAATATAATGATTACCAATGGTTCACAGTAAACCGTGATGAATTAGAAGACGTAGCGTCTGACAATGATGTAATGGGTATTCCAAGCTTGTTAGTTTTCAAAAATGGAGAAAAATTAGCTCATTTACATTCAGCAAATGCAAAATCTCCAGAACAAGTTGAATCATTTTTAGCAGAAACATTCAAATAAATCATACAGTGTTGCAGATGATAATCTGAGACATACATTTCAAAGATAAATAAAGGCCGCATTGAATTCTAATTTCAATGCGGCCTTTATTTATCTCAACAGTCGTTTAAATGACTACTTACTTTACTGCAATTTTTATATGATAGTTAAAATTTATCAATTATATTATTAACGTGACGTTCTCTATGCGGTACTTCATCTTCTAAATCAGTTAGATACAAAAAGCCAACTAAGCTCTCATCATCTTTCACTCCAAATAACGCACGCATTTCAGGTTGAAATATATATGCTGGCGTTTTCCAACAGGTACCAATACCAACTTCATGTAAAAGAAGCATTAAATTTTGAGTAAAAGCTCCAAATGCCATATAATTTTCTAAATTTTGTTTTTGTCTTGGATCTTCTTTTAAGACTAGCGCTAGCATGCCACCAAGATTTGTAGCTACATTATAATGATCTTCTTGTTTTTTCTTCAGATTAGGAAAAGCAATTTCTGTAAGTTGTTTACTCATATCTCCTAATCTATCTTTAGCAATATGAACAACTCTCCATGGCTCTCTCAAACCGTGATTAGGTGCATCAGTAGCTTGTCGAATAGCTTGATATAAAGCTGTATCATTTATCTTCATATCTCTTTTGAACACTTTAATACTACGACGTTGTGCTATTGCATCTTGCAGTTCCATATAATATCGCCCTTTCACTATTGATAATTATTTTCAATTATAAGATAGGTCACGATTATTTTCAAATTACTCATATAACTTTAATTGTTGTTTTAGCGCTTCAACATGAATTTGACCTGGCGCTTTAGGACTATCAAGACAGCCATACGTTACAGTGCCTCCAAATAACCCCTGTGCAGTTCTAGATATTAGACCTAATTTTGACATTGCAATGCCAATCACTTGTTGAGGAACTGAATCAGACGTTTCTGACATCGCACTTAATAAATTCAGCACATCTTGTTTACCAAGAGGCATTACTGCAACTTTTAAGTAATCTGGTCCAAGTTGGTGCATTTTAAAGTAAAGATGCTTTAAAGCTTCCAGTGCTGGTGTTTTTTTAAAGTCATGATAAGACAATACTACTTGGATTTGTTTGCTTTTAGATTGTGCAATTAAATCTATCAAAGGTTGTGCTGATTTCCCAGGTTCAAATTCAATATCAACTAAATCAACATGTGTTAAATTTATTATTTCAGCTAAGGCGTTCAAATATGCTTCATATGGTAACGTGCCCTCTCCACCTTGTGAAGAAGTACGATAAGTGACGAGTATCTTTTTCCCTAAATTTAAATTATAGATATTGTCTACTACTTTAGACACTTGGTTCACATCAAAATCCGCCCACTGATCTATTCTAAATTCAATGATTTCTATTGAATCTTGAAATTTGATTAAGTCTTCTATAGTAGATTGTGAAAGTTCTTTTTCTGGCGCTATCGTAACAGCTATATCAACTTCAGTCATTTTTAATACTTCCTTTATTTATTGTGATTAAAATAATTGTATAACAATTTTCAAAAATAAAACAATCAATATACATTAACTTATAAAATGACAGTATTAATCAAAGAGTGAATTTTATATGATTTAAAAATTATTCTACGGGTATACAGTAATAGTAAGTCATTAAGGAGGTAATAAAATGGCAGTAAATTATGAAACTAAAGCAACAAATACAGGTGGCCGTAACGGACACGTTCAAACAGATGATAAAGCAATTGATGTAGCGGTTATTCCACCAGCACAAGCTGACGCTGAAAAAGGTACAAATCCTGAGCAATTATTCGCAGCAGGTTATGCTTCATGCTTTAACGGTGCATTCGATTTAATCTTAAAACAAAACAAAGTGAGAGATGCTGAACCAGAAGTAACTCTAACTGTGCGTTTAGAAGATGATCCAGATGCTGAAAGTCCTAAGCTAAGCGTTTCAATTGATGCTAAAGTTAAAAGCGTATTATCTCAAGAAGACGCTGAAAAATATTTACAAGACGCGCACGAATTTTGTCCATATTCAAAAGCTACACGTGGCAACATTGACGTTGATTTAAACGTAGAAGTTGTTGACTAGTATTTAATATATAAAATTTAACCCCTAGACTCTATCTCGAGTCTGGGGGTTATTTTGTGCTTTGATGTTTCTGCCCTCTTATTTCTTGATGTCTTTAGTATTCTCTGTCTGGGTATTTAATTGTCATCATCACTAAATTGAGTGAAAAAATAAACAACTAAAATTGCAAAAGAAACCAGGATAAGTGCTGTCAAAGAAACAATAATTATAATTAATGCCTCCAAAAGTCTTGCCTCCACTTTAGTATATACCACTATATTATATCATAATAGGTCAAATCAATTTCAATTCATTAAAATTCAAATTTAATTTACAGAGAAAATTTATAGTGATGAATTTATTAATCATAGGAATTTTAAGTTAATTATATTTTTGACATAAGTAAATGGAAAAGTTGCCCAATCATTTCTTTTACTATAGTATTATAAACAAAATGTCAGAATATTAATTATTTTATTATATACACTTTGTACAGTTTAGGAGGCATTCAATGACAGATATACGTTACTTAACAAGTGAAGATTCATCTATTTATCGTGCTTTTTTATTAAAGGGCATCCACAAAGAACTTGAAGTATTTGCATGGAAATTGCAAAATGAAAAATGCTTAATTGAATTAAATATAGAAAAATTACTTTCTTCACAAACATCTGATTATGCAGTGCTTGGTGCCTTTGAACAAGATGAATTAGTTGGTGCAGCTACTTTAATTCACAGACAAAAATATAGCTTATCTCATAAAGCAATAATGGAAAACATGTGTGTCCAAGGTCATGACGATGATTCAAGAGATCACATTTCTAAATTATTAATGCGTCATATTTTCCAAATATGCCATGACAAAGAAATAGAAATCTTATTAACTTCACTCATTTCAAATAACATTAGTGGAAAAGTATTTTTCAGCAACCTCAATTTTGATACACTCTTTTTAGAAGAACATGCTAGAAAATATGAGAACTATTACGTCGATGAACATTGGTTAATATATTACTTTAAAGACAATGATTTAGAATTATTCAATTAAATTGTTGATACCTGTATATGAAATAATGTTATATTTATTTCATATTCACAATAGCTCGCTCTATGTAACAAAACCATCGAATTAAGGCAATTTTTCAAAAGTTTTCCTATAATGGCTTGCAATCAAAATCATTTAGAAATATTATTTTAATAAGTTATACTTACAATCAACATATGCACATTAATAGACTATCTTTCCAATTATAGAAAGGACTGAGCAAATTGAAATATGCTACTACATTACTATCTTTGTTCTTATCATTAATTACTTTAGCTACACCTTTACTAGCTGTTAACAAAGTGATCGAAGGTGATATGGCAATATTAGCAGGCGCTTTATTTATCTTAGGTGTTTTCTTATTTAACTTATACGCTTGTATACGTGGCGATCGTGTAGCTAATATCTTTGCTATGTTCGTATCCATCTTCGCATTCATTCTAATGAGTTATCCAATGTGGAAAACATATGTAATGGGCTTTATAGGTTAGCTTCCTTCTTATACATAACTTCATCTTTTTTCTATCAAGTGCATCTATTGATTAATTTAAATTGATCAATAGATGCACTTTTATTTTAAAATTAACTTTTCTAAAAAAGTTTATATAAGTTTCTATTTTTCATTTTACAAATCAAATGAAAGCGCTATAATTGGACAGATAGGGGGGGATTCAAAGATATGAATTTAGCTTTATTAGGTTTCATTATGATTATCGTTTTCTTGATATTAATCATGTCACGTAAAATGTCAGCATTAACAGCATTAATTGTTGTACCAACTGTTTTTGCTTTGATTGGCGGTTTCTACTCTGGTCTTGGCGAATATATGCTCAAAGGCATTGAAACAGTTGCACCAACAGGTATTATGCTCACGTTTGCCATTTTATATTTTGGAGTTATGATCGATGCTGGGTTATTCGAACCTGTCATTAATCGAATTATTAAAGTAGTTAAAGGGGATCCAGTTAAAATTGCAATGGGTACTGTTGTCTTAGCTTCAATGGTCGCGTTAGATGGCGATGGCACTACTACATTTATTATAACTGTAACTGCAATGATGCCATTATATAAAAAAATTGGCATGAGCTTATATACACTTTCAACCTTAGCACTACTATCAATTGGCGTTATGAACATGTTACCTTGGGGTGGCCCGACAGCACGAGCAATTTCATCTTTACAGGTTACCACTGAGGAAGTTTTCATACCTATTATTCCTGCAATGATTGCAGGTATCGTTTTTGCTTTTGCCGTAGCATACATATTAGGTAAACGTGCAAAAAAATACATTACTTCTAATACAAATATTGATTTAGATGATGTAAGACCTACAGATACGAAAGAAGAGTCATTATTAAAAAGACCTAAAATGCTTATACCAAACGCAATTTTAACGATTTCATTAATTGTTTGCCTTGTTATTGGACTGATGCCGATTCCGGTTATGTTCATGCTTTGGTTCGGTGTTGCAATCGTACTCAATTATCCAAACCTAAGTATTCAAAATTCAGTAATTAAAAAACATGCTGGTGATGTACTATCAGTAATCAGCCTTGTTTTTGCATCTGGTATCTTTACAGGTGTTATGGATGGGACACACATGGTTGATGAAATGGCAAATACATTAGTGCAAATTATTCCTGATGCTTTAGGAAATCACTTTGCTTTAATTACTGCCCTACTTAGCGGGCCATTCACTTACTTTATGGCTAATGATCCATTCTATTATGGCGTATTACCAATCCTTGCTGAATCAGCACAACAATTTGGTATATCTAAAGTAGATATGGCCAGAGCTTCAGTATTAGGACAACCGCTTCACGTATTAAGTCCATTGTATGCTGCCGGTTACTTACTGGTTGGTATGCTAGATATTGAATATGGACAAAACCAACGTATTGTTATCAAATGGGCAATAGGATCTAGTTTGTTTATGATTCTAGTCGCTTGTATTCTAGGTATTATACCTTGGTAGAATTATTTTTGGACGCGTATAACAACGTTTGAAATTAAAAGAGCTTGGGACATAAATATCCCATTCTCAAATTAAAAGCAGCAATCTATTAGTTTCTAGTGGATTGCTGCTTTTCTATGTTAAAATCTTCCGATTTTGAAAGCGCATGCTTGCCTGGGGTATGGGAGTGGGACAGAAATCTAATTTTTCTAATAAGATTTCGTCGTCCCACCCCGGCAAAGATGACTAGAAGTGAAACAAGCTTAAGATTATGCGCGTTTTCACTTCAGTCATCTACTGCCAATATAGCAATAGAGTTGAGATATTATTTGTTTTACAGACTCATACTATTCCCCTAGGCGTCAGCTCTTTACAAAATCGGTACAATTATATAAATTTATACAAAATAATAAGACGCTTTCGTATAATAAAGTTAACCTAACATAACTTTAAAACGAAGTGTCTTATGTATAAAAATTACAATATGACTCAGCTAACACTACCAATGGAAACTGAAACTTTAATCCCTAACAATGATATCGCACATGCAGTTAATCAAATTATTAAAACAATTCCAGAAACAGAATTCTACGAATTCAATCACTTAAATGGTACATCCTCTTATCACCCTAAAATGTAGATAAACCAATTGCTATCAAAGCATTTGGTTTATTTTTATATTTTTTCGTTGATATAATCTTTGTAATTAATTCATTTACCTTCATTAGTATCTATATTGGCCTTTATATAAGTTCAATCAATGAATAATCTATCGTTTTGTTTTTGTTTAAAAATGGCAGTGATTTGGGCTGACTCCTGCGGGAAAGCACTAGTCGAAGACTACAGGCTGAGGCTGTGCCCGCGGAAAGCATGCACAAAAAGCTGCCCATAAAATCGTAAATTTTTTCAACGCTATGACTGAAAACACTCTTTTGAGTGCTTCCAGTTTTTTTATTTAGTAATATTTATATTTTTTGATTAACACACACTAAAAAGCGGGTATATAAAAAGAAAACGCATAACCCATTGCGTTACACGTCATCAAGCATTATTTATTTGAATTACTTGTTTATTAACTTTAAAATTATATGGCTACAAAATATGATTAAATTTCATTTATTTCACAATTATCGTTTCACCCATCTCATACATGGGTAAAACTTAATGTCGGATTTACAATATTAAGGAGTGTTATTTATGAATCAGCTCAAAGAGTGTAATTATATTAATCCTTCGAAAGTTTCACTTGATTGGGAATGCTTTGTCGTCAGTAAGACTGATATGGAATTAGATGGATTACCTAGAGAGCTTATTAATTCATGGATGGCTCAAAGTATACTTGAACCATACTCTATTAGAAATAATGAAATTAATTTTAAAACAAAAGATATTAAAGATGCCTTAAACAAACAAAACTGGTATTACGAAACATAGATTGCTAAATATATTTAGGCTATGCTTATATTATTAAGATATAAACTCAGCGCCCGTTTAGCAGAAGCTAACATTTCATGATCTATATAATTACTATAAAAATACGAGTTTAATTCATTATAGCCAGTTGCATCTTTAGGGAAGTTATTATCCCTTTTAATTTTGTGAGCGAGTTGTCCAAGTGGTGTATCGTCTTCTATAAAACTAATTACAAAATCATAAAATGTCATAAGCATTACCTCGATTTTATATATTTTTAATCGTTACATGATTTACCATATCTTACTTTTGTCTAATCATATCAAATATAAGATATTTGTCTACCACGATTCTTTTTATTATTTAAAAAATTAAAAAGAATTGTTGTTATAGCTATATTTAATTCGAAAATGTAAACTTTATAAAGTTTTTTTAATTTAAAGTAAACATTATAAACTGCCTACAAAACTGTGTATTTTGTAGGCGTTTTTTTAATTTAAACGATAAATAGCGACTTTTTATGATATGCCGTAACTTACAGTTAACACTGTTTTACGTCCAGTAAACTCATATATTTTCGAACGAAAAAATGGCTGTTAGATTTCCGTAGAATTCTAACAGCCATTTAAAAAGTCTAGGACATAAATACACGTCTCAGATTTATTATATTTATAATACCTATACTAAAACATTACCGTTCTGATCAGCTGGTTTCAATAACGTAAGGATAGCACCAATAATTGCTAATATTTGAGGAATACCTGTCCAACAAAATATTAAGTATAAAATCCCTACGCCTGTTTTTCTAGCGTAGAATTTATGAATACCAAAGCTACCTAGAAACACTGCTAATACAATGTAAATCACTTTATTTACTTCATTCATAGTTAAATCTCCTCGCTTATTTAATTTAATTTCATTATACATCAAACTACTTAATTAATTAAATAATATTAATTATGGTTATATAATAGTTCAAAATACGACCGCTCAATTGTCAAAATTTCACTATATTCATTTGGCATAATTTCATTACTTAACTCTATTAATTCAGTCAAAATATAGTCCATCAATTTAGCTTTTATTTTAGAATCATCAAAGTGTGCTTTCACTTGCTCAATCATTGTATTTTCTTCCATAAGTAATAATGCACGACCATATACTTTATCAACTTTGCCCCGTTGAAAAGTCGGCATTAAATAATCAATAACTTTATCCACATTGTCAAATTCATCAAAGGCTACTTGTATATGCGAACTAAGTTTACTCGCTATTTCTTTGATACGTTCATCTTCTTGTTTGTTATCAGGCATTAGCTTATTTCGTATATAGTCTTTTTGTTTTATAATTTTGGCTTCAGTTTCATCATATTGTCGTTTATTATCAGAGAAATTCTTGGTCTTTAAACTATTAACTGCTTCTTTAGTTTCTTGTAAGTTCACATTCATGTTTTCCAATGTCTAACCACCCCTTTCAGAAAATCATTATTTAAATTGTATAGTATTATCTTTCCTAATTTTAACTTTTGAAACTTTTAATTAATCAAACGTTGTTCATCCATTTAATTGTGACTCAATATATTGTATATCAATATTTACACTATTGCTGTTAAGTATTTAGTGATAAACTGATAATGTTATAATAAAAAATTATATTTACTACATTTAAAATTACAAAAAGCAATTATATTATGTCTTAAATCATTGGCAATTTAACTTTTATATTAAAGGAGGTCTAGTGCTTTGAGTCTACATTTCATGATTATATTCTGGTTATCATTAGTTTTTCTAGTTTGTGGTATCGTGTTACTCATCACTTACAAAAACAAAAAGTCTCAGCAAGCTAAAGAATCATTACTTGGAGCAACATTTATGTTGATCCTTTTAGGTGTCGCTGGTATTTTATGCTCAATTATATTCAGTTAATCAAATTAAGTCCTAATCACAACGCGAATAATCCTTTAAAGATTATTTTATGTCGTGGTCAGGACTTTTTTAATTTCTCATAAAATTGTAAACCTAAATTACATGTACAATTACAAAACTAAATTTTTGAAATAAATCGGATGTAATCGTAATTAATCAGTAAGAAAATGATAAATTGTTAACATAGCAATTCCTAAAATAAAAAAGTATATAAAGCGTTTATACGCTCTCCTTTTCTCATGACGAACCTCTTCACTTGAATGGTTAACATTTTCGTGCAACCTCGTATTTATAAATAAAAATGGCATTGTTCCTAAAAATGCGAATACAAGACTTAATATTATTCCTATCAAAATATTCATAACATCACCTCTATTAAACAATTTCTTCAATATTCTTATTCCCTGTAATTAACATTTTAACTAAATGAGTCACATTTACTTTCAGTTGTGTTTAATACCATTTTCAGCAATATAGTTTATAATGTAAATTAAATAATAACTTTTGAAAAATAAAAATTAGGAGGGTTGATTTTGAAGTTAACATACTTACCTCAATGGGAGGTTATTAATCAAAGTCAGAAACAATTTGTAATACAGGAAGATGCCAATTCTATTTCACTAGTTAGTCCAATCAATGACTATGCAATGGGTATCTTAAGCCAAGTCCATTTTTCTATACAAAATGGTGAAGTGATTAGCACTACTGTAGAAAATAATAGTAAAAATCTAAAAATAGAAATTAATGAAACACAATCACAACTTAAAATCATCGACATTTAATTTTTAGGCCAAGCCCTTTCTACAATGTGTGTGAAATTTTATTTACAATATTGTAGAAAGGGTATTATATAAATAAGACAATTACGCATTAAAAATGTGTTGTGATATTTAAGTCGTTTTAATAAAGACGGGTGAGTGATAATTATGAAATTATTCAAAAATTTACTTTTACTAGTTACTGGGGCACTTATAGTACGAGCGTTATTATTAAGTGTAGACAACTCAACTGACGAAAAGGTCGAAAATAAAGTTAGCATACAAGATAAACAAAAATCTTAATATGTAAATTAACTGTACTCATAATCGCTATTGATTTAGCTTAGCGATTATGAGCTTTTTTATGTTAAAATTTAAACTTTTTACTTTAAAAACATAATAGTATTTTGGGAATAGGACAGAAATCTTTTTTTAGCAAGATTTCGTCGTATGAACCTGGCCCGGCAAAGCTGACTTTAAAATGAAATACAAGAGCTGAAGCGCTTTTTCAATTCAGTCAGCCACTACCAATTTAATAATTGAGGATGAGACATGTATTTTGTCTCATCCTCTGTTTGGAGATTAAAAATTAAAAAAACAACAAAACCCATAAGGCTTTGCTGACCATTTAAAAAACCCCTAATTAAAGGGGCTTTTGACTATAACGGGAGTTATGAATCTTCACATGTCAAAGGACACGTAGAAAACCCATCTCCGTTAAATTCTATCATGCCCTAAGACATGCCTTGGTTATTATATCAAAATAAAAGTTGCCAATACAAACAAAAACTTATTATATCGTCAAATGCGTATATTAAATTTCATAGCGCAGCACATTAAGTTATAATTAATGTGTATTTATTTTCTAAAAGCGAGGTCATTATGCAACACTTTAAAAGTAAAATTGAACATTATCAAATTTATATATATTTTGTAGCACTTATACTGGGTATGTTAGCTGGTTTAACATCACAAATATTTTCTGTTTTTCTAGAGTCTGTGATCTCAATTTTTATTGGCATTTTAATGTTTAGCATGTTTTCACAAATTCCTTTTTTCAATATTCGCCAAAACCTTTTTAACATGAAATATATAATTGCCTTAATTTTATCTAACTTTATAATCATACCTATCTTTGTTTATGCCTTGATACAACTATTTGATGTTAGTTCTGCTCCAATATTAATTGGACTTTATCTTGTACTGTTAACACCGTGTATTGATTACGTTATCGTCTTCACTGCATTAGGCAAAGGAAATGCGCAGTATATGCTTATTTCTACACCTATATTATTTGTATTACAAATTATTCTACTGCCCCTTTATTTCACTATTTTTTTACATAATGAAATATTATCAATCATTGATATAGGACCATTTATTAATGCTTTTTTCACATTCATCATTATCCCATTAATACTGGCATTATTATTACAACTGCTCAGTAAAAAATCTAGCTCTATAAATCGCGTCTTAAATCTTACTGCATGGTTACCGGAACTCTTCATGTCACTTGTGCTTTTTTCAGTCGTAGGTTCACAAATAAACAAAATCACAAATGATTTAAATATTGTATTAAGTGTTGTACCCATTTATATCTGTTTTATGATTATTGCACCTATAATAGGCTTTTTTTGTGGAAAGTTATTTCGTTTAGATATTCCAAATATAAGAACATTAGCTTTCAGTTCTAGTACAAGAAACGCATTGGTGGTGTTACCCCTCGCTCTTTCCTTACCAGATCATTGGGTAACCATCACTACAACGGTCATTATTACTCAAACATTAACCGAACTCATCGGTGAACTTGTTTACATTAAAGTTCTTCCAAAGATTATAAAATAAACAGCTAAAATTGAAAATTTGTATCTCAAATCCCCTCATTTATATATTGAGCAATTCATTTTTTTGGTATAATTATTAATAATATTCTCAAATTAATCATATATATTCGTTTGTTCGGATTGCTGTATGGTAAACTATCTAACAAAGAGGAGCTTGATGTTATGAAAAAAATTGCATTAGTCTTATTAGGTGTTGTTTCATTTGCACTATTAGTAAAATCTATATTAAGTACATCTACTGATTACGGAACAGATGAATATATTGTTGAAGAAGATAGAACAAACGATCAATTTTAATCATTGTTTAACACTGCAATTCTATCAAATCATTTTAGAAATAGATAAAGCTAGGCTGAGTTCATATACACATTGCTCAGTCTTTTTAAAATCCAATTATTTCCTATTTAATCGAAAATGCTTTAATATAACCATTAGGTAACATTTTACACTAGAAAGTTTTTGGTTTCCCCTTTCTTGCACTTTCGTATTTCTATTTGATGAGGTGATAAGATGCAAATTTTAAGAAAAGTATATGAAAATAAGGCACCTATTTATCATATAAAGACAAATTTAGGTCTATTAATTAAAGTCAAAACTGATGACACATCGAATAAAACGGAAATAACTCACTTATTAACTGCCGTTGCTAAAGATATGGATGAGAAATTAAAAAATAATATTGAATAATGGGTAAGCTATACACCACTCGTATTTATTCAAATAAAATACAGTCCAATAAATTGAATTTAATTCAACTTATTGGACTGTATCTTTATATATATTAATTCATAACAACTATAATAAAACCTACAAATAATATAAGCATAGATAATCTAGGTTTTTGCTTTCCTACTAATCCACTAAGTAAGACTAATGATAGCCCTACAATCAGTAATTGACCATTAAAAGTTGTAATACCCATGGCATCACCAACCATCATAATCACACCATAAACAATTATCAATGCTATAAATATGCTACAAACCAATGATAGTATATTGAGTAACTTCATCTTTTACATCCTTTTAATTTAAATGATACTATTAATATAACTTATCGCCATTATAAAAGAAATGGGAGTGGGACAGAAATCTAATTTTTCTAATAAAATTTCGTCGTCCCACCCCGGCACAGCTACTGTAAAATGGAATACAAGCGCTTCAGCGCTTGCATAAGAACTACTTGTCTTCATAAATGAAGTAGTAGTTCTTTAAAAGCTTGATATAAGCGCATTTTCAATTCAGTCAGCCACTGCCAATATAAAAAACT
Source organism: Staphylococcus parequorum (assembly GCF_039237145.1). Taxonomy (NCBI): domain Bacteria; kingdom Bacillati; phylum Bacillota; class Bacilli; order Caryophanales; family Staphylococcaceae; genus Staphylococcus; species Staphylococcus parequorum. Next base: position 2,453,720 of record NZ_CP150682.1, read on the forward strand.
GAGGCTAAGACATGTGATATGTCCCAGCCTCGAAATCTCGAATCGAAAATATATTCCACACTAAAGTTTGGAGGACTTCTTGTGCTTAGTTATATTTACCCGCTTTTATATAATAAAAACCTAAATAACTAAATTTTGTAAATCGTTCTCAAATTATTTATTTAAACTTATAATTGATTTATCAATAAAGAATATAGCGATATATGTAAATATTAATAAATTTAAATAAAATTAATCATACTGTTGGAAATGAATCCAACAAAAAGTTATCCTATAGTTAAAGCATTAATAACTAGCAATTTATTTTATAAAAATAATTGCAAGTTATGATAACAACTCAATTCTTTATTTTTAACCATTATGTGTTACTAATTACATAGAATTGTTTCAGATAAAAAAGGGTGATGAAATGGAAGTACTACGTAAAGTTTATAAAGATGACGAGCCTATTTACCATGTCAAAACAGATAAAGGTTCTGTTATTAGAATTAAAGGTTCTGATGATTTAACGGACTCTGAAACTGAAGAATTATTAATGTTAGTTTCTCAAGATATTGATAAAATGAAAAAACAATAAATCAGGAGCTTAACAATATACATTTAATTTAGTGTGTATCGACTATAGACGTTCTCATAAACATTAAGGGGCTATCACATTTGTTTGAAAAGAACGGTTTTCTAAATGATTTTATTGTAAAGACGATGAGTTCAAATAGAACTAAATTACATCTGGGTAAAATCCTAGTTAAATTAAAAAAGTAGTTTCCATTTTGGAAGCTACTTTTTTTAAAATCTATCTAATCAGGTTTGTCTTAATTTAAAACGGTTCCAATGCACTTCGTTTATTAAACCTACTTATTATCTTGCTATCATTTCGAATGTAATATGAGGAATATTGTCTTCTAAATAAATATCAGAAACACCTTTAAAACCAAATGATTCATAAAATGATTTTAAATAGGCTTGTCCGGAAATGCTGATTAATGATCCATTATATTTTTCATTTATAATATCTATTGTTTTCTGCACAATATTACGTCCGTAGCCTCGCATTCTATAGTTTTGTGCCACTAGCACCCTTCCGAAGCTAATATGCGACTGGCGATCTACAATACGTGTGTATGCAGCAATGTGGTTTTCGTCCTTCAACATGATATGTAACGCTTCTTCATCGTCTTTATCTATTTCTTGGTATGCACATTTTTGCTCTACTACGAATACTTTTATTCTTTCTTCTAAAATATGTAATAGTTCAATATTTGATAGATCTTTTGTCCGTTTAACTACTAATTCCATAAAACACCTCCTATAATTCTTAGAAAATAAACTAAATTCATATTAACGATAATAGTTCAGTAGTTGGTTACAGTCTGTTCCTACGTATATTATTGTTCTATAAGCTGAATTAAGTTACCACAAGTATCATTTATAATCGCAAGTTTAGTGCCATCAACTTCCTTAGGCTCAGTATGAAATTCGACACCTAAATTAACTAAACGCTCATGTGATGCTTCCATATTTTCAACCCCAAACATAGTTACGGGTATACTAGCACTATATAAACCTTCTTGATAATTTTTAGCAATCTCACTCACATTAGGTTCTAACACTATTTCAACTGGATTATTAGAGTTATTTTCTTTTACGGTCAACCATTTAAATTCTCCACCCATTTCAATATCGTGTTTCAGTTCAAACCCTAATTTTTCTGTGTAAAATTGTTTTGCTTTATCTTGATTATCAACAAAAATACTCATAGCAATAATTTTCATATGAATCCACCTTATCTCTCTTTTTCGAATTTTATATTATTAATACATTTTAATGCTTCTCTTATTTAGCAAGCTAATTTGCATAATACCAGTATATGATAACGCCTTTATAAGTTCACTAATTTGAAAATAAGTAGTGTGTATACTACAATTATATACGGATTTTATTACAACTCGTTTGGGAGTGATTAATTGTGAAAGTACTAAATGAATTACGCGAAAAATATAATTTAAGTATCTCCAAATTAGTTATCAATTTAAATAATAACTATGACAAAGATTTTAGAATTTGCCAGATTTGGGATTGGGAAAATGGATACCGTAGTGTTTCAGAGAACGATGTTGCTATTCTCGCAGATTATTTTAATGTTTCTAAACAAACATTTAATGCATAATAATACTACGATATTAAACTAAGTACGCATTAAGGGACTGAAATTCATATAGTTGACTTAGTTATAATAAAGTGGAAAACGATAATCGTTTTCCACTTTATTTTTTAAATACAATCGTAATAAAATAATCTACGCCTTCTATACTATTCGTAACAGATGGTGTAACGCTCACAAGCTCCCAGTGTTGCTTATCATTAACTTCTTGTAGGAATTCGTTTACACGTTCATCGAAAGCTTCAAAACCCTCTTCATATTGCATGTGTAATGTTTTTATCATCATAAATAAATTTCCTCCATAATCATGACTTCTACCATCTATTGTAAAATGTTCAATAGTTCAAAACAAACATTTCATAATAGTTAATAAAGCATGAAACACTAATATCGATGTATACTTAAAATTCTAAAACTATTTTAGTTCATAATTTAGCCAATCTACAATTTCATTAAATATACTTTTGTTATAAGAAGATTCGTTAAATATTTCGTGTTGTAACCCGTCATAAATATGAATAGATTTATGCTCAGAGCCTATTTCATCATATAATTGAATTGAGTCCTTATAGCTAACTAAACCGTCTTCTTTACCATGTAAGATTAATATATTATCCTTGAACTGCTTTGCGTTATTTTTTAAATACTCAACACCATCAAGTATTGTATAAACGAGCCCCATGGATATTTTTTCAGCAATTAAATCATCTAATTTATACTTTTCAACAACTGTTTGGTCAGAACATAATCCATCACCTAATGCATTTTCTATATATTCATGTGGAGACATACTTCTATCTGGCTCACCAAATAATTTAATATTATAACGTGTTAACGCTCCCGAAGTGATTATCCCATCTACTGCATTTGGATATTGTGTGCCAAATAATGTCACTGTATATCCTCCCATACTATGGCCAACCAAATATAATTTGCCCTCAAAATTTGATTTCACGTAATTAATAACTGTTGATAGATCCTCCACTATTTCATTCATATTATTATAATACGTTTGAGGACCTTCCGAGCGTCCATGCCCACGTTGATCATATCGGATGACATTGAATCTATTTGAATTTAAATGCATTGTTAATTCATCATAGCGATCTAAATGTTCTCCTAAGCCATGTACTACAATAATATTTGCTTGTGCGTTTTCAACATCATTAATCTTAGTATAAATTCGGGTATTGTCTTGAGAATTTAAATATTTTATATAATTCATAAAATCCACCTTTTCATTTAAATTATTTCGCCTCAACAATTTTATTCTAACGGCTCTCTAAATCAAAATGACTATTTGGTTATTCACTTCCGTATGAGCATTAATATATTATATCTATACCCCTAATTTTCTAATATATTTTATATTAATAAAGATAAATATATTTAAATTTCAACCATGGTATCTCATCTTTCATGATATATAAAAGTATATGAATAAAAAATGCCAACAAAGTCAGAAACTTTGTTGACACTTTGAATTAAAATCTTATTTACAGAGACCATTTGAATACTCTGGGTTATCTTTATTTAGCAACCAATTGCCAGTATTTAAATAGCTGGCATAACTAGACCAAATAACATAAGGGAAAAGCAAGATACCTGAAATAGGTTTGTTTTTAAAAAATACAACAACGTTAGTCGTTACTGCTATTAATAAAATAAAACTCTCAATCAAGGCGATGCCCCTTACTTTCTTTTTAAAATACAGTAATGACCACAGAAAATTCAAACTAAGCTGAGTATAATGCGTAACAGTTGCTGCTTTGGTATTTGTTCCGTTACCTTTAACCAAATTATAAGCTACGCCCATACATAAATATAATATTGGCCAAACAATAGGAAACGCATATCGTGGTGGAGAATACGGTGGTTTTTCAAATTTACCATAATCTTTTGGCGCTTCTTTTGCAGTAATTTTACCTATAATATTGCCGCCCACAAAAGGTAATAATGTTCTCGTTAATATTTTTATCATTTCCATTATTATTTCTCCTATTTCAAATTTTTTATAATTGAAGATTGCTTTATATAATCAACGTTGTAAAAATCAGCCATACTTTTGAGAAATTCTAAAAGATAAGTTTCATCTATATTATGTTGTTGAAATTGATATTTCAAAGCTTTCTGGAATTCATTTTCTGATGAACTACGTATTTTTTTAAAATACCCCCACATATGATCATAAGCATTGATGATAGAACCTTCAGTTGGCTTTAGTGTTAAAGCATATGAAATCAAAGATGCTATATCTCCATATGTCGGATTTTCTTTCATTATTTCTCTAATATTATTGTAACTATTTTGATCGTGCCACAACACTTCATATTTATATCGACGCCATAACTGTTCAATTTTATAACGTTGTGCCATGTTTATCTGTCCCTTTTTTAATACCACATCTTGCCGGTATTTTATCTTCTTTCCATTTATTGAATAATAATATTTGATATAACTCAAATGCATCTTCTCCGTATACTTTACGATCACCAAAAACATAAAATGGAGGTAGCATTTCATGTGAAAAATATTTTTGATATTCTTCTTTATAAACAATTTCACTCAAACGCTCTATATCATTATTAAAATCAACAGAACGTTTTCCTCCACGGCGAATATGCTCTTCGTTCATACTTTCTAAAAGCTTAAAAGTATCTATAATGTATGGTTCTCCATTGTTATAAACATGAGCAACGATGGGATGATTAATATAATTGCTGTTTACATCAACAAGGTTTAACTTTGCTAAACATACTCTAATAATTTGATATAATTCTAATACTTGCTTTGATAGCCTTCTATTATCTAAAAAACGTGCACTTTTCTTATGGTCTGAGCTTATTCTGAAAATTTGCATATGCATCTTCCCTTACTTTTACAGATTATGAACTCTCTAACAAAGTCATTTTTTAAATCCCTACATACAGTATTCACTTTTAAATATTTATATGCAAACGAGAGCTATTTTCCCCAATTTAAATTACCTCTAAAATGAATTAAGCTTGAGTAAATAAAATGCTAAATTAAATGCTTTGTATATTTTTCTTAAATAATCGCTCTAAATTCGTCTAATATCAACCTTTGTCCAACTTTTAATTCACAGTTAATGATATGCTTATACAGGAGGCTGATATTAATGTCAAAATATATATTGTCGTATAATTTGAATTCTATTTCGTATGGTTATGAAAAATTACCTGCTAAATTAAATGCCTTAGGTAATGCTTTGTATATTTATAGAGGATTATGGCTTTTAAAAAGTGATCTAGATAGAAATGAAATATACGAAAGTATTAAAAATTCCTTTAATTCAAACGATGATTTTTTAATATTTAAATTCGAAGAAAGTCCATTAGGTATGTTGAGCGAACAAAAATACGATGAAATCTTACAAATACTTAATGACTAAACACATCCCAAATTACTGATGTGTTTTTTATTTACATAAATTTCATGTAATAATTATTGCTAGTAAATCATATTAATACGATTTTAAAGTGCATGCTTGCCTGGGATATGGCTCGAGCCTGTAGTCTTTCGCTCATATTATTCCCCTAGGCGTCAGCACTTTATAAAATCGCTACTATCCCAGTTATATACACAAAATAAGTAAATCCTATAAATATTAATTTATAGGATTTACTTATTATTATTCATTAATTATAAAATATCTTCATCTAAATATTTATTAACATCACTTATTTAATCGTATTACCACCATCTAATACAATGGTTTCTCCGGTCATAAAATTGGTCGCGTCACTTGCTAAAAATAAAGCGATTGCTGCTACTTCCTCAGGTTCACCAAATCTTCCTAAAGGGATACCAGCTAAAGCGTCTTCTCTTGCCTTGCCTACCCATGCTTTATCAGACAATTCTGTTGCAACAATTGTTGGCGCAATAGCGTTAACGTTAATATTAAATTTTGCCCACTCAAATGCCAAGCTCTTAGTTAAATTAACAATTCCAGCTTTTGTTACTCCATAAGCAGTATGTTTATCTAATGCTATTAAAGCATTTTGGCTTGCCATATTAATAATTTTTCCACCTTCACCTTGTTCAATAAATACATTTCCAACTTTTTGAGCCATTTTGAATGAGGCAGTTAAATTTAAATCAATTTGTTTTTGCCAAATCTCGCTAGACATTGTTTCCGCTTTATCTAAAAGCGCAACACCTGCAGAATTTACCAATATATCAATACGGCCAAAAGTCTGCTTTGTTAAATCAATCGCATTATCTATATCTTGTTCATTTGTTATATCACATTGAATACCTAGAATGTGATCACCTTTCAATTCATTTACACTATCTTTTATATCTAATACTGCAACTTTAGCCCCTTTTTGTATGTAAAAATCGGAAATTGCTTTACCTATACCACTGTTACCCCCAGTAATAATAGCTACTTTATCTGTAATATTAAAATCTTTATCAAATCCTTTATAATTTTGCATAATATCCGCTCCTTTTACTATATATTAAGTATACTAGTTAAATTAAGCGCTTACAAAATAATCCTCTTATACTTTTCTAAATATTTATTATAATTTATTGTTATTAATTCTTTTAACTTTTAATTTTAAACGCAAAAAAACACCCACCCCGTAGGGTGAGTGTTAAAGATAATTTAATATTTTAAATTATGCTTTGTTAACGTTAGCAGCTTGTTTACCACGGTCGCCATCAACGATGTCGAATTCAACTGTTTCGCCTTCTTCTAATGATTTGTAACCTTCAGAATTGATAGCTGAGAAATGTACGAATACGTCGTCGTTATTTTCTACTTCGATGAAACCGAAACCTTTATCTGCATTGAACCATTTTACTGTACCTTTATTCATATGAAAACCTCCGTGTGCTTTAGCACATATATTTGTAACTTGTTATTAAAAAATCCAAAGGAGTAAAATTCAATGAATAAGACTACTTTTAAAATTTCCGAATTAAAAATTACTTGAGTACAAATATACTATGGATATAACGCTTTGTCAACATCTTCTATAAAAGTTTGTATTTCTACATTTTAATTAAACTATCAGGTTTTTGTAAATATAAAATTAAATTAGCTTTTATTACCTTTTTTACAACAAAATAACTTTATATGTAGTACAATTAGATATAATTAGTTATACATCGTTCAAAACAATTAAAAAGTCACAAAAAATTACGAACGCCTTCATTGTATAATAAATATAAATTCAATTTCCGAGGAGAAATTTATGCAAATTATTAATTATAATATCAATCTTGACCACGTCACTTACACTGTTGAAACTAAAAATGGTCATGTATTCACTCACAGTTTACCGAAAGATACTACTTCAAATAATATATATCGCTATTTAGAAATTTTATCAAGTAACGTAGATGGAGCTAACTCATAAATGGGCATATTAATCACTATTACTTTCATAATTAGTTTAATTCTATTGATCATTAGTTTATTTTCATTTTATGAATTTAATAATGAGCGCAAAGTCATCAGCGAAAAAAACTTAGACAATAATCATGAGCTAGGTATTCAAAAGCAATCTAGAAAACTAGTATTTTTTGGTGCTATCTTATTTATTTTATCAGCCGTGTTTTTTGCACTTTCTATAATTTTATTATAAAATATAAATTAACAATAAACATTCCAAGCATTTATTTTAGAACATAAACACACCATTTGTTATAAAAGCATTTGGTTCTTTTTTATGAGCAATTTCTTTATAATGCGACGTTAATAGCGAATATTCCAATTTTGAAAGGACACATCATGATCAATAAAACCTTGAATTTCACTGGTTTAATTTTCATTATTTTACTTTTTTTATATACTTCTATTAATTACAATAGTTTGCCAGAGAGAGTACCTGTGCACTTTGATTTATATAGTAACCCAGATGCGTGGGGATACAAAAAAGAAATATTCATTCTTCCAATAATAATTTTAGCTTTATGGGTTTTCATGTATCTCTTATTTAAGTATTACGTAAAATTCGAAAATTTTAGATCCAGTTTTGAGAATAAAACAATATCCAAAGACGCTATAAATTTCAATAGAAGATTCATTACTATACTAAATTTCGAGTTATCCACGCTTCTATCTTTCATGGGTATTAAAGACGTATATAACGCTACTGGCGGAAATATTGATATAGGTATATTTCAATTTGTCATCATTTTAGTAGTCATTTTTTCTACAATTATTTTGTACCTCTACATGTGCTATAAACACAAATATTTCTAAAGTTTACTACTTATAGTAGAACACCACTTAAAAGAGTCATTCCTCGCCCTTTAAGTGGTGTTTATATTATTATATAAAATCTTTCTGAAATGCTATGAGGCATTGTTTTACAAAAATACAGTCTTTATCTTTAAAATAGATGGCTGCTTCATATTGGATAGGCAAATTATTTTTTAACGTTTTAACATTTTCTTTCATTAAATTTGTCTTGCCTCCATTAATCCTAATATCATCATTCAAACAATCTGGTGCTGTGAGGACACTTCGACCTATATCCCACGCACTAAGTAAATTATAGAATGATTCTGTATCTAAACTTTCTAGAAAATTTAGCCCTTCACTTTTCGTTTCAGGGTTTTTAATAAACAGTGCAATTATTTTATCTACGCTGTTTCTTCGTTTATCACCATTACTTGTTGCGGAAGCTTTCGAGAGTATTACTTTATAGGCGTTTATGACATTATTTAAATCCATAGCTATCAAACCTCTCTACATATCTCATTTAAATTAACTTTACTATATCCATATAGCAAATACAAAAGTATCCATTCACTATTTTTATAAAGTATAAATTTCTGCGCATACTTTTAAAAAAACGCTTAATCCCTAAAATGATATATCAATTTCTCCTACATAAACTGCATTGCCAGTTATTTCGATTTCGTTATTTTCTGCAACATTCACTATCATTTGGCCATCCTTCTTCATTTCTTGTCCTTGCTCTACAATAAGTTTCATAGAAGTATGATCCTCTTTTTTTATATACTTGGCAAAATACGCCCCCATGACACCTGAAGCAGTGCCAGTCACCGGATCTTCTATTGTTCCTGAAAAAGTTGAAGAAAAATGGCGGCCATGCATATCCGCTTCTTCATGATAACTTTCAAGGCAAAATGGATGTATAGATGCGTTTGGTATTTCATTTAAAATTGAAGAAAATACCTTATTATTTGGTTCCATTTTATTAAAAATATCAAGTGACTTTATAGGTATTAAAAGTGTCCATGCCCCAGTGCTACCGTACATTATGGGTAGCTCATCATCAAAATCCACTTCTTCAATGCCTATTGCCTTTGCTAAATCATATCGGGATCCTTCAAATTTTTCAAATTGTGGTAATGCTTGTTTCATTGTTATAAGTATTTCATTTTGCTCATTCGTTGTAATACGTATCGATAAGACCCCTACATTTGTTTCAATAGTTAGTTCTGTTTTATTTTCTAACCATCCGTTTGTCTTTAACGCATAAATTGTTGCCATTGTTGCGTGTCCACAAAGCTCCATCTCTTGTTTTGGTGAAAAATAGCGTATTCTAAAGTCTGCTTTATCAGATGCTATTGGAAAAGCTGTTTCATTAAAGCCTACTTTAAAAGCAACGTCTTGCATCTCCGTTTCTGTTAAGGTGTCTCCATTTATAACAACACCAGCAGGATTACCTTTATTGGGCTTTTTACTAAAAGCATCATAGTGATACACTTTTATCGATTTCATCTATAATCCTCCACTTTTTCTATAACTTAATAGTTTTTATAAGCGTATCATGTATCCAAAAAACTGAAAATCAGAAAATGAAAAAACACTAGGTATTTATGGCTACCTAGCGTTTAACTTTATATCTATATTAATATTGCTTAAAGCAATGTATTTTAAATCATTTTTAGATATTAATAGCATTAACCACATTAAAAGAATGGAATTGTTTTACTCGCTTTCATAATATCTTTTGTAAAAAAGAATTGCCTACCTTCTCCAGTATATGCAGGGTTCAGTATCATGTTCGCTTTAGCGCTATATAACCATTCAGGATTAATGCCAGAATTTAGTATTTCTTGGAATTCTTGAAAATCTTTTTTCCAATTTAAATTTGGCTCCATATTTATCACCTCAAAGATATAATAGAACACTTGTTCTTGTTTGTAAACAAAAAAGAAGCCACTGTTACAACAGTTAACTTCTCCCTTATCACACTTAGATCCCAAGAACATAAATAGAGTATCAAGTTCAAACGTAGATACATGAAACCAAGTAAAATTTGTTTGATTCACTGGATTACGCTCTATTTATGTTCTTATCAATCTATTTAGTCTCCCTATTATGTCTTTTTTCATACAAGAAAGAAATGAAACTTCCAAAAAAACCTAATAGTGACATAATCACACTACCAAGCAGTTGATCTTTCCCTGTGCCTATAAGCATTAATAAGAAGATTAAAATCCCAATCAAGATGCTCATCCCAAGAGCCTTAACATATACCAACATTTAGAATACCTCACTAAATCCCCAAAATACCATACTAAACCATTCTATTATTTATATTTAGTATCGTAAACCACCTTTTTACACTTTTTAGATATAAAAATAAGGCTAACGCAACGCTGCGCCCGCCTTAAATTATAATCTGTTAACTTTTTATTAATTAAATAAGCATGAGTAATTGATTAAGTGCTATATGCATCGTCAATCCTTATAGAAGTAATCTTGTCTACATTTACATAACTATCACAATCTTTTAGATAAAAGTAATTATGCTTATGAATGCCTTTTTCAAATCTTTTAAGTGCTAATGCCTTATCAATTTTCCATATATTCTCTACATACTCACGGTAAACATTGCCATCGCTACATTCTATTATGAATACATATACTTCACTCATGTGTGGTCACCCTAATTAATATTTTATGATTCTCATACGTTAACTCTATTATCCACCTAATCAGTTATGGTTGCAACACAATGTGCAGCTATTTATTTATCAAGACCCTCTTTTCCACAATTTTGATTTACCATTCCAATAGTAAACAAACATATAAGTCATGAAGTAATTTATTGAGCATAATGAGGTCTTATAAACCACATTTCAGTTTCATAATCATGTACTACTCTGTGAGCTACTTCTGTTTTTTCAGCGCCACCGCCGTCCCAATTTTGATCTAATGATTCAAATTTATCACTAGCGCCATTATAATTACCTTCCGTAACGATTGCTGTGTGACCTGCACCACTGCCAAATTCATCATTGAATACAACGATATCTCCAGCTTGTGCTTGGAAGCCCTCATGATTTTTATATACCGTGGCTTCACCCTCAAAGTTATTTTTAGTTGGAATTTCTTTTGCATAGTCACCTTCTAATCCATGACCATACAAATAATCCCATTGCTCATTCACTAAATCAAAACATTGCCAGCCATATTCATCATCATAATCCCATCCCTTACCTTCTAACGTGTTCATATGACTTATAGCTTCCTCTTGAGTTGCAGTCGTCGCAGCAGAAGCAGTGTTCAAATGTGTAAGTCCTAATATGCTTAAAACACCTATAATAAAAAATGTAAAAATTTGTATGTAACGTTTAATTATAAATCGTCCCTTCTAAGTGTTATTTTACTGAATAAACTATACAAGCAATATTGTCATTAACTTGTAAGCTAAAGTGTAAAATAATTCAATCTTAGAATAATATATCATATGGTTTTTAATTGCCGATTACACTAATATTAATTCCATTTTAATTTTTTTGGTTAATCTGTAATATTCAAATTAATTTCATTATGAAGTTATCTCGATAGTCAAAAAAAGACCCCTTAATTTAGGCGTCTCAGAGTGTCCGACTTTGTCAGCGTTTTTTGTGTATGCTTTTAGCAATTACAAAAACTGCCTGTAGTCTGCGGCTAATACTTCATCAACTCGTTAGGTATCAGACTAAACCACTGCAATTTCTGTAATAATTTAAAAACAATCCATAGCAATTTTAGATTTAAATGCCGTTCTGTTCCACATTCATTCTAAATTGTTCAATTTCTTTAATACTGGTTAAAACAAATACGTTTTTATCGTTTTTATTTTCCTTAATTTTTTGTAATAAATATGGTTTTCTGTGCTTAGGAAAATTCCAAATATATTTTAAAAAAGTGAGATTGATTCTTTCTTTGCAATCTTTGCCCATATCAATTCTAGTCTTACCAATATTTTTAAACAATCTCTTAAAAACTCTATAAAAACAAATTTTTCTTGGCAAATCTAAAAGTATCACAGTATTTGCAGCATTTAATCTTTCATCTAAGATACCAGTATAACTTCCGTCAATAATCCATTTCTTTTTTTGCAATAATGTTTTTTGAATTACTTTTTGTTCATTAGAACTTGTCATAACCCAATTAGGTTTCCAAAATAATACGTCTAAATGATAAACAGGTATATCTAAAGCACGACCTAGTTGTCTTGATAACGTTGATTTTCCAGAACCCGAAGACCCGATAACCATTATTTTCTCCATATATTTACCACCTATCTATTTAAATGAGTTTCATTCACCATACAATAATTTAATTGCTTTCATTCCTACGCGTTACTCATATTCATTACAGTATGAGTCATGTGGTTTATTGATTAAATCATATGTAAAACGCTCAACTATTTAAATTTAACATTACCACTGATACATAAGTAGTGAAATACAAAAATGAAATTCAACAAATATTATCACTTAAAAAATATTTTAATTATCACAAACTCTTTTATATATAGTACAATCAAGTTAATTAATTATTTTTTGGGGGTCAATAAATGAAAAAAGTCTTATTTTTATTGTTATCAAGCTTTCTAATATTAGCTGCATGTGATAATGAACAGGAAAGTAAACTAGATGATAAAAAAGAAACAAAATCATCAGATAAAGAAAGTAAGAAAGATAAGCAGCCAAATGAAGTAAAGAAATCAGGTGATAAATCTAATGAAGTAGCAACACAAGATACAAGTACTGAGCAACCTACACAATCACAAGAGCAAGTAAAAAAGCAAGAACAGCAAAATACGCAGCAACCTGTGCAATCACAAGAAAAACTTAATACACAAGAACAGCAAAACAATAATTCCCCTGTTCTGTCACAAGAAACAAATAATAATAGAAATCAACCAAATGTACCAGCTGGTGATGCTATGTTTGGAGAATACAAAAATGATGGTACATATTGTACTGTTGGTGGGTGCTTAACTCCACAACAACAAAAAGAACAAGAAGAAGCAAATTATGAAGAAATGGAAAATCAAGGTTATTCTCGAGAAGAATATGACGCTATTCAAAGTAAAGGGGCACAGTTACAACAACAAAAGAATAATGGAGGAATATCTACTGAAGAATTTACAGACCAATATCTCGAGCTATACGATTAAATCTATTTCAAAATATCAAACTGAGTAATTGAATTTCCAACAATTTATAAAAAACAAAATTATAGAAGGAGCAATATATAATGCAAAAAAATAATAATGAACTAACTAACGATGAGTTGTTGGCAAGACAACAACAACAATTTGAAGAGTACAAAGAAAATCAGAAAAAAGGCAAGAAAAAGAAATGGTTCTGGGGATGTGGTGGTTGCTTAGTTTTGCTTATTTTAGTAGTACTTGGTGTCACTGCTTGTACAGCTAGTTTTTCTGGCTCTATAGATAATGGAACTAATAGCACAGAAGAATCTAATAACAATAAAGATAGCAATGCAACACGTCAACAAAAATCAGCTTTAAACAAAGCTAAAACATACTCTGATAGTATGAACATGTCTAAAGCTGGTATATATGATCAACTAACTTCAGAAGCAGGCGAACAATTCCCAGAAGAAGATGCTCAATATGCTATTGATAATTTAGAGGCTAACTATAAGGAAAACGCTTTACAGAAAGCCAAAGATTACGCTGACCAACAAAGTATGTCTAATGATGCAATCTTTGATCAACTTACATCTTCTTATGGTGAAAAATTCACTGAGGAAGAAGCACAATATGCTATTGATAATTTAGAAGAATAATATATTTTTATTTATACCAATATAAAAAAAGGGCTTCGCCATTGTGGTTAAGCCCTTTTGATATGAAGTTAAGAAATTATATATAAATAGCGTCATTAAACCTATTAATTCTCACTAACTGAATAAATTTTGAACACTTAAAACACATATTAATTTCGTTAACTAAATTTTTTTATTCAACCAATCTCTCAGAAACTATATTTCGCCTCAACTTAATAAAACACAGTTATACGTTAAATTAACAAAAGAATTAATCACTGAAAATAATAAATAGAAAGATTTATGTTATTAGAAAATTAACTAAAGAATTGTTTTCACTGGTATACTTAATGTTGATAGCACTATCAACTGACAAATAATATTCTAATAATCAATTAGTCCCAGATACTGAGTTATTCAATAACAATTCAGTTCATTATAAAATAAATGAATCATTCATCAGGTATTTAATTTACCCTATTATTGTTAGAATTATGTAGAACGTTGTTTCTTAAAAGAGGAGAATATTTATGAATTTAAACGAATTTCAAGCACATATAGAAGATAAATTACCAGCGTTAGATAGCTTTTACGACAGAGCTATCAACTTTCAACTAGAAAAGGATAAAAGACGTCCGCCGAAAAAACGTTGGTCAGAGGCAAAAATAGAAAGAGCAGCAAATGCGATGTATAAAGATTTGATGAAAGGTATTTATGAAAAAATTAAATCTTTAGTTGAAGAAAGAGAGAAGAAACCGAATGATGTATGGATTGATTATTTAGAAAAATATGAGCTGTACGAACAAATAAACGAATCATTATACGAAATAGAATTTGATTAAAGAATCACAGTTCAACTTACTAGGGAGTGGGACAGAAATCTATTTTTTAACAAGATTTCGTCGTATGAACCAAGCCCCGGCTAAGCTGACTGTAAAATAATTGAGGCTGAGACATGTATTTTGTCTCAGCCTTTTTGCATAATGTTCATTCCCTATTAATTTTATTCAACTTCTTTTATTAAATTTAATGACTGTATATATAAATATTGGAATTAAAATAATAAATTCTAATGTTCCTATAACGAAAATGAGCACTTCAATGTTAGCACTAACTATTTCATTACTTAATATTAGAAAATCCCATAAACAGTGATATATAATAAGTGGTATAAAGCTCTTTAAATTTATTGAGAGACAAGCATACACTATTCCACCTAAAAATACCCCAATCATTTGGTTTATCACTTCACTTATTGATGCTCCGCCAAAAATATTAACTGCGTGAAATAAGGAAAACAATATCGCACTAACTAAAATAGCTGTTACTATTCCACCTTTTTGTAAAAATGTTTGCAACACTATACCTCTAAATACTACTTCTTCACTAACACCAACTAAAAGTGTTGTTACTAATATTAAAGAAACAATCGGTATTTTGCCGGTAAAATCTCCAATTATAAAAAATGCAACCAATGTAATGATGATCAAAATAATAAAAGGTAAAAACCAAAAAGAAAGCCGCATGTTAAATAATTTTTGTGTTGAGAAAAGCTTTTGATACATAAATATGGAAAGCACACTCATAATAATTTCAAAGTAAATCAATACTTTAACCATTTCAGAATTCTCATAATTATACCCAAAAATATAATGCATTGTTGACATAGCTAATGCCATAATTAACGTAATGATCAATACAAAAAGTAAAGCTTTCTTTCTTTTGTTTTTCATTTTATTCATCTCTCTCATTAGTGTGATTTTCAACTCCAGTCTATTTTTTTATCACGCTAAACCATTTCCAATAAGTTCCCATTCTCCATATATATTCCAATGGTCCATATTTAAAGTATTTCAGCCAAATACTTGTGAATAACAATTGTAAAATATAGATCACAATACAAATCCATAAAGTATCCATATAATCTACTTGATCACTATCCACACATAATATAACCAACCAAATTAATAAAGTTTGTCCTACATAATTTGTAAGCGCCATTCTTCCATATAATTGTAATGGGCTTAAGATTTTACCAAAGATTCGTACTTTTATAATTAATAATAATAGTGAGACATAAAATAATGCTATAAATGGACTATTAATAATTATTAAATGTTCATACATTTCTTTATTTTGAATATATTTATTAATCAATTCATTGTTCGAAGTATCTTCTAAAAATTTATATGTAGGAAATACATATGACTTGTTTAGCAAAATCCAACTTAATGCAGATATCACTCCAGAAATACTTGCTATTACAATTAACGCTTTAGTCTTAATGTTCTCAAAGATATTAAATTGACCTGCTGCAAGTCCTAATATGAAATATGGTATCGGTAATATTGTTTTACTACCTATATATATACAAATAACTAGCAATATTAAGCCAATGATTAAATTGATATATTTTTTGAAATAAAAACAAGGTATTAAGATTAAACCAATGATTGAATATAATAATAATGCTTCACCTGGTTGAAGCAATTGATGTAATAAACCAAAACACGCTAAGATTACTAATCTTCTTATAAATACGATATTACTATTTAATTGTTTTGCTTGAGCATTGCGAATAAATATATAAAATCCGACACCAAATAAAAATGAAAATATTGTAAAGAATTTACTTTCAACAAAAAAATCAATGAACTTTAAGTAACTAGCCTGATCATAGTTACTGGGTACTGGCAAAGCAAATATTGAAATTATATTAGTAAGAATTATTCCTAGTAAGGCAAAGCCTCTCATATAATCTAATTCTGAAATTCTATTGTATTTTACGCTATCGTTCATATTATCCTCCTAAATTAAATCATTATTTTTAAAGTTGACCTTCATGAAGCCAAAGATAATTTTAACAAAGGCGCGTATTAATACAACTTACATTATTGTCACACTTTATTTTATTAAATTTAAAAACACCTCACTTATGTAGCATCTAGCTTATTTTACTGACGTCACCGTACATTTAAAAACATATATTCTACAATATTAAATCAACACAAACTAAAAAAGGCTAAGCCACATTGGCTAAGCCTTTTAATATATCGTCCGCGGGTATTCATTAAATCATTTTCATACTTGTGTTAGATAACTACTAAAAAGTGACATTACCTTCAAATTTAAGTACAGTTTCTATTTTAACAACATGATTTAAATTAATTACTTTGTTTTTTGGTTTTGTCACAAACAATAAATTTTCGGATGATTTATCAACATCAATTTCCTTAGCTCGTTCTAATTTACCTGTTACCAATAATAAATCTATACTCACAACATTTTCTTCTTTCAATAAATCAGTCACTATATTTATATTCATTTTATAAATCTCCTTTTCAACATTATCTTCATTATACATCAAAATGTAATTTTTTACTTGATAATCAAACTTTATTATTAATTATACAATTTAATTGTTATATAATCGTATGACAATTAATGATTTTCACAGTAATTAAGGGTGCCAAATTGCAACAGAAATTAAAACTACCCCACTACACTTATAAAAATACTTAACTTAATCTTAACAATTTATTTTCACTATTAAATTTTAAGTGTAGTACAATTAAGTTATATAATTATTTTTTAAGGGGAATGTATAAATGAAGAAGATATTGTTTTTAATACTAACAAGCTTTTTAGTATTGGCTGCGTGTGGGAATGACGAAGAAAGTAAGTTAGATGACACAAAAGAAACCAAATCTGAAGATAAAGAAAGTAAAAAAGATGATAAAGAATCTGATGAAGAAAAAGATAAGTCAGATGAAAAACAAAAATCTGACGACAAATCATCTGAAGAAGTAGCAGCACAAGATGAAAGTACTGAAGAAGCTCAATCGCAAGAACAAGTAAATACACAAGAGCAACAATCTACACAATCACAACAACAAACACAACAAGCACCTGTTCAGTCACAAGAACAAGCACAACAAACACCTGTGGCTGATGAACAATCGACTGCAAATACAGAAACGAATTCTAATGAATCATCGGAGAATCCATATTTAAATATGCCAAATCAAGAATGGAGAAATAATACAAGTAACGGCTTATCCTCTGGAGAAATGCAAACAAGAAATGAAATACTAAAAGGCAGTTATGAAGGCGAAGATGCTGACCAAATACTAGAAGCAATTAATCATTACGAACAGGAATATGGAAAATAAGCATTATATAGTAGAGATGTAGTATGAAAAAAATCTTGTTTTTATTATTAGCAAGTTTCTTAGTACTAGCTGAATGTGGTAATGAAGAAGAAAGTAAGAAAGATGATAAGGAAAAAGAATCAAACAAAGAAAAATCAGATGATGACTCTAATGAAGGAGTAGCGAAACCAGATAAAAATGCTAATCAACTCCAAGAACAAATTAATACGCAGGAACAGCAAAATACAAAACAATCTGTGCAATCGCAAGAACAACAAAGAAGAGAAATTGATTTAAACAGATTACCAGGTGGCGATTTCACTACTGAAGGCATGTCCAAAGATGCTCAAATTCAAATAGAAGAATTAACTAGACAAAAAGATTTTGAAAGATTACCACAAAAAGAGTACAACGATCAAGTATCTACAATTATGAATAGTGAAATGAATTGATTCAACTTATACTTAATACTCATAGACAAAAAAGGCTTAGCCACAATGGCTAAGCCTTTTGATATGGAGACGGCGGGAGTTCATTATACCGTTTATGTATACATTTAAAAATCGTTATAAGTATTGTCATATCAACGTTTACATTGTCTTACTAAGTTAGTGTAAAATGTTAAAATTGCAAAAACAACATAAATTTGTGCACTCTGAACATTTTCATTCCCGTATGCGTAAGTCTTTTATTTTCTATTAATTTTTAAAATGTAATTCACACGATTTACAATACAACTTATCTTTTGGTTCTTGGCCAAATTCTTTTTTTAAGTATGTAACTAATGTTATGATACCGATAAGAATTAAAAAAGCAGGTATTACACTCAAAGGTGCTTTTGTAATACTACCAGAAAAAAACCAACCTAGTATTGAAATGCCAGTAATAAAATACATGAATAGAAGTAAACATCCCATACAACTTGTTCCCCTAGAATTTATAACAACAGCTCCTGAATTACATCGCGGACATCTGCACCAACCCATTATTAAAAACCACCTTTTATATTTAATTTTATATCACATTTATTCTTTTTACAATATAATTTTTTCAACATTGCAAATTTCAAAATTGAAATCGTCTAGATTTGTAGACAACTGATACTTTAGTTCTCTATATAATTAGACGTCCAATCACCTGCCGTAACGTTTCGTTACATTAGCTTATGACCTCGTGTTTCACGCCCCTATTTTATGACTGAACGAATCATTCACCCTATATCACATCGCTCTTAAGAATTGCTCATAATTATCAAATATTCCACTCTGACATTCACTCTGTGCTGCATCGAGAAATCAATTTACGTATAGTTTTTCGTTTGATGTTAGTTAGATAATATAGTTATACATTTATAAATTTGAATATTACTTAATTCTTATTTTTCATATTTTTAGCAATATCTATTAAATCTTTTTCTGTGAATCCTTCTTCTATATGTATACCTTCTACTTCAAAGGGATGTTCTGGATAATACCAATTAAATAACTCTGTACCTTTTATAAATGTAGGGCCTTCTACTTGCATAGCAGGGTAAAATTCATTTAATTTATTTAATAATACTGCTTCTAATCCATCTAAAGTTTTTCTTAAATCATCAGAAGATTTCAAGGCTTTATTAACATATTGAATGATTTTGTCATTATTATTTCTATGATTTTTTACATGTTTTAAAATTTGAATTTCTATAAAATCATTTAAAAAGTATAGCTCATTATATGATCCACCAATTAAAATAGTAGTATCTGTTTCTCCAAAATAAGAATATAGAACAGAAGTGTCTTTTTTTAATATATGAAGTCCTTCTTTTATTTCAAAATGCTTATTTATAAACTTAGCTAATTTAATATTTTCTATTTTACTATTCTTATTTTTCAAACTCTCTAAATCAAGCTTAATTTCATAAAGCATAGCAATAGATTTCATTAATGTTGAATAACTAAGCCTTGTAAATTTATCCACTAATTCTAACAACTCTTTTTTATCATTTAGCTCTTCTATATATTTTTGATTTTCAATTTCCATTTCTTTCTTACTTTTGTCGATATATATTTTATAATTAGTTTCAAAATTTTTAATTCGTTTATCTTCTTCTCTAGTTTTTCTTTTCCATACAAATAACCACATTATATTAATAATCGTTACTATACTACTAATAATTGCTATAACTGTGGCAATGAGTGTTATTAAATTCATAACTCAATCCTCCTAATCAATATATTTTTCTAAAGTTTATCAATTTGATAAATCTCTCAGTCTTGCTCTATGTTACATAGTAAAATGAATAAATGTATGGTTTTATTCATGCAAACCATCTTTTTTAAACTCTTATTTTAATTATAATTATATATAAAATTTCATATGCGGCTTTTCTTCTTTATAATAATCTAACCTATCTTGTAACGTACCTGTATGTAATTCTAACTTGTGGCCGTCTGGATCAGTAAAATATATTGATTGTTTATCTCTTACATCTCTATTACGTCCTTCTAATATATTAACATTGTTATCCTTTAACCATTGATACCATTCTTCAAATTCACTTTCATCAATTGTAAACGCCATATGTGTATATGAGTATTGAATTTCATTTCTAGGTATATCTTTTTCTTCATTCAAAGCTAACCACAGACCACCTAATGTGAAATACGCTGTTTTGCTACTCTCTACTAAAATTTCAGCTTTTAAAATGTCTTTATAGAAAACAATAGACTTACTAATATCTGCTACTGAATAAGTTACGTGGTTTATAGATTGAATCATTAAAAAAAATCCTTTCATATTATATAATCACTTCAATTTTTTCTCCATACGATAATTTGTAGTTTCGAAACCCATTTTATTATATAAAGATACAGCTCGTTTATTGTGTCCGAATACATGCAAAGCAATGCTTTCTACTCTTTTATTTTTGCAGTATTCTTCTATACATTCCATCGTTTTTGTACCTAAACCTTGCCCTCTATATGTATCTTTAATTTTAATATCATAAATAAAACATTTCTTTTTTTCTTTAACAGCAAATATATGGAGCCATAGGTATCCTATATCCACACTATTATTTATCACAGACAGTAAATATTGATTGCTTGTATTTAACCCCTCAGGCAGTAAATTTTCAAATTCTCTACGCGCTCTTTCAATTGACCCATCCTTCTCCCAATCACCACTTTTAACATGTTCTGCAGCATATTCAATTATACTTTCCTCATAAAATACTTTGAAAGTTTGCTGATTCATGTTTTCTATGTAAAGACTCATATTTAATTCCCCCTTAATCTAATAAATACTTTGAATTATATGATATCATTGTTTCAATTGATCGAATATTCAAATAATAGAGGTTAGGGCGTATTAAATTTATGATAAAAGGAATTTTATTTGATTTAGATGGAACAATTTTAGATAGACCTTCTTCGTTAAATAAGTTTATGGATTATCAATATGACAAATTCATTAATTACCTAAACCATATTGATAAAAATACTTTCAAAAGTAAATTTATTGAGTTAGATCAAAATGGTTATGTTTGGAAGGATAAAGTTTATACACAATTAATAGATATCTTTAATATTAATCATATAACCGCTGACATTTTACTAGATGACTATATCAACAATTTCAGAAAACATTGTTTACCGTATCCAAATCTAAAAGAATTGTTAGATATACTCGTCTCAAAGAATTACAAAATAGGTATCATCACAAACGGAAAATATCCTTTCCAATACAATAATATTAAAGCATTAAAAATCGAACACTACATGGATGTCATTTTAATTTCTGAAAAGGAAAACATCAAAAAACCTGATCCTCTTATTTTTGAAAAAGCAGCTAAAGAATTAGAAGTAGATTTATGTGAGTGTATTTTCATCGGTGATAGTTTTAAAAACGATTATGAAGCATCTAAGTTAGCAGGAATGCATAGTATATACAGATTAAATGGAGAAAATGATATTCATAATGTAACTGATAGTATTCAAAATTTGTATGAACTAACTGGTATTATTAAAAAATTCTAATAAGACCATATAAATTATTCGTTAATATTATATATTTATAATTAAAATACAATGAAAAGGTGGATACGTATGGAATTCAGAAAAATTCAAAGTGAAGATTATAATAATTGTGCTAAAAACTTGGTTTCAGCTTATAAGGGGCCCCCATGGTATAATGATTGGTCTGAAAAAGAAGCGTTACTTAGAATTGAAGCTACAATGAGCGGCTTTAATTCTAGAGGTTATGTCATTGAAGAAAATCATAAAATAATAGCCATGTGCATAGGTAGAATAGACTATTATTTTAGTGACATGAGCCAATTTTGCATAGACGAATTTCATGTCGTCCCTGAATTCCAAAACAATGGTATAGGTAAAAATTTAATGAATTCTGTCTCTAATTCACTCAAACTTAGTGGAATATATAAAATTTTTCTAATTACAGGTGGAGAACCAGCAGCAAAATTTTATACAAAAAATGGATTTATAAAAACAAACGAAGGAATCATGATGGAACTCGAATTATGATTAAAAAAACAGGTACAATTAGAATTAAAATAAACGATATCAATTACGTGCAGCAGTGAGATTTGAAATATGTATCAACTTAAATACAAAAAAGGCTTAGCCACAATGGCTAAGCCTTTTGATATGGAGACGGCGGGATTCGAACCCGCGTCCAGAGGTCCTGATACAGATCTTTCTACGTGTGTAGTCTATCATTGAGTTTCGCATAATGGTAAGTGATAGACGGCCATCATTATGCTAGTTTGATTAATCTCTTCTAGGCAGACTTCAAACGGCAGTGCCTAGCGTATCCTACTAAAGGTTGAATCGCGGTTAACAGCACATAGGAGATGCCGTTAGGCGATGCAGAGTGCTATTACGCAGCTACTGCGAAATTATTGTTTTCTTTGCCAGTTATTATAACTGTGTGTGTTAGTGACGGAGACAACCCTCCGACACGCTTAACCTGCTCATGGTACCCCTGTCGAATCCAAAAACGCCCCCTAAATAGTATAAAATGCACTTCCTGTCCACTTCACGCTTATCGCTCAGCTTTTTAGAAAGCACATATTATATTACCAAAGATCAGGGTCTTTGGCAATATATCCGCTTAATAACGGTCTTTCATCGCTCTATCCATGTCACGTTTTACTGCTTTATCTTTCAATGCTTGTCGCTTATCGTAATTTTTCTTACCACGTGCAACACCCAGCAATACTTTACAGTGTCCATGTTTTAAATAGAGTTTCAATGGCACAATCGAATAACCCACTTCTCTCGTACGCTCACCTAATTTTTCAATTTGACGTTTGTGCAATAAAAGTTTACGTGAACGGCGAGGATCATGGTTAAAGCGATTGCCTTCTTCATACGGGGCAATGTGCATATTATTAAGATACATTTCACCGCGATTAACTTGCGCATAACTATCCTTAAGATTGGCACTGCCACGACGAATTGACTTAATCTCAGTCCCTTGTAACACAATGCCCGCTTCAATCGTATCTTCAATGACGTAATCATGTCTGGCTTTACGATTTTCAGCTAGTGTTCCTGGTGATTTTTTCTTTGGCATTGAGTTTCACCTCTTTGTTGAGTTATTTTTTCTTCTTACGTGCTTTATTTTTCACATTTTTATCTTTATAAAATGGTTTGTGTTTTGTATTACCACTATTTGATTTATCGTTGTTACGTTGATTTTTACCTCGACGTTGTTTGTGTTTCGTTTTATCCTTGCTATCATCTTTAGATTTATCTGATGATTTACCACGAGGATTCGCTTGGATTGTCTTACCACGTGAAGGTCTTTGACTACGTTCATTTTTAGGTAATGGCATACCAACGATTTGGAAATCGATCATGCGCTCATCTACGTCTACGTTGATGACTTTAATTTGAACTGGGTCGCCTATACGGAATACTTTAGCCTGACGTTCACCAATCATTGCCATTTGACGTTCATCGAAATGGTAAAAATCGTCTGTCATATTCGAAACGTGTACCATGCCTTCAATCGTATTTGGTAATTCAACGAACATACCAAAATTAGCAACTGAACTTATAATACCTTCGAATTCTTCGCCAACATGTTGTACCATATATTCTGATTTTTTAAGTTCATCTGTATCACGCTCTGCTTCAATCGCTCTACGTTCTCTTTGAGATGTATGATCAGCAATTTCTGGTAACAGTGCTTCCCATTTTGACTTCTCTTTATTGTTCATAGATTGTTCTACAATATATTTACGTATTAATCTATGTACGATTAAATCAGGATATCTACGTATTGGTGACGTGAAATGTGTATAGTATTCAGCTGATAAGCCAAAGTGTCCTAAATTCACATCATCATAGCGTGCTTGTTGCATTGAACGTAACATCATTGTTGAGATAACCATTTGTTCTGGTTGGCCTTCAACTTCTTGTTGAATCTTTTGTAATGTTGAAGGATGGATTTCTTCTCCTGTACCTTGAATCATTAGTCCAAAATTCGTAATAAAATCAAAGAATTTACGTAAACGTTCTGATTTTGGTTGTTCGTGAACACGATATATGAATGGTACTTCTAAGTGATCGAAGTGTTCTGCTATCGTTTCATTTGCTGCAAGCATAAATGACTCGATTAAGCGTTCCCCTTCGCCACGTTTTCTCAATTCTACATCTGTTGGGATACCTTCTTCATTAACGATTACTTTTGCTTCACTAATATCGAAGTCGATTTCACCACGACGTCTTCTCATGTTAACTAAACGCTGTGATAGATCTTGTGCTAAGTCTAGCATTGGTGTGACTTCACTGAATTTTTCACGTGTGTCTGCATTTTGATCTGTAATAATTTCATTCACTTCATCATATGTCATACGATAATTTGAATGTATCACACTATCAAAAATCTCATGCTTAACGACTTCTCCACGTTCATTAAATTCCATGCGACAGCTCAATGTTAAGCGATCAACATCTGGGTTTAAAGAACAAATACCGTTACTTAAGCGGTGTGGAATCATAGGAATCACACGGTCAACTAAATAGACACTTGTAGCACGACTATATGCTTCTTCATCTAAGGCTGATCCTTCAGTGACATAATAACTAACGTCAGCGATACTGACTGTTAATTGTGTATGGCCGTTACTTAACTTTTTAATTCCAATTGCATCATCTAAATCTTTAGCATCTGCGCCATCAATCGTAATTGTAAGTTCATCACGTAAATCGTGACGACCTTCAGTTTGTGATGGTTCAATTTCATCCGGTACTGCTTCAGCTTCTGCTAAAACATTGTCTGGAAATTCAATTTCAATGCCATGTTGATAAATGATTGATAATATATCTACCCCTGGGTCGTTTTTATGGCCTAATATAGCCGAAACTTGTCCTTCGGGATTGTTTGTACCATCTGCGTACTTAGTGATCTGTACGAGTACTTTATGACCGTCTATAGCACCTAAGTTATGTCCTTTAGCGATAAAGATGTCTTGCATAATACGTTTATCATCTGGTAACACAAAACCAAAATGGCGTGCTTCGCTAAATGTACCAACCACTTGTGTGACTGAATGCGTTTCTATCGATTTCACTTCGCCCTCTAGCTTACCTTTGTGTTCACCCTTTGAATTTTGTACTTCTACTAGTACTGTATCACCGTCCATGGCTCTATTAATTTTTGTAGGTGGAATAAAGATATCATCCATTTCACCTTCTTCTGGACGTAAGAATGCAAAGCCTTTTTTATTCTGGCTTAGTTTACCCTTCACCAATTTTGATTGTTGGGATTTGTTAGATTCCTTGCGTTGATATCTATCTGTTTTTGTACGTTGAATTAAACCTGTTTGTTCTAATTCAACAAGCACCTTAATTAAGTCTCTAAATGAGTCGGCACTATTTAAACCTAATGCATCTTGAAAATCAGATACAGACATGGGTTCATAATCTGGTTGTTTAATAATTTCTTCAATGGATGGTTTTAAATTCATTATGCCCCTCCTTTCTCTTTTTAAATAATTCTATAATTTTTATTCAGACCAATCTAATGATTCTAAAAATTGGTATACATCTTCAAATACTAATTCTTTTTCTTTATCAATTGTAATGACATGTCCGGAATTCGCATACCATTTAATATCTTTTTCATCAGACTCGCTCTCATTGTATATAATGTTTGCAGAATCTGTATTGATCATTTGGTCTTGTTCTGCTTGAACGACCAATAATGGATCCATTACTTCGTCCACATGATCTCTTACATCTTGGATTTGTCCTTGAAGCTCTTTTAAAGTTTCAGTAGGTTGAAAAACGTCCATTTCTTTATTAATTGTGGTTTCGTCTTTACCTTGATACTTTTTAAAATTGCGGGCATATTCTAGTACACCATCAAACATAGACCCTTCCGTCTTAATGTACATAGGTGAACACATAGTTATAATACCCTTTACATCTCTGTTTAAGCTTAATTTTAATGCATAGCAGCCACCAAGGGACAAACCAGCGACTACAATTTCATCGTATCCTTTTTCGACTAAAAAGTCATAACCGTCTAATGCTTCTTTAAACCATACAAAAGGACTGGATTTTAATATTTCTTCAGGGGGTGCAGCATGTCCTTCATAATGAGGCGCATAAGATGTGTACCCTTTTTTCTGTAAGAATCGACCTAATTGTCTTACATCTGATGAATTCCCAGTGAAACCATGTAATAATAACACAGCTCGGTTGCCTTCTTCAAAAAAGAACGGCTCTGGAAGTTTGATTTGCATCGTGATTCAACCCTTTCGCTTATGCTTTGATTTCGAGTTAATTAATTTTTATAAATTTCTTTTTAGCATACAACATATCTATTATAAATAAAAAAGCCCGACTTTAACATTGTCGGACCTTATAAACCAAAATAACTTATGCCTAACATTAACAAGAAGAAAATGACAGACAATATAATTGTTAATCTATGCAAGAATAAATCGACACCGCGTTGCTTTTGTTTACCAAATAACTGTTCGGCGCCACCACTTATCGCACCTGATAGTCCATTACTTTTACCTTCTTGGAGTAATACAACAGTTACTAATGCAATACATACTAAAACTAAAATGATCATTACTACTGTATGCATGAAAATTGTCCTCCATTCATTATATACGAATCGCATTATACCACACGTTCGTCCTCTTTAGCAAACTACTATCTGTTGAACGTACTCTTACGTTTAATAGATACAGCTAACATATAAATCGCTAATACAAATGACATAATCAATACAACTGTTAATGGAATTAAATTAATTCCAGCTTTAACATCTAATATTGATCCATATACTGGACCGATATTAACTACATTATACAAGATTTGTGAGATGAATACAGCAAACATAAACCACCACAAGTAGGTATGTCTATTCCAGATGGCGATGATACCTGCTAAGTTAGCAAATATGTACATTACGCCTGTAAATTGAAAACTATTTTTAATTGTTCCAACAGCATTTTCCGATGGCTTTTGTTCACTGTTTAAAAGTAATTGTTTAATTACACTATCATCTAAAACAACAAATAAATGTACTGCATAAAGAATAGCGATGATTAATGAACTATAAGCAATCAGATGAGCCGTTTTTGTTTCTTTTGATTTAGGTTTTACATCCATATAAATTAAGGCTCCTTCTATGATTTACATCTTTAATTATATCAGTTTCATAGTGAAAGATGAACAATTTAAGCAAGTCTTACTATATAAATTATGTGACATAATTTATATAACCGTACAGTAAGGTAGTACTACAAATTCTGTGCGTCAGGATTACATATACCTTCATACCTCCAGTTAAGCGGATGTATTCATTAACTGCGCACCACTCAAGTGACCTCTTGGGATTACAATAGCAAAGCTATTGCATAAGAAGACCTAACCACTAAAGTGATCTCTTGAGGATTACAATAGCTAAAGCTATTGCATAAGTCCTACTAATCTCAATTTCATTGAGATAGTAGGACTTTAAAAAACACGCAAGCCATAAATGACTTGCGTGTTAGCGCGTGAACTCTTTAATTTTTAAGCGGTATTATTTAGATAAGTTATAGAAAGATTTAAGTCCGTCAAACTTAGCAGTTTCGTATAATTCATCTTCAATACGTAATAATTGGTTGTATTTAGCAATACGGTCTGTTCTTGATAATGAACCTGTTTTGATTTGACCAGCATTTGTTGCAACAGCGATATCAGAAATTGAAGTATCTTCTGTTTCACCTGAACGGTGAGAAATAACTGCTGTGTAACCAGCTTTTTGAGCCATTTCAATAGCTTCAAATGTTTCAGTTAAAGTACCGATTTGGTTAACTTTAATTAAGATTGAGTTACCGATACCTTTTTCGATACCTTCTTCTAATTTAACAGTGTTTGTAACGAATAAATCGTCACCTACTAATTGTACACGGTCACCGATACGTTCAGTTAATACTTTCCAACCGTCCCAGTCGTTTTCGTCCATACCGTCTTCAATAGAGATGATTGGATATTTGTTAACTAATTCTTCTAAGAAATCAACTTGTTCTTCAGCATTACGTTTTTTACCATTTTCGCCTTCGAATTTAGCGTAGTTATAAACGCCATCTTCAAAGAACTCAGAAGATGCACAGTCAAAGCCTAAGAATACATCTTTACCTGGTTCTAAACCAACTGCTTTAATCGCTTCTAAAATAGTCTCTACAGCGTCTTCAGTGCCTTCGAATTTAGGAGCGAATCCACCTTCGTCACCAACTGATGTTTCTAAACCACGGTTTTTAAGGATTGATTTTAAGTTGTGGAAAATTTCTGCACCCCAACGTAATGATTCTTTAAATGTTTCTGCTCCAACTGGTAATACCATGAACTCTTGGAATGCGATTGGTGCATCAGAGTGAGAACCACCATTAACAATGTTCATCATTGGAACTGGTAATTGTGTACCGTTGAATCCACCTAAATATTTGTAAAGTGGTTGGCCTAATAAATCAGCTGCTGCACGAGCTACTGCTAGTGATACACCAAGAATAGCGTTAGCACCTAATTTACCTTTGTTTTCAGTACCATCTAATTGGATCATCATTTTGTCGATAGATACTTGTTCTAATACTGAAAATTCACCTTCAACTAATTCTGGTGCAATAATTTCGTTTACATTTTCAACTGCTTTAATAACACCTTTACCTAAGTAACGGTCTTTATCACCATCACGTAATTCTACTGCTTCGTGTTCACCAGTAGAGGCACCTGATGGAACTAATGCGCGACCAAAAGCGCCACTCTCAGTTAATACTTCTACTTCAACTGTTGGGTTACCGCGTGAGTCTAAGACTTCGCGTGCGTAAACATCTGTAATAATTGGCATGTTTATAATCTCCTTTATAAATAAGTAGTTTAGAAATATTAAATTTCATCTTCATTATAGCTTTAAATACTATAAATACAAAGTAATTTAATTCTCTTGTGTTGTTTATAGATGCTATAAATTATCAGAATAAGAAACCCTTCTATCTAAATTTATAGCATCAATTTTCACTCTAAATTTTAATTCATTAAATTAATGATTGATTAATGATTCACCAGTCATATCTTCTGGCTGGTTTACATTGAGTAAATCTAATAATGTTGGTGCTAAGTCACCTAGACGACCTGTTTCACGTAATGTTACGCCTTCTTTAGTAACGATAACTGGAACTGGATTTGTCGTATGCGTAGTCATTGGTTTATCGTCATCTGTTAATACCATGTCTGAGTTACCATGGTCTGCAGTAACGATAGCGTGACCACGCATTTCTGTAATCTTATCAACCACTTCGCCTAGACATTCGTCTACAGCTTCTATTGCTTTAATTGTTGGCTCAAGCATACCACTGTGTCCAACCATGTCAGGGTTAGCAAAGTTTAATAAGATTAAATCTAAGTCGCCTTTATTTAATTCTTCAATCAATGCATCTTTAACTTCGTATGCACTCATTTCTGGTTTAAGATCGTAAGTTGCGACTTTTGGTGAGTCAATTAAACGACGACGTTCACCTTCAAATTCAGCATTACGACCACCACTCATGAAATAAGTGACATGCGGGAATTTTTCTGTTTCCGCAATACGCAATTGTTTCAAACCATTGTCTTGAACAACTTCACCGATAGTATTTGTTAAATCAACTTTTTCAAAAACGATTTCTGCTTTCACATTGTCGTTATATTTTGTAAACGTTGCATAAAATAAATCATCAATTTGTTCAACATCGAAACCTTCGAAAGCTTTGTCTGTAAAGATTTCAGAAAGTTGCCCTGCTCTGTCGGGACGGAAGTTATAAAAAATAACTGCGTCGCCATCATTCACACCGTCATTTTGATCTTTTACGATAAATGGTTCAACAAACTCGTCTGTTAAATCTTTCTCGTAGTTAGCTTCAACACCAGCTTTAGCTGATTCAAAAGTTTCACCTTTAAAATTACGGATTGCATTATAAGCTTTTTCTTCTCTATCCCAACGTTTATCACGATCCATTGCGTAATAACGGCCTGAAATAGATGCAAATTGGCCAATGCCAAGTTCATCGAATTTAGCTTGCGTTTCTTCGATATATTTTAGTGATGATTTTTGATCTACGTCACGTCCGTCTAAGAATGCGTGAACGTAGACTTTCTCAACACCTTGTTTTTTAGCTAATTCTAATAATGCGAACAAGTGTTTATAATGACTATGAACACCACCATCAGATAATAAGCCAAAGAGATGTAGCGCTGAATTATTGTCTTTAACGTGTTGAATTGCGTTGTTTAATACTTCATTATCAAAGAAATCACCGTCTTCGATAGATTTATTGATACGCGTTAAACTTTGATAAACTACACGTCCAGCACCAATATTCATATGACCAACTTCTGAATTACCCATTTGACCTTCAGGAAGACCAACATCTAAACCACTTGCTTCGATTTGCGTTGTTGGATATTTACTGTAGTAACGGTCGAAATTAGGCTTATTAGCTAGTTTTACAGCATTACCATGTTCTGTTTCTCTGTTTGCAAAACCGTCTAAAATAATTAATGCAGTTGGTTGTTTCGCCATATTATTTTGCACCTTCTAACAATTGTACAAAATCATCCACTTTAAGTGATGCGCCGCCTACTAATGCGCCATCGATGTCTGATTGAGCCATGTATTCTTTAATGTTGTTAGGTTTAACACTACCACCATATTGAATACGAGTTGCATCTGCTACTGTTTGACTAGATAACTCAGCAACTGTTTCTCTTACAAATGCACACATTTCGTTAGCATCTTCAGAAGTTGATGATTTACCAGTACCGATAGCCCAGATTGGTTCATAAGCAATAACTACTTGTTGTAATTGATCTTCAGATAAACCTTCTACTGCTTTTTTCACTTGGTTGCCAACAACTTCGTTTGCTTTTCCACTTTCGCGTTCTTCATCAGTTTCGCCAACACAAATGATTGGTGTCATACCGTGGTTAAATACAGCATGTGCTTTTTTGTTAATGTCTTCGTCTGTTTCTTTGAAGATTTCACGACGTTCTGAATGTCCAATAACAACATATTTAACACCAAGGTCTGCTAATGCAGCTGGAGAAGTTTCACCAGTAAATGCGCCATTATCTTCGAAGTAAGCATTTTGAGCACCGATTTGTAATCCTTGTGCTTTACCATCATTTACTAAAGTAACTAATGCGTCTAATTGAATTGCTGGCGCACAAATTACAGATTCTACTTCTTTAGTGTCTGGTAATGTTGGTAATGCATTAACGAAATCTTTAGCTTCTTGAACTGTTTTATTCATTTTCCAGTTACCTGCGATAATTGGTTTTCTCATTATATAACACTCCTATTAGTAATTTATGATTAATATTTAAAAGCTATAATCATGTCTTGTATGTTTAGTCGTGCAATTATTTGTTAGCAATTGCGATAACGCCTGGTAGCTCTTTACCTTCAAGATATTCTAATGAAGCGCCGCCACCAGTTGAAATGTGACTGAAGTCATCTGCATATCCTAATGAAATTGCTGCTGCAGCTGAATCGCCACCACCGATAATTGTGTTAGCATCTTTTAGTTCAGCGATTGCTTCACAAATACCAATCGTACCTTTAGCAAAGTTACTTAATTCAAATACACCCATTGGTCCGTTCCATATAACTGTATGCGCACCTTGTAATTGTTCTTTGAATAATTCTACTGTTTTCGGTCCAATATCCATTGCTTCTTGATCAGCTGGGATATCATCAACAGATACTTCTGTGATTTCAGCGTCATTTGAGAATTCTTTAGCAATTTTGCAATCTACTGGTAAAACAATTTGATCGCTCGCACGGTCTAATAATTCTTTAGCAAAGTCGACTTTATCTTCTTCTAATAACGATAAACCAATTTCTTTACCTTGCGCTTTGAAGAATGTGTACGACATTCCGCCACCGATAAGTACTTTGTCAGCAATTTTCAATAAGTTCGTGATGACACCAATTTTGTCAGAAACTTTAGCGCCACCTAAAATTGCAACTACAGGTTTATCAGGGTTTTCAACTACGCCACCGATATATTTAATTTCTTTTTCCATTAAGAATCCTGCAACTGTTTCTAAATTAGATGCGATACCAACGTTAGACGCGTGCTCACGGTGAGCTGTACCGAAAGCATCATTTACGAATACATCGCCAAGTGATGCCCAGTATTTGCCTAAGTCAGAATCATTTTTAGATTCTTTTTTACCCTCAACGTCTTCAAAACGTGTATTTTCAACTAAAAGTACATCGCCTTCGTTAAGTGCTTTAACAGATTGTTCCAGCTTTTCGCCACGTGTTTCAGGTACAAACGCAACATCTTTACCTAATTTTTCTGTTAATGCTTCAGCAACTGGTTTTAAAGTTAATTCTGCTTTATCGCTTTCTTCTTTAACTTTACCTAGGTGAGAGAATAATACTACTTTTCCACCTTGTTCAATAATATGCTTGATTGTTGGTAAAGCTTGAACGATACGGTTATCATCAGTGATTTCGCCGTCTTTCATTGGTACGTTAAAATCTGCACGTACAAGTACAGTTTTACCTTTTAATTCTATGTCAGTTACAATTTTTTTAGCCATATAAGCTTCCTCC
This sequence comes from Staphylococcus parequorum, assembly GCF_039237145.1. Classification (NCBI taxonomy): domain Bacteria; kingdom Bacillati; phylum Bacillota; class Bacilli; order Caryophanales; family Staphylococcaceae; genus Staphylococcus; species Staphylococcus parequorum. Next base: position 2,487,174 of record NZ_CP150682.1, read on the forward strand.
TCTGAATGGAACAATAAAGTAAAATAAGCGGAGAAGCGATGTGCTCCCCGCTTACTCCTAAGCTTATTGTTTAAATTTAACAACATCTAAGCTTGTTAAATTAATTTTTTAATCCGAATTATTTAGATTGGTCAGCTAAATATTCTAAAGTACGAACTAATTGTGAAGTGTAAGACATTTCGTTATCGTACCAAGCAGCTATTTTAACTAATTGGTGATCTCCAACTGTCATAACACGTGTTTGTGTTGCATCGAATAATGAACCGTAAGTCATACCGATTACGTCAGAAGAAACGATTTCGTCTTCAGTGTAACCAAATGATTCGTCTGAAGCATTTTTCATTGCTGCGTTAACGTCTTCAACGCTTACGTCTTTTTCTAATACAACTGTAAGTTCAGTTAATGAACCAGTAGCAACTGGAACACGTTGAGCGCCACCGTCTAATTTACCATCGATTTCAGGGATTACTAAACCAATTGCTTTAGCAGCACCTGTTGAGTTAGGGATGATGTTTTCAGCAGCTGCACGTGCACGACGTTTGTCGCCTTTTCTGTGTGGAGCATCTTGAGTACTTTGGTCACCAGTATATGCGTGAATAGTAGTCATGAAACCTTCAACTAAGCCGAAGTCATCATTTAAAACTTTAGCTACTGGAGCTAATGAGTTAGTAGTACATGAAGCACCTGAAACAACTGTTTCTGAACCATCTAATTCACTGTGGTTAGTGTTATAAACGATTGTTTTTAAGTCGCCTGTTGCTGGTGCAGAGATTAATACTTTTTTAGCGCCAGCGTCAATGTGAGCTTCTGCTTTTTCTTTATCAGCGAAGAAACCAGTACATTCTAAAACAACATCGATGTCTAAGTCTTTCCAAGGTAATTTACTTGGTTCAGGTTCTGAGAATGATTTAACTTCTTGACCATTTACACGGAATCCGTCTTTTTCTACTTCAACTTCTCCTGTGAAGCGACCTTGTGTAGTGTCATATTTTAATAAATGAGCTAACATTTCGTCATCTGTTAAATCGTTAACTGCTACTACGTCAATACCTTCTACGTCTTGAATTCTTCTAAATGCTAAACGTCCAATTCTACCAAAACCATTAATTGCTACTTTAACTGCCATTATAATGGCCTCCTTTAAAATGATATTTAAAAAGTGTTTTTCACCTTTTATTACTATTGTTTTGCGATTACTCTTGCCGCAGCTTCGTCTGTGATTAATACAGTGTTATTGGGTGCAATTGAAAGGTAAGCTTTAATAGCTTCTCCTTTTGATCTACCCCCAGCTACGGCAAAGATAAACTTCTTCGACTCAAGATCTTCTAACTGTAGTCCAATCGTTTTCACTTTATGGACAATGTCACCCTGATCATCGAAATAATATCCAAATGCTTCTCCCGAGGCATTGTGATGTTGAAGTTTCTCTATAACTTCACTAGGTGATTGACGTCTTCGCGCCATCTTCAGCGCATCACCAATGCCGTGGATTGTAATATTGGATTCTTTAATTTTCTCAAGTGAATGGATGACTGATGGTTCTAACATAAGCGTGTTATATGTTGTCTCACTTACATTATCTGGGACATACAATGTGGTATAATCACCGTTCGTTTGCTGCGCCATACTTGCAGCAATCGTATTCGCTTGATATACAACATTTTCACCAAGCCCTCCACGCGCAGGTACGAATAATACATTGTACGGTTGCTTGTGCATGGCTTCGCTAACATATGCCATTGTTGAACCACCAGTCACAGAAACTATTGCATGTTCGTAAAGAATATCTTCTACAAGTTGTCCCGCCTGACGTGACAACTCAACCTTAACTGTTTTATCAGCATCTGAATCGCCAGGTATGACGTAAACTTCTTTGATGTTGTACTGCTCTTTAATAACTTGCGCAAGATGATGATCATCTGAATAAATATTGAAATAGCTATTCAATTGACGAATTGTTGTTTCACCTTCTTCAGTTATTTCCATACCTGTCGGTTTAACTTTGATAAGTTCTTGTTTCTTCAATATATCTGTTTCAGAACGTAATACGCGTTCAGTCAAATCCATGTATTCACTTAAACTTCGTCTACCTACGGGTTGATGCTTGGAGATAGTAGTGAGTATTGAAAAACGACGATACATCTTTTCAACAATTTCTGGAACTAACTTTTGTTGAATTTTTATCAAGTCCTTCACTACTATCCACCTCCATTTCCATTTAAAGGGTCAAGTTCTAACCATAGATTGACTTTTTGCGTCCCTGGTGGGACAAAAAAATATAACCTCTTATAACAGCAATACTACTACTATATTTTTCAAATTGCAAGAGAAATACCTATCTATTAATTATTGACTATTGACCATTAAAATTTTAGTTACTTTTGTAACTGTCTACAATAATTTAATACCCGTTAAAAACATCAATTAATCATTCATACTTATTATTTTTTAATAGTACATATAATAATATAAACACATATTATTCACATTCTTGGGCTTTTACAAGCGTGAATGATTGAATGGTTGTCCTATTATCATTAAAATAGCTTTATAATACTATTTTGGAGGAAAAACTATGTCACAAAAAGATCAACCAGAGGTTATCGATCCGGATGACCAACGATATAAGAACCCAGATCATTTTAATAAGCATAGTCAAAAACCATACGCTGGTACACAACAACACCAGTCATATAACTATACGAAAAATGTCGGTTGTGGTTGTGGGCCATTCGGTTGTTTGAGTGGTTGCATCACTTTAATACTCTTGTCATCACTTCTTACTTTCTTATTAAACTTCTTATTTTAATTCAATCTGATTCATATTAGCTTTTACTTTATTTAAAATTATAAATGCCCTGCACTTCAAGTTAATTAAAATATAGTTTAAAAATAAAGTCTGTATTGGCCTTTATATGAGTTCGACTAATTACTAATGATAAATGATTGATTAATTTTAAAAAAATGACAGTAATTTGCTACGACTCCTACAGGAGATGCACCAACTAAAGTCTAAAGCTGTACTCATGTGGGACACGTGCATAAAAAATGCCAACAAAGTCGTAGTCTTTGTCGATAATATAAAAAGAAGCACTCGTTTGCACGAGTGCTTCTTTTTAATAAATTATGCACCTATATCTACTAAACAGTTATTAACAATATTAATCTTCTTCTGATGAATTTGAGTCATTGTTTTGTGATGATTTTTCTTGTGTGTCAGCTTGACTACTTCTTTCTTCTGTTGAAGGTTCAGGCGTTTGCTCTTCAGTTGAAGGTTCTGAAGTTCTTTCTTCTGTTGATGGCTCAGGTGTTTTTTCCTCTGTCGTACGCTCTTCGGTAGTACGTTCTTCAGTAGTACGTTCCTCTGTAGTTTGCTCTTCAGTAGAGCGTTCTTCAGTTGTTGCTTCTTTTGTTTTTTCAGGAGAGTCTTTTTCTTCTTCTGTTGTACGTTCAGCTGTTGCAGGTTGCTGAGTTTGCTGTTGAGTTTGTTGCGTCTCTTGTGTCTGTTGCGTAGTTGGAACTTGCTGAGTTTGTTGTTGAGTTTCTTGTGATTCTTCTGTCGATTTCTCTTTTTTCTTATCTTTTTCTTCTTTAGTCTTTTCTTTTTTCTTATCTTTTTCTTCTTGCTTTTGATCAGCTAAACGTTCATCGGCTTGTTTCGAATGATCTACAAAGGCAAAAATGGCAAAAACTAATCCACCTACTAATAACAAGACAATAATCGCGCTCACAATTTTTGCAAAAGTGCTCATTTTCTTGTTATTTTGATTATGCTTTGGCATAAGCTCCCCTCACTTCAATTTATATCATAACTTTTATATTTATTCTAAATGTACTTTCATTAACAAATGTATATTTTACACTATTTTTTATACTAATCAAACCGATTAACTATTTTTTAATATGGATGTTATCTTGATGTCATATCTATTGTAAAATACAAATATGTCTTAATATTTTATGTTTCAATTTAATATTAATCTAAACCAAACTATATTTACAATACTTTTATTTAATTTCAAATGATACTTTACATGTTTCACTATTATCATAACAGGATGTGAGCTAAATATGAATAAACATGATTTATTAAATGATTTAGAGCAGCAGGATCACCATAACAAAAAAGGCCTTCGCCAAATGATGGTTGAAAATGATAACTATGAACCAAAGCCCACTTCAAAAAAGCGTTATTTTTTCTTTAGTTTTATAATTTTCCTTCTATTAGTTATTTTCAGTCTAATTTTTCTTTTCATCTAATAGTAAAGCTGTAAAAATCTTATTGAGGATACATTTATATAAGCGCTATCTAAATAAAAAGATAGTTATAAATCTTTAATTACGTTAGCATATAAATATAGGCCTATACGATAATCGCATAGGCCACTACTAAAGGGAGTCAAAATTTTACCTTCGTTAGTATATTATGGGGTATACTCGAAATAATTAAGAGATGATTAATTAATATCGAAGGTACCCTTATTATAACGGCATCCTATATTATTTTAAATACTTCTTAAGATGACTAAATGACATATTCTTGAACAATTTTCGAAAGAATTATGTCAGAAAAGCAATTAGCTTGAGTCGTTTTTAATCATTACAGTCTAAAGCATTACTATTTTATGAGGTGATATAATGAAACACTATTTAATAACAGGCGGCACAGGTATGGTTGGTAGCCAACTCGTTGAAGCTATCAAGCAAAGTGATGCGCATATAACGATACTTACTAGACAAGACAAATCAACTTCACATCCCAAAATAACATACGTTAATTGGTCTAAAGCAAATTGGGAATCTCAAATTCCTGATATTGACATTGTTATTAACCTTGCAGGTGCAAGTTTAATGAAACGGTGGACAAAAGAACATAAACAAGCAATTATGTTGAGTCGCATACAGTCTACGCAAGCATTATTCGACTTGTTTAAAAATCGCAAACAAAAACCTTCAGTATTCTTCAATGCGAGTGCAGTTGGTTATTACAAACCAGATTACGATCGAACTTATACAGAATTATATCAATCACTCCCATTTGATTTCTTATCGGAAGTAGTTTACCAATGGGAACGTCGTGCACGTCAGTTTGAATCATTAGGCACACGTGTTGTAATTGGTAGATTTGGCATGATTCTTGCAGAAGATGGAGGCGCCTTACCTTTAATGAAACTACCATATGAATTTTACCTTGGTGGTAAACTCGGTTCAGGTAGACAATGGTATTCTTGGATTCATTTAGATGATTTAACAAGAGCAATTCTCTATACAATTAACCACGGAAATGCGCAAGGCGTTTTCAACTTTACAGCGCCTATTGTTGAACATCAAAATTTATTCGGCTATACACTGGCACGTGTCACACACCGCCCCCATTTCACTTGGGTGCCTGCATTAGCCTTAAGATTAGCTTTAGGTCAAATGTCTACAGTTGTATTAGACACACAAAAAGTAATTCCAAATAAATTACAGGCTATAGATTTTAAATTTAAATATCCAGATTTAAAAATAGCTTTAGAAGATTTAGTAAAATAATGAATAAAAAAAGACAAGCCACATAATGTGACTTGTCTTTTTTACTTAAGCTTTTATATTATTTTTAATATTATGCTTCAGGAACCATAACTTGGTCAACTAAACCGTATTCTTTAGCTTCTTCAGCTGATAAGAAATTATCACGATCTGTATCTTTTTCAATTTTTTCAATTGACTGACCAGTACGATCTGCTAAAATTTGGTTTAATTTTGAACGTGTTTTAAGAATATGATTCGCAGCAATTTCAATTTCTGTTGCTTGACCTTGCGCACCACCAAGTGGTTGGTGAATCATTACTTCAGCATTTGGTAAAGCAAAACGTTTACCTTTTGCTCCTGCTGCAAGTAGGAATGAACCCATTGAGGCAGCCATACCAATACAGATTGTTTGTACATCTGGTTTAATGTGTTGGATTGTATCATAAATTGCAAATCCAGCCGTCACACTTCCGCCCGGTGAATTGATATAAAGATAGATATCTTTTTCAGCATCTTGTGCTTGTAGGAATAATAATTGTGAAACTATAGAGTTTGCTACATTATCATCGATTTGTGAACCTAACATAATAATACGGTCTTTTAATAAACGTGAGTAAATGTCATATGCACGTTCCCCACGGTTTGTTGTTTCAATTACTGTAGGTATTAAATTCATTAATATTGCCTCCTCATTTCTAATTGATAAATTTATTTTAACTCAAAAGTCAAATATGGTCAAAAATTAAGCTCGAAATTTCACGAAACTTACATTATTCTTATTGACCGTTACTTCTAAGATTTGTACACTTGTATTACCGTGTTTTTTAACCCCTCGTAGTGTAATGGATAACACGTAAGATTCCGGTTCTTAAAATGGGGGTTCGATTCCCTTCGAGGGGACTTTCATAAGATTTTCTAAACATCACCCGATACCATAGGTTATTTATATATCTATGATGTCGGGGTTTTGTTTTTTATATTTAAAAACACTCAAACCATTAACCACTTTTATCATATACCCTTTTTCAATATATCTAGTAATCTATGTAGTTTATAATATGCTAAAAATCTATGCAAGACAATTGTTTCTCATTATTAAAACAAGACTTTATAGGTTTATTTTACATTTATAAAACTACTACCTAAAACATCTCTCACATCATGGATTACTAAAAAGGCATTTTCATCTTCTTCGTTAACAAGCTTTTTCACTCTTGTTACTTGAGATTGTGGCACTACCACGTATAGCATACGCGTCTCACTCTTAGCATAGCCACCTTTACCAGTTAATATCGTAGAACCTCTACCTGTAAAAGCATTAATTTTATCGCTAATTGTTTCGCTTTTACTTGATATAACAGTAACTGCTTTTTTAGGATTAAACCCTTCTATGATAAACGATGTCGCTCTTTCGGTTACGAATAGCATAATGATTGTAAATAACACATTTTGTAAAGGGAGTACCATTAAAAAAGATAGCACGACAAGCGCATCCAATACAAAGATGCCTTGTGATGTTTTAATTTCTGAATATTTATTAATTATCTTAGCTATGACTGAGGTGCCTCCGAGTGTACTACCCGTCGCAATAACTAAACCTCCGCCAATACCAATGATAGCCCCACCAAACACAGCGTTAATCACAAAATTATCCACACCTAGATTTATATTTTCAGTTAAATGTAAAAAAAGTGAGAGTGACGTATTTGCTATAACTGTATATACTGCAGTCGTTTTACTCAAAAATTTCCAACCAATTAATACAACAAGTGTATTGATAATTAATGAAGTCCACGCAGGCGACAATCCAAATGAATATAATAGTGCTAGGGATATACCAACAGTGCCCCCATCTCCTAAGTTAGATCCAAGTAAAAAACAATTGACACCTATTGCATTAATAAACGTGCCTATTATACAAAGGATAATATTTTTAGAATGCTTATTAAACAGTTTTGACATAAACTCACTCCTTCGACTCCAAGAACAATAGGTTTGAAGCATTGTTCTATTGCTATTACGCATCATAAATTGTATTAATTATATAAAAAAACACCTCTTTATAGAGGCGTTAATAGTCAAAATGAAATTATACAATTATTTTATAATAATTCTAGCACAACTATTTCACGTATGACTAGATTTATTTTTAATAATGCCCTAAAATTTCTCAAAGTCAGTATTGAAGGGTCCAAACTGAAATTTAAAACTGTAAAGCATATTATTTCAGTTCAATTGGTTCGCCGCTTCTCAACTTATCCGCCATTTCATTCAACTTTCTTAATCGATGATTCACACCAGATTTAGATATATTGCCAGAAGTCATCATTTCACCTAATTCTTTAAGTGACACTTCTTGATGTTCTACTCTTAGTCTTGCAATTTCACGTAATCTTTCAGGTAAATTATCTAGACCAATTTCTTGGTCAATTAAACGAATGCTTTCTACATGTTTCATAGAGGCACTTACTGTTTTGTTCAAATTAGCAGTTTCACAATTCACCAATCTGTTAACAGAGTTTCTCATATCACGTACAATACGGACATCTTCAAATTTCAATAGTGCTTGATATCCACCGATTAAACTTAAGAAATCAGAAATTTTTTCCGCTTCTTTTAAATAAGCAATACTACCTTTTTTTCGTTCGAGATGCTTGGCGTTCAAATCATATTTATTCATTAACTGCGTTATACCTTCAGAATGGTCTTCATATAATGAAAATATTTCTAAATGATAAGATGATGTTTCTGGATTGTTTACTGAGCCACCAGCAAGAAAAGCACCACGTAAATAACTTCTTCTCATTTCATCATCATGAATCAATGCTTCATCAATTTCGTGCGTAAAGACGCCACTTTTTAAAATACCTAATTCATCCAATATTTCTCTAGCACGTACTTTAATACGACAGATATAAATATTGTTCTTTTTTAATTTCATTTTCTTTCTCACAAGTAGTTCCACTTCAACATTAAAAACTTTTTTAATTAACGAATATATACGTCTTGCCGTAGTAGCATTTTCAGTTTGTACGTTAATAACAAATTGTTGGTTGGAAAGACTGAGTGCACCATTCATACGAATAAGCGCACTGAGCTCTGCTTTTGCATTCTCTTCATCTACTTCTATTCTAGTTAGTTCATTCTTCATCTCGGATGCAAAGCTCATAGATTAATCAGTCCCTTCTTTAACTAAATGATATCACTTAGTTATTATTCATCATTTTCTTTATCTCGCGTAAATTCAATCGTTTCAGTTTCTCGCATAGCTATTTCGTAAATCATTTTAGATAACACTTCAGTATTATGACGCACATAGTATTCTTCAGAAACTTCTACTAAATTAGGGTGTGTAAATACTTTAATATTTTGTTCTTCCATATGATTCATATTACATTTCACTGGTGATGCCCCATCTTCCCTATAACGCCTCAACACATCTTCAGTAAATGATTGGGTGCTACAAATAGAGTAACTGATAAAGTTCTGACCAACATGATCATGTATTGCGTTCACATGGTCGACTGCAGTATAACTATTTGTTTCACCTGGCTGTGTCATAACATTTGAAACATATAATTTAGGAACGTCTCCACCCAGCAGTGCATTAGAAATACCCTTCACGCATAGGTTAGAAATCACACTCGTATAAAGTGAGCCAGGGCCTAACACGATTAAATCTGCTTCTTCTATTGCTTCCACTGCTTCTTCCATTGGCTCAACATCTTCTGGTTCCAAAAATACACGTTTAATCTTTTTATTCTTTTTTGGAATATTAGATTCGCCATATACAATTTCTCCATCTTCCATTACTGCATTTAAACGTACGCTCGCATTAGTAGATGGAATAACACGACCTCTAATATTTAAAATTTCACTTAGTTCTTTCACTGCATGGCCGAAATCGTTATTGATGTTGGTTAATGCAGCGATGAGTAAGTTACCTAAAGAATGACCTTCGACTTGGTTTTCTTTAAAACGATATTGAAACAATTGCTCTATTGTTGATTCAGTTTCACTTAATGCCGAAATAACGTTTCGTATATCTCCTGGAGCAGGTATATCCATTTCGCTTCGTATTTTACCCGTACTACCACCATCATCAGCTACTGTGACAATCGTCGTAATATCAATCGGATAACCCTTTAAACCACGTGCTAAAACGGATAAACCCGTACCTCCACCTATAAGTACAAGTTTAATTCTTTTCATTTTTTTGTTTCACGCCACTTTCGACATGTGCATCCCTATGTTGCACATACACATTATAGTCAAAACTCTCTCTGAGTTCTGCTCCGATACGTTTGGCTAGTGCGACAGAACGATGTTGGCCACCAGTACACCCTATTGCAATAACAAGTTGAGATTTACCTTCTTTTTTATACCCTGGCACCATAAATTTCAATAAATCCATTAATTTTTCATAAAAAATATTTGTTTCTTTCCATTTCATTACATATTTATATACCGCTTCATCTTCACCAGTTAATGGTCTCAACTCATCAACGTAGTGCGGATTTGGTAAAAACCTTACATCAAATACAAGGTCCGCATCTATTTGTATACCATGTTTAAAACCGAAGCTAATGACATTAATATTAAATGTTTGGTAGTTACTTTGATTAAAATAATCCCCCACGCGTTTGCGTAATTCTTTCGGTGTCATTTGCGATGTATCAATCGTATAATTCGCTAAACTCTGAATTTCACTCAACAACTCACGTTCTTCTTCAATAGATTCAATTAATGAACGTTGACCTTTTTCATTTAAAGGATGTGCACGACGTGTTTCTTTATAACGAGAGATTAGTTTTTCATTCGAAGCTTCCAAGAACATTAAATCAACAATAACGTCTGAGTTACTCTTAATTTGATCCATCTCTTTAATTAAAGACTTAAAGAGTTCCTTACCTCTCAAATCAATAGCAATCGCTACTTTTTGTAAAGAAGGGTTCCCTTGCCCCATCAATTCTACAAACTTTGGTAACAGAATCGGTGGTAAATTATCTACACAGAAATATCCAATATCTTCTAAACTCTGGATGACCATAGATTTTCCGGCGCCTGACAAACCAGTTACAACCAACAATTCACTCTTTACTATTTCTTTTTCTTCTCGCTGCATCTCTTTACACCATCCATTGATTATTTTAATCGCAAAATTAGTTCTATGTTGTTAATAGTTTATTTATATTGGCATTTATACATTATATTTCATTTTTCTCAATATAAGTCTAACGAGTTAATATTATCACATTATATTTTACATGAAAAACGACTAAGGTAGTAGTTTTATCTATCGACACTATAAAGCTATAGCTGTTTCATTATGTAAAAAAGCTAGAATGTTATAACTTACTTATAGATCGTAAGTATGACATTCTAGCTATGACTGAATTTATCTATGATAATTTATAAAATCTTTTATAAATTATGACTTTACTTCATCAATGATTCAATTTATTTATGCTTCAATTGCATCGTTTAAATGTTCGATATATGCAATAGCACTTTGTGCTGCAATACTTCCGTCGCCAGTTGCCGTTACAATTTGACGTAAACCTTTTTCACGTACGTCGCCTGCTGCATATATACCAGGTACACTTGTACTCATGTCTTCATTCGTTAAAATGTAGCCAACTTCATTAGTAATGCCTAAATCTTGGAAAGGTATTGTTAATGGTTTCATACCAATGTACACAAATACGCCATCACCATCTAGTGTTTGTTCTGTGCCATCTTTCGTTGATTCTAATGTTACTGAGCCTACTTTACCATCTTTATCATTAATTGTTTTCAAAGTGTGACTCCAAATAAAATCAATTTTATCGTTTTTAAATGCACGATCTTGTAAGATTTTTTGTGCACGTAATTCATCTCTACGGTGAACGATTGTTACGCTATCAGCAAATTTCGTAAGGAATGTTCCTTCTTCTACAGCTGAATCCCCGCCACCAATAACAAATAATTTTTTACCTTTAAAGAATGCACCATCACATACGGCACAATAACTTACACCACGGCCACCTAGTTCTTGTTCACCTGGTACACCAATTTTTTTGTATTCTGCACCTGTTGATATGATTACGGCACGAGCAGTAATTTCACTATTACCAAGGTTAATCACTTTATGCGTACCTTTATCTTCTATAGATTTGATATCGCCATATTGATATTTTGCACCAAATTTTTTCGCATGTTCAAACATTTTCGTTGATAAGTCTGGACCTGTTACCATTTCAAACCCTGGGAAGTTCTCAACTTCTTCTGTGTTTGCCATTTGTCCACCTGGCATACCACGTTCAATCATTACTGTGCTTAAATTAGCACGTGATGCATAAACTGCAGCAGTCATTCCTGCTGGTCCGGCACCTATAATTGCCACATCAAAATCCACTTGTTCAGCCATTTAAATTGCCTCCTGTTTAATAATTCATTATGCGCAGTATATATGATTTCTTGCATTTCTTAAACTTATATGCTCACTAAATAATCTATCGTTTTATTTAAACGGTAAGAAGATATATCAAACCATTCCATTACTTGTTGTTTTGTTATTTTACTATCAGCATTACGATAATACATATACACAAATGCTGCAATATATTCATTTACATTTGTTAAATCTACTTTTTCAGATATAATCGCTTCTGCTTGATCAATCCATACAATAAATAATTCTTCATTATTTTTCAATGATTTCACACCATACAACATCAATAAGCCTCTGTGAATGAAATCTAATTTGTTTAACTTTAAATCTTGAATAATATACGTAAGATATAGCTTTTCGTAATCTTCCATAGATTCTAAAACTGCCCAAATTTCTTGTGTCAAAAGCACTTCTCGCCCTTTTAACTGATTTAATAAGAAAATACCATATAGCCTGTGATGGCTATCGTCATGGAGTAACAATGGTAATACTTGTTCATCGAAATACATTTTACTCTCAGCAATAACCCAAGGTGCATAACCTACATCGACTTTAGTCATTTCTTGCAATTTCGACCAAAAATATTTACTTTCATCAATATTATTTAAATGGTAACTGTTATAACTTAACGCGTTATACATTTGGATGGAAAGGAATTTTCCTTTTCTATAAAGTGGTTGTAATATTTTTTGCGAAGCTTCATATTGTTTCAAGTAACATAAAACGATACCTAGTTTAAATGACTCATCATCATTCATCGGCATGACTTTACTTAAAATTTTTAAATAGCGTTGGTATTTTTCTTTATCATTCGTATTATAAAGTAATAAAGTATAATGACATAATGCATGTACATCCGTATTATCTTCACTAAGCAATCGCTCAAACATTTCTTTAGCAATGTCATATTCATTCATGTATAAATAACACATCGCAAGTAAATTACGCACTACGCGATGTTCTTGAATTTCATCATTTTGATTTAAGATAAATGTTCGTGCTTCAGGTAATCGTCCCTGAGAAAATAAGTATTGGAAAATAAGTTGTACTGCAAATAGCTGGCTTTCTGTCTCTATTTTTTCAGCTGAATTATAAGAAACTTCAAACATGTCTTCAAGTTCTTCTTTATAATCTTCATCTTTAGACATCGTGACATAATTTATACCAAATAAAAATGCTTTATTTGCTTCGTTTAATGTAATGTTTAATTGACTAAGCTGAAAATAACTTTCTTCTACTAACTCTTGTTGTGCAATATTTTCATAAAACAGATACTCCGCTTCACTACTCAGTCCTAAATTCACAAGACATTCCGCGTATTTTACTTTTACATCAAAATCTTGAGGTGACATTTCCAGCACTTTGCCATAATATTCTGCTGCCTTTTTATAATCTTGGTGCAGAAATTTTTGGTCTCCCAATTTTTTATAAAATTGACTATCTAATTTCATTGGTATTACTTTGCCGTTATGCGCCATCCATTATCACCTCCTAAATATTCATTAAGTTCTTATTTGCATGGGATTTCCATATGCTAATGCCGAATCCGGTATGTCTTTTGAAATAACAGTACCCGCTCCGACTTTAACATTTGCACCTATGCTTACACCTGGTAATATTGTAACATTCGCACCAATTAAAGTATTATCACCAATTTGGACATGTCCCGTTCGAAACTCATCAACTAGAAATTCATGAGTTAAAATTGTAGTATTATAGCCAATCACACAGTTTTTCCCTATAGAAATATACTCTGGGTATAATAAATCGGGAACCACTTTAAAAGCAAATGCTGTGTTTTCACCTATACTCATTTTCAATAAATTACAATACACCCAACGTTTCATTTTCACATGAGGCAAGTACCTGCAAATTTCAATAATTATTGTTTGTTTAAATATTTTAAAGTATTTTATATAACGATACATATGCCAAAGTGGGTTATTGCCTTTAACTTTAACTTTTTTTAAATTACGCATGATATTTTATCACTTCACTTTTTGATTTGACCAAGTTAACGGACCAACATCTTTGTATCTTGGTGCGTTATATTTCACTCTTCTGATAATCATAATCACAATACCTACTATTATCAGTATAATAGACATTAACTGTGCTACTCGAATATCACTTGTTAACATCAAGCTATCTGTACGCATACCTTCTACGAAAAATCTGCCGATGGAATACCATATCAAATATAGACAGAAAGTATCGCCTATACGTAAATGTTTTCTAAGCAAGATCAGTATAACAAAGCCTAAAATGTCCCAAATAGATTCATATAAAAATGTTGGTTGATAGTATTTGCCGTTAATATACATATTATTAATAATAAAATCTGGAATATGTAAGTTTTCTAAGAATGTTCTTGAAACAGGACCACCATGCGCTTCATGATTCATAAAGTTGCCCCATCTTCCAATACCTTGACCTAAAATCATACTTGGTGCAATGACATCACCAATTTGAAAGGGATTAATATTTTTTTGTTTACAGATGATAATCCCTGTAACAAATCCACCTATTAAACCACCATGTATTGCAATACCACCATGCCATATCATCGGAATTTCAATTGGGTTTTGAATATAATATGGCCACTGGAAAATAACAAAATAAAGTCTCGCCACAATAAATCCAAATATTGCACTCCAAAAAATGATATCAACTAATGTATCTTTATCAAAGCCAATACGTTTCACACCTTCTTGAGCAATAAAATAACCCAAGAGTATCCCCACAGCGATAATAATGCCATACCAACGTACCGAAATAGGTCCAAGCTCAAGCGCAATTGGATTGATATAATTTAATGTCATCATTACCTATTTCTCCTCACTGTTGCTACCATTTCGTAATATTTCAGCATTTAAGCGATCATTAAACTCTTCTGCTGTATTGATGCCCATAATATTCAGACGGTAATTCATTGCCGCAACTTCAATAATAACCGCTACGTTACGTCCAGGTCGTACAGGAATTGTTTTTTTCGTAATTTCAGTATCTAAGATACGTAATTTTTCTTCATTTAAGCCGACTCGATCATATAATTTGTCTTTATGCCAGTTTTCTAAATGAATATTTAAACGCAATCTTTTTTCAGTTAAAATCGAACCAGCACCAAATAATGTCATTACATTAATGATACCTAAGCCCCTAATTTCTAATAAATGTTCTATTAACTTAGGTGCTCTCCCAATTAATTCGTCTTTACTGATTTCTCTAATTTCCACATTATCGTCTGCTACTAATCTATGACCACGTTTTATTAATTCTAATGCTGTTTCACTTTTACCAATTCCAGAATCACCAGTAATCAGTACACCTACACCATAAACATCGACAAGCACCCCATGTAGCGATGTTGTTCTAGCTAGTTCATGTTCTAAAAACGTAGTTAAACGACTCATTAATTGTGTAGTAGCAATCGTCGACGCAATTAATGGTGTGTCGAGTTCTTTTGCTGCAGCGATAAGTTCCTCTGGAGGTTCTAAATCTCTCGTTACAATAATCGCCGGCGTGTCTGGACGACATAACTTTCTCATACGTCCTTTACGTTCTTCATCTGGTAATAAATTATAAAAAGATAATTCCGTAGTACCTAATAATTGAATACGGTCAGATGCATAGTGAGAAAAATAACCTGCCATTTCCAAACCTGGTCTTGAAATATCTGTATTTTTAATTTGTTTGTTTAAACCTGCTTCTCCAACAATGAGATCAAGTTCAAAGCGGTCTACTAAACTCTTTGTAGTTAACATAGTTCACCTCTATCAATATTTCTCTTACATTTGCAATATGATATTATCATATCAAAAAGAAATGATAATCCATATCAAAAAGTGTAGAAGATCGATAATTCAATACATATCTATAATATCTATCATTATATCAATTATAAACGATATCAGACACTAGTGACTGATTATATTTTCAATTTATTCATTTAATTTACTATAAATCATTTTTTGTATAGTTGTTGCTTTTAAATACAAAAATACCCCCTTCAAAGTTTGCACATTAAAGTACTTACTTTAAAGAGAGGCATTCATACTTTATGTAACCCACCTTTTTGGATAGCGTTACATTAGTAATTTTCATATATTTTTATTTTACTGTATCTCTTTCTAGCACAGGTTTTAAGTATTGTCCTGTGTAACTTTCTTTTACTTCTGCAATTTGTTCTGGCGTGCCGGTAGCTACAAGCGTACCGCCTCCGTCGCCACCTTCTGGACCTAAGTCAATAATATAATCTGCCATTTTAATAACATCTAAGTTATGCTCAATAATAACTACAGTATCACCATTTTCTACTAGTTTATTGAGTACTTTTAATAATCGCCCAATATCATCAACATGCAAACCAGTAGTAGGTTCATCTAGTATATAGATGGATCGACCCGTAGAACGTTTATGCAATTCAGAAGCCAGTTTAACACGTTGTGCTTCACCACCAGAAAGTGTCGTCGCTTGTTGACCCAATGTAACGTATCCTAGTCCAACATCAACTAATGTTTTCAATTTGCGATGAATTTTAGGTACTTTTTCAAAGAAATTAGTCGCTTCTTCAGCTGTCATTGCTAAAATATCTGCAATGTTTTTACCTTTATACGTGACCTCTAGCGTTTCTCTATTGTATCTAGAACCACCACAAATTTCACACGGCACATACACATCTGGTAAGAAATGCATTTCAATTTTTATAATACCGTCACCTCTACAAGCTTCACAACGACCACCTTTTACATTAAAGCTAAAGCGGCCTTTCGTATAACCTCTTACTTTAGATTCATTTGTTTGAGCGAAGATATCCCTAATATTATCGAATACGCCTGTATAAGTTGCTGGATTTGATCTCGGTGTTCTTCCAATAGGTGATTGATCAATATCGATTATACGTTCAAGTTGATCTATTCCTTGAATTTCGTCACAATCACCTGGTTTTACTTTTGATTTATTAATGTGTTTTGCTAATGATTTATACAGCACTTCATTAACTAACGTACTCTTACCTGAACCTGAGACACCTGTAACGACTGTCATTGTTGATAATGGAAAATCTACGTCAATATCTTTTAGGTTATTACTTCTTGCGCCTTTAACGCTTACTTTTCGGTCAGTTATTTCACGGCGTTCTTCAGGTACTTCTATCAGCTTTTTCCCACTTAAATATTGACCAGTGAGTGATTTTTTCTGATTCATTACTTGTTTAGGTGTTCCACTCGCGACAATTTCGCCACCATGTTCACCTGCACCTGGGCCTACATCAACCAAATAATCAGCCGCACGCATTGTATCTTCATCGTGTTCTACGACTATCAAAGTATTACCTAAGTCACGCATTTCTTTTAATGTGCTTATGAGTCGATCATTATCTCGTTGGTGAAGACCGATAGAAGGCTCATCTAACACGTAAAGTACACCTGACAGTCTAGAACCAATTTGTGTAGCAAGACGAATTCGTTGCGCTTCACCACCTGATAGCGATCCTGATGCACGATTAAGTGTTAAATATTCTAAACCGACGTTATATAAAAATTCTAAACGCGAGTTAATTTCTTTTAATATTTGATCTGCAATTTTTCTATCTTGTTCTGACAATTCGATATGTTCGTACATATGCAATGCATCTTTAATTGAATGTTCAACAACTTCTCCAATATTCTGACCAGAAACATATACAGATAGTGCTTCACGACTTAAACGTTTACCATTACAAGTTTCACAAGGTAGCTCTGTCATATATTTACTCATCATCTCTCTAACAAGTTCGGATGGTGAATCATGATAACGACGATTAATATTATTAAGCACACCTTCAAATTCCATTGTTCGTTTACGTGTTTGACCATTACGTTGCTTGAATGTGAACTCAATTTCTTTACCTTTAGAACCGTTTAAAATGATATCTTGTTGTCTATCTGTCAATTTTTTAAATGGTTTATCCATATTAATTTTATATACTTCACAAACACGATTTAATAATGTTGGATAAAAATCTGAACTTGAAGATTCCCAAGCTATGATCGCACCTTCATTTAAAGTTTTGTTAGTATCAGGAACCACTAAGTCTACATCTACCTTTAATTTTAATCCTAAACCATCACATGTTGGACATGCGCCAAATGGGCTGTTAAAACTGAACATACGTGGCTCTAACTCACCAATTGAAAAACCACATATCGGACAAGCATGGTTTTCTGAGAATTTTAATTCTTCTCCATCAATGATATCAACGATTAACGTACCTTCGGCAAGTCTAATCGCAGTTTCTATAGAATCAGCAAGACGTCCTTCAATACCTGCTTTAACTACCAAGCGATCTATTACCACTTCGATGGTATGGTTTTTATTTTTATCTAAATTTGGCACTTCGTTTACATCCATAATTTCGCCATCAACACGAACACGTACATAACCTTTTTTACTAATGTCGTCTATGAGTTTTTCTTGTGCACCTTTTCTGTGAGAAACCACAGGAGCCAATAATTGGATTTTAGAACGCTCTTCAAGTTGCATCACTTGGTCTACCATTTGTTGTACAGTTTGCGATTCTATTTCAATACCGTGATTAGGACAGAATGGTTTACCTATACGTGCGTAGAGTAACCGTATATAGTCGTATATTTCAGTTACCGTCGCTACAGTTGATCTTGGGTTCTTACTTGTCGTCTTTTGGTCAATTGATATCGCAGGTGATAAACCTTCAATTGTATCAACATCCGGTTTGTCCATTTGACCTAAAAATTGTCTTGCATAAGCACTTAATGACTCAACATATCTACGCTGTCCCTCAGCGTAAATTGTATCGAAGGCAAGTGAAGATTTTCCAGATCCAGAAAGTCCCGTCATTACGATGAGTTTATCTTTCGGTATTTCAATATCTACATCTTTTAAATTATGGGCGCGAGCCCCTTTTACTACAATGGATGGTTGTTTCATATGTGTCACCCTTCTGCTTTTAATTCAAACAACATGTCTCTAAGCTCTGTTGCTTTTTCGAAATCTAAATCTTTGGCTGCTTGTTTCATTTCTTTTTCTATATTTGCGATTGTTTTTTCGCGTTCTTTTTTCGTCATTTTCTTAGGTACTTCAGTTTGTTGTTGTTCATTCGTTTCATCATTCTCGACTGTGGCACTAATAACATCATGAATTTTCTTATTAATCGTCGTAGGCGTAATATTATGTTTTTCATTATACGCTTTTTGAATTGTACGACGTCGTTCTGTCTCATCAATGGCATAACGCATGGAATCGGTAATCTTGTCACCATACATAATAACTTCACCACGACTATTACGTGCTGCACGTCCACTTGTTTGAACAAGTGATCTATGAGAACGTAAGAAACCTTCTTTATCCGCATCAAGAATAACAACAAGAGACACTTCTGGTATATCGATACCCTCTCTTAATAAGTTAATTCCAACAATGACATCATAAGTTCCCATACGTAAATCACGAATAATTTCTATACGCTCCAACGTTTTAATTTCTGAATGTAGGTAATTGACCTTAATGCCAGCTTCTTTCAAATAAGTCGTTAAATCTTCACTCATTTTTTTAGTTAATGTCGTAACTAGCACACGTTCATTACGTTCAATGCGCTCATGAATTTCACTTATTAAATCATCAATTTGATTTTCCGTTGGTCGCACTTCAATCTCAGGATCTAAAAGACCTGTCGGACGAATGATTTGTTGTACCATTTCATCTGTATGTTCTAACTCGAATGGACCAGGTGTAGCAGATACATAAACGAGTTGATTGGTTTTTTCTTCGAATTCTTCAAATTTTAAAGGTCTATTATCCAAAGCACTCGGCAAACGGAAACCATGATCTACAAGTACTTGTTTACGTGCACGGTCTCCATTATACATACCCCTAATCTGAGGTAATGTCACATGTGATTCATCAACCATCACAAGCCAATCATCGCCAAAATAGTCTAATAACGTATACGGCGTTGATCCCATTGGTCTTAACGTTAAATGAACAGAATAGTTCTCAATACCAGAACAGAAGCCCATTTCACGCATCATTTCTAAATCATAATTCGTACGTTGTTCTAGTCGTTGTGCCTCTAATAATTTATTTTCTGAGCGTAATTCTGTTAAACGTTCTTCTAATTCATTTTCAATTCTTTGTATCGCAGATTTCATTTTCTCTTCACGTGTTACGAAGTGGGAAGCTGGGAAAATCACAAAGTGATCACGCTCTCTTAAAACTTCACCCGTTAAATAATTCACTTCACGGATACGATCAATTTCATCACCGAAAAATTCTACACGAATACACATTTCTTCTCTCGAAGCCGGAAAAATTTCAACAACATCTCCTCTTACACGAAATGTACCGCGTCTAAAATCAATATCATTTCTCGAATATTGCACGTCTACTAATTTTTTTAAAAGTTCACTTCTATCCATTTCCATACCAGCTCGAACACTGACTACTAAATCTCGATATTCTTCTGGGTTACCTAAACCATATATACAGCTGACACTCGCAATAATAATGACATCGTCTCTTTCAAAAAGTGAACTTGTCGCTGAATGTCGTAATTGGTCAATTTCATCATTTATTGAAGCATCTTTTTCAATAAATGTATCAGTTGATGGTACATAAGCCTCTGGTTGATAGTAATCATAATAACTGACAAAGTATTCTACTCTATTTTCTGGAAAGAATTCTTTAAACTCACTATATAATTGCCCTGCTAATGTTTTATTATGCGCGATAATGAGTGTCGGTTTCCCTACTTGTTTAATAACATTACTCATAGTAAAGGTCTTACCTGTACCTGTCGCACCGAGTAAAGTTTGATGACGTTTGCCCTCATTAACGCCTTTAACGATTTTCTTTATCGCCTCTGGTTGATCACCTTGAGGTGTAAAATCAGATTGTAATTTAAATTGATGGTGTTCCATAGTGACACATGCCTCCTATATAATTTCTAACGATACGAACATACCTGATGTGTCTATGTTTAAAATGTATATACCACTGTTGCTGTGTGTCTGCATCAAGTTTGCAGATTCATATTCTCGTTACATATTTTAACAGATTTATAAATGAAAAAGCAAACATTTGTTCGCTTTTTATCTTCTTATATATAAAGAAAAACAAACATAGTTCTATCACCATGTTTGCCTAAGTTGTCTTTGTTTATCCTAAAATAAACTATATTGTTGAATTTATACAATTATAAAACGCTTATTTAACTATAGCAATTAAGTTGCTTAATACTCATTACTCAGTCATCTTCTTTTTTATGAAATTCTAATTGATCGATAATAAGGTAACCAGCTAGCAACGAGGCGACATCTATAAAAATGATCCATTCATTATGAAAAAAGCCTTTTTGAACGGATGCACCAATTATAATTAATGTTAAAATCGTTCCTACCCATTTACTTCGTGTTAGTACGCTGAAAAACACCACGAAAATACATGGAAAGAAGGATGCGAGCACATACCAAATCATTCACTTCACCCATTCCTATTATTTAAAATAGCCATTGTTGTTTCACGTAATTCTGATCTTGGAATGAATTTCTCCGTTAACATTTCAGGAATAATATTATCTATAAAATCTTGTACCGAACTTAGATGATCAAATTGCATAATTGTTTCTAAAGACATCTCATATATTTCAAAAAATAGTTGTTCAGGGTTACGCTTTTGTATTTCACCAAATGTTTCATATAATAAATCTATCTTGTCAGCTACAGAAAGTATCTGACCTTCTAATGAGTCATCTTTACCTTCTTGAAGTCTTTCTCGATATATATCTTGGTAAGCTTCTGGAATTTCTTCATTTATAAAATGGTCTACCATTTCTTCCTCGACTTGTGAGAAGAGTTTTTTTAATTCACCACTTGCATATTTAACTGGTGTTTTGATATCACCCGTAAAAATTTCAGCAAAATCGTGATTTAACGACTTTTCATATAAACTCTTCCAATCTACTTCATTACCATGGTATTCCTCTACTGTAGCCAAATATTGTGCAATTTTTGTCACCTTAAATGAATGCGCAGCGACATTATGCTCAAAGTATTTAAATTTTCCCGGCAATCTAATTAATTTTTCTAAATCAGACAAGCGTTTAAAATATTGATGTACTCCCATGACATCGCCTCCTAGTTTGTTTAATGAATGATTATACTTAATTTTATAATATCATTCAACAATCAAAATGTCTTATCAATGTAATTGAATTTAACTAATTCAATTTATGAGGCGCCTAGGACATAAATTCATATCTCAGTCCCGTTGTTATTTTGGCAGAGTTGGCTAGGCATATACTACAAAATCTTATTAGAAAAATTATATTGCTGTCGCATTATTTTATTCATGACATTATTTAACCACAATGAACTATAAACATAGAACCACTCCAAAACATGATGGAGTGGTTCTATGTTGTACCATTTATTATATTAAGCAAAGCTCACCTCTAATATAAGCTCACTACCAAGCATCTTTTCTTTATGTATTCAGATGATATTGAAGTTATATGATTTGCTAATGAATATAATTATATTGATCAGTGTTGTGAATTGTTCTATAAGATTTTTGTCCTACACCTTGCCAATTCATTTCTGATACTACAATTGATCCATCTGGATTTTTACGTTCTACAACACCTACATGGCCATAGTTACCGGCATTACTTTGGAAAATCGCACCCACTTCAGGTGTACGGTTAACTTTGTAGCCACTATTACTCGCTGCCGAAGCCCAATTATTTGCGTTACCCCAAAGGTTACCTACTGATTTCCCTAATTGTTGACGACGATCAA
The DNA here is from genome assembly GCF_039237145.1 of Staphylococcus parequorum. Lineage (NCBI taxonomy): Bacteria > Bacillati > Bacillota > Bacilli > Caryophanales > Staphylococcaceae > Staphylococcus > Staphylococcus parequorum. The sequence goes on from NZ_CP150682.1 coordinate 2,509,932, forward strand.
ATGCATAGTATGTACATTGTCCCCAATCATAATAATTACTACCATTTGAAGCTACCTGTGTTGGTTTATATTGATTAGAATACATTTGTGTACCTTCATTTTGATTATTTGCTACTTCTTTTTCTACGTAATCCCAAGTATGCTGTGTTGTCGGTACAAAGTTGTTTGATGTTACTGGAACATCATTATCTTCCCTTGTTTCATTCTGTACTTGCTGTTCGTTAAAAATACTTTGAAGTTGGTTGTTTAAATGTGCTGAACCCTTTTCAGATACTGCCACTAATTGTCCAGGATAAATAACTTCTCCTAGATTTGGGTTTAACTGATAAAGTTGTTCTAAATTAAGCTGATATTTAGCAGCAATATTTAAAACCGTATCTCCTTGCTTTATTTCTACTATATCTTTGTCTGGAAGAACTAATTGCTCTCCTGCTTGTACAGTTACTTTGTCATTCAATTGATTTAATAACTGAATTTCATTTGTTGTTGTGGCAAATGCTTGCGCTATATCAGATAATTTAGCATCTTCTTTTACTGTGTGAATTTGGTCTGCTGATGCAATACCATTAAAACCAAAAAACAATGCTGTCGATGTTACAGAAAATGTTAATCCTTTCTTCATTACATGTTCAACCCTTTACTGTCTTGAATTTTAATCAATCATAATATAGCATAAATTTTCCCCTCTTTTGTGATTGTTATTATACTGTAATGCAATAGACAATTGAGACTAAATATGGGTCAACGCTATTAACTTAAATCACGTTCAAAGCCTTGATATTACAACCTTTTAAAGCATCTCTATATACATCAGCTCAATCTAACATGTAATATTTTAAATTGCATTTTACATATTTTTTTATTTTTTCTTTAAATTCAAAAAGATCTCGTCACTAGTTTAAATACTAATGACGAGATCTCTTATTATCATTTGCTTAACTTTCTGAATGATCCATTTGACTACGTAAGTATGCTTCTATAAATGGACTTATATCGCCGTCCATAACTGCATCTACTTTACCTGATTCTTCATTTGTTCTATGATCTTTAACCATTGCATAAGGATGAAAAACATAAGATCTTATTTGACTTCCCCAGCCAATTTCTTTTTGCTCACCACGAATTTCTGCCATTTCTTGCTCTTGTTCTTCAATTTTCAATTGATATAACTTGGCTTTCAATGTCTTCATTGCAGCTTCTCTGTTTTTAATTTGAGAACGCTCATTTTGGTTGTTTACTACAATGCCTGTAGGATGATGGGTAATTCTAATTGCTGATTCTGTTTTATTAATATGTTGACCACCTGCACCAGATGCTCTAAATGTATCAACATTAATATCATCTGGATTTATATCGATTTCAATTTCTGTATTATTGAATTGTGGTATAACATCACAAGAAGCGAATGAAGTATGTCTACGTCCAGACGAATCAAACGGTGAAATACGGACAAGTCGATGCACGCCTTTTTCAGCTTTCAAATAACCATAGGCATTATGACCTTTAACGATTAATGTAACGCTTTTAACGCCCGCTTCATCACCAGGTAGATAGTCTGCAATTTCAACTTTAAACCCTTTGTGTTCACAATAACGTTGATACATTCTTAAAAGCATATTTGTCCAATCTTGCGATTCCGTACCGCCTGCGCCAGGATGTAGTTCCATAATGGCATCGTTCGCATCGTATGGACCATCAAGTAATAATTGTAGTTCAAAATTATCTAAGTTTTCTTTAAAATCTAATACGTTCTGTTCTAAATCTGACTTCATATCTTCATCATCATCGTCTAATAATAATTCTCTTGTTGTTTCCATCTCTTCTATTTCAGATTCTAATCCTCGATATGCATTTACGATCGTTTTTAAAGCATTATTCTTATCGATAATTTCCTGTGCTTTATCTTGATCATCCCAAAAAGTAGGATCAGTCATCATTTCTTCGTATTCCTGAATATTTGTCTCTTTTTCTTCTAAGTCAAAGAGACCCCCTAAGCTGCTCTAATTTTTCATTATAATAATCTATATTACGTTTAATTTCTGATAGTTCCATCAATGCATCTCTCCTGTTATCGTACGATTGAAATACTACTATTAAATTATGTTATTTTATTCAATATATCTATTCTACAAAAGTTTGAGGCTTAATTACAACTCTGCCACTGTTTTTTATTTATTTAAACACGCTAACTTTAATTTTTGATAAATAAAAACCGGAAGTTGATATATGCTTTATCAAGACTTCCGGTTTTATTTAAAATCACTTTCAAATTACGCACCGTGGCAGTTTTTATATTTTTTTCCACTACCGCAAGGGCAAGGATCGTTTCTACCGATATGATCATCTTTAACATAAGGTGATGCTTTAGCTTTTTCTTTACCATCTTCTGCAGATACGTGTTCAGCTTTACCGAAATCTGTTGCTTTATCACGTTCTAAGTCATCTTCAACCGTTACTACAGATTTCAAGATATATTTGCTGACATCTTCTTCGATGTTTTGCATCATTGTATCGAAAAGTTGGTGACCTTCGTTTTGATAATCACGTAATGGATTTTGCTGGCCATAAGAACGCAAATGGATACCTTGACGTAATTGATCCATTGTATCTATATGATCTGTCCAATGTAAATCGATTGAACGAAGTAAAATCATACGTTCGAATTCATCAAATTGTGTACCAATTTTCTCTTTTTGATCTTTTAACGCGACTTCAACTTTTGACCAAACAATATCAATGATATCCTCTTGGTCCTTACCTTTGATAGCTTCTAGTTTTAAGTCACCTTCATTTAAGAATACATCATCAATATAGTTGATGAATGGCTCATAATCTAAATCTTCTTCATCTTCATTTATATAATAATGAACGCTTCTATCTATTGTAGAATGGAGCATTTCATTTACTAAATCTCCACTTTCATCATTATCAATAATACGGTTACGTTCACCATATATAATCTCACGTTGTTTACGTAATACATCGTCATATTCAAGTACACGTTTACGTGCATCAAAGTTATTACCTTCTACACGTTTTTGAGCAGATTCAACGGCACGGGACACCATTTTAGATTCTATTGGTGTAGAATCATCCATACCTAAACGATTCATCATACTTTGTAAACGTTCTGAACCAAAACGTACCATTAAATCATCCTGTAGGGATAAGTAGAAGCGACTGTCCCCTTTATCACCTTGTCGTCCAGCACGACCACGTAATTGGTCATCAATACGACGGGATTCATGTCGCTCTGTACCAATTACTGCAAGGCCGCCGATTTCTTCAACACCTGCGCCAAGTTTAATATCTGTACCTCTACCTGCCATGTTAGTAGCGATAGTAACCGCTCCACGTTGACCTGCATTAGCAACTATATCTGCTTCACGTTCGTGATTTTTAGCATTTAAAATGTCATGACGTACGCCATGTTTCTTCAATAAATTAGAAATATATTCACTGGTTTCAACTGCAACTGTACCCAATAGTACAGGTTGTCCAAGTTTATGTTTTTCAATAACATCATCAACAACTGCATCAAATTTACCTTTTTGACTAATGTATATTAAGTCTGGTTTATCCACACGTTGTATCGGTTTGTTAGTAGGTATTTGAGTTACAGTCATATTATAAATGTTTCTGAACTCTTCTTCTTCAGTTTTAGCTGTACCTGTCATACCAGAAAGTTTGTTGTACATTCTGAAATAGTTTTGGAATGTAATAGAAGCCATTGTTTTAGATTCGTTTTGAATCTTCACGCCTTCTTTTGCTTCTATGGCTTGGTGTAAGCCTTCTGAAAAGCGACGTCCTGGCATTGTACGACCAGTAAATTGATCAACAATTAAGACTTCACCATTATTCACCATGTAATCCACATCTCGTTGCAATGTTACATGTGCACGTAACGCAGTATTAATATGGCTAATAATATCCACATTATTCACATCATATAGATTATCAATCTTAAACATGCGTTCTGCTTTATCAATACCTTGTTCTGTTAATTGAACAGCTTTTGTTTTTTCATCGTAGTTATAGTCGTCTTCATTTTTCAACATTTTAGCAAAGACATTTGCTTGTGTATAAAGCGAAGTCGATTTCTCAGCTTCACCTGAAATAATTAGTGGCGTACGCGCTTCATCAATTAAAATTGAGTCAACTTCATCAATAATAGCAAAGTTCAATGGTCTCATAACACGTTCTTCTGCATAGTTCACCATATTATCACGTAAATAATCGAAGCCTAACTCATTGTTCGTACTATACGTAATATCACTTGCGTATGCTTCTCTCTTCTCATTTGTTGTCATACTGTTGACGTTTAATCCTACTGATAACCCTAGGAATTCATATAGTTCTGCCATTTCTTCGCTTTGTGTACTAGATAAATATTCGTTTACTGTAATAACATGCACACCGCGATCTAACAATGCGTTTAAATAAACTGGCATTGTTGCAGTTAACGTTTTACCTTCACCCGTTCTCATTTCAGAAATGTCGCCACCATGAATTGCAATACCACCCATGACCTGAACTTTATATGGAATCATATTGAACACACGTTTTGAACCTTCTCTTACGAGCGCAAAGGCTTCCGGTAAAATATCATCGAGCATTTTATATTGTTTTTTAATATCTTCTTCTGCTTGTAATTGTTTTTGAAATGCTTTTGTTTTCTCTCTAATTTCTTCATCAGTTAATATCGACGTATCCTCTTCTAACGCAAGGACTTTGTCGGCTAATTTACCAAGGCGTTTTATTTCTTTTTTATTGCCATCTGCAATCTTTGATAAAAAACCCATTTTGTTCGCTCCTTTAGCTTTTTAACTCTTCGCTTACAACAATTTATGATATCATTTATAAGCTTAAATTTACACTTATTAACTTTCCATTTAAACAGTTTTTTCGCTTGTTAATGCTATTTTTTATTTATTAGTAGTTTTCATTTTTTATTTTATTTCTTATTCACTTAAAATATACACAAGATCTTACCTAACTTTCAAATTATTTCATAGTAACACAACAAAAAATGAGCGTCCATGATTTAACTCAATCATGAACGCTACGGTTAGTTTAATATTGGACTTAATTAAAACAAATTATTCAGTTGTTTCAATCAAACCATATTTTCCATCTCTTCTTTTATAAACAATACTCGTACCATCAGTTTCACGATCTGTGAAAATAAAGAAATCATGTCCTAATAAATCCATTTGCAATACTGCTTCTTCTGAATCCATAGGTTTCAAACTGAAATTTTTTGAACGAATAATTTCGATATCACTTTCATTGTCATCATTTTGAATCTCTTCTGCTTCACTTTCTTGTGGCAATGATGCAAATGCTTCTTGTTCTCCACGACTTCTATTTTTACGATTTACACGCGTTTTGTACTTTCTAACTTGTCTTTCAAGTTTACCGTTAATCAAATCAATACCTGCGTATAAATCATCGTGGCGTTCTTCAGCTCTTAAAGTAACGTTTTTCAATGGAATAGTTACTTCGATTTTTGCTGCTGAATTTTGATACGTTTTTACTTTAACATGTGCGATTGCATTTGGCACATCATTAAAATATCTTTCTAATTTACCAATTTTCTCCTCAATATAGTTGCGAATCGCATCAGTAATAGTGAGGTTCTCCCCGTGAATTTCAAATCTGATCATAATAATCGACTCCTTTAAAACCTCTATATTGGTAATATTGCTTACTCTTATAATACCACGTTTCTCCTACCGTGCAAACGTAAACACATCGAATTTTCTGATTTTTCTAACAAAAAGTAATTCTGCAGCATTATGAACTGTTAAGCCTGTAGTATAAATGTCATCTACAAGTAAAATGTTTTTATTTTCTAAATCTATACTTTTTGCGATTTCAAATGGATTTTTTGATTGTGCCCTTAATTGTTTTCCTAAAAGTGATTGCTTTGGACGTATGCGCGTACGTAGTATTGGCTCATAATTCACACCCATTTTATCTAACACGGTCGCCACAGGATTAAATGTGCGCTCTTTATCTCTAACTATAGGAGATGGTATGGGCACAATATAATCATACGACATTTTAGGAAAATGAAGCTGTGTTGCTAATATTTCACAGATTGCGACATCTTTCTTAAATTTATATTGATGAATAAGAGTCTTCAACATACCTTTATATTGGTATTGGCAATATAACTGATTCATTAAATTATATTTTGTAGCTAAAAATAGACAATCTAAGCAATCCTCTTCATTTTCTTCTAAGTTCTTTAAACATCTGACACACCGATTAAGTGGTTTAATATTGAGCTCATTCCAATGTTCTATGCATGATTCACATAATTTAGATGCTTTTTTATAAAATGTGAAGGCGTTAAACGCTTCAGAAAACGTGTGATGACATTGAATACATCTAGCCATCTAACCATCCCCTGCTGTGCGCTAATGCGTTCATTTTTTTAATGTCCTTGCGTGCTTTAAGCATGTCCATGGTAATCCCCTCGTGTAAATATAATACTAATCCTGCCGGAGCTTCTAATTTACGTCCCACTCTTCCAGCAATTTGCACAAGTGCACTGCTTTCAAACATATGACTATTAAGCACAATAACGTCTAAGTTCGCCATAGTAAAGCCTCTTTCTAAAATTGTAGTGGTAAACATCACTTTATATTTACCTTTTCTTAAATCGCTCACTTTTTCAAAACGAAGTACATCCTCGCTATGTACATAGGCCAATGAAGTTATTTCTGTTTTATAACAATGGTACATTTGTTTCATAAGATGTATGTGATTAAAAAACACGAGCGTATACCGTCCTGTTTCAATTTGTTGTTTCAATCGATTCATAAGAAATCGTTGTATTTTGTGAAATTTTATTTTGTAATATTTAAACTGAGGAATTGGCAAAGGTTGCCTATGAAAACGGGCAGGCAATGTTACTATACCACCATCTTTCATTTTGCTAAGTAATGCAGTTGGTGGCGTCGCAGTCATATAAATGTGGCAATGATGTTCTTTTGATGCATGTGCGATGACATCAAAGAGTATTGGATCCATTGATAGCGGAAATGCATCCACTTCATCTACAATAATCAAGTCAAAATGATGCTTAAAGCGATATAATTGATGCACTGTAGCAATCACAAAGTGGCCATTATGACATTGTCTCTGACCTTGATAAAGTACATCTATTGCCTCATCTCGAAAAGCTGCTTTAATACGTAAACTCACTTCTATAACAACATCTACTCTTGGCGATACAACGGCAACATTATAGCCTGCGCTTCTCGCAAAGCTAATACCTTCAAAAATCATTTCTGTCTTACCAGCGCCTGTCACAGCATATAATAAAATAGATGTTAAATTTTTAACCGCTTCTAAAATTTGAATTGAAGCAAAGCGTTGTTGTTCTGATAATTCAAATGGTAAGTGATATACCCCTTGGGAAATCGCCGTATTTGTTTCAGTAATATAAACTTCATTAATATTATCCATTCTGCTCAAATTGATACAATTTCTGCAATACACAACTTCTTTATCTAATAATGTTGAAAAGTATTTGTAAAAATGACGTTTTTCTTGTGTATGACATTGTATACAATACCAACGCCCTTGTTTGTTTATCACACCAGTGGAAATGTGTCTGATTTTCTCATCAGTTAACATATCTTTTTCGGTAATTAGTTTTCCATAATGTTTTATCTTAGATGACCTCCAATAAAAAAAGACATGTATACCATTTTCTTGGCATGACATGTCTTTAAACAAGTTAATATTTATGATATACGTATGTTTCTCCCTGTAAATCCTAGTCCCATACCACCAGAACCTAAGTGCGCTGCAATAACAGGTCCTAACTTAGAGCGGTGAAGGTGATATTGCGGATATTTTTCTTGTAATTCTTTTTCCATCCATGCGGCATCTTCTGATTTATCACCCTCAATAATATATAAAGTTACTTCTTCATAATCTTTCACTTGAGCAGTAACTTTATTAATAATTTCATTGAGTGCTCGTTTTTTCGTGCGGACTTTTGCTTCTGGTACAATTTTGCCATCATCAAATGTTAACACAGGTTTCATTTTCAACATTGTACCTACCCATGCTTGAGCTCCAGTGATACGACCACTTTTCTGTAGATTTTTCAAATCATCTACCATTAAGATTGCACCCGTTACTTCTCGCATAGTTTCAAGCTCTTTAATAATATCTTGAGGTTCATATTCTTGTTCTATCATTTCAACTGCACGTAAGACGTAACCACCTTCTACCATTGCAGCTAATTTCGAATCAAATGTATGTACATTGATACCTTCTACCATTTTCCCTGCTTGCGTAGCTGTTTGATAACTGCCACTAATACCAGATGAAATAAAAACAGATATGACATCAGTATAGCCTTCTTCTTGAAGTTCTTTAAAATGTTTTATAAACTCTCCAATGGCAGGTTGACTCGTCGTGGGAATTGTATTTGAAGTTTCCATTCTTTTATAAAATGCATCCGTTGATATTGTTGCGTTTTCTACAAAATTTTCACCATTATCGAAAGTTACGCTTAGCGGCGCAATTCTTATATTATATTTTTCTATTAGCGTTTGAGATAGATAGCTCGTTGAATCCGTCAAGACAGCAATCTTCATCTTAATCCTCCTCAATTATACTCACAACTATGATACCCTATTTTAAGTAAAAAGAAAATTTATTTTTGTATTTAATCTATAATACAATACAGTGTATAATATGTGTAATTAATGAATTTTAAAAACATACATAAATGATTGTCTGACTATACAAAGATGAGGTGACGATAAATGGATGATGCAATAATCACAATTAAAAAAGAACATATAATTGAAAATATAATCAGTAAATCACGTTTTATAGCGCATATTAAACCTGTGGAATCTGAAGATGCTGCTAAAGCTTTTATCGAGGCAGTGAAATCTGAACACCGAGAAGCAACACATAATTGTTCAGCATATACAGTTGGAGACCAAATGAATATCCAAAAAGCAAATGATGACGGTGAGCCAAGTGGTACAGCGGGAGTTCCTATGCTCGATATTTTAAAAAAATTAGAGATACATGATGCTGCCGTAGTGGTCACACGCTACTTTGGTGGCATTAAATTAGGCGGTGGCGGATTAATCCGTGCATATAGTGGTGCAGTACGAGATGTAATTTATGATATTGGTAGAGTTGCTTTGCGTCCTGCTATACCTACAACGGTTACCATTGCTTATGATTTAACAGGTAAGTTTGAATATGAACTTGCGAGCACACCTTACTTATTACGTGAAACAAATTATACTGATAAAGTAAGTTATCACATTGATGTTGTTAAAACAGATTACACTCAATTTATAGATTTTTTAAATCGTAACACTTCAGGAAATTATGATTTAATAGAAAATGAAGTTGTACGCTTACCTTTCGATATTTCTACTTCTTAATTTTGAAATCCAAATTATACGTATCAGAGTATAAAATAAAGAGACTTCCATCATGGAAGCCTCTTTATTATTGATGTTCGTCGTCTTTGTTTCGTTGTTTGTTTTCAATTAATTTCATTAAAGGTCTGTAATCATCATCAATGAGACCAGTAAATTCTACAATAAGCTCAATCGTAACTAAAATAAGAATGAGCATCATGAGTACACCCCATGGTTGAGATAAATATAATATAATACTAGCAAGACTAAATAGTAATGCTATAGAATATATAAGTATTACGGTCTGGCGATGTGAATAACCTAATTCTAATAATTTATGATGTAAATGCGATTTATCTGCCTGCATAATATGCTGACCTTTCTTCACACGACGTATCATCGCAAACAACGTATCGATAAACGGCACTGCTAAGATAACAATTGGGAAGAATAGTGAAATAAAAGTTATATTCTTAAATCCTAGTAATGATAGGAATCCTACAATAAATCCTACAAGTAATGCACCACTATCACCTAAAAAGATTTTAGCTGGATGGAAATTGAAGAATAAGAATCCTAAAAGCGCACCTATTAAGACACTGCAAATCATCATAATAAAAATATTTGCTTGTAATATTGCTATAAAGCCGATTGTCATTAAGGCAATCATTGATACACCAGATGCTAATCCATCTAATCCATCGATTAAGTTAATTGCATTAGTGATGGCTACAATCCAAATCACAGTGATAGGAATCCCAAATACACCAAAATGTATCGTAGGTCCAATTGGTAAGGAGATAAAATCAATCGTCACTCCGTAGTATACAACGACGAGTGCTGCAATTACTTGGCCAATTAATTTTATAACTGGTTTCAAATCATAGATATCATCTACAAGTCCCACCAAATAGATTAATACTGATCCAATAACAAGCGGTTTAACTTCAGTTTCTATCGGATGTCCTAGCCATATTCCTAATAGAAACGCAAAAAGTATTACAGTTCCGCCTAATACAGAAACGGGTTTTGTATGTACTTTTCTAAAATTCGGCTTATCTACAATGCCTAGTTTATGAGAAACCTTTATAATTATTGGTGTTAGTATTAAACTGACAATCATTGAAAAAATGATTAATAATAATGTATACATCAGTTCACCTTCATTAATATAATTCTTGATTATTTCGAATTTCAAAGTCGTTACATTGAAAATAATTTTAACTTTAAACTGCAAATTTATATTATCTATAAAATGGTCTGTGATGTTGATGCAACTCTAACAAATTGCACATCCGCCATATCTAAATATTTATGCACTTAATACCATAATACCTCATACGCTTTTACTTATACAAATAGTAATGAGATAATTAACATCCTATAAACGAATTTGTTTTGATTTTTAATTATAAACTAAGTGATTTATATATAATCACTCAGACAAATATTTTAACATGAATATTAAGTGAATGTTATAAATTTCTATTTATATAGTGATGACAAAATGTAAGTTTTCACTTACAATAACTAAGTGTTTATTCAAAGGAGTGTAACGTTAAATGTTTGAAGCTATTATCTACAATATCTCTGTTATTGTGGCAGGAATTTACTTATTCCATCGCCTACAGTATTCAGAAAATAAAAACATGGTGTTTTCAAAAGAATACGTCACTATTTTAATGACGATAGTAGCACTTTTACTATCCGCCTATCCAGTGCCCCTATTCAATGAATACGCACTCTATTTATCATTCGTGCCTATTTTATTCTTAGGTAGATATACAAATATGGTATATACCGTTCTAGCCGCGATTATAGTATCTGTAGTCAATGTACTAATTGGTGACTTCACAATTATTATTGCTACGATTCTCATTGTTATAGCCATCGTGGTCGGCGCAGTTGGACCATTTTTAAAACAAAGCGACATTGTTTCATTACAAATCCTTAATGCAATTACATTAGTTATTTTGCTTATCTTATCACTTATCAGCCCTTATTATGAATTAACAGAGGTGTTGTTCTTAATACCACTATCCTTTATTTTAACGATTACTTCTTCTATCACATTTGTTGATATTTGGCATTTTTTCTCATTAGTTAATCGTTATGAAAATGAAGATAAACTGGACTATTTAACTGGCTTGGGTAATGTTAAAGAATTTGATAGACATTTAAATGAAACGACGCGTATCGCTGAAGAAAACAATGAAAGCTTAGGGTTATTACTCATTGATATAGATGGTTTCAAAGATGTAAATGATAAATTTTCACATAAATCTGGCGATGCCGTACTTAGACAAGTCGCACAACTATTAAAAAATTATGTGCCTCAACAATTTAGTATTTATCGGAATGGAGGCGAAGAATTTTCAATTGTCTTATACGATTATACTTTAGATCAATGTGTAAAACTCAGTGAAAATATTCGTGCAGGCGTAGAACAATCTACTTTCCATTTACCGAATAAAGAAGTTATCAAGTTATCTGTATCTATTGGTGTAGGTTACTTAACTCAAGAAGATTACAAATCTCAGCGTAAAGTATTCAAAATTGCGGATGACATGCTGCACATGGCAAAAAATGAAGGCCGTAATCAAGTCATGTTTAATCCAATTGTTAAATTATAAAAAGCACTTCAAATTTAAAACTGCTTAAACAGGGAGTGGGAAGTATAAAAGCAAAGTTCTAACTTTGTTTTCATATTCCCGCTCTCTTCTTTTTATGCTCATTTTCTGTAGTCACGTTTCAAATTGTGCAACTCCCCTCTCCATTTCAAAAAATAACTACGTCTAAAACCAGACACAGTCAACACTCAAAGAATCTATATGTTAAAATTGAAATCTAGATTGAAGCGCATGTTTCAATTTTATTTTTTAACTTAAAAACAACAATTACAAAATTATGTTTGTTACAATATATAATGGGAGTTTAAAAATTAATAACAGAGTATGAATTGTTATTGAAAGTTACTGTTGTACGCTGTAAACTTTCAATTGTTCTAATATTATTCTAGGAGGTGACCAACTATGTCAGATACAATCACTATCATTGATGAAGACAAAGTGATTGATGTCGTACTTATCGCGGGAAGAATTTTGCTAGAAAGTGGTGCTGAAACCTATCGTGTGGAAGATACAATGACACGAATCGCTGCCAACTATGGCTTAGATGATACATATAGCTTTGTAACTTCTACAGCAATTATTTTCTCCCTTAATGATCGTACGAACACGCGACTTGTACGCATTCGTGAGAGAACTACTGATTTAGAAAAAATCGCCTTAACCAATAGTTTATCGCGTAAAATTTCAAACAATCAATTAGATATAGATGAGGCAAAGTCAGAACTCATACATTTACATCATGCATCCTTACAATTTTCATCTATTACTAAATTCTTCGCAGCAGCAATCGCATGTGGATTCTTCCTCATCATGTTTGGCGGCGGAATAAACGACTTCTTTTTCGCTATTATTGCTGGAGCTGGTGCGTTTTTAACTTTTGATTTTGTACAACGCTATATTCAAATTAAATTCTTTTCAGAATTTCTTAGTGCTGTAGTTGTTATAACGGTCGCCGCCACATTCACCAAATTAGGTATGACAGAAAACCAAGACTTTATAACCATAGCTGGCGTCATGCCTCTTGTACCAGGAATATTAATTACGAATGCTATTCGTGATCTAATGGCTGGAGAATTGATCGCCGGTATGTCTCGTGGCGTTGAAGCAGCTCTCACAGCATTTGCAATTGGTGCCGGCGTTGCCATCGTTTTATTAATATTTTAAAAAAGGAGTGCTTATATGCTCATCGGATATTATGTTTTACAATTTATTGTCAGCTTTTTAGCTACAATGCTTTTTTCGATTATCTTTAATGCACCACGTCGCCTCCTTTTAGCTTGTGGTTTCGTTGGCGCAATGGGCTGGATCATCTTCAAACTTACTGTGGACTTAGATTTCGGTAAAGTAATGGCTTCATTTTTAGGAAGCTTTATTTTAGCAATTATGAGTCACGTAATGAGTAGACGTTACAAACGACCTGTTATTATCTTTATTGTTCCAGGGATTATCCCATTAGTACCAGGTGGTTTAGCATATGAAGCGACACGTTATTTAGTTAGTAATCAATATACACTCGCTACAAATACATTTCTTGAAGTCACTTTGATTTCAGGCGCGATTGCTTTTGGTATTCTATGTGCAGAAATCATCTATCATCTCAATACACGGATTAAACAACATTATGGTAGAATGAATGGTAAAACATATAAAAAATCTTACAATATGAACAATAGAGCTTAAGGGGTGTTTTTTTTGAAAACTGATATAATTGATAGATTAACAAGATATGTAACAATAGATACACAATCTGATCCAGAGTCTAATACCACGCCTTCCACTGAGAAGCAATGGGATTTACTAAATTTGTTAAATGACGAGTTAACGGATTTAGGTTTAGAAACTGACATTGATGAACAAGGTTATTTATTCGCAACATTAGAAAGTAATGTTGACGAAGCTTTACCTACTGTTGGCTTTTTGGCACATGTTGATACTTCGCCTGATTTCAATGCATCAAATGTAAATCCACAAATCATAGAAAATTATGATGGCCAACCAATCAAATTAGGTGAAACAAGTCGTATATTGAGCCAAGATGTATTTCCTGCTATGAAATACGTAGAAGGTCATACGTTAATGGTCACAGATGGCACGTCACTATTAGGTGCTGATGACAAAGCTGGTGTCGTTGAAATCATGGAAGCAATTAAATATTTAACGGAACATCCAGAAGTCAAACATGGACCTATTCGTATTGCTTTTACGCCAGATGAAGAAATTGGTAAAGGCCCTCATGCCTTTGATGTTGAGCGTTTTAATGCTGATTTTGCCTACACTATGGATGGCAGTGAATTTGGCGAATTACAATATGAAAGCTTCAATGCTGCAGAAGCAATCGTTACGTGTCACGGTGTCAATGTACATCCTGGTTCTGCTAAAAATGCAATGATTAACGCTATTCTCTTGGGGCAACAATTCAACTCATTATTACCACAAAATGAAGTGCCTGAAAGAACAGAAGATTACGAAGGTTTCTATCATTTAATGAAAATGAACGGTGATGTTGAAAAAACGACATTACACTATATTATTCGTGATCATGATAGAAATCATTTTGAATTACGCAAGAAACGTCTTGTTGAGATTAAAAATGACATTAATACGCATTATACTGATGCACCAATAGAAATAGAAATCAATGATCAATACTACAATATGGGGGAAAAAATCGAACCAAACCCACATGTAATTGATATACCAAAACGTGTATTTGAAAAGTTAGAAATCCCTGCTAATACAGCACCTATACGTGGTGGAACGGACGGGTCTCAACTTTCATATATGGGCCTACCAACCCCTAATATCTTTACAGGTTGTGCTAATTTCCATGGACCTTTTGAATATGCATCCATTGATGTTATGGAAAAAGCTGTAGATGTCATTGTCGGCATCGCACAAGAAGTCGTAAACACTTATACAAAGTAAATTAAGTTTGTAAATTGGATTTATAAATCCAAACTCAATAAAAAAGCGTAGACCCTCACTTTGAGGAATCTACGCTTTTTCTATTTCTCATATATTTATAATCATTAAGTGTGAACTTGCGGTCATTTATTTACCTTACGTTCAAAATTTTCACGACCTATCTACTTACACTTCAAATTGTGTTTTCAATAATTTAATTGCTTGTACGGTATAGTGTCTAATTTGAATACCCATCTTGAAATCTGTAAAACTTTCCGGCATTTCTATAAACGTATTAAATGTAGCAGTGACACCCATTGATTCAAACAAATCAAATTTGTCATCTGTCGCACATATGGCAATAGATGGTTTATTATGCTTCGTTGCTAACTCTGCAAGACGCACTGTTGTTGTTTCTAAAATTTGGTCTGCTTCATTTACACCTTCACCGAATATAATTAAATCCGCTTGTTGTATCAAATTATCTAAATGTGTAATTTGATCCACAAGTTCATGGCTTGTCATAATTTCGGCATCATAAAGTACATTTAAGGCTGCAGCAATACCACCGCCTGCGCCACCTCTTTGAACAGGACCCATTGTCAGTTTTAACTCACTTTTGAAAATTTCACTTAAATACCACAGTAAATTGTCTATTTCAGCAGCATCTTGACGTGTCATTCCATAGAGTTCATATGTTTGCATAATTTCACTATTTTTCCCATATAGTTTACTATCAAAATCAGACATTAATTGAAAACGTACATTTTTCAATTGTGGATGAATGTCAGAAATATCAATTTTACGTATATATTTCAACATCTTACTACCTTGACGTAAATCCACTTCTTGTGCTTCATCATCATAAAACTTAGCCCCAAGTGCTTGTAACATGCCTGCACCACCGTCAAAGCTACCTATACCACCTAAAGACATAATAATATGTTCTGCATCATTATCTAATGCATCTAACATAATTTCACCTAAACCATAACTTGTGCGCTCAATGATTGGCTTGTCCCCTTTTAAAAACAAGTTGCCTTCAATAATCGTCATATGGTTATCAGTAATGCCATAAACCGCTTCTACCTCATTCATATCTGCATCATGTGCTGGCACTTTATATTTCGTACCTGACTGCCATAAAAAGACAGAATCCATAAGTTCATGACGCCCATTAAATAATGGCACTTGAACAATATCTGCTTTTTCTATTTGGCTCGCTACCGCTTCTTCTACATAACGATTGGCCTGATAGCTAGATATAATACCATTAAATTCATCCATCGCTACTAAAACTTTCATATTTGTCACCTCAAATTTTTTTGTTAATAATTGTTATTGTATGATGATTATACACAACTCAAAGAAAATCATCTTCCCTCTGTAGACTTATTTATTATAGTATACACGTAGACTTATATCCCTATGTGAGCATTTAAAACACGCTTACTTTGAAATTCAGCGTTCTAACTCATAATTAACGCTATAAACTATAAAGTTTAGCTCTATAAATTCGCTCACTATCAAATCGTAATCTATATTTCTCATTCAATTATTTATTATACATGCCATTAGGAATTTTTTCACATTAAAAGAAACGCTTGCTAATCTCTTGGTGTTGATAAAAGATTAACAAGCGTTTCTAAATGTAATTAAATTTGTTTTTATTCTTCAGCGTTTGCTAAAGAAGCGACATTAATTTTATCATGACTTGCATTCCAAATTGCTTGTCCCTCAACAAAATAAAATGCTTGTGGCGATTCGTGTTTCACTTCTGTTTGTTCTTCTATATAATTAGATAAATCTCTCTCTTGTTGTACGATTAAGTAGTAACCATCCATATCTCTTTCATATAAAAATTTGTTGAATTGGTCCATTGCATTTGCTGAAATCGGACATGTTTCACTATGTTTCAATACAAATGCATATTTGTTTTCTTTAATAATTTGCTTAAACTGGTCAATCGAACTCAGCTTTATAGCCATTCTATTCACCTCTAAAAATATTTAACACACCCTAAGTCTCACCAAGTGTGAAAGTTCCACGATATTCTCATATCATTGTTTCCAATTATACACAATTCTCTTTTTATTGTTAACAGTTTATTCAAATTCTTATAACTTAACTTATAAATTTATTAATTATAGTTATCATTCGCTTGTTGATATTGCTTATTAAAAGTAGCTTCGTACTGTTCTAGTTCTTCACCTTTTTGAGGTAAATTATTGTGATCTATTTTCGCTAATTGATCACTAATTTCAATAGTTTCTTCTCTTGTTTCATAATAATTTTGCAAGCTATAATACATCTCAATAGCATTTTTTCGAGCGTCATTCACATAGCCATCTGTTATTTCAGCTTTATTCAAGTCTCTAATTTGCTTAGTAATTAATGGCATAATTTGTTCTTTAATAGATTTTTTTATTTCATTTGAATCTGTAGAATCAGCCTCTGCTTCTGCAGTGTTTTTTAAGTCTTTATTGTTTTGTTCTAACTTATTTTTAAAATTAGTAACATCTGTACTATTACCAACAGTACTAGCTTTTTGTATATTGTCTTCAACTTGTGATCTATTTTTCTCAAATAGTTTTGTGTATTCTAAGATATCTTCATTTGCTTTAATCGATTGATTACACAAATCAACAAATGTTTTCAACTCATTGATTGCTGATTTTTTCTTTTTTACTGAATCTAAATAAGTAGATTTAAGTTCTTTTGTTTCATTTGAATCCGTTGGTAAATTTTTTGCTGCTGTTTCGTATTCTTCTAGTTTAGGAATCAATTTGCTGTTTAATTCATTTTGCAAATCATTAAATGCTTTCTTATTTTTATCTGTCATATCTGTCTTACTCAAATTATCTAGACTTTTTAATTGCATGTCATCCATAACATCTCTTAGTTCGGTTTCTTTATTTTTCACGTCATTTAACGAACTGTCAAAATCTTTAAATTCATTTTCTCCTTCATTGTTACAGGCAGAAAGTGAAATAGAAAAACAAACTACTAAAACAATGTATTGTATTTTTTTCATTTCTGAACTCCTTATCATTCCATATTATACAGAAACTTATTTAACTTGAAAATGATATATGATATATTGTTTCAGAATTTACAGTTTAACAGTTATATAATAACATTTAAAGGAGTGGTCAACCTATATGTATTCAAGCATACAATTATTTATAACTGAAGATAATAACGGGCATTTCACACAGCGATATAATCATCTCAGAAATGTTTTATTCAATTTATTGGATACACCTGTTAAATCAACGCATCACATCGGAGGTACAAGACATTTCATGTACCCTACTGAACCTATATTAGATATTTTAGTGGGGGTAAATAATTTACATGACGTGACTTCTTTAGACGAAAAACGTTTGAATTATGAAGGCTTTTATCGATTACACCATCCATATAAGAAAAAAGTAATCATGGCTCAATTTAATAATCTTATTGAGTTAAAACAAACGACACGACTACATATTATTCAAAAAGACACACCACTCTATACTGATTATTTAGAAATGGATGAGATTCTAGCTTCAAACAGCGTGATTGCTAAGCATTTTAGTAATAAAAAACAGTGCTTAGCAAGTCATAACGTGACAATTCGTGATTACGAAAATCACAAACAAATGTTATTTCAACAATTAACAAAACAAAAAGACCATAAGTCATTATTAAAATGATCTATGATGACTTATAAAATTTAATCAAAAGCATAAAATTTGAATAAAACTATAAAACCTTTAATAAATTGCTATACTATTTAGCAAAGACGGGTAATCATTGGTATAATAAACAAAATGAATTCAACAGGAAAGGATGTTCTAGACTTGCATAAAGATGACATCTTAAAAGAATTAGAAGCAATTGTTCCAAAAGAAATTATTAAAATAGACGAACCATTAAAACGTTATACATATACTGAAACTGGTGGTCAGGCTGACTACTATTTATCACCTACCCAAAATGAACACGTCCAATCTATCGTTCACTATGCATATACAAATGATATTCCAGTCACTTATTTAGGCAATGGATCGAATATTATCATTCGTGAAGGTGGTATTAGAGGTATTGTAATTAGCTTACTCTCACTAGATTATATAGACGTTTCAGATGATGCTATTATTTCTGGTAGTGGTGCAGCGATTATCGATGTATCTCGTACTGCTAGAGACTATGCGCTAACTGGCTTAGAGTTTGCTTGTGGTATTCCAGGATCAATCGGTGGCGCTGTTTTTATGAATGCTGGTGCATATGGCGGCGAAGTCAAAGATTGTATAGACTATGCACTGTGTGTAAATGATAAAGGTGAACTCATCACATTAACGAATAAAGATTTAGAGTTAGATTATCGCAATAGTATCGTTCAAAAAGAACATTTAGTCGTTCTTGAAGCAGCATTCACTTTAATGCCTGGTGACAAACAAGCTATCCAAGAAAAAATGGATGATTTAACGGAAAGAAGAGAATCCAAGCAACCTTTAGAATATCCATCATGTGGTAGTGTATTCCAGCGTCCTCCGGGCCACTTTGCCGGTAAATTGATTCAAGATGCTGAATTACAAGGTCATCGTATTGGTGGCGTCGAAGTGTCTAAGAAGCATGCTGGTTTTATGGTAAATGTTGATAACGGAAGCGCAACAGACTATGAAGATCTAATCCACTATGTTCAAAAAGTAGTAAAAGAGCAATTTGATGTTGAGCTACATCGAGAAGTTAGAATTATTGGCGAACATCCAAACGATAATTAGGAGAATTGATTATGATTAACATATATGGTTCTACTGTAGACAATGAAGCACGTTGCACGCATTATCCAACACCATTAGACATCATCGCAATTAAATTTAAATGTTGCGGTAAATACTATCCATGCTATAAATGTCATAATGAACATGAATCACATGCAATAAAAAGATGGGATTCTAGTGAATTTAATGAAAAAGCAATTTTATGTGGTGTATGTAGACATGAAATGACAATCAATGAATATATGATGATTGAAGCCTGTCCTAAGTGCGATGGCCACTTTAATAATCGTTGTAAATATCATTACCATCTTTATTTTTCTATATAAACTTCATGGCTTATGCTTAATAAAGCATTGAAGAAGGTACGCATCCGTTAATCTAATGGATGCGTACCTTTTTTATATTAAAAATAGACTTGTACCGATTTTCAAGTATTTGCTTGCCTGGGCAAACGAATATGAAATAGCTTTGCAGCTTGGCACTATGTACTTTATTTTAAAATTCTCATACTATTTTATTTGTTCTTCTACAAATTGTACAAAGGCTTTTGCATCACCTTTTTGTATTTGCTTCATGGGCATTGGTCCAATATTAAAAGTAAAATTTATTTTTTCACAATCGTAACTAATTTGTTCTACTTCTTTATAAGCAATACTTCTGTAATAAAACTCCCCATTCATATCAACATTTAAAATAATACGTTCGTTGGTTGCAATAAAAGCACCTTCAAATTCTGAAGAACCTTGGACTGAATATTCTATTGTTCCTAATACACTTGGCCCCTTTTTCTCCGTTGGAAATAAATCACTTGGATTTACATTATCTAAAATCATGTACTTCACTCCCCTTTGCTTTATTTCATTTCATTATAGAAGTTTTAAAAATGAATTTTTACTTACTTGCTCAATCTATCTTTAACATAACAAAGAACATGTTGGGACTAAAGTTCCAAGCCACCCCAAACTATCTTCTTGAAACATAAAAAGTCGACAAAGCCATAAGGCTTTGTCGACTTTCTGAAAGGAATTGTATCCCCCACGATTATCCTTTTTAAATATTATTTTTTAAGTGCTTTTTCTACTTCTTCAATTTGTTTAATTGATGTAGTTGTAGAACCACTTGCGAAGTACCAAAGTTTTGGATCTAACTCATAAACTTTGTCTTCTTTTATAGCATCTACATTTTTGATAACGTCGTTACCTAAAGCTTGTTCAGCTGTTGACTTACCAGCAATTGCTTGTCCACGGTCCATAGCAAAGATGATATTAGGATTTTTTTCTGCTATATACTCATTCGTTACGTTTTGACCGTGTTTACTACTCTTAATATTTTCATCTGCAGCTGTGAAGCCCATTGTATCAAAAATCATTGCACCGAATCGTTCTCCAGCACCGTATGTTGATAATTCACCTTCGTTAACTAATAAGAATAATGCTTTTTCATCTTTTAAGTCTTTTGTTTTTTCTTTGATGCCAGCAATTTTATCATCTAATTTTTTAGTAAGTGATTTTGCTTCGTCTTCTTTTTGGTAAATTTTACCTAATGTTTCAGTATTTTTCTTCATTGAATTCACTTGGTCTTTGTCGTCAGCGCCAACATATACAACTTTTGCATCTGGTGCTGCTTTTTTGAATTCATCTAGATTTTTTTGATTTGCTGTACGCCCAGAAATATAAATTACATCTGGTTTAGCTTCTGCAACTTTATCGAAATTAACTTCTTTTAGGCTTCCTGTGTTTAAGTATTTTTCATCTTTAAAATCGCTTAAGAAATCAGGTAGTGACTTAGCACCTTCACCTTTAGGGAGTGCTTTAACTTTATCTTCAAGTCCTAATTCTTTCAATGTATCTAATGTACCATAATCAAAAACAACTGCTTTTTCAGGGTTTGTAGGCACTTCTACTGTTTCTTTAACCGTTTTAGCATCACTGCCATCACGTTTTTCCCCACTAGCCTTATAATTATTTTCAACTTTTACAGTTTTATTTGAACCTTCACTTTCTGATTTTGCATCAGATGATTTTTTATCCTCTGATCCACCATTACTACATGCTACTAATAAAAACATTAAACCTACAACTAATAATAAAGATAATTTTTTCATGTTTCTTACGCCTCCTGATTTTCCTAATGATGTATTCCTTTTATGCCCTTAAAAAGTATAACCACGTTACAGTTGCATCACTCCCTTCAAATGTTACGAATGGAATTACATTGAGTATGCGAGCTCTAAATCTTGAGTTGCTGTGAGCTCATCGAAATACACACAAATGCGTTGACCGCGGATTTCTTCAATTCTTACATCCATGTCATATAAAGCTTTTAATGTATCTGTTTGAATAACCTCATCTTTTGTACTTGCTTTGACAACTTCACCGTCTTTTAACGCGATAATATCGTCTGAATAACATGAAGCGAAGTTAATATCATGAATCACAACGATTACAGTTTTATTTAAATCTTTTGCAAGTTGTCGTAATGTTTGCATAATTTGAACTGAATGTTTCATATCAAGATTGTTCAATGGTTCATCTAATAAGATATAATCTGTATTTTGCGCAATTGTCATGGCTACATATGCACGTTGACGTTGCCCACCAGATAATGTTTTTATATAGCGATTTCTAATCTCTTTAAGATGTAGTAATTCCAACGCATATTCAACTTGTTCTTTATCTTCTTGTTTGAGATGACCTTTAGAGTATGGAAATCGTCCAAAATTGACTAATTGCTCTACTGTAATATTGAGCTCTGTATGATTAGATTGTTTGAGAATCGATAATTTTTTAGCTAATTCATTACTTTTATAATCACTAATTGCTTTACCTTCGATTTCTATAGAACCATCTTCAAAGTCCATTAGGCGTGTAATTGCGGCTAACAATGTACTTTTTCCAGCGCCATTTGGTCCAATCATAGAAGTTAGACGTCCTTTATTTATATCAACATTAATATCTTTTAAAATTTCTTTATCTTGAATATTTTTATTAAGCCCTTGTACACGTATCAATTCGCATGTCTCCTTTTTATTAATAAGTAAATGAAGTAACTTCCACCTACTAAATCAATAATTATACTTACTTGCGTCGTTGCTTGGAATAAATTCTCTACTACACCTTGTGCTATGAATAGACTTAACCAACTCATTAAAATCGTTGCTGGTAATATGTATTTATGTTCATATGTCTTCATCAATTCATGTGCTAAGTTAACAGTTAATAATCCTAAAAATGTAATTGGACCAACGAGTGCTGTCGAAATAGATACAAGCACTGAAACGAGTATGAGTAATAATCTCGTTAACGTTTTATAAGATATACCTAAATTGATCGCCTGATCTTTTCCTAATAAAAGTACATCTAAATATGGTATGGCCCGCATCGTAATCAATATGAGAATAACTAATATGACACCACACAGTGTGACTAATTTAGTATTAGATGCGTCAAAGTTTGCAAACATCGAGCTTTGTACAGCCAAGAAATCTTCTGGATTTATAATTAATTCTAAAAATCCAGTAATACTTCTGAAAAAGGTACCGAGTATAACCCCTACGAGTAGGATGAAATAAACAGAAACATCGCCAATTCTGAAGATACCTTGGAATAAAAGTAATGAAAATACAATCATCACGATTAATGAAATTGCAAAGCTTAGATACAAGTTAGTCACAAATACAGACTGCACACCAAATGCAAACACGATTAGAACCTTCACAAACATGTATACAGAGTCAAGCCCCATAATTGAAGGTGTTAGTAACCGGTTACTTGTAATCGCTTGGAATATCACTACTGAAGCTGCGATTGCGGCTCCGACTAATATCATCAGTATCAGTTTTCTTAATCGGCTAGAAAATTGATATTGGAAAATATCAAAATCAATACCTATCACAAGGTAAAGACCTGCAGCTACCACTGTTACTGCAAATAAAATGGATAGTTTTGTTTTAGCGCTAATTTGCATAGTTATGTCGTCCTTTCATCAGCAAGATTATAAAAATAATAGTGCCAAAAACACCAATTGTTAATCCGATATTGATTTCATATGGATACACAACAATTCTGCCGATTATATCTGAAAACATTACAAAAATAGCACCTAGCATTGCTGTATGTGGCAATGCGTTTTTTAAATGATCTCCTCTGAATATAGAAACGATATTTGGAACAATTAAACCTAAAAAAGGAAGTGTTCCAACTGTTACAACTACTAAAGCAGTAATTGCTGCAGTAATAAATAAACCGACGTTAATTATTTTTTCATAATTAACACCTAGATTATTACTAAAATCTTTCCCCATTCCAGCAATCGTAAATTGATTCGCAAATATATATGTAAGTACTAATAAAGGAATGCTTAAGTATAATATTTCATATCTCCCGCTTGTAATAATGGCAAAATTCCCATTCATCCAGTTTCCGATACTTTGCACCGCATTCGTTCTTAAGGCAATAAATGTAGCGAAACTAGAAACGATACCACCGAGCATAATCCCTAAGAGTGGGATAAAAATGACATCAGTAAATCGAATAAATTGTACTAATTTCACAAACAGGAAGGTGCCACCAATGCTTAGCGTGACTGCAAATACTAATTTAATAATGATATTCGCTTCTGGAAATAGTATTAGCGATATTAAAATACCTAACTTAGCCCACTCCATCGTTCCTGCAGTTGTTGGACTTACAAATTTATTTTGCATCATTTGTTGCATAATTAATCCTGCAAGTGCCAACGTGCTTCCAGAAATTAATATACTTACCGTTCTCGGTATCCTACTAGATACAATAATGTTTATTTGCTCTTTAGATAAGTGGAATATGTCTGTAATTGAAACATTACTAACGCCAATAAATAGAGAAAGGATAGTTAATAATAATAAAATGATAAATAGGACAATACCATTAAGTAAGAATTTCATAATGAGGTAACCTAATCCTTTCGATGTACAATGAATTCATAAACACTATTGGTTTTGATAATCATTATCAATAGTTATATTAAAATTTTAACATTTTTGGCGGTAAATTCAATAGCAATAGGCCATTTTAGTGAAAGTATTCGTAAATTAATTGAAAAATAACCCTTAAAATTACTTTCAACAAATAAAAAGCCACTAGATTATCCCTTCGGAAAATCTAGCAGCACTTAAAATAGGAAGCATTGTTCCTAGTATTATCTTGTAGCATCATGTAATTGATACAGTCTCAAACAGACTCAATCAAATTACATAACTGCAACAAATTGTTTTTAATCTTCAAATATAAAGTCTTCATCTTTTAATGCTTCAACATTCAACGCTAATGTATAACCATCGCCTTTAACTGAGAAAAAGTCATGATTTTTCGTTGAAGTATCTAATGCATTTTCAATAATTGGGTTAAATTCTTTTTCTTCAAAGTATGAATCAAAGCCTAAGTTAGCTAATGCTTTATTACCATTATATCTAACATAATTTAGTACATCTTCTGCTATACCTACTTCATCGTATAGTGAATGTGTGTACGCTACTTCGTTTTTATACAAGTCATCTAATAACTTATACATATCTTGATCTGCTTGTTGTTTTTCACTTTCTGACAGTTCATTACGCATACTTTGTGCATCCATACCTGTAAATACACCGTGGATAGATTCATCTAATAAGATTTTACGTATAATCTCACCTGACGTTGTCATTCTTCCTTGTCCTGCAAGGTAAAGTGGATAATAGAAACCAGAATAGAATAAGAATGTTTCTAAAAATACACTTGATACACGTGCCATATATTGATCATATACAGACGCATCTTTGCCCCAAAGTTTGTGGTAATTATTTACAATTTTATCTGATTTATATTTTAAATGCGGTTCTTCTAAAACCCATTTATCTAATAAATAGTTCGTTTCACTGGAAGGTAGTAACGTTGTAAAGATATGTGAATAACTTTTAGCATGGACTTGTTCCATCATACCCATAAATGAGTAGACTGCTTTTTTACGTAAATCCGTTGTGTGTAACATGATGAGTGGCATACCGTCATCTGCTTGATGTGTATCCAATCCTGTTAAACCTGCTAAAGCTTTTTTGAAGGCGTTCTTTTCTGCGTCAGATAAAGTCTTCCAACTTGCAATGTCTTTTGATACTTTAAATTCTGTTTCTACCCACATTTGTGAAATATTTTGTCGCCAAAACATATTTGTCATGTCTTCTTGCGTATTCCAATTGACTGCTTTCATTTAGATAAATTCCCCTATCCAGTAAAAATTTAATTAAGCAGTGATTTACAGCCTAATCTATATAAAAGACTAGGCTGCTTGTAAAAACCACTTTGCTTATCCGTTACTTAAAATCCTATATCGAACAACTTGTACATTCTTCAACGCTTAACAGTTTATTTCTAGTATAATATAACGATTTTAATCCTTTGTGATGTGCATAAACATATAGTCGAGACAATTCACGTGTAGATATTTCTGAATTAACATAAAGGATTGTAGAAATACCTTGGTCCACGTGTGTTTGAATCGTTGAGATTAAATCGATTAATTTCATTTGATCTGTATTAAATGCTGATTTATAGTACCACATTGTTTCTGGTGATAAGAAAGGCATAGGATAAAATGTTTCAGCATTACCATAAGTACGACGTTCAATTTGGTCGACGATTGGCATAACAGAGCTTGTCGCATTTTGTACATAAGAAATACTTTGTGTTGGCGCAATCGCTAAACGATATGCATGGAATAAACCATTTGCTTCAACTTCTTTTTGCAATGCTTTCCAATCTTCTGGAGATGGTATCTCTAAACCATCAAATAATTTGCGTACTTTTTCAAATTTCGCTTCGAATGTTTGTGAAGTATAGAATTCAAAGTATTTACCATTGGCATAATCTGATTTATCAAAGTCTTTGTATGTTTCTTGTCTCTCTTTAGCAATTTCCATTGAACGTTCAATAGAATAATAATTCATCATCATAAAGAAGATGTTCGCAAAGTCTTTTGCTTCTTCAGACTCATAGCCAATTTTATTTTTCGCTAAATAACCATGTAAGTTCATTACACCCAAACCAACTGAATGTAGTTCACTATTTGCTTTTCTTACACCTGGCGCGTTTTGAATATCAGCTTCATCACTTACAACAGTTAATGCATCCATACCAGTGTGTACTGAATTCTTGAATTTACCTGATTCCATTACGTTAACAATATTTAATGAACCTAAGTTACAAGAGATGTCACGGTTAATTTCATCTTCTGTACCATAATCATTAATGATTGAAGTTTCTTGTAATTGGAAAATTTCAGTACATAAGTTACTCATTTTAATTTGGCCGATATTTGAGTTTGCATGAACTTTATTAGCGTTATCTTTAAACATTAAATAAGGATAACCAGATTGTAATTGTGTCTGAGCAATTGTATTTAACATGTCACGTGCATCTTTTTTCTTTTTATCAATATTTGGATTTGCGACAAGTTCATCGTAGTATGCATCAAGATCAATATCATCTAATGTCACACCATACTCTTTATAAATTGTATGTGGTGCAAACATATGAAAATCTTTACCTTCTTTTGCTAAATCAAAGAATTTAGACGGCACAATTAAACCTGTTGATATTGTAGATAAACGCAAATCTTCATCAGCGTTTACTTTTTTCGTATCTAAAAACTCTTCAACGTCATAGTGGAAGATATTTAAATATACTGCGCCAGCACCTGGGCGTTGACCTAATTGGTCTGCGTAACTAAAGCCACCTTCTAGTGATTTTGCAACAGGTAATACACCTTTTGCTACACCCTTGATACCTTTGATTGCTTCACCACGCGCACGTAATTTAGACAAGTTAATCGCAACACCGCCACCAATTTTACTTAATTGTTTGGCTGTAGAATCTATAAAGTTGATAGAGTTTAAACTATCGTCTGCCTCAAGTAAGAAACAAGATACAAGTTCTCCACGACGCGCACGTCCAGCGTTTAAAAATGTTGGTGTTGCAGGTTGATAACGCTGTTCAACCATTGCAGAAATAAACTGTTTAGCTGTGGCTTTGTGTCCATTTGCTAAATATAATGCAACGATTGCTACGTGCTGCTTGTAGTCTTCTAAATATTGACTTTTGTCATTCGTTTTCAATGCATAATCTTTGTAAAATTTACTTGCGGACATGTAACTCGCAAAACTAAATGGAATGCTTTTAGCATATTCAGTAATTTCTTCTAGATCTTCTACTGAATATTTTGCAAATACATCAAAATAGAAATCATTATCAACGAGATAGTGAAGACGTTCAAGTTCAGTATCAAAATAAATCGTCTTATCCTGTATCTCTTCTAGATAGACTGTTAATGCTTCTTGGTCTTTTTCCAAATCAAAAAAGCCATTCTCTTTACGTTTGGTAACTTCGTTATTTAATTCAATATGATTGTATTTCTTCTCGTCCATAATCTTCATTGAAATGTCCCACCTTATCTTTAAATTCGCTTATATCGTTCGTTGTGCCATGTAATTCAAATTTCATTAATAATGGAACATGATATCGTTCCGAAATAGATCGTCCAGCTTTTGCAAAATTTTGACCCCAGTTTCGGTTTCCGCTAGCTGCAACAGCTTGTAATAAGTCGTGATTAATATCTAAAAATGACTGAACAGGTGGCGGTACTTCGCCAAACCCTATTGTTCCAGTGACCAATATGAAAGGCTCTTCCATTCTTTCAGAACAATTATTTTGTGTAATTTCCATTACATTGGTAAGTTCAGTTCGCTTTATGAATCTACGCACATTGCCAGAAAATGAAAAATATACAACCTTCATCGGATCACCTACTTTCTAAAATATATTTATCTTATTATGATAAAATCATGTATTGTATTTAAATGCTTAAAGGCACTTTGAAAAATCAAAATAATTTAGTTTCTCGAACTAACCACAATATATAGTAATTTCAATATCTATATGTAGTTATGTAAAAACTCAATAATTAAGTATTAATGCTTAATTTGTCATATTTAAGTGCCTAAAAAAGTGTGATTTTACATAAATTTTGATTTATTATAAATAAATTGACCACGTACTAAAACACTATATATTGTGTTTTGTCTTGGTCATCAATACTATATTATGTGTTTCATTATACATAACTCAGAAGATTATTAAAAGGCTTTTATTTATGACAAAATGTTGAATAATCAATAGAAATGGCACCAATTCAACCTTAAAGTGATGTTCACTAATTAAAAAATATTTTTTTGTGATTTTAAGGTTTGATTATTTGCTTTTCATAAAAATCTTACAACGCTTGATGTGTCGTCTTTTAAACAAAATCATTTTATACATTGTACAAAACACAATGTATAAGCACCATATATTTCATTCTTATAAGTAAAAAAATCCCCTTAATAAACAGAACATTTGTTCGTGTTTACATCTTAATATATTTCCCTTCAATTTTCAACTATATATACATCTTCAGAGCATATATGCTAATATGAATACGTTAAAAATTAAAAATTGAGGCGATACATGTGAATCCTAAAGTTAAAGGTATCATTGCTATCTTAGTTTCAGCAGTTGGCTTTAGTTTTATGACTGTGTTCTTCCGATTAGCCGGTGACTTGCCTGTATTTCAAAAGTCTCTTGCTCGAAATTTAGTAGCAATGTTTATACCGCTATATTTTATTTTAAAATATAAACAACCCTTATTTGGTAAATTAAGTAGCCAACCTTTATTGATTTCTCGTTCTACATTAGGTTTGATTGGTGTGTTGCTTAATATCTACGCTATCGATCATATGCTTTTAAGTGATGCAGATACATTAATGAAGCTTAATCCATTTTGGACGATACTACTAAGTATTATCTTCTTAAATGAAAAAGTACGTAATTACCAATTTGTAGCTATGATTGTGGCCATTTTTGGTATGTTATTTGTTGTTAAACCCGAATTCTCCTCCACTATGATTCCTGCTTTGGGCGGATTATTCTCTGGTATTTTTGCAGCAAGTGCTTATACGTGTGTCAGAGCATTAAGTACACGTGAAGCACCTTATACAATTGTCTTTTATTTTTCATTCTTTTCCATAATAGTATTGATACCTTTTACAGTGTTTACATTTGAACCCATGACTATGATGCAAGTTGTTTATTTAATCGGTGCAGGATTAGCTGCTGCTGCAGGACAAATTGGTATAACACTGGCCTATAGTTACGCGCCAGCTAAAGATATTTCAATATTTACGTATGCATCTATTATATTTACTGCAGCGTTTGGCTTTATCTTATTTGGTGAAACACCAGATTCATTTGCTATCTTAGGCTATATCATTATTATAGGTGCCAGTTACTATATGTTTGAAAAAGCACGTCGACAACCACTTACAATTCAAAAGGAAGAACAAAAACCTAAACGCTAAAGGAGCGATATGCAATGACTGAAGGACGCAATAAAGAAGAATTAGAAGATATTACATTATTAGGTAATCAAAACAATAAATATGATTTTGATTATAGACCTGATGTTTTAGAATCATTTGATAACAAACACCCAGGTCGTGATTATTTTGTGAAATTCAATTGTCCAGAATTCACATCATTATGCCCTATTACTGGCCAACCTGATTTCGCAACGATTTATATTTCTTATATTCCTAATATTAAAATGGTAGAATCTAAATCGTTAAAGCTTTATTTATTTAGTTTTAGAAACCATGGCGACTTCCATGAAGACTGTATGAACATTATAATGAATGATCTGATTGATCTAATGGACCCACATTATATTGAAGTTTGGGGCAAATTCACGCCGCGTGGTGGTATTTCAATAGATCCATATACAAACTATGGCCGTCCTGATTCTAAATATGAAAAAATGGCAGAACATCGTTTAATGAATCATGACCTTTATCCAGAGAAAATAGATAATAGATAATAAAATACGATTCTTTATCTTCACCTCACCTACAATGATTGAATTTTTGGGACATCAATATATATCTACATCATTAAACCATCGACTAAATCACATGATTTAGTCGATGGTTTTTTATATGCTTTCACGGGTATAAATCACTAAATTTTAATATGATATTCTCACCCTATTTCCATACTTTTTAAATGTATAGTGTAAAATTTACTTACATTTGAATAATTCAGGGACACACTTGTTTTTTTTATGAAAACAGTATAGAATAAATCCAACCATTTAAGGGGAGGGAAATTATGAAAAAAGTAAATCATAGTCACGAAGAAATCATGAAAAGTATTCCAAACAAAGGTTTCTTCGGACATCCAAAAGGACTAAGCACACTATTCTTGACTGAGTTTTGGGAGAGATTCAGTTATTATGGTATGAAAGCCATATTAATTTTCTATCTATATTATAGTGTTGCTGACGGTGGCTTCGGGCTTAGCCAAGCAGTTGCTATGCAAATTGTTGCTATTTACGGAACTTTAATTTATATGTCTGGTCTTATCGGCGGGTGGATTGCAGATCGGATTACTGGAACGCAAGATGCCGTCTTCTATGGTGGGTTCCTCATCATGTTTGGACATATCCTTTTATCCATTCCGGGTAATTTAACAGCAGCAATGATAGCTTTACTTCTAATTATCGCAGGTACAGGGTTATTAAAACCAAATATCTCTACTACCGTTGGTGAATTATACGAACGCAATGATCCAAGACGTGATGCAGCATTTACGTTATTTTACATGGGAATTAATTTAGGGGCTTTGCTTTCACCTTTAATTACTGGGCAATTGCAAACTAGAATTGGTTTCCACGCTGGTTTTTTAGCAGCAGCAATTGGAATGTTTTTTGGTCTAATCGTTTTTGCACTCAAACGTAAAAAGAATTTAGGTTTAGCTGGTCGCAATGTGCCAATACCGTTAACAAGACCAGAAATCAAAAAATTCGTACTTATTACTGTTGGCGTTATCGTTTTATTCTTAATATATTTATGGATCTTACATTTAAACAATGCTCTAACATTAGGTAACTTTAGTTTCTTAATTACATTGTTAGGTATTGTATTACCGGTATACATATTCCTTAATATGATATTAAGTAAAAATATAACAAAAGATGAACGTTCACGTGTTTATAGTTACGTACCTTTATATATCACTTCCGTGGCTTTCTGGATGATTCAAGAACAAGGTTCAACGATACTTGCAACATTTGCAGATAAAAAAACACAATTAGAAATGTCTGAATTAACAAACGGCTTAATTGATTTTTCAATACCTGCAGCATGGGCGCAGTCATTAAATCCAATTTTCATTGTGCTCTTAGCACCAATTTTTGCAACACTTTGGATGAAATTAGGAAAGTACAACCCGCCTACCGTACATAAATTTGCTATCGGCACGATTATCGCGGGCTTCTCCTATTTAATTATGATTATTCCATTAGCTACAGGCAACGCGTTAATCAATCCATTATGGCTTGTACTAAGTTTCTTATTGATTACGATTGGTGAACTTTGTATCTCACCAGTAGGTTTATCTACAACTACTAAATTAGCACCAATAACGTTCACTGCACGTATGATGAGCCTATGGATGCTAAGTAATGCAACTGCACAAGGGCTTAACGCTCAACTTGTTGTTGTCTATACAAAGATCAATCAAAGTGACTACTTTATGTACTCAGGTCTTATCGCTGT
The DNA here is from genome assembly GCF_039237145.1 of Staphylococcus parequorum. NCBI lineage: Bacteria > Bacillati > Bacillota > Bacilli > Caryophanales > Staphylococcaceae > Staphylococcus > Staphylococcus parequorum. The sequence goes on from NZ_CP150682.1 coordinate 2,542,306, forward strand.
AATCATTGGTATTCTATTACTTATGATTTCACCAAAAGTAAGACGTGCTATGAAAGGCGTTTACTAAACAATCAAAACTAAATACGATTTAAAAAAGTAGTGTCACTTCATTGTGCCACTACTTTTTTGTGTACATTATCAACAAAGACTAATTTTACTAAATGTTAATGCTTTAAAATTAAAATCAAATAAAATAACTTGCAAAAAATAACTGAATTTTCCGAATATTGTTATTGTGAGAATATTATTGAAATTTAGTTTTATTAGGAGTAAAATCTATTTTATACATTTTTTTATTGGGAGCAAGAAAGGACGGGAATTTTTTATGCAAAATCAGGACAAAACCCAAGACCAAGCCATCCAATCCATTCCACAAAAAGGATTTTTTGGACATCCTAAAGGTCTAGGGGTTTTATTTTTCGTTGAATTTTGGGAGAGGTTTAGTTATTACGGGATGCGCGCGTTACTTATCTTTTATATGTATTTCGCGATCAAAGACGGCGGCCTCGGTATGGACAAGGGTACTGCACAGTCAGTCATGGCTGTTTATGGTGCTTTAATCTATATGACTTCAGTACTTGGAGGTTGGATATCTGATAGAATCACTGGTACGCGTTCAGCCACATTTTACGGTGGCGTACTAATCATCATTGGTCATGTATTCTTAAGTTTACCATTAGATATTGTCGGTTTATTCATATCCATGTTCTTTATTATCGTGGGTTCAGGTTTAATGAAACCAAGTATTTCTAATATTGTAGGTAGACTATATCCTGAAAATGATACACGTATGGATGCTGGATTCGTTATTTTCTATATGTCTGTAAATTTAGGTGGACTACTTTCACCATTAATATTAGATCAATTCGTTAAATCGGGCGATTTCCATGCTGGCTTTTTAATAGCTGCAGTAGGTATGGCATTAGGTTTAATTTGGTATATGATCTTCAATAAGAAAAATATTGGCGATGTAGGAACGAAACCTACGAATCCTTTAAATCAAAGTGAGAAAAAGAAATACGGTCTAATATTTGCAGCTGCAGCCGTAGTTATTGCAGCGGTATTAATCATCACTGGATTAACTGGAACACTTTCATTTAACATTGTAAGTACTACTGTATTGATACTTGGGGTTGCGTTACCTATCATTTACTTTACAATTATGATTCGCAGTAAAGAAGTTACATCCGATGAACGTTCACGTGTCATTGCCTTTATTCCCCTATTTATTTTAGGTGTAGTTTTCTGGTCAATTCAAGAACAAGGTGCAAATGTGCTAAACATTTTCGCGCTTGAAAGTAGTGATATGTCATTAAATCTATTTGGATGGACAACAGATTTTGGACCAACTTGGTTCCAATCTATTAACCCTCTATTCATCGTATTACTTGCACCAGTAATTTCAATTATCTGGGCTAAAATGGCAAGACGTCAGCCAAGTTTAGCTACGAAATTTGTCTTAGGTGCATTTTTAGCAGGTGCTTCTTACATAATGATTGGCTTAATTGGCATTTCATCGGGTGGTGCAATGATAAGTGTAAACTGGATTATCTTGTCATATGTTATTTGCGTTATTGGTGAATTATGTTTATCACCTACTGGTAATAGTGCAGCAGTAAAACTTGCACCTAAAGCCTTCAACACGCAAATGATGAGTTTATGGTTACTAACAAACGCCTGTGCTCAAGCCATTAACGGTACTTTAGTCAAACTTATCGAACCACTTGGCTATAAAAATTATTTCCTATTCCTAGGAGTAATTGCAATTGTAGTCAGCCTAATCATCCTTGCCTTTGTACCAAAAATCGTCAAGGGTATGCGTGGTATTAAATAATAGTTTAATGATATAAAAGCATGCACAGTAGCTGTCTCATATCTAGTCAGCCCTATGAGAGCGGGAATACGAAATCAAATTTCAAATTTTGATTTCTCTCCCGTTCTCTTTTTTATTTATTTTTTTTGAAAATCGGGTAAACTTAATAAGTAAATCAAAATTCTAAGAAATATGGTGAATAAATTGACTCAATCAAAATTTAAACACGGCGTATTATTTTACCATGAACACTCAGGTATAAAAGATATTTATAGAGGTCTCGGAGACGTTGCCTCATCACTTACAACATTTTGTAAGCATCTCTCTATCCAATTAAGTGAAAATGAAGGAGACATTATTACTTATTGTAAAAAAATAAAAGAACAAAGTTATAGTGATGATGTAGATATTATCTTTATTTTAGGTGGGGACGGTACGGTAAATGAACTCGTTAATGGCATGATGCAAAGTCAGTTAGATATTCCAATCGGTATTATACCTGGCGGGACTTTTAATGATTTTGTAAAAACATTAAATTTACACCCACGTCATAAAGTAGCAAGTGAACAACTTAAGGAAGCAGAACTAAGATCTTATGATGTTATGAAAGTAAATGATGAATATGCTTTAAACTTTGTAGGCATGGGGCTTATTGTACAAAATGCCGAGAACGTACAAGAAGGTAACAAAGATGTCTTTGGTAAATTAAGTTACGTTGGTTCTACAGTAAAAACTTTACTTAACCCAGAACACTTTGACTATAAACTAACTGTCGATGAGAAGGAAATTGAAGGTAATACCACAATGCTTGTAGTAGCGAATGGACCCTTCATAGGTGGTAGTCGTATACCTTTAACCGACTTATCTCCTAATGATGGTTATTTAAATACGTTTATCTTCACAGAAGAAAGAACAAGTGTCTTAAACGATGTGTTTAAACAACGTGACAGCATGAATTGGAATAATATGACGGATGGTATTAAACATGTATTAGCGAAGAAAATCACCATCGCTACGGACCCACAGATGAAAGTTGACATTGATGGTGAAGTTGACTTAAAAACGCCGCTTCAAATCGAAGTTGTGCCAAATGCTATTCAAATACTGACACTTCCAGAACATAAACAAGTGAACGATACTGAATCAGAGTAATTAAGCTTTAACACGATGATTTAAATTATAAACAATCACGTAGTTCCAAAAATCGTTATATTTTAAATAGAAAAGCATCAATCTATTAGTTTATAATAGATTGATGCTTTTAATTTGAGAATGGGATATTTCTGCCCCACTCCCTTCTTTTTAAACAAGCGTATTGTTGCTATATATTTGTATCTCAAACTCATATCTCAAACACTTGAAAGATTAAATATTGTACTCACTATCTCCTAGGAAATAATTCTCAACATCTTTCCAATTATTCACACGATCAAATCTGTCATCGTTGATATTGTGCGTTGCAGTATACATAATCGGCGTACCAGTAAAGATGCTTAACTGTCTAGGGTTATCATCGATTAAATAATCCGCTTTAACAATGTCTTTTCGACCACAAAATACAAAATGCTGAGGGTCTAAAAATGGGAAGAAGTGTCTTAACCAATCATATTTATCATGGAATGAAGTCGGTACATCCATTGCCGCAGTTGCAATATATACATCATAATGTTCAGTTAGTTTTTTAACGACATCTTGTGCATCATCCATAACTTGTAATCTTCTGAAAAAGCCAGGTTCCCTTAAAATTTCTGTTAGTAGACCATCATGCTCAGGCATTGCATGTCTCAACTTTATTCCATCTAACATTTCATATGTAATTCCTAAATCCGTACGTTTATTCACGTCTTCAAGCAATGCACCTACTGTATCAGCAAGTACCTCATCCATATCAATAGCAATCGATTTTCTCGTCATCTACTACTCTACTCCCTTTTCAATAGCTTCCATCTTTATTATATATAGGCAAAGTTCTATGTGACAAGTGACTACATATAACTCCTATTTTCACTTCTAAGTATAGCAAATAACGTTCAACTAAACCAAAATTGTACTTATAAATATAATTCAAATCATGTTTAATGCTATCTACATCATACTTCACAGCACCTTAATGAATCGTGTTATTATATTTAAAATTCCATACACATTTTAGTATCGTTGAACGTCAACATCATTCATTATGATTAAAAGTCAAAACTTTTAAGTACTTCGATCATTTTATCATTTTGCTCTGGAAAGCCTATTGTCACTCGAATACCTTTAGGAAATGCTCTTGTAATACAGCCAACATTTAAAAATGCTTCATATAAATCATGTGGTTTGTCTGTATTGATATAGACAAAGTTTGTTTGGCTTGGATAAAATTTATCACTTACAGCTAATTCAAAGAATTTGGCTCTCTCTTGCGCGTTACGTTCGCGAATAGATGCTAAGTATGCTTGGTCTTCTAATGCTGCCAACGCTGCATATTCAGATAAACGTCCTACATTAAAAGGTGGACGTATAATATTCCATTTTTCAATCGCTTCTTTAGCTGCAACTACATAACCAATACGCATACCTGCTAAACCATAGGCTTTAGAGAATGTACGTAATAAAAACGCATTTGTAAATTGTTCTTGTAAAGCTAATGTATCAGGGAAATCTTCCGCCGTTACAAATTCCACATAGGCTTCATCTATAATTACTGGAACATGACTTGGAACTCGTGTTAAGAAGTGTTGTAATTCTTCATGCGTAAAATAAGTGCCTGTGGGATTATTTGGATTACATAACCATACGAGTTTCGTATCATCGTCAATCTCTGCTAAAATACCTTCTAAATCAAAACATCCATCTTGCATAGGTACTTGAGCTACATTTGCAGCTTCTACGGTTGCATTATGATAATATTGTCCAAATGTCATTTCGCTTGTTACTATTTTATCTCCAGGAGTGAGTACCGCACGTGAAATCATTAAAATGACTTCGTCTAGGCCTGCCCCGAATAAAATGCGTGATGCATCAACATTTAAGTGCTTACTGATTGCTTCTTTGATTAATGGAGAACCGGTCTCAGGATAAAATTGCAATTCATCTAAATGTGCTTGAATCGCCTCGTTAACTTTTGGTGATGGACCATATAAATTTTCATTTGAAGCTAATTTATATAATTCACCTTCAATCCCGTAACTTTCTTTCAATGCTCTAGGCGATAAACCTGGTTCATATGCTGATAATTGTTCAATTTGCTTTTTCATTGTTGCTTCGGGCCTCCTTAAATTTACAGAAATTTCAAAACTTAATAACTATTATAAACCCAATAATAGCTTAAAATCAATGTGTCCTCATCAAACAGTTTGATTTGTAAACAGTAAAAAAACGAGTTCAGATAAATTAAGCGCGTGTTATTCCTATCGCTCATCATCCGAACCCGTAATAAAAGAGATAATGTTTAATCTATTAAATGATGCTTTTCTAGATATGCTTTTGCAACTTCATATGGGTCTTCTTTCTTCACAGTCACATCGTAGTTCATTTGTTGCATTTCTTCATCTGAAATTTTACCTGCTAATTTATTTAACGGTGCTTTAATTTCAGGATGTTCTTCTAAATAAGATGCTTTAAACATAGGCGCACCTTGATATGGCGGAAAGACATCTTTATCATCCTCTAGAACGACCATATCATATTGTTTTAATTCTGCATCTGTTGAATATGCATCTATTAAATTGATATCGCCACTTTCAATTGCTTGATAACGTAATTTAGGTTCCATCGTTTTAACATCCCCCAAATCAAGGTCATATGCTTTTTTCACAGCTGGATAGCCATCTTCACGATCATTAAATTCTAATGTAAAGCCAGGCTTGATTTTACCACTGACTTTATTTAAATCACCAATTGTTTTAATATCATACTCTTCTGCAAAGTCTCTTTTCACTGCTAAGGCATACGTATTATTGTATTCCATTGGTTTTAACATCGTCATATCAAATTTATTTTCTAAACTCGATTTAGCTTGCTCATATACTTTGTCTTCTTGCTTAGACTTTAAATCTTCTTTCGTTAATTCACCGAGCACTGTCCCTGTAAACTCGAGATAACCATCTATATCATCTGATTTTAGGGCGTTAAATAAGAAAGCTGTTTTACCCAATCCATCTTCAACTTCAACAGTATGATCCGTTTCTTCTTCAATTAAAATCTTATACATATTGGTAATCACTGAAGGCTCTGAACCAAGCTTACCTGCTAAGGTCACTTTATCTCCTTTTTGTGCTAACATCGGACCGACTATAAACAATAATAAGATCAGTACGATGGCACCTAATGCAATCAGTAACTTTTTGTATGACATTTTTTGCATAAAGCGTAAGGCTAAATCAAATAAAATTGCGAGCAAGGCCGCTGGAATGGCACCAATAAGTATTAATGACGTATCATTTCTATCGATACCTAATAATATAAGGTCACCTAAACCACCTGCACCAATTAAAGCTGCCAATGTTGCCGTACCAATGATTAATACCATAGCTGTGCGAATACCCGCCATAATTACCGGCATCGCAATTGGCAATTCTACTTTACTCAAACGGCGTCCTGGTTTCATACCTATACCTTTTGCTGCTTCTATTAACGAAGCATCAACTTCGTTAATACCCGTGTATGTATTTCTTAAAATAGGTAATAATGCATAGACCACTAAAGCAATCACTGCAGGTACCTTACCTATACCAAATAGTGGTATCATCAAACCGAGTAATGCAAGTGATGGTATCGTTTGAAGTATTGCGGCAATATTCATCACTACTTCAGAAAGTTTACGTGTTTTTGTAAGTAGAATGCCTAAGGGAACGCCAATTAATGTCGCTATTAATAAAGCAATAAAAGATATTTGCATATGTTCGAAAATGGTTGTTAATAATTGACCTTTGCGCTCTACAATAGTGTTAATGAATTCATTCATCCATTATGACCTCCTTTGCCTTCTGACAAAACTTTAAATATATCTTCTCGTTTTAGTACATGTTGTGTAGAAGCTGCTTCATCATCGACAATAATGCCTTCATGGTCAATTAAATGCTCATAAATATCACGTACAAAATAATCACTTTGAAGGACAGGATAACTTTCATGAGGCGTCTCTAATTTATTGTCCGGTAAATTACTAACCAGTTCAGATAATTTCATATCATTAACCGTGCGTTTTACTTTATCTCCCATAAACTGCTTCACAAAGTCGTTTTTAGGATTTTTAATAAAACCTTCTGGTGTATCAATTTGTTCAACTCGTCCCTCATTTAATAAACATATACGATCACCAAGTTTCATTGCTTCTTGAATATCATGCGTTACAAAAATAATCGTCTTTTTAATTTTTTGTTGTAATTCTATCAAATCATCTTGTAACTTTTCACGACTAATCGGATCTAGCGCACTGTATGGCTCATCCATTAATATCACTGGTGGATCGGCGGCTAATGCACGCACCACGCCTACACGTTGCTGCTGTCCCCCTGACAACTCATCTGGTTTACGATTTTTATATAATTCAGGTTCTAAACCGACCATATCCAATAATTCATCCACACGTTGGTTAATATCTTTTTCTTTCCATTTTTTCATTTGTGGCACTTGTGCAATATTCTCTTTGATTGTCATATGTGGGAAAAGTGCGATTTGTTGCAATACATAACCAATATCCCAACGCATTTCATAAATAGAATAATCACTAATTGGTTTATCATTAAAATAAATATACCCTTCAGATAAAGAAATTAAGCGATTGATCATTTTTAAGGTCGTTGTTTTGCCACAACCTGAAGGCCCAATTAACACAAAAAATTCGCCTTTTTTTATATTAAAACTGATGTCATCGACTGCAGTTTTATCTCCATATTTTTTTACTACATTTTTAAATTCTATCACTTTGTCACCTTCACTTTACTGTCCTCTATTTTTAAAATTAGCTTAAATTCACATTTACCACAATTATTCCCTATTTTCATATAATTCATGTATTTATCAAGCAATTTTCAAAAGTTTTGTTTTACTTCAATAAAATCTTGTTATTACAAAAAAGCGAAGTTAACTCAAATCAAAAATATACCTATGATCTTTTTGTTACATAGTATATTAAAATTTGAAATTTAACTTCGCAGTTATGGTCATATTTATTTAAAGCAGAAAGTTATGTGGAGATACAAAACTTAAGTTAATTATATCTTTGCTTTATATGATTGAATGGTTTCTAAAAACATTGGACAGTAATGTTTTAATTTGTAACTACCTACGCCATCAATTAAAATCATATCTTGTTTTGATTCTGGCTTTCTTTTAGCAAATTCTTCTAGTGTAAAATCAGAGAATATACTTACTGGTGGAATGCTCAAGTCCTCACTTAGCTGTTTGCGTACAGCTATAAGTTCATCAAATAATGCACGATCCACACCTTCTACGGTATTGATATTAACTTTTTCTGTAGTTTTGCGTTTAAATGGTGTCGTAAATATAGCGACCTGATCACTCAATAAACTTTTCACGGAGTTATCACAAGTTAATATTTCATCATACTCATTTAAAAAGCCTTTAAATCTCAATTCATCAATAAGATGGCTTAAATCTGATGTAGTATAGTTTTTCATAATACCATGTGTTGACAATTCATTATAATCACAGTAGCGAATATAATCAGATTCTTCGCCTCTTAATACTTGTATAATGACGCTATAGCTTTCTTTTTGTTTCATACGTGCGATACAACTCACTATCATTTTTGCTTCATTAGTCATATCATACGTTTTATTTTCTCTTACACAATTACTACACTGTTCACATTCTTCAAGCTTTTCATTCGGCTCAAAATAATGTACGAGCGTTGCTTCTAAACACTTTTTAGTTTTTGTATAAAGTATCATCTTATTTAATTTTTCGCCCATCTTATCTTTATAATCATCATCTGCTTTCGACGAAGATATAAAATACTGATGTAAGCCGATATCACGTTCACTAAATAATAAAATACAATCACTATTTAAACCATCACGACCTGCGCGACCCGCTTCTTGATAGTACGATTCTAAATCGCCAGGCATATTATAATGAATAACAAATCTCACATTGGACTTATCGATACCCATACCAAAAGCATTCGTAGCTACAACTACGCGTACTCGATCGTAAACAAAATCATTTTGGGCAGCTTCACGCTCTTTGTTCGATAGTCCACCATGATAGGTTGTACTCTTAATATCATTAATCGCTAATGCTTCTTGTAATTCTTCAACTTGTTTTCGTGTTGAACAATAAATAATGCCGGATTCTTTTTGATATTTTTTAACATATTCCAACACAAATTTTTGTCGTTGATATGTAGGATTGACCTGAAAGATTAGATTTCGACGTTTTGTACTTGTTTTAATCTCGTCGTTTTTATTAATGTTCAAGCGATCCATAATGTCTTTTTGAACTTCAATTGTGGCCGTTGCAGTGAGCGCCACAATTGTAAAATCTTGTGGTAATGCAAATACCTTATGAATCACATCTCGATAACTCGGTCTAAAATCGTGGCCCCATTTAGAAATACAGTGTGCTTCATCAAAAGCAACTAGCGGTATATTTAATTGTTGCACCATTTGAACAAAATAAGCATTATCGAAACGTTCAGGTGCCACATATAGAAATTGAATTTCACCTTTTCTAAGTTGTGCCTCTATTTCTTTTTGTTGTTTCTGAGTTAAACTACTGTTTAAGTACGCCGCGCGTATACCCATGGCCTTTAATTGATCAACTTGGTCTTTCATTAGCGAAATTAATGGACTGATAACAATCGTCGTACCGCCCAACATTAATCCCGGCACTTGATAACAAATTGATTTTCCCCCGCCAGTAGGTAATACACCTAGCGCATTTTGATGATTCATTACTTTTGTTATAATTTCTTTTTGACCTGGACGAAATGTATCGTAGCCAAAATAATGCGATAATGTTGATTCCATGTTTAACAATCCCTCATTGTTCTTTTAGTTCTTCTAGTTCGCTCCATCTTGCCATATCATCTTCGTACGTCTGATTAAGACGTCGTTGTTCTTCATTTAATTCTTTGATTTTAGCATAATCTGAACTTGCTGCAACCATTTCTTCATCGATGGTTTCTAATCTTTGCTCAGTAGTTTCAATACGTTCAATAATCGTTTCATATTCTTGCTTTTCTTTAAAAGAGAGCCCTTTTTTCTTGTTCGCATTTTGTTTTACATGCGCTTGTTGTTTCTGTTGCTTTTGTTGTGCTTGAGCTTTATCTTGTTCTTTTTTATATGCTTCATAATCTTCAAATGTTCCTATGATACGTTCCATTTTTCCATCGTGAATATACCAATATTCTTGGGCTACTTTATTTAAGAAGTATCTATCATGACTTACTGTAATTACCGCACCACCAAATGTCTCAATATAATCTTCAAGTATTGTTAGCGTTTCAGTATCTAAGTCGTTTGTTGGCTCATCTAATAATAAGACATTCGGCTGATGGACCAATAATCTCAACAGATATAATCTTTTTTGTTCGCCACCTGATAATTTATATATTTTTTTACCATGTGTGGAACTTGGAAATAAGAAGCGTTCAAGTAGTTGTGTAATTGAAACTGACGTACCATCTTTTTCTTTTGCTACTTCACTTTCTTCTCTTAAATAATCAATCATTCTGACATCACGATCTAATCGCTCTTCACTTTGTTTAAAGTAAGCAACTTTTACAGTCTGCCCTATTTTCAGATTACCTTCGAAAGCTTGATCTTCTCCACTCAATATATTTAACAATGTTGTTTTACCAGCACCATTAGGACCAACAATACCAATTTGCTGACCACTTTGAATAATTTGAGTGATATCTTCGAACAGCGTTTTCCCATTTATGCGTTTAGTTAAAGCATCGAATTCAAAAACTTGTTTACCCAATCTTGAATAAGCAAGATTTAAAGATGCTTTATCTTGTTGATGTTGATTTTTGACATCTTGTTCTAAATCGCTAAATCTATTTTTACGCGCTTGTTGTTTTGTAGTTCGTGCTTTTACACCCGCACGCATCCAAGCAAGTTCTTTTTTATATAATGACTGTTGCTTCGATTGTTGTTTTTGTTCGATGATTTCATTTTCCGCACGTTGTGCAATATAAGCTTCATAATTACCAGAATAAGTGCGTAATTTTCCACGATCTAATTCGATAATTCGTGAGGATACTTCATTTAAGAAATAGCGATCATGCGTTACAAATAATACAGTGTGTGGATATTGTTTCACATAATTGATTAACCAATTGATAGATTCAAAATCTAAGTGGTTGGTAGGCTCATCTAGAAGTAATAAGTCAGGTTGTTCAATAAGTGTCTTCGCAAGACCCACTCTTTTTTGTTGACCGCCTGAAAGTTCACTTACTTCTTTTGTTGTATCATGAATACCTAATTTAGAAAGTATCGTCTTGATTTCTGCACTATAGTCCCATGCTTGATTCGCATCCATCGCATCTTGTGCTTGCATCATTTTTTGTAAATCTGACTCACTCTGGGTCGTACTATATTGATTCAGTGCAGACTCATATGCACGTATAACTTGAAGTGTTTTAGTTTCTGAGGTCAATACTGCTTCAAAAACAGACATGTTTCGATCAAAATCTTGTTTTTGAGAAGAATAACGGACGCGATATGCATTGGGATGCGATATTTCCGCATCGTAATCTTCGTCTAGTCCTGCCATTACTTTTAACAAAGTACTCTTGCCAGTCCCATTTATACCAACGAGTCCTATTTTTTCTCCTTCAGAAATAGAGAGATGTAAATCATCGAAAATAGTCTTATCGGCATATGACTTATTTAAATGTTCAATTTTGTATGCTTCCATCATTCTACATCCTTTTTAATATCGAAATTTTTAAATATCGAAAATAGTAATTATATCTGTTAAACTTAATTTCAGTTCTATATATTATACACCTTTTTGAACTCAAATGATACAAAGGAGCAAAGCTTATGTCGGAATTTTTCCAAAACTTACCTCCTTACATCCAAGCATTAATAGCTGGTCTTATCACATGGCTACTTACTGCATTAGGAGCAGCATCGGTATTTATTTTCAAAAGAGTTAACGATAAGTTATTAAACTCAATGCAAGGTTTTGCTGCGGGTATTATGATCGCTGCAAGTTTTTGGTCATTATTACAGCCAGCCATTGCTTATGGTGAAGGCACAGCATTCCCATGGTTGCCAGCTGCTATTGGTTTTTTATTGGGTGGATTATTTATTCGGGGATTAGATTTAGTTATTCCTCATATACATCCAAATACCAAAGACACCAAACAATTTCATGAAGGTGTGGGTACTAAAAAACTCAACAAAAATACATTACTTGTATTGGCAATTACGTTACACAATATTCCCGAAGGCCTTTCTATAGGTGTAGCTTTTGGTGGTATTGTTTCTGGTAATGGTCAAGCAACATTTTTAGGCGCTGTTGGATTAGCCATCGGTATCGGAATACAAAATATTCCTGAAGGTGCAGCGCTATCAATGCCAATACGCGCTGCAGGTGCATCAAGATGGAAAGCTTTTAATTATGGACAAGCATCAGCCATCGTCGAGCCTATATTTGCTGTAGTCGGCGCTGCTGCCGTGATAATGATCACTCCTATGTTGCCATATGCTTTAGCATTTGCTGCAGGTGCGATGATATTCGTTGTGGTTGAAGAACTTATACCAGATTCTCAGGCAAGTAACAATACAGACCTTGCAACGTTAAGTCTAATGTTAGGATTCACAATCATGATGATACTTGATGTCGCACTTGGATAAGGACTTAAATTTAGTATTAAAAATGGTTTAGACATAAACCAAATAAGTAAACAATAGCTATGGACGTTTGAAAAAGCCTCATAGCTATTTTTATGTCTTTATTTTATATACATATATACGCGAATTCATCTAAAGTGAATTTTAAAAAAGAGCCAACACACCTAGATTAGGTATGTTGGCTCTGTAATTTATCTATTCTTTTTGCTCTTTTGATTTTGGACCAGGCTTATATTCGTACTCAGAAGGTTTCACTTTTTCGAAATCTGGGTTGTCATAGAATCTCAATAAGTCACCATTAATCAAATCATCACTCATTTGTAGATCTTTTTCAGCCTGTTGTTTACGTTTCTCGAAATCTTCAGGTTTTTTTGTTACTGGTTCATTGTTTTTATTATTATAAATTCTACCATTAACATATTTATAATCTTTCGTTATAAAGTCACCATTTCTGAATGGTACTGTGTCGTTATGATCTTTCGATAACATGTCTGTCCCCATCATTAGGTAATTCTTAGTATCAATACCCATTAAATGAAGCAGTGTAGGCATAACGTCTGCTTGACCAGCGTAAGTTTCATCTACTGTGCCTTCTTTGCCTGGTATTTTCAACCAGAAACCAGTACGGTTTAAGTCAGTAAATTTAGCTGGTGTAATTTCTTCACCTAATAATTTTTCCATAGCTTTATTATGGTTTTCAGAAATACCATAGTGGTCACCGTAAATCATTATAACAGAATCATCATAAATACCTTTTTTCTTCAATTCATTAACAAATTCTTCTAGTGATTCATCTAAATATCTAGCTGTTTGAACATAGCCATCTACCGTTGAATCCCCAGTATTTGGTGATTCTATTGTTGCATCCTCTGGTGATACAGTGAATGGATAATGGTTTGTTAATGTAATTAAATGACTGTAGAATGGTTCTTTTTCTTTAGCTAAGTAATCTGCTGATTCTTCAAAGAATTCTTTATCTTTAAGACCTAGATTCTCAAGATTTTCTTCAGACATATCATAATATGTCGCATCATAGAATTTATCTATACCAAAGTGTCTATAAACTTGATCACGGTTCCAGAATGTTTTGTAATCACCATGCATTACATTAGATGTATAACCTTGTTTTTGATCAAGAATTGCTGGCAATGATTGGTAAGTGTTATCACCTTTCAATGAAAAGGCTGAACCTTGTGGTAAACCGAATAAACTATTATCCATTGTAAACTCTGAGTCTGATGTTTTACCTTGACCCGTTTGATGGAAGAAGTTTGGATAATATCTATAACCTGCATTCCCTGATGATAATTTATTTAAGAATGGTGTTACTTCTTCGCCATTTACTTTTTTATCAATTAAGAAAGTTTGGAAACTTTCTAAGTGTATTTTAATAACATTTTTCTTTTTACCTGCACCAAAATACTCTTGATTTGGTTCAACTCGTTTTTGCTTCGAATAATTTAACACTTTAGTTAAATCATCTTCATTTGCTAAAGCTTTTTGCTGATTGTTTTGAATTGTTTTCACACCATCATAGACAGTGAAATTATATGGTCCTAAATATTTAACTAAATATTTGTGATCAAATGTACGTGTTAATAATTCAGGACGATCTGATTCTGCAAAAGCTAGATTCAGGAAGAATAACGCAATTGCAGCTGCCATAACTACTGGCACAAACTTTTTACTGAATACACGTTTATCTAACCATTTTTGTTTAAATATCAAGATAAAAAGGTAAATGATTGTATCAATAAAGTATACAAAGTCATACCATTTGAATGAAGCTGTCACTGCGCCGCCCATTGATTCAACATTTCCAACTTGGTTCAATGTACTAAACGTTATGAAATCAGAGAAGAACCTGAAGTAAACAACGTTCGCGTATAGTAGGAAAGTTAAAATAAAGCCACCAATAAAGATAAACCAGAATGCTTTCTTTCCTTTAAAGAATAAGAAAATACTTAATACTAAAGCGATTAAACTGTATGGATTCATTAATAGGATTAGGTTTTGTACTAACCCTTTAACACCTAAAGAAAAATCAACATAATATGAAAAATACGTTTTAAATGCGACAGTGAGCACGGTCAGAATAAAAAACGCAAAAAGAGTTAATTTCTTTTTGTGTAGACTCATGTTTGTTTCCCCCGATATAGATTAATATAGGTTGGAAAATAATCCATACCTAGTAAAAAAATGGCAAAGTTACTGTGATCATATGTTGTTAGCGATATTAGTATCCCTAACTATACAAAGGTCGTTATTGGCAAAAGTTATCTTCTTTAGGTTATGTTCTTTAAAATCCTAAACAGCTGTGTATGTAATTTAAATTTCTATACACTAGAATTTTATTAGCTTGTTCAATTGTGAACTAAAGTTATAGTTTTAAAATTTTAAGTTTTATATTCTAATTAGAAACTTTTCATTTGTCTATATAGTGTAAATTGCGTAAACGTTTTCGTTTATCGATTAACGTCATCTTCACAATTTTTATCGTTTTGTAATGTTTCCGTAACAAAACGCATATAGTTCAATGTATAAATATAAAGCAATTCTGGTCAAATTTCAAGTAAAAACACACTTTCAAACGTAATTTAACGTTTTGCTCTTGTTTTGTTAAAGGCTTGTTAATGGGCTGTGAATATATCATTAAGAAATAATATGCTTTTTAATTATACGCTGTTTGTTTTTTATATTAATCAGACTAGAGTCGTATATGAAATGAATTTTTATTTTAATATTTTATGAAATAATAATACCGTTCTATAAAACATGTTACAAAAATTTTAAAAGTTATACCTCTATACGCACTATTAAAAAAAAGCCGTAACCCTCACACAATTATCTTGAGGCGTTACAGCTTATCAGTAACCATTATATTATCCTTCAATTAGTAATATACATAGACCTTCTATTTTTTATTTCAACATCTCTAACTGCATTCTATATTCAATACCATGAAACAATTGGTTTAACCAATTTGTATATTTAATTAAATTCTTTTCTGCAGTTTCAATATCTATAAACTGGAATTTTAATTTTGTACCTTGATGCTTTTGCCCTAGCTTAGTTAAATGATAACTCGCAATTGTCCCAATTTGTGGGTAACTACCTATTGTGTAGTGGTCATTGAGTAAAATAATCGGTGTGCCATCTCTTTTAACTTGTATCGTGCCTATTTGTACAGATTGATGCGCTGGCATATCTTCATAAAAAGCCTTCACGGGTTGTCCTTCTACATACATCCCGACTCTATTCGCTTTACTCGTGACTTTATATTCCCCAAGCGTAAAGTGACTTAATGCTTCTTGTTCAAAGTCTTCTGTCCCTTTATTTTTAATGACATGAAAAACATCTGACATATAATTAAAGGAAAGTGCGTAACCATCAATGCCCCAGTCTGTTTGATGTTTTTCTTCTAGATTTTCAAACAATTTAAGGTGGCGTTCAGTGTAGTCACGTTTCATATTAATTTCGTCACCTTTTTGCAATTTACGTCCATGAAAACCGCCAATTTTCACTTTAAAGTCAGTTGAGGTTGAACCTAACCACTCATCTAATTCCAAACCACCACCGATTGCTAAATATACTCTAGATGTGCGATTTGTCTCTGTAAATACAAGTACGTCACCTTTTTCCATTAAGTACAACTTATTTGGTAATACTTTCATATGTTCTGTTTTAGCTTTAAAACTACCACCACTTAATGCAATCAATGTTGATTCAGTAAAGCGAATGCTCGACATTCTATTTGTCATCTCTAACGTAGCTTCACGTTTATCATTTGCAACGAGTCTGTTCGCTATTTCATGGGATAACGGATCTAGTGCGCCGCCAGGAATAACGCCGTTGTGCTCATAGCCTTTACGCCCAAAATCTTGGAAACTTGAGAATAATCCTTCACCTTCTATTATGATTGACATGGTTCAAAGCCTCCTAAATCCAGCGTTTCTTCTGTTATTGCGTTAAATGTAACGTTATCGCCTAATTTTAGCTTAGTAAAATCAGTTTCTTCTGGGTCAAATAAGCGAATGGGTGTGTAGCCAATGACTAACCAATCGCCATAGGTATCTATTGTAGTAATACCTGTCTTTTTCCCTTCTATAACGACAGAGCCTGCTGGAATAAACGTTTTTTTGCCACCTGTGTGATTAACAAACAGGCGCTTATCCATTCCGGTAAGATAAGGAAATCCAGGTGTAAAACCCATCATTGAGACAAAATACGTATGTTTAGTATGCAGCTTCACAAATTTTTCAAAATCTAATTTGTAATGCGTTAATAAAGCTGCTAAATCAGGACCAAATTCTCCCCCATAAATAACTGGAATTTCCATTGGCTCAATCTCTTGCGCTTCGTGTTTAATCTCTAATTGCACGGTTTGCATTAATGCATTCATATATAAAAATGGTGATTTAATATTGTAGTGTTTAATCATATCTCGCGCATCATAACAAATCATCATATCTGATTCAGTAGGTACAATTTCGGTTATAAAAGGATAGTCTTTTTCTAATAAATACGTTTTTAATGCTAATAAATCTTCTGTTAAATCCTTAGAGACTTCTTTTTCAATAGAAACTACAATTGCTTGGTCTCCCTGGCTATATATTTTCATAGGCTCACCTCTTATATTCTTACTAACGATAAAACACATTTAATCCTTGTACCAAATAACCCACAAGTGCTTTCACTAGAAAATAGACTACTACAAATTGAATCATGCAAGAGATTGTAATTACGAATCTTGCAATATAAATCTGTTGTTTTTTCAGCAAACGGTTTACATACCATTTTGAAAGCAAGGTTATTAAAATCATTGTCAGTATCCAAACCAATATCATCGTTATGCCTCACTCGCTGTTTATAATTTATTACGTAATTATTTAAGTGCACCCTTGTCTATAGTCTATTAGGATTACTTGTGTATCACTGGATTTAATACTATGATACGCCTTATCACGCGTATGCAAATCAAAGGCTAATTTGTCACAACTCTCATATTTTCACGTTGCCGTTTTCTATAATGGTCACCATCTCTGAATTCATGGCAAACCCAATGTTTATACTTTCTATATTCTATAGATAAATTTCAACCTCGGCAACCTCTCGCAAACTATTTATAAGAAAAACCTGTATCTGATTTTTCAATATTTTATCTTTAAAATCGTTTATATTGTAATTTTTTTGCGATAATTTCTCATCATCTATAAGTGATTGTCTCATACAGCCACGTAAGAAATCTTCATTATATAGAGGTGTATAATAGCATCCACCTTCTTTTATCATGAGATTTCCAATATCGAATTCTAATAATTTCCCATTAGAATCATATAACAGCACTAGGTCAGTCTGATGATTATGTGATAAATGTTTTCTAACGGTTGTTTTATTTATTAATTCGGGTTTATTTACATTATCTGCTAAAGGTACTAATTTTGCGGTAAATTTATTTTTATCAGATAATGCTGCAACAACATAATCTAGTGAACCATCTTGGTCTAATAATATTTTTATACGATACACACCTGTAGGATAGTCATTCATTAACATTTCGATTAACTGATTCCATTTCGCTTCATCCAAGTCAAATTTAAGTTGCTCAGCAGACTGTTTTATTCGTTTTTTGTGATAAGGCAAGCGCGGAAACTTACCTTCTTCCAAACGCATTGTTTCAAATAACTGCATTATAATCTCTCCAGTATTTTTGTTTTATCCTTAAATTCTTGTACTTCATCTTCAGGATTAGAGTCTATGGTAATACCTGCGCCTACACCATATATAGCTTGGTCATCTATATATTGAATCGTTCGAATAGGCACATTGAAAATAGACTTTCCGTCTGGCAACAGCAAGGCAACTGTACCACAATAACCATTTCTCGGAGTTTGCTCTAACTTTTTAATATATTTCATGGTATTGATTTTTGGTGCTCCTGTAATAGAACCGCACGGAAATAATGCTTTTAAAATGTGTATGAGTTTAGTCTCTTGAGGTAAAGTCCCTGTGACCATCGACGTCATTTGAAATACAGTGCTGTAGCGTTCTATATGAAATGGTTTATAGACTTTTACAGTTCCTGTCTCTGCGATACGACTAATATCATTTCGTAACAAGTCCACGATCATGACATTTTCCGCTTTATCTTTAGCTGAATACATTAACGTATGTAAATTTTGCTGGTCTTGCGTTTCAGAATGCCCTCTAGCTATAGTGCCTTTCATGGGTTTACTTAATAATACATCTTTCCGATTTTCAAACGGTCCACGTTGAAAAAATAATTCTGGTGAAAGTGAAGCTAACTGTACTTCATCTGTATCTATTAAAGCAGAATAAAAGCCATGATTTTGACGCTGTAACACTTCATATAATGTAGCAATCGGATAATGTATATCATCAGTCAAACGTGTCGTATAATTCACTTGATATGTATTACCTTCAATGATTGCAGATTGAACTGCTTTAATATGGGTGATTAATTGTGATTTATTTAATTGAAATTTAAAATCACATTTTGGTATGTATCGTTCTTTTTTGTCAGTTAATGTTATATCTTCCTTTTTGTCGAAAACATAAGCAGCTGCAAAAACATATTCATCCTTTATTTGTACTGTAGCCATCTGTTCATTGAAAAAAGGCGCCGCTTCATAGGGTAAATACAATGCTACATAACCACCTTGGCATTGATGCATTTCTGCAAATTGTATAACACTTCCTACTTCGTCTAAGTGATATGCGATTAATTTATCTTTACACTGCGTAAATTGGTATTCGTGGGTTTCATATTCTGATTCGTCTAATAAATAGCGATAATTAAATTGTATTTGCATGAGCACCCTCCACGATTTCTATAAATAATTTTATTTGTTCAATGCCACATTCACTCAGGATAGATTCAGGATGGTACTGTACACCATAAACAGGTAATGTTTGGTGTGCACATGCCATAATGATACCTTCTTGATTCGTTGCTGTGATTTTTAATGTTTTTGGAAATGTCTCAGTATCAGCAATCAAAGAATGATATCGCATAACATAAAATGTATCGGCTAAACCTTTAAAAATACCACTATTATCATGTTGAATTTGAGTTGTGTGACCATGAATCGGTTTATAACCTTTTATAATATCTCCACCAAAATAAGTCACTAATTGTTGAAATCCTAGACATACACCTAGAATTGGAATTTGTTCTAAAAAAACTTTTATAACCTCATTTAATATAGGATAATCATCAGGTGATCCTGGTCCTGGAGAAATAACGATAGCATCAGGAGAAATTTGCGTAATCTTCTCCATAGAAACTTCTTCAACATCTACCACATTAACTGATCCACTGAAACTTTGCTTAATATAGTCTACAATATTGTATGTAAATGAATCTTTATTATCAATGATTAGTATCATTTCATCACCTCTTTATGTATCTTTCACTATCTATTATACTCATTATCCCAAATCTCAACTTGATTTTACAGTTTAAATGTATTATTCTTATCACCGTATAAATGAATATAAAGAGGTTCCTAGCTGACACCCTCTATAAAAAACTAGACACGTAAACAACGTCTATCTTTTTTATAAGGATAGGCGTTTTTTTATGGTGTCATAGCGAAATTGAGTAAAAGCTAGTATGACATTATTAAGGAGTGCAAGATATATGACGCAACAATCTTTAAACAGTAATAAAGCCATCGTCGTTTTCAGTGGAGGACAAGATAGCACAACTTGCCTATTTTGGGCAAAGCAACATTATGACGATGTCGAATTAGTAACATTTGAATATGGTCAAAGACACGATACAGAAATTAAAGTAGCTAAGCAAATTGCTGAAGCACAAAATGTAAAACATCACATATTAGATATGTCTTTACTTTCTCAACTTACACCAAACGCATTAACACAGCATGATATGGATATTGAAGTTGGCGAAGACGGCGTGCCAAATACGTTTGTACCGGCCAGAAATCTTTTATTCTTATCATTTGCAGGTGCGCTCGCATATCAAACAAATGCGAAACATATTATTACTGGCGTTTGTGAAACTGATTTCTCTGGATACCCTGACTGTAGAGATAGTTTTATTAAATCAATGAATGTTACTTTATCGCTATCTATGGATAAAGATTTCGTTATACACACACCATTAATGTGGTTAGATAAAAAAGAAACTTGGGCACTAAGTGATGAACTTGGCGTACTAGACTATATTAGATACAATACGCTCACTTGCTACAATGGCATTGTTGGTGAAGGTTGTGGAGAATGTCCTGCTTGTGAATTAAGAGCACGAGGTTTAGACGCTTATCTAAAAGAAAAAGGAGCTGAATAACATGTTCCAACAAAATTACCCTAGCGTTCAACATCCTTACAGCTTTGAGCTTAATAAAGACTTCAACTTTTCTGCAGCCCATTATATTCCTAGTGAAGATGCTGGAAAATGTATGCGTACACATGGTCATACCTACTTCGTAAATTTAACAATTGGTGGCGATACATTAGATCATAATGGTTTTTTAGTGAATTTTAGTGACCTAAAAAAATTAGTTCATGACCAATTCGACCACCATTTACTCAATGATTTACCTCAATTCAAAGGTAAAAGTCCATCAACCGAAATCGTTGCACAGACAGTTTATGAAATGGTGCAAGCTTCATTAAATGAACGAGACAACCAGCCTAAATGTCTACAAGTTTATGTTAGAGAAACACCTACGAGTTATGTTGTCTATAGACCAAAGGAGTCCAAATATGAGTAAAATTCCTGTTTTAGAAATCTTCGGTCCAACAATTCAAGGTGAAGGCCGTGTGATTGGACGAAAAACGATGTTTGTTCGCACAGCTGGTTGCGATTATCGTTGTAGTTGGTGTGATTCTAGCTTCACTTGGGATGGTAGTGCCAAAGAAGATATACGCATGATGACCGCTGAAGAAATATACGACTCACTTTATGAAATTGCTGGTGAATCATTTAATCACGTCACAATTTCTGGAGGTAACCCTGCTCTGATTAAAGGCATTCAGGATTTAGTCGATCTTTTTGAAACTAAAAACATTTATAGCGCATTAGAAACACAGGGGAGTAAATTCCAACCTTGGATGACACAAATTGATGACTTAACTATTAGTCCGAAACCCCCAAGTTCAAAAATGAAACCTAATCTACCAATATTAGATGAAGTTATCAAAAATTGTATACCTGCTTCTTTAAATTTAAAAGTTGTAGTATTTGATGACCAGGATTACGATTTTGCTAAAATGATACACCATAGATACCCTACGATTCCTTTTTATTTACAAGTAGGTAATCCCTACCTAGATGGTGATTACGTCGAATCACATACCGAAAAGTTATTATCATTATATGAAACACTCGTCGACCGTGTCATGACAAGTAGTGATATGAATAATGTTTATGTCTTACCACAGCTACATACATTACTATGGAGTAACAAAAAAGGTGTTTAAATTGAGTATTTCGTCCGATACGTTGTATAATGCTTCTTATCCGTATAACGGTGTCTCTATTTTTAGTGACTTTAAATCGTTAGGATAACTATCACTGCTAATATATAAAAGGAAAAAAATTTGTTTCTATTTAACCTAATATTTTTATGTAAATTTAAATAATTAATTGTTATTAAATGATTAACGTAATATTAATTGGTATAATGTTGCAGTGAAGTATCTAGGTTAGGAGAGCAACATGCTAATAAATATAATTATAAATATAGCTGCGGTATTAATTATTCTCGGAATTGGTTTATATCGTCAGAATTTCAAACAACTTAAGTTTAGCTCTATACTCATTGCTTTATCTGTAAATGGTCTCATCAATTTATTTCTCGTCGGTGAATATGACTACATCGCATTTTATACAAGTGCGCAACTCATCATTTGGACCATATTACAATTGTATATAAATAGAAAAGTAACTGTATACGTTATAACAGACCAAAAATTCATTGCGGTTGTTCTTACTATTATAATGAGCACATCCTTAATACTTACTTATAGTACAAGTCATGATTCATTTTATATGTCTATTCCTTATTTAGCCCCAGCCATTTTTATCATAGGCGCTATCATGCTTTTTTATAGCACATTTCAACCAAAGGAAAAAGAACAACTTAAATTTATGAATCGTATTCGACGCCCTATCTTTATCGGTCAAATATTAATTATTGCATCGTCGTCAGTAATGACGCTATTAACGCCTTATTGGTATGCTTTTGTAATTATTCATTTATTGTTTATATCATTCTTATTATGGCAGAATATATTTTCTTCACATAAATGATTAACCTTTTATATTTTGTGGTATAGATTAGAAGTCGAACGAATAATAAAGGAGGCAAATCAATATGGGCTTTATACTTATGTTAATAGTCGGTGGTTTAATCGGTTGGATAGCTGGTGCTATCGTAGGTAAAGATATACCAGGTGGTATTTTAGGTAATATTATCGCTGGTATTGTAGGTTCAGCGCTAGGCTCTTGGTTACTTGGTGATTGGGGTTGGCATTTAGGTGGCATCGCGATATTCCCAGCACTTATCGGGACAATCATTCTAGTAGCAATTGTTTCATTTATTTTCGGTAAGTTACGTAAAAAATAAAAGCAAAAAGTAAAATTACTAATCTAAAACATTAATAATTTAAATCAAGGAAATAAACCAAATGCCTTTGTAGCATTTGGTTTATTTTTTTAGTTATGCAACACCTTGAGTCAATCTTTGTTCCTCAATTTTATTATTTAATTCCTATTGAAAATGGCATTGATTTGAATCAACTCCTGACGAATTAATAAAGTACTAGCCGAAGTCTAAAGGCTAAAGCTGTGCTCTCAGAAAAGCGCATACAAAAAAATGCCAACAAAGTCAGAAACTTTGTTGACACTCTATAACAACCTAAATTTTATCTGCTTTTAACAAGTTTTTTCTCTTCTTCGTCTTCTTTAACCTTACTTTCATAATTTTGATTATGTTGTTTGAAACGCTCATTCATATCTTCTTCAAAGCTACGCTCTACTTTTTGACTCGAGCAATTTAAGTTCGATGCCTGTACAATATATTTCGGGCGTTGTTTGACCTCGTAATAAATACGTCCAATATATTCTCCAACGATTCCAATTGAAATCATTTGTATACCACCTAGTAGTAATATCGCAGCAATAGTGGAGAAATAACCTGGTGTTTCAATGCCATTAAACACAATGCCTGCAAAACTATAACCGATATACAACAAACTGATAAAGAACACAATAAAACCAAGATAAATCATTGCACGTAAGGGTTTGTTGTTAAAGGATATCAAGCCATCTATACCGTAATTTAATAATTTACCAAATGACCATTTAGATTCTCCGTCTTCTCTTTCTACGTTTTCGTAAGTAAACACTTTGGTGTTATATCCAATCCATTCATATAGCCCTTTTGAAAAGCGGTTGTATTCATCTAATTCAGTCAATGAATGCACTGCACGTTGACTCAGTAATCTGAAATCGCCAACACCATCTTCCAATTTAATATCCTCTACAAAATGATTAATCATTTTGTAATACAATTTTGTCATAAATTTTCTAGCTGGTTTTTCGTTCTTTCTGTCACGCTTCGCAACAACTTGATCATAACCGTCCATATAGCCAGCAATCATTTGGGGTATTAATTCAGGCGGGTGTTGTAAATCAGCGTCTATCATAATTGCTGCGTCACAGTCTTTACTATTTTGGAAACCTGCAATCATTGCAGATTCTTTTCCAAAATTACGACTAAACGAAATAAATTTCACATGGTCATCTTTAGTCGCTACATCTTGAATAAATTTTATTGTTTGATCTTTACTACCATCATCTACAAATAGTAAATCGTAGTCATATTGATGATATTGACTATCTTTTGATAATATTTCAGTCAAACGTTGATAAGTCTTTAATACTACTTCACCTTCATTATAACAGGGTACTATAACTCTTATTTGCATATTAAACACCTTCATTTCAATTACTTCAATTTCACTTTATCAATTTTTATCACTATATTGCTATACTAACCAATTAGATTTACACAATCTTTATATAGCCTTAATATTCATTGCTCAAACTTAACTTAGTCAACTTGTTTTTTAAAAATATCTAGTTATTTAGGTTAAATACATCTTAAAAAAACAGAGCAAAATGATTTAAGCGTTACAAAATAAGATAAAACCTTGAAATTTAAATGTGGTTACTAATAT
Source organism: Staphylococcus parequorum (assembly GCF_039237145.1). Classification (NCBI taxonomy): domain Bacteria; kingdom Bacillati; phylum Bacillota; class Bacilli; order Caryophanales; family Staphylococcaceae; genus Staphylococcus; species Staphylococcus parequorum. The sequence continues at coordinate 2,567,173 of NZ_CP150682.1, forward strand.
TGTTCGGTATTAAAATTATTAAAAGTTATAATTTGTAACTTTAGTCTATCAACTATTTGATGAATTTGGAAACAAAACCCTTTATTATCGCTACTAGAACTATTTGAAACCCTCTTGTTTTTATACATTTATAAACATATCGTTTGTTTTAAGTGCTGATAACTAATGCATAGTAAGGGCCAGAGACTACAAGTTCGAGCCTTATTATAAAAAATTAGACAAACATGCACTTAAAAAAAATTTAAAAAGCTTAAATTAAAAGCACCAATCTATTAAAAAAACTAATAGATTGATGCTTTCTATTTAAGCTTGTAAGATTTACGTCCTAGGTTGTGTTATCAATTCTTATTTTAAACTACCTATACGTACTTTATCTGGATCATTTCCTTGACGGTCATCACAATTCAAACGATCTATCTCAGCGATGTCTGTCAATTCCAAATTAAAGTCGAAAATATCATAGTTTTCTTTAATGCGTGCTGGTGTTTTTGATTTTGGAATAATTAAGCGATCATGTGACAAATGCCAACGTAATACAATTTGGGCTGGCGTTTTACCATAACGGCTTGCCATCTCTGTGATCAATTCATGTTCTAATAAACCTCTATTTCTCATCAGTGGCATCCATGCTGTCACAGCGATATCATGCTTATCACAAAAAGTTTGTAGTTCATGTTGATTGAAATATGGATGCACCTCTATTTGATTCACAGCAGGTACAATGTCAGTTTGCGACATTAATTTTTCTAAATGGTGCGCATTAAAGTTACAAACACCTATTGCACGAACTTTGCCCTCTTCATATAGTTTTTCCATGGCTTTATAAGTTTCAACAAATAAACCATCCGCTTCACATGGCCAGTGTATTAAAAATAAATCTAAATAATCAGTACCTAAGTTTTCTATTGATTTTGTGAAAAAATTGATTGTATTGTCATAACCTTGATAATCATTCCAAATTTTTGATGTAAGAAATAAATCTTCACGCGGTATCTCAGATTGTTTTAATGCATTACCTAATGCTATTTCATTTTTATAAAAATAAGCGGTATCAAATGCACGATAGCCCGCTTCTATGGCAGCTGTTACTGCAGGTTCCATTTCTTCATCTGTAATTTTATATACTCCAAGACCCACTCTCGGCATTGGATAACCATTATTTAAATAATACACGTCTTCTAACATGATTTAATCCCCCTTCAACTAAGTTGAAATTATTTTAAAGATATATCGTTATACTCTGTTCATTATAGCAATACATAATACTTGAATCACGCATATTTATTCCAATATCAACACTCCACTATTATGTTCATATAACGACAGTGATTAGAGCCGATTTATGTGAAAAAAGATACAAAAAAAGCTATCGACAAAATCAGAGACTTTATCGATAGCTTAAATGTATAAGACAATGATTAATCGTTATCTTCATCGTCTTCATTATTTTCAGGTGTCGGACGTGTTGCATTGTATTCAACTTCTAATAAAACAGTAATAATTTGATGGTTATCGACTTCAGACATGATCCAACGATCATATTCCGTATCGACATAATCGTTTTGTTGTAAGTTTGTATTATGTGCTTGCAACCAACCACCGATTGTATCAATGTCTTCAGAATCAGCAAATTCAATGCCGAGCTCATCATTTAAATCGTCTAATAATACACGACCACTAATTTGATATCTGCTGTCCGTTACTTTTACAACATCGTTTACTTCATCGTCATCAAATTCATCACGAATTTCACCAACGATTTCTTCTAAGATGTCTTCCATCGTTAAGATACCTGCCGTACCACCATATTCATCAATAATCAAACTGATATGAACATGTTCACGTTGCATACGTACTAACGCATCACTTATACGTGTCGTTTCAGAAATCATTGGTAAATCATGAACGTAATTACCTACTTTAATAGGTTTACCTGAAGCATATTCTGTTAAAAACTCTTTTACATTAAGAAAACCTTTCACATGATCTTTGTCCCCATCTTCTGTAATCGGGTAACGTGTGAATTGATGTTCTTTAATCGTGTCTAACAGTTCATTTACATTAAACGGTTCGTTCAATGTAGCCATTTGTGTACGTGGCACCATGATGTCTTTGGCTTGTCTCTCATCAAATGAGAAGATATTTTGCATATAAGCCAATTCTGTTTGGTTTATTTCTCCACCGTTATAACTATTGTTTATTATAATTTTTATTTCTTCTTCTGACATTGCATCGTTATTTGCATCAGGATCTACTCCGAACATACGTATAATCATTCTTGAAGAACCATTCATTAGCCAGATTAACGGTTTCATAACAGCGCCGAAGTAATACAATGGTCTAGCATATATCAACGCTACTTTCACAGTATGTTGAATGGCCAAAGTTTTTGGTGCCAATTCACCGAGTACTACGTGCAAGTAGGTCACAATGATAAATGCGACAATAAATGAAATTGTCGTTGTTAACGCTTCAGGTAAATTAACTGCTTCAAATAATGGATGCAATAATTTACTGAAGGTCGGTTCACCTAACCAACCTAATCCTAAAGATGTCACTGTAATACCCAATTGACATGCTGATAAGTAGTAGTCCAAGTTTTTAATCATTTTTTTCACTATACGTGCATTACCATTGCCTTCTGCTACGAGTTGTTCAATTTTTGTCGCGCGGACTTTCACTAATGAAAATTCCGATCCTACGAATACCGTTGTTAATGCTATTAAAAAAACAAATAATGCTAAATTTATTATGGTCACAGTTTCCAATTAGTTCCCTATTTCTAGGGATTCACCTCCAAATATCGTGTCACAATAGATGACCGTACATAAGATTCATTGCTATGTTGCATTTTCATGTTATATACTAAATCCTTCCCATTGGTGACACCTCCCGAAAAATACGCATTTCTTCTATTTTATCACAATCTTAAGTCATCATGTAAATTGTACGTATGAAATTTTATTTCTCTAACTTAACATTTAAACGCAAATTTTCAGTTGCGTCAACTTTTTGATTCAATTTACACTTTACATAATACATTTTAAAATGAGTTAAATTCCAGTTTGTTATTAAGAAAATTTGTGTATTGCGCCTGCTTTTATAGTAGTTTGAACTGTAATTTCATCATCTACAATAACGATGTCTGCGTCTTTCCCAACCTTCAAACTTCCTTTTTGCGATTCGATATTTAATGCAATTGCTTGATTTAAACTTGTTACACGCCATAAATTATTTAGTGTATCACCTGTGTATTGTATTAGATTTTTCAGCCCTTCATTCATTTTCAGTATGCTACCCGCAAGTGCGCCAGATGCTAACCGAGCTTCAGAACCTTTTACAATAACATTTTGGCCACCTAAATCATATTCACCATCTGGCATACCTTTCGCTCTCATTGCATCAGTAATTAAGAAAAAGCGTGTGTTTCCCTTTTGTTTATAAGCAATTTGTATCGCTGTAGGGTGTGAATGAATACCGTCCACGATAAGTTCAGTACTTAAGCTATCATTTGTCCACGCCGCACCAAAAACGCCTGGTTCTCTATGCTCGAATGGTGTTCCAGCATTATATAAATGTGTCACATGTTTAGCCCCACGTGCTACCGCTTCATTTGTCTCATCAAAAGTTGCAACCGTATGCCCAATAGAGAAACGTATTTGATTATGTAACGCTTCTAATGTTTCATGAGCACCTTCAACCTCAGGTGCAAATGTAATCACTTTAATTTGGTTGTTCGCTGTTTTTTGAAATTGTTGTACTTTCTCTATAGACGGTCTTTGTACATAGGCTGGATTTTGCGCTCCTACTTTATGTTCAGAAATAAATGGTCCTTCCAAATGTATACCTACGATGTCAGCTGCTTTTAGAACGTCTTGTTGTTTCTGATATTCAATGATGTTTTCTAATGCTTTTGTAATATTATCATCCGACTGTGTCATTGTTGTTGCTAAGAAACTTGTCGTTCCTTCAGATAATAGTGATTCTGCTAAATGTTTCAACCCTTCATATGATGCATCCATTGCGTCTTCTCCATAACCACCATGCATATGGATATCTATAAAACCTGGTAAAACATGCTGACCTTGAGCATCATAAGTTGTTAACGCACCTTCATAATCCCCCTTGCCTATATCAGTAATTTTATCGTCCTTAACAATAATATATCCTCGCTCTATTAGTTCTGCTTCAGTATAAATTCTCCCATTTTCAATCACATATTCAGCCATTTTCTCTACCTTCTTTTCTTTGTTTTACGCTATGTGTCTATTTCAGCATTTCGTTTCCATTTTACCAAACTTAAGTCCTTTATTATATTCAAAAGTTTTTGAATTTCAGTATCACATATAAATAAAAACCAGCAGAAATACTCATTAACTTGTGAGCTTCTACTGGTTTTTCTATATTTATTCAATTTATAAAGCTTGATGCTTTAGTTAGCTATAACTTAAGAACTTTGTATTTCTTCTTCTGTCACTTTTGGTTTTAACAAACCATAAATGATTGCTCCTACGATAGATCCTATAATAATCGCAATGAGTGATTGTATCACGTGGCTGAAATCAGTACCTACTATAACAAAGATGCCGCCATGTGGTGCTTGAATTGAAGAACCTAGTCCTAACGCGATTGCACCTGCAACCCCTGAACCTACCATCATTGATGGAATGACTCTTAGTGGATCAGCTGCCGCAAATGGAATTGCACCTTCTGTAATGAAAGATAACCCCATTACATAGTTTGGTGCGATAGAGCCTTTTTGTTCTTTAGTGAATTTCTTGCGGAAAATTAACATCGCTGTTGCAATTGCGATTGGAGGTACCATACCACCAATCATCGCTGCTGTAATTGGTGCAGCATTGCCTTCCGTTAACGCTGCAGTCGCAAATACGTATGCCGCTTTATTAAATGGTCCACCCATATCGATAGCCATCATTGCACCAATGACTAATCCTAAGAGCATAATATTCGTTCCTGATAAACCTTCTAAACCATTAAGTAGTAAATTATTCAACCACGACGCTGGAGGGTTTAATACATAAACCATTACTAAACCTGTGATTGTTACTGATAATACTGGGAAAATTAATGTAGGTTTCAAACCTTCTAATGATTGAGGTAAACCGCTTGAAAGTTTCTTAATACCTTGTGTTAAATAACCTGCTAAGAAACCTGCAAGAATACCTCCGATAAACCCTGCATCACCTGAAATGGCTAACATACCACCAACTAAACCAGCTGCAAAACCTGGTTTATCTGCAATACTACGCGCGATATAACCTGCGAGAATTGGGATAATTAACGCAAAGGCACTCTGATTACCAATATTCCATAATTGTTCAGCAAATGCATTATGCTCAGAACTATTTGGATCATACGAGTTTGGTCCAAATAAGTAGGCGATTGCCATTAAAATACCACCGGCAATAACAAGCGGTAACATATTGGAAACACCATTCATTAAGTGTTTATAAATTGTTTTACCAAAGCCTTGTTTTTCATTACTTCCAGACTGATTTGACGCTTTATGATTGCCTTTGGCTACAAATGGTTTACGAGAAGTGTCTTGTGCTATATTGATCAGTTCTTCAGGGCGTTTAATACCATCTGCAACTGGTACTTCCACAACATTTTTACCATCAAAACGGTCTGTTTCCACATTTACATCTGCTGCAACAATAACACCAGTTGCGCGACGAATATCTTCATCAGTAATGTGATTTTTAATGCCGCCTGAACCATTCGTTTCAACTTTTATTTTTACGTTCATTTTTTCAGCTTGCTTTTTCAAAGCATCACGAGCCATGTAAGTATGTGCGATGCCTGTCGGACATGCTGTAACAGCTAAGATATAGGGGTCATCTGAATCTGTTGCTGTCGTTGTCGCAGCTACTTCTGCTTCCTCTTCTTCAGTTGCTTCATCATCTGCTTTATCTATAATTTGAAGCACTTCTTGTGGAGAATTTGCATGAAGTAAATCTTCACGCACTTTTTCATCCATTAAAATACCTGATAGCTTAGCTAATGCATCTAAATGTGTTTGTGCTCCACCTTCTGGCGCTGCAATCATAAAGAATAAATGTGCAGGTTGCATATCCAAACTTTGATAATCAACACCTGTTTTGGATTTACCAAACGCAATCGCCGGTGTGTCTACTGCCGCTACTTTTGCATGAGGTATCGCGATGCCTTCACCAATACCTGTAGTACTTTGAGATTCACGGTTATGAATCGCTTCTTTAAAAGTTGTTACATCATTGAGTTTGCCAGCTTTATCAAGCTGCTTCACTAACTCATCAATAACACCGTTTTTCTCTGTTGAAGAAAGGTCCATTGCAATTGTATCTTTTGTTAATAACTCAGTTATTCTCATCTAATTCACTCCCACCTAATGTTGTAATCATCACTTGTGACTTAATATTTTCAATAGACGCTCTCGTTGCTAAGTCATCGTTAAATGCTGTTGCCGTCCCAGCCGATACAGCTTGTTTAAATGCTTCTTTAATAGATAAACCAGAATTCAGCCCTGCAACCATCCCCGCTACAGTACTATCACCTGATCCCACTGTATTTACTACTTGTCCATTTGGTACAAGTGCTTTATAACTTTGTTGCTCATCTACATATACAGCTCCATCTCCACCAAGAGAGATAATGACTGAAGTGGCACCCATTTTCAAAATTTCACGCCCATAGCTCATTACCTCTTTATCTGAAGTGATGGTCGTATCGAACATCACTTCTAATTCATCTTTATTTGGTTTGATAAATAATGGGTGATATTTTAAAACGGATTCAACGAGTTCTTTTTCAGCATCAACGACTAGTTTTGCGCCTGTATCTTGCGTAATTTCCGCAATTTGTTCGTATGCGTTAGCAGGTACACTTTTAGGAATACTACCCGCAACAATAACTGTGTCGTGTTCTGAAGTATCTCTGATTTGTGTTAATAAGGATTCAAATTGCACCTTAGTGATATTAGGTCCTGGTGCATTAATTTCAATTTCATTACCTGTTTTCAATTTGACATTAATACGTGTATCTTCACCGACATGTACAAAATCTGTATCAATTTCTGCTTGTTTTAATGTTTCTTCAATAAATCTACCTGGAAATCCACCTGTAAAACCTAACGCTGTAGATTGGACACCTAATGTTTTCAAGACCCTTGAAACGTTTATACCCTTACCACCTGCAAATTTATTTGTTTCAGTTGCTCTGTTTAACCCATTAAGCTCAAATTCATTTGAAAACATAATGTAATCAATAGAAGGATTAAAAGTTACTGTATAAATCATAATGTTCCTCCAATAAAATTATATTTTTCAGCATAATATTGAAAAGTCACGCCTTGCATCGCTTTTGCAGAAGTGACTAAGGCCACATTCTCTAGTAAAGGCACATGTGCGAAATATACTTTTTCATATTTAGCATGGTCTACTAATACATAAACTTGCGTTCCTAATTCCATAGCATGATGCTTTATGATTGCTTCTTGTTCATCTGGTGTAGTCAGTCCATATTTCATGTCAATGCCGTTCATACCGAGAAACACTTTATCAAAACGATAACGATTCAGCGTCTTCAATGCACTCGCACCTACTGTCGCAAATGTTGTTGCTTTAACTTCTCCACCAAGAATGAGTGTTCTAATACCTCGTTTTAGTAATTCTTCTACGTGCGTTAAACCATTTGTTACTACAATAATGTCATTTGCATTAATATATGGGATCATTTCTAAAGTTGTTGAACCCGCATCTAAAAACACACAATCGTCATCATCTATTTGGCTCGCTGCTAATCTCCCAATTTCTTGTTTTTCTCTTAGATTGGTACTTCTTTTATCAGCCAAATTAGGTTCTAATAAAGATGATTGATTTAGCTTTGCGCCGCCATGTATTCTTTTTAACTTTCCCATTTGTTGCAATTTTGATAAATCGCGACGAACTGTTGAGGCACTACTACCTGTTCGATCAATCAGTTCTTGTAGTGTTAAAAAGTCTTTTTGTGACAATTCAGCCAATATTAACTCGTGGCGTTTTTCCGTGATCATCGCTTCACCTCATCTCAACACTATTATAATGTTTCCGTTTTCATTTTTCAATCATTATTTACCAAAAACAATCAAAAACAATCAAAAATATGACACATTCTTTTCAAAATCTCTTCATTTAGCTATCTGCTTTAAAAATAAAATCAGTTTTCATTTATTTCATAAAACAAAAAAACCATAAAGCAGGAAATAATCCGTTACTTTATGGTCATTAGCTTAATGATATTTAATTATGTTCATCATGCGTCACTTTTTTAACTTTTGCTCGTGTTGTTTTAATTAAATGCGCTACATTTATTTTAATTTGTGTACCACGTGCTCCACCACTGACATAGATAGCCTCCAACTCTTCAACTTGTGTATCAATAATTGTTAGGAATTGCCGTTTCATACCAATCGGGGAACAGCCGCCACGGACGTAGCCAGTCACTTTTTTTAAATCATCAAGTGGCATTAAATGTAATTTCTTTTCATTAACTGCTTGCGCTGCTAACTTCATATCAAGAGAGGCATTTACAGGAATAATAAATACAAAGTGCGCATGCTTAGCATTTTCTAACACGAGTGTTTTATACACTTGTGCTACATCTACACCGACTTTTTCAGCTACAGTCTTTCCATCCATATGACTTTCTGATACCTCGTAAGTATTGACGCAATACTCAATTTTCAATCGATCGAGCATACGCATTGCATTTGTTTTAACTTCCTTCATTACAACACCTCATATCATATGTTGGTAATAGTTCACTAAGTTATAACTGATATCAATCATACTTTTATCTAAAATCTAATATTTATTTATCTAAGTCTAAGTTTTTTATAAAACGAGTTAATTCTTCATGCATAGATTCATCTTTCAAAGCAAATTCAATCGTAGTTTTCACAAAACCTAATTTTTCACCTACATCAAATCGATCGCCTTCAAAGTCGTAAGCATAAACTTGATCGTGTTTATTTAATCTTTCAATTGCATCCGTAAGTTGAATTTCTCCACCTGCACCTTTGCTTTGAGTTTTTAAATAATCGAAAATATCAGCTGTAAGAACATAGCGACCCATAATTGCCAAATTAGACGGTGCAGTGCCTTGTTTTGGTTTTTCAACGAATTGATTCACTTCATATTTTCTACCTAATTTTTCTAATGGATCGATGATACCATAGCGATGCGTTTGGTTTTTTTCTACTTCTTGTACTCCGATGACAGACTTTCCAGTTTCTTCATAAGCTTCTATCAATTGTTTAATCGCTGGATTATCAGATTCAACAATATCATCACCTAAAAGCACAGCAAATGGCTCATCACCTATAAATTGACGTGCGGAATAAATAGCATGACCTAAGCCTTTTTGCTCTTTTTGTCTTACATAAAATATATTGGCAAGTTCTGTAGAATATTTAACTTTTTCTAGTAAGTCCGTTTTTCCTTTGTCTTGTAAGATCATTTCTAATTCTTTTTGATTATCAAAATGGTCTTCAATTGCACGTTTATGTTTACCAGTAACTATAATGATATCTTCGATGCCTGCACGTGCTGCTTCTTCGACTATGTATTGGATTGTAGGTTTGTCTAATATAGGCAACATTTCTTTTGGCATAGCCTTCGTAGCTGGTAAAAACCTTGTTCCTAAGCCAGCTGCAGGTATGATTGCTTTTTTTATCTTTTTCAAAAATGCTCATCCTTTTCATTAAAATATTTTAACTCTGGTTTATATAGAACTCACTCATTTCAATTGATAATATTATCATAACATTGATACTTATTGCTTTATACTGATTTCATAACATAAAAAAGCCGCGCAACTTCAATTTAACATCAGTTTACGCGACTTTTATTCTACTTTTAATTTAACGATGGTTGACGGATTACGTCGCCCGCTTTGTTTACTACAACCTTATACTCTTTTCCTAACTTAGACTCATAAAAAGTATAAAACATACCTTCTTTAGACGTTTTAACTTTTTTGAGCACTGCATTCTCACCGAGCTCATCTTTAGCATACTTTTCAGCAATTACTTTGGATTCTTGAGGTGAAATACTAGGTGCATTAGAAGTTTGTTGGTCTTTCACACGATATGACTTATCAAAAATGTGCGCTTTATTATTTTTATCTACTGTAACCCTATAAAAAGTATTGGGTTGTTCTTTATTTTCAAAAGTAAAAATATAATAATAAGCCCCTTGGCATGTACGATCAATACCATAATCATTATATGCATTAGCAGCATTATTATCTTTATTCACAAGTGTTTGTGCTTCTTTTTGTGCATCGGAAAACTTTGGTAAATTAGCATTTCCAATTTCCTTGTTTTTTAGATTGTGTGTCGTTTTTTCAGCTATTGGTACATATGCTTCGGCATTATAAGGTTCTTCTTGTTCAACATCTCTCACTGCTGCACTAATAGTATTATCACTGTTGTGATGGTCGTTACTTTTAGTTTCAGTTCGTTTATCATTGTCTGAACAACTAGAAATTGTTTCATGAACTTTTGCTAGTGCTTGCTGATTTGTAGCTATGAATAAAAGAAAACATAAACAACAAGCAAGAAGGAATGCCATGATTGATAAAATTAAATTTTTCAAGTTCATCCCCTTACTTACATTACTTTTTAATATTTCCTACATATTAGCATATTTTATTAACTCAAAACTTATATAGGCCACAATTTAAACCAATCGTAATCTCTGTAACATTAATATTACGCAATATGACTTTATTTAATCTTAATGTCATATTACGAGTGTTATATCGCACAAATTATATATATTAAAAAGAACGTACGTGTATAAGCCTACGTACGTTCTACTTTATTTATCATTTTTTAAGTTATGATCTTCTAAGGCTCGTTCTTATCATTTTTTCAACTAGAATAACAAACATACCAAGTATCATTACTACAACTGCCATATATAAAGGATATTCAAAGTTAACATCATATAACGTCCCGGCCACTAATGGTCCTATAAAATTCCCCATACTCGTAAAGGTGGAATTTAAACCGCCTGCAAAACCTTGTCGATCCCCTGCAATGTTAGAAAAATAATTCGTGATTGCAGGTCTAATCATATCAAAACCAATAAACACAATGAAGCTGATTAACATGATAGACCAATAACTATCCACAAATGTCAAAGCGAGTAATACAATTGCTGAATATATCAACGAATAATTGATAAATGTGAGTTCTTTAAAATGTTTCATGAATTTATCAAAGAAGAAGACTTGGAATACAGCACCTAGTATACCTCCACCAGTAATTGCAAATGAAATATCTAAAGGTGAATAATGTGCTTTATCTGCTGTATATAGCGGGAACAATGTTTCAAATGCTGATAAGCCAAAAGCAAGCACAAGGGTTAAGGTAATTGGTGTAAGAAAGACTTTCCAATCAATTTTAGTAAGTAATTCAGGTTGATACACTGTAAAACCATCTTGTGTTTCGTTTTTAGGATTTTTAAGCAAGATAATAGAAAGTACTAATGCTAAACAGCCACTGAAGCCTGCTACATAAAATGGTAGCCTATGAGAAAATTCAGCAAGAAATCCTCCTAGACCCGGTCCTAAAATAAAGCCTGAATTAATAATTGCTGACATATAACCAAAATTCTTAGCTTTATCTTTACCTATTGAAATATCTGCAATCATCCCAGTAACACCAGGCATAACCATACCAGCACTGAACCCACCAAGAATTCTGGACACAATTAAGAGTGAGAAAGTATGACTAGCGGCAAACAAGAATTCTGATATAGCAAAGAGCCCTAACCCAATACAAATAATTAATTTTTTACCTAATTTATCTGCTAACGTCCCACCAAATGGCGAGATAACCATTTGGGCCAATGCAAAGACGGCAACAAGAACCCCTAAATCGCTACCTTTTAATCCTAAATCTTTCAAATAGACAGGAAGAACTGGAACAACTAAACCAATACCTAAAAAGACCAAGAAAATATTAAAATATAAAATTACAAATTGCTTATTCACGTTTCTCACTCCATTCGTTTATACCATTCATATCATGATATGTTCTTTTAATATATATATAATATTAGAGTATTTTATAACATTAATACATCAAAAGACAATAGAAAATTTTGTTCATCTAAACACTTTTATATAAACTATAAAAAAGAACTTGTATACTATAGTTGTAATCAATTTTAAGAATGGAGGTTTCACATGGTATATCAAGTTGACGGAAAGACAATTGTGCTTGTTTTAGAGCGAGGCGAAGACATTGTAGAATCAGTGACAGATATAGCTAAAGAGCAAGGCGGTAAATTCGGTACAGTAAGTGGCATCGGTGCTTGTGACGATGTAGAACTTAATTTTTATAACATAGACACGAAAACTTATGAGAAAAAATCCTTTAAAGAACCATTAGAATTAATTAGTCTTTTAGGTAATATTTCTCACATCGATGACAAACCATTTGCGCATTTACATGCAACCTTTGGGACTAATACTTACGCAACACTTAGCGGTCATTTAACGAAAGCGGTCGTTTCAGCTACAGCCGAAATTGTAATCACTATGACCGACTTAGATATTAACCGTAAACATGATGAAGCAATTGGCCTTAATTTATTAAATTTATAACTGTATACTGACCAGTGGATAGCACGCAGACCCGTTGCACTATCCACTCATTAAAGACTGATGAAAAGTTTCCACATATACGTGATTCATCAGTCTTTACTTCTTTCCTAGCTTAAATTATTTAACCTTTCATTTAATCATTCTTTTAAAATATGTAACAGCTACAATCATTCTCTATTTTATTCAACTGTAAATCATTTAGTTATTAACAATTCATCATTATCATTGATATTTACATTTAAAAAATGTATTATATAATCTCATATTCAAAAATACGAGTTAATTTTCCCCTTAGCTTTTTAATATTAAAAGTTGGGATTTTTATCGGCATTTTTTATTTTTCAATAAAATTACTATCCTTAGTAATTTTCACAATATATTTAAATGCTTTATTCAGAAAGAAAGTAGGTGTATTTATGAAGGCTCGTTATATCGCTAGAACGGTATTTCTAATATTAATGATCATTTCTATTTTCTTTAATGAGTATTATCAATTTATGACTTTAAATTTATTTCTAGCATATGTGCCATTTGAACTATGCTTACTCTTAAATCTATTTAAACCTGTACATAAATACGAATGGCCACTATTTATTATTTTTGCCCTTATTTTCTTATTTATGGTACCTAACACACTTTATATGGTTACAGATTTAATTCACTTAAATCAATTTACATTCAATTTCTATCAAGGTTTAATATTAGTAGAATGGGCATATTTCACTTTTCTAGTATCAGCAGTGTTACTTGCACTGTATCTATTAATTTTAATGTTTTTAGAAATGGAAAAATTCACGCCTCACCTCTGGTTAAATAGAACAATAATCATTGCAATGATGTTTTTAAACGGTTTAGGCATTTATATTGGACGTTTCTTGCGTTTACATTCAGTCTATCTTATTAATGAACCGCTTCGCATTATCAATGAAGTATGGTCAAATTTAAATCTTGAAGCAATAGGCTTTGTGCTGTTGCTTGTAGTATTACAAGGCTTACTAATTTTATTTGCGAAAGGAGTACGAAGTGCAAGATGACATTTAACATTATAATTTTGCTTATTGTGCTTATCGTATTCCAATTAATTATTGGGCATCTATTGCATGATATAGGATTTTCATATACACGCAGTATCATACTCATGTGTCTGCCTTTAGGTATTGGATTATTTTATCTACAATTATTTTATTATGAACGCCACTTTCCTAATTGGAACGTACCTAAAAAAATAAGATTAAGGCTAAAATACATGTATATACTAACGTTCTTTGAATATGTTGCTTTATACATCTGTATTTTTAGATTGTAATTAATTTGAATTTTGATTATAAATATAAGTAAACCTAGAATATAACTTTAAGTTGAATAAAGGGCTGTTAAGTTTCCATAACGGAAACTTAACAGCCCTCTTTTTGTATTGAAATAAAATGGAACATTAATACATAAATCAAAAGTTGTAATTTGACCTTAACTACTCGACCACAAGTCTGCCTAGAAAAAGAATACAAGAGCGAAATCGCTGAAGCTCTTGCATAAACGTATTTTCAATTGAGTCAGCCACTGCCAATTTAATAATTGAGACTGAAACATATATTTTGTCTCAGCCTCATAATTCTAATCATCTTTCCTAGTTTATTCCAATATTGTTTATTGTTTGAGTGATTGTTTTACTTCTGTAACTGCGTTTGCAGAAACTTGTAATTGTGCTTGTTCATCTTCAGATAATTGTAATTCTACGATACGCTCTATACCTTTAGATCCTAAAATCGTTGGTACACCTAAACATATATCAGAGAAACTGTATTCTCCCTCTAATAGTGCAATACTTGGTAATAAACGTTTCTGATCTTTTAAAATTGCTTCAACCATACTATAGACTGCGGATGCAGGTGCATAATACGCTGAACCATTTCCAAGTAATTCTACGATTTCTGCGCCACCTTTTCGCGTACGTTCTACAATTTGTGTAATTTGCGAATCGTTCAAAAGTTTCTTCAGAGGCACGCCGTTTACATTTGTTGATGCTATTAAAGGTAACATCGTATCTCCATGGCCACCCAATACCAATCCTCTGATATCTTTAACCGATACATTGAGTGCTTCTGCAATAAATGTTTGGTATCTAGCTGTATCTAAGACCCCCGACTGTCCGATTACACGTTCCTTTGGAAATCCAGAGGCTTGTAATACAGAATAAGTCATGGCATCTACAGGATTTGTAAGCACGATTATTTTACATTCAGGTGAATGTTTTACAATTTCTTTTGTTACATCATGCATCACAGCTTCGTTGATTTGAACTAAGTCATCACGACTCATACCAGGTTTGCGTGCCACACCGGCAGTGATGACAACTACATCAGAGTTGGCTGAATCAGCATAATCAATAGATCCTGTTACACTAACGTCGAAACCGTATATCGGACTACTTTCCAATATATCTAGTGCTTTTCCTTTCACAAGGCCTTCACTCTCCGGACGGTCTATGAGTACGACATCTGCGAGTTCTTGTTGGGCCACAATAAAAGCTAATGTTGCGCCAGTATTTCCAGCACCTATAATCGAAACTTTTTGCTTTGTCATAATGCAATCCCCCTATATCGTCAATACATATTGTATGTTTATTATAACATCCAAATTATGTATCGCGCTATTTAAATCATAAGAACCTTAAATTTAATTTAGGGGTAATATCAATCTTATTTTTGCTTTCTTTGTCGTTTGAACCATTTCCAAATAACAAAAATAATTAAAATAGCTAAAATAATATAAATAATACGAGAATATATATCCATATAATAAACAATTGTGTGCCAATTACCACCTACAGCTTGGCCTAAATAAATTAATACTGCGTTCCAAATAATAGTACCTACCGTAGTAAATAGTATGAATAAGGGGATATTCATACGCGTTAAACCAGCAGGTATTGAAATTAAACTTCTCAATAAAGGAATAAAGCGACAGAAAAAGACTGTCCAATAACCATATTTTTCAAACCATTGAATTGTCTTATCTAAATCTTTCGTCTTTAAACGCAAAATCTTTCCATATTTATCTACAATACGGTACAAATTACGTTCACCAATCCAAGCGCCTATACCATATAACACAATTGCTCCGACTACAGAACCAATTGTCGAGGTAATTAAAACGCCAGTATAGCCTAAGCCAGATTGGGTAGTCATAAAACCACCGAATGTTAAAATGATTTCAGATGGAATTGGTGGAAATATATTTTCTAAAAAGATAAGTAGGCCTATGCCCCAATATCCATATTGCTCCATAAATTGTGTAATCCACTGTTCCATTTACTTCCTCCTATTTTGTTCGATAATACATGATATTTATTACTTTGGACGTTCATAAATTAAAATAAATTATTTGCCGCTGCATATAAATAAAGTGATGCAGCGAATAATGCCATAGATAAAACCGTTAATATTAATGATAATAATGCAGTACGCTTGTAATGTTTTATAAATGCTACAAATAATATACCCGCGTTATAAAAGAAAAACAGCCCAAATAGCGTCATCATTAAAGTTATATCAGGGAATGCTAAATTTAAAATTGCGATGACAAGTGCAAATCCTAAAAACGGGAAATTAATAAAATTACGTTGAAATTTAAGTTGATTTCTTTGATGTTGTTCGTTCTGTGTATTCATGAGTTTCGCTCCTTCAACATGTACTTTAAGGGATATCGTGGCCTAGGGAAGCTGTATAAATATCAAACCATTCTTGATCTGTAATTGTTACTTCTAAACCTTCGATTGCTTCGTCAATACGTTCTATTTTATGAGTACCTAATACAGGCATGATTGTTGCTGGGTGTTTATTTAACCATGCCATGACAATGCCATTCACACTAGAATGATATTTTTGTGCCAAGGGTGAAATTACGGCCATAATTCGAACAGATTTTTCATCTTCTAAATCGAACAATTTACCGCCTGCCATAGGACTCCATGACATCATTTTAACATTATCTTTATACATATGATTCATCAAACCATTTTCAAGTACATCTATAGTATATGGCGAAATTTCTAATTGGTTTAATGTAATATGCAACTTATCAGAAACAAGATGTTTGCTCAATAAATCATATTCTGATTTATTAAAATTAGAAACACCAAATGATTTCACTTTCCCTTCATTAACCAACGCAGTGATTGCTTCAGTCACTTCTTGAGGATCCATTAATGGTGACGGTCTGTGAATAAGTAGTGAATCCAGATGATCTACTTGCAACTCTTGCAGAGAACGATCTACAGACGTTCGAATATGATGCTTACTATGATCATAACGGTGACCGTTTGCTCCATGTATACGTTCTGAAGGCAACACAATGCCACATTTAGTAACAATCTCCATTTGTTCACGTAATTGAGGAGATAATTTCAGTGCCTCTCCAAATATGCCTTCACATGAGTATCCACCATATATATCAGCATGATCCATAGTAGTAATACCACGTTCTACTAATTCATTGAGATAACGATTTAATTGTTGTGGCGTCCACTGCCAATCTTTTGCTCTCCAGAAACCTTGTATTACCTTTGAAAATGAAACATGTTGATTAATCTTTACTTTATCCATATTACCAACACCCCTTTTAGTATTTAAAAAATTAAGTGAATTGTAGCATGTCTAATTGGTTGCGTATGCGATTAACATCTATTTGTTCGCCAATAAGCACAATGGTTAAAGGCATGGATGCATCGATAACTTGATAGTCTGGCAAACCAAACGCATATTGAAATTCATATGTATCATTTGGCATATCACGAAACTTAACGTATCCCTTTAATCTTAAAACATTATCTGGCAACCGTAAAATAAATTGATAGAATAGTTGCCTATCTATTGGTCCAGTAAACTGATATTGCATACTATTAATCCCATGATGATGTGTATGTTGTTTCATATTTTGTCCTTCATTTTTTGTAACTGAAATTAATTGTTCCATATCTAAATTTGCATAACTCGTATAGAAGATCGGCGCATATGGATTAATTTCAAAAGTTTCATTTATACGTTCCCGCTCTACTTCATCAATCAAATCCATTTTATTGACTACAACTGTATGGCTCGCAGATAATTGTTCTTCCATCAATTGTGTTGTACTATGACTATATTGGGCTCTGGTCAAAAATCTTGGAGCGTCAACTAAGCCAATAACGACTGGTGGATTAACGTTTGCAATGATTTCAGGATCTTGACATGCCGCAATAATTTCGATTGGATGTGCTATACCTGTCGCTTCAATAATAATGTGGTGCATTGCACTTTTGTTTAGAAAATGTTTTAATTGTTTTATTAAATCTTGTTGCAAGTCACAACATACGCAACCATTTAATATTGACGCAACCTCAATATCATCGCCGATTGCACGGCTATCTACATCTAAATTGCCGTATTCATTTACGATGATACTCGGGTTTTCATCATTACTTAGTAAATATTTTACATAATTACTGAGAAAAGTAGTTTTTCCACTACCTAAAAAACCTGTTATGATTGTAATTGACGTTTTTGGATTTTTAATTTTTTTCATATAACCACTCATTTCTTAATACAAATGTCTGCATAAAAGTACAATTATTCGTATAATTAAACTTTTACTTGATAAAACTTTAGATTTCTTCTAAACTTTATACGTACACTACATTTTAGCATGGCACAGTGCAAAAGTGTTTTGAGGAAGTGTCACACACACATCATAAGACGGATTCAGGTCCGATACAGAAGAAAACGGATAGAATGTCTGGAGGAGAACTTTATGTCTGAACCACTTAATTTAAAAGAACAACTTTGTTTCAGTTTGTATAATGCTCAAAGACAAGTAAATCGCTATTACTCAAATAATGTCTTTAAGAAATACAAACTGACTTATCCACAGTTTTTAGTTTTAACAATCTTATGGGCTGATTCACCTGTCAATGTTAAGAAAGTCGTTACTGAATTGGCACTTGATACTGGTACTGTATCTCCATTACTTAAAAGAATGGAACAAGTTGACCTAATCAAACGCGAGCGTTCTGAAATCGATCAACGTGAAGTATTCATTCATTTAACTGATAAGAGCGAAGCAATTCGCCCTGAATTAGATACAGCTTGTCAAGATGTTGCAGTAGCATCTTCATTAAGCTCAGATGAATCTAAAGAACTAAATCGATTACTTTCAAAAGTAATCACTGCCTTCACAGAAGAAAAAGCAAAATAATTTTTCAATGGCAATGGTAAATATTAGATAGTTCTTCTATCAAAATTTATTCATTAAATATACTTGATTTATGATGAGAGCTCAAACACATTTGTGTTTGAGCTCCATTTTTTTTTTACTTATAAGCAAAATAATGTAACTTTTCGTTTATGAAACATTCATCTCAACCATTTGATATAAATAGCCTCTTGCTTTAATTAGAGATGGATAACTACCAGTTTCTACGATTTCCCCTTCACTCATAACTACAATTTTATCAAAATACGGTAGCAACCTTAAATCATGAGTTGCAACAACTAAGGTTTGAGCTTTGGCATGAATGCTATCCATTACGCTATCTGTATGATATATGTCGAGTGCTGTAGTAGGTTCATCCATAATCCAAATTGGTGCATCTCTTAATAATAATCTTGCAATTCCAAGTCTTTGTATTTCACCACCTGATAATGTATTACCAGATATGGTAATGTCTCTATCTAAATCGATATGACCCAAACCTAAATCAACTAAAATGTTGCGTAGCTCAGCATCATCTTTTTCAGTAAACAAGTTCTCTCTCACTGTGCCATCAAATAACTGTTGTGTTTGTAATAGGGCATTGATTTGACTATATTTTTCTTCATCTACGATATTTGTAATATCTTGATGATTTAATAATATCTCCCCTTTATCACTTTGATACAAACCTAACATGAGTTGCAATAACGAACTTTTACCGGATCCTGAAGGCCCAATAATAGCAACATGTTCGCCTTTATCAATGGATAATTGGATATCTTGTAATACATAACTTGCTTGGTTCCAATATTTGAAGTTGAGGTCTCGAACCTCGTACAACGGCTCGGTAGGTAAAACTTCTAAATGCATTGCTTCCTCGCCCTGCTTCATAGGATGAGCAATCACTTCATTAATATCATGGAAAGCTTCGTCAGTATCCGCTTTAAAGTAAGCTACATTGCTCATAGGTATGGCCTGTTCAAAAAGTGTCAACATCATTAATACAATACTTGTTAAATAAACAACGTCTAATTCTTGATTTTGTACTTGAACCACACCTAAATACAGTGTGAAAAATAATGCAATCATCGAAACAATATTTAGACTATATTCGTATAACGATAAAAATCGTTGCTCTTTTGCTTGAGCTGCTTCATAGTCATTCAATTGATTAAGCACTTGTTTTTTGTAAAATTCTGTTCGACCAAAACGATCCAACTCTTCATAACCTTCTTTATAATCATAAAATCGGTTTAAAAAATCACCTTGAACGTCGTTAACTTGTCTTTTCAATATACGTGCACGCTTAGCACTTAACCATGGTATTACTACTAAGGTAGCAATCATACTAATACATATGATAATTGCATGTACATATGAGAAGTAAATCATTACGATTGTAGAAATGATTGCTGTAACGCCGATTACTACAGGTGGATAATAAACACGCAAGTATATATTTTGCAGTGCTTCAACTCTGCCAATCATTCGTGCGATTAAATCACTGGAATTAAATTTTCGATATACGTCGGGAACCACCGGAATTAAATGTTTAAAAAATTGAACCCTAACGTTTCTAAGCATTGTAAAAGTCGCTCTATGTGATAGCAATCTTTCAATATATCTGGCAATTGCTCTTATAAATCCAAATAATTTTACTGAAGCTATCAGAACCATTAATGCAAATAACGGAGCACCCAGCGCACTTTGCGTTACCATATAACCACTTAAAAAGAACATGCTAAGTGCTACTAAACTTCCTAGAACACCCACAATAATCGAAAGTATCAAATCTCTATCTATTTTAAATTGAATATGTGGCTTCATGTTACGTCACCACCTTTATCATTGTTTCTTCTCTCTCGTGTATCTATCGATGTCAAATAGCCATTTTCAATATATATACGTCTATCAGCATTTTTAATAGTATTTTCTCTATGTGCAATCGTAATTACAGTTGTATCTACAAATTGTTGTGCAATTATATCTTGTATAATATTTTCTGTTTTCACATCTAAGCCAGTAGCAGGCTCATCAAAGATAAGTACGTCTGGTTGAATCATTAGTACTCGAGATAGTTCTACACGCCTCATTTGACCGCCTGAGAGCATCTCACCGCCCTCTCCAATCCATGTATCTAATCCATCCTTTAAAGATAGTACTTTTTCTTTTAAATCAACATCTTCTAATACTTTTAATATTTTGTTTTCATCTATAGATTGAAACATAGTAATATTATCGCGTATAGAAGCATTAAAGATATAGGGCATTTGACTTAAAAAGCCTAATTTCAAGTTAGCATTTTGATAAGTCACTTCACCTGACTGAGCATCGAAACGTTGTACAATAACCTGTGCTAGTGTAGATTTACCGGCACCACTTTTCCCGACGAGCGCAATTTGCTCTCCTCTAGAAATATTCAAATTAATATTATTTAAAGCATTTTGTTGTGCATCATCGTATTTAAAGCTAACATTCGCCAATTTAATTAATGCAGATTGTTGTGCATTAACACGTACTTCAGGTTTCAATGCTTTTTCTTGTTTATCTAATAATTCGAAAACCACATCGCTCGATCCTTCACTTTGCTTTCCAGTGTGGAACGATTGTCCCAAATCTTTAATAGCATTATAAAATTCAGGCGCTAATATGATTGCAATGGCAGCTGTTTTAAAATCAATACTATTGAATAAAATCAATCCTAACCCAGCTTCTAAAGCTACAAGACCAATCCCAAGCATACTGATAAATTCAAGCATGAGCCCGGATAGAAAAGCACTTTTTAAAATACGCATAGTTAAATCTCTGAATGTCGTACTTTCTTCATATAATTCTTGTTCTGTCTGAGCTGTTCTATTAAAAAGTTTTAAAGTGATAAGTCCTTTAACTTTGTTTAAAAATTGCTGACTGAATTGGTTTAAATAGGTCATTTTATCTTTAGATTCATCACGTGTTTTTAATCCAAAAATAATATAAAAAAGAGGAATAAATGGTGCAGTGACTATCATAATTAAAGCCGTATTTAAATGAATAAAACACATAGCAACAATGATAAACAATGGAATCATCATTGATTTAAATACTTGTGGGAAATAACTATTAAAAAATGGAACAATTCCATCAATACTTTCAGTCAAGGTATTCATTTGAACCCCAATTGGCTCTTTTGACTGTTTTAAAATAAGTTGGCGTCGCAAATCATATTTCACTTTTGTAGACATGCGATTACCTATCATTTGATTTATTGTATTAAATGTTGCACGTGCGATTAAAATAAATAATGTAAACAGTAATAGTATTAACAAATTTTGGTTCGTTTCTAATAACATTGCATTTAAAATTTCTGCAATAGAAATATTCTGAACGACCACGGTAATAGCTAATAATGTACTGATTACAAACATGAACATTGGGTATATTTTATATTTAAATGCTAAATTTGTTAATCTTTTCACAATTATCACCTGCCACATATTATAAACTGATTCATTGAAAATTAAATGAATTCGCTCATTATTATTAGTACTTTTTTATGTTAATTTCATATTTCAGACATAATTAGAAATTTCTCTTTTTCAATGCTTGAATTCCTTTTATTATATTAATCTCAGTCTTTAGTCTAAAATTACATTTATATGTGGCGCGTTACATTTTTATTGTGCTATCATTATAAAATGAAAATCTATGAAATTTAATTAGTAATATGAAAGTAGGTAAATTATGTTAATACTTGAATTGATTAAAGGACTTATTCTAGGTATTGTTGAGGGGTTAACAGAGTTTGCACCTGTTTCTTCAACAGGTCACATGATCCTTATCGATGACATGTGGTTAAAATCAAGTGAATTTTTAGGATCAGAATCAGCTTTTACCTTTAAAATTGTAATACAACTTGGTTCTGTTTTTGCGGGTGCATGGGTATTCCGTGAACGTTATTTCGAAATGCTTCATATTGGTAAGTACAGAGCATCTTCTATCGATGGCGTTGGTCAAAAACCGAATCGCTTAAACTTACTACATATTATTGTCGGTATGATTCCTGCAGGTATCCTTGGGTTATTATTTGATGACGTTATTCAAAAATACTTATTCAGTGTACCAACTGTAATGATTGGATTGTTTATTGGCGCTATTTATATGATCATAGCCGATATTTATAGTAAAAAAGTTACAAACCCACAATCAGTTGACCAAATCAATTATGTTCAAGCATTTATAATTGGACTATCACAAGCAGTTGCAATGTGGCCTGGTTTCAGTAGATCTGGTTCTACAATATCTACGGGTGTATTAATGAAGATGGATCACAAATCAGCATCAGACTTCACTTTCATTATGGCTGTTCCTGTAATGCTAGCAGCTAGTGGTTTATCACTTGTTAAAAACTTTGAATATATTCATTTAGACCATATTGGTTTTTATGCATTAGGCTTTATTGCTGCCTTCGTTGTAGGTTTAATTGCAATTAAGACATTCTTGTACTTAATTAGTAAAGTTAAATTAATTCCTTTTGCTATATATAGAATTGTTTTAGTTATTATTATCGCTATCCTTTATTTCGGTTTCGGTATTGGACAAGGTATTACAGGCGAATAATATTTCAATGGACTCTATGTGCTTATGCATCAATATAACTCAATGTTTTGAAACAGTGAAACAGAAATCTAATTTTTCTAATAAAGTTTCGTTGTATAAACTCAGATTAATAAAGCTGACTAGCAAAAGAATGCAAGTGCTTTTTTAGTTCAGTTAGCTACTACCAAAATAATAATCGAGGCTAAGACACAAATTTGTCTTAGCCTCTTCTGTTTATTATCGCTATCATAAATGACGTATATCTTTCTGTACAGACTGTATTTAGCGTTTATTTTCGTGTATTATAGGGTAATGTGTAGATAGTATAAAAGTAAATGGAGGCAACGAGTATGGACAAAAAGCAATTAATCAAAACAATCATCACAGTAGCACCTGTGTTTTTAGTACCGCTAATCGTTGAACGCAAACGTATTAAGGATCATCCTGATGTGAAAAAAGCAAGTGACGCAACAGTTAGTGCTTCTAAAACAGTTGCAGATAAATCTGTACGCGTTAAAGATAACGTTGTAGAAAAATCTTCTCACGCAAAAGACTACGTTGCAGATAAAAAACATGACATGGATCAAAAACGTGAACTTAAACGTATCGCGAAAGAACATGATCCAGCCTATATTGAGAAAAAAGGCGAAAAATTAGAAAAAGAAAATCGCAAAGAAGCAGATAAAATGAACAAACTTCTGCAAAAAAATATAGACAAACGTCATAAAGAAGAAGAAAAAGCACGTCAAGATAATAAGAAACAACGTATCAAAGACATGAAAAAATCAAATAAACACATGGAAAAAGTTGGATTAACTCCAGGTAAACTTGATGATGAAACAGAGAAAAAAGGCGAAAAACTAGAAAAAGAAAATCGCAAAGAAGTAAGCAAGCTTGATAAATTACTGCAAAAGAATATAGACAAACGTCATAAAGAAGAAGAAAAAGTGCAAGAGAAAAACAAAAAAGCACGCTTATCTGAATTCAAAAAATATAAAGACTACGTGGCCAAAAGTGTTGTTAAACAAAACAAAGAAGAAAATGGTAAATAAGCCTAATGACACAAGTCATTATTGATGGAGATGCTTGTCCTGTAACCAATTCAGTAATTGAATTGACTGAAGGGACAGGCATTTTTGTTACCGTTGTTCGTAGCTTCAGTCACTTTTCTACAGTAGTACAACCAGACCACGTGAATATTATCTATGTAGACGATGGACCAGACGCTGTTGATTTTAGAATTGTAAAACTGGTACGCCCTAGTGACATTGTGATCACACAAGACTATGGCTTAGCCAGCTTACTTTTAAACAAGACGAAAATAGTTATGCATCATAAAGGTTACATCTACACGCAACAAAATATTGATACATTATTAGAGCAACGTCATGCGAGTGCTCAATTTAGACGAAGCGGCGGACGTACAAAAGGCCCCTCAGCTTTTACTGATCAAGATGTAGCTGAATTTGAAGCTATCTTTTCGTCTATCATAGCAAATCAGATGTCGAACAAGGAGGAATAAAAATGAAAAGTATTGCGGTGTATTGTGGTGCCAGTAAAGGAAACGATGAAACCTATATTACTGAAGCTTATCAGTTAGGTAAGTATATGGCTGAACAAGGTTATGAATTAATATTTGGTGCTGGTTCTGTAGGTATCATGGGCGCTATTCAAGACGGCGTATTAGATCATGGCGGTCGTGCTGTAGGCATCATGCCAAATATGTTAAATGAAAAAGAAATCACAAGTGGAAAATTAAGCGAGTTGATACTAGTAGATTCTATGCATGAAAGAAAAAATAAAATGGCTGAATTAGCTGATGCTTTTGTAATGGCTCCAGGTGGCGCAGGTTCATTAGAAGAATTTTTCGAAATGTATAGTTGGTCTCAAATCGGTATTCACGAGAAACCTATTGCCGTGTTCAATATCAATGGTTTTTTCGAGCCCTTACAAGCACTTTTAGATCACATGATTCAAGAAGGTTTCATAGATTCTAAATACAAAAACCTTGCTCCTTTGTGCAATACGAAAGAATCACTATTCGAAGCGATAAACAATTATAAACCACTTGGCATTAGAACTTATGATTAAATATATCGTATAAAAACATAACGTTGGGATATAAATCCTAAACTTCAATAAAAGGAGATAAGATTTCTCAAATCTTATCTCCTTTTATGTTATTATGCGCTTTCTAACAAAAAAGTTCGCACATTCATTTCACTACATCTTCCTATAGTAAAAGCGTTATTAATTGTTTTAGAATCATAGCCGCAACAATTAAAATGATAATAGCAGACGCTTTATTTAATATCAGAATGTATTTACCTGTTTTATCAACGTTACCTATCATTTTTCCAGAAATTGCTAAAAAGAAAAACCAAACCCATGATATAACTATAGTTGAAATAGTAAACACGACTTTATCCAAACCATCATAAATAGCCCCATTCGTTCCAATGACCCCAATCGTGTCCATAATTGCATGTGGGTTCAGTAACGATACAGAAATCGCAAAACCAACTTGCTTCTTCGCTGTCATTGGTCGATAACGCTTCACTTCATCTGGCCTTACTTTCCATAACGACCAAACCATATATAATAAAAAAACGAAACCTATACAATAAATAGTAACTTGCAATATGGGAAATGAGAGTAAAATAACCGATACACCCAACACTGCCAACACAATAAGAAATGTATCACACAGACCTGCTGTAATAATTACGGGTAACGACTTATATATACGCTTATGATTGGCACCTTGATTAAATACAAATACATTTTGCGCACCCAATGGTAAAATCAACCCCAGCGCTAGTAAAAAGCCGTGAGCTAATGGTTGAAACATGTTTATTCCTCATTTCTCAATTTTAAATTTACAAAATTAAACCAGACCAATTTCAAAATCTTTTTCCATTAAAAATATATGAATATAAGGTCTATAAGTACTATACTATAATAAATCCAAGGAAATCGGACCAACCAGAAGCTAATTAAAATACCAACCAGATTTTATATAGGAGCGTATATATGTTCAAACCCAAATACAAAAAAATCGTCGATGATATCATTTCAAAAATAAATAATGAGACATTTAAACGTGGTATGAAATTGCCATCGCAACGAGAAATGGCAAACTACTACGATGTAAACCGTTCAACTATTATACAAGCTTTAGATATTCTTCAAAGTTATGGTGTTATAGAAGGAAAAGAAAGAAGTGGACTTTATCTTTCAGACAACAAGTGGAACACTTACATAAATAACAATACAAATTGGCAAAAATATATTAGTAATAGTAGTTCAAAAAACAATCAATACTTTATACAAATGATTAACAAATTAGAGTTTGAATCTAATTTAACTCGCTTAAGCACTGGAGAACTTAGTCCAGATTTAATTCCAAATGAAAAATTCAAAGCAATTCTTTCTACAAGCGAAAAAGACTTACTTAATACAAACTATGAGCACCCACAAGGTAGTTTAAAATTAAGACAAGCGATATCAAACCATGTAAAAAAATCAGGCATAATATGTAATGAGGAGAATATTTGTATCACTTCCGGTGCTTTGCAAGGCCTGAAGTTAATTGCTGATGGCTTACTCGTCCCACAATCGAAAATCATTATAGAAACGCCATCATACATTAATTCTATACGTACTTGGCATAATATTAGAGCTGATATTAAACATATACCTATTTTTGAAATAAAAAGAAATATTAATAATATTTTTAATGCAACATCGAGCATACAATAATAGTATTTTTTATTGTATTCCTACATTACATAATCCAACCACGCATTCATATACAATAGACGAAAAACAAAAATTAATCATTCAATGTAAAAAAGCTGGAATACCAATTGTAGAAGATGATGTATATGGCGATTTATATTTTGGTGATGAACGTCCACTTCCATTAAAGTCTTTTGAGGATAATGATAATATATTATATCTCAATAGTTTGTCGAAAACTGTGAGTCCTGGCCTGAGAATTGGTTGGATTATAGGAAAACCTTCAGTAGTACAACATTTAGCCGACTTAAAAATGCAAAATGATTATGGAGCAAGTTCACTTTCACAATTCGTTGCTACTGAATGGCTCAATACACCTTCTTATCATGAAAGACATTTAATCAAATTGAAGCACGCACTTTTAAAGAAAAGAGATGTGTTTTTACATTCATTGAACACGCACTTAATTGCTTTAGGCACTTGGAAAACACCAAAAGGTTCCTTTTATATATGGTTTAAATTAAATGTACCTATTGATATGAAAATATTGTTTGACGAAGCTATAAAACACAAAATTTTAATCAATCCCGGAGAAATATATGATACAAAATCCAAAGATTATATACGCTTTTCTTATTCATATATAGATGTTAACGATATAGATAAAGCATTAAAATCATTAAGTGAATTGATTCAATTTCAAACACCCACTGCTTTAAATTAAGTAATATTAAAAAAAGAAAATCTCATCACTAGGTTCAAAACTAATGATGAGATTTATTATTTTAAAAAAGTTGATGTATACCCTGAATTCATGTATATTCACAATTTTTCTCATTGAATCCACTAACATATTCAGATAAACTGCTTACTTCACATCGTATTAAACACCTTATCTTAAGCCTTCATCACCTAACATAGCTAAGTTTTTATAATATCTTACATGTCTATGAAGTGGATGATGTTTACTTAATTCTGGATGTTCAAAATAATCATAAATTTCCATCCCTATTTTTTCCATCACTTTGAGTGAAGGTTCATTACTTTCCGCAGTAAAAGCATATACCTCATTTAAACCTTGTTCCTTCGCATACTTCAATACCGCTTCTGCACCTTCAGTAGCTAAGCCATTGCCCCAAACTTCTGGAATGAGTCGCCAACCAATTTCATAAAATGGTAACTCTTCAAATGGAAATTCACTCTCTTCTGTCACATAATTCAAACCTATAAAACCTAACCACCCATTGGTTTCTTTAAGTTCTACAGCAAATAAACCAATGCCATCATCTAATATCATTTCATTCATTTTATTCATATCGTGTTCTGAACGTTGATAACTTAATAAACTCGGGAAATATCTACGAACTTGTTGATTCGCATTCATTTGTTGGAATGATAATAAGTCTTCCTCTTGCCAGTCTCGTAACCTTAAACGTTCAGTTTCAATATAAACTGTCATATGTTACACCTCTATACTGGAAATATAATTTTCTATACAAAAGTAACGCGTTATGAATCTTTTCATATCGCGCTACCATAATATTATTTATAATTTGATTATGCTCTTGTAATATAGCTAATTAATTCAAGATTAACAGCTACTTCTTTTAAGCGATTACGTTCACTTTTGGGTGCAGTAAATGTTGCATCAATAAAATCATTTTTATGGTTTAATTTATAAGTAGCAACAAACGTATCTGTATCAGATTCAAAGTTAGGTAAATGCGCAATCACGCGTTTGATTTCACCTGTTGAATCTTTTATTTCTCTACCTGTAATACTTTCTAATTCTCTACCTAATTCAGGTAAAGTAATTGAACGACCTTCTAATAAATTAAAATCTTGTTCATGCATAATGCTTACCCCTCTTTCTATATAGACGACTTATTAATCTACTTCATTCTTACATTTGTCCTATGAAGTGAATATTACTGAATAATAATCGACCTATATTCCAAAATTCATATTTTAAAAATTTATTTTGTATGTTTTATATTAATCTTTATTATGTTTAATGATACCCATTATACCAATTACTAAAACCATAATACAATGATTTCCTAGGAAATAAAGAAATATCATCTAAAATAGCATTAAATGTGATTTCTATATGTTATACAAATAATATTTTATTTTTCCGGAAATTCGTTCGTCAATTTTGTAACAAAGCCAATCATTTTTACTATAGATTACACATAAGAATAGTAATGAATAACGCCTTAAAATCGTATGCTTTATGTTTCAGCATTGATTTCTTTCTCTAAATTTTTCGACTGGTCTTGTAGTTTATCTTGTTCTTTTTCCAGTTTTTCTTTTTCTTTTTTCAAATCTTTATTCTTCTTCTCTAATTTATCAATATCTTTTTCTAAAGAAGCTTTTTCATCATCTTTCCCACAAGCGGTTAATGCAATCGTCGATGCTAATATGAGTGCTAAACACTTTTTCATATAAATACTCCTTTTTCATGCTATTATAATAAATTAATTTTATCATTTTTCTGTATTATCTTCATTATTTACCCTTAAATTTTTAGTCATTATGACTTTACTAACATGATAATCCATATTTAGATTTAATTGTTGCATCTGAATATTGTGGTTGGCCACTGTGCTTTCAATTTTTTGAGCGCCTTGTGCTCTTGCCCATGCTTCGACTTCATTTTTAAAACGCGTAGCAATCCCCTGTTTACGAAATGCTTCATTAACATGAAGCATTTCTATGATCACTTTATTATAATCATTTAAATAGCGTGCCCAAATAAAACCTATAAGTTGTTCTTTCTGTGTTTCAAGCCATACTATATCTGTATTATATTTCAATCCATGATTTATCATTTCTTCACGTAGTACAACAGATAAACGACTTTTCCGATAATCTTCATTTTGTTTTGCAAGCTCACTTTCATGTATGTCTGCGATTTTAGTAATATATTGTTTTTGTTTAAGTGTAAGTTTCTCCATATTTTCTCCTTTAAAAAGTAATGTTGATTTATAATGTTATATTCGTCATAATAATCCTTATCATTACATTCTATAAAAAGGACTGCGAAATTCAAATGAAATCTACTGACAAATTAATGCGAGAAAATAATGTAAAAGCTTTACGATTAAATAATACAGATAGAGATGCATTCGAAAATTACATGACATACGTCCGAGCGGATTTAAGTGTTAACCCTCACGATTCTGAAAAAATGTTAAATCGTATTTTAAATCAATTATTAGAAGCTGAAAAAGAAGGCATACTCGCCATGGATTTCTTTGAACATGATCCTAAGTCACATGCCAAAAAGGAACTCAAAAAATTACCAAACGAAACAGTTTTAAATATTTTCAAATACATTATTCAGCATATTTTCTTGTTATTTGGGATATTTTGTTTTCTTAAAGGATTTATTGGCTTTTTCATTGGTGCGAAACGATTATATTTATATTCATTTCCTCTTGTCGTGTTAGTGGGCAT
Source organism: Staphylococcus parequorum (assembly GCF_039237145.1). Classification (NCBI taxonomy): domain Bacteria; kingdom Bacillati; phylum Bacillota; class Bacilli; order Caryophanales; family Staphylococcaceae; genus Staphylococcus; species Staphylococcus parequorum. The sequence continues at coordinate 2,597,833 of NZ_CP150682.1, forward strand.
TTTTATCATTTTTCTATTTATATGGATGATATTCCGAACTGTGCAAATGCAATGTTTTACAAAGTCTCATTGGACATGGATATTAACGTATATCGTCATTTTATTACTATTATATGCAATATTTTATGTATTTTTCATTCCTCAATCATTTTTAGCATTTGGGCCTTATATATTAATTAGTAATTGGTCTTTTATTATAATCTCATTTGTCGTTATACCTATCGCTTTATTTATTGATCATCATTATACAAATAAAGATGCGAATACATCTTTATAATTTTGTTCTTTGAATAACAGCGGCTATTTCGTTATAATGCCTAGACTTTTAATAAAGTACTGTACTTACTACCACCTGATTTTCTACGTGCACCTAGCGTCCACCTTCAAAAGCGACATATTTTAAATAGAAAAGCACTAATCTATTATAAACTAATAGATTAGTGCTTTTCATTTGAGAATGAGATATTTATGTCCCAGTTCTCTTATTCATATTGTTACGTGATATGCGTTGCTATTAAGGCGCCATGCCTTCTTTTCTCTCCACAGCGATACTAATAAACAAGAATACCAGACCGATTGCAGTTAAGATTGGTGCAATTAAACTTAATGATGCTATCGGTAAATTCGTCACGACAACGCCACCAATAAAGGCACCTAGCGCATTACCTAAATTAAATGCAGATTGGTTTAATGTACTTGCAAGCGTAGGCGCATCTTTAGAAATAATCGTACTTTTAAATTGTAATGATGGACTCATACTAAAGCCGATTAAACCAAAGAAGAATATGCCTGCTACCATAAAGAAACCATTCATTTGTATAAAGTATAATAATAGGAAGTAAACGATAAAGATAGAAAAAATAATTTGTAATGCTTTATTTAAATTCCAATCCGCAAGTTTACCACCTACGACGTTACCTAATGTCACACCTACTCCAAAAATAATTAACAGATAAGAGATCAAGTTTTCTTGTACATTTGATACATCAGTCAATACTGTAGAAATATAAGTGAAGTATGCAAACACACTACTGAAACCAAATAATGTCACTGCTAATGTTAACCATAAACGTTTTTCTTTTAAAATTTGTAATTCTTTTTTCATTGATGATTTTATCGTGTCACGTTGCATAGGCACAAAAATAATAATACCTATAAGTGCTAATGTCCCTATAATAGAAATAATGATAAACGTCATCGGCCACCCAAAGTTTTGACCTATTAATGTCCCGAATGGTACACCTAAAATATTACTTAAACTTAATCCCATAAACATTAGTGCCATCGCACTTGCACGTTTCTCTGGCCGCACCATATTCGCAGCTAAAATAGAACCTATACCAAAGAATGAACCATGAGCCAACGATGTAATAATACGACTCGTCATCATAAAGCCATAACTCGTACTAAATGAAGCAGCAAAATTCCCTAATATAAAAATACCCATTAATGCGAGTAATAAATATTTTCTATTCCATTTAATCGTTAACATAACTATGATAGGCCCACCGATTGCAACACCTAATGCATAGCCAGTTATAAGTTGTCCTGCCTGACTTACAGTTACGTCAAAATCTCGTGCAATATTAGGTAATAACCCCATAATTACAAATTCTGTCATACCTATTGCAAACGCACCGATTGCAAGCATCCATATAGCAATTGGATATTTCATTTTGACTCCCTTCAAAACTCTTATTTTTTCACACATTTTGTGATTATACTAAAATTCAGTTGCCAAAAACAAGGGTATTGCTTGATTTCTTTCCATTTTTATAAATAATTCGCTTACATTTAATTTTAGCTGTATCCATTTAATAAATTGCATTACATCATCATACTACTAAGAACACAAAAAAAGTCAGCAATCATCAAATGAAAGTTAAAAGCGCTTAGAACACTTAATTACCCTTCTTATGACAATAGCTAACTCGCTAATTTTAATTAATTAGTAATGCGTCAATAAAGAACCACACGACCATGATAAACATGATAATCCCTTGCGCAACAGCACTCGCTAAAAATGCTACGATGGATCCAAAACTTGCTTTTAAAGCCTTTGAAAAGTTAGGTTCTTGTATCATTTCAACAACGAGTACCGCAATAAATGGAATAATAATAATTCCAAATGGTGGAAATACAAAGCAACCTACGATTACACCAATAAGTGCCGCATACTCGCTGAGCTTAGAACCACCAAATTTATTCACAAAATATTTATTCATGACGAAATCTGCTACCAGAATAAACACAGTGAATAAAATCATTGATACATAGAATATCCATGATAAATTACCATTATGAAATGCGAATTGATAAATTAAAAACCCTACCCATAATACAAGCACTGATGGAATAATAGGTTTAATTAAACCTACAAATGCTAAGACGAATGATGCGATAATTAATAGCCATAAAATTACTGTCATTTTTATCTACTCCATACTTTCTTCTGTGAATTTTTGATCTTTCGTAAAGTATATTAATATCATACCTAAAAAGATAGCTGTCGCTGATACAAAGAATACATTACCTAAACCTACCCAGTGACTCATAATTCCACCTAATAAGTTCCCACATAACTGACCTATCACCATCGCGTTAGCAAAAAGTGTAGATGCATATCCTGGAAAATCCGGTAAAATATCTTGGAAATAACTGATGCCTAAACCAAGTAATATTGCTAAGAAAATAGCTAAAAATACTTGTCCCACAAACATCATCACTAGACTTTCAAATACGCCAATACTAAAGTAAAATAGCCCACCAAATAGTCCACCTAACATCAGTAAAACACGTGTCGTGAGCTTAGCTGATAAAATACCTAACACGACCATAAATGGAACTTCTAAACCGGCACATAGACTGGCTAACCCGCCTACATATCCTTCAGCTTCATTCAAATATTTAGTGACAAACAACGGCATATTCAATGTATACATCCATTGGCCAATATGTAATAAAATAAAGGCTAAAAATGGAACTAATAATGCCTTGTCATGTAACATGTTAGGGGCTTTCGCCTCAACTTGATTCACATCAGTTGTTGTTTGTTTAGTTTTGATATCTTTAAAAAAGAATACCTGTAACATCAGTGTAAATAAAATAATGGTAACAGTTCCAGTAAATAACCCTGCATAACCATTTACACCTAATAATAAAGCGCCGATTAACGGACCAAACAGGAATCCAAATGAAAACATGGAACGCAATACGGCATTCGCAAACTTCGCTCTATCTCTTGAAGCAGAAACATTGATAGACTCTCTAGCTGAAGCGTACATTTGAGGCATTGCAGGCGCGAAAAATCCTTGAAAAACAGCATACATAACAATAAATATCCATATTTCATGAATATAGAAGTAAATAGAAAAACTGACAGCACCCATTAACAGTGCTGTAATAATTATGACTTTCCTATTTATATTGTGTGTATCAGAAAAGCGTGCAACAATCGTGTTCATTATAAATTGACTGATTGCTGCTAATGCTAATAGCAGACCATATTGTGTAGAAGTCATACCCAAATCATTGGTCGCAAATAAAATAAGATAAGGTACAGTGATTGAGATTCCCATACCTAAAAGCATCATATTGACTACAAATAGTTTGTAATTCTTAATATGTAATAAAGCACTAAACATATAACAAACCTCTATTCTAATAAATTAGGTGTCAATTCTTGTATATTACTTAAATACGCAATGTATCAATGCTTATGTATTAGCTCTCATTGATGTTATTCAACATATTCCATCATTAAATTGATAAATGATTCTACTTGAGGCAATTGTAACATGCTAGAATCGTAACTTAAAAATGTAGAACGAATCAATGGTTTTTCATCTATATTTACACGTCTAAATTCAAACTGATCACGGTCTAGATGCTTCATCATGATTTCAGGTAAAATTGTTACACCGACACCATTCAACAACATTTCTTTACATGTAGCCACTTGATCAACAGTAATCATAGCATGATAATCTTGACCAATTTGACTCCCATACCATTCTTTAATTTGGTTAATATAAATGGGATCTGCTTGAAATTCAATAAATGGCATTTTATCAACATCCTCATATCGATTTTTAGGATTAATAAAATAATGCTCATCATTAAATAAGTGTGTGTTACTTAAGTTCATAATTTTATTCCCACGTATAATCATCACATGGTAATCTCTATGGTTTGCTTTAATTTGTTCACTCGAACCTACTTGAACTTGAATTTCTACATTAGGAAATTGGCGTGTAAATAAGTTTAATACTTGCGGTAATAAAGTTTGTCCTATTAATGAAGAACAACCGATTGAAATCGTACCATTGACTTCACCAATGTGCGCTTGCATTTTATCTAAAAACAAACGCTCTTTATTTAGCATATCTCTTGCATGCTCTATAATCATCGAACCTTCTGTTGTGGTAATCAATTGTTTCTTAGTACGTATAAAAACATTTACACCAAAAGCATTTTCAATTGATTTTAAACGTTGTGTTACTGCAGGTTGTGAAATATATAATATTTCTGCTGCTTTCCTTAGTGTTCTTGTTTCATCTAAAGTGGTTAACAAGCGATAATCGTCAATCTTCATATTATCCCCCTATATTTTAAAAAGCACTTTTAATCACTTCATTTATTGATTGTTATTCATTTTCTCAAAACATTTCATAGTATCATTTCAATCTTTAAATGATGTCTGTTCTTTATTCTTTATCATCTAGCAGTGTCACTATAACATGATTCACATCATACTCATACACCGATTCACCATGCATAGATCATCCAATTATATAAGTGCATATAAGCTTAATGTTCTGGCTCTGAGTCGCGATGCGTTGGATAATTTTGGTTGTAATTGTGACTTTGCTGATTGTGGTTTTCATTTTTAATATGCTTGTTTGGATGTTTATGATCGTGTGGCTTGTGTGGTTTATGTTTATATGGTTTATGTTTATGCTCATTATGTTTGGTTTTACCATGTAATGGGTGGTTGTGGTTTTTTGATTTTTGTTTAATCTTGTAATAACAATACATAATTTTATCTTTCATAGTTGAAAAATCAGCTTCAATTTTTATCATTAATTGATGCGCAATAATATAAGCTTCGTGATATTGTTTTTTAGTAATTTGTCCTTGGTCTAAAGCACGTTGTAAATCATCTTCATCTACAAGTTCATATTCCCCATTTGGCAATACAAGTACATCTAAACATAAATCTATTGTACGTGCATTTCCTTTTTGTGTAACATTCTTAATATTTATATCAAAGTAATATTCTAATGGGTTGCCCTTGTCATCTAGCATCACTGTAATGCTATATCGTTTTTTTTCGGGCAAGATTTGTAGCCATTGATAGTTATCATCCGCAACAATAATATTTTGACCCACCACTGTGACCTCTAATGGTTCTCGTACTTTTTTCATCGTCACCAAACCAATAATACCCTTGAACTTGTTGTTGTTTACTTTGACTTCTGTATACTCTTTGTCAATGATACGACGCCAGTGACGCTTATCAATATATTTTACTTTCACTGTCACCAACTCCTTGTCATTATTATATAAAACTGTTTACTTTATGTCATCTTATGGATTATACTGAACGTCTTCCAATTTTGTATCACGAATTTAATTATTATTATTGTACTATATTTCATAGTGTAAAAGCGAAATTGACAATTATAATAAAGTTTGATAGATTTTATCTATATTTTTCTGAAAATTCTATAAATAAAGGAGCTAGTAACATGGCAGTCATTCAAAGACCTTTTAGAGCCGATCATGTCGGTAGTTTATTAAGACCACAACGCCTAAAAGATGCACGTAAAGATTATCAAAATGAAGTCATCGATGCACAAGCATTACGAGATATCGAGGACGAAGAAATTGAGCACATCATAGAGAAACAACTAGAAGTAGGTTTACATAGCATCACTGATGGCGAATTCCGCAGAAGCTGGTGGCATTTCGATTTCTTAGAAAATTTAGGTGGCGTCAAAGGCTATACATCTGATCGTGGTTTAGCATTTGAAGGTGTTGAGACAAGAAATCATAATGTTAAAGTTGAAAGTAAAGTCGCTTTTAACCCAAATCATCCACATTTTGAACACTTTAAATTTTTATATGACAAAGTTAACGGACGTGCAACAGCAAAAGTATCTATCCCAAGTCCAAACCAATTGTTCCATCCAAATATATTAAATGAAGACATTTATCCAGATATCGAAGCTTATGCACATGATGTGGCTCAGGCTTACCGTGAAAGTTTACTCAAATTTTATGAATTAGGCGCGCGTTACATTCAATTAGATGATGTTTATTGGGCTAACCTAACTTCTGGTTCTCAGAAAACACGTGGACGTGATCGTACTGAAGCAGACAAAGAAGCAGCACGTCAACTTGCATATCGTGTTGTAAATGAAGCAGTCCAAGATTTACCAGAAGACCTACTTATTACTACACATATTTGTCGTGGTAATTATCAATCTACTTGGGCAATTTCAGGTGGTTACGAGCCAGTCGCACCTTATTTATTCAAAGAAAATTTAGGTGGTTTTTTCTTAGAATATGATGATGATCGTTCTGGTGATTTTGAGCCATTACGCTTCTTCCCTAAAGAAAATTCAGCAGCTGTATTAGGTCTTTTCACTTCAAAAACTGGTGACTTAGAAGATAAATCTGCCATCCTAGCACGTATTAAAGAAGCACAACAATATGTTGATTTAGATCAAATTTGTTTGAGTCCACAATGTGGCTTTGCTTCAACAGAAGAAGGCAATAAATTGACTGAAGATGAGCAATGGAACAAACTAGCTTACGTTGTAGAAATTGCAAATGAAGTCTTTGGAACAGCAAAATAAACTTACTTCACTAACCAGTACGAAGTATTAATATTAAAAATGAGAGGCCTATCAGATTCTAAAAATCTGATAGGCCTTTATTCATATACAGATGTTTTAAATTAGAAATTAACTAATTTCGAGCTATATCACTTTCGGATAAGGCATAACGTTCATGAACATCTTTTAAACTTGGAAATTGATTATTTAACCATTCTTTACTAAGTAGTTCAAAATGTTCAAATTCAAATGCAGGTTGGCACATGCAACCAACAAGTGCATAACCATTTTGACCTTCAATCGAAGACGCAAAAATCGTCCCTTTTGGAACCACGTATTGTAGAACATCACCTGTTTCAAGGTCTTTACCAATTGTCACACTTTGATAATGTCCATCCGGATCAATCATATGCACTGTTAGAGAATCCCCAGCGTGATAATACCATATTTCATCTGCATCAATACGATGAAAATGCGATATATTGTCATGTGTTAACAAGAAATAAATACTTGAATATGCTGCTCTTTCATTTAGATAATTTGAATTAGCTTTGATAACCTCTTTATAATAGCCACCTTCTGGATGTGGCTGTAAATCTAATTGGTTAAGCCAATACTGAATATTTCCATCCATATTACTTCAAATCCACATTATGGAAAACATTTTGAACGTCTTCTAAATCTTCTAAAGCATCAACTAAGGTTTCAAACGCTTCTTGATCTTCTTCAGATAATTCTATATCTGATTGTGGCAACATCTCAAATTCAGCGACCTTAAATTCTTCAACACCTGTTTCACGTAGAGCATCTTGAACTTGAGCAAATTGATCTGGCTCAGCGTAAATAATAGTTAACCCATTTTCTTCAATAATGTCTCTCACATCGATATCTTTTTCCATCAATGCCTCTAAGGTATCATCTGCTGATTTGCCTTCAATACCAAACACAGCCGTATGATCAAACATATACGCAACTGACCCAGAAACACCCATATTACCGCCATTTTTACCAAAAGCTGCACGTACATCAGAAGCAGTTCTATTCACATTTTCTGTTAATGCGTCTACGATAATCATTGACCCATTTGGTCCAAAGCCTTCATATCTTAATTCATCGTAGTTTTCTTCACTTGCGCCCTTAGCTTTTTCTATCGCTCGATCAATAATATGATTCGGTACAGAATAAGTCTTAGCTCTTTCTAAAGTTAATCTTAGCGCCTGGTTTGATTCCGGATCTGGTTCACCTGATTTAGCCGCTACATAAATTTCTTTACCGAATTTAGCGTAAATTCGACTTGTATTTTTGTCCTTTTGAGCTTTTTTCTCTTTAATATTATTCCACTTACGTCCCATACTTTCATCACACTTTCTCGAAAAATATTTTTATTAACATGATATATTATACAATAATTTAGCTCTATTACATAGAACTACGTATATAAATGACAAATAACCACACCTTATATATTACATAATAAATAAGACTAGTCATACGCAACAGAATTTCATGTGTATCACTAGTCTTTTAAATCATCTCAAAATATGAATCAATAAAGGACATCTCATTACTTGATCCACATTTTTTATTCAGTATATGATTCAATTTCATCTAATAATGCCTTGTAATGTGCTGCGTTTTTTTCGTTCATTAATAAGTATACTTTACGTTCATCTTCTGTTGAACGTATCTTACTTACTCTATCTTGATCAATCAAACGACGAATGGAAGCAAGCACTTTAGTTCTACTCAAATCCAATTCCGCAGTAGCAATTTTTAAAAATGGCTGCATCAACATATGCTTTTCACTACAATTTTGCTGAATGAGTTCTAAAACTGCTACATCATTGATTGTCAGTTTATATTTTTGTTCTATGTAATGCGTTAAACTTTTATATTCTTTATAAACATTTAAAAATTGCGCCTTTTTCTCTTCATTCATTGCTATCACACCTCCAATTGAAATTATGATGAATGTATCTAACACCTTGCGAAGTAACACTGTTTTATTTTTGTATTTTTTTATTTGAATCAATATACTTTTATCTTTACGTAATTTTGAATAAAATAATTAAATTTGTCAACACTTTTTTATTAATTTAACTAAATTATAATAAACACTAATTAGGTCACTTTTTTAAAATCGTCTCATCACTAAATATTCGCTGAATGTAAAAATACACCCTTAAAGTTAAATACTAAAATCAACTTTAAGGGTGTACTCATGTTAATTACTTAATTATCAAAAAGCAAATACTTTATCGATAGTTGCTTCTTTATTTTCTAAATTTATTCGCTAGTCTTAAAACATATTTTATAATGTGTAATAAATTGATGAATAAATTAAAGCCCATTTCTCTTGGTGAGTATTGCCCCCGTTTCATACGATTAAAATCGTATAATGTGTAAAGAAGGAACAATAATAGACCTACCACAGTAATAATCGTATGGAACAATGAATTTTGAATAAACATACCAATCAAACTTGCAACAATTAGCGCTATTAATGTTACAAATAAATATTTACCCATACTTGCGGCATTACCAATTACAAAAAAGCCTATAATGCCGAACACCATAAATCCTGCAATGGCAAGAATTACATTTTTATAGAATACTTCAGGTCCTAAATTTTGCATATATGTCGTAAATGTTGCGAATGATAGCAATCCTACTACAATTGCATATATGTGAGAAATGACTAAACCATATTTACGCGCTCTGTTAAAAATAACAGTGATAAGAACTAAACCAAGTAATACGAATGATAAAGGTCTTCTCCATTCCAATGGCAAGTATTGTCCGAAGTAACAACCAATGCCAAAAATAATCCAGTAATAGACAAAAAAGAGCCATACTTTTCCATAAGCATGAGACTTAGATTTATCTTTAGACTGTTGTTTATGCTTATTTATATGTTGTGCCGTTTCAGCCAATTGATTCACTCCTTAACTATAAAATAATATTTAAATACTTGAATATTATAATAACATCAATAACCTTCAATAAACGTAATACTTTAACTTTCACTATTTCAAACCATACCAAACATAATTCTTATAATTTTCCAAGTGTATTGAGCTAATCCTATCTATTTCTAACTACAAGCAACTTAATTGTTACAAATACGAAAAAACTAAATACCATTCTCTCTTTATAAAGTCTTATAAATCGCATAATAAGCGTCTTGAGGGACTTAACCCTTTTTGCACTCAAATATTAATAATATTACATCTTTATAACAACACACACAAAACATCTGATTTTTGATAGTATGGAACGTGAATTCAGATTAAAGAAACTATCACATATATTTAATACATATCTGCTTTTAGGGTATATAGGAATTGAAGGAGGAGTTCTTTTGAAAAAGTTAGCATTTGCAGTAACAGCTGCTTCAGGCGCTGCAGCGGTTATTTCTAATCATGAAGCCGATGCATCAACACAACACACAGTGAAATCTGGTGAGTCACTTTGGACAATTTCACAACAATACGGTGTTTCAGTAGATGAAATCAAACAAAGTAATGATATCAATAACAATATTGTATTTCCGGGACAAGTTATTGAAATTGGTGGAAGTGGTTCACAAGAGCAAGGCTCAAGTTCAAACTCTTCTTCACAATCATCTGGCGGCTCAACGCATACTGTAGAATCTGGTGAGTCATTAAACACAATTGCAAACAATTATGGTGTTTCAGTAGATGAGCTTATATCAGCAAACAATTTGAGTGGATACATAATCTATCCGAATCAAACATTAACAATTCCAGGGGCAACTGGTGGTTCTGGCGGTTCTGGTGGTACAACAACACCAAACCAAAATACAGGTAGTTCATCAGCAAGTGATGCTAATCTATACGATTGGGGTCAATGTACATGGCACGTATTTAATCGTAGAGCTGAGACTGGTAAACCAATTAGCACATATTGGTGGAATGCTGATCATTGGGCAAACAATGCAGCAGCAGATGGTTATACTGTAAATAATACACCAAGCGTTGGCTCAATTATGCAAAATTACGAAGGCCCTATTGGTCACGTAGCTTATGTAGAACAAGTTAATCCAGATGGTAGTATTTTAATTTCAGAAATGAATTATAATACTGCACCAGGGACAGTAGATTATCGTACAATCCCAGCTTCACAAGCTTCAAGCTATAATTATATTCATTAATGTATGAATTTCATATTGAATAAAAAAGCAGTTAGACTTCTATTTAGAATGCTAACTGCTTTTTTATTTGAACTATTTTAAACAAGATCACATACAACATCACTCATAAGCTCACTCAGTCGTCTTATGAGCTTGTAAATAGCTTTTACTGCCTACTTACTAACATATCTTATTAAATGCTTATAACAAAGTCACTGATGTCTATAAATAAAAGACCGAGGCTGGGACATAAAATACATGCTCAGCCTCGGTCTTATTTTGAGAATAGACAATCACGCCCAAACTCTTTTATACTTCAAACGCTAATCACGCTATAACATACCTAATTATAGGAAGATATTCATAACGAAATAAACAAGGGCAGCAACAATTGCAGAAATCGGCATTGTGATAACCCATGTAACAATCATACGTTGCGCAGTATTCCATTTCACGCCTTTAATACGATTAGATGAGCCTACACCTAGAATAGATGAAGAAACAACATGCGTCGTTGATAACGGAAAATGTAATGAAGATGCTACAAAGATTGTTAAAGCTGATGATAAATCTGCCGCAGCACCATTAGCCGGACGAATTTTCATTATATTACCACCAACTGTTTTAATGATTTTCCAACCACCAACAGCTGTTCCTAACCCCATAGCAGTGGCACAGGCAATTTTAACCCACAATTGTGGTTCAACAGAACCACCTGGTTGTAAGTTAGCTACGATTAAAGCTAATGTAATAATACCCATTGATTTTTGAGCATCGTTGGTACCATGTGAAAATGATTGTAACGACGCTGTGAAAATTTGGAAGAATCTAAAGTTTCTATTTGATTTTGTTAAGTTTGCATTTTTAAATACGACTTTAACAATTGAATACATAATGAAACCTACACAAAAAGCAATTACTGGTGATATCAGTAATACAGCAATGATTTTTGTAAAACCTTCATAGTGTAATACGGCAAACGACCCTTGCGATGCGATAGCTGCACCTGCAATGGAACCAATTAACGCATGAGAAGATGAACTCGGTATACCATAAAACCAAGTAAGCAAGTTCCAAAAAATTGCTGCAATGATCGCTGATAACACCACAACAAGCCCATTTTCTAATTTAAATGGGTCTACAATATCTTTAGTTATTGTACCTGCAACTCCAGTAAAAGCTAATGCACCAATAAAGTTCATAACTGATGCTAATATAATAGCAGTTCTAGGCGTTAATGCACGGGTTGAAACAGCAGTAGCGACAGCATTGGCTGTATCATGAAAACCATTGATAAAGTCAAAGATAAGTGAAAAAATAACGATAGCTACTGTGATGATTAAAATATATTCCATTAGTTAGGACTCCTTAGCTATTTTTCATAATTATAGTTTCAAAGTTATTCGCTACAGCTTGACATTTATCTGCAATTTCTTCCATGCTTTCATAAATTTCTTTTATTTTAATAAGCGTTATTGGATCTGTTTCACTGTTAAAAATATGTTTGATTGATTGACGTAAAATGCCATCACAATTTGTTTCAAATTCTTTAATATTAATAGAATGAATACGCATATGCGATAATTTTTTATCAACAAGTAACCCAACAGCTAATTTCATTTCTGCAATAGCTTTTTGGATATTATCAACAAATTCAGCCATGTATTCATCTGTATATTCAATTGAATACATTTCAAACATCGCTGACGTTTCTTCTATTGCATCTAAAACATCATCAATTGCATTACATAATGAAAGGATATCCTCACGTTCAATTGGTGTGATGAAGGTTTGGTTTAAATCGGAAATCACTTGATGCATTAATTCGTCACCGTGTGATTCATATTTTTTAATATTGTCTGAATAAGCTTTCAGATCTAAGTGCGTATTAAAATCCATTTTCCCAAACTCAATTGCCGCTCGATCTAAGTTAAAGACCATTTCTTCAAGTTGCACCATGAACTTATCTTTTTTCTTGTTAAACATCCAAAAAATCCTCCATTTACAGCGACTGTTTCCAATCAGCTTCAATAAATTTAAAAAATCAAAACTCTTTTAAGACAAATTAAAATTGGCAAGATTAACAATTCACTCATCATCACTTAATGTGTCCTTACGTTCATGGAAATGAGTCTTTGCTTCTATACCGGTTAAAAAATCTCACAAATGTTGATTTGTCCTTATATGAAAATAGCACAAAATTTACAATTCCACAATTAAATTTACAATCTCTTAACATTTAAAATTTGTAGGAGCAAAAATTTTGTCCGAAATATATTTTTCTAAAATTTATTATAGTTCACATTTTAAATTTGCGAATTTCATAATTAAAAAGCAATGAAATCATAACAGATTTCATTGCTTTTCAGATAATCTTGCAACAAGTTCATTTTGATTAGGAAACATAAATGAAGCCTTGGTTCCAATTTGTTCTTCTGAAGTGATATCCACTCGGATTCCTAATTTGTCTTTAACGTTACCTACTAAATATAGACCAATGCCCGATGAAGTGGTCTCATTACGATAAGCAGTGGAAGTAAATCCTTTATCGTAAATTCTCGGCAAATCTTTCTTACTAATTCCTCTACCTTCATCTATAATTTCAAGTGTTACATGTTTATTAACTATATGAGCTTTAATGTGAATTGTACTATCTTCACTATATTTAATAGCATTAGATAAAATTTGTCTTATCATCATCCGACACCATTTTGTATCTGTATAGACATCATAGTCCGCTTCAAAATCAAGATCGTAATCAATGCCTTTAGATTGACTAATATACCTTGTGATTTGTATTTCTTCTATAATAAGACGTTTTAATGCTACATGTTCAAAATATAAATCATTATTTTGAAACTCTAATCTCGTTAAAAATAATTGTCTGTCTAACATTCCATTAATTCTCGACCACTCAAAAAGCAAGGCGTACTTTCGCTCTACATCTTGCTCTTTTTCGATCAGTAGCTTCATTGCTGTTACTGGTGTCTTAATATCATGCACGAAATCAGTTAATGACGCTTCAGTTGTTTGAATTTGTTTTTTCTGAGTTGTAACTAACATTTTCTGACTTGTAATTTGATTATACAAATAATTGACCATCTCTTGTTGAAATGGTGTATCAGCAAGAGATTTATGCTTTAGTTCTTCAGGCTCGATGTTATTGTACAAATGTTTGAAAAATTTTACTTCCTTTATATATGTATATAACAAAAAAATAACTGAGATCCCTAAATTCAAAATAATAATATAAAAAATACTACTTACACTGATATCGTAATCTAAATATGCAATAAATAGAAAAATGAAATGTAATAATATGAGCCAAAGTATCCAATTTAATCGTGAGCGTAGAAAGATAAATAACCATTGAATGTTAGCCATGCGCCATATACCCTTTGCCTATTTTAGTTTCAATCGCATCATTCATATCAATATCAGCTAACTTTTTTCTTAAACGATTCACATTAACAGTTAACGTGTTATCACTTACAAATGCTTCATCATCCCACAATGCTGTAATCAAAGTATCTCTAGTAACGATTTGATTTTGCTTTTTCACTAGCATTTCTAAGATAATCATTTCAGTCTTAGATAAATAGATTTGAGCATCACCTTTACTAATGCTATCTTTAGATAAATCTAAAGTCGTTTCCTGCCAAGACAGTACACGCTTCTCATCAATACTGAATTGATAGACGCGTCTATATATAGCTTGTAGTTTTGCAATAAGTACACTCGTATTAAATGGTTTTTGGACATAATCATCTGCGCCTAATTCCATACTCATAACTTGGTCCATTGGGTTATCCCGTGAAGATAAGAATAGAATAGGTGTATTGGAGACCTCTCTAATTTTTCGAGTCCAATAGAAACCATCATACTTAGGCAATTTAACATCCATAATTACAATTGCAGCATTCACTTCTTCAAATTTTGACATAACATCATTAAAATCACTGATGCCATGCACTTGAAAGTCCCATTGTTCTAATTCTTCACTCAGTTCTTTAAATAATGTCATATCATCTTCTACTAATAAAATGTCCACATGATCACCTTTTCAATTATTTAGTATATTTTATTTCTTCACCTGATTGTATACGACCATTGAAATGTTTTATACGACAATCTATTTCAAATCCTCTCATCATCAAATCTTGAAATGGCGATTGGAACAAGTAATACGCTGGCCAGATGAGTTTAGGAATATAATCATATAAATGGACGATTACAGTTTGTGTTCCTTCCAGCTTTCGGAATTCTAACTTTCCTTGTTTCGTTAGATTCGGTTTTACTATCGATCCACCTACTAAATTTAATGTAATCATATCGCTTTCTGTTATCGTTTTATGAAGTACAAGTATTGGATTGCGTTTATCTTTGATATAGACAACAAAATTATCGCCTTCATTATAAGTATGTAACATCGTTCCTTTAGTTTTATTTAACCAATCAAAATAATATTCCACCATTTGATTTAAGGTCCAGTTCATTGGCAATTGTACATTAAGTGCACTTCGTACATCATCATACTTTGAAACTTGTAACTCGACTGCAACATGAGGTCGTGAAACTTTTACTTCTGTTTTTTCGACAGGCGTTCCATACGCCGACAATCGCTCTATTGACTCATTATCAAAGCGACTCCCACTAATATAAATGATTTTTTTAATTCCTTTTTTAGCTGTCGCACGTCCAAAATTATCAGCAGCAATTAAATTCATATCTCTAGCTGTTGCTTTGGTCAGCTTTGCTGAATGCTTGGTTGGATCTAAATAATAGATGGCCATATCCATACCTTCCATTGACTCAAGGACATCATTATAATTATAAATATCTTTTTTTAACCATGTCACTTCTTGAAACTCATCTTCTTTAGGATATTTCGACATCGTAAAAAGCGTCGCCTCATCTTTAATAGATTGTATTAAGTTTTTCCCTATATAGCCTGTTACACCTGCTAATAAAATATTAGGTTTCATAGTTATACTTCCTTTATTTTAATTTGTCTCTATTTAAATATCTCCTAGTAAAATCATGCTAATGATGTTAAGTTATACTATAACTGAGTAACAGCAAAATAGAAATGAGGAGTGGACACATATGGTTCATCAAATTCGTGAAATCGGTATCAATGATATAGATCCATTTGTAAAATTATTAACTACTATCTATGATGAATCTGAATATTTAATATATAATCCTGGTGAATATGCGCCATCTAACAGTGATGCCGTTTCAAACTTGGAACATTATATAACATCACCGTCCAATGCGATATATGTTGCCGAAAATAACGGAGAACTTGTTGGTTTTTCAATCGTAACAACTGAAAAGTTTGAACGTACACGTCATGAAGCACATTTTTCAATGGGTGTTATTAGACACTATCGCGAAAAAGGGCTTGGCCAATCACTTATTAATTCTATTGAAGCATGGTGTTTAAACCATAACATTCGCCGCATTGAAGTTTCTGTAGTCCCTGAAAACGAAACAGCGGTAGCTTTATTTAAAGCTGCTGGATATCAAATTGACGGCGAACTTCGAGATAAACTTTATATCGATGGGCGTTATTTCAATAAATATATAATGTCTAAGTTATTACTTTAGTCTACCTCAATGTTTATATATTAAACGTTTCACTATTCTTGTTTAAGTATAAATTAATACATGGGAATGGAACAGCAATCCAATTTTGCTCATAACATTTCGTTGTATGAGCCCACGACTAGAACTAAAAACAGCTTATAGTTTCCATTACAGGAGATCTATAAGCTGTTTTTTTGAAATCTTTTATATAACTTTATTACGTCTAGTTGATTTTACTGTTTACTCATTAGTAAGGATTCAATTGAACACCCTCAGGATTTTTTGATTCGGGCTTCAATTCTCTCTCTACACCAGAAGCGCTTGTATTTCTACTTAAGAAACTCAATGTATCTTTCATATTTTGCTGTGACTCCGGTAATTGCATATGAAATTGGTATTGATGTCTCAAATTATGTGATCCATCATAAAATAGTTTATCAACTGGAACATCTTTTTCTTTTAGTTTTTTATAAAAATCAATGTTTTGACTATAAAATGGATCTGCATCCCCTACTGATAAAAATGTCGGTGGATAATCTTTTGTCACTTGGTTTATCGTAGACATTTCACTGATATATTTAAATTGTTGTTCCCAATCTCTCTTGCCAGTGTAACTTTCCATAAAGAGCTGGATTCTAGGAAACTCTGTTTCTTTCACCGTTTTCATATCATAAAAGCCACCAAAAAAGATTGCTGCTTTTATTTGTTCCGGTTCAAACTGTTGGTTAAACTCCATATCTTCTCGTAATGATTCATTTGTTTGGATAGCTGTAAATTGACTGGATAATTGGGCGCCTGCTGAGTCACCACCGAAAACAACTTGATCAAAATCTATAGGCAACTCATGTTTATTCTGTTTGATAAACTGAACTGCACGATCAATTTGTTTTAACTGTGTTGGGTATTTATAGTCAGGTGCAAGTGCGTAATTAATATTCACTACGATATAACCTTGTTCAGCAAATTTTGATAATAACGGATTTTTATATTGTTTATCTCCTGCGATAAATCCTCCACCATGTAACCAAAAAATGACAGGCAATTTATTATCTTGATCTAATTCAGTAGGCGTTAAAATATCTAAGCGACTATTGGGTATCCCACTGCTATAAGTTATATTAGTAAATGCATTTACATTTTCATTATTAATTTGTACTTTTTCTTTAAATTCTTGCGCATTTTGTCGGTCATATTGTTGCTTAAGTAATATTGCAATCACAATTGCAACGACAACAAAAACAACAATAGCGATAATTGTCCATTTATGTTTTTTCTTCATGCTCGACCTTCCCTTTCGCATGCATTGTATCATAATTAATAATTACGTAGTAGTATTTATTTGAACGATTATAATAGACTAAACTGCCTTCTTCTTTATTTTAAAAATCAAATTGAGCAACTAACGTTTATAATTATAAATTCATCTCTATATAGGTTCATATCATATTTCAAAACAATAAATGGCTGCTAGATATCCAATAGGATTCTAACAGCCATTTATTAAATCTAGGATTTATGTCCTAATTTTATTTATACTTTATTTCATCACGGTTACGCTATGTGATCTTTATTTTGATTTTTTCTTGAATAGTATTTAATAAGTACTGCAATAACTACAACTAAGCCAATTACACCCATGATTGGATATAAGAAGTTAATTAAGTCTGCGAAACCTACGAAACTTAATGCATAAGCTACGAGCACCATTGCAACTATAAACACATGATAATTTTTACTATATGGTTCTGTAAATCTTGCAGCAAACGAATACATTAAACCAAGAATTGTATTGTACATAACTGCTAACATAATAATAGATAATACTAAACCAATCCAAGGATGAATTTCATTTGCTAACGTTAGTGTTGGAATAGAAGCATCTTTAATTGTCGTATACTCTGATTGTAATGCAAAGTTAATTAGCGCTAGTAATATTGTATATACAACACCACCAAATAATGCACCTGCACCAGATATTTTACGTTTGGACGCGTCTCCACCAATCGCAACAATTGTACTAAAACCAACTGCGAATGCTAACCCACCATAAATAATACCGTAAAAGATACCTTTCCAAATACTCGCCTCTGGAACTGTTTGGTTCACTTCTGCAAAGGAAATATTTCCATTAAATAAGTAAAATACTGCAATGATAACAACTAAAATAATTAAGAATGGCGTTACCATACCTAACGCACGTACGATTTTGTTAAAGTCC
The DNA here is from genome assembly GCF_039237145.1 of Staphylococcus parequorum. Lineage (NCBI taxonomy): Bacteria > Bacillati > Bacillota > Bacilli > Caryophanales > Staphylococcaceae > Staphylococcus > Staphylococcus parequorum. The sequence goes on from NZ_CP150682.1 coordinate 2,616,638, forward strand.
ATTAATAATGTAATGTAGATAACAATCACCATAATTAATGCACCTAACCACGTTGGTATGCCAAAACTTTCTTCAAACGTTGATCCTGCACCTGCAATCATCGTGACTGAGATACCAAATAAGAAGAAGATAAGTAAATAGTCAATTATCTTACTAAATACACCACCGAATAAATAATCTAAAGTGGATTCATGATTTTGCGCATCGAATGCAGTACCAATCTTAGCAACTTGTCGACCTGCAAATCCTAATATCAATCCTGATATAATAACTCCTAGATACGACCAAAGCCCATAAGGAGTAAAGAATTGCATTACTTCTTGTCCCGTTGAAAAGCCAGCACCTACTACGATACCAACATAAGCGAAACCAATTTTTATAGCTTCTTTATTCAAGCCCATGTGATTTATAACCTCCTCTTAAGTTAACACATTGAGTTATTATAACGCACTGTCATTATTTTGCAACACGACAAATTTCAAATTCACACTATTAATTAATTTTTACACTAATCATCTAGTGAATTTACATACATTTAAAAATTCATTTTTATTTTTAAATATAAATAAAAACTCTGTATTATCAAGCTCACAACAGGTTGAGGCTTTTATTCTCTGTAATTTTATACATTTATTATGCACTTGTTATCTCTACTTAAAAACTATAAATTTTTTAAATTTTTTATTGCTTTCAAGTTAACCATATATCACAATATTTAAATTGTCACTGTATTTCTATAATTTTAGTGAAATTTTATTATGTATATGCAACCTAATAATGCTTTTTAGAAAAAATAAAATTAAAAACCGAAAACCTCAATTTAAAAAAGAGATTTTCGGTTGAATATGTTTTTATTGCTAAGCATGTTAATTAATGTGCATTTTTATAGCGATTTAGTTCATTAAAGTCTACAACGACATTATCCATACGTTTAGCCGTTTCTTTAAGCACATTACGCGCAACACTATTAGACGGATCTAATTTTAGTATTTGTCGAGACACATCAAATGCTTTTTTATCAGAAATGACTGGTTCAGGAACTGCATGTAACAATAACATTTGTAACAGACTTTTTACTTCTTTACTGTCCGTAAGTTTTATGGATGATTCTGCATGATAATAAGCTGAGTCCAATGCACCTTGTAATTCACTTAATGGATAAACTAATAATAGAAAAGCTAAATCATGCATTTCTGCAGTTTCTTCTACTTTCATCATATCTAAAATACATGTGTAAAACATGACACTTTCTACTTCATGTGCACTTGAAATGTACGCCTCTTCAAATTCCATAAAATCTGTCTGGGACATTAAACGTTTTACTGACTCGAATTCGCCGTTTAAGACATGCTTTTGTATTAAATCTTTCATGGCAATGTCCTCCTAGGTATCCAGATTTCTATAACAGTTAGGTTCTATTCTACCACAGACTATTTATATATTCATATAAAAATGAAACTTTTTGCCATATTAATTGAAGTCCTTATAATATATTAATTACCTAACCTTTACCAATAGTCTATCAACATCAATAAGTAAATTATTTATCCGAAATTGCGTTTCAAATCATCAACAATTTCTTCGATAGAACCGCCTACTGATAATTTAACAGCAGCTGTAAAACTACCTTCAACAATCGGTGCATCGACTTTTTCTACTTGATACTTACCTTCATACATTTCAATAGCTAAATCTAAGTTCATTTCTGCAGAACCAATATCATAGAAACAAAGTGCATCATCGTCTAAATCATTAATCATTTCTTGTATATGATCGTAAGATGTTCCAATTTTACCTTCAACGCCACCCTGTATTAATATTGGAACATCTCCTGCCATTTGTTCCAATAATGCTTTTGTACCGTTTGCAATATCTTCACTATGACTCACAATTACAATTTTCGTCATAATTATTCATCTCCAATCAATGCGTTTAATATATAAACACTACTCTGTGCACCAGGGTCAATGTGACCTTTTGATTCTTCTTTAAAATACGATGCTCTGCCTTTTGTAGCAACGATATCTTTTGTTTCGTCTGCGTATGTTTGTAGCACATCTGCATTTAAAGTTTCTCCTTGTTGTACCGCTTCGTTTGCGCGTTCTATGACGTCATACATTGTTTTCTCATTTAATTCAACTTTACCTCTTTGCTTAATTGCTTCAGAAAATGAATTCAATACTTCTTTTAAGTTTGTAGCATCTAACTCATCGCCAACAACTTGAGACATTTTCACAAAACTAAAACCATACAGTGGGCCTGAAGCACCACCGATATTAGACATCAATGTCATACCTGTAGACTTCAATAAATTTTGCATGGAACTATCATCTATTTTCTCTGGTAATGCTTTAAATCCTCTAACCATGTTCACTCCATGGTCACCATCGCCTATAGCTCGATCTAATTCTGTTAATAGCGCTTCTTTTTCTTCAAACACTTCTACTAAATTAAGTAATCTTTCCTTTAATTCACTTACATTCATTTATGTTCCACTCCTTATCGTATCTATGACTTATTAATTAAAGTAAGGACTTGCTGTAGACTCAGTTAAAGCTGTTAACACTTCTTCTGTATATGGGACTAATGTTAAAGATAAGCCTTGCATATCTAATGCAGTCATATAATCTCCCACAAACCAATGTACAACATCAATATGCTTTTCTTGGAAATTTTCTGCTACATATTTTGCTGCTATATTAAGTTCAGATAATGGTGTTGCACCCATACCATTCACCATAACGATAAGTTTTTCTGAGCTTACTTCTTCCATTAAAGCTTTAATTAATCGCTCGACAATTTGATCTACAGCTTCCACTTTTTCTCTAGATAATCCTTTTTCTCCATGGATGCCTACACCGATTTCCATTTCATCACTTTCAATATCAAATCCATATTGTCCAGTTGTCGGTACCATTGGCGCAGTTAAAGCCATACCTAATGTTTTTACACTTGGTAAAAATTGGTCTACTTTTTCTTTAATGTTAGTTAATGACTCACCCTGGTCTGCTAAATATCCAGCATATTTATGTGCTAATACTGTACCAGCAACGCCTCTTCTTTTATCATCATCGCTTACTGCAATATCATCCTTAACAATAACTGTTGCTACTTGTATGTCTTCCATCTCTGCCATTTCTTGTGCCATTTCAAAATTCATAACATCACCAGCATAGTTTTTTACTACAAGTAATACACCATCTCCATTATCAACTGCTTTAATCGCACTTAGAATTTTATCAGGTGTTGGTGATGTGAATACTTCACCACAGACAGCAGCGTCGAGCATCCCTTCTGCTACATAACCAGCATGTGCAGGTTCGTGACCACTTCCACCACCAGAAACTAGAGCAACACCTTGCTTTTTCTTCTCTTTTCTTACAACAACAGTATCTGCAATGACTTCAATTTCATTATTCGTTATCGAAAGTCCGTCCAACATATCTGTTAAAAATTGTGTTTTATCTTTAATTAGTTTTTTCATAGAGATGACCTCCTAATTTGAATGTTCATTTATAGTATACCCTACACATGAATGCAAACGCTAACATATGAAAATTGATAATGATTTCTTTTGTAATTATTACCAAAAATATTAAAAAAAGAAGCTTGGACATGTACTTTTGTCCAAACTCCTTTTTTTAATATTTATATTGATTTTGATTTATACATTAAATATAAGAAATAAGGTGCACCAATGATTGCGACGACGATACCAGCTGGGATACCTGAAGGTTGTAATATCACTTGCCCCACCGTATCTGCTAACACGAGTAAAAATGCACCTATTAATATTGAAATAGGTAGAAAGAGTTGGTGTCTTGGACCAACAATCGATTTAGCGATATGTGGTCCTAACAAGCCAATAAAGCCAATTGAACCCGCTACTGAAACAGCAGTAGAAGATAATATAACTGCAACGAGTAATAATACAATACGTTCTCTTCCAATTTTTACGCCTACACCTTGAGCTATGTGTTGATGTGTATTTAATAAATTTAAAACATTAGACTTAAATAATAAAAATGGAATTAATATGAGAACCCATGGTAAAAACGCAATTACAAATGCCCATTCATCACCCCAAATATTACCCGCGAGCCAAGATGCAATAAACTCTGATTGATCTTCATCAAATGTGGACATCAAAGTCATTGAACCACCACTTAATGCAGTAGCCATGCCTACCCCTACAAGTACCATGCTTGAAGGGGTAATACCTTCACCTTTATTATAACTAAACGAGAAGATAATAAGTGCTGTTAAGATGCCACCAATCATGCTTATGATTGGTAGAACATAGACAAAGTTTCCAGCATCTACATTCCCTATAACCATAAACAGCGCTATAGCAAAACCACTACCTGCGTTAATGCCTAATATACCTGGCTCAGCTAACGGATTCTTGGTAACACTCTGGATAATCGCGCCACTCATAGCTAATGCCGCTCCAGCTAAAATCGTAATAATCATCCGTGGCATTCTAAATTCCATTAATATCAATGTATCGGTATATGCGCCTTGACCAAATAAGGTCTTAAAGAACGTACCTACCGACATCTTATACTCACCTGAAGTCATACTCCACGCACAAGCGAGAAGCACAAGTATAATCAGAATCACCATTGTTAACCATTGTTTATATCTCAGTTTCGGATCTATCATGAGAAGCGACCTCCTCTTTTAACTAAATACAAGAAGTAAGGTACACCTATAAAGGAAATAATGGCTCCAACTGGCGCTTCACCTAACATACGGGCAACCGTATCAGCTACAAGCATCAACAAACCACCAACTAATGCTGTGAGTGGAATAACGCGGGCGTAGTCTGTACCGACTATATATCTCACAATATGTGGTACCATCAAGCCAACAAATGCAATTTGTCCTACCATAGCAACAGCTACACCAGCCATTACCATAGATAAAATTAAAGTGATAGCACGTGTAAACGCCACATTTTGCCCTAAGCCTTTAGCCAATGTTTCACCTAAATTTAAAATCGTTAATTGTTTACTCATACTCACCATAATGATAAGCGCCACCAAAATAAAAGGTGCTGCCCACATCAACTGATTCCAAGTTGTTCCAGATACACCGCCAGCACTCCAAAATGTTAAACTTTGGTTCAATCTAAATAATAGCGCTACGCCTTGACTTAAGGCTGTTAGTAACGCACTAACTGCTGCTCCGGCCAATATAATTCGCATCGGGTTAAAACCATCGCTTCTTGATCTTCCTATCATTAAGACGAAAAAGCCACCTATGAGCGCACCAATAAAGCCTGCTAACATCAATATGATGAATGGTGCTGACGGATAAAATGCGAAGGTCAGTGCCAGCATAAATGAAGCACCAGCATTTAGTCCAATTAAACTTGGATCCGCTAGACCATTTTTAGTAACCCCTTGAATTACAGCGCCTGAAGTTGCTAAGGCAACCCCTACTAAGATTGCTCCGAGATCCCTTGGAATACGTATTTCACTTATAATATTATGTTGTTGGTTTTTAGGATTATAATTGAACACTGCCTCGAATATAGTAGATATATGGATTTTTGCATCCCCATATAGAATCGACACAATTAAAGCAACTACTAATAATATAAACACTATTATAAATGTAGTTGTAAAATTCAACTTGCCCTTTTTCTTTGTGGTCATAATTAGCCTCTAAACTTCCGAATAACTTTTTCTACATAAATCGTACGTCACTAGCATAGGTTTCCCTGTTCTTGGATCTGTGCTAATTTCAACATCTATATTGAATACTTTTTCTAAAATTTCTTTAGTTAATACCTCTTCAGTCTCACCATTAGCAACAATATTTCCATTTTTCATAGTGATTAAATGGTCTGAAAATCGCACAGCTTGGTTAATATCATGTAAAACCATAACAATAGTACAACCTTGTTCTTTATTTAATTGCGTGATTAACTCTAAAATTTCTAATTGATGTGAAATATCTAAAAATGTCGTTGGTTCGTCTAAAAAGATAATATCTGTACGTTGCGCCAATGCCATAGCTATCCATACTCTTTGACGTTGACCTCCGCTTAAATCATTAATAGGACGTAGCCTAAATTCATATGTGCCTGTAACTGACAACGCCCAATCGATTTCTTTTTTATCTTCTGCTGAAAGACGTCCAAATCCTTTTTGATGAGGGAAACGTCCATAGGATACTAATTCTCCCACTGTAAGGCCATCCGCAACTTCAGGAGATTGTGGTAAAATCGCAATTTTTTTAGCAATATCTTTGGTTGCTTGTGCGTGTAAGTTCTCACCATCTAATTTGATTACGCCACTTTTAATAGGTAATAATCTCGATAACGCTTTCAATAATGTGGATTTGCCACAACCATTCGGCCCTATAATTGATGTGATTTTACCGTCAGGTATATGGATATCTAAGTTTTCAACAATTACGTTCTCCCCATAACCAATAGTAACTTGTTCTCCTTCTAAGCGACTCATAAATTCCCTTCTTCCTATATAAATAAGCATAATGCACTATATATTTTTTTTACATTTAATTTGTCTCAATTCATCGTATATATCATTAGTTCAATTTAATAAATGATAATCATTATCACAGATGACATTATATCATTTTTTATATATTATGACTATTAAATCTCATCCTTTTCAACGCTCTTTTTGATTAATTTAATATACATTAAAAAGAGACAATATCCCTTTTATAATCTTATATAATGTTAAATTACGTTAAAAATAACTAGTTGTTTCACCATTAATATAATAACTTCAATATCCACCAGACAGCTATCTAGATAATCTAACAAAACCCATAAATTACAGGTTTAAGTTGTGACAGCAAAAGGCGTACTTAAAAAAACTGCCATGAGGTCAGGAGACTTCATGGCAGTATAAAAATCTTTATTTATATTTCAAGCACTTATATTTTAAAATAAGTTAATGTTCATCAATCAAGAAACCATTACCATAAACATCACGCACATCATGAATAACTAAAAAGGCTTCCTCATCTATATTTCTTATCAAACGCTTCGCCTTGGTAACTTGTGTTTTAGTAATTACAACATAAAGTATATCTTTATCTTGTTTAGTGAAATAACCTCTACCATTTAAAATAGTCAGTCCACGCCCAACTTGTTCATCAATGACTTTTGCTATTTCGTCAGGATTGCTTGAAATAATTGTCATTGCTTTCTTCGTATTTAGACCTTCTATTACATATTCCATTACTTTAGTACCAATATACAATGAAATAACTGTTACTAGCGCGCTAGAAATTGGAATTACTGTTAGTGAAATTGCTACTACAATTAAATCAAAGAATAGCAATGCATATGGTGTACTTATATCCAAATATTTATTAGCAATTCTTGCTAAAATCGTTGTTCCAGCTGTTGTACCACCAGCAAGTACAATAACACCGATACCCAAACCAACGCATAGACCACCAAATACCGCATTAACTAATATATTTCCAGTTTCAATTTGCCAACTTGCTGTTAATTCTAAAAATATCGATATTAATATTGTAGCCACAATCGTTAAATACATACTTCTTTTACTTAAAAATTTATAACCAATTGCAATAAGCACAGCATTAAATACAAAATTGGTAATACCAGGAGAAATATGAAAGGCATAGTATAGTACGATTGCTAAACCAGTCACTCCTCCTTCACCTAAATCAGCAGATATAATAAATGTATTTACCCCTGCCGAGAATGCAAATGATCCAAATAGGACTAATATTAAATCACGTACTGTTTTATTCACCTACACGACCCCCTTGTATTTGCTTCAATCAATTGAATGTTAGCAAAAAATGACCAATACCACAACATCCACCAGCATAAAAACACATGAAAATTATATTCAAAAAGCAATTATAAAGTGAATTATAAAATTAAGTTTTTCAATTTTTAAAAATTCTGAATTTTCGGTTTACTTTAGCGCATTCCTTTGCTATAATAAAATCTATCTTCTTATTGATAGCCAATAAGAAGCCATCTCCTTTGTGTTGTTTATAGTAACAAACAAAACAATTTTTGCTCGAGTATATTAATGGTACCTAGTCCTTACTATTAATATATAATTAATTCATTTCCCGTAAAAGCCAAGTAATGATGAATGTGTCTCCTCACTTCATTTACTTGGCTTTATTTTTATGTGAAATGTTTAACTATGAAGTATTTTCAAAAACGTAAAAACTACCCACAAAGTTTTATTGTCTATAATTTTAGAACATTGGTAAACCACTCGTTGTAAAAGCGTGCATAAAAAAATGCCAACAAAGTCTCCGACTTTGTTGGCATTCTGAAACTATATTTTATCTACAACTTCTTACCAAGCAAACAATCCTACAAACCCTGCAGTCATTAATGACACTAAAATACCTGCAAGTAATAACATTGGCACGTATTGAGATACGAAGTCTGATGTTTTTTTATCAACAATACCTTTTAAAGTACCTATGATCATACCGATTGTTGAGAAGTTCGCGAATGATATCAAGAATGTCGTAATAACAGCTCGTCTATGAGGAGAATAAGAATCTATTACATCTTTAATTTGCCCCATTACTACAAACTCATTCGTTACAATTTTCTTCGCCATTTGTTGTGCTACAATCCATGCTTCATCCCACGGTAAACCAAGCAGTAATGCGAATGGATACATGAATGCACCTAATATTTGATCTAAGCCAAAGCTTCCTTTAAGACCTGCCCAACCACCTATAATACCTGTTAGCAAGTTGATAAAGCGATCAATCAAATCAGAAAGTGCTACAAAACTGATAACGAATGCAACAATAATTAAAATTAATTTACCAGCATTTAAAACTGAATCTCCTAAGAATGAGAAGAATGGTTGACGCTCTATTTCATCATTGCGAATACTGTAAATAATATCTTCTTTTTCCTCTACAGATACAGGATTTAAAATTGAAGACACAATAATCGCATTAATGATATTTAATGGAATTGCCGTCAATACTAAATCTCCCGGCACCATAGACACATATGCACCTACAATCGCACCAGATACCGAACTCATCGACATCATTGCGACTGTTAGTACACGCGTTTCTTTCATTCGTTTCAATTGTTCATTTGATACTGCAAGTGCTTCAGTATTACCTAAAAACATCATTTCTATCCCAAAGAATGATTCGAATTTAGGTTGGCGCGTAATTTTAGCTAATACCCAGCCAATTGCACCAATTAATTTTGGTAATATATTGAAATACATCAAAATATCAAATAATGGAACAACTAATAATATAGGAAATAACGCACTTACTGCCATATCCATCGCGCCAGGTTCTACCCAACTCGCAAAAGCGAAGCCAGTCCCTGCATGGGCAGAATCAATTACCCAAGAAATTCCATTTGCTAAACCTTGTACAGCTGTTTTTCCCCAAGTAAAAGACATAAAGAACCAAGCTAAGAATAAATTTAAAACGACTAATATCCCAATCGATTTCCATTGGATATTTTTTTTGTTTCTAGAAAATAATACAGCAAGCCCTAAGAAAACAAATAATCCAATTATGTTAATCACTAAAAACATAATACACCCACCATTCCTTTTTAAATCGATGATAACAATGAACTTCTAAAAGTAACTTGTTGCTATGTATCGGAATAACTAAAGCAAACACATTAAATGATTGTCAAAGCAGATAATGGCACATTTATAACAATCTTTAATGTGTTTACTTTTATATTACTTATCCCTGTTTAGTTAATTCAGTTATTTATAAATTTAGTTATATACTTTTCAAGTCATCGTTTCTTAATAATGCACAATAATTATAGCATGTATGGACTTTATATAAAATAACAATTTTATAGTTCGATTATCACAGTGAGAAACATAATTTCAAACGGGAAATGTCCGAGTTTTCTTATGAAAGCGAATACATCAATGTGGTTTTCAAACGTGTTTTTCGCTTTTTACTATTTTGATAAATTTTGCGTGCGTACAAATTGTTGATATTTTTCGTGATTTTCCATTAATTCTTGATGGCTTCCTTTACCTGTAACTTCACCACCATCAATAAAGATAATTTGTTCTGCTTTTTTAATAGTAGAAAGTCTATGTGCAATAACAACTGTCGTACGATTTTCCATTAGTTCTTCTAATGCATCCTGAATTTTACGTTCACTTTCACTATCTAAATTGGCAGTAGCTTCATCTAGTAATAAAATATCTGGATTTTTAACAAAGCTTCGTGCAATATCTATACGTTGACGTTGTCCACCAGATAATTTCAAACCACGTTCGCCCACTATCGTATCGTAGCCATCATCAAATTGTTCGATAAACTCATGACAATTGGCTAACTGTGCATAATGGATTAGCTCATCCTCTGTCACTTCACGGTTGATACCGTACAAAATATTATCTTTAATCGTACCATTCATTAATGCGTTAGATTGCATCACGTAACCAATTTTCTCACGCCAATCTCCTAGCGAGATATCGTAAATAGATTTACCACCATATGTAATGTGACCCTCTTCAATTTCATACATACGTTCTATAATATTAAAGATTGTACTTTTACCTGACCCCGATGGCCCAACGAATGCTGTTACTTTGCTTGGTGGTATATCAAAAGAGACATTTGAAAGTATCGGTTTAACGCCATATTTAAAATCAACATTTGCAAATGTTAGGCTACCATCAATGATTTCGCTTCCTTGATTTGACTCCAGTGGTTCGGTAGGTTCTTCCATAATTTCATAAATACGGCTACTAGCACCTACTGCTCTTTTATAATCCGTCACTAAAGTAGATAAATTAACGAGTGGCGCAGAAAGTTGAATAACGTAGAAAATCATTGCAATTAATGTTCCAGCCGTAATCGCACCAGTAGAAATTCTAATCGCACCAAAACCTAAAATAATAGCTATCGTAAGTAACATGATCATTCCAGTTATAGGTTGTATGATAGCTGTAATTTTTGCTTGTTTTAAACCTAAAAAATAAATTTCTTTCAAATTTTTATGCGCATTATCCAATTCAAGCTTTTCAGTACTTGATATTTTAACTAAGCGCATTTCTGTTAATACGCGGCCAAGCAAACCACTAAAGTTAGCAATTTCTGATTGCGTTTTTTTAGATATATTTTGCATAATCTTACCTAAAGGTATCATGATAAGAATAAATAATGGGATTGTGATAAAAGTTAATAATGTCATTTTCCAATCCATTATAAAAAGCATAATTAACGAACCTATAATTGTTAATAAGGAAGGTAATAAATTGGGCAATTTACGCGAGATAAATTCATTTATTACTTTTGTATCATCTGTTAAACGACTCATTAATTGACCGCTTTCGTTTTGATCAAAGAATGGCATTTTCAAATGAATAATATGTCGCCATAGGACTGAGCGAATGGCATAAATAATCTTTTCACCAATCTTACTTAATAAATATAAGCCTAAACCACTCAGTAACGCATTTATGATAAATATAGCTATAAATGCGGCAATGAACATCCAGTTAATATCTTCAAAAGAAAATTCATCAACAAGTTTACCAGTGAAAAAAGGTACGGCTAGTCCTGTGATACTACCTAATGAAGAAATTGTTACAGCAATCACAATCAGCCCCACTGGCCAAGATAATTTTTTAAATAAGTAGAACAATGGATTCTCTTGCTTCATGTTTATTACCTCTTCTAAAATTATTTTGAAATTCAGTTACTATTTAATGAAAATGAGCAGTTCACCATAATAGTAATACAGATGTTACGCATACAACTCCACACAACAAGGTTTCATACAATCATTTATCTATAGCACAACAAGGCTAAAAACCATTGTTATAACATTTTATTATTGACCTAAATGTGCTAAGATATTTCTATTGCACTAAAACTGAATATATTAAGAGGGAATGTAATTATGAGAAAGTTAATTCTGACAATCATAACTGTACTCTTCGTTGGTACAATTATAACACCTTTTGCCGATGCAGAAACAGTAACACCTACTCAAGCGGCAAACCAATATGGTCAAAGTGTTTCCGAAGACTACCAACCAGAAGGTGCAGTTAATGTTGCACAAACAGGTCAAATTCTTTATCAGTATCAGATGGATAAAGATTGGTACCCTGCTTCAATGACCAAGCTGATGACAATGTACCTCACACTTGATGCAGTCAATAAAGGAAAGTTATCTTTAGATGATACTGTAGAAATTACAGAAGATCATTATCGAATGTCCACTTTACCAAAAATTAGTAACACGAAACTATATCCAGGTGAGACATACACTATCAAAGAATTACTTCAAATAACAGTCTCAAACTCTAGTAATGCTGCTGCACTTATTTTAGCAAAAGAAGTTTCTGGTAATGTTTCAGATTTTACAGACGCAATGAATGAAAAAGCAAAATCTCTAGGCATGAAAAACACTCATTTCGTTAACCCAACAGGCGCAGAAAACACTCTGTTAAAGGATTTTACGCCAGAGAAATATAAAGATCAACAGAGTTCTACATCAACAGCGAAAGATTTTGCTATTTTATCACAACGTGCAGTTCAAGACACACCAAAAATCCTACACTTTACAAAACAACTTGCACCTACACAACACGGCGTTACTTATTACACCTTCAACCATTCACTTGAAGGTGCTGATATGAGTTTAGAAGGTACTGACGGTTTGAAAACTGGTTCAAGCGACATCGCAGATTACAACCACACCATTACAACCGAACGTGATGGTTTTAGAATTAATCAAGCTATCATGGGAGCCGGCGATTATAAGTCGCTCGGTGGAGAGAAAGAACGTAATAAGATTGGGAACGCCTTAATGAATATGTCTTTTGATCAATATAAACGTGAAAAGATATTATCTAAAGGTGAACAAGAAATTAATGGCGATACGTATTATGTAGAAAAAGACCTTTATGATGTGTTACCAAAAGAGTTTGATAAAAATGATTACAAACTCGTGGTGGAAGATGGCAAAATACATGTTGATTATGATCGAGAATTTATTTCTGATAAATATGGTCCACCAACAGTAAGTGTGAAAAAACCACTCGTTCATAAAACAACTACAGTTGTCCAATCATCATGGGGTGACCATCCAATACTAACATTGCTGGGTACGGTCTTAATCATTACTGCACTTGCAATTATTGTTTATCTCATTTTAGATAAATTCAGAAAAAAATCAAAACGTAAATAATTAGTCTTGCTCGTTGAATAGCACTGCTCCTATTCAATACATTTAACTTAAAACCACTTTCATTAAATTCGATTTAAAATGAATTTATATGGAAGTGGTTTTTTCAATATAAAAACCCAAGTCATCTCAATTTTGTGTAAACACAAAAACGAGATGACTTGGGTTAGTTAACTTTAATATTCAGTTTTAAAAAGTGATGCCTTCGACAAAAAATCTATATCAAACTCACTTTATTTTTCTGCGTCACCATAAAGCTCTTTTTTAATTTTAGTTGTTGAGATACCTTCTGTACGATTTAAGTAAATGACTTCACATTTCTCTTTCAAGAAATCAAATTCACCTTCCCAATCGTGGCCCATAACGAATGTATCTATTTCATAACGGTCAACATCGATTTCTTTTTGACCCCAACCGCCTTCAGGAATGACTAAATCAACGTAACGAATTGATTCTAACATCATTTTACGTTGTTCGTAATTGTAATATGATTTTTTATTTTTCACACGATTGAACTCATCCGTTGATAATGCTACAACTAAGTAATCGCCCATTTCTCTCGCTCTTCTCAATAATTCTATATGTCCGTAATGTAATAAATCATACGTACCATAAGTAATCACACGTTTCATAAGTATATCTCCCTTTACAGAATATTAATTTAAAATTTACATTTTTAAAAATTATAGCATATTGCTCAAAAGTTTACGAATTCTGTCATTTTTTAGCGTTTTAAATAATATTTTAATTTCATCTTTCCTCTTGATTTTGCACGCTTTGGCAGCACTTCTACTTTAAAACGATAATAATTAGGTCTACCGATTCCAACACTTAATAGTGTTTCTCTCCATTGTTGATAAAGTGCTTTATTCCATTTTTTACTCCCTTGCTCAACTACTTTAATTATTCTAAACATAGCCTTACCAGAGTAATCTGTTTTTTGCATTTCGTTGATATATGTTGTTACAGTATCTAATAATTTTTTAGTAATCACATTATTCTTTTCGATATACGCTTGTAGTAAATAACTTACTATTAATTCATCCATTCGATAGCTATAATACGTTCTTTCATCTTTAGATGACAACAAGTCCATTACACGTGTTCTTACTTTTAAAGCATCTAACATGTAAGATTCAAACTGTTCTGCACGTTGATTTGTAACAGATCCTTCTATTTCATTGTATCCATATACAATATTAGGTAATAATTGAATTTTTTTCGCCTTTTTATATGCTGTTATAATAAAACAATGTTCTTCACAAAAAACAACGTCTTCATCAAATCTTAAATCAGCAAACTGTGCACTAAACATTTTCCCACCTGGACCAATTGACTGCATGATATCAGGGCATTGCGCTAACTCTACCTTCTCTAGCTTTTGAATTTCTTGATGCGTATATATTGGTTGCCACTCACCATGTTTACCTTTAGCGATTTGACCTAAAACGATATCCACATCTTCCGCTTTTTGATAAAAATCTGCCATAAAATCAATTCTACTCGTTAAAAATTCATCATCAGCATCTAAAAACATAAATACGTCACCAGTCATATGCGCAAGTCCTTTATTTCTACTTGCAGCTGCACCTTTGTTCTCCTGGTTAATTAGCGTAATATTTGGGTACTCTTTTTGTAATTGCTCTAGAACTGTTCTACTCTCATCGGTAGAGCCATCATTGATACAGATAATTTCATAATTTTGTTTCGTATCTACCGATGCAATCGCTCTACGAATTGTACTTGCTGCATTATATACAGGAATTATTATTGATATTTTCATAGTTTCACCATTTCCTCTATATAGTGAATGACTTGCGTTAAACTATCTTTAGCATTGTACTCATGCCAAGTTTCAAATAGTGGAGACCATACTATACTATTTTCTTGTAGTTTACGCACTAACTCATCTTCACTATAAGCTTTATATTGGGCGGGTATGTCATAATAAAATGAATTCAAACCGCGTTCCTTTTCATATTGCTTCTCATCGTATACATAAAATAATGTAGGTTTATCTAAAATACTTGCTTCAATTGCCAATGAACTATAATCACTTATAATCACATCTGCCATAATCATCAGAGATTGCAAGTTAATCGTTGTTTGATTATCGTTTGCTATAGAGGGATGTAATTTACTCAATAAAGTATAGTTCGGCAGTGCAGTTTCAAAATTCACTTTATCAATATTACGGTTAGATTGCTTATGTTCTCTATATGTCGGCACATATACTGCTACTTTTCCTTCTATACCATATTGTTTCTTAAGCTCTTGCTGTCTTTTTTCAACATTTAATAATGTATAAGGTACTAATCTTGGCAGGCCTGTTTTTAAAAACTGTTCGTCGGCGGCTTCAAATGCATCTTTAAAACAAGTGACCATAGGTTCTCCACCAACTAAATATTTATCTGTTGCTCGGTAAACCTTTTGATACTGATTGACCATTGGTTTATTCGATAAGTCCACTTGGTGATCTTGGAGCCCAAAGTTTTTAAGTGCACCAGCAGCGTGCCACGTTTGAATCACTGTCTGATTCGTCTTTTTCTTGAAACCACCAAACATTAAATAATACGTATCAATTATTATCACCTTGGCAGTGCTTAATGCTTTAATATGTTGAAATACTTTTTTATTACCTGCAGGTAGAAATGTCACATTTTCAAATTGTTGTATATATTTTCTATTTTCTTCGTTACCTATTACTGTAATTTTATATAATTTTCTATTTAACGCTTCTACAATGGGCAATACATCTTCTGCAAATGTCATCATGACCACGATATGATTATTCTTCAGCTTTTTTTTACTATAAATTAAATTTAATAAGCTAATGATAAACATATAAAGCTTTTTGATTATCTGTCTCACAAATTCCACCGCCAATTTAAATTTCGACTACTATTGTTTACATTATATCTGTCTTACACTAAAAATTATAGAAAAATCCTTTAACAACTATTTCAGTCATTAAAGGATTCATGGCTACTCAAATAATATGAGTTAGTATTTTAAATTTCAACTTACATAAAGTCTGCGAATTGATCTCTATAACGCATATGCATAATAGAACCTACTACAAATAAGAAGATAATAATAAACATGTTATAAAGCGTCAATTCCCAATGCGTAATAAAGTACCATTCTTTATGTAGCACTGCAGAACGATATGCTTCTGCAAGATAATATATAGGATTTAATTTCATTACATCTTTTACAATGCCTTCTGGTGGCACAATCAAAATAGAAGATGCAAAGAACACCATTCTCATCAATGCTTGAATCGCTTGTTGGGTATCTTTCACAAGTACACCAAGCGTTGAAGTAAATAATGCAATTGCTGTTGTAAGAATTAGTGCAAATGGCACGTATAAAAACAGCTGCAACGTATAAATCGTAGGATAATAACCTGCTAACATACAAAGTAAAATAACTACAACAAGTAACGCAAGATGTCCATAGAATCTACTCATTACAATATACGATGGGATAATCGACAGTGGAAAATTCATTTTTGCCACTTGATTATATTTAGTCGCTATTGATTTTGTACCTTCTAATATACCTTGGTTAACAAAGAACCACATGCTAATACCTACGAGCAACCAATAAATAAATGGCACGCCATCTACCGGGCCGTTATCTCGAATTCCTAAACCAAACACAAACCAATAAACCATAATTTGCATTGCTGGATTAATCAGTTCCCAGGCTGTGCCTAAATAGTTGTTTGTATTAGTGATTTTCATTTGGAACTGAGCCAATCTCTGAATAAGATAGAAATTTTTAAAATGCTCTCTAAAAACTACCCACACTGCATTCATTTTAATAAACCACACTTTCAATCGATTTACCTTATCACATTCCATTTGCGATGTTACACTTAAATTTAATATACGCTTTATTGTCTATCTTAACAACTTTCATTTACTATCGTAAATCAGAATAGCTAAAAAGTGCTATAAATGATATATTTTTGTATACTAAGTGATGAAACAACGTTAATGAAAAAATGAGATATAAGCTATCGTAACTTTATATTTTTCATTAATTTATCTTTATAGTTGATTTTATAACGTAAGTTCAGTAAAATTTAACAACTGTATAAAACTTCACTTCGTTAAATTGTACTCACTTACTTTACAATAGGTTTATAAATTTAACAACTAATATAATATATAATATAATAAGAGTAACTGTAAATAAGGAAGGTAAAATTATGAATGTATCGGTTGATATTAAAAATGTGACTAAAGAATATCGTATTTATCGTAATAACAAAGAACGCTTAAAGGATGTCCTTCTTCCTTTTCATGAAAATAAAACTTTTTATGCTTTAAATGACTTGTCTATAACGGCACACGAAGGTGATGTCATTGGTCTTGTTGGTATCAATGGTTCTGGAAAATCTACACTAAGTAATATGATTGGTGGATCATTATCTCCTACAAGTGGCGGTATCAAACGTGAAGGCGATGTAAGTGTGATTGCTATTAACGCAGGGTTAAATGGCCAACTCTCTGGTGTCGAAAACATCGAATTCAAAATGCTATGCATGGGCTTTACTAGAAAAGAAATCAAAGCATTGACACCTGAAATCATTGAATTCAGTGAACTTGGAGAATTTATTTATCAACCAGTTAAAAAATATTCGAGTGGTATGCGTGCAAAATTAGGCTTTTCTATCAATATCACTACTAATCCAGATATTTTAGTCATCGATGAAGCGTTATCTGTTGGTGACCAAACGTTCGCTCAAAAATGTTTAGATAAAATATTCGAATATAAAAAACAAGGCAAAACTATTTTCTTTGTAAGTCATAATATGAAACAAGTCCGTGATTTCTGCACTAAGATTGCTTGGATTGAAGCAGGTAAACTTAAAGAATTCGGTGAATTAGACGATGTATTACCTGAATATGAAAAATTCTTGAATGATTTTAAAAAACGTTCTAAAGCAGATCAAAAGAAATTTAGAAGTGATTTAGATAATTCTAGGTTTGTAGTTAAATAACACTAGAATTATTACTGGTTTCATGTTAAAAAATAAAAGCGTAAATTGCAGTGAATTTAAACTGCAGTTTACGCTTTTTTACTTCTTGCGCGTTTCTTTAATTACTTTAAATATAAATCGAGGTATTGATTTCATTCTTCCTAAGCGTTTCCAATCTATAATCACACGGTAAACCCACTCTAAATTCAAGCGTCTAAATAATGCGGGCGCTCTTTTCTTCGTGCCACTAAACACTTCTATCGAGCCACCTACGCCCATCAATACTGTTTGAGTAAATGTATTCATGTGTCGTTCAATCCAGTGTTCTTGTCTAGGATATCCCATTCCCACAAAAACATAATCAGGATTAAATGAGGTGATTTGTCTTAATACCATTTCATCTGTTAAATCAAAAAAACCATGATGAAAGTCAAAGTGAATGTTTGGATACTTTTGCGCTAAATTTTGTTGTGCTTTGATAACAATTTCATTCTTTGCACCTAGTAAAAACACTTTTTGATGATTGGCATTAGCGATTTTCAAGCATTCTTCCATTAGTTCAATGCCAGGCACTCGTTCTTTCAAGGGGGTTCTAAGTAACTTAGAAGCTTTTACAACGCCTGTGCCGTCCGGGATGACATAATTCGCACTATTAATTAAATTACGGTATGTAACATTGTCCGTAGCGTAATCCACTATTTCTGGATTTGCAGTAACAATAAATAAATTTTCTGGACTATTGGATAAGAAAAACTGCTTAACATTCTCTCGCATGTCCTCTAAAGTAACATTATCAAAATATACTGATAAGACGTTTACTTTATTTAATTTGTTGCTTTCCGTCATGGTTGGTGATCTCCTAACTCAAAATACATCAAATGTAATTTAACGTTTAATTATTATTGTAATATTAACACATTACGCGATTTACAGAAATTTTAAAACTGTTCTTACTTTCATTCTTATAATATACATCAAAAGTCTAAATGCTTTCTTGTCTAAATTACTTTATACTATAGATTATGCTATGACAACCTTACTTCTTTAATAAATATGAGGTTGTTGAAATATTAAATCGAGGTAATCATATGACAAAAATACATGAATTTTTCAGTTCAGCTATTCAACTCAATTTATATTGGGTTATGATTATAGCTCTGCTTTATATAATTATTCATAATTATCGTAATAAACCGATAAACCGAATTTTAGATATATATTTAAATTACATCCCTGTATTAACACATGAATTTGGACACATTTTATTCAATAAAATAAGTGGTGGGAAAGCCAAAGATTTAGTTATCGTTGCATCTCCTACTGAACGTGTTGCTACGTCGCAACAAGGATTCGCTGTGACACAATCAAAAAGTCGCTTCGGTCAATCTATCACTACATTCGGTGGTTATATCATGCCACCACTCATGTTATTTTTAGGTTTTTTAGCTATTGAATTTCAATACCCCAGTTTATTTATAAGTGCGTACTTAATTATATTTATTTATTTTTTAATACTGACTTCAAGAAAGATACTGCCAATCTTCATGGTTATTTTACTTATTGCATTACTCTATTTTTTGTTCCAAAGTGATAATCAATTGATGATGTTTTACATTGTAAGTCTTACATCTCACTTTATATTAGGTGTCTTATTAGGCGAAGTCTTGCAATCTTCAGTCACTATTTTTAAACTGACCTTCTCACAACAACCTGTGTCTTGGGATGGTAGTACTTTAAAAGAATTAACACATGTCCCTACTTTTATTTACAGCTTAATATGGATAGCGATTAATATCTTCACCATTTATCAATTATTTCATGGGTACTTTTTTACTTAATAACTTAGCTTGAGACTGGGACATATCACATGTCTCAGTCTTATTTTTATATTAGCAGGGGCTGACTGAATTGAAAATGCGCTTATTTCAAGCTTTAAAAAAACAAAAAAAGTGGTTGCTAAAAGCAATCCACTCCAGAAATATTATTTATTTTTCAGCGTAAATATGCGCTGCATTATCATAGCTTAAAATTGTCACGTTTTCGTCTTTTTGGACAATAATCACTTTATTTGTATCATCTTTATTAATGATTTTAATTTCCTCATCAATTAATATATCTTTGCTCGATAAATATATCAGTAATTCAGTACGATCACGAACACGTTTAATCGTTACCTTATCATCAGCCTCAAATGTAAGTAAATTCGTGGTATAAAGTTCTTTGTATTTACTATCACGTGGTATCACGCCGCCGTGAGGACAAGTGATTGGATAATCTAATAATTTATCCAATCGTTCTACAAACAAATTGGATACTTTATGCTCTAAAACTTCTGCTTCTTGATGTACTTCTTCCCAATTATATTTCAATATTTTTATTAAAAACAATTCAATTAAACGATGACGCTTAATAATATCCAGCGTGTATGTTAAACCTTTATCTGAAAGCTGCACACCTTTGTATGGTTTTGTTTCAACATACCCAGTTTTTTCTAAACGGTGAACCATTTCACTGACTGAAGGTGGTTTGATGTTTAAATATTGGGATAGTGTCTTATTTGAAACAAAAAAATGATCACCATTGTGCGTTAAAATCGCCTTTAAATAGTCTTCTTTTTCTTCAGTTAGCATTATCTCACCTCTCAACTCATTCACTTCATTGTATCACGAATCGACTTGACACGCTAAATCTTCATGGTATATTATAAAATAAATTAGGTTAGCCTAAAAATATTATTAAGGAGGTCTAATATGTTAAAGGTAGAAAATCTAAATCTAACTTTAGGGAATAAACATGTCTTAGAAGACATTGATTTAAACATACCTATAAAAGGCGAGATTATTGGCATAATGGGGCCAAATGGTGCTGGGAAATCATCTTTACTCAAATCTTTTATTGGGGAGTTTAAATCTACTGGGACTGCACGCTTAAACGATGATGATGTACATAATTCATTAAAATCTATCACCTATATTCCACAAAAAGCACATATTGACTTAGATTTTCCAATTGATGTCGAACATGTTGTTATATCAGGTGCATACAAAGATATTGGTTGGATTAAATGGGTGACGTCAGAAACTAAAAAACGGTTAAATCAATTGATGGAAACCTTGGAATTAGAAAATTTACGTCATCGTCAAATTTCACAATTAAGTGGTGGCCAGTTACAACGTGTACTTGTCGCACGTGCGCTAATGACGGAAAGTACGCTTTATTTGTTAGATGAGCCCTTTGTTGGTATTGATTTCCATAGTGAACAAATCATTATGACACAACTACAAAAATTGAAAAGTGAAGGTAAATTACTCTTAATTGTCCATCACGATTTATCAAAAACTGAAGAGTATTTTGATCGTGTCATACTTCTAAACAAAACAATTCGTTATTTTGGTGACAGTAGTACTGCAATGCTACCGGAGAATTTAAATAATACATTTTTAAATTCAACCACAAAAAATGAAGCGACTTAAAACAACAGAAAGGAGATAAATTTATTATGGAATTCATTCAACATTTACTCGATTATAAATTCTTAAGCAATGCCTTAATTATTTCAATCGTAGTTGGAATTGTATGTGGTACAGTTGGCTGTCTTATCGTCCTTAGAGGGCTTTCGCTAATGGGTGACGCGATGAGCCATGCTGTGTTACCTGGTGTAGCTCTATCTTTCTTATTCGGTATACCGATGTTTATCGGGGCACTCATTACAGGTATGATTGCCAGCATATTCATTGGATTTATTACGAAAAACAGTAAAACCAAACCAGACGCTGCAATCGGTATCAGTTTTACAGCATTTTTAGCAATGGGTATTATTTTAATCAGTTTGATTAACAGTACCACTGACTTATACCACATATTATTTGGTAACTTGCTCGCTGTAACTCAATCAACATTTTGGTCAACAATTGTTGTTGGTGTGCTTGTTATGATATTAATCATACTATTTTACAGACCGTTAATGGTCTCAACATTTGATCCTGTATTTAGCCGAATGAGTGGTCTAAACACTACAATAACTCATTATTTTGTAATGCTGTTACTGTCTCTTGTAACTGTAGCCAGTATTCAAACTGTCGGTATTATTTTAGTTGTCGCGTTATTAATTACGCCAGCCTCAGCAGCATTCTTAATTGCCAAAAAATTACATACAATGATGATTATATCAAGTCTGTTTAGTACAATCAGTGCGATTGTTGGTCTCTACTTTAGCTATCTTTATAATTTACCAAGTGGCGCAACAATTGTATTATGCGCATTCTTGATTTACGTCGTTACTTTTATATTAAGTAAATTTCAAATTTTTAATAAGAGAGGACAAACTATATGAAAAAAATAATAGCAATTGCACTTGTTTTCATCCTTTTTTTAAGTGCATGTAGCAATGGGAGCAATGAAAAAAATGAGAAAAATGATTCAGCTTCAAACGATAAATTAAAAATTGTTACGACAAATTCAATATTATACGATATGGTCAAAAACACTGCCGGTGATAATGTTGAAATACATAGTATTGTACCAATTGGCCAAGACCCTCATGAATATGAAGTTAAGCCAAAAGACATAAAAGCGTTAACTGATGCAGATATAATTTTTTATAACGGTTTAAACTTAGAAACAGGAAATGGTTGGTTTGAAAAAGCATTAAGTCAAGCCAATAAATCAACCAAAGATGATTCCGTAGTAAGACCTTCTGAAAACGTGGAACCTTTATATTTAGAAGGTGGCGAAGGTGATAAATCAAAACAAGATCCACATGCTTGGTTAAGTTTAGACAATGGTATTAAATATGTTGAAACGATCAAAGATACAATATTAAAACACGATAAAAAACATAATGATGAAATCAAAGCCCAAGGTGAAAAGTATCTTGGAGAACTAGAACAACTTAATAAAGAAAGTCATGATAAATTCAATGATATTCCTAAAGAGCAACGCGCAATGATTACAAGTGAAGGTGCTTTTAAATACTTCTCTAAACAATATGACATTAAACCTGGTTATATTTGGGAAATTAACACTGAAAAGCAAGGTACACCTGAGCAAATGAAACAAGCCGTTCAATTCGTAAAAGATAATAACTTGAAACATTTACTTGTTGAAACGAGCGTTGATAAGAAGAGTATGCAAAGTTTAAGTGAAGAAACGAAAAAAGACATCTTTGGCGAAGTATTTACTGATTCAATCGGTGAAAAAGGATCTAAAGGTGATTCTTATTACAATATGATGAAAGAAAATATCGAAACAGTACATGGCAGTATGGAATAAGTCGATAGGCTATTTAACCTTTTATAGGTGAATAGCCCCATGTCGTTCGTTACCCTCCTTATAACGTACGGCATGGTGGTATTCAAGCCTTAAAATCATCTCCTTAGCTCCATCAATGGTAGATTCCTCCCCCATTGATGGAGCTTTTTTTTTAGCGAAACTTCTTCCTAAAAGGAAGTTAGTTTCACTTATGCATGCGTCTTGACGCAGGCGTTCCTTAATCTTCCTGTTAAGATAGTGGCTCTTATGCATGCGTCTTGACGCAGGCGTTCCTTAATCTCCCTGTTAAGATAGTGGCTCTTATGCATAAAGACTTACTTTCCAATTCATTTGGGTTAGTAAGTCTTACGCATATGTGATCACTAAAATAGCTCAGGCCTTCCTTTAATCTCCTAAAAGGAAGTTAGTTTCGCTTATGTGTTCCCTTTACAAATGTATTACTCAATCGTTTATCTCATTGACTTTATTCCAAATAACCTTTGAATAAGTAATATATTCACTATAATTACAGGGTCTATTGATGGTCTTCCACTATTTAATTTACATATATTATTACTGTTTAAAAATGGCAGTAATTTGGGTCGACTCCTGCGAGAAAAGCACTAACCGAAGACTTCATGCTGAGGCTATTCCGCGGAATTTATGCACAAAAAAGTGCCGACAAAATCTTAGACTTTGTCGACACTCTAAAGTGACAGAATATATATTCTGTCACTTTTATGCTATTTAAAAATCATTCATTAGTCCGTTAAACTATCTACAATAATCATTTCATCATAATTTATTGCTTCACGTATTTTCAAAGCAGTAACTTCACTTACCTCTTCGTCTTCGACAAGTTGATTCAACACACGGCGTTGCTCTTTAAGTGCCGTTAATTTAATTTTTGTTATTGAATTCTCGTTTTTTGCATTAAAGAAATTAGATGGTGTTAAGTTATCTATACGTATAAGATAACTATCACAAATCATTCCTACTTCTAACTTATTATCTTCAGTTGTTTCTTTACCTAAACGACTTACAACACGGTAATGTACTGTACGTACAACATTAGAGATTTCTCGCAAGTTGTCGATGATTGATAATGAAGTAGCTGCATTGGTTTTAACTTTACGTTTAATTCTTCGTTTTAAAATCAAAGCTCTAAATTCAACCTTTATACGTTGAAGTAAAGAAGCTTGCTTATAGACTTGCGTACGTTCGGAATAACGCATATAGTTTTCTAGAACGTTAGAAGTTATATCTCCATTTTCTACTAAACTATTCAATGTACTATTTTCAACAGCAAATGCAATATTTTGTAGTCTTTGAAGTTCTTTCGTATTTTCATCTTCATTTTCCACAGTTTTTAAAAATGCTAATTTCTCATGATAATCCTTGATTACATTACCATATTGAAAACTAGATTCTACAGATGACATTTGATTTAAACTATCAATGACTTTTTCTAATATTAAAACACGTGCCTGCTTGAAACTCATTCCTTTTTGTTTCGGTTTTTCAGCATTTGGTGTAACTAATGGTAAGATAAATTGCGCAACAATCAAACTAATAATTACCATTCCAGATGCTATAAAAAGTAAATCATCCCTAAAAACAAAAGAATGATGATCCGCTAACACATACGGTAAAGTTAAGGCGATTGCTAACGAAATTGTGCCATGAACGCCGCACACCGTCATAATAAACGCATACATGCCACGTTTTGGAGGTGCTTCTGTCGGTTTCTTATTATCTTCATTATAAGAAATCATCTTTTGGAATGGACTGACTGGTAAGTAAAAGTAAGGATATAGTATGAACACCCACAAAAATCTAAATAAATATATCGCAAGTGCAATTAAACAAGTAACGACAATTAAGAAGATTAAATTATGTGGTTCATTTTCTATAATTCTTCCTACTACTTCAGGTATTAAATATCCCAAAATAGAAAATACAAAACCATTTAATGCATAGCCTAATATATTCCAAGTATGGTTATAACTCATTTGCAATCTCGTACGTGCTTGTGCAATACGGTCACGTTCAAAACCATGTACTAAACCTGCAACTACAGCAGCGATGATTCCTGATGAATGAAACATTTCTGCCACTATATATGTCACAAACGGCGTAACAAGCTGTATAAATGTGAACATATTAATATTTTCAATACCACGTCTAGATAACGCCACTCTAAATCTTACTAAAGCTACCCCAATAAGAAGTCCAACAATAAAACCACCTATTGAAGAAATAAGAAATTGTTCAACAGCATGCGTCACTGAAAACGCACCTGTCACAAGTGCTGCTACAGCAATTTTAAAAGATATGATACCCGCAGCATCATTTAA
This sequence comes from Staphylococcus parequorum, assembly GCF_039237145.1. Lineage (NCBI taxonomy): Bacteria > Bacillati > Bacillota > Bacilli > Caryophanales > Staphylococcaceae > Staphylococcus > Staphylococcus parequorum. Next base: position 2,642,445 of record NZ_CP150682.1, read on the forward strand.
AAGTGATTCACCCTCTAAAATTGTCATAGATCCTTTCGGTAGCACTTTTCCATTTGTAATAGCTTGAACTGCAACGGCATCTGTAGGACATAATATAGCAGCAAGCGCAAAAGCTGCAGCCATTGGTAATTCGGGCCAAATCCAATGAACAAAAAGCCCTACTACAATCACAGTAGTAATAACTAAACCTAATGCCATCATTAGCACCGGTTTAATATAGCGCCTTAAGTGGACACGCGAAACCTTAACCCCTTCTACAAAAAGTAATGGTGCAATTAATGCAACCATAAACAATTCTGAATCGAAATGAAGTTCAACAGGTACAGGTATCACATACACCAACATACCGAGTATAATTTGAATGAAGGCTAAAGGCACTTTCGGTATAAAAATGTGCACAAGTGAGCTAACGATAACCAGTGCTAAAAAAATGAGTATCGTTTCAAATATTTGCAAGGTTTCACCTCTTTTCAATTTAATTATTTTTCATAATTGTTGAGGTTGAAACAATAAATAATATCGTTTTTTAAATGAACATACTGTGTCTCAAACTCTTACACACTAATAACAAATAGTATAATCCCTATCACCTATTTGATTAATATTTTTTAAATTAACACAATTACAAATATATATTATTTTATCATTTTTTTACCCTTTGCTTAAACGTATTACACTTGAAAAGTTAAATTTTCTTTTTTATCTTCTAATATACAGTCTAATAAGCGATTAAATAGTGTTACATAATTTAATATTAAAATGACACTAAAATGCATATATAAAATGAGTATGATACATACGTACTCTAGATAATTAAAAAAATGATGAAAGCAGCTTATACCGATTATAAAAACAAAACACCAATCCATTAGAAAATAATAGATTGGTGTTTCAAAGTTGATAATGAGCTATTTATGTCTCACCCTTATCATTTTAAGCATTTATATATTTTAGTAATCCTGGTCTTTTTCATACGCATTACGTCTACGTTCTTCACGATTTTCTGCACGTTTTTTCAACATATCAAATGTATTATTTTCTTTAGAACTCAACAATATATTTGTTTGTCTTGGCGCATCACTTTTACGATACATGTAAGCCCCTGTGCGATAGGCGGCACGTGATATTAAGTGACCTCCGACTGGTGACGTTAAATTAATAAACACCAATGCCAAAATAAGTCGCACGCTTAAATAACCTTGTGAAGAAATAAAATAAATAATAACGCCTACAAGCGTCAGTAATACTGAAAGTGTAGAACTTTTAGTCGATGCATGACTTCGTAAAAATACATCTTGAAATTTAATTAAACCTATTGCACTTATTAATGCGATGATACTTCCTAAAAACATCATAAATGCTGCTATTAAATTAACGATTTCGCTTGTTATTTGCATTGAAGACATGCCCCCCTTCTATAAATCTAGAAATGGAAACGGTACTTACAAATGAAATGATAGCGATCAGTAGAATTGAATCAAGGAATGAGAATGTACCAAAGACGATGCTGAGCATACCTACCATAGACATAAGTATCGCACTTGCGGTATCAAAAGCAACTACCCTATCAGCAGTCGTTGGTCCTTTAATCAATCTAAATAAAGTTAATAATAATGCAATTCCAAACAAAATCAGTGCACTTGTAATGAAAAAATCAATAAGGGATTCTATCATTCTGCCACCTCCAATATGAGTCCTTCATATTGTCTAATACTTTTCAGCAATTTTTGCTTTTCTTTATCTGAGACATCAATTGCATGTATAAAGAACTTTTGTTTTTCTTTTGAAATTCTTATTACTGTTGAACCAGGCGTTATAATAATTAAAATTGTTAAAAAGCTAACTTCCCAATCACTACTTAATGTTGTTTCATAAGTTACTAAGCCGGGGTTTAAATCCTTAGTTTTGAATAAAATGTAATTAATTGTAGTCATGCTAGATGTGACTAACTGGTATAAATAAACAGCTAAAAATTTAATTGTTACCCAAACTTTTTTCAGATAAAATTGCTGTCCGAAAAAGCGATGTAAAATATAGATAACTAATAAGCCAATAAGGTAACCTGCGGAGAATGTTGATGCTTTAAAAGATTCTTCATCTTGAAAAAGCACCCATAAAAAAGCAATGACAATGTTAAGCAAGACTTGTTGCATTATTTATCCTCCTTCACTAAATGAGGGTTAACCATTTCTTCATATAGTCCATCATCCATATTTAAATGTGTCGCATTATCCGTCACTTTGAAAATCAATGGCGCCGCAAGTCCCATAGCTAGTATCACTGCTGTTAATATGCCAATGAGACCTTTACGATACGTAGGTATTTTTTTAAATGCTGTTTCTTCAGCTTTCTTCTCATTACCCAAATACATTGTGAAGAAGATTCTGAACAAGCTAAACATTGCAATTAAACTGGTAATTATCATTAAAGCTAAGCCAATATAATTACCGTTTTCTATAGCACCTTTAAAAATGAATACTTTACCAGGGAAACCACTAAATGGCGGTACGCCTCCGATTGCTAAGATCATAACTACAAAAGCTACGCCAAAGAATGGTTCTTGTTTGGCTAGACCATTTAGATTTCGATATTGTCTGTATCCAGTAATATAGACTAAGCTACCAATAATAAAGAATAGCAATGTCTTAACGACAATGTCATTAGCTAAATAGAAAATAGCGCCATTAACACCAGCGTAGGTATTTGATCCTAATCCTAATATGATAAATCCAATTGAAAGTATAACTTGATATGCTGCAATCTTTTTAATATCACGATAAGCGAGTACGCCAAATGCTCCAATCAGCATTGTTATACAAGCTAAAAATACTAGTAATGGATGCGTGATGCCTTCATGACCATCAAAAATCAATGTAAAGAAGCGGATTAATGCATAAGCCCCTACTTTAGTCATTAATGCTGCAAACAGTGCTGCAAGTTCTGTATTTAAAACTGCATAGGCTTTAGGTAGCCACATAAAGAGCACTAATGCAGCTTTAGCACCAAACGCAATTAAAAAGACCATAGACACAATTGTTATAGCACTTTTGTCATTCATCTCATTCAACCGCTGTGCTACAAGGGCAAAGTTTAACGTACCTGTCAGTTTATAAAGCAAACCAATACCTAGAAGTAACAACCATGAACCAAGTATATTAAGTACCACATAAATAATTGCTGCACGTAATTGCTCGATGGATTGTCCTAATGTGATAAGTACGAAAGATGCCAATAACATAACTTCAAACATGACATATATATTGAATAAGTCAGCTGTTAAGAATGAACCTATAACACCTACAGTTAAGAATAAGATGAAACTTGGTAGATAATAGCGTATTGCTCTTTTCTCTGTTCTACCAAAACCATAAGCCATAATTAACGTAACAACAAAACTGGATGTAGTAACCATCAATAAACTTAATGAATCACCAACAAATTGAATACCAAAAGGTGCTTCCCATCCTCCAAAATCTAAGGCAATAGGTTTGTTATACATCACATGAATTAATAAGAACAATGAAATAACTGTTGTAACAGCCATCGTTCCAATTGAAAACATTCGAGACAATCTACTGTTTGTACGGATGAAGACAAGGACTAATGCACAAACTGCTGGAAGAAGTAACGGTAGAATTAATAAATTACTCATTAGCATCGTCGTCATCACCTCTCAATACATCGATTTCATCTTCTTTTGTTACACGATACGTTCTATATACAAGTACTAATAGAAAAGCTGTCATTGCAAAGCCAATTACAATCGCCGTTAAAACAATTGCCTGTAATAAAGGATCAACAAAGTTTTTACTACCTTCTCCAATCAAGGGTTCAACCATATTCTTGCCATATTGACCCATACTCATAATAATTAAATTGCCTGCATGCGTGTAAATAGAAATACCTATAACGATTCTTATTAAATTAACTGATAATATCATATACGTTCCTATAAATATTAAGAAGCCAATAACCATTAATAATATAAGATTCATGAACGACCACCACTTATAGATAACATAACCGTTACGACGACACCTACAACAGATAATACAATACCTGCTTCAAATAACGTTACGGTCGTTAAATGTACTTCACCCAATAAAGGTAATTGTACATATGCATCAGTTTGGTAAAGGAACGGTTTACCAAAAAACATAGGTACAACTGCAGTAGCAAATGAAACTAATGAACCTATAATCATTAATATTCTAAAATCTAAAGGCAAAGCGACTAACACTTGTTTAACATCGAAGGCCAAGAACATTAAAATAAATGCTGAGCTAAATACAAGACCACCAATAAAGCCGCCACCTGGATTATTATGACCTGCCAAAAACAGATAAAATCCAAAAGTTAACAATATAAAAACGACAATTTTGGTTACCGTTCGTAATACAACATCATTCTCTTTCATCTTGACCCCTCCGTTCTTTAAAGTTAAGTAATGTATAAATTCCTAAACCAGCAATGATGAGCACCATACCTTCAAATAAAGTATCTAGTGCACGGAAGTCACCAAGAATGGAATTCACAATATTTTTTCCGCCTGCTAATTCATATGCATCATGGTAAAACGTCGAAATTGTAGGCATCGAGTCACTTTGTTGTGCAATAAACACGAGCATGACTACAATCACTGCCATCAAGAGCGATACAATAATTTTGACCGCTTCACGTTTTTTGTGAACTTTTGTACGCGGTACGTTAGGTAGTCTTGAAAAACTAACAATAAATAATATTGTTGTAATCGTTTCTACAACTAATTGAGTTAATGCTAAATCGGGTGCTTTCATTAATATAAAGAATATCGTTACACAATAACCGATAATTCCGTTTAAAATAACCATTGTTAAACGTTGACGTATAAATGTTAACGCAATACCTAGTACAAATACGACAATTAATGTAATTACTTCTAACGGGCCAAATTCACTCACATGAATTTGTTGCACTTTTGGAAATCCTGCTTGAATAACTCCATATACCACAACCATTATAAAAATAAGTAAAGTTAATGTGATGTAATGATTTAAACGGTTATTCATTAAGCTACGAATTCCATATCCTGAATAGTGTTCAAATTGTTTATATGACCCTAAGTATAAATCTGTAATTGATTTCACTTTTATCTTATCAGCATATTTTTTCCAATCAATTTTAAATGCCGCTGTGAAACCAACAATCATTACAATCAAACTTAAAATCAACGGTAAATTAAATCCGTGCCACTGCGATACATGTGGCGCTATTTTATCTACATTTTCTCCAATTGTGATACTTCGTAACGCTGGTAAAATAATATAATGTCCAAATATATTTGGAACAAAGAATATGACCGGTAACAAAATCATCATAATTGCAGAAGGTAGTGTGAACATAAATGGTTCGTGTGGATTTTTTATTGGTAAATCTGCTTTCTGATAATCTCCCCAGAAAACTTCCTTAATCATGTAAACTGCATAAATCAAAGTGAATATACTAGCTACAACACCTATCACTGCAATAATTATCGTAAGGAATATATTGAATTGGGGTAATTGGTGCGCGCTCACAAGTCCGTCAAAGAACATTTCCTTACTCAAGAAGCCATTTAAAAATGGAATACCTGCCATCGATAAGGCAGAAAGTAACATTATGATATGTGTAATAGGAAACACTTTTCTTAAACCTGATAAGCGACGAATATCTCTTGTGCCTGTTTCATGATCAATAATACCTACACCCATAAACAGTGCACCTTTAAATAAAGCATGATTCATTAAATGGAATAAAGCTGCGAACAGTATTAGACCATAAATTTTAGAAAGTTCGCCTGTCGGATGTTGCGCAAACCCTCCACCAAGTCCTACCATTGATACAATCATACCTAGTTGACTAATAGTAGAATAAGCTAATATTGCTTTCATATCGACTTGGCGTGTTGCATTGACTGCACCAAAAATCATTGTGATTAGACCAACGAACGTAACACAATAAATATAAAAATCACTTAAACCTAATACAGGTGTGAATCTAAAGAGCAAGAATATACCTGCTTTAACCATTGTTGCCGAATGTAGATAGGCACTTACGGGTGTTGGCGCAGCCATCGCTTTCGGTAACCAGATGTGAAATGGAAATTGAGCTGACTTTGTAAATACCCCTATTAAGATGAGAATAATAATAGGTATAAACAAGTCACTTTGGGCAATTTTATCACTCTGTGCAATAATTGAAGTTATTGAATTCGTGCCAGTTACAGTATAAATCATAATGAAGCCTGCTAGTAATGCCAAACCACCAAAAACTGTAATCATAAATGATTGTATGGCCCCAAATTGACTATCACCTTTATTGTACCAATAGGCGATAAGCAAGAATGAGGATACACTTGTTAACTCCCAAAACACATACATCAGAATCGTATTATTAGCAGTAACGATACCTAGCATACTGAGCATAAATAGTAATAAATATACATAAAAACGTGGTAAATTATCATGTTCTTTAGATAGATATTGAGTTGCATAGTAAAATACGGCTAATCCAATGAGTGAAATTAATAAACTGAAGAATAAACTCAATCCATCTAATCTAAAATCAATATTGATATCTAAAAGTGTCAGCCATGGAATCTTAACCGTTACAAAATGTCCCGCCATCACTCGAGGTAATTGCCATAAAAAGTAAATCGAAGAAATAATCGGTGCAATTAAAGCAATTTGACCTGCAAATCGCTGCAATTTAGGATTTGTTAGTGTGAACAATACCGCTACCATGATTATAATCAAGGCACCCAGTAAATATATTAAGCTCATCATATCCCTCCTTTAATTATATTTTATAAATTTAAAGCTATTGTTGTTTTAGTAGTCTTTGCAGAAATACCTATGAATTTCATCGTTTCAAAAGTTGTTTGATGACCTAAATATTTTTGAATAATAGAAATAGATATACCAGATTGATAAGCATGATAAGCAAATGTCTTTCTTAACGTCGTCAAACCAATATGTAGCATGCCTAACTCTTCAGCTGCAGCATGGATAATACGATATGCTTGTTGTCTTGATAGACCTTTTAAAGTTCTATTTGATTGAAATAATAGCTCATCATTTTTCAGATCTTCTTCAGTAATAAAGATCATTAATTCATTCCTCAACGTGTCGGGTAATCTAATATGAATATTGGGAGCGTGGTCCTCTAGCCAATACAGCTTAATATCATCGTGTTCGTCTTTGACGTCTGACACACAAAGATTTAGTAGTTCGGAAAGTTTAACGCCAGTATGTATTGCAAACTTGAATAATAAATAATCTCGTTTCGACTTATTACTTAATACATCAAACATAGACTTTATCTCTTTTATATCCCTTATAGGGTCCACTTGATTCATATATTCACCTCTTAACAAATTGAATGTTTCTTATTTAATGATATATGATATTTATGTCACATGGAAGTATTTAAACCGAATTTCTCAAAAAAATTTTGACCATTTTAACATGTTTATTCGATATATATAGTGAAAGGAGGTTAAGCAAATGAATCAAATTAAACAGCTTGCAGTCACATTATCCCGTGTTTTGTACGATCAAGATGGAAAAGCTTTAAAGTTCAAGCGTCATTTCGCAAATTTAAATACAGAATCAACACCCGAACAAATAAAAAGCTTCAAATCTATTATTGAACAAATTACTGGAGAGCACTTTGACACTATAGAAGTTATTAAAACTGAAATAATTAATTAAGGAGGAGAATGACATGATGTCCCAAACATTAGAACTTATTTTCAATGATGCTGTGAATAAAACTATCAAATTGCAACTACCTAAGATTGAACATCCAGTAAATGAAAGTACAGTTAAAGATGGCATGAATAAATTAATCACGCTTGATATTTTGAGACCCAAAACAGGCATCCCCACAAAAGTATTTGGTGCCCAATTAATAGATAAGACAACCAACGTTCTATTTGAAAATTAGTTGATTCTCAATATAAAGCTATTGAGTTAGATGATTAACTAAAAAAGGCTTGAAACAAACGTTTCAGGCCTTCCTTTTATGCAGAAAATTGACTGTTTATACAGCACATTAGTTAACCACAATATTATTCAATTATACCATTAATTTCTAAAGGGTCTCAATCTAACCTTATCACCAAAAAATATCTTTTTCTTACCTAACTTCTTGCATATTGCATATTTATCATACACTTCAACAATTTGAGCTAAATTTTTATAAGATCTTCTTGGATTCAACACTTCTATAAATTGATTTTTCTTAATGCCATCATTACTTCCTGCTCCAACAAAAAAAGTTTCCTCATCTGTTAGTCGAATTATGGAAAGCTGTTTCAATATAATTAGTCACTCACTTCTTCAAAAGCTATTATTATTATAAAGTTATTATTACTTCATAGTTGTTAATCTTATTTCCCAAAAACCATTAACATACGTATTCTATTATATTTTCTGTGTTGTGTACATCATAATAAACTAAAAAGCTCATATTCTTTTAAATAATTTAAACATAGGAAAAACATAACCTTTCCTATATAATGTAATTATCCTAATAGAAAGCGTGATTTAATGTTCCTTTTATATATTATTGGGATTATCGCAGGTATGGTTGTACCATTCCAAACTTCAATCAACTCTAGACTAAGCCTTTATACAAAGTCTTCATTCTATGCGTCAACAATCTCATTTGCTACAGGTACAATCTTTTTAATTTTAATCAATCTTATAACGAATCCTCATGTCTTTACTGCACAATTTTACAGCAACCAATCTTTTAGTTACATATGGTTTGTCGGTGGTATGCTTGGTGTCATTTTCCTAACTGGAAACTTACTCCTTTTACCTCGTTTAGGTGCATCCCTTACTGTAGTGCTTACTGTAGCTGGTCAAATCATTATGGGTGTAACAATCGACACATTTGGCTGGTTTGGAGCTGATAAAGAAGCCTTTACAGTATTTAAAGTACTGGGTATTATCTTTTTAATTTTCGGTATCATTCTGATGAATTACGTTCGTAGAAACCCAAAAGATAAAAATCAAAATAATTCAATTTATATTTGGTTAATCATTGGATTTATATTTGGTTTCTGTCCACCTATTCAAACTGCTATTAATAGCGCATTGGGTCAACAAATAAATTCCTCTGTAATGGCTTCACTGATTTCATTCACAGTAGGTACAATCGTATTATTTATTTTGACTTTAATTTTTAATAGAAGTCTTAAACTTACTACTTTCACACCTAAAGAAGGACGTCTTAAGCCTATTTACTTTATCGGTGGTATCTTAGGTGTGATATTTGTGACCACGAATATTATTTTAATGCCTCACCTTGGCGCTGCATTGACTACAATTATTGTTATGCTAGGTCAAATGTTAATGGGTATTATCATAGATCATTTCGGTTTGCTGGGTACATATAAAAATAAAATCACTAAGAGAAAAGTTTTCGGTATTATTGCCATAATGATTGGTATCATTTTATTGAGATTATTTTAAAAAATTGTTCTCTCGAGTCATTTACTTTTAACATTTAGTAAATGACTTCTTTTTTTATAACAAAATCCCTGCTTTTCGCTGTATAATCAAATCATCAATACATCAAGAGGTGACATCATTGAAGAAAATCATTGTTTTATTTACTCTGTTGATAATACTTTGTAGTATCGGCGCCCTAAGTTTTTACTATTTCAAAATTAAAATAGTCACAAGTAAACCAGAACATCCTATTGATACTTTGAAAATAACCTATAATAAACCCTATACCTTTATAGGAAAGCAAGAACCTGCGCAACGATTTCCAGTTCATTATGAACCCCATAAAGGTTATATTAACGATTGGTTCGTTAAGTCACATGACAAAATAGAAAAAAACCAACCTCTATTTGAATATTACAATCCACGTATTGAGCAACAAATTAATAGTAAGCAAAAATACCTTGCACAATTAAAACAAAACAATAAATCTTCCACTCCCCTGATACAATCAGAAGTATTACGCTTACAAAATCAAATCTCACAACTCCAAGAACGACTTCGTATTAAAGTTTATGCTCCAGCGACTGGCATCGTCCATATTAATAAATCATGGCCTAATCTAACTAAATCTCCTGTTATGCAAATTTATGATCCTACTACAATAATCAAAGCTGAAATTGATGAATTCCTTATTGATAAGCTTCATTTAAAAGACAAAGTTTCTATTAAAGACAATAATCAGCAAACATTTGACGGTGAAGTGACTTATATTTCTAAATTCCCAATAGATATAGACCCATCAACTAAAAATTCCAAATATTTAATTGAGATAAATTCAAATTCTAACGCTGTTTTAGGTAAGCATTTCAAAGTAGAAATATCTAATCACATCATTGAAATTCCCAAAACAGCAATACATGATAAGCAATTTGTTTTCATACAAAGAAATAAAAAATTTATAAAACGGGTTATTAAAACACAAAATTCGGGTAATAACAAAGATGTACTAATTCTTGAAGGTTTAAATCAAGGAGATGTCATAGCTAGAAATGCTGATACAGTGCTGTCCGAAAATTAGACGTACACGTTATAAAAAGTTATCATTTTAAAATCCATTGAGATTATTTAGCCTTTTTATCATATGAAGGTAAATTGAAAAACAGAAAAATAAATTTTGATTAGCGTATTGGTATTTAAAGAATTGAATTAATAATAGAAATCATTAACGTAACGCTTAAACATGTTTTTGTTTACTTTCTATTTTTATTTAGTTATAATAAACTAAATAATAGTGGTTTTAATATATTTCACTTAAATATAATCGAGCCACAAATTATGACAAACACTTTGTATTTAACTTTGAATTAAGACAAATAATCATACAAAAAAATTATTAATATGTATATTTGATTGGGCATTTAGAATAGGGAGGAATTAGGATGGCTATCACCAAAATCAATGATTGCTTTGAATTATTAGCTATGGTCACATATGCTGACAAACTAAAAGGTATTATCAAAAAAGAATTTTCAGTAAGTTTCGAGGAGTTCGCTGTATTAACATACATTAGCGAGCATGAAAGTGAAGAATATTATTTAAAAGATATCATCAATCACTTGAATTACAAACAACCACAAGTTGTTAAAGCTGTTAAAAACTTATCTCAAGAAGATTATTTTGATAAGAAACGTAACGAACAAGATGAAAGAACTGTATTAATCTTAGTTAACACTAAACAACGTAAAAAAATAAATGAATTATTAACTCGCGTTAATAATCGTATTAAAGAAGCTAACGACGAAAAAGAAGTTTAAGTTACTTTAAATTTCTACAATCAAACAAGTTTCTATAATATATTCAACTTATTTTTAAAGGGATTTTCCAATATATTGGAAAATCCCTTTTTATATGTACTTGCCTTTTGCATGTTACCAACACATCTTCAAAATCTTCATTCCTTACAAATAGTAAAAATACCGTTGATAAAGTCCTGAGACATATATCAACAGTATTTCATAAAGAAATAAAAGCATTGCAGTATCTATACTATATAAAATAACAACGCGTATTTTAAAACGACTTTGCAAGAAGCATTTATACTAAATCATTCTTTTGATATTTCAAAGTGCTAATAAAATCTAAATACACTTCTACAAAATGCTCGGGTTCTTCAATATGCGGCGCATGACCGGATTGGTTAAATTCTAAAATAGTTAAAGTTTGAAACGCATGATCGTATCTATTCGTTGATTCCCCCATAAATAAAGGATCATATTTCCCATTAACTAGCAAAGTTGGTACATTAACATGTTTAATCTCAATATCTTTATTAAAAACTGGAAATCCCATTAAAGCTCTTGTCGCAACAGCACTATCTTCGGCTGATTGTCTACTATAAATGAGCTGGTTTTGAAACCATTTTTTCGCTTTTTCCTGGTCTTTATACATATACGGTAATAGTAGAATAAGTGCTTCAGATTTATCAAAGCCTTCTATTTCGTCTTGATGTTCTATCATTAATTTATTTAACCCGTGTACACTATCTATCAGATTAGATGCAATTAAAGTTAATGATGCAACCATTGATTCATATTTATTAGTAAAATTTTTAGCTATTAAGCCACCCATATCATGTCCAATTAAATGTGCTACTTCAACATCTAATTTTTTCATTAATATTTTTAAATCTTCAACATGATCTTCTAAATTAAAGGAGTTCGGCTTGGAAGATTTACCATGCCCTCTCACATCATAAACAATAACATCAAATTTATTTTTCAATGCATCTTTCAAGTTATATAAAGAAGCCATATTGCTATCTAGTCCATGTATTAATATAACAGGAAAACCTTGACCCTCACGGATATATGCTATCTCGTTGTTACAACTTGTTTCGATTTTTATCATTATGGGCCACCTCCCTTTACAGAAGTAATATACCCTTATTTCATGTTTATTACGCTATTATTTTTGTTTTTGTCAGAATATATCGTTTATTAATTTATTATTTTTTTCTGTGCCAACTAACAAAAAACTCCCTTCAAGTTAACGAAGGATTTCAGTTAACGTCTTGAAGAGAGCTCTAAAAATATATTCACATATACTATTTTCACTTTAATTTCTAGATGAAATACGAATTGTGTAATAAATAATAACAATTAATAGCAAGAACCAAATAACGATGGATCCAATTTGAGCAATTTCAGGACTGCTAATCATAGCGTCTATTGTTTTTTGACAAAGTAGTAAACCAATACCAGTAAATTCTAATCTTCTAAAATAAAGACCTGCAATACTAAATATAATACCTACAAAAAAGACGGCTTGATGCCCATATACTGTCACTGCTACGATGCCTAAATTCATATTAAACGCGTGTGCAATAATGAGAATAAAGGACACTCCTGCCACTACTAATCCTATTATTCTTTCGACTTTATTACTATAAAGATAATTTTTCCAATCAATACGCAAATATATAAAAATCGAAATTGGTAAGATAATTAAACAATAAAAGATAGACAATCCTGTTGCTGCTTGGAATGGCACAAATTGTTTATCATATAAATACGATAACAATATAAAATTAAGTATAAAAAACACAATAGGATTCAATTGTAATGTAAATAAATTACGTTGTATCGTCAAAATCACTTCAGCAGGTGATTTTTTTCTATATTCAATATAATCTTCATCTTTTTCTTCAGATTTCTGAAAATCTTTTTTCAATTTCACTTTAATATCATCTATTAAATTTGGAGAAAGACCTTTATGAGTGAAATAATCATTAATGTTTTCCACTAGTACTTTGTCGTTAACTCTCATGACAAGCTCCTTTAATAATATTTGAACTATAACTATTATAATTTAATTTATAATCTCATACTTACACTTATTTTAACAATAAAATAACCGACAAGTATATAGTTTCACACTTGCCGGTCAAATTATTCTTTTAAATGCTACAAGTAATACTTATTCACCAATATCTATACGATAAAGTTTGATGTTTTTATCACTTGGAGATGACGAACTGAATTGATATGAAGCTTCATCATCTTGCACATAACCAAAATTACCAGTTACGTTATTATAATGCTCACGTGCGACCGCATCTTTGCTGACTTCATTTTTAACTTCATCATAAGCTGGGCCATCAGTATCATTATAACTCATAGAAACACGAGTAATTTCGCCTTCATTTTTCTTACCGTCAGTAGTTACAATAAGTACACCATTCTCTTTTTTAAATTCATAATAATGTTCATTGTCATCAGGTCGATGAGAATAGACTGGTGTATTGTTATTTTTCAATACACTTTGAATAGACTCGCCTAGTGTTGCACCTTCTAATGTTGTATCTCCTTCTTGCAATGCCTTAACATTTTGGATAGAGTTACCTGAAGCCGCATCCACACTACCTGCACCAATTCCAGAAAACGCTAACCCTGAAACTAAAACTGCCGCAAATATTTTTTTCATAAGCACTCTCTCCTTCTATTTATAAGTTATTTTGTGCTCATCAACAGTGTACTATAAATATTACGTAATTAACAGGGATGTTACAAAAAGATTACATATTCATATCATTTCGTAATATAAATACAGGCTATACTATATTTTTGTTTTTTCATTTGTTTTAATAAAATCTCTTACAACGTCCAGGAATTTTTCTTTTTGTTCTATAAACGGATATAAACCTGATTTTTCGAACACTTCAAACGAAACATCTCCAATATAGTCGCCCACTTCTTTAGCTTCTACAACGGTTGTTCTTTCGCCATGCTGTCCAGCGATAATTAAAGTTGGTAAATGAATTTTTCCTAAATAATGCATAATATGATTATTGTTAAATGATTCCTTCACTGCCTGTAATTCAGCGTTCGTAGCAATTGCATTGGTATCGTCTACTTGTTTTAAAACTTTTTTAGCTGCGCGTTTTGAATAATATAAATGCTTGTCAAAAAACTTTTGTTGCGCTTCTTGTTCCCAATTACGTACTGTATCCGAATATTTGCGATACAAACGTTCTTCAGGTGTTATTTCGTTAAGTAGCGTTGGATTCACTAATGTCAGTGTCGTTGTCATCTCTGGATATTGAGCAACAAATGAGGCAGCAACTGAGCCGCCTAACTCATGACCAATTACTGCACATTCTGGAATATATAAATAATCTAATAACGCTTTAATATCTTCTGCATATGTTTTAAATTCAATATCATTTGGTTTATCTGAATAACCATGACCTCTTAAATCAATAAGCACAACTTGATGCGTTTTATTGAAAGCATTTTCAATCTCCTTGTATATAGATAAATTATCTAAGGCAGTGTGTATCATAACAATAGCATTGCCCTCACCACTTGTTCTGTAATTCAAAGCGACGCCATCTTTTGTTGTAAATAAATTCATTGATTATCTTCCTTTCTTCGCTATAGATAATATTGTTAATAATTCTTCAGTGCTCCTAATTGTAAAATCTATTTCTTCTGGTAATGGTTCTACTTCAACCTCATCATCTTCCTTAAACCAAACGCTGATCATTCCCATCGCTCTCGCAGGTGCAACATCATTCAATGGATCATCACCCACATACATCGTTTCTTCTGGTTTTGTCCCTAGTTGGGATAACATATCTTCAAATATCTTAGGATGTGGTTTACGGTAGCCTACTGTTTCAGATGTAGACAAATAATTAATCGCATCTTCTACACCTAAAGTATGCATTCGGAATTGTTTGATTTTCGACTTTCCATTTGCGATTACACCCGTGAGATAGCCATTACTTGTTAGCTTTTCAAGTGTATAAAGTGTGTCATAATAAGGAAATACATAACGATAAAAGTGCATTTCAAAATCATTAAATAGGTCTTTCCATGTTAAGCGATCAACGTGAAAATCTTTAATAATTGCTTTGTATAATTCTGGTTTATCATGATCTTCATCATCATCTAATTCTATAAATTTTTTCTTGAAATCTGCAAGTTGTATACGTACTAAATAGTCATGAAATCTTTCATACTGTTCTTCAATAAATTTTTCGCGAGATTTTTTTCGATCTAACAGTGTACCTTCTAAATCAAAGACGACCGCTTTTACTTGTGTTAAGTCCATCATCATTACCTCTTTAATTCAAACTTTTACTTTAATTCATGCTTAGCAGCATATATTCATCTATTTATACTTCACTATTCATACATACGTGGTTGTGTAATCATGATATAGAATAATACTGGAATACCCAGTAAAGCCAGTATAATACTTGCAGGTACTTGGAATGGTTCTAAAACAACACTGCCCAACCAATCTGAAAGCACCATAATTGTACCACCAATAATCATATTAAGTATCATTTGTTGTCCTAAATCATAATGTCCACTGTGTCGCCGTACAAGTTGGGGTATAACCATACCAATAAAGCCAATAACACCAACATAAGCAACGATTACTGCAGTTGAAATTGAAGCAATCAACAGCACGCTATATGTCATACTTTGAACATTTAAACCTAATGATTTGGCCCGTAAATCGCCAAGTTGTAATATTTTAATTTTAGAAATCATGCTTAATAAAATAATAACACCAATGAGTAACACTGTGCCAATGTATACCACTTCGTTATATTCAGCTGAAGAGAATCCACCAAACATATAATTGACAATATTATTCATTTTATTTTGATTAAATATAATGAGTATATATAGAAAGGCGTTAAATAAAGCACCTATCATAATACCTGATAATATCAATGTTCTAATCGGATAACCTCTCGACATCGCCATCGTTAGAGCAAGGACTAAAACCAATGTAATAATACTAAATGCAACTGAAAAGATCGGTAACCATATAAATGACATGCCTAAGACGACAGCCAAGCCTGACCCAAATGTTGCACCACTCGCTAATCCTAATGTGAAACTATCCGCTAATGGATTATTCAATAATGTTTGAAACATATGGCCAGCAAGTGTCAAGCCAATACCTGCAAGCAAAGCTTGTAGTGTTCTTGGTATTCTAACTTGAAAGAGAATCGTTTGAGTCAATGCGTCACTGATGTCACCAATACTCCATAATAAACTTAGCAATATGCTAGCAATGAGTACTGTTAGCCATATTATGATTGATTTATAGTACTTCATTTTTTTGCCACGCTTTCAATGAAATCTTTCAATTATTACAATACCATCTGTTTAGGCTTAACACTACACCTCTCCAAATAAACAACTGGAATTTCATAAGTACAAGATTGTACGACTATATGGATAATGCGCGGATACCTATTATTTGTAAATGGCTTCTTTCAAAGCTTTTAGTCCATCATCAATACGTGGCCCTGGACGTGAAATTTGATCGCCATTCACAGCTTCAACATGATTGTGTTGCACTGCTTTTATGTCACTGAATCCGCCACGATGGTTCAACGCTTTTTGGTATTCGGCTTTAGAGATACCCATTGTCGAAATCATAACATCTGGATTTTTCTTAATAATTGCTTCTTTACTTACTTTTTGCCAACCCTCTAAATTCGAAAAACTATTCGTTGCGTTTAATTGGTTCAACATATCATCAAAAAATGTGTGTTTACCTGCTGTATATATTTCTGGTTCGGAAGAGACTTCCATAAACACCTTTTGTGGTTTAGCATCTTTCGGTACTGATGCTTTCACTTCTTTAATATTTTGTTTTGTCTCTTTAATGAGCGCATTAGCCTCATCCTCTTTACCAGTCACCTTACCAATTTGATTAAAGGTATTATACATTTCGGTAAGTGATTGTGCATCTTTCACATAGACTACTTTAACGCCACTATCTTTAAGCGTATTTAATATGTCACCACTTGTTGTTTTCTGTGATTCATGCGCTAAAATTAAATCTGGTTTTGCTTTTAATAAGGATTCTTTATTTAATTTCATTGCATCAAACTGCTGCTTATCTTTAACTTCTTTCGGATAGTCATCCACAGTCGAGACACCCACGATATTATTTCCTAATCCTAATTCATACAATATCTCAGTATTACTCGGCATCAATGATATAATTCTGTCGTAAGAACGTTTGTCCGAATTCTGTGCTTTCTCTTTAGATTGCTCTTCGTTTGTCCCACAAGCTGCTAATAAAAATACTAAAACAATAAAAAGATAAAAAATTTTATAAGGTCTTTTCACGTCGTAATCTCCTAGTTCATACTTTTCTTTATCATATCAAAATTTAGCTCAATTTTAATTATCAATGCTAATTTTTTTCTATAAATTCACATTTGAGTGTAAAACCAATAAAATGGTTGAGGCTGAGACATGTATTTATGTCCCAGCCTCGTCTAGTTAAGCATTTGTGTCATATGTTATAAACAAATTCAACGGCATACAAATTTAATTTGAATTATCTTCTTTATTAACAAATATACGCATTGTTTGAATCAAATAGTGATGGAAATCATCGTTACGATTTTTGTTAATATTTTTTATAAATCGTTCATCTTGCTCATACGTAAGTGCCATATATTCAATAAATTGGTTATCACAATTAGTCACTTGCATCGATAAAATACGTTTAAATGCTTCTATATTGTCAGCTGCTTGATTAGGTGTGATGCCCTCATTTTGCAACTGGTTCATTTTATCAAAAAAACCTTCAAGTTGTGTTTTAATTTTGTCATTATTCGATTGCTGCTGATGTTTATGCTTTCGAGCGTTACTTTGTTCAAATGCTTTATAATAATTAGAATCTTTATATTTGTTGTATGCTTCACGCTCATACTGACTGGTTAAATCAAATCCACTGAAGTCTTCTATATCTAGCGCTTCATGACTATGATTTTTAAAATGTTCATCTAATTTCTCCAAAATACGATTGAATTGATTACGTTTATCTAAAACAATTTCATAACGTGTACCGAGTATTTTATTCTTTTCATTGATAGTGCCTTCAAAATATTGTTTTATTTCTTCTAATGTTAATTCTAGCGCTCTTAAAAATAAAATATGCTGCAGTTTCGTTAGATTTTCCATGTTATATGACCTATAGCCTTGCTCATAAACTTGATTGGGTATTAACAGACCTATTTCATGGTAGTAATGCAATGTGCGCGTACTTACACCAGTAATATGTGCGATGTCTTTCGGACTAAATTGTTGTTTCAATTATCTCGCCTCCTATAACGCAGTATGTAGTATTACGTTACGTGAAGGTCAACCACTTGTTTCATTTTCAAAATAAGCATCTAAAAATGTATATTTTGAGTTTATTTTACCGTTAAAATAATTTTTGCCAAAATTATCTAGCAATGCGTGGAATTCGTTAGCATCTTGATTTGAAAAGTCATCTGGTAATTTAATATGTCGCTTTAATTGTTCGTAGCTGTCAGTTTGCGTATATCCTAATTTTCGATATAGTCTTCTAGAATAACTGTCTGCTATAAACTCAACACCTCCAAAGATATATACGATGAGTACATCAGCTGTCTCACTACCAATACCTTTAATTTCTAACAACGTCTTTCTCAAGTCTTGTTTATAACGATGATTAATCTCCTGATAATCAAAATCGTGGTGATCCAACCAAGTTAATAAAGAGAGTATGGTTTGTGCCTTGTTTTTATAAAACCCACTCGACCTAATTAATACTTGTAACGCTTCTAACTTTAAATTCAAGATGTGCTGTGGTTCTAGATGTGTTGCTTGCTTTAAAGATTCAATTGCATATGCTGCATTTCGCCAATTCGTATTCTGAACGAGAATCGCGCCCAACATAACTTCTATTTTTGATTCTGCAGGCCACCAACCCTGAGGACCCATATGCTCATATAATAGTTGATATAACGTTTTTGTATCCAACATCATATATCCACCTCTCTTCAATTTTAAGTTTTGTAATTGCTCGTAGTTCATTTATAAAAAAAGAGCGAGCAACGATTTGTTATTGGATGAGTTGTTACACTATCTGATCCATACAAATCTATTACTCACTCTCGTTAATCAAATCTTATCACTTTAGACTTTTACTTACATAGATTCTGGTGCATTAACACCGACTAAATCTAATGCATTATGCATTGTGATTTTGACTGCATTAATAAGTGCGATTAACGCTGTTGTCTTTTCAACATCATCTGTTAATACTTTTTCCGCATTATAGAATTTATGGAAGTGAGAAGCTAACTCTTGAATATAATTCGTAATTCTATGAGGTGCTCTTTGAACTGCTGAGCTTTCAATCATTGTTTCGAATTCGGCTACTTTTTTCAATAAATCGATTGCTTTTGCATTTGTGATATATGAATAATCCGCTTCTTTTGAAGGTTTAATGCCTCTTTCTTCAGCTTGTTTCAAAATCGAACAAATACGTGCATGTGCATACTGTGCATAATACACTGGATTGTCTTGAGATTCTTGTTTCGCAAGTTCCATATCAAAGTCAAAATGTGTATCCGGACTACGCATTGTTAAGAAATAACGCGCAGCATCTACGCCAACTTCATCCATAATTTCACGTAACGTAATTGCATTACCTGTACGTTTACTCATTTTCACTTCTTGTCCATCTTGCATTAATCGAACCATTTGCATAATTTGGATTTCAAGGCGGTCATTTTCTACACCGAATGTTTCTAACGATGCTTTCAAACGGTTGATATAACCGTGATGGTCAGCGCCAAATAAGTTGATTAATACATCGTTGCCACGTTCAATTTTATCAAAATGATAAGCGATATCTGGCAAGAAGTACGTGTAGTTGCCGTCTTTCTTGATTAATACTCTATCTTTATCATCTTTGAAATCAGTCGTACGTAACCACGTTGCACCATCTTGTTCATACGTATAACCAAGTTCTGTCATTTTATCTAAAACTTTTTTAATTTCGCCTTTTTCGTATAAAGATGTTTCACTAAACCAACTGTCAAAGTGCGTATTGAAATCAGACAGGTCTGTTCTTAATTTTTCCATTTCATAATCGACACCGAGTTGTCTGAATGTTTTTATACGTTCGTCCTCTGAAAGGTCTTTTAACTCAGGTTGTTTATCAGCTAAATCTTTACCGATATTAATGATATCCTTGCCGTGGTATCCACCTTCTGGCATTTCAAAAGAATCATCACCAAGCGCTTCAAAATAACGTGCTTCAATGGAGCGCGCCAAATTCGTAATCTGATTACCAGCATCGTTGATATAGTATTCTCTTGTTACTTGATAGCCTGCTGCTTCTAAGATATTTGACAATGTATCTCCAACTGCTGCATTACGCGCATGTCCAATATGTAGATCACCTGTTGGATTTGCAGAAACATACTCTACTAAGATACTTTTACCATTAGCTTCTTCAGTATGGCCAAATTTGTCACCTTTATCCATTGCTTCAGAAATGATTGCAGTTAAGTACGAATTGTCTAAATAAAAATTAATAAATCCAGGTCCTGCGATAGCTACTTTTTCTACTTTAGCTTTTGTTGTATCTAAATTATCTACAATAGCTTGTGCGATTTCACGTGGATTACGTTTTGCTATTTTTGTTAAGACCATTGCAATATTTGTTGAATAGTCACCGTTACTTTTATCTTTAGGAATTTCTATTTTGATTTCTGGAATTTCAGTTGTATCAGCAAGTTGTGCTTGTTGAATACTGTTTTTAATTTCTTCAACCAACGTTTGTTTGACTTGATCAATTATGTTCATTATGGTGTCTCCTTATAAGTAATTTCATATTGATAAGATCCCATTTTCTCTTCATCTTGAATTAAATCATAATGTACTTTCAATTTGCCACCATCAGGCGTAACAAAATGTAAAATGGAATGTGTGCGTACTGTTAGTGGGATGCGTCCGCCACTAATTTCATATAAAGTAATCGTATCTTCACCTTCAACGAAATGAAGAATCATTTTAATTTCACCGTTGCGAATGATTTTGACACCTGACTCCTCAATTTTCACCGTCACATTTACAGTAACATCATTAATTTCTTCTTGATATCGGATAAATTCAGCATTGCGTTTTTGCCAAGATCCTTGTGTCTTTTGCGAAAATTTCTCTTTATTATCAAATTGTTTAACAATTTGTTTCGTCTGGATATTAACATTGTTTTCCAATGTGCGTTTCACCCTAATCTTTAAAATAATACAAACAATTATAGCATACTTGAAATAAGCAATACAGTTGCGAAAACAATTTTCAAAACGTTAATTTCATACTAACTGAAAATATAAAATTTCTTTTCACATGCCGAAGTCAGCAGTAATATAAAAATAGCTGATTAGATTTTACATGCAACACTTACAATTCAGTTGCTTTTACATAATAAAAACAGCCAGAATTCAAACAATTCGGCTGTCTACTTTATCTAAAACCAAAATGTCTTAGATGTTACTTACATTAAATTTACTTAGTGTCTAATGCGTCATGCAAAGCTTGTTCAGAATTATTCCACATCTCAATGTCATGTGCTTTCAGAAAATCTTTTAAAACTTGTTTGTTTTCTTCACCGATGTGTTCAATTTCTATTTGACGTTTCATAGATTTATCCATCATGTTGACATGTTCAGGCATGCTTTTATATCCTCTACGAATACTTTTGTTCACCATTAAATAACAGCCTGTAACACCTGCATAGTAGGGACCGTTTTCGCCTCGTTCAGTCGTAACCCAGCACAACCAATACTCTTTAGCATCTTCACCTTCAACGACTTCTTTTTCTTTTATCCACTTAACACCTTTTTCGACACTTGCGCGCGCATGCATACCACCAATATCAATAAAGGCTTCCTTATTTTGAACATCGATAAAGACAGGCGCTACGTTATCTAAACTGATTGAACCGATATTCGTACCTTTATGTCCATCTAGTGGGTCATTCTTAATGATGTTAAATTTAAAACCTTTGCTTTCAGCCACTAGCAAACACCTCCCATAAAATAAGTTTCATAATTACTTGTAATATCTAAGCTCTATTTTAAAACCACAATACGCCTCATGTATACTTAAATGGTTTTTAAAAGTTGTATTCAATACGATCATTCCATTGCCAACACTTTACTCGTATTGGTTAATCGCTAATTTAATTCATTCAAAATACTGATAATCGCATTGCTTATATTTTCATCTTCAATTTCAGTAATAAACTCTTTAGGATAATATAATTTATAATCCTCTCTGTTTATACCAGTAATACTATGAATGATTAATGACTGACTACTAATTTCACGTATTTTACCATTACGGCGCAATAAATGAATAGGTTGTCTATCTGATCCTGGTCTATCATAATCGTATGGTAAATCCGAGAACGATTCGCTTACAAAATAATAATTTGGATCTATACCTGCTTGTATAAACAAATCGGTTAATTCTGTAATTGTAATAATCGAACCGTCAAACGGCATGTATTTAAATAAGTCGCGATTAATAAAACGACGAGATAAATCACTTAGAATCTCATCATCTTCTTTCACCCATGCTTTCAAATAATACAATACCACCGCTTCATCTAAATCTACGTATTGTTCAATTGTCATGGATTCTTCAAAGAACGGTATGAAATCTGTAGGATGCATCTTAAATGTATAGCCTTCCTCATATAACTGCTTCGCACGTTTCAAACAATTATTTAATAATACTTCCCCACCTCGACTTACTGGGTGGAAATAAATTTGCCAATACATTTGGTAACGGCTCATAATAAAGTTTTCTACTGCGTGCATACCACTTTCTTTAATAAGCACTTCATCTTTAGACGGGCGCATTAATCTTAAAATACGTTCCATATCAAACTGACCGTAGGATACTCCTGTAAAATAAGCATCACGTTGTAAATAATCCATTCTATCTGCATCAATTTGTGACGAAATCATAGAAATCACTAATTTATTCTCATGCGTTTTATTAATTACATCTGCAACCTGTTGTGGAAAATCATTTGAGACACGTTTCAATACTTCATTTACTTCAGTTGGTCCTGTAATAATCGCTTGTGTAAATGCTTCATGATCCGTGTTAAATATTTTTTCAAAACTATGTGAAAATGGCCCATGCCCTAAATCATGTAACAATGCAGCACATAATGCTAACGGTCTGTCATCATTATTCCACGCTTCACGACCATCAAATGAATCATCAATCAATCTCCGTACAATTTCATATACACCGAGCGAATGCCCAAATCTACTATGTTCTGCCGTATGGAATGATAAATATAAAGTGCCTAATTGTTTAATACGACGTAAGCGTTGAAATTCTTTCGTCTTGATTAAATCCCAAACCACTTGATCTCTGACATGAATGTACCTATGAATCGGGTCTTTAAAAACTTTTTCTTCAGGTAACTTTTGTGTAGCATAAGTTGTAAATGTCAATGTAGTCCTCCTGTTCATACCCTATACTTTGCAGATTATTTTAATGGCTTACGTAACAACGCTAAGTCCATTGCTTCACCGTACATTACATGTGTGTATGAGCGTACTTTTTCAAAACCTTTTTGTTGATAGAATGTCATAGCCTCATCATTTTTATTATCTACTTCTAAATAAACTTCATTATAATCATCTTTAAAATAGCGAATGCCTTCAGACAATAGATTAGAACCATAACCATGGTGTTGCCATGATGGACTCACATAATGTGCAGACAAGAATAATTCAGTACCATAAATAAATATAGCGAAACCAATAATATTTTCGTCTTCTTCAACTACTAAAAACAATTGATCTTCTAAACGTTTAAGTAAATGTTGTTCATTATATGAAGCAGCCAATAATTCATTTACTGTCTTAGCTGCGTAAATATTTAAATACGTATTATACCACGCTTTTGTTGCTACATCTCTGATGCTGACAACATCTTCTGCAGTTGCTTTTCTTACTTTATGCATGTTGCTCTCCCCCTATTTAGATAGGTAATAATAGCTACATTATAACATAATTTTAGTATTCAAAATACTTTATCTATCTAGATTAAAAATAGTTTGAACAACATAAATCATTTGCTCAAACTATCTTTTATATATTTACTTTTCGCCTAATGTTTGTTGCCATTCTTGTGCACGTTTTAATGCGTAAACGTCCTTTTCAATATCGCCTGGCTTTTCAGCAGTACCAATAATATAACCTGATAACGTTGCACCAATAAATTCCAAGCTATATTTCACTTGAGTGATACATGGTTTTCCTTTAACTTTCGGGAAATCGCCACCAACGATGATTAATCTAAAATCTTTTTTTGCCATTTCTTCTTTAAAATTTTTATAATTGGGATCCATTAATGTTTCAGACCAATGATCGAAAAATGCTTTTACTGATGCCGATAAACTATACCAATATACCGGCGAAGCAATAATAATCGTTTCACTCGCTAATACTTTATCAATAATCTCTTTATAATCATCATTATATGATTCTATTACTTTATTATCATGTCTTACATCTCTAACTGGATTTAATTGATATTGTGTTAAATCTATCCATTCGTAGTCGTATCCTGCTATGGCCGCCTTAGTTAAATGAGCAGTATTCCCCTCTGGTCGACTGCCCCCGAATAAAACTGTGATCATAATAATCTCCTTCTACTACTAAATTAATAATATATCTGTTGAGCTTTATAATTATACATTTCATTATTTAGGTAAACTTAATTAATAATCCTACACTAAATAATGTCATTATTAAACAGATAAATGAAAATACATTAATAAATTAAATTATTTGCTCAAAAATAGTACTTTTCCAACATACTATTTATGTATATTTTTAGGTTTAAAGTTTATAAATATAAAAAGTAGATAAACGCTACATGGTCCATCTACTGTAATATTATTATTCTATTGGAAATAATTGTTCTATTTTTTCTATTTCCTCGTTTGTTAATTTAAAATCAAGGGTTATTAAATTATCCACGACTTGGTTTGGTCGTTTGGCTCCTGGAATGATCACATCTAATGATGGTTTAGTAAGATAATATGCTAATACAACATGTACTACATCTACTCTATGATTATCAGCAATCACTCTGAGTTGATCTACTTTTTCTAAATTTTCTTGATATCTTTCACCTTGAAACTCTGGATTTTCGGCACGAAGATCATCAAATTTCGTGTTCTCTGTATATTTACCAGCTAAAAGACCTGATACTAATGGGAAATATGGAATAAATGTAATATCATTTTCTGAAGTATATTCTAGAATCGCTTCATTTTTACGATTCAATAAATTATATTCCATTTGAACGACATCCACGTAGCCATCTTTATTCGCTTCTTTCAATTGTTCTAAACTAAAGTTCGAAACACCAATGGCTTTGATTTTGCCTTCGTCTTTCAATTCTTTTAAAGCTGCAACCGCTTCATTTTTAGGTGTTGATTCATCTGGAAAATGAATATAATACAAATCAATATAGTCTAATTGTAGACGTTTTAAACTTTGTGCCACTTGTTCTTTTAAGAATTCTGGATCATTAGAGATTTGTACATTCCCATCTTCATCAAAATAATGTGCACCTTTCGTAGCTATCGCAAATTCTTCTCTAGTAAATTCTTTCACTGTCTCGCCAACAAGTTCTTCTGAACGTTCAGGTCCATAGATAAACGCCGTATCTAATAAATTAATATCATTTCTAATTGCTGTACGTACAGTTTCTTTCCCTTGTTCTTCATCTAAATTATTATAAAAGTTATGACCCCCTACTGCATTCGTTCCTAAAGCAATGGGTGATACTTTAACATCTGATTTACCTAATTGTACTTTTTCCGCCAAACTTCTTCAGCTCCTTATATTAAATATGAATCACGTATTTTAAAATACGATTTCTATATTTATGCTCGTTAGCCTCGCAATAATATTGAACAATCTTATGCACATCTTAATAAAAAGTTATCTAAACATCGATGTGCAAATAACCATTAAAATTTAATTGTTTCACTAACTTCATAATTTGTATTTACCCTTTTTAGCTCATTTTATGAGTAGTTTCATAAAGAAATTGTATTTTTAAATCATTTCATTACTTTTATCAACAAATGAACTAAATATAATACTATCTTTATAGAATTTATCATGATAATTCTAATATATTAAATAAATTGCTCGGACCAGAACAACATACATTTCCATAAAAAATAAAAAAACAGCAGTGAAACTTAAATTCCTAAGTCTCACCACTGCCGATCCACTTTCAAATAGTGTCACTATAAACACTACATCTATATGTTATTTCGCACTTTTTCGCTGTGCGAGTTTCTCTTTCAGTTTTCTATCTTGCTCTTCTTTACGGCGTTTACGCAGTTCATTACGCTGTCTCAAACGTTCTTCTTCTTCTGGATCTCTCGGTTTTTGTAACTGTTTCATTACTTTCTCCATGAGTTCTTCTTCTGTTAGTGCAGCGAGTGGGCGGTTATTAACAAATGCAAATGTTTTTCGTCTACCTGGCCCACAATAGGACTGACAGCCAATCTCTATTTCAGCTTCAGGGTCTAATTTCGTCAGCTTTTTTTCTAATGATTTACAATCCACACCCTGACAATCATCACAAATCAGAAACTTGTTTTGCAACTACACCCTCACCTTTCTAATAATATACAGACTCAAAAATTCAATACTGATTTAATATGTATATGTGCACGCATTCGCGATTTTTTTGTATTTACAACTCTAATTATTTTACTCTTTTTAGCGGAAATTTCAAGTTTTTAATTATACTGTTTGCCTATCATGACTTGATTCAAGTTGTCTTATAAATAAAAAAGTGAACTTAGTATATGCTTTTATATTCGCATACTAAGCTCACTTCATCGACTTTTAAGTCCACCATAAATCTGGTGCTGGATTTTCTATATTTACTGATTTCAAATTATTTACTGCTTTAGTAAAGCCTTCTTCAATCGACATAATCGGATCTTCATGTTCGATACTTACGACATAATCATAGCCATTGATTCTCAATGCGCTAATGATTTCTCCCCATACTTGTGGGTTATGACCATAGCCTACAGTTCTAAACGTCCAAGCACGCGTTTGTACATTGCCATAAGGTTGCATATCCGTTAAACCATACATATTTACATTTTCTTGATCAATGTATGTGTCTTTAGCATGAAAATGATGAATGGCATTTTCACGACCTAAAATTTTAATCGCTGCAACTGGATCGATACCTTGCCACCACAAATGACTAGGATCTAAGTTAGCACCAATCGCATCATTTGTTGCTGCTCTTAATTTCAACAACGTATAAGGTGTATGTACTAAAAAGCCTGCATGTAGTTCAATCGCAATTTTGACACCTTGTTCTTTTGCGTATTGTGCTGCTTTTTTCCAATAAGGAATTAGTTTTTCTTCCCATTGCCACTCTAATATTTCAGAATAGGCTGTCGGCCATGGCGTTACTGGCCAATTAGGATATTTTGCTGTTTCATCTGAGCCAGCTACGCCTGAAAAAGTATTAACCACTGGCACATTTAATAATGCCGCTAATTTTATTGTTTTAAACAAAGTATCATGTGCATCTTGTGCATGATCTTGATTTGGTGAAATTGGATTATTGTGACAGCTAAAAGCACTAATGCCTAAACCACGTTGATGTATTTGCTCTAAATATTCAGCTCTTTTACTTTCATCTTCTAATAATTCATCTAAAGGGCAAAATTGATTACCTGGATTACCTCCAGTACCTAATTCAATCATGTCAACACCCGCATCGGCTACATAGTCCAACATTTCTTCAAATTTTTTATCTTGAAATAATACTGAGAACACACCAATTTTCATAAATTAAACCCTCCTCAAAATTTTAAAACATTACAATCGAATACTATGTCCTTCTGTGCTGCTTTGATATATTGCATCTATTAATATATTAATTTTTTGCGCTTGTTCAGGTTGCACGACTAACGCTTCATGGCCTAGACAACTGTTCACAAAATTAAGCGCTTGTCTCTGAGCTGCAATTTCTTCATCATGTGCCGCATCAGCTTGTTCTGTAAAAAATGTGCCAAACCTTGGTTGGTAAATTTCAAAAGGATATAAACTTAAGCCACCGTCTACCCCTGAAATGCTTATATGCTTTGTATCTTCTTTAATATTTGCTGACCAAGAACATTCAAATTGCATCGTTGAATGGTCTTCAAAAGTAATAAAGCTCGTGACATGATCATCTACATCAAACGTTTCATGATCAAATTCTCCCCAATCATTGATTTGATTCGGCGTTTTACTTAGTCTGTTATATGTTTTGCCAATCACTTCAACGGGTTCGACATCTTTTAATAACCACAATGACAAATCTAACAAGTGGCATCCATAATCAATTAGGCTGCCGCCACCTTGCAATGTTTTATTCGTAAACACACCCCAACCTGGTACTTTTCTCCTACGTAAAGCTTGTACACGTGTGACGAGTGCATCACCAACCACACCCTCATCTACAGCATTTTTTGCGGTAATTGCAGCATCCGTAAATCGATAGTGATAGCCTATTGCCAATAATTTGCCAGCACGCTTAGCAGCTTTAACCATCTGTTCGCTCTCTATTTGATTCATCGCCATTGGTTTCTCACAAAATACATGAACCCCTGATTCTAAAGCAGCAATACTGATTTCTGCATGAAATTTATTCGGCGTGCAAATAGCTACGGCATCAACCTTTTCAAACATAGCTTCATAACTTTCAAACACTTTACCAATTGTGAATCTATCCGCTACTGTTTCTGCTAGTGTTTGATTGACGTCTTGCACTGCCACAATTTCAGCAAGATGACTTAAATTTTGAAATGCTGGAATATGTCTACCTTGCGCAATACCGCCACAACCAATAATGCCGATTTTTAATTTTTCTACATTCTCCATAGTAACCAAACTCCCAACCCTATTTTTCTTTTATTTCCTCTAACGGTTGAGCATTGCCATACTGATGTTTCGGTGTATTGGTATTGCATGCCCATTTCACGCCATTTTTGATGACTTGTTGAATGTTGGCATTATAATATGTCGGATAACTTTCATGGCCTGGTCTAAAATAGAATATTTTGCCATTACCTCTTTTAAAAGTCGCTCCGCTTCTAAAGACCTCTCCGCCTTCAAACCAGCTAATAAATACTGTTTCATCTGGTGCTGGGATATCAAAATGCTCTCCGTACATTTCTTCTTTCTCTAATTCAAAATATGAATCTAAGCCTTCAGTAATCGGATGTGTCGGATCAACTACCCATAATCGTTCTTTTTCATCTGCTTCTCTCCACTTAAGGTCACACGTAGTGCCCATTAAGTTTTTGAAAATTTTCGAGAAATGTCCAGAATGTAACACAACAAGACCCATGCCATCCAACACACGTTGTTTCACTTTTTCTACAATAATATCATCGACTTCATCATGTGCTTTATGCCCCCACCAAACTAACACGTCTGTATTCGCTAATACATCGTCTGTCAGACCATGTTCGGGTTCATCTAGTGTTGCCGTCTTAACTTGGTGTTCATGCTCTAGAAAAGACGCTAATGCTTTATGAATACCTTCAGGATAAACTTTTTTTACTTCAGCACTTTCTTGTTCATGACGAAATTCATTCCAAATTGTTATATTCAATAGTAAGCTCCCCTTTGATTAATGATTATTGAGATATACCGCTTTTCCTGTTTTTGCAGATTCATATATCGCTTCTAATATTTGAGTTACTACAAATGCTTCTTTAGGTTTTACGACTGGTTCAGTATCATGAATAATATTATCTATCCAAGCACGTGCTTCTTCTTCAGCTTCATCGATTTTTTCACTTTCATAAAAATCAACACCTGCATTATCTACTTCAATTTGAGATGTATATAAAGTGCCGAATGCTTCACCATGGACGCGTAAACCATCCTTCATATCCGCACCACCCTGCGTACCTGACAATGCACATTTCGCTTCGTCTACGTCTAAAGAATTGAGCGCCCAACTAGATTCTAAGATGATTGTTGCGCCATTACGCATCTTAATAAAGCCAAACGCTGAGTCTTCAACAGTAAATTCATCTGGATCCCACGGTCCCCATGCATTTGCTGCATTGTCTTGTTTTCCCAATTTATGAAAAGTAGATCCCATAACAGACTCTGGTTCGTAATTATCCATCATCCATAATGTTAAATCCAATGCATGTGTACCAATATCAATTAATGGTCCGCCGCCTTGTTTCTCTTCATCTAGGAACACACCCCACGTAGGAACTGCACGACGTCGAATTGCTTGCGCTTTACTATAATAAATATCTCCTAAGTCTCCACGTTGCGTCACTTTTCGTAAATGTTGACTGTCAGCTCTAAATCTATTTTGGTAACCAATTGTTAATTTTTTATTATTTCGCTCCGCCGCCTCGATCATTTCACGGGCTTCGTTTGAAGTTTTAGCCATTGGTTTCTCGCACATTACATGTTTCCCAGCATTTAATGCTGCAACTGTTATCTCCTTATGTGTATTATTAGGTGTACACACGTGTATTACTTCTATAGATTTATCTTCGAGTAATTGTTTGTAATCTTCATATATTGCCGCGTTTTCTATACCGTAAGTTGTCGCTGCAGATTCAGCTTTAGCTACGTCTATATCGCAAAAAGCGACCATAGTTGCTTCTGGGATTTTTTCTAAACTTGGTAAATGCTTACCATTAGCTATGCCACCGCATCCAATTATTCCAATTTTCACATTCATAGACTCATCCCTTTATATTAAATTTATTCAGTCTTTAAAAGTAACCGCTTACAAAAAGTCGTATTAAATTTAAGCTTTATTACATTTAAAAGGTTAATACTTAATTTCATATTAAAATACAATGTTAAAAATACCAATAAATTTGACGTATTTAGATTTTATATATTAACATTAGAATATATTTTCAAATTCCGGAAAATTTTCCAATGAATAGGTGGAATCCACACATATGGTACTTGATCATCTTATCAATAAATACTTTGAGCAATTAACTGAAAATGATTTACATATCATCAATATCATACGTCAAAACATGGATGACATGTCAGCTATGAAAATCCATGATTTAAGTAAACTCACGCATACTTCCATCTCAACGATTCATAGGCTCGTTAAAAAGATGGGCTTTGAAGGCTATAGCAACTTTAAGTTTTACTTGAAAATGGAAAACAACGCACAACCATCACATTTAGCAAGCACAGACCCGATTGTCGAAGATGTGCAAAGAACTGTAGAACACCTTCAAATGTTCGACTATAAACTTTTAAACCACTTATTAGAAGCTGCACCTTTCGTCTATATCTTCGGCACAGGCATGGCCCAACAAAATGTTGCCAGGGAAGCACAACGCCATATGCTTTCTATCTCTAAACGCTCTATTGTTGTTAATGATGAAAATGAATTGCGCTTAGCTATAGATCAAATGTCACCAGAAGATTTACTTTTCATCATTTCTTTATCGGGTGAAACTAAAAATTTAAAAGAACCTATTCAACTCATTAAATCACGTGAATTGCATTACGTCTCTATCACGACATTACATGACAACTATATTGCCAAAAATGCCGCCTTCAATATTTATGTTAACAGTGCACCAATGCAATTTTTTAATAATACGAAACATTACAGTTTTACTCCATATTATGTCGTTTTTGATTTTATCGCTAGAACATATCACAACTACAAAATTTCCAAATAATGATATAAATTATATGATGTAAAACAATGATACTGATTTGTTTTACATCATATTTAATTTTATAGTCTTATGCTTCGTGCTTAATAATTTGTTCTACCGCTTCTCTCACTTGTGGAACCGAAAGTCCTACGATGACTTGTACGTTTTTCCCGCTTTTCACGAGTCCATGCGCACCACCCACTGTTTTAAAATAGCCATCTTCTTCTACTTTTTCAGGGTCTTTAACGGTCACACGTAATCTTGTTGCACAATTTGTTATATCAGCAATATTTTCCGTGCCACCTAAGCCTTCTAAATAAATTGCAGCTTTTGTTTCATATTCGTTTTTATCACTCGTTTTTTTGTGTTTATTTTCCTTATAATCACGCTTCGTATAGAGCTTAGCATCTATCTCATCATCTTTCTCTCTACCTGGCATAGGTATATCCATTTTTAGGATAATAAATCTGAATAGATAATAATAAATGAATATGAATATAATGCCTATAATAAATTGAGCGACGTAAGTTCCCCAATGCGAACCAAACAACGGAATCCAATTGGTTGCTGCGATTTCAATAAAGCCACCACCTAAATTACCTACAAGACCAAACCCGTGCATAATGGTCACCATTGTTGCTCCGAGAATAGCGTGGATTAAAAATAGAAACGGCGCTATAAAGATAAACGTAAATTCTAGTGGCTCTGTGATACCTGCAAACACGGCTGTTAAAGTAGCAGCTAATAATAATGCCCCAACTTCTTTCTTTTTATGTGCTTTTGCCGTTGAATATATCGCAAGTGCTATACCAATCGAGCCGAACATTTTAATATTACCTTGTAATAAAAATCCACCACCTGGAAAAATTTCTTTTAGTGGTTTTGTTGTTTGCGAATACTCAGTTAAATGAGAAATCCAATACGATTTAATACCACCATCGACTACTGCCGGTCCATATTCAAACGGCGTGTAGATGAAATGATGTAATCCTGTCGGAATTAAAATACGTTCTAAAAAGTGGAAAAGCCATACGCCAACGTAACTTGATGAAGCTAAAAACACTTGTAACGAAGCAATCCATCCTTGAACAATAGGCCATCCCCAACTTGTTAAAAATGCTAATGGAATCATAGCAAAGAATGCTATCATGACAACAAACGGCGAACCTTGGAATATTCCTAAAGACTCTGGCAATTTCTTATCATAATATCGATTATGTAACCAAATCGCGATGCCTGAGATGATGAGTGCACCGATAATATTTGTATCTAAGGTTTTAATACCTGCGAGTTCAGTAATACCTGTGACTTCTCCTGCATCGCCCTTAAAGTCCACACCAAAAGCAGGGCCCCATGTCGTTAATATGCTATTTATAAAATAATTAAACATCATATAAGTTACTACCGACGACATTACTGCATGGCCAGCTGACTTTTTAGCTAGTGATATAGGTAAGCCGATAACGAAAATAAGTTCTATATTTTCAAATACCGTCCACCCACCATTTTCAATTAATGACCATATTTGAAACCATAAACCATTAGGATCAGCCAGCTGACCCATAATCGCCTCGTTTTTAAACAGTGTAGCTATGCCAATAATAATCCCGAAAAATGGAAATAATAATACTGGAACAATCATTGCGCCACCAAATCTACGAATTGCATCTCCAAACTTACGTCCCAAATTCATAATAATCACCCTTCTATCATCGCATTATTATAAGCGCTTTCTTAAGATGATCGTATGCTTTAATCTCAATGAGTTCAATAACATTCGTACATTTAGACAATTCATTTCTACAACTGAATTTATTTCCATTAAGAGGTAAATTTTCCATTGCGTTATTTAGATGTGGTCAGATTAACGACAACGTATTATGCGTTGCTTATCAGTGTCTTAGATTTAGTTGCTAGATAGTTTACTTTTATTCAATTTCAGCAAAATAAAAAACAGTAGTGAGTGGGACATATATTTATGCCTCAGCTTCATACTGTTCATTTTCATTATTGACCGTGGTATATATTAAACTCCAAAGGTTTCACTTCATTTTCTAACCATTCATCGTAAATGCGTTGCTTATTAACACCTTTATTGATTATCGTTATGCCACAATCTCCACCACCTGCACCTGATGTTTTGGCAGCGCCGCCATATTTTTCAGCTACAGAACATAATACTTTTAAATGGGCAGTTTCAATATCAACTGTCGCTTCTTTATCCATAGATTGAATAATCTCACGGTTGATGCGAATCATTTGTTGCACGCCTTTAATATGATTCGTTTTAAAAGCATGTATCAACTTCTCAACACATAAATGAGAGCGTTCTAAAAATTTACCGTAAAAGGTAGGATCTGATTTCAAGCGTTTTACTTCACTCACTAAGTGGTGTGACGAAGCTGGTGACCCAGTCCAACCTATAAGCACTTCCATATTTTCTGGTGGCTGTAATGGTTCGATATGAAGGCCAGGCCAGTTTTTATTCAATACATCATTGACTGACGTATCTTCAATTTGCTGTGATACCCATTCATGATCAAACGTACTATAAGCTAACCAGCCAGTATAAACACTGACAGCAATATCACCACAAGAACTTAAGCTTTGTAATTTCATATTTGCAATAACTGCAAGTTTGTAAATATATAAATTAGATAAATGCATACCATAAAATTCATTCAAAGCTTTAACAACTGATACCAAGACAGCTGCACTAGAACCTAAACCATATTTATGCCCATTTGTATCGTCTAAATTACTATCAATTGTTAAATTGAAATGTTTTAAAGGCATATTATTACTTCTTACAAATTGTTCAAAGATTTCAATTGCTGTGATGACATACTTCAATTGTTTCGCAGCATTTAAATCTGAAACTACAATTTTATCTTCACGTCTTTGAAATGTTACTGGTTCATGATGTAAGGTCTTAGAATGTATCGTACCCTGTGGTGCATTTGAATCTTCAATAGAAGCAGTTACAAATCGATCTACTGCGATTAATATTGATTTATAGCCAGGTTCGACAACTGCGTATTCACCTGCAATGTATAGCTTCCCTGGTGCTTTAACTTGAATCATTTTATCTCTTCCTTACTCAATAATTTCTACGCCTGTACGTGTAATGTCGCTCGCAATGATTTGGTCTTCTTTAAACGATTTATGTAATGCATCAACAACCGCTTGTTTATTTTTCTTTTCTACTAAAATTTTAACATTTGGACCAGCATCCATCGTAAAGTAACAAGGATGACCCGCCTTACGACATTGGTCTACGATGTCCATCACTAAATAACTGTCGTCGACCATATAAGTGAACGGCGGTTGTGCACCTAAGTTTGTTGCATGCATGCGCAAACCGTTGGCTTCAATCACTTCACCTAATTGTTTAAAGTCTTTTTGATTTATTGCATGCTTAACTGACGCTATGTCCTCATCCACATGGTCTAACCAATATTGATAAAAACGTGATGTATCACGTGTAAGTGACATACCGGCACGACTTGAAACTTTTTTCGATTTATTATTAATGACAACAAATATCATTGCTAACTCGTCTTCCCAATTATCTGCTTCAACAGGAAAACTATATGATGTCTCATCATCATACCCTTTTTCCCATTCTACAAAACCGCCATAGATACTTCTAGAAGCAGATCCTGACCCTCTACGAGCCAATCTAGATAACGCTTTGCCTGTTAACCCTAGATTCAAAGCCGCATCACAAGCTGCTGCTAATGCCGCATAGGCACTTGCTGAAGATGCTAACCCTGCTGCTGTAGGGACATAATTATCACTCTCAATATATGCAAACATTGAGGTTTGACTTAATTCGCGGAACACATCCATAAAACGGTGTATCTTAGCTGCTTCTGCGTCATTTACTGCTTGGCCATTCAAAATAAGCGTATCTTTAGTATAGCTCTCATCAAATGTCACTTTAGTTTCAGTATAAAAGCGATCTAATGTAACCGACAAACTATTATTCATCGGAATAATATAAGTTTCATCAGCTTTACCCCAATATTTTATGAGTGCAATATTTGTATGTGCACGTGCTTTACCACTATTAACCAACGTCATTAACCTCCTAAATATTCAATCCATGTATGATGTGCACCTAAGTTTTGCGCACTTTCAACAATTTTCTCAGCCACTTCTAAGGTTGAAGCAAGTACAATCATACTACCGCCACGACCGCCACCAGTTAATTTTCCAGCAATAGCGCCTTGTTGTTTACTTGCCTCAAGTAATGTTTCAATTTTATCATGGCTTACCGTTAATGTACGTAAGCTTTCTTGACACAAATTAAAGATAGAGGCTAATTTTTCGAAGTTATGATGCTCTATAGAGTCACTTGCTTCGTGTACAAGTTGACCAATATGTTTCACATGTTCTAAGTACTCATTATCTTCTTTACATAAATTATGTACATCTTCTACTGCTTGTTTTGTAGAGCCGAGTACACCTGTGTCAATAACAATCATGTAACCATTCAATTCTAATGGCTTTAATGTCGTCACGTTACCTTGCTTAAACCACACTGGCTTATTCGATACAATCGTTTGTGTATCAATGCCACTTGGTTTACCGTGTGCAATACGTTCCGCCCAATTGGCTTCTTCTATCAACACCTCATCAGATAATGGTTTATTGAGGTAGTCGAAACTTGCACGCACAAAAGCAACCGCCATTGCAGCACTTGAGCCTAGCCCTCTAGATGGTGGTAAGTTTGTATCAATCGAAACTTTTATAGGTGTTTGGATTTCATATTTTTCTACAAAACGAGTTATTACTGCCTTTAAATGTTCAGGTGCATTAATTAACTCACCTTCATATACATCACTTTTAATACATGAAGAAAAAGGTTCTTCTATAGATTCTATTTTCGCTCTCACTTTCCCGGTCGTAAATGGAATCGCAATTGCTGGCTCGCCAAATGTAACAGCATGTTCACCAATTAATATTACTTTTCCATTTGCTTCCCCATATCCTTGTTGTGTCATATTCTCAATCACCTTTAGTATTTTCTTTAGTTTTATATTTTAAGTACGCTACACCTTACAGACCACACTGATTTTAGTCATTTCAGAACACCACAATGCATTCTGCTTAAATTTCCCAGGAAATTTCGTGTTCTAAGTCTCGTTGTTAGCGCATCTAATATGTCTTTTATTATTAATAATTTGAAAAGACTGCTCGTATTCTATATGAAAATACTCAACCTTAACTAATTTTACACACATTATTATACATTATCTCACAAATTTTATATTATGCCATACAACTCTAGACATAGATATTTGGTTTATTTTTAATTAAATAACAGAAAGTGTCTTCTCAAAAGTTAATACCTGCTACTAATTATAATCAATACTTTTCCATTATAAAACTCTATAGTCTTATATTCAAAAAGTTAACATGATTTTACGGAAATTTATTTAAATTAGTTAGTTTTAAACTACACTTTTCCTATATTACTTATTTACTTTCTATAATTCAACAATTAGAAAGATTTATGTCAATAATTTTTATATTAACTATAAAAAAGACCAGAGCCGTTACTTTAATAAAAAAGTATCGTTTCTGGTCTTAATAATTATTTACTCCATCGCTTGATTCATCTTAGCGTTACGTTCAATCATTTTTTCAAAGTAACCTTCATAGCGTTGCCATTCATCATTTGTTATAGGTTCCATGTTTAATTGTCCACCTAAATCTTTAAGGGCATATAACAATTTAAACATTACGTCTTGGACAGTGATTGTTTTACCTAATAGTGACTCTAACGACGCCATGCATTGTGGATCAATATTTGGATAAGTGAATTTTGTTTCTGCATCCTTTAATGCGCGTTTATAAAAAGATTTCATCATATCAGCACGTTCACTGCCATCACCTTCTACACAAAGATACACTTGTACAGCAATGCCACCACGTACCCGTCTTTGGGAAATACCCGCAAATTTTCGCCCATTAATACTTAAATCAAATTTCCCTGGACAATACGATCGTTCAATTTCATGTGTTTCAATCTCTACATCTTCATCTTCAAACATTTTCGAAACCAATAAATACATCACTGTAAAAGCTTCATCTATTGTAATGTCATGTTTACCTTTAAAGAGAAGAGAAATATTGAGTATACCTTGGTCTAGGACTACACCCAAACCACCTGAATTTCTAACAATCGCATTATAGCCACGTTCTTCAGTAAGATAACGAATGCCGTCTTGTAAAAAAGGTAGGCGTGAATCATGTATACCTAAAATGACTGTATGTTGGTGTATCCAAGTACGTACCACATTACATGATAAATCTTTGCCAACACTTTCAGAAAATGTATCATCGAATGCAAATGATTGCATAGGCGCTAACCCAGAAGAATGGTCAATATAACGCCAATCTATATCATTAAAATATTTACTTGCTAAATCCATTATTGTAATGTTTGCGCAGCAGTAATGATTGATAAGTTATACACGTCTTCTGTTGAACAACCACGAGATAAATCATTCACTGGAGAATTCAGTCCTTGTAGTACTGGACCTACTGCATCAAAACCGCCTAAACGTTGTGCAATTTTGTATCCAATATTACCCGCTTCTAAACTTGGGAAGATAAATACATTAGCATTACCTTGTATTTTTGCGTCTGGTGCTTTTTTCTTAGCAACTTCTGGTACGATTGCTGCGTCAAATTGGAATTCACCATCTACAACAACATCTTCAATATTGTCAGTTTCAATTTTCTCTTGAGCTAAATTCACTGCATTTGCTACTTTTTCAACATCGTCTGATTTTGCAGAGCCTTTTGTTGAAAAACTTAACATTGCTACACGCGGTGACATGTCAAAGCTTTTAGCAGTTTTTGCACTCTCTACTGCAATTTCAGCTAAGTCTTGTGCTTCAAGCGTTGGATTGATTGCGCAATCGCCGAAGATATATTGCTCTTCTCCTTTAATCATAAAGAAAACGCCAGATGTTTTTGAAACACCAGGTTTCGTTTTAATAATTTGTAATGCTGGACGAACTGTATCGCCTGTAGAATGTGCTGCACCGCTGACTAGTCCTTCAGCTTTACCAGTATAAACAAGCATTGTACCAAAGTAGTTTACATTTTTTAGCATTTCTTGTGCTTGTTCTTCAGTCGCTTTACCTTTACGGCGTTCAACGAAAGCAGTTACTAATTCTTGTTTCAATTCACTTGTTTCTGGATCGATAATTTCAATGTTAGTAATATCTAATCCTTTATCGTTAGCTAAAGCCTTCACATTAGCTTCATTACCCAATACTACTGGTGTAACATATTCCGTATTTTGTAATTGTGTTGCTGCTGTTAATACGCGTTCATCTTCACCCTCAGGTAATACGATTCTCACATTTTTTCCTGAAAGTTTTTCTTGTAATACATCTAATAAAGACATAGGGGGCCTCCTCGAAATTTAAATCTATTTATTTACACTATATAGTATACGTTATTTTTTTATAGAATTCCATGTCACCAATTTGTAATCATTTACTTATGTTTTAACACTGCCTTTATGGTAGAATTTTATAGTGAAGACATAGAAATTTTCACAAAGGAGCGATTTACAATGCCACAAGTACCAGAAACGTTAGACGGTTGGTATAGTTTACATTTATTATATGCTATTGATTGGACTACTTTACGTTTAGTTCCAGAGGAAGAACGTCAATCTCTCGTGGAAGAATTACAATCGTTTTTAGATAAGCACGAAGAAGCACGTACAAATAATGCAGGAGATCATGCATTTTACAATATTAATGGTCAAAAAGCAGACCTTCTTTTATGGGTATTACGTCCAGAAATGAAAGATTTAAATGCTTTTGAAAATGAATTTAATAAATTGAAAATTACAGATTTCTTAATTCCAACATATTCTTATGTTTCTATCATAGAATTAGGTAATTATCTTGCAGGAAAATCTGATGAAGATCCATATGAAAATCCTCATATTAAACCAAGATTATTCCCTGAATTACCTCGTACTGAATATATCTGTTTCTATCCAATGGATAAACGTCGTGGTGAAACGTATAACTGGTATATGTTACCACTTGAAGATAGAAAGAAACTTATGCATGATCATGGCATGATTGGTCGCCAATATGCAGGTAAAATCAAACAATTCATCACTGGATCTGTTGGTTTTGACGATCACGAATGGGGCGTTACACTTTTTGCAGAAGACCCACTTCAATTCAAAAAAATTGTTTATGAAATGAGATTTGATGAAACGACTGCACGCTACGGCGACTTTGGTAGTTTCTTTGTAGGTAATATCATCACAAAAGATGTCTTACAAGATTTATTTTCATTATAAAATACAATAAACGATTCTATTCATATTAATGGAAACGTATAAGACTGTCGGCAAAGTATCCAACTTTGTCGGCATTTTTTTATGCATTCACCTATTTCGGTATTCGTTCTTACTCGCTCTGCTTTCACTATGGTGAAAGCTAGAGCGAGTAAAAAGGCACACTTGCCGTTGAACAAGTGTGCCTGAGTCTGTGTAGTGTGTTTGGGAGAACTTTAATCACTACTTAATTTAATATTAACTGTTAAATATTGTCGCTACTCAATATTTGTCTGAAACAGCTAACTAATATTATTTTAGCCTATTTGCGAAATTTGAAACATATTTAAATTACTTAAATTGTATAAAATGTTATATTTTAAAATTTATAAAGCGCATAAGTTACTTTCTGATTCCTCTAACAATTTTTATGAGTAAAGTGTTACAATAAAAATTATTAACTCAATAACTTATTCCTATGCTATGAATACAAAAACATAGCTTTAGTTAAATACTTCATTATTGGTGATTAAATGACAATATACAATCAAACAGTTGAAAGTTATGATGAAAGAATGGCGAAAGATGTCATTTTGCTCGCAGGACGCATTCTGTTGGAATCTGGTGCAGAAGGTTCCAGAGTTGAAGATACAATGACTCGGATTGCAACTACGTTAGGTTATCCAGAAAGCAATAGTTTCGTAACTAATACAGTCATTAACTTCATGTTACATAACGAATCTTATCCTAGGATCTTCAGGATTAAAACACGAGATACCAATCTTCATCGTATATCAAGAACAAATGGTATATCTAGGCAGCTTGCTTTAGGTGACATTTCACTTGAAGATGCCTTTCAAGAACTGCAAAAAATATATCATGAACAAAGCATTAACCATGATCTAATTTTCAAATTTATTGCTGCCGCTGTTATCGCAGCCAGTTTTTTATATCTTCAAGGTGGCATCTTAACAGATGTACTTACTGCTATTTTGGCTGGTTCCTTTGGCTTCATTGTTGTAGAAACGCTTCAACGAAAATTACACGCTCAATTCATTCCAGAATTTATGGGCGCAATTGTCATCGGTCTCATAACCGTTTCAGGACATTATTTAATACCCGGTGGTTCGATATCTACTATTATAATAGCTTCAGTAATGCCTATCGTTCCTGGTGTATTAATAACGAATGCCATTCAAGATTTATTCGCCGGTCACATGTTACTATTTACCACTAAATCACTAGAAGCCCTAGTGACTGCCTTTGGTATAGGCGCCGGTGTTGGTACTATACTCATTATTTTTTAGGAGCAATGTCTATGTTTTGGATTTTAAATTTAATATTTAGTTATACTGCTTCCCTTTTCTTTGGTGTGATATTTGATGTGCCAAAACGCCTATACAACACAGTTGGTATTGTAGGTGCATGTGGATGGATGTTTTATATTTTATTTTATGAAGGTTTTCATTTCCATACTATATATTCTAGTTTCTTTGGAAGTATTGCGTTAGGTATGCTAAGTCACATCATGGCTCGTTATAAAAAGGAACCCGTAATTATATTTATGGTTCCAGGTATTATCCCACTCGTACCTGGTGGTCTTGCATTCGATGCAACAAAAAGCTTGATTCTATTGGAATTTAGTAAAGCAATTAATACAATGTTAGAAGTGACTTTAATTGCTGGTGCTATCGCTTTAGGATTACTTTTTGCTGATCAAATATCAAAACTTATTGTCTCTGGTACGAAAATACGTAAAAAAAGAATTTAACACGCATGATGCTAAAGCAAAAACCTGAGAAAAATCATTATTACAAATGATTTTTCTCAGGTTTTTTTGTTACTCGCTATTTTTATAATCAAAGATCTAATAATAAAAGCCCTCCAATATAAACACTTTTAATATGTCTGTATTGAAGGGCGTATATGCAATTATATAATCCAAGTTTAAATGTTAGGATTATATAATTTTACATGCAAAAAACATGATTATTATTCACAAAAACAACTAGTTGTTCGCTTTATCTGATTTATTTTTATTAATTAAATCTACTATTTCATCTTCTGATTGATTTAAAATAAGTTTACTTAGTCTGTCATTATCCATATTTTTCAGTTTTGGATAACGTACAACAAAGAAAATTAAACCAATAATTAACCAACCGCCTAATGCGATATAAGATGGTGTTGAAAGTGCTGCTGGTGACCCAGGAACTAATAATAAGAGTAAGAACACAAATGAAACGATTGAACCTAATATCGCAAAAACTTTGTATACAGGTCCGTATGTGTTACTTGATTTATCAAAACTAAAGAGTCTTGCTGCTGATAAACATGTAATAAAATAAGCAATTGATACACCTGTTGAAGACATATCAACAATCCACGTTAATGCAGTACGACCTAGCCACGGTGCAATTAATGTAACAGAAACTAAAAAGAAAATTGCAATATAAGGTGTCTTATATTTTTTATGCAATTTACTAAATACAGAAGGCATAATGCCTGAACGTCCCATTGAGAATAATAAACGGCTTGAACTCATCAAGAAACCATTTAAACCAGTGAATATTCCCATCATAATTGCAATTGCTAGCACTGCTAAACCAATATAACCAAAGGCTTCTTGTGTCACAGCACCTGTTAACCATAAATTACCATTTAAACTTGTTGATGAACTACTTAACCAACTTGTGTATAAAATCATTAATACATAAGTGAATGCTGCGGCAAGTAAACTATAAACGATTAATTTAAATGTTTTATTCGGCGCAAAATCAAATTCTTCTGCTGTTTGTGGAATATTGTCAAATCCAACATATGCCCATGGCGCTACCGCCACAATCATAATAATGGATGTAAACCAACCTTCTTTTTCATTAGTTAACGGTTGTAAATTTTCAAAAGAGAAGTTATTCCCGAAGAATGAACCGAAAAATAGTAATAAGATTGTTATAACCATTGCTACACAGAAATAAAATTGTAGAGATCCTGATACACTTGCACCTTTAATTGCTATAAACATAAAGACAATTAATAATAACGATGCGATAAGAATCTCAGTTATATATACATCCCATCCTGCAATAGTATATAACTTACCAGTTTCTAATATATCTGGTAGTAAGAACTTAATTAATAAACTAAATGCTGTTGCGTTTAAAGCTACAACACATATATATCCAAAAGTTAAAAACCAGGATGAGAAGAAACTGACGTACCTTCCAAATCCTAAAAAACTAAATGCAAATGCCCCACCTGAAACTGGAAAACGTTCAACTAAAGCACCATAACTTACTGCAATCAGTATCATTAATAATGCACCAATTACAATACCTATCGCTGCAGATATAGGACCTGATTGACCAATCCAGTCGCCAGGTAGTATAAATGCGCCCCAACCTATACATGAACCATAGGCTATAGCCCATACAAATTTTTCAGATAAGTTTTGTTTTAAATCTCCTCTATCTATTTCCTTATCATTTTGACTCATAAAT
This sequence comes from Staphylococcus parequorum, assembly GCF_039237145.1. Classification (NCBI taxonomy): domain Bacteria; kingdom Bacillati; phylum Bacillota; class Bacilli; order Caryophanales; family Staphylococcaceae; genus Staphylococcus; species Staphylococcus parequorum. The sequence goes on from NZ_CP150682.1 coordinate 2,686,364, forward strand.
AAAATTCACCTCATGGACTGTATTATACCCACAAGATGAATTCTATAACAATTAAAAATTTATAATTTAAATGTTCCGATAATTAGCATTAACCAACCTACTAGGAATAAAACCCCACCGATTGGCGTAATTGCGCCAAGAATACGAATTTGAGTTAATGACAAAATGTATAATGAACCACTGAAAAAGACGATACCGAAGAACATGAGCCAACCTGCCCAATTCACGTTAATTGAAGTTGTACCACTAATGATACCAAGCGCGAGTAAGCCTAAACCATGATACATTTGGTAAGTCGTTGCTTTTTCCCATACTGATAAATATTTTGCCGATAGTTTATTTTCTAAGCCATGTGCACCAAATGCGCCAGTTCCTACTGCCATCATTGTGTTCAATGCACCTAATATAATAAATACTTTCATCATGCTATTTACTTCCCTTCTTAATTAAAAATCAAATATTGAATCTCCATTACCTATTTCATCATCAGTAACCAACTTGTTAGATGTAAGTGACGTGTCAGAAACGCTATTTTGTGACGCGGGTTGTGATGTTTTACCACCCATCGCTCGAATCTCTTCCGCAGATACACCTTGTTTTTTAGAGGCTGGTTGCGATTTTGAATTACTATTACTTACTATAGTAGAAGTTTGGAATGAAGAAGAAACATCATACGTATTATCTTTATAACTTTTATGCTGGCTTGTCGACCCTGTAACAAGTGAAGTCAACGTGTGAATAGCATAAATATGCTTTTCAAATTCAGCATTATGCTTTGCTTCGTCCGCTGCTACTAATTCTTGCTCAATTAACTGTATGATCTTATCTTTTTCCATGTTTATGCCTCACCTTCACACCAATTTACTGGTGCTTTACCATTTTCTTGTAAATACGTATTTGCTTGAGAATATGGTTTTGAACCAAAGAAACCACGATAAGCAGATAAAGGACTTGGATGTGGAGACTTAATGATATGATGTTTCGACGTATCTATCAATTTGATTTTTTGTTGTGCGGGTTTTCCCCATAAAATAAACACAACATTTTCTAATTGTTCAGATACAGTTTGAATCACTTCATCTGTGAAAAGTTCCCAGCCAATTTCTTTATGTGAATGTGCCTCTCCTTGGCGGACAGTCAGAACGGTATTCAATAACAAAACACCTTCACGCGCCCAATCTTGTAAATGCGGCGTTGTTCTTTCACAACCTATGTCATCTTTAAGTTCTTTATACATATTACGCAATGAAGGTGGAAACTTAGCATCTGGTTGTACTGAGAAAGCTAAGCCATGTGCTTGATTCGGTCCGTGATATGGATCTTGACCTAATATGACAACTTTCACTTGTTCAAATGGTGTTAAATCAAATGCTTGGTAAACATTCTCTCTATCTGGATATACAATTTCTGTTGTATATTCTTTTTCTAAAAATTCGTGCATCGCACTAAAGTCATGTCGCGTAGTAATTTCATGAAAAACATCTGACCATTCCATATTCCCTCTCACCTCAGTTAGTATTTTAACATATTAGAACTACTTTCACGCGCAAGAAATTGTGCGCGTGAATAAGTAGTTCTTATGCATGTAAAGTAGTTCTTCTTGCGCTAGCAAGACTAGCACTACTTATGCAAGTGCATCAGCACTTGTAAACCTTAAACCATCTCAGGTAATCCTTTTTAAAATCCTCGCGCAAGAAATTGTGCGCGTGAATAAGTAGTTCTTATGCATGTAAAGTAGTACTTCTTGCATTAGCAAGACTAGCACTACTTATGCAAGTGCCTTAGCACTTGTAAACATTTAAATCTGCTCAGGCGAACCATTATTTCTACTTTGTATCCACAAGAATAGAACCACTTATGCAAGTGCATCAGCACTTGTAAACCTTAAACCAGCTCAGGTAATCCTATAAGATATTTTAAATATTTTATAGTTAACCCTATTTCACTTCATCAAAATAAAATTAATCTACATTATACAAAGTAGTTAAATATTGCTCGCTATTTAAAAGGTCATTATTTAGAATACTCGATAAACGTGGTATGATATGTACAAAAGAAATTTAGGAGTGAAGATTCATGGCATTGAAAAAAACATTAACGATTGCAGGTTCAGACACAAGCGCAGGCGCAGGTATGCAAGCAGATTTAAAAACATTTCAAGAGTTAGAGACATACGGCATTGTTGCTCTGACATCAATCGTTACAATGGATAAAGCGACGTGGTCTCATGACGTAACGCCAATTCCATTTGATGTGTTTGAGAAACAATTAGAAACAGCAATCTCAATTCACCCAGATGCTGTGAAAACAGGTATGCTCGGTACACAAGAAATTATCAAACGTGCTGGCGAAGCTTATGAAGAATCTGGCGCCGATTACTTTGTCGTCGATCCAGTGATGGTCTGTAAAGGGGAAAACGAAGTATTAAACCCTGGCAATACTGATGCAATGATTGAGCATTTATTACCTAAAGCAACTGTCGTAACACCAAATTTATTTGAAGCGGGGCAGCTTGCAAATCTAGGTACTTTAAAATCAATAAATGATATGAAAAAAGCTGCTGAAATCATTCATAAACAAGGTGCAAAGCATGTCATTATTAAAGGTGGTAAAGCTTTAGATCAAGATAAATCTTATGACCTTTACTATGATGGTAAACAATTCTACCAATTAACTACGGATATGTTCCAACAAAGCTATAATCATGGTGCAGGTTGTACTTTTGCAGCAGCAACTACTGCGTATTTAGCAAACGGCAAAACACCAAGAGAAGCAGTTATTGCTGCCAAAGCTTTTGTTGCTTCTGCAATTAAAAATGGTTGGAAGATGAATGACTTTGTAGGTCCAGTTGACCACGGTGCATATAACCGTGTTGAACATATTGATGTTGACGTTACAGAAGTTTAAAATCTTCATGAGGTTTTATAATATAAAAGAGCAGCATCACATTAAACTGAAAAGTTTGTGATGCTGCTCTTTTTATTTATAAATAAGTTCGATTTAGCTTAATTTTAAAAGTATTATTAAATGTTATTGAATTGTGAATCCACCATCTATAGGAACAACTACACCATTCATAAACTTAGCTTCATCTGATCCTAGAAATACTGTTAAATCTGCTACTTCTTCAATTTGACCGAAACGTTTCGCAGGTACGGAATCTTTCGGAATACTATCAGCCACATCTTTAATTAATGGCGTTTCAATAGTACCAGGCGCTATTGCATTGATTTTAATATTATATTTTGCATATTCTGAAGCGAGATGTTTTGTATACCCAATAACAGCATGTTTCGCAGTTGTATAAGCAGCGCCACCTTTACCAGCAACTAACCCTGCTACTGAAGCTATATTAACAATAGCACCATTTTGTTTTTCAATCATATCTGGCAGTACTGCATTCGACAGTTGGAAAGTGCTTGTTAAATTAATATTTAATAAAAAATTCCATTTGTCTAAATCAGTATCTAAACTTGTTTGATATTTATCGAATATACCAGCATTATTGACTAAAATATCAATTGAACCAAAGACTTCTTTTGTTTTATCAACCATGTTATGAATATCTTCCGTTTTTGTGATATCTGCTTTAATTGCTAACGCTTGATATCCATTTTCAATAATTTCTTGCACAACTTCTTGAGCACCTTCGATATTCATATCTGCTACAACAACTTTCGCGCCTTCTTCTGCATATCTAAGCGCCTCCGCTCTTCCCATACCAGAAGCTGAACCTGTAATTAACGCAACTTTATCTTTTAATCTCATTTTATCGTATCTCCCTTTATTAATACTATAACTTTATGGTAACATTACCCATTAATAACTTATAATATTAATTTTTCATCATTCTATAACCTGAGGTTATGAAAGGAGCGAGTTATGGATTTTATAAATTTAAAATATTTTCAGATAGCCGCAAAAGCACGCACTTTTACTGAAGCTGCAAAGTCTCTAAATATTTCCCAGCCGGGTTTAAGTAAAGCCATTAAGCAATTAGAGTCAGAAATAGGCGTTATATTATTCAATAGAAATGGAAGAGAGGTTTATTTAAATAACTATGGGAAAACATTATTGAGCTTTGTAGATAAAGCATTTGTAGAATTAGATTCAGGTATCCATTTAATACAAGAAGATGCAGGTTTAGAGAACGGCAACATTAATTTTTCTGCTACCTTCCCTCATGTTTTCCCATTAATAATGACCGACTTTTTAGATGAATATCCAAACGTGCATATCACGCAAAAGCAATCATCTTCAAAAGAAATGGAAAATTTGATTTTACAAAATGAGATTGATTTTGGTATTTCCACTTCTCCTTTAAAATCTAACGATATACAATGGGTACCCTTAGCCATAGATGAAATTTACTTAACAGTACCGAAGACACATAGATTAGCTAATAGAAATTCTATTTCATTAACAGAGTTAGAATCCGAAAATTTCATTGGTTTATTACCTAGTTATGGTTTTCGAGAAATTACAGACGCCTTTTGCGAAGCAGCAAATATTCAGCCCCAATATAAACTTGAATTAGAAGAATCAACTTCTATACTAAAGTTTGTCTCTTTAGGTTATGGTATTTCTTTTACTCCAAAAATTTCATTAATACATGATCAATCAGATGTCCTTGCAATACCAATTGATTTTCCCAAATGTGAAAGAAATATAGGCATCGTATATAAAGAACATCATTTCCTTTCTACTGCAGCTAAAAAATTCATTGATTATACAATTGATTGGTTTACAAATTATAGTGATTTTGATTTTAAAAAATAAATATTAAGAATTAGAAGTTTAAATAATATACGACATAAGACCGATACAAAGTTGATACTGAAGACTCATGTATTTTCCAAGGAAATCTATTAGTATATTAAGTGTAGAGAGAAAAGGAGGGAATCACAGCATGATTATCTACAAACAGGCTTTTGAAAATGGTAACCCAATATATGAAATTATCACTAAAACTTTCAAAACAATTTCTGTTAAATTTGATGAAAATTTCAGCATGAATGAATTATATAAGTTACTCTCTCTACTTGAAAGTGATGTTGATAATATGAAACTAACCTATTAATAACATTTACTTTACACCTAAGACTTTTCAAAATTTAGCTTTAAGAAGAATTCAGAAGAACATATATGCAATAACTCCCCTTTAGAAATTAGAAGTTTAAAAAGAATAAAGGCAACATAAGTTGTCCCCTTATGTTGCCTTTGAATAACACAACCCTATAAACACTCACCCTATGAGCGGTACACAGTTAGACAAAGATTGTCCCCTTTGTTGTGCTTGGAGAGAATACTCGAAGCAGTGCTAACTAATGTACCGCTCTTTTTTATACATACAATAACTTAAATTCTTCACACACCATGATTTCTGTTTCATCAAAAGGAATGCCTAATTCAGCATAATATGATTCGAAAAATTCGATATGTGCTTGGCGCCAATATGCCAGCGACTTATCTCCTTCACCCTCAAGATACGCATGTTCTTCAGTAACATCATTAAATGGGGTTTGGTAAACACGTGTAGTTTCAATGATACATTGCGGGTTTCCTTTTTCATTTAATACAACGCTGATATCACCGACTTGTGGTAACGCTTCTTCCTCTACTTTATAAGACGCTAATCCGCTTGTCGTCGCAGTTTTCATGCCCTTTTTCACTAAATCAGCTAGTTCATCTTCGTCGACACCAAAAGACCAAGCATCAAATTGCACACCTTTATATTCAGGAAATGCTTCGATAAAAGATCTCCAATATGTTTCTACTGTCATAGTTATCCTCCTAGTATACTTGTTACTTCACTTATTATTGTATCGTACTCTTTTAAATTAACACAAAAAAACAATCGACAAAGTTTCATCACCATGTCGATCATTTTTGACTCGAATAAACCGAATCTTTAAAATCATTTTTATTATACGCGTTTGTTTTTAGCCCACCACATTGCCTTTTCAGGATTTTCTGCATAATATTCATATTCTTCATCACTTTCAACATTAGGATAAGATCCCTTAAGTGATTTACCAGAAGTACTTACATGTAATAACGAAATGACGATAATACCAACAATACTCATCGCAGTTAAATAATAAGCAGGAGATAAAGGATCACCTGTCTTCGCTACAAGTGCAGAAGCAATTAATGGCGTTGTGCCACCAAATAAAGATACAGATACATTAAATGTTACTGCTAATGTTCTATATCTGATATGTGTATAAAACATCGTCGGTAATGATCCAGGCATTGTCGCTTCATATGTTGATAGGAAGAAGCCTAGAATAAAGATACCAACAATAACATAGATGATTGAAGTTGATTGGAAAAGTGAAAAGGCGAATATACTCAATACGGCTGTACCAATTAATCCAATTAAGAACACTTTTTTCTCGCCAATTTTATCAGCAATTCTGCCAAACATTAATGCTAATGGAATCATTACAGCCATTACAAGTGTAATTACTACTGAAACTGTTGTACTATCAAGTTTAATAATTTGCTGTAAATAAGAAGGCATGTATGAAGTCACCATGTAATTAGTACAATTAAAGAACGCTACCGCTACGAAACATACAATTATATCTTTATAATAATATCTAATAATAGTTAAGAAACCAATTGTATCTCTTTTTGATTTTGTTGCAATTTCATTTTCATAAACAGGTGATTCTTCTAATTTTCTTCTTAAATAGAAACCAAAAATACCTAAAAATAAGCCTAAGATAAATGGAATTCTCCAACCCCATGAAGCCATTTGATCATCATTTAAAAAGAAAAATAGTAAGCCTGTTATCACCGAGGCAGCAATATAGCCCGATAATGTTCCTATTTCAAGTCCAGAACCAAGCGTATTTCGTTTTCTATCCGGAGAAGATTCTGCAACATACACCATAGCGCCCGCATACTCTCCACCTGTCGAAAATCCTTGTAACACTCTACCTAGCAATAGTAATATCGGGGCCCAAATACCGATTTGTTCATATGTAGGCAATAAGCCAATGAACAATGTCGAGAACGCCATCATAATAATGGTCGTTGTTAGTACTACTTTTCTACCGTATTTATCTCCAATAATGCCAAAGATAATACCGCCAACAGGTCGTAGTAGAAACGCAATTGCAAATGTTGCAAAAGTGAAAATCGTTTTGAGTTGATCATTTTCTACCGAACTGAAAAAGTTTTGTCCAAGTATTACCGCTAAATAAGAATATAACCCAAAATCGAACCATTCCATAGCGTTACCTATACCTGTGGCAAACACAGTTTTTTTAGCGGTTTTAGGATTAACTTTATTTATCTTACTTTCATCAAAATCTTTGTCATAATCCATGAATATTTCACTCCTTTTAACATGCTATATTATTATACGGAGTTAGTTTGTATTGTCAAATTGATATCTATTTATTACTTTTTGTTTTTAATAATTTTATGAAAATGATTATATTTATTTTTAATTAACAATACATAATAGCTTTTCTATATTCACAGATTAAATATCACTTTTATATTTTTACAATGACAATTTTCACATCACCACTTTGATTAGAAATAACTATTTTTTCGTTTGTTACAAGTTCAAAATTTAAAGATTCATTCATTTCAACTGATGCCACATATTTCACTTTGTACGCTACCCATGTTACTTTTTTATTCGTGAGTGCAAGTTGTACAATCAATTGACCTGGCACTATATTTTCATGCACTGGGTTTTGATCATTGATTAAACCTAAATATTCATTCACTTGTTCTGTTGTTATTTGTATCATGCTAAACCTGCTCCAAAAATGTTTGTTTAATAGTGATATAGTTTTCACTATTTTTATGTATTTCTAATTTAAAAATGTATTTCGTAAATGATTTTATTTTCTTCTTCTCAACAATACACATATACGCAAGATAAGTTTCATTCGTTTCAAGTGGTTTTGAATGGTTGATTTCTGTTTCTTTCAGCAAAATATTACGATTAGCATATTGTTGAAACAGCTGAAATTCTGGCCATAACTTAGCACAATATAAAGGAGGCACTTTGTTTAATGGACGTTGATTAAAGTATTGATTATAAGCCACGACTTCTTCTTCAATAAATATGATTTCTTGCTCTTCATGTCCATCTTTCAAACAATAATGCATTGCCCATGCCGCCTCCTATTCCCATTGTAGCAATTGTTCTTTGATATTCTTCCATGTAAAACAAGCGTGTCACTAAAGCTGCACCACTTGCGCCATAGGGATGACCTGTAGCGATCGCACCACCATAAACATTTAATTTCGCATCAGATAAACCCAACATTTCTTGGCTTGCTAACACCTGTGATGCAAAGGCCTCATTCAATTCGACAGCATCAATTTCATCAATAGTATAGTTGTTTTTTTCTAATAGTTTTTTCACTGCTGGTGCTGGGCCAATGCCTAATACATTCGGATCTACGCCTACAGTTAAGCCATCAGTAAATGCTAACCCGCTATTATAACCACATGCTTTGGCAGTTTCTTTTTCCATAATCATTAATAACACTGCACCATCATTTTTCATACAACAATTTCCAGCAGTAACTGTGCCTTCAGGTAAGAGCGGCTTCAAACGATTCAGCGTCCGTTCCGTTAACTTAGGTTTAATACTTTCATCTTGTTGAAATGTTTCACCCTTAACTTGAAATGGCATTATTTCTCGGGAAATGATTTGACGTTCATATGCAGCCATCGTTTTTTGATGGCTCATCCATGCATAATAATCTTGTGCCGTTCTTGAAATGTTGTAAGTTTGAGCTACATTTTCAGCCGCTTCAATCATTGAAGGATCCTGTCCCTCCGGAGCAAATGATGCGCGTTCAAAAAACGTTGGTAATTGCGTATCATAAACAGATTGAGGTCGTTTTATTTTCCAAGGCGAACGGCTCGTACTTTCTACACCGCCTGCCATATAAATCGTACCTGCGCCTGCTTGTATCATACGGCAAGCTTGTAATATCGCTTCTAAACCTGAGCCACATTGTCTATCGATAGTTACGCCCGGGATATGGTGATCTAGTTCAGCTTCGAGTAAGGACTTTCTCGCCAAATTACCTCCATTACCTACGACATTACCTAGAATAACGTCATCAATATCTGACATCACATGTGGCAATGTTTCTTTGAAATGTGTAAATAATGGTTTTATGAGGTGTTCTGGCTCTATGTGCTTAAGCTTTCCTCCATATTTGCCAAATGCTGTACGTTTTGCCGCAACAATCACTGCTTCTTTCATCATCTAAACTCTCCTCCTAAATAACGTTCCTTCATTTGTCTTCGAGCTATTTTCCCACTTTGTGTATAGTACATTTTATCTATTTTAATTAATTTAGATGGTATTTGATATCTCACCAAATGTGGTGACAAAAAACTTTTCAACGACTGATAAGACACATCCTGTGGGCCTGTATAAAGTAGTACTGCAATTTCCCCAAACTTCGAATGTGGTTCACTCACTATGCACACTTCATTAAAATATTCATAACCTTGGGCTACACTTTCAATTTCAGTTGGATAAACATTTCGACCACCAATAATCATGCGGTCACCCTGACGTCCGTGCAAATAGAGATATCCGTTATGATCAAGTGAAGCAAAATCACCAATTTCTAGCCATTTACTTCGTGACATATTCTGATTTGCATAACCACTAAACACCATATTACTTTGAATATGTAACACGCCTACACCTTGTTCATCTTGATGTGCCAAATGTATTTGCACATTTGGAAAAGGTAAACCAACAGAATGACATGGTGCTTCATTATTGTAGTTATAACTTATAAAGCTTGCTTCAGATGTTCCGAAGAACTCTATTAATAAAGTTTGTGGCATATATTGTTGTACTTTATTTCTTGTTTCCGGAGGTAACTTGTCACCTGTAGAAAAAATATAGCGCACTTGGTTTATTTTAAAGTTTTCAGTCAAACATGATGTTAACATTGTCGGTACTAAAAACATGGCAACTGTTTTAGATGCTTTTTCAATCGTTTGTAATAACGATTGCGCATCAAATTGACGTTGCCCTATAAACGTTCTCCCACTATATAGCGCATAGATACAAGCATATAAAGACAACGAATGAGACAAAGGACCAGGTGCAACGAGTATATTAACTGGCTCTTCTAAAAGCTTTTCGTTTTCTTTATAAGAATATAACCAAGATTTTTCATTGCGATAATAAGCTTTTGGTAAGCCTGTCGTTCCTGAAGTAAAACCAACATGTAATAAATCATTACGCCACTTCAATTGATTTTCTTTAATGTGTTTATTTATTACTTCTTTTTCCTCATTAATTACATAAGAAATCCCGTAATGATTTAGTAATGTGTCTATCTGTCCTTGTGACCATTGAAAATCTAGTATGCATGGAATACAATGCCTCTTTAGCAATGCACAATAATAGATAATTGTTTCCATAGGGTTTTTCATAACGAGTGCTACAAATTGATGACTAGGAATATCAGTTAAATCTGCAACCACTAATTCGATATTTATCTTTAACTGTTTATAACTACACTTTAAATCATCAAATTGCAACGCAAGATGTTGTGGTCGTTTTTGTGCATGTTGCTCAATCTTTTCTAATATTTCCATTTTCCTGTCACCCTTTAAAATGTAAACTTTAATACAATACATGTTAACATTAATTATAGTCGTTTACCTTTACAGAATCACGGATAAATTTTACTTATGGGGATTTAGAACATCTTTATCCCAATTTCCTTTAAAATTCGATAATATTTTCAATTCAAAACCCATTTACCTACTTAATTTTCCAATAATAAATTACTCAAACCCAACAATAGAGAAATCTGCATACAAAAACCCCCCCACTCCATTTTGTAGTGAGAGGCTATCTATTTAATAGAACAACTTATTTATAATTTTTAAAGAAATCTATAGTTAATGATTTTACTTTCGGTGAAAGTATAAGTACTGCAATAACGTTAGGTATAAGTACAATTGCAAGTGCTAAATCTAATAAATCCCATAGTTGTGTGGCTGCACCCAAAGCACCTACGACTAATGATAATACATAAACGACTTTCATAATCCAAGCACCTGTTAATCCAAATAAGAACTCTGCCATTCTAGAGCCATAAAAAATTACGACAATGACTGTTGAAAACACGAAAAATAACATCGATATCGATACACTCATACTGCCGAATTCTCCAAAAGCATCTTCAAATGCTCTGGCTGTAAGCGCTGCAGATTGTGACTTTGCATCTTCTGATTTCCAGACACCAGAAACAAGCACAACAAATGCAGTCGTACTACACACGACAAGCGTATCAACTACAATTTCACTAACACTCCAAAAAGCCTGACGTACAGGATGATCCGTTTTTGCAGCTGCGTGGGCAATAGGTGACGTACCAAGACCTGCTTCATTAGAATATATTCCTCTAGCAAATCCCCAACGAATGGTAGTTGCAAGTGCTGCACCGAATGTTCCCCCTAATGCTGCACTAGGGTTAAAAGCTTGTTCAACCACAAGCGCAATGATATGGGGCACTTGCGTAATATTCATTATAATAATAGTAAATCCTAATAAACAATATAAACCGACCATAATTGGTACAATCTTCTCAGCAATAGATGCAATACGCTTAATACCACCAAACACGACTAATGCTGCAAGTATAGCTAAAACGACGCCAGTTACGCCCATATGTATATCGAATGTATCATGCACAGTACTTGCAGCCGAATGACCTTGTACCATAATACTTGGTATAAGCTCAAGCATCAGCGCAAAAGCAAAGACAGTAGAAAAAATGGCTCCTAATTTTTTGTTTTTAAAACCTTTCTTCATATAATATGTAGGTCCACCAACAAATTCGCCTTTTTTATTTTTTTCACGATAATGTACACCGAGTACGTTTTCGCTGAATTTTAAAGCCATTCCTAGAAAAGCTATTACTATCATCCAAAAGACAGCACCTGGACCACCCATCATAATTGCAGTAGGCACCCCAACAATATTCGCAGCGCCTATTGTAGATGAAAGTGCAGAGGTCAGGGCTTGCCTCGGTGTGATTGTACCCTCACCTTTAGGCGTTTTATTGACTCTTCCAAATGTTTGTTTCATCATATAAAAGAAATGTCTAAACTGAATAAATTTCAAGTTTATTGTTAAATACAAACTTGCAACTAATAATAAAGTAACTAAAGGAAATCCCCAAAGCCAATCTGAAAAAGCAACGATTTTTTCCATTATATCTCCCCTTTAATAATGTATTAAAATCAAATTGTCATAGATTTACGTAAAAATAGTCTAAAGGTGACTAAACTATTTTTTTATAGTATCCCCTATTTGTTTTATTTCTAATCATTCGTTGCTATTTTAAAATACATTTATTGATTCTAATTAAGTTTCTTCTATGGTTTTTAAATTTATTATTATTAATATCAAAATAAATTGTAGTATCAAATTCTCATTATTATGCACTTTGTTATCAACCACCTGTTCAACATAGCTATGACAATGACGTTAAAGTTGAATTTGATTAACAATTGAACATCAGGGAAAGGGTAACATACAATAAATTTTTATCACGCATATTTATTGTTCATTTTTTAAAAACAGCGAGTCAAAAACGATTTTAGTGCCTTGTAATTAATATATAAAAACATTAAACAGTTAGGATGATTAAAATGAAAAAACTTTTAACTATTAATATTTTAGCTTCACTTGCAATAATCGCTTTTATAACATGCAAGCAATGTGTAGATATGACAAAAGAAAATAGTATGGAAGAGCATAATAGAGTTCATTTAGATTAATTTTAATATATAGAAATAAAAAGAGAGTGGAAACTAAAATTTAGTTTCCTCTCTCTTTTTACTTTTATTAACACTTATATTTTGGTTATTCCAAATTTGCGTGGTTTTGTTGCATTGCTTCTTCATCAACTTTTAACTCAGTCATTAAATCTAAAACAATACTATCTAAAAACACTTGTGATGCTTGTTCAAATAGGCTACCTAAAGGCTGTGCTGATCCTTCAGCATCATATTTCGTCCCTGCCGGTAATTCAATAACTGCATTTGCAAGCTCACCTATCGCTGAAGCCGGATTTGTCGACAATAATACAACTTCTGCACCTACAGCTTTAGCTTTATCTGCTAATAATCTTAAATGCTCTGTCGAACCTGACCCAGAGATAATAACAAACAAGTCATTTTCAGTAATAGACGGCGTCGTAGACTCACCCACAACATGCGCGTATTTGCCTAATTGATTTAAACGCATTGCAAAACTATTTGCTACAAAGCCTGAACGACCTTTTCCTGCAACAAATATTTGATTCGCTTCAACCACTTGTGTTAAAAACGTTTTTGCTTCACTATCTTTCACGTGCGATAGTGTATGGTCTAATTCATCTAATATTAAGCGATAATTTGTAATTTCAGTCATATTATCTGCCTTCAATCGCATCTCTACATTGTTTAGCAGCTTCAACTGGATCGTCTGCATTAGCAATACCGCCACCAACAACAACTAAGTCTGGTTCTTCTGCTACAACTTCTTTAATTGTATCTGGTTTAATACCACCAATAACAGCTACTTTTGAATTAGAAATAACTGATTTAACTTTACGTAAACTTTCTAAAGGAGATTGACCTTCAGCTTGTAAGTCATAACCAGTATGCACAGCGATATAGTCTGCGCCTAAATCATCTAACTCTTTAGCACGTTTTTCTAAATCTTGTACTGCAATCATATCAACTAATAATTCTTTACCACTTTTATGTGCTTCTTCAACTGCTGCTTTAATTGATGCATCTTCTGCAACACCTAAAATTGTTACTACGTCTGCACCAAATTTAACTGCTTGGCTTACTTCGTAGTCTGCAGCATCCATAATTTTTAAATCTGCAAGTACTTTTACGCCTTCTATATTATCGTTTAAATGTTGAACCGCTGGTAAACCTTCATTAATAACGATTGGTGTACCAATTTCTACGATATCTACATAATCTTTAACTTTATTCGCAAGTTTTGCCGCGTCCTCTTTATTCAATAAATCAATTGCTAGTTGTAATTCCAAAATGATCATCCCTTCTTGAATTAAATTATAGAGCCATCGTTGTGACTTAACTTACTATATAATGTTGCACTTAAGCTATTTACCCTTAGTTTTATATATTAAACGCGTAAAATAACATGATAAATACTGTACATCCTCTACATAAAACGAAGATACCCGTTAATACCTATGTTAATTCTATGTTTTATTGTTAAAACTACAGTCATAATAAATTAATTATTATGCAAATTATATATAAATGTTATGACACTTATGCATTATACTTCTTTTATATATTTTTAACAGGAATTGGATTCCAGCCCTATTTCACTATTAAGTTGAGACTTTTTACTATAAATTGAGCAGAGTGATACATTTCTGCTGTGCTTTTTAGTAGAATGAAGAGATAATCAAAATATAAAATACAATTCTTAGATATAAAATTCACTTTTCTGGTAGAAAATGTATACGAGTCGGTTTACACTAAAGTATAGACTTATATCATCGAAATCTATTGTGTTAAGTAAATATAAATAATTGAATTTTGTAATGTTGGGTTTGGAAGCAAGGAGGCAAAATTTTGGAACAAATAAACATTGAGAAAGTACAAGCATTACTTTCTTCATATGAGCATAAACCTGTATACTTACATGTTGAAACAACAAATGGTGCATATGCTGCTCACTTTGACCAACGTGTATTTAATGCGGGAACTTTTTTGAGAAATATTCAAGTAACTTACGAGCACGCTCAACTTAAAGGTGGCAACAAAGATCCTTTCCGTGTCGGTCTTAAATTGAAAGATAGCGGTTGGGTCTATGTCCAAGGATTAACACATTATGAAGTGAATGAGAATGGTGAGTTTCTTCTAGCAGGCTTTAACTATGAAGGTCAATTAGCTGCTGCTTTAGAAATTAGTACTCAACCGTTCAAAGCATAAGGAGGGCGTATCATGGCAGAGGAAAGCCAAGTATTAGTAATTTTTCCACATCCAGATGATGAATCGTTCTCATCTGCAGGCACATTAGCACGCTATATCGATAATGGAGTGCCAGTCACGTACGCATGTTTGACACTCGGACAAATGGGTCGCAATTTAGGCAATCCACCTTTTGCTACGCGTGAGACATTACCAGATATTCGTGAAAAAGAATTAGAAAAAGCAATGGAAGCAATAGGCATAACTGATTTACGTAAAATGGGCTTACGAGATAAAACTGTAGAGTTCGAACCACATGATGAAATGGATGCAATGGTTAAATCCCTCATTGATGAATTACAACCATCTGTCATCATTTCATTCTATCCACAGTTTGCTGTTCATCCTGACCATGAAGCTACTGCAGAAGCAGTCGTGAGAACGGTTGGTCGTATGCCAGAATCTGAAAGACCACGTTTACAGCTTGTAGCATTTAGTAATGACGCACATGAAAAATTAGGTGCACCAGACATTCTAAATGAGATCAGTGATTATAAAGAGGTTAAACTACGTACATTCGAAGCACATGCATCTCAAACAGGTCCATTCTTAGAGTCACTTGCAACACCTGACGTACCTGGAGAAGCACACAGTTTCTTAGAAGTAGAACCTTATTGGACTTATAACTTTGAATCTTAAGTGGAGGCAATAGCATGACAGAATTTGACTTATCTACTAGAGAAGGCAGATGGAAGCACTTTGGTTCTGTTGACCCTATCGAAGGTACGAAACCAACTGAAAAAGAAAATATGAAAGACTTACAAAGTACACATAAAGATTTCTTGTTTGAAATCGAAGAGGTAGGTATTAAAAACTTAGTTTACCCAGTACTTGTAGATCGTTTCCAAACTGCTGGAAACTTTAGTTTTTCAACAAGTTTAAATCAAGACGAAAAAGGCATTAATATGAGCCGTATATTAGAAAGTGTCGAAAAGCACTACAATAATGGCATTGAATTAAATTTTGACGCACTTTATCAATTATTACGTAGTTTACAAGTTAGCATGGCACAAAACGCTGCTGGTTTAGATGTCTCAGCTAAATGGTTCTTCGACCGTTATAGCCCAGTCACTCAAATCAAAGCTGTTGGTCATGCCGATGTAACTTATGGTTTAGCGATTGATAAAGATGATGTAACCCGTAAAGAGATTACAATCCAAGCTGCAGTGACTACACTTTGCCCTTGTTCAAAAGAAATTAGCGAGTACTCAGCACACAACCAACGTGGTATTATCACTGTAAAAGCTTTTCTAAATAAAGATGTTGATTTAATAGGTGATTATAAAGAAGTCATTTTAGATGCGATGGAAGCTAATGCAAGTTCTATGTTATACCCTATTCTAAAACGTCCTGATGAGAAAAGTGTTACAGAACACGCTTATGAAAATCCAAGATTTGTAGAAGACCTGATCCGTCTAATTGCTGCAGATTTAGTAGGTTTTGAGTGGCTTGATGGTTTTGAAATAGAATGTCGCAATGAAGAATCTATTCACCAACACGATGCTTTCGCTAAATTAAAATACCATAAATAGTTAAATACAATTTAACTCATACGCTTTATTTATTATAGGAGTACTAATATATATTTATTAGTACTCTTTTTTTGTTCAAAATTTGAATATCTCTAGTAAATGTTATTTCAATTTTTCTAGATTATCTATTTGACGTTATGTTTTTAATTATTAAAAAGTAAAATTTTAATGGTTACTATTAAATTATTTACTCTAAAATCTAAACTCACATATTAATTTTAAAATAATGTGTATCAAGAGTTAAATTTTGTTAATGTCCGACATACACTTTTCGTATTAAAATTATTATAGAGGAGATGCTCCTTAGTATATCGGTGTGGTGAAATAAATAATGGATTATGATTTAAAGATATATAATAATAAAACATCCAATTTTAAATGTTTACGTACTAACCATTTTTTTAATATCTATTTCGTTTTTGATGGAGCAATTACAATACTAAAAAATAACGATTTTCAACATTATCGTGCAGGAGATATATTTTATATTCATGATTATGAATGTATTAATGATATCAACTTTGAAGGCACGTTATTATGTCTATCTATAAATAATTACTATTATTATAAAATTTCGAATATGTACGCTCAAAATGAGAATAATATAATGGATAAAGATAGACCCGATTTAAAAATACTTTATAACGACGTTATTGCTTCTATTTTAAATCGATCAATTGCTTCAGATATAGAACGAAAATTATTATTTCTAATTGAAACCACCTATCTTAATACCATAGATACAACTCTCCGCTCTAAATCTGAGAGAAATTTTAAACATGTGTTGATTAGAGACGTTATTCAATATATTAGTCACAACTGTGAAAGAAAATTAAGTTGCCAGGATATTGCGCATCATTTTTTTGTGAATAACAGCTTTTTATCACGTGAATTTTCAGCACTTATGTGTTGTACCTTATCAAACTACATCATTGCTTCAAAAATTCACTTTTCAGCATGTGCTTTATTAAATGGCGATACTTTAGATTTTGTATGGAGAGCGTATCATTTCCATTCACTTAAAGATTATATTTATTATTTCCAAGCAATCAAAGGTATAAGTCCCTATGAATTTAATAACAAACAACCTGTTATAGAAGATGTTCAAAATCTCAAAAATAATACAACAAATAACTTAATGTGGTGATGACATGAATATGATAACTTACGAAGAAAAGAGAAGCTTAATTAAAAAAGTAATCAAACAAAATTTGAATCTTACATTTAATGAAATTGTTATATTGGATAAATTACTTTATATTAACAAAGAAAGCATTGAAGCGGTAGAACTCAAAAGACTGCTATATAGTCAAAACACACCGATTTCAATACAAATCAACAATCTCATTGAGCTGGGTTTATTAAAAAAATCTAGAGATGCATATGATGAGCGCTGCATTCATTTACATAATATCGACCTACCTAAGATAAAATCGATTCTAGAACAGTATCATACAATTGTAACTTCTATTTTAAATCCATCAACCCAACAATAGAACAAATAAAAAATAACTGTTAGGCTTCTATGTAGAAACTGAACAGTTATTTTTTATATTTTAATCATTCAACTTATTTTAAATGTTCATAAGGACTATTTTTAACAAAAGAAATGATTTGATCTACAAATAATCTAGCACGTAATTGGAATTCTTCATTATCTAAATATAATGTACCATCGTCTAATTTCTTATAATCTGTATCATGCGTAGCAATTTGTGTTGGCACTGCAATACCTAATAACGTACGTACAATTAAACGTAAATGTGATAATGGTTCTGAACTTACGATGCCGCCACTATTACCGATAAGACCTACAGGTTTCATTTTGAAATCATCCATAGTTAAGTGATCTAGAGCATTTTTCAAAATACCAGAGTATGAACCATGATAATTTGGAGATCCTAAGACGAAAAAGTCCGCTTCTCTCGCTTTAGATTGTAATGTACTTAAATTATTTTTATATGTTTCACTTGGACTAGAAGCACCTGAAACATCAAGTTGATGAATTGGATTTTCTGCTAGATCAAAAATGTCAACTTCAAAATCATGTTCTTCAAAATGTCCTTTTAAATATTGGGATAGCGCTGTTGTGTGTGAACCTAATTTCGCACTCCCTACAATGATTAAACCTTTCATAATACACTTCTCCTCATACTAATTTTCATTATTTTCTTTGAGCAATTTCATAATCGCTTTTCCGACGCCACTTTGCTCATTTGTGTCTGTAGAATACTTAGACACTGCTTTAACTTCAGGCGTTGCATTATCCATCGCTACAGAATAACCTACACGCTCTAGCATAGAAATATCATTCATGTTATCACCAATTGCCATAACACTTTCCATATCTATATTAAGACGCTCTGCAATCGTTGTTAACGCAATACCTTTTTGTGCATCTGAGTGTGTAATCTCAATATTACCTCTCGATGAAGAAGAAATTGCAAGACTTTCTGATTCTGCTAGTTTTTCACTTGCACGGTCAATTTTTTCTAAATCACTATCAAAAGCAAGGATTTTCATGACGATTTCTCCAGGCGTATCTTCAATCTTGTCATAATTATCTACAACTTTTAAAGTACCATTATCAATTCGTTTTTGAATACCAGCTTTGATTTTTTCTACGTCTGCTTTTTGACCAGCTCGTTCTGCAATGTCTATATATATTTCTAAATCGCGTTGAGGGTTTTCAGTGTAGATACCTAAGTTTGTATAAACTTGATAATAAATATCTTCTTTATCCATCTCTGTTGTAATTCTATTAATTAACTCACGATTTAATTTAGATGTACTCATGATATTAAAAGATTCATCTCTCACTTCTGCACCATTTAAACAAATGTAAGGCACTTTCAAATCTGTTTGATTCACTGGTGAATTCGCTTCATAAAAAGCACGACCCGTAGCAATAACTACTGTTATGCCTTGCGATTGCGCATATTGAATCGCTTTAATATTCTCTTCTGATATCTCATGTGCCGCATTTAATAATGTACCATCCATATCTGTTGCAATTAATTTTATCATTAATTTACCTCGTTTCCTTCTATGATCGATAACACAATCTTAATTACACACCATTCTCATTTGCCACAAATTTGTAACACACTCATATTCTACCAAATCTTTAGGGATTTGTATTATCGGCTGTTTGTATGAGTTTTTTATTTTTTCTTAAATTTTTAAAAAATGTTTTTAATAATTGACTACACGCTTCCTCTAATACACCTGTTTGAACCGTTGCCCGATGATTAAATCTTGATTCTTGTAACAGGTCCATGAGACTACCTGCACAGCCGCCCTTCGGATCTTTAGCTCCATAAATCACATACGGAATACGGCTCATTACAATCGTACCAGCACACATCACGCATGGCTCTAGCGTGACATAAAGTCGGCAGTTTTCTAAGCGCCAACTACCGACGACAGCAGCAGCTTTCTGAATTGCAAGATGCTCAGCGTGAGCAGTTGGGTCTTGTGATGATTCTCGTAAATTGTGTGCTCTTGCAATCACTTCATTATCTCGAACAATGACAGCACCAATAGGCACTTCACCAATGTCCCCTGCTTTTTTTGCTTCTTCAATCGCAATTTTCATATAATTTTGGTCAGTTGTCATGTGTCTTACACCTCACATATGGTACAATATTTATTGTCTATTTTAACATTGGAGCGGTAAATATGAAAAAACAATTTATTGCTGTTGAAGGCCCGATTGGTGTCGGAAAGTCTTCTTTAGCACACAAACTTAGTCAAACTTACAATTACTATGAAGAAAAAGAAATTGTAAATGAAAATCCTTTTTTATCAGATTTCTATGAAGATATTTCTAAATGGAGTTTCCAAACAGAAATGTTCTTTTTATGTAATCGTTACAAACAATTCCAAGATCTTGTTTCAAATGAAAGTGGTATCGTGAGTGATTATCACATTTATAAAAATAAAATTTTCGCACATAATACCTTAACGAGTGCCGAATATAGTAAATTCTCAAGAATTTATGATATTTTAACCGAAGATCTAGAAATGCCTAATATCATCATCTTCTTAGATGCAGAATTAGAAACTTTAAAAGCACGTATAGCACAACGTAATCGCAGTTTTGAACATCAAATTGAGGATAACTACCTACTTAATTTAAAGCGTGATTACAATGCCTATTACAATTCGTTAAAAGCTGACGGAGAACGCGTCATTCGTATTGACACGACACACCTTGATTTCGTTAAACATAATGATGATTATAATTATATTTTAGAATTAGTGAAACCACTGATTGGAGGACAAATGCATGAATAAATACGGTATCCCTCAAGATGCTGTGATTACTATCGCTGGTACTGTAGGCGTAGGAAAATCAACATTAACAAAAGCTTTAGCCGAACGCCTGAATTTTAGAACTTCATTTGAAAACGTGGACCATAATCCTTACCTCGATAAGTTTTACAACGACTTTGAGCGTTGGAGTTTCCACTTACAAATTTATTTCTTAGCTGAACGTTTTAAAGAACAAAAACGCATGTTTGAATATGGCGGTGGTTTCATCCAAGACCGTTCAATTTACGAAGATGTCGACATTTTCGCTAAAATGCATGAAGAACAAGGTACAATGAGCCCAGAAGACTTTGAAACATATTCTGAATTATTTAACGCCATGGTCATGACGCCTTATTTCCCTAAACCAGATGTATTGATTTATTTAGAATGTGATTACGATGAAGTCATTGATCGCATTAAACAACGTGGTCGTCAGATGGAAATGGAAACTGACCCAGAATATTGGCAAAAACTATTCAAACGTTACGACGACTGGATTAGCGAATTTAATGCATGTCCTGTTGTACGTGTGAACATTAATGAATATGATTTACATGAAGATCCAGACTCATTAAATCCAGTTATTGATAAGATTCGTCATATCATTGAAACACATCGTAAAGTGGATCAACGTTAATACAATTACCAATGGAGTGTCGACAAAGCATCTGACTTTGTTGGCATTTTTTTGTGCACATTTTCCTCGATTTCAGTTTCGGCTTTTCTATTTATTTCATACTAAAGCGATTATAGAGCAAGTCAATTAAATATTATACTCGCCAGAAGGTGGCCAAATTACTGCCATCATTTAAACACAAAATATCTAGAAGAAAAAACAGCTATAAAACAATGGAGTGGGACATTTATTATGTCTCACTCCTTTTCATTGCTATAACAATGTACTACTCAATATGTCTGCGGTAGATTATTTTTTCAATTTCGTCTTCTGTCACATACTTACTATAATAATGTTCATCTGTTTGATCTAATCCAAATGTACTCGCTTTATCTTGATCTTCTGTCCCAATATAAAGCTGTTGTTCTGTATCTTGATATAAATCAAAAACGGCACCTTCATATCTTGCTTCTTGAAATAATGCATAAAGCTCATCAACATCGTCTCTCGGGATATGTTTGAAGTATAATGTATGCGCTGATTGATTTGCTGTTTGTGCTTCAAAACCATGTTCCAATGCCTTTTCGTCTTCTGTAGCCAGCACCAATTCGTTACCAACAATTTCAACTACTTTATAAGTTTCGCCTTTATAATCTGCGTATTTTCCATCAATCATTCAATCACCTCAATGTTTATATTAAAGAAAAAAGTCATAATATACGATACGTATATTATGACACAATTTGTGAACTACGCATATTGATTTAATATCCCGAGAACGTGATTCGCGTTATCTACAATATGGTCAGCTTTATTAAGTTCTTGTTCTAAGCCTACGCCTGTTAATACAGCGATTGTAAGGCCTAACTTAGCATTTACACCTGTTTGTATATCATTGGCAGTATCACCCACGATGATTACATCTTGTGGTGATACGTCGTAATTGTTAAACAAGGGATTAAGCACTTCTGGATTAGGCTTTTCAACTGCATTAGCTTCCGTAGATATGACTACATCAAAGAAATGGTCAAATTCAGTTGCTTCTAAAAATTGTTCTACACCTTTTTTAGAATCGCTTGTTACTATCCCCATTTTATAACCTTGATTTTGTAGCGTCTCCAATGTTTCATAAATGCCTTCTACCAGAACATTTTCTGGCACTCTATTATCAACAAGTGTTTGGCTCCTCTTTTGTGCCCACTTAGAAACGTCCTGACCAGCAATATCACATAACGCTTTGACCATTTCTTCTAAAGCACCTGATGCCATTATTGTGCCAGGTTGAATTTCTCCATCTACGATACCTAAATGCTTATATGCTGCATCTATATCATGGATATCGACCTTATATGCTTCCATGAAATCGTCGACGAGTTGCAAGCCAATCTTCATCCAACTACCGTCAAAGTATATTAACGTACCATCTTTATCAAATAAAATCCATTTCATCGCTTGAACAGCTCCTATGTATTAACTTCATATTAAATTATATCGCACTTTATTTTAATATAAACACTTAAGGCTAAACAAATAATGAAACTGGGAGAATATTATTCTTAAATTCAATGTTTTGGAGAACCTTGAAAAAACATCCCTTTATGTTAATATTATTTAAAAGTTAAGTTAATTTTTTCTTGATATTTAATTTTTATAAAAAGGAAGATGATATATGGTATATCTATTCGTAATCATTGTAGTTGCAACGTTAATTGGCACGTTTTTTTTAAAGAGACAAAAGCCTACGTCTCCCAAAAGTTGGATCAAGGGCATTGGATTAATTATTCTTTCTATCATAATTGTAAATGGCTTTTATCATATAGATGAAATATTGAACGGTGCTAAGAAAGAGCAAGAAAATATTCAAAATAGACAAAACACAAAATAAAGGACATCACTGCAATAATTTCAGTGATGCCTAGTCTGTCTATAGCTCATATCTTTAAATAATTATCTTACATTGATTATAGGATAAGTTTATTGAGTTAAATATCCGTGAAACTGATAGTTAAAACATTCATTACCGATTATATCAAATTGACTTTCAATTTATTGTTCTTTCGAAAGCGATATCAGGGTTATTAGTTCCATTGATTTTTAGCCATTCATGAAAATCTCCTTGATACACAATACAACCATTATGAAGAAAGATAATGTTGGTTTTAATATGTTGTAAATCTTGTAATTGATGAGTTGATATTAAACATTGACGATTATGTCTAATTAAACTCTCTAATCTCTTCATTATTAATTTTCTTGATACTGGATCAACCCCGCTCGTCGGCTCATCAAATAAATATAGTTTTTTAGTTATTTTTGAGAATAATTGAAGGTATAGCCACTTCCTTTCTCCGACAGACATTTCACCCATATTTATATTCAACAAATGGTTATATTTTTCTTTCTCGTTTTCGCTCAAACTAGCTACAATCATTTCGTCAAAATTACCCACTACTTTTTTAGACAATAGTCCTTTTATTAAATTCTTCACATCTTTACCACTATTAGTAGGAGCAAAAAAAATATTTTGTGTCATATATAGTATTTCGTTTGTTTTGGGAAGATTGTTATCAAAATTTGAATTTAAACTTTTAGTAATACAATCCATTATAGTAGTTTTCCCTGAGCCATTTTCACCTACTAGCACATTCAACATTCCCGGTTTAATCTCAAAGCTCACTTTTTTTAAAGTCATTTCATTATTTTTTTTATATTTATAACTTAGATTTTCGACATAGTACATCACATTATCTACCTCTTTGTCTTTGAATTTATATCAATGTGTTTCATACAAATAATGCCTATAACTACATATAACGTATAGAATATTATAGGTACAATCGAAGAAATGAAATTAATAAAATTTGAGAATGTTAATAAATTAACTGCTATTTGTTGAAAAAAATATAGTGGGTTTAGCCATTCAAAACCCTTGAAATTATTTTGGGTGTTATTAGTCACATAAAATAATAGCAAAGTAAACATATTAACTATTGTTGATAGCGTATCTACTTTTACTGGTATGTACGATAAGACTATAAAAAACAAGGATAATGGAGCCACTATAATTATAAAAATCACAGGTTTAATAATTATACTAATTGTTAGTATGTTTAATAAAAAACCAAACACTATTGTAAATATAAGGATTGAAATCATCGATAACAAACACTGCGAAATTGCAATAGCAAGAATGAAAGGGTACTTTTTTCCAGTGATCATAACAAAAGTTTTCAATAGTCCTTCTTCTCGTATCCTAGAAATTTGCATGCCCACACCATTAAGGTATGTAATAGAAGCTATAAATGCCCAAAATGAAAAAATAAAAGTTTGCTTCTCTAAAATTGTATAGTTTGAAGGGCCATTAGGATAATAACTAATTAATGCTAAAATGATAGGTAGTATAATGGTCCATATCATTGTAATTTTATCGTTCAATAGCATTTTAAAATAAAACATTAGAAAAGACATTGTTTGATTCATCTTAGGTTTCTCCATTCTGAAAATTCCGACAACTTAATAATAAACATTCCCCTCTAATATTTCAACACTTATTTTTAATTAAAAACTAATTCTGCACAATTTAAAATTCCACTTTCTTATGTTAGATAAGTATCTAACATATAAAATATTATTCGTATATAAATTGTAAATTTATACACCCTTTTAAAAGACACTACCGTAAGTTATTAATATAAAAATTTAGATGTACAATCATTTTTAGCCCAAACATTCAAATTATTACTCAACAATTAAAATTTTCTATTTAATAGAAGGATAAGCTAGATAATGAAATGATTGATTTAGCAAGAGAATTTAATGCTTTCCAAAATATTATTTCTATCCTAGATACAAGGGAGTTAACAGAGGAGGTTATTATTATAAATTAAGAACGCAGCCTAATGAGAACTCTCATAAGACTGCTTTCTTAGCTT
Organism: Staphylococcus parequorum; assembly: GCF_039237145.1. Lineage (NCBI taxonomy): Bacteria > Bacillati > Bacillota > Bacilli > Caryophanales > Staphylococcaceae > Staphylococcus > Staphylococcus parequorum. Next base: position 2,711,797 of record NZ_CP150682.1, read on the forward strand.
GTATGAACCGTCTATTGAAAACAATTCATTATTTAGTTACTGAAAATGAAAAGTATGATTATCTTAAGTCACCATACTAAAATAATCATAAGTTTATACAAATAAATCATAAAGGCTATTTGGTTATGCCTTTTTTAATTACTAGTAATTAAAAAATTGTAGGAATGAAACTAGGACAATAAAACAGATTCACTGTAATTAATTCGATGTCCTTCAGAATGTCGAAAAAAATCTAATATTATTCTTACACTGAATCATTAAAATTTAAATCTTTGTAGATGGTCAATTTCATTAAAATTGTTGACTATTTTCCCATATCTTTTCAATTTTATCCTGACTGTAACGCTTAGATAATGGTACAATTTCCCCTTTTTCATTAAATAATTTTCCAGTCGTTCTAGAAAGTGAATTATCTAATGCTAGTTTTAATCCTATTTTTGGATTTGGTTCTGATACCATATTGAAAATATATGTCAAAATTCTACCAAATACTTTATATACAAAACGACCTATTAAAGATGTAGGCATAGCATAATTAGAATCAGTAACATAGCCAGGATGAAATATATTAGCCGTTACAGAAGTTCCCTCTAACTTTTGAGATAATGCTAGTGTGTATAATACTTTAGAGGTCAATGCTTGCCTAACCTTATTGCTTTTACTATTACGTATTTCATCAATAGAAGGTAATTTAACTAACCCTCGATTAACCAAAATGGGCAATCCACCTACTGTTAAAATACGCCCTTGTTCAGCATTTTTTAACAATGGTAATAATTTTTCTGTAAGCCAAAAATGCCCCAAATAATTTACTACATAATTTTTATTATAATTATTTTCTGTTAATTCTTCTTTTTTTATAAGCGCTCCGGCAGCATTAACTAAAACATCAATTTTTGATTCTTGTTTTACAATTGTTTTTGCAAATTCATCAATTTCTTTTTTATTTGTTAAATCAACTGAATGAAATGTTATATTAACATTCCTTGTTAATTTAATGATCTCATCTACCGCTTTTTCACCTTTATCTTTGTTTCTACCAATTAATAAAACGGTCATATTTTTTTAGCTAAATCAATTGCTGTTTTTTTACCAACACCTGAAGTACCACCTGTAATTACTGCTATTTTTTCTAAATTCATTTTATTTCCCCCTCTTCTTTCTATTTTCATTTTTATAATTATTACTGTATACTATGGAGCCAACTCCATAGCAAGGGGGAATTAACATTGAACGCAAAATTTTATAAAACGAAAGAAATCGTTGAACATACAGGCTTTACGAAAGATACGCTCCGTTATTATGAAAAAATTGGTATTATTTCAAATATAGCACGAGACAAGAATAACTATCGTCAATATACTGAACAAAATCTTAATTGGTTGTTATTAGTAAAATATTTAAAAAAACTAGATATCGACTCAAACCAAATCATAGGTATGCAAAATTTAACTGTTGAAGAAAGTGAAAATTACATTAAACAATACCAACAAGAAATTAGAAATAAAATTCAAGAGTTATATGATATTGATGAGAAGCTTACCGCTAAGCTCAATTTTTTTAAGCAAGGTAATTTAACGATGATGAATTCAAACGAGTAATGTGTATGCATTTGTCTTCATAAATGAAGTTGTAGTGCTTTAAAGTCTATATATAAGCGCATTTTCAATTCAGTCAGCCACTGCCAATATAAAAAACTGAGGCTAAGACATATGATATGCCCCAGCCTCTTTAAACATTTTAAAATTAAAATACGTCTAGATTATAATTATTTTCTGTGCACTTTTGTTAAAAATAATCACGTTATAGCAAGCAACATTTACCTAAGGATTATAAACTTTTCTTCCGAGTTGAACTACTTTATCTGTTGAAAATTCATCTTTTGATAAGTTTTGAATCTCATTAATCATTTTCTCTCTTAAGAATGGTCTCTTCTCATTATCAGCGCGATCCAATGCTTGTTCTAATTCTTCTTTTGTTAATTCCGTACAATATGCAGGTGTGCCAGGTTGATGTCTCCAAGAATCTTTTAATGAGCCACTATCTACAGTATCAAAGCCTATTTCGCTAACTATATCCATAATAATTTCTTTATCTTTTTGATTATCACCTGCTATAGCCATAGCAATTCTATTTTCAGTATTTTCAGGAGCGCCTTTATCATCTAATGTCTCTTCTAATAAGTTATTAAATGCTTTAATAACTGGTTTTCCTAATTGTTGACTCACCCATACACTATCAGACATACCATTATCAAGTTCCTCAATATTTTTATCTCTAAGAATCGGAGCATAATTCGCAGTATCAACGATAATAACATCGTCATCAACTTGATTCATAAGATATTTCAAATCTGGTGTCGCAAGAAATGGAATTGCAATGATTAAAATATCTATATCTTTTATAACATCTTCTACTTCAACAGCTTGCCCTGAAAAGTTTTTGCTTTTTAATTTATCTATACTTCTTGCATCTGCTACTTTAACTTCATGACCATTATTCACTAATTTATGTGAAAGTACTGTTCCTATATTTCCAACGCCTATAATGCCAAAATTCATATTAATTCTCCTCCTAATAAACTATTTTTTATTTCAAATCTTGCATTAAATCATCAATAACTTCTTTTACACTTCGAATAGATTTGATAGGACTGATACCCGTACCCACAGAAACATAACCATTTTCTGTATCTCCTTCAACCATACCAAGTCTCATATTTCTTCCAGCACCCATATGTTGCCCAAGTTCTTCATTTGTTGCGCCTTCTTTATCCATTACTTCTAACTCTTTTGCTAATTTACCCGGAAGCGAACGATAATAAGCTGGAAGTGTTCTGAAAAGAATTAAATCTTCAGCTTTTGAATCAACAATGTACTGTTTTACATTTTCAGCAGCTGGGTTTTCAAAAGTAGGAATAAGGACACTACCAACATATACGCCTTCTGCACCTAAACTAAAGGAAGCTCTGACACCCCTTACGTCACCAATGCCTCCAGCAGCAATTACTGGAATGTTAATTACATCAGCAATCATCGGTACAATCGAAAAAGTGCCAATCACTCGTTCTGGTACTGTTCCACCTTCATCAAACCCAGTAGCTACAAATACATCTGCACCCATTGCTTCAGCAGCTTTCGCATTTTCAGTTGTAGGCGTAATTGGTCGGAATATAATTTTCATATTATTATCTTTTAACTTAGTAAATATTTCTTCATCTAATAGTCCATTGATCAATACAACTGGCACTTTTTCTTCAATAAGCATATCAACGATATATGCAACGTAAGTAAGATCTTCACTTACCATAATTGTTGAGGCAAAAGGTTTATTTGTGAGTTGCTTAATTTTTTTAATTTCTTTTCTCATACGCTCTGTCGTTTCAACTGGCGAACGTGTCACTCTTGCATCACCAGCATTAGGTCCCATTATTCCTAATCCACCTGCTTCACTCACAGAGGCAATAAACTTAGGGTTTGTTAATGAATTCAAAGGTCCTTGAATAATCGGTTTTTCTATATTAAATATTTCAGTCACTCTGTTTTTCATTATGTTACTCCTTTTCAATAAATATCATATGTAGTATATTAATACGAATGGCATCATTATTGAAGTAGGCAATAAATAATGACATAGTATTAAAAAATGTACTATTGTGATATGGAGGTGTTTAGATGGTTAAAATATGTAATTATGGTTTTGACGAAAACGTTATAGAAGAACATCGAGACGTTTATGGTATCGCTTATACCCAGAATATTTTGTCAGGTCGTTATAAGAATTTAATTTTATGGTATTTAAAAGAAAGTGATTATAGATTTGGAGAGATAAAGAAATTTTTAACAAGTATTTCTCAAGGTTCTTTAACGAAACAACTTAAAGAATTGGAAAATGATGGTCTTATTAATAGAACCGTTTATGCAGAAGTTCCGCCTAAAGTTGTGTATAGTCTAACAAACAAAGGTAAAGCTCTTATGCCAATTATAGATATGATGGAAGCCTATGGAAGAGAATATGGAGAGTATTAACTTCAATTAATAAACATAGTACAAAGGCACCTCTTTTAAAAAGTGCTCTTAACATTTCAAATTTTGTTTCAAAAAGGAAAACGCTTATGAAAGAAGGACCCTCACCAATTATCTAAAAAACCAAACACTGACTTAATTTCGATTGTTTTAATCATAGAATATTAATTTAATGCATTTCATATGTTTTAACTTTTTATTTTTGCTAAAATTAATCAATATCGTTAAGGAGGAATGAAATACATGTTCATAGCACAAGCTAATTTTACAGCTTCTTTAGAAGATAGAGCGATTTTGGATAACAAAATCAGCCATGCTAAAGAAGATTTTTCAGGATATGAGGGTTTAATAGACGTGGAAATTTGGAAAAATGAAACAAAGTCTAAAATTTCATACTCTATTGTATCGAAATGGAATGAAAAAAAGAATTTTCAAGCATGGGTATCACGTCCAGCGCATGTTGAAGAACATAAAAATATGCACAAAGAAGAAAAAGAAAATACTAAACCTACAAGTATTGAAAAACAAATAAAACAATTTGAGTTACTAGATATATAAAATGTAATCTGTAAACATCAGAAAAACAACTGAGACACTTCTTTTAAAAAGAAGTGTCTCAGAGTGTCGACAAAGTTTCCAACTGTGTCGGCATTTTTTTGCACGCTTTTCTTAGGACCAAATTCCGTAGTATTCGTATAGTAATTACTTTTTTAGATTTAATTTTTATTATTTAAAAAGTATATTTATCTCCATCGTTTGGTACTTTAAGTTGTGATGAAAATTGGTTTTCTTTTGCGAATTGCTTTAAGTAATCTCTCGAAAGGTTCCAATGATTTACAGCTTCCATATGAATGACGATAATCTCAGAGGATGTCATTAACTTGGCAACTTCATAAATATCATTTTCATCCATAACCAATGAACCCCCCTCATTAAATTGATTATCTCCACCATTAACCACTATAATTTCAGGGCTATAAGTTTTTAAAGTTTTTCCAACTTCATCATACCAAACTGTATCTCCAGCAATGTATAATGATTTTTCATTATCATGTTGGAATATCAAACCACAGACATTACCTGCACTTTTAACTATATCACCGCGACCGTGTTGACCTGGTGTTTTAATTACTTGGATATCTCCGAATTGATTTGTCTCTTTTAAAGCTTCAACATCTGTGAAACCAACATTTTTCACTTCTTCAGCATCTTCACTGTTCTGCGTGTAAATTTTAATATCTATTGGTAATATTTTTTGAGCTGCTTCATCGAAATGGTCTAAATGTAAATGTGTCAAAATGACTGCATCCACACCTGTAATGATTTCATTTACTGACATAGGTAATTCAACTAAAGGATTATTTTGATCATCTCTAGGTGCATTCGGAAATGGTGGAAATGAGCCTTTTTCTCCCAACATTGGATCTATTAAAAACTTTTTATCTGCATATTCAATAATAAGTGTCGCATTTCTTACATGAGTTATATTCATTACAATTCCTCCTTTATGTGATACTTTTATTCTATTAGTAAAGCCATGAATAATACATAACTTGGTGAAAAAGTTTTGCCGTATTTGCTTGATAAATGAAAAAGGAGTGACTTATATGGCTATCGATAATACTGATAAGATGATTATTAATGAACTTCAACAAAATGCTAAAATTACAATGAAAGATTTGGGTCAAAAAGTTAATTTAACTGGTCAAGCTGTGAACACACGAGTCTCTAAATTAGAAAGTGATGGTGTCATTCAGAACTATACAATTCAAGTGAACCAGGAAAGTTTAGATTGTGCTATTCATGCTTTTATACATATTTACATGAATAAAATATCGCACCAACCTTTTTTAACATTTGTCGATACAAAAGCCATTTATATACTACATAATTACAAAATAATAGGTGATGGTTGTTATTTGCTAGAATGCCGATTCCCTAATAATAAGCACCTGAATACATTTTTAGAAGATCTTAATGTTTTTGCTAACTATAAGATTTCTACTGTTCTTTAAAAAATAAACACAGAGTATAAATTGGAATTCAACAAATACCCTGAGTTAACAATTTTCTAATTGTTTCCTTATGCACTCTTTTTTAAATGTCAGTGATTTTGGCCGACTTCTGACTAGTTAATAAAATACCAACTATGCTCGCGTAAAGTCAGCACAAAAAAAGCGTCAACAAAGTTGAATACTTTGTTGACGCTTTGAGGGACACCTTATTGAAACAAAACGTCTCTTAATCAAGTTCATTTTATAAAATTAGTCTTCCTTTATAGCTTTACTTTCTTTAATCCAAAAGGATAGTACTAAACTGACAACAGCTACTACAATAATGGCAAAGTAAGCAATATTGATACCTTGAATATTTGCTAGAAGCATTAATTGTTCTTGAGGTTTAGATGTACTAGCATGATCGGTAATATAATTGTTTGAACCCATAGTCATAATTGTAACAAGCAATGAGGTGCCAATCGCGCCAGCAATTTGTCTGATTGTATTCCATACTGCTGAAGCATGCGCGCTTAATTCTTTTGGTATTACATTTAAACCAGCAGTTTGAATTGGTGTTAAAAGTAAGGCCATGCCAATTCTTCTTCCAGTACTTGCCGCTAATAAATAATAGTAATTCGTGTCTTGTGACAAGTCCATAAAAGGTATTGTTGAGACAATAGTTATGATAACACCTACGATAGTAATCCATTTTGCGCCAAATAAATCATATAATTTACCTGCTATCGGACTCATCGCAGCCATTAATACTGCACCAGGAAGCATGAAGACACCTGATTCCATAGCCGAATAGCCAAGTACATTTTGTAAATAGATAGGTAATAAAATCATATCGGCATACATAATAATCGTAACGCCTATATTAATAATATTCGTTAATGTAAATGTGCCGTATTTAAATACTTTTAGATCCAAGAATGGATTTGTAGCTTTCAATTGTCTTACAACAAATAGAATCAGTGAAATAATACCAACTACAAATGAAAACATCACGATATTACTTGTCCATCCCATTTCACCTGCGCTACTAAAGCCATATAATATAAGTGAAAATGCGATTGTTGATAATAACATACTCGTTAAATCAATTTTGTCTTTCTGTGTTTCAGTTACGTTTTCTAGGAAGAAATATCCTAATACAATAACGATAAGTGATACAGGTACTAAAATACCGAATAGTGAATGCCATGACAGTGCATCAATAACATAACCTGAAATAGTTGGTCCAATGGCTGGTGCAGATAATACTGCTAAAGAAACCATACCCATGACCGTACCGCGTTCAGACGGATGATATAAAATCATTACTACACTATACAAGAGCGGAATCATAATGCCTGCCCCTGAGGCCTGAACCATTCTTCCGACTAACAGAAATGTAAAATCAGTAGACATTGCTGCTATCAATGAACCAAGTAAGAATAAAAACATTGCACTCGTAAATAATTGTTTCGTCGTAAATCGTTTCATTAAAAATGCAGTAATTGGTACCAACACGCCATTGACTAACATATAGGCGGTTGTTAACCACTGCGCTGTAGCCGCTGAAACATTTAAATCTTTCATGACTTCTGGCGTTGCTACACTCATTACAGTTTGATTAAAAGCTGTTAAAAATGTTCCCAAAATTAAAATAGTGATAATTATTTTTTTAGGAAATTTATTTACATTAATTTGATTACTCACTATTAAGACTCCTTCATTTTTAAATTACACTTTGTTGTTTAATTAACAATGAACTATTATAATAGAGTTCAAACGGATAAACAAATTACAAAATATCGTTTTTTGTTGTTTAACTTACCTTTTAAATCATTACGTTTATTAAAGTTTTAATAAAAGACAAAAATCAAAAAATTGTTTGAGGTGCTATATTTATGAAGAAACATGATTTAAGAATAGAAAGAACACGTTACATGCTTAAAAATGCATTAATTGATTTACTAGAAGAAAAAAATGTTGAAAGCATTACAATCAATATGTTAAGTGAGAAAGCAATGATTAATAGAGTTACTTTTTATTCACATTATAAAGATTTAACTGATATGTTAGAGAAACTAGCAATTGAAACAGTGAATACAGTTCGTGAAAATTTATCTGCATATGAAGATGACTCACACAATTGGAACAATCTCATTAATTTTTTAACACACGTACAGAAAGAGAGCCGTCTCTATAAATTGATTTTAGTTTCTAATAAATTACCAGGCTTTAGAAATGAAGTTTTAAATATCATTGAAACAAAAATATATAACGGTATAGAGCAAAGCAAAGATACCAAAAACAAAGATATAAAATTATGGTACGAATCTTCCGCTATCATTGGAACAATTGTATGTTGGTTAAAAGAAGATATGCCCTATACTCCTAAATATTTAGTTGAAAAAATATCAGAAATACATTTCAGTAAATTTTAAACTTCATGAGTCTGGGACATAAATGTCTCATTCTCAAATGGAAAGCTCAATCTATTATTTTTAATGGATTGAATATTAACTGTCTGATCTCTAGTCATCCTTGTGGAGGCGGGAATGTGCAATCAAAATTTGATTGCACATTCCCGCCTTTTCTTCTTTTTAAATCTTTTTAAAACTTTAAAAGTTATGACACTTAATAGACTTTATTTATTAAGTGTTGATTGAATAATATATTTTTACCTGTTAATATAATTTATACATTGTTAAATAACAAACACTTTGTAGTTTAAAGAGTGAGCAATTAACTTTTGCAAAACACTTTAAATCATGTTGTTACCAGAATGTATTTTTTATATTAGGAGGAATTTTTGTGAAAACTAAAGTGATAGATAACTATAAACAGCTGATGCAGTTAACAGATAATGATAAAAAAGAAGGGTATTGGGAACAAACTTCAATCCTCTCAGATACTATTAAGCCTTTATTTGCTTCATTTCTATATGAAGTCCAAGGTTCAATAAATCAATCTTTAGAACAATTCAAAGCGGCTGTTCCCGCTATTAAAACGAGATTTGAAAATAGTCATATTTATATGAAACGTGAGCCTATCGAATATGACATTAATGAACGACACAACCAATTTTTAAGTATTGTACAGCCTATATATCCAGAATTAAACACACGCTTTCAGAATGTGCTAGAAACCTTCTTTTTTCCATTTTTTGAAAAAATAGATTATATGTTGGAGCAAGAAGTTACCTTTGATAGTGCGCAAACAATGCTCGACTACGTCATGGACATGTATCCTAAATCATTTACTTACCAATCAGAAATCATGTTACCTCATCACCAACTACATAAAGATTTGGAAAAACTTTATGCACAAGCAACTGATGATAAAGATGTCACTATTATTTATGACATGCTCATTGGCGTGTGGAATAAATCATTAGAAATAGATAAAGCACTTTCCAAACTATCACAACAAGTGAAAGAAGATGAAGATCTTAAGTTAAAATTCCAAACTGTTAAACCCACAGAACTATTAAATCACTTACATGAGATACCATCAGGAAGAAAATTCGAAAAAGATTTTCAAAAGTTCTTAAGTAACTATGGTAATAAAACCGTAAGATCAAGAGTATTAACAGATCAAACTTGGTTTGAAAAACCTTCCATACCTTTAACGACAATTGCTAGTTATATCAGTAGTAATGTAAATGTAGAACAACGTTTCCAAAAAGCTATAGAAACAAGAGTGCACAAATACGAAGCAGTCTTATCTTCTATACCAGAAGGTACAACAAAAGAACAATTTAAAACACATTATCAATGGGCACTAGATGCATCCAATCTTGATGATGACCACCACTTTTATATGGATGAAATGCCAACAGCAAAGACACGTTTATTACTCTTGCATCTAAGTAATTTCTTAGTGAATCAACAGATAATCAATGAAACTGAAGATATTTTTTATTTATATTTAGATGAACTTCAAGAAGTTCTAAAACATCCCGAACCACTAACAGAAATGATTTCCGAAAGAAAATTAGAGTATCAACATAATATAAATGAACAAAGTCCTTCATATTATGGCACCCCACCTGCTCATAATGAAAAAAACCTAGATATTATTTCTGAAAGAGCTACTGGCGACGCTTCAAACAATGAAGAGACAAACACTTCTCCTTCTGGATATATTAAAGGGCTAGCTGGTTCTAAAGGTATATATACAGGTGCTGTAAAGATAATTAATAATGAAGATGAATTTAATAAACTTGAAGATGGTGATATTCTTGTAACACATATGACTACGCCAGCTTGGTCTGTTCTATTTTTAAGAGCAGGAGCCATTGTGACAAATGTTGGAGGCATACTATCTCATCCAGGGATTAATGCACGTGAATATCAAATACCTGCAGTACTTGGGACTAAAAATGCTACGAGTGAGTTGAAAGATGGAGATATCGTGACTGTTGAAGGCACAAATGGGTGCGTAAAAATTGATGAGAGAGTGTAAATTTTTTATTGCTAGCTACGCTTTATAAAAATTTAAATATATAAAACACAAAGAGGGTTAACATATGTATACTCAGACGTTCGACAACGCAGAAAATATAACAAATTCTATAGGATCAAAGGCACTTAATTTAGTTAAACTTAAGCAAGCAAATTGGCCAGTACCAAATGGTTTTATTATTTTACCAAATACTTTCCAACAATTTGTTGAGTTTAATAAAATATCGCTTCATGATAGTAATATTCGTCAAAAAATTATTGAAGGTGAGCTACCTGAAAATACTCACTGTGAAATTATAGATGCTTTCAATTTAATTAAGAAAAACTTCAATGCAGTTGCTGTACGTTCATCCTCTAGCGCTGAAGATTTAGACAATGCTTCATTTGCAGGACAATATGAAACATACCTAAATGTTCAAACTAAAGAAGATCTTATTCAGAAAATCAAATTATGTTGGGCCTCTATTTTTTCAGAACGCGTCCAAAGTTATCTTAATACAATGGCTGTTGATACAAATAACTTATCTATGAGTGTTGTGATACAAGGACTTCTCATTCCTGAAACGTCTGGCGTTATTTTTAGCCAAAATCCAATTACTGATAATTTAAATGAATGTATAATCAATGTGAGTTATGGGTTAGGAGAAAGTATCGTATCAGGTATGGTTACGCCTGATACTTTTATTGTAAATAAATCCACTTTTGAAATAGATAAACAACTTGGGTTAAAAGAAATAAAAATGCTTGCTAGTGAAGAAGGTATATCTGAAGTCGAAACCACTGAAACGGAAAAAAACACTTATTGTATTAATGATTACATTGCGCAAGAATTAGCAAAGTATACTCAAAAATTAGAATCATCCTTTGGTTACCCTGTTGATATAGAATTTGGTATCCAACAAGATGAAATTTATATTTTACAAGTTCGTCCAATTACTACTTGAAATTAAATTTTATATTCAAGTTACTATGGTTATTAGTCGTTCTGTCCACATAAAAGGCACTACAAGTTTATAAACTGATTGCTCCCTTCAAAGTAGACACTTAAAAAGTGAAAACTTTGGAGGGTGTTTTTTGTATCTCGTAAATTTTAAGTTGAAAAACATTAGAAAAAATAGCAAAAAATAATCTTTATTTTTAAAGGTGTCTCTTAATCATTTAATATATCATTAAGCTTTTCAGAGAATATTGGTGTATACAAATATCGATAACCCTTTTGCGTTGGGTGAGCATCGTCCGCCATCATCGTGTTGTCATCTTTAGCTAGTTTATTTATTCTCTTGTCTCCCCATACATTAATAATATGAATATCCCATTTATTTTTTATTTCTAATAGTTTGTTAATCAAAAATTCATAATAAGGGTCTTTATCACGTATACAAGTATAAAATATAATAGGACAATCCCAATTTTCTTTAACATACGAAATAATAAATTCGATGGCACCTATGGTTGTTTCCGTATCAAAATCATTAATACTATAAGATTCACTGATTGATCCTATAGGTTTGTTGAATCTTCCGTCATTTGTGGATAACTGACATACAAAGCCATCTAATATATTTTCTGTAGAAACCTTACTTTTTAATCTTTCTACATAACTTGAATTTTGTTTACCAGCTAATGTCGTTCCTGATTGAGCTTCTTTAATTGTATCCACACCATATTCTTTATTTAAAAATTCTACAAATGAGTTTCCTTTAGATGCAGCACCATAAGTAATTGAAGAACCTAAAAACAATATTCTTTTATTATTCAAATTACTGTTTTTATCTAAATAACTTTCATTTGGTTCAAATTCATCTTTGTTACCTTTAATAATATTCGGTGTATTTTTGATTAAAGAGATTAATGTGCCTGTCCCCTGCAAAATTGTTCTGAGTTTATTCATCTTTATGCCCCCTAGGCATCATGCAGTTTGTTTATTGAAAATTAATAATACAACTGTAAAATTATTTAAGTAAAAAATAAAAATTTAACTAGCTTGTTATTTTAATCTGGTGTTCCTAAGACGATAATGTTCTTTTTATATTTAAAAATTTTTTGAGAGGCGCTTCTAGATTGTCCATCTGATTAAAGTTGATGCGTAAGCTAAGCCACCACCAAATCCAACTAATAAAATTAAATCGCCTTTTTTCAATTTATTCTCTTTAACTGCTAAGTCTATAGATAGAGGAATCGTAGCAGATGACGTATTGCCATAGTATTTAAGGCTCATCAATGCTTTCTCTTTTTCTATACCAGATTTATCACAAATTGATTCTATCATTCTAGCGTTAGCACTATGTGGGGCAAACCAATCTAAATCTTCTTTATTGATATCTGCTTTATTTAGAGTCTCATCAATAATTTTTGGTACATGACCAACTGCCCATTTATAAACACCACGGCCATTTTGAACAATATAACCTGGATTTTCTAAATCCTCATCAAACATTGCATCAGACAATTCTGAGCAATATAAGTTATGTCCTTTATCACCATCTGATCCAGCACTACTTGCTATAAAACTAGTGTCGTCTTCACTATATTCTACTAAAAAAGCGCCTGCCCCATCACCAAATAATATACACGTATTACGATCTGTGTAGTCAGTAATTTTTGATAATGTTTCTGACCCAATAACCAATACTTTTTTATTTTGTCCGGAAGTAATGAGCCCATTCGCTATATTAAGTCCATATGCAAATCCAGCACACGCAGCGTTAATATCCAGTGCACCTGCATTTTTCAAACCTAGTTTAGCTTGCACGTAAGATGCGACACTTGGCGTTTTATAATCTGGTGTTAATGTTGCATTTACAATCATATCTACATCTTTTAAATCTACTTGATATTTCTCTTGTAGATCAAGAATTGCTTTATAGCTGATATCACTTGTATACTCATCTTCATTTGTAATTCTTCTTTCTACAATACCAGTTCTTTGTTGTATCCATTCATCTGAAGTCTCTACAATTTTTTCAAAATCTTGATTATCCATGACTTTTTCTGGTACATATGAACCTTGTGCAGTTATTTTGGCAAGTGAACGCATCTAAACAAATCCTTTCATTGAATTTTTATTTAATTATAATATTTTATATTATTCATAATACTATTTTTATTTGTGAAATAAAATGATTTTACAATAAACTATTAGTGTAATTACATTTTTACATAAGCCATTTAATACAAAAAGGGAGTGGGGAAAGAAATCTAATTTTTCTAATAAGATTTCGTCGTCCCACCCCGGAAAGAATGACTAGAATAAGTGCATTTTCAATTCAGTCAGCCACTGCCAATTTAATTTATTAATAAGTACCCATGATAGAATCTTCGACTTTTTCTTTGTAAAAGTTTTTAATTTTTAGCTTTTCGTCCTCTGTGAAAGATTTAGTATCTAATGCCTCTAAATTTTGTTTCACTTGTGTCACATTTCTAAAACCTGGATTAATGCAAGATATTTCTTTAGCATCTAAAATCCATCTTAATGCTGCACTTGCCATAGAAGGTCGCCCTTCTTTAATCCATGTTAGTTGATCAGATAATTCTACCCCTTTTTGAAAACCTAGTCCTGAAAATGTTTCGCCTACATTAAAAGCTTCCCCATTTTCATTGAATTTACGATGATCATCTTCAGCAAATTGAGTTTTCGCTGTAAATTTTCCTGTCAACAATCCACTTGCAAGTGGCACTCTCGTAATGATACCTACACCTTGTTGGTAAGCTTTAGGAATTAATTCCTCTAATGGTTTTTGGCGGAACATATTAAAAATAACCTGCAAGCTTGCTACATTAGGATATTCTAAACATATTAAACCTTCTTCAACTGACTCAACACTCACCCCATAATGTCTTATGAGACCTTCTTCTTTTAATTGGTCTAATACTTTAAACACACTGCCTTCTTTTAAAATTTCAGTAGCAGGGCAATGGATTTGAAACAAATCTATTGTATTTCTGTTTAATCGACGCAGACTGTCTTCACAGTATGATTTTACCGTTTCATAACTATAATTTTGTGGGTCAGCAATATCTCCTTGTCGACAGAATTTTGTTGCAATATAAATTTCATCTTCTTTGCCTGCAGTCGCCTTGGCTAATAATTCTTCACTATGACCGTCTCCATAGACATCAGCTGTATCAAAGAAATTCACGCCTTGATTAATTGCATACTCTAAAGCACTTAATGCATCTTCATCATTTGTTTTACCCCAGGCACCACCTATTGCCCATGTACCAAAACTAACTTCACTGATCATCATGCCCGTATTACCTAACTCGCGATATTTCATAAAATTTTCCTCCCCTTAAAATTAAAAATAGCTTACCATTTCTATTTATATACTTAATTACATTTTTATATACTTCTATGTTTTACACATGTTCTTTACCCTTTATTCGCAAAAATAATAAACATTTACTGTTAATTTATATCTTTATATAAATTAAAGTTATATTGTATTTTTCAAAGTATGATACATTTCTTCTGTATAATCATCTAATGCTTCTTTTGACATTTGAAGGCGTTTTTTAGATGAGCCATATCCAATTTCATTCTTTCCTTGAACTAAACCATCAAAAATTTCATTAATAAAATCCACAGGATCCGCACCAGAAGTATGAATATTCTCCCCGCCTAAATCAGTATTTACTGCAGGAGGAATAACCTCATAAACACTTGTATTTGTGTTCGACAATTGATGTCTTAAACTAACTGTAAATGAATGTACTGCAGCTTTGGTCGCTGAATAGATTGGCGCAATTGCCATAGGTGAGAAAGCAAGTCCCGAAGAAACATTAATTATATTTGAATTTGTTGTTTTATCAGAAAAGTATTGGCTAAATAATGTTGAAAGTTGAACCGTTGCTTCAAAATTGGATTTTATTTCTGTATTTAAGTTCTCCCAATTCGTTGTAGCATTGGTTTTTAAAATATCAAAACGGTTTTGGATACCAGCATTATTTACGAGTACGTTAATATCTGAATAATTTTGAATTACCCAATGATATAAATCCAAACGTTCTTCAGCACTAGATATATCACATTTCTTCGTTGTTATTTCTGGAAATTGTTCTTGAATACTTTTTAATTTTTCAGTATTACGTCCACATATAATAATTTTATTATCATTTTCATAAAACTTTTTAGTGAACTGAAGTCCTATACCAGAAGCACCACCAGTGATAAGTATTGTATTATTCTTTATATCCATTTTGCACACTCCTCTACATAAGTTTAATCAGTGTAGTCGTTTTTTAAGCATACGTCTAACAATAAAATTTGTTTAGGAAAATGCGAAATATCATATTCTATCGTATCTAAATGGAGACAAAAATAAGCTTTCCAAGTATGGCTGACACAAACATCATATATTGAAAATCAGACAAAACAATTTGAATGACTAGATATATAAAACATAAAAGGCGCTTCTTTTAAAAAAGAAGCGCCTTTTGGTTAGCTATTAATATCTTGGTACTACGACTCTCCAACCTTGTGGGTCTTCAAGTTTACCGCTTTGGATACCAGTGTAGTTGTTATATAAGTCTTGCGTGATTTTACCAGTTTCATTATTATTAATCACAATTTCAGTTTCGCCATATTTCAATTGGCCTACTGGAGAAATAACTGCTGCAGTGCCTGTACCGAATACTTCAGTTAATTCACCTTTATTATGTGATTCAATCAATTCATCAATCGATACACGACGTTCTTCAACTTCATAGCCTAAATTGCCAGCTAATTCAATGACTGTTTTACGTGTGATACCAGGTAAAATACTACCATTTAATTCTGGCGTTACAAGTTTGCCATTCTCTACGAAGAAGATGTTCATACTACCTACTTCTTCTACATATTTTTGCTCTACACCATCTAACCAAAGTACTTGGTCGTAACCTTGTGCAGAAGCATTTGTTTGTGCTAATAAACTTGCCGCATAGTTACCTGCAACTTTAGCGTGACCTACGCCACCGCGAACAGCACGTACATATTCATCTTCTACATAAATCTTAGTTGGGCTTAATGACTCGCCACCATAATAAGAACCTGATGGTGATAAAATGATAAGTAATTTATAAGAGTATGAAGGACGTACGCCTAATATGCCTTCAGTCGCGAAAACGTACGGGCGTATGTAAAGTGATTGACCTTCACCCTCAGGTACCCAGTCACGTTCGATATCTACTAATTGTTTTAGACCTTCTAAAACAACTTCTTCATCAACTTTCGGCATATCTAAACGTGATAAAGAGTCATTAATACGTTTAAAGTTCTCAGACGGACGGAATAAATCAACATCGCCATCATGTTTATATGCTTTTAAGCCTTCAAATACAGCTTGCCCATAATGAAGTGCTTGAGCTGCTGGAGAAAGTTCAATTGGACCATAAGGCACAATCTTTAAATCATGCCATCCTTGATCAATATCGTAGTCGAAACTTAACATATAATCTGTGAAGTATTTTCCAAAACCTAAACCACTTGGATCCGGTTTTTCTTTAAGTGTTTCTCGTTGTACAAATTCAATTTTTTCTGACATGATTTTTTCCTCCTAATGCTATTTCCTAAAGTATTACTTTAAATTATACCAATCCACAGGGCACTGTTCAATAATTTTCAAATAATTTCAAATATACTAAAAATGCACACGATTTATTTTTAAAAGTATTTTGTGATTAATAATATCTCAACTTGTCTATAAAACACCCGAATATCAACAATACCTATGCACATATTGATAAATGGTTTGTTATTTTTGGTTTTAAAAAAGGCAGAGATTTGAGCCAACCCTAACTCGTTAATAAAACACGAGCCAAATACTACAGGATGAAGCTGTGCCGTGGAAAACGTGCACAAAAAATGTCAACAAAGCCTGAGACTTTGTTGACACTCTGAGCCCCACTACTGTATGAATGAGGGCTTTAGGTTAGATTATCTTACTGTTTCTTTATCTTCGATAGCCTTTAACATCGTTTGAGTCATTTTAGTTAAATCATATTGCGGATTAAATCCCCATTCTGCGCGTGCACAGCTAACATCTATACTATTTGGCCAACTATTAGCGATAGACTGTCGTACTGGATCCACATCATATTCCAATTGGAACTCTGGATAAAATTCTTGAATCGCTTCTTTTACCATTTCTGGTTCAATACTCATTGCACTTAAATTATATGCATTACGATTAATTAATTTAACGCCGTCCGCTTCCATAAGTTGAATGATGGCATCTATTGCATCTTCCATATACATCATATCCATATATGTGCTTTTTTCGATAAAGCTAGTATAATGACCTTCTCTCACAGCTTTAAAATAAATATCTACCGCATAGTCTGTCGTACCGCCACCTGGTTCTTTTATATGGGAAACTAAACCTGGGAATCTTACACTGCGTGTGTCGACACCAAATTTGTTGAAATAATACTGACATAATAACTCGCCAGCGACTTTATTCACTCCATACATAGATGTTGGTCGTTGAATCGTTACTTGCGGTGTATTTACTTTAGGTGTTGAAGGTCCAAATGCGCCAATTGAACTTGGTGTAAAGAATTGTAATTTGTATTCACGTGCTGTTTCTAAAGCGTTCATTAAACCACCCATATTTAAATCCCAAGCAAATAATGGATTCTTTTCAGCAACGCCTGACAATAACGCTGCCATATGCATCATTGTATCTGGCTTAAATGTCTCCACTAACTCAAACATACGCGCTTTATCAGTAACATCTAATATTTCAAACGGCCCATCTACAATCGCTGAATCTGTTTCTGGTTGTTTAATATCTGTAGCTAAAACATTATCATTTCCATATAACATTCTACATTTCACTACGAGTTCAGTTCCAATTTGTCCTAAAGCACCTGTAATCATAATTTTTTTCATATTTCTATCTCCCCTTGTGCATTACAGAAACTGTAATGTTTTCCTCGTGCGTACACAGTCCTTATTTCCAACTAAATTATACAATAAAAGCGCTTCATTGTATACATTGAGTGTACACTTTTTATATATTTTATTTTGTTAAATTTAAAAATGCGCTTATTTCAAGGTCGTAAAAGCGCATACCCTTTAGAATTAAATTATTTCAAATGTAAAAACCCCCTTGCTAACATTAATAGCGAGGGGGTTAGTGCATCAATGTACAAAACTTTTGCCAATATCGTTTTAATCACTTTAGCAATGAAAATAAAAGCGTCTTATAAACTATATTATTAGATTGAACGCACTGTATAATTGAGTTCCGTACATTAGCTATGCAAACATAGTATTTAGTATCTTGTTAATATAGATGCCTCGGTCCCTATACACCTTCACAAAATTTACTTCAATAACAAGTACTTTAATGTATATTTTGAACAATAACTGATATTATTAACAAATAAATATGCAGTGAGAGGGATGACATAATGACTTATTTAATCATTATTTTATTCGCTGTTTTAATCATGTCATTAGTTTTAAGTTATTTTTGTTTCAAAGAAAGTAAAGCTGAAATTGACCAAAGTAAACAAGCGAAACGTAGTGAAAACGAAAGAATAGGTGTAAAACAACAGTCACATAAAGTATTAACCTTAGGCATCGTGTTACTTGTTTTCAGTGTTCTCGTTTTAATAGGTATTATTTGGATTCTAATAGCAATGTAGGTTCATTTATCTAAACTTGAAATGATTTGAATATCCAAATATATTTAAAAGACGACCTTTTGTTTATAAGATCGTCTTTTTTGTATGCAATAAATAGCTCTTTTTACTTTTCATTTTCTAGCTTTAATTGCGCTTCAATAGTTTCATTCTTACTATCAAAATCATAATCTTGAGAATTTAGCGGTTTTCCTGTTTCTGCAATACTTTTTATACTTTCCATATGGAATTGCCAACCTGCAAAATCTAAGATGATGTGCGGAAATTCAAATGGTAAATATTCAATAAATGTAAGTTCCGTTTGCTGATTCTTTCTATTTAATTCAAACTTCACAGTACCAATGTCCCATGTAAAGCCAACAACCTTATTTTCTTCAAAATGTGTGATTGTCATTTCTAAATCATCTTCTTCCTCTAAATGAAAATACATTTTGCCATGCACTTCACGTGTTTCAAATGACAGTTGCGGAAACCATTGCTGTATGCCTTCAGTAGTACTCAGATAATTAAATATTGCTTCCTTATCTGCATCTATATTTATTTTCAATGTTTGATAAACTCCTTGTCCATCTTTTGAATACTGTGCTTCCATGTTTAAAGTTCCCCTCTCAATTTAAAAACCATTTAAGAAAACTGAAATTTGTAATCTTCCATGATAATTTATCTATGTTTATTTAATACATTTTACCCTTTTCCGTTATAAAATATTACTAATTTACATATATTTATTATATGTCTTAACAAAATTTAATATGGGTAAGAAAAACTGAAATGGCGCTATCCATGACCATTTAATTATCTGCAACAGCAAATTTAATTTACCTATGTTTTTCTCTTCAATCCCTTATTAGACGCATCTTTTGCGTTTTCAAATTTCTCATTATTTTAAATTTTTCAATTTTTTTGTATAAATGTTTGTAAATCGCTCTCTATTTATATACACTTAGTGAAATACTGGTGAGAGTATGTACTCTATTTTCAACTTATTCAGTAAAAGAAAGTTAGGTGTATATGGAAAAAGATAAGAAAAAGATGTTGAACAAAATGGTAAAACCTTTCGCAAAAACAAACTACACGAAAAGTACAATACAAATTATAAATACATTACTTCCCCTTATTGCAATTTTAGTAGTAAGTGGACTTTTATATAATGTGCATTGGTCATTAGCAATTATTAGTAGTATATTCGCATCAATATTTTTAATTAGAACTTTCATCATTTTTCACGATGCTTGTCATGGATCATATTTAAAAAAACAAAAGCACAATGATTTACTCGGAAACGTAACTGGTTTCCTTACACTCTTCCCTTATAGAAAATGGCGTAGAGAACATTTAATTCACCATGCTGGTAGTGGTAATCTAGAAAAACGTGGTATCGGTGATATCTGGGTTATGACGGTAGAAGAATATACAGAAGCATCTAAATTCCAACGTTTAACGTATAGAATTTATCGTAATCCACTTGTCATGTTTGTATTAGGACCGTTTTTCTTAGTATTTATTTCTAATCGATTTAATTCAAAAGACGCTAAAAAGAAAGAACGCATCAACACTTGGATGAACAATATTTTATTATTAGTCGTATACGGTGGTCTAATTTATCTATTAGGCGTAGGTCATTTCTTTGCAGTATTTGCACCAATGATCTTCATTGCTGGCATGTTAGGTATTTGGTTGTTTTACATCCAACATACATTTGAAGATTCTTATTTCGAAGAAGCTTCTGAATGGGACTATGTAAAAGCAGCCATCGATGGTAGTTCATACTATAAATTACCAAAAGTTCTACATTGGGTTACAGGAAACATAGGTTATCATCATGTACATCATTTGAATCCTAGAATTCCAAACTACTCTTTAGAGGAAACTCATGAAACTGTTACACCACTGCATCATGCAACATCTATTACGCTTAGAGAAAGTCTGACATCGTTAAAATTCAAATTATATGATAAAAGTCATAAACGCTTTATCACTTTCAAAGAATTTTCACTTAGAAATAAACAACCATCATAAACATTTAATATTCAAATAAACAATAAAGGAGAAATGCTTGTTAACCCAAGCACTTCTCCTTTTCTTATTTTGAAACTTTATTTTTGGTTAACTCATGCTATATTTAATCTTTTTAATGTCCTCTGGTGTTGTTTGACAACAGCCCCCTATAATTTGAACACCTTCCACTAACCACTTCGGAACTTGTTCAATAATTTCATCACTGTTAGCATTATTTTCCCATTCTTTGCTATCCGCATTATAATGAGAACCTCCATTAGGATATAGCGCAATTGTCTGACTCAAACTAGCTAATCCTTTGTCCAATGATCGATTGATTCCTTTAACTGAAGAACAATTAATACCAAAAATAGGAATAATAGATTGCTTATCTTTTATATAATCAATCAGCTGCTCAAAATCTGTTCCATCTGATAAATTTCCTGTGTCATCGACAGTTACAGAGAGCCAAAATGTTTGCTCCTCTGTATAACTCGGTATAATATTTTCTACAATTGCTTGAATCTCTTCAAAATTAGGAACAGTTTCAAACACAAAATCATTTATTCCTCTTGAAATCAAAGCGTTTATACGTTGTTCATGAAATTTAAAATAAGCTTCTTGGCTTATTTTATAATCCCCTGTATATTCAGAGCCATCGCTTAAATATGCACCATATGGACCTAAACTACCTACAACCACTTGATTATTATTTGTTGCATCCATAACTTGCTCTACCGCTACTGTAAAAAGGCCATCAATTTCCTCATCCTGCATCCCTATATCTTTAAATGTTTGGTAACTTGCTTGATATGTACTTGTTAAAATAATGTCGGCACCCGCATTTGTAAAACCTTGATGTGCTTGCTTTATTTTAGTTGGTTGATGTCTAAGTACTTCACTAGACCATAACGAAGAATTCAAATTACAACCAGCTTGTTCTAATGTAGTTGCTAGTCCGCCATCTAAGACAATTGGAGATTGTGTTTTTACTTTTTCTAACAGTCTCATCTATACTCCTCTTTTCTTATTAAATTTAATAAAGTAATAAATTAACGCAATCGCTGCAAATGGTAGCCCGAAATAAAGTGCAGGTGCTTGATTAGAATCAAAAAGCATTCCAACACAAGAAACTAAGCATAATATAAACCCAATAATTGGAATCGATTGATGTACTTTTAAGCTTTGGTCAATTTTTTTAGCATTAAAATATGCAATACAGATACTCATCCACACGATAACAACTGCTAAACCAGCAATTGAAACTAGAATTACATATAATGAATCTGCTACATACACGCTAGAAAGTAAAGCCAATAAGCCACCAATCATGCTAAATAATGTTGCATTCACTGGCATATGATGTTTATTTAGCTTTCCAAACCATTTAGGAAATACACCTTCATTCGATAAACTCCAAATCATTCTGCTCGCAGCATATAATCCTGAATTAGCTGCAGATAACAAAGCTGTTATAATCACTAAATTCATAATGTCGCCCGCATAAGGGATTCCCATTTTCTGAAAAATAACAACAAATGGACTTTCTAATGACTTCCCTTGATAGCTCGGTATTAAAATAGAAATAATAACCATTGTACCTATAAAAAAGATAATAAGACGCCATAACGTTGCTCTAATCGCTTTTGGTATTACTTTTTCAGGATCCTCTGTTTCACCAGCAGCAATGCCGATTAATTCAGTGCCACTAAATGCATAATTCACAGCTAGCATTGTTAAAAACACAGAACCAATACCATTAGGAAAAGTAGGATTTGTATATCTATGTGCAATTGTGTTTAAACCTTCATAACCATCGTAGTGAATAAATCCGATAATTACCAAAAGACCTAAAATAATAAATACGATAATCGCAATAACTTTCACTAAAGAAAAATAAAATTCAACTTCTGCATAAAAACGTGTCGATATAATGTTAAATAATAAAATTAATATAATTGCAATCGTAGCAAAAATATAAACCGGGGTTTCAGGCATCCATTTCTGCATCAAAATACCCACTGCTGTAAATTCAGAACCTAATGCTACGGTCCAAGTTAACCAATAAAACCATGCTACGATATATCCAACAGATGGATGAATGTAAAGACTTGCATATGTATGAAATCCACCTGTAACAGGATGTTTAATTGCTAATTGACCTAGACATAACATAACGAGATAAACTAAAATCGAACCAATTAAATAAGATAGTACCGTTCCAAATGGACCTGCTTGTTGCAAAGTATATCCAGAACTTAAAAATAACCCTGTTCCAATAACACCACCAAAGCTAAGTAACATAAGATGACGTTGTTTCATTGCACGTTTAAATGATGGTTGTTCCATTAATGTTCTCCTTATCTTCAAGTTCTACTCATTTTAAATATAATTATTCATTCTATTAATTTCTGAAAATTTAGTCAATGCATTTTTTCTCAATTCACTGTGCTTTCATACATTGCCTTTAATTATTCTTTAGTTTTTCAAAAGAATTTCACCTAATTATTCACTGAATTTTCAAACTTTTGTAAAAATTCAATCTCTAGTATTGATTTTCAGTCGTAAAGTCTATAACATTTATAGATAAGTAAGTATAAATATTATAAGTAATAGATAGAGGGGAAAATATAATGACAGAACATAACGACTTAGTGAAATCTACCCAAGAAATTACAAAAGAAGCATTACATAAATTAGGCTTTGACGATGGCATGTATGATTTAATCAAAGAACCTTTAAGAATACTGGAAGTCCGTATACCCGTCCGCATGGATGATGGCACTGTTAAAACTTTTACCGGTTACCGTGCGCAACATAATCATTCTGTTGGTCCTACCAAAGGTGGCGTACGTTTCCATCCTGATGTAAATAAAGAAGAAGTTAAGGCACTTGCAATGTGGATGACGATGAAATGTGGTATTACGAACTTACCATTTGGTGGCGGTAAAGGCGGCGTCATCTGTGACCCACGTCAAATGAGTAATCAAGAGCTTGAAAGCCTATCTCGTGGTTTTGTTAGAGCTATATCACAATTCGTAGGTCCTGCGAGTGATATCCCAGCACCAGATGTTTATACAAATCCACAAATCATGTCTTGGATGATGGATGAGTATAGTAAAATCAATCGCTCTAACGCTTTTGCATTCATCACTGGTAAGCCACTCTCTTTAGGTGGTTCAGAAGGTCGTAATCGTGCCACTGCGCTTGGTGCTGTGATTACTATTGAAGAAGCGACAAAACGTAGAAACATTGATATCAAGGGATCTCGTGTTGCGATTCAAGGTTTTGGTAATGCGGGTAGTTTCATTGCCAAAATTCTACATGATATGGGTGCAAAAATTGTAGCTATTTCTGAAAGTTATGGTGCTTTACACGATCCAAATGGTTTAGATGTCGACGAGCTTGTAGAGCTTAAAGAAAAACATGGCCGTGTTACGCACTTATTTGAGGACGTTATCCCAAATAAAGCATTATTTGAAGTCGACTGTGATATTCTTATTCCAGCTGCATTATCAAATCAAATTACTGAAGACAACGCACACAACATTAAAGCCAGTATCGTTGCAGAAGCAGCGAACGGTCCTACGACAAAAGAAGCGACACGTATATTAACAGAACGCGGTGTCTTACTTATACCTGATGTACTTGCGAGTGCTGGTGGTGTAACTGTTTCTTACTTCGAGTGGGTACAAAATAATCAAGGTTATTATTGGTCTGAAGAAGAAATAAACAGTCTTCTCCGTGAAAAAATGGTAGAAGCATTCAATAAAATCTATGATTTAGCCGAAAGTAGAAAATTGGATATGCGTTTAGCTGCCTATGTTGTAGGTATCAAACGTACAGCTGAAGCTACACGTTTCCGTGGCTGGGCATAAATTTTCATAATATATCAATATGATAAACATTGTCTTTTCAAAAGCTACACCTTCATTGGTGTAGCTTTTTTATTATTATATTTATCTATACAGCTTTCAAAAAATCCTTCCTCCCTCTTTTTATCCACCCTTTCGACTTCATAATCTAATAAAAATTTATAAATAATCCTCTCATTCATATATATTTTCAATTATTAAATCAGTGAATTTTCTGATTTATTTGAAAAATAAAAAAATACTCTATATAATTATTTACAATAAAGGGGAGGATATAAATTATGAAAAATAACATTTATGGTAATACACCATGTTTTTTAAATAGTAAAAATTTAAATCAATCAAATACTTTAGATACAGATGTAATTGTATATGGGGTACCTTTTGAAGGCGAAAGCACTTGGGGAGATTATACAGGCGTAGAACTTGGTCCAAAGCAAATTAGACTGTCCTCTGCACGTTACAGTCAATATCTACCTGAATTAAACCACATTGATATTAGTGAACACTTATCTATGGGAGATGTCGGCGATGTGCCATTTGTCGCTCATGACAATAAAGAAAGCTATGACAACATTACAGATTTCACTAAAAAACTCTGGGAAAGTGAAAAATTCTTAGTTGGCTTTGGCGGCGAACACGGTGTCACTTATCCTATTCTTAAATCATTAACAGAAACTGGTAAAAAAGTAGGTATCATTCATTTAGATGCACATTATGATAATATGCCAGATTATGAAGGTGAAGCTTATGCCCGTAATACACCTTTCATGAGACTTTATGAAACAGAGGGTGTACGTAACGAAAGTATTATTCACACAGGGATTCACGGCCCAAGAAATCATCCTGCAACAGGACGTTACGCTGAAGAAGCTGGTGCAGTAACGATAACAATCAATGATATTCGTGAATCAAATAATATAAAACAGTTTGCCCGTGACATTTACGCTCAAGCAAGTGCCGATGTAGATGTCGTGTATTTAACAATATGTAGTGATGTTTTAGATTTTGCTTATAATCCAGGCGGACCTGTTGATGGCAATGGTTTAACGTCCTATGAATTATTAACGATGATCCACGAATTTGGTGCGCTCGGCCTATGTGGTATGGATTATGTAGAAGTTTATCCTATGAAAGATGCCAATCAGAATTCTGCCCATTTCGTTTCTACAGCAGTATTATATGTACTTGCTGGCCACGTCGCTTATTTAAATAAATTAAAATAATCTGAGGAGTGGTTAAATGTTTAAAAACGCGGGTAAGATTTTACGATCACTTGGCCCAGGGATGATTATCACTGCTTCATTTATTGGCCCTGGTACAGTAACAACCATGACTCAAGGTGGCGCAGGATTCGGCTATAGTTTACTATGGGCTGTTGCCTTTTCAATCATTGCCACAATCGTGTTACAAGAAATGATTATCCGTTTGTCTCTCGTTACACGTGAAGGGTTAGGAGAAGCAATTCAAGATTTATTCTCTAATAAAATCGGTAAGCTGATCATCGTGTGGTTCACACTCATTGCTGTAACCATTGGGTGTGCTGCCTATATTAGTGGTGACTTGATTGGAACCTCACTTGGTGCATCTTACTTACTTAATTTACCTGAAAATTGGGTTGCTCCAGTTATCGGCGTTATTATATTACTCATTGGATTATTTGGTAACTATAAATTTTTAGAAAAAGTTATGCTTGTACTTATGGTTATCATGGGCGCAATATTTATCACTACCATGATTGCTATCAAACCAGATGTTATGGGTATTTTAAAAGGTGCTTTCATTCCAACGATA
Organism: Staphylococcus parequorum; assembly: GCF_039237145.1. Classification (NCBI taxonomy): domain Bacteria; kingdom Bacillati; phylum Bacillota; class Bacilli; order Caryophanales; family Staphylococcaceae; genus Staphylococcus; species Staphylococcus parequorum. The sequence continues at coordinate 2,738,574 of NZ_CP150682.1, forward strand.
CCAGATGGATCTATTCTTACTGTTATTGCTCTAATCGGTACAACCGTTGTGCCATATAACTTTTTCATTCACTCAACAGCCGTGCACGAACGTTTTAATGGTGTTAAGGAATTGAAATTTGCACGTTGGGATACAATTATTTCTATTACTGTCGGCGGTGTGATTTCAGCTGCAATCTTAATTTCAGCTGCCACTTTAATTAAAGGTGAAGAAGTTACAAGTGTCATACAACTCGCAGGACCATTAGAACCTGTACTTGGTGATGCTGCACCTATAGCAATTAGTATTGGTTTATTCGCTGCAGGTCTGTCATCAGCCATTGCTTCTCCAACGGGCGCTGCTGCAACAATTAGTAGTCTACTCGGTTGGAAAGGCGGCATGCAAAGCAAGAAGTATAAACTTGTCTTTGTTGTGATTATCATTATTGGAATTATCACTTCAGCACTTGGCTTTGAACCGCTTCAAGTCTTACTTATTGCGCAAGCATTAAATGGTATGATTTTACCTCTTGTTGCAATCCTTATCTTTATTATTATTAATAAGAAAAATTTAATGGGCCGCTTTACAAATACACTTTGGCTCAATATTATCGGAGGACTCGTTGTCTTAACTGTTTCCTTCTTAGGCATCTACAGTTTAATCGATGCCATAACAAGTTTCATTTCAGGCTAACTTTATAACAATAACCCAGAAGCAACGTATCATCACTGATATATTGTTTCTGGGTTATTTTAATTAAACATTTAATCTTCTTACATCAATTGTGCAACATCACGCATAATGCTCGCTTTTTTATAGCCATGTAGGTCATGCAATGATTGATATGCGTTAAATAACTTTTTATAGATTTCCACTTTATCTGCTTGAGGTTCAACAGTGTATAATACGGGTTCTTTCATTGCTTTGACCGCCTCACTAAAGTCCGTATGCGCTCCGCCACATATTGCACCTAAAATAGCCGCGCCAATTGCTGGTGCATATTCACTATCAATGACCGTCACACGTTTGTTCAGTACATTCGCATAGATATCCATGAGTAATGTATTCTTTTTAGGTATGCCACCACAAGCAAATACATGATCTACTTCCATATGCCATCCTTCATACTGTTGCATAATCATTTTAGTACCAAATGCAGTGGCCTCCATGTATGCACGATAAATTTCTTCATGTTTCGTATGTAATCCCATGCCAAATAAGCAACCTTTCAAATTACTATCACTGAGTACACTTCTATTGCCGTTGTGCCAATCTAGTGCAATAAGCCCACTTTCACCGGGATATAGCTTGCCTGCTTTTTCATTTAATAATTCAAAGATTGAAATGTCGCGTATCTTCGCTTCTTTGACATCATCATATGGCGACTGTTTCGCCACGTACTCAAATAAGTCTCCTACAGCAGTTTGGCCTGCCTCGTATGCATAAAGATCTGGAATAATAGCACCTTTAACTGAACCAGAAATACCAGGCACCTTATGTTGTTCTTTATTAAGCATTAAATGACATGTACTTGTACCCATAACCATAGTCATCTCTTTATCTCTTTCTGAACCTATCCCTAATAAACTTGCATGCGCATCAATGATAAACGGACTGACTTGTGTTTCTGGTGAAAGTCCTAGTTTTTCTGCCATTGTCTGGCTAACTTTACCTACAGTTTCACCAATATTAACGACTGGTGCTTCCACTTTCTCTTTTACAATTTTAGATAAATCATTATCTACTTTATCAAACAAATCATAATGGAACCCTGTGTCCGCTTCCCAAAATGATTTAAACCCTAAGCCACAATTTGATTTGACGTTTTGATCAGTGAGTCGATTGACAATCCAATCCCCCGCCTCCATGATATACGCACTCTCCGCTATCACTTCAGGTGCCTTATTGTTTACTTCCATAATCTTAGGTATCATCCACTCACTACTCACATTAAAGCCATAGTAGCCTAACCAACGATTTTTCTCTTCAAGCGCAGTCTTAAATAATACATCTGCCTCGTCTTGCGCACCATGATGCTTCCATAATTTGACGTAAGCGTGTGGATTATCTTTAAACCCTTGCTTATTATGAATGGGTTCCATATGTTCATCCACAAAAATCACTGTAGACGATGTGAAATCTATACCGATTCCGACAATGTCATTTGCAGCAATTTGTGCTTTCGCTAAAATAGCTGGGATGCCTTCTTCAATGACTTCCCAATAATCATTCGCATTTTGTAATGCGTAACTTTGAGGTAGTTTTTGACCACCAAGTGCTCCTTCTATCGTGCCGTGCGAATACGTTTTAATAAATTGCTCTACAATTTCACCATTCTCAGTATTTATAAGAAAGGCTCTACCTGAACCTGTTCCAAAATCTATTCCTATACTGTAAGCCATACTTTAACCCTCCAGATCTTTCTATACAACAGAAAGCGCTTTCTTAAATCATAATTAAGATTCTACAAAAATACAAGGGAGCGGGACAGAAATCAAAATTTGATTTCGTCTTCCCGCCCCCTTTAATACTCACTATTATGATCACGCTCAAACATTTTAAAATGTTTCAACTTCATTAAACTGAGATAAATAAAGTTGTTTATAATGTCCATCTTGTTGCATCAATACTTCATGACTACCTTCTTCTAAGATTTCACCATCTTTGATAAAGATAATACGGTCTACGTCTTTAATCGTTGATAAACGATGCGCAATAATGAGCGATGTTCTATTTTCTGACAGTTTTTTAAATGCCAATTGAATTTTATTTTCTGTTTCTATATCTAACGCACTTGTAGCTTCATCTAAAATAATAATAGATGGGTCTTTTAAAAACATTCTAGCGATGGAAATACGCTGTTTCTGTCCACCAGATAATTTCGTCCCTCTTTCACCTACGAGTGTATCTAAACCAAAGGGTAAGTCTTTGATAAATGTTTCTAATTGCGCATTTCTAACTGCGTCCCATATTGCAGTTTCGTCAGCTTCTAAATGACCATATACAATGTTATCTCTTAAAGTACCAGAGAATAGGAATACATCTTGCTGTACGACACCAATTTCTGCACGTAGTGAGGCTAACTGAATCGATTTGATGCTTTGGCCATTAATTAAGATATCACCATCATCTACTTCATAAAATCTTGGCAATAGAGAACTGATTGTCGTTTTACCACTACCACTCGGTCCAACTAATGCAATCTTCTCACCATGCTGAATATCTAGATTCAGTTTTTTAAGAATCGGTGTTTCGCCATATCCAAATGTTACATCTTTATATTGAATCGTCTTAGGATCACTCGGCATTTCAACCGCATCTGGTGTATCCTGTATTTCTGGATTAATGCTTAATATTTCGCTAAAGTTTTTAAATCCTGCAATCGCTTTAGGAAATAGCTCTATAATCATATTAATTTGTTGTAATGGTTTAAAGAGTACATTCGTAATCATGATAAATGCAACGATACCACCATAAGATAAATCACCATGCAACACAAAATAACTTCCGACTACTAACACAATAATTAATGTCAGATTTTGGGCAATATGACTAATTGTAATATTCCAAGACATATAATTATATGCTTTTAATTTTGTAGCTCTAAAATTATCGTTTATATTTCTAAATTTCGTTTGCTCATGATTTTCATTAGTAAAAGCCTGTACAAGTCTTATGCCACCCACATTATCTGCGATTAATTCATTAAACCGTGACACATTGGTAAATAAATTCTTAAATGCACGAGACATTTTTTGGCTGAAAAATATAGCCAAGATAAAAACAATAGGCACCACACAAAATGTAATGAGTGCTAATTTCACATCAATCGTTAACATGATGGCAAATGCACCAATTAGGGTCATGATAGATAAAAATACATCTTCTGGGCCATGATGTGCGGCCTCACCAATATCCATCAAATCATTCGTCAGTCGACCAATAAGTTTTCCTGATTTTTGGTTATCAAAATACTTAAAATTCAATTTCTGAATATGACTATATAAATCATTACGCATATCACGCTCTATATTCGTACCTAACTTATGTCCCCAATATGTGACGATAAATTTAAGTACCGCTACAATTCCAAAGACAAATAACAAAGCAATTCCAAAAATCACTATGAGATTCCACTGATTTGAAGGTAACAAACGATCAATATATATACTTGTAATAAGTGGGAAAATTAATTCCAACAAACCTACAACAATTGCCGAACCAAAATCTAAGAAAAACAAACCTTTATATGGTTTGTAATAGCTAAAAAATGCTTTCACAACACCCCACCTATTCTATAATTCAATATTTTAATTATTCTTTACATATGCTTTATATTATGGATTAATTGATATAGATTATCAATGTCATTCAACTCATAATTGTGACATTTGTAAAAATAAATTTATAATACTCAAATATTTTTTATTTCTTCTCTTTTATCTTCATCTTATAGAACAACAAAAATAAACTCCTTAATCAGAATTGATTTAAGGAGTTTATTTTAAAATTTATAGCTTTTTTATACGCCTGAGTAAGATGAGAAGCCGCCATCTACAGGAACAACGATACCTGTAACGAAGCCACTTAATTCTTTATCCATCAACCAATAAAGCGTGCCTAGAATATCTTCTGGTACACCAAAACGATTCATTGGTGTTTGTGATAGAATTTTTGAAGCACGTTCTGAATAAGAACCATCTTCATTTCTAAGTAAAGCTTTATTTTGAGCTGTTTCAAAGAATCCAGGTGCAATTGCATTCACTCGGATGTGACCGGCAAAGTAAGTGCTCAACCATTGCGTAAAGTTACTTACAGACGCTTTTGCGCCACTGTATGCTGGGATCTTAGTCAGTGGTGTAAATGCGTTCATTGATGAAATATTAATAATTGTACCTGCCTCAGATGAGACGACATCTTTACCAAATACTTGGGATGGTAAAAATGTACCTGTGTAATTTAATTTAAATACTTTATCAATACCATCTTCTGTTAAATCAAAGAACGTTTTATCACCATTTTCATCATACATTTCATCATTTGTTGTGGCATTCGGGTTATTTCCACCTGCGCCATTAATCAGAATTGTAACTGCACCAAATGTATCGTTAAATCTTAGTTTCGCTTGCGTTAAAGCATCTTTATCTAACACGTTCGCCACTAGTGCTACTGTTTGTTTTCTTTCTTTATCAATTTCATCTTGTAATTCAACAATTTTATCTTCAGAACGTCCTAAAATACCTACGTTGGCACCTTTTTCTACAAGTCCTTTGACGAACGTTGATCCAATCACACCTGTTGCGCCAGTGATTACTACATTGACTCCTTCAAATTGTCTTGTCATCATTTGCTCACTCCTTCAATTAAACCGTTAATATAAGTTGCGCCTAATGCTCTGTCGAACAATCCGTAACCTGCTTTACCTGTTTCGCCCCAAATCATACGTCCATGATCTGGTCTGATTGTGCCTTTAAAGTTAACATCTTGCAGTGCTTCTACCACAGCTTTCATATCAACTGAGCCGTTTTTAGATAAATGACCTGTTTCCAAGAATGAATGTGAATCTAGTCGTTTCACGTTACGCATATGCACGAAATGGATATGCGCGCCAAACGTTCTAATCATGCTTGGTAAATCATTTTCTGCTAATGAACCTAAAGATCCAGTACAGAAACAAATACCATTATTTTTACTATCATTTATAGAAAGTAAACGTTCATAGCTATCTTTATTTTTAATGATACGTGGAATACCAAATATAGGCCATGGTGGATCATCCGGATGTATCGCCAGATCAATGTCATGTTCGATTGCAGTTGGTAATACACCATCTAAGAAGTACTTCAAGTTCTCCCACAATTGCTCATCTGATATTTCACGATAAGATGTAATTAAATGATTCATTTCTTCTCTCGAATAACTTTCGTCCCAACCTGGTAAGTTTAAATCGGTTGTTAATGGATCAATATCTTTTAACTGATCATGTTTATAAATCAACGTATTAGAACCATCAGATAATTCATAGTCTAATTGTGAACGTGTCCAATCAAAGACAGGCATAAAGTTATATGTCACTGTCTTAACACCATTTTCAGCTAAATTCACTAATGATGTCTTATAATTTTCAATCAGTTCATCACGTTTATCTGTACTTAATTTAATTTCTTCACTTACAGGTAAACTTTCAACAACTTCAAATTTCAATCCTGCCGCTTCGATTGTTTGTTTTAATTTTGCGATTCTTTCTGTTGTCCAAACCTCACCTACAGGTACATCATAAATTGCAGAAACGATATGCTTCATGTCCGGAATTTGTTTAATGTTCTCTAATGTAACTGGATCATCTTCACCGTACCAACGAAATGATAATTCCATCGTTATACCTCCTTAACGCCTTCTATTTTGAATAAATTCACTGCATTGTTATAGCAAATATCTTTTAACATTTGTTCAATTGTTGCATCTGATAAGGCAATCTCACCTTTTTCAATCTTGTCTCCTAAGAAATTACATAAAATTCTTCTGAAATACTCATGGCGTGTATAAGAAATCATGCTACGTGAATCTGTCAGCATACCTACAAATTTAGCTAATAAGCCGACGTTCGCATAATCTACTAAGTGCTGTTCCATGCCTTCTTTCGTGTCATTAAACCACCATGCAGCACCTAATTGCACTTTATGCTCGCTGTTAGTAAAGTTACCTGCAGTAGCTTGAACCATAAGATGATCATTACCATTATTAGGATAAATAATCGTATCTGATAGGGCATTGTGTTGTTCAAGGTGATCTAGCATCGCGTTCAATGTTTTAGCGCTTAGTTGTTCACCTACACTATCGAACCCACTGTCAGTACCTGCGACTTCTAACATTTTCGAATTATTATTTCTAGTTGGTCCTAAATGGAATTGTACGACCCAATTTAATTCGTTATATACTTTACTAATTTCAGTTAGAATGTAACCCGCTAATTCGTATTGTTGCGTTTCGGAAACTGCTTCACCCTTCATCATGGACTCATAGATTGCCGTAGCTTCTTCTGTTGTCGCATACATTAATGGTGCTTTTTCAAAACTTTGGTCAGAACTTCTTGCACCTTGTCTATTAAAATAATGAACGCGTGTTTTAAGTGCTTCGATATAACTGTTTAAATCTTTAATTTCACCGTCAATCGTTTGATCAAGCTGCTTAATCTTGTCTTTAACTGTTGTTTCACTTAAGAATACGTAACTATCTGGTCTGAACGTAGGAATCACTTTAAATGTTACTTTTTTATCTTGATTTAATAATTTGTGATATTCCAAATCATCACATGGGTCATCCGTTGTACAAACTACAGAGACATTACTTTGTTTAATTAAGTTTTGAGGTGTATGTGATGATTTCGCTAATTTACGATTTAAAGATTTATATAGCTTTTTAACATTCACTTTATCTAAATCAGCTTCTTCGTTAAAATAGCGTTTTAATTCAAGTGAACACCAGTGATACATTGGGTTAACGATTGAATAAGGCAACATGTTCATAAATGCTTCAAATTTATCGAAATCATCTGCATCACCAGTAATTAATTCTTCTTCTATACCGTATGCTCTCATTAAGCGCCATTTGTAATGATCTCCGGCTAACCACAATTGCGTAATGTTTTCATAGTTTTTATTTTCATAAATTTCTTTTGGGTCTAAGTGACAGTGAAAATCATAAATTGGTAGATCTTTAACCTTTTGATATAACTTTACTGCTGTTTTATTATTTAATAAAAAATTGTCATTAATTAATGCCATGTTATTGCCCCTTTTCTATAATCCTAATAATTTAGGAAGGAATAATGAAATTTGCGGAATGAACGTTACGATTAACAATAAAATAATGAGTGCGATAAAGTAAGGCACTAAATATTTGAATACTGATTCCACACGAACACCGCCGACACTCGCACCAACAAATAATGCACTACCAACTGGTGGCGTGATATTACCAATACATAAATTAAATGCAATTAAGATACCAAAGTGAATTGGATCTAAACCTAAAACTTCTGAAATAGGTAAGAAGATCGGTGTGAAAATCAATACTGCTGGTGTTATATCCATAAATGTTCCGATGACTAATAAAATTACGTTCATCATCAGTAGTAAAATGATTGGATTATCTGTCATTGATAGAATGCCATTTGAAATGGCTTCAGGTAGTCCTGTATAACTCATTACGAGTGAAAATAGTGCAGAAGCTGTAATCAAGAACAGAATCATACCACTAATTTCTGCCGTTTCTTTGATGACGTTAGGTATTTGTTTGAGTGTCAGACTTTTATATATTAGTGATAACACTGTAGCGTATAACACTGCTACTGCTGCACCTTCTGTTGCTGTGAATATACCTGACACAATCCCGCCAATGACTACGATAATTAAAAATAGACTTGGCAAAGCATCTAATGTTAAAAATAATTTATCTTTCCAACTAATGCGTTCAGATACTCTGTAACCTTGTTTCTTCGCCATAACATAAGCCACGATCATACAAGCAACGCCCCATAAGATACCTGGTATATAGCCTGCGATAAATAGTGCTGCTATTGAGGTGCCACCACTCACAAGTGAATACACAATCAATAGTGAACTTGGTGGAATCAATAAACCAGATGGCGCAGATGCTATATTTGCCGCTGCAGAGTATTCTTTTTTATAGCCTTGTTTTTCTTCCATTGGTCCCATGATGCGTCCCATTGCGGCCGCCGCAGCGACACTAGAACCAGAAATAGAACCAAATAGCATATTACCTACAATATTCGTATGTGCCAGTGAGCCAGGTAATCTACCTACTAACACTTTGGCAAAGTTCACTAATCTAAAGGCGATACCACCGTTATTCATAATAATACCTGCCAAGACGAATAACGGAATGGCAAGCATTGTAAAATCATCAATGCCCGTAACCATACGCTGTGCTGCCGTTATAATCGTTACATCGAATGGTAATATCATTAATAACGTTATGATAGAACTCAAAATAATAGCCAATGCGATAGGCAAGCCGAATATCAAGAAAGCGAAGAATGTGATGAACAATACTAAACCTGCTGCAAGTGTCATACACGCTCACCCCCGTCTTCTTGATTGGCTTCTTTAACTGCTTCAAGTTCTCCTTTATCTAACAAGTTATATATTGCGTAGAAAATGATAAAGACGCCCGAAACAGGTAATGCGCCGTACATCGCTGCCATAGATAAGCCAGTAGATGGTGCAATTTGTGACCATGTTAAATTCACAACTTCATAGCCACCCCAAATCATGAGTACGAGTGCTACGATAATGATTATGATGTCTGAAGCTTTTTCTATAATAAGTTGTATTTTTTCAGGAAATCTTTCTCGAATAAATAAAATGGCTATATGTTGTTTTACACCAAATACATAACTGGCACTGAGCAAACCAAACCAAATCAATAAGAATCTAACGATTTCTTCACTCATTGTACTTGGACTATTCAAGATAAAGCGTGTAGCAACTTGATAAACGGATAATATAACCATTACAAAAAGTGCAATACCGGCTAACGTGAGGAGGAGTTTATCAATGATCTTTTTTGCTTTCTTCATAAAGCTGCTCCTCCTTCTCGATTAGTTTATAATCATCTTTTGTATCTGGGTTCTCTTTAAATTCATCTTGTAGAGGCTGAGAAGCTTTTTTGAAAGAAGATTTATCTACGTTATGGAATTTCACACCCATGTCTTCTTTGGCTTTCTTTTTAGCCTCTTTCACTTCTTTATCCCAAATTACTTCATGTTTTTCAGTAGAATAAGCTGCTGCATCTTTCAACCATTTCTGCTGTTGTTTCGTTAAGTCATCATACGTATCTTTGTTCATAATCAAGATATCTGGAACAATTGCGTGTTCCGTATAATGATAATTTTTAGCAACTTCACCGTGGTTGTTTGTTGTGAGTGAAGTTTCATTATTCTCAGCTGCATCAATCACACCCGATTGTATCGCTGTATATACTTCACCGTAATCCATTGGTGTCGGTGTGCCACCTAATGACTTAATTAAATCAACACTCGTTTTGCTTGGTTGAACTCTTATTTTCATACCTTCTAAATCACTATTATCTTCAATTTTTTTATCTTTCGTGTATATATTACGCACGCCAGCGTCATAGTATGTGATCCCTAGAAACCCCTTATCTCCAGTGGATTTGAAAAACGCATCTTGTACTTCTTGTTTTTTCATAACATGACGATAATTCTCTTCTGATTCAAATAGATAAGGCATGTTAAACAATGAATATGTTGGAGAAAAGCTTTCCAATGCAGCCGATGACACTTTAGTCATTTGTATTGCATTGGTCTGCGTCATTTCAATTGCTTCACGTTCACTACCTAATTGACCATTCGGATAAATATTAACTTTAAGTTGACCATGAGATGTTTCTTCTAATCTTTCTTTAAAAATCTCAAGTGATTTATGAACCGGATGGCTCGTCGGTTGATTATGCGCTAACATAATTTCTTTTTGCTTCTCTTCCGCATTAACATAACTATGAGGAAGTGATAAAGCTAACATTCCCGCTATAAAGAATGCGCTTACAAATAGTGTTAAAAATTTTTCCATATATCTCTTATGCCCCTTTGTTTAAGGTTCTATCGACTAAGCCCACCGAAATGAGAGGATAAATTATGCACATCGCTTTCTTCTACACTTAATGCATCCTCGTTTGTCGTATGTTGTAAGACTGAACATTTCGTCGCAAAATCTATAGTCTCGTCTAATTGCCAATTACGAATCAGTCCATGTAAGACACCAGCCATAAATGCATCACCGGCTCCAATGCGATTCAATACCGTATATTGATAAGCTTGGCCTTCAATATAGCTTTGTTTCGATAACATAATACCTTGTAATGTACTTTGCTCAATATCTCTATTACTGGAAGCCATTAATGGCATCTCATATTGTGATTGAATCGTTTCAGCACATGTCTTCATATCATCTTCTTCAGAATTTGTCTCAAGTAAATGTGTCGCATCCTTTTTACCAAAGAAGAGTACGTCAACAAGTGGCAGTATCGACTTGATTACTGGTACGGCTTCTTCTTTAGACCACAAGTTACTTCTGAAATTAATATCAAATATGATTTTAACGCCTTGTTGCTTTAATTTAGTTAGTGCATCAACGATATGTTGTCGTACTGTTGTATTAACTGCCAATGTAATACCAGTCAATACAAAGTAATCACCACTTTGTATTGGTAAGTCATCGATGATGCTTGACCCATATTCTGCGAAAGTTGAATGTTCGCGATCATAGATAACTTTACCACTTCGAAAGTCAAAGCTCTCTTCCATATAATATGTGCCTATTCTACCGTCTTGCTGTTTCAAAAATGTTGTACCTACTTGTGTCTGATACAGCTTTTTCATAGCTAAATTGCCTAATGCATGTTGTGGTAATACCGTTAACATTTCAGTAGCGTGCCCAAATTGAGATAAGGTCACGAGCGCATTTAATTCTGCACCTCCAACATTAACACCAAAGGTATTGGCATCTTTCAGTTGTTTGTAATCAGGTGGAGTATAGCGTAGTAATACTTCTCCAAATCCAAATACCGTCATAGTTATACCTCTCTTTTTAATTCAGAAATATATTGCACTAAAGCTTCTTGTCCTTGTTGTTGATAAATTTTTGTAATTTCACTGCCAATGCCTACTGCAAAACTACCTGCGTCTAACCATTCTTTTTGATTATCTTTACCCACGCCACCAGTTGGAACAATCTCAATTTGTGGTAATGGACCTTTGAAATCTTTGATAGATTTAGGTGAAAATTGTGTTGCTGGGAATAGTTTCAATACTTTACAACCATAGCGTAACGATTCAACCATTTCTTTAACCGTCATGCATCCTGGAATATAAGGAACGTCATACAAGTTAGCGATTTTAGCTGTTTCCTTATCAAAAGATGGACTTACAATAAATTTAGCACCGTTTAAAATCGCTGTACGTGCCGATACACTATCAAGTACAGTACCTGCACCAATGAGCGCATCTTCTCTCTTAGATAATTCAGCAATAATTTCTATCGCATTTGGTGTCGTTAACGTTACTTCGATAATATTAAGCCCTTGTTCTATAATTAGATTCGAAATATCTAAAAACGTCTCTGGGTTGTCTGTACGCATTACTGCAATGTGTTGACCTTCTTGAATATACTTCATCGTATCTCTTGAATTCATCTTTACATCTCCTTATAAATTTCATCTTTTGTGTTTGACCTCTGAAAATAACAACGTTGTTATTAAGATTCAAAAAAATATTCTAACGCTTATCTCTATGGTATAATTAATTCTAACTTAAATCAATCTATTTCAAGGAGAACTTTTATGGCTGTTACTTTAAAAGACGTTGCCGAAGCCTGTGGTGTCAGTTATTCCACGGTCAGTAAAGCATTAAAAAATTCCCAACTCGTTAAACCAAAAACAAAACAAATGATTCAACAAAAAGCGCTTGAAATGAATTACATACCTAATCATTCGGCTCGAGCACTCGTTTCTAAAAGAAGTGGCACGATTGGATTAATCTGGCCTTCCGTAGATCGTGTTGCCGTGACCCATCTCATTTCAGAAATTAATAGAGCCATTAAATCACTCGGTTATGTCATGTTTGTTTCAATCGATGACGTTGCGGCCGCTTCAAAGAAATTTGTTGAATTTGGCTGTGATGGTATCGTTATCTTTGATGAAGGTGACAATTCAAACTTACCGCCTGAAATTTATAATAACGTACCGGTAGTCGCATATGGTGTAGATAGAGATATTCCCTACCCGATTATCAATGTCAATCATGCAGAAGCGATGATTATGGCCATTAATGCCTTATTAGAACAAGGTATTCAAACGATTGATTACATAGGCGATATTAATACAAATGACGCCCGTCAAATCGCTAAAAAAGATGCGATTACTGATTACTGCAATGCACAAAACATTACCTATCGTATTATCGATTCTAATGGATTGAACGCGATAGAAGCAGAAGCATCCGTGAAGCAACATTTAAAAACCGACACGCTTTCTCCTGGCGTGATTTGCGGAAGTTACGATATTACTGTAGGGACGATTAATGCCATTGGACCTGAGAATCAACCAATGATTTACTCTTACGATAATATTCCACAAATTAAAAAATTAGATTATCCTGTCAATGCTATCGGTGTTCCTACATCTGAAATCGCTCAACAAATCGTGACTACGTTAGATAAAGTTATTAAAAATGAACCAACCCATGCAGCATATCATTTACATCCATCATTACAGAATAATATTTAATACATGCAAATTTCATTAAATTAACAAAGCGACCCTAGCTACATTGGACAGTGTAGTTAGGGTCGCTCTTGTTTGAGAGATATTTATCTAGAGGGTTATTACTTTTTAATATTACTTCAACTGAAGCATAAGCTTTCTTAAATATATGAAGGCATCTAACAAGTGATTTTTATAATCTAGAAATGCCATTACCAAATTGCATGGTGCCTGTCTTGTTGTCTGTTATACAACATCGCGTACACCTATCACTTTATAATGCAATGACATGCTACTTGCTAAAATACCGTTAATATAACGCGCGCTTTATATATTGCTTGCAAGTCACGTGTTACAACACATCTTGTTTGTACAGAAAAAAGTTAACCAATATTTAGAGAGATAGGGGTTGTTTTCAGTTTTTTAATGGGAGAACTGATGAATTTTATTGGTTTTAACTATAATTTCTAAAACACGCGACTGTGCAAGCATTGGTTAACATACGATACATTTGTATCTATATTACAAATGCATCACGTATCTAATCCTACTTTCATCTCTGATTAGTACGTTATGATTACCATCTTTATAAAATTTGAGGACTCCCTTAGTTATCTTCTGCCGTTATGAGTCCTGAGTTGAATTATCATTTATTATAAAAGCTATCATATATTGATTGTACGTGGATATTCATACATATTGAAAACTCAACTTATAATCATTTTGCAATGATCAGTTAATCAGTACTCATAACCCTCTACAACTTCTATTATATTACGCCTTTATCTATGATTAAAATACATAGTTGGAATATTTGACATTCCTTAGTGGAATACTTTAACTTTAATGACACTTTTTTATTTCAAATCCTTTAAAAAATTAATCCATTCATGCGTAACGTGATTCATATAACTTTCTTTCTTCCATATAACACCTAAATTCCACGCTACATCAGCACCACTTATTTCAATGCCGACAACACCATCATTTAAGATATTGACGATACTTTCAGGTAATATACTCACGCCAATACCATCACGAATCATATTTTCTATAAAAGTAATTTGAGACATTTTAGCTACTGTTTTAGGATGAAATCCTACTTTTCTACAGCTTTCTATAATTTGATCTTTCAGGTAATAGTCATCATGAAACATAATAAAGCTCTCATCTTTCAAATCACCTAAATAGATAGATGATTGTTGGGCTAACTCAGAATTTTTATCAACGATAAGTAATAACTTCTCCTTATATAGAGGTACCGCATAATAGATATCCTCATCCACTGGTAAAGTTGTAATACCGACGTCAATTTCATCGTTGTTCAAATAAAATTCGACTGCTTTCCCGCCGCCTTCAATGACTTCATATGTCACATTAGGATATCGGGAATGAAACTGGTTTAAACTTTCCGTAAACAACCTGACATTCATAATTGCCGATATGCCGATGCGGATATGACCTCTTTCTAAATTCGTGACGTCGCCCATTTCTAATGATAAATCATCTAAGACTGCTAATGCTTCCACACACTTATCATAAAAAATCTGTCCTATATCCGTTAGAATAATATGTTTTTTTCTTCTATCAAACAAAGTAATGTCAAATTCGTTTTCAATGCTTTTAATATTTTTACTAATTGTAGACTGTGCGATATATAAATGTTCTGAAGCTTGTGTCATTCCACCATTTCTCACAACTTCTACAAAATATTTCATTTGTTTTATTTCCATATTCTGCTCCTCTGAATAGCCCTATCATTTTATTACCTTAGCGTAATTGTGCAATTGCTTCTTCAGCAGCATCTGCGATCACTTTATCATCTGGCTGACCATCTTTATCATCTTGTTTTGTGTAAATTGCAAGAATGATTGGGTTTTTATGTTTATCTGGATAGATAAATGCCAAATCATTACGCGTAGCATATGTTAAGCCCTGACCACTTTTATCTCCGACGATATAGTTGTCTGATACACCTGCTTTAATTAAACTATCGCCTGTTTCATTTTCAATCATAACTTGTTTCAGTAAATCTAAATTTCCGTCACTTATTTGGTCACTTGTTAAAATTGTATTTAATGTCTGTGCTGCAGCTCTAGGTGTTGTAGTATCGGCTGTACTATTTGGATCATAGAGATTTAACTCCGGTTCTAAGCGTTTTGGATTAGAAATATTGTCACCCAATTGCTTCAACTCATGTTTAAAGGCTTTAACGCCACCAAGTTCTTCCATTATTTTATTATTAGCCGTATTATCACTTTGTAACATAGATGCTTTAATTAAATCTTTAAGTGTCATCTGTTTGCCTATGTAATTTTCAGTTACAGGTGAATATTCTACAATATCTGCTTCATTAATTGTTATTTTTTTATTTAAATCTTTTTCTGAATGATTATTTAATAACACACCGCTCGCGATAGCTTTAAAAGTAGAAGCAAATGCAAAACGTTCATTCGCATTATGTTGAACTTTTTTACCATTCTCAGTATTAATGCCATATACTCCAACTGTTGTATTATTATCTTTTTCTATTTTATCAAATTCATTCGCTGATACCGTACCATTGCTCATCATGAAAAATAATGCACTAAACACTAAACCCCAAAAAACTTTTTTCATAAATATCCATCTCCCCTTAATTTAAATATAACCTTATACTTAAGCTAACTATAATTATTATATTACAAAAATACAATTATTTATAAATCCTAAATTTTTGCTTCTACAATAAAAACCCCTCATTGTCATAATCACTAACAATGAGGAGTGAACGAGTCATACTTTATAATAACTGTAACTCATTATTCTGTATGGCTATTGGCTTATAGTCATTTCCATTAAATTATCTTTTGTATCAAAGAACGCTGTGTAGCTACCTTCATTTGTTTTATATTTTACAAACGTGCCATCCTCGTTACCAAGTTTTCCTTCTTCAGTTATTTCATTAGAACTGTGTGCATCTTTAAACGTATCCTTTGAAACTGAATCTGGTTTAGTGAAGAAAGTTGTTTGAACAACTTCATCATCTTTATTAAATGATGCTGTTGTATCATAAATTGTTTCGTTATATTCAACTTTAGAGTCTGCTTTTGGATCTACTTTATAGCCATCGATTGAGACATTATCATATTTTAACGCTCTTACAAAGTTGTAATCTTGTGTAAATGAAGCATCATATGTTGTATAACCTTCGTAGTTATACCATGGTGTTTCAGCTTTTAATTCTACACCGCTCGCACTACTTTCAGTGTTGGCACCACTAGCTCCACCTTCACCGTGTCCCCATTTCTGTACTTGCTCTGTCTGCGCTTTTACTTCTTGATTATTACTCGTTATATACGCTGCGGAAGAACCTACGACAAGTGTTGATACTATGACTGTTGAAGATAGTAACTTTACTACTTTATTCATAATAAATCACTCCTATTTTGTAGTTTCCCTTTTGGCAAGTGTAATTATTCAGCTTCATCATACTCCAAATCATGTTAATTGCAAGGATTTTCTCTTTTATATATTAAAATTATTATCAGAATTAAATTAGATTTTTTAACTTAATCAGGAGAAATTTTAACAGTATACGAATTAAACATGTATAGTGAATATATGATTATGAAATTAGAAAGGATGATTTTTTATGGTACATATCTTACAAGTCGATTTTCCTTTAGATGGTCCGTTTGGAGATGAAATGGCACGACAATTCGAGGATTTAGCAAAATCGATTAATGATGAACCAGGATTTTTATGGAAAATTTGGACCGAGAACGAAACAGCAAAAGAAGCAGGTGGTATTTACGCCTTCGACAGTAAAGCGCATGCTGAAAGTTACTTAAATATGCATAGCGAACGACTCAACACTATGGGAGTTACGGAAATCAACGCCAAAATATTCACTATAAATGAAGGATTAACACAGATTACAAACGGTCGTGTTGAGTAGATTTTTGACAATAGCGTATTAAAAATACCCCAGCAATAGCATCACCTAAAAAGTGTGCGTATTGTTGGGGGATTTTGTGTAAACTTTAAAATTTCCTGGGTAATCACTTTAATACATCTTTGCCATTTCTTCTGTAAATGTTTGGTAAGTTATCTCATTCTTAGATAATCGTGCTACTAACATATACATTTGTTCATTCTTTGTATATTCTTTTTTATATAATAAATGATCCGCTTTCTTTTCATCTGGTAACGGGTCTTTAATGTTGTCACCTTGTGAAAATGCTGCATAATATCGCATACCGAATAAGCGCTGTGACTGGGCATCGATATGAATCTCATCAGGATTGGCTGTTAAACCTTGTGCCGTTACATAGAAACAGTTATCTTTTGCTTCTGCTACAGTTGTAATCACTTCATTAATTTGAGTGTATTCTGATGCACTTTGACCAAATGCTGCTTTGCCTAAGAAGTCTCCTAGCAAGCCCATTACGAATGGCAGTTGAGGTGCATTAAGCGCTTGTCTAAAATGATCCACAACTTGATTTAACTTAATTTCGTAGTCAAGATGCTTACCCTCTAAACTATCACTTTCACCTTGATGCCATAATATACCGATAAGTTCACTGCTTTCCATCGCAAATTCAGCTTCAGAAATCGCATGTCGTGTTAACACTTGATCCTCTGACCAATCATCAATCGTTGTACCACCATCTGCACACGGGATTAAGCCAATTGTTTCATCTGGATGATCATCTAACCACAATTTAGCAAACGATGCTGCGGGGCCAATACCTGCAACAGAACGATCACTATGTATCGGCTCGTCCATCATTTGCCATCTACCATTTTTCAACACTTGAATGCGCTCATCTACGATTGGCTTCACGCTATCGATAAAGCCACGCCCGGCCATATTAGACTGCCCTATAAGTAAAATTGATTTCATATAAATTTCCCTTTCCGATTTTGGAATGTATGTACTATTAGTCATAAATATCATACCTTAAGTGTGAGTATTTATAAATTAATTTAATGATTCAATGATTTTATAAACTCATCTTTACTAATAGACCCAGCTTGTTGCAACTGTAATTGCAGTCGATCCTCTAAGTTTGATTTGTCTTCTATTACCTGTTTTAATGTATTACTTAAAGTTTCAGGGATTGCTTCATCAAATAGGTTGGCATCTGAAGTAACATCTTTATTATGGGCAGTTGTATTGTATCCTAATATTAATAAATTATAGTCAAATGCTGCACGAACTGCGTCTAGTATTTCAGAACCTTTATTTATATCTAAATAAATATCACATTGTTTATATAGAGAAATAAATTTTTCCCTTTTAGCATTTGGATATAAATTTACATTTGAATATTTATTCAAATGTAACAATTTCATAGACATTTCAGTTTTTGCCGCAACATGAAAGAATATATTGGGGTAATCTTGCACCATTTTTTCTAAATGCGGTAATTGATCAGAATTTGTTAATGTTAAAACCTTATTAGTATAATTATTGGATTTAACGAATTTATAAACATAACCAGATTGGAAGATTCGATTATGATATTTTTCATCAATTAAGTCTATTACATTTTGGTAAGCAGACTGACTTGGTATAATAATTTTATAAGATTTCTTCCCCTTTTCAAGCACATTTTCCATATGTTTAATAATATCATTTGTAATATCGCCTTGCCAAAAAATACTGTCGTTTCCTGAATTAGGCAATCCATTAAGGACTGCTGCAGGAACTAAAAATGAATTAATCAAAAAATCTTCAGTTTCAACTTGTGTAACATTAAGATAAAATTTAACAAACTGAATTTTAGAGTGGAAAAAGTATTCTTTATCATTCCAAAATAACATAATGTCATTTGTCACAAAATTCTCTACCATGAATTCTTCATTAGCATGGTTGAAATATCTTTTTAAAATTCTTCTTTGTGAATTCGCATCTAAAATTACTTGTGCATACTTCTTTCCTTGTTTATTGTAATAATCTATATATTGTGTATGTCCACGTTTATTCAACCATTCGACACGTTCAACAATTCTCTGTTTATAATTCTTTTTATAAATAATTCTTGCCTTAATTTCATCTGAGTTTTTGATGAATGCACCATTATTATTACCTTCTATCTTCCAAAATCTCGGTATTTTCACTTCATTAAAAAATAATGGGCGTGAGATTGTTTCATGGCTACCGGCGAAAAAGTTATACGGTGTTAGTACATCATCTGGTAAAAACCCATTCTCTTCTATAACAATTGTTTTTCTCTGTATACCAGCATGTTTGAACGATTTAAACAGCACAATTGCTTTTTTATCAAAAACTCCAAATAAATTAATCATACAACACCTCGTTAATTAAGTTATTCCATTTTTGTATTACAACAGTTTGCGTGAATTTATCTGCGATTTTATAGGACACTTCGTGAAATTGGCTAATATCACTTTCAAAAAATCGAACAATATTATTAGCTATATGATTTATAATATCGTCTTCAGCTTGTTCATTTAAATCAATAGGTATTAAATAACCATTTTTTTGATTTCTGATAAATGTCGGGTTCCCATAATTAACATCAAATCCGATTATACCTAAACCTGAGCCTATCGCTTCCATTAAAGTTAAACCAAAGCCTTCACTCGTAGATCCTGATAGAAACAGCTCATAGTCTTTATACACTTGATTTAAATTCACATGTCCTTTTAATTTGATATAGTCCCATGCATTATTCGTTTTAATCAAATCTGTTAATATTTGTTTTTGACCGCCTTCTCCATATATATCAAATGTAATTTGAGGAACTGATTTTTTAGCCTTCAACACAGCTTTTACTAACCAATCAACATGCTTTTCATGAGCTAATCTTGAAGCTGTAATAATTGAATAAGATTTTCTTTGATTAGGTTTAATTAAAGTATTCAAGCTACCAACAGGAATAGTATATATCTTGGGAACTTTATGATAATATTTTTTAAATTGCTCAGTTAACAGCCTATTTTGAATATCAGTCGCTGTAATAAAGAAGTCAATTTCATTTTCATTCATAAAAACATATTCATAATGATTATTCCATAGAATATAAGTTGAATTTGTTGATGACTGATTATAATGCTCAGCATGGATGACTATGCCTAAGTGCGCTTCACCTTTGTTTTGAATAATTGTTTGTCCGACATTTTTAGAACGGTCAACTATTATTATATCTTTACTAGTTAACTCTAGATTCTCTAAGAAATACGCTATAAATTCTTGCTTTGTATATAAGACTTTATTTTCAAAAACAAACATACTTTCATCATCGTTCACATATTCATTATATGCTATCGAGCCGTCCTCATTATAAAACGATCTCATATAGAGTTTCGCAACATTATCCTCTGGAGCGAAGTGTTCTGACAGTACACGAACATATGTGAAATAATCTCTTTTAAGCAGCTTTCCATTTGAATAGTACTCCACTCTGTCGACAACTTCGTTATCTTCATATTTCAAATAACAGACTGCATAATTTTTGTTGTTATTATAATATAATCGTCTCGTTTTGCCACTATTTTCGATCTTTGTTACTTCAGAATGCAATTGTTCTATTATTTCATCTATTGTGACACTTGTAGATGCTATTTTCACATTTGTAAAATATTGATATAACCACACTATTTCCTCATCATAAAAACCAATATTTTCAGTTAAAGTTTGAATATTCTCTTTATCAATAAAATCTAAAAAAACAAACTTAACTTTTTGGCTACAACTTCTTAATAACTGAGCTCTGTAAAATTGTGCATATTCAACACCACTACTCGCCCACCCAATTCCTAAATTAATATTATAAATAGTCACCTTCGCACCTCATTATAATTTACCTTTATATTAAATAAATACTTTCATTAAATTTATTATTATTAAAAGAACTAAAATAAATGTGGAAATAAACTGAAGTGTTAAAAATTGCTTTTTCTCTTTTTTTGGTTCTTTTTCAACATCGTAATCACTTAATTCTTGTTCGATTTCTTGATTCATTCTATCTAAAACATTATTTCCTATTTCATTGTTACTCATATTGATACCTTCTTACTTTTTTATGATTAGTTAATTTATTTTCATTTTTTCAATTAGCTTGGAGTTTCACATTTTCTGACTAATTCAGTTGTGTTTATAACTTATATCGTTGTATTATTTTCAATCTTCAACATACGTTATTACGTAAATTTACTTTTTACCAATAACTGACTTTTGGTCAGTTACTAATAAAAATTGTAACTCTTAATAATTTCGATTCTATTGCCATTGAACATTCCATCATAGAATATATCTTGCATACTTTTTGAAGATGTAATATAAAACAAGGTTAATATAATAATTTTAGCTTATTTTTTAATCTTTTAATTATTCTTGGAAATGCTGATTTGAAATTCCGTTAATACCGTCTGTTATCATTGTTATATAAGACGCTAACACCTTGCCATTGCTGCTACAATCATTTTCTAAAATGTCTTCTTTTATATAAAAATCAATAATACCTAAAATCATTTTTGCTTTAAAAACTGATACTTCTGATTCATCATTAAATAATTTCATAGCAATTATCTTTCTGAAAGGTTTATAACCTGTACGCACACCATTCATTACTGCACTTTCACTAGATGCTTCTATCAATCGATTTATCAACACGCTTTTTCCGACTGTAAAATTAATAAAAACATTAAATAAATCTCGAATGATTTCCTCTGTCTCCTTTTTATCATCCAAGTAGTTTATTTCGTATTCCATTGCATTTATCATTCTCATTCCAATAATATCTATTAATTGACCTTTATGTTCAAAATGGTAATAAAAAGTCCCTTTACCTAGTCCAGCCTCTTTACAAATATCAGCAATTTTTAATGAATAATATCCTTTTTCAATCAATAATTTCTGGCCTGTTTCTATAATTAAATCTCTTGTTTCCAATTTTTTAATTTCCTTTCTATACAGATTTTATATAATAATATAATTTATTCAATAGTTTTATTTATAAGCAAAACATCAAAATTCTTTCTCTACGCAAAACAGTTATAAAACCAGAATTTATAGAGTATTTATATACTATACAACATAAAGTACAATTATAGAAATTTTAAAAAAACGATAATTATAACTATTAATCAAAAATTAAGGGATTAGAAACTCTTTTACCAACCATATTTATTTTCCATAATTTTGACATATTCAAAATAAATACTGCTATCCAAAATACTATTTTAAAAGCAAATATAAACTGCATTTTAACTTTACGCAATAAAAAGCCAATCTCATTTTCAAATTATGAGATCAGCTCATTATTAACCGAAACTGATCTAGCTACTTGGTATTTTATGATTAAATAAATTATTAGCTAATTAATTGGTTTCAGTATTTTTTCTTCTTCGTTTTCTTAACAGAGCCATTCCTAAGAGAGCAGTTACAACAGCAATCAAACCATTATTTTTATTATTGCTCCCAGTATCTGGTAATTCTTTGTCTTCCGTTTTTTTGTCATCTATCTCTTCATATGTTTTATTCTTATGTCTTTCATCATTTGATTCACTTTCACTTAATGACTCACTTTCACTAATTGACTCGCTCTCACTCAATGATTCACTTTCGCTTAATGACTCACTCTCACTTAACGATTCACTTTCGCTCAATGACTCACTTTCGCTGATTGATTCGCTCTCACTTAACGACTCACTTTCGCTGATTGATTCGCTCTCACTTAACGACTCACTTTCACTTAATGACTCACTTTCACTTATTGATTCACTTTCGCTTAATGACTCACTCTCACTCAATGACTCTGAGTCACTTATTGACGTACTTTCACTCAATGATTCGCTTTCGCTTATCGACTCGCTCTCGCTTAATGATTCACTCTCACTTAATGATTCACTCTCACTTAATGACTCACTTTCGCTAATTGATTCGCTCTCGCTTAATGACTCGCTCTCACTCAATGACTCACTCTCGCTTAATGACTCGCTTTCGCTTAATGACTCGCTTTCGCTTAATGACTCACTTTCACTTATTGATTCGCTCTCACTTAACGACTCACTTTCACTTAATGACTCACTTTCACTTAATGACTCACTTTCACTTAATGACTCACTTTCACTTATTGATTCACTTTCGCTGATTGACTCACTCTCACTCAATGACTCTGAATCACTTATTGACGTACTTTCACTCAATGATTCGCTTTCGCTGATCGACTCGCTCTCGCTTAATGACTCACTTTCGCTAATTGATTCACTCTCGCTCACTGACTCCGAGTCACTTATTGATTCACTTTCGCTGATTGATTCGCTCTCACTTAACGACTCACTTTCACTTATTGATTGGCTCTCACTTAACGACTCACTTTCACTTATTGATTGGCTCTCACTTAACGACTCACTTTCACTTATTGACTCACTTTCACTTATTGATTCGCTCTCGCTTAATGACTCGCTTTCGCTTAACGACTCACTTTCACTTATTGATTGGCTCTCACTTAACGACTCACTTTCACTTATTGACTCACTTTCACTTATTGATTCGCTCTCGCTTAATGACTCACTTTCACTTATTGATTCACTCTCGCTCACTGACTCTGAGTCACTTATTGACGTACTTTCACTCAATGATTCGCTTTCGCTGATTGACTCGCTCTCACTTAATGACTCACTTTCGCTAATTGATTCGCTCTCACTTAACGATTCGCTCTCACTCAATGATTCACTCTCACTTAACGACTCACTTTCACTTATTGATTCACTCTCGCTCACTGACTCTGAGTCACTTATTGACGTACTTTCACTCAATGATTCGCTTTCGCTGATCGACTCGCTCTCGCTTAATGACTCACTTTCGCTAATTGATTCACTCTCGCTTAATGACTCGCTTTCGCTTACTGACTCAGAGTCACTTATTGACGTACTTTCACTCAATGATTCACTTTCACTAATTGATTCTGATTCTTCTTCACCTTCGCCTTCTGCCGAATTGTCTGTTAATTTGATAAAATTATAGTAATTTACATAATTATAAACACCATATTGACTTGTAGAATACATATCTACTGACTGTATTAAATCTTTTTTAAGTGATTCATTTTCCATAGATACTACTTTAATTACATAAGAATGTCCAAATAAATTACCAAAATCAATTCCAACTGCATTAAGATATTCTGTGAATTTAAATTGATTAGTTACATCTATAAGATTTGCTTCATCATTGTAGTAACTGTCATTTAAAGTAACTCCATTTCTTACTTTATAAATTTTAATCTGCGTATTTCTATTTATTTGAGCTGAACTATCACCTAATTTATCTTTGTAACCTTTAATAAGAACTTTTGAATTATACGCTGTTTTTTTCTTAGGATTAATATAAATAGTTTGTTCATATTTTTTTGTTTCACTATTATAATGTGTAAATGCTGAGCCAATATTCGATGATGCTTGCTCTTCATAGCCACTATCATAGATAACACTTATATTTTGTGAAACAATTTTGTCACCAAATGTATAAGTAATTCTTTCATTTGAACTATTACGAACCGTATCTCTATCAATATACTGTGAAAGTTTTATATTACAGCTGATATTCTTTTTGTTATCTGCAAAATCAGTAAAAGTATATGTATACTCTTTTGTTTTTGGATTATACACACCTAAGGCAATGATATTACCATCCTTATCTTTAATTGTTGGTGCGCTTGTATTGCCATGATTTAAATCATCACTGATGGTATTATAAGAACCTTTAAATTTAAAATAATCACCTGATTTAATTGCTGTTTTAGTTTTAAAAGAAATGGTTAATTTAAAACTTTCAGCATCAATAGGTCTAATTTTATTATTTTTTACGCTTATTGTTGTATTTGTAAAATCCACTTGATTGGTTACATCATTACCAGTGATTTTAGAATTCAAAATTTTTCTTGGTTTTGTATTTGAATCAGCTCTTTCAGTAGATCTTGCCGTTGCGATTGGTTTAGTTTTCTCTTAGAATATTATATCTCAACGCAAGCGCTAAAATTTGTTTTTTCACTTCTTCTGATGATAAATCATAGATATTTTCTGGTAAATATTTATTAAGCTTCTTTTGATCATTTTTTTCAATGTTATTCTCTATATAAAAATCATTTACTATTTTTTCATTTCTTTTAGTATTTTGAGGAATTGTTGCTTTCTTTGGTTTTAGTTGCTCTACATTAAATTGTTTGTTTTTAAGCTCTTTAGTTAATCTATTTTCCTCATTTTCATTATTTCTTGTATTGGACTGTTTTTTCAAATTCGTTTCTTCGTTCTTCTCTGATATAATTTTATCATTATATTCTGGTTGTTCTTTTGGTACTTCATTCGGAATTTCATTTGCTGAGCGTTTATCTCTTACATCATTTTTTTCTACTGGTGCTTCTTCTTTTACTTCATTTTTTTCTACTGGTGCTCCTTCTCTTACTTCACTGTTTTCTGCTGGTACTTCTTCTTTTACTTCACTGTTTTCTGTTGGTACTTCTTCTTTTACTTCACTGTTTTCTGTTGGTACTTCTTCTTTTACTTCACTGTTTTCTGTTGGTACTTCTTCTTTTACTTCACTGTTTTCTGTTGGTACTTCTTCTTTTACTTCACTGTTTTCTGTTGGTACTTCTTCTTTTACTTCACTGTTTTCTGTTGGTACTTCTTCTTTTACTTCACTGTTTTCTGTTGGTACTTCTTCTTTTACTTCACTGTTTTCTGTTGGTACTTCTTCTTTTACTTCACTGTTTTCTGTTGGTACTTCTTCTTTTACTTCGCTGTTTTCTACTTTTAATTCATTACTCATCATTTTTCGAGAAACATTAGCTACTTCACTTTCTCCACCATGCTTTAATTGAAGATTAGATTTACCTGTTTCACTAGTTTTATTAGCATTGTTGAATGATATTTCATTAGTAGTATTATTTTCCTCTGCGTCTGCTTCATGATTAACTATCCCAAAAATCAAAGTTGCTCCCAATAATATTGAAGTAGTACCCACACTCATTCTTCTTATTGAATATTTATTTTGCCTATTCGGTAAAAAATCGAACTTTTTCTTCATAAAATCCCACCTTAATATTTTATAAAATGATATTACCATAATACAAGACATTAATAAATATTTTTCATTATTTTTAGGTTATTTCATTGAACACCATATAGTTGCAATATTCTAATTAAACAGAATATTATTAGTATATATTATTCAATGTTTTATTTTACTAATCGAAATGATCATTTTGTCTTAATAATACAAAAAACCAAATGAGAAATCTTCTCTCATTTGGCTACAACTTATATTTAATTGATCATATAATAATGACCTACATAATCCTCTAATTAGAAAGTTTAAATTGTTCACATTATGGCTACATCCAAAGGTATAATTGATTGCTTATTATCTTAAGTCCACCACTTAATTGTACATTTGTTATAGTTACTTTATATATTTGATACAAAATAATACAAAAAGAATTTACTACTATTTTAAAAATAGAGTCATGTAAAGTATGTTTCGAAATAAAAAGTCGTTTAAAAATCATTAAAACATCAACCTTATATTGATAACTTACCAGAATCACATAGTATAGCTAACAGATCAATAGATAGGAGAGATCCAAATAACAGATGATAGACCTCATACTATCAACAAAGACCTAAATAACTTTAAACTGCCCTATTAGAATTATCATTTAATCATAATATCAAAGTTTTAGCCCTTTAATATACTCTTCAATTTCTGCTTTCATTCCACTGTCTTTCAAGGCAAATTCAATTGTTGTTTTAACAAATCCTATTTTTTCCCCTACATCATAACGTTCTCCTTCAAAATCATAAGAGTATACTTTATCATCTTTGTTTAAACGTTCAATAGCATCTGTAAGTTGAACTTCTCCGCCGCTACCAATTGTTTGGTTCTCTAGATAATCAAAAATACGTGGAGATAACACATACCTCCCCATAATCGCAAGATTAGATGGGGCACTACCCTGTTTCGGTTTTTCAACGAATTTTTCAACTTCATATAATGAATTTTCTTTTGATTTAGGGGAAATTATTCCATACCTATGAGTTTCACTGTCTTTAACAGTTTGCACACCTATAACAGACTTTTCCTTTTCTTCATAAATATCCATTAACTGTCGTATTGCTGGAGTTTCTGACTCGACAATATCATCACCTAATAATACTGCGAATGGTTCATTTCCTATGAATTGTTTAGCCGTATAAATTGCATGACCTAATCCTTTTTGTTCTTTTTGTCTCACATAAAAAATATTTGCTAAATCTGTTGAATATTTAACTTTATCTAGTAACTCCAATTTATTTTTTTCAAACAAATTATCTTCTAATTCTTTTTGTATATCAAAATGATCCTCAATAGCACGTTTGTGTTTCCCTGTTACGATTATTATATCTTCTATTCCAGCCTTTGCTGCTTCTTCAACAATATATTGAATTGTTGGTTTATCGAGTATTGGTAGCATTTCTTTTGGCATCGCTTTAGTAGCTGGTAAAAACCTAGTTCCTAAACCAGCTGCTGGTATTATAGCTTTTTTCACCTTGTTCATTTTATTTCTCCTTTTTATAGTTTTTGTATTTTAATTAACATTAATATTGAAATCTTTATAAAATATATTTCCATTTCTAAAAAGTATAGGTACAATTTTCAAATAATTACCGTCCAAGATAATAGTTTCATATTCAATATCCATCCATTCATCAAGTTGGTATTCTTTTAGTTGCATATACATATATTGATTTGCATCATTTTGTTTATATTTACTCTTTTGATCAAAAGATCGAACAGCAAGAATTCTTTTATCATCTAATTTTATTTTTGAGTCTATATATAATTTGAATTTTATTTTTATCGTTGTAAAAGGTGAAATATCAACAGGAATACTTGCGCATTGTTGATACTGATTATTCAAATTCCCTTCACTTTTAATATTTAAAATTCCTTTATCAAGTATTTGAACCTTATTAATAATTTGCCAATCTTTTATCCCTAAATTTTTAGATACTTCTTTTTCATTATTTTTTCTTTCATCATAGTCGTTAAGTTCACTTTTTATGATAATTTCATCTAATTTGTTTTTAAAATCAATATAGTATTGTTTTTCAAAGTGTACATAATGACTTCCCCATATATGATCTGGATCTAATTTATAATTATTTCTTTGGTCAATAAATAATACTTTATAATTATTAATAATATACTTATTCATATGATCCCATATTTCATTAAGAAAATTCACATCTTTATCTATTCCAATTTCATCTTTTATAAAATTAGTTACATTCCCTATTTTAAAACTATCAACGAATTCAGATTGATGTAGTATCAAATTAGTGTTTGGTAAATTAGTTTTAATGAAATCAAAAAAGCTATCAATTGATTCTTTCCATATTTTATAATAACTCTTTAAATTATTCTCAAATGATAAGGTTTGTCCCTTCTCTATATTATTGTTGAAAATATTTGTTCTTGAAAAAAGCCATCTTTTATTAGTTAAATAACCACCATTTATATCTTTAACGATACCAAAAAATAAATCTCCATAAAAATCGATTAATATATATTCTGGTTGATTTTCAATCAACTCATTTAATATACTTTTATTCATTTCTGTTTGAATTTGGTTAATTGAAAAATCATCCATATTTTTATATTCTGCATGCTTTTTATCATACTCAATCGGCCTACTCATTAAAGATGGAAAGGTTATTTGAGATTGATAAGATAAAACCTCGTAATTGCTTTTCCAATTTGTTACATGTTTGCTATTAAAAACATCTCTTGTTATACAACTTCCAATAATACTTAACGTTATCATCTAAATTCTCCTTATAGATTATTTAATAATAACATTATTAAAATAATCTATAATGTCATTATTATATGCATTAAAATCAAAATTTTTAAAGGGTATTTGAGCATGAATAAACTTATACATACCTATGTATATGTCATCAATATTAGTATTAATAAGCAGCCCATTTTCATTGCTAATTATTGATTTGATTCCCGTAACATCAGTAGCAATTATCGGCTTACGTAAGACTCTTGCTTCTAATAGAACCATACACTGACCTTCATAAATTGAAGGCATTATAACACAATTAGCGTCATTCATAAGTTTGAATGGATCATCTATAAAACCTAATAATAATACTTTGTACTCTAACTTCAAATCTTTGATACAGCTAATCAATTCTTCAAGTAGTGGTCCTTCGCCAATTATATATAATTTTACATTTTTATCTGATTGAATTAATTTATTAAAAGCTACGATTAACGCTTTTTGATTTTTTTCAGGTGACAACCTTCCTAAATTAATAAATGTAGTTACTTTTTTCTCTATGCTAACATTACTTTTAGTTACAAAATCATAATATACTTTCTCATGCCCTTGTGAAGCCTTTTCTAAAACATTATCTCCATCAATTATATTACTCAAAGTAAACATTTTTTTATAATCGTCAATATATGTTGGATATAAAAACTTTTTATTAACACTAGTTGCACTTTCAGAAACTGATATAATTTTATGAAATTTATTTAGGACTTCAAATGATATTTTCAAATTTGATTGGTGCTTATACTTGTTATCAATTATTTTATAAAATTCTCTCTCCATATCATTATGAAGAAATACAATTTTATTATTAACATCGGAGAATCCAATTAAACTAGTATAAAATGAGTTGTATGCCGAATAATCAATTATAGTATCTACTTCTATTTCGCCAAAAGTTCGTTTGAATTCTCTATTAAAATTCTTTTTAATTTTAACTTTATCGACAATTTTACTTCTATAACCTCTACTGAAATACATTTTTTCATTAAACATATCAAGGGCACTACTATAGGGTTTTGAAAAATTATAAAATATTTTCACATTAGAATTAAGTTTACCAATATTAGTAACTTTATCTTTAAATAAACGTTCGTTCTCTAAAATTATTACTTCATATAAATTATAATCAATATTATTACTGAGATTTAATAGAGATTTAGTAATGCCATTATTGTAAAAACCTCCACCATAAATAACTATAGTTTTTTTATTATTTTTATATAGCTTATTTTCGTTTTTTTCACCCAATATAAAATCTATTGCTCTCTCAGTCGCTCTTCCATCATCTAAATAACAATAAAGTTGCAAGAAATTAATTCTTTGCTTAATATATGTATTTTTATATTGAGTTTCCTCGATTAATATTGTATTAATTAAATCTGAAAAATCAAACGACGCATGGCCAGGTAATTTTTTAATATCAATATATATACCTCGTTTTTCAATATATTGGTTATGATTAGGTAAATAAAAATACACTGGTCTGTTAAGTGGTAAATAGTCGAACATAATACTAGAATAATCTGTGATTAACATATCGACACAAACAAGTAATTCATTTGTTTCAAACCAACTTGGTATAAGTATTTCATTATTCACATACTTTCTAATATTTTCATATAAAAAATAATGAGTTTTAAGATAAACTTTATAATCTTCCCCTAAAGTTTCTTGTATTTTTGAAACCTCTTCACTAAGCTTTAATGCATATTCTTTACCGTCCTCCAAGTTTTCTTCCCAAGTAGGGGCATAAAGCACAATTTTCTTATCTTCTTCTAATTTATATTTCTTTTGTAGATTATTTCTATCTCTATTAATCGTTAAATCCATTCTTGCGTTTCCATAGATACCAATATCTGCATTTAATATACCATTTAAATCTAAGCTATTAACAAAAGTGTCGCTCGTGAATTTATTAGGAAATATTAATTTATCAGCAGCAGCGATATTTCGTTGAATATTTTTATGGTTGTTTAAAAAATTAGATTCAATATCCTTTCCAAGTTTCTTTATTGGGGTCCCATGCCAAGTATTTACATATATTTGACTGTCCCTCTTTATAAAATAAGACATAAACGAAGTATCATTTATAAGATATTTAGATTTTGACAAAAGTTTAAAATATTTATAGCTTTCATATTTTACAAATTCCACATTTCTTTTATGTTCTTTTTCTATTTTTCTTCTTATAGGGTTATTTAAATCTTTTAGTACTATAAAATATTTGAAATCTAGATCTTTCTTCACCATGCTATTAAAAATAGAATAAATATTTCCTGTGAAATTTGATCCGTGATACGATTCAAATAAAATATATTTATCCCTAACCCTTATTTTTTCTCTCTTATTAATATAAAAAGCAATATTCCTCACTTTTTCATTTGTTAAATATAATCTAAAAATTTTATAAAAATATCTAACTATATATTTTACATTTATCAATAATATCACCTACATACATTTTATCATGTATAAAAAATATTTTATAGAATCATCTTACATTTAATTCAATATTTTAGTATAATGTTATAAGTCATAATATCATATTTATTATGTGGGTTTCATCAAAATATTATATGATTATTTTATTTAACATATTACAGTTAGTTTATGGGAGGATTTATGTTTAAATTCAGAAAGTTATTTAGGGAAAAAGTTTCATTAGAAAAAAGGGAGAAATTAAAAAAAGTCTTAAAATATAAAGGTTCTGTTCACTATTCTAAACCATATCTAAAAGGATTTTTAGAAGGTCAAAATGAGAAGATAAATAATAATGCTATATTGTTAGAAAGTCTACATGGAAAGAGTATCGATGGTCATATCTTTGCTATTGCTAAAGAACTAAATAATAGGAAAATCGATACTTATGTAGTAACAAAACATCCAGAAAAACTGAAAGTTCTTTTGCATAGTTATGAAATTAATAAGGTCAATATTATCGAACATCTATCTTACGATTATGGTTATTTACTTGCTACTTCCAAAGTACTAATTAATGACAACACTTTTTATCCATTCTTTTCAAAAAGAAACGATCAGAAATATTACAATTTTTGGCATGGTACACCGTTAAAAACTTTAGGAAAGCATATTGAAGGAGAATATATTCAATTTGGTAATATTTCACGTAACTTCATGATGGCAGATTCGTTATTTTTATCTAATGAATATACAATCGATAAACTTTTAAAAAGCTTAGATTTAGATAACGTTCTAAAATCCGATGTTTATTTGTCACCGTCTCCAAGAAATTCAAGTTTATTTAATAAAGACAGAGGCAATGAAATCAAACAGGGTTTAAACTTAGAGAATAAGAAAGTTTTTATTTATATGCCTACATGGAGAGGTAGTAAAAATGATAAAGATATCGATTTTAATGAATCTAACGTCTTAACAACTTTAGAACAAAATTTACCTGATAATATAATTGTATTTTATAAATTACATTCCATGGTTTCTAATAAATTTAAATTTTCAGGTCAAAAAATAAAACCTTTTCCAGAAGAATATGAATTATATGATTTTTTAAGTATGGTTGATGGCTTAATTACAGACTATTCTTCTATAATGTATGATTTTGCGACTCAAAATAAAAAGACTATTTTATTCACCTATGATATTGAGGAATACAGTAAATCCAGGGGTTTATATGAAGATCCAAGAAACTATCCATTTGAAATTGTTACGAATATCAACTCCTTAATGGAGTCAATAGTAGATAATACAGATGTTGATTATACTAATTTCATTAAGAAGTATGCACCATTAGATTCAATGGATGGTACTAAAAAAGTAGTAGACTTTTTGCTAAATGAAAATGAAAATGAGAGCATAATTAGATACCCTGTCTATAATAATAAGCCTAATGTCTATATGTTTGCAGGCCCGCTATGGGATACTGGTATAACAGCTGCTTTGAAAAATTTATTGCAAAATGTAAATCTAGAAAACAGAAATTATATAATATTATTTGAAAAAAACGCCTTAAATAGTAATAGTGTGGAAAATTTAAAATTATTACCTTCTAATGTGAAAATTTATCCTATCGAAGGAATTAGAATCTTATCTTCAGATGAAAAAGCATTGCACACTCAATATTCAATTGAAGGGAATTCTGCTGGATTCTCTGATAAGTTAAAAGATATCCAATACAGAGAAATCTCTAGAATTTTTGGTAATAACTTGCCTGAGTATTATATACATTATACTGGATTTGAAGCAAAATATTCAGAGTTAGTCGTATTTTTAAAAGATCTAGGGACTAATACTATGATTTATGTTCATACTGATATGTTTGAGGATTATAAAAACAAAAAGAATTATAATAAATTTTTAGTTTCAGATGCTTGGCAAAACGCCAATAATTTAGTTTTAGTTAACGATAATTTAAAAAAAGGGTTTTACAACCATTTTTCATACAATCTCAAAAATATTGTCGTGGCAAACAACTTCCTCGGATTAACAAGAATTAATGATTTAATGAATGAAAATTTTATGGATACTTTATTAAATGTTAGATTTCATTTTAGAACATTTGACACAACTCAATCTAACTTAGTACAATCATTGCCATTATTCTTTATAAATCAAGAGAGTATTAAAGATTCAGTGGTCCAGGATACTATAAATCAATTCAATAAATTACCTTTAGTTAAGTATGCTAATACAAAAGAAAAAAGACAGGTTTTAATTGAAAACGAAAATATTTTATATTTACTTTATGATCTGTATATAAAAAATGTATATACTTCTCATATCGAAGATGATTTTATAGATACTGTTCCTGATAAAATTGATAGAAGTAAATTGATTTTAAAATTATTAACAGAAGATATTAATAATGATTATTTATTAAGGAATACTGATATAGTTAGAGATTATATTAATTTTTATTCTTATGATTCTCAAACTGTTAATACTAATGATAATAGCAATAATTTAGATTTATTAAATTTACAACATTTCAAAAATACATTTGGTTTACGAAAATTACAGATCTTAAAAGAACTTGAGGATCCTAACATAAAAGTTTTCTTTAATATTGGACGCTTTGATCAACAAAAAGGACATGATCGACTAATTAAAGCATTTGAGAAAGTATATTCTGAAGATGAGAATACACGTTTATATATTTTATCTTCTTATGGTCCTATCAAAGATAAAACTCTTTCACAAATACACAACAGTAAAGCCAAAAATGCGATTACAGTTTTAGATCGGATGACTAATCCTTATTTGTTACTCAATAAAGTTGATGCTTTTGTATTATCTTCTTATTACGAAGGACTAGGTTTGGTAGTTTATGAAAGCATGTTTGTCGGAACTCCAGTCATATCAGTAGATTTAGATACAACAACTCAATTTTTAAATGATACAGATTTTATTAAAGTTGAAAATAGTGAAAATGGGATATTTATAGGTATGAAAAACTTTTTATCAGGAGAACGACCAACAACTAGATTTAATTTAGAAAAATATGAATACGATAGAATTAAAGAATTTGAAAATCTTTTTTAATTAAAATTTTATCCTCACATCAATTTTGATTAAACGTAAATATTTTTAAATTTGCCTTATTATCAAGTTTATTACAAAGAATATAAAAAGATGACTCTCATAGTTAAAGAGAGTCATCTTTTTATTTTTCATAACCTAAAATATAATCATTATATTCCAAAAATATTTTTATCAAATTGGTCTAATAACATATTTAAAATCATTAATTGCTCAGGCACACTATTTCTTGAAACATCTGGATGAATTTTAATATTATCATCTTTTAAATTTATAATACTAATATTTTCACCTGTAATCCTATTAGTTTGAGCAAAATATAGTGGCACATTCTCACTACAAATTATCACTTTTTTGCGCTTAGAACTATTTTCTAAGTTCTCATTAATACAAGGAACTAAATCATCTTTTCGAAGGTTTTTAAGAAAGCGCCTATCGTTATTTTCCAAATCCCCACCTATGTTTACAATTGGATCCACTGCCAGAGTTTTAAAGTCTAAAGCACTGCCGTGATAAATCGAACCAGCTCCTCCTTTTGAAACTCCATAAAAAACAATATTATCTTTTTTTATATTTAATTGTTGACTTAATTCAATTATAGCATCTCTAATATCTATTTCATAATTAGGATAATTAATAGTTTTAATATAATGAGATCCATGAGAAACGTTTAAGTCCATGATTCTCATTATATATACATTTTTCAGCAAATTTCTTTGTATACCATCAAAAAATTTGGGGAACATTCTATGCTGGACTAAAGAACTATCATAATGTTCCTTATCTGGCATACTAGTAAAAATAACAATTAATTTTTTGGACGTTTTAGGATTTACTTTGCGTCCTTCTGGTTTTTCCAGAGTATAAAAAACACCATTTTTTCTATATAAATCTTTCCTCAAAAATATATCTTTGAAACTTTCTCTTTTATAAAATTTAGAAATATTATCTTTATGTTGATAAAGTATATAATCATTTGATAATAATTCTTTATATTTTAGATAAGCAGTTCTTTCTTTTCTAGCTTTTTTTATCAAATTCTCACTACTGCCGGTATTTATCCAAATCTTTACCTGACACTCAAATTTTATATCATCATATAGCCCATAAATCATAATTAACTTCGTCCCCAATAATAAAATATTTTTATTTTCCATATAAGAATATCATATTTTCAATACTGTTATACTTAATTTTTAAAATGAATCTAATTAATTTAATTTTTATCGACTATTTCATTTATTCGTTTTGTTGTTTCAATAGTTTTTGATAAAAGTAATTGGCTACTACGATATCAACGATGGCTACGCCTACGGATTTGAAAATTGTAATTTCATCTTCTGATAGTCTGCCTTCTAATTTTGCAGAAACAATGTTCCCGAGTTCTCCGTATAAACCATCTGCTTTAAATACACCTTCTGCTACCGGGTTGATTAAGTCTCCTGTTTCTTCCATGGCCGCTTCTACGGCTTCTACAACAACCTTGTCTGCATCTGCAATGGTTTGAGATGGTAATTCTTGCATATCTGGTTTAAAGGAACCGACAGCATTTAAGTGAACGCCTGGCGCTAAACGCTTATGAAATACTGGTTCTGATGCATTGGTAGCAGTTACGATGACATCCGCGTCTTCTAAGGCTTCGTCGACATTATCAAACACTGCTAAATCTAGATTTGGATATTCACTTTCTACTTCTTCAGCAAAGGTCACAGCTTTTTCATACTTGCGATTGTAAAACTGTATACGATCAATTTGCCTTACAGCAAGGACTGCTTTAATAAGACCTTCCGCTTGATCTCCTGTGCCTATGACACATAATGTTTTAGCGTCTTCACGTGCAAGGTATTTCGTAGCAACACCTGATATCGCACCTGTACGTATCTTCGTTAAATAAGAGCCTTCGAGTACTGCTAGTGTTTCACCCGTTTCATAATCAGATAAAATAACAGATCCCACGATGGTTTTCTTACCGACTTTAGTATTATTTGGTGCCACGGTCACTGTCTTCAGTCCGACAATCTTCAATTCATCTGACAATGCCGGCATCACGAGATAACGGTTATCCTCGTTAAAAGGTAACGAATAGCGCAAAGGTGTATCAGTCTTGCCCTCTGAATATGCACGTAAAGATTCCGCTACTGCTTCAACAATTTCTGACATATCTAATAATTGTGCTTGTTCTTCTGCGCTTATAAAAAGCATAAAACACCTCTATTTCATATCATTTGTTTCAAGAATGTCGGTTTTCTTTTCAAATTTATTCTCAAATAGTATTAAGAGTCCAAATAAAATAACGATTATCAATAATATAAGCCACGCCAAACTATTTTTTATAAATAAAAAGTCAAAAAAGATTGCTGCCATCAGTACATAACCAATCATATCTTTAACGTATAAAATCCAATAGTCAGCTTTCACACTAATAAATGTGTTTATATTGTCATCTTGTGTTTGTATATCATATAAAGTCACTTTCAATCTACGAATTACAATAAAAATCAATATTAAAATCATAACTGCAGTAAGCATTTTATTATACAAACTATTTTCTAGTATTTCTGACATTGCAAGACAAGCAATGGTAAAAATAATAGATACCCAACTTGTATCATTTGCGTCTGGACCTTTCATCAGTAATTCACCCTCAAGTCATCAATATATTAAGTTATCTATAACGTAACATATTTTTATTGAAAATTATCACTGAATTAAGATTAAATATTATTTATATTTTTTTAATTATTGAACAGTATAACCACCATCTATTAAAATCGCTTGTCCGGTGACACTTTTAGCGCTGTCGCTACACAAGAATAATGCATAATCTGCGATATCTTTAATATCTAATAAACGTTTTTGTGGAATCAACGGATATAATACATCTTCTAACACTTGCTCTACCTCGACGCCTCTATCTTTAGCTAAATCTACCATTTGATTACGTACGAGTGGCGTATCTATGTAACCAGGACAAATCGCATTGACTGTAATGCCTTCCGACGCCGTTTCCAAAGCTGAGACTTTTGTTAAACCGATAATGCCATGTTTAGCGCTGTTATACGCTGCTTTTCCAGCAAAACCAATCACGCCATTAATTGAAGCCATATTTAAAATACGACCAAATTGTTGTTCTTTCATAATCGGCAATGCATATTTTGTACCAATAAAACTGCCAGTTAGCATGATATCAATCATTTGTCTGAACTTGTCAGTTGGGAATGATTCGATACTTTCAACATGTTGTAAGCCTGCGTTATTAAATAAAATGTCTAAACGACCATACTTTGCTACCGTTACATCTATCATATTCTTAACTGCTGCTTCGTCAGTGACATCTACTTGAACTGGCATGCAATCGTAACCTTGGTCTTTCAAATCATGTGTTTCCTGAGCTAATTTTTCATTGTTTAAATCAGCTAACACGACTTTAGCTCCATTTTCTAAAAATACTCTCGCAATCCCTAAACCGATGCCACTTGCTGCACCTGTAATAATGACTACTTTATCTTTGACCATTCTACACACCTACTTCAAATTATTTTCAAATTGTGCTTCTGTATTGGCTTCAACTTCTTCCAAAGTAACATCATCTTGTAATTCAACAAGCTTCATCACTCCGTTTTCAAATTGAAATACTGCTAAATCTGTAATTAATGTATTGACGACGCCAGCACCAGTGAGTGGTAATTCACATTGTGCTTTAATCTTAGATTCACCATGTTTATTCATGTGATCCATAATTACGACGACCTTTTGTGCGCCGACGACTAAATCCATCGCGCCACCCATACCTTTGACTAATTTACCTGGAATCATGTAATTGGCTAAATCTCCTGTTTGTGAGACTTCCATGCCACCAAGGATTGCTAAGTCGATATGTCCACCACGAATCATAGCGAAGGATTCCGCATTATCAAAATACGACGCACCTTTCGCAGCAGTTACTGTTTCTTTACCTGCATTGATTAAATCAGGATCCACTTCGGCGTCTGTTGGATAAGGTCCGATACCTAGCAATCCATTTTCAGATTGGAAAAAGACATTCTCTACATGGTCATTGATTTCATTCGCCACAAGCGTAGGCATACCGATACCTAAATTAATTACCATATCGCTTTTAATTTCTTGTGCGGCACGTTGAATAATCTTCTTACGTTGTAATTGTTTATCCATGATTAGCCTCCTTTACAGTGCGTTTCTCAATGCGTTTTTCAAAATGCTTTCCTAAATAAATATAGTCGATGTAAACGCCTGACATATGTACTTCATCCGGATCAATTTCGCCAACTTCAACTAATTCTTCAACTTCAACGACAGTCGTTGTGGCAGCCATTGCACATAATGGATTGAAATTACGCGCAGTTTTTTCAAAAACTAAGTTACCAAAGGTATCTGCTTTCTGTGCTTTTACAATACCTAAATCACCCTTAATCGCACGTTCCATGACATACGTTTCACCATCAAATTCACGCGTTTCTTTACCTTCAGCGATTAACGTACCGACACCTGTTTTCGTATAAAAAGCAGGTATACCTGCGCCACCTGAACGTAATTTCTCAGCTAATGTACCCTGTGGTGTTAATTCTACATCTAATTCACCATTAATTAATTGTTGTTCAAATATTTTATTTTCACCCACGTAGGAACTAATCATTTTATCAATTTGTTTTTTCTCTAATAAACGGCCTAAACCAAAATCATCTACACCACAGTTATTACTTACTACTGTTAAAGCTTTCGTACCCTTCATACGGATTGCTTCGATAGCATGTTCTGGTATGCCACATAACCCAAAGCCACCAGCAAGTACAGTCATGCCATCCTCTAATCCATCGAATGCTGTATGTATATCATTAATTACTTTCGACATAAATAAACCTCATTTCTATCTATTGTTTTAATACCTAGTACTAAAAACGATTATACTTGAAACTGCTAGTGAAGTCTTTTATTTATGTTTGCGGTTACATTAATTGTTAATTTAAAGCTTATAGTATTATAAATCAAAAAAAGTTGTCAGCACGTCGGCTGACAACTTTAAATCCCACATTTTTATTATTATGCTATCTCAATTTGGAAACGGCGTATTACTGTACCATCATCTAACGTGGATGGTTCGATTTCTTCGCCACCGTTGTGCTTAATTACTGCTACGGAAACTTCATTATCTTGATCACAAGTAATTAAAGCTTCTTGAACACCAATTCTTGATAAGTAGTCTAAAGATTTCTTCAACAACTTGTTGCCAAAACCTTTGCCACGGTATTTTTTGCGAATGCCGTAGCCAACATGGCCACCGACTTTTTTCAGTCTATCGTTTAAGTTATGACGAATATTGGCAGCACCGATGATTTCATCATCATCTATTAAAAACAATGTCGTATTATCTACAGTTTGATCGTGTGATTTGTTATCTGCTAATTCGTGAACTATTTCTTCAAAATTACTATATTTTGTAATATTTGTAATCTCGGGTACTACCTTTTCATCATGATCAATCCATTCTCTCATATAATCACAATATAATGCTTCGTCACCCATTGTTAATTCTCTAAATTCAACCATGTTGACACTCCTTCCTTTTAAGTTATTACTCATCTATGATTTCGTTGTGTGTATTTAAATAGTACACATAATGATCTGTCCATTCGCCATTCTCAAATATGAAACCTTTGCGCACACATTCAAATTGAAAGCCCACTTTTTCAATCAAACCAATTGAGGGCACATTATCTATATTGATATGTGCTTCAAGTCTGTGAAAATGCAGTGTATCTCGTGCTTGCTTAACTAATTCTGTCACTGCTTCATAAGCAAAGCCTTGATTCCAATACTGATTGTGAATAAAATAACCAATTTCAGCCCACTGAAAATTGTCGCGGCTCAAGTTCTTAATATCAAGCATGCCTAAATGATTCATCTCTTTATCAAAAATCCCAAAGATATATAAATCATCTGCTTCAATAGCTTGTTGTTGCCTTACTATAAGCGCTGCAAACCACGGTTCAGTCGATTCTGACATGTCTACTTGACCTTTATCATATTTAAATTGAGACGGCTTGCGGTTTACAAAACCACGCAACCATGTTTCGTAATCATTTTCTTCCAACGGTCTAATGATAAGGCGTTGTGTAGTAAAATGCAACCCTAAATTTTTCGTCATCTAAAATCCCCTTCATACCGCCATCTGTTATCTAAACTATAACATTTTTCACCATGAAAGCGTATCTTTCACTACGCTTTATACCTTAGTGCTTGTTCCGATATTAGCTCTATAGTTCGTTGTCTATTATTTTGATCATGATATTTGAAAAACATCGCACTTCTTCTTAAGTAAAACTTGCTCATTTTGAAGTTATTTTTTCTAACTTTAACAACTTCTTTTACTAATGAAGTTACATCATAAGTTACAGGACCAAACCCATTTTGTACATAGTTGAAATAGCCTGGAGTATAAACTGAATATGTATAAATTTCATCAATATCAAATTGATAATAAATGATTGGTTTTCTTAAATAAGCAATATCAAATGCGATAGACGATACATCTGTTATTAACAAGTTAGTGTTGCTAATGATATCTTTATAACTAAAGTGATTAGGGATGTTGATATATGTAATATGCTTAAAAAATTTCGAAAATCGGTCTTGCATTCTCGGATGTAAGCACAAATTAATTTTATTGTTTTTATGTTTGGCTATTTGTTGAATCTTAGGATGAGTTAAAAATGCATAAATGGATTTATAAAAATGACTTGCTACGAATTGTTTATCACTTACTTCAAGTAGATGAGGTCTCCAAGTAGGCATGACGGTTATCACTTGCTCAGTACTTTTTTTATTGTTACCTAATAAATCGAACCTAGATAATCCTGAAAGTATCACTTCTTGTTCACTAAAACCGTATTTTTCTATAATTTCTCTTTTCTCTGTTTCAGCACTTGTAATAAAATAATCTATTGGTTTGTTCCGTTTATGTAATAACGTAGATAAGTCA
The DNA here is from genome assembly GCF_039237145.1 of Staphylococcus parequorum. Lineage (NCBI taxonomy): Bacteria > Bacillati > Bacillota > Bacilli > Caryophanales > Staphylococcaceae > Staphylococcus > Staphylococcus parequorum. The sequence goes on from NZ_CP150682.1 coordinate 2,780,208, forward strand.
TTCTGAATTACACCATGTTGTAAAAATATGAATTCAAAGTCTAAAAGCTCTCTGATAAATTTCCCATTGATGGCACCAAATGGATTAAACAGATATGCTTCTGAGTGTGATGTGAAAAGTTTGTTTGTTTTAAACATGAGTATATGGTGTCTTTTACTATTAAATGCGACAATCTTATCTCCATATTTTTCACGTAACTTTACAAAGTCTGGGCTAGAAGGATAAATAAGAAAATATGCTTTAACGTCAGGTTTGTTTTTTACCACAAAATCAAATAATGCTTCTGCGTTATCGCCTGCCTTATCTAATCTATCGACGAATAACCATACTTTGTCATTACTTCTTTTTTTATTAATAATGCCTATGATTTTATATATAGCTGACTTTCTCGTTTTTTTAGTTTTAAGTAGTCCAAGTATATTTTTCCATATAATAAACCGCTTCTTTTTGATATTGAGAATCTTCTTATTATCTTCAATTCTTAACGTTCTATTAGCATATTGTTTAAATGGAGTCCTCGTATTACTAAAATTCGTATGCCTTGTTTTACTGACTTGGTTAATCTTTTCTAAGCTGCTATGATTCACAAGATATTTTAATTCTATCTGCTTAATATCGTCATTTAAACTTATATCAAATCTGTAAAATTTATTATAACTGATGTTTTTATTCAAAAATTTTTGTGATGTTATTATCGATTCTTGAACAGGTCGAACAATTTCTTCTTTATTAATTATTGCTACTGGTATAACATCAATATTCATATTAATATTTGGTAAGCTATATCCGCATTTTAATAGTTTGTTTTTTTCATAAAGATATTCTGTCTTTAAATACATATCACTCACATTTTTAATAAAAATCTGGTTTGAATATATTTTATATTCTCCGTTTTCATGCTTTATATTTAAATTTGTCCCTTCATATTTCACTGATAAAATAGCGATTTGATACACAGCATTAATTTGCTTTAGATGGGCATTAGAGATTACGTCATCATCCATTCGTTTAAGTAACTGAATGATTTGGTTTGTATATTTTTCTAGTTGTTTACTGTTCAGAGTTGAAAGCGTAATATTTTGATAACTTAATCTATATTGTAAATCATATAAAATCATCATTTGTACGTACTTAGGAATATTATTGTCACGGTTGTCATTGATTAAGTAATTATGAAATTTTTCGATGGTTGGACTATAAAACGTTGGGTTAGATAATGCTTTATCTATAGCTGATGATTCGTCTCTTCTTTTTCTATACCAATAACAACCTTGCGTGTAACTCATTAAACCAATTTTAAAAGTTTGTTTAATGACATTGTAAACAAATTTAGCATCTTCACCATATTTTAATGAAGCATCAAAAGTTACACCTTTAATAGCTGACGTTCTAAAAAATACAGAAGCAACATTCATTTGAATATGATCATAATCTTGTTTTAAATCTACGACTTTATTTACTTTATTTTCATATTTAAAATTTAAGGGATGTTCTCCAACAATATTGTCAAAAAACCTTAACCTTGTAGAAATAACATTAAGCGTAGGATTCATTTCAAAATAATTATATACATGCTTTAAAGTTGTAAGTCCCCATTTGTCATCCGAATCAAGAAAGTTTACATATTTACCTCTTACATACTTTAACCCTGTATTTCTAGCGATAGAAACCCCTTCATTTTGTTTACTTATATAATAAATATTATTAGGATACCTATTTCTATATTTAGTTAATATAGCCTCTGAATTATCTGTCGATCCATCATTCACAAGAATAATCTGTATATCCTCTAAATTCATATTTTGTTTAATAATACTATCTAATGTTTCTTCAATGTATTGTTCTGTATTATATACAGGTATTACAATACTCATTTTAAAATCATATTTTTCATATAAAAGTTCATTTAAACTTATAATTTGAAAATCTTCAGTTTCAAATATAGCCAAGTCACTTAAATCTTTATATTTCAGTACGAGGTCAATACCATGACTGTTTTCAATATCAGCTTGTATCATAGATTTCATATGATAAGCTATAATAATTTTTTTATATTCATCTCTACAATGTGTTACGATTTCATCAACTTCATTCATTGATGAAAAACTACCATAAACCACTAATTTCTTCATATTTTAGCCGCTCCTGAAAATTCGACAATTGCTCCAATGTTTGATAATTGCACTTTAACAATTCATCATTAAGTAGAGCACAGTCTAATACAATATATTACAATTATATTAAGAAAAATATGTGTGGAGGTAAATATAAATTTATTAATATTTTTGTCTAAAAATCGACTCATTAATGCTAAAAGTATAGTTTTATTAATTATATTGAGAGTGATTCTTAAAAATTAATATTTAAAAGTACTTTTCTGTTATTAAAAAGACCATTAATCTATAGTGTAAAAATACCATTTTGTGGGTATATGAATAAGTGAAAGCATTGGATGAATTGTATTGTGCTTAGCCGTTTAGAATTACCTCTAGTAAAAAACACATCTCTTAACTATAAGATGACATGGGTTTGGTATCTTAAGGAGGTTGTTACTATGACTCATAATAGATCGAAAAAATTATTTCTGTTGTTTGGTGTACTGTCATGGTTATCAGTAATAATTTTATTCATTCTGCCAATCTTAGCACCCTATCAAAATTTTATTGAATCTGATACTGGTTTGGTGCTCGGTTGGATTATTGTACTACTTGCCTTTATCACTCTATTTTATGTGGCTATTGTCATACTAGATATATATAGCCCTATCGCAACACAAGTATTACAATTTGTACTGTTAACAGTAGTAATTATTTGTGCAGTACCGTCTATCACTGCGTTTATTCTGGCATCATTCGTTGTAGATATTAGTATAGTTGAAATATTTATTCCAATTGTACTTGTTATATTAGCAAGTATGCTTCATATCTTATGGTTCACAATTCCATTTATCCAAAATAAACAAGCACGTAAACGTTTAAAGTCTAAAGCAGGACTTTAAACAACAGTGAAAACCCTGCTCATTTTCACATAATTATGTTTAATAGCCATGTTGCTAAAAAGTATCATGGCTATTTTAGTTATGCACTATTTCTTCCCTTTTCTGGTCATAAAAAAACGGGAGTGAAAAAGAAATCAAAGTTTGATTTCATCTTCCAACTCCCATAATGGTTGAGTCTGAAACACGTGTTGATGTGTCAGACTCAAGTTTAAATCATTACTATTTAATTGTTCCTAGTTCTTTGCCTACTTTTTCATAAGCAGCTAGTGCTTGGTCTAACATTTCTTTCGTATGCGCAGCTGTTGGCATGTTACGCACACGTCCTGTGCCTTTAGGAACTGTTGGGAAGACAATAGACTTCACATAGATGCCTTCGTCTTTCAAACGACTACTGAACGCTTGTGTTTCCTTTTCATCGCCAATAATAACAGGTGTGATTGGTGTTTCTGAGTTACCAATATTAAATCCTAGATCTTTTAATCCAGCTTTTAAATAATTACCATTATCCCAAAGTTTATCGTGTAACTCTGTAGATGCCATTAATTTTTTCACTGATTCAGTGATTGCTTTCGTATCTCCAGGCGCTAATGATGTAGAGAATAAAAATGGTCTTGATTGTACTTTTAACCAATCAATTAATGATTGTGTTCCAGCTACATAACCACCTACAACACCAATCGCTTTTGATAACGTACCCATTTGGAAATCAATCTTGTCTTGTAAGCCAAAATGTTTTACTGTGCCTGCACCTTTACCCATCACGCCTGAACCATGTGCGTCATCAACATAAGTAATTAAGCCAAATTCTTCAGCGATTTCAACGATTTCTGGCAGTTTCGCAACATCACCGTCCATGCTGAATACACCATCAGTAATGTACATTACTTTATTATATTGACCCGATTCCACTGCTTCTTTTGCTTTTGCGCGTAAGTCTTCCATATCTGAGTGGTTTACACGAATAATTTTCGCTTTAGATAAACGACAGCCATCTATAATAGATGCGTGATTTAATTCATCTGAAAGTATCGCATCATGTTTATTCATAACAGCAGAAATTGCTGCCATATTACAGTTGAAACCTGATTGATACGCTACTGCTGCTTCTGTCCCTTTAAATTCAGCTAATTTTGCTTCTAATTCATCATGTAAATCTAATGTCCCATTAATCGAACGTACTGCACCCGCACCAACGCCATGTGTATCAATTGCATCTTTCGCAGCTTGCTTTAAATCTTCATCTGTTGCTAGTCCTAAATAATTGTTTGAAGATAAGTTAACGTAATTCTTTCCCTTGATATTAATTTCAGGCCCATTCGCACCTTCAATTGTATCGATTTCATTGTATAAACCGTTATCCTTTAAATACTGAATATTTTCATCTAAAAAGCCATGTAGTGATTGTACCACTGCAAGTCCCCCTTTGGATTGTCTTTGTGTTTAAGTTAATCATAACCTATTTTTAAAATACATGGAAGTAGAATAATAATCAAAAAGAAAGCGTTTTCTACAATTGAATTTGTCCGTTAATAATTGGTGGTACAGTTAAGTTATTTTAAATGGTATACTGGATAAAAATGACTAAGGAAGAAGGGTTGAAGTTGTTTGATTGGTTTCAACTAGCGCAAGAAAAAGAAAGTAAAATGATACAAGTACGTCGTTACTTACATCAATATCCCGAATTATCGTTCGAAGAATACCATACTCATGATTATATTCAAAATCAATTGAGTCAATTGTCATGTGAAATACGTACACCCGTAGGTCGCAATGGTATCGTTGCGACTTTTAAAGGTCGTGGCGACGGTCCCACTGTAGCATTACGTGCAGACTTCGATGCACTACCTATAGATGAACTTACAGAAGTCGATTACAAATCTAAAAATCCTGGTGCCATGCACGCATGTGGTCATGATGGTCACACCGCAACTTTATTAGGCGTGGCTGAAATTATAGAGCATCATCTACAATTTTTAAATGGTAACGTGGTGCTCATCTTCCAATATGGCGAAGAAGTAATGCCAGGTGGCTCTCAAGAAATGATAGACGATGGTTGTTTACAAGACGTAGACAAAATATACGCTAACCATTTATGGAGCGGTTATCCTACAGGTACGATTTATTCACGTGCTGGTGCAATGATGGCTTCACCAGATGAATTCAACATTACAATTCAAGGTAAAGGCGGACATGGTGCCAAACCACACGAAACCATTGATCCTGTAGTTATCATGGCTGAATTTATTATGAGTGCACAAAAAATCGTTTCAAGAACGATTGACCCTGTCAAACAGGCAGTGATAAGTTTTGGTATGGTCCAAGCAGGATCTGCAGATAATATCATCCCTGACACTGCATTTTGTAAAGGCACTGTACGTACATTCGATACAGAAGTTCAAACTCATGTTATGACTAAAATGGATAAACTCTTACAAGGGCTTGCTGTGGCAAACGACATCACATACACAATGGATTACATTAAGGGCTATCTACCTGTCCACAACAATCCAAATAGCTATGAAGTTGTTAAAAAAGCAGCAAACGATATTAACTTAAGATTCAACGAGTCAGAATTAATGATGATTGGTGAAGACTTCTCTCATTACTTAAAAGTCCGTCCAGGTGCTTTATTCCTAACAGGATGCGGTAATCCAGAAAAAGATACAACACACCCACATCACAGTCCAAACTTCAATATTGATGAAAAAGCAATGAAATACACCGTTAGCCAATTCCTCAAAATTCTAGAACTCGAAAATGTGATTGTTAAAACCACTTCGTAATTTTATTACGTTAGTGGTTTTTATGCATGAGCTTTAGCTCAGGTAATCCCTTATCACTTAGGAATGAAATGAGTTAGTGGCGCTTATGCATGCGTGTCAACGCAGGCGTTCCTCTCCCACTTCGTAATTTTATTACGTTAGTGGTTTTTATGCATAAAGACTTACTTTCCAATTCATTTGGATTAGTAAGTCTTACGCATATGCTTCAGCATATGTGATCTACTACAACAGCTCAGACGTCCTATTATTACTTATATGAAATATTGACTATGTAATAACTTTTCTATCTACCTATATAAACAAGCACAATGTCATTTTGGCATTGTGCTTGTTTGTTTTCATTATTATTTTTATTTTCATTAATTCAATTATACTATTTGCTTAAAACTGCAGTTATTTGCTCCCACACCTACGGGAAGACTACAAGATGAAGACTACAAGCTAGAGCGATGTCCGCGTATATAATGATAAAAAGTGCTAAAGACAATTATATTAAGAAGCCCTAATCCCTTGTTGTAATAAGGGCTTCTATATAAAAAAAGAGCCTCCATAAAGGAGGCTCCTAAAATATCTATCAAAGATAGAAATTATTTATTATTTAATAATTGAAGTTACAACGCCTGATCCAACAGTACGTCCACCTTCACGGATAGAGAAACGAGTACCATCTTCGATAGCGATTGGTGAAATCAATTCAACTTGCATTTCAACGTTATCGCCAGGCATAACCATTTCAGTACCTTCTGGTAAAGTAACAACGCCTGTTACGTCAGTAGTACGGAAATAGAATTGCGGACGGTAGTTAGTGAAGAATGGAGTATGACGTCCACCTTCTTCTTTTGATAAAACATAAACGTCTGCTTTGAAGTTAGTATGCGGTGTAATAGTACCAGGCGCAGCTAAAACTTGTCCACGAGAGATGTCATCACGTGATACACCACGTAATAAAGCACCAATGTTGTCGCCAGCTTCAGCGTAGTCTAGTAATTTACGGAACATTTCAACACCTGTAACAGTTGTCTTAGTTGATTCCTCTTGCATACCGATGATTTCAATTTCAGCACCGACTTTGATTTGACCACGTTCAACACGGCCTGTAGCAACAGTACCACGACCAGTGATTGAGAATACGTCCTCAACTGGCATCATGAATGGTTTGTCAGAATCACGTTCTGGTGTTGGGATAAATTCATCAACAGCGTCCATTAATTCTAAAATTTTGTTTTCATATTCTTCAACGCCTTCAAGCGCTTTTAATGCTGAACCAGCGATTACAGGAACATCGTCGCCAGGGAAGTCATATTCGCTTAATAAGTCACGAACTTCCATTTCAACTAATTCTAGTAATTCTTCATCGTCAACCATGTCAACTTTGTTTAAGAATACAACTAATGCTGGAACACCAACGTTACGTGATAACAAGATATGTTCACGAGTTTGAGGCATTGGACCATCAGCAGCAGATACTACTAAGATACCGCCGTCCATTTGAGCAGCACCAGTGATCATGTTTTTCACATAGTCAGCGTGACCTGGGCAGTCAACGTGAGCATAGTGACGTTTTTCAGTTTGGTACTCAATGTGAGAAGTATTAATTGTAATACCACGTTCTTTTTCTTCTGGAGCGTTATCAATCATGTCATATGATTGAGCTACAGCGTCACCATTTTTTGCTAATACAGTTGCAATTGCAGCTGTTAAAGTAGTTTTACCATGGTCAACGTGTCCGATAGTACCAATATTGGCATGGGTTTTTGAGCGGTCGAATTTTTCTTTAGCCATTATAAAATCTCTCCTATTCGTTAGAAAATTAATTTTTAAAATTTATCTCTCATGACAGTTACTCACTGTCACGAGAAGAATATTTGTTACTTGTAATAAAGGACTATATAGTACCTTTATAATGCATTTCAGCTAAAAAATCAATTGATAAAACTGTAAGCTACATAATTAAGCTTTACATGTAATTAACAGCTAGACTGTTATCTTACAAAATAAATTTAATTACTCTGCTGAATTACCACTGTTTTTCTTGATAATTGCTTCAGCAACTGATTTTGGAACTTCTGCATAGTGGTCAAAGTACATAGTATACGTACCGCGACCTTGAGTGTTAGAACGTAATGATGTTGCATAACCGAACATTTCTGAAAGTGGTACAAAAGCGTTAACAACTTGTGCATTACCACGAGGTTCCATACCATCAACACGTCCACGACGAGATGTTACGTCACCCATGATGTCACCCATGTACTCTTCAGGCATTTCGATTGTTACTTTCATCATTGGTTCTAAGATAACTGGATCACATTTTTTAGCAGCTTCTTTAAGCGCTAATGATGCAGCAATTTTGAAGGCCATTTCTGATGAATCGACATCATGGTATGAACCGTCATATAATTTAGCTTTAACATCAATTAAAGGATAACCAGCTAATACACCGTTTTCCATTGAATCTTTAAGTCCTGCTTCAACTGATGGAATGTATTCACGAGGAACTACACCACCAACGATAGCGTTTTCGAATTCAAAACCGCCACCAGTTTCGTTAGGCGCGAATTCAATCTTAACGTCACCATATTGACCACGACCACCAGATTGACGAGCGAATTTACCTTGAACTTGAGCTGATTGCTTAAATGTTTCACGGTATGAAACCATTGGAGCACCAACGTTACATTCAACGTTAAATTCTTTCTTCATACGGTCTACTAAGATATCTAAGTGAAGTTCACCCATACCACCAATGATAACTTGTCCAGTTTCATCGTCTGTGTGTGCATGGAATGTTGGATCTTCTTCTTGTAACTTAACTAAAGCTGTAGTCATCTTGTCTTGGTCAGCTTTAGATTTTGGTTCAACAGATAAGTGAATAACAGGTTCTGGGAAATCCATAGATTCCAAGATAATGTCATTCTTCTCACCACATAAAGTATCACCAGTAGCAGTATCTTTAAGACCTACCGCAGCAGCGATATCTCCTGAGTATACTGTGTCAAGCTCTTGACGAGAGTTAGCGTGCATTTGTAGTAAACGACCTACACGTTCACGTTTACCTTTCGTAGAGTTCTTAACGTATGAACCAGATGAAAGATGTCCTGAATAAACACGGAAGAATGTTAACTTACCAACATAAGGGTCAGTCATTACTTTGAACGCTAAAGCAGCGAACTCAGCATCGTCATCAGCTTTTGCGATAACTTCTTCTTCTGGCTCATCAGCACGGTGTCCAACAATTGGTTTAACGTCTAATGGTGATGGTAGGTAATCAATTACTGCGTCAAGCAATAACTGAACACCTTTGTTTTTGAACGCTGTACCAACAAGAACTGGATAAAATTCAATATCATTAGTTGCTTGGCGGATAGCATCTTTTAATTCAGCGACACTGATTGCTTCGTCAGCTAAATATTTTTCCATTAATTCATCATTACTTTCAGCTACTGCTTCAATTAATGCTGAACGAGCTTCGTCAGCTCTTTCTTTATGATCCTCAGGAATTTCAATTTCCTCAATTTCAGTTCCTTCGTTATTGTTATATTTGAAACATTTCATTTCAACTAAGTCAATGATTGCTTCAAATTGATCTTCAGCACCAATTGGTAATTGAATTGGTTGTGCATTAGCTTGTAAACGGTCATGAATAGTGCTAACTGCATATTCAAAGTTAGCTCCCATTTTGTCCATTTTGTTTACGAAGACAATACGAGGTACACTATAGTTTGTTGCTTGACGCCAAACTGTTTCAGTTTGCGGCTCAACACCTGATTGTGCATCAAGTACTGTTACTGCGCCATCAAGTACACGTAATGAACGTTCAACTTCAACAGTGAAGTCTACGTGTCCTGGTGTATCGATGATATTTACACGGTGATCAGCCCATTCTGCTGTTGTTGCAGCAGAAGTGATTGTGATACCACGATCTTGTTCCTGTTCCATCCAGTCCATTTGTGAAGCTCCTTCATGAGTTTCACCAATTTTGTGGATACGTCCAGTATAGTAAAGAATACGTTCTGTCGTAGTTGTTTTACCAGCATCGATGTGAGCCATGATACCGATATTACGAGTTCTGTCTAAACTAAAATCTCTAGCCATGTATTTTTCTCCTTCCAGTATAACTGCGAATAAATACTATAAATATGGCGATGCCCTAAGCACACGCCTTAGATAGTAAACTATCAATGTGGAACATGCTCAGGGATAAAGCTACTATCCTACCAACGATAGTGAGCGAAGGCTTTGTTAGCTTCAGCCATTTTGTGAGTGTCTTCACGTTTCTTAACTGCGCCACCTGTATTGTTGGCTGCATCTAAGATTTCGTTAGCTAAACGCTCTTCCATAGTTTTTTCACCACGGTGACGCGAATAATTAACTAACCAACGAAGTCCTAAAGTCGTACGACGTTCTGGACGAACTTCAACTGGTACTTGATAGTTAGAACCACCTACACGGCGAGCTTTAACTTCTAATACTGGCATGATGTTGTCGATAGCTTCATCGAAAACTTCAACAGCTTCACGACCACTACGTTCTTGAACTAAGTCGAAAGCAGAATAAAGAATTCTTTGAGCTGTCCCACGTTTACCATCTAACATGATTTTGTTGATTAATTTTGTAACTAATTTTGAATTGTGGATTGGATCCGGTAATACGTCTCTTTTTGGTACTGATCCTTTACGAGGCATAATGTAAATCCTCCCTTCCTATTATAGTATAATTTTTAATTTTATAGCGAAAATTTACGCAATCTTAAACTTATTTTTTAGGTTTTTTAGCTCCGTATTTTGAACGACTCTTTCTACGTCCATCTACGCCTGAAGTATCAAGCGCACCACGTACAACGTGATAACGTACACCAGGTAAATCTTTTACACGTCCACCACGTACAAGTACAACACTGTGTTCTTGTAAGTTATGTCCGATACCAGGGATATACGCATTAATTTCGATACTGTTTGACAAACGTACACGGGCATATTTACGTAACGCGGAGTTAGGTTTTTTAGGAGCCATAGTACCTACACGAGTACAAACACCACGTTTTTGTGGAGAGTTTAAACTAGTGTATTTTTTCTTTTTGCTGTTAAAGTTTCTGTTCAAAGCTGGTGAACCGTATGTTTTCGATTTGCTTTGTCTAGGTTTGCGTACCAATTGATTAATAGTTGGCATTGAATGTTTCCTCCTCTCATCATTTATAATCCCACACATCCAGGTGGTTCATTTCAAGGGCAAATAAAATTTAGTAAGAATAATTCTTACTAATCTCATTTTAATAACGCAACAATTGTTGCATTAACGTTAATACCTACATATTCTCCTAAAGCTTGTTTGCTTTTGAAAAATGAAACAGGTATCTGTTTATGATTGATTTGACTTAACACGCGAGTCAGTAAATGAACTTCAACGTCTTCAGCAATAATCAATGATGTAACTTGGTTCTTATCCAAAGCCTTAAGCGTTTGTTTAAGTCCAATAACATGATGTTGTTTGTTAAAGCGTGCAACTTTTTCATTAGACATTAAAATATCCTCCAAAGTTCTGCTTGCATCAACCTTAATAATAATAACATCTTAGCTACTGTTGAGTCAACTTTAAATACGATAAATTCTTCAAAAAACATAAAAAACAAGTGACCGAAATATAATATCTCGATCACCTTGTTTATTTAGTAAAAAGAATTACATCTTAGTTGTCTCTGATTCTTCTGTAACTTCTTTATTTGGTGCAACTGTGTCGTATTTAACATCTCTGTAACGTCTCATACCAGTACCAGCTGGAATTAATTTACCGATGATAACATTCTCTTTAAGACCAAGTAAGTTATCACGTTTACCTTTAATTGCAGCATCTGTAAGTACACGTGTTGTTTCTTGGAACGAAGCTGCTGATAAGAAGCTTTCTGTTTCAAGAGACGCTTTCGTAATACCTAGTAAGACTGGTTTAGCTGTTGCTGGACGTTTACGTTCTTTAAATGCGTCACGGTTTGCATCAGTAAAGCTATGAATATCTACTAATGAACCTGGAAGTAATTTAGTATCTCCAGCTTCGATAATGCGTACTTTACGTAGCATTTGTCTAACCATAACTTCAACGTGTTTATCATCAATTTCCACACCTTGCATACGGTAAACTTTTTGAACTTCTTTTAATAGATAACTTTCTGTTGCATTTAAACCTGATACAGATAAGTAGTTCTTAGGCTCGATTGAACCTTCAGTTAGAACTTCACCACGTTCAACGCCTTGACCAACTTCAACTTTCAATCTTGAAGTACCTGAAGCTAAATATGATTTAGATTCGTTAGCACCTTTAATAACGATTTCTTGTTGACGGTCTTTCGCAATCTTGATGTCATCAACGACACCTTCGATTTCTGTAATCACGGCTTGACCTTTAGGATTACGTGCTTCGAAGATCTCTTGAATACGTGGAAGACCTTGCGTGATGTCACTACCTGCTACCCCACCTGTATGGAATGTACGCATTGTAAGCTGTGTACCTGGTTCACCAATTGATTGTGCAGCAATTGTACCAACTGCTTCACCAACTTCAACTTTTTCACCGGTAGCAAGGTTTTTACCGTAACATTTTTCACAAACACCATGACGTGTATTACATGTAAATGCTGAACGTATATACATTGATTCAATACCAGCGTCTGTAATTTGTTTAGCAATGTCTGCAGTAACTAATTGATCTGGTTGTACAATTACTTCATCAGTCTCTGGATGACGGACAGTTTCTTTAGAATAACGTCCTTCAATACGTTCGATGAATGGTTCGATCATTTCTGTACCTTCTTTGATATCAGAAACAAGTAGACCACGGTCAGTGCCACAATCTTCATCACGAACAATAACATCTTGAGCAACGTCAACAAGACGACGAGTAAGGTAACCTGAATCGGCTGTTTTAAGTGCTGTATCGGCAAGACCTTTACGCGCACCATGGGTAGAGATAAAGTACTCTAATACTGTTAAACCTTCACGGAATGAAGAAGTGATCGGTAATTCAATAATCTTACCTGATGGTGCAGCCATAAGTCCACGCATACCTGCTAACTGTGTAAAGTTAGATGCGTTACCACGGGCACCAGAGTCACTCATCATAAAGATTGGGTTTGTTTTATCAAGTGAGCCCATTAATTTTTTCTGAATTTGGTCTTTTGCGTCAGTCCAAATTTCAACAACTGCGTTATAACGTTCAAATTCAGTGATTAAACCACGGTTAAATTGTTTAGTAATTCTCTCAACTAATTTTTCGTGTTCATCTAAAATTTCTTGCTTATCTGGTAATACTACGATATCAGATACACCAACAGTGATCCCTGCTTTAGTTGAAAACTTGAATCCTAAGTCTTTCATTCTGTCTAACATCATAGACGTATCTGTGATGCTGAAACGATTGAAGACTTCTGCAATAATATTTCCTAAGAAATTCTTATTGAATGGTTCAATTAATTCTTGATTATCGAAGTATTCTTTTAATCCGCCTTCTCCTAATTCAGTAGCAGATATGAAATATCTAGCTGGTGTTTTATTTTCTAAATTAGTTTGTGTTGGTTCATTAATATATGCAAATGAATCTGGAATGATTTCATTGAATATAACTTTACCAACTGAAGTTAACAAGAGTTTTTGGTTTTGTTCTTCAGTAAATGTTGGATTATTAAATGATTTAGCATGCACACCAATACGTGAATGTAAGTGTACGTAGCCATTAGCATAAGCTTTTAATACTTCATTTGTATCATTGAAAATCGCACCAGTATTCACTGATTCTTTACGCTCTAAAGTTAAGTAATAGTTACCTAGCACCATATCTTGTGAAGGTGTTACAACTGGTTTACCATCTTTAGGGTTTAAGATATTTTGTGCTGCAAGCATTAACATACGTGCTTCTGCTTGAGCTTCTTTAGATAATGGTACGTGAACAGCCATTTGGTCACCATCAAAGTCAGCGTTGTAAGCTGTTGTAGCAAGTGGATGTAGACGAATTGCACGACCTTCAACTAATGTAGGTTCAAATGCTTGAATACCTAATCTGTGAAGTGTTGGTGCACGGTTTAAAAGTACTGGGTGTTCTTTGATAACATCTTCCAATACGTCCCAAACTTCATCATCCATGCGTTCAATCTTACTTTTCGCATTTTTAATGTTTGTAGCAATTTCACGTTGAACTAATTCTTTCATGATGAAAGGTTTGAACAATTCTAATGCCATCTCTTTAGGTAGTCCACATTGATACATTTTCAAGCTAGGTCCAACTGCAATAACTGAACGACCTGAATAGTCAACACGTTTACCTAATAAGTTTTGACGGAAACGTCCTTGTTTACCTTTTAACATATGAGAAAGAGATTTTAATGGGCGGTTACCTGGTCCAGTAACTGGACGGCCACGACGACCATTATCGATAAGTGCATCAACAGCTTCTTGTAACATACGTTTTTCGTTTTGGACGATGATGCCTGGAGCACCTAAGTCTAATAAACGTTTCAAACGGTTGTTACGGTTGATAACACGACGATACAAATCATTAAGATCACTTGTAGCAAAACGTCCACCATCTAATTGAACCATTGGTCTGATTTCTGGTGGAATAATTGGAAGTACGTCTAACACCATCCATGCTGGATTATTACCAGAATGTCTGAATGATTCAACTACTTCTAAACGTTTAATTGCACGTGTAAGTCTTTGACCTGTTGCTGATTCTAACTCATCTCTTAGTTGTTTGAGTTCAGCGTCTAAGTCGATTTCTTGTAGTAATTCTTTGATACCTTCAGCACCCATCTTGGCGTTGAATTTACCTGGGAATTTATCATAGTAATCTCTGAATTCTGCTTCAGATAATAATGTCTTTTGCTCTAAACCAGTTGGACCTGGATTAACAACAACATAAGAAGCGAAGTAAATAACTTCTTCTAACGCTCTTGGTGACATATCTAATAAAAGACCCATACGACTTGGAATACCTTTGAAGTACCAAATGTGTGATACAGGCGCAGCTAATTCAATATGGCCCATTCTTTCACGGCGCACTTTTGACTTAGTTACTTCTACTCCACATCTGTCACAAACCATACCTTTATAACGTACACGTTTGTATTTACCACAACTACATTCCCAGTCTTTCGAAGGTCCAAATATTCTCTCACAGAATAGACCATCTTTTTCTGGTTTTAAAGTACGATAGTTAATTGTTTCTGGCTTTTTAACCTCACCAAAAGACCATGAACGGATTTTTTCGGGTGAAGCAAGTCCTATTTTCATATAATGGAAATTATTTACATCAATCAAGGAGCCTACCTCCTTCAATTTAGATTAGCTGTGCAAATTGATTGATTGCTCTATATCAATAATGGAATAACCAAGATTAAGGCAAATACAAACATGTATTGTACCTTAACTTGGTGTATTCTTTTATAAACTTAAATGCAATTAGTCTGTAATTTCTTTCTGTGATTGTGGCGCTTCTTTTTGTTGAAGATCCACTTTACGTTCAACGACATCATCATCTTCAGTGTCTTGCATGTCAATTTCATTGTCATGCTCGTCCATAATCTTAACGTCTAACCCTAAACTTTGTAATTCTTTCATCAATACTCTGAATGATTCAGGAACACCTGGTTTAGTGATGTTTTCACCTTTAACAATAGCTTCATATGTTTTCACACGACCTACTGTATCATCGGATTTGTAAGTTAAGATTTCTTGAAGTGTATATGCAGCACCGTATGCTTCAAGTGCCCATACTTCCATCTCACCGAAACGTTGTCCACCAAATTGTGCTTTACCACCAAGTGGTTGTTGCGTAACAAGTGAGTAAGGTCCAGTTGAACGTGCGTGTAATTTATCGTCAACCATGTGAGCAAGTTTCAGCATGTACATTACACCAACTGAAATTCTGTTATCAAATGGTTCACCTGTACGTCCGTCATATAATACCGTCTTACCGTCACGAGCCATACCAGCTTCTTCAATTGTTGACCATACATCGTCATCACTCGCACCATCAAATACTGGTGAAGCAACGTGAATACCTAAGTTTTTAGCAGCCATACCTAAGTGTAGCTCTAATACTTGTCCGATATTCATACGTGATGGAACACCAAGTGGGTTCAACATGATATCGATTGGCGTACCGTCTGGTAAATAAGGCATATCTTCTTCAGGAACAAGTTTAGAAATTACACCCTTGTTACCATGACGACCACACATTTTGTCACCAACGTGTATTTTACGTTTTTGAACGATATAAACACGAACTAATTGGTTAACACCTGGAGATAATGTGTCGTCTCCTTCTTCACGGTTAAAGACTTTAACATCTAGAACAATACCACCTGCACCATGAGGTACGCGTAATGATGTATCGCGAACTTCACGTGCTTTTTCACCGAAGATTGCATGTAGTAAACGTTCTTCTGCAGTTAATTCTGTTACACCTTTAGGCGTTACTTTACCGACTAAGATGTCACCATCATTAACTTCAGCACCTACGTATACAATACCGCGGTCATCTAAGTTTTTAAGTGCACTATCTGAAACGTTAGGAATATCACGAGTGATTTCTTCAGGTCCTAGTTTTGTATCACGTGCTTCAGATTCATACTCTTCAATATGAATAGAAGTGTATACGTCATCTTTAACTAGACGTTCACTCATGATTACAGCATCCTCATAGTTATAACCGTCCCAAGTCATGAAACCTACAACTAAGTTTCTACCTAATGCCATTTCACCAAGTTCCATTGAAGGACCGTCAGCTAAAATTTCGCCTTTAGTCACTACATCGCCAGTAGCAATGATAGGTCTTTGGTTATAACATGTACCAGTATTTGAACGTTTGAATTTTGATAATGGATAGCGATCTAATTCGCCTTCATATTCTTGGCCATCTTCTTCGATAAGTCGACGTACAAGAATTTCATTAGATTCAACGTGTTCAACACGGCCTTTATGTTTTGCAACAATTGCTGCACCAGAGTCACGTGCTGCCACGTGCTCCATACCAGTACCTACAAATGGTGATTCAGGATTCATCAATGGCACTGCTTGACGTTGCATGTTTGCACCCATCAATGCACGGTTAGAGTCATCATTTTCTAAGAAAGGAATACATGCTGTCGCAGCAGAAACAACTTGCTTAGGTGAAACATCCATGTAATCCATTTTTTCTTTAGCCATAACTGTGTTATTACCACGGAAACGACAAACAACTTCGTCTTCTACGAAACGACCATTTTCATCTAATACAGAGTTTGCTTGAGCTACTACATAGCTGTCTTCTTCGTCAGCAGTTAAGTAGTCAATTTGATCTGTGATTGAATGTGTTTCAAGATCTACTTTACGGTAAGGTGTTTCAATGAAACCAAATTCATTCACACGCGCGTAACTAGAAAGTGAGTTGATAAGTCCGATATTCGGACCCTCTGGTGTTTCGATTGGACACATACGACCATAGTGAGAATAATGAACGTCACGTACTTCCATTTGAGCACGTTCACGTGTTAAACCGCCGGGTCCTAATGCTGATAAACGACGTTTATGTGTTAACTCAGCTAATGGATTGGCTTGGTCCATGAATTGTGATAATTGAGAACTACCAAAGAATTCTTTAATAGATGCAATAACAGGACGAATATTGATTAGTTGTTGAGGCGTAACAGAATCAGTGTCTTGGATAGACATTCTTTCACGTACAACACGTTCCATTCTTGATAAACCAATACGGAATTGATTTTGTAATAGTTCCCCTACTGAACGTAGACGACGATTACCTAAATGGTCAATATCATCTGTAAAGCCAATACCACTTAATAAGTTAAAGAAGTATGACATTGATGCAATAATATCTGCTGGTGTAATACATTTCACTTCTGAATCAGGGAAAGCATTACCAATCACGGTAGTTGTACGTCCTTCTTCATCGTTCGGTACGTAAACTTTGATTGATTGAATCTCAACAGGTTCATCAATAACAGTACCTTCTAATTCAAAGACTTCACTATTTGCATTTGCTTCTAGTACATCCATAACTTCATCTAAATTACGACGATCTAAGACTGTACCTTCTTCAGCTACAATTTCACCTGTTTCAGTATTAACAATTGGTTCAGCTAATTTCTGATTGAATAAACGGTGTTTCAAGTGAAGTTTTTTATTCGCTTTGTAACGACCTACACTAGCTAAGTCATAGCGTTTCGGATCAAAGAAACGAGAATATAATAAGCTCTTAGCATTTTCAACTGTAGGCGGTTCGCCAGGGCGTAAGCGCTCATAAATTTCTAATAATGCTTGATCAGTATTTTCAGTACCATCTTTTTCTAAAGTATTACGTAGGTACTCGTTTTCACCTAAAAGATCAACGATTTCTTGATCAGTTGAGAAACCTAAAGCACGTAATAATACTGTTAATGGTAATTTTCTTGTTCTATCAATACGTACATAAACAACATCTTTCGCATCAGTTTCATATTCTAACCATGCACCACGGTTAGGAATAATTGTTGCATCGAAGTTTGTACGACCATTTTTATCTAGTTTTTCATTGAAGTATACGGATGGTGAACGAACTAATTGTGAAACGATTACACGTTCAGCACCATTTATTACGAATGTACCTGTATCTGTCATTAATGGGAAATCGCCCATAAATACTTCTTGCTCTTTCACTTCGCCAGTTTCTTTGATGATTAGACGTACTTTTACACGTAGAGGTGCAGAATACGTTGTATCACGGTTTTTTGATTCTTCTAAATCATATTTCGGTTCTCCGAGTCTATAATCTACAAACTCTAAAGAAAGATTGCCTGTGAAATCTTCAATCGGAGAAATGTCTCTAAACATTTCTAATAAACCTTCTTCTAAGAACCACTCGTAAGACTCAGTCTGAATCTCAATTAAATTCGGTAATTCTAATACCTCTGAAATTCTCGCATAGTTTCTACGTTTACGATGTCTTCCATATTGGACAAATTGACCTGCCAAACAGATTCACCCCTCAAAAATTGCGTGTTTACTTTTACTAAATGAGCCAATATAATGAGATAAAAAGAAAACGGTAGCATACCAAATGACACCATTTTCCATTTTACCTCACATACATTGTTCATTTACACGTAAAAGTACACACTTATTGAACATAAATTTTTACATTCTATTACTATATCAGATTGATACTTTTAAATCAAGCTTTCGTGCTTCTTAAAATGTAGTAACCTTTGTCTTTTGCTAAGACTTCTACATTGTTAAAAGTGTCTTGTATTTTTTGCTTTGCTGATGGCATGCCCTGCTTTTTTTGAATTACGACATAAAGCGCGCCACCTTGCTTTAATACCTTATATGCGTCTTCTAAAATGCTGTGAACGACTTTTTTTCCTGCTCTAATCGGTGGATTAGTCAGCATAAAATCATAAGCGTCAGCGTCTACCTGTGATAAACCATCACTTTCTTTGATTTCCACATTGTCTATACGGTTCTTTTTTCTGTTTTTTCTTGATAATGATAGTGCACGTTGATTAACATCAACCATCGTCACTTCATGATGCGGGGAAGTTTTTGCAATCATTAAACCGATAGGGCCATAACCACAACCAACATCCAAGATGCGTTTAGTAGGGCCAGGAGGATATGCTTTCAAAAAAGTTTTCACTAATAAATCGGAACCAAAGTCAATCTTCCCTTTTGAAAAGACGCCCGAATCCGTTACTAGCTCTAATTTACAGTTATCGTAGGAGTACGTAAAAAGCAACTCATCACTTTCTACTTCAGGATTTTCATCATAATAATGACTCATGACTACACCTCTTTTAATCTAATTATCCTTAGATTAATACTATACCCATTTCATAGGTCGCATCATGGTCTAGCCACTGTGCAAACCATAGATATAGATCAAATAAGATAAAACCCCGTTATACTAATAACGGGGTTTTCATTTCTCAAAGATTTCAGATAAAATACATTTCACTTAAAATCAGCGTACCGAAGTAGCGATGTATTAAGCTGCTTGTATCATCTTCAATATATAATTATTAACTGTTAGACAGCAAAAATTATTTGATTTCTACTGTAGCGCCAGCTTCTTCTAAAGTTGCTTTAAGTTCTTCAGCGTCTTCTTTAGCTAGTCCTTCTTTGATTACTTTAGGAGCATCGTCAACTAAACCTTTAGCGTCTTTTAATCCAAGACCAGTTGCTTCTTTAACTGCTTTAACAACTTTGATTTTAGATGATCCAGCTGAAGTTAATTCAACGTTGAATTCAGTTTGTTCAGCTTCAGCGTCGCCGCCACCTGCTGCGCCTGCTGCTGCTACTGGAGCTGCTGCAGTTACACCAAATTCTTCTTCAATTGCTTTTACTAAGTCGTTTAATTCTAAAACTGACATTTCTTTGATTGCTTCAATGATTTGTTCTTGATTAGCCATTTTAATATTCCTCCATTAATTGTTATTAGTTTATGCGCAATTATTCAGCGCTTTCTTCTTTTCCTTCTTTTTCTTCTCCAATTGCTTTAACCGCATAAGCGAAGTTGCGTACTGGAGCTTGTAATACTGATAAAAGCATAGAAACAAGACCGTCGTGTGATGGTAATGTACCAACAGTGTTAACTTGTTCTGCTGAGATAACATTGCCTTCCATAACACCTGTTTTAACTTCTAATGCTTTATGTTCTTTAGCGAATCCCGCGATAACTTTCGCTGGAGCAACTACATCTTCAGTTGAAGTTGCGATTGCAGTAGGACCTACTAAGAATTCATTTAAACCGTCAATACCAGCTTGTTCAGCTGCACGGCGAACCATAGTGTTTTTGTAAACTTTATACTCAACACCAGCTTCACGTAATTGCGAACGTAATTCAGTTACTTCAGCAACAGTTAGACCACGATAGTCAACGATAACTGTAGATACTGAGTTTTTAAGTTGTTCTGCAATGATATCAACTTGTTGTTGTTTTGCATCGATGATAGCAGACATTTAGACACCTCCATAGATTTAGTTTGGTGCTTTTTATCTTGAGTCACTGTCCTTACAAACATTACTCAATAAAAAAAGCACTTTCTACCCGTGGCAAAAAGTGCTTGAAAGATCTAAATTCTTCACGTTCAAGTCAATTTTAGCCTCGGCAGGATATAATTTTAAGTTATCACTAACTCCTACTGTCTTAGGTAAAATAATACATTAACCAATATAACTGGTTTCATGTGTTATGTCAATATTTATTTGAGGCTGAAAGCAATACTTTCAACCTCAAAATATTTTATGTTAATAATTATAGTTTAAAGCCTGATGTGTCAACTTTAACTCCAGGACCCATTGTTGTAGTTACAGCAACAGATTTGAAGTAAGTACCTTTAGCTGATGCAGGTTTTAATTTAGTTAAAACGTCTTGTAAAGTTCTGAAGTTTTCAACTAATTTTTCAGTATCAAATGATGTTTTACCAATTGATGCATGAACGATACCTGATTTTTCAGCACGGTATTCAACTTTACCAGCTTTGATTTCTTCAACTGCTTTAGTAACATCCATAGTTACTGTTCCAGTTTTAGGGTTTGGCATTAAACCTTTAGGTCCTAATACGCGACCAAGTTTACCAACTTCGCCCATCATGTCTGGTGTAGCTACTACTACGTCGAAGTCGAACCAACCTTGTTGGATTTTTTCTACGTATTCACCTTCACCAACGAAATCAGCACCTGCTGCTTCTGCTTCAGCTGCTTTTTCGCCTTTTGCGAATACTAATACACTTTGTGATTTACCAGTACCGTTTGGAAGCACTACTGCTCCACGGATTTGTTGATCATTTTTACGTGTATCAATACCTAAACGGAATGCTACTTCAACTGATGCGTCAAAGTTAGCAATGTTTGTTTCTTTAGCTAATGCAATCGCTTCTTCAACACTGTAGTGTTTTTCACGATCGATTTTGCTAGCTACTTCTTGATATCTTTTGCTTTTTTTAGCCATTTCATGTTCCTCCTTCAGTGGTTTTAGCGGAATTCCCTCCCACATTTACTTGTTTTCACAAGTTAAGAGCAGATAACAGAGAGGTTTAATTGTATTTTATCGTTGGAATGAACTTCCTTAATAAATGACATTTATTCCTCATATTACGACAATATTGAATGCTGTCATCATGTTTGTCTTTTCTGTCATCTGCTTCTATCGTCAATCTATGTTTTCATTACTCATTTTAATTATTGAACTGTAATACCCATACTACGAGCAGTACCTTCGATAATACGCATAGCTGCTTCTTCGTCTGCAGCGTTTAAATCTTGCATTTTTTGGTTTGCAATTTCACGTACTTGATCTTTAGTTACTGTTGCTACTTTGTTTTTATTAGGTTCGCCTGAACCTTTTTCAACGCCAGCAGCTTTTTTAAGTAGTACTGGAGCCGGTGGTGTTTTTGTAATAAATGTAAATGAACGATCTTCATAAACACTAATTTCTACCGGTATGATTAAACCTACGTCTTCTTGTGTACGTGCGTTGAATTCCTTACAGAATCCCATAATATTCACACCTGCTTGACCTAATGCCGGACCAACTGGTGGTGCTGGATTTGCTTTACCTGCAGGAATTTGTAATTTAACTACTTTTTCTACTTTTTTAGCCACGATGTGCACCTCCTTGATATCGTGATGTGGTCACAGGACTCAGTTTTGTCCTCCCACTCTTCTACATTTCGTGACGAAATGAACGCTCTATGAGCGCGACCACAGTATTATACCATTAACCCGTTTGATTACGCAATGGTAAAGTGTAACTTTTTTAAACAACATCTTATCACTTTAGTGATTAGATGTTGTTATGCATGAGCTTCAGCTCAGGTAATCCTTTTACTAAACCTTATCAATTTCATTGATTAGGTCTTCTTATGCATGTAAAGTGGCTCTTCTCGCTTTAGCGGGATTAGTGCCACTTATGCAAGTGCCTTAGCACTTGTAATCATTTATAGTTTTTCAACTTGATCAAATTCTACTTCTACTGGTGTTTCTCTACCAAACATGTCTACAAGAACAGTAAGTTTGAATTTATCAGCCTCAATTTCTTGAACTTCGCCAACTTGATTAGCAAATGGACCTGATTTAACTCTCACTTGTTCACCTAAATCCAATTGAACATCAATTGTTTTCTCTTTCATGCCCATTTGTTTAAGGATGAAACGTGCTTCATCTGGAAGTAATGGGTTAGGTTTAGATCCAGAACCAGCTGAACCAACAAATCCTGTTACACCAGGTGTATTTCTCACGATATACCATGATTCATCAGTCATCACTAATTCAACTAATACATAACCAGGGAATGTTTTTTTAGTTAATGTTTTGGCTTTACCATCTTTAACTTGTGTTTCTTCCTCTTCCGGTATAACAACTCTGAATATTTTTTCTGTCATATTCATAGATTCAACACGTTTTTCTAAATTCTTTTTAACTTTATTCTCATAACCAGAATAAGTATGCACAGCATACCAACGCTTTGCGTCAACTTCTTCAGACATGTCGTCACTCCTATCTATTTAATTAACTCTATAATTCTACCAATTCCTAAGTCTAAGGCATAGAAGAACACTAAGAAAAATACTACTGTACCTACAACAATGACTGTGTACTTAAATAATTCTTCTTTCGTCGGCCAACTTGTCTTTTCCATTTCTGATTTTACGCCTTGGAAGAAATTTTCTTTTTTAGCCATTAACAAGACCTCCGTATTATTTCGTTATTCCTTATTTGCTTATTCCATACAACAAATCAAGCAAATACAATACTCTCAACTTAGTTGGAAAGATATATTCACTCAACTGATTACTTAATATGTCATCTTATTATTTTGATTCCTTGTGCATCGTATGTGCATTACATCTCGGACAATGTTTTTTTAATGTCATTCTAGATGTAAGGTTACTTTGTTTCGGAACATTATAATTTCTACTGCCGCAGACTTCACAATTCAGTGGTACTTTTTTCATTAGACTTCACCTTACTCATTATAATACCAATCTACTATACAGAACTACTGAGTCAATTGTCAATTATCAACAATCCACTCAATCATGCTATTTTCGTGATACTGGCACGAGATATAGCTTGGTTTCAATACATATTTTCAATTTTCCAAACAACGTCTTATCTTTATTTTACAACGATGTATGGCATTGTAAACTACTTTGATGTTTAAATTTAAAATTTGTGCAATTTCCTGTGGTTTATAGTCTATTAAAATATAACTTATAATGCGTTGTTCTAAATCGGTCAGCCTTTTCAAGCACTGTTTTAATTGCGAAGATATTTCCCGTGCAATGATGTATCTGTCTATAGGTTGTTCAGATTTCGAATTATTATAAGCAACTATAAATTCATTCACAAGCATTTTCTGACGGCGTTGTGTATACATTTTTTTGCGTATATAATCATTTCTAACATTTTTTATAACGCAATTGACATAATGTTCTAAAGGCGTAGCTTCTGTAAAATCAAAACGGCTTAACACACCATACAATTTCAAAAGTACTTCTTGGCACAAATCTTCTTTGTCACTCGGATGAACTGAAAAATGATTTAATCTTTTATTAATCAATGGTGTGATTTCATCAATAATTTGCTCTACATCAGTTTCACTTTGTAATCGCTGCTTCGAATAGGTTGTACATTCATTGCTGTAAATTCTATCAAACATGTCCATTATCCTTTCCTTAAAGTAAGGATAGGATACAGAGTTTGCTATAAAAAAATCAAGAGTACGAAATAGTTATTTGTGATTATCTCCACGTCTTAATTTTTCAAATTCTTTAAGAATTTCATGAGAGAGCTCGATTCGTGTTCGTGGCTTTTGTTCGTTGAAGCCATCGAGCTTTTTAGATACAGAAACTTCATTCTCTCTTAAGTCTCTCCACATCTCTCTTGAAGAAATACGATAAGCTCCGGCACCGAATATTGCATGTTGTTCACTCATATCACTCGTAACAACCGTAATATGTCTTGTGTGTTTCTCATATAAATCATAGACGTAACGTTCTATATAACTGTCTGCCGTTTCTTTTTCTTTTGTGAATATCGTTTTAACCCCGTGGTACATATATTCTGAAGGTGGGCCGGATTGTTCATAAGCATCAAAAACGCAGACGACTTCATCAGCTATTACAGCATTGTAATTCGCTATAGCTGTAAGTAATTGATCGCGTGCTTCCTCGAGATTGTCCTTTGCTATACGACTTAAGTCCTGCGATTGTCCTATCATATTATAACCATCAATGATTAAATAACGATCCTTCATCTCTTATCTCCAATCTGATGACGTTTGCGGTAAACCTCATACATCATCAGACTTGCTGCTACAGACGCATTCAAACTATTAACATGACCGACCATAGGAATATTGATATAGAAGTCACATTTATCTTTTACTAAACGGCTCATACCTTGTCCTTCGCTTCCAATCACAATCGCTAAAGGCATAGCTGCATCCATTTCCCTATAATCCGTTGAATTCTCCGCTTCAGTACCAACAACCCAATAACCATTGTCTTTTAAAGCATCAATCGTATTCGCTAAGTTCGTCACACGAATCACAGGTATGTGCTCTATTGCACCTGTAGAGGCTTTAGCTACCGTTTGTGTTAATGCAACTGAACGTCTCTTAGGAATGATAACTGCATCCACACCTGAGGCATCAGCTGTTCTTAAAATCGATCCTAAATTATGTGGGTCTTCTAAACCATCTAGTATAAGTACTGTAGATAATTTGTCTTGTGCTTTTTGCTTAACCAAAAATTCGTCGAAATCAGCATATTCATATGGTGCAATATATGCTGCAATCCCTTGATGAGGTGACTCTGACAATCCGTCTATTTTAGATTTCGGCACTGTTTGTACAATGATTTTTTGACTATTTGCCTTTTTTAAAATTTCATTTATTTGACCTTTTTTGATAGTATCTTGAATTAAAATCTTATTAATTGTATGTCCTGAGACAATCGCTTCTTTTACTGCATGGCGACCGACTATAACTATCTCTTCCACAGTACCACTACCTTTCATCTACATTTTTCACGATACATTCTAACAATGATGTTAAACGTTCATGTTCTTTTTCCAGGTATAAAAAGCCAATGATGGCTTCTAGCCCTGAACTTTTACGATACGTTTGTATATCTGTATTCTTCGCTTTAGTATAACTTTTAGCATTTCTACCACGACGAACAATATCTTGTTCACTTTCAGTAAACCAATTGTTTTCCATTAAAAACTCAAGTGTTTCTGCCTGACTCTTAGCAGATACATAGCGTTTTGCTTCTTGGTGTAACCGGTTAGGTTTAGCTTTCAATTTCAACACGATATATGCTCTTACGTGTTGATCTAAAACAGCATCGCCCATATATGCCAATGTCAAAGGATTCAATAATTTATTATCCATATTAGCCACGTTTAAATCTCACACCCTGCGCAGTATCTTCTAAAATAATATTTTGTGCTTTTAAGTCATCACGAATTTCGTCTGCACGCGCAAAGTCTTTATTTTGTCTCGCCTTGTTTCTTTCTTCTATTAACGCTTCGACTTGTTCATCTAAAAGCATGTCGCTCTCTTTACTTTTAAGTGGCACACCTAGCACGTCGCTGAAAACTTTATACACTTCTTTAAAACGTTCAATTACTGTTGTAGAAGTTGTATTTTCTAAGATGTATTTATTTGCTAGTTTTGCTAAATCATACCAAGCAGTAATTGCATTAGCTGTATTAAAATCATCATTCATAACTGTTTCAAATTGTTTTAAAATATCATCAATTGCTTCTATATATGCAGATTGATCGTCAATATTAGTCGCAATCGCTTCACGTTCTTCAATCGCTTGGTAGCTGTTACGCACACGCTCTAACCCACTCTTAGCTGCTTCAACAAGTTCAACATTATAATTAATCGGGCTTCTATAATGTACACTAATCATGAAGAAACGTAATACATCAGGGTCAATTTGTTTTATAATATCGTGAACAAGCACGAAATTGCCTAAGGATTTACTCATTTTTTCATTATCAATATTGATAAATCCATTATGCATCCAATAGTTAGCGAAAGGCGCATGGTTATGTGCTTCTGATTGTGCAATTTCATTCTCATGGTGAGGAAATTGTAAATCTGTGCCACCTGCGTGAATATCAATTGTTGCCCCTAGTTCATGATATGCCATTACAGAACATTCAATATGCCAACCTGGTCTGCCTTTACCAAATGGACTATCCCAGCTTATTTCTTCTGGTTTCGCTTGTTTCCATAATGTGAAATCCAGTGCATCTTCTTTTTGTTCACCTTGTTCTATGCGAGCGCCTACTTTCAAATCATTCAATGATTGATGACTTAATTTACCGTAGTCTTCAAATTTACGTGTTCTAAAGTATACATCGCCGCCACTTTCATAAGCATTGCCTTGATCTACAAGTTCTTTAATAAACTTAATAATATCGTCCATATGGTTCATAACACGTGGATTAGATGTTGCTTTTTTAACGTTTAGCGCACCTACATCTTCGTAAAAGGCATCGATATAACGATCCGCTATCGTTTCTACAGATTCACCTAATTCTTTAGAACGCTTAATTAATTTATCGTCAACGTCAGTAAAGTTCGACACATATACGACTTCGTATCCTTGATATTCGAAATATCTTCTTACCACATCGTAATTAATTGCAGGTCTTGCATTACCAATATGAATATAATTATATACTGTTGGTCCACAAACGTACATTTTAACCTTACCTGGTTCAATAGGCTCAAACGTCTCTTTCTGACGTGTTAACGTATTATATAATGTAATCATCTTGTATCTCTCCATTTCTTGTTTTCTCAAGTTGTTTCTCTAATTCTTTTAATTGTTCATAAACAGGATCTGGTAAGTTACGGTGGTCGAACGTTTTACCAGTACGTCTGCCATCTTGCTTAACAATATGACCTGGTATACCTACGACTGTTGAATAACTTGGTACAGAATTTAATACAACTGAGTTTGCTCCTATGTTCACATTTGAATCAATTTTAATATCGCCTAGTACTTTAGCACCTGCAGCTATTAATACATTATCCCCTATATCAGGGTGACGTTTACCTCGTTCTTTACCAGTACCGCCCAATGTAACGCCTTGATAAATCGTGACATTATTTCCTATATTACATGTTTCACCAATAACGACACCCATACCGTGGTCAATAAATAAACGTTTACCTATTTTGGCCCCTGGGTGTATTTCAATACCTGTGAAAAAACGCGCAACTTGCGAAATCAATCTTGCTAATATATATTTCTTCTTTTTATATAGCTCATGCGCGATCAAATGACTCCATACTGCATGTATGCCAGCATAAGAAGTGACAACTTCCAATGTAGTACGCGCGGCTGGGTCTTGTTCAAACACCATGTTCACATCATCTTTTATTCTTTTCAATATCTTAAACAAGGTTGCTACCTCCTTATTAAAAAAGCACCTCTAACAGACTTGTTAGAGGTGCTTTGCACGGTTCCACTCTTATTTTTAAATATAAGTTGATTATCTTAACCATAAGTAGGGTTAAAAATCTAAAAGCAACTTATCTTCACTCATTAAAGTTTATTTAGTTCATTAACACAAAGGTGCATTCAGCAATTTCAGTGATGTGCTCACAGCAACCGCACACTCTCTTTACACATTTCATCGCTTACTAATCCTCTGGCTATTTCAATTTTAATAATAGGTGGTTCGATGTAATTTTTCAAGTATTTCCACCTTGAGACAATATCATCGTACGCAACCTTATTTATTTAACGTATTTTTTTAAACGTAATAACACTTTTTCTTTACCTAATACTTCAATTGTATTTGGTAATTCTGGTCCATGCATTTGTCCTGTTACAGCAACACGAATTGGCATGAATAGTTGTTTACCTTTAATACCAGTTTCTTTTTGAACTTCTTTGATTGTTTTTTTAATTTCTGCCGCTTCAAATGGTTCAAGTGCTTCTAATTTTCCATATAAGTGGTTCATTAGTTCTGGTACTTGTTCACCTTCGATGATTTCTTGTTCATCATCACCTAAAATTTGTTCGTCACGGAAGAATAGCTCAGATAAAGGAACGATTTCTCCGGCATAACTCATTTCTTTTTGATAAAGTGCAACAAGTTTACGACCCCATTCCAAATCTGCTTCGTTTGGATTTTCAGGAAGTAATTCTGCTTTGATAAGATGCGGTAAAGCTAATTCGAATACTGTTTCAGTATCTTTTTGTTTCATGTATTGGTTATTCACCCATGCTAATTTTTGCTTGTCGAAAAATGCAGGTGATTTAGATAAACGTTTTTCATCGAAGATTTTAATAAATTCTTCTTTAGAATAAACTTCTTCTTCACCTTCTGGCGACCAACCTAACAATGTAATAAAGTTAAATAATGCTTCTGGTAAATAACCTAAATCACGATATTGTTCGATGAATTGTAGGATTTGTCCGTCGCGTTTACTTAATTTTTTACGTTCTTCGTTAACAATAAGTGACATATGCGCGAATCTAGGCGCTTCCCAACCAAACGTTTCATAAATCATTAATTGTTTTGGTGTATTAGAAATATGATCATCGCCGCGAATAACATCTGAGATTTCCATATAGTGATCATCAATAGCTACTGCAAAATTGTAAGTAGGTACACCATCTTTTTTTACAATAACCCAGTCACCCATATTATCTGAATCAAATGAAATTTCACCTTTAACCATATCTTCAAAAGTGAACGTCGTGTCTTGAGGTACACGGAAACGAATAGCAGGTTGACGACCTTCTGCTTCGAATTGTTGACGTTCTTCTTCAGTTAAGTGTGCATGTTTTCCACCATAACGTGGCATTTCTCCACGTTTGATTTGTTGTTCACGTTCAGCTTCAAGTTCCTCTTCAGTCATATAACATTTATACGCTTTGTCTTCATCTAATAATTGCTGAATAAGCGGATTATAGATTTCTCCACGTTCTGATTGGCGATAAGGACCATAACCTTTATCTTTATCGACAGATTCATCCCAATCGATACCTAACCATTTTAAATTATCAAATTGTGAAGATTCGCCATCAGTTAGATTACGTTTACTGTCCGTATCTTCTATACGAATTACAAAATCTCCATCATAATGTTTAGCAAATAAATAGTTGAATAATGCAGTTCTTGCATTACCGATATGCAAATAACCTGTTGGACTTGGAGCATATCTAACTCTTACACGATCACTCATTATGTTCACTCCCGTTTTTAATATTAATTAGTAATGTTTTTGGCGTTTTATGTTTTATCACTTGTTACACTCACACATACACACATCAAAAAAACTGAACGTGTATCGACTTAACTTTATGTCGTTAACAATAATAATGACGCTCAGCCATTAATAAGTTTGTTATTCTACGCTTATTAATAATACCATAGCTTATAATTTTTAAAAGTATCACTATCCAAAAAACTGTGTACTTTCACACACTTGTAATTCCTTTATAGTAATACAATTTCGCTATCTATTGTAGCACTTTAAAGCTTAATATGAAATCACAGTGCTTAAATTCAAAGCGATGAGTACACAAATTTTATAAAAATAATATTCAAATATCAAAAAAAGTTTCATGTGAAACTGTAACAATTTTAGCTACATTTCCATATAAAACCTTTAGCAATTTATTTAATTAATCTTTTTGGCAAAAATAATTCTTCCTGATGATGTTTGTAATAAACTGATTACTTCTAAATCAATATATTCACCGATGTGTTTTTTGGCATTATCTACAACGACCATTGTGCCATCATCTAAGTATCCGACTGCTTGACCTGATTCTTTACCCATTTTAGTAAGTAATAAGTTAAAACGGTCACCTTGATGTACTGAAGGTTTAATCGCTTCGGATAAATCATTAACATTTAGCGCTTGAATACCCTGTACATGGCATACTTTATTGAGGTTGAAATCTGTAGTAATAATATGTGCTCTATAGTGTTGTGCTAACTTAATTAACATTGCGTCAATATCACTATGAGACTTCGTCGGATGTATAATACGCGTTGGATGATCAGTATCATATAGTGAATTCAAAATATCTAATCCTCGTTGGCCCTTTTCACGTTTCACACTGTCGTTTGCATCAGCAACAACTTGTAACTCATTGATGACACCTTGAGGTATGAGTATTTCGCCATCTATAAAACCACACTCTATAATATCTAAAATGCGACCATCTATGATTGCGCTTGTATCAATAATTTTTGGTACTGCGTTACGTGCGTTGATAGACATCGAGCGTGCCATATTTTCCGGGAAGAACAATAACATTTCATCACGTTTGCGTAAGCCAAATTGAAAACCGAAATAACCTAAAATAATTGTAACAATGATTGGCACAAAATGGTTCAACACATTATTACCTATTATTTGAAAAATAAATGATATCATAACAGAAATAACTAAACCGATCATCAGTCCAATTGTAGCAAACAAAATTTCTACAGCACTTTGACGCATTATTGTTTGTTCTAATTCTTTCAACGTTAATGTTGCTTTTTTAATAAACCAACCAAATATTAAGAAGAAAATAACAATACCAAGAAGTCCATTAAAATAATTATTCGTTAATAACATATACTTACTTAATCCAGTATCCACAGCAATTTCTGGAATAAGATATACGCCTAAACTAGCGCCTAAAATAATATAACACAAAATAACAATGATTCTTATTACGTTCAAGTTCTAACACCCCTTTCTCTAGAAAGTTATACAGATTAAATATTTTTTATCTGTATATTTTTGGAATTTAATTTAATGTTTTGTCAAAGCATATTTTAAGGCTTCATGAACACTTTTCACACCAATGACTTTAATATCACTAGGGAATTGCCATCCACCAATATTGGATTCTGGGATGATAATACGTTTAAATCCGAGTTTCTCTGCTTCCTGCACACGTTGTTCTATACGAGATACACGTCTCACTTCTCCAGTCAGGCCAACTTCTCCAATAAAGCAATCTAAACCATCTACCGTTAGATCTTTAAAGCTTGAAGCAGTTGCCACAATGATACCTAAATCAACAGCAGGTTCCGTTAATCTTACACCACCTGCAACTTTAATATACGCATCTTGTTGTTGAAGTAAATAATTTTCTTTTTTCTCCAATACTGCCATCAACAAACTCAAACGGTTGTGATCAATACCCGTTGCCATCCGTCTAGGATTATTAAAAGTAGTTGGCGTAACAAGGGCTTGAACCTCTATAAGTAATGGTCTCGTGCCTTCCATTGTAGAGACGATAGTCGAGCCAGGCACATTTGTCGAACGTTCCTCTAAAAACATCTCGGATGGGTTTTTAACACCTTTCAATCCGCTTTGTTTCATTTCAAAAATACCCATTTCATTTGTAGAACCAAAACGGTTTTTCACCGCTCTCAAAATACGATATGCATGGTGTTCGTCACCTTCGAAATAAAGTACTGTATCTACCATATGTTCTAGTAAACGTGGGCCTGCGATTTGTCCTTCTTTCGTTACATGTCCCACGATAAATGTTGCAATATTCATTTGTTTAGCGATGTTCATTAAACTTTGTGTACTTTCTCGTACTTGAGACACTGAGCCTGGTGCTGAACTAATTTCCGGATGAAATATCGTTTGGATTGAGTCAACTACAAGTAAATCAGGTTTTAATTGTTTTACTGTCTCGTGGATAACTTCTAAATCAGTTTCTGCAAATACATTGAGTTCGCTTGAATCTTCATCTAATCTTTCAGCTCTTAGCTTAGTTTGATTTAATGATTCTTCCCCTGTTATGTATAAGACATTATGTGATTGTGATAGTGCCGCACATATTTGTAATAGTAATGTTGATTTTCCTATACCAGGATCTCCACCAATCAATACGAGAGAACCATTGACGATACCTCCACCGAGCACACGATTAAATTCCTCTGACTTGGTTGTAACACGTGGTGTCGTCTCTTGTTTAATTTCGTTTAACTTCTGTACTTTTGAAACATTGTCGCGGTCACGACTGCGCACGCCATGTTTTGGACTTGCCGCCTTTTGCTCAACAATTTCTTCCATTTGGTTCCAGCCACCACAATTCGGGCATTTACCCATCCATTTTGCGGACTGATAGCCACATGCCATACATTCAAAAACAACTTTCTTCTTGGCCACGATTGCACCTCCATCTTTCATTGAACAAATCTATTTTATACCTCAACCTGTTTAAAAACAAATTTTAATCTTATTTAACTTACTACAACCTTTACGGTTGGTTTTTTTACACTTGTGTATAATCATACTTTGATCTAGCTGCGTTTATATAAAAGTTGTTTTTATAAAATACCATGCATAGATATATACTGCCAATAATATTATAAATTTATCGAATGAAAATGATATTCTAGTTTTTTTAAGAATGCTTTAAATTTTCTATTATTAAACAAAAAGCGCCTCTCAAAGGCGAACGAGCACATTTGAGAGGCACTATAATCTATAAAAACTCACTTGTAGTGATTAACTTATGATTCTGTTGTTTCTTTATCTTTCTTTTTTTCTTTTCTATCTTGAATATTATATTTATATTCTTTACCGTCATGATCAATTTCGACTTTTTTACCTTCAATTTGGTTACCATCTAAAATTAATTCACTTAAATTATCTTCTACTGTTTTTTGAATTGCACGAATTAATGGTCTAGCACCATACTCTGGATCGTAGCCTTCTTCAGCAATTTTTTCTTTTGCCGCATCTGTAACTTCGATATTGATATCTTGTTCAGATAAACGATTTGTTAGTTTGTTAATCATCATTGTTACAATTTCTTTCAATTCTTCTTTAGAAAGTTTGTGGAATACAATAATGTCATCAACACGGTTTAAGAATTCTGGACGGAAAGCATTTTTCAATTCTTTCATCATTGTATTACGAATTGTTTCGTAATCTTGGCCTTCTGATGCGCCACCGAAACCTGCAAAGCGTTGATCTTGTAATTCTTGCGCACCAACGTTTGATGTCATAATAATTACTGTATTACGGAAATCTACACGACGTCCTTTTGTATCAGTAAGATGTCCATCATCAAGCACTTGTAATAAGATGTTAAATACATCTGGGTGTGCTTTTTCAATTTCATCAAATAAGATAACAGAATAAGGTTTACGTCTTACTTTTTCAGTCAATTGCCCACCATCATCATGACCTACATAACCTGGAGGCGCACCAACTAGACGACTGACTGCATGTTTTTCCATAAATTCACTCATATCCACACGAATCATTGCGTCATCTTCACCAAACATAGACTCTGCTAAAGCACGAGCTAATTCAGTTTTACCTACACCTGTAGGACCTAAGAAGATAAAGCTACCGATAGGACGTTTAGGATCTTTCAATCCAGCTCTCGCACGTCTAACCGCTTTACTGATAGACGTTACAGCAGCTTTTTGTCCAATCACTCTGTTATGAAGTGTATCTTCTAAGTTTAATAAACGGTCTGATTCTGTTTCATTAATTTTCGTTAATGGAATTCCAGTCCAACCAGCGATAACTTCTCCGATATCTTCTTCTGATAAAGCAGTATTGTCGCCATTTTGCGCGTTCTTCCAATTATTATTAGCTTCTTCGTATTGTTTTTCTAATTTCGTTTGTTTATCACGAAGATTTGCTGCATTTTCGAATTCTTGTGAATGTACCGCAGCATCTTTTTCATTTTTAACTTGCTCAATTTCTTGTTCTAATTCTTTCAAGTTCGGTGGTGTTGTATGACTTCTAAGTCTAACTTTAGAACTTGCTTCATCGATTAAGTCGATTGCTTTATCAGGTAAGAAACGATCTGAAATATAACGGTGACTTAAAGTAGCAGCTGAGATTACCGCTTCATCTGAAATATTAATACGGTGATGCGCTTCATAACGATCACGTAATCCTTTTAAGATTTCAATCGTATCTTCAACTGTTGGTTCGTCAACTTGAACTGGTTGGAAACGACGTTCAAGTGCTGCATCTTTTTCAATGTTTTTACGATATTCATCTAATGTCGTTGCACCGATACATTGTAGTTCTCCTCGTGCAAGTGCAGGTTTCAAGATGTTTGATGCGTCAATAGCACCTTCAGCACCGCCTGCGCCTACTAATGTGTGTAATTCATCGATGAATAGTATAACGTCACCTGCTTGATGAATTTCTTCCATTACTTTTTTCAAGCGCTCTTCAAATTCGCCTCGATATTTCGTACCAGCTACAACTGTTCCCATATCAAGTGACATTACGCGTTTATTTTTAAGCGTTTCAGGTACTTCATTTTTAATAATCGCTTGAGCTAAGCCTTCTGCAATTGCAGTTTTACCAACACCTGGCTCACCAATGAGTACTGGGTTATTTTTAGTACGACGACTTAAAACTTCAATGACTCTTGTAATTTCTTTGTCTCTACCAATAACTGGATCTAGTGTGCCATCTTTTGCAATAACTGTTAAGTCACGTGCAAGGCTATCTAAAGTTGGTGTGTTATTAGATTTATTAGCTTGTGCATTTTTATTACTTAACTCTGGACTACCTAATGCTTTAACAACCTGTGCACGTGCTTTAGTTATATTTAAGTCTAAGTTTGCAAACACACGTGCTGCTACACCTTCATTTTCTCTAATTAAACCAAGTAAAATGTGTTCTGTTCCCACAAAATTATGGTGTAATTTTCTCGCTTCATCCATTGATAATTCAATGACTTTTTTCGCACGAGGTGTATAGTGTAAAGCGCCCATCTGTTCTTGACCATGGCCGATTAATTTTTCTACTTCTTCTACTACTTTTTCTTCAGTAATTTCAAATGATTCTAATACTTTAGCTGCAATACCTTCAGGTTCTTTCATCAAACCTAAAAGTAAATGTTCTGTTCCAATATTTGAATGATTTAAGCGAATTGCTTCTTCTTGAGCATGTGCTAATACACGCTGTGCACGTTCTGTCAGTCTACCAAATAGCATAGCATGACCTCCTAATTTATATGTTCTCTTAATATATCTGCTCTTTTTTCATTTACTACTCTGTCATCTTCATCATCTAATAAGAATGGCGATTGTATTGCTACCATTAACTCATTAAATTTGAAGTTTTCTAGTTCAATATAGCCTAAATCAATACCGAGTTTCACTTCACTTAATCTCAGTGATGCTTCCTCCATAGATATCAGTCTACTATATTTTAATATTCCTAACGAACGATATACTCGGTCCAATGTTTCAATGTGATTGTGACGGTTCATACGTTCGCGAATTTGCATTTCTTCATTAATAATTTGTTGTACAACTTCAGTTAAACTTTCAATGATTTCTTCTTCCGTTTTTCCCAAAGTCAGTTGATTTGAAATTTGATAAATATGACCATAAACTTGCGAACTTTCACCAAATATTCCTCTTATCGTAAAACCAAATCTGTTAATCGTTTGAGCGATGCGATTCATACGCTTCATAATTGTTAAACCTGGTAAATGTAGCATCACGCTCGCACGCATGCCAGTACCAATATTTGTCGGACAAGTTGTTAAATAACCTAAGGTTTCATCAAAACTTACATCCAACTCACTATCAAGTGTATCATCTATAGTAGAAGCATTCTCGTACAATGTTTGCAGTGATAAATCATTTCCCATAGCTTGAATTCGAATATGATCCTCTTCATTCACCATGATACTCAATGATTCATCCTCATTTAATAACACTGCTGAGGCAGGTTGTCTGATTAATTCAGGACTTATGAGATGTTTCGCAACGAGTTTATATTTGCTTTGCTGATCCATAGTATCTAAGCGCTGCATAAACAAGTTGGGAAGCGCATCCTGTACCTCATTAATCACTCTGTAACCATCCTGCTCTGACGGAAACATTAATGGATGGACATGATTTTCTAAGTTTCTAGCCAATCGGATTCTTGAAGACATCACGACAGGACTTTCTTCTTTATCGCGCATCCACTCACTCATGTATGCACTAATATCATTATCACTCATCATGTTTCACCTCGCCATCGTCATTCAGTGCTTTAATTTCGTCACGAACAATTGCAGCTTCTTCAAAATTCTGATCTTCAATAAGCTGATTTAAATATGAATTTTTTTCTTCAATTTGTTTTTTAAGCGCTAATTTTCTATGCGAAGATCGAGGTGTTTTTCCTGTGTGTTCAATTTGACCACCTTGCACACGACGCACAATGTCGACAATGTCATCTTTAAAAGTTGCATAGCAGTTTGCACAACCAAATTTACCAACATGTGCAATATCTTTTAACGTCATATGACAAGTAGGACATCTTTTTTCTTCTTTAAAAGCAATTTCATCAAAATCAATACCATGTTTAGCTGCTAAGTGCTGTAAAATTTGTTTTACAACAAATGCACCTTCAATATCATCTTGGGATTGTAACTGTTGGTTTTGTGTCCAAGGATTGCCACCCTGAGCACATGTCGAACAAACCCATTTTTCATTTACACCATCTTGTCCTTTTACTGCTAATTTAACTTCTGCTTCGTTTAAATGACAATTTTCGCATAGCACGACTAAACACCTCGCTTTAGTAATAATTTATTACAGGTAATAAACGTTTGATAATATTAGCCCGTATAATATCTCTCGATAATACATCCATTTTCAGTGTTTCTCTATCAATGACAGCATAAATCATTTTTGCTTCACGTTCATTGATATATTTTTTATCTAATAAACCATCTATGATGTAATACGCTTGTTGCTGAGAAATAGATGGTCCTATTAATTGAAGTAAGTGATTAATGTAACCTGTTTCGTCTTTATTTTCAATTTTGGTGATTCGGATGTACCCACCACCACCTCTTTTACTTTCAATCTCATAACCATGTTCATTTGTAAAACGTGTTTTAATTACATAATTCAGTTGAGAAGGCACGCAGTCAAAGCGCTGTGCAATATTTGCACGTTGAAGTTCTACAACGTCTTTATTGGTGTCTTCAAATAATTTCTTAATGTACTGTTCTATGATGTCAGACATATTGTGCATGATTATCACCTCTTTTGACCTTCTTTGACTATATTATATGACCAACTTTGACCTTTTTCAACCAATATGATTAAAAAATATTAGTTTATGGATGTAAGTGCTACCAGTTTTATTGTATTATAGATATTAAGAAAAAAATAAAAGGGATGAAAAATATGCATATTATTATCGGTTTAATTGGGATTGTAGTATTTATTGGGTTAGCCTTTCTTTTCAGTTCCGACAGAAAAAATATTCGTTGGCAATATGTTGGCTTACTACTTGTAATACAACTTGTCATGGCATTTATTTTGTTAAAAACAAAATTTGGGATTACAGTCATTGGTGGCATTTCAGTAGGCTTTAATTACTTATTAGCACAAGCAGCAGAAGGTGTGAACTTTGTATTTGGTGGCATTCAATACATAGATCCAGAAAATCCGCCTTTCTTCTTTAACGTATTATTACCAATTGTTTTCATATCAGCATTAATTGGTATCTTACAATATACACGTATTTTACCTGTAATTATTAATGTCTTAGGTTTAGTAATATCTAAAATTAATGGTATGGGTCGTTTAGAATC
This sequence comes from Staphylococcus parequorum, assembly GCF_039237145.1. Taxonomy (NCBI): domain Bacteria; kingdom Bacillati; phylum Bacillota; class Bacilli; order Caryophanales; family Staphylococcaceae; genus Staphylococcus; species Staphylococcus parequorum. The sequence goes on from NZ_CP150682.1 coordinate 2,818,606, forward strand.
ATATAACGCTGTTGCAGCAGCTATTTTGGGACAATCAGAAGTTTTTATTTCATTAAAAAAAGAACTTGCTCACATTCCAAAACAACGTCTTTATACATTAACTGCTTCAGCAATGTCTACCGTTTCCGCATCAATTATTGGAGCTTACTTCACATTAATTGAACCACGCTTTGTTGTTACGGCAGTTGTCTTAAATCTCTTTGGCGGTTTCATTATTGCTTCTATCATCAACCCTTACAAAGTTGAACCAAAAGAAGATAAATTAATAGTTGAAGAAAGTGAAACAGGCAAACAATCCTTCTTCGAAATGTTAGGGGAATACATTTTAGATGGGTTTAAAGTAGCAATCATTGTTGGGGCAATGTTAATTGGTTATATCGCTATTATCGCTTTACTAAATGGCGTAGTTAGTGCGATTTTCACTGGTATTTCAGGTGGTAGCATTACTTGGGACTTCCAAACACTAATCGGTTTCGTATTTGCACCATTCGCATTCTTAGTGGGTGTGCCATGGCATGAAGCTGTACAAGCTGGTTCTATTATGGCAACGAAATTATTATCAAATGAATTTGTTGCAATGGAAAGTCTAAGTAAAGTTAAAGATATGAGTGAACATGCGAAAGGCGTTATCTCAGTATTCGTAGTATCATTCGCAAACTTTAGCTCTATCGGTATTATCTCTGGCGCGATTAAATCGCTTAACAACGAAAAAGGCGATGTAGTAGCACGATTTGGTCTAAAATTATTATTCGGTGCTACATTAGTTTCATTTATTTCTGCAGCCATTGCAGGATTCTTTATTTAAAAATTAATATTTAAAAGAGCGACAAGGTATCAATACCTTATCGCTCTTTTTTTATACTTTTTCAGTTACGGTCGGTTTAACTATTGATTCAATGAAATATTGTGTGACTCTGTAGTCATCTGTTAATTCAGGATGAAATGAAACGCCTAAATAACATCCTTGTTGAACAGCTACAATTTTATCACCAACTGTGCTAAGCACACTCGCTTCTCCATGCACACTTTCTATATGAGGTGCTCTAATAAATACGCCTTCAATATCTTTGGCAATTCCTTTCACATCTAACTCACTTTCAAAGCTATCAACTTGTCGGCCAAAAGAATTTCTTTGAACAGTGATATTCAGTTTATCTAAATAACCTGCTTCCCCAACAATGTTCGTTGCTAAGATAATTAAGCCAGCACAAGTACCAAACATAGGTAATGTGGATTGTTGCAAAGCATCTTTGAATCCATAAAGATTCATTAAGCGACGTAGCGTAGTAGATTCTCCGCCTGGTATAATCAATCCATCGATGTCATCCAACTGTTCGACACGCTTAACTGCTACGCCTTCGTGACCACTTAGTGCAATATGACGTATATGTTCTCTCACTGCGCCTTGTAAGGCTAAAACACCAATTTTCATATTACCATCCACGCTCTTGCATACGATCTTCTAATGACAACTCATTGATATCTAAACCTTTCATTGCTGTGCCTAATTCTTTAGCTAAACGTCCAATTAGTTCATAGTCTTGGTAATGTGTAGTTGCTTGTACAATTGCTTTAGCAAATTTTTCTGGATCTTCTGATTTAAAAATACCCGATCCAACAAACACGCCGTCTGCACCTAATTCCATCATTAAAGCAGCATCTTGAGGCGTTGCTACCCCACCAGCTGCAAAATTAACTACTGGTAATTTACCATTTTCTTTAATAGATTTTAAAATCTCGTATGGTGCACCAATATTTTTAGCCTCAGTCATAATCTCATCGTCATGCATAACTGTTAAACGACTCACTTCTGAATTGACCTGGCGCATATGTCTTACTGCTTCTACGATATTTCCAGTACCTGGCTCACCTTTAGTACGTAACATTGCAGCGCCTTCACCAATACGACGTGCAGCTTCACCTAAATTACGGCAACCACATACAAATGGTACAGTAAATGTATCTTTACGTAGATGAAACTCTTCATCAGCTGGTGTTAATACTTCAGATTCATCGATATAGTCAACACCCATAGATTCTAATACACGAGCTTCAGTTATATGACCAATGCGGCCTTTTGCCATAACTGGAATAGAGACAGCATTCATAACCTCTTCTACAATTTTAGGGTTAGCCATTCGTGCAACGCCACCTGCTGCTCTAATATCAGAAGGCACGCGCTCTAATGCCATTACTGCAACAGCACCGGCATCCTCAGCTATCTTAGCTTGTTCTGCGTTTACAACGTCCATAATGACGCCACCTTTTTGCATTTCCGCCATTCCTCTTTTAACTCTTTCAGATCCAATTACTTTAGACATATTTATTTAACCCCTTTGCTTAGTTGATTAAATTCATTTTAAAAGATAAACTGGTATTTAAAAAGGGACAATTCTAGATTAATTTAGGAGGTCAGTTGAAATGACGAAAGAGCATTTATACATCAATCTGTACGAGAATCTAAAAAAACAAATCATAGAAGGCCAATATAAATCAGGTGATAAATTTCCTTCTAAACGAGCGTTAGGACAACATTTATCTGTAAGTAATACAACAATCGAACACGCTTATCAAATTCTATCGGATGAGGGGTACATATACGCCAAACCACGATCAGGTTATTTTGTATCTGATGTAGAAACCTTACCAATTATTACTAGAGATTTACACACATCAAACACAAATTACGAACAAAATAATAACAATCAGACTCAACAAACATATGAATTTGCCTTCAATTTATCAGAAATAGATGCAGAATATTTTCCTATGCAGCAATTTAGAAAATATGCGCGCGATACTTTTGAAGATGGTCAATTGAACTTGCTGCAACATACAAATCCCAAAGGAGAATGGACACTGCGCCAAGAAATAGCACATTACTTATTTAATAGTAGAGGCGTCGCATGTCATCCTCAACAAATTATTATTGGTTCTTCTACAGAACAACTTATTAATTTATTAACTGACATTTTGAATAAAGGACGCTTTTTAATTGAAAACCCTAGCTATCCACCAATCAAACAAGTTTTAGACAAAAAACAAATTACTTATCTCCAAGTTCCTGTGAATAATACAGGAATTGAGCTAGAGTATTTCAATGAATCTCATAATAATATCGCTTATGTTACACCTTCTCATCAATTTCCTACTGGATATGTGATGAATTTAAAAAAGCGTACCCAACTTATTCACTGGGCACAGCAATTTGAAAATAGATACATTATTGAAGATGATTATGATTCGGAATTCCGTTACTTTGGAAAGCCTATTCCTGCATTACAAAGTTTAGATACTAAAGATAAAGTCATATATATTAGTACATTCTCAAAATCTTTATTCCCAAGTTGCAGAGTTGCTTACCTAGTATTACCTAAAAAACTATTGGAATTATATAACTCACTAGAAAATAAAGAAGGTAATACAGTACCCGCACATATACAAAAAATGGTGGCAAGTTTTATGCAATCAGGTAGTTTTGAGAGGCATTTAAATAAAATGAGAAACGTTTATAGAGAGAAACTTAAGTTTATATTAGGTGCACTCAAACCCTATCAAGAACAATTAGAAATTGATGGTGCGTTAGCAGGTATGCACTTTACACTAACTGTAAAAAATGGTTTAACTATGAAACAATGTTTAAAAAATGCTGAAGAAAATAATTTAAAAATCATTCCTTTTAGTAAATATGATAAGTCACAACAATCTGTAAAATTCATTTTAGGTTTTGGGGGTATACCTTTTTCACAACTAGAGGACCACACCAATGCACTAATTCGTTCATTGACAATGTGAATAATAACTAATCTCTAAAAAGCATTACTTTCTTGCCTGCAAGATTAGTAGTGCTTATGCATGTAAAGTGTCACTTTTAATTTATAAAGAACCACTTTTTCGCTTGCGAAATTAGTAGTTCTTATACAAGAGCACCAGCTCTTGTAATCCTTAAATTATAACCATCTCTATTGGAACATTCTCACTTTTTTTGCGCATAAAAAAAAGAGACCTCTCGGTCTCGGGCTCATCGCATCTATAATACTGCCTGTAAAGCCTCACTTCTCAATTTATTGAGATTAGTGGGCCTTACACATGAGCTAAAACTCATGTATCTCTTTCCCTACTCTCTTACCGCTTGTAAGCTCGTTGCGTCTTTCACTCAGTTCGTCAGCTTCTAAAGAACTACTTCTCAAAATCATTGGGATTAGTAGTTCTTACACATGAGCTTCAGCTTATGTGGTCATATCTTAAACCAGTTGTTTTTGGAAGTTAAGCTCCTTTTGCGCATAAAAAAAGAGACCTCTCGGTCTCGGGCTCATCGCATCCTATAATGCTGCCTGGCAACGTCCTACTCTTGCGGAACGTAAGTCCGACTACCATCGGCGCTAAGGAGCTTAACTACTGTGTTCGGCATGGGAACAGGTGTGACCTCCTTGCCATTGTCACCAGACAATGAACTGTATAAAAAATTATACATTCAAAACTAGATAGTAAGTAAAATTTGATAATGCCAAACAAAACACTTTTAAATTTGATTAAGTCTTCGATCGATTAGTATTCGTCAGCTCCACATATCGCTATGCTTCCACCTCGAACCTATTAACCTCATCATCTTTGAGGGATCTTATAACCGAAGTTGGGAAATCTCATCTTGAGGGGGGCTTCATGCTTAGATGCTTTCAGCACTTATCCCGTCCATACATAGCTACCCAGCGATGCCGTTGGCACGACAACTGGTACACCAGAGGTATGTCCATCCCGGTCCTCTCGTACTAAGGACAGCTCCTCTCAAATTTCCTGCGCCCACGACGGATAGGGACCGAACTGTCTCACGACGTTCTGAACCCAGCTCGCGTACCGCTTTAATGGGCGAACAGCCCAACCCTTGGGACCGACTACAGCCCCAGGATGCGATGAGCCGACATCGAGGTGCCAAACCTCCCCGTCGATGTGAACTCTTGGGGGAGATAAGCCTGTTATCCCCGGGGTAGCTTTTATCCGTTGAGCGATGGCCCTTCCATGCGGAACCACCGGATCACTAAGTCCGTCTTTCGACCCTCGCTCGACTTGTAAGTCTCGCAGTCAAGCTTCCTTATGCCTTTACACTCTATGAATGATTTCCAACCATTCTGAGGAAACCTTTGAGCGCCTCCGTTACTCTTTAGGAGGCGACCGCCCCAGTCAAACTGTCCATCTGACACTGTCTCCCACCATGATAAATGGTGCGGGTTAGAAATCCAACACAGCAAGGGTAGTATCCCACCAACGCCTCGACGTAAGCTGGCGCTCACGTTTCAAAGGCTCCTACCTATCCTGTACAAGTTGTACCGAATTTCAATATCAGACTACAGTAAAGCTCCACGGGGTCTTTCCGTCCTGTCGCGGGTAACCTGCATCTTCACAGGTACTATGATTTCACCGAGTCTCTCGTTGAGACAGTGCCCAAATCGTTACGCCTTTCGTGCGGGTCGGAACTTACCCGACAAGGAATTTCGCTACCTTAGGACCGTTATAGTTACGGCCGCCGTTTACTGGGGCTTCGATTCGTAGCTTCGCCGAAGCTAACCACTCCTCTTAACCTTCCGGACACCGGGCAGGCGTCAGCCCCTATACATCACCTTACGGTTTAGCAGAGACCTGTGTTTTTGATAAACAGTCGCTTGGGCCTATTCACTGCGGCTCTCCTGGGCGTTAACCCTAAAGAGCACCCCTTCTCCCGAAGTTACGGGGTCATTTTGCCGAGTTCCTTAACGAGAGTTCGCTCGCTCACCTTAGAATTCTCATCTTGACTACCTGTGTCGGTTTGCGGTACGGGCACCAAAATTCTAGCTAGAGGCTTTTCTTGGCAGTGTGAAATCAACGACTCGAGGAAACAATTTCCTCTCCCCATCACAACTTGACCTTAAGAGTGCCGGATTTGCCTAACACTCAGTCTCATTGCTTGGACGTACAATCCAATAGTACGCTTCGCCTATCCTACTGCGTCCCCCCATCGCTTAAAACGAAATTTGGTGGTACAGGAATATCAACCTGTTATCCATCGCCTACGCCTATCGGCCTCAGCTTAGGACCCGACTAACCCAGAGCGGACGAGCCTTCCTCTGGAAACCTTAGTCAATCGGTGGACGGGATTCTCACCCGTCTTTCGCTACTCACACCGGCATTCTCACTTCTAAGCGCTCCACATGTCCTTGCGATCATGCTTCAACGCCCTTAGAACGCTCTCCTACCACTGTCCTTACGGACAATCCACAGCTTCGGTAATATGTTTAGCCCCGGTACATTTTCGGCGCAGTGTCACTCGACTAGTGAGCTATTACGCACTCTTTAAATGATGGGCGCTTCTAAGCCAACATACTAGTTGTCTGGGCAACGCCACATCCTTTTCCACTTAACATATATTTTGGGACCTTAGCTGGTGGTCTGGGCTGTTTCCCTTTCGAACACGGACCTTATCACCCGCGTTCTAACTCCTAAGATAAAATTGATTGGCATTCGGAGTTTGTCTGAATTCGGTAACCCGATAAGGGCCCCTCGTCCAAACAGTGCTCTACCTCCAATAATCATTACTTAAGGCTAGCCCTAAAGCTATTTCGGAGAGAACCAGCTATCTCCAGGTTCGATTGGAATTTCTCCGCTACCCACAACTCATCCGCTCACTTTTCAACGTAAGTCGGTTCGGCCCTCCATTCAGTGTTACCTGAACTTCAGCCTGGTCATGGGTAGATCACCTGGTTTCGGGTCTACGACCAAATACTCAACGCCCTATTCAGACTCGCTTTCGCTACGGCTCCACATTAACTGCTTAACCTTGCATCAAATCGTAACTCGCCGGTTCATTCTACAAAAGGCACGCCATCACCCATTAACGGGCTCTGACTACTTGTAAGCACACGGTTTCAAGTTCTATTTCACTCCCCTTCCGGGGTACTTTTCACCTTTCCCTCACGGTACTGGTTCACTATCGGTCACTAGAGAGTATTTAGCCTTGGGAGATGGTCCTCCCGGATTCCGACGGAATTTCTCGTGTTCCGTCGTACTCAGGATCCACTCAAGAGTGAACAAACTTTCGACTACAGGATTATTACCTTCTTTGATTCATCTTTCCAGATGATTCGTCTAATTTGTTCTTTTGTAACTCCGTATAGAGTGTCCTACAACCCCAACAAGCAAGCTCGTTGGTTTGGGCTCTTCCCGTTTCGCTCGCCGCTACTCAGGGAATCGATTTTTCTTTCTCTTCCCGCGGGTACTAAGATGTTTCAGTTCCCCGCGTCTGCCTTCAGATATGCTATGTATTCACATATCGATAACACGACATAACTCGTGTTGGGTTTCCCCATTCGGAAATCTCTGGATCAAAGCTTACTTACAGCTCCCCAAAGCATATCGTCGTTAGTAACGTCCTTCGTAGGCTTCTAGTGCCAAGGCATCCACCGTGCGCCCTTAATAACTTAATCTTTTCGACCTTCAACACGAAAAAAATCGGTTGAAAACCTAAAATGTTATTAATCTGTGAGTGTTCTTTCGAACACTAGCGATTATTTCTATTTTTTTGAATTCAAGCTTTTTAAAACTCTAATTCACTCGGTTTTGCTTGGTAAAATCATAAATTTTACTTACATATCTAGTTTTCAATGTACAAAATAAAAAAATGGTGGGCCTAAGTGGACTCGAACCACCGACCTCACGCTTATCAGGCGTGCGCTCTAACCAGCTGAGCTATAGGCCCATTCATTTATAGAATACTCTAATGAGCATTCAAAACTGAATACAATATGTCAATGTTATTCTTTTTCATCTTCTCAAGGAAGATGTTCCGAATATATCCTTAGAAAGGAGGTGATCCAGCCGCACCTTCCGATACGGCTACCTTGTTACGACTTCACCCCAATCATTTGTCCCACCTTCGACGGCTAGCTCCATAAATGGTTACTCCACCGGCTTCGGGTGTTACAAACTCTCGTGGTGTGACGGGCGGTGTGTACAAGACCCGGGAACGTATTCACCGTAGCATGCTGATCTACGATTACTAGCGATTCCAGCTTCATGTAGTCGAGTTGCAGACTACAATCCGAACTGAGAACAACTTTATGGGATTTGCATGACCTCGCGGTTTAGCTGCCCTTTGTATTGTCCATTGTAGCACGTGTGTAGCCCAAATCATAAGGGGCATGATGATTTGACGTCATCCCCACCTTCCTCCGGTTTGTCACCGGCAGTCAACCTAGAGTGCCCAACTAAATGCCGGCAACTAAGTTTAAGGGTTGCGCTCGTTGCGGGACTTAACCCAACATCTCACGACACGAGCTGACGACAACCATGCACCACCTGTCACTTTGTCCCCCGAAGGGGAAGGCTCTATCTCTAGAGTTTTCAAAGGATGTCAAGATTTGGTAAGGTTCTTCGCGTTGCTTCGAATTAAACCACATGCTCCACCGCTTGTGCGGGTCCCCGTCAATTCCTTTGAGTTTCAACCTTGCGGTCGTACTCCCCAGGCGGAGTGCTTAATGCGTTAGCCGCAGCACTAAGGGGCGGAAACCCCCTAACACTTAGCACTCATCGTTTACGGCGTGGACTACCAGGGTATCTAATCCTGTTTGATCCCCACGCTTTCGCACATCAGCGTCAGTTACAGACCAGAAAGTCGCCTTCGCCACTGGTGTTCCTCCATATCTCTGCGCATTTCACCGCTACACATGGAATTCCACTTTCCTCTTCTGTACTCAAGTTTCCCAGTTTCCAATGACCCTCCACGGTTGAGCCGTGGGCTTTCACATCAGACTTAAGAAACCGCCTACGCGCGCTTTACGCCCAATAATTCCGGATAACGCTTGCCACCTACGTATTACCGCGGCTGCTGGCACGTAGTTAGCCGTGGCTTTCTGATTAGGTACCGTCAAGATGTGCACAGTTACTTACACATTTGTTCTTCCCTAATAACAGAGTTTTACGATCCGAAAACCTTCATCACTCACGCGGCGTTGCTCCGTCAGACTTTCGTCCATTGCGGAAGATTCCCTACTGCTGCCTCCCGTAGGAGTCTGGACCGTGTCTCAGTTCCAGTGTGGCCGATCACCCTCTCAGGTCGGCTACGTATCGTTGCCTTGGTAAGCCGTTACCTTACCAACTAGCTAATACGGCGCGGGTCCATCTATAAGTGATAGCAAAACCATCTTTTACTTTAGAACCATGCGGTTCCAAATGTTATCCGGCATTAGCTCCGGTTTCCCGAAGTTATTCCAGTCTTATAGGTAGGTTACCCACGTGTTACTCACCCGTCCGCCGCTAACTTCAAAGGAGCAAGCTCCTTATCCGTTCGCTCGACTTGCATGTATTAGGCACGCCGCCAGCGTTCATCCTGAGCCAGGATCAAACTCTCCATAAATGAATTATGATGTTTGATTAGCTCATAAAATACTAATTTGTGTGTTATCTCTAACACGTTTGAACCAACAATTTAATGTTGCGTTCGGAATTAACGTTGACATATTGCAATTCAGTTTTCAATGTTCATTTCTTAATCACAAGACTTAATTCTACAGGTTATGACTCATAAAGTCAAGAACTTTTTAAAATTAATTTTTGTTTTCTTTAATACTTCCATAAAAAAACGACCCAAAGGTCAAAATGGAATTGCCTGGCAACGTCCTACTCTTGCGGAACGTAAGTCCGACTACCATCGGCGCTAAGGAGCTTAACTACTGTGTTCGGCATGGGAACAGGTGTGACCTCCTTGCCATTGTCACCAGACAATGAACTGTATAAAAAATTATACATTCAAAACTAGATAGTAAGTAAAATTTGATAATGCCAAACAAAACACTTTTAAATTTGATTAAGTCTTCGATCGATTAGTATTCGTCAGCTCCACATATCGCTATGCTTCCACCTCGAACCTATTAACCTCATCATCTTTGAGGGATCTTATAACCGAAGTTGGGAAATCTCATCTTGAGGGGGGCTTCATGCTTAGATGCTTTCAGCACTTATCCCGTCCATACATAGCTACCCGGCGATGCCGTTGGCACGACAACTGGTACACCAGAGGTATGTCCATCCCGGTCCTCTCGTACTAAGGACAGCTCCTCTCAAATTTCCTGCGCCCACGACGGATAGGGACCGAACTGTCTCACGACGTTCTGAACCCGGCTCGCGTACCGCTTTAATGGGCGAACAGCCCAACCCTTGGGACCGACTACAGCCCCAGGATGCGATGAGCCGACATCGAGGTGCCAAACCTCCCCGTCGATGTGAACTCTTGGGGGAGATAAGCCTGTTATCCCCGGGGTAGCTTTTATCCGTTGAGCGATGGCCCTTCCATGCGGAACCACCGGATCACTAAGTCCGTCTTTCGACCCTGCTCGACTTGTAAGTCTCGCAGTCAAGCTTCCTTATGCCTTTACACTCTATGAATGATTTCCAACCATTCTGAGGAAACCTTTGAGCGCCTCCGTTACTCTTTAGGAGGCGACCGCCCCAGTCAAACTGTCCATCTGACACTGTCTCCCACCATGATAAATGGTGCGGGTTAGAAATCCAACACAGCAAGGGTAGTATCCCACCAACGCCTCGACGTAAGTCGGCGCTCACGTTTCAAAGGCTCCTACCTATCCTGTACAAGTTGTACCGAATTTCAATATCAGACTACAGTAAAGCTCCACGGGGTCTTTCCGTCCTGTCGCGGGTAACCCGCATCTTCACAGGTACTATGATTTCACCGAGTCTCTCGTTGAGACAGTGCCCAAATCGTTACGCCTTTCGTGCGGGTCGGAACTTACCCGACAAGGAATTTCGCTACCTTAGGACCGTTATAGTTACGGCCGCCGTTTACTGGGGCTTCGATTCGTAGCTTCGCCGAAGCTAACCACTCCTCTTAACCTTCCGAGCACCGGGCAGGCGTCAGCCCCTATACATCACCTTACGGTTTAGCAGAGACCTGTGTTTTTGATAAACAGTCGCTTGGGCCTATTCACTGCGGCTCTCCTGGGCGTTAACCCTAAAGAGCACCCCTTCTCCCGAAGTTACGGGGTCATTTTGCCGAGTTCCTTAACGAGAGTTCGCTCGCTCACCTTAGAATTCTCATCTTGACTACCTGTGTCGGTTTGCGGTACGGGCACCAAAATTCTAGCTAGAGGCTTTTCTTGGCAGTGTGAAATCAACGACTCGAGGAAACAATTTCCTCTCCCCATCACAACTTGACCTTAAGAGTGCCGGATTTGCCTAACACTCAGTCTCATTGCTTGGACGTACAATCCAATAGTACGCTTCGCCTATCCTACTGCGTCCCCCCATCGCTTAAAACGAAATTTGGTGGTACAGGAATATCAACCTGTTATCCATCGCCTACGCCTATCGGCCTCAGCTTAGGACCCGACTAACCCAGAGCGGACGAGCCTTCCTCTGGAAACCTTAGTCAATCGGTGGACGGGATTCTCACCCGTCTTTCGCTACTCACACCGGCATTCTCACTTCTAAGCGCTCCACATGTCCTTGCGATCATGCTTCAACGCCCTTAGAACGCTCTCCTACCACTGTCCTTACGGACAATCCACAGCTTCGGTAATATGTTTAGCCCCGGTACATTTTCGGCGCAGTGTCACTCGACTAGTGAGCTATTACGCACTCTTTAAATGATGGCTGCTTCTAAGCCAACATACTAGTTGTCTGGGCAACGCCACATCCTTTTCCACTTAACATATATTTTGGGACCTTAGCTGGTGGTCTGGGCTGTTTCCCTTTCGAACACGGACCTTATCACCCGCGTTCTAACTCCTAAGATAAAATTGATTGGCATTCGGAGTTTGTCTGAATTCGGTAACCCGATAAGGGCCCCTCGTCCAAACAGTGCTCTACCTCCAATAATCATTACTTAAGGCTAGCCCTAAAGCTATTTCGGAGAGAACCAGCTATCTCCAGGTTCGATTGGAATTTCTCCGCTACCCACAACTCATCCGCTCACTTTTCAACGTAAGTCGGTTCGGCCCTCCATTCAGTGTTACCTGAACTTCAGCCTGGTCATGGGTAGATCACCTGGTTTCGGGTCTACGACCAAATACTCAACGCCCTATTCAGACTCGCTTTCGCTACGGCTCCACATTAACTGCTTAACCTTGCATCAAATCGTAACTCGCCGGTTCATTCTACAAAAGGCACGCCATCACCCATTAACGGGCTCTGACTACTTGTAAGCACACGGTTTCAAGTTCTATTTCACTCCCCTTCCGGGGTACTTTTCACCTTTCCCTCACGGTACTGGTTCACTATCGGTCACTAGAGAGTATTTAGCCTTGGGAGATGGTCCTCCCGGATTCCGACGGAATTTCTCGTGTTCCGTCGTACTCAGGATCCACTCAAGAGTGAACAAACTTTCGACTACAGGATTATTACCTTCTTTGATTCATCTTTCCAGATGATTCGTCTAATTTGTTCTTTTGTAACTCCGTATAGAGTGTCCTACAACCCCAACAAGCAAGCTCGTTGGTTTGGGCTCTTCCCGTTTCGCTCGCCGCTACTCAGGGAATCGATTTTTCTTTCTCTTCCCGCGGGTACTAAGATGTTTCAGTTCCCCGCGTCTGCCTTCAGATATGCTATGTATTCACATATCGATAACACGACATAACTCGTGTTGGGTTTCCCCATTCGGAAATCTCTGGATCAAAGCTTACTTACAGCTCCCCAAAGCATATCGTCGTTAGTAACGTCCTTCGTAGGCTTCTAGTGCCAAGGCATCCACCGTGCGCCCTTAATAACTTAATCTTTTCGACCTTCAACACGAAAAAAATCGGTTGAAAACCTAAAATGTTATTAATCTGTGAGTGTTCTTTCGAACACTAGCGATTATTTCTATTTTTTTGAATTCAAGCTTTTTAAAACTCTAATTCACTCGGTTTTGCTTGGTAAAATCATAAATTTTACTTACATATCTAGTTTTCAATGTACAAAATAACGCAATGAATACTCGTAATGAGCATTCAAAACTGAATGCAATATGTCGATGTCATTCCTCTTCATCTTCTCAAGGAAGATGTTCCGAATATATCCTTAGAAAGGAGGTGATCCGACCGCACCTTCCGATACGGCTACCTTGTTACGACTTCACCCCAATCATTTGTCCCACCTTCGACGGCTAGCTCCATAAATGGTTACTCCACCGGCTTCGGGTGTTACAAACTCTCGTGGTGTGACGGGCGGTGTGTACAAGACCCGGGAACGTATTCACCGTAGCATGCTGATCTACGATTACTAGCGATTCCAGCTTCATGTAGTCGAGTTGCAGACTACAATCCGAACTGAGAACAACTTTATGGGATTTGCATGACCTCGCGGTTTAGCTGCCCTTTGTATTGTCCATTGTAGCACGTGTGTAGCCCAAATCATAAGGGGCATGATGATTTGACGTCATCCCCACCTTCCTCCGGTTTGTCACCGGCAGTCAACCTAGAGTGCCCAACTAAATGCTGGCAACTAAGTTTAAGGGTTGCGCTCGTTGCGGGACTTAACCCAACATCTCACGACACGAGCTGACGACAACCATGCACCACCTGTCACTTTGTCCCCCGAAGGGGAAGGCTCTATCTCTAGAGTTTTCAAAGGATGTCAAGATTTGGTAAGGTTCTTCGCGTTGCTTCGAATTAAACCACATGCTCCACCGCTTGTGCGGGTCCCCGTCAATTCCTTTGAGTTTCAACCTTGCGGTCGTACTCCCCAGGCGGAGTGCTTAATGCGTTAGCCGCAGCACTAAGGGGCGGAAACCCCCTAACACTTAGCACTCATCGTTTACGGCGTGGACTACCAGGGTATCTAATCCTGTTTGATCCCCACGCTTTCGCACATCAGCGTCAGTTACAGACCAGAAAGTCGCCTTCGCCACTGGTGTTCCTCCATATCTCTGCGCATTTCACCGCTACACATGGAATTCCACTTTCCTCTTCTGTACTCAAGTTTCCCAGTTTCCAATGACCCTCCACGGTTGAGCCGTGGGCTTTCACATCAGACTTAAGAAACCGCCTACGCGCGCTTTACGCCCAATAATTCCGGATAACGCTTGCCACCTACGTATTACCGCGGCTGCTGGCACGTAGTTAGCCGTGGCTTTCTGATTAGGTACCGTCAAGATGTGCACAGTTACTTACACATTTGTTCTTCCCTAATAACAGAGTTTTACGATCCGAAAACCTTCATCACTCACGCGGCGTTGCTCCGTCAGACTTTCGTCCATTGCGGAAGATTCCCTACTGCTGCCTCCCGTAGGAGTCTGGACCGTGTCTCAGTTCCAGTGTGGCCGATCACCCTCTCAGGTCGGCTACGTATCGTTGCCTTGGTAAGCCGTTACCTTACCAACTAGCTAATACGGCGCGGGTCCATCTATAAGTGATAGCAAAACCATCTTTTACTTTAGAACCATGCGGTTCCAAATGTTATCCGGCATTAGCTCCGGTTTCCCGAAGTTATTCCAGTCTTATAGGTAGGTTACCCACGTGTTACTCACCCGTCCGCCGCTAACTTCAAAGGAGCAAGCTCCTTATCCGTTCGCTCGACTTGCATGTATTAGGCACGCCGCCAGCGTTCATCCTGAGCCAGGATCAAACTCTCCATAAATGAATTATGATGTTTGATTAGCTCATAAAATACTAATTTGTGTGTTATCTCTAACACGTTTGAACCAACAATTTAATGTTGTGTTCGGAATTAACGTTGACATATTGCAATTCAGTTTTCAATGTTCATTTCAATAAATAATATGGTGGAGACTAGCGGGATCGAACCGCTGACCTCCTGCGTGCAAAGCAGGCGCTCTCCCATCTGAGCTAAGCCCCCATATGAATTTTAAAGAGTCGGGAAGACAGGATTCGAACCTGCGACCCCTTGGTCCCAAACCAAGTGCTCTACCAAGCTGAGCTACTTCCCGTACATAATTTAATTGATTAACACTTTTAAAGATGGTGCGCCCGACAGGGGTCGAACCTGTAACCTCTTGATTCGTAGTCAAGTACTCTATCCAGTTGAGCTACGGGCGCTATATTAAAAATGATAATGCCGAGAACCGGAATCGAACCGGTACGGTGATCTCTCACCGCAGGATTTTAAGTCCTGTGCGTCTGCCAGTTCCGCCACCCCGGCAAAAATAATGGAGCAGAAGACGGGATTCGAACCCGCGACCCCGACCTTGGCAAGGTCGTATTCTACCGCTGAACTACTTCTGCAAATAAAACTGTATGAGCCATAGTGGGCTCGAACCACTGACCCTCTGATTAAAAGTCAGATGCTCTACCAACTGAGCTAATGGCTCATGAAATGGTGCCGGCCAGAGGACTTGAACCCCCAACCTACTGATTACAAGTCAGTTGCTCTACCAGTTGAGCTAGGCCGGCTATCATGAAGTGATGGAGAATGACGGGTTCGAACCGCCGACCCTCTGCTTGTAAGGCAGATGCTCTCCCAGCTGAGCTAATTCTCCACATATTTTTAATATAAAGCCTGGCAACGTCCTACTCTTGCGGAACGTAAGTCCGACTACCATCGGCGCTAAAGAGCTTAACTACTGTGTTCGGCATGGGAACAGGTGTGACCTCTTTGCTATTGCCACCAGACAAATTAACTTACTCAATTAATAATACATTGTTTGTTAATCATTTGCAATAGTCAATTTTACACTATCTTAAAGATTTGTTTACAAGACTTTTACTTGAGTTATGTATGTAGTGCTTGTCGTTTTTGACGACTTTTATATATTAATTCATTTTCACTTTAAAGTCAATACTTTCCGAACATTTCTCGAAAATAAATATTTTAAATGTTTATGCATGTCTTGTTTCGTTTCCTTAACTCGACTTGAATAATCTTATCACATAGAATCTATCTTTACCATACCTTTTTTAGGATATTATTATATTTTAATAGCATTATAATACTTAATTGTATCTTATTACTAATTTAATTAATTTATTTAGACTTATTATCCTCTATTCTCTCTCATTTGTGGCCTGTCTATAGAAACCAAAAAGAAAAAAAGACCATATATTACGTCTCACCAATGTGAAATCGCAACATATGATCTAGATTAAATGACTAAATCAATTATTACTTAGCTTATACCCAGCTTTTAATAATTTATTTTTGTTTCATATAAGGGAATAACAATACATCACGGATAGAAGCAGAATCAGTAAGTAGCATAACTAATCTATCAATACCAATACCTAAACCACCTGTTGGAGGCATGCCGTACTCTAATGCTTCAATGAAATCTTCATCCATTTCATGTGCTTCATCATTACCTTCTTCTTTTTCTACTAATTGCGCTTCAAATCTTGCTCTTTGATCAATAGGATCATTTAATTCTGTGAATGCATTACCATGTTCTCTACCTACTATGAATAATTCAAAGCGATCCGTAAATCTTGGGTCCTCTGGATTTTTCTTAGCTAGTGGTGAGATTTCGATTGGATGCCCATAAATAAATGTTGGTTGAATTAATGTCTCTTCAACTTTTTGCTCAAAGAACTCATTTAAGATATGACCATATTTCATATTATCTGTTATTTCAATACCATGTTCTTTAGCTAATGATTTAGCTTCTTCGTCAGTTTGTACCTCGAAGAAGTCTACACCTGTTTCTTCTTTAACTGCATCAGCCATATGAACTCGTTTCCAATCAGACTCTAAATCTATAATCTCTTCGCCATAGTTTACTCTAGCAGTACCAAGTACTTTTTCAGAAATATGTCTAATCATATTCTCAGTTATATCCATGATATCGTGATAGTCAGCATACGCTTCATATAATTCAATCATAGTGAATTCTGGATTATGTCTCGTTGATACGCCTTCGTTTCTGAAAACACGTCCAATTTCATAAACTTTTTCTAATCCACCTACAATTAAACGTTTCAAATGTAATTCGATTGCAATTCGCATATATAATGTTGCGTCTAAAGCATTGTGATGTGTTTCGAAAGGACGCGCAGCAGCTCCACCAGGAATTTGGTGCATCATAGGCGTTTCTACTTCTAAAAATCCTCTTTGATTTAAGTAATTACGCATTTCTTGCAATATTTTACTGCGGTTAATAAATGTTTGCGTGCTATCTTGGTTTGTAATTAAGTCAAGGTAACGTTGACGATAACGCTGTTCGATGTCTTGTAAACCATGGAATTTATCAGGTAATGGACGTAATGCTTTAGTCAACAACGTGAACGCTTTAGCTTTAACAGACAATTCACCTGTATTCGTTTTGAACATTACACCTTCTATGCCTACAATGTCTCCAAGATCTGCAGAATTCCAAACTTCGAATTGTTCGTCTCCAACTTGATCTTTTCTTACGTAAATTTGTATTTGACCAGTTAAATCTTGAACATGGGCAAATCCAGCTTTACCTTTTCCACGTTTAGTCATTAGACGACCGGCGATACTTACGTTGCTTTCATCTTCTTTGTCATGTAATTCTTCTTTTGTATATGTGTCCCAATCTTCATGCAATGGGGCAGCTGTAGAAGTACGCTCAAATTTTTGACCAAAAGGATCGATACCTAAATCATATAATTCTTGTAATTTTTGACGGCGAACTTGCATTTGGTCGTTCATTTCTTCTGACATTACTTTCTCTCCTTTATGCTTCTTGTTCTATTTTTTATTCTACTTTAGCTTCTATTTTCACTTGGAACGTTTGATGGTTATCTATCATTTGTTGTTCTGTTTATTTCAAAGCTTTTCTAGTCTTACCATTTACATAAAGTACACATTTAGCCTACATCCATTTTGACTGTAAGCTGAAATGTAACTTTATCTACACTAGCCATAGGAGCAAGAACTACTCTATTATATATCTCTACGACTCCCATTTTCCACACATTTTATAACTATTAATCTTTATACATTTTGACTGAATCGTCTGCAGTCACTATACTTCCAATTTTTTTATTAGAATGAGGTTCTACACAATCAGATGCTATATCATTTAATGGTATAAGTACAAACGCACGCTCCAGCATACGTGGGTGCGGTACGCTTAAATCTTCTTCATCAATAATATGATTGCCAAATAATAAAATATCAACATCTAAAGTTCTAGGGCCCCAACGTATATCTCTTACTCGGTGTAACTGTTGTTCAGTATGCAGACATTCTTTTAATAAATCTTGTGGTGTTAATGATGTATAAATCTCAATACATTGATTTAAAAATTGTGGTTGGTCGACATAACCTACTGGCTCTGTTTCATATATCGGGGATTTTTGCGTTACTTGAATGCCCTCTGTATTATCTAATATACGGATTGCTTCATCAAGTTGTGCCGCTCTTTCTCCAACATTACTTCCTAATCCTAAATAAGCATATTCCATTAGAGATTCTCCCTCACTATTTCAACGCCCACACCGTCATAATGACCAGGTATAGGTGGATTTTCTTTAGTGATTCTAACTTTCGTTTCCATTACACGATTATAGTGTGAATTTATACGTTTTGCAATACGTTCAGCTAGATGCTCTAATAAATTTACAGGCTTACCTTCCATGATTGCTTTTACTTCTTCAAAAATTTCACCATAATGGACTGTATCTGTAACATCATCAGATTGCCCAGCCATACTCAAATCAACTTTCATTGTGACATCAACAATAAATATTTGTCCGATATCATTTTCAGCTGGAAGCGCACCATGATAACTATAGAATCTCATGCCATTAAGAAATATTGTGTCGCTCATCGTCATTCTCCTTTAAATAGTCCATGCTTTGCCCTAATCGAACATTTAATGCAACATTATGAACTCTTACCGCTTTTACGCCTTTCATTATACCATACGCAGTAGTGCCTGCCGTTGCTTCATCACGTTCAGTAGGTGTTGTTTCTGTGCCTATCATTTCTTTTATGAACCTTTTTCTACTTGTTGCTAATAGTACAGGATAACCCGTCGCTACAAGTTCATCTAAACATGACATCACTTCTTTTTCTTCTTCACGTGTTTTTGCAAAGCCAACACCCGGATCAATCCATACTTTATGTTGAGGTATACCTGCCATTTCCGCTTTATTCGCTTGTTTTAATAAATACAACAACATCTCATCCACTACAGGTTCTGTTCTTTGACCATCACCATTGTGCATGAGTACAATTTCACCATTGTATTTCGCTACTACGTTGAAAATACGTTCGTCATAGTGTCCTGCCCATTGATCATTAATCATCGTGGCGCCTAATTTCATTGCAGCTTCTGCCACTTCACTACGATAAGTATCTATAGATAGTTGTACATCTAATTCAGCCAACGCGCTTACAACAGGCACAACACGCTCCAACTCTTCCTCAACGCTTATCTCTTCAAAGCCTGGACGGGTAGATATCCCACCGACATCTATAATATCTACACCTTCGTCCATCATTTCTTTTGCTCTCTTAATCGCTTTTTCAACTGTATTATATTTACCACCATCGGAAAAAGAGTCAGGAGTTACATTTAATATGCCCATAATTTTTGTATGCGTCATAATTATTCTTCTTCCTTTCACTTTATAAATGATTTTTTCTTATGTATTTTATTTACTATTCTATAATAACGTTAATTTTCATTTTTTTCAGTAATCAAAACTTGAAATCAAATATACTAGTTTATTGTTTTTACTTTGCTTACTTATATTGCTTTATATACATACAAAAAACCGACTCACATGCAAATGTGGTCGGTAATTGTTAAATATATATCGCTTAGTCATCAAATGAATATAACGGTGTAGAAAGATAACGTTCACCATTACTTGGTAATACAGTAACAACTGTTTTACCTTTACCTAATGATTTTGCTTTTTCAATCGCTGCAACAATCGCTGCACCTGAAGAAATACCACCTAAGATACCTTCTTCTTTAGCAACTCTACGTGACATATCCATCGCAGCTTCATTACCTACTTTGATAATTTCATCATAAACGTTTGTATCTAAAGTATCTGGTACAAATCCTGCACCTAAACCTTGTAATTTATGGGGACCAGGTTCGCCACCACTTAAGATAGGTGAGTCTTCTGGTTCAATCGCTACAAGATTGATGTCTGGGTATTTTTCTTTTAATACTTTACCCGCACCACTGAGTGTTCCACCAGTACCTACACCAGCTAAGAATGAATCAATTGTTTTGCCTTCAAATTGTTCAACTAATTCTGGTCCAGTTGTTAATTCGTGTACACGAGGATTTGCTGGGTTTTCGAATTGTTGTGGTTCGTAATAACCAAATTCTTCTTTTAACTCTTTAGCTTTTTTGATTGCACCTTTCATTGCTTCTGATCCAGGTGTTAATACTAATTCTGCGCCGTATGCTTTTAATAAGTTACGACGTTCTTGACTCATTGTTTCAGGCATCGTAAATACTGCTTTATAACCTTTAGCTGCACAAACAAAAGCTAAGCCGATTCCTGTGTTACCACTTGTCGGTTCAACAATTGTATCGCCTGGTTTAATTTTACCTGCTTGTTCAGCTTCTTCAATCATTGCTAATGCAATACGGTCTTTTACAGAGCCACCTGGATTTTGATATTCAAGTTTCACATATACGTCTGCGGCATCTTCCCCCACAACGTTGTTTAACTTAACAACAGGTGTATTGCCAATTGCTTTTACGATATTGTCTACTGGTTTATTTGTCATTTAGTATTGCTCCTTTTCATTAAAAAGTTTAAAACCTACTTTTTCTCTCGGATATACTTTATATTTTATCAGATTTTTCAGCAAATACAACTATGAAGATTTGATGTAGCAATTTTTTTGTTCAATAGTATATTCTATATCTAGTTTATACCTTTTACTTACTATTTTCTATTAATCCATGTAACTCATCTTCTGAAAAATCATATTTATTTCTACAGAAATGACATTCAACTTCTGCGCCATGATCTTTATCAATCATATCTTGAATTTCAGCTTCTCCTAAACCTTTAATAGCAGTCAAGAATTTTTCATGACCACAATTACAATCGAAACGTGTAGGAAGATTTTCTAATAATTGTACGTTTTCTTCCCCTAGTATTTCGAAAAGAATTTCTTCAGGCGTTAAACCTTGATCAATCAGTTTCGAAACTGGAGTCATTTGATTGATTGCTTTTTCAAGTTTATCCACTGTTTCATCTTCTGCGCCTGGCATAACTTGTATTAAAAACCCACCTGCAGCTTTAATTGAATTGTCAGGATTAACTAATACGCCTAAACCTACTGATGATGGTACTTGTTCACTTTTAGCAAAGTAATAAGTGAAATCATCTCCTAATTCACCAGAAACGAGTTCACTAGAACCAGAAAAATAATCCTTCATTCCAACATCTTTTACAACTGTCAATGCGCCTTCTGAACCAACCGCACGGCTAACATCTAATTTACCAGCATCATTTAAAGGGAAATGTGTCTGAGGGTTTGAAACATAGCCTCTTATATTTCCTTTAGCATCAGCGTCAGCAATTATTTTACCAATTGGGCCTTTACCATCAACAGTAACTGTTAATTTTTGATCGCCTTTGAGCATTGCACCCATCATCACTGTTGCTGTCATCGTACGTCCAAGGGCTGCTGAAGCAGTCGGCCAAGTATAATGTCTTGTTTGTGCTTCTTGAACACTTTCAGTTGTTAACGCACTATAAGCGCGAATTTGTCCTCCAAAAGCTAATGCTTTAACTATATAATCGTTAGTCATTTTGTTTATTTCTCCTTTAATATCATCTAGTTTTGAAAATGTTTTTTATATCTTAACTCTAAGATTGTTTTTACACTTTTTATCAATGCAATTTATTGTAATCGTTCGAAGTAGAAAATGCGAAACATCTGTTTGGAAATTGTTCCATCATATCTTGTTATTAAAAAAAGCTTCTTTCTACTATCAATATGATAGCAGAAAGAAGCTTTAAGTTCAGTTATTAATTTCTGTTACTTGGATCATTCGGATCGCTTGGATTGCTAGGTTTATCGATATTAGGTGCTTGTTCATGACCTGTTTTTTCAGTGTCATCGCTGTCTTGTTGTTCATTTTCTTTATCGTTATCCTGTGTTTCATCATCTGAAGATAGTTGTTCTTTACGAACGTCCTCGTAAGATTTACCGTATTTTCCTTCTTCAAAGTTATCGTCTTTATGTTCCACAACTTTGGCGCTATCATAATCAACTTCTGGTAAGACACCATCGTTAAATAATGATTGGATTTGTTCGGCAACTAATGTTTCTTCAGTTAATAATGATTCAGCAATTAAATCTAACTGTGATTTATGCTCTAACAAGATAGTCTTACAACGCTCGTATTGTTCTTTAATGATACGTTGCACTTCTTTATCAATTTCATATGCAATTTGTCCTGAAAATTCAGTGTCACCTTGCATTTCTTTTCCTAAGAACACTTGGCCACCGTTGCTATTTGTGAATTGAACCGTTCCGATTTTTTCACTCATACCATATTCAGTAACCATTTGACGTGCAATTTGTGTTGCACGTTCAAAGTCGTTAGATGCACCTGTAGATACTTCATTAAAGGTAATATCCTCAGATACACGTCCACCAAGTAGACCACAAATTTTATCTAATAATTCTTTTTCTGTCATTAAGAAGCGATCTTGTTTTGGTAACATCATTGCGTAACCGCCAGCTTGTCCACGAGGTACGATTGTAACTTTATGAACAACTTCAGCTTCATCAAGTACCATACCAATAATTGTATGACCAGCTTCATGGTGTGCTACAATATTACGTTCTTTTTCAGAGATTACACGAGATTTTTTAGCTGGACCAGCGATAACGCGGTCTGTCGCTTCTTCAATATCACGCATATCAATTTTTTTCTTACCTTCACGTACAGCAACTAATGATGCTTCGTTTAATAAGTTTTCTAAATCTGCACCAGAGAAACCTGGTGTTCTTTCTGAAACTGCTTTTAAGTCAACTGTTTCATCAAATGGTTTGTCCTTCGCATGAACATGAAGAATTGCTTCACGACCTTTAGCATCTGGGCGACCTACTTGAATTTGTCTGTCGAAACGACCTGGACGTAATAACGCTGGGTCTAAAATGTCTGGGCGGTTTGTAGCAGCGATCATAATGATACCTTCATTGTCACCAAATCCATCCATTTCAACGAGTAATTGGTTCAATGTTTGCTCACGCTCATCATGGCCACCACCTACACCGGCACCACGTTGACGACCAACTGCATCGATTTCATCAATAAAGATGATACAAGGCGCGTTTTTCTTAGCATTTTCGAACAAGTCACGTACACGGCTTGCACCAACACCCACAAACATCTCAACGAAGTCTGAACCACTAATTGAGAAGAACGGCGTACCGGCTTCACCAGCAACTGCACGAGCTAATAATGTTTTACCTGTACCAGGAGGGCCAACTAAAAGAACACCTTTAGGAATTCTAGAACCCATTTGTTTAAATTGTTTATTGTCTTTTAAGAAATCGACTATTTCAATTAATTCTTGTTTCTCTTCATCTGCACCAGCTACATCAGTGAAGCGTACACGTTTTTGTTGATTATCGTACGTTTTCGCTTTGGATTTACCAAAGTTCATCATACGATTACCACCGCCACCGCCGCCACCTTGGGCTTGGCTGAGGAAGAATATAAATAAGAGTGCGATAATTAATACAGGAATTAATGTTGTTAATATACTTACAAATACACTTTGTTTTTCTTCTTCTTTAACTGTAAATTTCAATCCGTCTTGACTTTGTGCTTTATCAGTTATTTTTTCTAGCTCTTTATCGTTGTTATATAAAATAGTTGAAGAATACTCTTCATCTTTATCTGTTTTACCACTTACCATATATACATTTTGTTCAGGTTGAATTTCAAGTGATTTTAACTCACCTTTATCTAACTGCTTAACAAATTGATTATATGTAAGCTGTTTTGGCATATTCCCATTTCCGTTAAGCCACGAAAACAAGCCAAAAATAATAACGCCAATGATTGCGATAACTAGCACGTTACGAAAGGCTTTCTGCATGCGTCGTTTCCTCCTACTTCAATTATAAAACTAACAAAAATTGTAACACAACACTCGAGTTTTCGGCTACTATTTCAACTTTTGCATTATGTTTACAATTCTTATTGTTTTACCCTTTAGTTTTATTTTTCTATTATGCTTAAAGTTAAATGAATATTATATATTGTCACGTACCTACAAGTTTATGTATTAAATTTCAAATGATTTAAGTCTAACCCTACTTTTCACATTCACTAACTTAATTCGACTGTAACTTACAGTATATAACAACTTTTTCTATGAATAAATTGTACTGCTTATTTTGAATAGATTTCTGGTTTCAATGTACCAATGTAAGGTAAATTTCTATAATGTTCAGCATAATCTAAACCATAGCCTACTACAAATTCATCAGGTATCTTTTTACCTACGTATTTTGCTTCAATGTTTGCTTTACGACGGTTAGGTTTATCAAGTAGCGTAACAATTTCAAGTGAGTTAACACGACGTGATTCAAGTAATTCAGTAATTGATTTTAAAGTAGTACCCGTTTCTAGAATGTCTTCAATAATTAAAACATCTTTATTTTCAATAGATCCACTTAAGTCTTTCAAGATTTTTACTTCTCCTGTTGATTCAGTGCCTCCGTGATAACTAGAAACATCCATGAAGTCGATAGCTAAATGCGTATCAATATATTTAATTAAATCTGCCATAAACATAACAGAACCTTTTAATATGCCAATACATACAAGTGGTTTCCCTTTGTATTCCTCTGTTATTTTCTTACCTAGCTCTTCACAAATTTGGTGTATATCTTCCTCTGACAATAAAATGTCTTTTAAATCATCTCGCATATTTTCATTCCTCTCCCATATTTCGTATAAAAATTGATTGATTGTATTTACGCTTTAAATATAATGTGCCAACAGCAATAATCTCATTGTATGCATTAACTATAACTGGCATTTGGTTACGTTCAGTTTGTATAACCTTTTTATCAATAAGCAGTCTACTTATTTTTTTATGCCCTTTCATACCATTCAGTTCAAATTTGTCGCCGTCTTTTCTTGTACGGATAACTATAGGATACTCGAATGTAGGAAATTCATTAGTAATATCAATGCTATAGCGACCATAGTTGTATGCACCTGGTTGATCAATCTTAGTCGGAGCTAGTTTTTCCTTACAATTTGCCATTATTATAAATTTATCATAAGCGATGTGAATTATCCATTCATGTGTCGCATATAATGTGCATTGTGTTACATTTTCTGTAAGTTGTTGAAACCATTCGTTGTAAGTTTTCTCAGTAAACGACTTATCTAGTGGTAAATCAGCAAAAAGTTTATCTAAGACTGCCATTTTGACACTATGTCGTAAATTTAAAAACTGCTTTCTTGAAAAAGTAACTTCACTGCCATCATTACAAAAATCAACAAATGCCGAGATAAATGTTGTAGCTTCATGTCGCACAACTGATAATTGTTCATCATGCCAGTCTTGTAATTTTAGCAATTGTTCTGTAGATAAGTGTTTATTACTTTCTATATCAGGTAATATGCGGTTGCGAATATCATTTCTGACATAATGATTTTCTGCATTCGATTCATCTTCATAATATGGAACATTATGTTTTGTTTGATAGTTACGTATTTCTGATTTCGTGACTTCTAAAAATGGTTTACATAAATTATAATGGCCTCTTGAAGAAAGATATGTCATCCCCAAGCTACTTCTCGTAGAGCGTCCAGTCATAAGTCGATAAAATATCGTTTCAATCTGATCATCTTGATGGTGTGCCGTAAGTAATACATCTGCATTTAACTCAGTCATCATATCATCAAACCAATGATAACGTTCGGCTCTCGCTTCACTTTCAATACTATTACCTTTTTCAATCACAGCAGACAAATCCAGATGTTGTATATGCAATGGGATTTGATGTTTATCACAATACGCTTTAATAAATTGTTCTTCTGCTGCTGCAACAGGACGGATATTGTGATTTACATGGAGACAAGTCAACTTAGTATATGAATCAGCTAAACGTGTAATCAATTGATGTAAAAGCACCATACTATCTACACCTGTAGAAACTGCCAATACAATATGATTACTTTTATCCCAGCCTTCAGTATTTACTCTCAACTTATCTACCTCCTTGCCCTTAATATTACCTTAACACTGCAAATGCTCGTAATATTATGACTTATATACAACAAAAAAGAGACTGTTTCCTCAAGTAAGAAAACAGTCTTAGATTGTTACAATCAAACTTAATTTTGGAAAAAATTATTGTACTTTGTTTTCAAGTCATTAAATTAATTCCTGTGTCAACAGTCTTACGATATATATATTGATTAACGTTTCGCGCCTTTTCCACCACGTCTAGATTCTGTTTGACGTTTAATAGATGTTAATTTATCTTCACTATCTTTCAAGAAATCTGTTAATTTCTTTTCAAAGTCCTCACCTTTTGGTTGAGGTTTTTTATAATTGGGTTTACTTTGAGGTCTACGTGGACGATCTTTTGCTTTTTTAATTGATAAACTAATTTTACCATCATCAGCGATTGAAAGCACTTTAACTTCAACTACATCTCCAACAGATAAATGATCTTCTACGTTTTCCACGTAATTATCTGCAACTTCACTTATGTGAACTAAGCCACTCTTTCCTTCAGGAAGTTCGACGAAAGCGCCAAACTTTTTAATACCAGTGACTTTACCTTTAAGCTTGTTTCCTACTTCGATTGACATATTGTAAATAAATCCTCCCGATTTGTTTCGATTTTAACCCTATTATATGCCTGTTTGCATAAATTAACAATGGTATTGTGACTTAAATGACAAATTTCACTATTTATCCTCTTTTGATGATTTAGAATCTTCCTCGGATTTCTCTCCAGGCAACTTGAAAATCACTTCTCCATCATTGCTCAAATAGTAATCATCTCGCGCAACTTTCTCTATATAACTTTTATCATTGAGATTGTTTAATTGTTCTTTTAATGCGAGTTCTTCATCTTGTTGCTTTTGATATTGTTGTTCTTTTTCTTGACGCTCAGCTGCGTCATCTATATTACTTTGTTTTTGAGTGACAAGCATTACAGTTAAAATAATAATGAGGATAAGTAATATGCCACCAAATAAAGTTATACGTTTACGTACGACTCGTCTTCTCATTTTTTGCTGTTGTTTCTTTTTATTTTCAGCAGAAGTGAACGTATTCCCTATGTTCTCAACTTTTTTACTCATTGCTTGTCACCTCCTTTTTTAGTCTCCACTAACCTTTTCTTCTTTGACTAATTCATACATACCTTTCGCATTTTCCTTAGTCGCATGTTCACTTAAACCAGTAACTTCAATTGTGATTACTTTTTGTCCAAATCGGATTACAAGTTCATCTGTTACTTTTACGTCAGTGCCTGCTTTCGCTACTGAACCATTGACGGCAATACGTCCTTGATCACTAATTTCTTTAGCTAAAGTACGACGTTTCACTAACCGTGATACTTTGAGATATTTATCTAATCTCATGATTTGTTTCCTCCTTGCTCTAAAATTTTTCTTAAAGCATCTGCGTCTAACGACATATTTTTTGTTTTATCATACAACTTCAAGAAATGCTCTGCAAATACTTTTTCAAATTTAACACGTTTCGTTTTACCTTCTTTTGCTTTTGCTTCTGACCATATATGTTTTAAGTCTTCTTCAGTTTCCGCTTCAGCGTCACCAAAAATGTGTGGATGTCTACGTATCATTTTTTCTGAAAGACTTTGAAGCACTTCATTTATATCAAGGAACCCATCTTTTTTACCAATGCTTGTATGCAATAGTACTTGTAAAAGTATGTCCCCCAATTCTTCAATGATGTGCCAATCATCTTCGTTATCTATTGCTTCAAACAATTCAAACGTTTCTTCTAATAGATAACGTTTTAATGTGTGGTGTGTTTGAACTTTATCCCAAGGACAGCCTGTTTCGTCATCGACAAGTTGATCTATAATGTTCGCAGCAAAATAGAAATCACTATAATACGCTTCTTCTTTTTCTACTTTCGGAACGAATACACTCGACAAATTACTGAAAACAGATGCATGATGGTCTAATTCATAAAGCGGTGTTTCTATTACATTTGCAGCGTTATTTTGTGCGCCGTCGACGATAAATACTGTTTGCTCATCATGATAACGTTCCATCAACGTCACTTTTAAATCGCCTGCCGTCATAGGGCTATAAACTTGAGTAATGAGCGTATGGGTACGAATATTTAACTGCTCTTTTTTTATCGCTGTCGCATCGAGTAATGTAAACCCATCGTTAGGGTCTATCTTTACCGCTTCAAATATATCATCGATAAAGCTTTTGCCTCCCAAAACTTCAACCTGAACATCATTATGCTTTTGTGCATAAGCTTCTAATTTTACAGTTGTCGTTTCAGCTACACGCGGATGCCCAGGTACTGTATAAATGACATTATCACTTTGGGCCGCTTCCATGAGTTGTGACACAATACGTTCATAAACGCCCTCAAATGATGCTTGTGCCTCGTATTCACTATCAAAACTTTTGAATTGTATATTTTCTGCGGTTAACTCTTTAATTACAGGATGATCCAATGTACGTGTGTAAACCATTGTTTGTTTTTTAAGAAATTTGTAGATACCTAAAGGTAAATCATCAATACCGTAGTTACCTAATCCAACAATTGTTATTTTACCTGACATTAATGTTCCCCTCTTTTCATATGATAAAGTTTATCGCCCAATGGTAAATGTTTTAATTCTCTATAACTCAATAAATGCATACGTACAATAGCGAAAATGATTACCAATACACCAATCACTGCTGCAATGACTAATTCAATCAAACCTGTGATTCTACTTTGTGTAGGTACAAGCCACATTCCTATTTGAACAGCCACTGACAGCATCACCATCGTAGCAACCAATTTAATCACAAATTTATTCATCATCTGGAATTTATAGTGTTTTAGTACGTGATAATGTAGTACGAGTGTAAATATAATAAGTGAAATTACAGTGCTGATACTACCACCTAGCATTAATAGTTGTGGTATTAATATCACATTGAGTATTACTTTACTGACCACACCAATGATAAATGCATAAAGCACAGGGCGAACTTGGTTTTTCACTTGTAATAAAGCAATGTCCATCATAATGAGCGAAACACATATAACTGTCAGCATATAGATAGATAACGTACCAGTCAGACTATCATTTTTAAAAAACACACTATTCATGACCGGTAGTAAATTAATTAATCCAATACCAGCTGCTACACTAAACATAACTGTAATCTTGATAGAGGCATTCGCATATCTATTAACCAGAACGTTATTTCGCGCTTTAATCGCATCGGTAAGCATTGGTATAAGAACAAAACAAAATGTCGTTGTCACAATTAAGCCCATTTGTATAAATGAAGCCCCACGATCAAAGATACCTTTTTGCGTGGTTGCTTCTTGAAAATTTAAGCCTGCATTCTGAAGTGCATGTATGACCGTAAAGCTATCTATCACTTGCCAAACAATGACGATAAGCTGACTTACAGCAAAGATGATAATGGCCAATGATAACTTTTTCCACTCTACTATGGCTTTGTCATTTAGTTTATTCGCTTGCTTGAGCTTAAAAGGCTTGCCCTGCATTAGGAATATACTGGATGCTAAAAATCCTACTGCTGAACCGATGATAGCTACTGTACCAGCAGTATAAACAGACCATTGTTGTGTCATAAATAATACAATAGCAATGATGATAATTACAACGCGTATGACTTGCTCTATGACTTGTGATATCGCTGGAACAGTCATATGTTGATGCGCTTGATAATAACCTCTATACACTCCCAATATACCAACAAACAAGAAACTAAAACTTGCTGCTCTTAACATTGGCGTGAGATTAGTGTCACCCATTAGGAGTGCGATCCACTGCGCACCTATGAAAATAATCAAGAAAAAAACAGTACTAATGAGTTGTAACCTCAGCAACACTTTAGTGTATTGTCTTGATTGCCCTTGTGTGCCAAACGTTTGTGTGACTGCACTTGGAATTGCATTCATTGTTAAAATAACACCTAAAGCAACAATCGGATATATTTGTTGATAAGCATATAATCCTTCGTCTCCAAGTATATTTTGATATGGGACACGATAAATTGCGCTTAATATTTTAACAATAACAAGTGCGATTGTAAGAACAACTACGCCGTTGAAGGCCGTATTCTTATCGTCCTTAGATTTCATCTGATATAACCATACTTTCTTCTAAACATTTCGCTAAGAATTTCAAACTATCTAACCAATTACTTACTTTATTTAAAGTTACTTTCATTTTACCATCTTGAACGCCAACTTTCATTGCACGGCCTAATGGTTGGGTTTGTTTAAATAACGTTTCTCCGTTAATATCTGTCGTTCCTTTTTCAGACAGATAAACTTCCACCTTTTTGCCTACATCTTTAATAAGCGCCACTCCGGCATTTAAAGCGTGAACTTTTATCTCCATCATATCCAACAGTCTTTCTACTTCTACTGGGTAATCATTGAAACGATCTATTAATTCATCTTTTACATCCATAAGTTGTGCTTCAGTTTCAATCTTACGTAATTTTTTATAGATTTCTATTTTAGACTGTTCATTTTGAATATATTCAGCAGGTAAATAAGCATCAATGTTGAGTTCAATTTCAATTTCAGGTGCATCTTGTTTCTCATCTTTAACACCACGTTTTTCATTCACCGCTTCTTCTAGCATTTGTGAGTAAAGGTCGAAACCGACAGAATCAATAAATCCATGTTGTTGTTTACCTAAGAGGTTGCCTGCGCCTCGAATATTCAAATCACGCATTGCAATTTTAAATCCTGAGCCTAACTCAGTAAATTCTTTAATTGCTTGCAAACGGTCTTCAGCTGTTTCTGACAATACTTTATTCGTAGGGTGTAAGAAATAAGCATAGCCAATACGGCTCGAACGTCCGACACGACCTCTTAATTGGTATAACTGACTGAGTCCGAAACGGTCCGCATCTTCGATAATGAGTGTGTTGGCATTTGGAACATCAACCCCAGTTTCGATGATTGTAGTCGTCACAAGAATATCGTATTCATGATTAATGAAACTTAGCATTGTTTCTTCTAAGTCTCCTTCTTTCATCTGTCCATGTGCAATACCAATATTCGCTTCTGGCATTAACATTTGTAATTGCTCTCGTTTTTCATAAATAGACTGCACTTTATTATATAAATAAAAGACTTGCCCTTCTCTAGATAATTCTCTTTCTAGTGCTTCTTTAATAAAATTCGTATTCTGTTCTAATACGTAAGTTTGTACTGGAAAACGATTTTCTGGTGGTGTTTCAATCACTGATAAATCACGAACACCCAACATACTCATGTGCAATGTACGTGGTATAGGCGTAGCCGTCAGTGTTAAAACGTCCACATTCGTTTTTAATGATTTAATTCTTTCTTTATGACGTACGCCAAATCGCTGTTCTTCATCCACGATTAATAATCCTAAATCTTTATAATGAATATCTTTACTTAATAATTTATGAGTACCTACGACGATATCAACAAAGCCTGATTTTAATCGTTCTTTTGTTTCTTTAACTTCTTTAGTACTTCTAAATCGACTAATGAGTTGGACTTCGATTGGAAAATCCTGCATACGCTCAATTAATGTTTCATAGTGCTGTTGTGCCAAAATTGTAGTTGGAACTAAGAAGGCAACTTGCTTTCCTTCCATAACAGCTTTAAAGGCTGCACGTACTGCCACTTCTGTCTTACCATAACCTACATCACCACATAACAATCGATCCATTGGGCGTTCAATTTCCATGTCCTGCTTAATTTCTTCAATTGATTTACCTTGGTCTGGCGTTAATTCGTAAGGGAAATCTATCTCAAATTCGTTTTGTTCTGCCGTATCTGGACCATATTTATAGCCAACAGACATTTCGCGTTCTTTATATAGATCGATTAATTCATCAGCCATGTCTTCAACACTTTGTTGTACTTTAGCTTTTGTTTTTTTCCATTCCGTACCACCAAGTTTATTTAACCTAGGTGTCTTATCCTCTGATGCCACATATTTTTGAACTTGGTCCATCTGATCAACTGGTACAAACAATTGGTCTGTCCCTTTATATTGAAGTTTAATATAGTCTTTATGTACGCCACCGACATCAAGTGTTTCAACACCTAAATATCTACCAACACCGTGGTGCACGTGAACGACATAGTCGCCTACTTTTAAATCTTGATATGATTTAATTTTTTCAGCATTTGTTAGTGTCTTTTGTTGTTTTGGTTTTTTCTTTTGTTTGGATTTGAATAGTTCGCGTTCCGTCACAACGACAAGTTGCATATATGGTAGCTCAAAGCCTTCTGATAAACTACCCTCAGTAATGATTGCATTGCCTCCATCGTTTCGTTGACTTGGCGTATCGATAAATGTTGGAATATGCATTTCATTGAGCATAGATTGAATACGTTCTTTTCTCACTTCAGTTTCAGCAAGCACAACGACAGTATAATCATTTTGAATAAAGCGCTGAAATTCTGAGCGCATAATATCATATTGACCATAAAATTGTTGTACGGGCTTACATGAAAACTTGATGATTTCATTGAGTTGAACAGGCATTGTCGCTGTGAATAACGTGAAATACGTCACTGGATAATGTTTCAACAATGCTTCGAATCCATCATATTGCAAGAAGTTTTGATCAATAAATCCTTTACCACTTTCTATCAGGTTTTGCATAAATTCATCAACTTCAGTTATAAGTGTTTGTTCAGTTTCTTTAATTCTATTATGTTCATCAACTGCAACAATAGCGTCATCTTTAAAATAATCCATAATAGTTGCTGGCTGTTCATACATAAATGACACAAGTCGACGTAATACTTGATGGTCAAACATCGTTGATTCAAAAAGTTCGAAACTTTCGTAAGTTTCTTTCAAATCATTACGAGCTGATTTTTCAATTTTTGGACGTGTATTTTCGTAAGCTTCTTTTAATTTTAACTTTGTATGTTTAAGTACATCGTCTGTGATAATATAATCACTTGCTGTTGTAATATTGACTTCTTCTATATTCTCTTTTGATCTTTGTGTCTCCACATCAAAATCACGAATCGAATCCACTTCAGTATCGAATAGTTCAATTCTTACTGGTTGACCAATTAAAGGGTAAATATCAACAATGCCTCCACGTAATGAAAACTCACCTATATGTGACACTACACTTTCTCTGCGATAACCCATATTTACTAATTTATTTAAAAATTCATCAATTTCAATATCGTCACCTACAGATAGTGTTAACTGATGGGATTTCCACATTTCAACTGGAGTGAGCCATTTTTTCAAACCGTTTAATGGTACGATAAATAACCCTCTCTTTTCTTGAGCAAGTGCCGTTAGTGTACGTACACGCTCGCTCATAAATTGAGGGCTTTGTGTTGAGAATTCTTCTGTCATGATATCTTGCATTGGATATTTGTAGACCTCGTCTGCATCTACAAATTGCAATAAATCACTTTCCAATTTATCTGCTTGATATAAATTATTTGTAACAACTAGTAATTGTTTAGTACTATGCAAATATTTTTCGGCTATAATCGTTGATTTAGCTGCGCCAGATAGGCCAGTGACCAGTACATTTTCTTTACCAAATACGTCGTTTAATTCTTGGTATCGTTTGTCTTCATTTATATATTGTGTAATTATTGATTTCACTTGACTTCACCATTATATTCATTCATCACACGGTCAAAACGAGAACTTTCTATATAAGCCTCAACTGCACGCGCAGAATGTTCTATTACTTTATTCATTATTTGCATTTCTTGTTTTGAAAATTTTTGTAACACATAATCGACAATTGACATACCATTTGAAGGTCTATCTACACCGATTCTAATGCGTTTGAATTGGTCCGTACCTAGTACTTGAATCATTGATTTAATACCATTATGTCCACCAGCACTGCCTTTTTGTCTTAGGCGAATCTCTCCTTGTGGTAAATCTAAATCATCATATAAAACAACTAAATCATCTATATCTATATCATAATATTTCATTAACGGGCCTACCGCTTCGCCTGACAAATTCATCATTGTTAGTGGTTCAATAAACATGACTTTTTCTCCAGCCATACGTTCAATCGTATAGGCACCTTTAAATTTTTGTTTATCTAATGAGAATTGATTTTGATCTAACATGTAATCTATAACTTCAAAACCAATATTATGTTTTGTTTGTTCAAAACGTTTACCTATATTGCCTAGGCCTACAATACATTTCATTATGTTACCTCCAATTGTTGTTGTCACTTAACTATATATATCATTTTCATGTATTTGAATTAATAAACAATTAAAAATTATTTTTTCATATCATTGACTATAATAACATAAAAAAGCACCTGCTTAACGTATTAAGCACGGTGCTTTTTATAAGATATTACAATGTTGGTATCATCAACTTATGTTGACAATGAAGCATGAAGTATATTATTTTTCTTCGTCTTCTTTAGATTCGCCTACAACTTCTGGTTCTTGCGTTTGTGCTTCGCCTTCCATTGCTTCGATTTCTTCTTCAGTTGGCTCTTCAGTTGGAGCTACTACTGTAACTACTGAATCAGTAGCTTCGTTTTCGATAGTAAAATCGCCTGATACTTTAATATCTTCAACTGAAATGCTGTCATTGATTTCTAATTCGCTGATTTCAACTTCGATTGCTTCAGGAATATTGTCTGGAGTAGCTGTAACTTCAAGGTTGAATAATGGTTGTTCAACCACGCCACCTTCTTTAGCACCTGCTGCTTCACCAATTAAATGAACAGGTACTTCAACAGTACGTTCTTCAGTCATATTGATTGCTAAGAAATCAATGTGAGTGATTTGGTTTTTAAGTGGGTCGAATTGGTAGTCTGAAACCATTACTTTAATTGTTTTAGAACCTACGCCTAATTCGATAACACCGTTACGTCCAACTTCACGGATAACTTTAATAAATGCTACTTCGTCTACTTTAACAGAAGTATTTTTTGTACCATAACCGTAAACGATTGCAGGTACTTTACCAGTATTTCTTAGTGTTTTAAGGTCTGAACGTGTTTGTTTACCTTGACGAATAATTGACTTTAATGCAGTCATATTCATTTTCCACCTTTCGTTTTGCTCAAATATGAGCCCCTCACTTGCCCATCAACATAATGTTGCTTGCAAGCGTTTATTTTGCTCGTGAATTCACGAACGAAACCATTATACATTCATATAATATATTAGTCAAATAGCACACTAACAGATTCGCGTTCGTAAACACGGATAATTGCTTGTGCTAATAAACCAGCTACAGATAACTCTTTCGTATTGCTTGGTTTACGTGTTTCATCTAATTGAATTGAATTTGTTACGATTAGTTCTTTGATTGCTGAATTTTCAATACGTTCTTTAGCTGGACCTGATAATACAGGGTGTGTACAACAAGCATATACATCTTTAGCACCTTTATCTTTTAATGCTTGAGCTGCCAATGTGATTGTCCCTGCTGTATCAATGATATCATCAATAATAATAGCCGTACGTCCTTCTATTTCACCAACAATGTTCATCACTTCTGCAACATTTGGTTTTGGACGACGTTTATCAATAATAGCAATCGGTGATTTAAGTATATCTGCAAGTTTACGTGCTCTTGTTACGCCACCGTGGTCTGGAGAGACTACAACACACTCTTCAAGATCAATACCTGACTCATTCTTGAAGTATTCTGCTAAGATTGGCACGCCCATCAAGTGGTCAATTGGCATATCGAAGAAACCTTGGATTTGAGGTGCATGTAAATCTAACGCTATCATACGATCTGCGCCTGCAGTTTCGATTAAGTTTGCTACAAGTTTAGCTGTAATTGGTTCACGACTACGTGCTTTTCTGTCTTGGCGCGCATAACCATAATACGGGACAACTATATTAATGTTAGCTGCTGATGCACGTCTACAAGCATCAACCATAATTAATAATTCCATTAAGTGTAAATTTACAGGATTCGATGTAGGTTGAATAATAAATACGTCACAACCACGAATACTTTCCTCTATGTTGATTTGAATTTCTCCATCGCTGAAACGTTTTACTGAACATTTTCCTAGTTCGATTCCAACATGATCTGCTACTTCTTGGGCTAAAGGTTCATTACCTTTTAAAGAAAATATTTTCAAAGCAGAATTCTTATACTCATTGTTTAACATTTATAGTCCTCCAATTAATTCATTCAATTAGTTTTCATTTAAATACAAGCGCAAACTTACATTGTTTTTCAATATAAAGCATTTTGTGGTTAACAAGTTACTCAATTACATTAAGTTTAACAGTTCAAGCATGCATGTCTAAACATACACCTTTTATTTTTTCAAATAACCTTCTTTGGTTGTTTGTCTAGCTCTCGCTAATGCTAAACTGTCTTCTGGTACACTATCAGTAATCGTAGAGCCAGCAGCAATTAAAGAACGTTCGCCTAACGTAATAGGTGCTACCAGATTCGTATTGCACCCTATAAACGAATCATTACCAATAACCGTCTTGAATTTGTTAATACCATCATAGTTTACTGTGATTGAACCACAGCCAAGATTCACACGTTCTCCTATTTCTGCATCACCAATATAACTCAAGTGAGGTAATTTAGCTCCCGCTTTTACGACTGATTTTTTAACTTCAACAAAGTTGCCGACTTTCACTTTTTTGCCTAAGTCTGTACCTGGACGAAGTTGTGCAAACGGTCCAATTATCGCATAATCATCAACCATTGCTTCATTGATCACTGAATGTTTAATTGTAACATTATCACCTATTTTACTATTCGTGATTTCCGTATATTGTCCTACAACTGTCTCTTCTCCAATTTCACTATGTCCTGCAAGTTTAACTCCAGGTTCTATAATTGTGTCTTCTCCAATAGTTACATCTGCACCGATATAAGTATTTGATGGATCCACGATTGTTACACCATTTCTCATATGAAATTCGTTGATGCGTTTTCTAAATGCTTTTTCCGCTTCACTCAACATCACTCGGTCATTTACACCCATAATTTCTTCAAAATCATTTGTATGGTAAATACCTACTGTGCCTTTATCTTCTAAAATTAATGAAAGTACATCAGGCAAGTAGTATTCGCCTTGTACATTATTGTTATTCACTAACTCTAACTTTTCAAATAGCATTTGATTGTCAAATGCGAAAATACCTGAACTAATTTCATTAATTTGTTGTTCTGTATCTGTTGCATCTTTTTGTTCGACTATTTTAACTAATTGATTGTCTGCATCACGTATAATTCGGCCATAACCATATGGGTTTGCTGCTGTAGCTGTTAATACAGTAGCTTGTGCTTGGTTATTTTCGTGATGTTCAATTAAAGATTTAAGTGTTTCTGTCGTAATTAATGGTGTATCTCCACAAACTACTAACGTTGTGCCCTGTTTATCATTTAAATGTTCACTAGCCGTTTTAACGGCATGAGCAGTACCTAATTGTTCTTCTTGAAAACTATAAAGCGATGCATCGCCTAATGTTTCTTTCACGCTTTCTGCGCCATGACCTACGATTGTTACTAGCTGTTCTACGCCAGATTGTTTAACGTTATCCACGACATGTTCAATCATTGATTTGCCAGCGACATCATGTAGTACTTTGTATTTCTTTGATTTCATACGTGTACCCTTACCAGCTGCGAGTACTATTGCATGTCTTTGCATGTATGTTAACCCTCCATTAAAATATACACTTCTTTATTATTATAATTTAACGCTAGTCACACTTTCAAGGCTCAAAGTGCCAATGTTTTTTATTAACGCGTTTTTTATTACAATTGTTATAAATAAAGTGCATAGTATTTGTCATCTATTTAGGTTTTGAAAGCCGCTTCATTTTCTACAGTAACTTTTCTTATTATCGATAATTTCTAACATATTATTATGAATGAAACATACGGTGTCACTTCTTTAGACATTTGTTTCATTCATAATAATATAGTTAAGTAAAAACATGTAAGTTTTGGTTATTTATTATAAATTTCAAAATTATAATTTTTGTCACCTTTACATTTTGTAAATAATTTTAATATTTTATGTTTTAGTCACGCTTACATAAATAAAGAAGATTGAATTTCCCAGTTTTAGAAATTCAATCTTCTTTAAAACGATATTAAATTCACTATAATCTCAAATAATTAAATTAAGCTTCCTCATTAGTATCTTCTGATGATTGAGCATTTTTATCAGGGATGACCTCATCAGTTTCTTCATATACTTTCATCACAGCATCCTGTATTTCTTGTCTCATTTCTGAATTGATTGGATGTGCGATATCTCGGAATTCACCATCTGGTGTACGTTTACTTGGCATTGCGACGAATAGACCTGTGTTGCCTTCAATAACGCGTAAATCATGTACCACAAATGATTCATCTAAAGTGATTGAAACAAGCGCTTTCATTCTTCCGTCTGTTTGTATTTTTCTAAGTCTTACATCTGTCACTTTCATGTAGTGAGCCCCCCATAGTATCTCTTTGTTAGAAGCTTAACAATTTTATTAAAAATTATAAATCCTTACTTCACTTGTGCAATTACTTCTATTTCTACTTTAACATCTTTAGGTAGTCTCGCTACCTCAACGCAACTTCTCGCAGGTTGATGATGCTCAAAATATTTGCCATAAACTTCATTTATATTTTGAAATTCATTCATATCAGCAATAAAAATAGTAGCTTTTATAACCGAATCTATATC
Source organism: Staphylococcus parequorum (assembly GCF_039237145.1). Taxonomy (NCBI): domain Bacteria; kingdom Bacillati; phylum Bacillota; class Bacilli; order Caryophanales; family Staphylococcaceae; genus Staphylococcus; species Staphylococcus parequorum. The sequence continues at coordinate 2,857,403 of NZ_CP150682.1, forward strand.
TGATCCAGCTTGGTCTAGTACAACTTTTAAATTTTCTAAGACTTGTGTCGTCTGTTCTTTTACATCATCGCTAACAATCTCTCCATTTAAATTTAATGGGATTTGTCCAGATGTGAATACTAGACCATTTACTTCTGTTGCATGTGAGTATGGCCCTAACGCTTCCGGTGCTTTGGTTGTATTAATCGTTTTCATGATGCCGTAATCGCTCCTTTAAGAAAATTTAGTTAAACTGTTGCCTTTCTCCACTTTAAATTCCTGATTGTATTCATCTACATCAGATAATCTAACTAAGGAAGTATAATCTTCAATTAATCTTTGTTTAACTTCTTTTGATTCTACTAGTACCGATACCCCTTTCACATGTGCTTTAAACTCGTTCATTAAATTCATCACACCATTGATGGATCCACCTGCGCGCATAAAATCATCTACTACAAGGACATTAGAATTTTCTGGTAATGTTCTCTTGGATAACACCATAGTTTCAATTTTTCGAGAAGATCCAGACACATAATTAATTGATACCGTAGAACCTTCAGTCACTTTGTTATCTTTTCGAATGACAACTACTGGTAAATTCAATACGTTAGCTACTGAGTTGGCAAGAGAAATACCTTTCGTAGCAATCGTAACGATTGCATCTAATTCTTCATCCATATAAAGTGTAGCGATCAGTTTTCCGACACGGTTAAGTAACGTCGGGTCTCCCATTAAATCAGACAAGAATAAATACCCACCTGGTAGCAAACGATTCTTCTCTTGGAGTTGTGCGATAACGTCATCAATGACTTCACTCGCTTCTTCTTTACTCATTTCAGGTTTATACGTCACACCGCCACTAGCCCCAGCTGTGGTAATCACTGTCCCTAATTTTTCTTTTTGGAATGTGGTTTTAATAATTTGAACATCTTCACTTATAGATGATTTCGCTTGTTTAAATTTTTGTACGAAATAAGTTAATGGTATCAATTTATTAGGGTTATTCATCAAGTATTGTGTCATATAAACAATTCGTTCGCTTCTTTTATAGCGCATTTAACTCATCCCTTCTCACTAGCCTAATAATCTTACTATATACACTTCATTACAACAGCCATTGACTGCATTGTAAACATGTCTTGCCTGGCGTTCTTTTTGTGTTAGTCCATAAACAGATGGGCCACTTCCGCTCATAACAGCACCATCCGCACCATTTTCTAACATATTTTCTTTTATTTTTAAAATCTCAGTATGCATCTTACCCGAGACAGGTTCCAATCGGTTTGAAAGACTTTTGCAAAGTAATTCATAATCTCCTGAAATTAAAGCTGATTTACAAGTTGTCGTATCCACATGATGCGGCTTATTTAAGTCTAATTTTTTGAAAATACTCGGAGAAGATATACCTAAATTTGGTTTTGCTACAACAACCCATGCTGATGGAGGTTTATTCAGAAACGTAATACGTTCACCTTTACCTCTACATAATGCTGTTTTACCAAAAATACAAAAAGGGATATCTGTGCCTATCTTAATACCGAGCTCACACAACTCATTTAACGGTCTATTTAGCTCATACAGGCGATTCATCCCTCTCATTGTAGCTGCAGCGTCAGTAGAGCCTCCTGCAAGCCCTGCTGACACAGGTATGTTCTTATCTATAGTGATTGTGACACCTTGCTTTAAATTATAATTTCTTTTCATTAATTCTGCAGCTTTATACGCCAAATTTTTATTATCGGAGGGAACGTAAGTTTGCTCTACATCAACAACTATTTTTTTGTCGTTGCGTAGTTCAAATGACAAGCGATCATTTAAATCAATCGTCGTCATAATCATTTCAACTTCATGAAAACCATCATCTCGTTTAAAGAGTGTATCCAGCGTTAAATTAATCTTTGCCGGAGCTGTTTCATAAATCATATTCCCACCCTCTTCCAATTCGATATGGTAATAAAATGATTTTAACATATTGTTATAGTTGCATTGTCTGTTTTTTAAAACTTATTTTCGATATTTTGATAAATATTTTTATAAATATACATTTAACTATATTGGACAATAAATCATTTCTTAATTTACTATTCTACAATATAGTACGCTTCTATTAAAATTATATCCATTTCCTACACCATAAATTGTGGCACAGAAAAAGGTATGTTGGCGAAGTTACACCAACATACCTTTTCATTTAATGATCTTAATATTAAAGTTTAAATTAAAAAGTATGACTCCTAAGAGACGAACTTTATTTAAATCACTTTTATTTAGTGTGCAATTGCTTCTTGCTGATTATCATCTTCAAAAGAAACTTGTACGTTTTCAGTTAAAACGTCAGCGTATGTATAAGATACACGCTCAAAGTTGTAAATTTCTTGATCTAGCTCGACAATGAAAACAGAAGGGTACGTTTCTTTTAACACACCACTACGCTCAATTGTTTTCTTACGACCACCATTCGCTTTAAGTACGATTCGGTTTCCTAATTGACAATCAAGTGAATTTTTGATGTCTCCAATAGATTTTGGCATATTGCTCCACCTCGCTACAAGTTGTATAATAACACAAATCGCGAGCTTTTGTCAAACAAAACATCAATTTTAGCAATGTAACTCAAGCTTGTCAATAATTTAAAATGCTAATTCTGTGAAATTTTTCAATTCATTGTATAATTTTGCAAATTCTTTTATTGAAAGCGTTTCTCCACGTCTTCTTGGATCTATATCGCTAGTTTCCAACCATTTTTTAATAATTTCTTTGTTCGCTTTACCATCTACAAACAAACTTTGATAGTTATTGTTGATTGTTTTTCGTCTTTGGCTAAATGCAGCTTTTGTCATTTTGAAAAATCTATCCTCGTCATCTATATCTACCTCCGGCGTCTGACGCTTCATCAATTTCACAACAATTGAATCTACATTTGGCGGTGGTAAGAAGACTGTCTTCGGCACTGTTAACACTTTACTTGTTTCAGTATAATATTGGGTAACAATTGATAGTGATCCATAAGCTTTTGTTCCAACTTGGGCATTCAATCTTTCACCGACTTCTTTTTGCATCATAACTACGTACCCATCGATAGGTAAAGTTTGTTGCATTAGATTCAATAATATCGGTGTTGTAATATAATATGGCAAGTTAGCGACCACCATGATATTGTCACAATCTGCTAAATGCTCCGTGACATAATGTGCAATATCAGCTTTTAATATATCTTCGTTTATAATTTCCACGTTTTCATAAGGTCCCATTGTATCTTTCAATACCGGTATCAAACGTTGATCAATTTCAAACGCCACAACTTTCTTTGCCTTTTTAGCTAATTGCTCTGTAAGTGAACCCATACCAGGTCCTATTTCTATAATACCTGTATTTTCACCTATATCACTCGCATCGATAATTTTTTGTATAATGTTAACGTCAATCAAGAAGTTTTGTCCTAAACTTTTTTTGAAATTAAAACCATACTGATTGAGCAATGCTTTCGTACGCGATGGTGTAGCAACATCTTTAATATCCACTTATCATTCACTTCCTTCGTTATCACTTAATGCATTTCTAACATCTGCTTCAGTATAGCCAAACGCATTGAGCTTATTTATTAATTGTTTGCCATTAGAATGTCCTATATGTAGCTTACGCCCAAGTATTTCTCTTTTTCTGCGTGCATCTTTGCCAATTATTAATCCTAAATCAATTAACACTGATTTACTGATTGTTTCGTGTCCTTCTTCAAATGGTGTACTTACATTCATTAAGGCATCTTTAATATCTGCAAGTTGTGCATGTTCTACACCAATCTTGCCTCGTTTACTTTTGGCTTTTTCTCTGTCGATATATGCGTGTTTTACGCCTGGTATATGTTTTTGAATAGTATTACGTATTTTATCACCCGGGAAATCAGGATCTGTTAATACAATTACACCTCTTGTTTCAAATGCCTGTGCTATAACAGTTAAAGTTTGCTCGTTAATCGCACTCCCATTTGTTTCAATCGTATCACATTCTACCGCTCTTTTAACACGTTCCGTATCGTCTCTACCTTCTACTACAATAAATTCGTTAATCTTCATTTATTGTTACACCTTTCATCACTTTAATTCGATTTTAGATAAAAATAAAAAAGGTATCGTCGCAAATAATGGTTACTACTTAGCATTTACTCTATGAACTAAGCCCTATTTCAGACCGATACCTTTTTTGTAATGTGTCTATCCTTCTAATTTAAATAAACGTTCTGCATTTTCAGTTGTTTGTTTGCAAACTTCCTCATAGCTAACACCGCGTAATTCAGCAATTTGTTCTGCAACCAATGTCACACGGACAGGTTCATTTCTTTTGCCTCTATATGGATGTGGTGATAAGAATGGTGCATCTGTCTCAACTAATAATCGATCAAATGGAACATGTTTCGCTACTTCTTTAGGTTGTTTCGCATTTTTAAAAGTGACTGGACCACCTAAAGATACATAGAAATTCAATTTATTAATTACATCATCTGCAATTTCAGGAGAAGCGCTGAAGCTGTGCATGATACCACCAATTTCTTCAGCATGCTCCTCTTTAAGAATATCTATACAATCTTGCGTTGCTTCCCTATTGTGAATAATAATTGGTAAATTGACGCGTTTAGCCAATGCGATTTGTTTTCTAAATAATGTTTGTTGCACATCTTTAGGCGACTTGTCCCAATGATAATCTAATCCCGTTTCACCTATACCAATCACTTTAGGGTGTGCTGCAAGCTTTTCTATCCATTCTAATCGTTCTTCTGTACAATCAACCGCATCTACAGGGTGCCATCCAATAATGCCATAGATAAATTCGTATTGGTCAATGAGTTCCATCGTACGCTCGACTGTTGGTGTATCAAACCCAACAACAAACATGCGATCTACACCATTGTCTCTTGCACGTTCAATGACCGCTTCTAAATCTTCATCATATTGTTCTGCATTTAAATGAACATGTGTATCGATAAGCATATTATATCGCTCCCTTAATTTGTGATTACTTAATTATTGCACCATTTGGAATTGCGTTTGGTAAACTTACAAGTGTCAGTACGCCGTCTTTTTCAGCAGATAAAATCATACCTTCTGATTTTCTACCCATCAATTTAGCAGGTTTTAAATTTGTTACAACTGCAACTTTTTTACCTATAATATCTTCTGGTTGATAGTATTTTGCAATGCCTGAGACGATTTGACGTTGTTCGCTATCTAAATCGACTTGGATTTTCAATAATTTATCAGATTTTTTAACTTGTTCAGCATCCGTAATCGTAGCAGCTTTAATTTCTACCTTATCAAAGTCTTTGATATCAATTTGTGGCTTACTAGGTACTTCTTCAGTTTCTTCTGAAACTTCTGCCGCTTTTTCTGGCTGCATAGATTGTTTAATATAATCAATTTCTGCATCACTATCTAAGCGTGGGAAGATAGGTTGTGGTTTATCAATAACAACAATTGGTGCAGTTAAAACACCATATTGTTTCACGCTATCAAATTCATATAATTCAGGTGAATTAATATTCAACTGTTCAAAAATTTGTTTTGGTGCATGCGTAAGGAATGGTCTTAATAACACTGCTATAATACGAATGTTTTCTACTAAATGCGCCATAACATTACTTAGCATGTCTTTTTGACTCTCATCTTTTGCTAATACCCACGGCGATGTTTCGTCAATATATTTATTAGTACGGCTGATTAACTTCCAAACCGTTGAAAGTGCTACTGAGAATTGTAAATCGTCCATATTCTCATGGAACGTCTTCACTGTGTCTATCGCCATTTGCTCCATATCTTCATCCAACTCATGTTTTGGACCTTGATATGCTGGTAATTCGCCATCGAAATACTTATTAACCATAGAAATCGTACGATTAACTAAATTACCTAAGTCATTCGCTAAATCATAATTTGTACGTTCAACGAAACCTTCAGGCGTAAAGACACCATCTGAACCAAATGGTAATTCACGCATTAAATAATAACGCGTAGCATCTAGTCCATAACGATCTATAAGTACATTAGGATCGACCACATTACCTTTAGATTTACTCATTTTGCCATCTTTCATAAGAATCCAGCCATGAGCAAAGACTTTCTTAGGTAGTGGAACATCTAATGCCATCAACAAGATTGGCCAGATAATTGAATGGAAACGCACAATTTCCTTCGCCATGATATGAATATCTGCCGGCCAATATTTTTTGAATAAGCTATCATCATCTGATAAATAACCTAATGAAGAAATGTAGTTCACAAGCGCATCAATCCACACGTAAACAACGTGTTTAGGATTTGATTTCACATGGATGCCCCAATCGAATGATGTACGTGAAACTGCTAAATCTTCCAACCCTGGTTTGATGAAATTATTAATCATTTCATTTTTACGTGAAGGTGGTTGAATAAAATCAGGATTTTCATCGTAAAATTCTAATAAACGATCTGTATATTTAGATAAATTGAAGAAATAACTTTCCTCTTTAACTAATTCTACTTCGTGACCTGAGTCTGGACTTTTACCGCCAACGATTTCACCATTTTCAAATATCGGATCCACTAATTGCGTCTCCGTATAATAAGTTTCATCTGGTACAGAATACCAACCTTCATATTCACCAAGATAAATATCTTCTTGCTTTAATAAACGTTCAAAAATTTGTTGTACCACTTCTTTATGTCGTGCTTCTGTTGTACGAATAAAATCATCATTTGAGATTTCTAATTTATTCCATAAATCTTTAATGCCTGCTATCATTTCATCCAAATATTCTAATTCAGATTTTCCAGCTTTTTGTGCTTTTTCCTGTATTTTTTGACCATGTTCATCCGTACCTGTTAAATAACGAACATCATAGCCTTGCATTCTTTTATAACGTGCGATTACATCACCAGCTGTTGTTGTATATGCATGACCGATATGTAAATTCCCACTTGGATAATATATTGGTGTAGTGATATAAAATGTTTCTTTCGCCATCAATGTTCCTCCTCGTTTCCTACGCTTTAAATATATCTAAATTCATTTTTCCCTCAATGAAACAGATGTATGTTTTTTATTTCGTTTTCTAATTTAGCCACTTTTAAAATGATATGGATAGATTACTATTCACATCGGACTTTTCATGACTTAATTTTGCTAAAATTTTAATATGATTAATAATCTCTATCTTGTCTACATTACCATAAATCACGCGTGTTATGGGAGTTTTTCAACTCATTTCTCTTGATTAAACGTGATTTTATCCTGTAAAAGTTCTTCGTTTTATCTTAGAAACTTTATCCTAAGAATAATCCATCTGACTTAGATTAATTATTGGAAACCTCATGATAAATATCATAAACTTCGCCAGTCTTCATATGACGCATTTCAGCAACTTGTTTAATTGCAGATTTAGGTTTCATATTTTCATTTATATAGTAATCCACATGTGCTTGTATCGACATATCTTCAAACCATGACGTATCTTCTTCAGCTATCGCACCTTCAATGACTACAACAAATTCACCTTTAGTTGGAATTCGATTTTCATTAAGCTGGTTTAGTAATTCTCCAACTTCTCCTGTGACAATTTGCTCAAACTTTTTAGTTAATTCTCTACCTAGTGAAACTTTTCTAGTTTCATCTACTTTTTGAATTGTTTTCAACGTCTCTTTCACACGATGTGGCGATTCATAAATAATTAGCGTACTATCTTCAAACATCCGCTGCTCTAAAATATCTAATTTCTGCTTTTCTTTTCGTGGTAAAAACCCTAAAAACGTATAAGTAAATGAGGGTAAGCCACTCGCCATCAGTGCCGTCAATCCAGCATTAGGACCTGGCACTGTTTCCACTCTAATTTCATTTGCTCTCGCTGCAACAACAAGTTCGTAACCCGGATCACTAATCAATGGTAAGCCTGCATCTGATACAAGCGCTATGCTAACATCCTGCTGCAGTTGTTCTATTAGGTAATCCGTTTGTTGTTCCTTATTGTGGTCATGATAGGATTTCAGGGGTGCTTGAACATCATAATGTGCACATAACTTTTTAGTCACTCTTGTATCTTCACAAGCAATCAAATCCACCGACCTTAAAATATCTACAGCTCTATATGTAATATCTGCTAAATTCCCTATGGGTGTTCCTACTAAATATAGTGTCGCCATTAGTTATCCCTCACTTATTAATACTAATTTTTGTTGCCTAGAATACGTTTTTATTTCATATTCTCGTTTTAAAGCTTCTGATTTCGTATCAAACATTTCTTGATAAACTAACTCTACTGGACGTCTTATTTTAGTATATTTGGCGCCTTGTCCCTTATTATGCTTTTCTACCCTTTTTTCTATATCTTTTGCATAACCAGTATATAAACTTCCATCTTTACACTTAACAATATATATATAATGTTTATCCATAATATATTTCTCTCATTTCTTTAGTATACGTTCCATCATTATTGTATATGTAAAATGGCGTTTGGATGTCTAGCCCTTGATTACCACCTTTTCTACCTTCAACAACAATTGTTTGCGCAACTTTGCCTTGCTTACTATAGATGAAATAAAGTTTCTTAGGTTCAATCTGGTATGCTCTCATATAGCTTAAGACATCCATAAGACGTTCTGCTCGATGTACCATCACAAAGCGTCCACCTTGTTTCAGTAAATGTCTTGCTGCAAAACAACAATCCTCTAATGTACACATAATCTCATGTCGTGCGATCTTATGTGCTTCTTTCTGATGTTGGAACGCTTGATTCTCTTTAAAGTACGGTGGATTACAAGTAATAAGACTATATTTCGCTGGATTAAACTGTTTGTGTGCCTCTTTCAAATCCATATGATGCATCTGAATTCTATTTTCTAGATGGTTATGTACGATACTGCGTTGTGCCATATCTACGAGTTGTTGTTGTATTTCAATTCCATCTATAGCCTGCTGTCCTTTATCAGAAAGTAATAAAGGTATCACGCCATTACCCGAACACAAATCCATGATTGTATCCTGTTTTTTTAATTTTGTGAAATGTGCAAGTAGTAAAGCATCTGTTGAAAAAGAAAACACATCATCATTTTGAATAATTTCTAGTTTTTCTTTAATTAAATAATCTAATCTTTCATTTTCCATATGCATATTCATTATATCCTCCAAAAAAAGGACGAGACTGCGATGCTTAATAACCAAGCCTATCGCTACATCTCATCCTCAATCACATTTCCTCCATATTGTTTTATAGGCAATTTTGTTCTTTCAATTATTCACTCAGCACTTCCAAACAAAATAAACAGTCGTCACCTTTTCTATGTTTGCCGAATAACTCACCATTACAAATATGAAAACCCTCTTTATAAAGCATCGCTAAATTATCTTTACTGCGAAGTGGTCGCTTATATTGTGCTTTATGACCACTTTCTATTTTTTTAGGTTTTTCTTCTTTATCTATTAAAGTTTTTAGATTTTCATTCTCTATTTGTAAGGCTACATTTTCTTCTATGAGTTCGACAGTAAGATTTTTCAAATTAACCATATCACCGTTGATTTGATTAATATTTTCTTCTAATTGTGCTAACTTTTCAAATATCTCGCTTCGATTCAATGTTGCAACGGCCTCCTAATTAAACGTTTCTAATTCTTCCATTTTATATTCTAGTGGTTGCTCTAGGCCTTCCACTTTAATTTGCATGGAAATGTCTAAAATATTTAACCCTATCACTTTACCGTTACCTTCTGGTGTTTCAATCGGATCACCAACATCAGGTAATTGTGCACGTGCTTCCTCATAATAATCATTTTCATACTTGAGACAACACATCAAACGTCCACATGCTCCCGAAATTTTAGTTGGATTTAAAGATAAGTTTTGGTCCTTAGCCATTTTTATAGATACTGGTTCAAAATCACCTAAAAATGTTGAACAACATAAAGAACGTCCACATGGTCCAATGCCACCCAATAATTTTGCTTCGTCTCTAACACCTATCTGTCTTAACTCAATACGTGTTTTCAACTTCTGTGCCAAGACTTTTACGAGTTTTCTAAAATCAACACGTTCATCTGAAGTAAAATTAAATATTACTTTTGATTTATCTAATGTGAATTCACAGTTAACCAAACGCATTTCTAATTGTTGTTGTTGAATCGTATCTTTACACAATTCCAAAGCTTCTTTTGCAGCTTGCTCATTTTGTTCATATCTAACTAAATCTTCTTCAGTTGCAATACGTACGATTTCTTTTAATGGTAGCGTTACATCTTGATCCGCAACATTTAATGGTTCGTATTTTACACGCCCCATCTCTAAGCCTCTTTTAGACTCTACTACCACCCAGTCTCCTACAGCTAAATTAAAGTGTTGAGGCGAATAATACTCCATTTTTCCTGACTTTTGAAAATCAATGCCTACTACATTTTGCATAACTAATTCACCCCTTTTATTACGATTTGCTCAAACACTAAAGTTGGATTCACATTTTGATTCAACTTTTTATGTGCTTCTGTTATTTGATCATACATCAAAATAATTTGATTATATGTTAGTTTTTTCGTATATTCTTGTACATCGACTTGTAAATCTTGATATATCATATCATCAGTCATCCCTACTTTAGCATGCATAACATCTTGAAAGAAACCATTAACTGCAGCTAATGTGACCATTTGTAACCTTCTGTTTTTAGCCTGTTTCAATAAATCTACAATAGCAATCAATGCCATAGGTCGATTTGTTAAAAGTAATTGGCACCATTTAATAATACTTTTACGTAGCGCCATTAAATCTGCTTCTTCATTTAGCGTAACTGCCGTTTCAATTTGCGTAGTATATGTACTTAGTAATTCAGCTACTGGACGCGAAATATCACGCTCTACTAATCTATTTATAAAATTAGCTTTATTAATAGGTTTAAAATAAACATGCTGACATCTCGAATGTATTGTGTCTAAGATTTGCTCGGGTTTCGTAGTTAATAAGATGGCGATGGTATTTTCAGGAGGTTCCTCTAAAAATTTCAAAATGCTATTTTCACCTTGAATTGTTAACTTTTCAAAGGATTCAATAATATATACTTTATAGTCACCTTCTATTGGTAATTGATTCATATGATGTAATAACTGTTCTATTTGATCTTTCTTTATTGTAGTCTCTTCAGAGGATATATACATAAAATCAGGATGATTAAATGTTTCTACCTTTAACTGACATTGATTGTCTTGATTACATAAAATAAGTTTCGTAAAATCAATAGCGACTTGTTGCATTGTCTGACCATCATCACCCTCAAATAAATAAGCATGTGACAATTTATTTGATTGATAGGCTTTCGTCAGTCTTTCTCGTTCATCCATTATAAAGTTACTCCTTTATATAAAAAGGCTGCTTATATATAGTTGCTCTACAAAAAACATTCTAAAGATCACCATAGGTAAATCTCTTTAGCTAAAATGTAATTTGAGAGGCTACTATATTAAGCAACCATGATTTTAGAATTGATGGAAAGTTTCAACAGGCATTACAAATACCGTTGCTCCTCCAACTTCTACTTCAACCGGATACGGTATATAAGAATCTGCACTACCACCCATCGGTGTAATAGGTGAGACAAGTTGCTCTCTGTTACCACAAGTATCATTGATAACTTTCAACATCTCATCCACGCGATCATCTTCAACACCAGATAAGAACGTAGTATTACCAGCTCTTAAAAATCCACCAGTGGTTGCAAGTTTTGTTGCTCTAAAATTATGCTTAACAAGTTTATCCGACAGTTCCTGACTATCCTGGTCTTGTACAATTGCTATAATCATTTTCATACTAAACACCTCTTCCAAATATTATATCACAATTTTTCTAAGTATTTGCTGATAGATTTATACGTCGCATTTACTACTTCTTCTAAACTTCGATTTGCATCAATCACAATAAAACGTTTAGACTCATTATGAATAATTTTCCTATAACCTTCAACTACTTTTTCGTGAAATATTACATCTTCTTGATCTAAGCGATTTTGATTTCGCTGATTTTTTTGTATACGGTCACGACCTACCTCCACGCTCACATCAAGGTAAATGGTTCTATCTGGATATAAACCATTGATAGCAAATTCATTAATAGATTTCACTTCTTCTATTCCTATACCCCGTGCATAACCTTGATAAGCTAATGAACTATCTATATAACGATCACATAATACTAACTTGCCCTCATCTAATGATGGTATAACTTTACCAACAAGATGTTCTCGCCTTGACGCCGCAAATAATAAGGCTTCAGTGCGCTCATCCATATCGTCACCTTCAAGTAATACTTCACGTATTTGCTCTCCAGTTTTAACACCACCAGGTTCTCTAGTAAGTACAACATCATACTCTGTTTCTAACCGTTCTGCCACTTGTTGAATGACTGTAGTTTTACCTGAACCTTCTGGGCCCTCAAAAGTTATAAAAGCTGACATTTTATTCATCCTTAATTTCTATTTTATAATTTTTAATTCCTTCTACTCTTATATTATTATCATACCAATAATTCATTAATTTTATCATATTTTCTGTAATTTTTTCTCCTTTAAACATAACAGGGATGCCAGGAGGATATGGAACGATATTTGTTGCTAAAACTTTAGATTCAGCATGACTAATATTGATACTTTTTGTATCAACTATATCGCCCGCTTGGTATGTACCTTCTTCAGTTCTAAACGCGGACTGAGCAGGTGATTGTGTGTCTCTCTCTTCCAACTCAATCTGTCGTATTCTTTCTATTAATAAATCAAATGGATATGTATCTTCCTTATGCCATAAAGGCAAAACGAACAATACCTGATGTTCATCAGCAAGTTCAACGTAAATATCTTTAGTTTCAAAATGCTTTTGTAATTCAAAACCAGTATAACCATTACAACGTATATTCAATTTCAGTGGATCTTCAACTTTAACGATTTCAGCTCCAATTTCTTTTAACTCTTGAATTAATTGACCTCTTTTTTCAAAAAAGAGATGACTGTTATAATCTTTATAAAACTGATGCGCTAATTCCAAACTCGTCATTAATAGATAGGAAGGGCTTGAAGATTGAAAATAGGACAAATATTTAATAACCTTTTCCCGTCTCGGTGCATTCTTATGAATAAATATAATAGAACTCATTGTTAGTGCTGGTAATGATTTATGATACGATTGCACTACGTAATCCGCACCCATATTTAAAGTGGAATTGGGAAAGCCTTCTAAATCAAAATGAGCACCATGTGCTTCATCTATCAATACAGGTATATTGTGCTCTTTTAGACCTTTGATAGCAATAGATACATCAAAACACTCACCATAATAATTAGGATATGTAAGAATTGCTAATTTAGTTTGTTCTATTTGAGAAAAAAATGCATCCAAATTCGGACCTAAATATTGGTTCGTTTTTTCACTCATTTTCATTTCCAATAATTGACACTGCTCTGATGTTAAATCCAAAGCATGAAATACAGATTTATGTGCATTCCGAACTATGGAATAATGCCCCTCTTGTCCTGAAAATCCTTGGATTACTGATAAAATCCCAGACGTAGTCCCATTGACTAAATAATATGCATCATAGTCAGGATGTTTCTCTAAACCTTCCATACTTTGTGCTATCACTTCATCAGGGTGATGTAAATCATCTAATTCTGTAATCTCAGTCATATCCATTTTAAAATTTAATTGTTCTAAATAACCGATTGTCATATTTTTATGCCCAGGTACATGCATCGAAATCGGATTTCTATTTAATATATCATTAAGTTTATTAGTTAATGGTAATTTCATATGTATCCTCGCTTTTCAAACAATAATTCCAACTCCTATAGTTCATTATATTTTAACATATAGAGAGTGGAATATGTGTTTGTCCCTACCTCTAATCCTAAATGTACTGCATATAAAAAACTTTGTCTTTAATCAAGCTTCACTAATTTTTCACTCAAAAAAAAGACACTTACTCACTTACCGCTTGTAAGCTCGTCGCGTCTTTCGCTGAGTTCGTCAGCTTCTAAAGAACTACTTCCCAATCTCATTGGGATTAGTAGTTCTTACACATGAGCTTCAGCTTATGTGTTCATATTTTAAACCAGTTGTTTTTGGTAGTTAAGCTCTTTTTCTCCATAAAAAAAAGACCCTTTCGGGTCCTT
>NZ_CP150683.1:0-46861 GCF_039237145.1 Staphylococcus parequorum
ATTAAAGCTATAATTATAGAAATAAATTGTCTGGCAGTCGGTAGCTGTTTGATTTGTATAGATACATAAATTGTAATAAGGATTGGAGCAAAAAACTGAAACAACATAGCCGTGACAGCATTGCTTACATTGATTGCCTCGATAAAAAAGTATTGAGCACCGAGCATACCAATAGCGCCAAATAATATGAGTTGAATTCTATGACCTGAGTACTTCCAAATTTCAAAGATTTGTTTTTTTGAAAAGGAAAGATACAAGAGAAGAAAAATTCCAGCTAATAGTAAGCGAAAAACAAGAAAATCTATGGATGAAATGGTGGAATGTTGAAAAAGCCACTGTATCATAGGACCCGATAGGCCCCAAAGAGTTGCTCCGCTAATAATCATAATAAATCCTATATGTTGATTTTGTTGATTCATTTTAACCCTCCATAGTTGTTGCTTTATATTTCTATGATGTAAAAACTGTACTATTGAGGTATTATAGTGAATATCTGACTCTTTTATAAGTGCCAGTATTTTATTAGTAGAGGGGGCCAGATTTAATGTTGCAGTTAACACCGAGTTTTGATATTCAAGGCAAAGATCCGATTTATATCCAATTATATTCGTATATTAAACAGGAGATAAAAAAAGGGAGTCTATTACCTGGAATGAAGTTGCCTTCAAAACGAAAACTTTCCCAGCATCTTTGCGTTAGTCAGAATACTGTTGAATCTGCCTATGGACAATTAGTTGCTGAAGGCTACTTAAAGTCACTTCCTAGAAAAGGATATTATGTTTGCGATATTGAGGAAGAGAATTTTAATATAAATCATCAAAATCCCCAGTATGTGGAGGAAAAAATAAATAAAAACGATGGTTATATCTATGATTTTGCATATACTGGTGTTGATACAGAATCTTTTCCTTTTAACCTTTATAGAAAGTTGATAAATGAAATATTTCAAAGTGATAACAAACAAATATTACAGTTAGGCCATCCTCAAGGAGAGCTATATTTACGAAGAGCGATTGCGGATTATATTTACGAAGCAAGAGGAGTAAAATGTTATCCAAGTCAAATTGTTATCGGATCTGGCACACAAACTTTAATGAAGATACTTTTTCTATTATTACCAAGGAGCAAATTTGCTGTTGAAGACCCTGGCTATCATAGGAAAATGATGTTGTTTGAAAAAGAAGCAAATCAAGTAGAATTGGTTCCAATCGATTCAGAAGGTATGCTTGTTTCCCATTTAAGTAAATCTGATGCAGATGTAGCGATTGTGACGCCGTCCCATCAGTTTCCTAGTGGTATGATTATGCCGGTTTCAAAACGCTTACAAATATTGAAATGGGCAAAAGAGCAAAAAGACCGTTATATTATTGAAGATGATTATGATAGTGAATTTCGATATAGTGGTAAACCAGTACCTGCGCTTCAAGGGTTAGATACCGGAGAAAATGTGATTTATATGGGTACTTTCTCCAAATTGCTATTACCTTCTCTGCGTATTAGTTATATGGTTTTACCAATTTCTCTAATCAAGATTTATCAAGAAGACTTTTTCTTTTATGCTCAAACAGTCTCTCGCATAGACCAAAATATCTTAAAAGAATTTTTAAATAGAGGACATTGGGAAAAACATATTCAAAAAATGAAAGTGGTTTATCGAAAAAAAAGAGATGTTTTAATTACAGCTATTTCAAAATATTTCCCAGAAAGTGTTGAAGTTATAGGCCAAGACTCTGGTTTGCATTTAACCCTACGTTTAAATAATGGTATGACGGAACAAGAGGCTATTGATCAAGCAGCAAAATTTGGTATAAAAGTAAATTCTGTTTCTGAATACGGGGAAAATGATGGCCAAACCGTCCTCCTTGGCTTTGCAGTACTGTCCATAGAACAAATAAAAGCAGCAGTTAAACTGCTTGCAAAAGCATGGTTTGACAAAAATATAAGTAATCATTATTAAGATTAACTTAAAGCGAAGTATAATTATTAATTATACTTCGCTTTTTTAAATATAGAATCTAATGACCCTATATACACTATTAATATCAGAAAAAATATTTTGTATGTTTAGAGCGTATTTCTATGTCTTTGAGTCGTTCTCTATTTATATCGATCTACTAGTCCATATAAAAACATATCAATATTCCTGAAAGAGATTATATAAAGTTCGGTTCAATTTTTCTTCTTTTAAAAAAATTAACTAATTTTCATTGTTAATTAATTTCAAATATTCATCTCCCCATTCACAAATACCATAGACCACATTGTCGAGAGACAAACCAACACTAGTTAATCGATATTCAACTTTTGGAGGGACTACTGGATATATAGTTCTTTTTATTATCATATCCTTTTCAAGCTCTCTTAATTGTCTAATTAACATTCTTTGATTAATATCTGGTAATTTTTTTTCTAATTCACTCAACCTAAGTACTTCTGATTGTAATAAATGGTAAATAATAGGGATTTTCCACCTACCACCAATTACTGATAAAGCTAAATCTTTAGAAGTGTAAAATAATTTATTATTGTATTCTATTAACAATTTCTTCTCCTCAGTGACATATTTGTCAGTATTGTATTTTCGAATTTATTATACCATAATGAATACATAATATATAGGAGGTAATAACATATGGAATTACAACTAGCAATTGATTTATTGAATAAAGAGGAAGCGACAAAACTTGCGAATAAAGTTAAAGATTATGTAGATATCGTAGAAATTGGTACACCAATCGTTATTAATGAAGGTTTACCAGCGGTTCAACATTTAAATGATAATATAGAAGGCGTAAAAGTACTTGCAGACTTAAAAATTATGGATGCTGCAGACTATGAAGTAAGCCAAGCAGTTAAATTTGGTGCAGACGTAATAACAATTTTAGGTGTTGCTGAAGATGCATCAATTAAAGCAGCAGTTGAAGAAGCACATAAAAGTGGTAAAGAACTGTTAGTAGATATGATTGCAGTCCAAGATTTAGAAAAACGTGCTAAAGAATTAGACGATTTAGGCGCAGACTATATCGCTGTGCATACTGGTTATGACTTACAAGCTGAAGGTCAATCTCCTTTAGAAAGTTTACGTAAAGTTAAATCAGTTATTTCTAATTCTAAAGTAGCTGTTATTGGTGGTATTAAACCAGATACAATTAAAGAAGTTGTAGCAGAAGAACCAGACTTGGTTGTAGTTGGTGGTGGTATTGCTAACGCAGACGATCCAGTTGAAGCTGCTAAACAATGTAGAGATGCGATTGAAGGCAGATAATATGACTGAAATTACAAATTATCGCTTAATATTAGATGAATTAGACCATACACTATCACACGTTAAAGATAGTGAAGCAAAAACGTTTTTAACACAAGTGATTGAAGCGAATCAAATATTTGTTGCAGGAAAAGGTCGCTCTGGTTTTGTAGCAAATAGTTTTGCAATGCGTTTAAATCAATTAGGCAAATACGCGCATGTTGTGGGTGAGTCTACGACCCCGTCTATTACTGAAAATGATTTGTTTGTTATTATCTCTGGGTCAGGTTCGACAGAGCATTTAAGATTATTAGCAGATAAAGCTAAAGCTGTAGGTGCAGAAGTTGTATTATTGTCGACAAATCCGGCTTCAGCGATAGGTGAACTTGCAAATGCAGTGATTGAATTACCGGCAGGGACGAAATATGATGCTGAAGGTTCAGCACAGCCCTTAGGTAGCCTGTTTGAACAAGCATCACAAGTGTTTTTAGATAGTATTGTTTTAGACTTAATAACTGAGTTAAAAGTTGATGAAGAAGCAATGCAGCAAAATCATGCTAATTTAGAATAAAACCTACGAAAGATAATTCATTTTAATACTCCACATTCATTTATGGGGTATTTTTAATTTAAAGACTTTAATTCATACAAATTTTAAAACGATTGTTTGTGATACAAAATCTCTCAATATAAAATTGAGGATATCATTTTCTATTGCATAAAGTTTCTCTAATAAATTGTAAAAATCCTTCAGCTATAACTGAAGGATTTTTGCAGTTTATTTTAATATAATATCTCACGCGTAATTTTTTTCTATAAAGTTAAAGAACTATAAAAAGAAAAGTGTAAAGAGCAATTTATGCTTTCTCCTTATGTAAGCCTATATTTGTTAATATACTGACTATAAATAAAACTAAGAATAGTATGAATCCATATATTTCAGATGTATTCAGATGTTCATGAGATAACAGTTTATTCATAATTAAAAACATCATATCTAATGAAAATATTAATAATAAATGTACATAAATTGTTGTGAATCCTGTTTTGTTTGTTGTGTTTTTATCTGTTGATTTATAGTGATGAACATATATAACAAATAAACACGTAATAAAGGCGAAACATAATGCATATAAAATATTTAAGCGGGTCAATTCAATATTTTGTATTAATAAAACTAGGCCTTCACCAAATAATAAAATCACTAATAAGCTTAATCGTTCAGTCAAATGGTTAAAGAATATAGGGTTACGATATGAAGTCTTATAAAAGAGTAGCGGAAAGACTGCTACGATAAAAATTCCTATAAAATACACCCTAAAATTAATCGGTGATGGCAACATTATAGATATTATAGAAAGAATAATTGTTAATAATAAACCAATCATATAAACTTTAACCAATTTCATATCTACTTTCGCATTGGTAAATTTATAATTAATGAAGTATTGTATAAAAATACTTAGATATACCAAGGCTGACATTAAAACAAATGGAAGAAATGTTTGTTGAAAATCGCTATTTATAGCTTTAGACAATATAACGATTAAATACATATCTATAAACACAAAGATGTATTGATACCATTTTTGATTGAAGAACCTATTAACTAAAAGTGTACGGTAAACCCATATAGAGAAAAAGACGAGAAAAAGCATGAAGCTTTTTCCTAGTTCTTCTAAAGACATTAAATTATGTGAAATGCCTTCTGCAGTCTGATTAATAGTAGATAAAATATAAACAAATATTAAATCGAAAAATAATTCTGTCATGCTGACTTCTCTTTTCTTCATTTTTCCACTCCTAAACCTGGTCTTTTAATTATTTAGGTAAAATTTCCTTCAGTTTATCTGTTTGATCATCTATAGCTTGTGGTCCATTACCAGTTAATAATTTTCTGGTTTTATCATATACAACAAGCGATTTTGTAAAGTTTTTTGTTGTTTTAACATTGAAATTATAGGAAATTAACTTTTTATCTACGTAATAGTGTAACCGCGTCTTTTTATTTTTTATTTTAGGGTACCCAGATATTAACATGAACAACTCACCTATTTTAGGTACTGTAGTTATATGGGCGCCTTCGTATAATGATTTGTCATAATTATACGGTTTACCTTTATCATCAATTCTGAGTCTAGCAGACGTTAAAGCAATGGGCGCATGACATATTAAAGAAGTGATGACTTTTTGTTCTGACAATTGATTTAACACTTCGCCTAATTCTGGGTTATCTAAGAAATCTACCATAGGCGCATGCCCTCCAGGTAGGTGCACGAATGATAAATTTTCAAAACTAAAATCATTGTTATTATCAGCATTGTTTTCCAATAATTCTTTTAAAGAATAAAATTTCTTTTCTTCTAAGTCATCCATTTTTCTAACAATCTGTTTTCTAAATTCTTTCGTCTCTTCATCTGTGTTACTCAAATTTTGCGATACAGGCAGTTTTCCAAGTAAATCGTATAAAGTGTTTAATTCCTTTTCTCTGCGGTCGACAAGTTTGGTATTCTTTTGACGATAATTAGTGGGATCTTTATAAAATTTTTCTTTCACAGACGCAATGCCTAGCTTTTCTCCAGCTTGCATACTTAAAGATTCCCCATTAATATCTAATGTCGGTTTTTCGCCATTTGGCGTAGCGAAAATAAATTCATAATCGTCTTTAAAAGTGTCCAATATTTTTCCCATTTCAACTAAAAAGAATCCTGTGTCTATTTTTTGTTTAGTGGGATTATTTAATGGTAGTTCATTTGCTGATGATATAATTATTAAAGCTTGTTTTTTCATAGTATACCTCGATTCTCTTATTCGTTTTCCAATAATTTGAATTTTTCTTCTAATACTTTAAGACCTTCATCTATAAGTCTTTTTTGTTCTATTAAATTTTTTTGATGTTCTAAAAATATGTCTTTTCGTTTCATTTTGGTAGAACTTCCTTGATGATACAATTCAGCAATTTCTTTTAACTTTGATACAGGCATATGTGTCTGACGCATACATTTTATAAATTCAATCCAATATAGGTCTTCTACTGAAAAATCTCTATAGCCATTCTTATTTCTGGTAACAAATGGAAAAAGCCCTGCTTTGTCATAGTATCGAATAGTATGTTCACTGATGCCTAAATTATCGGCTACTTGCTTTACTTGCATAATTTACCTCCTAAAAAAGGTGACTTTATAAAGTCACCTTTTTGGTCTATTTAATAAGTTGAACTAGTAAATCTTCATAGTCATTATGGATAATAGCTTCAAACCCAAATGTTGATACCATATCACTCTTTAATGACTCCACAGTGTTATAACCAATAAGTTCAGGATCATCTATTTTTAAACCAATTCGTTTAATGTCATTATGGAATAAATTATTTTGATGAGATAGCTCAATTATTTCTTCAGCTAAAGATTTAACGTAATTATTACTTGGCAAAGATACGTTCTTATCATCTATGACCTTTTCTTCCGTAATAATCTTAATATCTGTTTCATTTTCTTTAAATATTGCTAAAAAGTAATACATATCAAAATGACCTCCTTATTCTTTAAAGTTAACTAGCGTGTCGTATAACCGCCATTTGCAAATAATGTTTGTCCATTTATCCACCAACCATCTAAAGTTAAGAAAGTAATAATCGGCGCGATGTCTTCTATATTTGTAAGTTGATTATGAAGTGCTTGGGATTTATGGAATGCCACAGCATCTTCGCCTTCTTGAGGATAAAAGAAAGGTGTATCCATTGGTCCAGGAGCCACTGCATTAACTGAAATCCCTCTATCCATAAACTCTGATGATGCTGCGCGTGTATAATGCTCGACGGGAGCTTTTCCTCCAGCGTAAGTTGAATAAAATCCTGTATAAGCAGCAAGCAATGCAGTGGCTAGAGTGATGATTTTGCCATTATCATTCATAGCCTTTTCAGCATATTTAATAAAGAAATAAGCTGACTTTGCATTGATGTCTGCCATACTATCAAACTCTTCTTCAGTCGTTTCTGAAATAGGTTTTTTAAGTACTTTTCCTACTGTATTTATTGCAATATCAACTTTTCCAAACGTCTCTTCAGCATGTTGAAATAAAGCTTGGACATTACTAACCTTAGTTAAATCACCAGAAAATAATGTACCTTCTCCACCTAACTCTTCAACTTTTGAAAGTGTAGCTTTAGCATCATCTAAAGACTTTTCATCATGATAATGGATTACTAATTTAGCCCCATCTTTAGCGTAAGTAGTACTTAATAAGCCGCCAAGGTTCTTAGCACCACCAGCAATAACTACAACTTTGTCTTCTAAACTATTAAATTTACCCATATTATATAACCTCCTTTGAATATATTTCAATCATAAACCTTAGACCGCGATATCAAGCAAGTGTTTATCTGATGTTTTTTGGTATTGGTTTAGTTGGAATGATAACGGGTTCAATAGCAACTTATTTTCTGAAAGGTAATAAGAAGTCTAATATAAAAGGTCGTTTAAAAATAATAGGCAAAGATTAATTAAAATCATCAGAAATTAAACAACTAAAAGTTTAAGTATAAGAAAAATAATTTTTAGGTTGACCTAATTTATGCTATAATATTCATTGATAAATTTAATGTTCAATGAGGAGATTTTTAAAGTGAAGAAAAGTTTAGAAGAAATAAATGGAAAAGTTTCTTTTGATAGCGAAGCAAATGGTATCAAGAAACTAATAATGTATCTAGGCCCTGGCCTTCTTGTTGCCGTAGGCTATATGGATCCAGGTAATTGGATTACTTCAATGGCAGGAGGAGCACAATTTGGATATACATTATTATTTATAATATTATTATCGAGCTTATCAGCCATGTTACTTCAAAGTATGTGCGCTCGTTTAGGTATTGCGAGTGGTATGGACTTAGCTCAAGTAACTAAACACATAAGTAATAAGCCGTTGTCGATAGCAGCTTGGATTGTTACAGAGTTAGCAATTATGGCTACAGATATTGCAGAGGTCATTGGTAGTGCGATAGCATTAAATCTACTTTTTGATATACCTTTAGTAGTGGGAGTAACTATTACTGTATTAGATGTTTTACTTTTACTAGTAATTATTAAATTTGGCTTTAGAAAGATTGAAGCTATCGTAGGTGTATTAATTTTTACAGTTCTTTTTATCTTTGTATTTGAAGTTTACTTTGCTTCTCCAGAATGGAGTGCTGTTTTAGGTGGCTTTATTCCAAGTACAGAAATAGCTACTAACAATGGTGTGTTATACATAGCTTTAGGTATCATTGGTGCGACAATCATGCCTCATAATTTGTATTTGCATTCTTCAATTGTTCAATCACGTAACTACATACGTGAAAGTAAAGCTAAGAAAAAAGAGGCTATTAAATACGCTATTATTGATTCACATATACAACTTTCAATTGCGTTTATTATTAATTGTTTGATTTTAATATTAGGTGCCGCTCTATTCTTTGGTAATGGTGAAGACTTAGGACGATTTTATGATTTATATAATGCTTTACGAGAATCGGATTTTGCAGGAGCTATAGGTGGTGCTGTTATGAGTACATTATTTGCCATAGCTTTGCTAGCTTCAGGGCAAAATTCAACCATTACGGGCACATTATCAGGACAAATTGTCATGGAAGGGTTTTTAAATATAAGAATTCCTCAATGGGCAAGAAGATTAGTCACTAGACTAATCGCTGTGGTTCCTGTATTCATCTGTTTATGGTTATATGGTTCAAGTACTTCTAAAATTGAGGATCTATTAATTTTCACACAAGTGTTTTTAAGTATTGCATTACCCTTTAGTATTATTCCTTTAACGTTAGCAACCAATAACCCTAAAATAATGGGAAAAGAATTTACAAATAAAACATGGGTTAATATTATTGCTTGGATTTTAACAATCATATTAAGTATATTGAATATATATCTAATTATAGAAACATTTAATGAGTTTTTATAAAAATTCATTAAAATTAAAAAATTTGATGTTCGTCAGACTTTCATAAACAATCCTTATTAAGATGAAATTTGTTTTTGAAACGATTAAGAGGCACCTTGGTCAACCAATGGTGCCTCTTTGATATGAATTCTAATAATAACCATCTATGTAAGCGATACCAATAATGTCATTTATTAAACCCTCAGTAAATTGTTAGTGAGCAGAGTTATTGTTATTTTAAATATGTATTATTACACTGTGTATGATGGGCATATAGGGGGGATAGTAATGGTTAACTCTGATAAAAAAGAAATAGAAATAAGCAAAACAAATGAAACACGATCTAATGAAATATCGAAAATGATTGAAGAGGGTGGTTTGGGCGCTGACCAGTATTACACTATAGACAAGCAGCAACCCAATCAAAAAATTTTAATAGAAAATATTGATCAATTCAAAGACGAAATAAGTCAAAAAGATAACGACGATTTAATTGATCTATTAATACTAAATGCTCAGGAAAACATCAACTCAAAAGGTAACCATGCTTTGATTATTATAAAAAAAGAACTGCTTAGCCGAATGTAATAAAAATGAAATTTAAAAAACTGAGACACCTAAAGATTTAGGTGTCTTTGCTATTCTAATAATAAGGAGAAAAAATTTATGAAAGTAAAAGACCAACAACCCTATATCTTAGATAATGAGCTAGGCTCAAGAGAAGAAGTTGAAATAGACGAGCAAAGAATTAAAGAATTAGAAGAATATGATGAGCAAGAAGATAAAAATCCTAATAATAAAATTATTATTTTTACAACTATACTGATATTTATTTTAACCATAATTTTATCTGTTATTATACAGACGAATAAAAAATAGATAAAGTCTTTAAAGTTAAAAACGTTCTTTATTGAGACGAAATTTGATTATGAAACGATTAAGAGACTCCTTTTTTCAATAAGGTGTCTCTTTTTACATGCCTTTTGATAACCATAGATTATCTGAATAATAAAATTATATAATTAGATCTTGGAGTGTAAAATACTTAACTATATTTTTTATATTTAAATCAAATATTTGCAATATTAACTTTTTATTGATTTTAAAATATTAATAAAACACCTAATTTTTCAGGCAAAAAAGGCCTTATGATAGCTATATCAAGTTGTATTATGTAATAAGCTTTGTTATTCTGTTTAAATGTTTGAAAATACATAGGGAGGTTTTAATTTGGAATCTAAAGAACAAAAATTTAGTGGAAATAAACTTTCTTCTGTTTTCACTTATAGTATTATTCTTATAGCGATTGTAGTTTTATTAGGAGCACTATTTCCTAATCAATTCAATACGATTGGTACAAATATCACGGGATGGATTACAAAGTATTTCGGTTGGTATTACATGGTAATTGTTGCCATGATGATATTTTTCTGTGTTTTCTTAATGTTTAGTCCTATTGGGAAATTGAAATTAGGAAAACCTGATGATAAACCTGAATTTAATACTGTGTCATGGTTTGCAATGTTATTTAGTGCAGGCATGGGAATTGGTTTAGTTTTCTGGGGAGCTGCTGAACCAATTAGTCATTTTGCTTCACCTCCAACAGGAGATCCTAAGACAGCACACGCTTTTACTGAAGCTTTAAGAGGTGCTTTCATGCAATGGGGATTCCATGCATGGGCGGTTTATGCTGTAGTTGCATTGGGTTTGGCATATTTTCAGTTTAGAAAAGGCGAACCAGCGCTTATCTCAAGAACTTTACGTCCAATATTTGGTAATAAAGTAGATGGATCATTAGGTACAGTTATCGATGTAATATCGGTTTTTGCTACTGTAGGCGGCGTAGCTGTTTCTTTAGGTTTAGGAGCAATGCAAATAGCTGGTGGATTAAATTATTTATTTGATATCCCAAATAATATTCTCACACAAGGTATTATTATTATTATTGTAACTATCCTATTTCTTGCTAGTGCTTGGTCAGGCTTGAGTAGAGGTATCCAATATTTAAGTAATGCTAATATGGGACTAGCAGGGCTCATTTTACTATTTGTCTTAATTGTAGGACCTACGCTTTTAATTTTAAACATGCTTACAAGTTCTACTGGCGAATACTTAAACACATTATTGTTTAATATGTTTGATACTGCACCGTTAAATCCACAAAAGAATGAATGGATGACGTCATGGACATTTTTCCAATTAGCATGGTGGATTAGTTGGAGTCCTTTTGTTGGTATATTTATTGCTCGCGTTTCAAAAGGACGCTCAATTAGAGAATTTGTTTCAGGCGTAATGCTTGTTCCAGTTTTAGTAAGTTTGGTATGGTTTGCAGCTTTTGGTGTATTAGGTATCGAAACTGCTAAAGATCATCCTCAAATCTTCAATATGCCACCAGAAACAGCTTTGTTTGGTGTATTTAATGAAATGCCTTTAGGAACTGTAATGTCTATTATTACACTTTTCCTAATTGCGACCTTCTTTATTACATCTGCAGACTCAGCTACATTTGTTTTAGGAATGCAAACAACGTATGGTTCTTTAAATCCATCTGCAGTGGTTAAAGTTATTTGGGGTATTGCACAAGCTTTAATAGCATTTGTTTTGCTTTTCTCTGGTGGGGACAATGGTTTGAATGCACTTCAGAACATGGCGATTATGACTGCGTTACCATTCTCAGTAATTATTATCTTTATGATGATAAGCTTTTACAAAGATGCTAATAAAGAGCGGAAACTATTAGGATTATCTCTTACGCCTAATAAACATAGAATGGAAGAATACGTTCAAAGTCAACGCGAAGAAGCAAGGAAAGCAGAAAAGGCAGAGAAAGATTAATTTGATATTTTATTTCTTTGTGTTAGAGTAGTGTTTCATTAATAATAACTTTCTAGTTCTATCCTAAATTGAATTAGAAAATAAAAAGCAAGTGAAATTCATATAAATTTCACTTGCTTTTTTAATGTTCGTAATTGATACAAAATTTGATTTTGAAACGATTAAGAGGCTCCTTATTGAAAAAGAAGTCTCTTTTAATATGTCTTTTGGTAATCATCGGTTATGTTAATCATTGGACCCTATTTATAATGTTTATTAACTTATTTATAGGAAAATATTTTAAAAAATGGAGGAATATTTATGGAAAAAACATTTGACTATAATTCTTATGGCTTTATGTTTAAAGGTGAGTATCAAAATAGTATTGTAGGACTAAATGCCATTGGCTATGAACTTCAACAGACCCACGATTATCAGTGGAACGGTCTAAATAGAGGAGAAAAAGATATTTTTATTTTCCAATATACATTGAAAGGACGTGGCGCTATTAGAGTTGAAAATCAAATCACTTATTTAGAATCTGGTGATGCTTTCTTTGTACACGTCCCAAGTCATCATAAATATTATTTACCTCAGGATTCAACTGAATGGGAGTTTCTATATTTTACTATATATGGTGATGTTGCTAATCAATTATTTCATCAAATTACAGATGCACATGGTCACATTTTCAAAATTGCTTTACATGCAGAACCTATTCAATACATATTAGAAACACTTGAAAAAATAGAAACACTTGGTATTAACCATGGGTATAGCGCTTCTGCTTATGCCTATACTTTTATCATGAAATGTTTGGAACACTTTGAACATGGTTATCAACAATCTAACAATTACCCACTTCCTATTGTTAAAGCAATTCAATTTATTGAAGGAAAATATAAAGAGGATATTACTTTGGATGATATCGTTGAGGTTTCTAATTTATCTAAATACCATTTCACTAGGCAATTTAGAAAATACGTTAAAGAAACGCCAATCAGTTATTTAACTAATATAAGAATTAATAATTCACTTCCTTTTCTATGTAAAAATACTAAAAGTGTTGAATGGATTGCTCAAGAAGTCGGTTTTCAATCTAGTAATTATTTTAGTAAAGTATTCAAAAAAATTATTGGTGTATCACCTAATAGATATAGAAAAGATACAACAATGATGCCAGTTAATAAAATATTTACTGACTAAAATAGCAATATATTACTCTTTTCAGAAATATTTACGATTGAATGTTTAGAGAATTATAACTAATCTAAATATAAGCTATAGCCAGTTTAATGGTTTTATAAATCTCTAAAAACTATCTATTTAGGAGGAGTATATATGATGAACAAAATCACATTTTTAGGTGCTGGCAGCACTGTTTTTGCTAAGAATGTTTTAGGTGATTGTATGACAGTAGATGCTTTACAAGATTTTGAATTTGCATTATTTGATATAGATGAAGAACGTTTGAAAGATTCTGAAATGATGTTAAACAATCTAAAAAAAGGTATGAATGCTACCGTTAAAGTACGTTCATATCGCAATCGTAAAGAAGCATTAAGAGGAGCAAAATATGTCATAAATGCTATACAAGTTGGAGGTTATGATCCAGCAACAATTACTGACTTCGAAATTCCGAAAAATTATGGCTTACGTCAAACGATTGCAGACACGCTCGGGATTGGTGGTATTTTCCGTAATTTGAGAACAATACCTGTGATGCAAGCTTTCGCAAAAGATATGAAAGAAGTTTGCCCAGATGCTTGGTTTTTAAATTATACAAATCCTATGGCTGTATTAACAAATATCATGTTAAAAGAAGGTATAAAAACCGTCGGCCTTTGTCATAGTGTTCAAGTTTGTGCGAGTGATCTGTTAGAGTCATTGGAACTTCCGACAGATCGTATACAATCAAAAATTGCTGGTATCAATCATATGGCATGGTTACTAGAAATTACTCGTGATGGAAAAGATTTATATCCAGAAATTAAAGCTCGTGCAAAAGAAAAGCAAAAAGCAACACACAATGATATGGTACGCTTTGAATTACTTAATAAATTTGGTTATTACGTCACAGAGTCATCAGAACATAATGCTGAGTATCATCCATATTTCATTAAAAGCCAGTACCCTGAATTAATTGAAAAGTATAATATTCCCCTAGATGAATATCCAAGACGTTGTGTAAATCAAATAGAAGAGTGGCAAGACATGCGTGATGATATTGTAAACGATCAGAATTTAACACATGAGCGTTCCCACGAATATGGTTCATATATCATCGAAGCTATGGAAACAAATAAACCGTATAAAATTGGTGGGAATGTTTTGAACACGGGAAGATTAATTAGTAATTTACCAGAAAATTCAGTGGTAGAAGTTCCTTGTTTGGTTGATGCTAGTGGTATTGCCCCAACTTACATTGGTGAACTACCAGAGCAACTTGCTGCGCTTAATCGTACAAATATTAACACCCAATTATTAACTATTGAAGCCGCATTGACTCAAAAGAAAGATAAAATTTATCAAGCAGCAATGTTAGATCCACATACGGCTTCCGAATTATCTATAGAAGATATAATCTCATTATGTGATGATTTAATTGAAGCACATGGAGATTGGTTACCTACCTATGAATAAAGTATAAGTCAAAATAATTAACAAAAAAATTTATCACACTATTTTGTAAGCGCTTTAAATATTGTGGTAAATTAAGGGGGACTTTTTTTGAAAAGACAGGTAACCCGTAAAGCAAAATACTCTTTCGGTATTGGTGCGTTCGGTAAAGATTTAGTTGTTGGGCTAACAGGTACATTTTTAATGTTTTATTTCACGGACGTATTAGGCATTGCAGCTAGTTTTGTAGGTACATTATTTTTCGCTGCCCGTATATGGGATGCTGTAAATGATCCTGTGATGGGGATGATTGTAGATAAAACCAAAACTAAATGGGGAAAGTTCAGGCCTTGGTTAGTTATTGGAACATTATTAAACGCTATTATAACTATTATCATATTCACAAATTTTGGTTTAACCGGAACGAGCTTGTATGTATTTGTGTCAGTCTTATATATCTTATGGGGGATGACATATACAATGATGGATGTGCCTTATTGGTCATGGTTACCGAACTTAACAAATGATCCTATCGAACGAGAAGAAGTTTCTATTATCCCTAGAGTATTTGCAAGTTTCGCTAACCTACTTGTTGGAACCCTTGGATTAACTGCCGTCTTATATTTCGACAATATGTTTGGCAATGGGGATCAATCGGCTGGTTTCTTCATAATGACAGTTATTATTGCAGTCATATTTATAATTGCAATATCTATTACTGTAAGAAATGTATATGAAGCTCCTACTAACATAGAAACAGGTATTACATTACGTTTTAAAGATATTTGGAGAATTTTATTTACAAACAAAGAGTTACTGGCATACATCGGTGTTCTAGTTACATTTTTCTTGAGTATTCAAATTTTAGGTAATGTAGCTATATATTATTTTAGTTATGTTGCTGAATCTAAAGCTTTATTTGCTCTTTATAACGGAATGGGTTTCATGGAAATTATCGCATTATTACTATTCCCTAAAGTTTCAAAATGGCTAACGAGAGAACACGTTTTCCCAATCGCAGCTATATCATTATCAGTAGGATTAATCATACTTTTATTTGCGAGCTATGTAGCTCCTACTGCTGCAATCCCTGTAATTATCGGGACTGCTTTTGTTAAAATAGGTACAGGATTTATCATGGGGGTTATAACTGTGTCTATAGCAGATGTTATAGATTATAGTGAAATGAAATTTGGCCAAAGAAACGAAAGTGTGATTACATCTACACAAACCTTTTTAATGAAAACAGCTATGGCAGTTGCCGCTTTATTGACAGGTTGGGGGTTAGAAATTTTTGGCTATCAACCTGGCCAGATACAAAGTGATTACACTAAGAATGGATTGCGTTTTGTGATGATTGCATTACCGATTATAAGCGTTATTGCAAGTTATATTATTTATAAATTCAGTTATAATCTAAAAGGTGCTTATATTAAAGATGTGGTAAATGTATTAAACCATAGAAAAAATGAAAAGTAGTTCATATAATTATTGAGAAAATACTATTTTAGAAATTTATTAAGTCAAAGTACTACAAAATAAAGTAGTAACTGACATAAAGCTATATAATACCTTTAATATAAATGGGATCATCTTGCGATGTTTCATAAAATAATTGTTATTAAAACGAAATTTGATTTTGAAACACTAAAGGCACTTCTTTTCAAAAGAAGTGCCTTTTAGTATATCTTTTGATAGCCATCAATTTTATATATCTAGTAACTCAAACTGTTTTATTTGTTTTTCTCATTTATTAGATAACGTTATTCTCATATAGCAAGTAAAGTCACAAACATATCAAATGCATTAAATTAAAATTGTGTTTTTGTGTATTTAGAGCCTACCCTAACCAAACACTTAAATGGGCTTGTAAAATGCAGTTTCGAATTGTATGATTAGGGTGTATGAGAAAGGGTGGGTAAATTTGATAGTTGGTTATGCACGAGTTTCAACCATTGATCAGAATTTAGATAGGCAAATTGAAAATTTAGAAGCATTTGGTGCTGAAAGAATATTCACAGAAAAACAATCGGGCAAATCGATTGAAAATAGACTTGTTTTTCAAGAAGTATTAAGTTTTGTACGCATGGGAGATCGTTTAGTTGTAGAATCCATCGACCGATTAGGTAGAAATTATGATGAAATTATTCAAACAGTTAACTATTTAAAAGAAAAAGAAGTCCAATTAATGATTACAAGCTTGCCCATGATGAATGAAGCAATTGGTAATCCATTATTAGATAAATTCATGAAGGATTTAATCATTCAAATTTTAGCAATGATTTCAGAGCAAGAAAGAAATGAAAGCAAGCGTAGGCAAGCACAAGGAATTAAGGTAGCGAAAGAAAAAGGCGTCTATAAAGGCAGACCTGTACTTTATTCACCAAACGCCAAAGATCCTCAAAAACGTTTAGTGTATCATCGCGTTGTAGAAATGCTGGAGCAAGGCGTTTCGATTAGTAAAATTGCTAAAGAAGTTAACATTACAAGACAGACAGTGTACAGAATTAAAAAGGACCAAGTATAATTATACTTGGTCTTTTTTAATTCTATATAAGTTTTTTGAAATGATATATCTATGAGACATATTATTGGTTTGTTTTTTTATCTATATTTTTAAATAATGAGAAAAAGAAAGTAACTATTACGTTCTTTCACTTAACAACTTGCCTCCAGAACCCACGTTATCTAGACTGTTTTCTTTTAAAATCACATAATATCCTTCTTGGGGGATTCCAGTAATACGTGAAGCAGTTTCTGTTAATTCCTCAACTAGTTGTTTTTTCTGATCTTTTGTTAAATCTAGTGTTTCTAATTTTAAAATTGGCATAATAAGCAACCTCTTTTCTAAATAAATTCTTTTTTTATTTTATTTTTATAATTTATAAAGATAATTGTTAAAATAGTTAATATGAAAACTATATTAATTAAAATAAAACTATTTAATATAGATGATAAGACAACACATATAACTATTACAATAATATTCATTTTAACCTTGGAAGAACTTAAAATACTACTATAATGCTTAGTATTAGCAAGCAATAGTATTAAATACATTGTGAAAGCAGTAATATACAAGTAATGATAATTAAATGAAGAAAAATGATCATGCTGCATTTCTTCATTAATAACTAAAAACATTATATCTATAAAATATAGAATGAATAAATGTATATATAAAGTGAAAAAACCTGTTCTTTTTGCTTTTGCTTTTTCTGTGTATTTATAATGTAAGGTATATAAAATAAATAAGGATACTAACAACATAAACATTATTATATATACTGGATTTAATGAAAATACACTTATATCACTTGCAATGAATATTAACCCTTCCCCAAACATCAATATTACAAATAGACTTAACCGTTCACTCAAATGATCAAAATAAACAGGGTGTTTTTTTGCCTGTTTTTGAAAGAACAAAGGTACTATAGAAGCTATTGTTACAGCGATCAAAAATACTAAAACATTTGAGTTACCATTAATGAATAAAGAAAAAATTGAAATTAAAGATGCTAATATAAGACTTAATACATACGGTAGAATGAGTCTTATATCAAACCTTTCTTTATTAAGAATGTAGTTCAATATATATTGCGTAGCAATACTTAAAAAAAGTAATGTTGTTATTAGAACGCCAGGCGTGAAAGTTGATTGAAAGTCTGAATCAATAGCCCTTGAAAGTAATATTATTAAAAACATATCAATAAATACAAACGCATATTGATACCATTTTTTATTAAAAAACCTATTAACTAATAATGTTCTATATACCCATATAGCTACAAAGATAAGGAAAAGCATAAAATTTTTGAGTAAATTTTCAGCCGATAAAATACCATCCGTCATGTGTGCAGTAGCTTGATTAACTTGAGAAAGTATTGAAACAAAAATCAAATCGAAAAATAATTCTGACATACTAACTTCTTTTTTATTCATGTCGCACTCCTAATGATATTTTATTTACCATTCTTGATTTGTAGGTCTAATGATAAGTTCGTTAACAGCGACGTTAGAGGGCTCATTTATTGCAAATGTTATAGCTCTAGCCATATCTTTAGGTTCTATTGTTGTTTCATACACAGAAGATACATTACCTTCTACATCCGAATCAGTAATTGTTTGAGTTAAATTAGTATTAGTAGCACCAGGACAAATAATAGTTGCTCTAATATTACTATTTTGAGACGATTCTTCCATGCGTAAGCCCTCTGTAATTGCTCTTACAGCAAATTTTGTTCCGCTATAGACAGCGCTACCAGGAGTAACTAAATGTCCAGCTACAGAAGATATATTTATTATATGACCAGAATTTTGGTTTCTCATTTCAGTAATAACAGAATAAATACCATTTAAAACACCCTTAATATTCACATCAATCATTGAGTTCCATTCATCTATCTTCTTATTATGCATTAAAGATAACGGCATAACTCCTGCGTTATTAATTAAAACATCTATCTTTCCAAAATTATCGATAGCAAACTGTGCTAATTCATTTACGTCTTGAATATTTGTCACATCTGTTTGTTTATATTTAACTATATTGTTGTCTTGTGATAATTCCTCTGAAATCTCCTTTAATTTTTCATCGTTTCTTGCTGCTAACACTAACTTTGCACCTTGTTGTGCTAATGATGTTGCTGTTGCTTTCCCTATACCACTTGATGCTCCTGTTATAAGGATAACTTTGTCTTTTATATTATTCATATTATATGCCTCCATTAATTAAATATATAATTAATGTTAAACCTTGAAGTGTACTTTATGTCAAATAAGACAATCGCTGTTTATATTATTTGTATTAACATCACGAGATTTTTCATCATAAACACCTAATTTATAGTTAATCTGATCTAGACAATCTAACTTGCTTATAATTTCATTTTTTATGCTTTCTTTATGTTCACTTAAAATTTCACGTCTTTTTTCTATCGTAGAATGCCCTTGATTAAATAAATAAACATAATACTTTATATCCTCAATCCCCATATCTGTTGCTCTTAATAATTTAATGAATTTCAACCATTCTATATTTTCATCTGTATAAGTACGACTTCCATTTTCATCCCTTTGAACAATAGGTAATATCCCTTCTTTTTCATAATATCTCATTGCTGAACTATTAATACCAACTATTTTCTTTACATCTTGAGCGTAGTACATGAATCATCATCTCCTATAAAGTTACTTTAACAAAAATTCAAAAACTATAATAATTTTTGAATTCAAACGTTAGTCTCAACAGTGAAAAAAGGATTAAAGATAATAGAAGGTAAAGAGAAACAAATTATATATATCTTTAAATTTTTCGTTTTTGACACAAAACCTCTTAACTTAATATTAAGAGGTTTTTCTTGGATATTTAAGTCTATAAACTTGTGTTATAATCAATGTATCATAAATATCAAAAATCATGAGTTTTTAGACGATGAGAGACGCGTTTATTTGCATCGAGAATTAGATTTCGTTAATAAGTGCCCATAAAACGATTAAAAGAGGTGGTATTGAAATGGCTAAAATTGGTTATGCACGTGTATCAACACAAGATCAAAGTCTTGATGGACAGATTGATACACTTGAGGAATATGGTTGTGAACGTATCTTTAGCGAGAAAGCGAGCGGTCGCAAAACGAAAAGAACAGAACTTGATAAGTGTTTAGATTATTTACGCGAAGGAGATATCCTAGTTATCTATAAACTAGATCGTCTTGGACGTACAACAAAACAGTTAATTGAGCTATCGCAATGGTTGGATGATAATAGCATTGATTTACATATTATAGATATGAACGTATCGACTAAAGATGCGATGGGCAAGATGTTCTTTACCATGATGAGTGCCTTCGCTGAACTTGAAGCTAACTTATTAAGTGAACGAACAAAAAAAGGATTAGAAGCAGCACGAGCAAGAGGGCGAAAAGGCGGCAGACCTTCATTGCCTGACCATAAGAAAAGAGAAATTAAATTTCTATACGATGAACAAAAACTTACAGGCGAAGAGATTGCTAAACAAACAGGTGTAAGTCGTTCTACAGTATATAGGATGCTTAAAGATTAAACTCTATGAAAAAATATATTACTTAAGGCTCTTATAGGTGTATCTAAATCATTTTATGAACATTGATTTTATGTTGAGTTTTTGAACATATTATATACTGATATTCATAGATTTTGGATTATGAAGAAAGAGTGTACAGAAAACAGTTATTTTCTGGACTCTCTTTCATATAAAAACATCTACCTACAAAGAAGTTTTTCATTTTACTTCCGGTATTGTGAGATTAAAACAGGCATCTTTATTATTTATTAACAGCATTTACCAAGGCATCTGCAGCAAGTAATCCTAATTCATTAGATGCTAAAGGACTATCACCAGTTAATAAATTACGGTCTTGATGGGTTTTTCCTGTCATTTCCTTATTTACAACTTTAAGACCTTGCTTACTTAAAAGGTCAGCCACAAGCCATTTTAATTTACCCGGTAAATAGCCAATATCTAAGTTTGCACCTTCATCTAAAGCATCAGGAAATACACACACTGAATAACCTTTAAATGGAGACTCTTTTCTACCCATAGAAGCAGATAATAAAGCTGCTGGTCCATGACATAGAGTAATAATAAATTTATCGTATTCTAAAGCCCAATCCAACGTTTTTTGAACATCTTTACTTTCTGAAATACCTACTACAGCTCCGTGACCGCCTGGTATAAAAACAGATAAATAATCTGAATTAGAACCTAAATCATTTTTTATAACATCAGACAAAACTTTAGGCTGTTTGAGTTTAGCTTTTAATTTTTCATAAGTTTGTAATACGGCTTCGTCTTCGTTAGGCATAGCCCACAACTCTAATTTCACTGGATAGCCTGAAATTGTCGCTATATCAACATCAAAACCAGCTTCCATTAAATGATGTAATGGTAATAGCATTTCTACTGGATGGTTTCCTGTAGAGAACATTTTACCATTTTCTAGTAATACATAACGTTCTTCAGCTGCAATCATTAATACTTTCCATTTACCTTCAGTATAAGCGTTTTTATGTTTTACGCCGTCAAAATTTGTTTTAGGTGCCGTATATTGACTAAGTGAATAAGGCGAAGGGAAAAAAGCATTTTCTTCTGCTTGATCTGGGGTAGGATTTTTACTTAGTTCATTTACATCTTGTGCCATTTTAATTCCTTCTTTCTTTTTTATTAATCAAAAATTTTTAATTCCTTTGATATTTTTATTTTAATATTTAAACTATGCTTTAAGGGAAGGGAAAACAACTTAAATAAAGAGATTAAATACGAAAGAATATTAAAAGTATATTTAACTCTCTTTTTAATATTTTGTTAGTTAAATATTTATCAATTATTATCATCTATTGAGTAAGACTCATTTTGGTACTACATGTTTAAAAGGTTAATATTATTTTTCCGCTATTTTTATTTTCTTCCATATAAGTGTGTGCTTCTTTTATATTTTCTATAGTAAATACACTATCAACAATAGGTTTTATCTTTTTTTGTTCGAATAATATTTTGGAGTCGTTTAAGAAATCATCTTTTAATCTTGATTTGTATTCATTGCTTCTTGGTGTTAGAAGCGTACCTGTAACTTGAATTCTCTTTTGAAGTAATGTTTGTAAATCAAATTCTTTAATAATTGTTCCACCCAATATTCCAATTAAAACGAGTCTACCATCTACAGATAAACTATTAATGTTTTGTTGCCAATAAGGTGCTCCTATAAAATCTAAAATTACATTAACACCTTCATTTTGCGTTAGATTACTGATTTCATCTTGGAAGTTTTGTTTTTTATAATTAATTAAATGGTTAGCACCTAAAGATTGAGTTAATTTTAACTTTTCATCAGAACCAGCTGTAACAAAGACTTCTACATTTGTTCTTAGGTTCTTAATAAGTTGAATAGCAGCTGTTCCTACGCCACTCGCACCAGCATGTATGAGCAGTTTCTCATTACCTTTAACACCAGCAAGCCAAAATAATGTTTGATAAGCTGTTAAAAAAACTTCTGGAATTGCAGCTGCTTCTTCAAAAGTCAGGTTATCTGGCATATCCATAACAAAAGACTTATGCATAATGACATACTCACCGTAACCTCCCCGGTTTACTAAACCCATCACTTTTTTTCCTATAGGGACGTCCACATTTCCACCTATATCTTCAACTATTCCTGAAACTTCAACGCCTAAAATTTTTCCAGTTAAGTCTTCCATAGTCCCTTCTCTGCTTACTATATCAGTTCTATTAACTGCAGCTGCTTTTACTTTCACAAGTACCTCGTTATCTTGTGGTATAGGTTTTTCAACATTCTTTAAGTTTAATTCTTCCACACCACCTGGTTTATTTAAAACAACAGCTTTCATTTTAGTCCTCCTTTATCATTTGAATTACAACCATTTGATTCAAAAAAGTGTAATTTCTTTTATAACTTTAATATAATACTTAAACCATACTTTAAGGAAAGGAAAAGGTCTCGAATGGATAAATTAACTATAGATGATTTGTCAAAAAAGCTAAACATTAGTAAAAGTAAACTGCGTTATTATGAAAAAATTAAATTAATTGAGGGAATAGAAAGAGATGAAACTAACAATAGAGTATATAGCGAGAAAGATTTTGAATTAATTAATTTAATAGTATGTATGAGAGGTCTTGGAGTAAGTATTAAGGCAATAAAGAAACATATAGAAGACAGTGTCATAAATGATTACTCTTTAAAACAAATATTACAAGAACATAAAAAAGCTTTAGAGAGCAAAATAACAGAATATAAAAATTATATTCAAAATATAGATAACAAAATAGATAATCTTTAAAAAATTTGAAGTGTCAAGAAAACTCTATGAGTAGAGCTTTCTTGAGAACAGGTGCTCTTATCATTTATTAAGTAAAGTAATTCCCGTATACAAAGTAAAGTGACAAACAACTTACTTTGTATGATTAGGGTGTACCTTAAAAATACATAAAATACAATTTCTCAATTAATTATGTCATTTTAATTGCTCTATGAGAATTATATTACCTGATAAATTAGACAATTTTAATATTAAAAAATCCTTCCTTTATATAAAGGAAGGATTACATAAAATAATTATTAATATAGAAAACAGGGGCTATTTATTAAAATCGAAATCAATTTGCACAATTGATGAAAAATTTTAAAAGTTAGTAATCAATTAAACAAACGTATGTGGTTCATTATAAGTTTGTTCAATTGATTAATCGTTTGCGATCGATTATTCTTTAATGAGAATAGGAGTGATTAAATTGATTGATGATGAAATGAAATTGGCACACCAGCTATGCTTTTCTGCTTATAATGTTAACAAATTATTCAGCAAATTTTATGAAAAGCAATTAAGTCAATTCGGTTTAACTTTTTCTCAATATCTAGTGCTATTAACATTATGGGAAGAGAACCCTCAAACTTTATTATCCATTGGTAAAAAGTTGAATCTAGCAAGTAATACCCTAAGCCCATTACTAAAAAGACTTGAGAAAGCTGGCTGGGTTCAAAGAAATAGAGATGAAAGCGATAAACGTAACCTTATCATAACTTTAACGATAAAAGGTCTAAATGAGCAAGAAGCAGTACATGAAACTATTGCTAAATGCATTTCTTCACAATTTGATGTAGATGAATATATGAAAGCCAAAAGTATTATGGATAATTTAGAAGAAACGTTGAAAATTATTACAAAGGATGATTCAAATGAAACAATATGATGTTGTATTTTTAGGTAGTGGACACGCAGCTTGGCATAGTGCGCTGACTTTAAACAAAGCGGGGAAATCGGTTGCTATTGTCGAAAAAGATCGTATAGCAGGTACTTGTACAAACTATGGGTGCAATGCCAAAATTTTATTGGAAAACCCTTATGAAGTACTAGAGCAAGCTTCACACTATCCCAACATAATTAATACTGAAGCATTATCAGTGAATTGGGAAAACCTTATGTCTTATAAACATAAAATCATTGACCCTATGGCAAATACTTTGAAAGGTTTATTTGAACAACAAGGTATTGATATTATTGAAGGAGCAGGAAAATTAGTAGATGAGCATCACCTCGTAGTAGATGGTGAACAATATTACGGTGAAAACATAGTTATTGCAACAGGTCAACACAGCAATAAGTTAGATATTGAAGGGTCTGAATATACACACGATAGTAGAGACTTCTTATCCTTAGAGCAAATGCCAAATAGTATCACATTTATAGGTGTAGGTATTATTAGTATTGAATTTGCTAGCATAACAATTAAATCTGGTGTAGAAACTCATATGATTCATGTTGACGATGAACCGCTCAAAGGTTTTTATTCAGCACATATTGCTAAATTAATGGATAAATTGGCAACAGAAGGAGTTCAATTCCATATGAATGAAAATACTACTGTAATTAAAGAGCAAGGTGACAATTATACTGTATCAACAGAATCAGGATTAGAGATTACTACTAACTATGTGTTAGATGCTACTGGACGTAGACCAAATGTCAACGGTATTGGACTTGAAGAAGCTGGCGTTAATTTCACTACTCGAGGTATACAGGTAGATGAATATTTACGTACAAATATCCCTAATATTTATGCTAGTGGTGATGTGTTAGATAAAGTAATTCCTAAATTAACACCTACTGCAACATTTGAATCTAACTATATTGCTGCGCATATTTTGGGTATGAATAAAAATCCTATTACCTATCCTGCAATACCTTCAGTTTTATATACACTACCAAGATTGTCTAATATTGGAGTTTCTGTAGATGAAGCTAATACTAGTGAGGACTATAAAGTGATAGATATTCCTTTTGGTAAACAAATGGTGTTTGAATACAAAAATGAAACTGAAGCTGAAATGACAATTGTATTAAATAATGATAAACAATTAGTGGGAGCTGCTATATATGCTGATGATGCACCAGATTTAGTTAATTTATTAACTTTCATTGTAAACCAAAAATTAACGGCTCAAGATTTAAATAAAATGATTTTTGCTTTTCCTGGATCATCAAGTGGCGTTATAGATCAATTAAAATTAGCAATGTTATAAAAGGAGTGCTATAAAATAACTAGTAATATTTATGATATACAAGTTGTTAACAAAGATGGTAGTAGGTATTAAGTATTATTTAAATGACTACAAAGGTAAAGTTATTATATTAGTTAATACTGCCACAAAATGTGGCTTAAGTGGTCAATTTGAAGAATTAGAAGAATATTACCAAAAATATAAAGAGCAAGGGCTAATTATACTTGGATTTCCTTGTAATCAATTTTCTAAACAAAAACCTGGTACTGATGACCAAATAGCTGAAATATGGAAAGAAAATCAAATGGAATTTCACAAAATTTATTATTGCTAAAGATGGTAATGTAGTAAAAAAACTTGCTCCCAAAGACAGTCCTAAAAAAGTAGAAACTGTATTTCAGAATTTATTATAACTAAGCATTATTAATTGAAATGACACAATAATATAGTGTTTAATATCTAATTATGTTACTAGTAAACATATCCACAATCCTACTGAATAGAACGAAAAAAGCACAATACAAAGCTAAAGTTGATAAAAATGTACTGAAGCTATTACAATCAATAAAATAATAGAAATTTCATTATCTGATTCTATTATTGATTTACTCCATTAATTTGTTTTAAAAGATTTTAATCCTGTGATGTAAATTAACTTTATTGATCATAATCACTCCTATTTTTAAATATATTGGATTCACATAACCTAAACAGATAAAACTACTTTGCATTCCTACCAATTATAGTGTTATAATGCAATCAACAAAGATTATCAGGCATGTATGCACCAAACCCCCTTACTATGGCCGTAGTAAGGGGGTTTTTTGGTGTGACTAGTCGCCTATTCGTCATTACGCTTGCGTAGGGTTCTGTTGCAAAGTTGAATTTATAGTATAATTTTAACAAAAAGGAGTCTTCTGTATGAACTATTTCAGATATAAACAATTTAACAAGGATGTTATCACTGTAGCCGTTGGCTACTATCTAAGATATGCATTGAGTTATCGTGATATATCTGAAATATTAAGGGAACGTGGTGTAAACGTTCATCATTCAACGGTCTACCGTTGGGTTCAAGAATATGCCCCAATTTTGTATCAAATTTGGAAGAAAAAGCATAAAAAAGCTTATTACAAATGGCGTATTGATGAGACGTACATCAAAATAAAAGGAAAATGGAGCTATTTATATCGTGCCATTGATGCAGAGGGACATACATTAGATATTTGATTGCGTAAGCAACGAGATAATCATTCAGCATATGCGTTTATCAAACGTCTCATTAAACAATTTGGTAAACCTCAAAAGGTAATTACAGATCAGGCACCTTCAACGAAGGTAGCAATGGCTAAAGTAATTAAAGCTTTTAAACTTAAACCTGACTGTCATTGTACATCGAAATATCTGAATAACCTCATTGAGCAAGATCACCGTCATATTAAAGTAAGAAAGACAAGGTATCAAAGTATCAATACAGCAAAGAATACTTTAAAAGGTATTGAATGTATTTACGCTCTATATAAAAAGAACCGCAGGTCTCTTCAGATCTACGGATTTTCGCCATGCCACGAAATTAGCATCATGCTAGCAAGTTAAGCGAACACTGACATGATAAATTAGTGGTTAGCTATATTTTTTTACTTTGCAACAGAACCATAAATATCCTACTTACAAACTCAAATAACCTCAAAAGAAGTATGTTAAACACGTAAAATTAAAATTTTGACTTAAACAAAAGTTTATTTTCCAATTTAAATAATAAAAAATGACCCACACCCTGAATACGTCTTGCTCAAAAAAAGAAGTTAAATCATTCGAATAAGTAATTGTTTTACGTATAAACTTTCACATTTACAAAGATTTATGATTTATACATACGAATACAGGGGATAAAATAAGTGTATATCAAATAATAAGGAGGTTTTTTTATGTCAAGATACGTTTTTCAATCGCCAAGTAGATATATACAAGGAAAAGGAGAAATAAAAAGTTTAGCCAATGAAGTTAATAAATTAGGTGATACACCCTTGATTATTTCAGATAGTTTAGTTTGGTCACTAACAAATAAAGACATAAATGAGAGTTTTGAATCTAACGAGATTAGTTACAAATACGAAGAATTTAATGGGGAAGCCTCTGAAAATGAAATAGCAAGACTTAGCCAAATAGCCAAAGAAAATAACATAAATGTGATTGTTGGCGTTGGAGGAGGAAAGACATTAGATACAGCAAAAGCAATTTCTGATGATCTTAATTCCCCTGTTATTATTGTCCCAACAACTGCTTCTACAGATGCGCCTACGAGTGCTTTGTCAGTTATCTATTCAGATGAAGGTGTTTTTACGGGTTACAGATTTTACTATAAAAACCCAAATGTAGTATTAGCAGATTCACAAATTATAGTCCAAGCACCAGTCAAATTGTTTGCGGCGGGCATGAGCGATGCTTTAGCTACTTTAGTAGAAGTTAAAGCAACTTTAAACCGTAGAGGGAAAACTATGGTGGATGGAAAACCAACATTAGCTTCTTTAGCCATTGCTGAAAAAGCAGAAGAAACAATATTTAAATACGGTAAAAGCGCCTATTTTTCTGCAGCACAAGGTATTGTAACACCTCAAGTGGAGTCTATTATCGAAGCAAACACTTTACTCTCAGGACTTGGTTTTGAAAACGGTGGACTTGCTGCAGCCCATGCAATACACAATGGGTTTACAGCTTTATCAGGAGATATCCATAAACTTGGACACGGCGAAAAAGTGGCGTATGGGACTCTCGTTCAAATGGTTTTAGAAAATAGACCTTATGAAGAAATTAAAAAATATATTGATTTTTATAAATTCTTAGAAATGCCAACAAATTTAAATAATATGCATTTACACGACGTTTCTTTTGAGGATTTAGTAAAAGTGGGAGAATTAGCAAAAGATCCTAATGACACTTTCTCTAATTTAAGT
Organism: Staphylococcus parequorum; assembly: GCF_039237145.1. Taxonomy (NCBI): domain Bacteria; kingdom Bacillati; phylum Bacillota; class Bacilli; order Caryophanales; family Staphylococcaceae; genus Staphylococcus; species Staphylococcus parequorum. The sequence continues at coordinate 28,617 of NZ_CP150683.1, forward strand.
GACGAATTCACTGCTGAAGACATAGCGCAAGCTATACTAGCAGTGAATGAATTAAGTGAAGGCAAAGCTAAGTAAATTGCTCTTTATTTAGACTACGTATATATTTATTCTTATTTTGCATTTCTCTCCACTATGATGTTATAATTTAGATAACAAATATGTGTTGAACATGGTAAACACCGAGCCCGATAACTACTGGAATAGTTATCGGGCTCTTTTTGGTGTTATTACTATGTCGTCGCTTAATTATTTATCACGATTATTCAACCAATATGAAAACAACGTGATTATAACCCCCACTATAATAGGAGCTACTATAGATACAAATATGATGCTGAACATGGTGTCACCTCCTTCCATGCTAAACCAGCACAGAAGTAGAACGACGACTTCCCTATTATACCATCTGTTAATCTGCAAGCATATGCACTTCCGATAAGTTGAATTATGTTGAATAAATTTCTAACAAACTATGATACATTTATAATCAAAAAAGCGTATTCACATTATAGTATCTAGTTGATTATTTGTTCAATTTCCCGTTTAATTATCAATTAAACTGTTACTACACCCATTAGAATAGCAATTATTAACAGAATAATCGCAAATCCCCAAATCCAGAAAAATGCATATTTAATATAAGTACCCATATTCGCTTCTGCTAGTCCAATAGCTAACCACAACGCTGGAGAAAATGGACTTACAAATGTACCAATAATATTACCTATAACCATAGAATAGGCAGTTGAAATAGCGGGCACGCCAAATTGACTTGCTGTTTGTTCTACTATAGGTAAGACTGCAAAATAATAAGCATCTGTACTTGTGAGTAAATCAAGTGGCACACCAAAAATACCAACAATAATATGTAAATAAGGGCCTACAGCGTTAGGAATAATATGAATAAAGTTAACTGCAATAGCTTCTAACATACCCGTTTCATTCAATACTCCTAAGAACATACCTGCTGCAATAATCACAGCGGCCATCATTAATGCATTTGGTGCATGTGCTTTCAAACGACTCATTTGTTCATCTACGTTGGGAAAATTAATAACTAATGCGATTGCTACACCAATCATAAAAGCAAATTCTGGAGGTGCGATGTTTGCTAACATTACTACAATAATTGCAATTGTAAGTAAAGCGTTAACCCAATTCATCCAAGGCTTATTAATAGCTACACCACGTACTGGAAATTTTATATCTTGGTCACGCTCGTAGTTTTCAACTATCTTATTTATGTCTAAATGTTGTGTATCAGCTACTTCACCTTTATTAATAGCTTGATTAATACGTACTTTTTCTCTAAAACCTAAAAATACTGCGAAAAGTAACACCAGAATAAATCCTGTAATTTGTATAGGAATGATACCATACCATAACTCATTAACATTTTTAACACCTAAAACCGATGCAGTACGTGCCATCGGTCCTCCCCAAGGCACCATGTTCATAATTGCCGCACTTAAAGCAAGTAGTAATAATAGTAAATAACGGTTCATGTTAAGTGCTTTATATAAAGGTAATAAAGCAGGAATAGAAAGTAAGAAAGTCGTAGCTCCAGCACCATCAAGCTGAGCAAAAGTTCCTATTAATGCGGTTACAATACAGACAACAATTACATTGCCTCTTGTTAGCAAAATTAATTTCTTTACGAGAGGTTTAAATAAACCACTATCACTCATAATACCAAAGAAAATAATAGCAAAAATAAACATAATAACGACATTTATCACTTGATCCAAACCACTATTGAAAAACTCAACTAAATCTCCAATACTATAACCTAATACTAATGCCCCAACACTAGGTATTAAGATCATACCTACCACTGGACTAATACGTTTTGCAATTAACAAACCTACAATAGATATGATAATTATCAATCCAACAATTGTTAACCAAATACTATCTTGTTGCATACAACCCCCCCTTTTAAATTTTAGAAGCGCTTACATTTAAATGTAAGCGCTTCTATATAAACATAATAATATTTGTTGTTAATTGTAACAGAGAATTAGAATAATTACACATTTAACTATATTTTTATGCAAATAAACTAATATTAGTTTTCTCTTCCAACTTTTAAATTAATAATTGCATCCCTAATATCTGCTTTTAGCTTTTCATCATTTTTATAACCATTCAAGTTGATATACTCTCCATCTGCTTGAACATATTCTAAAAATCGTTTTAATATACTTCTATACATGTAAGCTTCGAAATACTTTTCTTCTAAACTCTCATATTCCTCTTGTGAAATTTCATATCGTCCAAAGCCCGTATTAAGTTGTTCATTCAGTCTTTGATTTTCATTTTCGAGCTCTGTAATGCCCTCATTTTTGGGTTGTATAACCGTAGGTTTAATACGATTGCCTAACGCAGTAAGTCGTGTATATGCTGTCGGATTGAGATATCTTATTTCCGCAAGTTGCTTCACTTTATCGTACTCTTCTTCGGTTAAATTAATGTTGATTGTTTTCGCTTTTTTATGATTTTGATCTGGCATTGGTATCCCCTCCATAACTAAGTAAACACTCAAAAAATATACTCTATTTTTATTGAGTGTTTACTTAGTTATGGAGGGGGATACTTGATGAGTAATAGCTAATTATAAATACCATTTATAAAATGAGCAAATACTCATATTAACGCTCACATTTTTGAGCGTATGGACTACGTAAATACCGATCGGTATTTGCTATTTTTGCGTAGAAAAAATCATGGGGGCTTGGGGGATTTATCCACCAACAAGCAGGGTATCTAGGCACGAAGTGGCTAGCATTCCCATTGCTTGCCAAACCTCTATAGCGATGTGATGAAGATTGTATTATGTTATAATACAATCAACGGAACAACGTGTCTTTCGTTAGAAAGCGAGGTGGGATTGTGAGCGAACGTAAAACAATGACTGAAGGGAACGAAGCTGTCGGGAAAAACCAAAACCCCGACCGCAAGGAACCGAAACAAATTAGTTTTCGTGTGAGCGAATTCGAATATTCAAAGTTACAGGCATCGGCTGAAACTTTGAATATGAGTGTGCCTTCGTTTGTTAAAAACAAGGCACAAGGGACTCGATTAGTCGCGCCCAAATTAGACAAAGAGACGCGACAATCGATGGCCAAAGATATGGGTAAGTTGGGCAGCAACTTAAACCAAATCGCTAAAGCTTTAAATACGTATGGTGAACGCGCAAATATAGACTTGATGCAACAAGATATCGCCGTCATGCGTAAGGAGTTGAATCACATATGGCAACAACTAAAATAAGTTCTACCAAATCAACGTCACGTGCCATTAATTATGCTGAAAAGCGTGCAGAAGAAAAAAGTGGTTTAAATTGTGATGTTGAATACGTAAAAAGTGCGTTTAAAGCTTCTCGCGAAGTTTACGGTAAAACAGATGGAAATCAAGGCCATGTGATCATTCAATCCTTTAAACCAGGTGAAGTCACGCCGGAACAATGTAATGCACTCGGTTTAGAACTAGCCGAAAAAATGGCACCCGACCATCAAGTGGCCATCTACACACATAGCGATACGGATCATATTCACAATCATATTGTGATCAATGCCGTGAATTTAGAAACAGGCAAGAAATTTAATAACGATAAACAAGCTTTACGTGACCTACGTAAAGCTAACGACGAAGTTTGTTTAAACCATGGTTTATCCATTCCAGAACCGACGTCAGAATTGCGTTATACCCAAGCTGAACAAAACCTGATTGATAAAGGGAAAAAATCTTGGAAAAACGAGGTGCGAATGGCCATTGATGAAACACAGGCCACAGATATGGAGAGCTTCAAAGAACAATTACTTCCGAAAGGGATCTCTGTTGAACGTGTAACCGATAAGACCATCACATATAGACATATCGAATCAGATAAAAAAGTACGCGGTAGTAAATTAGGCGATATTTATGATAAAGGAGGCATTATCGATGGCTTTGAATCCGAGAAACAACGTAGACACACCAAATACGAATCAGAACGAACAGTTCCTGAACGAACTCCAAAAGATCAATCAACGCATAGACAACCTAGAACAGAACTTAATTGGGCAGATTTCGAACAATCAACCGAAGCCCAACGCAATGAGCGGAAACATCGTGAACGAGCTGAAAGAACAGAACGCGAAGCTCGGGAACAGGATGATCGAGCTCGAGCAGCGAGAGCAAAGCAGATCGAATCAGAACCAAAAATTAGTAAGCGAACTAAAGGCTTCGACCTCGAACTTTAAAAACTACCTAGATAAAACAGAAACCAAAGTGATTAAAATTTCCAATCAAATGTTATCAAAAATTGATACAACATCTATGACAGAGGATGTCGCAAAGGCGTTTAGACAAGAAAAAGAAGGTATGTATGAGGATCTCAAAGGTATTCGAATGGCCAACCGAGAACAGCATGAAGCATTGAATAACAGTTTAAAAGAAAATCAAAAGTTGAATAGCACTTTTAAATCGAGTATCAAAAGTATGACGCATGGGATCGGCGCCCTATACTTCGTTATTTTATTAATGGCCTTAGTGTCCATTGTTACAGGACCTATTGGTCATGTTTTAGGTATTGATAGCATGTACAGTACGTTACATCATACGATTACACATACACAGTCTGCATGGGGCTACTTATGGTATATAGCTTATATCGTCCCTTATATACTCTTTGTTTTAATTTTGTTGGCTTGTTTATGGCTTTTAAGATTATTTGAAAATTAACATTCTTAAGGAGCGATTAAAGGCATTTCTCTTTGAGAAATGCCTTTAATTAATAATTATATTTTAAAATATAATTGTCTTTATACAGTAACAAAGAAAGAAGAAAATCGTTTCAAAACACCAAAAAAAGAACCTCGATTTATCATAATATTATTCTCAAAATAAAATCATGATAAATTCAAAAATCCGCGACCTAAAACATCCCTTACATCATGAATAGCCAAAAAAGCATTTTCATCTTCTGCTAAAACAATTTTTTTCGCTTTAGTTATTTGAGATTGTGATAAAACAACATATAAAACAGCTATACCTTTCTGTTCATAACTACCTGTAGCTTTAAATAATGTAGCACCTCTACCAGTCAATTCATTTATTTTGCTACTAATTACAGCATTTTTATTTGAAATAATAGTAAGTGCTTTTTGGGGATTAAGCCCCTCAATAATAAACGCTGAAACTCTCTCTATAACAAACAGCATAATTATAGTGAACAAAATATTAATAACTGGTAGAACACTTAAAAATGATAATACGATAATACTATCTAATATAAAAATTGCCTGAGCTGTTCTTATATTCAAATACTTGTTAATTATTTTAGCTATAACTGATGGCCCACCCATCGTGCTACCAGAAATAATAATCATCCCAGAACCTAAACCAATAAAAACACCTGCAAATATCGCATTAACCATAGAATCATTTAAATTTAAAGATAACGATTCCGTAAGATCCAAAAATATCGAGGTAGTAATTATTGTTAACAACGTATAAACAGCTGTTTTTTTACTTAAATATTTCCATCCAATCATTATAACAATTAAATTAATAATTAAAGATGTAAGCGCTGGGGATAAATTTAAAGAATACTTTAAAAGTAAGGATAGACCAACGGTCCCCCCATCCCCCAAATTAGAACTAATAACAAAACAATTAACACCAAAGGCCGTAAAAAAAGACCCAATTGTCGCAATTAATATATTCTTCAAATGTACACCATATACAAGTTTCATTTACAACCTCCTTTATTCTCAAAAGATATGAGTAACTCAAAATTAAAAGTGATTAAAAGATTTTTGCTGTATTCAAATTAAGCCTAATGATGAAGAAAAACACATAGAATTTAATTAGTATAAATATTGCTACTATACCTTTTAAAAAGTAATACAGAAAGCAGTCCTTGTTAAGAATAAAAAGCTCTTTCGTTTTATCTGGGTTAGATATCTATTTTTATATGCATTTATTTGGATTTTAAAAGGGGTCTTGAAGAATTAAGCGTTATACAGATAGATTTATACCAAAAATATTATATGCCTCCTTAAAACGCAAATGTGGACCAAATAAGTATAGTCTAATTTTATGTTTATGAAATTGACCAAAATCCGTTTCATTCTTTTAAGACACTGATTGTTAAATAGTCAGATGAGATACTGAGTATTTTGATATTTTTTTGATTATTGATTAAAGATATTATGTTGTTTCATGTTTTGACGTCGCATATAAAGCGCATGTGTTTCTTCGAATTCAGCTTTAATGGATTGCATTAAATACCCTTGCATAGCTTCAACGCTTTCATTCTTTTGTAGCAACATCGCTTTAAAACGTTTCAAGACACTTACAATTTCAAACTCAACATCTTCTAAACGGTAATAGGTATCATGTGCATTATTAAATGATTTCTTACCTTTGAGTAACACACTTTTAATAATCCGAATTTCTCTAATTTCAAATTTACTTAAATAGTCTTGAAGTTGTTGAGGCAATTCTTCGAGAACTTGGAACTTAAGTGCGTCATTATTAAATTCGGTTTGTTGATGATTTGTATGATCCGGATGATTACTTTTTATTGAATTGGTATATGTATCATTCAAGTCATTCGTATCATTATTCTCAGTCTCAATATAGTCAGTATTACTTAAGTCAGTATCATTTGTGTATTCTTTTGATACGTCATGACGTATGTTATTAATATCTCTTGACGTATCATTATCATACTTCTGGATATATGATAATGATACGTCCGTGTTATCTCGCTGTTCTATGTCGTTTTCTTGTTGTGAAATATGATATACATCAGCTTCTGTTACTTCCGGTTTTTTAATATATAATTTATTAGGTTTATTTAACCCTACTCGTATTTGATTAAATAAATCAGCTTGAGTTAATTCTTTTTTTATTTTAGATAACTTATTGGGACTGCTAATGTTTAAAATAGACTTAAGCTTTTCATTGGTATAAATAAAAAATATATCTCCGTTTTTATCTACCCAATTATTCCGTATAGATAAATCTAAACGATCCCTTAGTATCGACCAAGTGATTTTTGCGTCATTAGACAATTTAGTATACTTAGGATTCGTAAAAAACACTTTAGGTAGTTGGTAAAATTTTTCTTTTTGGATTTCTTTAATATTAAAGTTGGACATACAAAAACCTCTTTCATATATGAATTTTAAAAGAGGTAATAAATAAGCTATAAGTAAGTTTATATGTATTCGACTTGCACTAATAATTCTTAATATATATAATAAGAATATAACAACTATATAAACAGACAAACCACTTGTTTTATTACCGAAGAAACCTGACTATTCCCGTAGTCGGGTTTCTTTTATATATACTTATATTAACACTTTTAAAAGTTTTGTTAAATTGTTTATATACATTTGTATGTATGCATTTTCAAAGAAGGTTAAAACTTCGTATAATGAACTTATACGGATAAGTCGTATAACGCTGTATAAGTGCCTATACAATAAGTATAGCAGGTATATAACCCTATATAAGTTGTGGTATATAGATATACGTATATTTATATATATAACCCTATATATTTATATGAATAGGGTTGCATTAACAAGTATAATAACTATATAATGATATGGATGTTATATATATAACTATACGGAGGGCATTATATGAAGAGTATGAAGGAAATTGCTGATGAGTTAAACGTTACAAAAATGACTGTTTATAATAATGCTAAAAAAGCAAATGTAAAATTCCAAAAGGTTGATAATGTAAATTATTTAGCAAGCGAAGATGAAATTATAGTGGTAAACCGAATAAGAAAAAATCAAAATAAACATGATAATTTTGAAAATGAAAAAAAAGAAGAAGAAGAAGCTAGACCTAATAATGATAATCTGGTGAAAGATGAGACAATAAAACATTTATATAACCAGTTAGATATATATAAAGAACAATCAAATAGAGATAAAGAGCAAATAAATACACTTAATAGACTTTTAGAAAATCAACAAATTTTAGCTTTGGAGAGTAATAAAAAAATTCAAAAGCTAGAAAATCAATTAGAAGAAGAAAGACATCTTAACTATTCTTTTGATACAGCGACTAATGATAGACAAAACGTTAATGCGCAAGAAGTAACTTTTACTGAAGAAACTCCAAATATCAACCAACAACAAGAAGAAAATCAACCATCAGAAACTGAAGTGGAACATAAAGATATCCCTGAAGAGAAAAAAGGTGAAAGTATAAAAGAAGATGAATTACCAAAAGATGATAAACTATCTGAAGAAATCAAAAGTGAACCTGATGATAGGGAAGAGGAACCACCTAAAAAGGGGTTTTGGAGTCGTTTATTTGGTAACTAACTGTAATTAAAGAGGCACGACAAGTCATAAACTTGTCGTGCCTCTTTATGTAGATTGAACTTCTGATAAACCATGGATTATGTTAATAAATCAATAGTGAAAATCATTTTCATTTTAAATTTAAGTTAATTTATCAATAAATTTGAACATAATATTTATTTTTTAATGATATAGTATTTCAATATTGCTATTTGAATAAAGTTATATAACCTATATAATGAGGAAGAATAATTAGAAGAAAGGTGAATTTAATGAAAAAGTTAAGGTATAATAATTTAAATAATAAAACCAGATTAAATCATCATTTTAAATTTTCTAGTGTGGCACTTATTATTAGCACTTCTTTAATGGGATATAGTGTGATTTCAACGCCATCAGTAGAAGCAAAAGATAAGGCTGATTTAAATATTGAGACACATTCGAATAGTGAAAATACGCTAGAAAAACGCATTCAAGAAGGTAAAGAGAACATTGATAAGCTAAAAAACATTAAAGATAGTCAGAAAGATGCTTCTATTAAAGAAATTATAAAAGCTAAAAGTACAGAAGAAGTTGAAGAAATATTGAAGAAAGCAAAAAAGGTTGATAATAAAATCATTGAACAGAATAAAGTGCAGAGTCATTTAATTGAAAATGACAAAAAGGAAGTATCTGAAGACAAGAAAAGTGTAAAAAGTGAGTTAGATGACCAAAAAAATATAACTTCTTCTGTTAAAGAAAATTCTAACCATATTGAAGAACAAGATAGTAATGAATTGTTCGATCAAGAAGGTCTGCAAGATAATACGTTTGATGCTAATTTAAATCAAAGAGATACAAAGAAAAATATAGCTCATTTGTTTGATGATAGTGATGATTTTTCCAATTTAGTTGATAGGGGTAAACTAAATAAAAAAAGTGATGTTAAAGAAAATAACCAAGACGGTTTAACATTTAAAGATACATCTAATACTGAGAGCAATCAAATACAACAACCAGATGAAATTAAAAAAGACATTGATAAAGTTACGACAAACCATTCAAAAGTAAAAGATAATTTAGATTATTATGTCGAAAATAAAGAAAATAATTTAAAGATATTGGATTCAAAGCTTTCTGAACGAGACTCCATATCTGCTAAAAACAAAGAAAAATTGAAAAAAGAAATAGAAAAAACGCAACAAAGTCTAAAGAAACAAAATGACGTTGTATTAAATCATTTACAATCTGTAAATAATAAAGAACAAGCTGTAAAAGATATTGTTAGTGGTACTTTTGATGAAAAGAGTGCACAATCTATTTTAGAACGTATAGATACAAAAGGTAAAACAGATCAACAAATCGCGAATCAAGTTGTTAGTGAGTTAGATAACTTATCTACTACTACGAGTGATGATATTTTAAAATCTATGTTTGATAAAACATCTGATAAGCAAGAACTTATTAAAACGATACTATTAACTAAATTTGATCATATAGATACATCAAAAATCGTTGGTGAAATAATGCGTAAAAATCCGAGTAACGAACAAATTGTAGCTTTAATCAAACATCATTTTGGTGACAATGTTACAAGCGATGATATTTTAGAAAATATATTGGACCAATCTCATGATAAACGTAAAGCTTTAGAAACAATGCTAGCTACGAAATTAAATGATGCTAAAGCTAAAGTGCTTGCTGACGTTATTGCCAAAAAAGAAGATTCTAAGCATAGCTTATTAAATCTAATGAAATCGGGAATTAATAATGAGTTGAATGATTTATTAAAGGCTGATAAAGATATAAGTAAATTTAAAGATGATATGCATGGTTTGTTTGAACCATTAAAATATACGCCAAGTTTATCAAATAAATTTGATGGGAGTTTGTTAGACAGAGGTGAACAGATGCGAAAATTAAGTGGAAATTCAAAATTACTTGGTACACCAAGTCTATTTGACGATTTATTCAATAGAAACAGTATATTAGATGGAATTAAGGATATATCTAATCCTTCGCCTGGTCGTGCTTTATCTCTAGGTGATTCCTCGGGTAGCTTTTTAAGTGGTTTATTTGACAATAATGGTGATTTTTCTTTACCTGATACAGGAACAGTAGTAAAAAAATCAACAATTCCATTAGGGATTCTACTTTTCATTATAGGTGGTGGATTAATATGGTTCACCAAACGAAATAAATCGAAAAATTGTAAATATTAAATTATAACGTATTTTAGTACGAGTTAATTCATATAGTATATTTAAAATGCTCCATTCAAAGTGAACACTAGTAAGTGGAACTTTGAATGGAGCATTTGTATTTTGAATGATTAAAAGCTAAATTAAACACTTTAATAAATAAAATAAAGGGAATATTTAAATTTACTAGTTATTACCTGTAATGTAACTCAATTCAGTTGCAGCATCTGCATCAATTGTTCTATAAGAAACGATACCAAGTCCTTTAATGTTTGATTCTGATATAACGATAGAACCATCATCGTTAACTTTTTCTACAAAAGCTACATGACCGTAGATCTGGTCTGCCCCTTGTTGACCTGCCTCAAATACAACGGCAGTGTGAGCTTTTGGTGTTGAAGAAACAGCATAATCTTTTCTTTCTGCTCGATTATTCCAGTTTCGTGCGTCGCCTAAATCACCACTCACATATTTGTCGAACTGTGCCATGCGATTATAAACATACCATGTACATTGCCCATGAGGATAAGGAGAGTCATTTGTTGTTTCTGAAAATGGTTTGAAAGCTGAATCATAATCATCGTTGTTCGCTTTGTAGTTATCTAAATCAGGCATTTTTTTATTATCAAACTGTGTTAAGTCATAGTGGTTGATAATACTATTTAATTTGTCGGCGTATTGTGAATCAGTCGCGTATGTGGTAGCCAAATGCATTGTTGCTGAACGGTAACTATAAGCTTCACTTTTCCATGTTGGTTTATAAATGTCCTGGTTACCATCGATGCCATGTTTGATTAAATTGGCATAATCTTCCAATGATTCTTTTTTGCTTGGATAGCTGCGGAAGTTTGCTGAAATTTGGAACGTATGGTTGCCATTATCTTCGAGTGTATTAAATGTAGCCGACTGACCTTCATAAGCTCCTTTTATTCCAAATAAATTGAAATGTGGTGAACTAGCAAGATCACTAGTGCCTGAGTCAGATTCTAATATGGCTTGGGCAATCATAACAGATGCATAAATATCTTCATCTTGACCTATGTCGTGAGCGTCTTGTGCAACTGTTTTAATAAAATCTCGTGTATTTTTACTTTCAGTAATTGTTATATCGTTAGAATTGTTATTATCATCCGATAAATTTGGCAATTGTTGGAAAGTTGCAGTAGATCTGATGTTTGATTGGTTTATGTCGTTTTCAAATGATTGAGCTGGCTTTTCTTTTTTAGCTAATTGTGATTCAGAAGGTAATTGAGGGTTAGCATTTGTATTCGACGCCTGTTTCTCAGAATTATTTTCCCTACTTTTACTATTTCCATTTGATAAATCATCTTTTTGAGCATCATATTGTTTTTTATTATTTTTAGCATCTTCACTATACTCGTCTAAAATTGCATCTAATACTTTATCGTCAGATTTTGTATCTGATTTATCAGCATTTTCGTTATCGCTGTTGGCATTATCGTTTTCAGTAGCAGGTGTGTCATTATCTTTGTTGTCTAGATCATCAGCATCATTATTTGCTTCTTCATAAGATCGATCTTGTTGGGAGGATTGTTTTGACTCACCATCATCTTTTTTTTGATTTTTATCAACTGGAAGTTTGTTTGATTCAGTCTTATTATCTATATCATCGTTCTCTGACTTCTCAGATGACTGTACATCATCAATGTCATCTTGTAGTGAACCCTTATCTGAACCCTTATCACTATTTTTTTCTAAATTGTTAGTATTTGATTCGTCACTATCATCCGAATATGTCGTATTTGGATTTATTTGATCTATAGATGTATCATCATTTTGACTGTCATTCTCCTCGTTTTGTACATCGTTATTCTCTATAGTAGAAGTTTGTTTCGTTTTATTATTAGAGAACAGTTGATTTAGTAATTCAGATAGCCCATCATTGTCACTCTTAAAAGGTTCTGGCTTGAAAACATTCAAACTATCATAAGACGATGAATCATTAAATGAATTTTCAAATGAACTCAGTATTTTTTCGTTGGATGATTCATTATCAGAAGTTTTATGTCTTTTATTATTAATATCTTCTGTAGTCCTTTCATCTTTTGTACTATTTAACTTACTCTTGCGTTCACTATTTTCCTTTTCATCACTAGATTTATTCTTTTCATCATTTCCATTTTTTGATGAATGTGATTGCTTAGCTTGCTCCTCATCTTTTTCCTTATACACGTCATTTGATTCAGAAGTTGTGGCACTTTTTTCTAAAGATTCGGCACTAACATCGTTGATAGAAAATGATGGAATAAGTAAAGAAGTTGAAAGCAAACAGACTAATAATTTTTGTTGCTTCATGAAAATACCTCTTTTCTAAAATATATTACTTTGCTATGTACAAACTATGGTTTGTCTTGGTACACTATAAACAGACTTAGATTTGGTTGATACGTATCAACTAAAAATGGATAGACTTCGTTAATGCATTCAGTATATCAACTTATATGAAATTAACAAATAGTAATTTTAAATTTATGTAAGAAAAATCAATAGATACAGTTTTAGAGGTGTATAAATGAAGAACGCAATAAAATTATTTATAATGGATTTGAAAAAGATTGCTAAGACGCCTGCTGTTTTAGTGATTTTAGGAGGTTTAGCACTTCTTCCTTCTTTTTATGCTTGGTTTAACTTAGAAGCGACATGGGATCCATACGGTAATACTAAAAATATTAAAGTGGCTGTTGTAAATGAGGATAAGGGAGATACAGTTAAAGATAAAAATGTGAACGTGGGCAATAAAATTACCAATAAACTAAAGAAAGATGATAACTTTGATTGGCAATTTGTAAGTCGAAAAAAAGCCGATCATGATTTGAAGATGGGCGATTATTACGCGGCCATTTACATACCAGAGAAGTTTACACACCAAATTACCGGCACACTTCGAAAAAACCCACAGCAAGCAGACGTAGAATACAAAGTGAATCAAAAACTTAATGCGATTGCGCCTAAAATGACAAATGCAGGGACGAGTGCCATTGTTCAAAAAGCAAATGAACAATTTAATGAGACAGTAACAAAAGCATTATTAGATGAAGCAAATCGACTTGGCGTGAAACTTGAGGAAGAAATTCCAACCATAAATAAAATTGAAGATGCAGTATCTAAAGCTAATGATTCTATACCCAAAATTAATGATTTTGCTGATAAAATAATATATTTAGATGAAAATCAGGATGAAATTGACAATTATGCTGATGAATTTAGAGCGTTAGGAAATCATAAAGGTGAAGTTATAGATGCTGCAGATAAATTAAACCAAGTTAATGCGGCCATTCCGACATTAAATGAGCGAGCTAAATTGATATTGGCATTAAATGACTACATGCCAAATATTGAAAATGCCTTGAATGTTGCATCTAATGATGTACCAGAAGCTTTTCCAAAAATTAATCGTGGTGTAGACCTTGCAAGCGCAGGGGTTGACGCAGGGCTACAAAGCCTGAATGAAGCGCAAGGATATTTACCTGCAGTGCAACAGCGTGTCGAAGGCTATCAAAAAGTCGTTGATAATGCACAGGAAGCAAATCAAAATGCTAATAATCGATTACAAGAAAATGTTGAAACTGAGCAGCAAAGTTCTAAAGGGTCAGATAGTTATTCAAATATTAAAACTTCGCAAATAAGTAATGGTAATAGCGACAATGCTGGAAATAATCAAAATGGAACAGCAATAAGTAGTGAAGATGTAAGCGCAATGGAATCTTCACTATCAAAATCATTATTATCTTTATCCAATTATACCGACAAACAAGCGGAAAGTAGTCAAGAAGATATTAATGCGCTAAAAAATGTCACTTACGGTATTATATCTACAGATAAGCCAAAAGATTTCAAAGAAACTTTAGATAATATTAAATCTAGACTTGAAGTAACAAGTAAGTCCAATCAAAAATTTATAGATATATTATCAGAGCTTGAAGATAGAGAAAATGTAGATCTTTCTGATGAGATTAAGGAATTAGAATCAGCAAATAATAGAATTAATAATTTAATTAAGACACAAAATCAACTTAGTGAAGCACTTTCGAATGGAAGTTCTGGTAAAGAAGAAGCAGTAGAATTACTTAAAGAAATTCCACGCGTGAATAGTAGCTTAGATGATTTAAGAAACTATATTAAGTCAGAACTAAACCAAAAATTATTAGATGTATCTAATGATGTGATGTCATTATTAGATGACGGCGATATAAAACTATCAACTGTTCAATCGAAATTAAACACAATTGATCAAGTTATAAATTCAGGAGAAAGTATTTTAACTACTGGTAAGGATAGAATTGAGACGATTCAAAGTGCACTACCAGTCATTGAACAAAGATATATGGATGCAATGTCTATTGCTCAAAATTATTATCCACAATTTAAACAAAGTGTTTCTAACGCAGCATCATTTATTGAAAATGACTTGCCAGGTTTAGAACAACAATTATCTGATACAACAGCAACTGTGAACAATACAATACCTACACTGTTTAATCGCTATGATAATTTGGTAGATATTTTAGATACAAATCAACCACGTGCAAAAGAAAGCTTGCACAATTTGGCAGATTTTGCACGTAATCAATTACCAGATGTTGAAAAAGATTTGGCTAAAGCGAACAAACTATTTGATGAGATTGAAGACGACGATGCAGTGGATAAAATGGTAGACCTATTGAAAAATGATTTGAAAAAACAAGCTAATGTAATCGCAAATCCAATTAATATAGATCAAAAAGACATATTTCCTGTGAAAGACTACGGTTCAGCAAGCACACCATTTTACACAGCATTAGCAATATGGGTAGGAGCTTTATTACTGGTAAGTTTATTAACGACAGATAATAAACATAAATCATTAGAGCCACATCTAACGACAAGAGAAATTTATCTAGGAAAGAGTGGGTTGTTCTACACGTTGGGTATTATCCAAGCACTCATCGTATCAATTGGAGATATAGTGATACTGAAAGCGCAAGTTGAATCTGTTGTATGGTTTATTGCTATATCAGTATTCTCATCACTTGTATTTATTTCAATTGTATATACTTTAGTGTCATTGTTAGGAAATCCAGGGAAAGCAATTGCAATCATCTTCCTTGTACTACAAATAGCAGGTGGTGGAGGAACCTTCCCTATCCAAGTTACACCAGAGTTCTTCCAAGTCATTCACCCTTATTTACCTTTCTCTTATTCAATAGATGCTTTAAGAGAAGCAGTTGGAGGACCTGTACCTGAAATTTTAACTAAAAAATTAGTGATACTTTCATTATTTGGTATAGGATTTTTATTAATTGGTGTTATCTTTAAACCAATTACTGATCCACTGATGAGAAAAGCAACTGAAAAAGCTGAAGAAAGTGATGTAATGGAATAAAGTTATTATGCTTATAATAAGTAATATTTAATTTTTAAAAAATAAATGATGGTTGAAAAACGATAGTTTAGTAAGGAAGGTTAATATGGAGCATAAAGAGGGAAACTTAGAAATAATAATTAACCAATTCTATGATGCTACAGCGAATATTAATAAAGCAATTACTAACATGGTTAAAGAATTGGAACCAGGTCGTTACTTATCTTATGAACAAATAGAAACAATGTATTTTATTCAGCATAATGAAAAAGTATCGATTAACTACTTAGCAAATAAGCAACGTACTTATAAGACAGCTGCATCAAAACGTGTTAAGAAGTTAGAAAGCAAAGGTTATGTGCAACGAGTTTATTCGAATGATAAACGTACTAAATTAGTGAGTTTGACGCATAATGGAGAACGCTTATTAAAAGAAATGAAAATAAACTTAACAAAAGAAATAAAGTTACTTTTGTTAAGTTGTTTTGTTAGAGAAGATTTTGAAAAATTTATGTATCAGCTCATGAATTTTGAAAAGACATTTTTAAAAAAGTACTACTAGAGTAAGTTAATTTCACGTCTAAAAGAAGCCTTTTCAAATATTAAAGTAGGCGATCCATTGGATGAAAACACACAAATGGGTAGTCAAACAAGCCAAGAACAGATGGAAAAAATCCAATCTTATATTACTTATGCAGAACAATCTAATGCTGAAATTCTCACAGGAGGTAAACGTATTACTAACGATGGTTTAGAAAGTGGTTACTTTCTAGAACCAACATTAATCGCTGTTAAAGATAATGCTGATAAATTAGCGCAAGAAGAAATTTTTGGTCCTGTTTTAACAATTATAAAAGTAAAAGATGACGAAGAAGCAATTAAAATTGCTAATGATTCTGAGTATGGTTTAGCAGGAGGCGTATTCTCTCAAGATATTACACGTGCGTTGAATATTGCGAAAGCTGTAAAAACAGGTCGCATTTGGATTAACACATATAACCAAGTACCAGAAGGCGCGCCGTTTGGTGGTTATAAAAAATCAGGTATTGGCCGAGAAACATATAAAGAAGCCTTAAGTAATTATCAACAAGTTAAAAATATATTTATTGATACAAGTAACGAGTTAAAAGGGCTATATTAATAAATAAAATGTGATACGACATATTGATATTGCAATTTTAAGAAACGAATAAATTAGGTTATAATATTCTACTTAAACCATGGTAGAAATCGAAATTTAAGTAGTGATTGAAAACCGATTTTTTTGATTTAGATAACTGTTATTTTATATCAGTTAAAAGACTCCTTATTTAAAAGGAGTCTTTTTAATTCATCTCTTTATAACTATAAATTAAGTGAATAAATTAATACATAAAAATCATATAACAGAAGATGTTCATTTAGGTTCTGATAACGACCTATTCAAAATCG
The DNA here is from genome assembly GCF_039237145.1 of Staphylococcus parequorum. Lineage (NCBI taxonomy): Bacteria > Bacillati > Bacillota > Bacilli > Caryophanales > Staphylococcaceae > Staphylococcus > Staphylococcus parequorum. Next base: position 45,911 of record NZ_CP150683.1, read on the forward strand.
ATATTGAGACAAAAATTAAATTTGAAAAGTTTAATTAAAAGACAATGTAGAAATATTTTTATTCTTTGTTTATTTCCTTTACGAGATAATAATCCATAAAGAAAATACAAATGTTATCAAATGAACTATGTTCTTCAGTTACATAAAGCGTACATTTTTTATAATATGGGAATACCTGCAGAGGATATTATTGAATTATTAAAAGTAACTCATCCAAAATACGAATAGTTATGTCAATTATTATTTTTATAAAGTTAAGAAATATAATTATATAATCCATGCCTATCAGACGTTAGATTAAATATTGTCTAAATAACCATCGTTTATATCTAACTAATAATTTAACCAGGAATATAAAACGTTCGTTAACGAGCATGTTTTGAAATGATTAAGACACTTCTTTTAAAGAAGTGTCTTTTTTATACTACTTTATAGCTTAAAATTTTTGAAAAATTTGTTTAATTTTCATATTTACTTTTTTTCGGTGTAGTTAAAGCAACGACAGCTATAATAATAAATAGTCCGCCTACTAGTTGATAGTATCCAAAGGATTCATTCAACCAAGTAATTGAAATGATAATGGCAACGAGAGGTTCTATACTGGATAAAATGCTTGTTTCAGATGGGGATAAATACTTTAAACTTCCGATATAAAGAAGAAATGAAAGAGTTCCACTTATAATCACACCCAATAACATAATAGTTGTTGTGATTGTTAAGTCTTCAATAAAACTTTGAATACTAAAATTTAAATTTAGTAAAAAGGAAAGTACACCTGCGATTAACATTCCCCATCCAACCACAAGAATGACGCCCCATTTTTTGATTAAAGAAACCGGTTGTATAGTATAAAATGTAAAACCTAACATTGTAAGAATTCCAAAGATAATACCCTGTTTGGTTAGAAGAATGTTTTGATATGAACCATTTGTGATTAAAAAATAGAGCCCT